>NZ_QXXQ01000002.1 GCF_003570715.1 Gemmobacter lutimaris | reverse complement strand
TGCGGGTGAACGGGGTGCAGGTGGCGGCCGAAACTCCCCCCGGCGTGATGACCGCCCTGAACGCCGGGCTGATGATCGGCGCCCGTGACGGCGCGGGCCTCTTCGCCGGAATGCGGCTCTACGGCCTGCTCCTCATCGACCACATGCTGTCCGGCACCGAACTCGCCCGCGCCGAACGCTGGGCCGCAAAACAGTGTGGCGCGATAATGGGGTAAGAGAAGGTCATCCGCTGAGCTATGCGGATGGCGCATGGCTCGCACATCGCCATTCTCCCTAACACATTGAAATCATGTAACTATGAACTGGAAGGCCGCCAGTTCCGAGTTTCCGGCCCAAAAACAGGGATTTCGGGGCTGAAAGACAGGGCGCAATCCTTGTAAGGCATTGAAAAGACGTAACTATGAACTGGGTTCGAAAATCCGCGCATGAGTTCCGAGTTTCGCAATTTCCCCGGATCGGCTGAATCGCCCTGTAATAGCCGTTAAAGCCAAGTTTTATTGATGTTTCCGGGGGATTTTCGGCTCAAGCCCGGAAGCCTGTAACGGCGCGGATCAGCTCTGGCCCCCTGTTTGGCGCAATATTTTCGTCGCCACCGGGATCTCCGCCCCAGAGCGGCCCGGGCGCGCCGCCAGAGCCTCACAGGTGCGATAAGGGCCTTATTTTATTGAGGAAAGACGGCTGGCGACGGGTAACGACACCTGACGACGGATGGCGCGCCCCACTTCCCTAAAAACACCCTTATTTTTGTCGGGTTACATAACGACACCTGACGACGGATGGCGCCCCCCACTTCCCTAAAAACACCCTTATTTTTGTCGGGTTACAATTCCTCTTTGGTCGACCTTACGATGTAGCGCCCATCCTCCGGATCGCGCAGCCGAACCATCCAGAACGGGCTGCGACCCGTCTTGAAGATAGCGAGCCCTTTGCGCAGGTGCCGCAGCGAGGTCATCCGGTTCGGGGATTCGACGGTCATGATGCCAAGGATTGAGTGTATAGCTGTGTATAACTTAATCCGAAGGCCGAAACCGATCAACGGGCGCCTGAAAAATCCAACAATATCATATAGTTAAGTGGTGCCCAGAGCCGGAATCGAACCAGCGACACGCGGATTTTCAATCCGCTGCTCTACCAACTGAGCTATCTGGGCACTGTCAGCCTGCGGCTGCTTGGTGGGGCGGTATTAAGCGAGGGCGCGGGGGCTGTCCAGAGGGTTTTGTGAAAAAAGTTCAGTGCTTCGGCGGTTCTACAGACGGGGCAGGATCGTCCTCTTCCTGCGCGGCGCCGGGAATGACGTAGCCGCCCTTCAGCCAGCGGCCAAGGTCGATGTCAGCGCAGCGTTTGCAGCAGAACGGGCGATATTCTTCCATCGCCGGCTTCCCGCAGATCGGGCAGCTCATGCCCGATCCTCCAGCAGCATGGCCAGCGGCGCACGGTCGCGTTTGCGCACCAGTTCGAACAGACCCAGTGTCGTCCAGCCCGACAGGCTGGTCTCGGCCGCTTCACCTTTGAAAGCGGCACGCAGCACCTGCTCCAGCACGGCACGATCTTTCTTCGACATCGGCGCGAAATCGACCACCACCTGCCCCCCGAGGCCACGCAGGCGCAACTGGCGCGGCAGATCGCGGGCGGCGGCGACATTGGCCTTCAGCGCGGCGGCGGGCGAGGTATCGGACCCGGTGTTGACATCCACCGCCACCAGCGCGCGGGTCGGCTCGATATACATATGCGCACCGGCAGACAACGAAATGCGGGCGACAAGCGCTGCGTCCAGCATCTCGGCAACGCCATGCGCCTCGAAACTGCCTTCGCTGTCGTCGAAATCGTCGGGAGCGGGGTCGCACCAGTCACGCCAGGCCGTTTCATGCGCACTGGCGCCTTCGACCAGCAATTCGGGCGGGCCATCGACATCGGCCAGCACCGCGATGGCAAGCTCGCGCATCGCGAGAATATCCTCCGCGATCTCGGCTTCGTCGGCGCCTTCGCAGGCAGACCGCAGGATCAGCCCCAAGTCACGCGGCGCCCCCTCCATCCCGGCTTTCGCCAGTTCATCAAGATCGGCGCGCAGATCTTCGTCACGGATGCGGCGGCTGATATTCAGCCCCGGCGCTCCGGGCGTGATGATGGCATAGCGGCTTTTGAACAGCAGCCGCGCTGTCACGGGCACCGCCTTGCCGGGCTCAGCCGTGCCCGACACCTGCACCAGCAGCGACTGGCCGGGTGCAAGGCCCGACACCTGCCGCAGGAAGCCAGATTGGCCATCGGGCAGGCGCAGGAAAACCCCGCCCTGCCCTTTCACCGGCCGGTCCACGATACCGCGATAGATGGCGCCGGGCAGCGGTGTATCATCCGCCGGGTCGATCAGGAAATCCTGAAGCTGGCCATCGACGATCAGCGCAGCGGCCTCGCGGTCACCGATCCGGTCCAGCGCAATGGTGCGGCCTTTCATGCCGTCTCTCCATATAGGGGGTAGCCCGCGGCGGCCAGCAGGGCGGCGGTTTCAGCCACCGGCAGGCCGACGACGCCGGTGAACGAGCCGGAGATCCACGGAATGAAGGCACCGGCGAGGCCCTGAATGGCATAGCCGCCCGCCTTGCCCTGCCATTCGCCCGAGGCAAGATAGCCGTTCAGTTCCACATCCGACAGGCGCTTCATCTTTACATCGGTCACGACCTCGCGCGACCAGAGACGCGCACCGCGCCGCACGGCGACGGCCGTGATGACCTGATGGCGGCGCCCGCCCAGAAGCGTGAGGAAAGCCGCCGCCTCGCCCGCATCCGCCGGTTTGCCGAGGATACGGCGCCCCAAGGCCACGGTGGTATCGGCGCAAAGCACAATGTCATCGGGGTCTGCCGACACCGCCTGCGCCTTTTCGCGTGCCAGCCGTGCGCAATAGGGTCGCGGCAGTTCGCGGGGCTTCGGGTCTTCGTCGATATCGGGCGGCAGAATGGCATCAGGCACAACGCCAAGCTGCGCCAGAAGATCCTTCCGGCGCGGGCTGGCAGAACCGAGGATCAGCTTCACTTGAAGCGATAGTTGATGCGGCCCTTCGACAGGTCGTAAGGGGTCATTTCCACCTGCACCTTGTCGCCTGCCAGAACGCGGATGCGGTTCTTGCGCATCTTGCCTGCCATTGTTGCGATCAGTTCATGGCCGTTTTCCAGCTCGACCTTGAACGTCGCATTCGGCAGGAGTTCCTTCACGACGCCGGGGAATTCGAGCAGTTCTTCCTTGGCCATGGTCACTCCAAATAGGTATCGCCCGCGATCCGTGCGCAGGCATGGCGGCTAAATGCGCCTCTTTCCCCTGATTTTCAAGGGGGGAAATGGAGTGCACCTGAAACTAGGCGCGCTGGACGCCCTGTTCAACCCTTTGATCCTGTTCGGCCCAATGCAGGCTGTTGAGCACACCGCCATTGCGCCGCACTTCGGTCACCGCATCCAGCGAGACTTCGGCGAAGGCCCAGCCGGGTTCATTGAGCGGGGTTTGCGCGAAGATGCCATCTTCGGGAAAGCCGATGTCGGGCGGGCCGTAGATAGCGGCGGAGCCGACATTCTCGTCCACCGCCGGGCAGAAATCGCACAGGCCCACGGTGGGGGAATGGACGACAATACACTGGTTTTCCAGCGCCCGCGCCATCGACCCGACCTTGACCCGGGTGAAGCCCCGGAACGTGTCGGTGCAGGAGGGCGCCAGCAGGATTTCGGCCCCCGCCTCGACCAGTGCGCGCGACAGCAAGGGAAATTCGCTGTCATAGCAGATGACAACACCGATCCGGCCAAGGGGCGTATCGAACAGTGTCAGCCCCTGCCCCGGATCGACAAACCAGGTCTCGCGTTCAAACCGGGTCATGATCTGCTTGTCCTGATGGCCGAGGATGCCAGACGGCCCGTAGAAGGTGGCGCGGTTGACCGGGCGGGGCTGGCCGGGCAGGAACATCGGGCCGGAGGCGCCAAGGACATGCAGCCCGTGCCGCGCCGCCAGATCGACGTGCAGCGCATCGACCTGCGGCTTCCAGCGTGCGACTTCGTGCAGGCAGGCCTCCAGGTCCGCCGCGACGTCACGGCCGCCAAGGCTGCCCAGTTCCATGGCGCCATATTCGGGAAAGACCAGAAGCTGCGCCCCTTCTGCCGCGGCCCGCACCACCCAATCCGTGATCTTGGCGGCATAGGCATCGAAATCGGCAAAGAAATCCAGTGGATAGGCGGCGGCAGCGATCTTCATGCGTCTCTCTTTCCTGTCTGGGACGAACGTCAGAGCGCCCGTATCCAGAATTGCAGTGGTTTGCGGCTTTCTTCGGTATCGCCCACATCCTTCCACGAAAACTCGGCCAATGCCCCCGGCAAGGGTGCATAGCCGCGCTTCGTCCAGAAGGCATCATTGGTGCGGAAGGAAACCGGCCGCATCGGATGATCCTCGGGCCGTTTCACCGAACAGAAGGCGACATGGCTGCGACCAAGCTGACGGGCATGCGCCTCGCGCGCGTCAAAGAAGGCATGGCCCAGCCCCTGCCCGCGCCAGGCCGGCAACAGCACCGATTCCGCGCAATAGAATATCTGCTCCAAGGGCACCCCTGCCCCGGCCAGTGCCGCGCCGAAGTCTTCGGCGTGGTCCTCCATCGGGGTGCCGGTCGAAGCACCGACCAGTCGCGCACCGTCGAAGGCCCCCACCAGAATGGCACCGGGGCTGTCACGATAGGTTTGCAGGTAATCGCGTTCATACTCCAGCGAGCCGTCATACAGATATGGCCAGTCGCGGAACACGGTGATCCGCAAACGCGCCACATCGTCCAGCGCCGCATCCAGCGCGGCGCCGGTCAGAACGCGAACCTCGGTCATGCCGAAACCTGCGCGATCCAGTCGTTGAGGTTGTAGAAGGTGGTCACCCGCGAGATCTTGCCATCGCGCAGGTCGAAGAACGCACCTGCGGGCAGGATGTATTTCTGGCCCTTCGCCTCGGGCAGACCCGGATCGGTTTTCAGATATTCACCATGCACGGTGAATTCGGCCGCGCCGCGGGTGCCCGCCTCGTTTACAAAGATTTCCATGTCCTTCAGTTCCTCGCGGTAGCTTACTCCCATATGCGAACAGAACTCGGCGAATTTTTCCATGCCGCGACGGATGCCGCCCTCGTTCACGCGGTGTTCGATGTCGTCGGTCAGGCAGGCCATCATGCCCTCGGGGTTCGCTGCATTGAAGGCGGCGTAATAGGCTTCGATCGTGGCGCGGCTCATCTGGGCTCTCCGGTTGGATCTGTGATTTGCGGCGCAGCCTGCACCGAAACTTTTGCCGCGCCAATGCCCAGCCTGACCTCCCGCAGCGCTTTTGCGACACGGCACGGCAGGTATTCACAGAGGCGTGAGGCGAAAGTGAACGTTCACTCACATCGAATAATGAGCGCGAAAAATGCGGCCTAATCGCCGCCCGCCAATCCTCCTATCTCCACTGCATGAGAGGCGACGCCGCTCATCGAAACACCCAACCAACGGAGATCGTTATGAAAACCCTCGCAACCATCCTGACCGCCGCCCTTGTTCTGGGTGGTGCCGCCCATGCCGCCGACAGCAATCAGCGCGGCGCTTCGCTGTTCGTTTCGACCAAGAACGTGACCACGGTCGAAACCACCGCCGGTGAACTGTACTCGACCCGTGATCTGGTCGGCTATCGTGTCTCCGCCGATACCCCGGTCAACGTGACCCTGCTGCCGTCGAGCGGCGAAGTTGATCGCCCGAGCCGGAACGACTGAGCCGATGCGGCGGGAAACAGGGCGCCTGTGGTAACACGGGCGCCCTTGCCTATTCCAACACATCCTATGGTCAAGACGTCAATTTGTGCAGATTTGCACAAGTCAACGCAGCCAGTCGCATCATATTCCTGTTTCATTTCGGCGTCGCGCTCCCCATCTCTGCATCCTTGAGAAAGCCGCCCTGCGGCCCCACTGGATCTGATCACCGATGGATACCGCCGTTCTGCAAACCTACCTTCACATTGTCGATGAGGGCAGTTTCGCCGCCGCCGCCCGCCGGATGGGCATTTCGAAAAGCCTGTGCAGCAAGTATATTTCGGATCTGGAAGACAGCCTTGGCACCCGGCTTCTGACCCGTTCCACCCGATCCGTCCGCCCCACCCCGGCCGGGCGTGACTATTACCAGAAGATCCGCGAGGTGATGGGGCAGTTGCAGGCGGCAAATGAAAGCGTCAAGCAACTCTCAGTGCATCCAAGCGGACCGCTGCGAATCGGCTTCCCGCTGGCCTATACGCTGAAAGTTCTGGGTCCGCATATGATGCGTTTCATCGAGACACATCCCGACATCCAGCTTGAAGCGGTTCTGGACGACCGGCATACCGATGTCATCGGACAGGGCTTCGATGCGGTGATCCGCATTGGTGAACTGGGGGATTCCAGCCTTTACGCGCGGCGCCTGCATTCGGCGCGTATTCTGGTCGTGGCGGCGCCGGACTATCTGGCGGAACATGGCACGCCGGAACGCCCGGAGGATCTGACCGGCCACCGCTGCCTGCATTACTCCAACCTGCGTGGCGCCGGAACATGGCCGTTCCGCGACGGATCGGAGACGCTCTATCAGAAAATCCAGCCCGCCTTTGCCACCAACAGCGCCGAAATGATGCGCACCGCCGTGCTGGAAGCGCGCGGAATCGCATTGATGCCGGAATTCATGATCGAAGACGAGTTACGCTCGGGCGCTTTGGTGCCCGTGCTGGCGCGCTTCGCCCTGCCCGACCTGCCGGTCAATCTGGTCTATCCGTCGCGGAAGAACATGACGGCCGCACTGAAGGCGTTTCTGGATTTCACCGCCGGGCTGAAGCTGGAGGCGTAAGATCGGACGCAACTTCCGGTGCGGTCGGCAGACCGAAGCGCGCGACCATCCGGTCGCGGATCATGTCACGGGCCTGCCGGTAGGCGGCAAGCTTGGCCTCGCGCGTGTCCCCGATGGCCGTGGGGTCGATAATGGGCCAGAACTCCACATCCAGATGAAAATACCGCGTCAGTGCCAGCGCCATGCGCTGACTGGCGGGGGAAAGGGCCACGATCAGGTCGAATTGCGAAAGATCATCGCCCCATTCCTGCATTTCCTCGAAGGAACGCGAGCGATGGCGGCTGAGCTCAATCCCCATCTCCTTGCAGACCGCAACGGAAAAGCCGTCGATCTCCATATCGTTGCGCACGCCGGCCGATTGCACATAGGCGCGCTGACCATAGAGCTTTTTCATCAGCCCCTCGGCCATGGGCGAGCGCACGGCATTATGATCGCAGCAGAACAGAACCGAAGAGGGAAAGCTGCCGCTCAAGATCACCCCCAATGCAGGACGCAGATCAGGGTGAACAGGCGGCGGGCCGTCGCGGTATCGACATCGGCCTTGCCCTCCAGACGTTCCTGCAACACGCGGGCGCCCTCGTTGTGGATGCCGCGGCGGGCCATGTCGATTGCCTCGATCTGGCTGGGCGGCAGGCGTTTCACCGCGTCGAAATAGCTTTCGCAGATCTGGAAGTAATCTTTGACCACCTGCCGGAATGGCCCGAGGCTCAGGTGAAACTCTCCGATCCGGGTCTCATCCTCGGTGGCAATGTCGAAGACAAGCCGTCCATCGCGGATCGCCAGCGCCAGCCGGTAGGGGCCAGGTGGCACCTCGCGCCCCTCGCGCGCAGGAAGACCGAAGCTGTTTTCTTCCAGCAGATCGAACACCGCGACACGGCGTTCCTGCTCGATGGCGGGGGTGGCGGCTTTCAGGCCGCTTTCGTCGATCTCGATATGGCAGATACGGTTCGTCATGGTCAGTCCTGAGGAGGCTTGAACCGTGATGCCCGAGACGGCCCTTCGGTTCAAGGTTGAACTGCCATACCCCCCCGTTCAACCGTTCAGCCGGTCCAGTCGCGCCCGCACCGACAGGCCATGCGCCTGAAGACTTTCCGACTGCGCCAGCCGTTCGGCCGCCGGGCCGATGGCCGCCAGCGCCTCGGGCGTCATGCGGGCAATCGTTGTGCGCTTGACGAAATCCAGCACCGAGAGGCCCGAGGAAAACCGTGCCGAACGCGCGGTTGGCAAAACGTGATTCGGGCCGCCGACGTAATCGCCGATAGCCTCGGGCGTCCAGTGGCCGAGAAAGATCGCCCCGGCATGAGTAATCTTGCGGCTCAGCGCGTCCGCGTCAGCCACGCAAAGTTCAAGGTGTTCGGGCGCCACGCGATTGGACAGCGCCGCGGCCTCGCCCAGATCGCGGGTTACGATCACCGCGCCGAAGTCGCGCCAGCTTGCCCCCGCGATCTCGCGCCGCTCCAGCACCTGAAGCTGCCGCTCCACCGCCTCGGTCACCGCGCGGGCAACTCCCGCATCCGGCGTCACCAGAATGGCTTGCGCGGATTGATCGTGCTCTGCCTGGCTGAGCAGATCGAGCGCGATCCAGTCCGGATCACCGCCCGCATCGGCGATCACCAGAATCTCCGACGGGCCCGCGATCATGTCGATGCCGACCTTGCCAAAGACCCGGCGCTTGGCCGCGGCGACGAAGGCATTGCCGGGGCCGGTGATCTTATCCACCGGGTGAATCGTTGCCGTGCCATAGGCCAGCGCGGCAATCGCCTGCGCGCCGCCGATGCGATACACCGTATCCACCCCGGCCAGTTGCGCCGCCAGAAGGACCAGCGGGTTGACCGCGCCGCCCGGTGTCGGGCAGGCGATGACCAGCCGCTCAACCCCCGCCACCTTGGCCGGGATCGCATTCATCAGCACCGACGAGGGATAGGAGGCAAGCCCGCCCGGCACATAAAGCCCCGCCGCCGAAACCGGAGTCCAGCGCCAGCCCAAAGTCGCCCCGCTCGCATCCTGCCATTCGGCGTCCTCGGGCATCTGGCGGCTGTGATAGGCGCGTATACGCTCCGCCGCCAGTTCCAGCGCTGCGCGATCCTCGGCCGAGACCTTGGCGATTTCGGCAGCCATTTCTTCGGCTGAGAAGGCAAGCGTTTCAGGCGTCAGATCCAGCCGGTCGAATTTCGTGGTCAGGTCGATCACCGCCGCATCGCCGCGCGCCCGCACATCGGCGATGATGCCCGCGACTGTCGCATCGACATCGGGGCTGTCCTCGCGCTTCATGCCCAGAAGGGCGGTGAAGGCGGTTTCGAAACCGGCATCGGCGGTGTTCAGGAACTGGGGCATGGGGCGGCTCCGCGTGAATCTGACGAAGCCTTAGCCTGCACGGCGCGGCGCCTCAAGCCGGAGCGGGGAAATGGGGGCTCTGCCCCCGCGCCTGCGGCGCTCCCCCAGGATATTTGAACCAAGATAATATCAGGCGCCGTGATCGGGCATCTTGCGCGAGGGCGCGGTGTAGGGCCGGGTCACATCGCGCAGCGCGACATCCAGCGTTTCGACCTCCAGCGCGATGGCGCCATCGCCGGCCAGCGTCAGGATCAGCCGGCCTGTGCCATCCACGCCTGCCTCGAAAGCGACGTCGAGCAGGGACAGAATGGTATCGCGGTCGCTGCGGTCAATGCCTTGCGATCGAACCGCCTGCACATCGCGCACCAGCAACATGGCGCGCACCCGCTCATACGGCCGCCCCGCCGCCTCGGCCGCCGCGCGATCCTCCCAGCGGAAGCGATTGAGCAAAATGGCAAATTCGCGCCTAGAACGCGAGAAAGTCATATCGGTGATCGGAAACACCGCGTCCTGCACCAGCGAGGCCAGAACCTTCAGATCCTCGGCATCCGCCGCACCAAGCCACAGCGGACCTTCATCGGCATCTTCAAACCGCGCGTCAGCCATCAGCCTGCAATCCGTTCGATCTGTGCCCCGCAGGCACCGAGTTTTTCCTCGACATGCTCATAGCCACGGTCAAGGTGGTAGACCCGGCTGACCACGGTCTCGCCCTCGGCCGCAAGCCCGGCGAGGATCAGCGAGACGCTGGCGCGCAGGTCGGTCGCCATCACGGGGGCGCCGCGCAGTTTTTCAACGCCGGTGACGGTGGCGTGACCACCGTGCACGTCAATACGGGCGCCCATGCGGATCAGTTCGGGCGCGTGCATGAAGCGATTCTCGAAGATCTTTTCCTCCAGCACCGAGGTGCCGTCGGCGGTGCACAGCAGCGCCATCATCTGCGCCTGAAGATCGGTGGGGAAGCCGGGGAACGGCTCGGTCGTCACATTCACCGCCTTCACCCGGCCATTCTTGCGCGCGACCTTCAGCCCGGTTTCGGTTTCGGTAACGGAAACCCCCGCCTCATCCAGCTTTTCGGCAAAGGCGCCAACCAGATCGAGCCGCCCGCCAAGGCATTCGACCTCGCCGCCGCAAATAGCGGGGGCGAGCATATAGGTGCCGAGTTCGATCCGGTCGGTCACCACCGGATGCGTGGCACCTCCCAGCCGGTCAACGCCCTGAATGGTGATCGTCTCGGTGCCCTCACCCTCGATCTGCGCGCCCATGCGGCGCAGGCAATGCGCAAGATCCACGATTTCCGGCTCGCGCGCCGCATTCTTCAGCGTGGTCGTGCCCTTGGCCAAGGTGGCCGCCAGCAGGGCGTTTTCGGTGGCGCCCACGGAAACAAAGGGAAACTCCACCACGGCGCCTTTCAGACGCCCGCCCGGCGCCTTCGCGTGGACATAGCCGTCGCGCAGGTCCAGCTCTGCCCCCATTGCCTCCAGCGCCTTGAGGTGCAGGTCCACCGGCCGCGCCCCGATGGCACAGCCGCCCGGCAGCGACACGACGGCATGACCGTCGCGCGCCAGCATCGGCCCCAGCACGAGGATCGAGGCCCGCATCTTGCGCACGATGTCATAGTCCGCGGTGTGGTTGTCGATCCGCCATGAGGACATGGACAGCACCTTGCCCCCCTGAAGGCTGGCGACCTCGGCCCCCAGCGATTGCAGAAGCTGCGTCATGGTGCGGATGTCCGACAGGCGCGGCGCATTTGTCAGCGTCAGCGGCTCTTCCGTCAGAAGGGTTGCGGGCATCAGCGTGAGACAGGCATTCTTCGCCCCCGCAATCGGGATCGTCCCGCGCAGTTCACCCCCACCCCTGACCAGAATCGAATCCATCACGCTGCCTCACTCTTTCTCGTTATCGTCCTGCGCGGCCCGAGCCCGCGCCTGCGCCTTGCGCCGTGCCATATTCGCCTTCAACGCCGCTTTCAGCCGATCTTCACGCGAAAGCTCTGCCGCCGGGGCCTTGGCCACGGGCTTTGCGACACGGGAAGAGGTGGGAACGGGATCGTCGGGCTGGCTCATGTTCCCTCTGTTAGCGCAGCCGAAAAAAAGGGTCCAGATTGCGCTTGCACATGTCAGCGAATACGTCTATCTCCCCGCCACGCCCGGCAGGAACACGCCGAAGCGTCGGCGAAAGCCCCGGTTAGCTGCGGTAGCTCAGTGGTAGAGCACTCCCTTGGTAAGGGAGAGGTCGAGAGTTCAATCCTCTCTCGCAGCACCATCATTCCTCTTGAGAATCATGGCATTAGGGCGAGTGCCAAGCCCCGCTTTTCAGCCACCGTAGGCCAGTCGGAGTTCCGCCATCAAGGCGTCGATTGCCTCGCCGCGCGCCGTGGGGGCAGCGTAGAGGCAGACCGATAGGTTTCCCAGATCGGGCAGGCCCTGCCCGGTGATTTCGGCGGTGCCGTCCGGCCAGCGGCCGCGCAGGCGCGCGCTGACGGCAAGGTCGGCGGCGACCAGTGCTTCGGCGGCCTGTTCGCTGTCGCCCTCAAACGCCAGCTCCCAGGAGATGCCTGCCGCATCCAGTGCCGCCTGCGCCGTCGGGCGGAAGATGCAGGTATCCTTGAAACCCAGCCGCAAGGGGCGCTGGCTGGCCGCCGTGCCGCCTTCTGCTCCGATCCAGACCAGTTCCTGCTGTGACAGAATCTCGCCACCCGGACCCGGCCTGTCCTCGGTGGTCAGCATCACATCCACCTCGCCCTTGTCGAAAGCCATGCGCAGCAAGGTGGTGAAGGAGGACGAAAGATTGATCCGCAGGCGCGGATACTGGACAGACAACCGCTTCAGGATACCGGGGATCGCCGGATAAACGATGTCATGCGGCACACCGAGCCGGATCTGCCCCTCGAAGGCATCGGAGGCCAGCCGTGCCGTCGCCTCATCATTCAGCTCCAGCATACGGCGTGCGAAGCCCAGAAGCTGCATCCCTTCGGGCGTAAGGCTCAGCTTGCGGGCGGCGCGCTGGAATAATGACGTGCCAAGGCTCTCCTCCAGGCGCTTGATCTGCATGGAAACCGCGCTTTGCGTCAGGTTCAGCAGGCCGGCAGCACGAGTCACCCCCCCCGCATCCGAGACGGCGACAAAAGCCCTGAGGGCGGTAAGGTCGAGGTTTCGCGGCATATCACGATCCTTGATGGTATTCCCAACGATCATTCGTTTCCATGAAGATGCCAGATCCTGCATGATCCATCAAGAGATCTGATTCATCTTGCCACTTGCATCAGGAAGGAAACTGGAAATGGCACATTCACACAGCCTCGCCCGCGCCGTCCCGGCGGCACGCCGCCCCCTGCTGCGCCGCCTGTTCGCGCTGGCCCAGCTAGCGCATCAACGGCGGGCGCTGGCGCGGCTGGATAATCATCTTCTGCGCGACATCGGGCTGACCCGTGACATGGCCGAGGAGGAGGCACAGCGCGCAGCATGGGACGTCCCGGCACACTGGCGCACCCCGCTTTGAATCCGGTCGGCTTTTCGCCGGGAACCGCTTGAAATCATGTGCGGCAGTTCCGATATTTGCGGCATAAGGCGCGGCTGGCAGCAATCGGCCGTGCCCCGATGTAACAACCGGAGGCACTCATGGCTGAATACGATACCATCCGAACTGTCGGTGCGGGCGCAAGCGCCGCACGGATCGACGAGGGGCTGCGCGCCCATATGAACAAGGTCTATGGCCTGATGTCGGTGGCGATGCTGATCACCGGCGCGGCCGCATGGGCCATTGCGGGCCTTGCCGTCACAACTGACCCCGCAGCGGGCGTCGCGCAGATCGGCGCTGGCGAGTATCTGACCAATTTCGGCGCGCTGCTGTATACGTCGCCGCTGAAATGGGTGGTGATGTTCCTGCCGCTGGTGATGGTTTTCGCCTTTGGTGCGCTGATCAACCGCCTGTCGGCCCCGGCCGCACAGCTGTTCTTCTATGTCTACGCCGTGGCGATGGGCCTCTCGCTCAGCTCGGTTTTCCTCGTGTTCACCGGCACCTCGATCGCCACCACCTTCCTGATCACGGCAATCGCCTTTGCGAGCCTCAGCCTCTATGGCTATGTCACCAAACGTGACCTGAGCGGCATGGGCACCTTCCTGATGATGGGTCTGGTTGGCCTGTTCATCGCGATGATCGTCAACATGTTCGTGGGTTCCGATGCGCTGCAATTCGCCATCTCGGTGATCGGTGTGCTGATCTTCGCGGGCCTGACCGCCTATGACACGCAGAACATCAAGAACACCTACATCCAGCACGCCCAGTATGGCGATCAGGAGTGGTTGGCAAAGTCGGCGATCATGGGGGCGCTGAACCTCTACCTCGACTTCATCAACCTGTTCATGTTCCTGCTGCAATTCATGGGCAACCGCGAATAAGCGCTGCGAAGCATGGAAACATGAGGGCCGGGGGAAACCCCGGCCCTTTTTCATGGCCAGATGTGGCAGCGCTTCCCCGTGATGGCTAAAGCCCAAAGGGGCGCCCCCTCAAATGCAAAAACCGCGCCCGAAGGCGCGGCTTTGATCCAGAAAGGAGCGGCAGATCTTACTTGATCTTGCCTTCCTTGTATTCGACGTGCTTGCGCACCACCGGGTCATACTTATTGACCGTCATTTTCTCGGTCATGGTGCGGGCATTCTTCTTGGTCACATAGAAGTGCCCGGTGCCCGCCGTCGAGTTCAGACGGATCTTGATCGTCGTCGGCTTCGCCATAGTCGTCTCTCCTGCATCAGGCGAAACAGCGTCGCCCGCTCAATCCTTTGAAGCCTGCCTTTTAAGGATGCGGGCGGCAGAGTCAACAGCGAAAAGCCGGATTCCCTGCCGCTTTTGCCGGGTCAGACCAGCGGCTTGCCTGCGCCGGTGTGAATCGCCGTCACAGTTGCCGCATCCAGCCCCAAAGCGGTGGCCAGACCACGTAAATAGGTGCGTTCGGCATCCGTATCCACGGTAATCGCCATCAAAGCCGCAGCATAGACCTGGCTGCGCGCGGCCTCGCCCACATCGGCGGCCAGCCCGGCATAATCGACAGGCGCGTCAAGCTGGGCCTGAACAAAGGCAATCTCCTCATCGCTGGCATCTGACAGATGCGAGAGAATCGCCGCCCGCTCCGCCGGATCAATCTCGCCATCGGACTTGGCGGCCTGAATCATCGCGCGGATCATCAGGCGGGCATTTTCCTCGGCCATCGGGCCAGCCGGAGTGGCGCCGGTCAGCGCGCCCATCATCTCGCCCATGTTCTTGGCGCCTGCCGTCGCAGCGCCGGTCATGGCGCCCATCAGGCTACCGAACCCTGCTTCGGCCTGTTCGGTCGCCTGCGCCGCGCCAGAGCCCCATTTGCCCATCATATCGCGCATGGCGGCACTGCCGCCGGGGATCCCCAGCTTGTCAGCCATGGCCCCCATCTGGTCAGCCATACCGCCGGGCTGACCCGCACCGCGCAAGGCGTCCTTCATGCCGGTCAGACCGCCATTCTGCTGGAACTTCTGCACGCCCTTCGCGGCGGCAAAGCCCACTGCCAGCGTGGCGAGGGTGCGGATGAAACTCATGATGCGACTCCCTTCTGTTTTCGGCAGCATAGCGCGATTCGATGAAAGGAAAGCATCGGAATGCTGCACAGCCAGCCAACGGGCAGAAAATCGCGCGGGTAATTTTCGCCCTTCCCGACATTTTTCTTCATCTCGGCCGAGCTTGGGCCAAGGGCTGTCAGAACAGGGGGCGGAGCGCGATGGCCGAGCGAAACAAGGGCGGGCACATCGCAGGTCAGTATGGCCGGGTCAATCGCGCGCGATCTCACCCAGATGTCAGAAGTGCCAAAGACCGCCGCGCCAGCCTCATCGACAAAATCCGCGAAGCGCTCGAAGCCTTCACATCCTGATCCGTTGGGAAACGGATCGTCGCCCTGCCCCTGCGCGTAAAGAGTGCCTTGCCGAATGAACCGCTTTGCCCGGCACGTTCATCCCGGCCGAAAGGTCTTAGCGCTCGAACCCTGCGCGGGCCAGCACCAGCGGGTCATATTCCGGCGCGGTGGTGCGGCGGCGGTCGGGCTCGACCTCGGTGAGCGCGACCACTGGGCGAAGCTTGTCGCGCGCTTCCAGCGCGAGGCGCTGATAGACGCCGGTGCCCTGACGTTTCCACGCGATTTCCTCGGCTGACAGTTCCCGCACCACTTTCGCGGGCGATCCGACAGCGAGACTGTTCGGCGGGATCTTTGCGCCTGCTTTCACGAAGGCCATGGCAGCGATGATGGTGTTTTCGCCCACCACCGCCTCGTCCATCACCACGGCATTCATGCCGACCATGGCGTTCTTGCCGATATGGCAGCCATGCAGCACCGCGCCATGGCCGATATGGCCGCTTTCCTCCACCACCACATCCTTGCCGGGGAAGGAATGCACCACGCAGGTTTCCTGCACATTGCAGCCCCGCTCCAGCACAATGCGGCCGAAATCGCCGCGCAGCACGGCGCCGGGGCCGACATAGACCGCAGGACCGATGATCACATCGCCGATCACCACCGCCTCGGGGTGGACGAAGGCCATGGGGTCGATCACCGGCACCACGCCGTCATAGGCGTAGACACGGCTCATGCGGCGGGCCAGTGTTTCGCGACCATGGTCAGCACGTCATATTGCGCCACCACCGCACCGTTCTGGTTGGTCACCTGACAATCCCAGCGCACCTCGCCATGTTCGGCATTGGCGCGCGGGTTGATCTCTTTGCAGGTCAGCCGCACTTGCAGCGTATCGCCGAAATAGACCGGGGTCAGGAAGCGCAGGTTATCTACGCCGTAATTGGCCAGCACCGGGCCGGGGTTCGGTTCCACGAACAGCCCCGCCGCGAAGCTTGCGATCAGATAGCCATGCGCCACACGGTCGTCAAAGAACGGGTTCGCCTTGGCGGCGGCCTCGTCCATATGGGCATAGAAGGTATCGCCAGTGAAATGGGCGAAATGCTCCACATCCTCCAGCGTCACCTGACGGCTGGCGGTGACCAGTTGGTCGCCGATCCGCAGTTTGGCCAGCGATTTGCGGAAGGGGTGGATGTCATGGGTGACCGGCGCGCCTTCGATCCAGCGGCCCGTGACAGCCGACAGCAGGCGGGGGCTGCCCTGCACGGCGGTGCGCTGCATGTAATGCTTGACGCCGCGGATGCCGCCCATCTCTTCGCCGCCACCCGCGCGACCGGGGCCACCATGGACCAGCGGCGCCAGAGGTGAACCATGCCCGGTGGAGGTTTTCGCCGAAGCGCGGTTGCCGATCAGCACCCGGCCATGGAACGGGGCGAGGCCCAGCACCATTTCCTCGGCCACTTTCGGATCATCGGTAAAGACCGAAGATACCAACGAGCCCTTGCCCATCGCCGCCAGTTCCGCCGCCTCGGCCGGGTCGTCATAGGGCATGACGGTGGACACGGGGCCGAAAGCTTCGACATCATGCACCGCCATAGCGGTGAAAGGCCGGTCGCAATACATCAGAACGGGGTTCAGGAAGGCACCCAACGCCGCATCGCCCGAAACGACGCGCACGTCATCGGGGTTACCCGCCACGATCTCGGCATCGGCTTGCAGGTCGCGGATGCGGGCGCGGACCTCGTCGCGCTGATCAAGGCTCGCAAGCGCGCCCATACGGGTGGCTTCGTCCCCCGGCAGGCCCGGCAGCGTCTTGCCCAGCCGGTCGCGCAGCGCCTCCACCAATGCCTGAACATGGGTGCGGGGCGCGATGACGCGGCGGATGGCGGTGCATTTTTGCCCGGCCTTCGCCGTCATCTCGCGCGCAACTTCCTTGACGAACAGGTCAAATTCCGGCGTGCCCGGCCCGGCATCGGGGCCAAGGATCGAGGCGTTCAGGCTGTCGGCCTCCATCGTGAAGCGCACCGAGTTTTCCACCACCGCCTTGTGCGATTTCAGCTTGCGCCCGGTCCAGGCCGAGCCGGTGAAGGTCACCGCGTCCTGCCCTGTCACATGATCCAGCAGATCCCCGACCGAGCCGCAAACCAGTTGCAGCGCGCCATCGGGCAGGATGCCGGTTTCGACGATGCAGCGCACCATCAGTTCGGTCAGATAGGCGGTCTGGCTGGCGGGTTTGACGATGCAGGGCACCCCGGCCAGCAGGGTGGGGGCGATCTTTTCCAGCATCCCCCAGATGGGGAAGTTGAAGGCGTTGATATGCACCGCAACGCCGGTCAGCGGCGTCAGGATGTGTTGCGCGACAAAGCTGCCATCCTTGGACAGCACCTCGACCTCACCATCCGTCAGCACGCGGGTGTTCGGCAATTCGCGGCGACCTTTCGACGCGAAGGTCAGCATCGTGCCGATGCCGCCCTCAATGTCGATCCAGCCATCGGCGCGGGTGGCGCCGGTGCGGAAGCTCTCGGTATAGAACTCCTCCTTCCACTCCATCAGCTTCAGGCCCAGCGCCTTCAGCATCCCGGCGCGGTCGTGGAACGACATGGCGCGCAGGCGCGGGCCAGCCACGCGACGGCCATAATCCAGCGCGCCCGCGAAATCGAGGCCGGTGGAATCGATCATAGCCACCGGCGCCCCGGTAGCGGCATCGAGCAGCGTTTGCCCCTCGGCCTGCCCGGCCATCCAGCGGCCACAGAGATAGCTTTCAAGACGGCGCGGCGCGGCGGTCATGGCGTTTCCTTCAGATTTGTCGTTCAACAACGGGCGCGGCCCTGTTCCACCGCGCCCGCAGGTAGCGTGTCAGAGGCCCAGCGGGGCCAGTTTCTCGGCGACCAGCGCCTCCCAACGGGCCAGCAGGGCCTCGTTAGGGCTATGGCGAAGGCCGAATTTGCGCAGGGTATCATAGCGGCCCGAACCGGCGACGCCGAAGGTTGCAGCGACGCGCGGGCGCCAATAGGCGATGGCGGCCCCGGCTTCGGTGCGGCCCGCATCGGTCGCGGCAATACGCTCCAGCCCCTCCAGCCCCAGTTCGGCGTGACGCGCCTCGCGCGGGGCGATCTCGCGGAACACCTCGGCGAGCGGTGCATAGGAGACGCGGGTCAGTTCGGTCATCTGCACCCCGGTCGCGAAGCCCATCAGCACGTTCATCGCCACCGCATCGGTCCAGCCGGTGATCGGATAGTGGAAGACCGACAGCCGCATGTCGCCGGCCTGCCGCGCGGCGCCCAGATCGGCGTCGCGGCCCACCCGGGCGGCCCAGTCATGCTGGCCCTGATAGCGCTTGGTATCGGTGCCGAAGCTGCCCATCACGTCGAGCACCCGCTCCGCATGATCGGCCTTTTCCAGCGTGATGCGGCTGGCGGCGATGCGTTCCTTGATGCCGGGGGCGAAGTTGATCGAGGCGGCAAAGCCCGCCGACCCCGCCAGTTCACTGTCCACAAACGAGCCCATAAGCCGCATCAGCTCGCCCCGATAGCGGGCGGGCACATTGCCCGGCGCGGTCAGAACGCCACCCTGCGCCAGATAGTCTTCGATATTCATCGTGTCGGACATTTCAGACCTCATTCATCATAGGTCACGACCACACGGTCGCTCAGCGGGATCGCCTGGCAGGACAGCACATAGCCCGCGCGGACCTCGTAGTCTTCAAGCGCGTGGTTCACGGCCATTTCCACCTCGCCCTCCAGCACCTTGCAGCGGCAGGTCGAACAGACGCCGGCCTTGCAGGAATAGGGGGCGTCCATCTGCGCGGCGATGGCGGCGTCGAGGATCGACTGGCCCCCGCGCGGCATCTCGAAGCTGCGGGTCGCGCCATCGAGCGTGACGGTCGCCTGCGTGCCGCTGCCCGGCGTCACCGCGACCTTCGACACCGCCTTGGCGCGCGCCCGGCCCGGCTGGCCGCTGGCGAACAGTTCAAACTTGATCTGGCTGTCGCTCAGCCCATGGTCGCGCAAGCTGGCGGCGATAGCCAGCATCATCGGTTCGGGGCCGCAGATGAAGGCGGTATCCACCGATTTCGCGTCGATCCAGTGTTCGAACAGCGCTTTCATCTTCTCGCCATCCACCCGGCCAGTGAACAGGTCGATGTCCTGCGCCTCGGCCTCCAGCACATGCAGGACCGAAAGGCGGCCAAGATAGAGGTTCTTCAGATCCTCAAGCTCTTCGCGGAACATGATCGTGCTGATCTGGCGATTGGCATAGACCAGCGTGAAGCGGCTGGCAGGTTCACGCGCCAGCACGGTCTTGATGATCGACAAAAGCGGCGTGATGCCCGAACCACCCGCAAAGCCAAGGTAATGCTTTGCCGCGCCGGGTTCGAGGGCGGTAAAGAATTTGCCCATCGGTGGCATGGCGTCGATTTCATCGCCGGGGGCGAGGTTCTCGTTCGCCCATGTGCTGAAGGCGCCGCCATCGACGCGCTTGATGCCGACGCGCAACACGCCCTCATCCTTGCCTGCACAGATGGAATAGCTGCGGCGCAGTTCCTCGCCGTCGAAATCGCGGCGGAAGGTCAGATACTGGCCCTGAGTAAAGTCGAACAGCGCGCGGTCCTCGTCGCGCGGGGCGAGGGTCACCACCACGGCGTCGCGCGTCTCGCGGCGGACCTCGGTGACCTTCAGGGAATGGAAGCGTGCCATGATGGGCTCCTGCCTATTGGGTCGGGCGCATCGTCAGATGCATTTGAAATAGTCGAAGGGTTCCAGACAGTCGTTGCAGACATAGCTGGCCTTGCAGGGGGTCGAGCCGAACTGACTGACCTTGCGGGTCTGGGTGGAGCCGCAGCGCGGGCAGGCGATGGTCAGGTTCGACGTGCCCGAAAGCCGCGCGATCCTGCCCGCCGGCCGCCCGTCGGCGGCGGTGCCGTCGATCGGGGGGGCGATGCCATAGGCGCGCAGTTTCTCGCGCCCTTCGGCTGTGATCCAGTCGGTCGTCCAGGGCGGCGACAACTGCCGCTCCAGCCGCAGATCGGTGATGCCACGGTCGCGCAGCGCCTTTTCGATGTCGAGGTTGATGACCCCGGTCGCCGGACAGCCCGAATAGGTGGGCGTCACGGTGACAACCAGCGTCTCGCCCTGCCAGGCCACATCGCGGATGATGCCCAGATCGGTCAGGCTGATCACCGGGATTTCCGGGTCCGGCACTTCCGACAGCCAGCCCCGGATTTCCGCGGCACTCGGGCGTTCCTCCCCCCCCTGCATCGCGCTTACCAGGTCGCGCCGGGATAGGCGCGTTGCAGGAACTGCATTTCGGCCAGGATATAGCCAAGGTGTTCGGAGTGAACGCCTTTGCGGCCGCCCTTGTGCTGATAAGTGTCGCCCGGATGGGTCAGCGTGGCTTCTGCCAGCACTTGCGAAACCGTCGCATCCCATGCCGCCTTCAGGCTGGCCGGGGCCGGGGCGATCCCGGCGGCGACGACCGCCTCATCCGAGGCGTCGGCCATGAACAGTTCACCCGTATAGGGGTAAAGCGTATCCAGCGCCTTCTGCATCCGCGCGCGGCTTTCCTCGGTCCCGTCGCCCAGACGGATCACCAGATCGGCGGAGCGTTCCAGATGATAGGCCACTTCTTTCACCGCCTTCGCCGCAATTTCGGCAACGCGGGCGTCGGAGGATTTCTCCAGCGCGCGCAGCAGTTCGATATGCCAGGCGTCGAACAGGAACTGCCGCATCAGCGTATTGCCGAAATCGCCGTTCGGGCGTTCCACCAGCAGCACGTTGCGGAAGGCCGCTGCGTCGCGCAGATAGGCAAGCTGATCGGCGGTGCGGCCCTTGCCTTCCACCTCGGCCGCGAGGCCAAGCCAGAACTGCGTCTGCCCGATCAGGTCAAGCGCCTGATTGGCCAGCGCGATGTCTTCCTCCAGCACCGGCGAATGCCCGCACCATTCCGAAACCCGGTGGCCAAGGATCAGGCAATTGTCGCCGATCCGGCACAGCCATTCAAAGAAGGCGGCCTGATTGACTGCGCTGCCCATCACATATGCCCCACTTCGGCCGGGATATCGAAGAAGGTCGGATGACGATAAACCTTGGAATTCGACGGCTCGAACAGCGGCCCCTTGTCCGAGGGGCTGGAGGCGGTGATGTCATTCGACTTCACCACCCAGATCGAGACGCCCTCGTTGCGGCGGGTATAGACGTCGCGCGCGTTGCGGATCGCCATTTCGGCATCCGGCGCATGCAGGCTGCCGACGTGACGATGGTTGAGGCCGTGCTGGCCACGGATGAAAACTTCCCAAAGGGGCCATTCGCTGGACATGGGTTCCTCCCGGTGATGGGTGTCTGGCTTGGGGGGCAGGCGCCCCCCTGTTCGATGATTATTCGGCGGCCATGCGGGCCGCGGCGCGGCGGGCATCGGCCTTCTTCGCATGCGCCATCAGCCCGTCACGGAACCAGGCGCCGTCCTCCCAGGCGGTCACGCGGGCCTCAAGGCGTTCGGTATTGCAGGGGCCATTGCCGGCGATGACGGCGAAGAACTCGCTCCAGTCCGGTTCGCTGAAATCCCAGCCGCCCTTTTCCTCGTTCCAGGCCAGCCCCTCGTCAGGGACAGTCAGACCAAGGTAATGCGCCTGCGGCACGGTCTGATCGACGAATTTCTGGCGCAGTTCGTCATTGGTGTTGATCTTGATCTTCCACGCCATCGACTGCGCCGAATGGACCGAATCCTTGTCGGACGGGCCAAACATCATCAGCGCCGGATACCAGAAGCGGTTGAGCGCATCCTGCGCCATTTCCTTCTGTTCCGGGGTGCCCGCCGCCATCTTCATCATGATGTCGTAGCCCTGCCGCTGGTGGAAACTTTCTTCCTTGCAGATGCGGATCATCGCGCGGCTGTAGGGGCCGTAAGAAGTGCGTTGCAGCGGCACCTGGTTCATGATCGCCGCGCCATCGACCAGCCAGCCGACCGCGCCGATGTCGGCCCAGTTCAGCGTCGGATAGTTGAAGATGGACGAATATTTCATCTTCCCGGCATGCAGCGCGTCCAGCAGCTCGTCGCGGCTGACGCCCAGCGTTTCGGCAGCGCTGTAGAGGTAAAGCCCGTGCCCCGCCTCGTCCTGCACCTTGGCCAGCAGGATCGCCTTGCGTTCCAGCGTGGGGGCGCGGGTGATCCAGTTGCCCTCCGGCAACTGGCCCACGATCTCGGAATGCGCATGCTGGCCGATCTGGCGGATCAGCGTCTTGCGATAGCCTTCCGGCATCCATTCCTTCGGCTCGATCTTCTCGCCCCGGTCGATGCGTTCCTGAAACGCGATTTCCTCGGGCGTCATGTCCTCGCGGGATTTCATCCCCTCGGATTTCACCATCTGTGCATACATGGGCCGGTCCCTCCCTGTTCAGACGCGTTCGATAATGATGGCGATGCCCTGCCCCACCCCGATGCACATGGTGCAAAGCGCATAGCGCCCGCCGGTGCGGTGAAGCTGATACATCGCGGTCGTCACCAGCCGCGCCCCCGACATGCCCAAGGGATGCCCCAGCGCGATGGCCCCGCCATTGGGGTTCACCTGCGCCGCATCATCCGGCAGGCCAAGGTCACGCAGCGTCGCCAGTGCCTGACTGGCGAAAGCCTCGTTCAATTCTATCACATCCATCTGGTCGATGGTCAGCCCCGCGCGGGCCAGAACCTTTTTCGCCGCCGGCGCCGGGCCGATGCCCATGATGCGCGGCTCCACCCCCGCCGCCGCCATGGCGACGATGCAGGCCTTGGGCGTCAGGCCCTGCGCGCGCGCCGCCTGTTCCGACAGGATCGCCAGCGCCGCCGCGCCGTCATTCACGCCCGAGGCATTGCCGGCGGTCACGCTCAGATCCGGGCCGTTCACGCCCTTGAGCTTTGCCAGCGACTCGGCCGTGGTGCCGGGGCGCGGGTGTTCATCGACGGCGACGATGATCGGGTCACCCTTGCGCTGCGGAATGGTCACCGGCACGATTTCATCGGCGAAAATCCCGGCCTCTTGCGCCGCGGCCCAGCGGGCCTGCGAGCGGGCGGCAAAGGCATCCTGATCAGCGCGGCTGACGGCGAAATCGGCAGCCACATTATCGGCCGTCTGCGGCATGCTATCGACACCAAACAGCTTTTTCATCAAGGGGTTGACGAAGCGCCAGCCGATCGTCGTGTCATAAACCGCATTGGCGCGGGAAAAGGCGCTTTCGGCCTTGGGCATCACGAAGGGGGCGCGGCTCATGCTTTCGACCCCACCGGCCAGCACGAAATCGCAATCGCCCGCCTTGATGGCGCGCGCCGCCATGCCAACCGCATCCATGCCGGAACCGCAAAGCCGGTTGACCGTGGTGCCCGGCACACCGATGGGCATACCGGCCAGCAGCACCGCCATGCGGCCCACATTGCGATTGTCCTCGCCCGCCTGATTGGCACAGCCGTAGATCAGGTCATCGACCGCCGACCAGTCCACGCCGGGGTTCCGCTCCATCAGCGCTTTCAGGGGCAGCGCCGCAAGGTCATCGGCCCGCACCGAGGCCAGCGCCCCGCCATACCGCCCGATGGGCGTGCGCACCGCGTCGCAGATGAAGGCTTCTGTCATGGGCCTGTTCCCCCTCGCATGTATCGGATGAGGCTGGTGCGTCTCCCAATTCACCAACCGATCGGTCAATGTATAGCGCGAAAGCATCACACTGTTAAGCGATTTATTGGATTCTTCGTGATGTTTTGATCGGCAGCCTGCCGTCGGCCAGGAAATGGCGTTTTGACAAGGGTTTGGCGGGATCAGTCCTCGGCCAGCGCCAGCAGCCGGGCCTGCGTTTCGGCGGTTCGGGCAGGCAGAAGGCCCGCGCCGCCTTCGAACCGGGTGCCGATATACGAATCGGCCGCAGGCGACAGCGCGCGATAAAGCTGCGCAAACAGGGTCCGCGCGGCCTCGCCCGGCCAGTCGTCAGGCAAGGCGGCCTCGGGCAGACGCGGGTCGCGCAGCAAAGCGCCCCGGTAGGCGTGGACCAGCAGCAGCCGCGCCACCAGCGCCGCAGCGGGTGGCAAGGCCCCCCCGGCCGCCAGCCGCGGGCACAGCGGCGCGAATTGCGCGATCATCGCCCGGTAATCTGCTGCGTGGCGGTCCAGCGGCCAAAGAGTTGCGGCGAGAGCAGGTAAATCCCCTTGTCCTGACGGAGGATCCGCCAGAAAGCACAGCCCCGGCGCCGCAAAGCCCGGATGATCGGGGCGCAACCACAGATCGGCACCGACCCGCGCCAGCGCCCCACGCCGCGCCGCGTCATCCGACAGGCCAGGGGCATGGTGGAACTGCCATCCCATTGCCGGAACCGGCTTGCCATAAAGCAAGCGCGCCGCCGCCGAAAATTCCTGCCGCGCGCCCTCGGCCAGCCGGTAGAAGCTGCGTCGCCCCTCGCGTTCACCAACCAACTGCCCGGCCGCCACCAGCCGCGACACCGCCGTGCGCACCAGGGTTTCACTGAAGCCCAGCGCCGCGCCGATCTCGATCAGGGTGCCCATCCACAACACGCCCCCGCGTGGCACCACCACATCACCATAAATCGTGACGATCATCGCGGGTGCCCGGAGCGCCAGGCCGTCTCTCAGGGTGGTGATGAGTGTTTCGGCCATAGCCCGTCCGCCTGAAATGGCCTGAGAAACTGGCGATCCCGGTAGGACTCGAACCCACAACCTAGCGCTTAGAAGGCGCTTGCTCTATCCGGTTGAGCTACGGGACCGGAGGATGCGCGGGCAGCCCGCGCCCGCCTCTTTTGCCGTGCAGATCGCGCTTAGGCAAGGCTTCGCGTCATGAAATAGCTGTTCGGGTCATCCCAATAGCCTTCGAACGGCGGGCATTCCACAAAACCCGCGCGTTCGTAAAGCCCGCGCGCCGGACCGAACATATCCTGCACGCCGGTTTCAAGGCTGAGCCGGGTGAAGCCCGCCGCGCGCGCCTCGGCCACAAGATGATCCAGCAGGCGGCGCGAAAGACCGCCACCGCGCCTTTCGATCAGCACATGCATCGACTTGATCTCGGCATGGCTGTCGTCGATCCGCTTGAAGGCGCCCATCGCCACCGGCACCCCCGCGTCGCGCATCACGAAGAAGAAGACTTCGGGAATATCCAGTTCGGACGCATCCATCATGTGAATGCTTTCCGGCGGCGTATCCGCGTGCATATCGGCGGTATGCCGTTCAAACAGCAGCGAAAGGTCGGCTCCGGTCGGGTTTTCCCGAGCGATGGTCAGCATCTGGCACATCCGTTCAGTCAGGCAATCGCCCGGACTATAGGAAGGCGCCCCGACGGCGTAAAGCGCCCCCGACAGGCCGGGGGCGCGGCCCGTCAGATAAAGGCGATGTCATTGCGCAGATCGCTGAAATCAGACACGCCCTCGATGGTCAGCTTGTTGGCGCCGAACTGGAACACCAGCGCATCGGCCTTTTCATCGACAATCCCGGCGAGCTTCTGAATGGACAATTTGCCCTTCACCAGCGAATGCGCAAAGACCACCGTATCCACGTTGTCCTGAAAATCGGCCACTACATCGCGCCCGGCCCGGAAGACAAACCTGTCCTCGCCCGTCTGACCGCGCATCTGGTCATTGCCCTTGCCACCATCCAGCACGTCATTGCCGGCACCGCCCAGCAACGTGTCATTGCCGTCGCCGCCGTTCAGCCGGTCGCCATCGGCGCCGCCATCCAGTTTGTCATTGTCGGCGCCACCATCCAGCTTGTCGGCCCCGCCCTTGCCGAACAGCCGGTCGCTTCCTGCATCACCCGCCAGCGTGTCCTTGCCATCGCCACCGTCCAGCTTGTCATTCCCGGCACCACCCGAGGCGCGATCATTGCCGGTGCTGCCCGCGATCACGTCATTTCCGGCCTCGCCGTTCAGCCGGTCGCCACCGCCACCGCCCAGCAGCGTATCGTTGCCGCTGCCACCATCCACCGTGTCATCCCGGCCGCCGGTCGAGAATTTTTCGTCCGCATCGGTGCCGCCAAGGTATTGTGCCTTGGTCTGGCCATATCCTGCCAGCTTGAAGATCTGCGCCATCACACCGGCCCCATCGCCGTCACCGCTCGCCGACTCCCATGTCACCACCACATTGCCGTTCTTCAGCGTGGTCAGGGCCGGGGCATTCTGGTCGCCGCCGGTGGTGTCATTCGCCACGATGGCCTGCCCCAGCTTCACCGCCTCCGCATTGAACCGCTGCACCATCACGGCCGAGCCGGATGTGTCGGCCGAGGTTGCGGCATCGGTCCATGCGACCATGAAACCGCCGTCCTTCAGCGCGGTAATCTCGGGCTCTGTCTGGTCGGCGCCGCTGGCCTTGTGCACCAGAACCGAGGAACTGCGCGGCGTGCCATCGGCATTCATCACCTGCACATGCACATCCCATTGCGGTTCCTTGCCGGTCAGGTTCCATTCCGCCCAGGTGATTGCAATGGCATCATCCTTCAGGATCGCCACACGCGGATCTGTGGCAGGCCCGGTCAGGCCAGAGCTTTCCTCCAGCACGATCCTCTCGCCCACCTTGAAGGCAAGACCCTGGCTGGGGGGCTGGAAGAAGCGCTCGAACTGGATCACCCCGTCATTGCCTGCGATGTCCGAGGCCATGGCGCTGACCGCGATAATCACGCCATCCGACTGCACACCAATGTCGCCAGTCGGGGTCTGGCCCAAGGGAAAGCGGTCGTCGTTCACGGTGCGACGCGACCATTGCCCGCCGCGCACCGGGGAATCGCTTGCGGTGAACTGGTCGATGTCCACCCCGCCATAGCCCACCGCCACCTCGTAGATCGGGGTCGATGTGGCGAATTGCGTGCCACCAAGCGAGATGACGCGGATTTCCTGCGCCTCCTGTTCCTTGCCCTCGCGGGTCAGGCCGAAACGCAGACGCTCCTCATTGTTGAACTCCTCGCCCTCGAAGCCGAAGGTCTTGGACCGCGTCCGATAATTGTCGGCCACCCCGGCCGCGATGGGCGTGTCATCCACGTTGACGGTAGTGAACCAGATCGCCTTGGTCAGCCATGTCCAGGCCCCGGCCCCGTCTTCGTTGAAGGTGACATCGACGTTTTCCTGATCGCCCTCGATCACCGTATTGATCTGAAATTCGGTCCCGACCTGCTTGCCAGAGGACGAAAAGCCCTGTCCGAAGACACCAAGCCCGTCGCCGTCCTGACCCTGGCTTTCCCAGACGATCTGGAAGCCGCCGCTCTTGGGGTTAGCGGCGATATTGGGATCGCCCTGCCTGTCATCCGTATAGCTATTGACCAGAATCTCGCGGCCAAGAGTCTGAAAAGATGCAACCATGACTTCACTCCTTCAAAAGACAGGCACAGGGGTGCCAGTTGGAAAACGCAGCGAAAAAATCTAGCCTTAAACAGGCCGTTGTTCAGAAAAGAATTGCCTGAAGTTTGGGCATCATTGGCCTTCGGGTCAACCCGTTCACCGGATTTTCTGCATGCCGCCCTGTCTGTCCCTCCGGTCAGACCTCAACAGCCACCACGGCGACACAATCGCCGGGCTTCACCAGCCCCGGAAAGTGCCGTGCCACCAACAGGCCCGAACGACCGGCGGTCACGCTCAGCGGTGCAATCCCGGTGCGGCCGGTTGGGTAGATCTGCGCCACAGGTTGCCCCGCCTCCACCCGGTCGCCCAGATCTGCCCAAAAGGCGATCAGCCCGCCGTCCTCGGCAAAGGTAAAGCAATCGGCGTCGGGCATGTCGAGCCAGCGGGTCGCGCGCGGTGCGACCTCGCCCTTCAGCACCCCGGCCGCGATCAGCAGATTGCGCAATCCCTGCTTTGCGATTTCTGTCGTTCGTGCCGTGGCCGTGCCGCCACCGCCCAGTTCGGTGGTGACGAAAACCTTGCCCATCTCCTCGGCTGCCGTGTCATACATGCCAACCGCGTCGATTTCGAGCATCCGGCACGACCAAGGCGCGCCGAAAGCACGGACCAGATCGAAGGCGCGGGTCTCCTGCACCTTGTCGGGCAGCACATGCGCCGCACAATAGGGCAAGAAATCCAGCGTCTTGCCGCCGGAATGGAAATCCAGCACCACATCGGCCATCGGCAGCAGCACGCGCTGAAAGTAATCTGCGATCTTCTCGGTCACCGTGCCATCGGGGCGGCCGGGGAAACTGCGGTTCAGATTGCCCTTGTCGATGGGAGAGGTGCGGGTCCCGGCCAGAAAGGCCGGGTAGTTCATTGCCGGAAGGATGATCAGCCGCCCGCTGACATCTTCGGCCCGGACCTTTGCCGCCAGATCGAACAGCGCGATCGGCCCCTCATATTCATCACCATGGTTCGCGCCGGTCAGCAGCGCGGTCGGCCCGGTGCCATTCTTCACCACCGTCAGCGGGATCATCACAGATCCCCATGCCGCATCGTCCCGGCTATAGGGCAACCGCAGGAAACCGTGGCTGACGCCCGGTGCATCGAAATCCACGGTTGCGGAAATGGGCGAAGGTTTCATGGCTGCTCCGGGATAGGCGCCAGTTCCATCCGGCGCAGACAAAGCGAGATATGGGTGCGGCGGATCAGGCCCACGGCCTCGATGTCACCGATTTCCATGGCCGACAGCGTTTCCGCCATCTCGCGGCGGAAAATTTCCACCTCGGCCGCCGCATCCATCTGCGGCATCAGCGTCAGGTAGATGCGGTGGGTCAGGAAATACAGCCGCTCGGTGATCTCGCGCAGCGGCGGGTTGCCGATCAACGCGAGGCTTTCCTGATAGAAGTCAAGGAACAACCGGGCCATCTCGCGCCGGTCCGGCCGGGGGCCACGGTCAAGCCGCGCGATCAGCGCCCGGATGCGCTCAAGGCTTTCCGGCGCGACCGGCAGCGGGTCCAGCCGCCCGATCAGCGAGGCCAGTTCCAGCCGCAGCCGATAGGTGGCGCGCAGCCCCTCCATGTCGAAGCTGGTCACGAAAGTGCCGACGCCCTGACGGCTTTCCAGCAGGCCCTCAGTCTCCAGCCGCGACAGCACGCGGCGCAGCGGCGTGCGCGAGACGCCGAATTCCTGTGCCAGTTCTTCCTCCCCTAGCCGCATACCGGGCGGATAGTCCAGCAGGCAGATACGTTCGCGCAGCGCCAGATAGATGACATCAAAGCGTTCACGCGCCTGGCTTTTGGGCTTGTCCGAGTCGTCCAGCATAACCACCTCCGCCAAGATGTATACAACATGACTAGACAGACGCCAATAGCCCCGCATAATAGCTGAAAACCTGCTACGTTGTGCACCAGAGATTCGAGGACCCGCGAATGGAGATCTTTGAGAAGCTGTTCCCGCCCGCCGAATACGCGCGCCGCACCCGTGCGGTGCAGGGCCGCATGCGCGCCGCCGGGCTGGATCTGATCGTGGCGCAAGATCCGGCCAATATGTGCTGGCTGACCGGCTTTGACGGCTGGTCCTTCTATGTGCCGCAATGCGTGATCCTGCATGTGGATGCAGCAAATCCGGTCTGGTTCGGCCGCGCTATGGATGCAAAAAGCGCCCGTATCACTACGGACCTGCCCGATGCCGACATCGTGCCCTATGCGGAACGCCTGATCCATCATCCGGTGGAACACCCCTATGACGCGCTGGCCGCATTGATCCGCGACCGCGGCTGGGCCCGCGCCCGCATCGGGGTCGAGATGGACGCGCATTACTATACGGCGCGCTGCCACCAGCACCTTGCGGCGGGCCTGCCCGAGGCGACGCTTGGCTCCAACGGTGATCTGGTGAACTGGGCGCGGCTGGTGAAATCGCCCGAGGAGGTCGCCCTGATGCGTGCAGCGGGCGAGATCGTCAGCGCCGCCATCGACCGCACGGCCGAGGTGATGCGACCCGGCGTGCCGCAACAGGATATTATTGCCGAGGTGCTGCACAGCCTCACCCGTGGTGTGCCCGGCGCGGGCGGCGACTATGCCGCAATCGTGCCGATGATGCCTGTGGGCGAAGGCACCTCGACCCCGCATCTGACATGGACCGACAAGCCGCTGCCGACCTCGGGCCTTGCCATGCTGGAAATCTCGGGCGCGCGTCGCCGCTATCACGCGCCGCTCACCCGCACCTTCCATCTGGGCAAGCCGCCGCGTGAACTGGCCGATCTGGCCAAGATCATAGTCGAGGGCGTGGATTGTGCGATGGAACAGGCCCGCCCCGGCAATACCGCCGAACAGGTCGAGGCCGCCTGGCAGGCCAGCATCGCACGCCACGGGCTGAAGAAGGAAAGCCGCGTCGGCTATTCCATCGGCCTTGCCTATCCGCCGGACTGGGGCGAGCGCACCGTCAGCCTGCGCCCCGGCGACCAGACCGAACTGGCCGAAGGGATGTGCTTTCACATCCAGGCGGGCATGTGGCTGGCCGATTACGGCGCCGCCATTTCCGAAAGCATCGTGGTCACGCCCTCGGGCGCCGACCGCCTCACCCGCGCACCGCGCGACCTGATCGTGATTGACTGAAGCCATGCAGAACGACCTTGCCAACGACCTGAACGCCTGGGACCGGGATCATTTCTTCCACCCTTCCACCCATATGGGCGGCCATGCCCGCGGCGAGACGCCGCGCCGGGTGATTGCCGGGGGTGAGGGTTGTTTCATCACCGATACCGCCGGCAAGCGCAGCCTCGACGCCTTCGCCGGGCTCTACTGCGTGAACGTGGGCTATGGCCGGACCGAGATCGCCGAGGCCATTGCCGAACAGGCGAAGGAACTGGCCTATTACCATGCCTATGTCGGCCACGGCACCGAGGCCAGCATCACACTGGCGCGCATGATCATCGAACGCGCCCCTGCCCATATGAGCCGGGTCTATTTCGGCCTCTCCGGGTCGGACGCGAATGAAACGAACATCAAGCTGATCTGGTATTACAACAATATCCTCGGTCGGCCCGAGAAGAAGAAGATCATCTCGCGCTGGCGCGGCTATCACGGCTCGGGCGTGATGACCGGCAGCCTCACTGGCCTTTCGCTGTTCCACGCGCATTTCGACCTGCCGCGCGCGCCGATCCTGCATACCGAGGCGCCCTATTACTACCGCCGCGAAGATCGCTCGATGACTGAGGCGCAGTTCAGCGCCCATTGCGCAGCGAAACTGGAAGAGATGATCCTCGCCGAAAGCCCGGACACCATCGCTGCCTTCATCGGCGAGCCGATCCTTGGCACGGGTGGCATCGTGCCCCCGCCCGAAGGTTATTGGGCCGCGATTCAGGCCGTGCTGAAGAAATACGACATCCTGCTGGTGGCGGATGAGGTCGTGACCGGCTTCGGGCGGTTGGGCAGCATGTTCGGCTCCACCCATTACGGGATGGAACCCGATCTGATCACCATCGCCAAGGGGCTGACCTCGGCCTATGCGCCGCTGTCGGGGTCCATCGTGTCGGATCGCATGTGGCAGGTGCTGGTGCAGGGATCGGATGACTTCGGGCCGATGGGCCACGGCTGGACCTATTCGGCCCATCCGATCTGTACGGCAGCGGGGGTGGCGAACCTGCGGCTGATCGACGAGTTGGGGCTGGTGGCCAATGCGGGCGCGGTCGGCGCTTACTTCCGCAAGGGTCTGGCCGATGCGCTGGCCGGACACGCCCATGTCGGCGAGGTGCGGGGCGACGGGCTTATGGCGGCGGTGGAATTTGTCGAGGACCGCGACGACCGCCGCTTCTTTGATCCGGCACGCAAGATCGGCCCGGCCATCGCGGCGGCCCTGCTGGACCGCGGCGTGATCGGCCGCGCCATGCCGCAGGGCGACATTCTGGGCTTCGCCCCGCCACTGTGCATGACGTCGGACGAGGCCGACATCGTGGTCGCTGCTGCCGTGGATGCGGTGAAATCCGTGCTGGGCTGAGCCCGCGTTAGGATTCCATCAATCCTTGGTGCCCATAGTGGCGCCATGCGTGTCTTGCTTCTGCTTCTGTTCTGCGCCGGTTGCGGCGCCCAGCCTGCGCCGCTGATGTTCGGTGGCGCGCGGCATGAAACCACCGTGGACGGCCACCGTTACACTGTCTATCGCAAGGCCAATCAGGTGGAGGTCATCCGCGAAGGCTGGGCCGCGCCACGGGATCACGCGAAGATCCGTGCCACGATGATCGCCGTCGTTCCCTGGCTCACGGGCTGCGACGTGCTGCCTTCGACCGTGCGGGGCGACAGCGGCGAAATGCGCGACAGCGTCACTTGCCCGAAGGGCCGACGATGATCAGCTCGTAGACCGCAATCGCCCCAGCCACGCCAAACATGATGGCCCAGCCGGTATTCCCCGCCGCCAGTTCCAACGCAGCCCAGATCAATGGCAGCACAGCCGTCAGCCAGCGCACAACGGGCCGGGCGAACATCGGATGGTCGGCGTCGATGAGGCGCATGGTTCCTCTGGCTTTTTCTGTTAGGCTGCACGGGCAGGAGGAGCCAACCATGCCAGACATCCGCACCGGCTTACAAGGCCAGACCGTCATCACCACCTTCGAACTCAGCCCCGGCACCGCGCAGGATCTGATGGAAGCGCTTGAGGACGCTTACCGCGACTTCATCAGCAAGCAGCCCGGTTTCATCGCGGCGGGCCTGCATATGAATGATGCGCAGACACGGATCTGCAATTATTCGCAATGGCAGCGACGCGAGGATTATCAGGCGATGCTGCGCAGCCCCGAAATGCGGCAGCGCAACAAGGTCATCGCAACACTGTGCCGCAGCTTCGAGCCGGTGATGTATGAGGTCGCAGCAGTATTCTAGGCGCCTTACGGTTCGGGCAGGACCATATCGGGCATCGGCGTGAAATCGAACTGCACATGGGTGGGCATCCCACTCATCGTGTAGTCATAGGTCATCCGCTTTGGCAGGCCGGTGGCGGTTTCAATGTCATAGGCCACGCCCAGTTCGCTTTGCCACGGCGGCACCTGTTTGACCACACCTGCCACATGATCGACCGCAACGCCGTCGATCTGGCCGGTGCCACATTCGGCCCGGATGACACCGGCAGCCTGCGCTGCCCGCATCTCGGCCGCTTGGCGCGTCATTTCGACCGGGTCCATCTGCCAGGCCAGTGTCCAGCCCCCTGCCCCGTCGGCCATATAGGCACCCCCGTTGAAATGCAGCATGTCGGGTGTGCCCGGCGGTTGTTCCGTCACGATGTAGGAATGCAATTCGATATGGAATCGCTGCACCGTCACGCTGGGCATGCCGCCGATTTCACCGGTCGCGCGTGCCGCGTAAGGCTGGCCGTTGAAGGTCGGCGCCGCAAGCAGGGCCGACAGCCGGTCGGCACAGGGATCTGCCAGAAGCGGCAGCGGGAAGATGGCAAAAAGAATGGTCAGACGCATGACAGTCTCCGAAAATGGCAGGTTGAAAGGAATGCGCCCAGCTTGGCACATTCCGCCATTTCCGAAAACCGGACTCAGCGTCGCCGCTTGTTGCCGCCACGCTGCCCCGCGCGCCCCGCCGTGGACCGCCCACCACGCTTCACTGCGGCATCGACCGCCTCTTCCACCACCTCTTGCCTGGCCAGAGGATCGTCGGCAACCGCAAGCTCCACGGCTTCCAGACGCTTCACCTCGTCCCGCAGGCGCGCGGCCTCCTCGAACTCCAGGTTCTCGGCAGCCTTGCGCATCTGCACCCGCAGCGCCTCCAGATGTGCGGCCAAATTCTGCCCAACCATCGGTTTGTCCACCTTGGCCGTCACGCGCGACTGGTCAGTATCGCCCTGCCACAGACCCGCCAGCACATCCTCGACATTCTTCTTCACCGTTTGCGGTGTGATGCCATGCGCCTCGTTATACGCCATCTGCTTTTCGCGGCGGCGGTTGGTTTCGGCCAGTGCACGCTCCATGCTGCCGGTGATGCGGTCGGCATACATGATCACCCGCCCCTCGGCATTTCGCGCGGCCCGTCCGATGGTCTGGATCAGCGAGGTTTCAGACCGCAGGAACCCTTCCTTGTCAGCGTCCAGAATGGCCACCAGCCCGCATTCGGGAATATCGAGCCCCTCCCGCAGAAGGTTGATCCCGACCAGAACATCAAAGGCCCCAAGCCGCAAATCCCGCAGGATTTCAATGCGTTCTATGGTGTCGATGTCAGAGTGCATATACCGGATGCGGATACCCTGTTCGTGGAAATACTCGGTCAGGTCTTCGGCCATGCGCTTGGTCAGCGTGGTGACCAGAACCCGCAACCCCTGCGCTGCAACGCGGCGGATCTCGTCCAGCAGATCATCGACCTGCATTTCCACCGGGCGGATCTCCACCACCGGGTCCAGAAGGCCGGTCGGGCGGATCACCTGTTCGGCAAAGACGCCGCCAGCCTGCTCCATCTCCCACGCCGCCGGGGTTGCGGAAACGAAAATCGACTGCGGGCGCATCGCGTCCCACTCCTCGAATTTCAGCGGCCGGTTGTCCATGCAACTGGGCAGCCGGAAGCCGTGTTCCGCCAGCGTGAACTTGCGGCGATAGTCGCCGCGATACATCCCGCCGATCTGCGGCACGGAAACGTGGGATTCATCTGCGAAAACAATGGCATTGTCAGGGATGAACTCAAAAAGCGTCGGCGGCGGCTCGCCCGGTGCGCGGCCCGTAAGATACCGCGAGTAGTTCTCGATCCCGTTGCAGACGCCCGTGGCCTCAAGCATTTCGAGATCGAAATTGGTGCGCTGCTCCAGACGCTGCGCCTCCAGCAGCTTGCCTTCATTCACCAGTTGCTCAAGCCGCTGTTTCAGCTCCAGCTTGATGCCCTTGACTGCCTGCTGCATCGTCGGGCGCGGGGTGACATAGTGACTGTTGGCGTAGATGCGGATCTGCTTGAACACATCGGTCTTCGCGCCCGTCAGCGGATCGAATTCGACGATGCTTTCCAGCTCTGGACCGAAGAATGAAAACCGCCATGCCCGATCCTCAAGGTGGGCGGGCCAGACTTCCAGACTGTCGCCCCGCACCCGGAAGCTGCCCCGCTGGAAGGCCGAATCATTGCGCCGGTATTGCTGCGCCACCAGTTCGGAAATCACCTGCCGCTGTTCATACATCTGCCCGACAATCAGATCCTGCGTCATCGCCGAATAGGTTTCGACCGAGCCGATACCGTAGATGCAGGACACCGAGGCCACGATGATCACATCGTCGCGCTCCAGCAGCGCCCGGGTGGCCGAGTGGCGCATCCGGTCGATCTGTTCGTTGATCTGGCTTTCCTTCTCGATATAGGTGTCCGACCGCGCAACATAGGCTTCGGGTTGGTAGTAATCGTAATAGCTTACGAAATACTCAACGGCGTTTTCGGGGAAGAACCCCTTGAATTCCCCATATAATTGCGCGGCCAAGGTCTTGTTGGGCGCAAGGATGATCGCCGGGCGCTGCGTCTCCTCGATGATCTTGGCCATGGTGAAGGTTTTGCCGGTGCCGGTGGCGCCCAGCAGCACCTGATCATGCTCGCCTGCCTGAATACCGCCCGCCAGTTCCGCGATGGCCGTCGGTTGGTCGCCCGCGGGCTGAAATGGCGAGTGCATAACGAAACGCCGCCCGCCTTCAAGCTTGGGACGGGTCAGAACCTCGGGCCGTTCGGTCGGGGCGTTGGTATTGTTGTGCGGCATGGCGATTCCTTGGCTTGCCCCCAAGATGATCTGTTTTTGTTCCGGTTCAAGGGCGAATGCCTGCTGCGCACGGACACCGTTAACTGTAATTACCAAGGCCTGAAAATCGGCAGATCAATTTTACAGAAAATTGACCGCTTTAGATTCATCTTTTGGTTGCGCAAATTCACAGAATGACGCATCGTGGCTATGCAAGCAACGCACTGTCGGCTGGCCGCACCACACACCCCACCACACTCCCAAGCCAGCCGACAGACCTTTCGGATTTCGATGTTGCGGCCCTTGCCTAACCTGCGGTTTTCGCCAATAAGAAGGCAGATCTGCAAGGAGCTTCCCATGCGCGCACGCATCTACCAGCCCGCCCGCAACGCCATGCAATCGGGCACTGCCAAGACAAAGGGCTGGGTGCTGGAATTCGCTCAGGCCAGCGCGCGTGAGGTCGATCCGCTGATGGGCTGGACCTCGACGACCGACACCACCACTCAGGTCAAGCTGCGCTTCGACAGCCGTGAAGCCGCCGAAGAATACGCCCGTGAAAACGGGATCGAATTCGACGTGCTGGAAACGCACAAACGCAAGCCCAACGTGCGCCCTATGGGCTATGGTGAGAATTTCGCCACCAACCGCCGCAGCGCCTGGACGCACTGACTCCTGCCGCGCCCTTGACCGGGCGCTCGGCCGGTCCCATGTGTCTCCCCGGACCGAAGCAAAGGACAGGCCATGCGCAACGCCGCTCTGGTATTGGGATTGATCGGCGGCCTGTTCGCCATGATCGTCGGGTTTTTCAGCTTCGGCTATACTGAGGTCGTTCAGAATCACGCCGAGGTCGGGCGTATGTTCGGCCAGTTCGAGAACGCGCAGACCATCCGCATCGCCAGCTTCCTTGCCCCGTTGCTGGCCATTGCGGGGGGCGCAATGGCGCGGGCGCGCGCGCTATGGGGTGGCATTCTGATGCTGTTGTCCGCGGGTCTGATCTACCTCGCCTTCGGCTTTGGCGTCTTCACCATGTTCCCGATCGGCTTCTGCCTTGTCGGCGGGTTGCTCGCTGTGGCGGCGGGCAAACCCGATGAGCCCAAAGCACATTTCTGACGACCACAAATGAAAACCGGCCCCGAAGGGCCGGTTCAGGATCAGGCTTCCATCGCCTCAAGCTCGTCAATGAAGCCCGCGATCATGTCGAGCCCCTTCTGCCAGAAACCGGGATCAGACAGATCCAGCCCGAAGGGTGCCAGCAGTTCCTTGTGGTGCTTCGAGCCGCCCGCCTTCAGCAGATCGAAATACTTCTCCTGAAACTCCGGCAGACCATCGGCATAGGCCGCGTAAAGCGCGTTCACCAACCCGTCACCGAAAGCATACGCATAGACGTAGAACGGCGAATGCACGAAATGCGGGATATAGGCCCAGAAGGTCTCATACCCATCCATGAAATCGAAGGCCGGGCCAAGGCTTTCGGCCTGTACGCTCATCCACAGGGCATTGATGTCGTCGGGGGTCAGTTCCCCTTCCGCCCGCGCCGCGTGGAGCTTGCATTCGAAATCATAGAAGGCGATCTGGCGCACGACCGTATTGATCATGTCCTCGACCTTTCCGGCCAGCAAGGTCTTGCGCTCGGCCGGGGTTCTGGCTCCGTCCAGAAGCTTGCGGAAGGTCAGCATCTCGCCAAACACACTGGCGGTTTCGGCCAGCGTCAGCGGGGTGGAGGACAACAACTCCCCCTGTGCCGCCGCCAGCCGCTGATGCACGCCATGCCCCAGTTCATGCGCCAGCGTCATCACATCGCGCGGTTTGCCGAGGTAATTCAGCATCACATAGGGATGCACGGTGGTGACGGTCGGATGCGCGAAGGCACCGGGGGCCTTGCCGGGCTTCACACCCGCGTCGATCCAGCCCTGCGTGAAGAACGGCTCGGCCAGTTCGGCCAGACGTGGCGAAAAGGCGGCATAGGCATCGGAAACCGTCTTGCGTGCGGTATCCCAGTCCACGGTTTTCGGCTGTTCGATTGGCAGCGGCGCGTTGCGGTCCCAGACTTGCAGCCGGTCGAGACCCAGCCATTTCGCCTTCAGCGCATAGTAGCGGTGGCTGAGCTTGGGATAGGCGGCGACCACGGCGTCGCGCAGGGCCTGCACCACCTCGGGTTCCACATGGTTCGACAGATGGCGGCCGTGCTGTGGGCTGGGCATCTTGCGCCAGCGGTCATGGATTTCCTTTTCCTTGGCCAGCGTGTTATGCACCCGCGCAAACAGCTTGATGTGCCGGTCAAAGACCTCGGCCAGCGACCGTGCCGCCGCCTCACGTTTCGCGCGGTCGGTATCGGTCAGCAGGTTCAGCGTGGCTTCGAGGTTCAGCTCCTCCTCCTCGCCCGCGACCTTGAACATCAGGCCCGCCATCGTCTCGTCGAACAGCTTGTTCCAGGCCGAAGCGCCGACAACGCTTTCGTCATGCAGGAAGCGCTCCAGCTCGTCCGAAAGCTGGTGTGGGCGCATGGCACGCATCCGGTCGAACACCGGCTTGTAGCGGGCCAGATCGGCATTGGCGGCCAGCAGCCGGTCCAGCGCCGCATCTTCCAGACGGTTGAACTCCAGGCTGAAGAACACCAGCGGCGTGGTGAAGGTGGTCACGCGGTCCTGCGCATCGGCCATGAACTTGGCGCGTTCGCTGTCCATGGTGTTCTGATAGTAGCGCAACCCGGCGTAGGACATCAGGCGCCCGGCGATCACGTCGATTGCCTCGTATTCCTGCACACAAGACAGCAGCCCGGCAGCATCGAGGCCCGCAAGCTTGCCTTCATAGGCCGCCGCGAAATCGGCACAGGCTTTTTCCAGCCAGGCCATGTCGCGGGCCACCTCAGGCGCGTCCGGCGCGGGATAAAGATCGGTCAGATCCCATTCCGGCAGATTGCCAAGCCCACCCCCGGCGGCATTGGCATCGAAAACCGGCGAAGGAAGCGGAAGTGTCATGGGGAAACCTCGATCATGTTTGTCCTCATCTAGGTTCGCGGGAGGTGCAAGCGCAACCCTCCGCCCCGCCAGAAGGCGCCAAATCTTGGCGGCTACTCATGCCCTGCAAAGGCGGATTCGGTTATTCGAAAGGCTTTGAACCCTGATTTTCCGCCAGTTTCGCACAAAATATAAGCAAATGACCCCGTTACCGGCAGGTTTCCCGATTTTTTGCCGCGAAAACCGCCACCTCCGCTTTCATGTCCGACGGGGCGGCGCTTAACTGAAATCAGCAAGATCGGGGGCGCTTCGGTGACGACCTATTTCAACGAAATGTATGATAATGGCGCAGTCCGCGCACCTTATGCGCGGCTGGAAGACTGGATGCGGCAAATGCCGGCCGAGCTCAGGCAGATGAAGCAGGCCGAGGCCGAAACCCTGTTTCGCCGCATCGGCATCACTTTCGCGGTCTATGGCGAAGGCGGCGACCCGGATCGCCTGATCCCCTTCGACATGTTTCCCCGCGTCTTCACCGCCGCCGAATGGACACGTCTGGAACGCGGTATCAAACAGCGGGCGCGGGCGCTGAACATGTTCCTTGCCGATGTCTATGGCCGGGGCGAGATCGTGAAGGCCGGGCGCATCCCGGCACGTCTGGTGTATGAAAACGAGGCTTACGAAAAGGCCGTCGTCGGCTTCGTGCCGCCCAAGGGGGTTTACAGCCACATCGTCGGCATCGACCTCGTGCGCACCGGGCCGGACGAGTTTTTTGTGCTGGAAGACAACTGCCGCACACCCTCCGGTGTCAGCTACATGCTGGAAAACCGCGAAATCATGATGCGAATGTTCCCCGATCTGTTCCGCGAAAACCGGATCCAGCCGGTTGACAGCTACAGCGAAAGGCTGCGCCGCACACTCGCCTCGGTCGCACCCGCGAAATGCACGGGTGAGCCGCGCGTTGTGCTGCTGACCCCTGGCCATTTCAACAGCGCCTATTACGAACACAGCTTCCTTGCCGATCTGATGGGGGTCGAGCTGGTGGAAGGGCAGGATCTGTTCGTGGAAGGCGAATTTGTCTGGATGCGCACCACCGAAGGCCCGAAGAAGGTGGATGTGATCTATCGCCGCATCGACGATGCCTTCATCGACCCGCTCTGCTTCCGCCCGGATTCCATGCTGGGTGTGCCGGGGCTGATGGATGTCTACCGCTCCGGCGGGGTGGCGATCTGCTCGGCCCCCGGTGCGGGCGTGGCGGATGACAAGGCGGTCTACACTTTCGTCCCCGAAATGGTGCGCTTCTATCTGGGGGAAGAGCCGATCCTGAACAACGTGCCGACCTGGCAATGCGGGAAGGCGGATGACCTGAAATATGTGCTCGACAACCTGCCCGAACTGGTCGTGAAAGAGGTGCATGGGTCGGGCGGTTACGGCATGCTGGTCGGGCCGAAATCCACCAAGGCCGAGGTCGAGGCGTTCCGGCTGAAAATCCTTGACGATCCCGACAATTACATCGCCCAGCCGACGCTCGCGCTGTCCACGACGCCGACTTTCGTGGCCGAAGGCATCGCGCCGCGCCATGTGGACCTGCGCCCCTATTGCCTTGTCGGCGAAAGCATAGACCTCGTGCCCGGCGCGCTGACCCGCGTGGCACTGAAAGACGGCAGCCTTGTGGTGAACTCGTCTCAGGGCGGCGGGGTCAAGGATACCTGGGTGCTGGCGGAGTAATCATTGATGCTGAGCAGAACCGCAGACAACCTCTACTGGATCGCCCGCTATATGGAACGCGCCGACATTGCGGCGCGGCTGCTGGAAGTGGGGTCGCGCATCACGCTGATGCCCTCCACCCATGGCTATCGCAACGAATGGGACAGCCTGCTGCAATCCTCGGGCACGGCCAACGGGTTTTCGCACAAATACGGTGACCCGGTGCAGCGCAACCTTGAAAGCTGGCTGTTCTTCGACCGCGACAACCCCTCTTCCGTGGCAAGCTGCATCACGGCGGCGCGGGAAAACGGCCGCATCGTGCGCACCGCGCTGACCAGCCAGGTCTGGGACGCGCTGAACACCGCCTTTCAGGAGTTGCGGCAACTGGAACGCACCCCGCGCAGCGAGCTGGAGCTCAGCCGCCTGACCGAATGGGTGATGCGCCACACCGCCATGGTGCGCGGCGCCATAGACGCGACGCTGCTACGCAATGACGGCTACAACTTCCTGAATATCGGCTATTATCTGGAACGCGGCGACAACACCGCCCGGATGCTGGATGTGAAATACTACGTCCTGCTGCCCCGCATCGAATTCGTGGGCTCGGGACTCGACAATTATCAATGGACGACGCTTCTGCGGGCCATGGGTGCGCATCGCGCCTTCCACTGGGCCTATGGTGGCGAGGTGACGGCGGCCAAGATTGCGGATTTCCTGATCCTGAATCCGCAAAGCCCACGCTCGCTCATCACCTGTGTTTCCGGGGTAGGCAACCACCTGACGCGGCTGGCCAAGGCCTATGGCCGGACCATGCCCGCGCAGGGCAAGGCCACCGCCATGCTGAACGAGCTGGAAACCACCAATGTCGAGGCGATTTTCGACGAGGGGCTGCACGAGTTTCTGTCGCGGTTCATCCGTGATTCCGCCGAACTGGGCACTGCCATCCATGAATCTTATCTGAGCGGGGATCTGCGCTGATGCGTCTGACCGTCGATCATGTCACCTGTTACCGCTATGCCGCGCCCGTGCGCGGTGTGGTGCAAAGCCACCGCCTGACGCCTTCGGTGTTCGAAGGGCAGACCGTGCTGGACTGGAAGGTTACCGTCACAGACGGGCTTCAGGGCGGCAGCTTCCGCGACGGCGCGGGCGACCGGATCAGCGCCTGGTCCGTCATCGGCCCGGTCAGTGAAATTCTGGTGCAGGTCACCGGCACGGTCGATACCCGTGACCTCGCAGGCGTGCTGCGCGGCCACCGCGAGACGGTGCGCCCCGAGGTCTATCTGCGCGACACCCTGCCCACCCGCGTCGATACCGCGCTGATCGACCTGTCCGAAGCCGCCGAGGGCGCCGACGGCCCGCTGGAAGCCGCGCACCGCCTTTCCGCTGCCGTGGCAGAGGCGATTGCCTATCGCCCCGGCGTGACCGAGGCGCATACCACAGCCGCCGAGGCACTGGGTCTGGGCGAAGGCGTCTGTCAGGATCACGCCCATGCCCTGATCGCCATTGCACGGCACCGGGGGATGCCAGCGCGCTATGTCTCGGGCTACCTGTTCGCGGATGCCGAGGGCAAGGCGCATGAGGCCGCCCATGCCTGGGCCGAAATCTGGTTGCCCGGTCTGGGATGGGTCGGTTTCGATCCGGCCAATGCCTGCTGCCCGGATGAACGCTACATCCGGCTTTCCTCCGGCTTCGACGCACAGGATGCGGCGCCGATCCGCGGCATCGCGCGCGGTCCCGGCGCCGAAACCATGGCAGTGCGCGTGGCCGTCTGCACGCAGGGCCAGCAGCAGGAACAGCAGTGACGAAGCGGTGGTTGCGCCCGCGCGGGCGCAGCCCTAGTGTTGCGCCAAACGCCACTCACGGAAACGAACATGACCTATTGCGTAGGCCTTCTGCTGAATGAAGGCATGGTGCTGCTGTCGGACACCCGGACCAATGCCGGGCTGGACAATATCTCGACCTATCGCAAGATGTTCACTTTCGAAGAACCGGGCGAGCGTGTCATCGCCATCATGACGGCTGGCAGCCTCAGCGTCACGCAGACCACCATCGCCCGCCTGCGCGAGGCCATCGAAGAACCCGACGCCGACGGCGAAACCTCGATCCTGAAAGCGCCGACCATGCTGAAGGTGGCCGAGATTGTCGGCAACATGCTGGCCTCGGTCCGCACCGAGGTGGACGAAAAGATGAATGCGATGCGCCAGAGCGCCTCTGCCTCGATGATCGTTGCAGGTCAGCGGCGCGGCGGCGTGATGCGGCTGTTCCTCATCTATCCCGAGGGCAATTTCATCGAGGCCACCGAGGATACCCCCTTCCTCCAGATCGGCGAGCACAAATACGGCAAACCGATCCTCGACCGGGTGGTGCGGCCCGAAACCTCGCTGGCCGACGCGCAGAAGGCGGTGCTGCTGAGCATGGACTCCACGCTGCGGTCCAACCTCTCGGTCGGTATGCCGCTGGATATGTGCGTGATCGAGCGTGACGCCTGCAAGATCAGTATGCGACGGCGGATCGAGGCCGGGGACGAACAGTTCCGCGCGATGAGCGAGGCCTGGTCCAGGGCGCTGCGGGACGGCTTTACCCAGATCGCCCTCTGACGAAGCGGTCTTATCTGCACGGCGGCTTGTATCTGCTGCGTGGCAAGGTAAAATAGCCTCCACCCCGCGCCCGGCCGTGCCGCGGGAGACCCAAGCCGGAGAACAGCATGTCGTGGACTGACGAGCGCGTCGAGACGCTCAAGAGGATGTGGTCTGAAGGCCAGAGCGCCAGCCAGATCGCCAAGGAGCTGGGTGGCGTGACCCGCAATGCGGTGATCGGCAAGGTGCACCGTCTGGGCCTGTCGAACCGTGTCGGCGGCGCTGGCGGCAAGGAAGACGAGGAAGAGGTGGTTGTCGAGGCTCCCGCGCCCCGCGTCGAGGCGGCGAAGCCCGCCCCCGCACCGGAACCCGCACCGCGTATGACCGAACAGCCGCGCCCCGCCGCACCGGAGCGCCCCACCCCGCAACCGGCGGCAGCCGCCCCGGTGCCCTCGGCCCCGATCCCGCTGCGCAAGGCCATCGTTCCGGCAGGTCAACCCCTGCCGCCGCAACCTTCGGCCAACGAGATCAGCCCCGAAGCGCTGGCATCGGTGCGCGAGGTGGAAAAGCGCGCCCGCAAGCTGACGCTGATGGAACTGACCGAGCGCACCTGCAAATGGCCGATCGGCGACCCCGCGACCGAAGATTTCTGGTTCTGCGGTTTGCCTTCGCAGGCGGGCAAGCCCTATTGCGACGCCCATGTCGGCGTGGCGTTCCAACCGATGAGTGCCCGGCGCGACCGCCGCCGCTGATCCGGCCTTGTGAATTTCGAACGCCCGCCCCGCAAGGTGGCGGGCGTTTTCTTCTCAGTTCAGTCCCCGAGTTTCACATGTCTGACATTCCGCCCATCGCCGCCGATCAACCGCCCTTTGCCCGCCTGCTGGGCCTGCGACTGGTTTCCGCCACACCTGACAGGGTGGAGGCAGAGTTTGAGGTGACCGAGGCACTGGGCAACCGTAACGGCGTCCTGCATGGCGGCGCCATCATGGGTGTGGCCGACAACATGGGCGGCACCGCGACCTTCCTCAACCTGCGCGACGGCGACGGCACGGTGACGGTGGAAAGCAAAACCAGCTTCTTCCGCCCGGTGGCGCTTGGCACTACCGCCCGCGCTGTGACAGAGCCGCTGCACAAAGGGCGCAAGACGATGGTATGGCAGACCCGCATCCTGCGCGCCGACGGCAAGCTGGCCGCCCTCGTCGTCCAGACGCAAATGGTTCTACGCCCCGAGGACAAGTGAAAACCGGACATCCACAATGCAAAAGGCCCCCGAAACCGGGGGCCTTTTTGACTTTAGCGAACCTTAGCCCTTGACGGGGCTGCGATAGGTCATCCGGCGCACCGATCCGGTCTTCGACCGCATCAAAAGCGTCTCGGTCGTTACCCAGCCGGGCTCGCGCTTGATGCCCGACAGGATCGAACCATTGGTGACGCCGGTTGCGGCAAAAATCACATCGCCGGTCACCATGTCGTCACGGGTATAGATGCGGTTCAGGTCGGCGATTCCCGCCTTGGCGGCACGGGCGCGTTCGTCATCGTTGCGAAACAGAAGCTGTCCATAGATCTGGCCGCCCATGCATTTCAGCGCCGAGGCTGCCAGCACGCCCTCCGGTGCACCGCCCGAGCCCATATACATGTCGATGCCGGTCTTGTCGCTTTCGGCACAGTGGATCACACCGGCCACATCACCATCGGTAATCAGCCGGATCGCGGCGCCGGTGCCGCGCACCTCGGCAATCAGCGCCTCATGGCGCGGACGTTCCAGAATGCAGACGGTGATATCGCCGGGCGCACAGCCCTTGGCGCGGGCCAGCGCCTCCACCCGTTCCGCCGGGGTCATGTCCAGCGTAACGGTGTCGGGCGCATACCCCGGCCCGATCGCCAGCTTCTCCATATACACATCGGGCGCGTGCAGCAGCGTGCCGCGCGGCGCCATGGCGATCACGGTCAGCGCGTTCGGCATGTCCTTGGCGGTCAGCGTGGTGCCTTCCAGCGGGTCAAGCGCGATGTCCACCGCCGGGCCATTGCCGGTGCCGACCTCTTCACCGATGAACAGCATCGGGGCCTCGTCACGCTCCCCCTCGCCGATCACCACCACCCCGGCGATGTCGAGCAGGTTGAGCTGATCGCGCATTGCATTGACAGCCGCCTGATCCGCAGCCTTCTCGTTGCCGCGTCCGATCAGGGTAGCCGAGGCAAGTGCTGCCGCCTCGGACACCCGCGCGAGACCGAGGGAAAGCAACCGATCCTGAAACTGCGCCGCATCTGCCATGAAAAACCCCGTTGTCTGCCCCGTATGGAGGCCGGTTAAAGACGTTGCCCTGTCCTAGCCGCCACGCGGGCAGCCCGCAAGGATGGTTCCGCTAACGCCCTGGCGCAGCCTGCCTTACAGCTCCTCAATGCGAATGGCGACAGGCTGGCCGACCAGAACGCCGGTCTGCTGGAAGCTGGCAAGCGCATGTGCCACGTCGGCTGGCGCCGCCTTGTGGGTGACGAAGATGACGATGGCGTCATCATCATCCTCGCCCGGCTGGTTGATCTGGCGCATCTGGTCGATGGAGATGCCCGCCTCACCCAGACAGGTGGCGATCTTGGCCAGCGCGCCGGGTTTGTCCAGCAGCGTCATCCGCAGGTAATAGGGCGCGGGGGTCGCGGCCTTGGCAGGCACCGCCGGAACCAGCGTGGCGGCAGGCCGTCCGAAGGTGGGCAGCCGCAGGCCGCGTGCGATGTCGATCACATCGGACATCACCGCGCTGGCGGTCGGGCCCTCGCCCGCGCCGGGGCCGCGCAGCACGATCTGGCCCACGCTGTCGCCTTCCAGCATCACCATATTGGTGCCGCCTTGCAATTGCCCGAAGGGGCTTTCGGCAGGCACGAGGCACGGTGTCATGCGCTGTTCCAGCCCGCGCCCGGACATCTGCGCCACGCCCAAGAGCTTGATGTGATAGCCCATGTCATCGGCAAGCTCGATATCCTCGATCGAGACATTGCCAATGCCCTCAAGCTCTACCGCGTCGAAGGCGACGCGGGTGCCGAAGGCGATGGAGGCCAGAAGCGACAGCTTGTGCCCGGCGTCGATGCCGCCCACGTCAAGGTTGGGGTCAGCCTCCAGATAGCCCAGTTGCCGGGCTTCCTCGAACACGGTTTCATAGGGCAAGCCCGCGTTCTGCATCCGGGTCAGGATGTAGTTGCAAGTGCCGTTCATCACGCCCATGACACGGGTGATGCGGTTGCCCGCCAGACCTTCGGTCAGCGCCTTGATGACGGGGATACCGCCGGCCACGGCGGCCTCGAAACGGATGACGCGGCCCGCGGCCTCGGCCGCTTCGGCCAGCGCCTGCCCGTGATGCGCCAGCAGCGCCTTGTTCGCGGTCACCACATCCTTGCCCGCCGCGATGGCGGCCTCGGTCGCGGCTTTCGCCGCGCCTTCATGCCCCCCCATCACCTCGACGAACACATCCACGTCATCACGCCGCGCAAGGACGACCGGATCGGTTTCCCAGGCATAGGCAGACAGATCGGCATCGCGGTTCTTTGTGCGGTCCCGCGCCGAAACGGCGGTGATCACCACGGGGCGGCCTGTGCGCGCAGTGATCAGATCGGCGTGTTGCTGAACGATCTTCACCACTCCGATGCCGACGGTTCCAAGACCGGCGAGCCCGAGACGCAGGGGCTGAACCATAATATGCTCCGTGATTTGTCTGTCCGTCTGTTAGCCCGTTCAACCGGCCTGCGCAATCGCGCCGAGATCAGCCGCCGGTCAGGGTGGCAGGGTCCGGCGTGGTCAGGCGCTGTGCCCGCAATGCCGCCGCGCGGGCCTGAAGCGCCGCCGCGCGTGCGGCAAGCCCGTCAGCCGCATCGGCAGGCGGCGTATCCACCTGAGCCTCGGCCAGAAGCGTGTCGATGGGTTGAAGCGCCGGGGCAGGCCCGGTCGGGGCTGCGGGCGGCACCAGATCCGGCATGGCCGTGCAGGCGACAAGGGCCAGCGGCGCGACAAGGGAAAGGCGGAAGGCGGTCATCGTCAGGTCCGGCGCTGGCATGGTGCAGTTCATCCTTACAGGGCAGCGGGCCGGTTGGGCAAGCCGGACTGGCCGAACCAAAGGGCGGGGTTGAACTGAACATGCGTTCAGATAGCATGGGCGCATGGCACGCAAGACAGGCTCGCATTCCGAAATCACCGGCCCCCGCATCCGCGCGGCGGCCCAGCATCTGTTCGCCCGCCACGGCTATGCTGCCGTATCCATGCGGCAGATCGCGGCCGAGGTCGGGGTGCAGGCCGGGGCGCTGTATCTTTACACGCCCGACAAGCAAAGCCTTCTTGCCGATCTGATGCGTGACCACCTCGAGGGGCTGCTGGAGGCTTTCGCCGACCTGCCCCCGGCCAGTGGCCCCGAGGCACGACTGGACCAGTTCGCCCGGTTCCATATCGGCTATCACATCGACCGCCCGGATGCGGTGTTCATTGCCTATATGGAGTTGCGCAATCTGGAACCCGACAACTTTTCCGCCATCGAGGCGCTGCGCCGTCGCTATGAAAATGCGCTGGAGGCGATCCTGCGCGATGGCCGCGCCGCCGGGGTCTTTGCTGTGCCCGATACCAAGCTTGCGACACTGGCGCTGATTGCCATGCTGACCGGCGTGACCAACTGGTATCGGGAAGGCGGGCGCCTTGGCCGGGCCGAGGTCGAGGCGATCTATGCCGATATGGCAAGGAATGCCGTCGGCAGCCCGGCGCGGGTCCAGCACACCGCATGATGCGCGGCGCGCTGCCAAATCCCTTCGGCCGTCAGGTCACAATCCTGCCCGCAGTGTTTACACGCGCCAGCCTATGCCCTAGCTGGAACCTGACCGGAAGACCGCGACGGGCTGCATTTCCAAGATGATCGCATCCACAATCTCTTTCCTGCGCCGGAGCTTTCCGATCCTGCTGGGCATCGGGCTGTTCGGGCTGGGGCTTTATGCGCTGTATCACCTGCTGCGGCCGGTCGATCCGGCGGATGTGATGGCACATATCCGCGCAACCCCATGGCACAGCCTGATCGGCGCGGTTCTGGCGACGGCGGTGGGATATGCGGCGCTGGTGGGCTATGATGTCTTTGCCCTGCATTTCATCGGGCACCGGCTGCCGTGGCGGGTGGTGGGGCTGGGCGGCTTTCTGGGCTATGCCTTCGGCAACACGATCGGCGTCAGCATCGTGTCGGGTGGCGCGGTGCGCTATCGGATCTATTCCGCCTTCGGGCTGAATGCCTTCGAGGTGGCCGCAGTTTCCGCCTATATCGCCATGGCCCTTGGCACGGGCCTGACCCTGATCGGCCTTGCCGCGCTGGCGATACATCCGATGGCAGCCTCGGACGTGATGCCGCTGTCTCCCGGTCTGGTGCGCTGGGGCTCGCTGGCGGTTCTGGTGGTCTCGGTCGCGGTAATCCTGTTCATCTCCTGGGGCAACCGCTCGTTGAAGGTCTGGCGATTCGACCTGCGCCTGCCGCCGCCGCGCAGCCTTGCCGGGCAACTGGCGGTGACGCTGATCGACGTGGTGGCGGCGGCCTATACCCTATGGGTTCTGATGCCCGCAGGCACCCCGGATTTCGCATCCTTCGTGGCGATCTATGCCATTGCCATGATGATCGGCATTCTGAGCCACGTCCCCGGTGGCGTCGGCGTGTTTGAAACCGTGGTCATCGGCACCCTTCCCCCGGAAGTGCCCGTCAGCGAGGCCGCCGCCGCCCTGCTGATGTTCCGCATGATCTATTACATCCTGCCCTTCGTTCTGGGCTTCGTCATCGTTTCGGTCAACGAGGCGCGGATGGCAGGCGGGCTCATCACCCGGCTGATGGGCCGCCTGCCCTCGCAAAGCCGCCCGGTGACCGAGGCGCTGGGCGGCGTGGTGCCCTCGCTGGTGGGGCTGGTGACCTTCGGTTTCGGGGTTTACCTGCTGATGGCCTCGCTGATCCCTTCGGTCCGGGGCGATGCGATGGCCGACCGCGATGTCATCGCCGCCCTGTTGATCGAGGGCGGCACACTGGCCTCTGCCGTGGCCGGGGTGCTGCTGCTGATCCTGTCACATGGCCTGGCCCGGCGCGTGGAGGCGGCGTTCTGGCTGACGCAGGCGGTGCTGGCGGGCGGCTTGGTCGCCTCGCTGCTGAACGGGTTCGACGTGGATAGCGCGCTTCTTCTTGGCGCGGGGCTGCTGCTGCTGTTGCCGTTCCGGGGCGCCTTTCACCGGAAGGCCAAGCTGACCGAGGGTGTGTTCAGCCCGGCGTGGTTCGCGCTCGTGCTGGGGGTTGTCCTTGCGGCGGCGGTGTTCTTCTTCTTCGTCCACCGCACCACGCCCTATTCCAACGACCTGTGGACCGAGATTGCACATGGCGCAAATACCCCGCGCGCCTTGCGGGCGGGGCTGGTCGCCTCGGCCATCCTGCTGTTCTTCGGTCTCTACCTCGCGCTGCGCCCGGTGCGCAGCCGCCCGTTGCGCGCGCAAGATCCCGGTGTGCTGGACCGCGCGGCGGCCATCGTGGCGGCGGCAAGCGACCCGCAAGGCTGTATCGGCCTGTCGGGTGACAAGCGTTTCCTGTTCTCGGACGCAGGCGGCGCCTTCATCATGTATGGGGTGCAGGGGTCCACATGGGTCGCCCTTGGCGATCCCGTTGGCCGTGCCGAAGAAGTGCCCGACCTCTGTTGGGCCTTCATTGATCAGGCACAGCGCGCCAATTGCCGTCCGATGTTCTACGAGGTCGGCCCCGGATTTCTGCCGGTCTATGTCGATCTCGGCATGGCCCTGCACAAAGTGGGCGAAGAGGCCGTGATCCCCTTGCAGGGCTTCAGCCTTGCCGGCGCCGCCTTCAAGTCGCTGCGCGCCGCCCATCACAAGCAAGAGCGCGAAGGGCTGCAAATGGAACTGCTGCCCCCGCCCCACGCCCCTGCCCTGATCGCCGAACTGGCCACGGTTTCCAACGCCTGGCTGGACGGCAAGGCCGGGCGCGAGAAAAGCTTCTCCGTCGGCCGCTTCGATGCGGAGTATCTGGCGCGCTTTCCCATCGCCGTGGTGCGGCGCGCGGAAGGTGGCCCGATCCTTGCATTCGCCAATGTGCTTGCCCCCGGCGAGGGGCGGCATGTGTCGGTCGATCTGATGCGCTACCTGCCCGACGAAGCATCTGGCATGATGGAATTCCTGTTCCTGTCACTGATCGAACTTTACCGCGGCAAGGGTGCGGAAACCTTCAGCCTTGGCGTTGCGCCTTTGGCTGGTCTTTCGGAACGCTCGGTCGGTCGGCTGTGGAACCGCTTTGGCCGGCTGATCTATCGCCATGGCGGGACCTTCTACAATTTCGCGGGTCTGCGCGCCTTCAAGCAGAAATTCCACCCCGACTGGCAGCCGCGCTACATTGCCGTGCCGCCCGGCCTGTCGCCCACGCGGGCTATGACTGATGTAGCGCTGCTGATCGCCGGCGGGGCGCGGGGGCTGTTGCGCAAGTGATTGCAATAACATCTGCGCGACTTCACGCCATTGCCGCCGGTGCGCGGCTGGCCGTGCATTGCGCCGCACCTGCGGCCAGCCTAGTCTGACATATCGACCAGCCAGCGGAGACTTGAATGCGCCTCGGACCTACCGCCCTCGTCCTAGCCCTAGCCGCCCTCGCGGGCGCGCCGCTGGCACGGGCTGAAACCGCACCCGCGCAAACAACGACCGCGACCACGCCCGCCGCAGAACAGCCCGTGGATTCCGGGGCCTACTTGGCCGCCCGTGTCGCCGCAACCGACAGCAATTATGCCGAGGCGGCGGGCTGGTTTGCCCGCGCCCTGGCGAAAGACCCGCAAAACATTGATATGCTGAATGGTGCGATTGTCGCCACGATGGGTTCGGGCGATTTTGAAACGGCCGCTACCTATGGCCGACGGCTTGTCGATCTGGGCGGCAAAAGCCAGTTCGCCAGCCTCGCCCTTCTGGCGGATGAGGCCAAGCGGGGCAATTACGCGGCCATCCTCGCCGCCACCGCAAACGGCCAAAGCACCAATACCCTGTTCGATCAATTGGTCGGCGCATGGTCCGAGGCCGGTGAGGGCCGCATGACCGAGGCACTGGCCGCCTTCGACAAGGCCGCAGAAGCGAAGGGGGCCGCGCTTTTCGCCCGCTATCACAAGGCCCTGGCGCTGGCGTCCGTCGGCGATTTCGAAGGGGCGGACAAGATCCTGTCAGATCCCGCCCTTGCGCCGCTGAAAACCGTGCGTCGGGCGCTTCTGGGCCATGCCCAGATCCTCAGCCAGCTTGAACGCCCGTCCGATGCCACCGCTCTTCTGGACAGCGCCTTCGCGCCGGGGCAAGACCCTGCCGTCGATGAGATGCGCGCGCAACTGGAAGCCGGTCAACCCGTGCCCTATGCCATCGCCACCAACCCGGCCGAAGGCGTCGCCGAAGCCTTCTATACCATGGCCGTGGCGCTGAACGGCGAGGCGGATAACAGCTATACCCTGATCTACGCCCGCACGGCCGCATGGCTGCGCCCCGACCATACCGAAGCCGTGCTGATGTCGGCGAGCCTGCTGAACGCCGAAGGCCAGCATGACATGGCCGCCGCGACCTATGCGATGGTGCCGAACACCGCGCCGGAATTCTATCTGGCCGAATTGGGCCGGGCCGATACGTTGCTGTCCAGCGACCGGACCGATGCCGCGCTGGAGGTGTTGCAGAACCTCGCCCGAACCTATCCGAAGCTTCTCAGCGTGCAGATCGCTTATGCCGACCTGTTGCGCCGCGAGGATCGTTTCGAGGATGCGACCAAGGTTTACGACAGTGCCATCGCGCTGGTCGGCACACCCACCGCCCGCGACTGGCCACTTTTCTTCAGCCGGGGCATCTGCCACGAACGCCAGAAACGCTGGGATCAGGCCGAGGCCGATCTGCGCAAGGCGCTGGAACTCAGCCCCGACCAGCCGCAGGTGCTCAATTACCTCGGCTACAGCTTTCTGGAGCTGAACAAGAACCTTGACGAGGCGCTGGACCTGATCAAGCGCGCCGTGGCGGCGCAGCCCGACAGCGGCTACATCACTGACAGCCTTGCCTGGGCCTATTTCCGCCTTGGCCGCTATGACGAAGCGGTGGAACCGATGGAAGCGGCCTCTTTGATGGAGCCGGTGGACCCGATCGTGACCGACCATCTGGGCGATATCTACTGGGCGGTCGGCCGTAAGCTGGAAGCGCAATTCCAGTGGCGTCGGGCGCTCTCGTTCAATCCCGAAGAAAAAGAGGCGAAACGCATTCGCCGCAAGCTGGAAATCGGGCTGGACCGCGTGCTGGCCGATGAAGGCGCAGCCCCATTGGGCAAGGTCGATGCTGCCGAAAACGATCACTGAATTCGCTCATGCCAAGATCAACCTCTGCCTGCATGTCACAGGGCAGCGGGCGGACGGCTATCATCTGCTGGACAGTCTGGTGGTCTTTGCCGGCATCGGCGACGGCCTGCGCGCCACCCCGGCGGACGGGCTGAACCTGCGGGTGACCGGGCCTTTTGCCGCCGGGGTGCCTGCGGGGCAGGACAATCTGGTCTTGCGGGCGGCGCGGCTGGTGGCAGGCGACATGGGGGCGGATCTGGTGCTGGACAAGCGCCTGCCCCCGGCCAGCGGCATCGGCGGCGGATCGGCCGACGCGGCGGCCGCCATCCGCGTGTTGCTGAGGCTTCAGGCCATGGCCGGACGGATGCCCGGCATGACGCAGGCGCAGGCCGATGCGGTCGCGGCGCTGGGGGCGGATGTGCCGGTGTGTCTTGCATCGCACCCCGCCCGGATGCGCGGCATCGGGGAAAAGCTGGACTGGCTGCCGCCGCTGCCCGAGGTACATGTGGTGCTGGCCAATCCGCGCATCGAGGTGCCGACGCCTGCGGTCTTCAAGGCCCTGCCGCAAAAGAAAAATTCGCCCCTGCCCGAGGTGCTGCCAAGCTGGATCGACGCCGCCGCGCTGGCCGGTTGGCTGCGCGACACCCGCAACGATCTGGAGGCTCCCGCCCGGATCATTGCCCCGGTGATTGGCGATGTGGTCAGCGCGCTGGAGGCCCTGCCCGGTGCGCTGTTCGCGCGCATGTCAGGATCGGGCGCCACCTGTTTCGCGCTGTTTGCCAAAGAGGCCGAGGCGATTGCGGCGTCCGAGACACTGGCGGAAGACCAACCCGACTGGTGGGTCGCGTCGGGCCTGATCTATCCGGGGCGGGCCGATATGGCTCAGTTGATCCGCGCCACCACATAGGCGGCAAGGTCCGACAGCATGCCGCGCAGCGGATGGTCGGGCAGCGTGTCGATGGCAGCCCGCGCCTTCGCGGCCCAAGCCAGCGCATCGTCGCGCGCCGCTTCCATCGCGCCGTGACGCGCCATGATGGCCAGCGCCTGCTCCAGATCGCCGTCTTCCTGACGACCGCGCGCAATCGTGCGTTCCCAGAAGGCGCGCTCTTCGGCATCGGCCAGCGCCACCGCCTTGATCACCGGCAGGGTCAGCTTGCGCTCGCGGAAATCATCACCCACATTCTTGCCGATGGCCGCAGAGGTGCCGCCATAGTCCAGCAGGTCGTCGGCAATCTGGAAGGCGATGCCCAGTGCATCCCCATAGGTGTAAAGCGCCTGAACCTGATCCGCAGAGGCCCCGGCGATCACGCCGCCCACCTCGGTCGCGGCGGAAAACAGCGCGGCGGTCTTGCCGCGCACCACTTGCAGATAGATGGCTTCGGTCGTCGCCAGATCCTGCGCCGCAGTCAGTTGCAGCACTTCGCCCTCGGCAATTGTGGCACTGGCGTTCGACAGGATCTCCATCACCCGCATGGAACCTGTCTCGGTCATCAACTGGAAGCTGCGCGCAAACAGATAATCCCCGACCAGAACCGAGGATTTGTTATCCCACAGCAGGTTGGCCGTCGGCCGCCCCCGACGTTGCGCGCTTTCGTCCACCACATCGTCATGCAGCAGCGTCGCGGTATGGATGAACTCCACCGTCGCGGCCAGATGGATGTGGAACGGGCCATCATATCCGCACAGCCGCGCGGCGGCGAGCGTCAGCATCGGCCGCAACCGCTTGCCTCCCGCTTCCACCAGATGCGCGGTAACCTCCGGGATGCGCGGCGCATGTTCCGAGGCCATGCGCGCCCGGATCATGGCATTCACTGCCTCCATATCGGCGGCCAGCCATTCGCCGAGGCGATCATGCGGTTTCCGTGCAGCCTCGTCCAACCCCATAACGCCCCCGTTCATCCCCTCGACAACTGCGACTTTTGCCGACATTGCTGCACCATGAAGGAAATCCTGCGCAGCACAGACCTGACTGTCATCGCCTTCGCCACGACCCTTCTTGAGGGCGAGGGTATAGCGGTGTTTCCGCTCGACGTCCACATGAGCATCCTTGACGGAAGCCTTGGCATTCTGCCGCAGCGGCTGATGGTTGCGGACCGTGACCTTTTCATCGCGCAAGCCATCCTGCGCGACAATGACATAGATGCGGGGCGCTGATGTTTTCTGACGCCGAACTGAGCGATGACAAGTTTCTGTGCGGAAAGCTGCATTTGTGGCAGCCGCTGAAAGGGTATCGCGCGGCAACGGATCCGGTGTTGCTGGCGTCCGCCTGTCCGGCAGAGGCGGGGCAGAGCGTGCTGGATCTGGGTTGCGGCGCCGGGGCAGCCGCGCTGTGCCTTGGCTGGCGTGTGCCCGGCCTGCGCCTCGCAGGGTTGGAACTTCAGCCCGATTACGCCGACCTCGCCCGCCGCAACGCCACCCGCAACGGCATCGCGCTGGATGTTGCGGAGGGCGATCTGCGCAACATGCCCCGCGATCTGCGCCGTGATTTCGACCATGTGATCTGCAACCCGCCCTACTACCCGCCAGGCGGCACCCCTTCACCCGTGGCCAGTCGCGCCTTGGCCATGCAGGTCGAGGCGGTTCCGCTTGGCGACTGGCTTGCTGTTGCGGCGCGTCGCCTGCGTCCCGGTGGCTGGTTGACGATGATTGCCGGCGCCGATGCCCTGCCCGATCTTCTGTCAGCCCTCGGCACGCTGGGATCGGCCAGTGTGCTGCCCTTGGCCCCCCGCGAAGGCAGGGCCGCGCGACGGGTGATTCTGCGTGCACGCAAGGGGGGGCGCACCCCCTTCCGGTTGCTGGCCCCCTTCGTCATCCATCACGGCGCGTCACATGAAGGCGACCGGGAAAGCTATACCCCCGCCGCGAACGAAATCCTGCGCATGGGCGGCGACCTTTCGGCGCAGTTCGGCTAATTGCCCGAAATTGCTGCGATGCAGCGGTGACATTTTGATGACAAGCGGATGAATCCGTGCTGCAATCACCCTGTCGAACACATTACAGGAGGCTTTGATGACCGTCGCTTCGCATATTGTCGAGCTGAGGAAAAAGCACGAACACCTGTCGGAAATGGTTGAACGGGCGCAGCGTGCCCCCGGAAGTGACGATCTCGAAATCGCGGCGCTGAAGAAGCAGAAGCTGAAGATCAAGGAAGAAATCGAGCGGCTGTCTCACGCCTGACCGCGCTTCGCGCTAGGCCGCGCCGGTCTTGACCGCGCGGCCAGCGCAGCCCCCCCGGTGATCAGAACCGCCGAGACAAGCAGTGCCAGCGATGGGGACGCGATACCGGCAACCACCAGCGCCAGCGTGGAGAGGAGCGGCGCAGCATAAGAGGCGACACCAAGCAGTTGGATGTCGCCTTTTTTCATGCCGATGTCCCAGGTGAAGAAGGCAAGCCCCACCGGGCCAAGCCCCAGCGCCAGCACGGAAAGCCAGCCGGTCGCGGTTTCGGGCCAGAGCGTCGGTTCGATCAGAAGATGCACGATGGCGGAAAGCGCTGCGGTCGCCAGGCAATAGACCGCCACCGCCGCCGTCGGCACCTGCCCCAGCGCGCGCGAGGCCACCGAATAGACTGCCCATGTGATCGCACAGCCGAAGGCAAGGACCAGCCCGGCCGCATTGGCCTGCCCGCCGTCGCGCCCCAGCACGATCAGCGCCGCCCCGGCGAAGGCGATCAGCGCGCCGAGGATATGCCCGGCCTGCAACCTCTCGCCCGGCAGCAAGCCCGACAGCAGAACGATGAACAACGGCCAGAGGTAGGCGATCAGCCCGGTTTCCGCCGAAGGTGCGATGCGGAAGGCGGTGAAATAAAGCGCATGGTAGCCAAAAAGCCCTATCGTCCCGAAGGCATAAACATACCACGGCACCCGGCGCAGAACCGCGCCTTCGCCGCTGGCGAGCACGCGGGCCAATCCCAGCCCGCCACCAATGGCGAAACAGATCGCGTTCAATTGAAACGGCGGCACCGGGGACGAGCCGATGGTGAAAAGAGCCAGCAATGCCCAAAGCAGCACTGCACTGAACCCGATGGCTGTTGCCCTGCCCTGCGTCATCCGCCCCCGCAAAATTCTTGCAAGAAATTTGCAAAAATCTTCCGAAGATTTTTGCGCCCGGTCGAAGGTCTAGGCAAAGAAAAAGGCCCGCGCAAGCGGGCCTTTTCGGCTTTGTCGCAGTTCGCTCAGACGAAGAACTGGCCACCATTGGCGCTGATCGTCGCGCCGGTGATAAAGCCTGCGTCATCGGCAGCAAGGAAGACCACACAGCGCGCGATTTCCTCGGGTTCGCCCAAACGGCCAACCGGAATCTGCGGGATGATACGCTCGTTCAGGACTTTTTCATCAATGGCACGCACCATCTCGGTGCCGATATATCCGGGGCAGATCGCATTCACGGTGATGCCGGCGCGCGCGCCTTCCTGTGCCAGTGCCTTGGTAAAGCCCAGATCGCCAGCCTTGGCGGCCGAATAGTTGGCCTGACCGGCCTGCCCCTTCTGACCGTTGATCGAGGAGATGTTGATCACGCGGCCAAACTTGCGGTCACGCATGCCCGACCACAGCGGATGGGTCATGTTGAACAGGCCGGTGAGGTTGGTATCCATCACCTCCTGCCATTGCGCGCGGGTCATCTTGTGGAACATCGCATCACGGGTGATCCCTGCGTTGTTCACCAGAACCGACACCGGACCCAGATCCGTCTCCACCTTGGCGATCCCTGCGGCGCAGGCGTCATAGTCGGCAACCGACCATTTGTAGGTAGGAATGCCGGTTTCCTTGGTGAAAGCCGCAGCGGCGTCATCATTGCCGGCATAGTTCGCCGCGACAGAATAGCCCGCATTCTTGAGCGCGACAGAAATCGCCGCACCGATGCCGCGCGACCCCCCGGTGACCAGAGCAACTTTCGACATGATTCCTCCTTGAAATGTCTGCTTGGAATCTTGCTACCGGACAGCGCACCGCTTCGCAACAATGTTGCGAAAGTTTTTTTGCATTCGCAGCAAAATTTCGCATGAAGAAAAACAAACGGCGCACTGTCTCCAGTGCGCCGCCGGTATTGCCACAGGAATAAAAGGATCAGGCGCGCTCGAGGCACATGGCCACGCCCATGCCGCCGCCGATGCACAGCGTCGCAAGGCCCTTCTTGGCATCGCGGCGCTGCATCTCGAACAGCAGGGTGTTCAGGATGCGGCAGCCGGAGGCACCGATCGGATGACCAATGGCAATGGCGCCACCGTTCACATTCACGATCGACGGATCCCAGCCCATGTCCTTGTTCACCGCACAGGCCTGCGCCGCGAAAGCCTCGTTGGCCTCGACCAGATCAAGATCGGTGGCCTTCCAGCCCGCCTTTTCCAGCGCCTTGCGGCTGGCATAGATCGGACCGACCCCCATGATCGCCGGGTCCAGACCCGCCGTCGCGTAGGAAGCAATGCGTGCCAGCGGTTTCAGCCCGCGTTTCGCCGCCTCGTCGGCCGACATCAGCAGCACTGCCGCCGCACCGTCATTGATACCCGAGGCATTCGCAGCCGTGACAGAGCCATCCTTGACGAAAGCCGGCTTCAGCTTCTGCATCGCCTCCATGGTGGCGCCATGGCGGATATATTCGTCGGCATCCACCACAGTATCGCCCTTGCGGCCCTTGATGGTGAAGGGGATGATCTCGTCCTTGAAACGGCCGGCCTTCTGTGCTGCCTCGGCCTTGTTCTGGCTGGCCAGCGCAAATTCGTCCTGCATGTCGCGGCTGATCTGCCACTGGTTCGCAACATTCTCGGCCGTCTGACCCATGTGATAGCCATTGAAGGCATCCCACAGCCCGTCTTTGATCATCGAATCGATGAACTTCATGTCGCCCATCTTGTGACCTGCGCGCAGATGCGCGACATGAGGCGACAGCGACATGCTTTCCTGACCGCCCGCAACAACGATGCTGGCATCGCCAAGCTGCACATGCTGCGCCCCCAGCGCAACAGCGCGCAGACCCGAGCCGCAGACCTGATTGAGGCTCCAGGCCGAGCTTTCCTGCGGCAGACCGGCAAGGATATGCGCCTGACGGGCCGGATTCTGGCCCTGACCGGCGGTCAGCACCTGGCCCAGAATGGTTTCGGAAACTTCGGATTTGTCGATCCCGGCGCGGGCCACAACAGCCTCGATCACCGCAGCGCCCAGCTCATGTGCCGGCGTATTGGCAAAAGACCCGTTGAAGCTGCCTACGGCAGTCCGCCCGGCGGAAACGATAACGACATTCGTCATGGCTGTAGTCCTCTCCCTTGGCCGATGCGGCGGAGGGGCTCCTCTGCCGCCTTGCAGCATGGGGTAAGCAAGTTTCCGGCCCGGAGCAAGAAGATTGCGCGCAAGTGCCGAAACTTTGGCGATTCGTCGCAGCCCTCACGCATGTTTGCGATCCGCAGCCATGAAAACGGGTTTCAGCGTCGGCGCGCCGAACAAGTAGCCTTGCATGCAGTCGATGCCCACAGATTGCAGAAATCGCGCCTCCTCCAGTGTTTCCACCGCCTCGGCCACGGTGAACATCTCGAACTGCCGCGCGATGGAGATCAGCGCGCGGGTCAGCGCCTGATTGTCGCGGTCCGCATGGATGTTGCGGATGAATTGCCCGTCGATCTTCAGCACGTCGAAAAAGAATTCCTTGAAATGGCGGAAGGCGGTATAGCCCGCCCCGAAATCATCCAGTGCGAAGGCAATGCCTTCCCGTTGCAGGTCGTCCATGAAGGCCGTCACGATTTCCGGCACAAGAATGGCCGAGCTTTCGGTGATTTCGAGGATCAGCCGCTCCCCTATGGTGGGGGAGTGTTGCAAGCCGCGCTTCAAAACGCGCATCCAGCGCGGATAACCGATGGATCGCGCCGACATATTCACTGACAGGCGGATGTCAGTATGGCGGGCCAGCGTGCGCAGCCCCAGATCAAGCGCGGCACAGTCGATCTGGCGTCCCAGATCCCGCCCTTCGACCGCCCCCATGAAATCGCGTGCCGGGATCACGCGGCCGCCCGGATCCAGAACACGGATCAGCCCTTCGTGAAAGGCGATGCGTTGCGGATCCGCGGCCAGCACGACGGGTTGAAAGGCCAACCGGACACGCCCGTCACGCAAGGCCTGTTCCACCATGGCGATGGTCTGTCGATCCTGTTCGGAAATGGCAAAGCTGAGCGGGTCGGACAAAGGCCCCGCATCCACCGCACCGCCTGTCTGCCGGATCGCCATGGCCGTCCCCCTGCTTGCTTCCCGCTTGGCAGATTGCGCGGCCAAAGGTAAAGACCGGGTGAAGGTTCACATTTAGTTCTAATTTTGCGGGGTTTTCCATGGAAGGCAGATGCACCTGGTGCGGCACCGAGCCGCTGTATGTCGCTTATCACGATACGGAATGGGGCGTGCCCGAACACGACGGTCGCGCCTTGTTCGAAAAGCTGATCCTTGATGGATTTCAGGCGGGGCTGAGCTGGATCACCATCCTGCGCAAACGTGACACCTTCCGCGCAGCCTTTGAAGGCTTTCACCCCGAGATCATCGCAGGATGGGGCGAGACGGAGGTGCAGCGCCTTCTGGCCGATCCGGGTATCGTGCGCCATCGCGGCAAGATCGAAGGCACCATCGCGGGTGCCCGTGCCTTTCTGCGGATCGAGGAACGCGAGGGGTTTTCGCCCTTCCTTTGGCGCTTCGTCGGCGGCAGCCCCATCGTCAACCGTTTCACCAGCATGGCGGAGGTGCCAACCGAAACGCCCGAATCGCGGGCCATGTCGAAGGCGCTGAAGGCCGAGGGCTTCAAGTTCTGCGGACCAACCATCGTTTACGCCTTCATGCAGGCGACGGGTATGGTCAACGACCATATGGTCACCTGTCCCTGCCACAGCGCACTGGCGCGCTGAAGCCTCAGCGCATCAGCGCCTCAAGCACGGCGCGCGCCTCGGCGCTGTTCCAGTCGGCATCACCGATCAGGCGGCCGACCTCTGCGCCCTCGGGGTTTAGGATCAGCGTCACGGGCAGGCCCGCGATACCGACATTGCGGGCCAGCGCCGATTTCGGATCGCGCAGCGCGGTCAGATGAGTGACGCCCGCCTCCTCGAAAAACTCCTCGATGGCGGGCACGGCATTGCGGCCGGTGGCGACGGTCACCACCTCGAACTCCGGCCCGCCCAGCGCCTGTTGCAACGCGCCAAGCGAGGGCATTTCATGTCGGCAAGGCGGGCACCAGGTGGCCCAGAAGTTCACCACAGTCCACTTGCCGCGAAACTCGGACAGCGCACGCGGGCTGTCATCCAGCCCGACCAACCCGATTTCGGGCAGTTCCTGCGCCTCGGCGAAGTTCAGCTTTTTCATGTCGCCGTCGCGCAGGGCATCGGCGGCGGCGAGGTCAGCCGCAGCCGGGTTTGCACCGAACAGCAAGGCCGTATAAAGGACGGCGGCACGGACAGGCAGCATTTTCCCTCCACAAAGGCAGGCCCAGAATGAGCGCAGACGACAAGACCCAGACCGCCGCAAACGCCCCGGATACGGCGAATGCCATGTGGGGCGGTCGCTTCAGCAGCGGGCCGGATGCCATCATGCAGGCGATCAACGCCTCCATCGGGTTCGACCAGCGGCTTTACGGCCAGGACATTGCCGGTTCGCGCGCCCATGCCGCGATGCTGGCGGCGCAGGGCATTCTTACGGATAAAGACGCCGAGGCGATCCGGGAAGGGCTGCTCACGGTCTTGTCAGAGATCGAAGCCGGAAATTTCACCTTCAAGGTCGAACATGAGGACATCCACATGTCGGTCGAGGCCCGCCTGACCGAAATCGTGGGCGAGGCCGGCAAGCGGCTGCACACGGCGCGGTCGCGCAACGATCAGGTGGCCGTCGATTTCCGGCTGTGGGTCCGCGACCAGTGCGATGCGGCGATTGCCGGGCTGACCGCGCTGATGAAAGCCTTCCTGTCGCAGGCGGAAGCAGGCGCCGTCTGGATCATGCCGGGCTTCACCCATCTGCAAACCGCGCAGCCGGTGACCTGGGGGCATCACATGCTGGCCTATGTGGAAATGCTGGCGCGTGACCGCTCGCGCTTTGAAGATGCGCGGCGGCGGATGAACGAATGCCCGCTGGGCGCGGCCGCGCTGGCCGGAACCTCCTTCCCCATCGACCGCCATGCCACGGCGGCCGCCTTGGGCTTTGACCGGCCGACGGCCAACAGCCTCGACTCGGTCAGCGACCGCGACTTCGCGCTGGAGTTCCTGTCGGCCTCGGCGATCTGCGCCATGCACCTGAGCCGCTTTGCTGAAGAGCTGGTGATCTGGTCCTCGGCCCAGTTCCGTTTCGTGAAGCTGTCGGACAAGTGGACGACCGGCTCGTCCATCATGCCGCAGAAGAAGAACCCCGACGCGGCGGAACTGCTGCGCGCGAAACTCGGGCGTATCCTTGGCGCAACAGTGGCGCTGTTCACCGTGATGAAGGGCCTGCCGCTGACCTATTCCAAGGACATGCAGGAAGACAAGGAACAGGTGTTTGACGCCGCAGACACGCTGATGCTGGGTCTGGCTGCGATGACCGGCATGGTCAGCGACATGCAGGCGATGACCGAAAACCTGCGTGCCGCCGCCGCCTCGGGCTTCTCTACCGCGACCGATCTGGCCGACTGGCTGGTCCGCGAACTGGGTCTTCCGTTCCGCGAAGCGCATCATGTGACCGGCACGCTGGTCGCCATGGCCGAGAAGAAGGGCTGCGATCTGCCCGAACTGACCATGGCAGAGATGCAATCCGTTCACGGCGGCATAAACCAAAGTGTATATTCGGTGCTGGGCGTCGAGAATTCCGTGAACTCCCGGCAGTCATATGGCGGAACATCGCCGGTTCAGGTGCGCGAACAGATCGCGCGATGGCAGGGGCTGTTGCGCTGACGCTCGCCGCCTGATTGCCTGCGGCCCATGTGCCGCGACAGGCGGCGGAAAGTCATGGAGACGAAAATGACGAATGCAGGCAAAGGGTTGATCGGGCTGGCGCTAGCCGCGCTTCTGGCGGGGTGCGGTGCTGATGGCCCGCCGCGCACTCCGGAGGCGCAAACCGGGGTCACCATTTCCGGCGATGCGCGGGTCGGCATGACCTACGAAAACCCATGATCCGGCTGGAGGCGCTTGCCGGTCTGATCGTGCTGGCCGCCTGCGCCGCCCCGGTGGCAGAGCCGCAGACCAATGTGAACGTCCATGCCACGCCTGCGGGCGTGGCAGTCACACCATCGGTCAGCACCCGCATCGGCGCGGCACGGGTCGGCGTCACACCGCATGGCGCAAGGATCGGCACCCGCATCGGCGGCATCGGAATCGGGATTGGCCTCTGATGTCGGCGCTGCGGCTTCTCTATCTGGCACTGGCGCTGGCGGGGGCGCTGCATCCGCTGTCGCTCCTTCTGGCCCATGGCCTGCCCGCCGCAGTGGCGCGGTTCTCCGGCCCGTCCGAGACGTTGATCACCGCTATCGCGCTCGGCCTCTGGGCGATTGCGGAAACATGGGTGCGTCGTAACTGGCTGGCGCTGATCACCCTGCCGGTGACCTTTCTGCTTGGCCCCGGCTGCGGGCTGCCGCTGTACCTGTTCCTCCGCACCGCGCCGGTGCGGTGACCGTTGATTGCGAAGCTGGCGGGTTCTGATATAGCCGGGACGACCGTTTCAGGAGGCGCGCTTGGATCACTTCATCTATCGTAACGGAACCCTGCACGCCGAGGATGTGCCGCTGACCGAAATCGCAGCCACGGTCGGCACGCCGTTCTACTGCTATTCCGCCGCCACGCTGACCCGGCATTACCAGCTTTTCAAACAGGCACTGGACCCGCTGCCAAACATGGTCTGCTTTGCCATCAAATCCTTGTCCAATGTCGCTGTGCTGAAGCTGCTGGGCGATCTGGGCGCGGGGATGGATGTGGTTTCCATCGGTGAATATCTGCGGGCGAAGGCCGCAGGGGTTCCCGGCGACCGCATCGTGTTCTCGGGCGTCGGCAAGACGCGCGCGGAAATGCGACTCGCGCTGGAAGGCGGCATCCGCCAGTTCAACCTTGAAAGCGAACCCGAGATGCGGGCGCTGTCCGAGGTCGCGGCCTCGATGGGCCTGCGCGCGCCGGTCACCGTGCGGGTGAACCCGGATGTGGATGCCAAAACCCACGAAAAGATCGCCACCGGCAAAAGCGAAAACAAGTTCGGCATCCCGATCGCCCGCGCACGCGAAGTCTATGCCGAAATCGCCCGTCTGCCGGGGCTGGAGATCGTAGGCATCGACGTCCATATCGGCAGCCAACTGACCGAGCTTGACCCCTTCGGGCAGGCATTTGACAAGGTGGCCGACCTGACTGCCGCGCTGCGGGCTGACGGGCACACGATCCGCCGCCTCGATCTGGGCGGGGGGCTGGGCATCCCCTATACCCGCTCGAACGAGGCGCCGCCGCTGCCTCTGGATTACGGCGCGCTGATCAAGGAAAAGCTGGGCCATCTGGGCTGCGAGATCGAGATTGAACCCGGACGGCTGATTTCCGGCAATTCCGGCGTTCTGGTGTCGCAGGTGATCTATGTGAAACACGGCGAGGGCCGCGATTTCCTGATCCTTGACGCTGCGATGAATGATCTGGTCCGCCCTGCGATGTATGGCGCGCACCATGATATTGTCGCGGTGGCCGAACCTGCCCCCGCCACGCCGACCCAACCTTTCGATATCGTAGGGCCGATCTGCGAAACCGGCGACACTTTCGCCAAGGCGCGCGATCTTCCGCTGCTGGCAGAAGGCGATCTGGTGGCCTTCCGCTCGGCCGGGGCCTATGGCGCGGTCATGGCCAACGAATACAACTCGCGCCCCCTTGTGCCCGAGGTGCTGGTGCGCGACGATCACTTCGCTGTCATCCGGGAACGCCCGAGCTATGACGATATGCTGAGCCGCGATAAGCTGCCATCCTGGCTGTGACTTCGCAGCCCAAACCGTGACGGAGGCAATGCAGGCGAAACCCGCGCCCGAGCTGTTCCACCGTATCCGTTGGCCGCTTCGGCTGACGTGGGCGGGGCTTTGGGCCGAACGCCTGTCACGCGCCTTCTGGCCGTTGTGGACTGTTGCGCTGCTGGTTCTGGCGGCGCTGACCTTCGGGCTTCAGGATATTTTGCCGCTGGAAGCGGCCTGGACCGGGCTTGTTGCTGCCTGTCTTGGTGCCGGTTGGGCGCTGTGGCGCGGGCTGCGCCGCTTTCACGCCCCCCGACGGGCCGAGGCGCTGGCGCGGCTGGATGCCTCCCTGCCCGGACAGCCGATTTCGGCGCTGACCGACGAACAGGCGGTGGGCGGCACTGATCCGGCTTCGGTCGCGGTCTGGCAGGCGCATCGCGCCCGCATGGCCGCCCGCGCTGCCACCGCTCGCCCTGTGCGCCCCGATCTGCGGCTGGCCGAACGTGACCCCTTCGGGCTGCGCTACATGGCGCTGACCGCCATGGTGATGGCGCTGCTGTTCGGGTCGATCTGGCGGGTGGCCAGCGTGTCCGGCCTCGCCCCCGGTGCCGCCGAGGCGATGATGGCCGGCCCCTCGTGGGAGGGCTGGGCCCAGCCGCCGCTTTATACCGGAAAGCCTGCGCTTTACCTGAACGATGTCCCGGCCGGGCCACTGGACCTGCCGCAGGGCAGCAAGGTGCAGATCCGGCTCTATGGCGATATCGGCGCGCTGACGCTGGATGAAACCGTGTCGGGCAGCACCCGGCCCGATGCCGCCTCGGACCCGGCGCAAAGCTTTGAGGTGATGCAAAGTGGCGCCATTGCCATCAGTGGGCGGGGCGGGCGCGAATGGAAAGTGGCAGTGCGCCCCGATACCGCACCGTCCGTGAAGGTCACCGGCACGGTCACACGGGAACGCGACGGCAAGATGCGCCTGCCCTTCGCGGCAGAGGATGATTACGGCATCGCGTCCGGCAACGTCAGCGCCACGCTGGATCTGCCGCAGGTAGACCGCCGCTATGGCCTTGCGACAGAGCCAGAGCCGCGTGCGCCCCTGACGCTGGACCTGCCGCTGCCGATCAGTGGCAACCGCGCCGCATTCGAGGATGCGCTGGTCGAGGACATCTCGGAACATCCCTTCGCAAATATGCCGGTGCAGGTGCGGCTTGCAGTCACCGATGCGCGCGGCCAGACCGGCCAGACCAAGCCACTGTCGATGGTGCTGCCCGGCAAACGCTTCTTCGACCCGCTGGCCGCCGCCATCATCGAAATGCGGCGCGATCTGCTGTGGAACCGCACGAATGCCCCCCGTACGGCACAGATCTTCCGCGCCATGACCCATCAGCCCGAGGGCCTGATCCGCGATGAAAAGACTTTCGAGCGGCTGAAAACGGCCATGGTCAAGCTGGATGCAAATGCCGCTTCGCTGACACCGGAATTGCGCGACGAACTGGCGAAAGAGCTTTGGGAAATTGCACTTCTGGTCGAGGAAGGTGATCTGGCCTCGGCCCGTGCCCGGCTGGAACGGGCGCAGGACCGGCTGAATGAGGCGATCCGCAACGGCGCCGATCCGGCCGAGATTCAGGAATTGATGGAAGAACTGCGCGCGGCGACGCAGGATTATGTGCGCATGCTGGCCGAACGTGCCCAGCGCAACCCGGATGGCCAGCAGGCCGAAAATCAGGAGCGCATGCAGATCACCGGCAACCAGATTCAGGAAATGATGGATGAAATCCAGCGCCTGATCGAGGAAGGCAAGATGGCCGAAGCCGCGCAGGCCATGGCAATGTTGCAGCAGTTGCTGGAAAACTTGCAGATCACCGAAGGGGGCGGGGGCGACGATGGCTTTTCGGTGCCCGGCATGGGTGCGCTTCAGGAAACGCTGCGCGACCAACAGGATCTGTCGGACGAATCCTTCCGCCAGTTGCAGCAGGGTGATGAGGGCGAAGGCAGCCAGAGCGAAGGCGGCAGTCTGGCCGAACGTCAGCGCGAATTGCGTGAACGGCTGGATGGGCTGGGCAACCGCCAGCTTCCCGGCGAGGGCAGCGAGAAGGGGCAAGAGGGCCGCCAGTCGCTGAACGAAGCCGAACGCTCGATGGACGAGGCCGAGCGCGCACTGCGCGAGGGTGATCTGTCGGGCGCACTGGACCGACAGGCCGAGGCGATGGACGGGCTGCGACAGGGCATGCGCGCGCTGGACGAGGCCGCCCGCGCGGCACGCCGCGCGGATCAGGGCGAACAGCAACCGGGCGGCAACGCGCAACCCGGCCGGTCGCGCGATCCGCTGGGCCGTGAAACCGGCGACACCGGCCGCGCGATCGGGTCTGACCGCAACATGGCACAGGGGCAGGATGTCTACCGTCGCGCGCAGGATCTGCTGGACGAAATCCGTCGCCGCGCAGGTGAACAGCAACGCGCTGAAAACGAACGCGGTTATCTGAAGCGTCTGCTGGAACTGTTCTGAGACCGGGCCTCAGCCCTGCAAGGCCGCAATGGCGCTTTGCATCAACCCGTCAAGCCATAGCCGCGCCGCATTCACCGCCCCGACATACGCTGCCATGGGTTCGGCAAGCGCGGGGATCTGCTGCCCCACCTTCGGCGCAAGGACATAAGCCGCAGCCAGACCGACAGCGATCAAGAGCATCAGCGCAAAGCCCGTGCGGAAGCTGCTGCCGCGCGCCTGCGCGGCTGGTGAGGGTAAATCCCCTGCCCCGTCACGTTCGCTGGAGGGACGCAGGGTGGAGTTGATTTCCTCGATGTCCGGCAGAAGATCACGCCCCTTGCCCGACCGGGCAGTGACGGCCTCGATTTCGGCTTCGTCCTGCGGCTCGTCCTCGATCCCCTTCAGCCGGGCAATGCGCCGGGCTGCGGGGGTTGCCACCGCGCCCACTGTCTCAAGCCCGAGGTCGCCCTGCACCTCCAGCGCACGCGGTTCCTCGCGGGCACGGGCCTGCGTTTCACGCTCGGCCTCCTCGCGCAGCACGGCCATCAGGCTTTCGTCCAGCCCGCTGCGCCGCACAGGGGCAACGGCAGGCGCCGGGGCCGGATCGGGTTCGGCCTCAACAATGGCCTCGGGCTCGGGCTCGGGTGCCTGAGGCTCGGGTTCAGATGGCGGCTCGGGTTCCGGCTCCGGCGCAACGGCCGGTTCCGGCACCATAACGGACGCATTCAAAGCCTCGGCCTCTTCGCGCGCCTCGATGATGGACGCATGTTCCTGAAACCAGGCATGACCGCAATTCGAACATTGCACATCGCGGCCCTCGGTCGGGATCGCATCTTCCGCGACCTCGTACTGGGCATCACAATTCGGGCAAATCAGCCGCATCCTGTCCCGCTCCCGCCCGCCTTCCCGGCGTGTTACTGGTTCCGTTGTAGCAACGATATGTTGCTTGTCCAACCCCAAGTCAGACAGGATTTTCCGCAAGGCAACGCGCATGTGGTTGAATCCGCCGCGCCGCTGGGCGAATGTGCGCGCCGTGCGGCAATGGGGCATCCGGTGATTTCCTTCGAGAACGTGGCCTACAGTTACGGCGGGGGCGAACTGCTCTCGGATATGACGCTCCGGCTGGCGCCGGGGTCTTTCCATTTTCTGACGGGCCCGTCGGGCGCCGGCAAATCGACCTTCCTGAAGCTGTGCTATGCCGAACTGCTGCCAACCGCAGGTCATGTGAGCCTGTTCGACCGTGAGGTCCGCAGCCTTGGCCGTGATGATGTCGCCCATATGCGCCGACGTGTCGGGGTGGTGCATCAGGATTGCCAGTTCCTCGATCATCTGCCACTCGCTGCCAATGTCACCCTGCCGCTGACCGTGTCACAGCGCGAGATCGACGGCGGCGATCTGGGCGATCTGCTGGCCTGGGTCGGGTTGAAACATCTGGCCGATGCCCTGCCCCCCTCGCTGTCGGGCGGCGAGCGTCAGCGGGCCGCGCTGGCCCGCGCCATCATCACCGATCCCGAAGTCATTCTGGCGGACGAACCGACCGGGAACCTCGACTGGGAAATGTCGCTGCGCCTTCTGACCCTGCTGGTCGAGCTCAACCGGATGGGCAAGACCATCGTGGTGGCCACCCATGACCTGAACCTGATCCGGCAGGCCAAGGCCCAGATCGCGGCGCGCGTACTGCGCATCAGCAACCGACGGCTGCAACTGGCGGGGGCGGATCTGTGATGGCACGCGATTTCCTGCCCCAGCTTCTGCGCCGCGACCGGCAATCTGACCGGGTGGTGCCACGGTCTGGCCACACCGCATGGCTGACCTCGTTCACGGCAGGCGCCATGACCTTTCTCGCGGTCTTCGCGCTGGCCCTTTCGATGGCGGCCGGGCGTATGGCCGACCGCTGGTCCGATGCCCTTGCCCGCACTGCGACGGTGCGAATCTCTGCCCCAGCCGACCAGATCGAGATGCAGACCCGCGCCGTTCTGGATGTTCTGGCCACCACGCCCGGCGTAGAAAGCGCCCGCGCACTGAGCGACGAGGAACAGCGCAAGCTGCTGGAACCGTGGTTCGGCCCCGATCTGCCGGTGGACAGCCTGCCCCTGCCCCGGCTGGTCGAACTGACCGAGGATTCCGCCGGCTACGATGCCGACGGCCTGCGTCAGCGCCTGCTGGCCGAAGCGCCGGGCGCGGTGCTGGACGATCACACCCGCTGGCGTCGGCCGCTGGCAGTGGCAGCCGGGCGTCTGCGGCTGCTGGGTCTGGTGTCGATCCTGCTGATCGGGGGCACCATGGCGGGCATGATCACGCTGGCCGCCCATGCCGCACTGGCCGCCAATGCGCAGGTGATCCGCGTGCTGCGTCTGGTGGGGGCGCGTGACAGCTATATCGCCCGCGCCTTCGTGCGCCGCTTTACCCTGCGGGCGCTGGCCGGATCGGCCGTTGGCGCGCTTTTGGGGATGATCGGCATCGCCGTCCTGCCCTCGGCCGATACGGCGGGCGGCTTTCTGACCGGCCTCGGCTTTACCGGCTGGGGCTGGCTGCTGCCCGCCGCCCTGCCCCTGCTGGCTGCTGTCGTCGCCTTCACCGCCACCCGCTTCGCCGCCTTCTCGCGCCTCAAGGAGCTGACCTGAATGCTGCGCCGCATCCTGCCCCTGCAATGGCTGTTGTCACTGATCTTCAGCATCCAGATGTATCTGGCGATGTTTGTCATCGGCATTGTCCTGCTGATCCCGTCGCTGATCGACCGCCGCTATGCCCACACCGCCTGCCGTAGTTTCTGCCTCTGGGTGCGGTTCAGCCTCCGGCTTCTGACCGGGCTGAAAACCGAGGTGCGCGGCCCTGTCCCGCAAGCAGAGGCACTGATCGCCGCGAAACATCAGAGCTTTCTGGACATCATCCTGATCTTCGGCGCCGTCCCGCGTGGCAAGTTCATCATGAAACGCGAACTGGTCTGGGCACCAGTTCTGGGCTGGTATGCGCTGCGTATCGGATGTGTGCCGGTGAACCGTGGCAAGCGCGGGGCTGCGATCCTCAAGATGATGGCCGATGTGAAATCGGGCACCAGCCTGCCGGGCCAGTTGATCATCTACCCGCAGGGCACCCGCGTCGCGCCGGGCGTGAAGGCCCCTTACAAGGTGGGTTCGGCGCTGCTTTATGCACAGTTGGGTCAGGATTGCGTGCCGGTGGGCACCAATGTCGGCCTGTTCTGGCCCAAGCGCGGTGTCTTGCGCAAACCCGGCACCGCCGTGGTGGAGTTTCTGCCCGCAATCGCGCCCGGCCTTGGCAATGGCGAGTTCATGACAAGGCTGGAGCGCGAGGTCGAAGCTTCCTCCAACGCGCTGATGGCCGAGGCGCGGGGCGCCGTGTGATGGCAACGCAGGCCGCGACCATCGAGCATATCCTCGATACGCTTTCGGTGCTGCCGCTGACCAGCCGCAAGATGTTCGGCGAATATGCACTGTATCTTGATGGACGGACTGTGGCCTTTATCTGCGACGACACGCTGTTCATCAAGCCCACCTCCGGCGCGCTGGCCGTGCTGCCCGAGGCGGAACGCGGTCCAGCCTATCCGGGCAGCAAGGATTACATCATCGGTTCCGAGGCATTGGACGATCCCGAGCTTTGCGCGCGCGCCCTGCGGGCCGCGTGGGCAGATACGCCAGAGCCGAAACCCAAAAAGCCGCGCAAGAGGTCGTAATGACATGGGTTGAGGATCTAGACGCGCTGCATGCGCTTTATGGCACGCCGGGCGAGGCCGCGCGGATCAAGGTCACGCCCCGCCTGACACCCGCCTACCGCGCGCATGTCGAACGGGCGCGGTTCTGCGTGTTGACCACCGTAGGACCGGAAGGGACCGATGGCAGCCCGCGCGGCGACGCGGGGTCGGTGGTGCGCATCGCCGATGACAGGACGCTGCTGCTGCCCGACTGGAAGGGAAATGAGCGGATCGACTCTTTGCGCAATATCGTGCGGGACGGACGGGTCAGCCTTCTGTTCCTTGTGGCGGGCAGCACCACGGCACTGCGCGTGAATGGCACCGCCCGATTGAGTGCCGCAACGGATCTGTGCGCCAGCTTCTCCCGCGATGGCAAGGTGCCGCGCACAGTCATCGTCATCAGGATTTCCGAGGTCTATTCGCAATGCGCGCGTGCCCTGATCCGTGCGGGCCTCTGGACTGCTGGCGATCAATCGGCGGGCCTGCCCAGTGTGGGCGACATGCTGCGCGAAATCACCGAAGGCCGGTTCGACGGCGCAGCCTATGATGCCGAATGGCCCGGCCGGGCCGCGAACACCATGTGGTAGCGGTCAGGCGGCAAGCACCAGCGCTTCGCGCGCTGAAAGAACAGGACGCGCCGTGTCTATGGCAGACGTGCCATGGCGGAGTTGCGGGAAGAACCGCAAGATTTCGTCCTGTGCGGCCTGTTCAACCCCGCCCAGTGACAGGCCCGTGGGTAGAAAGCTTTCGGTGAGACAGCCATCCACCTCGACGATTTCGTGACGATCGAACAGGAAGTGCACATAGGTCACGGCCAGTTCCGGGGCATCAATCCGGATACAATCGCCATCAACCAGTGCCTTGGCTGGCACAAGAACCTCGCTTTCACCAAAGTAAAGCTGACTGCGCCAGTCTTGCAGACACATGCGATGCTGCTGTGAAACCCGGACCCTGCGGGCAGGCTGCCCCGCGCCGAGGCTTCCAGGTTCAAAGACCACCGGGCGCAACGCGGGATCGGCGAGTTGCTGCGCCAGGCTGATCCTGCGGCGGCCGCTCCAGCGAACGGTCTGCAAACCGTGATCGACAGTCCAGAGCCGCATGCCGGGCTGGACCTCCTCGACCCGGAGTGGCCCGTGCTCGGCGCGAATAAGGCTCCCCGCGACGAAACAGACCAGCAGAGACACATTGTCCAGCACCGCCCCGAGGCTATCATCCGCCCCCGAGGCGGCCTCGGTAAAGCGGATGATGTAGTTCCCGGCACTGGGGAAGGTGACGGTGTAGCTTTGGTTGATCCATGTGGTCGAGGTTGGCGAGATGGTCTGGGACAGGATCGGGGTGCCGGTGGTCGCATTGACAATCTGCACGGTATAGGCGCCGGAAGACGGATTGCCGGTCAGCGCCGAGCGCAGGGCCGTGTCAAAGCTAAAGGTGCCGGTCTGACCGTCGCGGGCGACAGTGACGGTCTGTTGCAGCACGGTGCGATACCCGCTCCGGCCATCCATTTCGGTGACGGTTCCGGCCGACGGGTTTGAACCGCCGGACACGCCGTAGGATGTATAGGGATTAAGTTCGATGTCCGTGCCGGACCAGTTGGCGCTTCCAGCCGAAAAATTCCCGTTCAGGATAAGCTGATTGGGGGCCATGAACCATTACCTTCCGTCCGATACACCTAGACGAAAAGACTGGATCATGGCCGTGGCAGCAGTCGGTCGCAAATGCGGCCATCCTGCGGCAACCACGCGGATGTGATCAGGCCGCGAGGCCTTTCGACCCCATCCTGAGGAATTTCTGGCGCCGGTCGCGCACCAGATCCGTCCGCGACTTGCCCGAAAGTTCCTTCAACATCATCTCGACCGCCTTGCCGACGGCGTCGATGGCTTCTTTCTTGCCACGCTGTGCACCACCCAGCGGTTCCTTGATGATGCGGTCAATAACGCCAAGCTTTTGCAGATCCTGCGCTGTCAGGCGCAGCGCCTCGGCAGCCTCGCGCATTTTCTCGGCGTCCTTCCACAGGATCGAAGCGCAGCCCTCGGGCGAGATTACCGAATAGACGGCATGTTCCAGCATGGCGATCCGGTCAGCCGTGGCAAAGGCCACCGCCCCGCCCGAGCCGCCCTCACCAATGATGACAGACACCAGCGGCACACCGATTTGCAGGCATTTTTCGGTCGAGCGGGCAATCGCCTCGGACTGGCCACGTTCTTCCGCGCCCTTGCCCGGATAGGCGCCGGGTGTATCGACCAGCGTGATGACAGGCAGGTTGAAACGGTCGGCCATATCCATCAGCCGCACCGCCTTGCGATAGCCTTCGGGGCGGGCCATGCCGAAATTATGCTCGATCCGCGACTTGGTATCGTTGCCTTTTTCGTGCCCGATCACCACGACAGGCGCATCGTTGAACCGCGCGAGGCCACCCATGATGGCATGGTCATCCGCAAAGTTCCGGTCGCCGGCCAGCGGTGTGTATTCGGTGAACAGCGCGTCGATGTAGTCGCTGCAATGCGGGCGGTCTGGATGACGTGCGACCAGGCATTTGCGCCAGGGCGTCAGATCCTTGTAAAGGTCTTTCAGAAGCTGCTCGGCCTTGCGGTCAAGCGCGGCGGCCTCTTTCTCGACATCCATCTTCTCGTTCTGCCGGGCGAGGGCGCGCAGCTCCTCGGCCTTGCCTTCGATCTCCGCAAGGGGCTTCTCGAATTCGAGATAGGTCATGACACTCTCCGCACTGCGATTGCGGCTTATATGCAGGCGACGCGCAGGAATTGCAACTTGACTGAGGCTCGGGCAGCCGAAACCCTGCGCCAAACCGCCGCCGAACGGAGGAAGGCATGACATTCACCGTGGACATCCGCGCGATCCCCGAAACCCGGATCGCTGCCCTGCCTTACAAGGGCCCTTACAATCAGGTCGGGCCGCTGTTCCGTCAGGCCGCCGATCTGGTCAGCGTCAGCGGGCTTTGGCCAATGGTTCAGGCGGCCGCGATGATCGGTTATGACAATCCACGCGTCACGGCGCCCGAAGCCTGCCGCGCCCATGCGGGCTTTGTGGTGGCGCCGGGCTTCCCCATCCATCCCCCGTTCGACGAAGTGCTCTACCCCGCCGGCCGTCATGCGGTCGTGCTGGTGAAGGGCCCTTACACCAACCTGCCCGAAGCCTATCGCTGGCTGGCCGACGACTGGTATCCCGCCTCCGGTGAGAAACACGCCGGGAGAGTAGCTTATGAGGTCTATCTGAACGATCCGTCCGAGGTGGCCGAGGAAGATCTGTTGACCGAGGTGCGGCTGCCGCTTGCCGGTCAGGCGAGCACCTGCGGCGCCCCGAAACGGCAAGACCCCGCGATGTGATCGCGGGGTCTGCTCCTCCCGTGATGCCGCCGGGGGCCTCCTCTCCCCGCTGGCGGCGCGGGTATCGCTTCGGTGAGCGATGAATTGTTAATCTTTCGTGAAGCCAGACTGCGACCAAAGGCAGCAGCTTGTCAACGATTCATCACGATGCCGCGATAATGTCTGCCTGACGCACGATCACCTCGGCCTGACGCATCGAGGCGATGTCAACCAGACGGCCCTTGTAGACGGCAGCACCCTGCCCTGCGGCCTTGGCCTCTTCCATCGCGGCAAGAATTTCGCGTGCTTCGGTCACGGCCTGTTCCGACGGGGTGAATACCTCATTGGCCAGCGCGACCTGTTTGGGGTGGATCGCCCATTTGCCAACCATGCCCAGCGTGGCCGAGCGGCGCGCTTGCGCACGGAAGCCCTCATCATCGCTGAAATCGCCGAAGGGGCCGTCGACCGGCAAGATGCCATGGGTGCGGCAGGCGGCAACGATGGCGGTCTGAGCCCAGTGCCACGGGTCCGACCAGTATTTCGCGCCGTCCCGATACATGTAATAGTTTTCCTGCGTGCCACCGATGCCGGTGGTCTGCATCCCCATCGAGGCCGCGAAATCGGCCGCGCCAAGGCTCATGGCCTGCAGGCGCGGCGAGGAAGCGGCGATTTCCTCGACATGGGCGATGCCAGCGGCGGTTTCGATAATGACCTCAAGGCTGATCGGCTTGGTGCGGCCCATGTTGCGTTCGATGGCTGTCACCAGCGCATCCACCGCATAGACATCGGCGGCGCAGCCTACCTTGGGGATCATGATCTGGTCGATCCGGTCGCCTGCGCCTTCCAGCACCTCGACCACATCGCGATACCAGAACGGCGTATCCAGACCGTTGATGCGGACCGAGAGGTATTTCTTGCCCCAGTCGATCGTGTTGATCGCCTCGATGATATTCTTGCGCGCCTGCGGTTTGTCAGCGGGCGCGACCGAGTCTTCCAGATCAAGATTGATCACATCCGCCGCCGAGGCCGCCATCTTTTCAAACAGGGCAGGACGCGAGCCGGGCCCGAACAGCTGGCAACGGTTCGGACGGGCGGGGGCGGCAGGCTGGATGCGGAAGCTCATGGGCGCCTCTTGGCAAGTAAATTTCAGGGATGTCGATGGATTGGTTAGATTGTTGCGCAACAAATGGCAAGTCCGATTTGCGTATGCAGCATTGCGTGTGCGGCATGGCGGCGAGGATGAATGCTTGACCTGCCGTTTCTTCTGCCGCACACCGCAGGGGGTTCCGGGCAAGATTCAAAGGAAATTCAAGATGAGCCGCACCGTCTATGTGAACGGGGACTACCTGCCGGAAGAAGAGGCGAAGGTTTCGGTCTTTGACCGTGGCTTCCTGATGGCCGATGGCGTTTATGAGGTGACCAGCGTGCTGAATGGCAAGCTGATCGACTTCGACGGCCATTGCAAACGTCTGGCCCGCAGCCTGACCGAGCTGGAAATGACCAACCCGCATTCCAATGCCGAATGGCTGGCCATCCACCGCGAACTGGTGGCGCGGAACGGCATCGACGAGGGCATGGTTTATCTGCAGGTCACGCGCGGCAATCCGGGCGACCGCGATTTCGCCTATCCGCCCGCCGATACCGCCCCGACCGTCGTTCTGTTCACGCAGGCCAAGCCCGGTCTGGCCGATAGCCCGGCGGCAAAGACCGGCTGGCGCGTGATCTCGGTGCCCGACATCCGCTGGCACCGCCGCGATATCAAAACGGTGCAACTCCTCTATCCCTCGATGGCCAAGATGGCCGCCAAGAAAGCGGGCGTGGATGACGCCTGGCTGGTCGAGGACGGGTTCGTGACCGAAGGCACCTCGAACAACGCCTATATCGTGAAGGGCAACAAGATCATCACCCGCGCGTTGTCTTCCGACATCCTGCACGGCATCACCCGCGCCGCCGTGCTGCGTTTCGCCAAGGAAGCGCAAATGGAGGTCGAGGAACGTAATTTCACCATCGACGAGGCGCAGAAGGCCGACGAGGCGTTCATCACCTCGGCCTCGGCCTTCGTGATGCCGGTCGTGGAAATCGACGGCGCGGCTGTTGGCACCGGCGCGGTTGGCCGCGTGGCCACCCGGATGCGCGAAATCTATCTGGACGAGATGCGCAAGGCTGCCGTCTGACCCCCGCGCGGCGCGGCCTCAGCCCCGCGCCGCATCCAGCAGGTCGCCATCGGTGGCCTGCTCTTCCTCTTCGGTTCTGGTTTCGTCATCGTCTGAACCGGAGTGATGGCCCGCAAAGCTCATCCCCACAAGGGCGAGCGGCAGTGTCAGCAACATTCCAAGCAGTTCCATGGCAAGACTCCGGTTCAGTGCCCCACTCTGACGTCCCGCCCCGGTTTCGTCAAACTTTCGCCAGATTTATGGGGCGAACGGGAAACACCACCGGATCAGACGCCGGATTGTCCCCGGTCAAAGCCCCGAAAGCACCTGAGACAGAATCGGTGCAAGCCGCGCGGCCCAGTATTCCTGTGCTTCGGTTGTCCCGATCAGATCGTTGCGCAGTTCGATCAGCGTATTGTGCCGCCCCGGCTGCAAGGCATGGCGGTCAACCGAGTCACCGGGCAGATGACCGGAATAGGGCTCATTGTCGCCGATGCACAGATCCGGTTCCGCCTTCAGGAGGTCGATCAACGGCCGCGACAGCCGGTCATCCAGATGGCTGTAAAGCACGCCCACCTGCCACGGGCGCGGTGACATGCCCCGCAGACAGGGGGTGAAGCTGTGGATCGCCAGCAACACCGTATCGTCGCGCCGCGCGGCCAGTGCCTCCAGCGCGTCGTGATAGGGGCGATACAGCGTCTCCAGCCGACGCTCGACTTCTGCTGCATCAACGGGACGGTTGGCGGGAATGATGGTGCCGTCATACAGCTTCATCACCAGCGTCGGGTCATCCTCGCCCCGGTTCGGGTCGATCACCAGACGCGAGAAATCGGAACAGATCACCGGGCTGTCCAGCGCCACACCCAGCGCCCGTGCCAGCCCCGCCGCGCCCACGTCATAGGCGATATGGCGGGCCATATCCTCGGCTGCGATGCCCAGATTACCGCCGCCAATGTCATCCGGCACCTGGTTCGTCGCATGGTCGCAGGTAATCAGCCAACGACCGGGCCGTGTAGCGCCTTCAATGGAATAGGGTTGCACTGTCATTCTCGCGTCATCCAGTAACGTCATTTCCATTAGGGGATTGGCCCGTAAAAGGGAATGGCGAAGCGGTTTCGGCGCCTTTTCCCTTGCCGCAGGGCAATGTTAACGCTAACATATGCAGCATTGCCCGAAGGCTGGAATTCGGCCATAAGGAACGCGGCCCGACGCAAACGACCGCCGCCGAGACGCGCGCGAAGAACCAAGGACGTGCTGGAATGAGACGCATGCGCAATGTCAAGATCGTGGCCACGCTGGGCCCGGCCTCGTCGGATTACGAAACCATCCGCAAGCTGTTTGAGGCGGGCGCCGATGTGTTCCGCCTGAACATGAGCCATGGCGCGCATGAGGACATCCGTGCCCGGCATCAGATCATCCGCCAGATCGAGGCCGATACCGGCCGCCCCATCGCCATCCTCGCCGATCTTCAAGGACCGAAACTGCGCGTCGGCACTTTCGCCAATGACGCCGAGGAACTGGTGGAAGGCGCAAGCTTCCGTCTGGACCTGAACGATGCGCCGGGCGATGCGACCCGTGTGCAACTGCCCCATCCCGAGATTTTTGCGGCGCTGGAACCCGGCTCCTCCCTTCTGGTCAATGACGGCAAGATCCGCCTGAAGGTCGAGGCCTGCGGCAAGGATTTTGCCGATTGCACCGTGACGGTGGGCGGCACGATTTCCAACCGCAAGGGCGTGAACGTGCCCGATGTTGTGCTGCCGCTGGCCGCGCTGTCGCAAAAAGACCGCAAGGATCTGGAATTCGTCTGCGAACTGGGCGTGGACTGGCTGGCGCTCAGCTTCGTGCAACGCCCCGAGGATGTGATCGAGGCGCGCGCACTGGCCAATGGCCGCGCCGCCATTCTGGCCAAGATCGAAAAACCTGCCGCCGTGCAGGTTTATGACGCGATTCTCGCAGTGGCCGACGGCATCATGGTGGCGCGCGGCGATCTGGGTGTGGAACTGCCGGTCCATGCCGTGCCGCCGATCCAGAAACGCCTGATCCGCAAGGCCCGCGCCGCTGCCAAGCCGGTGATCGTGGCGACGCAGATGCTCGAATCCATGATCGAAAGCCCGGTGCCCACGCGGGCCGAGGTGTCGGACGTGGCAACCGCGATCTATGAAGGCACCGATGCCATCATGCTGTCGGCCGAAAGCGCCGCCGGGAACTACCCGATCGAGGCAGTGACGACGATGAACAACGTCGCCATCAGCGTGGAAAGCGACAGCACCTACCGCGACGTGATCGAGGCCAGCCGCAAGGTGGTGCGCACCTCGGTCGCGGACGGCATCGTCGCCGCCGCGCGCGAGATTGCCGAATCCGCCGACATCAAGGCGATCTGCTGTTTCAGCCAGTCGGGCACCACTGTCAGTCTCGTCGCGCGCGAACGCCCGCGCGTGCCGATCATCGGCCTGACGCCGCTTGTCGGCACCGCGCGCCGTCTTTGCCTGACCTGGGGTGCCCATTGCGTGATCACCGAAGAGCAGGATCGCTTCAAGGGGGCTGTGATCTCGGCCGTTCGCGCTGCGCGCGAGCAGGGCTTTGCCACCGAGAAGGAACATATCGTCGTGACTGCCGGCGTGCCGTTCAATGTCACCGGAACGACCAATATTCTGCGTGTCGCGCCCTGTGATGAACGGTTGATTCACCGCGCCGAGGCCGAGTAATCTGACGGGATAACCCGGAGGTGGCCGCGTGAATCCCGATCTGTTCCTTGTTGTTGGTATCGTGCTTGCGGTTCTGGCCGTCCCGGCAGTGATTTCCGCCCTCACCGATGGCCGCGCCCCGCGCGCGGCCTCGATCATCGTGTTGATCGCCGGTGTCCTAATCGTCTTTGCCTTTACCAAGAAGCCCGGCGGCTACGAGGTGCGCGACATTCCGAACGCCTTTTACCGGGTGATCGGCCAGTTCCGGCACTGACCCACTTGCACTTTTCCCGGACGGGCCCTATATGGCCCGCTCTATCCCCGCGCGGCCGGCCGGTGTGGCATTGCCGAGTCGCGCGTTCACCCTCAACGAGGAGATGGAAATGCCCAAGATGAAGACCAAATCGGCGGCCAAGAAGCGCTTCAGCTTCACCGCCTCGGGCCGCGTCAAGGCCGGTGTGGCGGGCAAGCGCCACGGCATGATCAAACGCTCGACGAAGTTCATCCGCGATGCATCCGGGACCATGATCCTGTGCGACGCCGATGAGAAGATCGTCAAGAAATACATGCCGTATAACCGCTAAGGAGCGCCAGATATGTCCCGCGTCAAATCCGGCAAGGTCACCCACGCCCGTCACCGCAAGGTCATCAAGGCTGCGAAGGGTTACTACGCCGCCCGTTCGACCAACTTCCGCACCGCAACTCAGGCCGTTGACAAGGCCAACCAGTATGCGACCCGCGACCGCAAGGCCCGCAAGCGCAACTTCCGCGCCCTGTGGATCCAGCGCATCAACGCCGCTGTGCGTCTGTATGACATCGAGATGACCTATTCGCGCTTCATCAACGGTCTGGCGAAAGCCGGGATCGAGGTTGACCGCAAGGTTCTGGCCGATCTGGCCGTGCACGAGCCGGAGGCGTTCAACGCCATCGCCGCACAAGCCAAGGCCGCTCTGGCCTGATCAGTTTCAGCACTGCTGAATATAGGCCCCCGCCGGGTTCCGGCGGGGGCTTTTTCATGTTTATCGCCAGAAAACACCGCTGCATCGCACGGCCAGATGGCGAAAACCCTTTGCCAGTTTCAGCCAAAGGGTGCATCCCGGTAATGAGAGAGCAAGGTGACGCCGCGCTGGCCCCGTGGCGCAAGAGTGAAAGGACAGTTCGCATGACAGCAATCATCGGGTTTCTGAACACAGTCTTCTGGGGCTATGTGCTGATCTACGGCCTTCTGGCCGTTGGCGCGTTTTTCACCGTGCGGTTGGGCTTCCTCCAGTTCCGCCATTTCGCCGAGATGTTCCGCTGCGTGTTGGGATCGGGTGCGACGGACCGCGACGGGATCTCGCCGTTTCAGGCGCTGACCGTCAGCCTCGCCTCGCGGGTGGGCACCGGCAATATCGCCGGCGTCGCTGTGGCGCTTTACCTTGGCGGCCCCGGTGCGATCTTCTGGATGTGGATGGTGGCGCTGGTCGGCATGGCGACAGCCTATGCCGAAAGCACGCTGGCGCAACTCTACAAGACCCACGGGGCCGAGGGCGGCATCTATCGCGGCGGCCCGGCCTTCTATATCTCGCGCGGGCTTGGGCTGCCCTGGCTGGGTGCCATCTTCTCGGTCTGCCTGATCATCTCGTTCGGGCTGGTGTTCAATGCGGTGCAGGCCAATTCCATCGCTGATGCCTTTGCGGGGGCTTTCGGCGTGCCGAAACTGGCCAGCGGGCTCGTCATCGCGGCACTGACCGGGGTGGTGATCTTCGGCGGCGTGCGTCAGATCGCCCGCGTGGCGGAAATCGTGGTTCCCTTCATGGCAGGCGTCTATCTGCTGCTGGCCATCGTCGTGCTGGTCATGAACATCGGGGCAGTTCCCGGCGTTCTGGGCCAGATCATCGGCAGCGCCTTCGGCTTTGGCGCAGCGGCGGGTGGCGTAGCGGGTGGCATTGCCGCCGCCGCGATGAACGGCATCAAGCGCGGCCTGTTCTCGAACGAGGCGGGCATGGGCTCGGCCCCGAATATCGCGGCCACCGCCAGCCCGGCGCCGCACCACCCCTCCAGTCAGGGGTTCGTGCAGGCGCTGGGTGTCTTCATCGACACGCTGCTGGTCTGCACCGCGACGGCCGTGATGATCCTGCTGTCCGGCGTGCTGGATCCGACGAATGGCGTGACCGGCACGGCCCTGACGCAGGCCGCCCTGACCCATCACTTCGGCGGCTTCGGCGCGATCTTCGTGGCGGTGGCGATCTTCTTCTTCGCTTTCACCTCGATCATCGGCAACTACGCCTATTGTGAAAGCGCGATGGAGTTTCTGGGTCTGGGCCACAAGGGCGCCCTGACCGGCCTGCGCGGGCTGGTGCTGATCATGGTGATCTGGGGGGCGCTTCAGGCGGTCGCCACGGTGTTCGATTTCGCCGATGCCTCGATGGGGCTGATGGCAACAATCAACCTGATCGCCATTGTCGCCCTGTCGGGCGTGGTGGCAACGCTGACCCGCGACTACCTTGCCCAGCGCAAGGCCGGGCAGGAACCGCGCTTCCATATTGCCGCGCATCCGGGCCTCGCCCGCGGGGTGGAGCCGGAAATCTGGAAGTGACACGATATTGCAGGGGCGGGGCACAACGCCTCGCCCTTGCAAATCCGCCCCTGCCCCGCTAGCACGATGCCGCAAGAAGCGGAGGCGGACATGGACCTGAGCGAACTTCGTGGCAAGTATATCGAGGCAGTCGCCGGTGCCGCCGACGAGACCGCGCTGGAAGAGGTGCGGCTGGCTGCCCTTGGCAAGAAGGGCGAGATCTCGGCGCTGATGGCGACGCTGGGCAAGATGGACCCGGAAGAGCGCAAAAGCTCCGGCGCCGCGCTGAACGTGCTGAAGACCGAGATTGATGCCGCGCTGCGTGCCCGCAAGTCGGCGCTGTCGGATGCGGCACTGGACGAACGGCTGAAGGCCGAATGGCTGGATGTCACCCTGCCCGGCCGCCCGCGCCGCACCGGCACCATTCACCCGGTCAGCCAGGTGATGGACGAGTTGACCGCGATCTTCGCCGACATGGGTTTTTCCGTCGCCGAAGGGCCACAGGTTGAAAGCGACTGGTATAACTTCGACGCGCTGAACATCCCGCCCGAGCATCCCGCCCGGCAGGAGCATGATACCTTCTTCATGCACCGTGCCGAGGGCGACAACCGCCCGCCGCATGTGCTGCGCACCCATACTTCGCCGGTGCAGATCCGCGCCATGATGGATCAGGGCGCCCCGATCCGCGTCATCGCGCCGGGCCGCGTCTACCGGATGGACATGGACCAGACCCACACCCCGATGTTCCATCAGGTCGAGGGGCTGGCGATCGACCGTGACATCTCGATGGCGAACCTGAAATGGGTGCTGGAGGAATTCTGCCGCGCCTTCTTCGAGGTCGACAAGGTCGAGCTGCGTTTCCGCGCCAGCCACTTCCCCTTCACCGAACCTTCGGCCGAGGTGGACATCCGTTATTCCAATGTCGGCGGTCAGCTGAAGATCGGCGAAGGCGACAAGTGGATGGAGATTCTGGGTTCCGGCATGGTGCATCCCAAGGTGCTGGCCGCCGCCGGTGTAAACCCGGACGAATGGCAGGGCTTCGCCTTCGGCATGGGGATCGACCGTATTGCCATGCTGAAATACGGCATCCCCGACCTGCGCGCCTTCTTCGAGGCCGATCTGCGCTGGCTTCGCCACTACGGCTTTGCCGCGCTGGACCTGCCGGACCTGCCAAGTGGCCTCAGCCGCTGACCCAAGGGCGTCTGCGGGCGCCCTTTTCCTTTGTGGTCAGATGATCTGGAAGTGATCGGCTGTCAGACGGGTGCCATCGGTCAGTTCGGCGACAATGATCTTGCCACCGCTGCCAGACCCGTCCGCATCATACCAGAGCCGCCCGCTGCTGCGGTGATAGATCAGGTGATCGTCGGCATCGCGCGCCCGGAAACCGAATGTCAGCATATCCTCCGGCAGTTCACCCGCGATCAGGCGGAAAGCGCGGAAGATATTGTTATCCAGCAGGATCGTGTCACGCGCGCTCTGGAAATCGCTGATCACATCGAAGTTCGCGCGGCCTGCACGGGTATCGAAGACGAACTGATCCGATCCTGCGCCCCCGATCAGCGTATCATGTCCGGCCCCACCCGCCAGCGCATCATTGCCGCCGCCGCCCAGAACACGGTCGCGGCCCGTGCCCCCAACCAGGTTGTCACTTCCAGCCTGGCCCAGCAGTGTATCGTTGCCCGCGTCGCCATAGACCCGGTCATTGCCGCCGCGCCCTTCAACCCGGTCATTGCCGCCGCCTGCAATCAGGGCATCGCGGCCATTGCCAGCAAGGATCTGGTCATTGCCCGCAAGAAGCTGATTCACCGCCTCGGCCGACTCGTCATTGATCAGGTGATCGGCAAACTGGGCCGCGGGAATGTCGAGCCCGGTCAACCGCAGCACCGAATCGCCATCGACCTTCCAGGTGACGGCGTTGACCCGCCCCGCCGTAACCCCAGCGAGGGTCGCCCCAAGAAAGACATAGGCAAGGCCGCTACCGGAAAAGGTAAGTGAATCCGCCCCGGAATCATACAATGTCAGCGCTGTTGCGCCGGCGTTGACGAAGTCATAGTCGAAAACCTGTTCGGAGAAGCTTGAACGCACCTCGAACATATCGAAAACGGGGACGGCTGAATTGGGGGTAAATACGAGTCGCGCCATGATGCCCTCCTGAAAATGTCGGGGCGAATAGTCGCGCCCCGAGGGCAATGCGTCAACCGATTTCACCGCCTCAGTTGAAGCGGTTGTCCCGCGGGAAACCGCGCGGAGCCATGGCGCCGGTGGCAGCGCGCGCGCCCCTCCACTGGGTCAGATCGGTTTCCGTGCGGGTGCGTCCGGCCGGGTCTTTCCAGCTCAGCCCGTCAGAAAGCGTGAAGGTGGTGGCATCACTGAGGCCCCCGTCCTTATACTTTTGCAACCTCACGCCCTTGCCCTTGGCCATTTCCGGCAGGTCCGCCACGGGGAAAACCAGCAATTTGCGATTTTCGCCGACGACAGCGACATGATCACCATGGATGCGGCGGCACAGTGCGGTGCGCACGCCCTCCTTCACGGTCAGCACCTGCTTCCCCGCGCGGGTCTGCGCGACCACCTCGTCCGAGGGCACGACAAACCCGTCCCCGGCGGTGGAGGCGACCAGCAGTTTTTCACCCGCCCGCCAGACCATCAGATCGGTAATCCCGGCATCGTTCGGCAAATCGATCATCAGACGCACGGGTTCACCCATGCCGCGCCCGCCGGGCAGGTTGGCCCCCAGCAGCGTGTAGAAGCGACCATTGGCGCCAACGACCAGAATCCGGTCCGTCGTCTCGGCGTGGAAGATGAAGCGGCCCTCGTCGCCGTCCTTGAACTTCGCGTCGATGTCGAGCGGCTGGTGGCCCTTCATGGCCCGGATCCAGCCCATCTTGGAGCAGATCACCGTGATCGGCTCGCGCTCGATCATGGCCTCAAGCGGCACTTCCTCGACCTCGGCCATATCGGCAAAGGTGCTGCGACGGCGGCCCGCCTCAGTCGTCTTGCCGAATTGCACCTGCACCTCTGTCAGATCGCGGCCGATGCGTTGCCATTGCAGACCCGGATCGCCCAGAAGGGCCAAAAGATCTTCTCGCTCGGCGCGCAGCTCGTCCCGTTCGGCGACCAGTTCCATCTCTTCCAGCCGACGCAGACTGCGCAACCGCATGTTGAGAATGGCCTCGGCCTGCACTTCGGTCAGTTCACCCTTGCCGGGTTTCGGCGGCACATAATCAGCCTCCGATGTGGCCCGCCGGTGCTTCTTGCCCCAGCTTTCGGCCATCAACGCGGCCTTCGGGTCCTCGTCATAGCGGATGATGTCGATCACCCGGTCGAGGTGAAGGAAGGTGATGATGAAACCGTCAAGGATTTCAAGCCGATGGTCGATCTTCTCGATCCGGTGCTGGGTGCGACGGGTCAGAACCTCGCGCCGATGATCGAGGAAAGCGCGCAGCACATCCTTCAGGCTGCACACTTTCGGCACACGCCCGTCGATCAGCACGTTCATGTTCAGACTGAAGCGCACCTCCAGGTCGCTGTTCTTGAACAGCATCCCCATCAGCATGTCGGGGTCGATGGTGCGAACGCGGGGTTCCAGCACGATGCGCACATCCTCGGCGCTTTCATCGCGCACATCGGCCAGGGCAGGCACCTTCTTGGTGGTGATGACTTCGGCCAGACGCTCGATCAGCTTGGATTTCTGCACCTGATAGGGGATTTCGGTCACAACGATCTGCCACTGACCGCGGCCCAGATCCTCCACCGCCCAGCGGGCACGCAGACGAAAGGCCCCGCGTCCTGTGCGATAGGCATCCAGAATGCTGTCACGCGGCTCCACGATCACGCCGCCGGTCGGGAAATCGGGACCGGGAACCAGCCTCACCAGCTCCTCGTCCGTCACCTCGGGATCGGCAATCATGGCCTGACAGGCATCGACCAGTTCATGCAGGTTATGCGGCGGAATATTGGTCGCCATGCCAACCGCAATGCCACTGGCGCCATTGGCCAGCAGATTCGGGAAGGCCGAGGGCAGCACCGCGGGTTCTTCCAGACGGCCATCATAATTCGGGCGGAAATCGACGGCGGTTTCGTCGATCCCTTCCATCAGCGCTTCGGTCAGCGCAGTAATCCGCGCCTCGGTGTAGCGGCTGGCGGCGGCATTGTCGCCGTCGATGTTGCCAAAGTTGCCCTGCCCGTCCACCAGCGGGTAGCGCATGTTGAAATCCTGCGCCAGACGCACCATCGCATCATAGATCGCCGCGTCGCCATGAGGATGGAAATCCCCCATCGTATCGCCAGCGATCTTGGCCGATTTCAGAAACCCGCCGGTCGGGCTGAGCCTCAGCCGCCGCATCGCCCAGAGAATCCGCCGATGCACCGGCTTCAACCCGTCCCGCGCATCGGGCAGCGCCCGGTGCATGATGGTCGAAAGTGCATAGGTCAGATAGCGCTCGCCAATCGCGCGGCGCAGCGGCTCCGACACAGTGACGGGCTCGATCTTGGGGGTCTCGGGTTCCTTGCTCATGGATGTGGTGTAATCGCGGGCTGGCCGCCGGTCCAGCCGGATTTGCCGTCAGGGGGAAAACCGGCGCTTTTTTCCACACGAATCCGTAAACTTCTGTGATACTGCGGGCATGTCCGAGTGATTCAGGTTGGGATTTGTCATGCTTCGATTGCTGCTTCTTCTTTGCGCAGGGATGTTCGCTGTCCTGTTGATCGGCGGCGAGGATCACGGCCAGATGCGGCCCGGCCTGAGCGCTGAGGACAGCCATGCCGAAACCCCTGCCCCGCGGATCGTTCAAGCCGCAGAACCAGTAGCGATGGTCGAGACCGCCTCTTACACGCCCGAAACCCAGACACCGGCCCACGCCACCCATCTTCCTGTTGTGCTGCCGCTGATCAAGCCGGTGGCAGAATTGCCCGCCGTCGAAACCTCGGAGCCAGAGGCAGAGATCCGCTATGTCAGCGCCCGTGCGGTGAATGTGCGCGAAGGCCCCTCGACCGAGTTTCCCGTGGTCGAACGGCTGACCCGAGGCGAGGCGATCCGCGTGATGTGGGTAGAGGATAACGGCTGGGTCCGCATCGCCATCGAGGGGGATGGCATCGCTGGCTTTGTCTCGGGCGACCTGCTGACCGCAACCGCGCCATAAACCTCAAACGCATTGCATCGCGGGCGGCCAGACCCTACTCCGGGTAAAAAGACCCGGAGCAGCGCATGACATCCCCCCGCACCATCCTGATTACCGGCTGTTCCTCCGGCATTGGCTTGGATGCCGCGCGCGGCCTGAAAGCACGGGGTTGGCGAGTCTTTGCCACCTGCCGGCAAGAGGCCGATTGCGCCCGCCTGCGCGATGAAGGGCTGGAAAGTTTTGTTCTCGATTATTCCGACGAGGCCAGCATTGCCTCGGCCATAGAAGAGGTGAAAACGCGCACCGGCGGGCGGCTGGACGCGCTTTACAACAACGGCGCCTTTGCTTGCCCCGGCGCGACAGAAGACCTGCCTCGTGCCGCGCTGCGCGAGATTTTCGAGGTCAACCTGTTCGGCTATCACGACCTCAGCCGCCGGGTGATCCCGATGATGCGGGCGCAGGGCCGCGGAAGAATCGTCAACTGCTCCTCCGTGCTTGGTCTTGTCGGCATGAAATGGCGCGGCGCCTATGTCGCCACGAAATTCGCGCTCGAAGGGCTGACCGATGTGCTGCGCATCGAAATGAAGGGCACCGGAATCGAGGTGATCCTGATCGAGCCGGGCCCGATACCGACTCGTATCCGCCAGAACTCGATCCCGCATTTCGAAAAATGGATCGACTGGGAAAACTCGGCCCGTGCGGAGGAATACCGCACACTTCTGGGGCGGCTTTACAACGAACGCACCAAGCCCGACCTGTTCGAACAGCCCTGTTCCGCCGTCACCGCGAAACTGATCCACGCGCTGGAAAGCCCCCAGCCCCGGCCCCGCTACTACGTCACCAAGGCCACGCATCTGATGGGAACCGCGCGGCGCATCCTGCCGACGCGGATGCTGGACTGGCTGATCGCCAAGGGCTGAAATCGGGTGGGCGTCAAGAAAGCCCTCGCCTTTCGCGCCGGGGTCGCTACATCTGCAGCAAGTTCATGAAGGAAATGCCATGCTTCTGAAAGATCCGCTGTTCCTGCTGGCCGCCGCGGCAAGTTTTGTCGTTCTGATCGTGCTGATGATCGGCATCAGCGGCTTCGCCAAGGGCGGCGATTTCAACCGCAAACACGCCAACCGCCTGATGCGATACCGCATCATCGCGCAGGCGATTGCGGTGTTGCTGATCGTTCTGTTCGCCTGGCTGCACAAACGCGGAGGCATGTGATGGTTGTTCTGTCGAAAATCTACACCCGGACTGGCGACGCGGGACAGACCGCGCTTGGCAATGGCGTGCGTGTTGCGAAACATGATGCCCGTGTGCAGGCCTATGGCACTGTGGACGAAGCCAATTCGACCATCGGTCTGGCCCGGCTGCATGCGACTGGCGAGATGGACGAGGCTCTGAAGCGTATCCAGAATGACCTGTTCGACCTTGGCGCCGACCTGTGCCGCCCCGACATGGCGAAGGATCACGAAGCGGGATATGTGCCCCTGCGCATCATCGCCTCGCAAGTCACACGTCTGGAATCCGAGATCGACGCGATGAACACGAAGCTGGAGCCTCTGCGCAGCTTCATCCTGCCCGGCGGCAGCCCGCTGGCCGCGCATCTGCACCTGTGCCGGACTGTTTCGCGCCGGGCCGAACGGCTGGCGGTCGAGCTTGCAGGCGTCGAGGATGTGAACCCCGAAGCGGTGAAATACCTCAATCGCCTTAGCGACTGGTTCTTCGTGGCAGGCCGTATCGCCAACGATGACGGGCGCGCCGATATCCTGTGGGTTCCCGGCGCGTCACGGTGAGGACCGGAACACGCTGACCTAGCGTCAATGACGCGGCGTCGCGCGTCATCACCGCGTCGCTTTTGGATTGTTTTCCTGTTGCTGCACGGGCTAACAACACAGCGGAGAGCTTGGAAAGACCCCCATGGGGTCGGGAATCTGGGAGATTGCCGCTGATGAAGGTATTGGTGCCTGTCAAACGCGTGATTGACTACAACGTGAAGGTTCGCGTGAAGGCGGACGGGAGCGGGGTTGATCTTGCGAATGTGAAGATGTCGATGAACCCGTTTGACGAGATCGCCGTGGAAGAGGCGATCCGTCTGAAGGAAAAGGGGATCGCGTCCGAGATCGTCGTTGTGTCGATCGGGGTGAAGCAGGCGCAGGAGACGCTGCGGACAGCGCTGGCGATGGGCGCGGACCGGGCGATTCTGGTCGAGGCGGCCTCGGATGTGCATACCGACATCGAGCCGCTGGCGGTTGCGAAAATCCTCGCGGCCGTGGTGAAAGCCGAGGAGCCGGGTCTGGTTCTGGCCGGCAAGCAGGCGATCGACAACGACATGAACGCCACCGGCCAGATGCTGTCGGCGCTTCTGGGTTGGTCGCAGGCGACTTTCGCCAGCGAACTGGCAGTAGATGGCGACAGCGCGACAGTGACGCGCGAGGTCGATGGCGGGCTTCAGACCATCAAGGTGAAGCTGCCGACCGTGGTGACGGTTGACCTGCGCCTGAACGAACCGCGCTATGCCTCGCTTCCCAACATCATGAAAGCGAAGAAGAAGCCGCTGGAAGAAAAGACCGCCGCCGATTATGGCGTCGATGTCACCCCGCGCCTGACCGTGGTGAAAACCACCGAACCTGCGGGCCGGAAAGCGGGCGTAAAAGTCGGTTCGGTTGACGAACTGATTGCGAAACTGAAAGACGAAGCGGGGGTGATCTGATGGCTGTTCTCCTTCTGGCCGATGTGAACGGTGGCCAGCTTGCCACCGATTCGGTTGCGAAAACCCTGACGGCGGTGGCCGGTCTGGGCGAAGTCCACCTGCTCGTGGCCGGTCAGGGCGGCGATGCCGCTGCGACCGAAGCGGCAGGTCTGGCGGGCGTCTCGAAAGTGCTGTTCGCCGAAGGCCACGATTATTGTCACGGCATGGCCGAAGCGACCGCAGCACTGGTTGTGGGTCTGGCCGGTAGCTACACCCACGTCTGCGCCCCGGCGACGGCTGCGGCCAAGAACGTGCTGCCGCGCGTCGCCGCGCTGCTGGATGTGATGGTGCTGTCGGATGTGACCGCCGTGGTCGATGCCGACACGTTTGAACGTCCGATCTACGCGGGCAACGCGATCCAGACCGTGAAGTCCGGCGACAAGGTGAAGGTCTTCACCGTGCGCACTGCGGCTTTCGCGGCTGCGGGCACCGGTGGTTCCGCTGCGGTCGAGAAGATCTCGGGCGCCACTGCCGAAGGCCTGTCGAGCTGGGTCGAGGACAAGGTCGCGGCCTCGGACCGGCCGGAACTGACCTCGGCGAAGATCGTGGTCTCGGGCGGGCGCGGCGTCGGTTCGGAAGCCGATTTCGCGCTCATCGAGAAGCTGGCCGACAAGCTGGGCGCGGCTGTTGGCGCCTCGCGGGCCGCCGTCGATTCGGGCTATGCGCCGAACGACTGGCAGGTGGGTCAGACTGGCAAGGTTGTGGCACCTGCGCTTTACGTCGCCGTGGGTATCTCGGGTGCCATCCAGCATCTCGCTGGCATGAAGGACTCGAAGGTCATCGTCGCCATCAACAAGGACGAAGAGGCCCCGATCTTCCAGGTCGCGGACTATGGCCTCGTCGCCGACCTCTTCACTGCTGTCCCGGAAATGACCGACAAGCTCTGATCCGGTCACGAAGGTTTTGGATAGGCCGCGCCCATGGGCGCGGCCTTTTCATATGGTGCGGGTCAACATTGCCGCCACATGCGCCGCAACCTCCTCATGGGCCGCAGGGCCGGGCACAAGCTGCGCCACCGGCAAATCCAGCGGTGAAAACACCATTCCTGCTGTGCCCTGCGCCCGCGCCTCGGCGCTGATGACAATCTCAAGGCAATTTGCGACATCGGGTTGCAGCGCCGTCAGCATCGTGCGGGTGATCAGCAGCGGGTCGGCCGCCATATCCAACTCACCTTCCGGCAGCGGTTGCCCTTCACGAACCCAGAGCAAGGTGACCGGGACAGCCAGCACCTCGATCAATTCACGCATACGCGCCAGCCAGACGGCGCGCAGTTCTGCCACCACACGTTCAAACCGGCCCGGCGAGACTTTGCGCAATTCGGTCAGCATATGCCGGGTAAAATTGATTTCGGTAAAATCGACCTCTCGAAACAGGGCGCGCAGCAAGGGACGTGCGGTCAGGAAACGGTCATTGCGACGCGGATGCACCCGATAATAGCGGTTGTTCAGATTCTGCGCGCCCAGAACCTGAAGCACCACCGCCTCAGCCCCCGCCGCGATGGCCAATACCTCGGCATCGCCGAGATAGGCATCCAGCCCGGCATTCGGCATCCCGAGGTTCACCACGCGCCGCCCCGTCGCCTCTGCCACAAGGGCCGGATACGGCCGTTCGACGAATTTGCCATAGGTCATCGTTCCGCCGAGCATGGCGACATACGGCTGGTCAAGCCGCTGCGGCGGTCCCCGGAACATCAGTTTGGACGCGCCATATTGACATGGCGCATAATCCGGCGCCCCCGCGCCCGGATCTGCATAGGCCATAGCACCCACCCATTTTCTTTCACCCAAGTCCAGATTGCGCCCGAGTCCTTGCCAAACCGCTAAACACGGCATTCGCCTCAAATTTCAGACATTCGTTCCCGACTTGCGCCTGTCACATTCCCGCGCATAAGGTTCCGATGACATAGGTGGAGGCGTGAATGACAATCGAGACGGTGGGCGTGATCGGCGCCGGGCAGATGGGCAACGGGATCGCGCATGTGTTTGCGCTGGCAGGCTACGAGGTGCTGCTGAACGACATCAGCGCAGAAAGCCTTGAGAAGGCGGTTTCCACCATCGACAAAAACCTTGAACGGCAGGTCGGCCGCGGCAAGGTTTCGGCAGAGGACAAGGCCGCCGCCATGGCCCGTATCAAGACCACGCTGACGCTGACCGATCTGGGACAGACCGATCTGGTGATCGAGGCCGCCACCGAACGCGAAACGGTGAAGCAGCAGATCTTCGACGCGCTGCTGCCGCATCTGAAACCGACGACGATCCTGACATCGAACACCTCGTCCATCTCCATCACACGGCTGGCCAGCCGCACGGACCGGCCGGAAAAGTTCATGGGGTTCCACTTCATGAACCCGGTGCCGGTGATGCAGCTGGTGGAATTGATCCGTGGCATCGCCACCGACCAGCCGACCTACGAGGCACTGCTGGCCGTGGTGAATCGCCTTGGCAAGACCGCCGCCTCGGCCGAGGATTTCCCGGCCTTCATCGTGAACCGCATTCTGGTGCCGATGATCAACGAGGCGGTCTATACGCTCTATGAAGGGGTCGGCAACGTCCGGTCAATCGACGAATCCATGAAACTCGGCGCCAATCACCCGATGGGGCCGCTGGAGCTTGCGGATTTCATCGGGTTGGACACCTGCCTTGCCATCATGAACGTGCTGCACGACGGACTGGCCGATACCAAATACCGCCCCTGCCCGCTGCTGACGAAATATGTCGAGGCGGGCTGGCTCGGCCGCAAATCCGGCCGGGGGTTCTATGACTATCGTGGCGAGGTGCCGGTGCCGACGCGCTGAGCGTCAGGCACCAAGGTCGAGGGTCAACTGTCGCAGCCACGCAAGGAAGCCGCGCGGGTTGCCCTCCCACTCTTTCAGGGCCTCGGGCGGGATCGGCTGCCCGATAAAGGGGCGTTGCGGCTTGAACAGCGCGCGCTTGATTTCATAAAGCAGCAGCCCCTGCCGCAGCGTCGCTGACAGCTTGTCGGCGATCTGATAGGCGCGGCTGTTCTGCCCGGTGAAATGGATCGGCACCACCGTCGCCCCGGATCGCATGATCATCTTGTGGGTGAAGGGGTTCCATTCCGGCTCGATCGCCCGGCCGAACCAACCCTCGGATACCGCCACCTTGCCCGCCGGGAACAGAATCACCAACCCGCCGCGCTTCAGATGCGCCATGGTCTGCGCCCGCATCTCCAGCCCCGCCTCGCGCGCATTTTCCTCATGCGGGAAGGGGACCGGAATCATGAATTCCTCGATCTCGGGGATGCCGGTCAAAAGCGAGCGTGTCAGGATCTTGAAATCCGGCCGGACGCGCGAAACCATTTCGGCCATCACCATGCCGTCGACCAGACCATGCGGATGGTTGGCCACCACGACGACCGGGCCGGTCGCGGGGATGCGGGTGATCTCCTCGGGCGGGGTCTGGATCTCGATCCCCATCTGGCGGATCGCCTTGGGCCAGAACGGAGCGCCGAAGGGCGCTCCCGAACGCTCGAACTGGCGGATCAGCCGCAGCAGGGTAATCTTGGCGGTCCCCCATTCGATCGCGCGAATGGTGCCTGCCTTGAAAGGGTTGGTGAAAGTGCCCGCATAGGACAGGCGGCGCATGTCATACTGACGCTCGGCAGTGGGGCGCGGTGTCGGTCCGGTCACGTCGGGATGTCCCGTCACCTGTCTTCGCCGAAACGGTTGGCGACAAGCGCTGACAGCGCCTCGAACAAGGCGTCGGCCTCCGGCCCTTCCGTGACAACAGAAATCGACGTGCCCCGCGAGGCGCCAAGCATCAGAAGACCCATGATGGAGTCTCCGGAAACCGTCATCCCGTCTTTCGATACCTCGGCCCGCGCGTCATGTTCCTCGACGCACTCCACAAACTTGGCAGAAGCGCGGGCATGCAGCCCCTTTTCGTTGACGATGCGCAACTCGCGGTTGGTCATGCATTTCCCCCCTGTCCGGGTGTCGGTTCACCGCCCAGATCAAGGCTGTTGATATACTTCCGACCCGCGTCGAGCGCCAGACTTACCGCCTCGGCAAGCGGAAGGTCGCGCGATTTGGTCAGCTTGATCAGCATGGGCAGGTTCGCGCCGTAAAGGATGCGGCGGTTGCGCGCGGCACAGGCAGGAAGCGACAGATTCGATGGCGAACCGCCAAACATGTCGGTCACCACCACGACCCCCTCGCCACGATCCACCGCATCGGCAGCCGCGCAGATCTCTGCCGACTTTGCGCCGCGGTCGTGGTCGTCCTCAATGGCGATGGCGCTCATCGCCTGCTGTTCCCCCACGACATGCTGGACGGCGGCGAGATACTCCCGCGCCAGACCGCCGTGTGCCACGATCACAATACCGATCAAACCCCGATCACCCAGATCATTGCGGTCGCCCCCCGGCGGACCGCCTTTCAAGTTCCCTGTGTCGTTTTGACACCGGCCAGCCGGCTTCTGCAAGTGCATTGGCCATGAATTCCGCAACGGCGACAGAGCGATGTTGCCCGCCAGTGCAGCCGAAACCGATGCTCAGATGCGCCTTACCCTCGGCCGTCTGCTCCGGCAGAAGAAACAGGATGAGGTCACGCAACTTTATCGTGTATTCCTCAAAACGTGGATCGTCGGCAACAAAGGCAGCAACAGGCTTGTCCCGGCCATCCAGCGGGCGCAATTCGGCCTGCCAGTGTGGATTGTTAAGAAATCGGCAATCAAAGATCATGTCCAGCCCCCGCGGCACCCCCCGCTTGTAGCTGAAGCTCTGCAACGAGACGGCAAGCCCTGGCGCGCCTTCGCGCCGGAACCATTCCGCAATCTCGGCCTTCAGGTCATGGGGGGACATTTCGGTCGTATCGATCAGGTGATCGGCACGCACGCGAATCGGACTCAGCAGGTCGATCTCGCGGTCGATCCCCTGCGCAGGCGTTTCCGCCACCGCCAGCGGATGTCGGCGGCGCGTTTCAGAATAGCGGCGGATCAGCTCGGTCGGCGCGCAATCAAGGTAAAGCAGTTCCAGATCAACCTGCGGATCGGCGGTCAGTGTATCGACAAGCTCGATCAGCGCAGTCGCATTGAATTCGCGGTTGCGCACATCAATCCCCAAGGCGATGGGTCGCCCCAGCGGCGGACCGTCGATCACCCGCGGAATGAGGCTCAGGGGCAGGTTGTCGATGACCTCATAGCCAAGATCTTCCAGCGCGTCGATCGCGGTGGACCGCCCGGCCCCCGAAGGCCCGGTGACCAGAACGATCCGAAATTCACCCTGTTTGGCGGTGGCGCCGTCCATCATCCAACCCTTCCTCCACCCCGCAGCCATTGCAGAAGCGCAGTTTCAAGATGAGGGTTGCCCGCACCGGACACAAGATCGAGCGTGCAGCCAAGCACGGGGATGTGTCGGAATGGCGGCAGGCGGTCCGGCTCTTTGCGCGCAAGATCGACGACCAGCACAAGCAGGGTCTCTGCCAGAAAATCCGCGCGCAAAAGGCCTACCCCGCGCGCTTCGATCATACCGGCAAGACGCTCGGGAGCGGAAGCGACAACGCCGCTGCCCGCACGACGCAAACGCACCTGATCATCGGCAACGAGTGTTGCCCCCGTGGCGATCAGCTTCAACGCAAGGGTGGACTTGCCACTGCCCGACGGGCCGAGGATCAGAAGACCGCGCCCGCCCAGAGCCACGCAGGAGCCATGGACAAGATCGGCCGTCAGCCCCCCCACATCATCAGACCGGCAGGCCGACGACAAAGCGCGCGCCCAGCGGTTCGGAGGTCAGGTCTGCATCGGTTGGCCGGATGTTCTCGGCCCAGATCACGCCACCATGGGCTTCGACGATCTGCTTGGAAATCGCAAGCCCAAGACCGGAGTGATTACCGAAATCACCCTGCGGCCGTTCAGAATAGAAGCGCTTGAAAACCTTGGTCAAGGCCGCCTCGGGAATGCCCGGTCCGGTGTCTTCCACCACCACCAACACACGATTGTCGCGCCGCCGCGCCCAGACGCGCACGGCATCACCTTCCTCGCAGAAGGAAATCGCATTGGTGATCAGATTGACGAAAACCTGTGCCAGACGGCCCTCCAGCCCGCGGATCACGATGGGATCGGCCGGCAGGTCGGTGATGAACTCAACCTTCCGCGCGACGGCCTCCTGCGACAGGTATTCCGTCAGGTTCGACAGCGTCTTCAGAAGATTGAATTCCTCCTCGTCTTCCTTGACCAGTTCGCTGTCCAGCCGCGAGGCATTTGAAATGTCGCTGACCAGACGGTCCAGCCTGCGCACGTCATGGTCAATCACCTCCAGCAGGCGAACGCGCTGATCGTCGCGCTTCGCCAGATGCAGCGAGGCGACGGCCGAGCGCAGGCTGGCCAGCGGATTCTTGATCTCATGCGCCACGTCGGCGGCGAACTGTTCGTTCGCGTCGATCCGGTCGTAAAGCGCCGCCACCATGCCACGCATGGCGATGGACAGGCGCCCGATTTCATCGGGACGCGCGGTCAGGTCGGGGATACGCACCCGACCCGGCGCCATCTTGCGCGCGTCGCGGTCACGCCCCAGCTCGGCCGCTGTCGCCAGATCGTTCAGCGGATTGGCGATGGTCGAGGCCAGCACGAGGCTAAGCCCGACTGACACCAGCAAGGCAATGACGAACATCTGCAAGACCTGTTCGCGCTCGGACCGGACCAGCCGGTCAATCTCCCCCTCTGCCGAGGTCAGGGCCAGCACCCCGACAACCGCGCCGTCCTGCCGGATCGGTGTCGCCACAGAAAAGACGGTGCCCCCTTCAGGCGCGCGGGCCGTATTGACCGCCGTTTCACCGGCCTGGGCGGCTGGCAACAGCGCCCGTGCCAGCGTTTCGCCGTCGGGAGCGCGCGTCAGGGGTTCCTGCGTGGTCAGCAGGTTGGAAACCCAATCCCATGACCTGTTCAGAAAATCGGTGATGATGGTCGCCCGCGCATCTTCGACAATCGGCTGTGCGGTGCCGCGGCCCTGAGCGATCACCGCGCCGGACGCGTCGAAGACGTGCAGTTCCACCCCCGGTCCGAGGTGCGGTGCCACCGGCAGCGCGGCATCCAGAATACCGCCATCGGCCAGTCGGGCCTCGAACACCCGCGCGGACAGCTGCGCCTCGGTCACTAGACCCTGTTCGCGTTGCAATACCAAGCTGTCGCGGAACGGGTTCAGGAACAGCACCCCCGCCACCATGATGACCAGCGCCATCATGTTGAAGATCACGATTTTGCGGGCCAGCGGTGAGTGATTCAGCGCCACGAGGCCTCTGCGGGATGTGCGCGCACGCAATTCCTGCTCCGCCAAAGCCTCCGGCGTCTCCCAATCCTCACCGATCAGCACCTCGCTGTTGCGCGGGATGCTGTTCTTTCGGTCGGTCCCGATCCGCTGCGCGACGGTCATGGCCGGCGCTCACTCCTCGTTATAGCGGTAGCCGATGCCATACAGCGTTTCGATCGCCGCGAAATCGGGATCGGCCGCGCGCATCTTCTTGCGCAAACGCTTGATATGGCTGTCGATCGTGCGGTCATCGACATAGACCTGATCGTCATAGGCGACATCCATCAGCTGATCGCGGCTTTTCACGAAGCCCGGACGCTGTGCAAGGGCCTGAAGCAGCAGGAATTCGGTCACGGTCAGCGACACGTCCTGGCCCTTCCAGGCGACGGCATGGCGCAGCGGATCCATTCGCAGGTTCCCGCGTTCCATGATCTTGTTTTCCTCGGTCACAGCGACCTCGCCAGTCGCAATCACCTCTTGCCGCCGCAGAAGCGCGCGGATGCGCTCCACCAGAAGCCGCTGGCTGAATGGCTTCTTCACATAGTCATCGGCGCCCATTCGCAGGCCCAGAACCTCGTCGATCTCGTCATCCTTGGAAGTGAGAAAGATCACAGGCATGGTGGTTTTCTGGCGCAGACGCTGCAACAGATCCATACCATCCATCCGCGGCATCTTGATGTCCAGAACCGCCATGTCCGGCAGGCGGCGGTTGAAGGCATCAAGGGCAGACTGGCCATCATTATAGGTTTCAACCTCGAAGCCTTCAGCTTCGAGAGTCATGGAAACCGACGTCAGGATATTCCTGTCGTCGTCCACAAGGGCGATCCTGGACATCTAGGTTTTTCCTGTACTGCTCGTTGTTGTTATGAATTTTTCTAACATTGTCCTTTTTCCTTGCACGAGAATCAACAGAAAATGACGAATCATCCCCGCGACGACCTCAGCCTGCACCTGAAAGGTTCAAGGAATGACTAATATGTCTCACCTCGCAGGCACGACGACAAATGGTTGCGCTAAACCGCACTTGGTTGCGCTAACCATTGCAAAGGGCGCTGTTCCGTCACGAAACGGTCGTGTTATAGCGCGGATGTCGCCCCGCCCGTCCGGGCCGACCGGTAGCCTTTTGGCCCTGGCTGCCGACATGAACCTGAAGACGCCGTAGCTGCGGCACCGGGAGCTTGCACAATGACGCATGGACGCGTGAACCCCAGCCAAACGCTGGAAACCCAAGGCATAAGCGGTCTGGGAACGGTCTATTACAACTTCATCGAGCCGGCGCTTGTCGAAGCGGCGGTGCAGCGCGGCGAAGGGCGTCTGGGCAAGGGCGGGGCATTTCTCTGCACCACCGGCCAGTTCACCGGACGTTCGCCCAAGGACAAGCATGTCGTGCGGACCCCTGGCGTGGAAAACACGATCTGGTGGGAAAACAACGCGCCGATGGCGCCGGACGCCTTCGACCGCCTTCATGCCGACATGCTGGAACACATGAAGGGCGGCGACTATTTCGTTCAGGACCTCTATGCCGGGGCCGACCCCGAGCATCGGCTGGATGTGCGCGTCGTCACAGAACTCGCCTGGCATGGCCTGTTCATCCGTCACCTGCTGCGCCGCCCGGACCGGGCCGAGCTTGACAGCTTCGTCCCGGAATTCACCATCATCAACTGCCCGAGCTTCAAGGCCGATCCGGCGAAGCACGGTTGCCGCTCGGAAACCGTGATCGCGCTGAACTTCGAAAAGAAGCTCATCCTGATCGGCAATACCGCCTATGCCGGTGAAAACAAGAAATCGGTCTTCACCCTGCTGAACTACATCCTGCCCGAAAAGGGTGTGATGGCGATGCACTGCTCGGCCAACCATGCGATCGGCAACCCGGAAGATACCGCCGTGTTCTTCGGCCTGTCCGGCACCGGTAAGACTACCCTCTCGGCCGATCCGTCGCGCATCCTGATCGGCGATGACGAACATGGCTGGTCGGAAAAGGGCACCTTCAACTTTGAAGGCGGCTGCTACGCCAAGACGATCAACCTCTCGGCCGAAGCCGAGCCGGAAATCTATGGCACCACCTCGAAGTTCGGCACCGTGATCGAGAACATGGTCTACGATCCCGAGACGCTGGAACTGGATTTCGATGATGCCAGCCTGACGCAGAACATGCGCTGCGCCTACCCGCTGGATTACATCTCGAACGCCTCTGACAATGGCATGGGCGGCCATCCGAAGAACGTGATCATGCTGACCTGCGATGCGTTCGGCGTGCTGCCGCCCATCGCGCGGCTGACGCCCGCGCAGGCGATGTATCACTTCCTGTCGGGCTTCACCTCGAAGACGCCGGGAACCGAGCGTGGCGTAACCGAGCCGACCCCGACCTTCTCGACCTGCTTCGGTGCGCCCTTCATGCCGCGTCGGCCCGAGGTCTATGGCAAGCTGCTGCAAGAAAAGATCGCGCAGCACGGCGCCGAATGCTGGCTGGTGAACACCGGCTGGACCGGCGGCAAGCACGGCACCGGCAAGCGCATGCCGATCAAGGCGACCCGCGCACTGCTGACCGCCGCGCTGGACGGCTCGCTTTCCAAGGTCGAATTCCGCAAGGACCCGAACTTCGGCTTCGAGGTGCCGGTTTCGGTGCCGGGTGTCGATGCGACCCTGCTGAACCCGCGCGAAACCTGGGCTGATCAGGCCGCTTATGACGCGCAGGCCGCCAAGCTGGTGTCAATGTTCGCGGAAAACTTCGGGCAATATGTGCCCTATATCGACCAGGACGTGAAGGCCGCCGCCATCGGCTGAGAACTTCGCACCGATCTTAAGGAAAGGCCCGCCGCGCTGGCGGGCCTTTTCACATGATGGCCCTACGCATCAGATTGGCGCCGGTCAGCACCAGAAGCACCAGCGTCCACCAACGGAATCGCTGCTGATCCAGCCGGTCCTGCACCCATTGGCCCGCAACCATCCCCAGAACCGAGGGCAGGATCAGCGCCATCGAAAACGGCAATGTCCGCGCATTCAGCACCCCCGATTGCAGATGCGCCGTTGTCAGCACCACTGCGCCGATCAGGAAAATCACGCCCTGCACCCGCACCATCTCGCGCTTGTCGGCCCCGACCGACAGCAGGAATACCAGAACAGGAGGCCCCCAGACCCCCGAAATTCCGCCATAAAGCCCACCCACCATGCCAAAGGCCCATTCGGCGCGGTTGCGGTGGTGCAAGTTGAGCGCGAGGCTGCGCCCGGCAAGCTGCACCAGCGCAAACAAGGTGATCGGCAGGCCAAGGCAGAACAGGAACAGATCTTGCGGGATGACCCGCACGAATTGCGCCGAAATGACGATGAAGACCACAGTCGCCGTGATCATCCGCCAATAGGCGCGGCAGGACACCAGCGCTGCTTGCCAGCCCTGCCGGAACGCCTGCCCAAGATTGGCCACCACAGTCGGCAGGATCAGACCTGCGAGCGCAAGCTCGGGCGGCAGGAAACTGGAAAAGGCCGAGATCATGATCATCGGCATCGCAAAACCGATGGCCCCTTTTACGAAGCCCGCGAACAGCGTGACCGCCATCGCGGCCCAGAACACCCCCGCCACCTGCCCCGCCATCAGGAAATCCATGCCTGCCCTCCTGTTTGTCTCTGCTTATCCGCTGACCGCGGCAACTGCACGGGCTATTCGGATGCGACATTTTCCTACGCACAATACGCATGCTTTGAATTTTTGTTGCGCTGCAATTGCGAAAGGATTAGGTCTTTCGCATCCGCAGAACCTCGAGGAATCGCCATGCCGCATGATGGACAAGCCGCGCCGAATTCGCCCCGTCTCGCCGATCTGACGGCGCTGACCGCTGCCGCCCTGCCTGAGGTTGAGGCACTGTTCACCGACGCGCGCGAGGTGCTGCGTGCCCGCGTGACCGTCGGCGGCAAGATTTCCGCCGCCGCGCTGGAAACCGAACAATGCGCCGCCCATACGCTTAGCTGGCTGGCAACCTACATCGAAAGCCTGCGCCAGCTGAACGCCTGGGCTGCGCGCCTGTCTGAACAGGGCAGCTTCGGCGAGATGGAGGCGCTGCTGCTTCAGATCGGCTTCGGCGAGTATCTGTCTCAACTCGCGGGCGGCATTCCGATGTCGCAGAACGAAACCGCGCGCTTGTCCGACCTCGGGTTGCACTGGGTTCCGGGCGAGGCCGCGCAACGCCTGATGGCCAGCGGCAACAACCCCGCCGCACGGGCCGCGCTGGTCGCGTTGATGCGCGACAATCATGGTCGCGCCACCTTCGGTGCCACCGGCCTTGAAGAAGAGCTGGAAATGATCCGCGACCAGTTCCGCCGCTTCGCCGACGAACAGGTCATCCCCAACGCGCATGACTGGCACCTGAAGGATGAGCTCATCCCGATGGACATCGTCGAGGCGCTGGCCGAAATGGGCGTCTTCGGCCTGACCATCCCAGAGGAATTCGGCGGCTTCGGACTGTCCAAGGCATCGATGGTGGTGGTGTCGGAAGAACTGTCCCGCGGCTATATCGGTGTCGGCAGCCTTGGCACGCGGTCGGAAATCGCAGCCGAGTTGATCCTCTGCGGCGGCACGCCCGAACAGAAGGCGCAATGGCTGCCGAAACTCGCCAGCGGCGAGATCCTGCCCACCGCCGTCTTTACCGAGCCGAATACTGGCTCCGACCTCGGCAGCCTGCGCACCCGCGCCGTCCGCACCGAGGACGGCTGGGAGGTTACCGGCAACAAGACGTGGATCACCCATGCCGCGCGCGCTCATGTGATGACGCTGCTGGCACGCACCGACCCCGACACGACTGACTGGCGCGGCCTGTCGATGTTCCTTGCCGAAAAGACCCCCGGCACCGACGAAAACCCCTTCCCCACCCCCGGCATGACCGGCGGCGAGATCGAGGTTCTGGGCTATCGCGGCATGAAGGAATACGAACTCGGCTTCGACGGGTTCAAGGTGAAGGCCGAAAACCTGCTGGGCGGCCAGCCCGGTCAGGGGTTCAAGCAACTGATGCAGACGTTTGAAAGCGCCCGCATCCAGACCGCCGCCCGCGCCATCGGCGTGGCGCAATCGGCGCTGGAAACCGGCATGCGCTACGCCGAGGATCGCAAGCAATTCGGCAAGGCGCTGATCGAGTTTCCGCGCGTGGCGGGCAAGCTCGCCATGATGGCCGTCGAAATCAACATCGCCCGGCAGCTGACCTACTACAGCGCCTGGCAGAAGGACCACGACAAGCGCTGCGACCTTGAGGCGGGCATGGCCAAGCTGCTGGGCGCGCGCGTGGCATGGGCCTCGGCCGACAATGCGCTGCAAATCCACGGCGGCAACGGTTTTGCGCTGGAATACCAGATCAGCCGCATCCTTTGCGACGCGCGCATCCTGAACATCTTTGAAGGGGCCGCCGAGATTCAGGCCCAAGTCATCGCCCGTCGTCTGCTGGACTGACGGGATGAGAGCGGGCGTCGCCGGATGGCCCCTGGCGACGCCTCAGACCCCGCCTCGGGATGGCCGCGCCGCCCCGAGGCGGGGATGCAATCGACCCGCAATTGCAAAGGCCACCACAAACCCCAGACCGCTGGCCAAGAACACCCCCGACAGCGGGGCCACCAGCAGCACCGCCCATGCCACCCCCGGAGTCACGACGCCGGAAACGTCGCGAAAACTGGAGTAGACGGCCGCCATCTCCACCCGCTCGGACGGTTTGACCGACAGCATGAAGGGCAACCCGCCCGCAGCGTCCAGAGTCACCAACCCGATAGACCCCGCCAGCAGGCACCCGACCGTGACCCAGGGCCAGCCCGCCAGCAACCCGGCGGCCGAGAAGGTGATCATGCACAGGGCAAAGGCCCCGCGCACGGTGCGCCGCACCGAATGTCGCTGCACGAAACGCAGCATCAGCGGCGTCAGGAACAGCAGCCCGTTCGACAGCGACAGCGCGACCCCGCCCACCTTGTCCCCAAGACCTACCTCGATGCAGAAGATCGGCAGATAGACGACATAGACCCACCAACCGCAACTCCGCAGCACAGCGAAAAGCCAACCGGCAATCAGCCGGGGTTGGCGGGAGAACCGCCCCAGATAGGCCAGCGGGTTGATGGCCGGGCCGCGCGCCCGCTGGATCTGCTTGCCATTGCCCAGACGCAGGACCCAGAAGGTAACCAGCAGTGCGATGGCGAATCCGCCCGCGATGAGGAAGGGCAAGGGCCGCCATGCCTCCCGCAGCCAGACGCCGAACAAGGGGCCGAGAGCCCAGGGGGCGGCGGCATAGACCATCTGAAGGCTCTGTGTCCGTCCCAGATCTGCCCTTGCGACATAATCCAGCACATAGGCATTGAAGCACACGAAGCAGGTCGCCGTTGCCAAAGCCATCGCCAGCAAGGCCAACGGCACCGCCACAGGCCCGCCGGTCAGCGCGAGGCTCATCGCCAGCAGATAGGCCAATGCCCCCGCCGTATAGACCCAGCGACGCGGCACAAAACGCGTGGCCCATGGGACCATCAGCCCCCAGATCATCGAGATAAGCCCGACCACAAAATACGCACGACTGACTGCCGCCGCATCCTGAAGCGCCTCATACATAACCAGTGGCATGACCGAGATCAGCGTGCCCCGCACCGCAGCCTCCAGCCCGGCCAGCAATGCGAAATTCTGGATCCGCGGCGTCGGTGAATGCCGCAGGAACAGCGGTATGTATTTATTGGCCATTGTCGTCTCCCGCTCCGAGGTTGGCCGGGTTCGGGCCGACAGGTCTTGGCTGCGGGCGACACAAGATGTCGCACGCGGTTGAACAGGGAATGAAGCCAGCAACGTCCTTAGCCAGACGCACGCCGCAAATTGCCTTAAAGACCCCGCGTCAGCAGATCGACCAGCCGCGCGCGCGGCTCAGGCAAGGATCGTCCATGATGAAGCCCTGCAAGCTCGCGCTCCAGAAAATGCCCGGTGATCGCAAGACCCTGTGCCAGTTCACCACCAAGCAGCGGCCCCTGGCCCAGCAACCCAGCGGGCAGCGGCAGCAAGCGCGGCGCCCAATCTGCCGCGGCCGCGCGGCTGACCGCTCGGCCAGTGCGCGGGCTCACGAAGGCCAAGTCCTCCCGGCTGCCCGTGACCGCACAGCGGCCAAGATCAAGGCCGAAGCCCGTTTCTTCCAGCAGCGCAAGTTCCCACCGCAGGTAATCCCCCGCCCAATCCGTTCCATCCAGCCGGGCAAGCAGGCTTTGCGTCAACGCATACAGATCAGGGTAGGCTGCGCGTTCCGGCAAGGCGAAACGCAGCATGGCGCAGATCGCGTTCAACCCGGCCAAAGCCAGCCTGTCTTCCATCAACCCTGCCCGGCTGCGCAAGGGTTCAGCGTGAAAGACACCCAGATGATCGTCCAGTCGCGCGCGCCAGCGCACCGCAACCTGACTGCCCGCCTGCATCATGGCCGAAACCTTGCGGGAGGCGCCACCTCGCACCACCCCGGCATGGCGCCCATGTAGCGCCGTGAATACCTCGATGATCGCCGAAGTCTCGCCATGTGGGCGCGAGGCTATCAGCGTGCCTTCATCCTGCCACTCCATCCTTGCACTATCCGATGCGACCAGAATGGCGGCAAGATGCGAACAGGACGTTAACGTGGATGTTCAATCCAGCCCCGGTTCAGTCAGAAGGCTTCGGCCTGCGCGATCTTCCAGTTCGATCACCCACAGATCCGGGTCACCGCGCCGGGCCCGACCGATGGCGGCATCAACCTCCGCCTCATCGCCATCGGCCAGAACCACCCAGATTCGCCGGTCGTTCAGCAGGTCGTAACTGCGTTGCCAAGCCTTGGCCCGACCATCCAGCGTGGCACATTTCACCACGACCGCCCCCGCTGTCGCATCGCCCTTTGCCGTCACATAGACAGGAATATCGGCCAGACGCAGCCGGGCGAGATAGGCGGAAACCCAGAGACTGGTGGCAAGCCGGGGCTGCATGGCTCAGTCGCCGTCGCGGAAATCCAGACCCATTTCAGAGTAGCGGTCAGGCTCGTCCAGCCAGTTCGGCCGCACCTTGACCTGAAGGAACAGATGCACCGGCCGGTCCAGAAACTCCATCAGATCAGCCCGCGCCGCCTGCCCGATCGCCTTGATCGTCTCGCCCTTGTTGCCCAGCACGATCCCCTTGTGCCCGTCACGGGCAACATAGATCACCTGATCAATACGGGTGGAACCATCCGGGCGATCCTCCCATTTCTCGGTCTCGACCGTCAACTGGTATGGCAATTCCTCGTGCAAACGAAGCGTCAACTTCTCACGCGTAACTTCGGCTGCAATCATACGCATCGGCAGGTCAGCGATCTGGTCCTCGGGGTAGAACCACGGCCCTTCGGGCAGCTGACCCGCCAGCCACTCGCGCAGTTTGTCCACGCCATAGCCGCGTTCGGCAGAAATCATGAAGGTCTCGACAAAGGGAAATGCCGTGTTCAGATCCTGCGCCAGTGCGAGCAGACTTTCTGCCTTCACCCTGTCGATCTTGTTGATTGCAAGGGCGATCTTCTGGCCTTCGCCGCGTTCCTTCAGCGCATCAAGGATCGCCTTCACACCTTCGGTCAGGCCACGATGCGCCTCGACCAGCAGGACCACGATATCTGCATCCGCCGCCCCGCCCCATGCCGCTGCCACCATGGCACGGTCAAGGCGACGGCGCGGGCGAAACAGGCCGGGCGTATCGACAAAGACAATCTGCGCCGTCCCCTCCATGCAAACGCCACGAATACGCGCGCGCGTGGTCTGCACCTTGTGCGTGACGATGGAAATTTTGGCCCCAACCATCCGGTTGAGGAGGGTCGATTTTCCGGCGTTCGGCTCACCGATCAGCGCCACGAATCCCGCCCGCGTGTCAGCCATTTCCGTTCTCCATCCGCGCCAGCAGCGCCTTTGCCGCCGCCTGCTCGGCCGCGCGTTTCGTTCCGGCCTTCGCCTGTTCGGTTTCGCCCGTTTCAAGCCGCACCTCGACGGTGAAAAGCGGCTGGTGATCCGGCCCCTCACGGCCCAGTGCAAGATAGCTTGGCGGGGTCTGGCCCCGCGCCTGCGCCCATTCCTGAAGGGCCGTCTTCGGGTCGCGGGCATCCGCCTTGACGGTCTCGATGCGCCCGGCCCACAGCCGCAACACCAGCGCGCGAGCACTCTCGAATCCCGCATCGACATGAACAGCGGCGATCACCGCCTCCATCGCGTCGCCCAGCAAGGCCTCTTTGCGCCGCCCGCCAGACATCATTTCGGAACGGCCGAGCTTCAGCACATCGCCAAGACCGATCTGCCGCGCGACATCGGCACAGGTTTCCTTACGCACCAATGCGTTGAAGCGCGGCGCCAGCGTGCCTTCGGCAGCGCCGCGATCAGCCGCAAGCAGCGCCTCGGCCATAGCCAACCCCAGAACCCGGTCGCCCAGAAACTCCAGCCGCTGATTGTCTGGCCGGGTGGCAGAACCCATGGAGCCATGCGTCACCGCCCGCACCAGAAGTTCCGGGTTGCGGAAGCGATGGCCAAGGCGTTCCTCGAACGCGCGAAGATCGGCAGCCAGTTTCACTCGATCGCCTTGAAGAAACGGTCCGGGCGCCAGGTCCAGAAATACAGCATCGACCGCCCGGCGGAGGAGAAGATCACCCGGTCGGCGCGACCGATCAGATATTCCGCTGGCAGCATGCCCACACCGCCAACGGCCTGACTATAGCGGCTGTCGGTCGAATTGTCGCGGTTGTCGCCCATGAAGAAGTAATGCCCCGGCGGCACAGTGGCCACATCGGTATTGTCACCGAAGCCGTTGGTATCAATGTTCAGAACATCATGCCTGACACCATTCGGCAGTGTCTCGATGAAGCGCGAGCGTTTGCAGATGCCACCCTGCCCCACCGGGCCATTTTCGCACCGCGGCAAATTGCCCATCGGCCCCTGGGGCGCATAGATTTCTTCGAAAGTGCCTGCCGGTTCCTGCGGCACTTCCTGACCGTTGATCCAGAGAATCCCGTTCTTCATCTGGATCGTATCCCCCGGCAGACCGATCAGGCGCTTGATGAAATCCGATCCGTTCACCGGATGGCGGAACACCACGACATCGCCACGCTCAGGCTCGCTGGCCATGATCCGGCCCGAGAACGGGCAAATTGCGAAAGGGCAAGAATAGCGCGAATAGCCATACGCCATCTTGTTGACGAACAGGAAATCGCCGATCAGCAGCGTGTCTTTCATGGATTCTGAAGGAATCCAGAACGGCTGAAAGAACAATGTGCGGAACACGCCCGCGATCAGCAGGGCGTAGACCACTGTCTTGATGGTCTCGACAATCCCGCCGTCCGATTTCGTCTTGCGTGCCATGCCTGCGCCTCTCGTCTGTTGCCGGCGCATGCGGCGCCTGATGGTTCCGGCGCTACATGCGCGCGGGTGGGACCGGAGTCAAGTTTGCGGCAGATCGGCAGCGGTCTTCGGCCGGGCCTCGATCACCACGAAAGCCTGCGCCCAGGGGTGATCGTCGGTCAGGCTGACATGCACAAGGGCCTCATGCCCCGGCGGGGTCATCGCCGCCAGCCGTTCAGCCGCCCAGCCGGTCAGATGCATGACGGGCTGGCCGGTTGCAAGGTTCGACACCGCCATGTCGCGCCATGAAATCCCCATGCGCAACCCGGTGCCAAGCGCCTTGGAACAGGCCTCTTTCGCCGCCCAGCGTTTCGCATAGGTTGCAGCCTCGGCCCTGCTGCGCCGCGCTGCCTTGGCCTGTTCGCGCGGTGTGAACACGCGGTCGCGAAACCTGTCGCCGTGCCGCTCCAGCACAGCGGAAATGCGGTCGATATTCGCCAGATCGGTGCCGACCCCGAGGATCATTGCCACCCGCGCGCCCCAAATTCCTGTGAAGGAATTTGCAAAATTCTTACAAGAATTTTGGCGCCCGGCATCACGCGCGCGCCTCATCCATACGGCGGCGCATTTCCTCGATGGCGGGGCCGAGGCCCATGTAGATCGCCTCGCCGATCAGGAAATGCCCGATGTTGAGTTCGGCCAGTTCCGGGATGGCCGCAACGGGCGCCACATTGTCATAGGTCAGCCCATGGCCCGCATGAACCTCAAGCCCCAGCGAGGCCGCCAGACGCGCACCTTCGCAAAGCGCCGCCAGTTCCGCCTCCACAGCTTCCATGCGCCCCTCGGCATGCAGGTCGGAATAATGACCAGTATGCAGTTCCACCACGGCCGCCCCGATGCGAGCCGAAGCCTCGATCTGACGCGCATCATGGCCAATGAACATGCTGACGCGGCAGCCTGCGGCAGTCAGTGGCGCGATATAGGTCGCAAGGCGGTTCTCATCTCCCGCCACATCAAGCCCGCCTTCGGTCGTGCGCTCCTCACGCCGTTCGGGCACAAGACAGACCGCGTGGGGTTTCAGCCGCAGCGCGATAGCCTGCATTTCGTCTGTCGCGGCACATTCGAAATTCAGCGGGATCCCGATACCCGCCCGCAGCGCCTCCATATCCGAATCGCGGATGTGGCGGCGATCCTCGCGCAGATGGGCCGTGATGCCATCTGCACCTGCCGCCTCGGCCAGCAGGGCCGCGCGCAGAGGATCGGGCCAGGCCGAGCCGCGCGCATTGCGCACCGTCGCCACATGGTCGATATTCACACCCAGCCGCAGTTTTGCCAAAGCCATAACGCATCTCCCCGTCGTCGGCGGCACCTTAGGGTGTGCCGGGCGCGTCGTCATCCCCTGTCGAAGCCGATTTCTCAGCCCCTCGGCGCCCCGGCAGGCGGCTTTTCAGCGCATGCCGCCGCGCGGCCCCTTCGCGCAGACGGGTGGCGCGCAGTTTCTGATAGGCATTGATCAGCGGCAGCGTTAGATAATAGCCTGCCGCACTGGCCGCCAGCCCCGGCAGGATCGACCCCACGGTATAGGGCCAGAAGATGAACCAGAAGAAGTTCTCCAGCTTGTCCCAATGCGCGAGCTCGCCGGTGAACATTGCACTGAAGTTGTGCCAAAGCTGCAAACCCGCCTCGGTAAAGGCGGCATAGACCGTCATGAAGGTCATCGGCGCCTCGATGCCCAGCATCCAGTGCCCAAGCTTCAGGCACAGCATGGCGATGAAGGGCGTGGTGAGCGGGTTCGAAATGAAGGTGGCCAGCAGGGCCGCGACGATATTGCCCCTGATCACCCAGGCCAGCGCGGCGGCTGACAGCATCTGAAGCCCGAAGACCGGCGGGAAATTCACAAAGGTTCCGGCGAATATCCCGCGGGCAATCCGATGCGGCTGATCCGGCAGACGGCGCATCCGATGCAGCACATATTGCACCGACCGGCGAATGCCCCCACGCGGATAGACGAAATCGCGGACGACCTGCGCATAGCTTCGTGGATTTCGCCGCTTGAAGACCACGCCCCCGCCTTTCCCGACCCCGTTCAGGGTTTCCGGCCCAGATCCCTGTAACGCGAGACCTGCGCCACATCGCTTTCCGCCTCAAGTGCGGTCATGACCATATGCAGGTGTTCGACATCCCGCAGGTCCACATCGACCAGCAGACGGAAGAAATCCGGCTTGCGATCCACGAAGTTCAGATCCGAGATATTGGCCTTCTGCTCGCCGATCAAGGTGCAGATGCGCCCCAGAACACCCGCATCATTGGCGATGGTCACATCCAGCGTCACGGTATTCACCGCCGCATGACGCCCGCTTTGCCAGCGCAGGTCGATCCAGCGTTCGGGCTGTTCCTCGTATTCGGCCAGCGCGGGGCAGTCGATGGCATGGATCACCACGCCCTGCCCGCGATAGGTGATGCCGACGATCCGTTCGCCCGGAACCGGCTGGCAGCAGGGCGCACGGCGGTAGCTTTGATCGGCGGTCAGGCCCTGCACCGGGCGTTGCACATCCACCTCGTCGGGCTGCGCGGTCTGCAATTCGGGGTAAAGCGTTTCCAGAACCTTGCGGGCCGTGGTTTCGGCCGAACCGATCTGTGCCAGAAGCTCGGTCTCGTCGGGCAGGCCCATCATGCGCGCGGCGGTTCGCAGCGCCTTGTCGGACACACGCTTGCCCGCGTGATCGAAGGCCACCCGCGCCAGCTCCAGCCCCAGCTTGACGAAACGACCGCGGTCATCTTCGCGCAGGCCCCGCCGGATGGCGGCCTTGGCGCGCCCCGTGGCCACCAGATCAACCCATGCAGCCTGCGGACGCTGGCCTTCGGCGGTGATGATCTCGACCGACTGGCCGTTCTTGAGCCGCGTCCACAGCGGCACGCGGATACCATCGACCTTGGCGGAAACCGTGGAATTGCCGATGCGGGTATGGATCGCATAGGCGAAATCCAGCGGTGTCGCACCGCGCGGCAACTGGATCACATCGCCCTTGGGCGTGAAGCAGAACACCTGATCGGTGTACATTTCCAGCTTCACGTTCTCCATGAAATCGTCGTGGTCTTCCTCGCCCAGACGCTCGGTCAGGGCCGCGACCCATTTCGCCGGGTCCACCGCGAACGGGTTCTGGACCCGCACGCCTTCGCGGTAGGACCAATGCGCGGCGACGCCAGATTCGTTGACCTCGTGCATCTGACGGGTGCGAATCTGCACCTCGACCCGCTTGCCGTCGCGCCCCGAGACCGTGGTATGAATTGAACGATAGCCGTTGGATTTGGGCTGGCTGATATAATCCTTGAACCGCCCCGGCACCGCGCGCCAGCGTTGGTGGATGACGCCCAAAATGCGGTAGCAATCGGTTTCCGAGCCGCAGATCACGCGGAAGCCATAGATGTCGGACAGACGCGAGAAGGCCAGATCCTTCTCCTGCATCTTGCGCCAGACGCTGTAGGGCTTTTTCGCGCGGCCATAGACATCGGCCTCAATCTGCGCCTTTTCCAGCTCGTTGCGGATGTCGGCGGTGATCTTGTGCACCACATCGCCCGCCTCGCGTTGCAGCGCGATAAAGCGGCGGATGATCGAATTGCGCGCCTCGGGGTTGAGAACGCGGAAGGCGAGGTCTTCCAGCTCCTCGCGCATCCACTGCATCCCCATCCGACCGGCAAGGGGCGCGAAGATCTCCATCGTCTCGCGCGCCTTCTGCACCTGCTTGTCGGCGCGCATGCTCTTGATGGTGCGCATGTTGTGCAGCCGGTCGGCCAGCTTCACCAGAATGACCCGCAGGTCGCGCGACATTGCAACGAAAAGCTTGCGGAAATTCTCGGCTTGTTTCGACTCGGTCGAAGTCAGTTGCAGATTGGTCAGCTTGGTGACGCCATCCACCAGTTCGGCGACTTCCTCGCCAAATTTGGCGGCAATGTCGCCATAGCTGGCCTTGGTATCTTCGATCGTATCATGCAGAAGCGCCGTCACCAGCGTCGCATCGTCCAGCCGCTGTTCGGTCAGGATGGCGGCAACGGCCACCGGATGCGTGAAATAGGGCTCGCCCGACTTGCGGAACTGCCCTTCATGCATGGCCTTGCCATAGGCATAGGCCGAGCGGATCAGATCGGCGTTTGTGCGCGGATTGTAGTTACGGACGAGGGCAATCAGATCCTCGACGTCGATCATGCTGCCCTGCCCGCCTGTATCTGCCGCCGATCAGCGGTCGCCTTGCGCTTCCATCAGGGCGCGCAACAGCTTTTCTTCCGACATGTCGTCCTGCGCCGGGCGATCCACCATCTCGCCATTGCCCATGAGCATGGCCATCTGGTCGTCTTCCGGCTCGTCCACCTCGATCTGGGTCTGGTGGCTTTCGATCATCCGCTCGCGCAGATTTTCGGCCGACTGGGTTTCCTCGGCGATCTCGCGCAGCGCCACGACGGGATTCTTGTCATTGTCGCGATCGACGGTCAGCACCCCGCCAGACGCGATTTCGCGGGCGCGGTGTGCGGCCAGCATAACCAGTTCGAACCGGTTGGGAACCTTGTCAACGCAATCTTCGACCGTCACGCGGGCCATGGGGGTCTCCGTCAAGGATGGGGCATGGAACGGCCTCTTTAAGCCCAAGCTCGCCCCTTGACAAGAGCGGATTGCGTGTCATCGCCCCTGTCAAATCAACGTGATCCCTGCCAAGTCCTCGGCCGGAAGCCGCGCGAGCATCTGCCGCACCGTCAGGCCCAGTACCGGATGACACCAGTCCGGCGCCACATCGGCCAGCGGCACCAGCACGAAGCCGCGGTCCTGCAAGCGGGGATGCGGCAGGATCAAGCTGTCGGGCGCGCGACGGGCCTGCGCCTCGGGCGGCAGGTCGCGCCATTCGGCCTGGGTCGCGGCATCGGGAAGCACCTGTCCACCCATTGCCAGCAGATCAAGATCCAGTGTCCGCCCCGCCCAACGCGACAACCTTTCGCGCCCGAATTCGGCCTCGACCCTGTGAAGGGTGGCCAGAACCTCGGCGGCGGTCAAAGGCCCGCATTCCACCACTGCGGCCGCATTCACATAATCCGGCCCCGCCCCGGCAGGAAAACACGGAGTCGCATGAAACCGGCTGACGGATATGGGGGCCAGACCCAGTTCGCGCAGCCGCCGCAAAGCCGCGCGCAAGGTCTCGGCAGGCGAACGATCCCCGTCAGGAAGATTCCCGCCCAATGCAATCAGAGCTTGATTTGCCATCGCCGTATTCAATGATAGTCTCTTAAGTATAGGTTGTGCAAAACGTGGGCGACTTGGTATCGACTACTGTTTCCCGCGGCAGCCTGCCGGACAGCCATACCTGTTTTGACGTTGTTTGCGAGAGACATTTGAGGGGAAAATGATATGTTTTACAAGGACGAACGGCTTGCGCTGTTCATAGACGGATCAAACCTTTACGCGGCTGCAAAGGCGCTTGGGTTTGACATCGACTACAAGCTTCTGCGGCAGGAGTTCATGCGCCGGGGCAAGCTGTTGCGGGCCTTCTACTATACGGCGCTGCTGGAAAACGACGATTATTCGCCGATCCGGCCGCTGGTGGACTGGCTCCATTACAACGGCTTTACCATGGTGACGAAACCGGCCAAGGAATATACCGACAGCCAGGGTCGCCGGAAGGTGAAGGGCAATATGGATATCGAACTGACCGTGAACGCCATGGAACTGGCGCCGCGGGTCGATCATATTGTGCTGTTCTCGGGCGATGGCGATTTCCGGCCGCTGGTCGAAAGCCTGCAACGTCAGGGCGTTCGCGTTTCGGTTGTTTCGACCATCCGCAGCCAGCCGCCCATGATCGCCGACGAACTGCGTCGCCAGGCCGACAATTTCATCGAGCTGGACGAACTGCGCGAAGTCATCGGCCGCCCGCCGCGCGAGCCGCGCGTGATCGAACGTGAGGATCTGCCGCAGGCCAGCGGCCAGTGATCCTGTTCCGGTCGCCCTCCCCAGAAGGGCGGCCGGGATGACATTCCGATGACAGCGCCGTGATTCTCGCCCTGACCGGTCTGATGCTGGCCGCCTTTCTGGCCGCAACGCCGCTTCCGATGCAATCCGAAGCCGTATTCGTGGGCCTGCAACTTGCAGACTCCGCCCCGATTGCGCCGATGATCCTGCTGGCCGGACTGGCCAATACCGCAGGCTCCGCCGTGACATGGGCGATGGGGCGTGGCGCCCGAGCCATCGAACACCGTCTGCGCCTGCCTGCCGAACGGATGGCCCGTGCCGAAAGCTGGTATCGGCGCTGGGGCAAGCTAAGCCTGTTGCTCAGCTGGGCGCCGCTGGGCGATGTGATCTGCCTGCTGGCAGGGGCCTTCCGGGTTCCCTTGTGGCAATTCCTGTTGATCGTGGGCTTTGCCAAGACCGCGCGCTATGCCGTTCTTGCCGGTGTGACCGCCGGTGTGATCTCCTGGGGCTGGACCTGAGCCGCCCGAGCGCTTAGCTGGAAGCCAGACGCGAACGAGGCCCCCGATGACCGATCCGAAACCGCCGCTGACCCTATACCTCGCCGCCCCGCGCGGCTTTTGCGCCGGTGTGGACCGCGCCATCAAGATCGTCGAGATCGCGCTTCAGAAATGGGGCGCCCCGGTCTATGTCCGGCACGAGATCGTGCACAACAAATTCGTGGTGGACGGGCTGAAGGCGCTTGGCGCCGTCTTCGTCGAGGAACTGGACGAGGTGCCCGACGACCGCCCCGTGATCTTTTCCGCCCATGGCGTGCCGAAATCGGTGCCCGCCGCCGCACAGGCGCGCGAGATGATCTGGGTCGATGCCACCTGCCCGTTGGTCAGCAAGGTGCATATCGAGGCCGAGCGGCACCATGAAAACGGCCTTCAGATGATCATGATCGGCCATGCTGGCCACCCCGAGACCATCGGCACCATGGGGCAACTGCCTGCGGGTGAGGTGCTGCTGGTGGAAACCGTCGCCGATGTGGCTGCGGTTCACCCGCGAGACCCCGAAAAACTCGCCTTCATCACGCAGACCACGCTTTCGGTGGATGACACGATCGAGATTGTCGCGGCATTGAAGGCACGGTTTCCGGCCATTGTCGGCCCGCATAAGGAAGACATCTGCTATGCCACCACCAACCGGCAGGCCAGCGTCAAGGCCATCGCCGGGCAGATCGACGCGCTTCTGGTGATCGGGGCGCCCAATTCCTCGAACTCGCGGCGTCTGGTCGAGGTGGGCCGTGCCAATGGCTGCGCCTATGCCCAACTGGTGCAGCGTGCCACCGACATCGACTGGCGCGCGCTGGAGGGTATCCGCGCCGTTGGCATCACCGCAGGCGCCAGCGCCCCCGAGGTGCTGGTGAACGAGGTCATTGATGCCTTCCGGGCACGGTTCGACACCACGGTGGAACTGGTTGAAACCGCGAAGGAGCATGTGGAGTTCAAGGTGCCCCGCATCCTGCGCATGGCGGAATAGGCACGCATCGAAGGGCTTGCCACCACCGCGCGAGTGCCTAGTCTGGCGCAAACAGCGGAGGTTTCCATGTCGCCCGAATTTCTCGTGACCGCTTTCATTGTCTGCATCAGCCCCGGTATCGGCGTGGTCTACACGCTGTCCGTCACCCTTGGCGGCGGGTTCCGTGCCGGGGTCTGGGCCGCCACCGGCTGCACGCTGGCCACCATCCTGCACATGATCGTCGCGCTGGCCGGTCTGGCCGCGATCCTGCTGACCAGCGCGGTGCTGTTCCAGACCGTGAAATATGCTGGCGTCGCCTATCTGTTGTGGATGGCCTGGGCCGTGTTGCGCGGGCGGGGCGGCATGGATATTGCCCCCGCCGCCCCGGCCAGCACGGCGCGCATCATCACGCGCGGGGTGATGCTGAACATCCTCAACCCCAAGCTGCCGCTGTTCTTCGTGGCCTTCCTGCCGCAATTCCTGCCGACCACCGGGGCCACGCCAGGGCAGATGATCGAACTCGGTCTCGGTTTTGCCGCCATGACCTTTGCGACCTTCGTGCTTTACGCCATCGTTGCCGCCTCGGGCCGCCGTGCCATTCTGGGCAGCACGCGGGTGATGACATGGATGCGCCGCGCCTTTGCCCTGTCCTTCGCTGGACTGGGCGTGAAACTGGCGATGGAGCGCGCCGCATGATCCCGCAACCCGTTGCTATTCTGGGCCTTCTGGGCCTGACGCCGTTTCTGGCGGGGGCGTCTCTGGCGCGCTGGCCGGTGGCGCATCCGCTGCTGGCCGCCCTGGCCGACGGCAACCGGATGCTGGTGCATTACGGCGTGATCATCCTTTGCTTTCTGTCCGGTGCCCTGTGGGGCTTTGCCACGCGGGCCGAGGGGCGCGAGGCATGGGTGGCCTATATTCTTGCCACGATCCCCGCACTCTGGGCCTTTCTGGCGCTGGCGCCGGGCCATCCCTACCCGCTTCTTGCCCTGATCGCCGGCTATACCGTGCTTCTGGCGTTCGATTTCTGGTTCTGGAACGAGGGGCTGGCCCCCGCCTGGTGGATGCGGCTGCGGCTCATGCTGACCATCGGGGTTCTGGCATCCCTCAGCGTCGCGCTGTAAGGCGGGCGTGCAAGGAAAGGAAACCCGATGCCCCAGCTTTTCGCCTATACCGATGGCGCCTGTTCCGGCAATCCCGGCCCCGGCGGCTGGGGGGTTCTGCTGCTGGCGCGCGAGGGCGAGGTGGTGGTGAAGGAACGCACGCTGAACGGCGGCGAGGCCGATACCACCAACAACCGGATGGAGCTTCTGGCCGCCATTTCCGCGCTGGAGGCGCTGAGCCGCCCGTCGGAAATCATTGTCGTTACCGACAGCGCCTATGTGAAGAACGGCGTCACCGGCTGGATCTTCGGCTGGAAGAAGAATGGCTGGAAAACCGCCGACCGCAAGCCGGTGAAGAATGTCGATCTGTGGCAGCGGCTGGACGAGGCGCAGGCGCGGCACAAGGTCGAATGGCGCTGGATCAAGGGCCATGCCGGACATGCCGAAAATGAACGCGCCGACGAACTGGCGCGTGAGGGCATGGCCCCCTTCAAGAAGCAGGGCGCGGCATGACACTGATCGGGGCGCTGGATCACGCCTCGGTTCTGGTCTTTGCGCTGACCGGGGCGCTGGTCGCCAGCCGGGCGCAGCTTGATCTGGTGGGCTTCGTCTTCATCGCCTGCCTGACGGCCCTTGGCGGCGGCACGTTGCGCGATGTGCTGATCAACCGCGAGGCTGTGTTCTGGATCGCCGATCCCGGTATTCTGGCGGTGCCCGCACTGGCCGCCGTTCTGGTGTTCTTCACCGCGCATCTTCTGGAAAGCCGCTACAAGACACTGCTCTGGCTCGATGCTTTCGCGCTGGCCGTGGCCGTGCCCGCCGGGGTGGCGGTGGCGCTGGATGCCGGGCTTGGCTGGCCGGTCGTCATCCTGATGGGCGTCGCCACCGGCTGCATGGGCGGCCTCATGCGCGATGTGGTGTGCAACGAGGTGCCGCTGGTGCTGAAACAGGGGGAGCTTTACGTCACCGCCGCCTTTGCGGGGGCACTCGCCGCCCTGCTGTTGGCGGGCATGGGCCGCGAAACCGCGCTGATCGCCTGTGCTGCTGCCACCTTCACCCTGCGGGCCGGCTCGGTGGCGCTGGGATGGCGTTTGCCGGTCTATCGCCCCCGCCCGCCGCGTGACGGTTTGCGCTGAGGCTTTTCCTTTACAATCCTGTGGCTATGATCGGCACATGGCCCGCAGAAAGATCATCCCCGATACCGATGTCTACGCCGAAATCCGGCGCATGATCGCGCGCGACGGCGAACGCGCGGTCTCTTTCCAGACCGTTGCCCGCGCCATCGGCCTTGCCGCGCCGACGCTGGTGCAGCGCTTTGGCACGCGCGAGGCGATGGTGCACAGCGCCCTCGCCGCCGGGTGGGAGGCGCTGGAGGCCGCGACCGATACAGCCGAGGCCGATGCGCCGCTGAATGCCAAGGGGGCGCAGGCCTTCCTCAAGGCTCTGGGGGCCGACACACCGGAAACGGCCGACCTGTCGCATCTGGCCGCCGATTTCCGTGATCCGGTGCTGCGCGAACGCGCCGATCGGTGGCGCCAGCGGGTCGAAACGGCCATTGCCCTGCGTTTAGGCGGCGGCGCCAAGGCGCAAGAGGCCGCCGCGCTGCTGTTCGCGGCATGGCAGGGGCAAAGGCTCTGGCAACCCGCAGGTGGCAAGGGGTTCCGTCTGAAGGATGCGGTCAAACGGCTCAGCGGCTAAAGCGCTGCCACAGCCAGATCAGCGCCATGGCGCCTACGACCGCCAGCACGAACATCAGGCCCGAGCTTGCCAGCCGCGTCAGCAGCCGCACGATCACCCAGGCCAGCCCGGCACCGACTGTGCCGATGAACACCGTGGTCGGCACATCGGCCTGCACCCGCATGAAGCGGGTGGCAAGAAACCCTGCCGCCGCGCCGACGATCAGGATAAGCAGAAAGTTCATGGCCAAGCCTCGCAGCGGATCATCCGGCTCCAGCTTGGCGCAAGGGCGGGTCCATGTCCATGCCACAGCCCATGGCCCCGGCGATGCAGGTGAAATCTGCCGCCGTCAGTTCGCGCAGGTCATAGCGGAAGGCCATGCCCCAGAACGCAAACCCCGCGTCAGGTCAAGCCGGTCCAGCAACAGGCAGATCGGCCCAACAGCGCCACCTTGCCATGGCAGACCTGAACGATACCCAGTGCGCGCCCGGTGGTGGCATGATCGGCAGAGCCCGTAAGGGCCCAGTATCGAACTTCCTGAATCGTCATGGCCTTTCCCCTTTCGGGGATAATGTGCCAACCCCGTGCTGACAAAACCTGTCAGGATCAGCCGATGGTTTCGGGCAAAGTGAAGCCGCGCAGGAAATCCTCGGGCGCCATGGCGCGCTTGCCCTCGCGCTGCGCCAGCGTGATCTCCACCGCGCCAGTGCCGCAGGCGATGCGCAGGCCGCCCAACACCTGCCCCGGTGCGCCCTGCCCTTCGACCAGACGGCTTGCCAGCAGCTTCACCCGTTCTCCCGCCACCTCGCACCATGCGCCGGGAAAGGGCGAAAGGCCGCGGATCAGCCGATCGACCTCGACTGCCGGGGCGGACCAGTCCACCCGCGCTTCGGCCTTGTCGATCTTTGCGGCATAGGTCACGCCCGCGTCGGGTTGCGGCTCGGGGCGCAGATCCGACAGGCGTGACAGCGCCTCAAGGATCAGCCGTGCGCCCATCGTGCTCAGCCGGTCGTGCAGCGCGCCGGTGGTTTCCTCGGGGCCGATCACCGTCGCCTCGCGCAGCAGAACCGGGCCGGTATCCAGCCCCGCCTCCATCTGCATGATGCAGACGCCGGTTTCCGCATCCCCCGCCATGATGGCGCGATGGATCGGCGCCGCCCCGCGCCAGCGCGGCAGAAGCGAGGCATGGATGTTCAGACAGCCATGGCGCGGCGCATCCAGCACCGCTTGCGGCAGGATCAGGCCATAGGCCACCACCACCGCGACATCGGCACCCAGCGCCGCGAAATCGGCCTGCGCCTCGGCGCCTTTCAGGCTGACCGGATGGCGCACCGGGATGCCCAAAGCCTCGGCCCGCGCCTGCACTGGCGAGGAGCGGTCTTTCTTGCCCCGGCCCGCCGGGCGCGGCGGCTGGCTATAGACGCAGACCACATCATGCGCCGCGGCCAGTGCCTCCAGCACGGGGACCGAGAAGTCGGGCGTCCCCATGAACACGACCTTCATCCGCGCCTCCGCAGCTTTTCGGCCTTTTGCAGCAGCATCTTGCGTTTCAGCGGTTTCAGATGGTCGAAATACATCCGGCCGTTCAGATGGTCGATCTGGTGTTGCACCGAGGTCGCCCAGAGGTTCACGAAATCGCGCTCCTCCATCTCGCCCCCGGCATTCAGGAACCGCACCGTGACCGCACGCGGGCGGCTGATGACGGCGGACACGCCGGGCAGGTTGGGGCTGGCTTCCTCGTGCTCACGGAACTGCACGCTGGCATGCAGCACCTCGGGATTGGCCATCAGCACGACCTTGCCGCGCTCCTCGCTGCAATCGACGACGGCGAGCCGTTGCATGACGCCGATCTGTGGCGCACCAAGGCCATAGCCCGGCATCGCCTCCATCGTGTCAACCATGTCGCGCCAGATCGCGCGCACCTCGTCGGTGATCGCCTCCACCGGGACGGCAACCGTTTGCAGGCGCTTGTCGGGCCAGGGGATGCAGCGGCGGACGGTCATGTCTCATACTCCGCCAGCGCACGGGCGCGGGCCTCGGGGGAAATGCGGTCGAAGATCACAATGCCGTCAAGATGATCGAATTCATGCTGGGCGCAGACCGCCTCGAAATCATGCAACTCCTGTTCGTGCAGCCTGCCATCCAGCCCGGTCCAGCGCAGACGGATCGCCTGCGCACGACGCACCTGCATGGTGACGCCGGGGATGGACAGGCAGCCCTCCGGCCCCTCGGCACGGGTTTCGGACATCCACAGGATATCAGGGTCGATGCAGACGCGCGGGCTGCGCGTGCCTTCTTTCCAGGTGGTATCCATCACGAAGATGCGTCGCAGCACCCCGACCTGCGGTGCTGCCAGCCCCCGCCCCGGCGCGGCATACATTGTCTCCAGCATATCGGCGGCCAGACGGCCAACCTCTTCGTCCACCGTGCCCACCGGAAGGCAGCGCGTCGCCAGCCGCACATCGGGCCAGCGCAGGATCGGCAGAACCGCCATTCAGCCCTGCCGCGCGCGTTCGCGCTTCAGCTTTTCCATCTTGCGGGTGATCATCTGCCGCTTCAGCGGGCCCAGAAAATCAATGAACAGCTTGCCGTTCAGATGGTCGATTTCATGCTGCACACAGGTCGCCCAGAGATCGGAAAACTCTTCCTCCTGCGCGCTGCCATCCAGCGCGGTCCATGTGACACGCACACGGGCCGGGCGCGCGACCTCGGCATATTGATCCGGGATCGACAGGCAGCCCTCCTCATAGGTGGACAGATCTTCCGAGGCCCATGTGACCTCGGGGTTGAGCATGACCAGAGGGCGCGGCGCTTCGGGCGCCTTGGCGCAATCCAGCACGATCACCCGGCGCATCACACCGATCTGCGGCGCGGCCAGCCCGATGCCCGGCGCATCATACATGGTTTCCAGCATGTCCTCGACCAGCGCCGCAAGATCGGGCGTGATGTCGGTGACAGGCTCGCAGGTCTTTTTCAGACGCGGATCGGGATGAATAAGAATAGGGCGCTTCATGGCCCTGATTTACGCGCTGTCCGCCCGCCGCGCAACCATGGCAAAGGGAGGTCGTGACGCGAAGCGGGTGCCTGCCCGCCCTTCATGCGGAATGATGCCCTGATCTGGCGATGATATTGAGAAAATCTCCCACCATGCAACAGCGTATCGCAACATATGATCAGTTCGATGCGATGGATTGCCCGTTCCTCCCACCCGGCCTAGTCTGCGCCAAAAGACCGCCCGAACGGAAGGAATCCGCATGACCCCGGCCCCCAATTTCGACGAGATCATCAACCGCCACGGCACCCATTCGGTGAAATGGGACATGATGGAAAAGCTCTATGGCGTGTCGGCCGCGGAAGGGATCGCCATGTGGGTCGCGGATATGGAGTTCCGCCCGCCGCATTGCGTGCAGAAGGCCGTCGAGGACATGGCCGCCCACGGCCTTTACGGCTATTACGGCGATGACCGCGCCTATCTGGAAGCGATCCGCTGGTGGATGGCACATCGCCATGGCTGGGACGTGCCTGCCGAGGCGATCTTCACCACGCATGGCCTTGTGAACGGCACCGCCCTTTGCGTCGATGCCTTCACCGCGCCCGGTGACGGCGTGGTGTTGATGACCCCGGTCTATCACGCCTTCGCCCGCGTCATCCGCGCCGCCGGGCGCGAGGTGGTGGAATGCCCGCTGAAGATTGAGGCCGGGCGCTATGTCTTTGACACCGCCGACTGGGAGGCGCGGATCACCCCGCGCACCAAGATGTTCGTGCTCTGCTCGCCCCACAATCCCGGCGGCCGGGTCTGGAGCGTGGCGGAATTGCAGGCCATCGCCGCCTTCTGCGAAAAGCATGACCTGATCCTCGTGTCTGACGAGATCCATCACGATCTGATCTATCCGGGCCAAAAACATACTCTCATGCCACTGGCCGCACCCGGTATCGTGGACCGGCTGGTCGTCATGTCCGCCACCACCAAGACCTTCAACATCGCGGGCTCACATTCCGGCAATGTGATCGTGCTCAACCCCGAACTGCGGGCGCGCTTTGCCGCGCGGATGAATGCGATGGGGATTTCGGCCAATTCCTTCGGTCTGTTCATGGCGACGGCCGCCTACAGCGCCGAGGGCGCGGCTTGGGTCGATGCGCTGATGGCCTATCTGGACGGCAACCGCCGCCTGTTTGACGAAGGCGTGAACGCGATTCCGGGCCTCGCCTCGATGAACCTCGAAGCCACCTATCTGGCATGGGTCGATTTCTCGGGCACCGGCATGGCCCCGGCCGAGTTCATTGACCGCGTCGAAAAGGGCGCGAAGATCGCCGCCAACCACGGGGCGAGCTTCGGTTTGGGCGGCGACAACTTCCTGCGCTTCAACCTTGCCGCCCCGCGTGTGCAGGTGGCCGAGGCGGTGGCACGCCTGCAATCGGCCTTCGCCGATCTGCAATAGGGCTCAGGCGCGGCGGCCCAGCGGGATAATCTCGGGGGCCGTCGCATGCCAGGGGGTGCCAGACCAATCACCCCACCATTCGGTGACCTCAAGCCCCACCGCCGCGATCTGCGCCGCGATTTCCGCCTGTGGGGCAAAGGCAATACGGCATTCGGCGCGCTGCGCCGTTTGCCCCTCGGGCTGGTAGAAGGTCCAGTAGGTGACGATGCCGGTCGCCGCATCGTGGGCGACATCGTTCCACACCCGCACTTTCCCAGCCTGCGGATGAATGAACCGGCTTTCCGATCGTTCCGGCACCCAGTCGCGCCATTCCTCGCACACCGGGTTGCGGCTGTCGAAGAGGAACCGCCCGCCGGGTCGCAGATGGCGGGCAATGCCACCCAGCATGGCGGCGCGGTCCTCCGCCGTCAGAAATACCTGAAAGGCATGGCCGGTCAGGATCACCAGATCAAAGCTTTCGCCCAGATCAAGTGCCCGCGCATCGCCCTGCACCCAATGCACCCGTTCGCCGCCGGGCCTGCCGCGCGCCACCCCCAGCATGGCCTCCGCCGGATCGACACCGACGACACGCGGCACGTTTTCCGCAATCGCTGCCGCCACCATGCCGGTGCCACAGCCCAGATCCAGCACCGAGTCACAGCCCTGCGCCAGCCGCAGGCAGGCCGCACTATCGGCGGCCCAGCCGTTTTCATGGTCATAGAACCGCGTGAAGGCGGGATCGTGATACAGCGCCTCTGGCTCGGTCAGCGCCACGGCAGATAGCCGGAGGGCGCATTTTCGTCGCGCGGATAGTCCAGCGGCGGTGTTTCGCTGACGCGGTTGCTTCGCTTGAAGGTGCAGACAAGACGGCCATTTTCGACCTGAGCCGCGACGATCAGCCCCTGAAGGATATGGCGCGCCCCGTCGTAGACATCGACCATCCCGCGCAGACGCGGCACCTTGGCCGCATCCAGAACCATCGCTTCTTCGCTGAGGCTCAGCACCGGAAAGACCGCCTCGCCCAACTGCACACGCAACCGGCTGCGCCGCGCGCGGCGGGTCTGAGCAAGGGCAAACCCCTCGCGCAACTCCTGAGACAGAAATTCCAGCATGGCGTTCCTCCCGTCGCCGTCCTTTTACCATTACGCGCCCGGAAGTGATTGACAACAAGGCAACAACCGACATTTTCGAAAGAATTCCGCCATCGTGGGCCGCAAGACACGGCGGGCTACCGGAATGGTTGCGCTTGGGCGGCAAATCGGCCATCCCTGCGGGCCGGAGGTGCGGATATGACAGAAGCTCAGGCAGATCATGGCGGCGGGATTGACGCGGCTGCGGCGCGCTTCGGCGGTGTGCGCGCCGACTGGCTGGATCTTTCCACCGGCATCAATCCCGAGCCCTTTCCGCTGCCTGCCCTGCCTGCGGACACATGGACCGCCCTGCCCGACCACGCAGCACAGCACCGGCTGATCGCGGCGGCGCGGCGGGTCTGGTCTGTGCCGGAAGGCGCGGCGGTTCTGGCCGTCTCCGGCGCCTCGGCGCCCATTGCGCTGGTGCCGCATCTGCTGCCTGCGGGCCGCGTGCACATCCCCGGCCCTACCTACAACGAACATGCCCGCGCCTTTCGCGCGGCGGGGTGGGAGGTTGTCGATACCGGCGCCAGCGCGCAGGTTCTGGTGCATCCCAACAACCCGGACGGCCGCTTCCACGCCGCCCCCGGCGCTCTGCCACTGACGGTCATCGACGAAAGCTTCTGCGACATCGCCCCCGACCGCAGCCTGATCCATCTGGCCGCCCGCCCCGGCACGCTGGTGCTGAAAAGCTTTGGCAAGTTCTGGGGGTTGGCCGGGCTGCGGCTGGGTTTTGCCATCGGCGATCCCGAACTGGTCGGGGCGCTCTCGCAGCGGCTCGGGCCATGGCCAGTCTCCGGCCCGGCGCTGGAGATCGGCGCGCGCGCGCTGGAGGATACCGCCTGGGCCGAGGCAACGCGCCTGCGCCTGATCCGCGACGCCGCACGGCTGGATGAAATGGTCGCCGTTCCGTTGGTGGGCGGCACCCCGCTCTTTCGCCTTTACGAGGTCGATGACGCCACCCGCTGGCAAGAGGCGCTGGCAGAGCGGCAGATCTGGAGCCGGATCTTCCCCTATTCCCGCCGCTGGCTGCGGCTTGGCCTGCCCCCGGCCAAAAGCTGGGACCGTCTTGCCGCCGCATTGCAAGGGCTTCACATATGAGCGCGGCGCTGCTGGTCCCCGCCATGCTGCTGGACGCAGCACTAGGCGAGCCGAAGGCGCTGTGGGATCGCGTTCCGCATCCCGCCGTGCTGATGGGCCGTGCGGTCGGAAGGCTGGACCATGCCCTGAACAAGGGCCGGATGCGGCGCGCGCGTGGCACCTTTGCCATGGCCCTGCTGGCCGGCGGCGGCTGGCTGCTGGGCCTGCTGATCGCCGCCCTGCCCGATGCCGGGGTGATCGAGGTGCTGGTGGCCGCCATTCTGCTGGCCCAGCGCAGCCTGGTCGATCACGTCCGCGCCGTCGCCGACGGACTGCGCCAGTCGCTGCCCGAAGGACGGCGCATGGTGGCGCGGATCGTCGGGCGTGACACCGCCACGATGGATGCCCCCGCCGTCGCCCGCGCCGCCATCGAAAGCGCGGCGGAAAACCTGTCGGATGGCGTCATCGCGCCCTTGTTCTGGTATCTGGTCGCGGGCCTGCCCGGCCTTCTGCTTTACAAGATCACCAATACCGCCGACAGCATGATCGGCCATCGCACCCCCCGGCACGAGGCGTTCGGCTGGGCCGCTGCGCGCTTTGACGACCTGCTGAACCTGATCCCTGCACGGCTGACCGCGTTTCTGCTTGCTCTGGCGCATTGGCGGCCCGACGCAACGCGGATCATCCTGCGTGACGCGCCGCTGCACCGATCCCCCAATGCCGGCTGGCCCGAGGCCGCCATGGCCGTCGTGCTGGGCATCGCGCTTTCCGGCCCGCGCAGCTATCACGGCGAGATGCGCACCTTCGCCTGGGTCCACCCCGAGGGCCGCCGCGACCCCGGCCCGGCCGAGATCGAGGCCGCCTGCACCGCGCTCTGGCGGGCATGGGGGGCGATGCTGGCCCTTGCGGTGTTGCTGGCACTGATCTGATCCGGCTTTCCTCCGCCCATCGGCTTGTCATCGGACCGGCCCGTGCAACGGTTCGTTTCCGCATCTTCGTGCAGTTATGCACAGAAGATTTGCCGCGAAAGTCCTTTACAGACTTCCCCTTTGGCGACACCATATCTAGTAAGGGGCCACAAAGTGTTCTGTGCTTGGCCGCCAAACCCACAGCCAATTGTGGATAAGGTGGCGCAATCGGTAGATGAGGTCAGGGATGTCGCTTGCAGAAGATTTCTTGGTGCATGATGACCTGCACCCGATCGACATGGCCGAAACGCTTGCCGCCGATCATGCCTGGGAATTTGACCGCCTGACTGACAATCAGATCGCGATGGCCGTCGAAGGGCTGTGGCGCACCTATGCGCTGACACTGGCGTGGTCGCCACAGGACGAAGAACTCCGCCTGATCTGCACCTTCGAGATGGAGCCGCCTGCCCCGCGCCTGCCCGCGCTTTACGACGTGCTGAACCGCTGCAACGATCAGGTCTGGGCCGGTGGCTTCACCTTCTGGGCCGAACAGCAGCTGATGGTCTGGCGTTATGGCCTCTCGCTCGCCGGTGGCCAATTCGCCGCCAGCGAACAGATCGGCCGCATGATCGAGGCGGCCATCACAGCCTGCGAGCGCTATTACCCTGCTTTCCAGCTTGTCGTCTGGGGCGAGCGTGACCCGGCCGAAGCGATGGGCGTTGCCATGGCCGAAGCCTACGGCCGCGCCTGAACCGCCCCCCAAACCGGCCATTGCCCCCGCCCGCCCGGCTGCCTAAGCTGCGCCCCGAAACGGGCAAGACGCGGGGGATGCGATGCTGGATCGGGTGAAGGACCGGGGGCTTGTGCTGCTGGGTTGCGGCAAGATGGGTTCTGCCATGCTGGAAGGCTGGCTGGCGCAGGGCGTGCCCCCCGCTTCGGTCCATGTGATCGAGCCCTATCCTTCGGACTGGCTGAAATCCACTGGCGTTCACCTGAACGAACCGCTGCCTGCCGCCCCCGCCATCGTGTTGCTGGCCGTGAAACCGCAGATGATGGGCGCGGCGCTGCCGCAAGTCGTGGCCCTGGGCGGCGGTGACACGCTGTTCCTCTCCATCGCCGCCGGCACCACCATCGCCAGCTTTGAGGAAACCTTCGGCGCCACGACGCCGATCATCCGCGCCATGCCGAACACCCCCGCCGCCGTGGGGCGCGGCATCAGCGCGATCACCGGCAACCCGCGCGCGACCGAGGCCGACCTGCAACTGGCCGAGGCGCTGCTGTCGGCGGTGGGTCAGGTCGTGCGGCTGGAAGGCGAACACCAGATGGATGCCGTCACCGCCGTCTCCGGCTCCGGCCCTGCCTATGTCTTCCACCTGATCGAGGCGCTGGCAGCAGCGGGCGAGGCCGAGGGTCTGCCTGCCGAACTGGCGATGCAACTGGCCCGCGCCACGGTCTGCGGTGCAGGCGAACTGGCGCAACAATCACCGGAAACCGCCAGCCAGCTCCGCATCAACGTCACCTCCCCCGGCGGCACCACGGCCGCCGCGCTGGCGGTGCTGATGGATGCCGAAACCGGCTTCCCGCCGCTCTTGCGGCGCGCGGTCAAGGCGGCGGCGGATCGCGGGCGGGAACTGGGCAAATGACCATTACCTATGATGATTTCGCCAAGGTAGACATCCGCGTCGGCGTGATCACCCGCGCCGAACCCTTCCCCGAGGCGCGCAAGCCCGCCATCAAGCTCTGGGTCGATTTCGGGGCCGAGATTGGCGAGAAACGCTCCTCCGCGCAGATCACCGTGCATTACAAGCCCGAGGAACTGGTCGGCCGTCAGGTGCTGGCGGTGGTGAACTTCCCGCCGCGTCAGATCGGCCCGGTGAAATCCGAGGTGCTGGTGCTGGGCGTTCCCGATGCGGCGGGCGAGGTCGTGCTGATCGGTCCGGGGCATGAAGTGCCACTGGGCGGGCGGCTGTTCTGATGCGGCTTCTGATCACTCGCCCGCTGCCTGACCGCGTGATGCAGGCCGCGCGTGCCCGGTTCGACGTGACCGCGCGGGAAAACACTCTGCCGCTGACACCCGAAGAACTGCGCGCCTCGCTGCGCGATTACGATCTGGTGCTACCGACGCTGGGCGATCTTTACGCGGCCCCGGTCTTTGCCGATGTGCCAGAGCCGCGGGCGCGCCTGCTGGCCAATTTCGGCGTGGGCTACAACCATATCGACGTGGCCGCCGCCCGCGCCGCCGGCCTCGCGGTGACCAACACCCCCGGCGCCGTCACCGATGCCACCGCCGACATCGCGCTGACGCTGATCCTGATGACCGCCCGCCGCGCTGCCGAGGGCGAGCGGCTGGTGCGTTCGGGCCAGTGGCAGGGTTGGCATCCGGTGCAGATGCTGGGCCTGCATGTGACCGGAAAGCGCGTCGGCATCATCGGGATGGGCCGCATCGGCCGCGCCATCGCCCGGCGCTGCCATTTCGGCTTCGGGATGGAGGTGGTGTTCCACAACCGCTCGGTCACCGACCCCGGCCTGCCTGCCCGTCAGGTGCCGCTGGTTGAGGCGATGGCGGCCGATGTCGTGGTCATCGCCGTTCCCGGCGGCCCCGCCACGCGACACTTGATCGACGCCGAGGCACTGGCCGCGATGCAGCCCCACGCGATCCTCGTCAATATCGCGCGCGGCGATGTGGTGGATGAGGCTGCGCTGATCTCGGCGCTTGAAGGCCGCCGCATCGCCGGTGCCGGGCTGGACGTCTACGAACGCGAGCCGCTGGTGCCCGAGGCGCTGCGCGCGCTCGATACCGTGACGCTGCTGCCGCACCTGGGCACTGCCGCGCTGGAAGTCCGCGAGGCGATGGGGATGATGGCGCTCGACAACCTTACGGCCTTCGCCGAAGGCCGCGCCCTGCCCAACGCCATCGCATGATCCTGTCGCGCGGACGCCGCTTCATCTTTGTCCATATGCCAAAGACCGGCGGCACAGCGCTTGCCCTCGCGCTGGAAGCGCGGGCGATGAAGGATGACATCCTCATCGGCGACACACCCAAGGCCCGCGCCCGCAAGAACCGCTGGCAGGGGGTGCAAAGCCATGGACGGCTTTGGAAACATGCGACGCTGGCCGACATCGCGGGACTTGCGCGCGACGATGAAATCGCCAGTTTCTTCACCTTCACGCTGGTCCGAAACCCTTGGGACCGAGCCGTCAGCTATTACCACTGGCTGCGCGACCAGAGCTTCGCCCATCCGGCGGTGAGCCTCGCGCAAAGCCTCGACTTCAGCGCCTTTACCGCCCATTCCCAGACCCGCGCGGCTTTCCGCGCCAGCCCCGCCCGCAGCTACCTGACCGACCGTTTTGGACAGGAACGCGCCTCGGCCTATGTGCGGCTCGAACATCTGGCAGAAGACCTTGCTCCAGTCGAAGCACATCTGGGCTTCCGCCTCGGACCCCTCCCCCAAGCCAACGAAAGCAGCCGCGCCCGGGACTGGCGCGGCTATTTCACCGATGAAACCGCCGAGATGATCGCCAGCGACAGCGCCGAAGACATCGCCCGCTTCGGCTATTGCTTCGATCCCTGAGCCGCTTTCATCTTGGCAAAAATATCCCGCGGGGGTCCGGGGGCGCGAAGCCCCCGGTGCCACCTCAGGCCGCCTGCGCGGTGGGTCCGGGATAGAAACTCTGCCCCTTCCCCGCCATATCACGCAACAGCTTCGGCGCCGTGAAACGCGCCCCGAACCGTTCGGTCAGCCCGTCGCAAATCTCGACCGCGCGCGCCGCACCCAGAATGTCCAGCCAGCCAAACGGCCCGCCTGACCAGGGCGCGAAACCCCAGCCGAGGATCGCCCCCACATCGCCCTCGCGGATGTCGGTCAACACGCCTTCCTCCAGCGCCCGCACCGCTTCCAGCACCTGCGCCATCAGCAGACGGTGCTGCACCTCGGCCAGATCGGGCTGGGCTTCCGCCACCGGATAGCGGGCTTCCAGCCCGTCCCAAAGGCCCAGACGCTCGCCCTTGTCGGAATAGGTGTAGAAGCCGGCGTTGGCCTTGCGCCCCATGCGGCCCTGATCGGCCATCCAGAAGATCACCTCATCCACCGCGCCGTCGGGATAGGCCTCGCCCATCGCCGCCTTCGTCGCCTTGGCGATCTTCACACCCAGATCAATCGAGGTTTCGTCCACCAGTTGCAGCGGCCCCAGCGGCATGCCGACGAGCTTTGCCGCATTTTCCACCAGCGCCGGCTCCACCCCTTCGGCCAGCATGCGGATGCCTTCGTTGATATAGGGGATGATGCAGCGGTTGGCGTAGAAGAAGCGCGCATCATTCACCACGATGGGCGTCTTGCGGATCTGGCGCACGAAATCCAGCGCCTTGGCCACGGCGCGGTCGCCGGTCGCCTTGCCGCGGATGATCTCGACCAGCATCATCTTGTCCACCGGCGAGAAGAAATGGATGCCGATAAACTGTTCCGGCCGCTGGCTGGCCTTGGCCAGCGAGGTGATCGGCAGGGTGGAGGTATTGGTGGCAAAGATACAATCGGCACCAACGACGGCCTCGACCTTCGCGGTAACTTCGGCCTTGACCTTCGGATCTTCGAACACAGCCTCGACGATCAGGTCGCAGCCCGCAAGCGCCGCATAATCGGCTGTGGCGGTGATGCGGCCCAGCACTTCGGCCTTTTTCTCGGCGGTGACCTTGCCACGCTTCATGCCCTTGTCGAGCAGACTTTCCGAATGGGCGCGGCCCCGCTCCGCCGCCTCGGGCGTCGCGTCGATCAGCACGACCCCAATCCCGGCATTGGCCGCGACATAAGCGATGCCCGCCCCCATCATGCCGGCGCCGATCACACCGAGCCTGGCAACCTTCTGATCCGGCACCTGCGGGCGGTTGGCGCCTTTCTCCAGCGCCTCCTTGTTGATGAAAAGGCTGCGGATCATCGCGGTGGCCGAGGGGTTTATCAGCACAGAGGTGAACTGCCGCGCCTCGATCTTCAGCGCGGTGTCAAAGGGCACCAGCGCACCCTCGTAGACTGCGCTCAGCAGCGCCTTTGCTGCCGGGTAAACGCCTTGGGTCTTGCCGTTCACCATGGCCGAGGCGCCGACGAAGGTCATGAACCCCTGCGCGCTGTAGGGCGCGCCGCCGGGCATCTTGTAACCCTTGGCATCCCAGGGCTTCACCAGATCGGCATCGGTGGCGTTCAGCACCCAGTCCTTGGCGCGGGCGAGCAGTTCCTCGGGCGCGACCACCTCGTCCACGATCCCGGCGGCCTTGGCCTTCTTCGGATCGCTCAGCTTGCCTTCCAGCAGGAAGGGCGCCGCGATCATGGCGCCCATCTTGCGCACCAGTCGCGTGGTGCCACCGGCGCCGGGGAAGATGCCGACCATGATTTCCGGCAGGCCGATCTTGGCCTTGGGATTGTCGGCGGCAAAGATGCGGTGGCAGGACAGCGGCAGTTCCAGCCCGATGCCCAGCGCCGTGCCCGGCAGCGCCGCCGCGATGGGCTTGCCGCCCTTCAGCGTCTTGGGGTCCATGCCTGCGCGTTCGATCTTGCGCAGGATGCCGTGCATGTTCATCACGCCGTCAAAGATCGCCTGTGCGCCCCCGGCCCGCATCCCGGCGATGATATTCAGATCCATCCCCCCGGCGAAATCCTTCTTGCCGGAGGTGATGACGATCCCCTTCACGCCCGGATCGGCAAGGGCGGCATCGACAAGGGCATTCAGCGTGGCGAAGCCCTCCATCGACATGACATTCATGCTTTTGCCCGGAACGTCCCAGGTGATGACGGCAACGCCGTCGCTGTCGGTCGTGCTGGTGAAATCGGTCATCGTGTTCCTCCTCTCGGGCCGCAGGACCCGGGGCTTCGCGCCCCCGGACCCCCGCGGGATATTTTTGCCAAGGTAAATGGCAGGGGTGTCACCAGGGCGTGCCGTCGCGATGCAGATAGCGGCGGGCGCTGCCCTGTTTGTGGGTGATCAGGTCGTGGTCGGTGTAGTGGATGACATCGGCTTCCTTGCGGGTGCCGATGACGAGGTAACGCGCGGGCGCGCCGGATCGGTTGTCGAGCCGGTGGCCGACGGGCTGCCCCGCTGGCCAGCAGGCGGCGTCGCCTGCCCGCAGCAGGGTTTCGCGGTCCTCGACCAGCACCACCTCGCCCGCAAGCATCAGGATCATCTCGTCCTCGGCCTCGTGCCAATGGCGGCGGCCCGAGGTTGAGCCGGGTGGCAGTTCCTCGATGAAGGCGCCGAATTGCGTAAGGCCGCCGGGATCGGAGAGCAGCTGATAGCGATAGGGGCCGATGCCGCCGCCCAGAACCGGATGAACGGTGTCTTCTTCGGTCACGAAGGCGGACAGATCGACCTTTGGCATCAGCGCGGCCCCGTCCAGTCGGTGCCGTCACGGTAGGTGAAGCGCGCCTGACCGCCTTCCATTTCCACCCGCAGGTCTACATCGGAATAGGTGGCAACCTCGCGCGGGGCCTTGGTGCCCACCACAAGGAAGCGTGCCACCACATCGCTGCGGTTGATGAAATGGTGCCCGTCCGGCGTATTCGCCGGGAAGGCCGCGCAATCGCCCGGCCGCATCAGGGTTTCGCCCGCATCCTCGACCAGCACGCATTCGCCTTCCGTCACCATCACGAATTCATCCTCGTTCAGATGCCAGTGCCGCAACGAGGACAACGCGCCGGGTTCCAGCATCACCAGATTGACACCGAATTGCGTCAGCCCGCCCGCCTGCCCCAGCCGCAGGCTGGAGCGGCCCTGCATCATGGACGCATAGGGTTCGGGGTAGATCGAGCCGGTTTTCAGGGGCACCTGCGACAGGTCCAGCTTTGGCATCACAGCCTCTCGATGATCGTGGCGGCGCCCATGCCGCTGGCAATGCAAAGCGTGGCGAGGCCAGTTGATTTGCCGGTGCGTTCCAGTTCGTCCAGCAGGGTGCCGATGATGATGGCACCGGTCGCGCCCAAGGGGTGCCCCATGGCGATGGAGCCGCCGTTCGGATTAACCTTTGCCGGGTCCACATCGAAGGCCTGCATGAATCGCAGCACGACGCTGGCAAACGCCTCGTTCACCTCGAAAAGGTCGATGTCCGAGATGGACATGCCGCTGTCCTTCAGGATCTTCTCGGTCACCGGCACCGGGCCGGTCAGCATGATCGTCGGATCGGTGCCGATCTTTGCGGTGGCACGGATGCGGGCGCGGGGTTTCAACCCATGCGCCTTGCCGAAATCGGCATTGCCGATCAGCACGGCGGCGGAACCATCGACGATGCCCGACGAATTGCCGGCGTGGTGGATATGGGTGATCCGCTCCAGATGCGGGTATTTCATCAGGGCGATCTTGTCGAAGCCCGGCATGACCTCGCCCATATCCCTGAAGCTGGCTTTCAGCGCGCCAAGCGTCTGCATGTCGGTGCCGGGGCGCATGTATTCGTCGTGGTCGAGGATAGTCAGGCCATTACGGTCGGTCACCGGCACAATGGAGCGCGCAAAGCGGTTGTCCGCCCAGGCTGCGGCGGCGCGGCGCTGACTTTCCACCGCCAGCGCATCAGCCTGATCGCGGGTGAAGCCGTATTCGGTGGCGATGATGTCGGCTGAAATGCCCTGCGGCACGAAATAGGTCTTCATCGCAAGCGAAGGGTCCACCGCAATCGCGGCACCGTCGCTGCCCATGGCGACACGGCCCATCATCTCCACCCCGCCAGCGATATAGGCGGCGCCTGCGCCGCCCTTCACCTGATTGGCGGCAAGGTTCACCGCCTCCATTCCGCTGGCGCAAAAGCGGTTGATGGCAAGGCCGGGGATCGACTCGTCAAGGTCCGAGGCCAGCACGGCAGATCGCGCAAGGCAGCCGCCCTGCTCGCCCACCTGGGTGACATTGCCCCAGATGACATCCTCAACGGCATGGCCCTCCAGCCCGTTGCGGTTGCGGATCGCGTTCAGCATCTGGGCCGACAGCGCGACCGATGTCACCTCGTGCAGCGCGCCGTCCGGGCGCCCCTTGCCACGCGGGCTGCGGATCGCGTCATAGATGAAAGCCTCGGTCATGATCTCCTCCGGTATCTGACGGGCGTCCGGGCAAAGGCTTGCCCCGACGCTGCTTTAGGGAAACCCTAGCAGGGCCGTCCCCATCATGTGTAAATGCCGTCACGTCGCGAAAAGATTGACGTGCATATCACGTCGCGTCACTTTGCAGCGCGGTCCGACGGATGGCCAGGCATCAGGTCATAGGGATGCTTCCAGCCCGGCAGAGCGGCGATATTTTCCAGCCAGCGGTCGATATTCGGTCGCGCCTTGCGGTCAAAGCCGAAAGGTTCGGGGTAGTAGAGGTAACCACAGCAGGCGAAATCGGCGATGGAAGGCGCATCGCCCACCATCCAGTCGCGCCCGGCCAGATGCCGGTCGAGCGTGCCCAGCGCGGTCTGCACCCGCATGGACAGCCAGTCGATTGCCGTCCCAGGCCGCTTTTCCGCAGGCACGAAGTTCATCAGAAACCGCAACCCGCCCTGCTGACCCGAGCCTTTCTGGGCATCCCAGAACAGCCAGCGCAGCACCTCGTTGCGGTCGCCGCCCAGAAATTTCCCTGTCCGCTCTGCCACATGCAGCTGGATGACGCAGGATTGCGTGAGGGTCAGATCGCCCTCCACCAACACCGGCGCTTCGCCCATTTCATTCAGCGCCAGAAATTCCGGCGTGCGCGAGGCGCCGTTAAAGAAATCGACATAGACGGGCTGCCAGTCATAGCCCGAAAGCTGCATCGTCAGCGCCGCCTTGTAGGCATTGCCGCTTTCACCAAAACAGTAAAGTTGTGCGGTCATCCTGTTCCTCCTGCCTTATCCCGTAAGGGAATCGCCCCGCAGCGGGGCGCGTGGGGGTCAGTTAAGCAGGCAGAGGGCAGGAAGGGGAGAAGTCAATCGGCACGAAACCGCGACCTACGCCAACGGCGCCTGAAAGATCTGAAATTTTCAGGAAGATGGTGGGCGACCCTGGAATCGAACCAGGCACGAGTCGCCTCGGCGGAGTTACAGTCCGCTGCCGCACCTTGCAGCACGTCGCCCACTGGCGGCGGATGTATCCAAGGGGGCGGGGGGCGTCAAGAGCGAATTCGCGGGTTTTTCACTTGCGCCCCCGCACGGCCCCTGCGCATTCTGCGCGCCTGAAATCGAGGGACAGGAAAGATGAGCGGCGGAGCCAAGAAACCGGCCTGGGTGATCGACAAGGAACGCGCCAAGCGCGCGGCGGCCAGTGAAACCGTCTGGCTGTTCGGCCTGCATGCGGTGCGCGACGCGCTGGTGAACCCACAGCGTGAAAAGCTGCGGCTGGTGCTGACCAAGAACGCCTATGACAAGCTGGCCGATGCGGTGGCAGAGGCCGGGATCGAGCCGGAAATCACAGATCCGCGCAAGTTCAGCGTGCCGATCGACGAGGGTTCCGTCCATCAGGGTGCCGCGCTGGAGGTGAAGCCGCTGAACTGGGGCAATCTGGCGGATGTGGCGATTTCGGGCGAAGGGGCGCCGCTGGTCGTGCTGCTGGACCGGGTGACCGATCCGCATAACGTGGGGGCGGTGCTGCGCTCGGCCGAAGTGTTCGGCGCGCGGGCGGTCATCGCGCCGCGCCACCATTCGGCGCCGGAAACCGGCGCGCTGGCCAAGACGGCCAGCGGGGCGCTGGAACGTCAGCCCTATCTGCGCGTGACCAACCTGTCGGATGCGATGGTCGAGCTGCGCGATATGGGTTTTGTGCTGCTGGGGCTGGATGGCGAGGCCGAAACGACCATTGATCAGGCCGTGGCCGAGGCAGGCAGCCGCCCCATCGCGCTGGTCATGGGCGCCGAAGGGCCGGGCCTGCGCGAAAAGACGCGCGAGACCTGCGACCGGCTGGTGCGCATCCCCTACCCCGGTGGCTTCGGTTCGCTGAACGTATCCAACGCCGCCGCAGTTGCGCTTTATGCCGTCAGCCGCCGTTGATTTTCACGCTTTTGCGACTGGCCCTTTAATGGTTCGGCAACTCTCCCATATCATTCTCACAAGGAGCGGGTCAGGAACTCCCGTCCCTTCCCTTACTGTCCCTCGTTCCACACCTGGCGTCCGGGCCCTCTGTCCCGGACGCTTTTTTGTCTGAGGCCTGCGATGACCGATCCCTCCGATGCCGACATCCGCGCGATTCTGACTGAAACGAAGGTGATCGCATTGGTGGGCTGGTCGCCGAAACCGGACCGGCCCAGCCACCGCGTCGCGCGCTTCCTGAAGGATCAGGGCTATCGGGTGATCCCGGTCAATCCGGGCCATGCCGGGGAACAGGCGCTGGGGGAAACCGTGCGCGCCTCGCTGTCGGAAATCGACATGCCGGTGGACATGGTGGACATTTTCCGCCGGGCCGAGGATGTGCCCCCCGTAGTGACCGACGCACTGGCACATTTGCCGGGGCTGAAAACCGTGTGGATGCAACTGGGTATCCGCAACGATCAGGCGGCCGAAACCGCCCGCGCCGCCGGGGTGAAGGTGGTGCAGGACCGCTGCCCCGCCATCGAAATCCCGCGCCTTGGCCTGTAACGGCTCAGCTCAGCATCAGTTCAGCTCAAGGCATTCGCCGCCGCGATGGCAAGTCAGCAGGCGTTGCAGGTCATCTTTTGACGGTTTTGCCACCAGCATGTCGCCGCAGAGCGATTCGAACAGCACCAGCCGGTCACCCTTCTTCTGAACGAAGATCAGTTGCTCGCCCCATGGCACATAGGTGGCATCGCAGGCGGGTTCGGCCGTCAGGCAATGGCGGACCAGAGTGATCTGGCCATTGAACGCGGTGCGAAACCCGCTGCCCCCCAGTTGCTTGCCGCTGAAACTCAGCACCGGCCCGGTCTTGCCCTGCTTCACCGGCGCCTGATCGAACTGCCCCAGCAGGACGACATATTCCTCTTTCGCCTTGCGCGCCGTTTCATATGCGCGCACCGCATCGGGGATCAGGCAGGACAAGGCCATCGCCCCCTGCGGCAGGATCATCAGGCCCAGAACGGCCGCCAGCCTTGCAATACGCATCTTTTGCTCCTTCCATTTCCCCATTGGACGCAGGTCATTGACCGTTCCTTGGCGTCAGGTCGCCGGTTCCAGCGCCTCGGCCAGCGCAAGGCCCAGGTCGGCGAAGCGTTCCATTTCCTCGACCGACCAAAGATCGCAGCGCAGCCGCAGACGCAGACCACCGGGGCCAAGGATCACGATGGGGAACTGCCGTTCTGCCGGGTGATTGCGCCGCCATGCAGCCAGCAGGGGCTGAAGTCGGGTCGCATCCGGCAGGGGCACGGTTTCGTCGGAACTGAACACCGTGCCACCGAAGCCGCTGGCGTCAGGGCGTGGCACCAGACGCCCGATCTCGCCCCCGGTCAGCAGGGCCATGGCGACAGCACCGCCTGCCCCGCCCATCATCCGCGCCGCCAGCGCGGCCTCTGCCCCGTCCAGCGCCGGGCCGATGGCCACCTGTCCGGGCCATTGCACCCCAGGTGCCTCGAACTCGGTCGCAAAAACAGCCGAACCAGTCTCGCCCTGAATGTAGCGCCGGGTTTCCGCCCGCCAGCCGGGACCGGACAGCCGCAGCTTGCGCGCCGCACCGCCAGTTTCCTCGACAAGCGACGCCTGCCAGCCGCGCCGGGATGCCAGCACCGCCAGACCCTTGCGCAGCTTCACGCTGCCCCGCCCGGCCGTCAGCAGCAAGATCGCGCCGAAGGCAATGACGATCAGCGCCAGCGCCACCAGCCCGAGGACGTTCATGCCCGGTTCCGCTTCCATGATGCCCCCCGCGCCGAAACCGGCGCCCAATCCCTTGTCTGCAACCCGGCCAGCGTAAGCCGCCCCTTGGTCCCGGTGCAAGCCTGACGCGCTGGCCGGGACATGAGGACCGTGCTAACCACAGGCAAAGCACGAAGGAAATCGCCCATGCCCAACAGGTCTTACCGTTTCACCCATGCGATCACCCGCAAACCTGCCGCCTCGATCATCGCGGGGCTGCGCGCGGTGGATACCGGCACGCCCGACCTTGCCACGATGCAGGCCCATCACGCCGATTACATCGCTACCCTGCGCGAAACCGGCGCCACGGTGATCGAACTGGAGGCGCTGGATGCCTATCCCGACAGCGTATTTGTAGAGGATACCGCGCTTTGCCTGCCTTCGGGCGCCGTGGTGATGCGCCCCGGCGCGCCTTCCCGTCTGGGCGAGGCGGCCGAGATGGCTCCGCATCTGGCCGCCCTTTACGGCGACATCCGCCGCATCGAGGGCGCGGACAGCTTCATCGAAGGTGGCGACATCCTGATGACCGAAACGGAAATCCTCGTCGGTCGGTCGGCCCGCACCAATGCGGCAGGCATCGCCGAACTGGCCCGCCTGACCGCCGCTTGGGGCGAGGTGGTGCGCGAGGTCCACACGCCGCCCGGTGTGCTGCACTTCAAGACCGACTGTTCGCTGCTGGATGCCGAAACCATCCTCTCGACCACCCGACTTTCCGCCTCGGGCTGCTTCAAGAGCTACCGGCTGATCGACGTGGCCGAGGGCGAGGAAGCGGCGGCCAATACCATCCGCTTCAACGATCTGGTGCTGATGCCCGCAGGCTTTCCGCGCACGCGCGACCGGCTGGTGCAGGCGGGTTATGATGTGCGCGAGATCGGTAACAGCGAATGCGCCAAACTTGACGGCGGCATGTCCTGCCTCAGCCTGCGCTTCACGCCGAAGCCCTAAGGCATCAGCACCGCCGCGCGTTCATAGGTGGCGCTGTCGGCGGTGCCGTCGTCATAAACGACCATCACATCCACCCGCTGCACCGACCCGGCCGGAAGCACCGCATAGGGCAACCGGTCGGCACCAATGGCATTGGGCTGGGCTGTGCCCTCGCGGCAGGGCTCCATCAACCAGTCCGTCAGGGGACCGCCGTTGATGGCATAAACCACCCGGTCCAGCCCGCAGCGCCAGCTTTCCAGATGGGTGAAATACAGCAGATCCTGCCCGTCATAGTCGCGCAGCGCGATCCAGTTGCCCTTGGTGGCCTGAAGGATCGGCCGCACTTCGGCCGCCGTGGTCATCTGCTGGGCGAAAATGGGGGTAGCCGCCAGAAAAACGAACGGAAGAACGCACCGCAACATGATGAAAACCCTTTCAAAACGAAGCTTTTGACGCCCGCGCCCCTGTTCTGTAGGGTGGCCGGGCAAAACCAGACGAGTATCCGCATCATGGCAAATGTTCCCGCTGCGGGGCAATCCTTCAATATTCTTGCCGTCATGCAGGCGGGGCGGCTGCAATACGAGGCCGTGGTGCTGGCAGCCTCACTGCGTCATTGCAACCCCGGCTTTCGGGGCAAGCTGTTTCTGGCCGAACCGCAGCCCGGCCCGCGCTGGAAGGATGATCCGCGCGTGACCAATGCGGCCGTGCGTGAATTGCTGGCCGAACTGGGTGCAGTGTTCCTGCCGTTTGAAAACAAGGTGTTCGGCCAGTCCTATCCCTATGGCAACAAGATCGAGGCGCTGACCGCCCTGCCGGATGAGCCCTTCCTGTTTCTGGATACTGACACGCTGGTCACCGGCGATTTCGACAATGTGGGCTTCGATTTCACCCGCCCCTCGGCCTCGATGCGGCGCGAGGGCACCTGGCCCGAGCTGGAGCTTTACGGCCCCGGTTATGCCGCCACCTGGAAATCGCTTTATGATCGCTTCGGGCTTGATTTCGACAGCACGCTGGATCTGAGCCAGCCTGACGAATACTGGCAGCGCTACCTCTATTTCAATGCGGGCTGGTTTTTCCACGAAAGCCCGCAGGCTTTTGGCCGCCGCTTTCTGGATTACGCGCGCGAAATCCGTGACAACCGGCCGGCGGAACTGGTCTGTCAGACGCTGGACCCGTGGCTGGACCAGATCGCCCTGCCTTTGGTCATTCATTCCTTCGGCGGCGGCCGTCCGGGGCCTCGGCTTGCGGGGCTGGATGGCGATGTGACCTGCCACTACCGCACGCTGCCGCTGCTTTACGCCCGCGAAAGTGACGCCGCCGTCGCGGTGCTGGAGGTGGTCTGCAACCAGAAGCCGGTGAAGCAGGTCTTGCGGGAATACGAGGCCTTCCGGCGCATGGTGTATCAGCCCAAGGGCCGCAAGGCGCGCGCACTGTTCGACCGCGCCGACCTGCCACACCGGGAGCATGTGATCCGCAATACATTGAAGCGAAACGGTTACTGGTATCGTTGAGGGCCCGTGATGCCTGCCTTGACTGCTGCTGCCGACCTGCGCCTGCTACCGCCCTTTGTTTCGGCCTTGCTGGCAGGCGAAACACCGGCCCCGGTCGATCTGCCCACCGATCTGGCGGCGCAGCGACTGCTGCATCTGACGTTGCGCCGCAATGGCGCCTTGCAGATCGCCTTTTGGGCGCAGGGCTCTGGTCTGGCCGACGCGCTGGCACACGGGTTGATGCAGGCTCGGGCGGCGCTGGCAGCCGCGACATGCGCGCCGCCCGACATGTTGTTTCTGGACATTCCGCATGCCCCTGAACCGCTGGACCCGGACGACCTGCGCCGCGCGCGCTGCAACGCGTTTCGCGGGATCTACGGGTTGGAGTTGCGGGCGGCGGGGCGTCTGGTGCGCATGGCGCCCTCGGTGATGATTGCACGCAACCTGACGCCCAAACGCGCACTGGAGGTGCTGCTCGCCGAACTGGCCCCGCCCCCCGGCACCAAGGTCGAGACACTGCGGTTTCCCACCACCCAAATCCTGCTTGAACTGCCGCAGGGCCGCGCCAGGCCGTTGATGCGCGGGCAACCCGTCGTGCCGCAAACCGCCATCACACGGGAAAAGGTGGCGGAAATGGCCGGGCTGATGACAGGCTGGATGCAGCGCGCCATCGCGCCTTCGGGACGGGCGACTTACAAATACTGGCCATCCTCGGGTCAATATGCCTTGTCGAACAACATGATCCGGCAATTCATGGGCAGTGCCTGCCTTGCCCGCGCGGCCATCAGGCCCGAGGCACCGAAGGGGCTGGTCGAGGCGCGTGACCGCAACTTTGCCCATAACTTCCGCCACTGGTATCGGGACGAGGGCGGCTTTGGCGTGATCGTCGAGGGACCAAAGGTGAAGCTTGGCGCGGCGGCCGTGGCACTGACGTCGATCCTCGATCTGCCCGACCCGACCCCTTATGCGGCCGAGTTGCGGGGGCTTTCCGCCTTCCTGACCGCGATGCAGCAGCCGAATGGGCGCTTTACCTGTTTCCTGCGCCCGCGCGGACGCGAAGACGATTGCCAGAACTTCTATCCCGGCGAAGCGCTGCTGGCGCTGATGCGGCTTTACCGTCATTCGGGCGATCCTGCCCTGCTGGATCATGTCGCGCGTGGCTTCGCCCATTACCGCGACTGGCATCGCGCGCAACCGAACCCTGCTTTCGTGCCTTGGCACAGCATGGCGCTGGCACTTTATCACGCCGAAACCGGCGACACCGCAGCCGCCGCTTTCGTGTTCGAGATGAACGACTGGCTTCTGGGCATGCAGCAGGGCGACGAAGCCCCTGCCGATGTGCAGGGCGAGTTCTTCGACCCTGCCCGGCCGGAGTTTGGCCCGCCGCATGCCTCTTCCACCGGGGTCTATCTGGAAGGGTTGATCGAGGCTTTCGCGCTGGCCCGCACCTTGGGCGACCACAACCGGGAAGACCGCTATCGCCGCGCCATCCTGCGCGGGCTGCGGTCGCTGCGGCAATTGCAGTTCCGCCATGCCAGCGACATGGGCTATATCTCTCGCCGCAGTGCCGTGCTGGGCGGGCTGCGCTCCTCGGCCTTCGACAATACGCTGCGCATCGACAATGTGCAGCACGGCCTGATGGCGATTTTTCGTATCCTCGACCTGTTTTCGGATGCGGATTATCGAATGTGACCCTGCCGCCCCGATCCTCCGTTGCCTGCCGCGCGGCTGTCCCCTAACCTTCGCCGCGACTGCATTCCGGGGAGGAGACCCATGACCGACAAACCGCTCGGCTTCGATACGCTTGCCATTCACGCCGGCGCCAAGCCCGATCCCGCCACCGGGGCGCGGCAGGTGCCGATCTACCAGACCACCGCCTATGTGTTCAAAGACGCCGACCATGCGGCGCGGCTCTTCAACCTTCAGGAAGTGGGCTACATCTATTCCCGCCTGACCAACCCGACCGTAATGGCGCTGGCCGAACGTGTGGCGGCGCTGGAAGGCGGCGCGGGCGCGATCTGCTGCTCCTCGGGCCATGCGGCGCAGATCATGGCGCTGTTCCCGCTGATGGGACCGGGGCGCAACATCATCGCCTCGACCCGGCTGTACGGCGGCACGATCACCCAGTTCAGCCAGACCATCAAGCGTTTCGGCTGGTCCTGCAAATTTGTCGATTTCGACGATCTGGCGGCGCTGCGCGCGGCGGTGGATGACGATACCCGTGCCATCTTCTGCGAAACCATCGCCAACCCCGGCGGCTATGTCACCGATCTGGACGCCATCGCGGGTATCGCCAACGAGGTCGGCCTGCCGCTGATCGTGGATAACACAACGGCGACCCCGTGGCTGTGCAACCCGATCAAGCATGGCGCCACGCTGGTCGTGCATTCGGCCACCAAATACCTGACCGGGAACGGCACCGTCACCGGCGGCGTGGTGGTGGATTCGGGCAAGTTCGACTGGTCGGCCAGCGGCAAGTTCCCGTCGCTGTCGGAACCGGAACCCGCCTATCACGGGCTTGCCTTCCACCCGGCGCTGGGGCCGATGGCCTTCACCTTCCACTCCATCGCCGTGGGCCTGCGCGATCTGGGCATGACGATGAACCCGCAGGGCGCGCATTACACGCTGATGGGGATCGAGACGCTGGGCCTGCGCATGGCGCGGCATGTGGAAAATGCCCGCACCGTCGCCGAATGGCTGGAGGCCGATCCGCGGGTCGAGGCTGTCACCTGGGCCGGGCTGAAATCCTCGCCCTGGCATGACCGCGTGGCGCGGATCGTGCCGAAGGGCGCCGGGGCGCTGTTCACCGTGGCGGTGAAGGGCGGTTACGAATCCTGTGTGAAGCTGGTGGATAACCTCAAGCTGTTCAGCCATGTGGCGAACCTTGGCGATACCCGCTCGCTGATCATCCACCCGGCCTCGACCACCCACCGCCAGCTGGACGAGGCGGCGCAGGTCCGCGCCGGGGCAGCGCCGAATGTGGTGCGCATTTCCATCGGGATCGAGGATGCGGCCGATCTGATCGCCGATCTGGATCAGGCGCTGAACGCCGCCACGGTCTGAACGGAAAGGGGCGCCACATCGGCGCCCCTTTGCCTTATTGCGCGATTTCCCAGACGATCGTCACCTGCATCACGGTTTCAACTTCGCCTCCCGCGACTGGCACGGGCGCGGCTTCGGCGGCCATGCGGAACATGGGTGCCGGATAATTGCCGCCGCCACCGCCCTCGGTGATGGTGACGATGGGTCCAAGCGCCACCCCCGCCGCCTCGGCCAGCACGCTCGCCCGCGCCTTTGCATCCGCCACCGCGCGCTTGCGGGCCTCGGCCTCCACCGGCGCGGGATCGGCCAGACCGAAATTCACCCCGTTCAGCGTATTGGCGCCATCCTTCACCGCTGCATCCAGAACGCCGCCCAGCCCATCCAGCGCACGCACCCGCACTGTCAGCATGTTCGAGGCAACATAGCCGGAAATCCGTGACCCGCCGGTCGCGCTGTCATTCTGCCAGTTAGGGTTCAGCGACAGGCCAGAGGTCTGCATGTCGCCTGCTGCAATTCCGGCCGAGGTGAGCCGCGCCATCACCGCCGCCAGCGCGGTGGAATTGGCCGCCAGCGCCTCGGCCGCCGTGGCGCCCTCGGTCGTGACGCCAAGGCTGATGCTGGCCAGATCCGGGGCCTGCGCCACGCGCCCCTCTCCGGTCACGGTCAGCGTTGCGGGGGCGGCAGCAGCCATGCCGGTAAAACCTGCGGCCAACGCGGCGGCCAGAAGCGTGGAACGGAAAGCTTGCATCGTGATCTCCTTGTCCTGATGCGACATTTGCCCGTTATGACGCGCGACAAAAGCCGTTCCTTGGCGTTCACGGGGGTGTTTTTCTTTCATTCGGCGGAAAGCTGCTATAGTGACTGCGGCGGGCGGCGGCTGCGACTCCCCGCATCCGGCCAAGAGTGCTAGACCTCGTGCAATGAAACCGAATTTCGCCCTGAATTTCTCTGACGACGGCATCAGCCTGCTGCATCGCACCGCGCGCGGCTGGCTGGAAGTCGGATCCACCGCGCTGGACGCGCCCGATCTGGGCGAGGCGCTGAATTATCTGCGCCGCTCGGCCCTTGGATTGGCGCCGCACGGGGTGACATCCAAACTGGTGATCCCCAATTCGCAGATCCTTTATACCGAGGTGGATGCGCCCGGCCCGGACACGGCACACCGGACGCAGCAGATCCGCCGCGCGCTGGAAGGGGTGACGCCCTATCCGGTCGAGGATCTTGTGTTCGACTGGTCGGGAGACGGGCCGCGCGTGCAGGTCGCCGTGATTGCGCGCGAAACCCTGCAAGAGGCGGAAGGCTTCGCCGCCGAACACCGCTTCAACCCGGTCTGCTTCGTCGCCATCCCCGACGAGGGGCGGTTCACGGGTGAGCCGTGGTTCGGCCCGTCGTCCATCGCGCCCGAATTGCTGCCCGCAGGCGAGACCGTGGAACGGGATGCCGAACCCGTGCTGATGATCAGCCGCGAGGCGCGTGCCGCCGAGGCACGGCAGGAGGCCGAACGCGCGCGACCGGCGGAACCCGCGCCCGAACCGCAGCCGGAACCCGAACCGCAACCCGCCCCTCCGCCGCCGGTCGAAACACCCGTCCCCGAAGCGCCGCCCGAACTTCCCGAGCCGGAACCGGAAGTGCCCGAGCTGGAACCCGAGCAGCCAAACCCGGCAGAGCCCGAACCCGATCTGCCAGAACCCGATCTGCCGGAATTGCTGCCGGACCTCCCTGCGGAGCCGGAACCCCCGGTTGAACTGCCCGACCTGCCGCAGGCAGAGCCGGAAATTCCGGTCGCCCCTGAGCCCGAATTGCCTGCTCCCGAATGGGAGACGGAAATCGAGATGGCGGCGGTTGAAGAGGCCGTGGCCGCCGCTTATGCCGAGGTGGTCGGTTCCGGGGCACCTGTTTCGGCGCCCGTCGCGCAACAGGCCGAACTGGATTTGGGAGAGAGCCGCCCCCCCGAAGCCACACCGGAAGCCGCCCCCGCCGCGGAAACCGTTCCCGAAGCGCCTTTCATCAATATCGAGATGGAAGACCCGGAAGAGCCGCCCCGCACCGGCAGCCCCGAGGTGATTCCGCCAGTTGCGCCCGGCCGACGTGGCACAGCCCGCGTGACCGATCAGGGCCTGCCGGAAGAACCGCCAGCCTTCGCATCGCGCCGTGCTGCGGGTCAGGAACCCCCGGTTACCGGATCGCCCCCCAAGGTCGCTGTCACTTCGGTCACGGCCCACCGGAAGGCGCCTGCCGCCCCGCTCAGCCCGCCGCCGCTCGCCACCACGGCGCCGGAAGCGCGCAGCTATCAACCGCCGGCGGAAGATCCCACCGCGGAAGATGACCTGCCGCCGCCGCTGGCTCCCGCCCTTCAGGCACGGCTGTCTGCACAGCGCGCGGCCCCTGCTGCCACCCGCCCGGCCAAGGCCGAAGCGTCGAAAACCGGTGCAGCGAAAGAAGGCGCGGCGAAGGCAGCGAAAGCTCTGGGCGGGATGGTCACCGCGCCGGGCATTCCGGGTCTCGCAGCAGGGCGCAAGGCCAAGCCTGCGCGCCAGATGTCGCCGCAAGCTGCGGCCGAAACGCTGGTGGCCCCGCCGCCCGGCACCTCTGCCGAAGTGCCTTTTGGCATGGCCCGCCCGGTTTCGCGCGGAAAACCCCGTTTCCTCGGTCTGATCCTGACAGCGGTTCTGCTGCTGATTCTGGGGCTGATCGCGGCATGGTCCAGTTTCTATCTCGCGCGCGGCGACGATCCCGCCCCGGTCGAGGTGGCAGCCCTGTCTGACACCGGCACCGAACCGGGAACCGGAGATCTGACTCCAGAGACAGATCCCGCACTTGCGGAAGATGCCCCCACCGCCGAAGACGAAGCGGCAGCCGACGGCGAAATGCTGCCCGAGGATGAAGCTACCGCCGATGGCGAGACACTCGCCGCTGCGCCTGAGACACCCGGTGAACCCGCGCCCGAGGCGGCGCTTGGGACCGGCGCAGCCCCGGTTCCGCTGCCGGGTGGTCAGGATGAGATCATCCTGTCCACCATGGACAGCCCGCCCGAGGCACTGGATGCGCTGGCGCTGGAACGGCCTCAGACCGCGGCCGATGCCGGCCCGGTGGCCCCCGCCCCGCCGCCGCCCTTTGGCACGCAATATGAATTCGGACCTGACGGACTGATCAAACCGACAGCCGAGGGAATCGTGACGCCCGATGGCGTGCGTCTTGTGGCTGGCCCGCCGCCGCGCATCCCGCCCGCACGCCCTGCGGGTATCGTTGCTCCGCCCTCCGCTCCTGCTGAGGCGGCGACTGCCGGGCCCGCAGCCGCGGACCCGACCGCGACAACCACCGAACCGCCGCCTGTGGCGGACCCGGCTCTGCAAGGATTCCGTCCCAAACCCCGTCCCGAGGGGTTGGCCACCGCCGCGCCTGCACAGGACGACGCCGCACTGGCTATTCCCGACGATCAGCGGATGACCAGCCGCCGCCCGCCTCCGCGCCCCGCCAGCATTGCCGCTCAGGCCGAACAGCGCCGCCTTGATGAAGAGGCCCGCCGTGTTGCCGAGGCTGCCTCGCTTTCCGCCGCTGCCGCAGCCGAAGCGCTTGCTGCGACCGCGCCGCAAGGTGAGACCGCAGGCCCCGTCAGCCCGCTGGCCATCTCGATCTCGCGCCGCCCGCCGCCGCGTCCCAAAGACCTGTCGCGCGCAGTCGAGGCCGCCGTGGCCGCTGCGGCCCGCCCGCCGAAAGAAGCGCCCGCCGCAGAACCGGAACCCGAGCCCAAGCGTGTCGCCCGCAGCGCCATTCCGGGCGAGGACGAGGAACCCGACAGCGCCCCCGCCGGCCGCGCGCCGAAAATCCCGACGAAGGCCTCGGTCGCCAAGAGTGCAACTTTCGTGAACGCCATCGACCTGCGCAAGACCAACCTGATCGGCGTCTATGGCACCCCGGCCAAACGCTATGCGTTGGTCCGCACCGGATCGGGCAGCTACAAGAAGGTCCGGGTGGGGGATCGGGTGGACGGCGGCACCGTGGCTGCCATCACCGATAACGAGCTGCGCTACAAGAAGGGCGGCCGGATGATCGCCCTGAAAATGCCAAAGGGCTAGGGCTTACTCGGCTGCAAGCACGCCGCGTTCGATCTGATCGCGCTCGATGCTTTCGAACAGCGCCCTGAAATTGCCTTCCCCAAAGCCTTCGTCGCCCTTGCGCTGGATAAACTCGAAGAAGATCGGCCCGACGACGGTTTTGGAAAAGACCTGAAGCAGCACCTTGGTCTGGCCGCCATCCACCACGCCTTCCCCGTCGATCAGAATGCCGTGGCGGGCCATGCGGTCGATGGGTTCGGAATGGCCCGAAACCCGGGCATGGCTGTCCTCATAATAAGCCATCGGCGGTTTCGGCATGAAGCGCAGGCCCCGCGCGTGGATTTCATCTGCGGCATCATAGATCGCCTCGGTGCCGACGGCGATATGCTGGATCCCCTCGCCGTTGTAGCGGCGCAGATATGCGATGATCTGCCCGGTTTCGCCCTTGTCCTCGTTGATCGGAATGCGGATGCGTCCGCAGGGCGATTGCATCGCGCGGCTGTAAAAGCCCGTCAGCTTGCCCTCAATGTCGAAAAAGCTGATCTGGCGGAAGTTGAAATGCTTGCGGTAAAATTCGACCCAGGTTTCGGAATTGCCCTTGTGAACATTGTGCGTCAGGTGATCGAGGTAATAGAAGCCAACCCCCTCCGGCTTGGGGCCAGAGATCCAGTCGAACCCGGTATAGGGGTCGCGGTCATCCACGAAGTAGATCAGCGAGCCGCCGATCCCCACCACGGCAGGCAGACCCAGCCCCATGTCATCCGCCATATAGGGCGTGGCGCCCTGCGCCACCGCATGGGCCTGCGCCTTGGCAGCATCCACCACACGCCAAGCCATCGACGGCGCGCAAGGGCCGTGTTGCGCCACGAAGCGACGGGCATGGCTGTCCGGTTCGTCGTTCAGCACATAGGTCACATCGCCCTGTTGCCAAAGCTCGATCATCTTCTGGCGATGGCGGCCGACACAGGTGAAGCCCATCCGCGCAAAGACCTCACGCAACTCCTCGGGTGCTGGGTGGGCGAATTCGACAAACTCCATGCCATTGGTTCCGGCAGGGTTTTCGGACGAGATTATACCGGCCGGGGCAGAATGCGGGAACGGGCCCATGGGATACCTTTCACATGATCGCAGCCCCGTCAGAATGCGGCCGAAATGTGGCGAAAAGGTGCCCACAAAAGGGTCGCGGCAGGGAAAGACCGTTTCCTCTGGCGCGACAGTTTATCCAACAAGTTCAGATCGTTACCGTTGCGAATGCAACCGGATCACTCGGCCGCTGACAGCACGCCGCGTTCGATCTGATCGCGTTCGATGCTTTCAAACAGCGCCTTGAAGTTGCCCTCGCCAAAGCCGTCATCCCCCTTGCGCTGGATGAATTCAAAGAAGATCGGGCCGATCACGGTTTTCGAGAAGATTTGCAGCAGGATACGGGTTTCGCCGCCATCCACCACGCCTTCACCGTCGATCAGGATGCCGTGTTTCGCCATCTCTTCCAGTGGTTCCTCATGGCCGACCACCCGGTCGCGCGACATCTCGTAGTAGGACATCGGCGGCTTCGGCATGAATTTCAGCCCGCGATCCGCGATGGCATCGGTGGCAGCATAGATGTCATCAGTGCCGACGGCGATATGCTGGATGCCTTCGCCGTTGTAGCGCTTCAGATACTCGACGATCTGCCCCTTCTCGCCCCGGTCCTCGTTGATCGGAATGCGGATTCGGCCACAGGCCGAGGTCAGCGCCCGGCTGTAGAGGCCGGTAAACTTGCCCTCGATGTCGAAGAAACGGATCTGTTTGAAGCCGAAGATGCGACCGTAGAAATCAAACCAGACATCCATGTTACCCTTGTGGACATTGTGGGTCAGGTGATCGAGGTAATAGAAACCCACGCCTTTCGGCTGTTCAGGCGTCAGGAAATCGAACTCCGCCCAGGCGCTGCCTTTGCGGTGACCGTCGATGAAGTAGATCAGCGACCCGCCGATGCCAACAATCGCGGGCACATCCAGCGCCTTGTCGTCGGCGTCATGCGGCTTGGCACCGCTTTTCACCGCATGGTCATAGGCATGCTGCGCATCCACCACGCGCCAGCCCATCGAGGGGGCGCAGGGGCCATGTTCCTCGACAAACCGCCGGGCGTGGCTGCCGGGTTCATCGTTCAGGATATAGGTGATATCGCCCTGTTGCCAAAGTTCGATGGCCTTCCGGCGATGGCGGGCGGTCAGGGTATAGCCCATGCGGGTGAACAGCGCGCGCAATTCCTCGGGCGCGGGATGGGCAAATTCGACGAAAGCAAATCCTTCCGTCCCGGCCGGATTTTCAGCCGAGATCACCGCCGGCGGGGCATTGTGCGGAAACGGACCCATCTTTTCCTCCTGTTCGTTCGCGTTCCCGCATCATAGCGCGGAAGGCACGCCGGATTTGCGCGAACAGAGGCACATAACTGGACAGCGGCGCGTAATTTCCGCATTCTTCACGCCAATCACACGGAAACCCCGCCATGCTGGATGAAACCGATTCCCGCCTTCTGGCCGCCTTGCAGCGTGACGCGCATCTGACGGCCGAGGCATTGGGGCAATTACTCAACCTCTCGCCCAGTCAGGCCGGGCGGCGGCGGCAGCGGCTGGAAGCGGAGGGGTATATCACAGGATACACCGCCCGGCTGGACCCTGCGCGCGTCGGGCTTACGGTGCAGGCCTTCGTGCAGGTGCAGATGGCCGCCCATTCGCCCGAAGCCGCGCGCAGCTTCGCCACCCTTGTCGCCACCCTGCCCGAGGTGATCTCGGCCTGGACGTTGACGGGCGAGGCGGATTACCTGCTGCGGCTGTGGTGCGCCGATCTTCCGGCGCTCAATACCCTGATCCACCACCGGCTTCTGCCACATCCGGCCGTGGCGCGGGTCCAAAGCCAGATCGTCATGGATCAGTTCAAACCTGACGCCCCCCTGCCCGTCCGCGCCTGATACACGGCATGTTTCAATCCACGAGCAAAAGGTGACCCAAGGGGCGGTTGCCTCTGCCCGCCCCAGCCTCAATAGTCGCGGCATGGAAAACATGCTGCTGCAAGCCACCTTCTACCTTGGCGCCGCCGTGCTGATCGTTCCCATCTCGGTGCGGCTGGGGCTGGGGTCGGTGCTGGGCTATCTGGCCGCCGGGCTTCTGCTAGGCCCTGCGCTTGGCCTTGCCGGGTCGGAGACCCACGACCTTCAGCATTTCGCCGAATTCGGCGTGGTGCTTATGCTGTTCCTGATCGGGCTGGAACTGGAACCGCGCACGTTGTGGGACATGCGGCACAAGTTGCTGGGTTTGGGCGGGTTGCAGGTCACGCTGACGGCCGGACTGGTCGCCGGGCTGCTGCTGGCGATGGACGAACCTTGGCGGGTTGCGGTGGCGCTGGGCCTGCTATTCGCGCTGTCTTCCACCGCCATCGTGTTGCAAACCCTGACGGAAAAGAACCTTCTGCGCACAGCCGGCGGGCGATCCACCTTCGCGGTGCTGCTATCGCAGGATATTGCCGTGGTGCCGATGCTGGCGCTGATTCCGCTGATGGCCTTGCGAAGCACGCCCAAGACCGCCGAGGAAGGGGCGGCGCAGCCCATCATGTCGCTGGTGCAGTCGCTGCCGGGCTGGGCGGTGACAGGGCTGACGCTGGGCATCGTTGTGGCCATCGTGCTTGCCGGTCACTTCCTGTCGCGGCCGGTGTTTCGGTTCATCCATGCCTCGCGCCTGCCGGAAATGGGCACATTCGTATCCCTGCTCATGGTGATCGGCATCGCGTTCCTGATGATGCTGGTCGGCCTGTCGCCCGCGCTGGGAAGCTTCATCGCCGGCGTGGTGCTGGCCAATTCGGAATTCCGCCACCAGATCGAGGCTGACATCAAACCCTTCAAGGGCATTCTGATGGGCCTGTTCTTCACCACGGTCGGGGTGAATATCGACATGGGCCTGCTGGCGGATCAGCCGCTGCGCATCCTGGCGCTGACCGTGCTTCTGATGCTTGCCAAGGCAGGCGTGCTGTTCCTGCTGGCCACGCTGTTCCGGGTGCGTGGGCGGGACCGCATGCTGTTCACCTTGGGGCTGGCACAGGCGGGGGAGTTCGGTTTTCTGATCGTCAGCTTCGCCGTGGCGCAGGGCATCCTGCCCGATATGGTGGCACAGCGCGCGCTGCTGGTCATCAGCCTGTCGATGCTGCTGACGCCGCTGCTGTTCATCCTGCATGACCGGCTGGCACGCCGTGCCACCAAAGGAAGCGATGCCCCTGCCGATGTGATCGACGAGAAGGGCACCGTGATCATCGCTGGCATCGGGCGGTTCGGACAGGTGGTAAACCGTATGGCCCGCACAGCGGGGCTGAGCACCGTCGTTCTTGATTCCGACGCCGCCGCAATCGAACGGTTGCGTCGCTTCGGCATCAAGGGCTATTTCGGCGACCCGGCCCGCCCTGACCTGCTGCAAGCCGCCGGTCTGGCCGAGGCGCAGGTTCTGGTGGTCGCGGTGGATGGGCCAGAGAACGCCACCCGCATCGTGCAATTTGCCCGCCGCCAGCGGCCCGACCTGCATATCGTCGCCCGCGCCTATGACAGGGTGCATGTCTATGAACTGTTCCGCGCCGGGGCGAATGACATCCTGCGCGAGACTTTTGACGCCTCTGTGCGGGCCGGGCGTTATGTGCTGGAAAACATGGGCTTCACCGAATACGAGGCCGCAAAGCTGAGCCAGACCTATTACAAGGTTGACCGCGCCGCCCTGCGCGATCTGGCCGAGCTTTGGGTGCCCGGCCAGCCGATCCATCAGAACGAGGCCTATGTCGCCCGCGCCCGTCAGCTGGACGAAGATCTGCGCACCGCGCTGCTGGATGATCAGGACGAGATCACCGCAGACCGCGCCGCGCAATAGCGCGCATCAGGCGTCGGACACGCCCGCCTCGGCAAAGGTCGCCATGCCGGAATGGCAGGCGATGGCGCCTTTCAGCACGCCAATCGCCAGCGCTGCGCCCGAACCTTCGCCGAGCCGCAGCCCCAGTTCCAGCAGCGGCTGTTTGCCCAGCTTCGACAGAAGCGCCCGATGTGCGGCCTCGGCGCTGGCATGGCCGGCGATGCAATGGTCCAGCGCACCCTCGGCCGCCTGCGCCAGAGTGGCAGCGGCGGCGGTGCAGATGAAACCGTCAAGGATGACGGGAATATGCGCGTGATGAGCTCGCGCGATGGCACCTGCCATGGCGGCAATCTCGCGCCCGCCAAGACAGCGCAGCACCTCCATCGGGTCGCGGCCCGGATTGGCCGCCAGCCCCTCGGCTACCACCTGCGTCTTGATCGACAGTCCTTTGTCATCGACGCCGGTGCCCCGGCCAGTCCATTCGCCGGGTGTGCCACCGAACAGCGCGCATGCGATTGCGGCAGCCGGTGTCGTATTGCCGATACCCATTTCACCCACCACAAGCAGATCGGCTGCCGGATCGACCGCCTGCCAGCCGGTCGCCAGCGCAGCGACCACCTCAGCCTCGGTCATTGCGGGGCCTTGGGTGAAATCGCCGGTGGGGCGGTCAAGCTCAAGCGCGTGCACATCCATGCTGGCGCCGAAGGCCTTGGCAAGCTGGTTGATCGCCGCGCCCCCTGCCCGGAAATTCGCCACCATCTGCACCGTCACCTCGGCCGGAAAGGCCGAGACGCCGCGCGCGGCAACGCCGTGGTTACCCGCGAAAACGATGACCTGCGGGCACTCCAGCCGGGGCCGGGCATCGCCGCGCCAGCCTGCATACCAGATCGCCAGATCTTCCAGCCGCCCCAAGGCCCCCGGCGGCTTGGTCAGTTGCGCATTCCGGGCACGCGCGCCTGCCACTGCCGTCGCATTGGCGGCCGGAAGCGCGTTCAGCACGGCACGAAACTCGGACAGGGTGGAAAACGGCGCGGTCATGGCGCACTCCTCGATTGAACCTCGGCTGCGCCTTGGCTAGCGAGGATCGAGGGCGAAAACCATCCCGGAAAGGGCATCCCGATGTATCAGAGCGACCCAGAAACCCTTGCAGCCCGCCTGTGGAGCGAGGCACGCGCGGGGCTGAGCCTGCTCAGCCGCCTGCCCCTGCCCCCGCCCGCGCATTTCCCGACGCCCCCGGCCGTCTGGGCCTGGCCGGTGGCGGGGCTGGTGCTGGGCGTTCTGACCAGCCTCGGGGCCGGGCTGGGCGTCTGGCTGGGTCTGCCTTCCGGGCTGGCGGCGGCATTGTTCCTCGGGCTTGGCAGCCTGATGACCGGCGCGCTGCATGAGGACGGGCTGGCCGACAGTTGCGACGGGCTCTGGGGGGGATGGACCCGCGAACGGCGGCTGGAAATCATGAAGGACAGCCATATCGGCAGCTATGGCGTGATGGGGCTGCTGCTGGTCACACTGGCCCGGTGGAGTGCCGTGGCCGAACTGATCAGCGCCGGGGCATGGGGCGCACTGATCGCGGCGGCTGTCCTGTCCCGGGCGCCGATGGCTGTGCTGATCACGGCGCTGCCCAATGCGCGCGGCAGCGGCCTCAGCCAGTCAGTCGGACGTCCCGATGCCATGGCGGCCGCAGCGGCGACCTTGGTTGCGCTGGGGCTGGCACTGGCCCTGACCGGGCTATCCGGGCTGATGATGGCCTTCTGGGTCACAGGTGCAGTCTGGGCACTGGCCATGCTGGCACGCCGTAAGATCGGCGGGCAGACCGGCGACATCCTTGGCGCCAGTCAGCAACTGGGCGATCTGGCGGCGCTGGCCGCAGCCTGCGCCCTGCTATAACGCAAAAGGCCGCGCAAAAGCGCGGCCTTTCGACGGGATCACGACGGATCAGGCCGCGCGCGAGGTCAGCACCTGATCGACGGTCTTTTGCGCCTGCGCCTCGTCCACACCGGACACGGCAGCGACTTCGCGGGTCAGACGCTCCAGCGCCGCCTCATAAAGCTGACGCTCGGAATAGCTTTGCTCGCGCTGATCATCGTTGCGGTGCAGGTCGCGCACCACTTCTGCGATCGACAGCAGATCGCCCGAATTGATCTTCTGATCGTATTCCTGCGCCCGGCGCGACCACATGGCACGCTTGACCCGCGCCTTGCCCTTGAGCGTATCCAGCGCCTTGTTCACCACATCGGGCGTCGAAAGCTGACGCATACCGATTTCGGTCGCCTTGTGGGTGGGCACGCGCAGCGTCATCTTGTCCTTTTCGAACGAGATGACGAACAGTTCCAGATGGATACCGGCGATTTCCTGCTCTTCGATCGAGATGATCTTGCCGACGCCATGGGCGGGGTAAACAACAAACTCGTTCGGGCGGAACTCGGGCTTCTTGGTCTTGGTCATTCCAGCGGCTTCCTCATGCGCAGGGCCAACCCGGACGCAACAAATTCCCCCGCCTGATGCCAGAGCATCGGCAAATCGGGGAAATGTCACATGAATAACCGTCTCAGGCGAGCAGTCCCGAGGCGGGTAGCGGGCAACCGTGCTTTGTTTGTATCATGGATATAACATGAAAATGGCCTGATTCCAACTGCGACCAATGCGGTGGCATGTCGGTCAAGGCGCAGATATGCGCGAAAAGGCGCGGCTTTACGCCGCGTCACTGGGCGAAAGGGACGAATCGGCCCTTGAAACGATCAGGAGCCTTCGCCCGGATTCGGCGAAAAGTATTTCTCCAGCTTGTCCTTTTCGCCGTCACGTTCCTCCGCTTCGGGCAGCGGGTCGCGTTTCTGGGTGATCACCGGCCAGAGTTCCGCATATTTGCGGTTGAACTCCACCCATTTGTCCATATCCGGCTCTGTATCCGGCCGAATGGCATCGGCGGGGCATTCTGGTTCACAAACACCACAGTCGATGCATTCATCGGGGTGAATCACCAGCGTATTCTCGCCCTCGTAGAAGCAATCCACCGGGCAAACCTCAACGCAGTCGGTGTATTTGCAGGCGATGCAGTTGTCGGTCACCACATAGGTCATGACTCAAACCCCGGTCAGTCGTTTCTGGCCTGTTGCTCTAGTCCAAGCGGCCCGGTCATTCAAGCGACGAAGTGTCATCCCACGCACCTGCGTCATCCTCTGCGGTGGTGGGTTGCGGGTCAAGGTCGTGATAAAGTCCCTGCGCCTCGGTCGCCGGGCCGCGCCTTGTGCCTGCCGCAAGCACCCGGATCAGGCGGATGCGGCGGCCCTGCGGGAAGGTGAGCGTATCGCCCTCGCCCACCTGCTGCCCCGGCTTGAGACAGCGGTTGCCGTTCAGCCGCAGATGCCCATCGGCAATCACGGAACAGGCAAGCGGGCGCGATTTGAAGAACCGCGCCTGCCACAGCCATTTGTCCAGCCGGATGGTGACCCGCGCCGAAGCCGCCGCAGGCCGACCGGCCTTGTGCGCCGAAGCGGAACGATGCTTCGCCAATCAGACCTTGCCCTTCAGCGCCAGCAACGCCGCGAACGGATTGTCAGGGTCGATGGGTTTTTCGGCCCTCGGCGGACGTGCCTCGTAGGATTTGGGTTTGTGGCCCTGATCCTTGCCGGGTTTGCCGCCCTTGCGATGCTCGTCACGGCGGCCTTCGGGCTTGCCGCCCGGCTTGCCCTCGCGGCGCGGCGCATCGCCACGCGGACGATCCTCGCGCTTGCCACCACCGCCTTCGCGGGCTTCACGCGGGGCGCGTTCGGGGCGATTGCCCTGCTGTTCGCCACCTTCGCGGCGCGGACCGCGATTGCCCTGCCCCTCGCGGCGTGGACCACGGTTTTCATGGCGTGGACGCGGAGCCCAGGTGAAGGTGTAGAACACCTCCATCTCGGGCGCGGCCTCGGCCTCGCCTTCAGCGGCGGGTTCCTCGGCGGGCGTCAGGACCGAGACCTCCTCGGGGATCGGCGCCGCAGTGCCCTCGGTCGCGGGGGCCGGAGCCTCGGCACGACGCGGCTTCACCCGCTCGGCCTTTTCGCCCTTGTAGCCCAGACCACCCATCAGATCGGCGAATTGTTCCAGCGTCATGCCAGTGATCGACAGCATGTCGGGCGTGGCCTCAAACCCCGCGCGGCTGTCCTTGGCGCGCAAGAGATCGGCCAGACGTTCCAGCATGTCGATGCGGATGGCGCGGGTGCCCGCCGGACGATAGCCGGCCAGCGTATAATGCTCTTTCGGCACATCCGGGATGTTCGGAATGGTCACGAGACCCGGCGGCGGGCTTTCGGGAAACTCCTGAAGCCCGTTGGCCAGCGACCACAGCACCAGCCGCAGCCGGGTTGGCGCAGGTTTCAGCAGCAGCGGCAGAAAGATGGTGTATTGCCCGAAGCGCACTCCATGCTTGCGAAGCGAGGACCGTGCCTCCTGATCCAGCGCTTTCACATCATCGGCCACGCTTTCGCGGGTCACGATACCCAGCCCCTCGACCAGACGGAAGGCAAAGCCGCGCGCCAGCCCTTGCAGGCTTTCGTCACGGTTGAGATTCGACAGCGGCTCGAACAGGGCGGCAACCTTGCGGTCGATGAAATGCTGGAGCCGACGCTTGACCTTCTCGGTCACCTCCGGGCCAGCTTCTTCATCAACGAAAGCCTCGACCTGCGGCTTCATCGCATCCGAACCGGCCACCAGTTTGCCCACTGCGGCGCTGCCCCACATGAGGCCACCCTGCTCGGTGAAATCCATCTCGGTATCGGGGGCGTTATAGAAACGATCCGCGCGCAGATGGAACTCGGGGCGCAGCGCCTCGTAGGCGGCCTGCCGCATCACCCGCGCCTCTTCACCCGAAGCCGAGGCGTCCTGGCCGAAGCGGAACCCTTCCAGACGGCCGACGAACTCGCCCTCCACCGTCACTTCACCCTTGTCATTCACCTCAGCCACAAGGCTCTCCTTCTGTTTCAACCGGCGCATCAACACGGATGTGCGCCGATCGACAAATCGTTGGGTCAGCCGCGCGTGCAGCGCATCTGACAGGCGGTCTTCTACAGCGCGCGTTTCGTCACGCCAATGGGATTCATCCTCGACCCACCCTTTGCGCTGCGCAACGTAAGTCCAGGTGCGGATATAGGCCAGACGTTTCGACAGCGCGTCAATATCGCCATCGCTGCGATCAATGCGCGCAACCGCCTTTTTCATCCAGTCGGCAGGGATACGCCCGTCTTGCAGGAAGCCGAAGAGCCGGTGCAGCAGCCCCACGTGATCCGCGCCGGTGGTCGAGCGGAAATCTGGGATGCGGCAGACATCCCACAACAATTTCACAGCCCGAGGGCCGGCGCGCAGCCGGTCGGCCATGTCGGGCATCTGCGTCAACGCCTTCAGCGCCATCAGATCGTCGGCCTCGCGCGTGCGCATCAGCCATTCATTGCCGGTCGGCGCCTCCAGCGAGGCGATCAGGCGCTCGGCCGAGCCGAAGTCCAGCGCGTCGTTTCGCCACATGAGCTTGCGCACCGGCGCGAAGCGGTGCTCCTCGATGGCGGCGACCAGATCTTCGTCCAGCGGGCTTGCCTCGCCCGTCACGCCGAAGGTGCCTGCCTCCATATGCCGCCCGGCACGACCGGCGATCTGCCCCATCTCGTGCGGGAACAGAGGCCGCATCCGGCGGCCATCGAACTTGTGGGTGGCCGAAAAGGCGACATGCTTGATGTCGAGATTCAGCCCCATGCCGATGGCATCGGTGGCCACCAGATAATCCACCTCGCCATTCTGATACAGCGCCACCTGCGCATTGCGGGTGCGGGGCGACAGCGCCCCCATCACCACCGCGCAGCCGCCCTTCTGGCGGCGGATCAACTCGGCGATGGCATAGACATCATCAACCGAAAACCCGACGATAGCCGAGCGCGGAGGCATCCGGCTTATCTTTTTCGAACCTGTGTAGCTGAGCGTCGAAAGCCGGTCACGCCGCACGAACTGGGCCTGCGGGATCAGCGCCGCAATCGCCGGACGCATGGAATCCGAGCCAAGGAACATCGTCTCCACCAGCCCGCGCGCATTCATCAGCCGGTCAGTGAAGACATGGCCGCGCTCGGGGTCGCCGCAAAGCTGGATCTCGTCGATGGCAAGGAAATCGGCACCGATGTCGGTGGGCATCGCCTCGACCGTGCAGACCCAGTATTGGGTGCGTTCGGGGACGATGCGTTCCTCGCCGGTGACCAGCGCCACCACCGAAGGCCCGCGCGCCTTGACGATCCGGTCATAGACCTCACGCGCCAGCAGACGCAGCGGGAAACCGATGACCCCGGTCCGATGCCCCAGCATCCTTTCGATTGCGTAATGCGTCTTTCCGGTGTTCGTCGGCCCAAGGACCGCCGTGACCCGTCGCTGAAGGACCATGGGTTCGTCGTCTCAGATGCTTTGCCCGGAGGTTTCGGTCTCCAGACGTTTCACCGCCTCCAATACCCCCTGCATGTGCGGATGTATAGCAAGAGCGGCCCTGTAGACCTCCAGCGCCTGCGATTTGCGGTCGATCTGCTCCAGAATCGCCCCAAAACCCGCCAACGCGCCAAAATGGCGTGGATTCAGCGCCAGAACATGCCGTATATCACTGACCGCCTGCCCATAGCGACCGGCCATGAAATAGGCGGTGGCGCGCGCATTCCAGCCTTCGGCGAAATCGGGCGCGTGATCGGTCAGCGCGGTCAGATGGTCGATGGCGGTTTCCGGGTCGCCCTGATCCAGCGCCTTGCGCCCGCGCTCCAGCAGCAGATCCATCGAGGCAGAGCCGGAACGCGACCAGATTCGCTGAATATCGCTTTCGATGGCGGTTGCCCCCGCCTCATCCGCCGTTTGCAGATCGGCGAACAGCCGGTCCAGCGTGGCCGCATCTTCGGCAGGCCCCGCCTGCGCCGCAGCGTCACCCAACGCCAGCACGAAAACTGCCGCAACGGCAAGATTGAGAAGCGTCAACAGGACTTTCATATCTACACTCTATCCAAGGCACGGGGAAATGCCATAACCCTCGGGTCACATTCCGGGGATGGCACAGCGAGGAGGCAAGAATATGAGCGACGTGATCAATGCAGCGGTCGAGGCCCTGTCGGCCAAGGTATCCGGCTTCGACGGTGTGGCGAAATTCGTCATTCCGGGCGAAGGCGCCATCATGATCGACGCAACGGGCGTCCACGCGGGCGATGAAGAGGCCGATGTCACCCTGACCGCGAATACCGAGGTGTTCCGCGCCATTCTGGACGGCGAGATGAACCCGACCACCGCCTTCATGACCGGCAAGCTGAAGGTCGATGGCAGCATGGGAATGGCCATGAAACTCGGTTCCGTTCTGGGCTGAGATGACCGCCGCGCCGTTCTATGCCGATATCGCGCAGGGCCCCGAAGGTGGCCGTGCGGTCTGGCTCGCAGCGCGCGATGGCACGAAACTGCGCGCCGCCCATTGGGCCCCCCTTGGCGCTGTGCGCGGCACGGTCCTGCTGTTTCAGGGCCGGTCGGAATATGCTGAGAAATACGGGCCTGCCGCTGTCGCGTTGACCGGCGCGGGCTGGCATGTGCTGGCGCCCGACTGGCGCGGACAGGGCCTGTCGCAACGCCGTCATCCCGACCCGATGCTGGGTCATGTCGAGGATTTCGACGAATATCAGCAGGATGTCGACGCGGCACTGGCTTTCGCCCGGGCCGAAGGGTTGCCCGAACCCTGGCACCTGCTCAGTCATTCGATGGGGGGGTGCATCGCGCTCAGGGCATTGATGCGCGGCCTGCCGGTGAAAAGTGCGGTATTTTCCGCCCCGATGTGGGGCATCCGGCTGTTCCCGACGGTCGAACCCGTCGCCGTCACCCTGTCGCGTGTGTTGCATGAACGGGGGCATGGCCATCTGCTGACCCCGACGACGACGCGGCAGACCTATGTTCTGCACGCGAAATTCCGCGGCAACATGCTGACGCGCGATCCCGCGATCTGGAACTGGATGCGCCAGCAGGCCACGGCCCATCCCGATCTGGCACTTGGCGGGCCGTCATTGACCTGGCTGCATGCCGCCTTCCGCGAGATGCAGGCACTGGAAAGCCTGCCCGCCCCGGCAACGCCCGTGCTGACCGCGCTTGGCACGTCCGAGCGCATCATCAGCCCCCGCGCCGTGCGCCGTCGCATGGCCGCGTGGCCGCAGGGCCGGCTGGAACTTTACACCAGGGCAGAGCATGAGGTGATGATGGAACTGCCCGCCCATCGCAGCCGCTTTCTGGCAGAGGCGGCCGCCTTTTTCTCTGTTCAGTCCTGACGCGCCTCGGCCAACCGCACCAGAACGGTCATCGCTGCATTCAGAGGCACGGAAATGCCCAGCACCTCGGCCCGCCGCACGATCTCGCCATTCAGAAAGCCGATTTCGGTCGCGCGTCCGCGCGCCATGTCCTGCGCGGTCGAGGACATCTGCCCAGCCATCGTCCCGGCAATGCGGCGCACATCGGCCTCCAGCCCCTCGGGCAGCGTGACGCCGCTGGCCGCCGCCACCGCCCGGCATTCCGCAACCAGCCCCATCACCAGCCCCTCCGCCCCCTGCTCTGCCAGAATGCGGCCATAGGGTTGCTGCGTCAGCGCCGAAATGGCGTTCCACGCGCAGTTGATGGTCAGCTTGACCCAGAGCGCGGTTTCCGCCCCGGCCGACACTTCGGTCGGAATGCCCGCTGCCGCGAACCGCTTGGCCAGTGCAGCACCTTGCGGCGCATTACCCAGCACCAGATCGCCGCGCCCGTGGTGGCGCAGATGCCCCGGTTGGGCCATCCCGACGGCGACATAGACCACCGCCGGAATGACCGCACGACCCAGGACTTCCGCCAGCCTTTCAGCATTGCCGACGCCATTCTGAAGACTGAGCACCACAGCATCCGTCGCCAGATGCGTCGCGATCTGCCGCCCAGCGACCTCGGTATCCTGTGATTTCACGCAAAAGAGCACGATTTCTGCCTCTGCAACCGCCGCCGGATCGCTGGCGACCGGCAGATGCACCACCTCGCGCCCCGAGGCGCGCTCGATGATCAACCCGTGCCGGGCGACCGCTTCAGCCAAGGCCGGGCGTCCGATCAGAACGACCTCCTCGCCCGCCTGCGCCAGCATCGCACCATAGTAGCAGCCGACCGCCCCCGCGCCCATCACCGCGATCCGCGCCATCCGTGCCCCCTTGCCCGCAGAAACGAAAACCCCGGCACCTTGGCCGGGGCTTCACGATCAGTTGTCGTCTTCTTCTTCGTCGTCGTCATCACCATGCGGCAGATTGAAGAAACTGTCGGCATCGGAATAATCGGCCGGATTTTCTTCTTTCTCCACCTTGGTGAAGGCTTCCAGACCGGCAAGCGAACCCGGCATCTTCGGCTCGGGCGCCATGCCCAGCGACTGCTCGGTCGAAACCAGCTTGCGCCGCTCGTCGTCGCTCATCACGCCACCCTCGGCAGCTTTCTTGCGCACGGCGGCCTGCACGGCGGCATCCAGTTCAGACTGACGGCACAGCCCCAGCGCGACCGGGTCGATCGCCTGCATGTTCTGGATGTTCCAGTGCGTCCGTTCACGGATCGACTGGATGGTGGGCTTGGTCGTGCCGACCAGCTTGCCAATGGCACCATCCGAAAGCTCCGGGTGGAACTTCACCAGCCACAGGATCGCATTCGGACGGTCCTGCCGCTTCGATAGCGGAGTGTAGCGCGGCCCGCGACGCTTGTCCTCGCCCACGGCTGCCGCGTTGAACTTCAACTTCAGCTTGTAGAAGGGATCTTTCTGCCCCTTCTCGATCTCGATCGCATCAAGCTGGTTGTTCGCCACCGGATCAAACCCCTTCACGCCGGTCGCCACATCGCCATCGGCAATGCCCTGCACTTCCAGCTCGTGCATGCCGCAGAAATCTGCGACCTGCCTGAAGGTCAGCGTCGTATTGTCCACCAGCCATACGGCTGTCGCCTTGGCCATAAGCGGTTTCGACATGAGGATCACTCCTTTACAAATCTCTCCCGCGCCGGGAAAACGGCAGCGGGCGAGGCCCGCGATTTCCACGTTTTCGGGGAAGTCTGGCGCGCCTTATAGTGCGATTTCACTGCGGGGGAAAGAGAAAATGCGCATCATGCTTGGGGCGGTTGTCGCAACCCTGATCGCTGGCGCCGCCTTGGCCGAAGGCGAAAAAGCGGGTGACTTCGACTATTACGTCATGTCGCTCAGCTGGTCGCCCAACTGGTGCGCGCTGGAAGGCGACGCGCGCGGCGCACCGGAATGCCGCGAGGGCGCGGGTCGCGCCTTCACCCTGCACGGTCTCTGGCCACAATACGAGGAAGGCTGGCCCAGCTATTGCCGCACCATCGAACGCGACCCTTCCCGGTCGGAAAGTGAGGCAATGGCAGACATCATGGGCGCCTCGGGCCTTGCCTGGTATCAGTGGAAGAAACACGGCCGCTGCGCCGGCCTCACCGCGCGCAGCTATTACGACACCATGCGCCGCGCTTTCGCGGCAGTGAAGATCCCCAAGGTCTTTCCGATGATCGACAAGCGCCTGAAAGTTCCGGCCGAAGTGGTGGAAGGCGCGTTTCTGGAGGCCAATCCCGGCATTACCCGCGACCAGATCACCGTCACCTGCGACAGCGGCATGATTCAGGAAGTCCGCCTTTGCCTGACCAAAGACCTGTCACCCCGTCGCTGCGGCGCAGACACGATCCGCGATTGCCGCCTGAAGGATGCCGTGCTGGAGCCGGTGCGCTGACCACCCGGCCTTGCGCGAGACCCGGCCGGGGCAAGGTGAGTATTTTGCAAGGAGCAATACAGCGCAAAGCAAGGGATGGCCAAACGGCGCGCGACCCTTGCCTTGCTTCTTGCCCAAATACTCAAATCCCCGCCGCACCACCATGACGCGGCCAGATTGAAGCGCCGTCTCTGCAGCCCACCATGGCAATGCCGCATGACGATGGCCCCGGCGGGGCCTGAGGAGGGCGGCCCCGCGTTCAGATCAGGCCCTGACCCCGGAACAGATCTTTCAGATCGGCCTCGGGACGGGCCCCGATATGGCTGATGACCTCCGAGGCCGCGAGGCAGCCCATGCGGCCCGCCATTTCATAGCCATGCCCGTTGGTCAGCCCCCAGAGGAAGGCACCCGCGAACAGGTCGCCCGCGCCGGTCGCGTCAACAATCCGCGTCGGGTAGGCCGGCGCGTGCCAGCGCTGGCCCTCGGCGAGGATATGGGCGCCCTTCTCGCTTTCGGTGCAGGCCACGATGGCGACATCGGCGGCAGCGGCTTGCAGGGCGCTCTCGAAATCGTCGGTCTGATACATCGACATGATCTCCGCCCGATTGGCGAACAACAGGTCCACATCATCGTGGATCATCTTGCGGAAGGCATCGCGGTGGCGCTCGACGCAGAACGGGTCCGACAGCGTGACCGAAACGCGCCCGCCAGCCCCCTTGCAGGCGCGGATCGCCTTGGCGAAGGCCGCGTGGCTTTCCGGGCCGTCAAAACGGTAACCTTCCAGATAGATCCAGTCCGCCTCGGCCATCTGGACCTCGTCGATGTCGGCCGGGGTCAGGAATTCGGACCAGCCGAGATAGGTGTTCATCGAGCGTTCGCCATCCGGTGTCACCAGAACGATGCAACGGCCAGTTTCCTGTGCGCTGTCCGCCGGGGCAAGGGCCGTTTCGTAAACTGCGCCCTGCGCCCGCAGGTCATGGGCGAAGATACGGCCAAGCTGGTCGTCCTTCACCTTGCCGACATAGGCCGTTCGGCCACCCAGAGCAGCGATGCCCGCGATGGTATTGGCTGCCGATCCGCCCGAGATTTCCTTGGCCGGGCCGATCCGGTCATAAAGCGTCACCGCGCGCTCCATGTCGATGAGCTGCATAATGCCCTTGCCGATGCCGTTCGTCTCCAGAAACGCCTCTTCGGCATGGGACAGCACATCGACCATGGCATTGCCGATGCCGACGACCTGAAACTTCTTCATGCGGTTTTTTCCTCGTAGGGGCACAGATCGCGGATCAGGCAATCGGCGCAGCGCGGCTTGCGTGCGGTGCAGATGTAACGGCCGTGCAGGATCAGCCAGTGATGGGCGTGTTGCTGGAACTCAGCCGGAATATTGTCTTCGATGGCGCGTTCGACCTGATCGACATCCTTGCCGGGACAGATCCCGGTGCGATTGCCGACGCGGAAGATATGGGTATCGACCGCCTGAGCGGGCACATGCCACCACATGTTCAAGACGACATTGGCGGTCTTGCGCCCCACGCCCGGCAGCGATTGCAGCGCCGCGCGGGACGAGGGCACTTCGCCACCGTAATCATTCACCAAAATCTCGGACAGGCGGATCACGTTCTTCGCCTTCTGACGAAAGAGGCCGATGGTCTTGATCGCCTCGGTCAGCCCTTCAAGCCCCAGATCCAGCATCTTCTGCGGTGTGTCCACCGTGGCGAACAGGGGCCGCGTGGCCTTGTTTACCCCGGCATCGGTGGCCTGCGCGGAAAGCGCGACCGCCACCAGCAGGGTATAGGCATTGACGTGATGCAGCTCGCCCTGCGGTTCGGCCTCTGCGGCCTGAAACCGGGTAAAGATCGTGCGGATCGTATGGTAATCGAGTTGCTTCGCCATGCCGACCTCCTAGCGCGCCCTTGGCCTGCTGCCAAGCGAAGCCGCATATTCCGGGTCGAAGGGTGTTGCATTGCCGCCTAAAGTGGCAATGTGACCTGCCGGAGTTTACCATGAACGACCAAAGCCAGAGCTATCATTACCGTGTCATCGCGCGCGCCCTGGCCGAGATCGACGCGATGCAGGCGGGAGGGCAGGCACCGACGCTGGACGGGCTGGCGGCGCGGATGGGGATGAGCCCGGCGCATTTCCAGCGCACTTTTTCGCAATGGGTGGGCGTCAGTCCGAAACGCTATCAGCAATATCTGACGCTGGATCATGCGCGGCACCTGCTTGCAGAACGACATTCCGTGCTGGAGGCGTCACTGGCCAGCGGGCTGTCCGGCACCGGGCGGCTGCATGACCTGTTCGTCAAATGGGAGGCGATGACGCCGGGCGAATTCGCCCGTGGCGGCGAGGGGTTGACCATCTACTGGGGCTGGTTCGAAAGCCCGTTTGGCCCCGCGCTTGTCATGGGGACGGATCGGGGCATCTGCGGCATGGGCTTCGCCGCCGAACAGGACGAGGCCGAGGTGATGACCGATCTGATGCGCCGCTGGCCTAGGGCCGATTTCGTGGAAGACCCGATGATGCTGCGTCCCTGGGTACTGGATGCCTTCGGGGCCAGCGGCAGCGCGCCGCTTTACTTGATCGGGGCACCCTTTCAGATCAAGGTCTGGGAGGCCCTGCTGGCGGTGCCCTCGGGCCATGTGACCACCTATTCAGACATCGCCCGCGTCATCGGTCATCCGGCGGCGGTGCGGGCGGTGGGCACGGCAGTCGGGCGCAATCCGGTCAGCTTTCTGATCCCCTGCCATCGCGCCCTGCGCAAGTCCGGGGCGCTGGGCGGCTATCATTGGGGGCTGCCGGTCAAACGTGCCATGCTGGCATGGGAGGCCGCACGGACAGAGGCGGTTCCGGTGTCGCAAACGTGATGCGCGGAATGCTGCGCATGCTCATGCAACCAATTCCGGCCTCGCGCGTTCCTGCGATATGATGGAGCGAGGCCGGCGCCCTTTCGCCGGTAATGAAAGAGGCAAGCAAATGACCTTCAGAACCCCGGTTGTCCTTGGCGTTGCAGGCATCGCCCTGCTGGCGGGCTGTGTGCAAGATCCCTATCGCTATGAAGACCCGAACGCGCGCACCAAGGGCGGCGCCGTGACGGGGGCCGCGATCGGCGCGCTCATCGGTGCCAAATCCGGTGGCGACGACAAGCTGGCGAAGGCCGTTGTCGGTGCGGCGGTCGGTGGCGCGCTTGGCGGCGCCATCGGCAATGCGATGGACCGGCAGGCGGCGGAACTGCGTGCGCAGATGAGCCCGAACACGACGATCACCAACACCGGCAACGCGCTGGTCGTGACCATGCCGCAGGACATCCTGTTCGCCACCGACAGCGCGAACCTGCGCCCCGATCTGCAAGGCGACATCTATGCCGTGGCTGCGAACCTCGTGCGCTATCCGAACAGCCGCGTCGAAGTCGTCGGCCATACCGACAACACGGGATCGGCCGCCTACAATCAGGACCTCTCGGAACGCCGGGCACGTTCTGTGGCGGGTGTGCTGATGTCTGGCGGTGTGCCGGGTTCACGCATTTCGGCCTATGGCCGGGGCGAGGATCAGCCCATCGCCTCCAACCTGACCGAAGCCGGCAAGGCGCAGAACCGCCGCGTCGAAATCATCATCCGCCCGAACTGAACGGCGCGGATGTCGGTAAGGGTGGCCTGCGGGTCGCCCTTTTCCATTGCCGAAATCCCCGGCTGGTCATATTTTCTGACCAGTCGGGGGAAAAAATGCCGTTCGAAAAGATCGTATCCGAAAAGCTGTCGCAAAGTGTGGCCCGCCAGATTGAACTGTTGGTGCTGCGCGGCATCCTGCGCCCCGGGGAACGTCTGCCTGCCGAACGCGATCTGGCCGAGCGTATGGGTGTCTCGCGCCCGTCGCTGCGCGAAGCCCTTGAAGCGCTGGAGGAAAAGGGTCTGGTGGTCAGCAAGCCCGGATCGGGGGTCTTTGTCGCCGATGTGCTGGGGTCTGCCTTCTCGCCCGCATTGATCGACCTGTTTTCCAGCCATGACGAAGCCGTGTTCGACTATCTCGACTTTCGCCGCGATCTGGAAGGATTGGCCGCCGAGCGCGCCGCGCGGTTGGGATCGGATACCGATCTGGCGGTCATCGCCACGATTTTCGGCAAGATGGAAGCCGCGCACCAGAAGCGCGACCCTTCAGACGAGGCGCAACTGGATGCCGAATTTCACATGGCCATTATCGAAGCGAGCCACAACGTCGTGATGCTGCACATGATGCGGTCCATGTTCGAGCTGCTGAAGCAGGGCGTGTTCTTCAATCGCATGATGATGTTCCGCAACCGGCTGACACGCGATCTGCTTCTGGATCAGCACCGCGCCATCAACAGCGCGATCCAGTCCCGCAACCCGGCCGCCGCGCGCATGGCAATCTGCAAGCATATGGATTACGTCGAACAGGCGCTGAAGGAGCAGCAGCGCGCCGAACGCAACGAGGCGGTGGCGCGTCAGCGCATCGAACACGAACGCCAGCGTTGAAACGCAAAAACCCCGGCAGCGCCGGGGTTCCGCGTCACCGATCAGGGATCGGCTCAGTGCAGCTTGGCTTCGACCTGCGCAATCGCCTCGTCGATAGAGGCAGCGGTAGTTTCAGCCGACATCTGCTTGGTCAGCACATCGCCAGCCGCCGCAATCGCCACATCCACCGCGCGTTCGCGCACTTCGCGTACCGCCGCGGCTTCAGCCGAGGCAATCCGCTCTTCCGCCGCAGCCAGACGGCGTGCGATGGAAGCCTTGAGATCCGCCTTGGCCTGTTGAGCCGCCGACAGCGCCTCTTCCTTGGCCGCCGCCACGATCCGCTCCGACTGCTCCATCATCTCCTTCTGCTTGCGCTCGTAGGAGGCGAGGATGGTCTTGGCTTCTTCACGCAGCAGGCGCGCTTCTTCCAGTTCCGCCTTGATCAGCGCGGCCCGGTTGTCGAGCAGCGCGCCCAGCTTCGCCGGAACCTTCAGGAACAGAAGGATGCCGACAAAGGCGATGAAGGCCAGCAGAACGATGAAGTTCGAGTTGCGCAGCGAGACGAACGGGCCGTCCGCTGCCAGCGCGGGGCTGGCCGCCAGGGCTGCAACGATCAGGATCAGCTTCTGCATGATCTTATCCTTTCAGCCGGGCGTTGATCGCCGCCGTCACGCTGCGTGCATCGGCCTTGCCACCGAGTGCCGCAACCAGTTCCTTCGCCGTATCCTTGGCCACTTCGGTCACGCTTTCCAGCGCGCCCGCACGGATCTCGCCGATGCGGGCCTCGGATTCCGCCGTCTTGGCCGCGATTTCGGCATCGGCCTTCGCCGTCGCCTTGTCGAGATCAGCCTGGATTTCGGCTTTCGCCTCGGCCACGATCCGGCCGGCTTCAACCCGTGCCTTCTCAAGCGCCTCGTTGTAAGCCTTTTCGGCGGCCAGCGCCTTCTGCTTCAGCTCTTCGGCTGCCGCGAGGTCGTTGGTAATGGTGCCGCTGCGTTCGGCCAGAACCGCCCCGATCCGGGGAAGGGCCACGCGCCACAGCACGAGAAAGATCACGACAAGCGCGACCACGAGCCAGAAAATCTGGTTGTCCCAGGTCGAGGTGTCGAGCTGCGGCATACCGGCAGAATGACCCGCCGCACCAGCCGCTTCATGCGCTTCGGTCGCCATGTGATATCCTCACGTCGTCAAAAACCTGGCCGGGGGACGAAGCGCCCTCCCGGCCGAGAAGATGCGAAGCGTCAGGATCAGACGGCGAACATCAGCAGCAGGGCGATCAGGAACGAGAAGATGCCCAGAGCTTCGGCGAAGGCGATGCCGACGAAGAGGTTCGCGGTTTGCGAAGCGGCAGCCGAGGGGTTGCGCAGCGCGCCGGCGAGGAAGTTGCCGGCGATGTTGCCCACGCCGATGCCGGCGCCGCCCAGACCGATGGCCGCCAGGCCAGCACCGATGTATTTGCCCATGAGCGCGAGTTCGACCATTTGAGTTCTCCTTGGTGGAAAGTCGGATTGAAGGGTTGAGGTCCGGACCTTAGTGGTGGGCGCCGCCCACCGCGTCTTTCAGATAGACGCAGGTCAGAATGGTAAAGACGTAGGCCTGCACGACAGCGACAAGCAGTTCCAGACCGTAGATCGCGGTCACGGCGCCCACGGCCACCGGCGAGATGACGGCCATCGAGGCAAAGCCTGCGAACACTTTCATCACCGCGTGGCCTGCCATCAGGTTGCCCGCAAGACGAATGGAATGGCTGACGGGGCGCACGAAGTAGGAAATCACCTCGATCACCGCCAGCACCGGGCGCAGCGCCAGCGGCGCCGACGAGACCCAGAACATGCCGAGGAAGCCGATACCGTTCTTCACGAGGCCCAGAATGGTCACGAACAGGAACACCGACAGCGCCAGCGTCACGGTCACCGCGACATGGCTGGTGGTGGTGAAGCTCATCGGGATCAGGCCCAGCAGGTTCGAGAACAGCACGAACAGGAACAGCGTCATGACGAAGGGGAAGTATTTCACCCCGTCATGGCCGGTCACATCCTCGACCATCTTGTAGATGAAACCGTAGATCATCTCGCCGACCGACTGGATGCGCGAGGGGATGATCGCCCGGCCACGCGAGCCGAACACCATCAGCGCGATGATCGCCAGAACCGTCGCCGCCATCCATACGGTGACGTTTGTGATTTCGAACGCACCGATATTGGAGGTGCAGTCCGCATGCGCGGGATCACAGAAAAACCGCTTCACGATGAACTGATCCATCGGGTGGATCGCAAATCCGGTCGCTTCGCCTTCGGCCGCCACGTCTGTCATCCTTCGGTTCCGGCGGAGTGCTCCGCCTGTGTCTCGATCGCCTGAGCCCGCAACTGGCGCTCCTGCATGTCGCGGGCGGTGCCCATGACGGTGCGGATGCCGGCCGCAAAGCCGAACAGGAGGAAGACGATCAGCAGGATGGGCCTCGTGCCGAACAGATAGTCCAGCCCGTAACCGATGCTGCCCCCGATCATGATCCCCGAGGTCAGCTCCAGCACCATCCGCCAGGCAACTTCCGCCTGCGAAAAATCCTTGCCTGCCGCAGCGGGCTTCGCCTTGCTCCCCTTCGCCTCGGCCAGACGCGCTTCCAGCGCGCGAAGCCGTTCCGGATCGGGTTCCTGAGCCATGCGGTACGCCCCCTGAACAGTCGGCGCGAACCTACGCAGAGGGGGGCATTGAGTCAAGCAACACCTACCATATCAAGCCATTGATAATTAATGATTTTGCAAAATCCTTCCGTCCCCCTTCGGGGCCGTTTGCGCTCTCACGGCGGCGTGAGACATATTCAACCTCGCAGTTGACGATTATGCCCCCCTCCGCCAAGGATGCGCCATGACCGATCCGCTCTCGCCCATCTTCTCGGCCCTCGCCGACCCGACCCGCCGCGCCATCCTCGGCATGCTGCTCGAGGATGACATGGCCGTGACCGATGTCGCCGAACCCTTTGCCATGTCGCTGGCCGCCATCTCGAAACACCTTCAGGTGCTGGCGGATGCCGGATTGATCAGCCGTGAGAAACGTGGCCGCGTCATCTGGTGCAAGCTGGAACCCGACGCCATGCGTGCCGCCTCGGTCTGGATGCAGGGATTCGGCCAGTTCGAGCCTGTGGACCTGGATGCACTGGAACGCTTTCTGGAAACCGAGTTGCGTGATGTGCCCCCTGCCCCGCCGGATCAAGGGACGACCGAGGTCGATTGAGTATTTTTGCAAGAAGCAGGACACATCGGTCTGCTCTTGCTTCTTGCCCAAATACTCAAAAACCTCAAGCGATGCCGCGCGTAGGCCGAAGGGTGGCGACACCTGTCAGCCTCCCATGGCAATGCCGCATGACGATGGCCCCAAAGGGGCCTGAGGAGGGTGGTGGCGCCCGTTTGCGGGTCAGGTGGTGAACCAGCCGCTATACTGGTCACGCAGCAGGTTCTTCTGCACCTTGCCCATGGTGTTGCGCGGCAGGGCCTCGACCACGACAGCGGCTTTCGGCTGCTTGAAGCGCGCCAGACGGTCGCGGATGTCTGCAAGCACGGTCTCGACATCCAGCACCGCCCCCTTCTGCGGCACCAGAACCGCAAAGACCGCCTCACCGAAATCGGGGTGCGGCAGGCCGATCACCGCGCTTTCCAGCACGCCAGGCACCTCGTCGAGCAGCAACTCCACCTCTTTCGGATAGATGTTGAACCCGCCCGAGATCACCAGATCCTTGGCGCGGCCGACGATGGTGACATAACCATCCTCGCCCTGCACGCCGAGGTCGCCGGTGATGAACCAGCCATCCTCGCGCAATTCCTCGCGGGTTTTCTCGGGCATCTGCCAGTAGCCCTTGAAGACGTTCGGGCCCCTGACCTCGAGCGTGCCGACCTCGCCGCGCGGCACTTCAAGACCGTCCGCCATCACCCGCAGTTCCACCCCCGGCAGCGGCAGGCCGACGGTGCCGGCGCGGCGCTCGCCCTCATAGGGGTTCGAGGTGTTCATGTTGGTCTCGGTCATGCCATAGCGTTCAAGGATCCGATGGCCGGTGCGGGCCTCGAAGTCCCGATGCGTCTCCGCAAGCAGCGGCGCAGAACCCGAGATGAACAGGCGGAAATGCCCGACGAGATCGCGGGTGAAGCGCGGGTCGTCCAACAGGCGGGTGTAGAAGGTCGGCACCCCCATCATGCTGGTCGCTTGCGGCAAGAGGCGGATCACGGCCTCCTGATCGAAGCCGGGCAGGAAGATCATCTTGCCCCCTGTCAGCAGGACAAGGTTGGAAGCCACGAACAGCCCGTGCGTGTGGAAGATCGGCAGCGCATGCAACAGCACATCTTCCGCCGTGAAGCGCCACAAGTCGCGCAGCACCTCGGCATTGGACAGCAGGTTGCGATGTGTCAGCATCGCGCCTTTCGAGCGGCCTGTGGTACCCGAGGTATAAAGGAAGGCGGCCAGATCCTCGGGGCCACGATCCACCGGGGCGATGGTTTGGGGCTGTCCGGCCGCATGGTCAGTCAGGCTGCCGCTGCCATCCGCGTTGAGGGTCAGCACCGTTGCGCCGTGGCGCGCCGCAACCGGCGCAAGCGCTGCCTCTTTCGTGCCGTCACACAGAAAGACCACAGGCGTCGCATTACCAAGGAAATAATCAACCTCATCAGCGGTATTGGCCGTATTCAGCGGCAGGAACACCGCCCCCAGCGCCACTGCCGCGCCATAGACAGCCAAAGCCTCGGGGCTTTTGGCAATCTGCACGGCGATCCGGTCACCAGTTCCCAGACCGGCCGCACGCAGGGCATGGGCCTGCTGTGCAACCATGGCCAGAAAAGCGTGGCCTGTAATCTGGCGCCCGTCCGGCAGGATCAGAAAAGCGTCGTCACGATCCGCAAGCGGGGCGAAAAGCGCGTCGAAAAGCGTGTTTGGCATGGGGCCCTCCGCGTCCTTCCTGCCATGCGTCGGTCCCCCTCTCAAGTGCCGGTGCCGGGCTGGGGCAGAATCGTAAACAATTCGTTTCCTCGATTATGAGGATTTACCCAGGCTTCACCGATTTCCGCCGCAATTTTGCCGCGAGCCACCAGAAAGCTGAATACAACCAGAAAGGAGGATCTCATGAGCTTCGTTACCCGCTTGATCCAGATGTTCCGCAAGGGCCCTGCCGCACAGGATACGGCTGTGGACGATCTGTTCGACATCCGCATCCGCAAGATGCAGGGCCGTCAGCGCATGGCGCCGCAGGCGACCCCGTTCAAAAATTCACGGCTACATCAGGCAGCCTGAGTTCCGCAACCAGATCGCGCAGTTCCTGTCGGGCCGCGATGTTCGACAGGTTCAGTTGCTCGACCCCGGTATCCTTGAGGTCCAGCAGCGTCAGCCCGCGCGGAAACAGTTCACGGAAGATCACGCGCTCGGTAAAGCCGGGCGCCACGCGAAAGCCGATGCGGCGTGACAGATCCGTCAATGCCGCGCCGACCTTCTTCTTGTTGTGCATCTGCTGGGCGCCAAGGCGGTTGCGCAGCACGATCCAGTCGATCGGCTTCAGTCCGGCCTGTGCCCGCAGTTGCCGCGCGTTCCAGACCATCTCGGCATAGATTGACGGCCCCTTCACCTTGTTGGTTTCCGGGTCGATCCGTGCCAGCAGGTCGAAATCCACGAAGGAATCGTTCAGCGGCGTGATCAGCGTATCGGCAAGGCTATGCGCCACCTGGCTGAGCCGGGTATGCGAGCCGGGGCAGTCGATTATGATGAAATCGCTGATCGGTTCCAGCGCCGAAACCGCAACGGACAGCCGGTGATCAAAGGTGTTTTCACCCGGCGCCAGCGTTTCGGCATCCGCCTCAGGCAGTTCACGGTAATCCGGGGTCGGCAGGTCCACCCCGTTCGCCGCTATCCAGGCGCGGCGATTCTCGACATAGCGCCCGAAGCTGCGTTGCCGCAGATCCAGATCCAGCGCGCCGACACGATGCCCCATCCGCGCGAGGGCGGTGGCGATATGCATGCAGGTGGTCGATTTGCCCGAGCCGCCCTTTTCATTGCCCACAACGATGATATGCGCCATGGCCCGCTACCCTTCCGCTGGTCTGTGTGGCGGCCTTCATAAGGCCAGTCCCCGATATTGGGAAGCGGGAAGCCGCCGATTGCGACACAGGGCGGCAAATCGCGCACCGCGCCGTTGTATGCTTGGCTCCTGCGACCGGCCGCGGGCAAATGCAAAAGGCGCATCCGAAGATGCGCCTTTCCGAAAACAGCTCGTGGCAGGGATCAGAAACCCAGGCCTGCGTATTTGTTCTTGAACTTCGACACACGGCCGCCGGTGTCCATCAGCTTGGCGGTCTGGCCGGTCCAGGCCGGATGCGAAAGCGGGTCGATGTCCAGCGCCATCGTGTCGCCTTCCTTGCCCCAGGTGGTGCGGGTGCGGAAGGTGGTGCCGTCGGTCATCTTCACTTCGATGAAGTGATAGTCGGGGTGGATGCCCTGTTTCATGGCGCCAATCCTCACTCAGCTTTTTCTTTGTAGTTGGTGACTTCGGCGATGCGGGCCGATTTGCCGCGACGCGAGCGCAGATAGTAGAGCTTCGCACGGCGCACACGGCCACGACGAACCACTTCGATCGAGTCGATGTTCGTCGAATACAGCGGGAACACACGTTCCACGCCTTCGCCGAACGAGATCTTGCGAACGGTGAACGAGGCCGAGATGGTCATGCCGCCCTTGCGGCCGATGCAGACGCCTTCATAGTTCTGCACACGCGACCGGGTGCCTTCGGTCACTTTGTAGCCGACGCGGATGGTGTCGCCGGCCTTGAAATCCGGGATCTTCTTGCCGAGGGCAGCAATCTGCTCGGCTTCAAGCTGCGCGATCAGGTTCATGCGCAAGTCCTTTCGTTGCTTGCGGTTGTTCCGCAAAGGTGATGCCGTGTCAGAGCTCCTGGCCTTCGATCGGGTCCCCACGCATCCGCGCAAGCCCGCCGGAGATGAACCGACGCATTTTGTGCCGCCCCTTTCACCGAAACCCGGAGAAGAAGCCGGGCCTGTGGCAAAGGGAATCGGGTCCAGAAGGCATTTCCGCCCCGGACTGCGCGCGTATAGGGGGAAGGTCGGGTTCGGTCAAGACGTGCCGGTCGGAAAGCACCAGCTTACCATCCGATTGCGTGACCGCCAGAGCGGCCCCTTGTCGGTGAAGCCGCCCTCATCTGCGCCACCGGCAACGGCATAGAAGGCACGGGCGGCGGCATTTTCCTCGACCACCGCCAGCGCGGCGCCGGGATAGCCCTGCGCTTGCAGGGCCTCCAGCGCGGCGGTCAGCAGGCGCCTGCCGACGCCACGGCCGCGCTGGTCGGGCCGCAGGTAAAGGTGACGGATCTCGCCCCGCGCCCCAAAAACCGGGTCGGAGGGCGCGCCGAAACAGACGAAGCCGGCCGCCCCTTCGCCCGCGATCACCGTGACCGGATCGTCTCCGGCCAGTAGCCGGGTCCACTGGTCCAGGCGACGCGCCTCGGTCAGCGCCGCCACCGCCTCGGGAGGGGCGAGCGTTTCATAACATTCCAGCCAGACCCGATGGTGGAGCCGCGCCAGCGCCGCCGCATCCTCTGGCCCAGCCCGACGCAGCGGCATCACTTGCGCGGCTTCCGTTCGCCCGGCACCAGTCGCGCCTGATGCGCGGCCCAGAGGTCGGGGCGGCGGGCAGCGGTCAGGGCCTCGGCCTCGGCGCGGCGCCACTTGGCGATCTCGCCATGGTTGCCCGACAACAGCACCGGCGGGATTTCGCGCCCTTCCCAGACCGGCGGTTTGGTGAATTGCGGATGTTCCAGCAAGCCGTCAGAGAAGCTTTCCTCCTCGGTCGAGGCCATGTTGCCCAACACGCCGGGAATCAGCCGGACGGTGGCGTCGATCATCGCCTGCGCTGCGATCTCGCCCCCGGTCATCACGAAATCGCCAAGGCTGACCTCCTCGATCCCGTAGGCGTCGATCACCCGCTGGTCCACGCCCTCGAACCGGCCGCAAAGCAGCGTCAGCCCCTCGGCCGCCGCCCATTCATGTGCCTTGGCTTGTGTGAACGGCCGCCCCCGCGGGCTGAGAAACACGATGGGCCAGCGTGCGCGGTCACGCGGCGCGCCCTGCATTGCCTGATCCAGCGCCCGCGCCACCACATCGGCGCGCAGCACCATGCCCGCCCCGCCACCTGCCGGGGTGTCATCGACATTGCGATGCCTGCCCTCGCCAAAGGCACGCAGGTCGATGGTTTCCAACGCCCACAACCCCATGTCCATCGCCTTGCCGGTCAGCGACAGGCCCAGTGTGCCGGGGAAGGCATCGGGAAACAGCGTCACGATCTTCGCGCACCACGCGCCCTTCACCCGCTGCGGCGCCATCAGGTCGCGCGGTTGAAGGCTGGCCGAAATGCTCAGTCGGCCATGACTTTTGGGTTTCGGGGGGGGGATCGGTTCGCTCATGCCCCGCTTTTAGGGCAAAGCCCCTGCGCGGCAAAGGGGCGTTACAGCGTCCCGCCCGCGCGAAACTGCGTCAGAAGCGCATCTTTCGCTGCCTGCCGTTCCGCGCGGCCCATCTGCGCACGGTTGAGGGCGACAAAGGCCGACACCAGCGCGGCCGGGGCGCCAGGATTTGCGGCAGGCACCGGCGCAAGAGCTGCGCGCAATTCCGCCCCAAGCCCCGCCGCATCATAGACTGCCTCCACCGGGCCAAGGCGGCGTCGCGCCTGCTCCTCCAGCGGGGCAGCGTGCACCGGGGCGCCGGTCGCATGGGCCACGGTCTTCAGCACCGGGCCAATATGGACAGCGCCGGCCATGCGCTGCGAAAAATCTGCTGCATCCTCGACCATCGTATGCCGCTTGGCCTGCTGCCAGTGCAGCGAGGCCAGCCAGGGCGCAGGCGCGCGCGTGCCCAGAACGAAATGCAGATCCGCATCGGGCAGGGCCCGGCGCAACCCGCGTGCGAGTTCGGCCAGCAGGCGCGGCGCGGCGCCGTAATCCGAGATGCCGAAATCGCCGGGCATATGGCCCGCCAGATCCTCGCTCGACAGGATCAACCCCTGCCCCGGAGCCAGTTCAAGCCCGTCAAGCCAGTGCGCCAGCGCCCGGCGATAAAGGCGCATGGCAAGCGGCCGCCGCTCGGCAGACCACAGGCGCGCGGCGCGCGTCAACGTGCGGAAGGCGGCCCCCTGCGGCAGTTGCAGGGTGAAAGCGGGCGCCAGTGCGGCGCGATGCGCCGCCAGCGCCGCCTGAACCGACGTTGTGCCCGTCTTATGGAACCCCGCGTGAATGACCACGCGCCGGGACATGACCTTAGCCTCTGGAGGCGACGCCACGGCCATCGCCGTTCAGCGGCGCAAGCCGCAGATTGAGCGCCGCGAGATCGCGCAGGGCCTGAGCCGCCTGCGGACCGGCAGAAGCCGCCGCCCTTTCCAGCGCCGCGACATGGGGACAATCACCCCATGCATCGACATTTTCACGCAGCAGGCAGGCGCAGCGCTCGGCGAACAGTGCCAGCAGCGCATCGTCTCCCTGCGCGGCCTGCAATGCCTTCACCGGCGCCGCCTGACCATGGCAGGCCTCGGCCACGCGCCCATCCGTTGCCTGAAGGATAAGGGCCCTGCGCAGATGCACGGGCGCATCACTGGCCTGAACACGCTCTGCCAGCGCCTGAAACAGCAGGGCCGGCGACAGATACGGCGACAAGGCAGCCAGATGCGCGGCGATCTGATCTGTGCCGACCTCCGGTGACAGATCGGCGAGCGGCTGGGTCATGCGACGCGCCATGTCGCGGTCGGCATTCCCTGCCAGCGTTGCCGACATGTCTGCTGAGGGCTGGCCGCTGTGCCGGGGCGTCCGGCGCGGGTTCCAGATCAGGCGGGCGAAAGGGATCGCCAGAAAAGACAGGCCGACGGGCAGCATGGTCGGCATCACCGGCGTCACGCCCATGACCCCGCCGATACCGCGCCCCAGCCCGAACAGCACCACGACCAGCAGAAGCTGCACCGCCAGCCGCGCCGCCGCGCCCGGCACCGCCCCCGGCCTGTGCCAGTCATCCGCCGTCTGCGGCCAGTCGCCGGGCCGCATGACGACGAGCCAGAGCATGAAGATCAAGGTGAAGGCAGGCACAACCCGCCAGCCAAATCCACCCAGCCCGGCCAACAGCGGCCCGAAATACATAAGGCCATTGGCAAGCTGCAAGAGCCGCAGGCGGTTGGTCATCATTCTGCCCCTTGACGTGGCTTCATGCCCTTCTTCTATGCACAAATTGCGCCGAACCGTGGTGTCAGTCCAGCTTTATGGCGAAGCCCGCCCTGCAATCACGCCTGTTCTTCCGGCGGATCGGCCACCAGAATGCCCGCCGCCAGATCGACGGTCGGCACATTCGCGCGCGTGAACGGCAGCAGAAGTGCCTGTTTCAACCCAGGCCCGGTGATTTCCAGAAAATCCCCTGCGCCGTGATTATGCACCGACTGCACCCGCCCCAGCACCGCGCCGCCGGTATCCTGCACCGTAAGCCCGACAAGATCGGCATAATAGAACTCGTCATCCGGCAGTTTCGGGAGGCGCGACTTGTCGGCGTAAAGATGCACGCCCTTCAGCGCATCGGCCTCTTCCTTGGTGGCCACCCCCGACAGCCGCGCGCCCAGCCCGCCGGCCAGCGGGCGCGTCAGGCGCAGCTTGAAGCTGCGGCTGCCGTCCTCGGTATAAAGTGGGCCATAATCGGCAATGGCGGCAGGCTCGGCACAAAAGCTTTTCAGCCGCACCTCGCCCTGCACCCCGAAAGCCCCGGCGATCGCGCCCACACAGATCCGGTCAGCGGCGTCGGACATCTCAGCGTCTCTCCATGATCAGCGCGGGCGCGCGGGCCTCCCAGCCCTCGCGCTCCAGTTCCGGGGTATCATCGGTCGTTTCGGGCCAGCCGAGGCAGAGATAGGCGATGAAGCGCCAGCCCGCAGGCACCGCCAGATCGCGGCTCAGCCGGTCAGGATCAAGGATCGACACCCAGCCGAGGCCAAGCCCCTCGGACCGCGCGGCCAGCCAGAACAGGCTGATCGCACCGACGACCGACCATGCACGGGTTTCGGCCATGGTTCCGGCCCCAAGACCCGCGCCCTTGACGGTATCCTCGTCGCAGAACACCGCCAGATGCACCGGCGCCTCGCGCATGCCCGACAGTTTCAGCCGGGCGTAAAGCGCGGCCTTGTCGCCATCGTAGACCGACAGCGCATCCGCATTGGTGCATTCGAAATTGTCAATCGCCGCCGCGCGCGCGGCTTCGCTTTCCACCTGGATCAGACGCCAAGGTTCGGAAAGTCCAACCGAGGGGGCAAGCGCAAAAGCGCGAAGGCAGCGGTCAAGCACCGCTGCCTCCACCGGATCGGTGCGAAAGCGGCGCACATCGCGCCGCCAGCGCATCAGATCCAGAAGCTCTGCCCGGAACTCCGGGCCATAGCTGCCCTGCATGGGCGGCCGATCACTCTTCCGCCGGGGCGGCGTTGCGGGCGGCTTTCTTGGCGGCGCGTTCCTGCGCGGCCTTGCCCGGCACGGCAGCCTTCGGGTTGTTGCGCACGGTTTTCGCCTTCAGACCAGCCGCTTCGAGGAAACGCGCCACGCGATCGGTCGGCTGCGCGCCCTGACCCAGCCAGTATTGCACGCGCTCGACGTTCATCTTCACGCGGTCTTCGCTGTCCTTGGCCAGCAGCGGGTTGTAGACGCCCAGCTTCTCGATGAAGCGGCCATCGCGCGGCATGCGCGAGTCCGACGCGACGATGGCGTAATGCGGACGCTTTTTCGAGCCGCCACGGGCCAGACGGATTTTCATGGACATAGGTTTTCTCCTTCAAGTCCGGTTTGACGGGCGCATCTGCCCCCGCCGGGATGGGTGTTACTTTTGCAGTTGCTCGTGATGCCTGATGACTTCAGAGATGATGAAGTTCAGGAATTTCCGGGCGAATTCCGGGTCGAGATCCGCCTCTTGCGACAGTCGTTCCAGCCGCTCGATCTGCCGTGCCTCGCGCGTGGGGTCCGAAGGCGGCAGTGCATGCTCGGCCTTCAGACGGCCCACCGCCTGAGTATGCTTGAACCGCTCGGCCAGCGTATAGACAAGGATCGCGTCCAGCCGGTCGATCGATTCACGATGTTCCTTCAGCACGGCGGCGGCCCGCGTCGCTGCGTCGGTCGTCATGCGTAAGCCTCCATTCCGCCATCGGCCAGCATATCGGGGGCCGGGTGGCGCCAGATGCCGCTTTCGCCGAATTGTTCATGCACGAATATGCCGTCAGGCATGCAGCCCATGCGCCGCGCCAGGGCCTGCGACCGCGTGTTGTTCGCCGCAATCAGGCTGATGGCGGTCGGCCACCCCAGCACGCCATAGGCGTGGGCACGCGCAGCCAGCGCCGCCTCATGCGCAAGCCCCTTGCCCTCGGCCTCCGCCGCCCAGACCGACCAGCCGATTTCCGGCTCGGGCCAGCCTTCAGGGAACCACGGCCCACACATCCCCAGCGCGGCCCCACTGGCGCGGTCAGTAAAGATGAACATGCCGTAACCGCGATGAACCCAATGCCCGGTCATATGGCCAAAGGCGCGCCAAGCCAGTGCCCGGCTGATCGGCCCGCCGATATGGGCAGAGCGGTCAGAGGCCATGAAATCGGCAAAGACCTCGAAATCCGACGTCACTGGCGCGCGCAGGATCATGCGTTCGGTTTCCAGAACCGGGGTGGGGCCGTAGCTCAGCATGGCAACCTCCGCAGATCGTGACGGATCACCACATCCGTCGGGTCGCTTCCCTTGGCATCGACCTGCACGCCACCAAGACGCAGGCCCAGCGCGATGGACCGCGCATTGCCCGGATCAATGTAATTGTCGATGTGATCCCAGCCGAAGGTCGCCGCTGCCCAGCCCATCACGGCCCGCGCGCCTTCGGCGGCATAGCCCTTGCCTTCGGCCGCATCGGTCACGAACCAGCCGAGTTCCGGCTCCGGGTAGCCCTCGGGCTGATAGATGCCTACCTCGCCCAGATAGGCACCGGTCTGGCGATCTTCCATCGAGAAGGGGCCAAACCCCATCAGCGGCCATTGCCCAACTTCAGAGGCAAAGATCCGCCATGCCTGTTCGTGGGTAAACGGACCGCCTTCCCAGACGGAACGGTCCGAGGCGTAAAAAGCCAGACGATGCGCAAAATCGTCCAGCCGCGGCATACGCAGCCGCAGGCGCGCGGTTTCAAGAACCGGCGCCGACGGAAAAGCGATATGCTGCGGTCGCGCGATCATTTCTTCTTCATCAACCCCGACAGGCCCGAGGGCAGGCTCATACCGCGCGGCAGGCCCGGCATGCCGCCACCAAGGCCCGGCATCCCGGACTTCATGGCCCGCGCGGCTTCCTCCAGCTGCGCCGGGTCCATGTTCTTCAGGTCGGGCATGCCGCCGCCCTTGCCCATCATGGCCTTGGCAACCTGCTTCATCATGCCGCCCTTGCCCATTTTCTTCATCATGTCGGCCATCTGCTTGTGCTGTTTCAGCAGACGGTTGAGCTCGGCCACCTCCAGCCCCGCGCCTTGGGCGATACGCTTCTTGCGGCTGGCTTGCAGCAGGTCGGGATTGGCGCGTTCCTTCTTGGTCATCGAATTGACCAAAGCGATCTGGCGGCGCAGCATGCGGTCATCAAAGCCCGCATCCTCGGCCATCTTGGCGGCCTTGCCCATGCCCGGCAGCATGCCCATGACGCCCTGCATGCCGCCCATCTTGAGCATCTGTTCAAGCTGCATCTTGAGGTCGTTCATGTTGAACAGACCCTTGGCAAAGCGCTTCGCCATGCGTTCGGCTTGTTCGGCCTCAAACGTCTCGCGCGCCTTTTCGACCAGCGCCACGATGTCGCCCATGCCAAGGATGCGGCCAGCCACACGCTCGGGTTCAAAGGCGTCCAGCGCGTCCATCTTCTCGCCCAGACCGACGAAACGGATGGGCTTGCCGGTCACGGCGCGCATCGACAGCGCGGCACCGCCACGGCCATCACCATCCATCCGGGTCAGCACGACACCGGAGATGCCGACCTTGGCGTCGAACTCAGTGGCCACATTCACCGCGTCTTGCCCGGTGAGGCCGTCAACCACCAGCAGCGTTTCGCGCGGCTGGGCGATGTCGCGCACCGCCTGAACCTCATCCATCAGCACTTCGTCGATGTGCAGACGGCCCGCGGTATCAAGGAACAGCACGTCATAGCCGCCAAGGTTCGCCTGGGTCTTGGCGCGCCTGGCGATCTGCACCGCCGATTCGCCCTTCACGATGGGCAGGCTGTCAGCGCCGATCTGACCGGCGAGGATCTGCAACTGCTCCATTGCCGCCGGGCGCTGGGTGTCCAGCGAGGCCAGAAGCACTTTCTTGCCGTTCTTTTCCTTCAGCCGCTTTGCAAGCTTCGCGGTCGTCGTCGTCTTGCCCGAGCCTTGCAGACCGACCATGAGGATGGTCGCGGGCGGGTTGTCGATCTTCAGCGCATCGGCGGCGCCATCACCCGACAGCACGCGCACCAACTCGTCATGGACGATCTTCACCACCTGCTGACCCGGCGTCACCGATTTGGTAACCGACTGCCCGGTGGCCTTGGCCTTGACCGCCTTCACGAAGTCGCGGGCGACCGGCAACGAGACGTCGGCCTCCAGCAGCGCCACCCGCACCTCGCGCAGCGCGGTTTCCACATCCGCCTCGGTCAGCGCGCCCTGACGGGTCAGCCGCTCGAACACACCTCCAAGGCGTTCCGACAGGTTCTCGAACATCGCGCGCCCTCCTTGGCCGTTGCGGTTCTGCCGGATATGGGTCCGGCGGCGGATGAAGCAAAGCCCAAGGGCACCCGTGGGCGCAACGCGCTGACGGATGGCGATCCCGGCCAATGCCATGGGACCGGAAGCGACGAGCCTCCGGGGAATTGCCCCAGCCTCTAGGCCAATCCGCCTCCCGAGTCAACACGGCGCCCTTTTGCCTTGGCCCCAATATCCCCGCCGAAGGCCACCCGCGCCGGACCGGCACAGCCGGCCGGCAAGAAAAAGCCGCGCGGCCGCAAGGCCGCTCCGCATGGAAACCGCGCGTGCCAGTGCCCCTTGCCGCCACGGCGCCAGCCGCTAATCTCGCACCGAACAGCAGGAGCCCGCGTATGGAAAACTGGGATGAGGTCCGCACCGCCTTTCAGGTCGCCCGGCTGGGCACCGTATCGGGCGCGGCAGAGGTGCTGGGCGTGCACCATGCGACCGTGATCCGCCACATCGACGCGCTGGAGAAACGGCTGGGCACCCGGCTTTTCCAGCGCCACGCCCGCGGCTATACCCCGACCGAGGCAGGGCGCGACCTGCTTTCCGTCGCGCAGGCCACCGAGGAACAGTTCAGCCAGCTTGCCTCGCGCATCAAGGGCCAGGGCGAAACGGTGACGGGTGAACTGGTCGTGACCTCGATCACCGGCCTCGCCACCCTGCTGACGCCGGTGCTGACCTCGTTTCAGAAGGCGCATCCGGGGCTGATCGTGCGCTATCTGACCGACATGCGACTGTTCCGGCTGGATTACGGCGAGGCGCATGTGGCAATCCGTGCCGGGGCCATCCCGGAAGAACCCGACAACGTCGTGCAACCCCTTCTGCGCATGCGCACCGGGCTTTATGCCACGCGCGGCTATGTCGAGAAACACGGCCATCCCAAAGGCCCGGACGAATTTGCCGGACACCTGTTCATCGGCGCCGACAGCACGCTCAGCCGCGCGCCCTTCCATCGCTGGCTGCGCGATACCGTGCAACCCGAACAGATCAGCTATCGCGCCACCGACAGTGCCGCGCTGGAGGCCGCGCTGCGCGAAGGCGCGGGCATCGGCTTCCTGTCGCATTACCTTGCCGCCTCTGACCCCGATCTGGTTGAAATCATGGCCCCCCGCGATGAATGGGCGGCGCCGCTCTGGCTGGTGACCCATGTAGACCTGCATCGCACCGTGAAGGTGCAAAGCTTCCTCAGCCACCTGAAAGCGGCCGCCGCAAGCTGGACCGAGGTATGAGCATCGCCATGCTGCGCGCCCTGACCCAGGGCCAACGCGGGCATTTCGCAATGCTGGGCTTTTCCGCGCTGGTTGCCGGGTCGTTCTCGCTGGGGGCAATGGCCGCGCCCCACATAGCCCCCGCCGCACTGACCGTGCCGCGCTTTGCCCTCGCCGGGGCGCTGGTCGGCATCGCGGCCCATCTGACCACCGGCATTCCGCGCCGGGCCTTCGTGGCCCCCTGGCGCTACCTGATACTCGGCGCCCTGCTGGCGGCTTACTTCGTTCTGATGTTCGAAGGGCTGCGCACCGCAGCCGCCGTGCCCGCCGCCGCCGTCTTTACCCTGACACCGCTGATGGCGGCAGGCTTCGGCTGGATATTGCTGCGCCAGCGCACCACCCCGCGCATGGCGCTGGCGCTGGCCATCGGTGCGGCGGGGGCAGTCTGGGTGATCTTCCGGGGCGATCCTGCCGCACTGATGCGGCTGCATGTCGGACGCGGTGAGGCCATCTATTTCATCGGCTGCATCGCCCATGCGCTTTACGCCCCGATGATCCGTCGTCTGAACCGGGGCGAGCCCGCCGTGGTCTTTACCTTCGGCATGATGCTGGCAGGATTCGGCCTGCTGTGCCTTTACGGCTGGCGCGACGTGATCGGCACTGACTGGGCCGCCCTGCCCCCGATCGTCTGGATCTGCCTCGTCTATGTTGCTGTCGCCGCCAGCGCGGCCACCTTCGTCCTTTTGCAATACGCCACGCTGCGCCTGCCCTCGGCCAAGGTCATGGCCTATACCTATCTGGTGCCAAGCTGGGTGCTGATCTGGGAAGTCGCGCTGGGGCACGAGGTGCCGCCCGCCATCGTGCTGGGCGGCGTGGCGCTGACCATCCTCGCCCTGCTTCTGCTGCTGAAGGACGAAGAAGCCTGAACTGCCTTCTGTGCAAACGAAGCGGCTGACTGTGCCCCCATGCGGGGCGACATCCTGCCCCCGACTGCTTACCTTGACGGCAACGTGAAGGAACAGGAGGCAGACCATGGAATTCGGTCTTGATACTTTCGGCGACGTGACCCGTCGCCCCGATGGCCGCCTGAAGGCGCAGGACGAGGTGCTGCGCGATGTGGTGGCCGAAGCGGTGCTGGCCGATCAGGTGGGTGTCGATGTGATCGCCCTCGGCGAACATCACCGCGACGATTTCGCCATTTCGGCACCCGAGATCCTCTTGGCCAATATCGCCGCCCGGACGAACAGCATCCGGCTGGCAACCGGGGTCACGGTGCTGTCCACCGACGATCCGGTCCGGCTGTATGAACGCTTCTCGACGCTGAACGCGATCTCGGGCGGGCGGGGTGAGGTGATCCTTGGCCGCGGCTCGTTCACCGAAAGCTATCCGCTGTTCGGGCATGACTTGCATGATTACGAGATGCTGTTCGAGGAAAAGCTGGATCTCTTCGCCGCCGTCAACAAGGGCGGGCCGGTGAACTGGAAGGGCCGTCACCGCCCTGCGCTGAAGGTGGAGGCCGTCTATCCCCCTGCCGGACCGCAGGGCATTGCGGCATGGATCGGCGTCGGGGGCAGTCCCGAATCGGTGGTCCGCGCCGTGCGTTATGACATGCCCATGATGCTGGCCATCATTGGCGGCGACCCGCGACGCTTCCGGCCCTTCGTGGATCTTTACCACGACGCCTATGCCCAGATCGGTGGCACCGCCAAACCGCTCGGTGTGCATTCGCCCGGCCTGATCGCGGATACCGACGAGGCCGCGCGCGAGGCTGCCTTCATCGGCTACAAGGCCCTGCATGACCGGCTTGGCCGCGAACGCGGCTGGTCGCCGATCACCAGGGCGGCGTTCCTGCACGAGGTCGAACAGGGCAGCCAGTATGTCGGCAGCCCCGAGACCGTCGCACGCAAGATCGCCGGCACGGTGAAAGCGCTGGGGCTGAACCGCTTCAGCCTGAAATACTCGGCCGGCACGACCCCGCACGAAGACCTCCTGCGCTCGGTCGAGCTTTACGGCACCCGCGTCATCCCGCTGGTGCGCGACATGCTCACCGAAAGCTGAGGCCAAAAACGCAGAAAGCCGACCCGAAGGTCGGCTTTCTTGCGATCTTAGTAAATGGCGGACCCGGAGCGATTCGAACGCCCGACCCTCAGATTCGTAGTCTGATGCTCTATCCAGCTGAGCTACGGGTCCGCTGTGAGGGGGGATTTAGCCCCAGCGCCGGGGGGATGCAAGGGCGAAAAAGCGGAAGATGACAACTTTGTTTCGCGGCGCCTTTCCAAGCCTTGCAGCATTGGGAAAATCGCTCGGGCCAAGGCGCGCGCCCTACCACTGACAACCAGAGCTGTGGCCATGATGGCAGAATCGGCAGGGACTCAGCCCACCATTTCCTCGGCATCCAGCCCCCCCGCCCGCGGCAGGCGGATCAGGAATTCCGTCCCCTCCTCGTCGCTGCGGACCAGATCAAGCTGCCCGCCATGGCCGCGCACCAGTTCGGCCGCGATGGCAAGACCGAGACCCGCGCCCCCTTTGCGCGCCGATCCCTGAAAGGCACGGAACAGGTTGTCGCGCGCCTTGGGCGGCAGGCCGGGTCCGGTGTCGCCGACGCGGATCCACCATGCGGTTTCGTCCTCGCCCGCAGAAATCTCGATCGTGCCGCCGCGCCCGGTCGCGTCGATCGCCTGTCGGGCATTGCGCACCAGATTGGCAACCACGCGGTAAAGCTGCTCGGCATCCGCCCGCACCACCAACCCCGGCGCCGTGTCGATCAGACAGGCGGGCTCTGACTGCGCAGACAGTCCCTCGCCATCCGCCACATCCTCCAGCATCGGCCGCAGCGCAAACCGCGCCAGCCGGGGCGGATGCTCCTCGGCCTTGCCGAAAGCCAGCGTCGATTCGCACAGGTTCACCGCGCGGGTGATCGAGTTCACCAGCTTCGGCGCAGACCGCGCCACCGCCGGATCGGCGCTTTGTTCGATTCTGTCCGCAAACAACTGCGCAGAAGTCAGGATATTCCGCAGGTCATGACTGATCTTGGCAACCGCCCCACCAAGCTGCGCCAACCGTTCCTTCTGCCGGAACGCGGCAATCAGGTCTGTCTGCATCCGTTGCAATGCCTCTTCGGCGTCGCGCAACTCCACCACCCGCGCGGTGGGCGTGATGACATAGCGCGCATCCTCCGGTGCCGAGGCATAGGCCTGCATGTGCCGCACCACCCGCCGGATCGGCACCACCAGAAGGCGCCGCACCGCCAGAAACAGCATCGCCGCCGTGATGACCGAAATCAGCGCCGACAGGAAAAGAATGCGCAGACCATAATCATACATCTCGGTCCGCAGGGGCCCTTCCCGCAGGGTAATCTCGATCAGCAACCCCGCCTGCTGCACCGGATTGCCGATCACCCGGATGATCCGGTCCTCCGGTGTCGCCAGCACCGCCAGCGCATCGCGGATCAGTTCAAACGACCCATCCATGCGCAGGTCGAATGTCGCCGCCACCGGCTGCGGGATCTCGGACGACAGCACAAGCTGGCGCACCTCGTCACGGCGCAGCACCACGTTGAACACCCCTGCATTGTTCAGCAGCTCCTGTTCCAGCTCCGGCGTGATCATCCCGTCATTGGCCAGAAGCGCCAGCGAAGCGATCTGCGCCTTCTCCAGCCTCAATTGCAGGTAATCCAGCCGGAACCGCGCGATGGAGGGTACGAAAATCAGCACCTCCGCCAGCATGACGAAGGCCACGGTCAGCAGCAGGAACCGCCCCGAAAGGGTATTGAGGATGCGGCTGATCAACTTCCGCACGGCACGCCTGTCTCCGCTTGCGGCGGTTTGCCCGCCCTTGTCCAGCACTAGCAAACCCGCACGGCCGAATACAGCGCCATATATGCCTGTCATTCCCCCCTGAAACCCCGGCCGACCCCGGATTCCCGCGAAAAAACACCCCATGCGGAATTGACTTGCCCGCGCGCCCTGCGTAAAGGACGGGCCTCAGTTGCCGCGGCCCTCGAATCTTTCGGGGTTCGGGCTGCATATTACCGCCGTTACTGGAGAGCCGCGATGAAGCGCACTTACCAACCGTCGAACCTGGTTCGCAAGCGCCGCCACGGGTTCCGCGCCCGCATGGCCACCAAAGGTGGTCGTCTTGTGCTGAATGCCCGTCGCGCCAAGGGCCGCAAGAAGCTGTCGGCTTAAGACAGGCTGGCCCCCGTCTCGGGGTCGCTTTGAAAGATCTGACATGACACCGCCGCTGGCAGAGGAAGCAAACCGCACGACCGGGGCTTCCGAAAGCTTCGCGGCGGTTTCATCATGCGCCTCTTACACGATCCTTGCCAAGCGCGCCGATTTCCTGCGCGCTGCACAGGCACGGCGTCAGGGCACGGGCGGCTTCCTTCTGCAAGCGCGCGAGCGTGGCGATGGCCGCCCCGACATCCGCGTCGGCTTCACCTGCTCGAAAAAGATTGGCAATGCGGTGATGCGCAACCGCGCCAAACGCCGCCTGCGAGAGATCGTGCGCGCCGTCCTGCCCGGCCTCGCCCGCCCCGGCTGGGACTACGTTCTGGTCGGACGCCCTGCGGCTACGATCTCCCGCGATTTCGCCATGCTGAAAGCGGATCTGACGCAAGCCCTGTCACAAATCCACCGCCCGCCGCGCCCCAAGGCCTGAACAGGGCAAACTGCCCTGCCCTTGCTTCTTGCCCAAATACTCATATCTCCCGGTCACAGCCCGAATTCCGGCCCGAGACCTTGCCCATGTCGCCGCTCGCCCAGATCCTCGCCCTGCCGGTCCGCGCTTACCGGTTGCTGCTTAGCCCCTGGGTCGGCCATGGCTGCCGGTTTCAGCCCACCTGCTCGGCCTATGCGCTGGATGCGCTTGCCCGTCACGGCGGGGTCAAGGGGGGCTATCTGACAGTTCACCGCATCTGCCGCTGCCACCCATGGGGCGGATCGGGCTACGATCCGGTCCCCGGTGCCGATCCCGAACACGATTGCACAAGGCACCAGCCCTGAAACCTTCCGTGGCAACGCCTTTCGCAGGGGCTCGATGCCCCGGAGAAAGGCGCCCCGTGTCAGGCACATATATCAGGGGCGCGGCGCGGCGGCGCGGCGCAGGCGGTCATTGATCGCGCGGCCAAGGCCCGTCCCGGGCACCGGGGCGAAGGCAATCGCGCCGCCCGGACCAGCCCGCGCATCGGCCTCGCGCAAAAGATGGAACAGCCGCGCTGCGGCTTCCACCAGATCGCCACTTTCGGACAGGCTCAGATCACCAGCCACCGCCCCGAAACCCACCAGCACCTCGCCCGGCAGCGCCTCGGTCGCGTTCAGCCGCACCCGTGCCTGCGGCGCGTAATGCGAGGCGAGCTGCCCCGGCGCCTTGGGCTGCGCCGGATCACCCGGCAGCACCAGCGGCCCCCCCAGAACGGCCTCGATCGCCTCCACCGTCACCCCGCCGGGGCGCAGCAAAGCGGGCGGGCCGTCGAGGCCCAGAATCGTGCTTTCCACCCCCACAGCACAGGCGCCGCCATCCAGCACAGCCTCGATCCGGCCTGCCAGGCCTGCCATCACATGCGCGGCCCGCGTCGGCGATACTCGCCCCGAGGGGTTGGCCGAAGGCGCCGCCACCGGCAGCCCGGCCGACTGCAACAGCTCGCGCGCCACCGGATGCGCCGGAACCCGCACCGCCACCGTGGGCAGCCCCGCCGTCACCAACGGCGACAACCCCGCCCCTTCGCGCAGCGGCAGCACCATGGTCAGCGGCCCCGGCCAGAAGGCCACCGCCAGCGCGCGCGCCTCGGGCGTCAGCACCGCATAGCGCCCGACCGCTTCAATATCCGGCAGATGCACAATCAAAGGATTGAAAGACGGGCGATTCTTCGCGGCATAGATCCGCGCCACCGCGCGATCATCGCGCGCATCCCCGGCCAGCCCGTAGACGGTTTCGGTCGGCATCGCGACCAGTCCGCCGGCGCGCAGCACCCCGGCGGCCTCGGCGATCCCTTCTGACGTGGCGGCGATAAGGCGGGTTTCCATGGTTCGTGACGCAGCGTTGATGTTGAGGCGGTTTGACCTTGCGTTAATCTCGCCCCCGACAGATGACCCCAGATAGACCCGCGCGCCCCGGTTGCCAAGCGCGGGAAGGAGGATAGATGCCCTACCGTGCCCCGGTTTCCGAATTCCGTTTCGTTCTTGACCAGGTGGTCGGCATGGATCAGGTCGCCGCGACCGATCTTTTTGCCGAAGCGACACCCGAAACGGTCGAGGCGATTCTCTCCGAAGCAGGCAAGCTCTGCGAAACCGTGCTGGCACCGCTGAACCGTGCGGGCGACCTGACGCCGGCGAAGCTGGAAAACGGCGTGGTGCGCACCTCGCCCGGTTTTGCCGAGGGCTACAAGGCCATCACCGAAGGCGGCTGGGTCGGCATGGCGGCCAGCCCTGATCACGGCGGCATGGGCCTGCCGATGTCGCTGACCACCGCCGTAAACGAAATGATCGGTTCCGCCTGCCTGTCGCTGCAACTCAACCCGCTGATGACGCAAGGCCAGATCGAGGCGCTGGAGCATCATGCCTCGGACGCGATCAAGGAGCTTTACATCCCGAAACTGATCTCAGGCGAATGGTGCGGCACCATGAACCTGACCGAAGCGGGCGCCGGGTCGGATGTGGGCGCGCTGCGCACCAAGGCCGAGCGCAATGGCGACGGCACCTATGCGGTGACAGGGCAGAAGATCTTCATCACCTGGGGCGACAATGATTTCGCGGGCAATATCTGCCACCTCGTGCTGGCCCGTCTGCCCGATGGTGCCCCCGGAACCAGAGGCATCAGCCTCTTCATGGTGCCGAAATTCATTCCCGATGAAAACGGCAATCCCGGCAAACGCAACAGCCTTGGTGTCGTCAGCCTTGAACACAAGCTGGGTCTGCACGGCTCGCCCACCGCCGTCATGCAATATGACGGCGCGACCGGCTGGCTGATCGGGGAAGAACACAAGGGCATGGCGGCGATGTTCACCATGATGAACAACGCGCGGCTTGGCGTCGGCATGCAGGGCGTTTCTGTCGCCGAAGCGGCGTTCCAGCATGCGCTCGCCTATGCGATGGACCGCAAACAGGGCAAAACGCCGCTGGGCGCCACCGCCATCGTCGATCATGCCGATGTGCGGCGGATGCTGGGGCAGATGAAGGCCGAAACCTTTGCCGCCCGCGCCATCGCGCTGGCCTGCGCGGTCGCCATCGACATGGGACGCGCCACCGGCAACGCCGACTGGCAGGCCCGCGCCGCCCTTCTGACGCCCATCGCCAAGGCCTATGGCACCGACATCGGAAACGAAGTCGCCTATCTGGGCGTGCAGGTCCACGGTGGCATGGGCTTCATCGAGGAAACCGGCGCCGCGCAATTCAGCCGCGATGCCCGCGTGACCGCGATCTACGAAGGCACCAACGGCATTCAGGCCATGGATCTGGTCGGCCGCAAGATGATGGATGGCGGCACGGCGGCCTACCGCCTGCTGCAAGAGATCGAGGATCACGCCAGCGAGGCGCGCGCCTCGCTGGCCGATCTGGCGGGCGATGTCTGGGCGGCGGCCGAGGCACTGCGCGAGGCGACGGAATGGCTGGTCGCGCAAGAGGCCAATGATCGCAACGCCGGCGCCGTGCCCTATCTGCGCGCCTTCGCCCGCGTGCTGGGCGGGCATTACCACCTGAAGGCCGCGCTGGCCGATGCGTCGCGGCAGCCACTGGCGGCCTTTGCCATCAAGCGGCTTCTGCCCGAACATACCGCGCTGATCGCACAGATGCGCGAAGGGGCGGCGGGGCTTTATGCCCTCACCCCCGAGGCGCTGGCCTCGTGAGCATGGATACCCGCAGCACCGGACTGCGCTATCCGTTCGAGCCGCCCGCGCCGGGCGGTTCGGTCGAAATTGCGGAAGGTGTGCTGTGGCTGCGGCTGCCGCTGCCGATGGCGCTGGATCACGTCAATGTCTATGCGCTGGACGATGGCGACGGCTGGACACTGATCGACACCGGGCTGGATACCCGGCGCGCACGGGCCGAATGGCTCGCACTGCTCGACGGGCCGCTGGCAGGCCACCCGGTGCGGCGGGTTGTGGTGACGCATCACCATCCCGACCATATTGGTCTTGCCGGATGGTTCATGGCACGCGGGGCAGAACTTGTGACCACCCGCACCGCCTGGCTTTATGCCCGGATGCTGACGCTGGACGAACAACCCGCCGCCACGGCGGAACAGCTTGCCTTCTGGCGCGGTGCCGGGATGGACCCGGCGCTGCTGGAAAAGCGCCGCACGGAGCGGCCCTTCAACTTCTGCGATGTGGTGCATCCGCTGCCGCTGGGCTTTACCCGCATCGCCGAAGGCGACAGCCTGACCATGGGCGGGCGGCGCTGGCGGGTGCATTGCGGCGATGGCCACGCCCCCGAACACGCGACCTTCTGGAGCGAGGCCGATGATCTGGTGATCGGCGGCGACCAGCTCCTGCCCTCGATCTCGCCCAATATCGGGGTCTACCCGACCGAACCGCTGGCCGATCCGCTGGGCGAATGGATCGACAGTTGCCGCCGCTTCGCCACGCTGGCCGAACCACGGCATCTGGTGCTGCCCGGTCACAAGCTGCCCTTCACCGGCCTGCCGCTGCGGCTGCGTCAGCTAGAGGAAAACCACGACAGCGCGATCGACCGGCTTCTGGCGCATCTGGACCAGCCGCGTACCGCGACAGGCTGTTTCCCCGTCCTGTTCCGGCGCAGCATCGGTGAGGGCGAATATGGCCTCGCAATGGTGGAAGCCATGGCCCATCTGACCTACCTTCTGCACAGGGGACTTGCGAAACGCGACCAGTCCCCGGAAGGGAACTGGATGTGGAGCCGCGCATGATCGACGAAATCGCTACCTCGGCCGAGGTGCTGGAAGCCAGCGCCCTGCCCTGCGCCCACGTTGTCCATGCCGACCCGGACGCACCGGAAACGGCGGAACAGCAACCCCTGCCGGCCGCCGTGGCGCGCAAACCTGTCGATCAGAAAAGCCCGGCGGAATGGGCTTATGAACGGCTGATCCTCTATATCCGCAACTTCGAAGGCCAGCTTGATGCAAAGCACGAGGTGGCAATGGGCTTCGCTGGGGGCGAGGTCGGCGTATTGCGGATTGAAGGGCTGGGCTATTTCGACCCCGACCTGATCACCTTCTACGGGCGCGACGAGGACGGGGCAAAGATGCAGCTTGTCCAGCATGTGACCCAGCTGAATGTCGCGCTGCGCGCCATTCCACGCGAGATGCCGGACGCCCCGCCGCGCCGCATCGGCTTTCGCCTCGCGCAGGATTGGGACGAAACCGACACGCAACACCCCGCCCCCGAAGCGTGACACGGGGAGGTGACAGCCCCCCGTGAATCGGGTATCGGGTTGGAAAATCACGGCAGATCCGGGAGACGCACCTATGGCCGAACACAAGCATGGCAGCATGGACATCCGCGAACATGAAAAGACCTTCGCGGGCTTCATCCGCATGTCCACCTGGGGCGCCGGCATTTCCATCTGTGTCCTGATCTTCATGGCGCTGGCCAATTCCTGACAGCGCCCTCCGGCGGATCGGGCCAGAGGGGCACGCCCCGGCCCGGTTCTGACCTTTTCTGCCTGACATCCCCGAAGGAGCGCCCCCATGCGCCGCCATCTGCTTTGTGTTGCCCTTGTCGCAACCCTGTCCGCCTGCGGCGCCGCCGAGCCGGTCTGGGCGCCGGATGAGGCCGTCGCCAAGGCGCGTTATGTGCATGACGGCCCGCCCGCAATCACGCTTTTCACGGTGATCAGCACGCGAAACGGTTCGGGCGCGCATGCGGGGCTGATGATCAACGGGTCACAGCGCATCATGTTCGACCCGGCCGGAAGCTGGAAGCTGCCGCGACTGGCAGAACGCAATGACGTGCATTTCGGCATGACCGACAAGATGGTCAATTTCTACATCGACTATCACGCCCGCGAAACCTACTACGTCGTCGAACAGACCAAGGTCGTCTCGCCCGAGGTGGCGCAGATCGCCATGCAGCGCGCGATGTCCTATGGCGCGGTTCCCAAAGCGCAATGCACCAATGCCGTCTCGGCGGTTCTGAAGGGTGTGCCGGGGTTCGAAACCCTGCCACACACCTGGTTCCCCAAAAAGCTGATGGAAGCGTTCCGCGAACTGCCGGGCGTAACCGAACGCAAGATCACCGACGATGACGCCGACGACAATCATGGCGTTCTTCTGGTGCAGGCAGGCGATCCCCGTCTGGCCGAAAAAGCCGCTGCCGCCCAGTAAGCCGCAGCAAGCTCAGCCCAACAGTAACGGCAGACCGAACAGCACCGCAACACCCGCCCCGATCGAGGCGAGCGTGTTGCGGGTGATTACCCCCGCCATCACCGTCATCACCGCCGCCGCAAGCCGCACCGGATCGGGTTCACCGCCCGTTGCCGCAGGCCACAGCACGGCAGGGGCTACCAGCCCCGGAATGACTGCCATTGGCGTATACCGCAGCAGACGCAGCACCATGGGCGGCAGGGGACGCGCACCGATCACCCCCAGAAAGGAAAAGCGCAGCCCGAATGTCGCGGCCCCAAGTGCCACGATCATGGTCCAGAGCTTCCATTTCACTGCAATGATCTCGGGCAGTTGATCGGGACTCATGCGCGTTTCTCCATCAGGGTTTCGACCAGCGCGCCCACCGCCATGGCCGCAGCCGAGGCGACCAGCAGCCCCGAAGAATAGGGCATCCACCACAGGGCCAGCGTCCCCCCGACCGACACAAGCGCGGCAGCGTAATGCGCGGGCGTGCGCAGGACCGGGGCAATCATCGCCAGAAAGGCGATGGGCACCGCGAAATCAAGCGCGAGGTCGGACGGAATCGCCTTGCCAAAAGCGGCCCCGCCCCATGTGGAGAGATACCAAAGCGGCACAACAAGGCTGACCGTGCCAAAGAAATAGGCCACCTTCTCGGCCACCGGGCGGCCGGGATGCCGGGTGAACTCGGTAATGGCCGCGACATAGCTCTGATCGACCAGAAGGTAGGAAATCAGCGCCCGCTGCCACAGCTTTGCCGGGCCAAGATGTGGCGCCAGCGAGGCGGAATACATCGCCATCCGCAGGTTCACCGCGGCGGCGGTGAAGATCACCACTGCCAGCGGCGCGCCGTCCTGCATCAGTTGCACCGCCGCGAATTGCGCGGCACCCGCGATGACGACGACCGAAAAGGCCATGGTCTCGAACACCGTCATACCGGCGCTGGTGGCGACCACGCCGAACAGCGTTCCAAACGGGCCGATGACCAGCACAAAGGGCAAGGAGGCGGCACAGCCGCGCAGGAAAGCAGCGCTCAGGGGCGAAGACATGGGAGGTCCGGGTGTTGTGGAGGAACCGGCTTTACCGGCCCGTGCAGAAGGCTTAGGGCTTTGCGGGGCGGGCTGCAACCCGAGGGAGAGGGTCATGCGCATCGACGGGGTTATCCTAGCGGGCGGCGCCGGGCGGCGCATGGGCGGGGCCGACAAGGCCCTGTTGCCGCTGGCGGGGCAGCCGCTGATCCTGAACGCCATCGCCCGGCTGGAGCCGCAGGTGCAAGCCTTGCGCATCTCTGCCAATGGCGATCCGGCACGGCTGGCGTTCACCGGGCTACCCGTTCTGGCCGACGATGTGTCGCAAGGGCCGCTCTCTGGCATTCTGGCGGCGCTTGAGGCCGCCGGGGATGCCGATGCCGTGGTCAGCGTGGCGGTGGATACGCCGTTCTTCCCTGGCGATCTGGTGCCTCGCCTGTGGATGGCCGCCGATGGCGGGCTGGCCTATGCAGAATGCAGCGGCCGGGCGCATCCGACCTTCGCGCTCTGGCCCATGGCCTTGCGCGGCGCGCTGCGCGACTGGCTGTCCTCGGGTCGGGCGCGGATGATGGATTTCTGCGCGGCCCATGCCGCCTCTGCCGCCCCCTTCCCCGGCGGCACGCCCGACCCGTTCTTCAACCTCAACACCCCTGAAGACCTTGCCACGGCAGAACGGGCCATCCGATGCGCGGACTGAACATCGCCGTGGTGGACTGGTCGGCGGCCAGCCGCCCCACACCCGCACGCGAAAGCGCCGATGCGATCTGGATCGGCCTTTGCACCGACAGGGCCGAGCGGCAGATCTATTGCCGCACAAGGGCCGAGGCCGAAGCACGGATCATCGCGGAAACCGCAACCGGCAACTGGCTGGTCGGGTTTGACTTTCCGATGGGCTATCCCGCAGGTTTCGCCGCACGACTGACCGGCAAGGCCAGCGCCCGCAACCTGCATGACTGGCTGGAGCGCGCAGTGCAGGATGCCCCCGACAATGCCAACAACCGCTTTGAGGTGGCGGCGGCAATCAACCGGCATCTGGGTGGCCCCGGCCCGTTCTGGGGCTGCCCTGCAACGGTCAATCTGCCCGGCCTTCCGCATCGTAAGACGGTCGATTACCCGGCCCTCGGCCTTGCTGAACGGCGCGCGGTGGAACGGTGCATTCGCAGCGCGCAGCCGGTTTGGAAGCTTTATACCACTGGCTCTGTCGGCTCTCAGGCGCTGACCGGCCTGCCGGTGATCGCGCGTCTGGCCCGCCGCGCCGACACGACGGTATGGCCTTTCGAACCGCCCGCCCGCGTCACACTGGCCGAGGTTTACCCCTCGCTGCTGGCCGTCGAGGTGCGGGCTGAAGGCGACAGCGTGAAAGACCGCGCGCAGGTGCGGCTACTGGCCCGCGCCCTGCACCGGCTGGCCGCCGCCGGGCGCCTGCCCGAAATGCTTGATTGCCCGCCCGAAGCGCGCCCGGAAGAGGGCTGGGTGCTGGGCGCCGGGCATGAGGCGCTTCTGTCAGGCGCGATCCGATGAGCCCGCGTCTGACCCTTGGCATCGCCCCCCAGCACCGCGCCGAGGCGGCCCGCCTTTACTGGCAGGCGTTCAGCGACAAGCTGGGCCGCGTGCTCGGCCCCGAGCCGCAGGCGCTGGCCTATCTGGACCGGGTGATCCGCGCCGACCATGCCATCGGCGCGGTGGAAAGCGACAGGCTGTTGGGCCTTGCCGGGTTCAAATCCCCCGCAGGCGGCTTTGCCGATGGCAAATGGTCGGACCTGCGCGCCATTTACGGCCTGACCGGCGGTGCATGGCGGCTGGCCTTGCTGGCGGCCCTTGGCAACGAGGTAGACAACCGGCGCTTTCTGGTGGACGGGATCTGCGTCGCCGAAGCGGCGCGCGGCCGGGGCGTCGGCAGCGCCCTGATCGAAGGGCTGTGCGATCTGGCCCGACAGCGCGGTTATGACGAAGTGCGGCTGGAAGTTGTGGACACCAATACCCGCGCCCGTGCCCTTTACGCGCGGCGGGGCTTCCGGGGCACGGCCGTCATGCGGCTTGGCCTGTTGCGTCACGCTTTCGGCTTCACGGCTGCGGAAACCATGATCCGCCGCCTCTGAACGGCCGCCGATCGAATTATGGCAACACCGATACTGTCGCCCCCGCCCGGCATATACAGGCCATCACCAGCAAAATGGTCAATCCCATAAGAACCGCAAGGCGTTGCGGCCGGGGCTGCGGGCGGTCCTGCGGGATTTCAAGCCAGTTTTCCATCTGCCCCGATTACACCACATTTTAACCACAATCATTAACAACACCGCTCCACGCAATGGACAGCCCGTTTCCAGCGCGGAAACCCTCCGCTCGGCACCCTTCCCCTTCGCGCCGCGATGCGCTAAGGCCAAGGCGCGAAAATCAAGAGGCGTGCCATGAAATTCACCCTGTCCTGGCTGAAGGATCATCTTGAAACCAGCGCGACGCTGGACGAGATCCTGACCGCGCTCACCGATCTCGGCCATGAGGTCGAGGAGGTCGAGAACCCCGAGGACAAGCTGGGCGCCTTCCGCATCTGCCGCGTGATCGAGGCGGTGCAGCACCCCAATGCCGACCGACTGCGCGTCTGCCGCGTCGCTACCTGGCCGAACGGGCCGGAAGGCGCGATGGAGGAGGTGCAGGTGGTCTGCGGCGCGCCGAATGCGCGCACCGGCCTCGTGGGCGTGTTCGCCCCCACCGGCACCCATGTTCCCGGCACCGGGGTGGACCTGAAACCGGGCAATATCCGCGGCGTTGACAGCAACGGCATGCTGTGTTCGGAACGCGAGCTGGAATTGTCGGACGATCACAACGGCATCATCGACCTGCCCGAGGATGCGCCGGTGGGCGTGCGCTTCATCGACTGGAAGGGCGTCAATGACCCGATGATCTATGTGAAGATCACGCCCAACCGCCCCGACGGGCTGGGTGTGCGTGGCCTTGCCCGCGATCTGGCGGCGCGGGGGCTTGGCACGCTGAAAGCCCTAGACATTCCGGCGATCAAGGGCAGCTTCGCCTCGCCCGTCGGTGTAAAAATCGACGACAGCCTGAAAGCCAAGGGGTGCCCGTTGTTTGCGGGCCGCACCATTCGCGGCGTGAAGAACGGCCCCTCGCCCGACTGGATGCAGGCGCGGCTGAAGGCGATCGGGCTGCGGCCGATCTCGGCGCTGGTTGACATTACCAACTATTTCACCTTCGGGCTGAACCGCCCGCTGCACGTGTTTGACGTGGCCAAGGTGAAGGGCGATCTGCGCATCCATCCGGCGGCGGGCGGCGAAGAGCTGCTGGCGCTGGACGGCAAGACCTATACGCTGAAACCCGGCATGATGCTGATTTCCGACGACGCCCAACCCGAAAGCCTTGCCGGCATCATGGGGGGAGAGCTGTCGGGCTGCACCGAGGACACGGTGGATGTGTTCCTCGAATCCGCCTTCTGGGACCCGATCACCATTGCCACCACCGGCCGCGCGCTGAAGATCAATTCGGAGGCGCGCTATCGGTTCGAACGCGGCGTGGACCCGGCCTTCACCCTTCCGGGGCTGGAACTGGCGACGCAGATGATTCTTGATCTCTGCGGCGGCGAGGCGTCGGAAATCGTGGTCGATGGCGCCGTGCCGGATACCGCGCGCAGCTATCGCTTCGATGCGAAGCGTGTCGAAAGCCTTGTCGGGATGGAAATCCCCGAGGCTGATCAGCGCGCCACGCTGGCGGCTTTGGGCTTCACCCTGACCGGCGATCAGGCCGCCCCGCCGTCGTGGCGCCCCGATGTGCAGGGCGAAGCCGATCTGGTGGAAGAGGTCGCGCGCGTCGCCTCGCTGTCGAAACTGGTGGGCAAGCCGATGGCCCGCGCCCTGCCGGGCGTGCCAAAGCCGATCCTGACCCCGCTGCAAACCCGCGAAAAGGCCGCGCGCCGCACCATTGCGGCGCTGGGCTATAATGAATGCGTGACCTACAGCTTCATCGACCAGACGGCAGCGGCGGCCTTTGGGGGCGGCGCCGATGCGGTGAAGGTGGACAATCCGATCTCGTCGGAAATGACGCATCTGCGTCCTGACCTGCTGCCGGGCCTGCTGCGCGCAGCGGCCCGCAATCAGGCGCGGGGTTTCGTGGATCTCGCGCTGTTCGAGGTTGGCCCGGTGTTTTCAGGCGGCGAACCCGGCGAACAGGCGACCGTGGCAACCGGCCTCCTGATCGGGTCTTCGGCGCCGCGCGATCCCTATGGCTCGCGCCGCCCGGTCGATGTGTTTGACGCCAAATCCGATGCCGAGGCCGTGCTGGCGGCCATCGGCGCGCCGGCCAAGGTGCAGATCAGCCGCAAGGTGCCGGGCTGGTTCCATCCCGGCCGGTCGGGCGTGATCGGGCTGGGGCCGAATGTGCTGTGCACGTTCGGCGAGGTGCATCCGCGCATCCTGCAAGCCTTTGACGTGAAAGGCCCGGCCGTGGCCTTCACCGTGCAGGTCGCCAATGTGCCGCAACCCAAGGTCAAGACGCCGACCCGCCCGGCACTGTCGATTTCGGACCTGCAAGCGGTGGAACGCGATTTCGCCTTTGTGGTGGATGCGGGCGTCGAGGCGCTGACGCTGGTCAATGCCGCCGCCGGTTCCGACAAGGCGCTGATCGAAAGCGTGCGCGTCTTCGACCAGTTCACCGGCGAAAAGGCCGAGGCGCAAATGGGTGCGGGCAAGAAATCGCTCGCCATCACCGTGCGCCTGCAACCACAGGACGCCACGCTGACCGACAAGGATATCGAAGCGGTCTCGGCCAAGATCGTCGAGAAGGTCGCCAAGGCGACCGGCGGCACGCTGCGCAAGTAAGCTGCACAAACCCAACGAAAAGGGGCGCCCGCGGCGCCCCTTTTGCATGTCCGGTTGCCCTTACGCGACCTTGAGCACGATCTTTCCAATATGGCCGGAGCTTTCGATCCGGTGATGCGCCTTGGCGGCATCCACCAGCGCGAATTCACTGTCGATCACCGGGCGCAGCGTGCCGCGTTCCACCATGGGCCAGACGTGTTTCGCAAGGTGGCGGGCATAGCGCGCCTTGGCCAGATCGCTTTGCGGCCGCAGGGTTGACCCCGTGATCGTCAGCCGCCGCATCATCACCTCGGCGAAGTTCAGCTCCGCCTTCGATCCCTTGAGGAAAGCAATCTGCACCAGCCGACCCTCATCGGCCAGCGCCTTGACGTTGCGCTGGATGTAATCGCCACCCACCATGTCAAGAATGACATGCGCGCCGCCTTCGGCCTTCATCACCTTCACAAAATCCTCTTCGTGGTAATTCACCGCTTTCTCGGCCCCCAGCGCCTCACAGGCAGCGCATTTCTCGGGGCTGCCTGCGGTGGCGAAAACACGGGCACCCAGAGCGCGAGCCATCTGGATCGCCGTCGTCCCGATGCCCGAGGCCCCGCCATGAACCAGAAACCGCTCGCCCGCGCGCAGGCCGCCGCGCAGCATGACGTTGGACCAGACGGTATAGCAGGTTTCGGGCAGGCAGGCGGCTTCTTTCAACCCGATGCCCTCGGGCACCGGCAGGGCGTGGTCTTCCGGCGTCACGGCATATTCGGCGTAACCGCCCCCGGGCAGCAGCGCGGTTACGCGGTCGCCTTCCTGCCATTTCGTCACACCGGGGCCAACGGCGGCCACCCAGCCCGAAGCCTCCAGCCCCGGCAGGGGCGAGGCGGTGGGGGGCGGCGCGTAAAGCCCGGCCCGTTGCAGCGCGTCGGGGCGGTTCACCCCGGCATAGGCCACCCGGATCAGAATTTCGCCATGGCCCGGCACCGGCACCGTCACCTCGACCGGCCGCAGAACCTCCGGCCCGCCGGGTTCGGAAATCTCGATTGCCGTCATCACATGGGGGGGCGGTAGCGTCATGTCCTGTCCTTCAAGCTTCCCGGCAGATCCGCAGGCGCGCGCGGTGCCCTGATCTGCCCCATCAGTTTCATCGGCCCGGCGAGCAGCGCCTTGCCCAGCAGATTGGAGCGCACCGCCGCCTTCATCTTCTCGAACTGCATGACATCGCCAATGCGGCGGTCAAGGAAATCGCGCGTGGCCTCATGGTCGGGGCTATCATCGCCAAGCCAATACAGCACCGTGGCGGAATAGACGGCCGACAGCGTGGCGCGCTTGGAATACCAGTTCACATCGTCCGAGGTATCGCCCAGCGCGGTCCAGATCGCATCCGCCGTGCCCCAGATCGCCCGCGCGCCTTCGGTCGCGTTCTGCGGCAGGGCAAAGAAGGTGCTGCCCCGGCGCACAAGTTCCTTGTCCTCGACCAGATCGAGCCGGGTCATCACGGCGCTGGCAATGCGGTCACGGATGCGCAGGGCATCAAGGTCCGTCGCGGCCAGCGCCTCCATCATGCGGGTATCGCCCTGCCGGTGATAGGCCAGCGCCAGATCCAGCGCCCCGCGGGGGAACAGCGCAGCCCCCAGCGCGGGTTCCACCCCCGAATCGGCCAAGGCGGCCTTCAGCGTGGTTTCAGACCAGCCATCAAAGGGCACATGGGCCAGCGCGGCCCCGATCACCGCCTCGCGGGCGGCATTCAGCGGGTTTTCCTCGGTCATGGCGGCTCCTTTCCCGTCGGAAGGTAGACAAGTCGCGCGGCTTTTGCTATGGCCCGCAGGCCTGCACATCAGTGCAACTCTAGCTTAGGAAGGTGGTGACAACCACATGCAGGTCAGCGTTCGTGACAACAACGTCGAACAGGCGCTCCGCGCCCTGAAGAAAAAGCTCCAGCGCGAAGGCGTGTTCCGCGAAATGAAGCTCAAGCAGCATTTCGAGAAGCCGTCGGTCAAGAAAGCCCGTGAGCAAGCCGAAGCGATCCGCCGTGCGCGCAAGCTCGCGCGCAAGAAGGCTCAACGTGAAGGCGCTCTCTGAGAGACGTGTCTGAACTCTGGGCGGGGTAACCCGCCTTTCGAGGAACCCCCGCGCCATGGCCGGGGGTTTTTCAATTTTCGAGGCGTCAAACCGAATAGGCCGTGGTCTTGACCACCGTGCGCAGCGCAAAGGAGCTTTGCATCTGCGCCACGCCCGGCAGGCGGCTGAGGTATTGGCGATGGATGCGCGCAAAATCCTCGGTATCCTCGGCCACGATCTTCAACAGGTAATCGGCGCTGCCCGCCATCAGGTGACATTCAAGAATGTCGGGGATACGCGCGACCTGGCGTTCAAAGGCGTCCAGCAATTCGTCGGCCTGCCCTTGCAGGGTAATTTCCACGAACACCGTGGTCGGGCGGCCAAGGCGGCGCGGGTCCAGCAGCGCGACATAGCCCGCGATGAACCCCTCCTCTTCCAACCGCTGCACCCGGCGGTGGCAGGCCGAGGCCGACAGATGCACCTGTTCCGACAGTTCAGCATTGGTGATGCGGCCATCTTTCTGCAATGCAGCAAGAATGCGGCGGTCTGTTGCGTCAAGTTCCATGGTTTCGAAGATTTCTTCGGTTGTTAGCCTGTTTCGTTCTACATTCTTGCACAGCATCTGGCAGGATGCAGCCGGAAAAGCAACTTCTTCCCTGGATTCTGCGGCAGGCTGGAAGGCACAGGCCGCGCGGGGATGCCCACGACAAGCGGCGTTCAGGGAGTGAGACACATGAAGATCGGTTGCCCGAAAGAAATCAAACCGCAGGAATTTCGCGTCGGGATGACTCCCGACGCGGTAAAAGAGGCGGTAAATCACGGCCATGGCGTCATGGTCGAAACCAATGCAGGCGCCGGAGCCGGGTTTTCCGATGCGGATTATGTGGCGGCAGGCGCCACCATCCTCGGCACGGCGGAAGAGGTCTTTGCCCAAGCCGATATGATCGTGAAGGTGAAAGAGCCGCAGGCGGTGGAGCGCAAGCGCCTGCGCAAGGGTCAGGTGCTGTTCACCTATCTGCATCTGGCGCCGGATCCGGCCCAGACCAAAGACCTGCTGGACAGCGGCGTGACCGCAATTGCCTATGAAACCGTGACCGATGATCGTGGCGGGCTGCCGCTGCTGGCCCCGATGTCCGAGGTCGCCGGGCGTCTGGCGCCACAGGTTGGCGCCTGGACGCTGCAAAAAGCCAATGGCGGGCGCGGTGTGCTGCTGGGCGGTGTGCCGGGTGTGCTGCCGGGCAAGGTGCTGGTCATCGGCGGCGGGGTGGTCGGCACCCATGCGGCCAAAATCGCCGCCGGAATGGGCGCCGATGTCACGGTGATCGACCGTTCGGTGAACCGGCTGCGCTATCTGGACGATGTGTTCGGGCGTGATTTCAAGAACGCCTATGCCAGCGCGGCCAATACCATCGCGCTGGCGCGCGAGGCTGATCTGATCATCGGGGCGGTTCTGATCCCCGGTGCGGCGGCGCCCAAGCTGATTTCCCGCGCGCAACTGGCCGAGTTGAAGCCGGGCGCGGCGCTGGTGGATGTGGCCATCGACCAGGGCGGTTGCTTCGAGACCTCACACGCCACGACGCATCAGGACCCGATCTACGAAGTCGATGGCATCATGCATTACTGCGTCGCCAACATGCCCGGCGCGGTTGCCCGCACCTCGACCCAGGCACTTGGCAATGCCACCATGCCCTTCATGCTGGCACTGGCCGACAAGGGCTGGAAACGCGCCTGCGCCGAAGACAGGCATCTGCTGGCCGGGCTGAACACCCACAAGGGCAAGCTGACCTATGCCGCGGTTGGCACCGCGCTCGGCCTGCCGACGATCACCGCCGCCGAGGCGCTGGACCTGTAAGAACCGGACATTCCGACACGAAAAAGCCCCCCGCCGATGCGGGGGGCTTTTGAATTTCACGCAATCACTTTTTCAGCGCGTCGCGGATTTCCAGCAGAACATCCAGCTCGCTCGGGCCTGCCGGTGCGGCAGCGGCGGCGGCTTCTTCCTTGCGGGCGGTCGCCTCTTTCAGGCGGTTCACGGCCTTCACGATCAGGAACACCACCCAGGCGATGATCAGGAAGTTGATGATGGCGGTGATGAACGAGCCATAGGCGAAGACAGGTGCGCCAGCCTCTTTCGCGGCGGCAAGCGAGGTATAATCGCCATCGCCCAGATTGATGAACAGGTTCGAGAAGTCGATCCCCCCGGTGACCACGCCGATGATCGGGTTGATCAGATCCGCTACCAGCGAGTTGACGATGGCGGTAAAGGCCGCGCCGATGATGATACCGACCGCAAGGTCCACCACATTGCCTTTTGCGATGAACGCCTTGAATTCATTAAGCATTACCCAGTCCCTTCTTGTGACCTGACCGGCTGGCGCTTCACATGGCGCCATGTTTCCGGCGTCTGCCCGCACAGACGTAGGCGCACTATCGCACATCCATATGGGTTTTGTGATGGGGAAATTGGGCTTACCTCTGTCACAGCGCAACAGAAAGGCTGCCATATGACGCTTGCCGGTTTCCCGATTACCCGCCGCTGGCCCGCCACCCGCCCCGAGGCGATCCAGCTTTACTCCCTGACCACGCCGAACGGGGTCAAGGTTTCCATCGCGCTGGAGGAAATGGGCCTCGATTACGAGGCGCATCTGGTTGATTTCGGCACCAATGACCAGTTCAGCCCGGAATTCCTGAGCCTCAACCCCAACAACAAGATCCCCGCGATCCTTGATCCGAACGGCCCCGGCGGCACGCCCCTGCCACTGTTCGAAAGCGGCGCCATCCTGATCTATCTGGCCGAGAAATCGGGCAAGCTGCTGCCGCAGGACCGCCGTTACGAGGTGCTGCAATGGCTGATGTTCCAGATGGGCGGGCTTGGGCCGATGTTCGGCCAGTTGGGCTTTTTCCACCATTTCGCGGGGAAAGAGATCGACGATCCCCGCCCGAAGGAACGCTACCGCGCCGAGGCGGCACGGCTGCTGAAGGTGCTGGATGGTGCGCTGGAGGGGCGCGACTGGATCGCAGGCGAGTTCTCGATCGCCGATATTGCGATCTGTCCCTGGCTCAACACGCTGCTGAACTTCTACAAGGCTGCCGGAATCGCCGGCTGGGACGATTTGAAGAACGTGCCCGCCTATCTGGAGCGTTTCCTTGCCCGCCCGGCCGTGCAGCGCGGCATGAAAATCCCCGCGCGGGGCTGAACCGGAAAGGGGGCCATTGGCCCCCTACCCCATCAGCCGGTCGGCGCTGGCCTCGAACAGGCTGCGGGCGTAATCGGTCTGCATCCGCGCTCCGGCCAGTTCCGCGCGCGTCAACTCCTCCACCGCGCGGCCGTGCTGCATTACCAGCACCCGGTCGCACATATGGTCGATCACGGCGAGGTCATGGCTGACCATCAGGAAGGTCAGCCCCCGTTCCGCCCGCAGCCGCGCCAGCAGGTTCAGCACCTCGGCCTGAACGCTGGCATCCAGCGCGGAGGTCGGCTCGTCCAAAAGCAGGATTTCCGGTTCCAGCATCAGCGCGCGGGCGATGGCGACGCGCTGGCGCTGCCCGCCCGAAAGCTGATGCGGATAGCGGAAGCGAAAGCTGGACGGCAGGCCCACATCCTCCAGCGCCCGCATCACCCGCTGATCCGCGCCGCCAATGCCATGAATGGCCAGCGGCTCCGACAGCGTGCGGTCCAGCGTGTGCCTCGGGTGCAGGCTGGCGTAGGGGTCCTGAAAAACCATCTGCACTCGACGGGCAAAGGCGCGGTCGTGGCGCAGCACCTCGCCACCGATGCGGATACTGCCGCCCGACACCGGCGCAAGGCCGCAGATCGCCCGCAGGATGGTGGATTTGCCCGAACCGCTTTCGCCGACCAGCCCGAAACTTTCGCGCACATCGACGCGCAGGCTGACGCCCTGCACCGCGCGTACCTCGCGGCCCTGCGCGGTGAAGGTGACCGAAAGGTCGTCGATCTCGATCAGGCTCATCTCAGGCTTCCTTCGCCCATGCGGCATCGCGGTCCAGCCCCGGCAGAGGGCCCCGGTCGCCGCCGATGCGCGGCAGGCAGTTCAGCAGACCCTGCGTATAGGGATGCTTCGCGTTCAACAGATCCCCTGCCGCCAGTTCCTCGACCACCCGGCCCTTGTACATCACCAGCACCCGGTCGCAGAACCGCGCCACCAGCCGCAGGTCGTGGCTGATGAAGATCAGCCCCATGCCCCGGCTGCGCACCAGATCGTCAAGGATCTTCAGAACCTCGGCCTGCACCGTGACATCCAGCGCGCTGGTCGGCTCATCCGCGATCAGCAGATCGGGGTTCGGGATCAGCATCATGGCAATCATCACCCGCTGGCCCATCCCGCCGGACAGTTCATGCGGATAAGCCTCCATCACCCGTTCCGGGTCGCGGATCTGCACCGCCTCCAGCGCGGCGATGGCCTTGGCGCGGGCCTGCGGTCGGCTCAGCCGGTCGCGCTTGCGCAGCCCCTCCATCAACTGCTCGCCCACCCGCATCACCGGGTTGAGGCTGTATTTCGGGTCCTGCATCACCATGGCGATGCGGGGGCCGCGCAGGGCACGCATCTCGCGTTCCGTGAGGCGCATCAGGTCTTGCCCGTCAAAGCGCATCTCGTCCGCCTCGATCCGCCCCGGCGGTCGGATCAGCCGCAGAACCGACCGCCCGGTCATCGTCTTGCCCGAGCCGCTTTCCCCGACGATGCCCAGCCGTTCCCGCCCGAGGCTGAACGAGACACCGCGCACGGCCTCCACCGGCCCGGTTTCGGTCTCGAAGGTCACGCGCAGGTTCTTCACCGACAGCAGCGTCATTTCGCGGCACTCCTCGGGTCCAGCACATCACGCAAGCCATCGCCCAGCAGGTTGAAGCCAAGGCTGACGATGAAGATGGCAAGGCCCGGCATGGTGGCGACCCACCATTGTTCGAACAGGTATTTGCGGCCCGCGCTGATCATCAGACCCCATTCCGACAAGGGCGGTTGTGCGCCAAGGCCAAGGAAGCCCAGACCGGCGGCAATCAGGATCACCCCGGCCATGTCCAGCGTCACCCGGATGATGACCGAAGGCAGGCACATCGGCACGATATGGCCCCAGATGATCCGCCCCGCGCCCGCCCCTTGCAGGCGCACGGCCGCGATATAGTCGGAATTGCGCACGGTCAGCGTTTCGGCCCGGGCGACGCGGGCATAGGGCGGCCATGCGGTCAGCGCGATGGCCAGCACCGCATTTTCGATCCCCGGCCCCAGCACCGCAACCAGCGCCAGTGCGAGGATCAGACGCGGGAAGGCGAGGAAGATGTCTGTCAGCCGCATCAGCACCGCATCGACCCAGCCGCCGAAATAGCCCGCGACCGTGCCGACCATGAGGCCAATCAAGGGCGCCGTCACCGCCACCAGCGCGATGATGTAAAGCGTGATGCGCGAGCCATAGACAATCCGGCTCCAGATATCGCGGCCGAAGTCGTCGGTGCCCAGCCAGTGCCCCGGCGTCAGCGGCGGTTGCAGGCGGTTTTGCAGGTTCTGTGCGATCGGGTCATGGGTCGCCAGCACCGGCGCGAAAGCCGCGATCACCAGCAAAAGCCCGATGATGACCAGCCCGGCCATGGCCAGCGGGTTGCGTTTCAGACGCAGCCAGCCCAGCCACAACTGGCCAAGCTTCGCCTGCCGCCGCGAGGTCGGGTTCGGGTCGCGCAGCCATTGGGTCAATGTGGTCATCGCCTTACCTCGCACGCGGATCGACCAGCCGATACAGCAGGTCGGAAACAAGGTTCAGCACCACGAAGGCCACGCCCACCACGACCGTGCCGCCCAGCACGGCGGGCATGTCATTCACCAGCAGCGCGTCGGTGATGTAGCTGCCAAGGCCCGGCCATGCGAAGATCGTCTCGGTCAGCACAGAACCTTCCAGCAGATAGGCATAGCTCAGCGCGATGACGGTGATCAGCGGCACCATGACGTTGCGCATGGCATGCACCCAGATCACCCGCCATTCCGGCATGCCCTTCACCCGGGCGGTGGTGATATATTCCTGCCCCAGTTCATTCATCATGAAACTGCGGGTCATCCGGCTGATATAGGCCATGGAGACATAGCCCAGCAGCCCGGCGGGCAGAATGATATGGGAAATGGCATTGACGAACATGTCCCATCGCCCGGCCAGCGCGGTGTCGATCAGGATCATGCCGGTATAGGGCGTCACCTCGAATTCGTAGAACATGTCGAAGGCCGCATCCAGCCGCCCCGGCCCGCCGACCCAACCCAGCACGCCGTAGAACAGCAAAAGCCCGATCAGCCCCAGCCAGAACACCGGCATGGAATAGCCCATCAGCCCGACCAGCCGCACGAAATGGTCGGCCAGACTGCCCGGCCGCGTCGCCGCAAGCACACCCGCAGGCACCCCTGCGATGACGCCGAGGATGGTGGCCAGCGTCGCAAGCTCCAGCGTCGCCGGGAAGGCACGCGCGACAGCCTGAATCACCGGCTCGCCCGTGCGGATCGAGGTGCCAAGGTCACCTTGCAAGGCATTGCCGACGAAGATGAAGAATTGCTGCCACAGGGGCTTGTCCAGCCCCAGCGCCACGCGCGCGGCCTCGATCTGCGCCTCCGAGGCGCGTTCGCCCACGATGGCGATCACCGGGTCGATGGGCACGACGCGGCTGATGATGAAGGTGACGAACAGAAGCCCCAGCAGCGTAACGGCCAGTGAAAAGGCCGCGCCGCCAAGGCCGCGCAGGCGGGCCATCCAGCGGGAGGAGGAAAGCGATACGGTCATATGTCAAGGCAGCCCCCGGCCTGAGCGGCCGGGGGCATGATCTTACTTGGTCACAAGCCAGTAGGCAGCCGAGTCGATGGCGCCGCCGGTGTAGAAGCCGCTGACATTGCTGCGCATGGCCGAGTTGTAGCCGATCTGGAACATCACGATGAAGGGCGAGGTTTCGCGGTGAAGCTTCTGCTCTTCCTCATACATCGCCTTCCGTTTGTCGCCGTCCCGCTCCATCACCGCGGCCGAGGTCATGTCGTTCAGCTTGCCGGGATCATAGGCGTTGCGCCAGGCCAGCGTGCCGACCTTGGCTTCGTCGGCATTGTCAGGGTTCCAGGCGAACGACCCGGCATTGGTTTGCGGGTCCGGGTAATCCGGGCCCCAGCTTTGCAGCGTGGCATCATGCTGGCGCGCGCGGTAACGCTTCAACTGCTCCGCCCCCTCGCCGATATTCAGCTCTACCTCGATCCCGGCCTGACCAAAGGTGTTCTGGATCGACTGCGCCATTTCCATCCGGTCGGCGGCGTTGCGCACATCCATGACCACCTTGGGGTTCTGCACGCCACTTTCAGCCAGCAGCGCCTTCGCCTTTTCCACGTCAAGGCTGTAGGGCGTATCTTCCAGCGCGCCCAGATAGCCCTTCGGCAGGAAGGCCTGATGCACCACCATGTTGCCCTTCAGCACGGTGTCGGCCAGACCCTGATAGTCGATGGCCCAGCGCATCGCATCGAGGAACTTCTCGTTCTTGTAATTCTCGTTCTTCTGGTTGAACGACAGATAGAAGATCTGCCCGCCGACATCCTTCTGGATCTTCAGATCGGCATTTCCGGCGATGCCTTCAATGTCCACCGGCGTCAGCTCACGCGCGATGTCGATATCGCCCTTCTCCAGCAGCAGACGCTGGGTCGCGGCCTCGGGCACATGGCGCATGAACACCGATTTCACCTTGGCATCGCCGCGCCAATGGCCCTGACGCGCTTCCAGCAGGTAACCTTCGTTCGGCTTGTAGCTTTTCAGGATGAAGGCCCCGGTGCCGGCCGAATTGGTCTTCAGCCATTCGTTGCCCATATCGCCGTTGACCTCATGCTCCATCACCGTCTTCATATCGACGACAGAGGCGACACCGGCGGTCAGGCAGTTGTAGAGGAAGGTCGGCGCATAGGGCTGATCGACCTTCAGCACCACGGTATCGCCCTCGGCCGTCACCATCTCGTCCACATTCTCGGCCGTCCAGCCGAACTGGTTGAGGATGAAGGCGGGCGATTTGTTGATCTTCACCGCACGGCGCAGCGAGAAGGCCGCATCCTCGGCCGTCACCGGATTGCCGCTGCTGAAGGTAATGCCCGACTTCATCTTGAAGGTGAAGGTCTTGCCGTCCTCGCTCACCTCCCAGCTTTCGGCAAGGCCCGGCTGCGGGCCGGTCGGCTGCGACGGGTCCAGCTCCACCAGACCGTCATAGACGTTGTTCACCACATCGAGACCCGAAAACTCGTAAGCCTCCTGCGGGTCCAGCGACACGATGTCGTCAATCGCATCGGCAATCACCAACGCATCGGCCGGTGTCTCGGCCAGAAGCGCGACAGGCGCCGCCCCCAGCATCAGCGCGGCGGTTGCGGCAAGCCCGAAACGGCGCGCGGTCAGGTCAAACGTCATGGTGAACTCCCTGGTTCCTGTTCTGGTTATGAAGCCGATTCCGGCGAACCCGGCCGGAAAATCCTGACCGATTGGGCAACTTTGCACCGGGCTTGTCAACAGCCCTGAAACATGGGCAGATCGGACCCGCAGCACGCCGGAAAAAGGAGCAACCGATGACCCGTTTCGCCATTTTCGACGGCCATAACGACCTGTTGTCGCGCCTGTGGTTCGAAGGAGATACCTCCGGCGAAAGCTTCTTTACCGGGCGCAAGGGCGACATTTCGCTGGCGGCCTGCCGCGCGGGCGGCTTTGCGGGCGGGTTCTTCGCCATCTGGGTGCCGGGGGAACCGCAGGACGCGCCCGACCCGATGGCCACATTGCGCGCCTTCCCGCCGGTTGACACCGCCAAGGCCCATCGCATCACCATGGAACAGGCGGCCATCCTGATCCGTATGGCCGCAAACCACCCCGATGCCTTCCGCCTCTGCCGCAGCGTGGCCGAGATCGAGACGGCCCGCGCCGAGGGCGCCATCGCTGCTATCCTGCATGTAGAAGGATGCGAGGGTATCGGCGCCGGGCTGGACGAACTGCATGTGCTGCATGCCGCCGGGCTGCGCAGCCTCGGCCCGGTCTGGAGCCGCGACAATATCTTCGGCCATGGCGTCCCCTTCAACTTCCCCGCCTCGCCCGATACCGGCCCCGGCCTGACGGATGCGGGCAAACGGCTGGTCGCCGAATGCGACAGGCTGGGTGTGCTTCTGGACCTCGCGCATCTGAACGAGGCCGGGTTCTGGGATGTGGCGAAGGTCAGCGGCAAACCCCTCGTGTCCACCCATTCCGCCGCACATGCGCTGTGCACCGCAACCCGCAACCTGACCGACCGGCAACTGGACGCCATGGCCGAAACCGGCGGGCTTTGCGGACTGAATTTCGGCGTGGGCTTCCTGAGGGAAGACGGCGTGAAAAACCCCGACATGCCGGTCGAGCAGATGATCCGCCACCTCGACCACCTGATCGCCCGGCTGGGCGAAACCGGCGTGGCGCTGGGATCGGATTTCGACGGCACGACAATCCCCGGCTGGATGAAATCGGCTGCCGATCTGCCGCTCCTGACCGCGGCGATGGAACGCGCGGGCTATGGCACCGCACTGATCGAACGGTTGTGCTGGGGGAACTGGATGGATCTGCTGCGCCGCACCATCGGTTGAACCCGGCTGCATTGTCGGCATCTGAGTATTTGGGCAAGAAGCAAAGGCAACCGTAATCGGGATGGAGAACGGCGCTCGACCGCTGCGCGGCGGTGGCGGGCCGTTTTCCACTCCCTTGTCGCAATTTGCTCTTGCTTCTTGCTTAAATACTCACTGCGACGGCTGTCGCATGACCAATGCCCCGAGACTCAGCGCGATCAGGGTCAGCGCCGTGCTGGCCGCAAGCAGGGCAGGCACACCGCCAAGGCTCAGTAAGACGGCCCCGGCTGTGGGCGCGGCTGCGATAGCAAGGATCGGGGCCACCGCAGCCGCCCCGGAGATCACACCGAAGCCGCGCCGGCCGAGCTTTTCCGCCAGCAGCACCGGCCGCAGGATCGAGGTCAGCCCGATCCCGGCGCCTTGCAAAAGCGCGAAGGCAAAGATCAGGCCGGGCGCCGCCCCCGCGAGCCACAGCGCCCCCGTCGCCAGCACGATTGCCCCCAGAGAGGCACGCATGGCGCCCAGGTTGCCGATGCGTGCCTCGTTCAGCATCAGGATCAGCCGCCCCGCAACCTGGCTCGGCCCGATGCAGCTTGCGGCCAGAACGGCCGTTCCGGCAGCCGCGCCGCGATCCGCGAAAAGCACCAGTGCATAAGTGATCAGCATGCCATGGTTCAGCATGGTCACGCCGAACAGCACCGCGATCAGCCAGAACAGCGGACGGCGCAGCGCGGCCGCCAGCAGGCCCGGCTCGGTTGGCGCGCGGCGCGGCGTTCCGGCGCGCTCCAGCCGACGGAGCCGCCGCACCGCCCAGAGGTTTACCGGCACCGCCCCGATGGCAACCACCAGCGCCAATGCCGCCAGCCCGCCCCGGCCGCCGAATTGCGCCCCCAGCCAGTGGCCCAGCGGAAAGGCAAGGGTCGAGGCGAAGCCCGCGACCAGCGTGACGCGGGTGATGGCGATACGGGCGCCTTCGCCAAGACGGCGGGTGATGAAGGCAAAGCAGGTGTCATAAAGGCTGCCTGCCTGCGCGAGCCCGACCACCGCCCAGCCGACAAGCCACAAGGCGGGCGTGCCTGCGAACCCGGCACCGGCCAGTCCCAGCGCACCCAGGATTGGCAGCAGGATCAGCATTTCGCCGCCCAGCCCCCGGTCCACCAGCCGCCCGGTGAAAGGGGTCAGCACCGCAGTCACCAGAAAGGCGAGCGTCGGCCCGGCGGCGAGCATTTGCTTGCTCCAGCCCGTTGCGACCAGCAGGTCGGGCAGCAGGGCGGCGAAACCGTAGTAGAGCCCCGCATAGATCAGGGTCTGCCCCAGCGCCAGCCCCCAGACCGCCGCCCCTTCGCCGCGCATGTCAGAGCCCGTAAAGCGCACCGAATTTCGCGTCGAGGTAATCGAGCAGCGGCTCTTCCGTCGGGGCCTCGCCACAGGCCAGCGTGATCACCTCACGCGGCTCGTAAAGCCCGCCATGGCGTTGCACATTCTCGCGCAGCCAGCCGGTCGCAGCCGAGGTATCGCCGCGCGCAAGCTGGTCGTCCAGCCCCGGCACCGCCTCGCGCAGCGCCAGATGCAGGCAACCGGCATAGACATTACCCAGCGTATAGGTCGGGAAATAGCCGAACAGCCCGCAGGACCAGTGCACATCCTGCAAGAGCCCGTGCGACGGCCGGTCCACCGCCACGCCGAAATCGGCGGCGAAGCGGTCATTCCAGGCGGCTTCCAGATCCTCGACCGCCAAATCGCCGCGGATCAGCGCGCGTTCCAGATCGAAGCGCATCATCACATGCAGGTTGTAATGCACCTCATCCGCTTCGGTGCGGATGAAGCCCGGCTGCACGCGGTTCACGATACGGGCGAACTCCTCGGGGCCGCTGACCCCGAAATCGCCGAAACGGTCCAGCATCTGCCGGAACATCCAGCCGGTAAAGGCGGGGCTGCGGCCGATCTGGTTTTCGTAGATCCGGCTCTGGCTTTCATGGACGCCCATCGACACGCCATTGCCCAGCGGCGTCAGCAGGTAATCCTGGTCGATGCCCAGTTCATAACAGGCGTGGCCGACCTCGTGGATGGTGGAATAGAAGCAGTTGAACGGGTCGGTCTCCACCACCCGCGTGGTGATCCGTGCATCATTGCCGGAGCCCGAGCTGAACGGATGCACCGCCAGATCCAGCCGCCCGCGCGTGAAATCATAGCCGAAGGTCGTGGCCAGATCGCGTGCAAAGCGCAGTTGCGCCTGTTCGCCGAAGTGATGATCCAGTTTCGGCACCGGGGCGGCGGCCAGCACCGCCGCGCGCAGCCGCACCAGACGCGGGCGCATGCGGTCGAACATGCCGCCGATCACCGCCGCCGTGGCACCGGGTTCGTAATCATCCATCAGCGCGTCATAAAGATCGCCGTCGCCGGCCAGCGCCGCCGCCTCCTCGCGTTTCAGCGCGATGACCTCGGCCAGCGTCGGCAGGAAATCGGCCACCTTGTCGGCGGCGCGCGCCTCGGCCCAGATGCCCTGCGCGGTCGAGGTCACGCGGGCCAGCCGCTGCGCCAGCGCCGCCGGGATCTTCGTTGCACGTTCATGGCTGCGGCGGATCAGCCGCAGTTGTGCGGCAGCCACCGGATCGGCAGGGCGGGCATCTTCCAGCCATTCGGCGATGCGCGGATCGGTGCGGCGGGCGTGCAGCACGCCCTCGATGGCCGACATCTCTTCGCCGCGCTGTTCGGCGGCACCGCGCGGCATCATGGTTTCCTGATCCCAGCCCAAACGTCCGGCAATCTGGCCCAGCGCCTCGGTCTCACGCTGGAAGGCCATCAGGTCATCGTAAGCACTCATCACTGGGTTCCTTTGCGGATCGACCCGGCCACCGGGTACTGGCTGAAATAGCGGGCGCGAATGATCAGCACCCACAGCAGGATTGCGCCGATCTGATGGGTGATGGCCACATGCAGATGCGCGGCGGTCAGGGCCGTGACGATGCCCAGCGTGACTTGCAGGATCATCACGCAGAGCACCGCAAGAAACGCCGTGCGCGTGACGCCATAGGCGGATTTGCGGCCTTTCAGGAAAGCGACGATCCCGAAGGCGAACAGCAGATACCCCGCTATGCGGTGATTGAACTGCACCAGCCCCGGATTTTCAAAGAACGCCGCCCAAAGCGGCCGTCCGGGCACATAGAAGGCATCGGCGGGGAAGAACTGGCCATTCATGTCGGGCCAGGTCGGGAAGGCGCGGCCCGCGTCGATGCCCGCGACCAGCGCGCCCAGCAGGATTTGCAGGAAGGCGAAATGCATCAGCCCGGTGGACAGGCCAAACAGACGCGCCTCGCGCCCGCGCCGGGCTTGCAGCAACTGCGCCTCGGTCCGGCCCAGCAACAGCACATACCAGGCGATCAGGCCAAGGATGACGAAGGCGATGCCCAGATGCGTGGCCAGCCGGTAAGAGGCCACATCGACCATTTCGCCTTGCAGACCGGACGACACCATCCACCAGCCGATCGCGCCTTGCAGCCCGCCCAGCGCACCAAGGCCCAGCAGGCGACCGGTCCAGCCTGCCGGGATCTTGCGCGCAGCCAGAAAGCCCGCGAAGCCCAGCGCCCAGACAAGGCCGATCACCCGGCCAAGCTGCCGGTGACCCCATTCCCACCAGAAGATCGTCTTGAACGCCGCAAGGTCCATGCCGCTGTTCTGAAGCTTGTATTCAGGGCTTTGCTGATATTTGGCGAATTCCTCGGCCCAGTCTGAATCGCTCAGCGGCGGGATGGCGCCGTGGATCGGCTTCCATTCGGTGATCGACAGGCCGGAATCGGTCAGCCGGGTCAGCCCGCCGACGATGATCATCGCCGCGACCAGCAGGAAGATCAGCACGAGCCACAGCCGGATTGCGCCGCGCGCGCCACCATGGCCGCGGTCGATCAGACCCGGTTGCGCCGCCGGGGCGGCCTTGGTGTCGCTGCCGACCTCCTCGAAAATGCTGCGTTTCTGCGCCATGCGGGCCTCCTTCACTTGCGGCGGAGACTAGGCCCGCGTCCTGGGATCGGCAAGACCCGCTCAACCCTTGCCGTCTTCGCCACCTCCCGCGCCGGGATCATACTTGCTTTGCCCCAGCTTGAAGGCGATCTGGCGCAGCATGCCGTGGAAGGTGCGCACCTCGGCCGAGGTCAGCGGCAGCCGCGACCACAGGTTGCGCAGCGAGACTTTCATCCCCGGCGCCTTGGTCGCCGGGAAGAAGAAGCCCGCCGCCTCCAGCCGGTCCTCGAAGTGATTGGCCAGTGCCTCGATCTCTTGCTGGCCGGCAAATTCGGTGCGCGCGAAATTCATCACCTCGGGCGCAGTCTCCTGGGTCTGCCGCGCCCATTCATAGCCCATCAGCAGCACGCATTGCCCGAGGTTGAGCGAGGGAAACTCGGGGTTCACCGGCACCGTGACGATGGCATTGGCCAGCACGACATCCTCATTCTCCAGCCCGGCGCGTTCGGGGCCAAACAGGATGCCGACACGCTTGCCCTCGGCGCTGAGCGCGCGGGCATATTCCATCGCGCGTTCCGGCGTCATCACCGGCTTCGTCAATTCGCGCCCCCGCGCGGTCGTGGCAAAGACGAAATCGCAATCGGCAATGGCGGCGGGCAGATCGGCGAACAGCCCCGCATTGTCCAGCACCCGCCCCGCGCCGCTGGCCATGGCTACGGCCTTCGGGTTCGGCCAGCCGTCGCGTGGCCCGACAATGCGCATCCGCGTCAGCCCGAAGTTCAGCATCGCCCGCGCCGCCGCGCCGATGTTCTCGCCCATCTGGGGCCGCACGAGGATGAGAACGGGATCGGTCATTGGGGGCCTCGCATCTGGATCGTCGCGCGCCGCTTACGCGGTTGCAGCCCGCAAAACAAGCCTCGCGCCCCGGAGTGGCGTCGCCGGGGGGCTGTCTGCCCCCCACGGCCTTCGGCCTCCCCCCGAGGATATTTGTCGACAGAAAATGGTGCGGGTGCTTCCTGTCATTTTCTGTCCTCAAATATCCCCGGGGGAGTCTCCGCAGGAGACGGGGGCAGGCAGCCCCCGCGCCGCGTGCCGCAAAGCGCAGCATTTCCAATCGCGCAAAAAACCGTTAAAGCGCGGGAAACCCCAGCCGAGTGATCCCATGTCCGACGCCGACCGCCCGCAGCTTTACCTTGTCACTCCGCCCGAGTTTGACCTCGACATCTTCCCCGACCGGCTGGCCGCAGTGCTGGATGCCGAGGAAGTGGCCTGTGTGCGCCTTGCGCTGGCCACGCGCGACGAGGACCGGGTGGCGCGGGCAGCGGATGCGCTGCGCGAAGTGGCCCATGCGCGCGACGTGGCGCTGGTGATCGAGAACCATGTGCTGCTGGTCGAGCGGCTGGGACTCGACGGGGTCCATCTGACCGACGGGTCACGCAACGTGCGGAAACTGCGCAAGGATCTGGGCGACGATGCCATCATCGGCGCCTTCTGCGGCACGACCCGGCACGAGGGCATCAGCGCGGCCGAGGCCGGGGCGGATTACGTTGGCTTCGGTCCGGTAGGCGAAACACCTCTGGGCGATGGCAGCCGCGCGGACTTCGACCTGTTCCAGTGGTGGTCCGAGATGATCGAGGTGCCGGTAGTGGCCGAAGGCGCGCTGACCGCCGAACTTGTGGCACAGTTCGGCCCGGTGACTGATTTCTTCGGCGTGGGCGAGGAAATCTGGAAAGCCCCGGATGCGGCGGCGGCGCTGAAATCGCTGCTGGCCCCGCTGGGCTGACCTGCCCAAAATTCAGGCACATGCGCAAGCGCCGCCCAACAAGGCGGCGCTTTTGCGTGACATTGCCGCGAAAGCTTGCAGGATGGGGCCAGCCCCTCGCCCCCGGATGGCGCCGCGTTAGGTTGGGGGCAAACGCGACGAACGGGGGCCTTTCATGGCGATTCATGCCAGCATTCACCATCTGACCCATTACAAATACGACCGCCCGGTCACGCTGGGCCCGCAAATCATCCGCCTGCGCCCGGCGCCGCAGTCGCGCACCAAGGTGCTGTCACATAGCCTCAAGATCTCGCCCGGCGGGCATTTCGTGAACCACCAGCAGGATCCCTATGGCAACTGGCTGGCGCGCTTCGTCTTTCCCGAGCCGGTAACCGAGTTCCGCATCGAGGTCGATCTGGTCGCCGACATGTCGGTCTATAACCCCTTCGATTTCTTCGTGGAGGACAGTGCCGAGTTCTGGCCCTTCGAATATCCGCGCGATCTGGCCGACGATCTGGTGATCTACCGCACGCCCGAACCCGCTGGCCCACTGCTGGAGGCGTTTCTGGCAACCGTCCCGCGTGACAAGGCGCGGACCACCGATTTTCTGGTGGCGCTGAACGCACAGGTGAGCGGCGTCGTCAACTACACCATCCGCATGGAACCGGGCGTGCAGACGCCGGAGGAGACGCTGCATGTCAAATCCGGCTCCTGCCGCGATTCAAGCTGGCTGCTGGTGCAGGCGCTGCGCCATCTGGGGTTCGCCGCGCGCTTTGTATCCGGCTATCTGATCCAGCTGGCACCGGATGTGAAATCGCTCGATGGCCCATCGGGGACCGAGGTCGATTTCACCGATCTGCATGCCTGGGTCGAGGTCTATATCCCCGGCGCGGGCTGGATCGGGCTGGACCCGACGAGCGGCCTGTTGACCGGCGAAAGCCATATTCCGCTGGCCGCCACCCCGCATTACCGCAATGCGGCGCCGATCTCGGGCGGGTTCTCGGCTCTGGGCACGCCCGAGGTGACGTTTGACTTCGACATGCAGGTGCGGCGGGTGGCGGAACACCCGCGCATCACCAAGCCCTTCAGCGACGAGGCCTGGGACCGGCTGAACGACCTTGGCCGCAAGGTCGATGCCGCGCTGGCCGAGGGCGACGTGCGGCTGACCATGGGGGGGGAGCCGACCTTCGTCAGTATCGACGATTTCGAATCGGCCGAGTGGAACACCGCCGCCGTCGGCCCGACAAAACGTGACCGTGCCGATACGCTGATCCGGCGCCTGCGCAGCCGTTTCGCGCCGGGCGGTTTCCTGCATTACGGGCAGGGCAAGTGGTATCCGGGCGAAAGCCTGCCGCGCTGGACCTTCTCGCTTTACTGGCGGCGCGATGGCAAGCCGGTCTGGCAGAACCCCGATCTGGTGGCGCGCGAGGCGCAGGATTATCGCGTCGGCGCCGATGAGGCCGGGCGCTTCATGGAAGGATTTGCCGAAAAGCTGGGGATTTCGGCCGAACATGCGCAGCCCGCCTATGAAGACCCGGCGGAATGGATTCTGAAAGAAGCCAACCTGCCACCCAATGTCAGCCCGGAAAACAGCAAGCTCAAAGACCCCGAGGAACGCTCGCGTTTCGCGCGGGTCTTTTCGCGCGGGCTGACCGAGCCTTCGGGCTTTGTGCTGCCCCTTCAGCGCTGGCAGGCGCAGGCCCATGGCCCGCGCTGGCGGTCCGAGATGTGGAAACCCCGGCGCGGGCATCTGTTCCTGATTCCCGGTGACAGCCCGGTGGGTTATCGCCTGCCGCTGGCCGGGCTGCCCTATATCCCGCCCGCGCAATACCCTTACAGCTATCCGGCCGATACCTCGATCCCGCTGACACCGCTGCCGGATTTCCACGCGGCCCTCGCCGCCCGCCGCGCCGAGGTGCAGGCCGAGATCGACCGGCTGGCGGCGGAGGAGGCCGAAATCGCCGCGACCCTGCCCCCGGTTTCCGCAGGCCACGCCCAGCCGGGCGAGGTGAAAACGGACGAATCGCATCGCCAGCGCATCACTCCGCAGGATGGGGTGGACCCGACGCAAGGCTGGGTGCGCACCGCTATCGCCATCGAGCCGCGCGACGGGCGGCTGTGTCTGTTCATGCCTCCCTGCGAAACGCTGGAGGATTATCTGGATCTGCTGGCCACCGCCGAGGCGACGGCGGCCGACCTGAACCTGCCGGTTCATATCGAAGGCTATGCCCCGCCGCATGATCCGCGTCTGAACGTAATCCGCGTAGCGCCCGATCCCGGCGTGATCGAGGTGAACATCCATCCCGCCCACAGCTGGGAAGATTGCGTCGCAACCACCGAGGCGATCTACGAGGAAGCCCGGCAAAGCCGCCTTGGCGCTGACAAATTCATGATCGACGGCCGCCACACCGGCACCGGCGGCGGCAATCATGTCGTTGTCGGCGGCGCGACGATGGACGACAGTCCCTTCCTGCGCCGTCCCGACCTGCTGAAATCGCTGATCCTGATCTGGCAGCGCCACCCCTCGCTGAGCTACCTGTTCTCCGGCCTGTTCATCGGCCCGACCAGCCAGGCCCCGCGCATCGACGAGGCCCGGCACGACAGCCTTTACGAGCTGGAAATCGCGCTGAGCCAGATCGGCGATCCGGTGGCGGGCGGGCCGCTGCCGCCGCCCTGGCTGGTGGACCGGCTGCTGCGCAACATCCTGATCGACGTGACCGGCAATACCCACCGGGCGGAAATCTGTATCGACAAGCTCTATTCCCCCGACGGCCCCACCGGGCGGCTGGGTCTGGTCGAGTTCCGCGGCTTTGAAATGCCGCCGCATCCGCGCATGAACCTTGCCCAGCAACTCTTGATCCGCGCTATCATCGCGCGCTGCTGGAAGGCGCCGGTGAAGGGCAAGCCCGTGCGCTGGAGCACGGTGCTGCATGACCGCTTCATGCTACCGCATTTCATCTGGCAGGACTTTCTCAGCCTGCTGGATGATCTGGCGGAACATGGCTTCAAGCTTGATCCGGTATGGTATCAGGCGCAGGCCGAGTTCCGCTTCCCCTTCTGCGGGCAGGTCGAGGTCGCCAGCGACTTCGGCGCGGTGCATCTGGAATTGCGGCAGGCGCTGGAACCGTGGCATGTTCTGGGCGAAACCGGCGCCATCGGTGGCACGGTGCGTTATACCGACAGCTCGGTCGAACGCTTGCAGGTAAAGATGACGACGCTGACGCAAGACCGCTTCCGTGTGATGTGCAACAGCCGCCCCGTGCCGCTGACCCGCACCGGCACCAGTGGCGAAAGCGTGGGCGGCGTGCGCTTCAAGGCCTGGCAACCGGCGGCGGCTTTGCATCCGGTGCTGCCGGTGAACGCGCCCTTGACCTTCGACATCTATGACGACTGGACCGGCCGCGCCGTGGGCGGTTGCGTCTATCACGTCGCCCATCCGGGCGGGCGAAACTACGATACCTTCCCGGTCAATGGCTATGAGGCCGAGGCCCGCCGTCTGGCGCGGTTCGAGGCGCATGGCCATGCGCCGGGGGCCTATACACCCGGAACCGAACAGCCGCACCCCGAGTTTCCGATGACGCTGGACCTGCGCCGCGGGCCTTGGGTGTAATGTGGCGCGCATGATGTGAGTATGTGATCTTGGCCGACCTGCCGCCCCCTGCCTCCCTTCCCGGCGGCTATGCGCCGCTGGCTGGCGCTGCGGATGAATTGTTCGCGGCGGATGGCAGCCTGCGCCCGGTCTGGGCGCCGCTTCTCGATTGGCTCGGCGCACGCCCGGCCGAGGAAATCGCGGTGCGCATCGCGCGCGGGGATCAGTATCTGCGCGATGCCGGGGTTTATTTCCGGCTTTACGCCAATGATCCGGGCCAGGAACGCGAATGGCCGCTGAGCCACCTTCCGGTGCTGTTGTCCGAAACCGACTGGGCGCAGATCTGCGACGGGCTGACGCAACGGGCAGAGCTGCTTGAGGCGGTGATGGCCGATCTTTACGGCCCCGGCACGCTGGTGCGTGATGGCCACCTGCCCGCCGGTCTGGTGGCGTGCAATCCGCACTGGCTGCGCCCGATGGTGGGTATCCGGCCCCGCTCGGGCCATTTCCTGCACCATCTGGCCTTCGAAATCGGGCGCTCCCCCGACGGATCGTTCTTCGTGCTGGGTGACCGGACACAGGCGCCCTCGGGCGCGGGTTTCGCGCTGGAAAACCGTATGGCCACCACCCGGATGTTTTCCGATTTCGCGCCGCGCAGCCATGTGCTGCGGCTGGCCGGATTCTTCCGCGCCTTCCGCGCCGCGCTGGAGGCACAGGCCGGACCCGGCCGCCGCGCCGCGATCCTCAGCCCCGGTCCCAGCAACGACACCTATTACGAACACACCTACATCGCGCGCTACCTTGGCCTCATGCTGCTGGAGGGCGAAGACCTGATCGTGCGCGACGGTCAGGCCATGGTGCGCACCGTCACCGGGCTGGAGCCGGTCGGCGCGCTCTGGCGTCGGATCGACAGCGAATTTGCCGATCCTCTGGAACTGAACGAAAGCTCGCAGATCGGCACGCCGGGCATGATCGAGGCGCTGCGGGCGCGGGACCTCGGGCTGGTGAACGCACTGGGGGCCGGGGTGCTGGAGGTGCGGGCCATGATGGCCTTTCTGCCCCGCATCAGCGAGGTGCTGACCGGCGCACCCCTCAGCCTGCCAAACATCGCAACATGGTGGTGCGGTCAGCCTGCCGAACGGGATTTCGTGCTGAAGAACGCCGCGCGGCTGATGATCGGCCGCGCGCTGGACGCGGCGCTGCCCTTCGCCACAGGCGCCGAAACCGCGCTGGGGCCGGATGACACCGCCGCCCTTGCCGAACGGCTGGAACGCGAGGGCGCCGATCTGGTCGGGCAGGAGGCGGTCACGCTGTCCACCACCCCGGCCCTGCACGAGGGTCGCATCGTGCCCCGCCCCATGACCCTCCGCATCTTCGCCGCCCGCACACCTGACGGCTGGACCTTCATGCCCGGCGGCTATGCAAGGATCGGCAAGTCCGCCGATACCAAGGCACTGGCCATGCAGGCCGGCGGATCGGTCGCCGATGTCTGGGTGGTGGCAGATGCGCCAGTGCCCGATGACACGCTGGTCCCGCCGGAAATCGTGCCGCGCGCCAAGGCCGGGGCCCTGCCGTCCCGCGCAGCAGAAAACCTGTTCTGGCTGGGCCGCTATGTCGAACGCGCCGAAGGGGCGATCCGTCTGATCCGCGCCTATCACCTGCGGCTGGCCGAAACCGCCGATCCCGCCGACCCCCGGCTGCAACTGCTGGAGCGGTATCTGTCCGGGCAGGGCCTCGGTCTTGACCAGCCGGTGCCAGAGGCGCTGCCCGGCCTGATCGGCACCGCCCGCGACAGTGCCGCCAAGGTGCGCGACCGTTTCTCTCCCGATGCCTGGTCGGCGCTGAACGACCTGTTCAAATCCGCCGGGCGGCTGACCCGCAAGGTCGGCCCCGGCGCCGATGCGGCGCATGCGATGACGGTGCTGCTGCGCAAGATCTCGGGCTTTTCCGGTCTGGTGCATGAGAATATGTATCACTTCATGGGCTGGCGCTTCCTGTCGCTGGGCCGGGCGCAGGAACGCGCCGATGCCATGCTGATGCTGCTGACCACCTTCGCCGATCCCGAGGCCACTCCCGGCGCACTGGAAATCGCCATCGAGGTCGGCGACAGCGTGATGACCCACCAACGACGCTATCGCTTCGGTCCGGCGCACGGCACCGTGCTGGATCTGCTGGTGCAGGATGAAAACAATCCCCGCGCCGTGCTGTCACAGGTGGTGCAGATGCGCCAACACATCGCCCAACTGCCGCATGACCCAGCCGAGGACCGATGCACAGCCCTCGACCGGGCGCTGCTGACGCTTGACACCGATCTGCGTGTGGCCCGGCCCGAGGCGCTGGATACCGAAACCCTGATCGCGCTGCGCGGACGGCTTTACGAGGTCTCCGACCTCCTGACCGCGCGCTATCTGCGGTGATGGCCATGCGATACGCCATTCGCCTTGTCATCGACTATGACTATCCCGGTGCCTCCGATCATGTGCGCAACCTGCTGCGCCTGATCCCCGGCGACGGTCCCGGCCAGAAGTTGCTGGACGCAACCCTGACCTTTACCCCGCCCCCCGATGAACGCAGGGACGGCATGGACTTCTTCGGCAATGCCACCACTGCGGTCGCATGGCACAACCCCGTCGCCACCTGCCGGTTCGAACTGAAGGCCGAGGTTGAACGGGCCGCTCCCGCCCCGCTGGCCGATACCTCGCCCCCGCTCGCCGCGCTGGCTGCGGACCTCGCGGCACTGCCCGATATCGGCCCCGCCGCGCCGCATCATTTTCGCGCGCCCTCCCCCCGCATCCCGCCCGATCCCGCAGCGGTCGATTTCGCGCGTGCGCATCTGCGCGACACCACGCTGGCGACCGTTATTGCTCTTGGCGAGGCTCTGCATGCCGAGATGCGCTTTGATGCGGGCGCGACAGATGCCAATACGCCCCCCGCCGTCGCCTTCGCCAACCGGCATGGCGTCTGTCAGGATTTCGCGCAGGTGATGATCGGGGCGCTGCGCGGGATCGGTATTCCCGCCGGCTATGTCTCGGGCTTTCTGCGCACCGATCCGCCGCCGGGCCAGCCGCGCCTGCAAGGGGTGGATGCGATGCACGCCTGGGTGCGGGCATGGTGCGGTGCCGCGATGGGCTGGGTCGAATATGACCCGACCAATGCCAAACATCCCGGTGACGATTACATCACGGTGGCCGTGGGCCGCGATTATGCCGATGTCGCGCCGGTTCTGGGTGCCATCCGCACCGCAGGCGGGCAGGACAGCCGGCACGCGGTGGATGTAGTCCCGCTTGACATCCCCGCGCCCCCGCCCGGTCAGCAGGAAGGGGCGACCTAGACCGGCCCGACCTGCCGGGAGCGGCATCTGCCGGGTCGCCCTTATGGAAAAGGGGGCCCGAAGGCCCCCTTTCGTCAATGCACCCGCACTTCGGCCGGTTTTTCGCGCCGCGAGGCGATGACCCTTTCGCCAAGAATCAGCCCCTCAGGTCCGGCGGTCGCCGTCACGGTCGAGCCATCCAGCACCTCGCCCGCCAGGATCATCTCGGCCAGCGGGTCTTGCAGGTTGCGCTGGATCACCCGCTTCAGCGGCCGCGCCCCGAACACCGGGTCGTAACCCTCGTCCGCCAGCCAGGCTTTCGCCTCCGCATCCAGCTCCAGCGCGATCTTGCGTTGCGCCAGCCGTTTTTCCAGACGGCGCAACTGAATCTCGACGATGCCGCCCATATCCGCCCGGTTCAGCCGGTCGAAGATGATCTGCTCGTCCAGACGGTTGAGGAATTCGGGCCGGAAATGCGCCCGCACCGCCTCTTCCACCTGCCGCCGCGCCTCGGTCGGGTCGGCGCCCTCCGGCAGTTCGCTGAGAGACCGCGCCCCAAGGTTCGAGGTCAGGATGATCAGCGTCTGCTTGAAGTCCACCGTCCGGCCCTGCCCGTCGGTCAGGATGCCGTCATCCAGCACCTGCAACAGCACGTTGAACACGTCGGGGTGGGCTTTCTCCACCTCGTCGAACAGCACCACCTGATAGGGCCGGCGCCGCACCGCCTCGGTCAGCACCCCGCCCTCGTCATAGCCGACATAGCCGGGCGGCGCGCCGATCAGCCGCGCGACGGAATGTTTTTCCATGAATTCGCTCATGTCGATCCGCACCATCGCGTTTTCATCGTCGAACAGATATTCGGCGACGGCCTTGGTCAGTTCGGTCTTGCCCACCCCGGTCGGACCGAGGAACAGGAAACTGCCGAGCGGGCGGTTTTCGTCGTTCAGACCTGCGCGCGCGCGCCGCACCGCATTGGACACCGCGATCACCGCCTGTTTCTGGCCGATCACGCGCTTGCCAAGCTCTTCTTCCATGCGCAGCAGCTTTTCGCGCTCGCCCTCCAGCATCTTGGAGGTCGGGATGCCGGTCCAGCGTTCTACCACCTCGGCGATCTGTTCGGGGCGCACGGCCTCGCTGACCAGCGCCTCGCCCTCGCGGGCCTCGGCCTCGGCCAGTTTCTTCTCCAGCCCCGGAATGATGCCGTAAGACAACTCGCCCGCGCGGCCCAGATTGCCCTCGCGTTTCGCCTGATCCAGTTCGGCCCGCGCGCGGTCAAGCTGTTCCTTCAACTCGCGCGAGGCTTCCAGCTTGTCGCGTTCCGCCTGCCATTTGGCGGTCAGCCCGGCCGATTTCTCTTGCAGGTCGGCAAGCTCCATCTCCAGCTTTTCCAGCCGGTCCTTCGACGCTGCGTCATCCTCTTTCTTCAGCGCCTCGGCCTCGATCTGAAGTTGCAGGATCTGACGATCGAGCTGATCCAGTTCCTCGGGCTTGCTGTCCACTTCCATGCGCAGACGGCTTGCCGCCTCGTCCACAAGGTCGATGGCCTTGTCGGGCAGGAAACGGTCGGTGATATAGCGATGGCTGAGCGTCGCCGCCGCCACGAGGGCCGAGTCGCTGATCCGCACGCCGTGGTGCAGTTCATACTTCTCCTTGATGCCGCGCAGGATCGAGATGGTGTCTTCCACCGTCGGCTCCTCGACCATGACAGGCTGGAAGCGCCGGGCAAGTGCCGGGTCTTTCTCGACATATTTGCGGTATTCATCCAGCGTGGTTGCGCCGATGCAGTGCAGCTCGCCCCGCGCCAGCGCGGGTTTGATCAGGTTCGCCGCATCCATCGCGCCATCGGATTTGCCCGCGCCGACCAGCGTGTGCATCTCGTCGATGAACAGGATCACTTCGCCTGCGGCCGCCTCGATCTCCTTGAGGATGGCTTTCAGACGTTCCTCGAACTCACCGCGGTATTTCGCCCCGGCGATCAGCGCGCCCATATCCAGCGCCATCAGCTTCTTGTTGCGCAGGCTCTCCGGCACGTCGCCATCGACGATGCGCAGGGCAAGCCCCTCGGCAATCGCGGTTTTCCCTACGCCCGGTTCCCCGATCAGCACCGGGTTGTTCTTGGTGCGGCGCGACAGGACCTGCATGGCGCGGCGGATTTCCTCGTCACGGCCGATGATCGGGTCAATCTTGCCTTCGGCGGCGGCTTCGGTCAGGTCGCGCGCGTATTTCTTCAGCGCCTCCATCGTATCCTCGGACGAGGCACTGTCGGCAGTGCGGCCCTTGCGGATGTCGTTGATCGCGGCATTGAGGTTCTGCGCCGTGACGGCGCCCGCCGTCAGCGCATCCTTGGCGCGGGTATTCACCAGCGCCAGCGCGGTCAGGATCCGTTCCACCGGCACGAAGGCATCGCCCGCCTTCTTGGCAACCTGTTCGGCCTCGTCCAGCACACGGACCAACGAGGGGTCGATATAGGTCTGCCCCTCGCCGCCCGAAACCTTGGGCTGCTTGGCGATGGTGGCATTGACCGCCTCGTTCACCCGTTCGGGTGCGCCACCGGCGCGGCGGATCAGGTTGGAGGCAAGACCCTGTTCGTCATCCATCAGAGCCTTGAGCAGATGCTCGGGCAGCACACGCTGATGGCTTTCGCGCATGGCAATCGTCTGGGCCGCTTGCAGGAAACCGCGCGACCGTTCCGTGAACTTTTCCATGTTCATCGGCAATTCTCCTTTCAAAAGCGCCGCTTGCGAACACCCTCGAAAGGCATGTCCACGCCGGCCTCGTGCATGACATGGGCACATGCGCTGCAGAGTGCAAGACGGCTGCGGTGCCTCCGCGCAAAGATTTACGCAGGCGGCTTTCCGCAGGGCTGGCAAGGTGGTCATTTCCTTGCCGATACGCGCGACACGGGTCGGCGGCATCCGGCGCACACCCCCAGAATGAGTGCCGCAGCCCCTTGCGAAACCCCCGGCTTCGCCGCGATGCTGCCCAGCGCAAACAGAGAAAGCCCCCCATGTCCGGCCATACCCGCCCTGTCCCGATCCTGCACAAGACCCGCGTGCATGGCCTTGCCCTACATGTCGGGCGCAGCGGGCTGTGCCTGAACGACACCGTGCATCTGCGCCCCGCCGAAGATGGGCGCCTGATGGTCACCGCCTCGCTACGGCGGCATATTCTGGGCCTGATCCCGCATCGACGGCAGGTGACGCTTGGCCATCTGGGGCCACGCGCGGCGACCACGCTGGCGCCGTGGCTGGATGCACCCGAAGGGCTGCGGCTGCGCATCGTGGGCTTGACGCCCGAACATCTGGCCGGGCCGGAGGGGGCAGAGGTGCATGTTTCGGTCTGGGGTGAGCCGCTGCCGCCGCCGGCCTATGTGCCGGTCGCGGGCGCGTAGCGCATGAAGGCGAAGGCGTGGCCATCTGGTGCCCAGCAGGGCACATTCAGGCTGCCCTGCCCGCCGAACAGAACGACCAGTCGCCGCCGGTCGCTGCCATCGGGGCGCATGATCCACAGCGAGACGTCCAGATCGCGCGGATGCCCTTCGGTTCCCGGCGGATAGGACAGATAGACCACATGCCGCCCGCAGGGCGAGGGGTGTGGGAACCAGTTCACCCGGTCATCGCGGAACACCGGCCCGGCGTCGCCGCCATCAGCCGTCATCCGCCAGATCTGCGAATGCCCAGTAGCGGTAGAGTTGAACCAGATTAACCGCCCACAGGCAGAATAATCCACCCCGTCCTGATAACCTGCCCCCCGTGTCAGCACCCGCTCGGCGCCACTGTCCAGATCGGTTTCCGCGATGCGCAGGGTGCGGTCGCCCCGCGCCGCCGCATAGGCCACGCGGCGACCATGGGCACCATGCCACCATGCCGGGCGCCGGGCCACGATCTGTTCCACCACCCCCTCGACCAGCCGGTAGATGCCCGGCCCTTCAACGGTATGCGCCGTAAAAACAATGCTGCCATCGGGCAGAAAGCCGTGGTCATTGTTGCAGCGCAGCCCCGTGGGCGTGGCGATCCGTTCCAGCCCTCCGGCCGTCGCCCGCCACAAGCCGCCCTCGCCATTCACCAGAAACCAGCCCCCGGGGTGCCAGTTCGGCGCCTCGATCAGCATGGTGCTGCGCAGGATCACCCGGCAATCGCCGGTCTGCGGATCACAGACCTCCAGCGACGACCGCCAGGTCATTCGCGAGTCTTGGGCGTCAGCAGCTTGGCCGGGCGCAGCGCCTCGGCCGCCTTGAACAGTCCGAAGGTCTGGTTGACGTAATTCACCACGCCGCCGATCTGCTCCATGTATTTCTGCAATTCCGGGGTGCGCTCGGCCTCGACCACCTGCACCGGGCGATCCGGCCCCGTGCCCTCGAACTGCACATAGAACAGCGGCTCGCCGCGTTTGAGGATGATGTCCTTCTCCGGCTCGTGCCACTCGAAGGCCCACATCAAGGGGCGCGGCCAGATGTTCAGCGGAAAGCGCCCGCCGAAGATGGTGCCGGGCAGCGGGTCGCGGCGATAATGCATGAAGGCCGAAAGCTGCGTCACATAGACCAGTTCATCGGCGATGAAGCAGTAGGGCAGGATCAACTGGATCGTCGGCCGGTCGGGATAGCGCCATTCCGCCTCGTTCACCAGTGTCAGCGCCTCACCCAGCTTGTTGGCCCGGATGGGCGAGGCGGTGCCCGCGCGGTTGATCAGATGCGGCTTGCCCTTGTCGTCACGGCCAAAACCCAGATGAATGTCGAAGGGACATTTCACCATGAAATAGCGGCTTTCCAACTGGATCACGCCGGGGCAACGGCTGGCCGATTTCGCATGGGCGCGGTTGGTCTGGCGAAAGCTGACACGTTCGGGCGGGTCGTAAAGCACGGCACCCTTGTCGCTGGTCAGGAACCAGCCCACGGTGATCGGGCCGGAGCCCGGCCCTTCTTCGGGGCGGTCGAAGGTCATGTTGATCTGCATGGCGTGCCTCGTATCGGGTTTGGCGGAATCGAACCCCGGCAGGGTCAGCTTGTCAATGCGGCAGCGCGGACGAGTGCCGCTACCAGATCGGCGCGGGTTTCGCGGATTTCAGGCGCGGCAAAGCCGAAGGCGGCAGCCGCAGCGGGCGCAGGGCGCGCGGCGGCGCAGGAGGCATGGAGTTCACGCAGCCCCAACGCGGTGAACCGCGCGGCATTGGCCGCCGTCACACCCGATCCGGCCATGACCGACAGCCGCCCAGCCGCCAGCCGCTGCACCTCGGCCAGCGCCGCAAGACCTTCCTCAGCCCGCAGCGCATGGCCCGAGGTCAGGATACGGTGGAACCCAAGGGCAACCGCCATCTCCACCGCCTCGGCCCGATCCGGCGTCAGGTCAAAGCAGCGATGCAGGGTCAGCCGCATGCCATGAGCCGCTGCCACCAGCCGCGCCAGTGCCGCGCGGTGGAGCCGCCCGTCGGCGCGCGAGGCACCCAGCACCACCCCCGCCATCCCGGCGGCGCGGGCGGTGGCGATGTCGTCGCACATCAGGTCCATCTCTGCCGCGCTCCAGCAGAAATCACCGGCGCGGGGGCGGATCATGGCGAAGACCGGCAGGCCGCAGCCCGCCGCCTGCCGCATCAGCCCGGCCGAGGGCGTAAGGCCCCCCAGTTCCAGCGCGGAGCACAGCTCGATCCGCCCGGCCCCGCCCGCGACGGCGGCGGCGATGCTTTCTGGCGTGGCCGCGCAGACCTCGATCAGCATGGCACCAGTGCCTGCCAGCCGGCATGGGCCGCACCCACCAGCCCCGGATCACCGGGCAGCGCCGCAGGCACCACCACCGACCCCGGCGCCTGCCAGAGCCGCCGCGCCGATACTGCCGCATCCAGCGCCGCCACCAGCCCCGGCACGCGGGCCAGCCCACCACCCACCGGCACCGAGGTCGCGCCGACCACGTTCAGCACCATGGCCAGCGGCCCGGCCATAACCTCCAGCCACACTGCCACAGTCTCCGAACTCGCGGCATCGCCGGCCTGCCAGCCCGTCGTGATCGCCTCGGCGGGCAGGGCCTGCCCATGCAGATCACGGTGCAGGCGCTCAATCCCGCGCGCGCCACCGATGGCGTCCAGACAGCCCTCCTGTCCACAACCACAAGCGAATCGTGGCAGGGCGTGGCCCAGCGGTGCGCGATCCTGCACAGGCCCGTGGCCCCATTCCCCGGCAAAACCTCCGGCCCCGGTCACAAGCCGCCCGTCGATCACCAGCCCACCGCCGACCCCGGTGCCAAGGATAACGCCGAAGACTGTTCGATGCCCGCGCCCCGCGCCCTCGGCGGCCTCGGCCAGGGCAAAGCAATCGGCATCATTGCCGATCCAGACCGGCAGGCCCAGTGCAGTGCCCAGATCCTCGGCCGGGATGCGGCCATCAAGGCAGGGGATGTTGGCCACCTTCATCCGCCCCGACACCGGATCGACGCAACCCGCGATGGAAATGGCGATGCCCCGCACCCCCGGCCCCATCGTGGCGATGGACCCGGCCAGTGCAGCGATGAACCCTGCCAGATCCTCGCGCGGGGTGCGCATGTCCGTGGCGGGGCCAAACTGCCCCGGCGCGGCGGAACCTGCCGCCCGGATCTTCGTGCCACCGATATCGAAAACTGCCAGCATCCGCGCCTCCTGCCCCGCCTTCCTTAGCATTCTGTTGCCGGTGCCGCCCAGCCACCAGTTGACACCCCGGCGCCTTGGCGGCAAACCGCGCCGGACCACCCGTAAAAAAGGAGTATCCGATGAGCGACGACCGTCTGATCGTGGCGCTAGACGTGCCGAATGTCGTGCAGGGCCTCGCGCTGGCTGATCGCCTTGGCGATGCAGTATCCTTTTACAAGATCGGGCTGGGGATGCTGACCGGCGGCGGTTTCGCACTGGCGAACGAGTTGAAGCAGGAACGCGGCAAGCGGGTGTTTCTGGACATGAAGCTGTTCGACATCGGCGCCACTGTCGAAGCGGCGGTGCGCGGCATCGCGCAATATGACCTCGATTTCCTGACCGTGCATGGCGACCCGCAGGTGGTGCGGGCTGCGGCCGAGGGGCGGCGCGGCAGCAACACCAAGATCCTTGCGGTAACGGTGCTGACCTCGCTCGACCGGGCCGATCTGGATGCGAACCTGATCGTGCCGGGCGACATCCACGAAATCACGCTGGAACGCGCCGCCCGCGCGCTGGAGGCCGGGGCGGATGGCGTGATCGCCAGCCCGCAGGAGGCCGCGATGATCCGCGCGCTGCCGCAGGCGGCGGGGCGGCTGATCGTCACGCCGGGGGTGCGCCCCGCTGGTGCCGCTCTGGGCGACCAGAAGCGCGTGGCGACCCCGGCGCAAGCCATTGGCGACGGCGCCGATCACATCGTGGTCGGCCGCCCGGTCTGGCAGGCGGCCGATCCGGCCGCCGCCGCCCGCGCCGTCATCGCGGAACTGCCGCCGCGCTGAGGCTCAGTAGCCGATCGTCATCATGCCGCGGCGGTGGGCGGGGGTTTCCAGTTCGTCCACCAAAGCCACGGCATAATCCTCGGCACTGATGCGGCTGTTGCCCTCGGCGTCGGAAATCAGCGTATCGGTGCCCAGACGGAAGCTGCCTGTCCGCTCGCCCGGCTGGATCAGCCCCGCCGGAGCGAAGAACGTCCAGTCAAGATCCGAGTCGCGCAGCCGGTCACGCACGGCCTTCATGCCGGTCGCCTCAGCCTTATATTCCTGCGGCAGATGCGGCAGCAACGGGCTGCCATCAGGCAGGTTCAGCGATCCGGCGCCGCCCACCAGCACCAGCCGCCTGCCGCTTGCCTTTGCCGCCTGCATCACCGCCGCGCCGATCTGGCCCATCTCGGCCACCGCATCGCCCGTGCTGCGCGGAGAGGCGGCGGCGACGATCACATCCGCCTGCGCGGCCTGCGCGGCCAGCCCTTCGGGATCGGCGGTATCCACCGCCACGGGGTGCACCTGCGCCGAAGCCGCAATGCGTTCTGGCCGCCGGGCGCCCGCGATCACCTCATGTCCGCGCGATACCGCCTCGGCCAGAATACGCGAACCGATCATGCCGCTTGCACCAATCAGAAAGATCTTCATTGCCTGTTTCCTTGCTATCAGATTACGATAAGTAACCTGATACGCCCCGACCGAGGGCACCGGAATACGCATTCTTTCGTCACATGGTAACACCGGGGGAACCGCCTTGCCGCCACGCGACCTGACCAACCAGCCCTGCCCGATCCGCGATGTGCTGGACCGGATCGGCGATGCCTGGTCCTTGCTGGTTCTGCTGGAACTGTCGAACGGGCCTTGCCGGTTCAATGCCTTGCGCCGGGTGATCGACGGAATTTCGCAGCGTATGCTGGCAGTCACGCTCCGCCAGTTGGAACGGGATGGGCTGATCACGCGCACGGTCTTGCCGCTGTCACCGCCGCAGGTGGAATATGCAGTGACCTCGCTTGGAACCAGTCTGATCACGCGGCTCGAACCTCTGCGCGACTGGGCCACCTCGCATCAGCCCGAGGTCTGGCAAGCGCGGGCCCGTTATGATGCGCGTCAGGCCGCGCCCGTGGTCGAGGGCGCGACCTGACGGCCAGTCAGTTACCCGCAGGTGCCGGTTCTGCCGGAGCCGCACTTTCAGAAGGGCTTGGCACGGCCGGGCTTTCAATCGTCAGATTGACATCACCGCCTTGCGGGGCAGACGAAGGCCCGCCCGTGGGATTGGCCATGGCAAACCAGAGGATTGCCAGAACTGCCACCACGCCGCCCAGAACGAACAGCATGAAGCCGGTGGCAAAGCCACGGTTTTCCGAAGTATGGATATGGGTTGTCCGAGGCGACGCCTCGCGCATGTTGTTGTCGGTCATCATCTTTCCCCTTGTCCGGGTTTCTGGCGGACCAACGTGGCAGGCGCGGGGCGGGTTCCCCTATTCAGTCATTGATGTCGCGCGTCCAGCGCTTCACCTCGCCGCGCTGATGCGGAAAAATCCGGCGCAGCACCGCCCAGGCAGCCACCGAAACCAGCGCGAAAACCGCGATCTGGGCAGGCAGCGCCAACGTCAGCAGCCCGGTCCAGAGACCAAGGCCGACCGCCAGCGCCCCCAGCGCGAAACCAAGGAACACATATCCCGGCGCCAGCACCTCGACGATGCCCAGAACGAAGCCCCCGGCGACCCAGAGCCACCAGGCCATGATCAGCCCCGCCCTTTCAGCATCTGGAAGGCATTGCCGAACGCCTCCAGCGCCTGTGCGGGCATGAGGATGGTCTGCTTGCCGTCGCCCCTGGCAACCTCCGACAGAGCCTCCACCTGTTTCAGCGCCACCTGATATTGCGCCGCCTCCAACCCGTTTTCCCGGATCGCCTGCGCGATGACCCCGGTCGAATAGGCCTCGGCATCGGCAAGGATGCGGCGGGCCTTGGCCTGCTGCTCGGCCGCATAAAGCTCCGCCTCGGCGTTCAGCTCTACCGCGCGCTTCTTGCCCTCCGCCTCGGTCACCTGCGCGCGGCGGGCGCGTTCGGCATTCAACTGCTGAAGCATCGCGGCACGGGTCGCCTCGTCCAGATTGACGTCAAGAATTTCGGCCCGCGTCACCTCGATCCCCCAGTCATCGACCATCACAGCGACCTGCTCGCGCACCTTGGCGATAAGGTCGGCCCGGTTCGATTGCACCTGATCCAGCTCCAGCTTGCCGATTTCCGACCGCACGATCCCGGCGACCGTGGTGGCAATGGCGCCATCCACATCGCGGATACGGTAGACGGTCTTTTCCGGCTCGGTGATGCGGTAGAACACGCTGGTTTCCACTTTCACCAGCACGTTGTCGGCGGTGATCGCGTCCTGGCTGGCATTGGGCAACTGCCGTTCAAGGATCGAGACCTTGTGCGCGATCCTGTCAAGGAAGGGCACGACGAAGTTCAACCCCGGCCCCAGCACCGCGCGCAGCCTGCCAAAGCGTTCCACCACATGCTTCTGGCTTTGCGGCACGATCCGCACGCCAAGGAAGATGCAGAGGATGACAAAGGCGGCAAGCGCAAGAAAGATGGCGTTGCCACCGATGAGGGTTTCGAAATCCATGACAGATAACTCCGGTATTCAATCCCCGCCAAGATGGACTTCACAAACCGCCTGATCAATAGGCAAGTGATTCCACCGCACAGGGCCAGATTGTCGGGACAGATCAGCGCATATTTACGCCATGTCGATGATATATTCCGCCAGAGCGGGCATTGACGCAATACTTTCCCGAAGCCGGGCATTTCGCACCCGCAGAACGCCAGAAAATTCCATGACAAAAAGGTATCATTTGCACATGGCTTTCAACTGGCGGAGCGGCCCATGAAAATCGTCATCCTCGGCGCAGGTGTCATCGGTGTAACCTCGGCCTGGTATCTCAGCCGTCAGGGCCATCAGGTGACGGTGATCGACCGTCAGCCCGCCCCCGCGCTGGAAACCTCTTTCGCCAATGCGGGCGAGGTCAGCCCCGGCTATTCCGCCCCCTGGGCCGCGCCGGGCATCCCGCTGAAGGCGATGAAATGGATGTTCCAGAAGCATGCGCCGCTGGTCATCCAGCCGCGCCCCGATTTCGCCAAGCTGAGCTGGATGGCGAAAATGCTGATGAACTGCACCGCAGACGCCTACCATGTGAACAAGTCGCGCATGGTGCGGTTGGCGGAATATTCGCGCGATTGTCTGGGCGAGTTGCGCGCCGAAACCGGCATCGCCTATGACGAGCGCACGCAGGGCACGCTGCAACTGTTCCGCACGCAAAAGCAGGTGGAAGGCGCCGCGAAAGACATCGAGGTTCTGCGCGAGGATGGCGTGGCCTTCGAGGTGCTGGACCGCGCGGGCTGCGTCGCCGCCGAGCCGGGTCTGGCCGCCAGCGCTGACAAGATCGCGGGCGGGCTGCGCCTGCCGGGCGATGAAACCGGCGATTGCTTCAAGTTCACCAACCGTCTGGCCGATATGGCGGCCGCCGCCGGTGTCGAATTCCGCTGGGGGGTGTCGATCCAGCGCATCCATACCGAGATGGGCCGCGTCGCCTATGTGGAAACCTCGGAAGGCCGGGTGCATGCCGATAGCTTCGTGCTGGCCATGGGGTCTTATTCGCCCCTGCTGGCGGCGCCTCTGGGCATCGCGCTGCCGGTCTATCCGCTGAAGGGCTATTCGATCACCGTGCCGGTGGTCGATGAAAGCCGTGCGCCGGTTTCGACCGTGATGGATGAAACCTACAAGATCGCCATTACCCGGCTGGGCGACCGCATCCGCGTGGGCGGCATGGCCGAAATCGCGGGCTTCGACCTGAGCCTGAACCCCAAACGGCAAGCCACACTGACCCATTCGGTTGAAGACCTGTTCGGTGGCGCGGGCGATCAGTCGCAGGCCCAGTTCTGGACCGGGCTGCGTCCGATGACGCCCGATGGCACACCGATCGTCGGCCGCTCGCCGATCTCGAACCTTTTCCTCAACACCGGCCACGGCACGCTGGGCTGGACGATGTCCTGCGGCTCGGGCCGTCTGCTGGCCGACATCATCTCGGGCCGCGCGCCAGAGATTGAACACACCGATCTGGGCTATGCCCGGTATGAGCGCAAGCGCAGCGCGCGCCCGGCCTTCCGCCCGGTCCCCGCGTGACGCAAAAGTTTTCCTGAAAACTTTTGCAAATTCCTTGAGGAAGGAATTTGCACCCCACTGTCAGAGTCGCGCGGGTATGGTAAAAGGTGCCATGCCCGCGCTTTGCCGTTCCTGCCTGACCGCCTTCGACACCGGCAGCCGCTGCCCGGCCTGTCGCAGCCCGCGCGTGCTGTCACACCCCGAGCTTTGGGATCTGTCCATCGCCCATATGGATTGCGACGCTTTCTATGCCTCGGTCGAGAAACGCGACAATCCTGATCTGGCCGACAAGCCGGTCATCGTGGGCGGCGGCACGCGGGGTGTGGTTTCCACATGCTGCTATATCGCGCGGATTTCCGGTGTGCGTTCGGCCATGCCGATGTTTCAGGCGCTGAAGCTCTGCCCCTCTGCCGTGGTCATCAAGCCGCGCATACAGGTCTATGCCGAGGTGTCGCGCAAAATCCGCGCCATGATGGAGGATATGACCCCTGCCATCGAACCTCTGAGCCTTGATGAGGCTTTCCTCGACCTCACCGGCACCGCGCGTCTGCATGGCGCGCCGCCTGCGGTGATGCTGGCTCGCCTTGTGCGGCGGATGGAGACAGAGTTGGGCATCTCCGGCTCCATCGGCCTGTCGCATAACAAGTTTCTGGCCAAGATCGCTTCTGACCTCGACAAGCCGCGCGGGTTTTCGGTGATCGGTCAGGCCGAGACCGAAGCCTTTCTGACCCCGAAACCCGTCCGCATCATCTGGGGCGTCGGCACCGCCACCCAGACCGCGCTGGAAACGGCGGGCATCCGCACCATCGCTGACCTGCTGCGCTGGGATCAGGCGGATCTGGTGGCGCGTTTCGGCCATATGGGCGGGCGGCTCTGGCATCTGGCGCGCGGGCAGGACAGCCGCCGCGTCAGCCGGGACGAAAAGCTCAAGACCATCTCGAAAGAGACCACCTTCAACGAGGATACCGCCGATGCCGATCTGCTGGACGGGCATCTGTGGCGGCTGGCGGTGCAGGTGGCCGACCGGGCGAAGGCGAAGGGGTTGGCGGGCCGGACCGTGACGCTGAAGCTGAAACGTGCGGATTTCGTGCAGGTCAGCCGACGCCACGCCCTGCCCGCGCCGACGCAGATGGCTGACCGCATCTACCGCGAGGCGCGGGCGCTGTTCGATCAGGTGCCGAAGGGGGCCGCCTACCGGCTGATCGGCTGCGGCATCGCCGATCTGGTGCCGGGGCAGGAGGCTGACACCACTGCCGATCTCCTGGACCCGCAGGCCGCCACCCGGGCGAAGGCAGAGGCCGCGACCGATCAAATCCGCGCCCGCTTTGGCCGCGACGCCATTATCAAGGGCCGCGCCCTGCGCTAGGCATCAGGGGACAGTGATCAGGGGCAGGGTTCCTGCCAGCCGTCGATGATGGCCACCGCCTCTTCCGCGGTATCGACATAACGGAACAGGTCCAGATCCTCGGGACTGATGGTGCCGGCCTCGGCTAGGGCCTGCCAGTTGATAATCTTCTCCCAGAACCCGCGCCCGAACAGCAGGAAGGGCACGGGCCGCATTCGCCGGGTCTGGATCAGGGTCAGGCTTTCGAACATCTCGTCCAGCGTGCCAAAGCCGCCGGGGAAGATGCAGATCGCCTTGGCCCGCATCAGGAAATGCATCTTGCGGATGGCGAAGTAGTGGAAGTTGAACGACAGGTCGGGCGTCACATAGGCATTCGGTGCCTGTTCATGCGGCAGCACGATATTCAGCCCGATGGACTGGCCGCCCGCATCATCGGCGCCGCGGTTGCCGGCCTCCATCACCCCCGGCCCGCCTCCGGTCACGATTACATTCTCACGACCATAGCTTTGCAGGCTGCGCTCGGTCATCATCCGGGCAAAGCGCCGCGCCTCGTCGTAATATTTCGACAGTTCCGCCAGAACCGGGGTTTTCGCCGCTTCCTTGTGGTCAGGCGCCGGGATACGGGCGCCGCCAAACAGCACGATGGTGGATTCGATCCCGCGTTCGTCCAGCACCATCTGCGGCTTGAGCAACTCCAGTTGCAGCCGTACCGGCCGCAGCTCCTCGCGCATCAGAAAATCGGTGTCGGTGAAGGCCAGCCGATACGCCGGGGCACGGGTCTGCGGCGTATCGGGAATACGGTGGGTCGCCGCCACGTCCTGATGGCTGTCACGAAACGGGTGCTGGCGGGCGTCGTCGGTCATGCGGTCTTCCTTGGTTTTGGTCGCGGCACAGGCGGCACGGGTCGGGAACGGCGATTGCGCGGGCCGGGGCCTGCGTCTATAGGCTATGGCGCAATCGCCGGATAGGGAAGGGAGCGCCATGAGCAACGCCGCACTGGAAGCCGCTATCGAAACCGCATGGGAGGCGCGCGACGCCATCACCCCGGCAACCAGGGGCGAAGCCCGCGATGCTGTCGAGGCGACGCTGGAAGCTTTGGGCGCGGGCACCCTGCGCGTGGCGGAAAAGCGCGGCAATTCCGACTGGCATGTCAACCAATGGGCCAAAAAGGCCGTTCTTCTGGGCTTCCGCCTGAAGGATATGGAACTGCAATCCGGTGGCCCGCAGGCGGGCAACTGGTGGGACAAGGTAGACAGCAAGTTTTACGGCTGGGGCGAGGCTGAATTCAAGGCCGCCGGGTTCCGCGCCGTGCCGAACTGCATCGTCCGCAAATCCGCGCATATTGCCAAGGGCGTTGTGCTGATGCCCAGCTTCGTAAACCTTGGCGCCTTCGTGGACGAGGGCACCATGGTCGATACCTGGGCCACCGTGGGCTCCTGTGCGCAGATCGGCAAGAACGTCCACCTGTCGGGTGGCGTCGGCATCGGCGGCGTGCTGGAACCGATGCAAGCTGGCCCCACCATCATCGAGGACAATTGCTTCATCGGTGCCCGCTCCGAAGTCGTTGAGGGCTGCATCGTGCGCGAAGGCTCGGTCCTCGGCATGGGGGTGTTCATTGGCAAATCGACCAAGATCGTCGATCGGGAAACCGGCGAGGTGATGTATGGCGAGGTTCCGGCAGGGTCGGTCGTCGTGGCCGGGTCGATGCCGTCGAAGAACGGCATCAACCTTTACTGCGCGGTGATCGTGAAGAAGGTGGATGCGCAGACCCGCTCCAAGACCTCGATCAACGAGCTGCTGCGGGATTGATCCGCCAGCGCCGCGAAACAGGACGCGCGCCAAACGGCGCGCGTTTTTCGTTTCAGCGCCTAAACAGCCGCGCCACTTCTTCGGCGGTGTAACGGCCCAGCCGCAGATCCTCGGCCACCGCTTCGGGCGCGCGCGTTGCAGGATCGCCGTAGCCGCCGCCGCCGGGCGTGCGGACACGCACCCGGTCGCCGGGTTGCAGCGGCACGTCCTGTGCCTTGGACAGATGCGGCGGCACCCAGACCTCGGCGCCCCGGATCACCTCGACCCGGTTCACCCCGCCATCCTGCCCGCCCAGCACGCCTTGCGGGCCACTTCGCCCGTGGTCCATCACGAAGCTCGCCCGCGCGGTGCCACGCCGGAGTTCGATCTCGTAATCCAGCCCGAAGCCCCCCCGATACCGCCCCGCCCCGCCCGAACCTTCATGCAACGCATAGCGGCGGTAAAGCACCGGGAAGTTCTGTTCCATGATCTCGACCGGCGGCGCCTTGGAAATGCCGATGGTGGAACAGCCATTGGACAGTCCGTCATGGTCTGCATTGCCGCCATAACCGCCACCGGAAATCTGATACATCACATAGTCGCGACCCTTTTCCGGGTCATGCCCGCCAAGACCAAAATTGCCGCTGGTCCCGGCCGGTGCGGCGGTCACCCGGTCCGGCAACGCCTGCACCATGGCGGCAAACACCGCCTCGGCGATGCGCTGGCTGACCTCTGCCGCGCAGCCCGACACAGGGCGGGGGTAATGGGCGTCAAGGAAAGTGCCTTCAATGCCGCGCACTGTGAGCGGCTCAAAGGCCCCCGCACTGATCGGCACATCGGGAAAGATATGCCGCATCGCCAGATAGACCGACGACAGCGTGGTGGCACGGACCGAGTTCATCGGCCCCGCGCAGGGCGCCGACGAGCCGGTGAAATCGAAGACCAGCCCGTCTGCGGTTTTTGCCACCGAGAGCGCGATTTCCAGCGGCTCGTTCACCACCCCGTCGCTGTCCACCCAGGCTTTCGCGGTATAAACCCCGTCCGGCACCAGCGCGATATTCGCGCGCATCTGCCGCGCCGCCAGCGCCCGCATCTCGGCAATCGCCCCGGCCACGATATCATCGCCGTAACGGTCCATCAGCGCGCCAAGCCGTTCGGCCCCGACCAGCAGCGCTGCCGCCTGTGCCTTCACATCCCCGATGCGCTGGCCGGACACGCGGATGTTGGAACAGATGATCTGCCAGATCTCGCGGTCCATCTGCCCCCGCTTGAACAGCTTCACCGGCGGCAGGCGCAGCCCTTCTTGCTCCGCCGCCGTGGCCGAGGCGGAAAAGCCCCCCGGCACCGCGCCGCCCGTATCTGGCCAGTGGCCGGTGTTCGACAGCCAGCACCACAGCCGCCCCGCCCGATAGAAGGGCAGCGCAAAGCGCACATCCATCAGATGCGTGCCGCCAAGGTAGGGGTCGTTGACGATATAAATGTCGCCCGGTTCTGGGGCCGAGGTCTCGCCGCTGGCGATACGCCCGATCAGGTGGCGGGTGGAAAACTGCATCGTGCCCACGAAAACCGGCAACCCCCGCGCGCCTTGCGCGATCAGGCTGCCATCTTCCGCCGAATAGATACCATCGGAACGGTCATCCGCCTCGGCAATGACGGGCGAGAAGGCCGCGCGCGAGAAGGTCAGGTCCATCTCGTCGCAGACCTGTTGCAACCCCGCCTGAATGACGGCGAGTGTCACCGGGTCAATCATGCGCCGCCTCCGACTGTCAGGATCAGATTGCCCATCGCATCCGTCTCCATCCGGTCGCCGGGGGGCAGAAGCGTCGTCGTATCCATCTGTTCGATGATCGCAGGGCCCTCCAGCACCGCGTCGGCGGGCAACCATTCGCGGCGGTAGACCGGCACATCCTGCCAACCGCCGAACCAGACCTGCCGCCGCCCCGTCAGGGCGCCCGCCAGATCGCGCCGCCCCGCCGGGTCGATCAGGCGCGACAGATCCAGATCGGGGCGGCGGCCGATGACGCTGCAATTCAGGTTCACCAGATTGGCGCGAATCTCCGGCAGATCGACGCGGAACCGGGCGTGATAGGCCGCCTCGAACCGCGCCTGAAGATCGGCGCGCGTGGGGGCGCCATCGGGCAGCGGCACGCGCAGAAGGTGGGTCTGGCCGACGAATTGCATATCGGCGGAAAATTCGGCCTCCACCCCGATCAGCGCCACTTCCTCGGCCGCGATCAGCGCGCGGCCCTGTGCCTCTTGCCCGGCCCAGAGGGCATGGACGGCATCCATATCCACCGTATCCAGCGGGCGGTTCACCGTGCGCACGAAATCGTGGCGCAGATCGGCGACCGTGCAGCCCAGCGCATTGGTGATCCCCGGCCGCGCCGGGATCAGCACACGCGGAATGGCGAGTTCGCGCGCCAGCTCCGCCGCATGCAGCGGCCCTGCCCCGCCAAAGGCGAACAGCGCAAAATCGCGGGGGTCCGCCCCCATGGAGATCGACACCATGCGGATCGCCCCCGCCATATGGGTATTGGCGATGCGCAGCACCGCCTCGGCCGCGGCCTCGACCGACAGGCCCAGCGGGCGGGCGATCTGATCTTCCATCGCGGCGCGGGCGGCTTCTGCCGCCTGACCGAAGCGTTCGGTGGGCAAGCGGCCAAGGATCAGGTTCGCATCCGAAATCGTGACCTGCGTGCCGCCCCGGCCATAGCAGACCGGGCCGGGCATCGCGCCCGCGCTTTCCGGCCCGACCCGCAGCATCCCCGCCGCATTGACCCGCGCGATCGACCCGCCACCGGCGCCGACGGTGCGCACATCCACCATCGGCACATGGATCGGCATGGCATATTCCACCTCGATCTCGTTCGAGACCGGCGGGCGCGCGTCGCGGATCAGCGCCACATCGGTCGAGGTGCCTCCCATGTCATAGGTAATCAGGTTCGCCATCCCGGCGCGCTGCCCGGTGTAGCAGGCCGCCATCACTCCCGAAGCGGGGCCGGACATCACCGTCTTCACCGCCTCGCGCGCGACATGGGCGGCACTGACCATGCCACCATTGCCGTTCATCACCAGAAGGTCAGCACGGTAGCCCCTGCCCTTCAGTTCCGCCGCGAGGCGCGAGACGTAACGCTCCAGCAACGGTTGCACCGCCGCATTCACCGCCGCCGTCACGCCGCGTTCAAACTCCCGGCTTTCCGACAGCAGTTGATGCCCGGCGGTGATATAGGGCGTGGGCCAGAGGTCGCGCGCGATCTCCAGCGCGCGCAGTTCATGCGCGGGGTTGGCGTAACTGTGCAGGAAGTGGATGACCAGACTTTCGCAACCCGCCGCCACCAGCGCGGTAATGGCGTCGCGCAACGCAGCCTCGTCCAGCGGGGTGACCACGCGGCCCTCGGCATCCATACGCTCAGGCACTTCCAGCCGCAGGTCGCGCGGGATCACCGGCACGAAACGGCCGGTCATGCCATAGGGCTGCGGCCGGGTGCGGCGGCCCAGTTCCAGCACATCGCGGAAGCCTTCCGTCGTCACAAGCCCGGTGCGGCAAAGGTTGCGTTCCAGCACCGCGTTGGTGGTGGTCGTGGTGCCATGCACCACAAGCGCCACCTGCGCCAGATCGGCCCCGGCGGCCTCAAAGGCCGCCATCACCCCATGCGCCTGATTGTCCAGCGTCGTCGGCACCTTGGCCAGCCGCACCGCGCCCGAGCCGGGATCGAAGATCACCAGATCCGTGAACGTCCCCCCGACATCGACCCCTGCGACCAGCCCGGCCATCTACACCCCCACCCAGGTTGCGAATTGCGGTGATTGCGGCGTCAGCCCATGGGCCGGCAGCACCTCGGCCACCCGGCCCTGCGCCATGAAGGCCACGCTATCCGCGACCTCCAGCACCGCCTCCACCCGCTGTTCCACCAGCACCACGGCGACGCCGGTCGCCTTCAGCTTCAGCACCGTGTCGCGAATCAGCCGGATCATCGAGGGCTGCAACCCCTCGGTCGGTTCATCCAGCAGCAAGACCTTGGGTTCCAGACACAGCGCACGGGCCAGCGCGAGCATCTGCTGTTCGCCCCCCGACAGCGTGCGAGCCTGCTGGTCCAGCCGTTCACGCAGCCGGGGAAACAGGTCCAGCACATGCTCGCGCACCGCGCGGCCCTTGCGGCGGGTCATCAGCCCGATCTCGATATTCTCGGCCACGGTCAGCGGCCCGAACAGCCGCCGCCCCTGCGGCACCAGCGCCACCCCATGACGGGGCACCTCATGCGCGGGCAGGCCATGCAGCGCCTCGCCATCCAGATGAATCGTGCCCGAGGACGCCCGCAACTGGCCCATGATCGCCCGCATCAGCGTAGTCTTGCCCGCGCCATTGCGGCCCATGACGCAGGTCACCTTGCCGGGCGCTGCATGCAGGCCCACACCATGCAGCACCGGCGCGCCGCCATAGCCTGCGGTCAGCCCCTCAATCACCAGCATGGCTGCCCCCCAGATAGGCGTCCTGCACAGCCCGGTTCGCGCGGATTTCGGCCGGCAGGCCCGAGGCCAGCACGCGCCCCTGATCCAGCACCGTGATCCGTTCGGCCAGCGCCATGACCACATCCATGTTGTGTTCGATCAGCAGCACAGTCGTTGCGGGCACCAGCCCGCGCACCAGCGCCATGAACCCCTCGATCTCGCCCGCCGCAAAGCCCTGCGTCGGCTCGTCAAGGATCAGAAGCCGGGGATGCAGCGCAAGGCCCATGCCGATCTCCAACAACCGCTGATGCCCGTAGCTGAGCGTTCCGGCAATCTGCGGCAACAGAGCCTCCAGCCCCACCCGCGCCGCCGCCTCGGTCACCGCGCCGGACAGATCGCGCGGATGGCCACGCTGCACCGCCAGCGCGAGGTTGTCGAAAACCGAAAGCCCGGCATAGATCGCGGTGATCTGGAAGGTATAGCCGATACCGCGCCGCACCCGTTCATGCGCGGGCAGGCGGGTGATGTCGGCGCCGTCAAAGCGGATGGTCCCGGCATCGGGCACCTGCCGCCCCGACAGCAGGCTGACCAGCGTGGTCTTACCCGCGCCATTCGGCCCGATCAGCGCATGAATCTCGCCCGCGTTCAGCGCCAGATCGACGCCATCCACCGCCTTCAACCCGCCAAAATGCCGCTTCAGACCCTCGGCCTGCAAGATCATGGAAGCCATGACGCCAGCCCCCTTTCCCGCAAGCTGCCCAGAATGCCCTTCGGCGCGAACAGCACCAGCACCAGCAGCGCGCCGCCGGTGACCGCCAGTTGCACCGTGGTATGGCTGGAGGCCAAGTCGATCAGATAGAACATCAGAACGGCGCCCAGAAGCGGCCCCAAGGTCACCCCTGCCCCGCCCAAGAGGACGTAAAGCAGGGGCAGGATGGAATAGGGGATGGTGGCGAAGGTGGCACCGACATAGCCGAACATCACCCCGTAGAACGCCCCCGCCGCCCCGGCATAAAGGCCGGACAGCGCCATCAACCCCAGCTTCACCGCGAAGGGGTTGTAGCCCAGCATGCGGCTGCGTTCCTCGTTCTCGCGCATGGCGACCATGACGCGGCCGAAGCGCGACCGCACCAGCGCCAGATTGCCCATCAGCGCGACCGCGAACAGGCCCAGCGCCACCAGATAGCGCGGCCCCTCTGCCGCAAGGTTCAGCCCGAAGGCGACCCGCCCGGCGGCGGGCACGGGGAAGCCCTCGTCCCCGCCGGTGACCGCACCGAAGTAAAGCAGCGTCAGATAGCCTGCCTGCGCGAACATCAGCGTGACGATCATCAGGCTGACCCCGGTGGTGCGCAGCGCCAGCAAGCCGGTCACGGCGGCCATGGCGGCGCCAGCCAAGGTGCCGATCAGCAAAGCAGGCGCGGCGGTCAGCCCGAAATGCTGGATCAACAGCCCCGCGCCGAACATGCCCGCCGACAGGAGCAACGCATGGCCAAGGCTCAGCAGCCCCGTGTAGCCGAAGGCAATGTTATACCCCATGGCAAAGACCGCCAGCACCATGATCCGCGCCAGATTGGCGTGGTGATAGGCCGGCAGCACGAAATGCAGCCCCAGCAGCAGGGCCAGAACCGCCAGATGCAGCGACAGCGCCCTCATGCCCGCGCCCCGAACAGGCCCTGCGGGCGGAACACCAACACCAGCGCCACCGCCAGCGTCGCCACGATCTTGGCCAGCGTTGGCGTGAAGAACATCGAGATGATGCCGTCCGACAGCCCGATCAGCAGCGCCGCGATCAGCGTGCCCCGGATGGACCCCAGCCCGCCGATGATCACAACGATGAAGCTCAGGAGCAGCGGGTCATGCCCCATCAGGTAATGGGCCTGCTGGATCGGCACGATCAGCACCGCCGCCACGGCGGCCAGCGCCGCGCCCAGCGCGAAGGTGCCCGCATAGACGCGATCGACGTTGATCCCGAAGGCGCGGGCGGTATTGCGGTCCACCTGCGTCGCGCGCATCACCAGCCCCGCGCGGCTGCGTGTCATGAACAGCCAGACCGCCAGCAGGACCAGCCCCGCCGCGACCACCACGAACAGCTTGTAGCCGGAATAGCCGAACCACGGGAATTGCAGCCGCAGGCTGAACGGTGCCTCCACCGCGCGGGCATCGGGGCCAAAGAAGCTCAGCGCGCCCTGTTGCAGGATGTAGGAAATCCCGATGGTCGCCACGATGGTCGCCTCCGGGTCGTAATTCAGGCGCTTGAGGATTGCGGTATCGGCCAGCGCCGCCACCGCCCCCACCACCAGCGGGCACAGGATCAGCGCCGCGACAAAGCCCAGCGGCGCCGAGGGCACCGCCTGCGCCACCACCCAGGCCAGCACGGCGCCCAGCATGAAGAACTCGCCATGCGCCACATTGACCACCCGCATGACGCCGAAAGTGAGGCTCAGCCCTACGGCGGTCAGCGCCAGCACGGCGGCCATCACCATGCCTTCAAGCGAGGCGAGCAGAAGAAACGGTCCTGTTCCCATATGTCAGCGGCGGGGACGCGAAGGCCCCCGCCTGTCCCCTTTCAGAAGCTTTGCGCGGTGTAATCCACCGCATCGGGATACATGCCGTCGTCGATCGAGGTCGCATGCACCCGCATCAGCTTGCCGCCCTCGACCTTCGAGATGAACTGCTGGCCGAACACCTGATGGGTCTTGCCGTTGAAGGTCTTGGCGCCCTGCACATGCTCCAGCCCGGCGTCGAAAGCCGTCATCGCTTCGATGGCCTCGACGAATTTCTGCCGGTCCGCGGTGGATTGATAGCCCGAGGCCTCCATCCCCTTCTTGATGACGAACAGCGTCTCCCAGCAGGAAAACATATGCGCATAGGTCGCCACGTCCCGCGCACCGCTGACCGAGGCGCCGTTGTCATCCACGCCCACAGCGGCGCGATAGGTGCTTTCCCATTCCGGCGCATCCGCCTGTTTCACCCGGCAATGGCCTTCCCAGAAATGCGTGCCCTCAAGGAATTCCAGCCCGGGTGCTGCGGTATCCACCGCCTCCAGACTGTCGATGAAGCCAAAAATCTGCGGGCGCGCGCCGCTGCCGTAGAACTCGCCCAACTCCTTCACGAAGGTCAGGACGGCGGGGCCAACCATGACATGATACAGCACTTCGGTTTCCGCCGGAATCTGCGGCAGATAGCGGGTGAAGCTGGTCTCGGTCGGCGGAATGGCGATCTGGGCGATCACCTCGCCGCCCTGCGCCTTCACCGCCTCGGTAAAGAAATCGCGGTGATCATGGCCGAAAGCATAGTCAGGGAAGACCATGGTCACCTTCTTGCCGAGGTTTTGCATGACCCAGGGCGCCATGGAACTGACCTGCGCGCGCACATCGGTGATGCCCGGTTGCAGCGTCCAGCGGTTCAGCATGCCGCTGGCAACGTGATAGCCTTCAGAGCAAACCAGATAGGGCACCTTCAACTCGCCCGCGCGGGGGGCAGAGCCGATGACGACATGGCTGAACAGCGGCCCGAAAATCAGGTCGCACCCGGCCTGCGTGGTCAGCTTTTCCACCACCTCGGCGCCGCGCTTGGGGTCGGTGCCGTCATCCTCGAACACGATTTCGACCGGGCGACCATTGATGCCGCCCTGATCGTTCAGGAGCTTCAGCGCCGCTTGCGTCGTGCGTTCATACCAGCGGCCGTAGGCGGCGCCGATGCCGGTGCGGTGCAACTGGAACCCCAGTTTGATCGGGGCCGAGGATTGCGCCTGCACGAAGCGCGGCGCCGCGCCCAGCATCAGCGCGCCCCCGGCGGCAAGGCCGCCCAGAACGCGGCGGCGGTTGGTCTTGAGGCCTGCGAGGTCGGTCGTCATCATCGTCTCCCCTGTTGGCCGGGCGTTCCGCCCGTATGGTTTTGTATGTTTGCAAATAAAAACAGCATTATTTGCAATGACTTGTTTCACACCCCCCTGGGCGAGGACAAGAGCCAGAGCCCAAGAACCGTGTATCCCACCATCAGCGCGGTCATCGGCAGATGGGCGATGGCGCGGGTATCGCCCACCCGCGCCGACAGATGCAGTGCCAGCAGCAGCGCCAGAAGATGTGCACCAAGGATCAGGGCGAACTGGCTGTTCCAGATCGCCGTCATCGCCGCCTGATCGGTCAGGAAGCCGAAGCCCACGAAGAACGGCTCCAGCCCCAGCAGGGCATCACCCCGGAAGAACGGGTCGTTCATTGCCGCCAGCACATATTGGCCAGACGTCAGCAGCGTCACCAGATAATGCGCCGCGTGATAACCCGCCGCGATGGCAAGGAAGGCCAGCATGGCAGGCCCCGCACCGGCCCAGAACGGCCCGGTGTGTCGCCCCAGCCGCCGCCCCAGCGCCAGCACGCCCAGAATACTGCCCGCCGTCAGCGCCCAGACCGCCAGCAGGCCCAGCGTGTTGACCCCCTGCACAGCGGACCGGCCGGTGAATTCCAGCGGGTTCTCGCCAATCAGCGCCATCCAGAAGAAGGTCTCCATCAGCCCGTCGAAGGTCAGCCCTGCCAGCGCCAGCGTGACGAAGATCACGGTCGAGGGTGCCAGCGGCGGCAGGCGCAGGATTTGCGTGCCCGGCAGGCCCGCGTAAAGCCGGGCGCGGGGACCGTCGATCTCCAGCCAGAAGGGGGCGATGCGGGCGAGGAAACCTAGGTAGAGCGTCATGAACTCACCCTCTTGCACCCAATTTTCGCCCTCCAGCACGGCAAGGACGAACACCGCCAGCCAGTAGACCCCGATCACCTGCGCCAGCACCAGCGGATCGTCGGGCGAAAGTGAAACAAGCTGGAACCAGAGGAACCCCAGCAGCCCCGCTACGGCGGGCCAGTGGCCGAACCGCGCAAGGCCGATGCCGCGCTCGCGCCCGATCAGCCGGCGGGTCAGCCGCACCGGCCCGGTCCACGGGTTCAGCGCCCGCCACAGGTTACCGAAGATCAGCGAGGCCAGCGGCAGCGCCACCCAGATCCCGGTCCAGAATACCAGCGTCAGCAGGTTGTGCATCGGATCGCGTGTGCCGGTGAAGCCAAGAAACAGCAGCCCCAAGAGCGCCAGAAAGCTGAGGTAAGATGTCAGCGTTTCGGGCAGAAACACCGCGCGCTCCAGCAGCAGCCGGGCGCGGAAGGCGGGCAGCCGCCGCGCCGCGCCGCCCCACAGCGCGGTCAGCGCCACTACCCCGGCCGCCCCGGCCATGTAATGCCCGGTCGGCAGCGTCAGGATGATCGACGGCGGCAGCGCACAGGCCAGGGCCCCCGCCGGGGCGAGCGCAAGGCCAAGTGCAAGACCGCCGCGCCGGATCATCGCAGCCCGTCCTCCCCCTTCACTTGATGCACTTCCAGCCCGCCCATCCGGGCATGGATACGCGGCCCCTTGGCCATGACGAGGATAAAGGCGATCTCGTCCGGCTTTGGCGCATCGGGAACCGTGACCTCCATCGCGTCGAAATGACTGCGGACATAGGCCGCGTTGATATGACCGATGGGAATGTCGATGCTGGCACCCATCGGCCCCAGCTTCTTGGCCGAGGGCACGATGGCGCGGCTTTCGCCGAGCCGCTCGCGCATCGCATAGCCGCCCGGAACGTGCCAGAGCGCGCCATGCTCCAGCTCGCCCGCCGCGCCGACGATGGCGCCCTTGCCATAGGCGTCGATACCGTCCCGCCCCCCCAACGCCGAAATCAGCCGGTCGGTCATGGCAAGGCCCAGCGGCTTCAGGTCATCCATCGCGGCTTGCAGGTCGGGCACGAAGCGCCCGGCAAAGGGGTTCTTCACCACCGCGACCACGGCGCCGCGCAGGCGCGGCCCGTCGGGCGCGGGGCCGCCGTCATGGCGGATCTCTTCGGTCAGCGTCACGATCTTGCGGATGGGAAAATCAGCCAAGGCAGGGCTCCGGCATGGGGGCCAGCAGCGGCTGGCCGAGGGTTTGCAGGCAAGGGTGGAGGAAAAGCGCCGCCCCGGCAATCACTTCCGAATTGATCAGCCGTCGGGCGACGACCGCGCCGCGGGCCAGGGCGGTCTCTGCCTCATCCCTGGTCAATGGCGCCACGCCGATGGTCACTGGCAGATCGCCAAGGTCGCTGTCATGCTTCACCTGCCGCGCGGGCAGACGGGTAATGCCGGGATGGCCCGGCAGGTCCACCGCGTTGGCGATCATCGTCGCGGCGGCATCGGCGGCGGCGGCGCTGGCGGCCAGCACGGTGACGGCATCGGCAATGCCAAGCGACTGGCTGCGCCCGCGCCAGCCCGAGGTGGCGATGCCGCGCACCGGATCGGCATGCTGGATCGTCACGCGGGCCTCGCTGCCCGCGATGGCGGCGCTGTAGCGGGTGCCGGGCGTCAGATACAGCGCGATGTCGCCGCCGTTGTTCACATGGGCGCGGGTCAGGCCGGGACGCGGCATGACGTCCAGCACCGTCTCGGCCACCGCACCCGCAACGGCGGCCATCGGGGTGATGAAACCCGGCCGATGCGGCGCCACCGCCTGTGCCATCCGCCGCGCTGTGGCCCCGTGCAGGGGCAGCGACGCAGCGCTGCGCAGCGCGGGAAGCTCGGCGACGAGTTCCTCCAGCAGCGGCGCGAAGCGGGCGGTGGCAGCGGTGAAAGCGGCCTCTACCGCCTCTGACGTGCCATCGGCGCCAAGGATCAGGTCCATCGGGCCGTGGTGCAGATGCAGGCGGCCATCGGGCAGGCGGCGGGCTTCGGCGGCCATCATGCTTCCCCCCGTGGCAGGATGCGCGCGGCGGTCGGGTATTCGCCGCCCACGCGCAGGATGTCGGGCAGATCGCGGATCGCCTCGGCGTGGCCCCCCAGCGCAAGATAGGCGTCGCGCGGCAGGGTGAACTCCAGCGGAGCCACCAGCGCCGGGGTCGGCACATAGCCGAAAGCGCCGGGCGGCAGGCGCGTCACATCCACCATGAAGGTGATGCCGCCGCCGGGCCAGATGTAGCAGTCGGCGCCACCCGAGGTCAGCACGGTTTCCCCGGTCTGGACCGAACGCGTCAGCCGCACCGGATTGCGCGTGACCCCTGCCCGCAGGCTGCCCCCTGCCCCGCCCATGAACAGCACCGTGCAAAGCGAGGGTTCACAGTTTTCCGCGATCAGATCGACAGTGGCGCGCAGGGCTTCGGGCAGCGGGGCGGGTTGCGGGGTCAGGCTGTCGTCGAGGATGTAGAAGCCCCAATCCTCACCCGTGGTCGAAACCATCAACAGGCTCAGCCCCGGCCGCGCACCCTTCTTCGGCTCCCAGGACCCGAGGATTTCCAGCGGGTCGGTCAGCCGGGTGCCGCCCCAGCCAAGGCCGGGGTCGGAGACGCGGAAATAGCGGCCGGGGGTGGACCGATGCCCCTTTATGCGGATGCCGCTGGGCGGCCAGCCGATCACCTTGCCCGCCTGATGTTCCGACACCACGCCGGTGATATGGTCGTCCACCACCACCACCTCGTCCACCAGACCCTGCCATTGCGCCGCGAACATCCCGATGGTGGCAGAGCCACAGCCGACGCGCATCCGGTGCTCGGGCTTGCCATCCACAATCGGCGCGCGCCCCGCCTGCACGATAACGGTCGAGCCGCCGTCGATTGCCAACTCCACCGCCTCCCGGTTGCAGAGCGCGAGCAGGGTGGAACAGGTCAGCCGCCCTTCGGGTTTTGACCCGCCGGTGAGGTGATGCACCCCCCCCAGTGACAGCATCTGCGAGCCATATTCGGCCGTGGTGACATGCCCCACCGCCTCGCCCCCCGCGCGGACCGTGGCGCCCTCGGGGCCAAGGAAGCGGTCGGTGTCGATTTTCACCTTGACGCCGCAGTAGGAAAAGATCGCCTCTGTCACCACGGTCACCATGTCGGCGCCCTCGGGACGGGAGGCGACGATGAAGGGCGCGGGTTTGAAATCCGGGTAGGTGGTGCCTGCGCCTATGGCGGTGACGGTGGCGTCGGTCGGGGCCAACGTGCCCTCCCAGCCGGCACCTGCGAAGGGAATGACCGGGGTGCCCGATGCCAGAGCCTGCGACAGCATCACCAGGGGATCGGTGCGGACGATGCGACCCGCATCATTGGCATAGCGGTCGCAGGCGCCGGTCTGACCGTGGGCGATGTAGCACATCACCGGACAGGCATCGCAGCGGATCTTTTCGGAAGGCGCACTGGTCATGGCGTGGCCCCGGATGGCGAGGTTGGTGGGGGCTGTCGGCCCCCACACCCCCGAGGATACTTAAGCCAAGATAAAAGCAGCCTCATGCCCTACCCCCCGAAATCGCCGCGCGAAGCCGATGCGGCAGAACCGGCACGCGGGTCAGCGCGATGCCGGTCGCGTGCCGGATCGCATTGAGGATTGCGGGCGCTGTCGGGATCAGCGTGTGTTCGCCAAGGCCCTTGGCGCCGAAGGGGCCTTCCGGGTCCGGCACCTCGATCAGTAGGCTTTCAATGGGCGGCACGTCCGAGGTGGTGGGGATCAGGTAATCATGCAGGTTCTCGGTCCGGCCGGGCAGGTATTCCTCCATCAGCGCAAGGCCGATACCCTGCGCGATACCGCCCTCGATCTGGCCCCTTGCCAGCAGCGGGTTGATGGCGCGGCCAAGGTCATGCGCGGCGGTGATTTTCAGCAGCCGCACGGTGCCCAGCGCAGCATCGACCTCAAGCTCCACCATCTGCGCGCCGAAGCCATAGACGGCATAGGGGATGCCCTGCCCGTTTTCGTCCAGGGCCGCAGTGGGCGGGTCATAGCTTTCCTCGGCCATCAGCACATAGCCAAAGGGGCCCTCGGGCAGCGCGGACAGGTCGAGCCGCGCGGTCCGGCCGTTTTCGGTGCCTGTCAGCGTGGCGCCTTCCAGCGTCAGCCGCGCGCCCTGACCGAGGTTCAGCCGCCGCAGGATCTCGGCCCGCAGCGCCGCCCCGGACGCCTGCGCGGCACGCCCCGAGACGAAGGTCTGCCGGCTGGCCGAGGTCTTGCCCGCGTCCGGCGTCAGTGCGGTATCGGGGCCGATCAGGCGAAAGGCGGCAAGCGGCAGGCCCAGCGCCTCGGCCGCGATCTGCGGGATGACGGTGTTGGACCCCTGCCCGATGTCTGTCGCGCCCTGATGCAGCACCGGGACGCCCGCACTGGTCAGGCCCAGCCGCATGGTCGACGGATTGGGCAGCGAGGTATTGCCGCAGCCATACCAGCAGGTCGCCAGCCCCACCCCGCGCCCCGGCGCCTGCGCCTCGACCAAGGCGCGCTGCCAATGCGGGCGCAGCGCGATCAGGCATTCATGTATGCCCGGTGCGGCGAGGTGCTGGCCGGTGGCGGTTTCGTCGCCCGCGCGCAGGGCGTTGCGCAGCCGGAACTCCAGCGCGTCGATGCCTGCCGTTTCGGCCAGCCGGTCCATCAGCGTTTCCGACAGCAGCATCGCCTGCGGCACACCGAAGCCCCGGAACGCGCCGGAAACCGGGCCATGCGTATGCACCGCCCGCGCTTCGGCCGCATAGGCGGGCATCCGGTAGGGGCCGGAGGCATGAACCGGCACGCGGTTGGCCACCGTCGGGCCCCAGCTTGCATAGGCGCCGGTGTCGAAACTGCCGTCAAAGGTCATGCCCGTCAGCCGCCCTTCGGCATCGCAGCCCAGCGCCGCGCGCATCCGCCCCGGATGGCGCTTGGTGGTGGAAGTCATGCTTTCGCTGCGGCTGTAGGTCATCCGCACCGGCCGCCCGGTGCGCAGCGCGACAAGCCCGATCAGCGGTTGCAGGCTGACATCCAGTTTCGAGCCGAACCCGCCCCCCACCGCCGAGGGCAGGATACGCAGCCGCTCCGGCGATAGGCCCAGCACGGCGGCGGTATCGTCGCGGTCCATCACAGGCGCCTGGGTGCAGGCCCGGATGCAAAGCGTGTCACCTTCCATCCAGGCGGCACCCGCCTCGGGCTCGATATAGGCATGTTCGACGAAAGCGGTCTGCATCTCGCCCTCGACCACGAAGGCCGAATCCGCCAGCGCGGCAGCGGCATCGCCGCGCCGGACCCGACCTGCGATCAGCAGATTGCCGGGACGGGAAGGATGGACAAGCGGCGCATCCGGCGCCACGGCCTTTGCCATCGTCACCGGCGGCAAAGGCTGCCAGTTGACCGGGAAGCTGGAAAGGTCTGGTTCCGCCCCATCCTCGAAGGCCACCAACGCGACCGCCTCGCCCCGGAAGCGGGCCGTGCCCTCGGCCAGCGCGGGTTGGTCTGCGAAGGCCGGGATGACGCCAAAGGCATTGCGACCGGGGATGTCGGCAGCCGTGAACACCTGTGCCTGCTGCGCCGCGGCCCAGGCTGCCAGATCACCGAAGGTGAAGCGCGCATGCGGATGAGGCGACCGGATCGCCCGCGCCACCAGCCCGCCCTTCTGCCAGACATCGGCGCCGAACAGATCGCCCGCCACCTTGGCGGCACCATCCAGCCGGGGAATGGCCTGCCCCACCCGCCCCTCGGGCGCGGCAGGCGGCGGCGCGGTATCGCAGACTGCTGTGATAATGGCCTGATAGCCGGTGCAGCGACACAGAACACCGCCCAAGGCGGCCTCGGCATCGGCGCGCGAGGGCGTGGAGTTGCGGCGCAGCAGCGCCAGCGCCGTCATCAGCATGCCGGGGGTGCATATGCCGCACTGTGCCGCACCATGACGCAGGAAGCTGGCGCGAAGCGCGGTCAGCAGCGGATCGTCGGCCTCGATGGTGGTAACATCGCGGCCTTTGGCGCGGGCGGTGGGCGTGAGGCAGGCGCAGACCGGCGCACCATCCATGAGCACGGTGCAGGCGCCGCAATCACCGGCATCGCAGCCGACCTTGGTGCCGGTCAGCCCCGCCTCCTCCCGCAGCGCATCCGACAGGCGTCGGGTGGTGCCGCTTAGGGAGACAGGCTTGCCGTTAACGCAGATCATGCCGAGGCCTCCATCGTGCGGCGGGTCAGTTCTGCCGCCGCCTCCAGCCGATAGGCGGCGCTGCCGCGCACGTCGTCGATTGGGGCAAGGTCAGCGGCCAGCAGATCGGGCGTGATGCGCGCCAGTGCCTCGGCCAGAGGTAGACCCCGGCAGGCCGTTTCCGCCGCTGCCAGACGGCGCGCGGTCGGCGCACAGGCCCCGGCGGAGAGTGCAAGCTCGGCAATCACTCCGCCCTCCAGCCGCAGCCGCGCCGCCACCATGGCGATGGAGATCACCAGATGCGCCCGCGCGCCCAGCTTCTGGAAGGCCGACCGCCCCGTCAGCGCCTTGCGTGGCAGATGCACGGCCAGCAGCAGTTCATCCACCGCAAGCGCCGTTTGCCGCACCCCGGTCAGAAATTCGGCCAGCGGCAGGCGGCGCGGACCACGGGGCGAGGCAAGCTCCAGCTCTGCCTCCAGCACAAGCAGCGGCGGCGCACCATCGGCGGCGGGCGAGGCATTGCAGAGATTGCCGCCGATGGTGCCCGCATTCTGGATCTGCCAGCCCCCCACCTGCCGCGACGCGTGTTGCAGGGCCGCACAGGCCGGCGGCAGATCGGCCGCAGCCAGTGCGGACCATGTGGCCCCCGCGCCGATACGCAGCCCCTCGGGGGTTTCGGTGATCGCGGTCATCCCCGGCAGCGCGGTCAGGTCCAGTGCGGCGAAGTCCAGCGCGCGGCGCGGCGTGGCGGGGTAAAGATCCGTTCCGCCCGCCAGCACACGCCAGCCCCCCGCCGCCAGCAGGCCAAGCGCATGATCAAGCGTTTCAGGGCGCGCGTAATCGGTCACAAACGGCCTCGCGGGTTGCGGGACGGGGCGGGAAAGGCAGGCAGATTGTTTGTATACAAACATCCTGCGGCGATCTGCCGCCCGCTGTCAACGGTTTTGATGACGACAGCTTTGGTGGCAAAGCGCTTGCCCCCGCCGCCCCCCGCCGTTATCGGAGAGGGGTGAGCGAGGAAACCGAACCCTATGTGCTGGACGATCAGGTCGGTTACCTGCTGCGGCGGGTGACGCAGCGGCACCTTGCGATCTTCTCGCAGCACATCCCCGAAATCACCGCCATGCAATTCGCCTGTCTTGTGCGGCTGCACCAGCAGGGGCCGCTGAGCCAGAACCATCTGGGCCGCGCGGCCTCGATGGATGCGGCAACGGTGAAGGGCGTGGTGGGACGGCTGGAAAAGCTGGGCCTTGTGACCCGCGCCGCCGATCCGGGCGACAAGCGCCGCCTGACCGTCACCCTGACCGAGGCAGGCGCCGCGCTGATCGCCGCGCGCTATGCCGACGGGCTGCGCATCAGCGCCGCCACGCTGGAGCCGCTGAACCGGGCAGAGCGGGCGCAACTTATGGCGCTCCTCAATCGCCTGACCTGAGATGTTCGGCCAGTAGCGCCGCCAGCCCCTCCCGATAGGTCGGATAGGCAAGCTGCACGCCAAGCTCATGCTTCATCCGGTCATTCCGCACCCGCTTGCTTTCGGCATAGAAACTGCGGGCCATCGGCGTCATCTGGGCCTCGTCAATCGGCACCACGGGCGGCAGGTCCACCCCCAGCAACTCGGCCGCATGGGTCAGCACATCCTGCGGCGGCGATGGATCGTCGTCACAGACATTGTAGATCGCCCCCGGCTCGGGCCGGTTGATCGAAGCGCCCAGCACCTGCGCGATGTCCTCGACATGGATGCGCGAGAAATATTGACCCGGCTTCACAATCCGCTGCGCGGTGCCGTCCTGCACCTTGCGGAACGGGCCACGGCCGGGGCCGTAGATCCCGGCAAGGCGGAAGATATGCAGGGGCAGGCCCTGCGCGGCGGCGAGCGCCTGCCACCCGGCCTCGGCCGCGACGCGCTGATGGCCGCGTGTGGTGCCGGGGGTCAGCGGCGTCGTCTCATCCACCCAGCCGCCCGCGTGGTCGCCATAAACCCCCGTGGTGGACAGATAGCCCAGCCAACGCAGCCCCGGCAACGGCCGGTCGAACACCTCTGGCGCCGCCGTCAGAACCGGATCGCCCGCCGCATCCGGCGCGGCGGAAAGCAGGATATGGCTCGCCCCCATGACCGCTGTGCCCAGATCGGCACCGGGCCAGACAAGGGGCGTCACCCCATCGGACACCATGGCAGCCGCACGGTCGGCGCTGCGTGTGGTGCCGGTGACCCGCCAGCCCTGCGCCAGAAGGCGCCGCGTCAGTGCCCGCGCCGAATAGCCGTAACCGATTGCCAGTAAATGCCGTTCCATCCTGCCCCGCCCTTCCCTTTCCCCCGTTTTCGGCCCTGTCGCCGCCCTTGGCAAGCCGTGGCGACGCGACCGCATGTCACGCGGCTTTCACCAGCCTGCGTTAGCGCCCCCATAACAGACTTGATTTGCCCCCCGGCAAAGGTGCAAAAAGGGCGATCAAAAAAATGGAAAAAGATGTGACGCAGTTTACCGAAACGCAAAACGCGCCGGCCGATCCGGCGCAGGAATATTTCACCGATCCGACCGCCGCCGTTGACCGGCTGCAAGACCTTTACGATGCCGCCGTCGCGCATCTGACTGCTGGTTTCAACGCGGTGATGCAGGGCAATCGCCCCGAAACGCGGCTGCGGGCCTGCTATCCCGAGATCCGGCTGGTCACCACCAGCTTCGCCAAGGCGGATTCGCGGCTGTCCTTCGGCCATGTGGCCCAGCCCGGCACCTATGTCGCCACGATCACCCGGCCCGACCTGTTCCGCAATTACCTGATCCAGCAGTTGGGCCTGCTGATCGAAAATCACGGCGTGCCCATCGCCATCGGCCCGTCGCAAACCCCGATCCCGGTGCATTTCGCGCTGGCCAACCGCCCCGGCGTTCTGGTGCCGCAGGAGGGCGTGCTGGATTTCCCGCTGCGTGACGTGTTCGACGTGCCGGATCTGGCCACCACCAACGACGACATCGTGAATGGCGTGCTGACCGAATATCCCGACGGCTCGCGCCCGCTGGCGCCGTTCACCGCGCAAAGGGTGGATTACTCGCTGGCGCGACTGTCGCATTATACCGCGACCGATGCCGGGCATTTCCAGAACCACGTCCTGTTCACCAACTATCAGTTCTATGTGGATGAATTTGAGGCCTATGCCCGCAAGGTTCTGGGCGATCCGGCCTCGGGCTATTCCTCGTTCGTGGCGCCCGGCAATGCCGAGATTACCACGCCTGACGGCGATCTTGTGGTGCTGCCCAAGATGCCGCAGATGCCGACCTATCACCTGAAGCGCCCCGACGGGCAGGGCATCACGCTGGTCAATATCGGCGTCGGCCCCTCGAACGCCAAGACCGCGACCGACCATATCGCCGTGCTGCGCCCACATGCCTGGCTGATGGTGGGCCATTGCGCGGGCCTGCGCAATTCGCAGAGCCTTGGTGATTTCGTGCTGGCCCATGCCTATCTGCGCGAAGATCACGTTCTGGACGACGACCTGCCGATCTGGGTGCCGATCCCGGCGCTGGCGGAAATCCAGATCGCACTGGAGCGCGCGGTGGAGCATGTGACCCAGTTGCAGGGTTACGAACTGAAACGGATCATGCGCACCGGCACGGTTGCCACCATCGACAACCGCAACTGGGAACTGCGCGACCAGTCCGGCCCGGTGCAGCGGCTCAGCCAGTCGCGCGCCGTCGCGCTGGACATGGAAAGCGCCACCATCGCCGCCAACGGTTTCCGCTTCCGGGTGCCCTATGGCACGCTGCTCTGCGTCTCGGACAAGCCGCTGCATGGCGAGCTGAAGCTGCCCGGCATGGCAACCGATTTCTACCGCAGTCAGGTTGCGCGCCATCTGCTGATCGGCATTCACGCCATGGAACAGTTGCGCGACATGCCGGTTGAACGTATCCACAGCCGGAAGTTGCGCAGCTTCGAGGAAACCGCCTTCCTGTAACGCTGCGATGCAGCAGCGCGGCAGGGCGCGCATCCCGGCATTCTGGGCTTGCACTTTGCCGCGAAAACCTGTGTAGCACTGTCCATCCATGCCCCGAGGGGCTTATTCTCCGCCAAACAGCGGGGACAAGACCAAAGGAAAGAAAATGTCGAAACCGATGACCAAGACGCAACTCGTGGCCGCCCTGTCCGACGCGATGGGCGCAGACAAGAAGACCGCCGGCGCCGCGCTGGATGCGATCGCCGCCATCGTGGCGCGGGAAGTGGCCGCCGGTGGCGCCGTCACGCTGCCGGGCCTTGGCAAGGTCGTCTGCCGTGCCCGCCCGGAACGTCAGGTGCGCAACCCGGCCACCGGCGAAACCGTGACCAAGCCGGCGGACAAGCAGGTGAAATTCACCATCGCAAAAGCGCTGAAAGACAGCGTGAACGCCTGATCGGCCCCGCGCCGTTCGCCAAGGCCGCCCGCGAGGCGGCCTTTTTCTTGCGCCCTTCCTTTGCCCGGATTGCCCCGTGAACCTGCGCGCCCTTGTCACCGGCCTGTGCTTTGCCCTGATCTGGTCCTCGGCCTATGCCGTGGCCCGCATCATCGTGGCCGAGGCGCCGCCGCTGTTGTCGCTGGCGCTGCGGTTCAGTATCTCGGGCGTGGTTGCGGTGGGCATCGGCCTGCTGCTGGGGCAAAGCCTGCGCCTGACGCGGGCGCAATGGCGGGCAACGCTGATCTTCGGCCTGTGCCAGAACGCGCTGTATCTGGGCCTCAACTTCATCGCGATGCAGTGGATCGAGGCATCTCTGGCCGCGATCATCGCCTCTTCCATGCCGCTGATCGTTGCGGCGCTGGGTTGGGCCTTCCGCGGGGAACGGCTGTCACCGCTGGGCGTGCTGGGCCTCGCGCTCGGTTTCAGTGGCGTGGCGCTGATCATGGCGGCGCGGCTGACCGGCGGAGCCGACCCGCTGGGCGTGGTCTTCTGCCTTGCCGCCGCGCTGGCGCTGGCCACCGCAACGCTGACCCTGCGTGGCGCGGCCTCGGGTGGCAATCTCTGGATCATCGTCGGGCTTCAGATGTGGGTCGGGGCGGCGGTTCTGTGGATCGCGGGCGGGCTGCTGGAAAGCTGGCACCTGCCGACGAACCCGCAGTGGATCGCCGCGATGACCTATCAGATTTTCATGCCCGGCATCGCGGCAACGGTGCTGTGGTTCGCGCTGGTGCGCCAGATCGGCGCGGTGAAGGCGTCGAGCTTCCACTTTCTCAACCCGTTCTTTGGCGTGGCCATCGCAGCCGCGCTGCTGGGCGAACAGATCCGGGCCACCGACATTGCCGGGGTCGTGGTGGTCATGGCCGGTATCCTTGCCGTGCAGCGCGCCCGCGAGACCCGCGCGCGGCCCTAACCCGCCATCAGCGCCGCATCCCGTGCCTGCATCGCCGCCACCGCCGGGCGCGTCTGACAGCGCGCCACCCAGTCGCGGATCGCCGGATCGTCCGGCGTCGCCTCGCGGAACCAGGCATAAGGCGAATGCACCAGCAGATCGGCCGCCGAATAGCGTTCGCCCAGCAGCCACGGTCCGCGCGCCAGCGCCGCCGAAATCCGCGCCGTCACCTCATCTGTCCCGCGCCATGTGGCGGTGAAGGCCGGATGCGACAGCCCGCTGCGCGCGACAATCAGCGCGGGTTCCATGACGGCACCATACCAGAACAGCCAGGTCAGATACGCGCCCCGCTGCGGATCGCCGGGCGGCGGCGCCATGCCGCCCTGCGGGAACAGCGCCGTCAGATAAAGCATGATAGCCGCTGTTTCCGAAATCAGTGTCCCGTCATGGTCCAGCAGCGGCACCTTGCCCTCGGGGTGCGGGTTCGCCGCATCCGGCCCGCCGGAACCATCGAACCGGCGGATCGTGACGGGACGCAGCGCCACCTCATCCCTGATCCCCATCTCCTCGATCAGGGTCAGGACGCGCGAGGACCGCGAATTGGGCGCGTGATAGAGGGTTAGCATGGCAGGCTCCTTTTCTTTCTGCATGCCATTGTTATGCTGCACCCCTCCTGACGAAAGCTGTCAGCATCATGGCCCGACCCGACCGCCTGTTCCGCCTGCTGGATGCCCTGCGTCGCCTGCCCCCGCCCGCCACGGCCGCGCGGCTGGCAGCGGAGCTTGAAGTCTCGCCCCGCACACTTTACCGCGACATCGGCAGCCTGCGTGCCGCAGGTGCGCGGATCGACGGCGAGGCCGGGGTGGGCTACACGCTGACCGAAGACCCGGCCCTGCCGCCGCAGATGTTCACCCGGATGGAGGTCGAGGCGCTGATGCTCGGGCTGGCCGAGATCCGCCTTTCGGGCGACCCGGTGCTGGCCCGCGCGGCTGAAACCGCCGCCGCCCGCATCATCGCCACCCTGCCCGAAAGGGTGCAGCGGCAGGCGTTGCATGCCGCGCAGGAAATCTACCGCTTCGAGCCGCGCCAGCCCGCTCCGCCAAATCTGGGCCTGATCCGCGAGGCGATCTGGGCCGAATGCGCGCTGGACCTGCGCTACGAGGATAATGCGGGCCAAAGCAGCCAGCGCCGGATCTGGCCGCTGTCGGTGGTCTGGCTGGACAAATCGCTGATGCTGCTGGCCTGGTGCTGTTTGCGCAACGACTTCCGCCGTTTCAAGCTGCACCAGATGTCAGAGGTCACGCAAAGCGACGAAAGCTTCCGCCCCCGCCGCGTGCCGCTGCTGCGCGCGTTTCACACCCGCCTGCGCGGTCAGGGCAAGGCGCAAATTCGTTGATCAACGAATTTGCAAATCTTTTCGCAAAAGATTTGCGCCTCACCCGACGGTGCCGCGCACACCGCCGGTCTGGCCGCGATCTAGCAGCAGGTGATCGAGCAGGACGCAGGCCATCATCGCCTCGCCCACCGGCACGGCGCGGATGCCGACGCAGGGGTCGTGGCGGCCTTTGGTGATCAACTCGATCTCCTCACCCGCCTGATTCACGGTCTTGCGCGGCGTCAGGATCGAGGAGGTCGGCTTCACCGCGAAACGCACCACCACATCCTGTCCGGTGGAAATGCCGCCCAGAATGCCGCCCGCGTGGTTCGACAGGAATTCCGGCCCGTTCGGCCCCATGCGCATCTCGTCGGCGTTCTCCACCCCGGTCAGCGCCGCCGCCGCCATACCTTCGCCGATCTCGACCGCCTTCACCGCGTTGATCGACATCATGGCCGCCGCCAGATCGCTGTCGAGCTTGCCGTAAAGCGGTGCGCCCAGCCCGGCAGGCACACCGGAGGCCACGACCTCGATCACCGCGCCCACCGAATTGTGGTTCAGCCGCAGGTCATCCAGATAGCTGGCCCAGCCTTCCGCTGCCACGGCATCGGGGCACCAGAAGGGGTTGCGCTCGATCTCGGCCGCGTCAAAGCGGCTGCGGTCGATGCCATGCGGGCCGACCTGCACCATATAGCCGGTGATCGTCAGCCCCGGCACCAGCGCGGCCAGTGCCGCGCGCGCGACGCCCCCTGCCGCCACCCGCGCGGCAGTTTCGCGCGCCGAGGACCGGCCACCGCCGCGATAATCGCGCAGGCCATATTTCAGGTGATAGGCCAGATCGGCATGACCGGGGCGGAAGGCGCGGGCGATGTCGCCGTAATCCTTGGACCGCTGGTCGGTATTCTCGATCATCAGCTGTATCGGCGTGCCGGTGGAGCGCCCCTCGAACACGCCCGAGAGGATCTTCACCGCATCGGCCTCTTGCCGCTGGGTGGTGAACTTGTTCTGCCCTGGTTTGCGCCGGTCGAGCCAGTGTTGCAGCGCCGCCGCCTCGATCTCGACCCCCGGCGGGCAACCATCGACCGTGGCGCCCAGCGCGGGGCCATGGCTTTCGCCCCATGTGGTGACGCGGAACAGGTGACCGAAGGTGTTCAGGCTCATGGGGCGCACTCCTTTGCGCTGCCTTTACGCCAAAGTGCGCGGCGTGGGAAGGCGCCGCTATTCGGTAGAGGTGAGGATGACCTCGACACGCCGGTTCGCCATGCGGCCGGCTTCGGTCAGGTTGCTGGCGCGCGGGGAAAGATAGCCCACGCCCTGCGCCTCGATCCGCTTGCCATCGGCGCCCGCGGCAATCAACGCCTGCCGCACGGCCGCCGCACGCTGCTTCGACAACGCCAGATTGGCGGCAAGGCTGCCCGAGGCATCGGTATGGCCGACCAGTGCGATGCGCCGAGCCGGATTGGTCGCCAGCCAGTCGGCCAGTGCCATCAGGGCCGGGTTGTCCCCGGCCTCCAGCCGCGCCGCACCCGAAGCGAAATCCAGCCCCTCCAGCACGGCATGGCCCTGCGCCTCCAGCGTGGCGCCGATGCTTGCGGCCGCACCCGAGACGACGGAAGGCGGTGTTTCCGCATCGGGCAGCAGCACTGCCTGCCCCCCGGTTTCCTCGGGCGCCTCGCCCGGCTGCACCCGCGTCATCTGCACGAAGCCCGAGGCCTGCGACCGGCTGACCATCAGGCTAAGCACCTCGTCCCCTTGCACGGCAGCGAGATAGCGAAAATCGCCCAGATCGACGTGCATGTCCGGCTCGGTCATCAACAACAGGTCATAGCGGAAGTCGAAACCCCCGCAGGCTTCGGTTTCGCATTCGTAAAGCACCTGCCAGCCTGCCGCCTGCAATTGCGCCCGCAAGGGGCCCAGCAAATCCAGCGTGGTCATGGCTTCCGCGATGCGCCAGGCCACCTGCTCGACCGTGCCTTCGGCGAGACGCGTCTCCATCTCCCCCTCGCGCCAGGGGCCGACCGGCATGCGGTAGCTGGCACCGGGTTCGGTGATGCGTGCGGTCTCGGTCGCCGGACCGGGCAGGTTCAGCGCCAGCGGCGCCGCCAGCGTGGCGGAAGGGATCACCAATGCCAGAGCAAGGCCGGGTCCGCGCCACATCCCTCAATCCTTCAGCCGGTAATGGTAGCGTCCGGCCTCGACCATACCCAGCCGCGCGTAAAGCGCGCGGGCGGGGTCATTTGCCTCGGTCACCACCACGGCGAAGGTGGTGGCCCCCTGCGCCACCGCCCAGCCCGCCGCCGCGCGCATCATCACCGCCGCCGCGCCCCGCCGCCGCATCGTGGTGGGCACCTCCAGCGCATGCAGCATGGCCACATCACCGGAAACTGCCACAAAGGCCGCGCCGGAAGGCGTGTCATCGGTGCGCCCGAGGATCGCCACTTTTGGCCCCGCCACCCGGTCCATCACCGCCAGCCGCGCCGGACCGATGCCCCCGGCCGCCCAGATGTCGGCGGCAATCGCAAGGGGCGGCCAGTGCAGGAAGGCCGCCATGCCGCTGACCGGCTGCGCCAGATCCTCGGCAGGGGCGGCATAGGCCACCACCGGATCGTTCACCCGGTAGCCCCGTGCCTCCAGTGCCGCATCCAGCGCTGCATCGCCTGCGCGGATCAGGAAGAGATGCTTCTGCCCCAGCGCCGTCATCGCAGCCTCGGCCAGCGGCAGATCGGCGTCGGTCCAATCCCCTTCCGCCGTGGTCGCCGACACCCGCTGCCCACCGCCCTGCCCGTCGCGCAGACGCCACGGGCCTTCGATAAAGCTGCGGGCAGGGGGCCATGTCGCCTCCATCACCTCGGCCAGCCGTGCAGGACTGAGTTGCCCCCCCATCACGAGAACAACGCGCAAAGCCGGGTCATCGCGGCATCCAGCTGCGCGGGATCGGTGCCCCTGATGACAAGATTAGTGCCATGGGCACCGTTCTGGATGAACGGGTAAGAGCCCATCGACAGATCGGGGAAATCGGCTGCCAAGGCCGCGAAAGGCCCGGCAATCTCGCCCTCGCCGCGATTGACGCGGAGCGACTGGCTCAACAATGGCTCGCCCCCCGTGAGCGTGGGCAACACGCTGGCCACCATGGCCTGAAAGATGTTGGGCACGCCCGCCATCACATGCACATTGCCCAGCGTGAAGCCGGGCGCTGTGCTGACCGGATTGTCGATCAGGGTTGCCGTGTCCGGGATACGCGCCATGCGCTGCCGGGCCGTGTTGAATTCCAGCCCCGCGCGGTCGTAATGCGCCTGCAACAGCGCCATGGCATCGGCGCGGTGGCTGATACCAAGACCGAAGGCCGCCGCTACGGCATCGGCGGTGATGTCGTCATGCGTCGGCCCGATACCGCCGCTGGTAAACAGATGATCCCAGCGCCCGCGCAGTGCATTCACCGCCTCGACGATGGCCGCATGATCATCGGCCACCACCCGCGCCTCCATCAGCCGGATGCCGCGCTGTGTCAGTTCGCCCGCAAGATAATGGGTATTGCTGTCGCGCGTGCGCCCCGACAGGATTTCATCGCCGATCACCAGCATGGCGGCGGTGGGGTTGGTCATGGCGCTCTCCTTGCCGATCCGCGAAAGCCGCGCCTGTCACGCTCCTGACTTCGGCCCGGCTCTGGTCTTTTGCTGCCCGAGGCTTTATCTAGACGCAAGCCTTAAGGAAAGGATACCCCGTGAAAGAGACTCGCGGCCGCGTGACCAAGGATGGCATCCGCATCTATGACCCGGCTGATTTCGCCGGGATGCGCGCCGCCGGGCAGGTGGCGGCCGAGATCCTTGATGCGGTGATCCCGCTGGTGAAACCGGGCGCGACCACGGGCGAGCTGGACGAATTCATCACCGCCGAGGTTGAACGCCGTGGCGTGATCTCGGCCACGATCGGCTACAAGGGGTATCGCCATGCGTCGTGCATCAGCGTCAACCATGTGGTCTGCCACGGCATCCCCGGCAACAAGGTGCTGGCGGATGGCGACATCCTGAATATCGACGTCACCGTGATTGTGGACGGCTGGTATGGCGACACCAGCCGCATGTTCGTGGCGGGCAATCTGGGCCGCAAGGCGGAACGGCTGATCGAGGTCACGCACGAGGGCTTGATGCGCGGGATTGCGGCGGTGAAGCCGGGCAATACTTTCGGTGATATCGGCAACGCGATCCAGACCTATGTCGAGGCCAGCCGCATGTCGGTGGTGCGCGACTTCTGCGGCCACGGCCTTGGCCGGGTGTTCCACGCCCCGCCGAACGTGCTGCACTACGGCCGCGCGGGCAGCGGTGCGGTGCTGGAGGAAGGTATGTTCTTCACCATTGAACCGATGGTGAACCTTGGCCGCCCCGAAACCAAGGTGCTGGCCGACGACTGGACCGCCGTCACCCGCGACAAGTCACTTTCGGCGCAATACGAGCATTCGGTGGGTGTGACGGCAGAGGGCTGCGAGATCTTCACCCTGTCCCCTGCCGGCAAGTTCTTCCGAACCTGGGCATGAAGCGACCGGGGTTACACCCGGTCGAGCCAGTCGCCATAGCCTTCCTCTTCCATCCGGTCCTTCGGGATGAAGCGAAGGCTGGCGGAATTGATGCAGTAGCGCAGCCCGCCCATTTCGCGGGGGCCGTCCGGGAACACATGGCCCAGATGGCTGTCGCCATGGGTTGACCGCACCTCGGTCCGGATCATGCCATGGGTGATGTCGCGCAGCTCCACCATATGCGCCTCGTCGATGGGACGCGCAAAGGCGGGCCAGCCACAGCCGCTGTTATATTTGTCGGCCGAGGAAAACAGTGGCTCGCCTGACACGATGTCCACATAGATACCCGGCTCGAAATGATGATCGTATTCACCGGTGAACGGACGCTCGGTCCCGTTTTCCTGCGTGACGCGGTATTGTTCGGGGGTCAGCCGGGCGACGGCCTCGGCGGTCTTGGCAAAGCGGGACATGCGGCCTCCTGATCCTGTCGGGGTGAATCTGGTCACCCCGGCCGGAAAGTCCAGAGCCCGCAAATTTCTTTGAAGAAATTTGCAAAAGTTTTCAGGAAAACTTTTGCTCGCGCCCGGCAGAAGCGGCGCGCAACGCTCAGCCCGTGGTTTCCAGGCAGTGCCGCCGGAAAGCGCGTTTCAGCATGTCGAGTTCGGCGCGCAGCAGGTCAACTTCGGCCCGCAGGTCATCCTCCATCGCCACCCCGGTGATGATGGTGAAATGCCCCAGCTTGTCGCCCGTGATCGCATCGCGGAACAGGAAGGTCTGCACCCCTTCGGTCAGCACGGTAACAGGGATGGGCAAGCGCACGGCGTAGTGGCCCGGCTGGCCCGGCACTTCGGTCACAGTCAGGCCGGGCAGCTTCTGTTCCAGATGCAGCACTTCCAGCGCGGGGATGCCGCCTTCCGCCGTCAGCAGCCCTTCCCAGATCCCCGCCCGAACCTTGGTCTTTGTCAGCTTCGCTTCCGCCATGACGCCTGCCTCAAATATCCGCACGGGGCCGACGCGACAGGGTGACGTCGCGCAGGATGATCTGGTTCATTTCCGGGCCTTCGAAGATCAGATCGACCCACATCTTTTCGACGCGCTTCTCGCTCATCTTCGTATAGGCGAGGTCGAATTCGACCATCACCTCCTCTTCCGCCAGCGGCAGTTCGCGCACGATCTGTTCGACATTGGGGCCGTGACGCACATTGAGACGGGCGAATATTTCCAGCGGCTTTTCCATCTCGACGATCACGTCAAGCCGGATCAGGTGGCGCAGGCGCAGGCCCTGCACCGCCTCAGGCGGCAGGTCCAGCACCAGTGACAGGAACGAACCGTCGAAGCGGAACACATCCATGCGCAGGCCAAAGGGCGCCAGATCGGATTCGCGGGTGTTGCGCACCTGCCGGACGGTCAGTTCTGACCGGCGGCAATCGTGGAACAGAGTCGCACCCTCGCAGATTGGCTGTTTCGAGGGGACCGATGAAAAGCCCGGCACCGGGATCTCGCCCTTCCACAGATCGGGGCGCCAGACCCAGTCCGAGCCCATGGGTTTGCGCAGGGCGTTGGAGCCGATGACCGGCAGGGCAAGGCGATGTTCGGCGACATGGATCACGCGGTCAAGCTGGCGGCGCGCGGCGCGGGCGCGGCCGCGCAGGTCGCGCAGTTCCTCAAGCCCCATCTGGGTGGCACGGTCGGCCCATCCCGCCCAGCGACGTTCGAACCTGCGCTGGGTCAGCCGGTCCAGAAGGTTGTCAAGTTTGTTGCCCATGTCACCATTGATGATCCGCCGGACGACGCTTGCCGCCGGGTAAACCGTTTCACATGCGGAAACGATTCGTTTATCACCTCAAATGATTAAGAACGCCACCCCAAGCTGCCGGAATTTCGCGTCTTTTCGCGCTTCATTGCGTCACAGCCGCACCCGGATTGGCCCGTCGCACCGCGGTTACGAAGGCTTCCAGCAGGGCACGGCTCTCCGTGCGGCCCAGACCGGGCTGCCCCGCGATTCCACTGACCGAGAGGCTGACCAGCCGGCCCCGCAAGGTCAGGATCGCACGCCAGCTTTCCGGCTGCATGGCGGCAGCCTTTGCCCCCTTGTCGTCAAAGCGCAGAAGGAAAGCCCCCGGAATGCCCACCGCCTGATGCAGCGTAACATCCCCGGCCCGCCCGCGCCGGCTGAGCGCGGCGCGTCCGCGCTCCGATCGGAAGAAGGCGGCAAGTTCCTGCCCTCCCGAAACAATATCCAGACCGGAAGCCGAACCCGCCGCGCCCACGCTGGCGGTCAGCACGGCAGGACCACGCGTCTCGGCCCCGGCACAACGCCCCAGCAGGACCAGCGCGGTATCCGCGCGTTCGACCACCGAAGCGGGCTCGATGCAATAGCCCGAAGGCGCGGCCACAACCACCTTGCCGGGCGTGACCGGGCGTCGGTGATAATCCGCCGCGGGTCCACCCGCAGGCAGGACGCAACCCGACAGCAGCAGGGCGGCAAGGGCAAGCACGGCGGGGAATCGGGCTTGGCGGCAAAGGCGCGAAAAAGCGGTCAAGGGCAGGTCTCCGGGGAACCGCGCCGTCATACTGCGCGGGATGTATCCGGGCAAGCTGGCGCGCGGCATGATCGGCAGAACGCCGCGCGCGATTGCAATTCCGGGCTTCGCGGCTTATTTCGGAACGCGACTGCGCAAGAGGGGCCCGCCGGGATGAACTGGATCAGCAATTACGTCCGCCCGAAGATCAACTCGCTGTTCTCGCGCCGCGAGGTGCCCGAGAACCTTTGGACGAAATGCCCCGAATGCGGGACGATGCTGTTTCACCGCGAGCTGGCGGAGAACCAGAATGTCTGCACGCATTGCGATCACCATATGGCGATCACCCCGCGCGAACGGTTTGCGGCGCTGTTTGACGGCGGCGTCTTTGTCGAGGTGAAGGTGCCCGAGCCGGTTGCCGATCCACTGCATTTCCGCGACCAGAAGAAATACCCCGAACGGATGAAGGCCGCGCAGAAAGCCACCGGCGAGAAGGATGCCATGCTGGTCGCCGAGGGCGAGATGCTGCGCACCCCGGTTGTCGCCGTGGCGCAGGACTTTTCGTTCATGGGCGGCTCGATGGGCATGTATGTCGGCAATGCCATCGTGGCAGCGGCTGAACGGGCCGTGGCGCTGAAGCGGCCGCTGATCCTGTTTTCCGCCGCTGGTGGCGCCCGGATGCAGGAAGGCATTCTGTCGCTGATGCAGATGCCGCGTTCGACCGTGGCGGTGCAGATGCTGAAGGAAGCGGGGCTGCCCTATATCGTGGTGCTGACCCATCCGACGACCGGCGGTGTGACGGCCTCTTACGCCATGCTGGGCGATGTGCAGATCGCCGAGCCGAACGCGCTGATCTGCTTCGCCGGGCCGCGCGTCATTGAACAGACCATCCGCGAAAAGCTGCCCGAGGGGTTCCAGCGCGCCGAATATCTGCTGGATCACGGCATGCTGGACCGGGTGACCCACCGCAAGAAGCTGCGGGAGGAGCTGGTCACCATCCTGCGTATGCTGACAAGACAGACGCCCGCCGTGCATGGCGATCTGCCCCCGGCGCAGCCGGTGGAACAGCCCGCGCCCGCGCAGGGCTGAGCTTTCGCGGGCCAAGGCTGGCCCGCCCCTTCCCCACACATTCCGCCTCCGAGGCCGCGATGACCGATACCAGCCGTTCCGACGCGATTCTGGCGCGTATGATGGAATTCCATCCCAAGATCATCGACCTCACGCTGGACCGGGTGCACCGTCTTCTGGCGGCGCTTGACCACCCGGAACGGGTGCTGCCGCCGGTGATCCACCTGGCCGGGACCAATGGCAAGGGCTCGACCCAGGCCATGATCCGCGCCGGGCTGGAGGCCGATGGAAAACTTGTCCACGCCTATACCTCGCCGCATCTGGCGTGGTTCCATGAACGTATCCGGCTGGCGGGCGAGCTGATTTCCGAGGACGCGCTGGCCGCGCTGCTTGATGAATGCGTCGCGGCGAATGGTGGCGAAGAGATCACGTTTTTCGAGATCACCACCTGCGCCGCGCTGCTGGCTTTTTCCCGCACCCCGGCGGACTACACGCTGCTGGAAGTGGGGCTTGGCGGGCGACTGGACGCCACAAATGTGGTGGATCGCCCGGCACTGACGGTGCTGACGCCCATTTCCATCGACCATCAGCAATATCTGGGCGAAACCCTGCCCGAGATTGCGGGCGAAAAGGCCGGGATCCTCAAGCGCGGCGTGCCCTGCGTGGTCGGCCCGCAGGAAGATGCGGCGCTGGACGTGATCGAGGCGCGCGCGGCGCGGCTCGGGGCGCCGCTTCTGGTGCATGGCCAGCACTGGCATGTGACAACTGAACGCGGGCGGCTGGTGTTTCAGGATGAAACCGGCCTTCTGGACCTGCCGCTGCCCAACCTGCCGGGGCCGCACCAGATCCAGAATGCCGGGGCTGCACTGGCCGCGCTGCGCCATCTGGGCGCGTCGGAGACCGCCTGCGAGGCGGCAGTAGCCCGCGCCTTCTGGCCCGCCCGGATGCAGCGTCTGCGTCAGGGTCCGCTGGTCGATCTGGCGCCGGGGGTGGAGCTGTGGCTCGACGGCGGCCACAACCCGGCGGGGGGCGAGGCTATTGCCGCGACACTGGCCGCCATGCCTGCGCGTCCGACTTTCGCCATTTGCGGTATGCTGAACACCAAGGATATCGGCGGTTACCTGCGCCCGCTGGCACCGCATCTGGCAGAACTGCATGCCGTCTCGATTCCGGGCGAGAAGAATACGCTGCCCGCCGAAGTGACCGCCGAGGCCGCGCGCAAGGCGGGCATCGTGGCCGCAGAGGCCGAAAGCGTCGCTGCCGCGCTGGCCGGAGTCGCCGACCGCAACCCGCAGGCACGGGTGCTGATCTGTGGCTCGCTTTACCTTGCGGGCACCGTTCTGAAAGAGAACGGCTGATGGGGCCGCAGGCGCTTGCCGAAGCCTGCGCCGCAACCATGTGGGCGGGGGACGAGGCCAACCGGACCCTTGCCACGCGGCTGGTCGAGGTGGCGCCGGGCCGGGCTGTGATGTGCCTCGATCTGGGGCCGCAGCATCTGAACAGTCACGGCATCTGCCACGGCGGGTTCATCTTCGCGCTGGCCGACAGCGCCTTTGCCTATGCCGCCAACAGCCATAACGTGCCGATGGTGGCGCAGGTGAACCAGATCACCTTCGTCAGCCCGGCGCGCGGGGGCGAGACGCTGACCGCCACGGCGACCGAATTGTCACGCAGCGGGCGCAGCGCGATTTATGACATCATGGTCACCGGCGGCGACGGCCGGCTGGTGGCAACCCTGCGCGCCAATGGCCGCAGCCTGCCCGGACAGCACAACCCCGACGCGCAGACGCAGAGCTGAACCTGCCTTGCATCCGCCCGCGCGGCGTGAAAGCTTGGGCCAACGCTCGGACCCCGGAACATGCTGCCGATACTTGTGAAAACCCTGCCCTTCTTCGCCCTGATCGCGGTGGGGTATCTGGCGGGCCGGAAACGGTTCTTCCCGCCCGAAGGTGTGGCCTGGCTGACCAAATTCGTGTTCTACTTCGCGCTGTCGGCCATGCTGTTCCGCTTTGCCGCGAACCTGAGCCTTGCGGAAATCTTCGACCTGCCCTTCGTGCTGGCCTATCTTTCGGCCTCGCTGCTGCTTTATGCGGCGGTCATGGCCATCGCCATGGCGCGTGGCCGCGGGGTCGAGGAAGCGGCGATGGAGGCGCAATGTGCGCAATCGGGCAATACCGGCTTTCTGGGCGTGCCCATGCTGGTCGTGCTGCTGGGGCCACAGGCGGCCGGGCCGGTGCTGATGGTGCTGACGGTGGACATGGTGGTGTTTTCGTCCCTCATCACGCTGATCATCACCGCCGCGCGGGGCGGGCGACCGGGGTTGCAGACGCTGCGCATGCTGGCAATGGGCTGGCTGAAGAACCCGATGGTGGTGTCGATCGTGCTGGGGCTGATCTGGTCCGGCGCGGCGCTGCCGGTGCCCGGCCCGGTGAACGAGTTTCTGGGCATCCTCGGCGGTGCCGCCACCCCCGGCGCGCTGTTCGCCATCGGCGCCTCGCTGGCCGGGCGCGGGGCGGATCGGCTGGGCGTCGCGATCTGGCTGTCCTTCGCCAAGCTGGCGCTGCATCCGGCGCTGGTGGCGCTGGCGGCCTTCGTGATCTTCCCGGTCGATCCGTCGGCGGCGGGCGTCATGGTGGCGGCGGCAAGCCTTCCGGTCGCGGGCAATGTCTATATCCTTGCGCAACATTACGGCGTGGCCCCGCAACGGGTGTCCACTGCCATTCTTGTATCCACGGCGGCCAGTATCCTGACCGTCACAATGATCATCGCCTGGATCACGGGCTAAGGAGGACCGACGATGAAAACCGTTTCCGAAAACCGCGCCTATGGTGGCGTGCAGGGCGTCTACAGCCATGGCTCCACCGCCTGCGGCTGCGACATGACCTTCGGCCTGTTCCTGCCGGAAGAGGCCGAGCGTGGCCCTGTGCCGGTGATCTGGTATCTGTCCGGCCTGACCTGCACGCATGAGAATGCGATGGTGAAGGCGGGCGCGCAGAAATGGGCGGCCGAGGCGGGCGTTGCGCTGGTCTTCCCCGACACCTCGCCGCGCGGCGCCGATGTGCCGAATGACGAGGCCTATGATCTGGGTCAGGGTGCGGGCTTCTACGTCAATGCCACGGAAAAGCCGTGGTCCACCCATTTCCGCATGTGGGATTATGTGACGGAAGAACTGCCCGAGCTGATCTTCAAGGCCTTCCCTGTGGCCGAGGAACGGCAGGCGATCACCGGGCATTCCATGGGCGGCCATGGCGCGCTGACCATCGGCATGAGCTTTCCGGGCCGGTTCCGCTCTGTCTCGGCCTTTGCGCCCATTGCCAACCCTTCGGCAAGCGACTGGGGCCGCAAGCAGTTCACCGCCTATCTGGGCGCGGACGAGGCAAAATGGGCGCCGCATGACGCGACACTGCTGATGCGCAAGCGCGGCTTTGACGGCCCGATCCTGATCGACCAAGGCTCGGCCGACCAGTTCCTTGACCTCCTGAAACCCGAGGCACTGGCCGAGGCGATGGCGGCGCGGCGGCAGGGGGGGATCTTCCGCATGCAGAAGGGCTACGACCACAGCTATTTCTTCGTCTCCAGCTTCATCGAGGATCACATCGGCTTCCACGCCGCGGCGCTGTATGACTGAGCGCCGCATCCTCATCGACGCGGATGCCTGCCCGGTGAAGGCCGAGGCGGAAACGGTGGCGACGCGCCACCGCATCCGCATGGTCCTGGTGTCGAATGGCGGCATCCGGCCGTCGGCCAATCCGCTGGTGGAAAGCGTCTTCGTCGCAGAAGGCCCGGACGAGGCTGACAAATGGATCGCCGCCACCGCCGGACCCGGCGATGTGGTGGTGACGGGCGACATCCCGCTGGCGGCGAAATGCGTGGCGGCAGGGGCGGCGGTGCTGAAACCCAATGGCGAGGCGCTGACCACCGCCAATATCGGCATGGCACTGGCCACGCGCGACCTGATGGCCGATCTGCGCAGCGCCGATCCGTTCCGTCAGGGCGGCGGCCGGCCCTTCGCCAAGGCCGACCGCTCGCGCTTTCTTGACGCGCTGGAACGCGCGCTGCGGCGGTGACGCGAATGTTCCGTCCCGCCGTCGCGGGCGGAACAGACGGCGCGTGGAGGGGGACTAAGCTGCGGCCATGATTTCGCAGGCATCCCCCCGCACCACCCTGTTGGGTATCCTTTGCGCCATCGGCGGCGCCTCGGTCCTGTCGATCAACGATGTGGCGATCAAGGCGCTGTCGGGCGGCTATCCGCTGCATCAGGTGATCCTGACCCGGTCGGCCATCAGCATGGCCTTCATCCTGACCTTCATCGGCCTGACCGGCAGTTTCCGGCAATTGCGCACCCGCCGCCCGCGCGGGCATCTTCTGCGTGTCAGCTTTGTGATGCTGTCGAACATCACCTATTTCCTTGGCCTCGCCGCGCTGCCGCTGGCCGATGCGGTGGCCATCGCCTTTGTCAGCCCGCTGGTGGTGACGCTGCTGTCAGTCGTGGTGCTGCACGAACATGTCGGCCCGCGCCGCTGGGCTGCGGTGGCGGCAGGTCTGGCGGGGGTGCTGATCATGATGCGCCCCGGTGCGGGGGCGCTGCATCCGGCGGCAGTTCTGGTTTTCATCTCGGCCTTCACCTATGCCTCGACCCATATGATGACGCGGCGCCTGCGCGATACCGAAAGCGCAGCAACGCTGAATTTCTACGTCCAGTGCGGTTTCATTCTGGTCAGCACCTGCATGGGCCTGATCGTCGGCGACGGCCATCTTGCGGGCAGCGGCAACCCCTCGCTGGAGTTTCTGTTCCGCCCTTGGGTTTGGCCGCCCGCGCAGGACTGGCCGGTCTTTCTGGCGACAGGTCTTGCCGTGGGCATCGGCGGGTTGATGGTCAGCCAGGCCTACCGTCTGTGCGAGGCGGCGCTGATCGCGCCCTTTGAATATGTGGCCATGCCGCTGGCGATTCTCTGGGGTGTCACGGTCTTCGGCCAGTGGCCCGATGCGACCGCCTGGGCCGGCATCGCGCTGATCTGCGGCGCCGGGCTTTATACGCTCTGGCGTGAAACCGTGAACAGGAGACGGAGATGACAACACCGCAGGCCGTGATCTTCGACATCGGCAATGTGCTGCTGGAATGGAACCCTGAACGGTTCTACGACTGGCAGATCGGCCGCGCCCAACGTGAGGCGCTGTTCGCCGAAGTGGACCTGCACGCGATGAACGAGGCCATCGACGCAGGTGCCCCCTTCCGCGATACGATCTACGATCTGGCCGACCGCACCCCCGACTGGGCCGAAGAAATCCGCATGTGGCATGACAACTGGCTCGACATGGCCTCCCCGCGCATTGACGGATCCGTCACGCTGCTGCGGGCCTTGCGGTCGCGCGGCGTCGCGGTCTTCGCCCTGACGAATTTCGGCATCGGCAGCTTCGATTACGCGAAAACCCGCTATGATTTCCTGTCGGAATTCGACAGGGCCTATGTTTCCGGCCATTTGGGGGTGACGAAACCCGACCCGCGCATCTATGAACGGGTGGAGGCCGATTGTGGCCTGCCGCCCGGTTCGCTGCTGTTCACCGACGACCGGGAGGCGAATATCGCCGTCGCCCGCGCGCGCGGCTGGCGCTGCCACCTGTTCGAGGGCTGGCAGGGCTGGGCACGTCGGCTGGTGGCGGAAGGATTGCTGAACGAGAAGGAGGCTGGACTGTGACAGTGGAGATCATCGGGCGCGAGGCGGAAGCCGAACTGGACTGGCTGACGCTCTGTGACGCGATCGAGGCGGGCCACGGCCTGCCGCGCGCCGAAATCGCCGATGCCTTCCTCTATCGCGGCAAGGATACGCTGCTCAATCGTGCCGCATGGATCGACGGGCTGGGGCAGCTGGTGAAATGCGCGACCGTGTTTCCGGGGAACGGCGCCCTTGGCAAACCCAGCATCAACGGCTCGGTCACGCTTTACGCCGACACCACGGGCGAGCTGGAGGCGGTGGTGGATTTCCACCTTGTCACCAAGTTCAAGACGGCGGGCGACAGTCTGGTCTCGGCCCGGCGTCTGGCCCGGCCGGATTCGCGTGCGATCCTGATCGTCGGGGCGGGAACAGTGGCCAAGTCGATGATCGAGGCCTACCGGGCCGGGTTCCCGGAGGCGCGATTCAGCATCTGGAACCGCAGCCCCGCTGGCGCCAATGCACTGGCACGCGAAACGGGGGCAGAAGTGGCAACCGATCTGGCGGCGGCGGTATCGGCGGCCGACATCGTCTGCACCTGCACCATGAGCACCGAGCCGGTCGTCATGGGCGAATGGCTGCGCCCCGGTCAGCATCTGGACCTGATCGGCGCTTATCGCCCCGACATGCGCGAGGTCGATGACGAGGCACTGCGCCGCGCGCAGCTTTTCGTGGATTCGCGGGCGACCACGATCCATCACATCGGCGAACTGAAAGACCCGATCGCGCGCGGGGTGATTTCGGAATCCGATATTCAGGCCGATTTCTACGACATCCCTCAGGGGCTTTATCGCCGCCGTTCCGCCGATGAGATCACCATTGCCAAGAACGGCGGCGGCGCGCATCTGGATCTGATGACGGCGGCCTATATCCTCGCCGCCTGGCGCGGGCGGTGAGGCCGGGGGTTTTGCACCCCCGGACCCCCGCAGGATATTTGAGCCAAGGTAAATGAATCCTCAGCGCGACAGCGGCAGCGTCATGTCGCGGTGCGGGATGCCCGCATCATCATAGGCGGGGCCTTCGGCGGTAAAGCCGAGCTTTTCGTAGAAGCCCAGCGCGGGCACCTGTGCGCTGAGATAGACCGTATCGCAGGACGGGTCGGCCGCGAAATGCGCGATGCCGGCGCGGATCAGGGCGGCGCCAAGTCCGGTGCCGCGCGCTTCAGCCAGCACGCACACCCGGCCGATCTTGCCGGTCGCCCCTTTGCGCAGCAGGCGGGCGGTGCCGACGGGGCGGGTGTCGATTGTGGCCAGCAGGTGAATGGCCTGACCGTCGAGGTCATCCAGTTCATCCGCCTCGGCGATGCCCTGTTCCTCGATGAACACCTTGCGACGCAGGGCAACACAGGTGGCAATATCGGCGGTTTCCGCAATGACCGGGGTCACGCGAAATACTCCCGCAGGATGCGGCTGTAGATCGTCTTGAGTTGTTCGATCTGCGCGACCTCGACCCGTTCATCGACCTGATGCATGGTCTTGCCCACCAGACCAAACTCCACCACCGGGCAATGATCCTTGACGAAGCGCGCGTCCGAGGTGCCGCCCGAGGTGGAAAGTTCGGGGCGGCGGCCGGTTTCGGCCTCCACCGCGCGGGCGATCAGGTCGGACAAGGGGCCGGGCGGCGTCAGGAAGCTTTCGCCCGAGATCTGCACCCGCATGGTGATGCGCACGCCGGTTTCCGCCTCGACCGCGCGGGCGTGTCCTGCAAGCCAGTCGGTCAGGCTCGCCCCCGAATGGGCATCGTTGAAGCGGATGTTCACCGTGGCGGTGCCGCGCGCCGGGATCACGTTGGTGGCCGGGTTGCCGCAGTCGATTGTGGTGATCGCCAGCGTCGAGGCATCGAAATGCGCGGTGCCTTCGTCCAGCGGCTTTTCCTCCAGCCGGGCGAGCAATTTCACCAGCGCCGACATCGGGTTCCTCGCCCGGTGCGGATAGGCGCTGTGGCCCTGCACGCCCTCGGCCGTGAACCAGCAGGTCATCGAGCCGCGACGGCCGATCTTCATCATCTCGCCCATCTCGTTCGGGCAGGTCGGTTCGCCGACAAGGCAATGCGTCATCCGCTCGCCATTGGCGGCCATCCAGTCCAGAAGCGCAGTGGTGCCATCCTCGGCATCGCCTTCCTCGTCGCCGGTAATGGCCAGGATCACCGCGCCGTCAGGTGGTGTTTCGCGCACGAAATCCAGCGCGGCGGCGGCGAAAGCGGCGACGCCCGATTTCATGTCCGTGGCCCCCCGCCCCCAAAGCACGCCATCCACGATCTCGCCCCCGAACGGGTCATGCGTCCAGGCGGCCGCGTCGCCGACCGGCACCACATCGGTATGACCGTTGAAGCCGAAGCTGCGGTTGGCGCCCCTTGCCCCCCAGCGCGCGAACAGATTGGCGATGCCGCCCCGGTCCACGCGGGTGCAGGTGAAGCCACCCTCGGTCAGCAGCCGCTCCAGCAATACCAGCGCGCCGCCTTCGGCCGGCGTCACCGAATTGCAACGGATCAGATCGGCGGTCAGCCGGACGGGATCGACGGGCATGGTCATGGGGTGCTCCTTCTGCTGGGCACAGGGATACGGCGGCAAAGCATGGCTCGCAAGACCGGGGCATGCGCAACAGTGCACCCCGCCCACGCAGCGCCAATTGAGGTGCGATCATATAGAGCGCAAGCGCCGCGCCCTGAAACTGTGGCAAGCAAGCAACCGCCCGTTCGCGCAGCGCGAAATGTGGCGAGAATAAGGATGACATATGTCGCAATGGCGACATATCGTTCTGGTTGAAGGCGCGGCGGGCAATCCGCGCATTTCAAAAGGGCGGAGCAACCGTCCACCCCCGAGCAGGCCGGCAGATGACGGAGAAAACTCCGCAGCCGGTGGGGGCCTGAGAAAAGGGCGAGACAGGCACATGGCGACCGGCTCCGAGCTGACATATCAGACCAACGCCTCGGCGTTGCAGATGGCCAATACGATTTTCGGGGACGGGGTGACCGTCACCGGGGCCAGTTATACCGGACCCAGCAGCTCTTCCGCGATCTATTCCAACGGGCAGCGCGCGGCCGGGGTGATGCCGGGCGACAACGGGGTCATCCTGTCCACCGGCAACGCGACAAATTTCACGCAGAGTTCGGGCGACCCGAACCGCAGCGGCAGTACCTCGACCAATACCTCGGGCGTGGACAACAACAACCTGTTCAACGCCATTGCCGGGGCCCGCACCTATGACGCGGTCTGGCTGGATGTCGATTTCATTCCGACCGGCAACATGATGACGATGAAATTCGTTTTCGCCTCGGAGGAATACCCCGAATACGTCAATTCGCAGTTCAACGATGTGGTGGGGGTCTGGGTGAACGGCACACATGTGCCGATCTCGGTCGGCAACGGCAAGACAGCGGTGAACAACATCAACCTGAACACCCAGCCGAACCTGACCGTCTCCAACACGAATGACGCCTACAACACCGAGATGGACGGCTTCACCATCACGCTGTCGCTGGACATGAGCGTGATCGCGGGTCAGGTGAATTCCATCCGCATCGGGATCGCGGATACCTCGGACGCGAATTACGACAGCAACCTGCTCATCGCCGGCAATTCGGTGCAGACCGCGCTGGTGGCGGTGGATGACAGCATCACCATGGCGCCGGATGGCACCAAGACGCTGAACGCGCTGGCCAATGACCACGGACCGGGCAACAGCCAGCTTGTTATTACCCAGATCAACGGCACCAATGTCGTTGCGGGGCAGACCGTGACGCTGGCCAGCGGGCAGCAGATCACGTTGAACGCCGACGGCACATTCACCATCGTCGGCAACGGGCAGACCGGCAGTTCGTCCTTCACCTATACGGTCGGCAACGGCAATGGCAACGGCGTTACCGATGTGGGTATCGTCACCATCAATTCGGTGCCCTGCTTCGTGGCCGGCACCCGGATCCGCACACCCGACGGCGATGTGCCGGTGGAAGATCTGGAGCCGGGCGATCTGGTGATGACCATGGATGACGGTCCGCAGCCGCTGCGCTGGATTGGCAGCCGCCGGGTCGCGGCGTCGGGGGCGTTTGCCCCGATCCGCATCAAGGCAGGCACGTTCGGCGCGCATGGCACACTGTTCGTTTCGCCCCAGCACCGGGTTCTGCTGCGCGACCGGCTGGCCGAACTGCTGTTCGGTGAGGCGGAGGTTCTGGTTGCTGCCAAAGAACTGGTGAACGGCCGCAGCATCACCGTTCAGCAGGGCGGCGAGGTCGATTATGTGCATCTGATGTTCGACCGGCATCAACTGGTCTGGTCCGAGGGGCTGGTAACGGAAAGCTTCCTGCCCGGCCCGCAGACGATGGAAATTCTCGACCGGCCCGTGCTGGAGGAAATCCGCGCGCTGTTCCCCGCACTCGACCCCGAGACGGGGCTGGGTTACGGCCCTGCCGCCCGGCCCACCCTGCGCGGATTCGAAGCGCAGGTTCTTCTGACCGACGCGCGGCGCGCAGCGTGACGGATGGGGCGTGCATGGGCGGCTGGCTGGCCTTGTCGCAGCACGATCCCCCCCCGCCGGGGGGCGGTGCCACCCGCGCCGGGTTGATGACACGCGGCGCGCTGGTGCTGGAACTGGCGGTGCCGTTGCGCGGCGCTCAGGTTCTGCTGGATTACCATGCCGCGACGAATGGCTGGGAACGCACCTTCTCGATCCTGCATGACACCGAGCGCGGCCTGACGATCCGGCACAGGCAGGGCCCCGCCGTGGCCATTTGCCGACTGGAGGGCCGCCTGCCCGCCGAGCCCGGCATCGCGCAGATTACGCTGGCCTTCGACATCCACCGCGAAAGCTGGAGCCTGAGCTATATGCGGCCGGGCAGCGGCAGTTCCGTGACAGCATCGGGCACTGCCCCGCTTGCTCTTCCTCTGGAGGATCTGGACCGCATTTGCGCGCTGACACCCGAAGTCCGTCGGCACGATGCGCTGCTGTGGTTCGGCGCCACCACGCATGACGCCGCCCCGCGGGCAGCAAGCTGGGTGCATCACCAGACCGCAATCGCCACGCCCTCGGGCCTGCGGCAAGCGGGCAGCCTGAACCCCGGCGAGACCGTTTTGCTGCATGACGGCACCGCGCGGCGCCTTCAATCGGTTCGGCGCTGCGATCTGCCCGGTCGCGGCAGCCACACGCCGGTGCGCCTGCGCGCGCCCTATATCGTGCCCGGCCGCGACCATCTGGTCAGCGCCGATCTGCCCATTCTGATGACGGGCGGCGACATCGAGGATCTGTTCGACGAGGAGGAGGTTCTGGTGGCGGCGCAGCATCTGACCGATGGTCTCGCCGCACTGTTCGATACTGGGCATATGGTGTTGCGCACCATTTCGCTGGATATTGGCGCTCCCGATCTTGTGCAGGGTGACGGCATGGCCTTCCTGTCGGCCAGCCATGCCGGAGCGCCAGCGACCCCGCCGCCGCTGCGCCAGCTGCGCGGGTTCGAGGCGATGCCGCTTCTCGCCGCACTCAACCGCAACGGCATGAGCTGGCGCGCGGCCTGACTGCCCGGCGGGGTTCGCCCTTGCCATTCGCCGCCCGGAATGCTCCCCTCCCCCCAGCGGTAGCGACCGCAATGGGAGGCGTCATGTATAAATCCGGCGAAGTGGCTTACCAGCCGTTGCCCCTGCCCGACCGCGTTCAGAAACCCGATGATCAGGCGCTGGCCGCTGCTCAGGCGTTTCTGGATTACATGCGCAAGCGTCATTCGGTCCGCGATTATGCCACCCGCCCGGTGCCGGAGGAGGTCATTGCAGCCTGCATCGCAGCGGCAGGCACCGCACCCTCGGGTGCCAATCACCAGCCCTGGCATTTCGTGGCCATCGCCGATCCGGCGATGAAGGCCCGCATCCGCGCGGCTGCCGAGGAGGAGGAAGCCGCCTTCTACGCCGGTGGCGCGGGCGACGAATGGCTGGCGGCGCTGGAACCCATCGGCACCGGCACCGCCAAGCCGCATCTGACCGATGCGCCCTGGCTGATCGTCGTCTTTGCCCAGCGCTATGGCGTGACCGAAGACGGGCAGCGCTACAAGAATTACTACGTCCCGGAAAGCGTCGGCATCGCCACCGGCCTGCTGATCACCGCCTTGCATCACGCCGGGTTGGTCTGTCTGGAACATACGCCCAACCCGATGAAATTCCTCAATGAACTCTGCGGGCGGCCCGATCACGAAAAGGCGGTGATGATCCTGCCTGTCGGCTGGCCCGCCGATCACGCCACCGTGCCGGAGGTCGCCAAGCGGAAGAAGCCTCTGGCCGAAATCCTGTCGGTGTTTCGCGGATGACGCCGCAGCGCCAGCGTGCTACGCAGGCGCATGGACCAGTTGCCCAGCAAAGAGCAGATCCGCCAGTGGATCACCGACAATCCCGGCCTCGCCTCGAAACGCGACATCGCGAAGGCGTTTTCCATCAAGGGTGGCCCCGCCCGCATCGAATTGAAGCGCCTGCTGAAAGAGATGGAGCAGGAGGGCGGCATCCAGAAGCGCAAGCGCCAGTTCCGCGAGGCGGGCACCTTGCCGCCGGTATCCATCCTGCGCTTGTTGCCGCCCGATGCGGCGGGCGACCTGTTTGCCCGGCCGAATGAATGGGAAGGCGAGGACGCGCCGCTGATCCATGTGATCGCGCGCACAGGCGACCCGGCGCTGGGTCAGGGTGACCGCATTCTGGCCCGGCTGGAAAAGGTGGAGGGCGAGGCCCACGCCTATGAGGCGCGGCTGATCCGCAAGCTGGGCACCTCGGCCATCCGCGTTCTGGGCATCTTCCGCCGCAGCCACGAAGGCGGGCGCATCCTGCCCATCGACAAGGGCGCCGACAAGGAATGGCGCGTGCCCCCCGGCCTGACGCTGGAGGCCGAGGATGGCGAGCTGGTCGAGGCCGAACAGGCCGGTCCGAAGCGTCTGGGCCTGCCCAGCGCCCGCATCGTCGCCCGGCTGGGCGACCCGTCCGGGCCGAAGGCGGTCAGCCTGATCGCCATTCACCAGCACGGCATTCCCGACCAGTTCCCCGAAGCGGTGCTGGCCGAGGCCGACCGCGCCGAACCCGTGACGCTGGGTGACCGCGAGGATCTGCGCCACCTCGACCTCGTGACCATCGACCCGGTGGATGCCCGCGACCGCGACGATGCGGTGCTGGCCATCCCCGACACCGATCCCGGCAATGCCGGGGGCTTTCACCTCTGGGTCGCCATCGCCGATGTGGCGCATTACGTCACGCCCGGTTCCGCACTGGACCGCGAGGCCCGCAAGCGCGGCAATTCCACCTATTTCCCCGACCGTGTGGTGCCGATGCTGCCCGATGTGCTGTCGGGCGATCTGTGCTCGTTGCACGAAGCGGTGGACCGGCCCTGCATGGCGGTCTGCATCACCATCGACGCGCAGGGCGGCAAGCGCGGCCACCGCTTTACCCGCGGCCTGATGCGTTCGCGCGGGTCGCTGCATTACGGGCAGGTGCAGGCCGCGATCGACGGCGCGGTGGAGCCGAAGCTGGAGCCGCTGATGGACAGCGTGATCCGCCCGCTATACGCCGCCTATGCCGCGCTGAAACACGCCCGTGCCGTGCGGCAGCCGCTGGAACTGGACCTGCCGGAACGCAAGATCATCCTCTCGGACGAGGGTAAAGTGCTGTCGGTCGCCTTCCGCGAACGGTTCGACGCGCATAAGCTCATCGAAGAGGCAATGGTGCTGGCCAATGTCTGCGCCGCCGAAGAGCTGATCCGGCTGAAACGTCCGCTGCTGTTCCGCATCCACGAGGAACCGAGTCAGGAAAAGCTGGATGCCTTGCGCGAAGTGGCCGAGGCTTCGGGATTCACGCTGGCCAAGGGGCAGGTGTTGAAAACCGCGCATCTGAACCGGCTGCTGGCGCAGGCGGAAGGCACCGATCAGGACGAGCTTATCAACATCACCACATTGCGGTCGATGACGCAGGCTTACTACAGCCCGCAGAACTTTGGCCATTTCGGGCTGGCCTTGCGCAATTACGCGCATTTCACATCGCCCATCCGGCGCTATTCCGACCTGATCGTGCATCGGGCGCTGATCGCCGGGCATGGCTGGGGCGCGGATGGCCTCAGTGCCTGGGATGTCGAGAACCTCGACGAGACCGCCAAGCTGATCTCGGATTCCGAGCGCCGGTCGATGGCTGCCGAACGCGACACCATCGACCGCTATCTTGCCTCTTACCTCTCGGACCGCGTGGGACAGACCTTCACCGGGCGGGTTTCCGGCGTGCAGAAATTCGGGCTTTTCGTGAAGCTGGATGAAACCGGCGCCGATGGCCTTGTGCCGATCCGTGAGGTCGGGCGCGAGTTCTTCTTCTTTGATGCCGACAGCCAGACCCTGACCGGCGCCGATACCGGCCTGACCATCGGCCCCGGCGCGCGCGTCACCGTGCGGCTGGCCGAGGCCGTGCCGGTAACCGGCGGGCTGCTTCTGGAACTGATCGAGATCGACGGCGGCGCCCTGCCCGCCCCAAAACGCGGCAAGGCCGGGCAGGGCCGCGGCCCGCGCAAACCCGCCCGCGCCGCCATCGCCAAACGCAAGGTGGTGCGCAAGCGGCACTGAAGCAGGGGGCTGTCTGCCCCCTCGCCCCTTCGGGGCTCACCCCCGAGGATACTTGGGCCAAGATGAACTTCGCGCCTTCATCTTGGCAAAAATATCCTCCGGGGAGGCTCCGCAGGAGACGGGGGGCGGAAAGCCCCCCTTCCGTCATCGCCGCCTTTCGCAGACGCCGGCTTCCCGCTACACTGAGGCCGAGCAGACGCGAACAACCCGAAAAGGGGCCTTATCATGCGCCTTTCCAAGACCCTCCTGACCCTCGCCCTGACGACCGCCCTTTCGGCCTGTGTCGGAGGTGGCAGCGCGGTGTCGCAATCAGGGAGCAGCCCGACCGTGATCAAATATGGCCGCGACCAGAACCCGGACCCGGCCAAGGTGACTGGGCTGGAACAGTGGATTGCGGCCTTCCGGCCGCGCGCGCTGGCCTCCGGCGTGTCGGCAGGCACCTATGACGCGGCCTTCCGCGAGGTGGTCTATAACCCCGAGGTGATCCGGCGGTCGAACAATCAGGCCGAGTTCACCAAATCGCTGTGGGAATATCTGGAAACCGCCGTTTCCGACAAGCGTGTGGCCAATGGCCGGGCGATGCTGGCGCGGCATGCGAGCGTGCTGAACCAGATCGAGGCGACCTATGGCGTTGACAAGGAAGTCGTGGTCGCCGTCTGGGGCATGGAAAGCAGCTATGGCGAGAAGCGAGGCGATCTGCCGCTGATCGAGGCGCTGGCGACACTGTCCTATGACGGGCGGCGGGCCGAGTTCTTTCAGGGTCAGCTCATTGCTGCGCTGAAGATCCTTCAGGCGGGCGATACCGATGCCCGGCACATGCTGGGCAGCTGGGCCGGTGCCATGGGGCATACGCAGTTCATCCCGACCTCTTACCTTGCCTTCGCGGTGGATTTCACCGGGGACGGCAAACGCGATATCTGGTCGGACGATCCGACCGACGCGCTGGCCTCGACCGCCGCCTATCTGGCGAAATCGGGGTGGCAGCGCGGGCAGCCCTGGGGGATGGAAGTCACCCTGCCGCCGGGCTTTGGCGCGGCGGTGTCGGGCAAGTCGGCGAAACGCGCCGGTGCGGACTGGCGCGCCATGGGCATCACCCGCGCCGACGGGCGTCCGGTGCCCGACGGTCAGGCGGCGCTACTGCTGCCCGCCGGGGTGAAGGGCGCGGCCTTCCTGATCTACCGCAACTTCCACGCTATCGAGCGTTACAATCAGGCCGATGCCTATGTCATCGCGGTCGGCCACCTGTCTGACCGGCTGAAAGGTGGTCCGGGGCTGAAAACCCCCTGGCCCGCGGGCGATACCACCCTGCGCATGGCCGAACGGATGGAATTGCAGGAACGGCTGACCGCCATGGGCTTCGATACCGGCGGCACCGACGGCAATGTCGGGCAAAAGACCATTGCCGCCGTCAAGGCTTTCCAGACCACGCGCGGGCTGGTGCCGGACGGCTATCCTGACCGTGACGTTCTGGAACTGCTGCGGCGGCGCTGAGCCGCCGCCCCTTCAGGCGCGCAGTGGCAGGTTATCGGCGCGCGCCAGTTTCAGCCAGGCCACCATGCCCGAGAAGAAACCGATGGCGGCCAGAACGGCGGCCACGGTGATCTGGCCGCTGTCCTCGACCCCGGCCGAAAGCGCCAGATAGCCAAAGGCCCAGAAACCCGACCAGCTGATCACGCAGATCAGGGCAACAAGCTTGTTCATATGGTTCCTCCCAAAACCACGCGCGCGCGGGTGCAGGATGGGACAGTTTGTCGCGGCATGCCAGCAAAAAACACGCCGCGCTGCGGCATATCGCCCCAGCGCGGCCAGTCGGAGGTCAGGTTGCAATCAGCCGTAGTTACGGCGATCCTCGATCACCTTGCCATCGTTGGGCAGGCTGCCCGGTGTCACGATTTCCACGCGGCCTTTCAGCTTCAACACATCGACGATGCTTTGTTCGTAAAGCCCGGGATTCGCGGCGCGGCTTTCGACCTGCACCGTCATCGCATCCATCTCGCCCTCGCGGGTGGCAATGACGCGGGCGCGGGCGACCTCGTCATGGCGGGCGACGAATTCGGCCACCTGTTCGGGGCGAACGAACATGCCCTTGATCTTGGTGGTCTGATCGGCCCGTCCCATCCAGCCACGGATACGCAGATTGGTGCGGCCGCAGGACGAGACGCCCGGCATCAGCGCCGAAAGATCGCCGGTAGCGAAGCGGACCAGCGGGTAATCGCGATTCAGCGTGGTCACCACCACCTCGCCCACCTCGCCCACGGGCACAGGATCGCCTGTGCCGGGGCGCACGATTTCCACGATCACGCCCTCGTCGAGGATCATGCCCTCCATCGCCTCGGATTCGTAGGCGATATTGCCCAGATCGGCAGTGGCATAGCATTGCAGGCACAGGATGCCCCGGTCGGCATATTCCTTGCGCAAGGAGGGGAACAGCGCGCCGCCACCCACCGCCGCGCGGGTGATCGCGAGTTTCTCGCCCATCTCGTCGGCCCGGTCGAGGATGACCTTCAGGTAATCCGGCGTGCCCGCATAGGCGGTCGTCCCGATGTCCACCGCGGCCCGCACCTGCAAATCGGTCTGCCCGGTGCCTGCGGGCAGCACGGCGGCCCCGACGGCACGGGCGCCGGATTCAAAGATCATGCCCGCAGGTGTCAGGTGATAGCCAAAGCAGTTCTGCACGATGTCGCCCCTGCCCACGCCGCAGGCATGCAGGAAGCGGCCCATGCGCCACCAGTCGGCAGTCGTGCGGCCGATTTCATAGATCGGGCCGGGCGACTGGAATACATGTTCAAAAGCGCCCCCGGCAGGCAGAAAGCCCCCCATCGGTGGCCGCGCCTTCTGTGCGCCAGACAAGTCCGCCTTGCGGATCACCGGCAGACGCGCAAGCGCCTCCAGCCCGGTAATCTGCGCCGGGTCAACGTCAGCCAGACTTTCGGCCAGCGCCGGGGCGGTTTTCGCATGGGCGATCAGCGCGGGCAAATCACGGGCCAGATCGGCAGCGCGCTGGTCGGCGGAACGGGTTTCCAATGCGTCGAAGAAGGTGTTCATTTTTCGTCATCCCCCAGCGCCCCACCGGAAAATCCGATGGGAAAACGCGGAACTTTCAACAAACGGCCAGAACCGAGCACGTCATGCTCTTGCGCACACAGGGCGGGTTGGCCGGGCAGCACGGCCCGGAACCAGCGCTGCGTCGGATGGAACCAGGCCAGCGGTTCGGCCCTCAGGCCGGCCTGGGCCGCAAGATCCGCAACCTCAGGATCCGTGAACCGCGTGCAACCCGGATAGACCCAGCCATCATGGGTGACGCCATCAGGAAAAGGCGCAGTCCACGGGCGCCCCTTGGGCATGACCGTGAACAGGAACTGCCCTTCCGGCATCAACACCTGCGCCGCCTGCTGGAAGCCGCGCAACATCAGATCGGCCCCCGTATGCGAGAAGACCGACTGCGCGAGGATCATGTCAAAGCGGGTGTCGAAAACATCCATCCGCATCTGATCGTTATGATCGAAGCGTGGCGCGCGCAGGCGCAACATGTCTTCCCCGATCTCAAGCCGCAGCGCCTCGTCGATCAGCCAGGCATTCGGGTCGATCCCGTAATAGCGGCCGGGAAGAAGGTAAGGAATGAACAGCCGCCCCGCCCGCAGCGAACCGCAGCCGAAATCCAGCAGCCGGTGATCCTCACGCAAACCGAGGCCGGTCAGAAGCCTGAACTGTGCAGCCCCGATAAGATCATAGAGTTCGGGCGGGCCGACATAGGCCCGGTGATTGTCGGCCCCGACCCGCGTCTCGCGGGTGGCAAGCAGTCTGCTTTCAATGTCTTCGGGCGATGAGGAAGTCATGCTGCAAGCCCCCTCACGACAGCCACCGCTTGCGGCGGCGATAGCTGCGCACGTCGCGGAAGGATTTGCGGCCCTTGTCCGACATGCCGAGATAGAATTCCTTCACATCCGGGTTCTCGCGCAGCTCTTGCGCGCTGCCCTCCATCACCACGCGGCCGCTTTCGAGGATATAGCCGGTATGGGCGTAGCGCAGGGCGACGTTGGTGTTCTGTTCGGCCAGAAGGAAGGTCACGCCCTCACCCTCGTTCACCGCTTTCACGATTTCGAAGATCTGCTCCACCAACTGCGGCGCCAGACCCATCGAGGGTTCGTCCAGCAGGATCATTTCAGGCCGCGACATCAGCGCGCGCCCCATGGCGACCATCTGCTGCTCGCCGCCCGAGGTATAGCCCGCCTGCGATTTGCGACGTTCTTTCAGACGGGGGAAATAATTGTAGACCATCTCAAGGTCGGCACTGACCGCGCCGGAACCATCGGTCCGGGTATAGGCGCCGGTCAGCAGGTTTTCCTCGACCGTCAGGTGTTCGAAACAGTGGCGGCCCTCCATTACCTGAATGACGCCGCGCTTCACCAGCTCGGCCGGGTTCAGGTCCTGCACACGGTCGCCGCGATAAAGGATCTGGCCCTTGGTCACCTCGCCGCGTTCGGAATGCAGCAGGTTGGACACGGCTTTCAGGGTGGTGGTCTTGCCCGCACCATTGCCGCCCAGAAGCGCGGTGATGCCGCCCTTGGGCACCGAAAGGCTGACCCCTTTCAGCACGAGGATGACGTGGTTGTAGATCACCTCGATATTGTTGACCTCCAGCAGGGTCTCGGCAGGGGTCGGGGTGGCGTCCAGCATGGCTTGGCTCCGGCAGGGAAAGGGGGGCCCCGGCACGCGGGGCCCCCGGGTCAGATCAGTTGCAGCGCTCGGCGATGTTGTTTTCGGCCGCGAAAGCCGCCGAATCCTCGGCCACCAGCGGGTCAAGGACATCATGATCCGGCTCGATGAAGCCGGTGATCAGGCTCCATTTCTTCGCCGCCGCATCCCATTGCTGGATCATCGCGCCACCGGCACCGCCATGGTCGCCGCAGCTCGCCGCGAAGGGCTGGCCAAAGCCTTTCAGGCCCAGTTCTTCCAGACGCGCATCGGTGATTTCCAGCGCCTCGAACCCGTCACGCACCTGCGCAGCATTCACCTTCGGCGTCCCGGCGATTTCCTGCGCCTTGCGGATCGCCTCGGAGATGATGACCGCCGCATACATGCCGCGCGAATAGATCACCGAGCCGGCAGCATCGCCCGCACCGCTGCCCTTGCCGGCATCGAAGACGTATTTCTTCAGGTCGGCATAGACCGGATAGTCGCCGCCCACGCCGTTGAAGGTCAGCGCCTTGTAGCCATTGGCGCCATCGCCCGCCGGCAGCACGTCATTTTCCGAACCCGACCACCAGATGCCGATGAACTTGTCCATCGGGAAACGGATGTTGGCGGCTTCCTGCACGGCGACCGAGTTCATCACGCCCCAGCCCCAGAACAGCACATAGTCGGGCTTGTCGCGGCGCACTTGCAGCCACTGGCTTTTCTGTTCCTGGCCGGGGCTGTCGATCGGCAGTTCGCTCAGCGTGAAGCCATGTTTCTTGGCCAGTTCCTGAAGCGTGCGGATCGGCTCCTTGCCGTAGGCCGAGTTGTGGTAAAGCAGTGCGATCTTCTTGCCTTCAAGGCTGCCGCCGTTTTCATCCAGCAGATATTTGATCGCCACGCTGGCACCATCCCAGTAGTTCGCCGGGTAGTTGAACACCCATTCGAACACCTTGCCGTTGGCGGCCGAGGTGCGGCCATAGCCGGGGGTATAAAGCGGGATCTTGTCGGCGGTGACCTTCGGAATCAGCTGGTAGGTGATGCCGGTCGAGAGCGGGTTGTAAACCAGCGCGCCCTGACCTTTGGTCGATTCATAGCACTCAACACCCTTCTCGGTGTTATAGGCGGTTTCGCATTCCGGCACCTGCACCTTCTCGCCGCCGATACCGCCATCGCGTTCGTTCAGCAGGGTGAAGTAATCGTTGAAGCCATCGGCATAGGGGATACCGCCTGCCGCGAAGGGGCCGGTGCGGTAGCTGAGGTTCGGCACCACCAGATCGGCCAGCGCCGGGGCTGCCGTGGTGGCCGCAATGGCCGCCGCCGCCAGCATGGTAAAGGTCTTCTTCATTCGTATTCCTCCCGGTTTGATTATCTCCGGCGCCTCCCGCGCCGGATTTGGTTGTCTCAGGCGCCTCCGCGCCGGGGTTTATTCCGCCCGCCCCGTCAATGCGGGAAGGGCCAGAGCCGCAGCTTCTCTTTCGCGACCCGCCAGAGCTGTGCCAGCCCGTGCGGTTCGAGGATCAGGAAAACGATGATGAGGGCGCCGACGATCATCAGTTCGATATGCGCCGCCAGATCGGTGGGCCAGCCAAGCCCGCCCACCAGCAGGTTCTTCAACAGCACCGGCAACAGCACAAGGAAGGCAGCGCCCGCGAAGGAACCGAAGATCGACCCCAGCCCGCCGATGATGACCATGAAGAGGATGAGAAAGCTTTTCTGGATGCCGAACGCCTCGCCCACCTCGGCCGCGCCCAGATAGACCGCGAAGAACAGCGCCCCGGCGATGCCGATATAGAAGCTCGACACCGCGAAGGCCGACAGCTTGGTGGTCAGCGGGTTCACCCCGATGATCTCGGCCGCGATGTCCATATCGCGGATGGCCATCCATTTGCGCCCCACCGTGCCCCGCGTCAGGTTGCGCGCAAGCCAGGCCAAGGCGAACAGGAACACGGCGCAGAACAGGTATTTCGCCCAGGCCGGGGTGCTTGCCCCCGTCACCGCCACGCCCAGCAGCGTGCGCTCCGGCGCGGTGATCTGACCCGAGGCCGAATAGTTGTAGAACCACGGCACCTTGTTGAAGAGCCAGACAAGGAAGAACTGCGCGGCCAGCGTCGCCACCGCCAGATAGAAACCCTTGATCCGAAGGCTCGGCAGACCGAACAGCACCCCCACCCCGGCAGTCACCAGACCGGCCAGCAACACATTCACCGGCATCGGCATCCAGGGGAAGGCCGTCATCAGCTTGTAGCAGGCATAGGCCCCCACCGCCATGAAACCGCCGGTGCCAAGGCTGACCTGCCCGCAATAGCCGGTCAGGATGTTCAACCCGATCGCCGCGATCGCATAGATCAGGAAGGGCACGAAAACCGCATTGGCCCAGTAATCGTTCATCACGAAGGGCAGGATGCCGAAGCCCAGCACCAGCACCGCGTAATAGCGCATCCGGTCGAAACGGATCGGGAAAGTCTGGCTGTCATCGACATAGGAGGTCTTGAAGTCCCCCGCCTCACGGTAAAACATCAGCCCCGCCCTCCCATCGTCCGGCTTTTATCTTGGTCCAAATATCCCGGGGGACACCGATCCAGCGCCATCGGGTCAAGCCCGCTTGGCGACGGGGCTGGCCCCCAATCCGACACCAATCGCATACCCATCGTTCAGACCCTCTCGATGATGCGTTCGCCGAACAGGCCCTGCGGCCGGAAGACGAGGAACAGCAGCGCCAGCACATAGGCGAACCAGTTTTCGGTGGCGCCACCGATCAGCGGGCCCGCGAAGAACTCGAACAGCTTTTCGCCCATGCCGATGATCAACCCGCCGACGATGGCGCCGGGGATCGAGGTGAAGCCGCCCAGCATCAGCACCGGCAGCGCCTTCAGCGCGATCAGTGACAGCGAGAACTGCACACCGGATTTCGAACCCCACATGATACCTGCGACCAGCGCCACGAAACCGGCGATCGACCAGACCAGCACCCAGATGAAGCGCAGCGAGATGCCGACCGACAGCGCCGCCTGATGGTCGTCGGCCACCGCGCGCAGGGCGCGGCCGTATTTGGTATACTGGCTGAACAGCGTCAGGCTCGCCACCAGCAGGGCAGCGACCACGGCGGCCACAATGTCCAGCCGGTCGATGAAGAAGCCATAGCCGAAAGCGTTGAAGGTAATCGCGTCGATGGTTTCCGAAATGCCCTGCGGCAGGCCGACGTCCAGCTTCTTGATGTCGGCGCCCCACATCACGTCGCCCAGCCCTTCAAGGAAATAGGCAAGGCCGATGGTCGCCATGAACAGGATGATCGGCTCCTGATTCACAAGATGCTTCAGCACCAGCCGCTCGATCAGCCATGCCAGCCCCACCATCACCAGCGCGGTCAGCGCGATGGCGACAAGCGCGGGCAGCGTCCAGCCGAAGCTGTGCAGTTCGGTCCCGAAGATCGCGTTGATGACATGCGAGAACGGGATCTGGCCCTGTTGCAGGCCCACCAGCGTCAGCGCCGCAAACAGCGCCAACACCCCTTGCGCATAGTTGAAGATGCCACTGGCCTTGAAGATCAGCACGAAGCCCAGCGCAACGAGGGAATACATGATCCCCGCCATGAGGCCGTTGAGCGAGACCTCCATCGCATAAAGAAGCTGATCAGGCATGGCGTGCCTCCTTGCCGGTGCTGCGGCCCATGATGCGGTCAGTCATGCGACACCCCCAGATATGCGTTGATCACGTCGGGGTTGCTGCGCACCTCGTCGGGCGGGCCGTCGCCGATCTTCTTGCCGTAATCCATCACGACCACGCGGTCGCTCAGGTCCATCACCACGCCCATGTCATGTTCGATCAGCGTGATGGTGGTGCCGAATTCATCGTTCACATCAAGGATGAAGCGGCACATGTCCTCTTTCTCCTCGACGTTCATGCCCGCCATGGGTTCATCCAGCAGCAGGAGCTTCGGCTCCGCCGCCAGCGCGCGGGCCAGTTCCACCCGCTTCTTCAACCCGTAGGGCAGACGGCCCACGGGCGTCTTGCGGATGTGCTGGATTTCCAGAAAGTCGATGATCTTCTCGACCTTCTCGCGGTGCTCGGTCTCTTCGCGCTGCGCGCGGCCCCACCACATCGCCTGATCCATGAGGCCGCTTTTCATCAGGGTCAGGCGGCCGGTCATGATGTTGTCCAGCACGCTCATGCCCTCGAAAAGCGCGATGTTCTGGAAGGTGCGGGCGATACCTTGCTGCGCCACCTGATAGGGTTTCATCGGCGCGCGCTTCTTGCCGTGGAACCAGACCTCGCCCTCCTGCGGGACATAGAAGCCCGAAATGACGTTCAGCATCGAGGATTTGCCCGCCCCGTTCGGCCCGATGATGGCGCGGATCTCGCCCTCGCGGATGTCGAAGCTGATGTCGGTGATCGCCTTCACACCACCAAAGCGTAGGGTGATGTTCTTCATCTCCATCAGCACGCCGCCGATCTTACGGCCGTCGGCGGTGACATAGCCTTCGGGGTTCATCGCGTTCATGCCGCCCTCCGCTGACCGGCGACGGTGGCCGCGTCCATCATCCTGACCGTGGCGCGGATCGCGCCCTTGCGGCCGTCCTCGTAGGTCACTTCGGTTTCGGTGTAGACGCTGTCCGCCCCGTCATAGAGACCGGCGATCAGATCGGCGTATTTCTGTTCGATGATGTTCCGGCGCACCTTGCGGGTGCGGGTCATCTCGCCGTCGTCGGCATCCAGTTCCTTGTGCAGGATGCAGAAGCGATGCACCTGACAGCCTGACAGCATCGGGTCTTCGGCGACGGAACGGTTCACTTCCTCCACATGCGCCTTGATGGCCTCGTAGACGCGCGGATGACCGGCCAGTTCCTGATAGCTGGAATAGGCGATATTGTTGCGTTCCGCCCAGTTGCCCACCGCCGTCAGGTCGATGTTGATGAAGGCGGTGCAGCGGTCGCGGCCATTGCCGAAGACCACCGCCTCAAGGATGTTGGGGTAGAATTTCAGCTTGTTTTCCACATATTTGGGCGCAAACAGGCTGCCGTCCGCCATCTTGCCCACGTCCTTCGCGCGGTCGATGATGCGCAGATGGCCGGTGGCCTCTTCAAAGAACCCCGCGTCGCCGGTGGCGACCCAGCCCTCGGCATCCTTGGTCGAGGCGGTGCTTTCCGGGTTCTTGTAATAGGACATGAAGGTGCCGGGGCTGCGGTAGAACACCTCGCCATTTTCAGCGATCCGCACCTCCACCCCCGGCGAGGGCACGCCCACGGTATCGGACCGCACCTGACCGTCGGGCTGCTGGGTGATGAAGACCGAAGCCTCGGTCTGACCGTAAAGCTGTTTCAGGTTGATGCCCAGCGAGCGGTAGAAATCAAAGATCTCCGGCCCGATCGCCTCGCCCGCCGTATAGCCCACGCGCACGCGGCTGAAGCCCAGCGTGTTTTTCAGCGGACCGTAGACCAGCTTGTCGCCGATCCAGTAGGCCAGCCGGTCGGCGGTGGAGACGGGCTTGCCGTCAAGGATCGCAGGACCAACGCGCCGCGCAACCGCCATATAGTGATCGAACATCCGCTTCTTCAGGCGACCCGCATCTTCCATGCGGATCATCACCTGCGTCAACTGTCCCTCGAACACCCGCGGGGGCGCGAAGAAATAGGTCGGCCCGATCTCGCGCAGGTCGGTCATCATGGTGGCCGCCGATTCCGGGCAGTTCACGCAGAAGCCGGTCCACATCGCCTGCCCGACCGAGAAAATGAAGTCGCCCACCCATGCCATCGGCAGATAGGCCAGCACATCGTCGCCGGGACGAAGCTTGTCGAAATCCGAGGAATTCTTAGAGGTCTCGATGATATTGCGGTTCGACAGTACCACGCCCTTGGGCTTGCCGGTTGTGCCCGAAGTATAAAGCATCACACAGGTGCTGTCGTAATCCAGTTCCGCGATGCGCGTTTCAAGTTCGGCGTCGAAACGGTAGTGCCCCGCCTTGCCCTCGGCCTCGACATCGGCCAGCGCATTCATGTGGGAATGGTCGTATTTCCGCATGCCACGCTTGTCGACATAGATGATCTGCTCGACATTGGACAGCCGGTCCTGGATCTCCAGCACCTTGTCCACCTGCTCCTGATCGCCACAGACGACGAAGCGCGCGCCGCAGTGATCCAGCACATAGGCCATCTCTTCGGCCACGGCGTCCTGATACAGCGGCACCGGCACCGCGCCGCACATCTGCGCCGCCACCATCGACCAGTAAAGCGAGGGGCGATTGCGGCCGATCACAGCAACATGATCCCCCCGGTTCAGACCCAGCGCCAGAAAACCCAGCGCAATGGCGCGGATTTCAGCGGCCCCTTCGGCCCAGGTCCAGCATTGCCAGATGCCGAATTCCTTTTCGCGCCATGCCGGACGGTCGCCGAACAGGCGCGCGTTCCGGTCAAGCAGCGCTGGGATCGAGTTCAACCCGTCCGTCGCAGCCATACATATTCCTCCCTGCGCCCTCCTCCGGGCGGTCGGTCCGGGGCGAATCTATGTCGCCTTTGCCGAACGATGCCACCTTTGCCGCCAAAACTTGCGCGACTTTTTCCCAATCCTTGCGAATTGTTGCAGGGCGGGATTTCCTCTTTTCCGCGAGTGGTGACGGGTGTTAGCCATGGCCGGGGGGAATGCGATGCCAGTCAACGATGCCCGCACCGGCCTGATGCGCGCCGGGCTGAACCTGATCCAGCAGGCGCTGTCGATCTATGACCGCGATCTGAAGCTGGCGCTGTGGAACCACCGCTTTCAGGAAATGTTCGACCTGCCCGAACAACTGGTGACGCCGGGCGCCTCGTTCGAGGATACGATCCTCTATCTGGTGGAGCGCGGCGAATATGGCCCGGTGGACGACCCCTGGACCGCCGTGCAGGCGCGGGTCGAGGCCGCGCGCGCCTTCCAGCCGCATTACATGGAACGCGAACGCCCCGGCGGGCGCTGGATTTCGGTCGAAGGCGCCCCGCTGCCGCAGGGCGGCTGGGTTACGGTCTATACCGACATCACCGAAGTGAAGCTGCAGGAAAAGATGCTGCGCAACCGTTCGGCCGAACTGTCGGACGAGGTGCTGGCCAATGCCGAACGGCTTGCGCAAGCCAATCGGGCGCTAGCCGCCACCAATGCGGCGCTGGCCGAGGCCAAGCGCGAACTGACCGAGATGGAGGCCCGCACCCGCCTGACGACCGAGATGATGCCCGCCCATATCGCCCATGTGGATTGCGATCTGCGTTATACCTACTCCAACCGCAGACTGGGCAGCGTCATGCCCGGCCGGTCTGCCGAAATCATTGGCCTGACCGGGCGCGAGGCTTTGGGTGATGCGACCTTCGACAAGATCCTGCCCTATCTGCACCGTGCGCTGGCGGGCGAGGCTTCGGTTTTCGAATTCACGGATGAGGACTCCGGCCGCCGCATTCGCGCGGCTTTCACCCCCGACCAGATCGACGACGGGCCGGTGAACGGCGTCTATATTCTGTCGGCGGATGTGACGGCGGAAACGCAGGCGCGGTCGGCGTTGGCGCAGACCCGCAAGCGAGAGCTTGCAGCGCAGTTCACTTCGGGCATGGCGCATGATTTCGCCAATCTGCTGACCGTCATCCTTGGCCTGCAAAGCCGGCTGGAGCGGTTGCCCCTGCCGGATGAGGCCCGCGCGCTGGCAACCGGCATTCAGGCGGCCGCCCGGCGCGGGGGCGTGCTGCTGGACAGGATCGCCTCGATCTCGGGCCGCCCCTCCTTGAAGCCGGCGCCCACTGATGTTGGCGCCCTGCTGGCAGACCTGCGGCTGCTGGCCACCCCCACCTTGCCGGTTCAGACCCGGCTGGACATCGTCCTGCCCGCGCAGATGCCGGTTCTGATGCTGGATGCGGGCGGGGTGCAGGATGCGCTGCTGAACCTCGTGCTGAATGCGCGGGATGCGATGGGCGCCAGAGGCGGCACCATTCGCATCACGCTGACCTGTGTGCGCGACACATGGCTGGATATCCGGGTCGAGGATGACGGGCCGGGGTTCAGCCCCGAGGCGCTGGACAAGGCGCTGGACCCCTTCTTTACCACCAAGGGCAGCAAGGGGTCGGGGCTGGGGCTGTCGATGGTCTATGACCATGCGACGCTGGCAGGTGGCACGGTGCGGCTGTCAAACCGCCCCGGCGGCGGGGCGTCGATCTCGGTCCGCCTGCCCTTCCGGCCCGTGGCCGAGGGGCTGGCCGACGGGCAGCCGCCCTTGCTGGTCCTGCTGGTCGAAGACGACCCCGACATCCGCGAGGCAGTGCGCGAGATGCTGCGCGCGCAGGGCCATGCCGTGATCGAGGCCGCCAGTGTGGACGAGGCACTGGCCCTGGCCGAGGTGCCGGGCATCGGCCTGATCCTGTCGGACATCCAGCTGGGCGCCACACAAGGCACGGCGCTGGCCGAAACGCTGGCGGCCCGCGGCCACCCCGCCCCGGTTCTGCTGATGAGCGCCCTGCCCGCCACAGACCCGCGCCGCGCCGCCGCCCGTGTGCCCGTCCTGTCGAAACCCTTCGACGCCGCCGCCCTTGCCACCGCCATCGGAGCCGCCCGCGCATGAGCAAACCCGCCCATATCGCCATTCTGGACGACGAGCCGGAAATCCGCCGCATGCTGGCCGATGCGCTGGAGGAAGCGGGCTTTCGCGTCACCACCCATGCCCGTGCCACCGAATTCGAACTGGCGCTGAAGCGCATGGCACCGGATGTCTGCCTTGTCGATCTGGGCCTGCCTGACCGCGACGGGCTGGCGGTGGTGCACAGGCTCGCGCTGGAATCCGGCGCGGCGATCATCATCATCTCGGGCCGCGCGCAGGTGCAGGACCGGGTGACCGGGCTGGAGCTTGGCGCCGACGACTACATCATCAAGCCCTTCGACCCCGCCGAAGTCGTGGCGCGCGTCCGCGCCCGCCTGCGCAAGACCCGGACCGAGCCGGAGCGCGGTGCCCAGACCGCCCGCTTCAACGGCTGGACCGCGCAGTTCGACCGCTATCTGCTGATTGCCGCAGACGGGACAGAGGTGCCCTTCAGCCATGCCGAGGGCGAGGTGCTGCGCCTGTTCCTTGAAAGCCCCCGCCGCCTGATCAGCCGCGCCCAGATGCAGGAAAGCCTTGGTGGCGCGGCGGGGGAAAGCTTTGACCGCGCCATGGATGTCCGCATCTCGCGCCTGCGCACCAAGCTGGGCGAAGACCCGAAGAACCCGACGCTGATCAAGACGATCTATGGCGCGGGATATATTTTCCTTGGCGATGTAAGCTGGACCTGACCTTGGCACGCGGCCCCGGCCATCGGGCAAATGCCGAACCGGCCGGGGAAGCAATTTGTTCAGGCTGGCCGCAGCGCCCGGCGATCAGACCACAGGCACCGCAACGGGCATGCCGGTCGCCACGCTTTGCGCCGCGGCCTCGGCCATGGCCAGCGCCAGCACGCCATCCGCAAGCGACACCGGAACCGGCTTTCCGGTCGAGACCGCCGCAACAAAAGCCGCCCATTCAGCCATATAGGCAGGCATGTAGCGCTCAAGGAAGAAATAGGTGGGCTTGGCCGAAGTAACGCCCGCAGCCGTGGATTTGACAACGGTGTTTTCCAGCACGTTTTCCGCCTCCAGCAAGCCCTCGGCGCCCAGAAGCTCGATCCGCTGGTCATAGCCATAGACCGCACGGCGGGAATTCTTGATCACCGCGATCCGGCCATCGGCATAGGTCATGGTGACGACGGCGGTATCCACGTCACCCGCCGCCCCGATCTCCGCATCGACGATGCACGAACCCGTGGCCGAAATCTTCACCGGCGCCGCGCCCATGATGAAATTGGCCATATCGAAATCATGGATCATCATGTCGCGGAACAGCCCGCCCGACACCTTGACATAAGCCACCGGCGGCGGGGCTGGATCGAAAGAGGTGATGGTCAGCAATTCGCGCTTGCCGATCTCGCCCGCATCAGCCGCAGCCTTCAGCGCGGCGAAATTCGGATCGAAGCGGCGGTTGAAACCGATCATCACTGGCCGGCCAGTTTTCGCGGTTTTGGCCAGACACGCCCGCGCGCGTTCCAGGCTAAGGTCCACCGGCTTTTCGCACAGCACCGCCTTACCCGCGGCGGTGGCCATTTCGATGAAACCGGAATGCGTGTCGGTCGAGGTGGCAATCAGCACCGCGTCTATGGCGGGGTCGTTCAGGATGGCCTCGGCGCTGCGTGTCTCGCAGCCGAATTCCGCCGCCAGCTTTTCGGCAGCCGCCGTAACGACATCGGCAACCGCCACAAGTTTGCTGCCGGGATGGCCGGTGATGGCCCGCGCATGGACGGTTGCAATGCGCCCTGCCCCCAGAAGTCCGACTTTCAGCATCTTCGTATTCCTTGCTCTGGCCACTTCGGCCGTTTGTCTGTCAGGTCAAGTCCGACAAGCCATCGGCCGCGCTTGCCGCGCGGCTTCCAGAACGGCCAGACCTTCGCGCCTTGTGCCGCACTGACCAGGGCCGCACCGCTGATTACCGCATCACGGAAGGCGGTGTAATAGTCGTGATGGGGCGCCGGTTCCGTCTGACGCGGATGATCGGGTTCATCTCTGCGGCCAAAGACAAGGATGTTGCGCAAGCGGCACATCGACCCCGGTTCTCTGTAAATTAGGGGATTTTCGACATTCCGGCCGGGAAACCAGAAGGCCGGATATGTCGGATAATCAAGACCATGGCAGCGCGCTGTGATCATCCGGGCTGGAAACTTCCGCTTTTGCCTCGCCACAGTAGCCATAGATGCCCGAAAGGGCACCGGCCTCTCGACAACCGCCAAGGCGCACGCGAGGCGGACTGTCATCAAAGGTTCACTGGACACAGCCATTAAATTCCTTAAATCAGGAAATATGGAAAATAATCGCGCCGCCCATGCCTTCGCAACCCTCGGCCATCCCGGCCGGCTGGCTGTCTTTCGTCTGTTGATGCGCTTTGCCCCGCAAGGCGTGCGCCCGACCGAGATTGCAGAGGCGCTTGGCCTGAAACAGAACACGCTGTCGCATCATCTGGCAGACCTCACCGCATCGGGGCTGGTCGGCGCACGGCGTGAGGGGCGGTCGCTGTTCTATTCCGTCGATCTGGACACCGCTGAAGGGTTGATCGGCTATCTCGCTCTTGATGTGGGCCGCGCCCGGCCCGACCTGCTTGCCCCCCTGCTTTCTTCCCGGAAGGACGCCACCATGCGCGACACGGATTTCAACGTGCTTTTCATCTGTTCGGGCAATTCTGCCCGCTCGATCTTTGCCGAGGCGCTGCTGCGCGATCTGGGCGAAGGCAAGTTCCACGCCTTTTCGGCCGGCACCCGCCCCAATACCCGCCTGAACCCCTTCGCGCTGGAAATCCTGAACCGCAACGGGCATGACACCTCGGACCTGCGGTCAAAACATATCACCGAGTTTCAGCAACCCGGTTCGGTGGATATGGATTTCGTCTTTACCGTTTGCGATACCGCCGCCGCCGAAGAATGCCCGCCCTGGCCCGGCCAGCCCATCACCGGCCACTGGGGATTGCCCGACCCGGTGAAAGCCACCGGCACCGATGCGGAAAAGGCGCTGGTCTTTGCCCAGACCTATGCCGCGTTGCGCCGCCGGATCACGGCTTTCGTCGCATTGCCCTTTGCCAGCCTGAACCGGATGTCGCTGCAATCCCGCGTTGACGCCATTGGCGCCACACCCGAAACGGAGGCCTGATCCCATGACCCGTATTGCCCTCAACGGCCTTGGCCGGATCGGAAAACTTGTCCTGCGCGATCTGATCGACACCGGCGCGGAGGGCGAGATCGTGTTGTTGAATGATCCTGTCGGCGATGCCGAACAGCATGCGCTGCTGATGGAGTTCGATTCCGTCCATGGCCGCTGGCGCACACCTGTCGCGGCGGCCGGGGACGCCCTTGTGCTGAACGGCCGAAACATCCGCCTGACACATGAGAAAACCATCGAGGCGTTGCCACTGGCCGAACTGGGCGTCGATGTCGTCATCGACTGCACCGGTGTCTTCAAGACAGCCGCCAAGATCGCCCCCTATTATGCGGCCGGAGTGAAGAAGGTCATTGTTTCCGCGCCGGTCAAGGACGGCGGCGCGCTGAACATCGTCTATGGGGTGAACCATCACCTTTACGACGGGTCGCAGGATCTGGTCACCGCCGCCTCCTGCACCACCAACTGCCTTGCGCCGGTGGTCAAGGTGATCCACGAAAACCTCGGCATCCGCCACGGCGCGATCACCACGATCCATGACGTGACGAATACCCAGACCATCGTGGATCGCCCCGCCAAGGACCTGCGCCGCGCCCGGTCGGCCTTGATGAACCTGATCCCCACGACGACAGGCAGCGCCACCGCCATCACGCTGATCTACCCGGAGCTGAAAGGCCGGCTGAATGGCCATGCCATCCGTGTGCCGCTGCTGAACGCCTCGCTGACCGATTGTGTGTTCGAAGTCGAACGCACGACCACGGCGGAAGAGGTCAATGCCCTTTTCGCCGCCGCGGCCGATGGGCCCCTGAAGGGCATTCTCGGGTTCGAGACACGCCCGCTGGTGTCCTGCGATTTCACCAACGATCCCCGGTCGTCGATTGTCGATGGCCCGTCCACCATGGTCATCAACGGCACGCAGGTGAAGATCTACGCCTGGTATGACAACGAATGGGGGTATGCCTGCCGGCTGGCCGACATCACGCGCATGATTGCGGGCGGGATATGAGCGGCGCGGCCTCCTATGCCAATCCCCTGCGGGCCTATGCGGCAGTGACGGCGGCTTACTGGGCCTTCATGCTATCAGACGGTGCGCTGCGGATGCTGGTGCTTCTGCACTTCAACAGCCTTGGCTTCACGCCTGTGCAACTTGCATGGCTGTTCCTGCTGTATGAAGTGGCGGGGATCGTGACCAACCTTGCCGCCGGATGGCTTGCCGCGCGCTTTGGCCTTGCGGCCACGCTCCATGGCGGGCTGGCGCTTCAGATCGGGGCGCTGGCCGCACTTGCGCAACTCGATCCGTCCTGGGGCGTTGCGGCCTCTGTCACCTTCGTCATGGCGGTGCAAGGGGTGTCGGGTGTGGCCAAGGATCTGGCCAAGATGTCCTCGAAATCCGCCGTGAAACTGCTGGCTCCGGCCGGGAATGACGGCCTGTTCCGTTGGGTCGCCGCCCTGACCGGGTCGAAAAATGCGGTCAAGGGCCTCGGCTTCTTCCTTGGCGCCGCACTGCTGGGCCTTGCCGGGTTCAAGACGGCGGTCTGGGGCATGGCGGCAGTGTTGGGCGCGATCCTGCTTGCGATTGTCCTGTTCCTGCCTGCAGGTCTGCCGGGCCGGATGAAATCGGAAGAGGCCTGGTCGGGTTGGCGGTCAAAGGATGCACGGGTCAACCGCCTGTCCCTCGCCCGGATGTTCCTGTTCGGCGCGCGCGATGTCTGGTTCGTCGTGGGTATCCCGGTCTATTTCCAGTCCGTGCTGTCCGACGGCACGGCCGAGGGTCGGCGCGAGACCTTCTTCCTGATCGGCGGCTTCCTCGCGCTCTGGATCATCGCCTATGGCGCGGTGCAGGCATTTGCCCCGCGCCTGCTGGGGGCGAAGAGCCAGCCCGAGGAGGAAACCACCCGCAAGGCGATCCTTTGGGCCGGGATGCTGGTGCCGATCCCCTTCGCTCTGGCAGCGGCGGCCTGGGTCTCGGGCGGGCCTGCCCCCTGGCTGACCATGACGCTGATCGCGGGCCTTCTGCTGTTCGGCTTTGTGTTTGCGGTCAATTCATCCGTTCATTCCTACCTGATCCTCGCCTTCGGTTCGGCGGAAAGGATCACAAGGGATGTCGGGTTCTACTATATGGCCAATGCCGCAGGGCGATTGATCGGCACGCTGCTGTCCGGCCTCAGCTATCAGTTCGGCGGCCTTCCCCTGTGCCTTGCCACCGCTGGGGCGATGGCGCTGGCCAGCTGGCTGGCGGCACGGCGGCTGGCCACCACCTGAATGAGAACGTATGTCGCCCTTCGGATCACCGCAATGAATAAAGGCCCTGCCCACATGACCCACGCCATTTCTGTGGCCGTTCTCAGCCTCGCGGCACTTCTTGCGCAGCCCGTGTTGGCGCAGGATGCGAGTCAGGACGGGCAGACATGGACCGAGCGGAAATGTGCCCTTTACCAGCAAGCCTTCGACGATGCCCTGCACGCCATAGGGCGCGATGGGATACGGAAGACCTTTCTTGCCCGGAATACCGCTTTCATCGAAGGCGGCTGCACCGACAATGCGAAGCTATGCCCGGAAACCGGCAAGGAAATCGAGCTTGCGAACCTGTTGACCGTGATGACCATGAATGAAGGCATGGCCAGCACCTTCGTGCCCTTCGGCTGTCCGAACTGAAGGCGCCGTTACAACGCCCGCCAGCCAATATCCCGGCGACAGAAACCACCCGGCCAGTCGATCGCATCGACCATGGCATAGGCGCGGGCCTGTGCCTCGGCCAGAGTCTCGCCCCTTGCGGTGACATTCAGGACACGGCCGCCGGTGGCGATCAGGGCGCCGTCACGGGCGGCGGTTCCGGCGTGGAACACCATGTTGCGGCTGTCTTCCGGCAGGGCGGCGAGGCCCCGGATCTCCGAGCCTTTTTCATAGGCGCCCGGATAGCCCTTCGCCGCCATCACCACGGTCAGCGCGTGATCCTCGGCCCAGTTCACCTGCATCTCCGCCAGCCGCTCCTCGGCGCAGGCTTGCAGCAGGTCCAGCGCCTGCGCGCCAAGCCGCATCATCAAGACCTGACACTCCGGGTCGCCGAAGCGGCAGTTGTATTCCACCAGCCGCGCCTTGCCGTCCCTGATCATCAGGCCCGCATAAAGCACACCCTGATAGGGCGTGCCGCGCCGGGCCATTTCACGGATGGTGGGCAGAACGATTTCGTCCAGCGCCGCCTGAGCGATGGCATCGGTCAGCACCGGGGCCGGGGAATAGGCGCCCATGCCGCCGGTATTGGGGCCGATGTCGCCGTCGCCCACCCGCTTGTGATCCTGCGCGGTCCCGATGGGCAGGGCGGTCTTGCCGTCGGAAAGGATGAAGAAGCTGGCTTCCTCGCCTTCCATGAATTCCTCGATCACCACCTCGGCTCCCGCATCCCCGAAGGCACCGCCGAAGATCTCGTCAATACCGGCCAGCGCCTCGGCCTCGGTCATGCCCATGATGACGCCCTTGCCCGCGGCAAGGCCATCGGCCTTCACCACGAGCGGCGCACCGACACGGCAGATGTAGTCTTTCGCGGCCTGCGCCTCGGTGAAGCGGGCGTAACCGGCGGTCGGCGCGTTGCAGGCATCACAGATTTCCTTGGTGAAGCCTTTCGAGGCTTCCAGCCGCGCCGCTTCGGCGCTGGGTCCGAAGGTCAGGATGCCCGCCGCGCGCGTCGCATCGGCCACGCCTGCCGCCAGCGGCGCCTCGGGGCCGACGATCACGAAGTCGATGGCGTTTTCCTCGCAGAAGCGCACCACGTCACGACCGTTCAGGATGTCGAGGTTGGCGCATTCGGCGATCTGTGCGACCCCGGCATTTCCCGGCGCCACGATCAGCCGGTCGCATTTCGGGTTCTGCTTGACCGCCCAGGCCAGCGCATGCTCGCGCCCGCCGCTGCCGAGGATCAGGATATTCATGCCGCCGCTCCGTCCGTCAGGGATTGCCGCCTCATAGGGGGGGCGGCGCCCGCTTGCAAGCGCGCAGCGGTCAGTCCTCGTCCGTCACGTCGCTGCCCTGCGCGATCAGGGCGCGCAACAGTGCTTCCAGCCGGGCGGCCTCGGTCGCCCCAAGGCTTTCGCGCAGCATGTGGTCGTAATCCAGCGCGCGCTGGCCAAGCCGCAGGAACACCTCACGACCGGCCGGGGTCAGCGACAGGATCTCGGCCCGCCTATCGGTCGGGCTGGGACTGCGCGCCAGATGGCCCTCGGCCTCCAGCGCCGCCACCGCCCGGCTCACCTTGGTCTTTTCGATATGCGAGATACGGCAGATGTCCCGCGCCGTCATGGCGCCGAAGCGGCCCAGATTGGCCATGACGCGCCATTGCGTGCGGGTCATACCGTAATCGGCGCGATAGACCGCATAGAAGGATTTTGACGTCGCCTCGGCCGCCTGATTGAGCAGATAGGGCAGAAAACCGTCCAGATCGAACTGCCCCTGTTCTGCTTCGGTCATCGGCCCTGTCCCCACCAGTCAGTCATTCCCGGCCAAACTGCCACAGCGACCCCGGCCTGTCACCCCGGCGCGGCTGTCGTCAGGCTGATACAGGGCGGGGATAGACCGGCAGGCATCCGATGCCAGAGGCCATGCCATGCCCGATGCCGCCCCAAGCCCCCCGCCCCGCCCCGGTGAGGCGCGGTTTTCCGATCTGCTGAAGACGACGGCGGACACCCATCTGCATCCCCGCTTGAGCATTGGAGACATGCTGGCCGCAATGCAGGACCGGGCAAGTGCTGCGTTATTGTTCATCTTTGCCTTCCCGAACATCCTGCCGACCCCGCCGGGCGTGGCGACGATCCTTGGCTTGCCGATCATCTTTCTGTCGGCGCAGATGGCGCTGGGACGGCCGCCGCATCTGCCCCGGCTGATCGCCGACAGGTCCATGGCAACCGTGCAGGCCCGGCAGCTGGTGGCGCGGGCGCTGCCGCATCTGCACCGGGCCGAAAGCCTGTTGCGCCACCGCTGGCCGCTGCTGACCGCGCCACTGGCCGAACGATTGCTGGGGGTGATCTGCCTTGCGCTGGCGATCCTGTTGTCGCTGCCGGTGCCGCTCGGCAATCTGCTGCCCTCGCTCAGCGTCTGCATCCTCGCACTGGCGATCATGGAGCGTGACGGGCTCTGGGTGCTGGCGGGCCTTGGCGCGGCGGTGGTTTCGTTCCTGTGGCTGGGACTGGTATCGTGGGGCGTGATCCGGGCGGCGGCGTTCGTCATCGGCAATGCCTTCTGATCACATGCCTTCCCAGGGCCGCCGGTCGCGGCGCCAGCGGATGAAATGCACCTCGGCCTCGGCCGCCAGCGCCGCCCAGCGGATCAGCACTTGCGGCCCCGGAAAGGCCATGACCAGCCGCGCCTCACCCTGATGCAGTTCCATGCGGGCGGCTCCCATCAGGGCATTCCATGCCGCCATCGCCTCGGCGGGCGGGGTCACGTTCCATGGCAACACCAGCCGCCAGCCGGCCTCGGTTTCCTCGGCCCGGAACTCGGGCGATTGGGGGGTGACGCGGGCATAGACCACGCCGCCCTCGGCCTCGACGCCACAAAACCCTGCGGTGGCGAAAGCCGCCAGAATCTCTGATTGCGTCATGCCACGAGCGCCTCGGCCTTCTTCAGATCGACGCTGACCAGCTGGCTGACCCCCTGTTCCTGCATCGTCACCCCGAACAGCCGGTCCATCCGCGCCATGGTCACCGCGTGGTGGGTGATGATCAGGAACCGCGTCTCTGTGCGCCGGGTCATCTCGTCCAGCAGGTCGCAGAAGCGTGTGACGTTCGCATCATCCAAAGGCGCGTCCACCTCGTCCAGCACGCAGATCGGTGCGGGATTGGCAAGGAACACCGCGAAGATCAGCGACAGCGCGGTCAGCGTCTGTTCGCCCCCCGACAGAAGGCTGAGCGTCGACAGCTTCTTGCCCGGCGGCTGGCACATGATTTCCAGCCCGGCCTCCAGCGGATCGTCGCTTTCCACCAGCACCAGACGCGCCTCACCGCCGCCGAACAGGTGATTGAACAGCGTGCCAAAAGACCCGTTGACCTGCTCGAACGCGGTCAGCAGACGTTCGCGACCTTCGCGGTTCAACCCCTGAATCCCGGCGCGCAGTTTCTTCACCGCCTCTTCAAGATCAGATTTTTCCTGCTGAAGCTGGTCATGCTCGGTCTGCACCGCCTTGGCATCTTCCTCGGCGCGCAGGTTCACCGCACCCAGCGCCTCGCGCTGGCGTTTCAGCCGGTTCACATCGGCCTCCAGCACCTCGGCGGCGGGCATGGCATCGGGGTCGGCCTTCAGCCGGTCGAGCAATTGCCCCGGCGCAAGTTCCATCTCATCGCGGATGCGTTCCGCCGCATGGGCCACGGTTTCGCGGGCCGCATCGGCGCGGGCATCGGCACGGGCGCGCGCCTCGCGGGCCTCACCCGCCAGCCTTTCCCCGTCACGTTCGGCGATCTGCGCCTCGCGCAGCTTGCTCTCGGCTTCGGCCAGCGCATCGGAGGCCTTGCGGCGACGAGCCTCGGCGGCGTCAATCGCTTCGCCCAACTCCTCGCGCTTGATGGCGATTTCCTCAGGCGCTGCGCTGGCCTCGACCAGCTCCTCCTCCGCCTCGGCCTTGCGTTCGGCCAGTTCGGCGCTGCGCTTTTCCGCCGTGTCCAGACGATGCCGCCAGCCCGAGATTTCCTTGGTGACCTCCTGCCGCCGCCGCACACGGGCTTCGCCCTCGCGGCGCAATTCATCCTGCGCGGAACGGCGGGACATCATGGTGATGCGCGCGGCCTCGACCGCCATGCGCAACTCCTCGACACCCGCGCGCGCGGTTTCCAGATCGTCCAGCCCGCCTGCCCCGGCCTCCGCCTCGGTCAGACGCGACCGCGTTGCCATCGCCTCGTCGTCGAAACGGGTCACCGCCAGACGCGCGGCCTCCAGCTTGCCTGCGGCAAGCGAGCGGTCCGCCTCGGCCCGCGCAAGTGCCCGGCCCGCCTCGGTCACGCGCTGATCGGCGGCACGCCGCGCCTCGCGGGCCATCTGATCGGCGCGGTTCAGATCGCCCAGGCGGGCCTGAAGCGCCTCATGCGCCTGTTTCGCGCCCTCGGCCCGCGCGGCGACCTCTTCCAGATCCCGCTTCAACTGCACCAGACGGTTGAGCTGTTGCAGGCGCAGCGCCGCGGCCGAGGGCGCATCCTCCGCCCCGGCGCGGAACCCGTCCCAGCGCCACAGATCGCCATTGAGGCTGACCAGCCGCTGACCGGGGCGCAATTGCGCCTGCAAGGCGGCGGCCTGCGCCCGGTCGGCCAGACCGATCTGCGCGATCCGGCGGCGCAACACCTCGGGCACGGTGACATGGGCCGACAGCGGCTCCACCCCCTCGGGCAGCGGTTGCGCCACGTCATAATCGGGCAGCAAGGCCCAGCCGGACCGCCCACCTTCCGCCAGTTCCGGGGCGCGCAGGTCATCGGCCAGCGCGGCGCCCAGCGCCGCCTCGTAGCCCGGCGTCACCTGCACCCGGTCGAGCAGTTGCGTCCCCGCCTGCGCCTCGCGGTCCACCAGACGGGCCAAAGCCGCGACCTCGGCGCGCAAAGCATTGGCCTCGCCCTCGGCACCAGATCGCGCGGCACGGGCTTCCGCCTCGCGGGTCTGCGTTTCGGCGCGGGCTTCCTCGGCGCTGGCCAGCGCCTCTTCCGCCGCCTCGGCCAGTGCGATGGCCTCTTCCTGCGCCTCGGCCGCGCTGTCCTGCGCCTCGGCCGCCGTTTCCAGCGCCCCGGCCGCCGTGGCCACTGCCTCCCGCGCCCGCACGGCCTCGGCCTCGGCCCGGTCCAGCGTGGCGCGGGTATCGGTCAGCAGGCGTTGCGCCGACTGGTGCCGCGCCGCCAGACGCGCCACATCCTCGGTCCGGTCCGCAAGCTGCGACTCGCGCTCCGACAGGATCGCGCCAGCCTCGCGCGCGATTTCCACCGCTTCGGCCAGCCGGTCGTCATGGCCGTCATGGGCGCGGGCCAGCGCCTCGATCTCCCATTCCAGCCGGGCGATGGTTTCGCCCGCATCGCGGTTCAGCCCGGCCTCGCGCTCCATGTCGCGGGCAAGCTGGGCGATGCGGCCATGCAGGGTTTCGATGACCTGCCGGGCGCGGGCCTCCTGATCGCCCAACGCATCGCGCTGCACGACCAGCCGCTGAAGGATGGCGCCCGCGATCGCCTCTTCCTCGCGCCGGGGCGGCAGCAGATCCTCCGCCGCCTCGCGCCGCTTCGTCGCCTCGCGCGCGGCCTTTTCAGCCGCAGCCGCGGCCAGAAGCCGCCCGCGCAGCACATCCTCCGCCTCGGCCCGCGCCAGATCGGCCTCGCGCCAGCGACGATAGAGCAGCATCCCTTCCGAGCGCCGTAATTCCTCGCCAATCTCGCGGTAGCGCGCCGCCTGCCGCGCCTGCCGCGCCAGCGTTGCAAGCTGCGCCGCAAGCTGTTCCAGCACGTCATCCACGCGGGTCAGGTTCTGTTCCGTCGCGTTCAGCCGCAATTCGGCCTCGTGCCGCCGCTGGTAAAGGCCGGAAATCCCCGCCGCTTCTTCCAGAATGCGCCGCCGCGCCTTGGGTTTGGCGTTGATCAGTTCCGAAATCTGCCCCTGCCGCACCAGCGCCGGGCTTTGCGCCCCGGTCGAGGCATCGGCGAACAGCATCTGGATGTCGCGCGCCCGAACATCCTTGCCATTGGCCTTGTAGGCCGAACCCGCGTCCTTGGTGATGCGGCGCACGATTTCCAGCGCATCGGCATCGTTGAACCCCGAGGGTGCCAGCCTTTCGCTGTTGTCCAGCACCAGCGACACTTCTGCGAAATGGCGTGCCGGGCGGGTGGCGGCACCGGCGAAAATCACATCCTCCATCCCGCCGCCGCGCATGGCAGTGGGCCGGTTTTCGCCCATCACCCAACGCAGCGCCTCCAGCAGGTTCGACTTGCCGCAGCCGTTCGGCCCCACGACGCCAGTCAGGCCATCGTGAATCACAAGTTCCGTCGGATCGACGAAACTTTTGAAGCCATTCAGTCTGAGGCGGGTGAACCGCAAGAGAATCTCCGCTTTGGGGGTGGTATCCTCGGGTCTGATATGGAGGCTGTCAATCGTCACCCCCGCATGTGGCGGCAAGATCAAGGGTTATCCCCAATATCTTGCCCATTCCGCAGCGGCAAAGCGTCGCCGAAACCGGCAATTGACGTAACGCTGCGCTGCGGCGAGGATCAGGGCATGAGCCTGTCGCCCCCGATCACCGGCACCTGCCTTTGCGGTGTCACCACCTACCGGCTGGACACGCCGCCCCTGTGGACGGCGCATTGCCACTGCGCGTCCTGCCGCAAGGCGACCGGGGCGGGTTTTGCCAGCTATCTGGGCGCGGCAGAGGCGGCCCTGCACTGGTTTGGCCCTGATCGCGCCAGCCATTGCAGCAGCCCCGGCACCTTCTGGGATCGCTGCGGCGCCTGCGGCAGCCCGCTGGCCTATCGTTCCACCCGGTTTCCGGGCGAGGTGCATCTGCATGCAGCCACGCTGGACCACGCGCAGGATTTCGTGGCGGAAACCGAAGTGCATACCGACGAACACCTGCCCTGGGCCGCGCTGGCCGCGCCGCCGCCGCGCCGTCTGGCGCCCGAGGATGACATGGCGCCGGTGCTGGCGCTGATCCGCGCGGCCTTCGCCTATATGGACGGACGGATCGACCCACCCTCGTCAATGCACCGGCTGACCGAAGCGGACCTGAGCACGGAGGCCGGGGCGGGCGAGGTCTGGGTGATCGGAACACCCCCGATGGCCTGCATGGTGCTGACACCGAAGGCCGATGCGCTGTATGTCGGGAAGCTCGCCACCGCAGAGCCGGAACGCGGACGGGGTCTCGCCCGGCGCCTGATGGTCCGCGCCGAAGCCCGCGCCCGTGCACTGGGCCTGCCCGCGCTGGAATTGCAAAGCCGGGTGGAGCTGGTGGAAAACCATGCGGCTTTCACGGCGATGGGTTTCATGCAGACCGGCGCCACCGCGCATGCTGGCTATGACCGCCCGACAAGCCTGACTTTCCGCAAGCCGGTCTTGCCCCTTCCCTGAATCCACGCTTTGTCGCAGTCTCCGTCAAAACCCCGGAGGCCGCATGATCCCAGCCCTTCTCACCCTTCTTGGCGCCCAACTCGCGGGTGAAACGCTGACCCGTGCGACCGGGCTGCCGCTGCCCGGCCCGGTGCTGGGCATGTTGATCCTGATTGCCGGTTTCGCAGTGTTTCCCGGTCTGGTCGCGATCGTGCGTCCGCTGGCGCAGGGCATACTTGGCAACCTCTCGCTGCTGTTCGTTCCTGCGGGCACCGGCGTCGTGGGCCATCTGGGCACGCTGGCGGGCTATGGCCCCGCGCTGGCGGTGGTGCTGGTCGTCTCGACTGTCCTCGCCATCGGCGCCGGGGCACTGGCCTTTACCGCCGTGGCGAAACTGATGAAGATGGAGCCGGAAGCATGACCGATTTCGCCGAGATCTGGTCTTACCTCGCGCGCGGCCCGCTGTTGTGGCTGACGGCAACGCTGGTAGCCTATGCGGTGGGGGATGCCTGTTTCCGCGCGGCGGGGCGCAAGCCCTGGGCCAACCCGGTGCTGATTGCGGTCGCGTTGCTGGCGGGACTGCTGTGGCTGACCGATACGCCTTACCCCACCTATTTCGAGGGGGCGCAATTCGTGCACTTCCTGCTGGGCCCTGCCACGGTCGCGCTCGCGCTGCCGCTGTGGGACAACCTGCCCCATGTGCGCCGCGCCGCCCTGCCGCTGCTGGCAGCACTGGTCACCGGATCGGTGGTCGCGGCCGCGTCTGCCGTCGCAATTGCCCGCGCCTTCGGCATCACCGGCGAGGTTCTGGCCTCGCTGGCGCCGAAATCCGCCACCGCGCCGGTCGCGCTGGGCATATCCGAGCGGCTGGGCGGGTCACCCACGCTGACCGCCGTTCTGGTGATCCTGACCGGCATCATCGGCGCGATCTGCACCACGCCGCTTTTGAACGCGCTGGGCATCCGCGACTGGCGGGCGCGGGGCTTTGCCACCGGCGTCGCCGCGCATGGCATCGGCACCGCCCGCGCCTTTCAGGTGCATCCGGTCGCCGGGGCCTTCGCCGGTCTGGGCATGGGATTGAACGCGGTGCTGACCGCCTTCGTCGCCCCGCTGGTGCTGCGGCTGTTTCAGTAAAGCCCCGAAGTCGTTCCCAGCACATCGCGCAACGCATCGGCAATCGGATCGCTGCCCGGAGCCGGGGCCTGCGGGACGGGCTGCGCAGCAGGCTGCTGCCCCTGCGGCACGCCACCAACCTCACCCGACGACGCCGAGGCGCCAGGGCTGGGCGGCAGGCGCGGTTCCGGCACGATCATCGGCAGGGCCGTAGGCGGAATGCCCTTGTGCACCCGCGCCATGACTTCGTGCCAGATTTCGGCCGGAAGACCGCCCCCTGTCACGCCCTTCAGCGGGGTGTTGTCGTCATAGCCCATCCAGACCCCGGCGACATAATGCGCGGAAAAGCCGATGAACCACGCATCGCGCGAGGCATTGGTGGTGCCGGTCTTGCCCGCCACAGGCGTATCGCCCAACCGCGCCCGTCCGCCTGTGCCCTTCTGGATCACCTGCGTCATCATGTAGGTCAGCGACTGCGCCGCGTTCTGGCTGATCACCCTCTCGCCAATGCCACCCGCCTGGCCGATCAACTCGGCATCGTCGCCCTGCAATTTCAACTCGATCAACCCATAGGGCTGCACCGATGACCCCCCGTTGAGGATACCGGCATAGGCACCCGTCATCTCGAGCAGCGTGCTTTCCGAGGCACCCAGCGCCAGCGCAGGCCCCGCCGCCAGATCGCTTTTCACCCCGAACTGCTGTGCCACCTGACGCACCACATCGCGGCCCACCGCCTCGGACACCCGCACCGCCGGAATGTTGCGGCTTTCGGCAAGCGCCTGGGTCAGTGTGATCATGCCCTTGAACTTCTTGTCGTAGTTTTCAGGCGTCCAGGGGCCGGAGCCGGGAATGCGGATCGTGAGCGGCGTATCCTCGACATAATCCGCGGGGCTGTAACCCAGATCCAGCGCGGCGGCATAAACGAAGGGCTTGAACACCGATCCGGTCTGGCGCAGCGCCTGCGTCGCGCGGTTGAAGCTGCCGGCAGCGGCGATCTTGCGCCCGCCCACCATGGCGCGGACCGCGCCATCCGCGCTCATCACCACGATCGCGGCCTGCGCCTTGGACCCGGCCTGAACCTTGGTATCGAAGATATATTGCAGCGCCTCCTCTGCATCGCGCTGGATCTTCTGGTCCAGCGTGGTGCGGATGATGACATCCTCGGTGGTTTCCTTGGTCAGGAAGGCGGGGCCGGATTCCATCACCCAGTCGGCAAAGAAGCCACCTGCGTTCTTTTGCGCGGCTTCCGACAGTTGTGCCGGATGGGCGCGGGCATCGTCGGCCTCGGCGCGGGTCAGATAGCCCTGCTCCTCCATCAGGCCGATGATGACATTCGCCCGATCCTGCGCACGTTTCAGGTTGTTGGTCGGCGCATAGCGCGAAGGCGCCTTCAGCAGGCCCGCCAGCATGGCCGCCTCGGCCGGGTTCACCTGATTGGCCGACTTGCCGAAGTAACGCTGCGCCGCCGCCTCGAAGCCGCGCGCGCCCGCGCCCAGATAGGCCCGGTTGAAATAGATCGTGAGGATGTCGTCCTTGGAATATTTCCACTCCATCGCCATGGAGAAGGGAATTTCCTTCACCTTCCGCCATACTCCGCCCGAGCGGCAGTCTTCTTCATACGCCGCCTCGGATTTCCATTGCTTCGGGTCGTATTCGACACCAAGGCACAGCAGTTTCGCCACCTGCTGCGTGATGGTGGAGCCGCCGTTGCCCTCCAGCGGGCCGCGCCCTTCGGCAAGGTTGATGCGGATGGCCGAGGCGATGCCGCGCGGGCTGACGCCGAAATGGTTGTAGAATCGCTTGTCCTCGGTCGCCACCACAGCGTTCTTGAGGTGTTTCGACACATTCTCGGCGGTAATCATGCCGCCAAAGGTTTCGCCGCGCCAGGCAAAGACCTTGCCGTCCCGGTCCAGCATGGTGACCGACCCGCGCGCGCGCGCGTCCACAAGGTCAGACACCTGCGGCAGGCGCTGTTCAAAGAAGAAGGTTGCCCCGAACAGGATCAGCGCCACAACGGCGGTGACGCGCCACCCGATCCCCCAGATCACCCGCCAGATCAGGCCAAGCACACCCAGGATGAACCCCATGATCAGCCCGTGCTTGCGCGCCGGAGGCTTACGGGGTGTGCGTGGCTTCTTCGGAGCTGACGGCTTTTTCGGCGGCGTCTTGCCGCCGCCCCCGCCCCCGCCATAGCGGCGATCCGCCACCAGCGTCCTGCCCTTGTTTCCCGATCCACTCATGCCCGCCACGCCTGCTCTGCTCTTGTTTTGCGGAATCTTACCCTGTCGTGCCCGGCTTGTGGAGAGCAAGCGGGCTCGATTCGGAATCCCAATTCGCATAAAATTTAATCATATATGCACATAAGTGCAAAAAATGTGCAACTTGCCCCTGTGAAGCCGTTGGGCAAAGGCGTCGTTTCTTGTGCAGTCGCAGCATTATCCGCCTTCTGAGTGCGCAAGGCCCCGTAGCGGGCCGTCTGCCAGAGAAGGGGACGCACGTGAAACTGATCATCGCAGCAATCAAGCCGTTCAAGCTTGAGGAAGTCCGCGAGGCGCTGACCACCATCGGGGTGCGCGGGATGATGGTAACCGAGATCAAGGGCTTCGGCTCGCAGTCAGGTCATACGGAAATCTATCGCGGCGCCGAATATGCCGTGAATTTCGTGCCGAAGGTGCGGCTGGAGATCGTGGTCTCCGACAGCCTTGCCGATCAGGTGGTGGAAACGATCCGCTCCACCGCCCGGACCGACAAGATCGGTGACGGCAAGATCTTCGTGCTGGATGTCGAACAGGCCGTGCGCGTGCGCACCGGCGAAACCAATGACGACGCGCTTTGAGATGCGGGTGGAAGGGGAAACCAAGACCATGAAAACTTTGACCAAACTCTCTGGCCTCGCGGGGCTTGCGGCCGTGACCGCGCTGCCCGCATGGGCGCAGGAAGCCACCGCCGAGGCCACCGAAGCCGCAGCCGAGGTCGCACAGGTGATGGACAAGGGCGACGTCGCCTGGATGATGACCTCGACCGTGCTCGTTCTGTTCATGACCCTGCCGGGCCTTGCACTGTTCTACGGCGGCCTCGTGCGCACCAAGAACATGTTGTCGGTCCTGATGCAGACCACGCTGATCGCCTGCGTCATGATGCTGGTCTGGGTGATCTACGGCTACTCCTTCGCCTTCGGCGGCGGCACCTCGGCTTTCTGGGGCGGCCTTGGCAAACTGTTCCTTGCCGGTGTGAACGCTGACAGCATGTCGGCCACCTTCACCGATGGCGTGGTGATCCCGGAATACCTGTTCATCACCTTCCAGATGACCTTCGCGGCCATCACCCCCGCCCTGATCATCGGCGCCTTCGCCGAACGCGTGAAGTTCACCGCAGTCCTGCTGTTCTGCGTGCTGTGGGGCACCTTCTGCTATTTCCCGATCGCCCATATGGTGTGGGACGGCGCGGGCCTGATCTTCAACATGGGCGCCATCGACTTCGCGGGCGGCACCGTGGTGCACATCAATGCCGGGGTCGCGGCCTTGGTCGGTTGCCTCGTGATTGGCAAGCGCGTCGGCTATGGCAAGGAAAACATGGCTCCGCACTCGATGGTGATGACCATGATCGGCGCCTCCATGCTGTGGGTCGGCTGGTTTGGCTTCAACGTCGGCTCGAACCTCGAATCGAATGCCGGTGCGACGCTCGCCATGATCAACACCTTCCTTGCCACCGCTGCGGCCGCTGTCGCATGGTCGGCGCTGGAAGGCATGCTGCGCGGCAAGGCTTCGATGCTGGGTGCGGTTTCGGGCATGGTTGCCGGTCTCGTCGCCATCACCCCGGCCTGCGGCACGGTCGGCCCGATGGGCGCCATCATTCTCGGCGTGATCGCTGCGGCCATCTGCTACTACTTCGTCACCGTGGTGAAGATCAAACTCGGCTATGACGACAGCCTTGACGTGTTCGGCATTCACGGCGTGGGCGGCATCGTCGGCGCCATCGGCACCGGCATCTTCTCGGCGGCCTCGCTGGGCGGCGTGAACGGCGATGATTACTCGATCGCGGCGCAGACCTGGGTGCAGTTCCAGTCGGTCGTCATCACCATCGTCTGGAGCGGCGTGATCTCGTTCATCCTCTACAAGCTGGTGGACATGATCGTCGGCCTGCGCGTCGATACCGACAGCGAGCGTCAGGGCCTTGACCTCACCTCGCATGGTGAAAGCGCCTATCACGGCTAAGCGTCCCAGGCGGGCCGACCTCCTCCCCGGCCCGCCATACCCAGCCCGACCTCGGGCAAAGGAAAAGGCCCGGAGCTTGCTCCGGGCCTTTCAAATTTCTTCTCAAGAAATTTGCAAAAGTTTTCAGGAAAACTTTTGCGCCACCCCCGCCGTCACAGGACAGAAGCGACGGCCCGCGCCAGCACCGGCACGGTCTTGGCGTTCAGTCCGGCGATGTTGATGCGCGAGTCGCCCACCATGTAGATACCATGCTCCTCACGCAGCCGGTTCACCTGCGCCTCGGTCAGCCCCAGCCGCGAGAACATGCCTCGATGCCGCGCCACGAAATCGAAGCGGTCGGAATTGGTGGCCTTGCGCAGTTCCTCGGCCAGTTGCTCGCGCAGGCCCAGCATGTTCAGCCGCACCTCCTCCAGCTCGGCCTTCCAGTCGGCGGTCAGCGCGACATCCTCAAGGATCACCGTCACCACCCGCGCGCCATGATCCGGCGGGAAGCTGTAGTTCTGGCGGTTCAGGAAGGCAAGATTGCCCTGCGTGATCTTCGTGGCCTCCGCGTCCTTCGACACGGCGATCAGGACGCCGGTGCGTTCGCGGTAGATACCAAAGTTCTTGCTGCACGAGGCGGCAATCAGCACCTCGGGGAAGCTTTCGGCCACCAGCCGCGTCGCGGCCGCATCGGCCTCAAGCCCGTCACCAAAGCCCTGATAGGCCAGATCGACCAGCGGCAGCGCGCCGCGCCCGGCCAGCAGTTCCACCGCCTCGGCCCATTGGTCGGCGGTCAGGTTGGCGCCGGTCGGGTTGTGGCAGCAGCCGTGCAGCAGCACCACGTCCCCCGGCTTCACCCGGCCCAGATCCTCCATCATCCCTGCGAAATCGACACCGCCGCTGGCCGCGTCGAAATAGCGGTATTCCGCCATCGGGATGCCAAGGTATTTGATGATTGACGGATGGTTCGGCCAGGTCGGCGCCGACAGCCAGACCGTCGCCTTGGGATCGGCCAGCTTCACCAGTTCCAGCGCCTGCCGGATGGCCCCCGTCCCGCCGGGCGTCGCGACCGAGGCCAGACGATCCTCCGCCACCGCACCGTCAAGGATCATGCGGCGCATCGCCATGTTATAGGCGGGCTCACCAGCCAGCGCGGTATAGGTCTTGGTCGTCTCGGCTTCCCAAAGCTTCTTCTCGGCGGCCTTGACCGCCCGCATCACCGGGGTCAGCCCGGTCGGGTCTTTGTAGACCCCGACGCCAAGGTCGATCTTGTCCGCCCGCGTGTCTTCGCGGAACATGGCGATCAGTTGCAGGATCTTGTCCTGCGGCTGCGCCTTCAATGCGTCAAACATCCCGTTCACCTTCCAGAGAAGTAGAGCCCCGTGGAAACCGGGCAGGGCTCAGCCTTTGGCGACCCGCAGGTCGTCATACATGCCCCATTCGGCCCAAGAGCCGTCATAGAGCGCCCAGTTGCGATGGCCGATGCGTTCCAGCCCCAGCGCGAGGATGGCGGCGGTGACGCCCGAGCCGCAGGTGGTGATCGCCGGTTTCGACAGATCGACCCCGGCCGCCGTGAAGGCCGCGCGCAGTCCGGCGTCGTCCTTCATGGTGCCGTCAGCGTTGAACAACTCGCCGAAGGGCAGGTTCTTCGAGCCGGGGATACGACCCGAGCGCAGACCCGGCCGCGGCTCGGCCACCTCGCCACGGAAGCGGGGCGCGGAACGGGCGTCGATGATCTCGGCTTCGCCCAGCTTGCTGGCGTGGGCGACCTGCGTCACATCCTTCACCAGCCCGGCCTGACGGCTGACGGTGATATGGCGGTCGCGCAGCACCGGCGGCATGTCCTCGATCTCGCGCCCCTCGGCCTTCCATTTCGGCAGGCCGCCGTCCAGCACCGCGACATCCGTCTTGCCCATCAGGCGGAAAGTCCACCAGACGCGCGCGGCCGAAAACAGCCCGGCGCCGTCGTAGATCACCACCTGATGCCCGTCGCCCACGCCCATGGCGCGCATACGGCTGATGAATTTCTCGACTGGCGGCGCCATATGCGGCAGGGCCGAGCGCTGGTCCGAAATCTCGTCAATGTCGAAGAAGCGCGCGCCGGGGATATGACCGGCGTCATATTCGGCTTTCGCATCGCGCCCGGCGTCGGGCATATACCAGCTTGCATCCAGCACCCGCAGATCGGGGTCTTTCAGATGCGCGGCCAGCCAGTCGGTCGAGACCAGCGTTTTCGGGTCGTCGCGGAAGGCGGAAGTCATGCGCGGCTCCTCGTCTAATCAGGACCGGCTTACCGATTGCCGCCTTCCGAGGCAAGCGCCAAGCCACCGCCCGGCGCTGCCGGGCTTACTTTGCCATCGCGCTGCGGATCGCCCCGACAATGGCCAGCAGCACCCCGCCACCCACACCGCCCGAGGCAATGCTGCCGATGATCGAGGCCAGATCGGCGCCGCCCGCCCCAGCCATGCCGCCCGCCCCCAGCATCGCCAAAAGCTGGCTGCCCAGACCGCCGCCCAGAATCCCCACGATCGAATTGCCCAGCGGACCAAGGCTGAGGTTCTTCAGCACGGCGCCCGCACCATTGCCACCCAGCGCGCCCGCGATCAGACTGATGATCAGTTCCATGAACTCGTTCCCTTACAGCCGGGCCACAGCGGCCCGATGCGGCAAGCCTGCACCTGCCACCGCCGCCTGCCAAGGGCACGCAGACGGATTCGAAGGGGGAATTTCAGCCGTGCCGCAGCAGGCGTTGCTTCTGGCGGTCCCAGTCGCGTTTGGCTTCGGTAGCGCGCTTGTCGGCCATCTTCTTGCCCTTGGCGATGCCCAGCTTCACCTTCACCAGCCCGCGTTCGTTGAAATACCATTTCAACGGCACGATGGTCATGCCTTCGCGCGCAGTGGCATTCCACAGCCGGGCCAATTCACGCCGCGACACCAGCAGCTTGCGCTTGCGGCGTTCCTCATGGCCCCAGGTCTTTGCCTCGCGGTAGGGCGCGACATAACTGTTGATCAGCCACAGCTCCCCGCCCTCGACCGAGGCATAGCTTTCGCCAAGGTTCGAACCGCCCTGACGCAGCGATTTCACCTCGGACCCAAGCAGCATGATGCCCGCCTCCAGATCGCTTTCGATGAAGTAATCGAAACGCGCCCGGCGGTTTTCGGCGATCAGCTTGGAATTGGGGTCGGATTTCTGGGCCATGATCGGGTTGAGATAGGCGAGCCGCAGCCGAAAGTCCAGATCACCCCTTCCCGCAGGCGCTGGCGCATGGCATTGCAGGCCATGCTGCTGCAACTCGCCCTCGGCTCAGCCCTGCTGATCATCTCGATCCTGATCGGTGCCTTCTCGGCACTGGTGATGGAACTGGTGCTGACGCGCTGGAACGACTGGCTGTTGCGCCCGCCGCACCGGCCGAAGCTGATGATCGCGGTGGCGGGTGTGTCGTTGTGGGTGCTGGGCACCATCACGGTGGCGGTCTGGATCTGGGCCTTCGCCTTCCGCCTGCTGCATGTGTTTCCGACTCTGGAGGAATCAGTCTATTTCGCGCTGGTGGCCTTTACAACGCTGGGCTTCGGCGACGTGCTGCCGCCGCATGAATGGCGGCTGCTGGGCGGCATGGCGGCGGCGAACGGCTTTCTGAACTTCGGCCTGATGACCGCCCTTCTGGTCGAGGCGCTGCGTCATGTGCGGCTCGGTCAGGTCGATGCGCGCCGCCGCCACTGACTAGCCGCGCAGCGCCACCCGTCCGCGCCAAAGCGTGAACACTCCCGCTGCCACCACGATGGCCGATCCCGCCAGCGTCGCCGCATCCGGGCGCTCGTGGAACACCACCATCCCCAGCACCAGCGCGAACAACAGCCGGGTATATCGGAAGGGCGTCACCACGCTGACCTCGCCGGTGCGCATCGCCACAGTCAGCGCCCAATAGGCAAAGACCCCCACGCATACTGCGCCCGCCAGTTCAGCCCATTGCAGCGCAGCCGGAACCACCGCGCCGCCCTCCCACAGCAACAAGCCCGCCCCGGTCGGCACCATGGCGGCAAAGCCATAGATCCCCAGTTGCAGGTTGCTCAGCACCTTCGGCGCCGCCCGCGTCGCCAGATCGCGCCCGGCAAAGCCCAGCAGCCCGGCCACGGCCAGCAACGAGGCCGCGCTGAACCCCTCCAGACCCGGCCGCAGGATCAGCAGAACCCCGCCCAACCCGACAAGGATCGCGGTCCAGCGCCGCCAGCCCACGCGCTCGCCAAAGATCAGTGCGGCGCCCGCCACCACCACCAGAGGGGTCGCCTGAAGGATGGCACTGGCGGTGGACAAGGGCGTCAGCGCGATGGCGAGCGTGTAGAACAGCCGCCCCGCGACCTCGAACCCTGCCTTCCACAACATGCGTGGCGCCAATACCGCCGGGTGCCACAGCGGTTGACCGGAGCGCCGCGTCAGGGCCGCGAACAACAGCATCCCGCCGCCCCCGAACAGCATCAGAACCTCGCCCACCGGCACCCCGGTCCCGGCGACACGCTTGAGCAGCATGTCCTCGATGGCAAAGCCCAGCATGGCCGCCACCATGAACAGACTGCCGCGCAGATTGTCGGTCATCCGTGTCCCCTCGCGTCGAAAAGGCCCCGCAGGTGCAGGGCCTTTATCTTGGTCCAAATATCCCGGGCGCGCGCCGCAGGCGCGGAGGCAGAGCCCCCTCTTACAACAGCCCCGCATGCTCCATCGCTGCGCGGATACGCGCCTTGGTGCCCTCAGTCAGCCCAACCAGCGGCAGACGAACCTCTTCGCTGCACAGACCCAGCAGCGAAAGACCGTATTTGGCCCCCACCAGACCCGGCTCGATGAAAATCGCCTCATGCAGAGGCATCAGACGGTCCTGATATTCCAGCGCCTTGGCATAATCACCGGCCAGCGTCGCCGCCTGGAACTCCGCGCAAAGCCGCGGTGCCACATTGGCGGTGACCGAGATGCAGCCCACGCCGCCATGGGCGTTGAAGCCCAGCGCAGTCGCATCCTCGCCCGAAAGCTGAATGAAATCGGCGCCGCAGCTCGCGCGCTGCTGGCTTACCCGCTCGATCTTGCCGGTGGCATCCTTCACACCGACGATGCGCGGCAGTTTGGCAAGCGTGCCCATCGTCTCGGGCGTCATGTCCACGACGGAACGGCCCGGAATGTTGTAGATGATGATCGGCAGGTTCGAGGCATCGTGCAGCGCGGTGAAATGCGCAATCAGGCCGGCTTGGGTCGGCTTGTTGTAGTAAGGCGTCACAACCAGCGCCGCATCGGCCCCCGCGCGTTCGGCGTGCTGGATCAGGCCGATCCCTTCGGCGGTCGCATTGGACCCGGCCCCGGCGACGACCGGAATGCGGCCCGCCACGGTTTCCACCACGATCTCGATGACCCGGCCATGTTCCTCGTGGCTCAGCGTCGGGCTCTCGCCCGTGGTCCCCACCGGAACCAGCGCGTTGGAGCCTTCGGCGATATGCCATTCGACCAGTTTCTTGAGCGTTTCCACATCCAGCTCGCCGTTCTTGAACGGCGTGACAAGGGCAGGCATGGACCCTTTGAACATGACACGCATCTCCTGAAGCTGGGGCAGACTCGCCCGGTTGAACGCCTTTCCTCTAGCCGTCCCTGCGGCAATTGCCAAGGCAAAGCGCAGCGCCCCGCCCGCCTGCGGGCGGCAAAATTCTTGCGAAGAATTTTGGGCGGCGCCGGGGCGCCGGTCGCCGCCGCTGGCGGCGAAGTGAATTGCCCCTGCCGCACGCTTGCGGCAGGTTCGGGGCATGAAGCGCCTTCTCCTTGCCGCCAGCCTCGCCCTTGCCCTGCCCGCCACCGCGGCCCCCGCCACGGCACAAACCGAAACACCCGGCGCCCTGAGGCTGGCGCTGAACGAGGCAGGGCGCCGAAACTGGCCCGAGGCCGCGCGGCTGGCCGCCGATGCCTCCCCCGTGGGCCGCGACATCATCGAATGGCAACGGTTGCGCGCAGGCGACGGCACACTGACGGAGTATGAGGACTTTCTTGCCCGCCGCCCCGACTGGCCTGGCCTGCCCTATCTGCGCGAAAAAGGTGAGGAGGCAGTGGCGCGGTCCACCACGCCCAGCCGTGTTCTGGCTTGGTTCGGCAGCCACCTGCCCGAAACCGGCACCGGAAGCCTGGCCGTCATCAGTGCATTGCGGGCCAGTGGCCGCGCACCCGAGGCTGAGGCCGAGGCCCGCCGCGCATGGACCGACCTGCCGCTGACACCCGAGGACGAGGCGGCGCTTCTGGGCCTTTACCCCGGTCTGACGACGCTGAACGCACAACGGCTGGAACGCCTGCTGTGGGACGGCCGCGCCGCCGAGGCAAAGCGGCTGTTGCCGCGCCTTTCGCCGGACTGGCGCGCTTTGGCCGAGGCCCGGCTGGCCCTGATGGCGCGCGACACTGGCGTCGATGCCCGGCTAGCCGCCCTGCCCCCGGCCATGGCGGCCCATCCGCTGATCGCCCATGCCCGCATGGACTGGCGCATCGCGCGCGATCTCTGGCCCGAGGCGACGGCGCTGATGCTCGACGCATCCGCCAAGGCCGAGACGCTGGGCCGCCCCGAGGCCTGGGGCAAGCGCCGCGCGCAGCTTGCGCGCAAGCTCCTGCGCGATGGCGATGCGAAATCCGCTTACCGGATCGCGGCGCGGCACTACCTGACCTCGGGCGGCGATTACGCGGATCTGGAGTTCCTCGCGGGCTTCATCGCGCTGCGCAAGCTGGGCGATGCGCAGACCGCGCTGGGCCACTTCCGCCATCTGGAACAGAATGTCGCCACGCCGATTTCGATGTCGCGCGCGCTTTACTGGCAGGGCCGCGCGCTGGAGGCTTTGGGCGACCCCGCAGCGAAATCCGCCTATTCCCGTGCGGCCACGATGCAGACCGCCTATTACGGGCAGCTTGCCGCCGAACGGATCGGCCAGCCGCTCGACCCGGCGCTTCTGGCGCCCTTGCAAGCACCCGACTGGCGCAACCGGACCTTCGCCCGCTCCAGCGTGCTGGAGGCGGCGCTTCTGCTGTTCAACGCGGGCGACCGGACGCTGGGCAAGCGGTTCATCCTGCATCTGGCCGAAGGTCTGGGCCCGCAGGATACCGCCAGCCTCGCCAATCTGGCGCTGACCATCCACGAGCCGCATGTCGCCGTGCTGATCGCCAAACAGGCGGCAGAGCGGGGTGTGATCCTGCCTGCCGCCTATTTCCCGATGCCTGATCTGGTGCCAGCCGAGGGGCTGGCGGTGTCGCGTGCCTTCGCGCTGGCCATCGCGCGGCGGGAAAGCGAGTTCGACCCGGCGGCGCAAAGCCCGGTGGGGGCGCGCGGGCTGATGCAGTTGATGCCGGAAACCGCCAGACGCACGGCGGCCGAGATCGGCCAACCCTATGAACTGGCGCGGCTGACCTCCGACCCGGCCTATAATGCCACGCTGGGATCGGCCTATCTGGCGAAGCTGGTCGACGAATTCGGGCCATCCATCGCGCTGGTCGCCTCGGGCTACAATGCCGGGCCGGGGCGACCGCGCCGCTGGATCACCGAATTTGGCGACCCGCGCAGCGATACGGTGGATGTGGTGGACTGGGTCGAGATGATTCCCTTCACCGAAACCCGCGCCTATGTGATGCGGGTGGCCGAATCGCTGACCATCTATCGCGCCCGCCTGCGCGGCAGCCCCGGCCCGATCCGCCTGACCGCCGAATTGAAAGGCTGAGGCACTATAGCAGGCGGCGCAGACGCGGGCCGACTTCGGCAAAGCCCTCGCGGCGGTAGAAATCGAAGCTGCGCTGCCATTCCGGCAGCGCGGGCGCCCCGACCTCGATCCGGCGCCAGCCCCGGGCTTGTCCTTGCGCCACGGCCCAGCCGATCAGCCGCGCGGCCACCCCCTGCGAACGATACCCGGGCAGGACATAAAGCTCGGTGATCTCGCCGAAACGGCCGCCGGCATAGATGGCGGCGCAATCATCCAGCAGGATCAGGCCGGCAACCTGCCCCGCCACCAGCGCCTTGGCGCCGCCGATACGGCCCGAGCCGAGCAGATCCGCCGCCGCCTCCCGGTAGGGACTGGTCGGGATATCGGGGTCGCCGGAAAGCTCGACGATCAGCCGGTGCACGAAATCTGCTGCGAGGCGGGCATCTTCGGGGCCAAGAGCAAGCAGCGTGAGGGGATGGGTAGGCATGGTCTCAACTCCATAATTTGATCAAATTATGGACCGCCTCCGCCGCGATGCAAGCCCCTTAACCGCCCTCGGCCCATTCCGGCAGCGGGAACAGCCGGTCATAGCCCCAGTTGAACGCCCAAGCGTAGACCATGTAGAACAGAGCAAAGCCCAGATCGAGCAGCAGCGCCTCGGTCAGGCTCACGTCCAGCCACCAGGCAATGAAGGGCGCCAGCACCACAAGAAGGCCCAGTTCGAACAGAACCGCATGCAGGATGCGCAGACCCGGACCCTTGCGGGTATCGCCGCGCCGGTGATGCAGGATCAGATCGAACCCCCAGTTGTAGGCCCATGTCCAGATCACGGCCAGCGTGGCGCTGCCCGCCGTCACCACACCCACATGCGCGGCGGGCATGTCCAGCAACCATATGGCCAGCGGTGTCACCAGCAGCAGCCCGAGGATTTCGAAACTCAGCGCATGGCGCAGGCGATCACGGAAGTTGCGCATCTTGCGGCCCTTTCCTTTCGGGCGGGCCGTCCCGCGTTGGATGCAGTCGAAGGGTCGTCCCTTCCCGACGCAAGATAATCTTGGCGGCGTGCGGGAAAAAGGGGACGGGCAAGGAAAGCCGTAGCCGTGGCCTTCCGGCAACCACCCCGCTCAGCCGGTCAGATCCAGAACCACACTGCCGCGTTTCGTGCCGCTGTCGGCGATGGCATGCGCTTCGGCAATGCTGTCGAAGGGCAGAACACGGTCGATGACGGGGCGAAACTGTCCGCGCGCAACGACATCGGCCAGCGCCTCCAGATCGGCGCGGGTTTCCCCGGCCATGCCGACATGCAGCTTCTGTCGCCGCAGCGCATTGCCCAGCGGCGACAGCATGTCACCCAGCCCTGCCGCGACCATCAGCAGCCTTCCGTCTGGCTCCAGCAGCGCGCGGGCGGTGCGGCGTGGCAGATCCATGGTGTCCAGCACCACATCCCAGCGCCGCGCCTCACGCGTCAGGGCCGCGGGGTGAAAGGGCAGCGGCTCGGCCCCCAGTGCAGCCAGCAAAGTGGTATTGCCAGGCCGGGTCAGGGCCGCGACCTCTGCCCCCAGCGCGCGGCCGATCTGCACCGCCGCCGAACCAACGGCCCCGGCACCGCCGATCACAAGCAACCGCTCGCCTGCCCGCAACTGGGTGACGCCGCACAGAAAGGTCAGGGCCGTGGTGCCCCCGAAGGCCATGGCGGCGGCCTCATGCAGGCTCAGCGTCTCGGGTTTCGGAATCAGCGGGCCGTTGGCAGGCAGAACGGCATAATCGGCATGAACCCCGCCGCGCGCCATGCCGACCACCAGATCACCCGGCGCAAAGCCTGTGGCACCCGGACCCAGTGCCTCGACCCTGCCGCAGAACTCGGCTCCCAGCACCGGCTGACGCGGGCGGCGCAGACCGAACATCGCCCGCCCGAGCAAACCCATTCCCGGAGGCATCCGCATCGCGCGGATACGCGCGTCGCCCGCGCTGACCGTGGTGGCCAGCACCCGGACCAACACCTGCCCCCGCCCTGCCACCGGCACGGGCCGATCCTCAATCCTCACTACTCCGGGGCCGCCATAATCCCGGCATATCGCTGCGCGCATTTCCTGTTCCCCTTGCCTGTCGCGGGCAGAGGCTGGGCAGACAAGGCCAGCAGGGCAAGTCGGCAGGGGGTTGAAATCCGGCCTCTACTCCGCAGGTTTAGTCACGACGCGCTCGCGGGCCGAGATGTAAAGCGCGCAGGCCATCAGGATGCCGACACCCACAAAGGTCCAAATATCCGGGAAATCGCCGAAGAACCACCAGCCCACGGCGACGGCCATGATCATCTCGGTATAGGCCAGAGGGGCCAACAGGCTCGCCTCCGCCCGGTCATAGGCCATCACGATCAGGTAATGGCCGAAGGTCGCCACGAAGCCGAGGGCAAGGAACAGCGCCCATTGCGCGGGCGTGGGCGCCTGCCAGACCGGGATCACCGCAAGGCTGACGGCAATAGCGCCAATCAGGCTGGTCTGGAAGGTGGTGACCATCGCATGATCGCGCCCCGCCATGCGCCGGGTGATCAGCATGTAAAGCGCAAGGCTCGTCCCTGCGGCCAGCGCCAGCAACATGCCCGGATTGATCGCCTGAAAGCCGGGCCGGATGATGACCAGCGTGCCGATGAAGCCCACGGCCACCGCCGCCCAGCGGCGTGGCCCGACCCTTTCACCCAGCACCAGCGGCGACAGGGCCGTCACCACCAGCGGCTGCACGAAGAAGATGGCAAGGGCATCGGCGATCGGCAGGAATTTCAGCGCGAAGAAAAAGCAGAAGGTTGCACTGATCAGGAAGGCCGTGCGCAGCGCATGCATCCCCGGACGCGCGGGCCAGAGCCCCCGCAGCCCGCCGATCCGCGCGGCGAAGGGCGCGGTCATCAGCGTGCCCATCGCCATGCGCGCCCAGACGATCTGAAGGATCGGCATGCCCTGCTGGCCAAGCGTCTTGGCCACCACATCCAGAAACGGCAGCACCGCCATTGCCGCCAGCATCAGCCCGATCCCGGCCAGCGTTCCGCGTCCCTGCTCCATTCCGTCCTCCTGCCCTCGCCCGGTGCAGGGTCGCGGGATTTTCCGTGTGTTTCCCGCCTGATGGCGACCTTGGGCAAGGGAAACCGGCAAATCCGCTTCCCCTGAGGCGCCGAACCTGTGACAATGGTTGCAAAAGAACAAGAGGACCATGATGCCCGAAACCAGAACTCCCCGCCTGTGTGTGCTGATCGACGCCGACAACGTGCCCGCCGGCTATGCCGAGGCGATCTTCGAGGAAATCGCCGCCTTGGGCGAGGCCAGCGTGCGCCGCATCTATGGCGACTGGTCGGCACAGCGTCTTGGTGGCTGGGCAAAGAAGGTCGCGCGGCTGGGCATGGTGGCGGATCAGCAGTTTTCCAACACCAAGGGCAAGAACGCCTCGGACATCGGGCTGGTGATCGCGGCGATGGATTTCCTGCATTCCGGCCTGTTTGACGGGTTCGTTCTGGTCAGTTCTGACAGCGATTTCACCCGACTGGCGGCGCGCATCCGCGAACAGGGTCTGGATGTCTACGGCATCGGCGAGAAGAAAACGCCCGAGGCCTTCCGCATGGCCTGCAAGCGGTTCATCTATGTCGAGAACCTCGGTGCTGACGAGGCGGAGGAAACCCCGCCAGAACCTCGGGTAGACCGCGCGCCGGAGCCTGTGGATACCACGCCCGCCGATACCGCCCCGGCCGAACCGCGCCCCCCGCGTGGCAAGCGCGAGACGGAATCTCCGCAAAAGGCCATCCCGCTGATCGCCGCCGCGATGCGCGCCATCGACCCCGAGGGTGAATGGTATTCGCTTGGCCAGATCGGCCAGTATATCACTCAGGCCAATCCCGATTTCGACACCCGCACCTATGGCAGCGCCAAGCTGTCGGACCTGATCCGCAAGATCTCCAGCCGGTTCGAGGTGAAACCGGGTCCGGGTGGTCAACTGCTGGCGCGCGACCGCTCCTGATCCATCGCCATGACAGGGCCATAATCGGCGACTTGACTGGCTGAAACCAGTGCGAGTCTCCGATGAATGCCCTGTCCCCCGAACTCATGGCGACCCATACCTCCGGTCGCGCCCGTGTTGCCCTGCTGGTTGATGGCGAGAATCTTGGTGACCGCCATGCCGGATCATTGATCACACAGGCCGCAAAACATGGTGCGGTGACAGTCAGGCGCGTGTATGGCGATGCGGCCAGGCTGCCGCGCTGGGACGCGGCGCCAGGTTACCGGCTGGTCCATGCCGGACGTGGCAAGAACGCCGCCGACCTGCTGTTGTGCATCGAGGCCATGGCGCTGGCGCACGAACGCGTTGCAGATGTTCTGGTGCTTGCCAGCAATGACGGCGACTTCAGCCATATCGCCATCCACCTGCGCGAACGCGGCATTCCGGTCTATGGCATGGGCGAGGCTGCGGCGCCGCAAAACTGGCGCAAGAGCTGCACGGGGTTTGTGGAGTTGAAGCCCGCATGCCCCGCGCCGACATCGGCCGAAGCCGTATTGTTGCAAGAGGTGGAAGCCCTGTTAAGATCCGTCGCACCGAATGGCGCCTTGCCACTCACGAGGATCGGGCAAGCCATGACGGGAAGATTACAGGCGACGGGTCACGCAAGCTGGGGCAAGTTTCTGTCTGCCCATTCCGACCGCTTCAGGCTGGACAAGTCCACGCCCGGCGGCAGCGTCCGGCTGCTCTAACGCACCCCGTAGCGCGCCAGAAACATCTCGACCGCGCCCGAGACCACCTTGTCGGCCTCCTGCGGCGGACAGCAGGCGGCGACGCCGAAGATCGTCTGTTCGTGCAGTGTCACCTTGCACAGCGCCGCGAACTGGTCGGCGGCGAAGGCCAGATCGTCGATCTGCAACTCGCCACGCTCCACCGCCTTGGCGAGGTATTCCATCAGCCGCTCCCGCACCAGCACAGGGCCGGAATGGTAGAACTGATGCCCCAGTTCGGGGAAGCGCTCGCTTTCCGCCACGCAGATGCGAAACACCTTCTGCGCGAAATCGGACATGAGGAAGGCGACCATGCGCCGCGCAGCCTCGGTCAGCACCTGTCGCACCGGCGCGTTCTGGTCGATCAGTTCCACCGCCTCGTCGGCCTGACGATGACACTCGGTCTGCGCCACCTCCATGAACAGCAGGCGCTTGTCAGGGAAATAGCTGTAAAGCGTGGCCTTGCTGACCCCTGCCTCGCGGGCGATGTCATCGACCGAGGCGCCCTCGAACCCGTGTTGCAGAAACACGTTGCGGGCGCCTTCCAGCACCTGATCGAACTTCCGACCCTTGCGGGCACGCGGCATGACATGGCTTTCCATGTCACCAGAGTAGACGAGCCGACCGGGCGCCCGCAAGCACCGGCGCTCACAGACCCTGCGCGCAGGTCGCACTGCCAATGGCGACCGGATCGGTGCAGGATTGTGTGACGGGCGGCGCCGGGTCGGGGAAGGTCAGGCGCGGCAGATCGAAGGGGGCGCCCCCCGCAGTGGCAAGCGTGGGCAAGGCGGCAAGGCAGAGGGCGGCAAAGGTCAGGCGCATCGGAAGGCTCCACAAACTGAACGACTCGGTTCACTTTCGCAAAGTGAACCGAGTCGTTCAGTTTTTCAAGCCCCCTTGGCAGATAATCGCAGCACCGGCCCCGCTGCCGCGGTCGCATCTTCAGGATCGTGCGTCACCATCAGCACCGGGATACCCCGTTCAGCGATATGGGCGAAGGTGAAGGCGCGCATTTCGGCCCGCAACCCGGTGTCCAGCCGAGAGAAGGGCTCGTCCAGCAGCAGCGCGGCGGGATCGGCCAGCAGCGTGCGCATCAATGCCGCGCGCGCCCGCTGCCCGCCCGACAGGGTGGCGGGGTCACGCCCCTCCATCCCGGCCAGCCCCGCGCGCTCCAGCGCGGTAGCCACGGCAGCACGGCGCGCGGCACGTCCCCGCACGGCGGGGCTCAGCCCAAAGGCAAGGTTGTCGCCCACCGACAGGTGCGGGAACAGCAGCGCCTCCTGAAACATCAATCCGATGCGCCGGGCCTCGGCGGGCAGCGCGGTCACGTCACGCCCGGCCAGCCAGACCCGACCCGCGCAACGAAAGCCCGGCGCCAGATGCCCCCCCACCGCATCGAGCAGCGTGGATTTCCCGACGCCTGACGGCCCCATGACGCTGGCCACCTGCCCCGGCTCGACCCGAAGGCTAACCTCGAACAGCGGCCTGTCGGCGCGGGGCAGGGTGACCATCAGCTTTTCCAGAACAAGGCTCATGCGGGCACGGCTCCGGCCAGATCGCGGCGGTTGCGATGCACCCATGCGGGTAGCAGCGCCGCCAACGCATAGGCGACAAAGGGCACCAGCGCCTGAAGGCTGGCATAAACCGCCACCACCCGGCGATCGGAAGAGGACGACAGCGTCACCGCCTCGGTCGTCAGCGTCGCCACCCGCCCCGCGCCCAGAAACAGCGTCGGCAAATATTGCGCGACCGATACCGCCACGCCGATAGCCGCCGCGGTCAGGATCGGGCGCAGCAGCACCGGCAGCTTGACGCGGACGAGCCGCCGCCACGGCCCCGCCCCCAGCGCCGCCGCCGCACGGGTCAGGCGCGGGTCAAGCGCCCGCCACGGCGCGGTCAGCGCGATCATCACATAGGGAAAGACGAAAATCGCCTGCCCCCAGATCACCGCGCCGGGATGGCCCGACAGGCCTGCCCGCAGCGCCACCACGTTCAGCCCGTAAAGAAACGCGATCTGCGGCAGGATCAGCGGCAGGTAGATCAGCGCTTCGGCCCAGCGGGCGCGGGTGCGCTGGCCGCGATCCTCTGCCTCCAGCCACAGGATCGCCAGTGCGACGGACAGTGCGGTGGAGGCCATTGCAAGCCAGAGCGTCATGCCCAAAGCGGCGCCCCAGCGCCCCGAGGCCAGCCAGAATTTCAGCGACCAGCTTTCGGGCAGCAGTTGCGGAAAGCTCCACCGCCAGGCCAGTGACCAGACGGCCAGAGCCAGCAATGCCAAGGCGGCGAGGGTCAGCAGCCCACCAACCAGCACGGCGGCCAGTCCTGGCCCGAAGGCGCGACGCCCACCCGCCTGCACCCACCGTCGGCCAAGCCAGCGGGCCAGACGCTCCGCCCCGCACAGCAACGCAAGGCCCAGCGCCACGATGCCCGCCTGCACCAGCGCCCCGGCGGCGGCGGGCAGGATACGGGCGGGATCGGGGTCGAAGAACCAGCGGGTCAGGGCCACGGCCAGCACGGGCGGGTTCGACGGGCCAAGGATGATCGCCATATCCACCACTGACAGCGCATAGGCCAGCGCCACCGCCACCGGCAACCGCACCAACGGCCAAAGCTGCGGCAGCAGCACCTTGACCCAGACTGCGGCAGGCGCATAACCCAGCGCCCTGCCCGCCGCCATCTGCCGCGCCGCGTCGATCTGGCCCAGCGCCGACCATGTGACCAGCATGAGAAAGGGCACCTCCTTGACCAGCAAACCAAGGATCAGCGCCAGCCCCCACGGATCATTCACACTGGCAAGGCCGGGCGGCAGCACCCACCCCATCATCGGCGCCAGCCCGCGCGCGATCCAGCCCGAGGGCGCCAGAAGGAAGGCAAGGCCAATCGCCATGGCAGCATGCGGCACCGCCAGAAACGGCGCCAGCGCCCGCATCCCGCGCGCCGCCGGAACCCGCCCGGCCAGCGCCGCCACGGCGCCCATGGCCAGCACGACCGAAAGCGCCGTCGCCCCCAGCCCGATCACCAGCGTCAGCCGCAGGCTGGTGGTCAGCCCCGGCTCGGCAGCGAGGGCCTGCCAGGCCGTGAGGCTCCAGCCATCAAACCCCAGTGCGGGCAGATGGCCAAAGGCCGCAGCGGCCGTTTCCGCCAGACCGGCCAGAATCGGGACCAGCAGCCCCGTCCCGACCACCAGCAGCACCAGCCCGCGCAGGCCCCGGCCATCGCTCATTTCGTGTAGCGCCGCGCCCATTCCTCGGTCAGGCGGGTCATCCAGCTCGCATGGGGTTCCAGCAGTGTCGGCCCCAGATCCTCCAGCTTGGGCAGCGCCGGGGCGGTGGGCAGGGCGGCGAAAGCCGCGCGCCCGGCATCGTCCAGCTTCGCCGGATCAAGAACCGAGAACGACCCCAGCACCTCGATATTCTGCATATGCGCCTGGGTTGCCGGGTCCAGAAGGAAGTTCGCGACCACCTCGGCCCCCGCCGCATGGGCGGCGTTATAGGGGATGGCAACGAAACTGACATTGCCGATGGTGCCGCCCTCTGGCACGAAAACGCGGGCGGTCTCGGGCAGCAGCCCCTGTTCGATGGCGGCGGCGGTGGAGGCGGGATCGAAGCTCATGGCGATATCCAACTCGCCATCATTCAGCAATTGCTGCTGCACCGACTGATTTTCCGGGAAGGTCGCACCACCGCGCCACAGGTTCGGGCGAAGCGCGTCATACCACACCCAAAGCGGCGCGGTGGTTGTGGCGAAGGTAGCATCCGTCACCGGCTGTTGCAGCGCCGCAGGATCGGGTGCGAGTTCGATCAGCGCCTGTTTCAGGAAGGTGGCCCCCATGAAATTCGACGGGTCAGGATGCGTCATGCGCCCCGGATGTGCAGCCGCCCAGTCAACAAAGGCCGCCATGCTGCGCGGCGGTTCCGGCACGCGCGCGCTGTCATGGACGAAAACGAATTTCGCCAGCCGCCACGGGCTTTCCATCCCCTCCACCGGCACGGTGAAATCCACCGCCGAGGGCGCGGCGCCCGTCAGATCGACGTATTTCGCATTGGGCAGATCGGCTGTGAAGGGCCCGTGCAACAGCCCCTGTTCCTTCATCGCAAGGAAGTTCGGCCCGTTGATCCAGATCAGGTCCACCGAGCCGCCGCTGTCCTGCCCCGCCGCCTTTTCGGCGATGACGCGGGTCACCGCCTCGGCGGTATCGGTCAGCTTCACCTGTTCGACCTTCACGCCATACAGCCGCTCGGTCTCCTGCCCGACCCACTGGATGAAGGCATTGGTGCGGTCGTCACCACCCCATGCGTTCCAGTAGACAGTCTGGCCCTTCGCGGCATCAAGCGTCGCCTGCCAGTCGGCAAGCGCGGGGCTGGCAAGGGCCAACGTCAGGGGAACGGTGGCAAGTGCAAGAAAGCGCATGAAAACTCCTGTCATCAAGGGGCGAAGGCGCGCCAGCCCCACCACCAGCGCAGCACGGTGGTCAGCGTGCAGGCGGTGGCGAAAAGGCAGGCGAGCAAGGGAAAGGCCGTGGGCACGAGGCACATGGCCAGAAACAGCGCTATGGTCTCGGCCCCTTCCGTCAGCCCGCCCAGATAGGCAATGCCTTTTGACGGATAGGCCGGCGCGACCTCGCCGCGTTTGGCGGCGATGGCGGCGAAGGCAAGGAAGGATGACCCGGTGCCGATGAAGGACGCGATCAGCAGCGCGGCGGGCAGCGCATTGGTGCCCGGATCGGCCAGCGCAAAGCCCAGCGGCACCAGCGCGTAGAAGGCGAAATCGAAGGCGATGTCCAGAAAGGCGCCCCGGTCGGTCGGGCCCGTCAACCGCGCCACTGCACCATCCAGCCCGTCGGCGAGCCGGTTCGCCACGATCAGCGCCAGCGCCAGTCCCCAGGCGCCGAAAGCCAGCGCGGGCAGCGCCAATACCCCGAGGGCAAAACCCGCCAGCGTCACCTGATCGGCGCTGATGCCGCGCGCCACCAGCGCTTGCGCCGGGGCGCGCAGCAGGCGGTGTTGCAGGGGCAGAAGCGCGGCGTCGATCATCCGCGCCTCCAGTCGTGGAAACGGCGGGCGAGCGCAAGAAGCTTCGGGTTCACATGCGCCCTACGCCAGTTGCCAGCCGCGTATTTGTTGGCCTCGGCCAGAGTCGGGTAGATGTGGATGGTGCCAAGGATCTTGTTCAGCCCCAGCCCGTGCTTCATCGCCAGCACGAATTCCGCGATCAGATCGCCCGCATGATGGCCGACGATGGTGACGCCCAGAATACGATCCTTGCCCGGTACCGTCAGCACCTTGACGAAGCCCTCCGCCCGACCGTCGGCAATGGCGCGGTCCAGATCGTCGATACCGTAGCGCGTGACCTCATGCGCGATGCCACGGTCGCGCGCCTCGGTCTCGGACAGGCCGACGCGGGCGACCTCGGGGTCGCAGAAGGTGGCCCAGGGGATGACCCTGTAATCGGCGCGGAAGCGCCAGAACGGCGCGGCCATGGCGTTGACGGCGGCAAACCATGCCTGATGCGCGGCGGTATGGGTGAACTGGTAAGGCCCGGCCACATCGCCCGCCGCGTAGATATTGGGGTGAAGGGTTTCGAGGTATTCGTTGGTCTGCACCACACGGTCGGTCGGAATGCCCAACTCCTCCAGCCCGAAGCCTTTCAAGCGGGCAGCGCGGCCGACGGCGGCGATGATCTCGTCGAAATGAAGGCGCTGACGGCCCTGCGGCCCCTCGACCTCGATCCATTTGCCGCTTTCGTCACGCCCGCAGGCCAGCGCCTTGTGCCCGGTCAGCACCTGCACGCCATCGGCCTCCAGCGCGGTGCGGATGTGGGCGGAAACCTCCGGGTCTTCGCGGATCATCAGGCGGTCGGCCATTTCCACCTGCGTGACCTGTGACCCGAGCCGCTGAAACGCCTGTGCAAGCTCCGTCCCGATCGGCCCGCCACCCAGCACCACCAACCGCGACGGGGCTGTTTCGCGCCCGCGCAGGCGGGACCAGAGCGTATCCGAGGTCAGGCAGTCCACCGTATCAATGCCCGGCAGCGGCGGCACCACCGGGCGTGCGCCGGTGGCGATGACGATGCTGCGCGTGGTGAGCCGCTCTGTGCCGCCCCCGTTCAGCGTCACCTCCACCGTCCAGGGATCGAGGATACGGGCACGACCCGGCATCACCTCGACCCCGAGGGAGGTATACCGCTCCACACTGTCATGCGGTGCGATCTCTGCGATGGTGCGATGCACACGCTCCATCACCTCTGCGAAGCGGATTTGCGGCTCCGGGCCGCCGATGCCCAGCACCGAAGCCTGCCGCATCTCCTGCGCCAGCTTCGCGCTGCGGATCAGCGCCTTCGACGGCACGCAGCCGGTGTTCAGGCAATCGCCGCCCATCTCACCGGCCTCGACCAACGTGACACTCGCCTGCGCGGCAGCGGCGATATAGGCGGTCACCAGACCGGCGGAGCCCGCGCCGATCACCACCAGATTACGGTCAAACCGGCGCGGCCGGGTCCAGCGCGCCTGCATCCGGCGGCGGCGCAAGGCGCTCACGACCAGCCGCGCCAGCCACGGGAACAGGCCCAAGACCGCGAAAGAGGCCAGAAGCGCGGGCGAGACGAGACCGGACAGGCTGTCGATCTTCGCAAGCTGGGTGCCCGCATTCACATAAACCGCCGTGGCGGGCAGCATGGCCAGTTGACTGACACCGTAGAACATTCCGGTGCGGATCGGAGTCAGCCCCATCAGCAGGTTGACGGCAAAGAAGGGCACCACCGGGATCAGCCGCAGGCTGAACAGGTAGAAGGCGCCGTCACGGCTCAGGCCCGCATCAAGGGCCGCCCTCCGCTCACCCAGCCGCGCGCGGACCCAGTCCCGCAGCAGGTGCCGTGCCGCCAGAAAGGCCAGCGTCGCCCCGATGGTGGAGGCAAAGGACACCAGCGCCAATCCGGCCCAGAAGCCGAACAGCGCCCCGCCCGCCAGCGTGAGCCAAACCGCCAGCGGAAGGGACAGCGCGGTGACCACAACGTAAAGCAGGAAGAACAGCCCGGCCGCCAGCCATGGATGCGCCGCACGCCACGCCTCGACCCCGGCCAGATGCGCACGCAGGGTCGCAAGATCGGGCACAGCGTCGCGCAGCACAAAGCCCGCCACGACGACACCCGCCGCCAATCCAAGAAACAGCAAAGGCCGTTTCATGCCGTTTCCCCTTGCTCTCTGCCCGCTGGCCATCGGCCTGCCTCCATCCCACTTCTATAAGGCAATACGCACCTTGGCGCGAACTGCTACATCCGCGCCGTTCACGCCTGCGTCAGGGCCTGAAACATTGCACAGCCCGCGCCGCGCCGGTATGCAGGGAAACATTCCGCAAGCGGCCCGGCACGAGATGATCACCCAGAAGATGAAATACGCGCTGAAGGCGCTGCTGGTTCTCGCCGACGAGGCGCGGGCGGATCGGCCCGAACCGCTGACCATCGAGGAAATCGCCCGCCGCGCCGCCACGCCGAAACGGTTTCTGGAACATATCCTGCTGGATGTGCGCAATGCCGGGGTGATTGCCTCGACGCGCGGGCGTTCGGGCGGATATTCGCTGGTGAAGGCGCCGCGCGATGTCTCGATCTCGGATCTTCTTCGCAAGATTGACGGGCCCATCGCGCCGCTGACCTGCCTGTCGCGCAGTGCCTATCAGCGCTGCGAGGATTGCACGGATGAGGCGACCTGCCGCATCCGCAAGGTCTTTGCCGAGGTGTTCTGGTCCTATCTGGTCATCATCGACTCGCTGACTTTGGAAGACATGCTGCATGCCGGAACGGCAGAAAAGGTGTTGGGCCCGGCGGAAGGCGCCTGACACACGGCGGGCAGTTGCAGCACAGCGCCGGGCGGCGTAAAACCCCGGCAACGCCAAGCAGAGGGGCCGCGCATGACCATCCCGAAACCCGTCGTTCTGTGCATTCTGGATGGCTGGGGCTACCGCGAGGAACGCGCCGCCAATGCCCCCGCGCTGGCCGCAACGCCGAATTTCGACCGTATCTGGGCCGAATGCCCGCATGAACTGCTGATCACCCATGGCCCCGATGTGGGCCTGCCCACCGGGCAGATGGGCAATTCCGAGGTCGGGCACACCAATATCGGTGCGGGCCGTGTGGTGGCGATGGATCTGGGGCAGATCGACCTCGCCATCGAGGATGGCAGCTTCTTCCGTAATGCGGCGCTGCTCGATTTCATCGAAACGCTGAAGAAGACCGGCGGCACGGCGCATTTGATGGGCGTGATCTCGGATGGTGGGGTGCATGGCCACATACGGCATGTGCTGGCAGCCTGCACCGCCATTGCAGGTGCCGGGGTGCCGGTGGTGCTGCACGCCATCACCGACGGGCGCGACGTGGCGCCCTCTTCCGCCGTGACCTTCATGCGCGAACTGGTCGAGGGGCTGCCGGAAGGCGCGCGCATCGGCACGGTGATCGGCCGCTATTGGGCGATGGACCGCGATAATCGGTGGGAGCGTGTGGGCCGCGCCTTCGACGCCATGGTGAAAGCCGAGGGCGAGTGTGCGACCACTGCCGCCCGCGCCGTCGATGCCGCCTATCAGCGCGGCGAGACGGATGAATTCATCGCCCCCACCGTGGTCGCGGGCTATGCGGGTGCGAAGGATGGCGACGGCTTCTTCTGCCTGAACTTCCGCGCCGACCGCGCGCGGGAAATCCTGCTGGCACTGGGTCAGCCCGGGTTCGACGGCTTTGACGCCAGCGCCCGGCCGCAATGGGCCGCCCTGCTGGGGATGGTCGATTATTCGACCACCCACAACGGCTTCATGACCACCTGTTACCCCAAGCAGGACATCGTGAACACGCTGGGCGAATGGGTGGCGAGCCATGGCCGCAGCCAGTTCCGTCTGGCCGAGACCGAGAAATACCCTCATGTCACCTTCTTCCTGAACGGCGGCAAGGAAACCCCTTCGGCGGGCGAAGATCGGTTCATGCCGAAATCGCCCAAGGTCGCCACCTATGACCTGCAACCCGAGATGAGCGAACCCGAGGTGGCCGAGCGTCTGGTCGGCGCCATTGAGCATGGCTATGACCTGATCGTGGTGAACTTCGCCAACCCCGACATGGTGGGCCATACCGGCAGCCTTCAGGCGGCGATGAAGGCTTGCGAGGCGGTGGATACCGGGCTTGGCCTTGCGCTGGCGGCGCTGGAAAAGGCGGGCGGCGCGATGATCGTCACCGCCGATCACGGCAATTGCGAACTGATGGTGGACCCCGTGACCGGCGGGCCGCATACCGCGCATACCACCAATCTGGTGCCGGTGATCCTTGTCGGTGGGCCGGAAGGAGCGCATCTGCGCGCCGGTGGGCGACTTGCCGATCTGGCGCCGACGGTGCTGCACCTGATGGGCCTGCCGCAACCGGCCGAAATGACCGGGCAGAGCCTGATCGCCGGATGATGCGCCGCCTCGCCGCCCTTGTCCTGACGACGACACTGGCCCTTGGCGGGCCGGCGGCGGCGGCTTCCGTTGCCGAACAGGCGCAGACGGCGGCGCGCAATCTGCAAGAGGCGGTTACCGCCTTGGGCGATGCGCGGCAGGCGCGCGACCGGGTGCAGGCGTTGACCCGCACCATTACCGCCTATGAACAGGGGCTGACCGCCCTGCGCGAAAGCCTGCGGCAGGCCTCGATCCGCGAGGCGACGCTGCTTTACCAGTTCGAGGCCAAGCGCGACCGGCTGGCGCAATTGCTGGGCGTTCTGGGGCGAATGGAATCCGACCCGGCGCCGCTGCTGCTGCTGCACCCTTCGGGGCCACTGGGCACCGTACGTTCGGGCATGATGATCGCCGATGTGACCCCCGCGATACGGGCCGAGGCCGAAACCCTGCGCGCCCAGTTGCAGGAGGTCCGCGACCTGCGCGCCCTGCAAACCGCCGCCGGGCGCACGCTGGCCGACGGGTTGCGCGCCGCACAAGAGGCCCGCACCGCACTGAGCCAGGCGATTTCGGAACGCACACAACTGCCGAAGCGGTTCACCGAAGATCCCGAGGTGCTGAAAAACCTGCTGCAAAGCGCCGATACACTGGATGCCTTTGCCGCCGGGCTGGCCCTGAACGAGGTCGAGGCCGAGGGCATGGCCGATTTCGGCTTCTCGCATGGCAAGCTGCCGCTGCCCGCGCTGGGCACGCTGCTGCGCCGCCCGGACGAGGCCGACAGCGCGGGCGTCCGCCGCCCCGGCATGGTGCTGGCCACCCGCCCCCGCGCGCTGGTCACCGCCCCGTGGTCGGGCACGATCCGCTATCGCGGGCCCCTGCTCAATTTCGGAAACGTGATGATCCTTGAACCCGGTCCCGGTTATCTTCTGGTTCTTGCGGGGCTGGAAACCGTATATGGCGAGGTGGGCGAGGTCGTTTCGGCGGGCGCCCCCCTTGGCCTGATGGGTGGCGGCGAACCGGGGGTAGACGAATTCCTCGTCCCGGCACAGGATGGCGCCACGCGCGAAACCGCGACGCTGTATGTGGAGCTGCGGCAGGGGGGGGAGCCGGTGGACCCGATGCCGTGGTTCGAGGCCACCGCCCCGCTTGCCGCGCGCCAGCAGGTGCCGTGACGGGTAAAGGTGCGATCAGGCGGAAGCCTTGAGAAAGGGAACGACGAAGGCGATGAAGAAATTCGTGATGGCCGCACTGGGCGGCACCGTGGCAGGTGTGCTTCTGTCAACGCAGGTCGCAGGCCCGCTCATCGCGCAGGAAGCCGCGAAGAACAGTTCGGTGTATGAACAGCTTGATCTGTTTGGCGACATCTTTGAACGCATCCGCGCCGAATATGTGGAAGACGTCGATAGCAAGAAGCTGATCGAAGCCGCGATCAACGGCATGTTGACCTCGCTCGACCCGCATTCCAACTATCTGCCCGCCGATGATTTCAGCGATATGCAGGTGCAGACGCGCGGTGAATTTGGCGGCCTGGGCATCGAGGTGACGCAGGAAAACGGCTTTATCAAGGTCGTCTCGCCGATGGATGACACGCCCGCCTACAAGGCCGGCATCCAGTCCGGCGATTTCATCACCCATGTCGATGGCGAAAGCGTGCTGGGGCTCAGCCTCGACGATGCGGTGAACAAGATGCGCGGCGAGGTCGGTTCGGAAATCGTCATCACCGTGGTGCGCGACGGCGTGCAAGACCCGTTCGATGTGTCGATCATCCGCGACACGATCAAGCTGACGGCGGTGAAGGGCCGCGTGGTCGGCCATACCGCCGTGCTGCGCCTGACCACCTTCAACGACCAGACCTATCCGGGGCTGGAGACCGAGCTGAAGAAGGCGCTTGAACAGCTTGGCGGCAAGGACAAGCTGAACGGCGTGGTGCTCGACCTGCGCAACAACCCCGGCGGGCTGCTGACGCAGGCGATCAAGGTGTCGGATGCTTTCCTTGACAAGGGCGAAATCGTCTCGACCCGTGGCCGCAATCCGCAGGATGGAGAACGGTTCAACGCGACGCCGGGCGATCTGATCGAAGGCAAACCGATGGTCGTGCTGATCAACGGCGGTTCCGCCTCGGCCTCGGAAATCGTGTCGGGCGCCTTGCAGGATCACCGCCGCGCCATCGTGGTGGGGACGAAAAGCTTCGGCAAGGGCTCGGTGCAGTCGGTCATCCCGCTGCGTGGCGAAGGCGCCATGCGGCTGACCACGGCGCGCTATTACACGCCCTCGGGCCGGTCGATCCAGTCGCTTGGCATCTCGCCCGACATCGTGGTGAACCAGCCGATGAAGAAGGAAGGCGAGGCCGGCACCGAGGCGGCAGCGGCCGAAGCGGCGGCGAAGGCGCGCAGCGAAGCCGATCTGCGCGGCGTTCTGTCCAACGACTCGATGACCGAGGACGAAAAACGCCAATACAAGGAAGAGCAGGAGCGCGCCGCCGAAGCCGCCAAGCTGCGCGACGAGGATTATCAGCTCGCCTATGCGGTGGACATCCTGCGCGGGGCCGAGGCCATCGCCCCGAAAGCCGAGTAAGTTCAGGAAAGGGGGGCCGGGCGACCGGCCCCGACATATCATGGCGACAGATCCCGCATCCCTGCCCTATCGCCCCTGCGTGGGCGTCATGCTGATCAACCCCGCGGGGCTGATCTTCACCGGCAACCGCAAGGACAGCACCAGCGCCGCATGGCAGATGCCGCAGGGTGGCATCGACGAGGACGAAAAGCCCCGCAAGGCCGCGCTGCGCGAATTGTGGGAAGAAACCGGCATCACCGAAGATCTGGTGGAGTTCGTTGCCAAGTCCGACGGTTGGGTGACCTATGACCTGCCGGCCGAGCTTCTGGGCAAGGTCTGGGGCGGCAAATATCGCGGGCAGAAGCAGAAATGGTTCCTGTTCCGCTATCTGGGCCGCGACGATCAGGTGAATATCGCCACCGAACACCCCGAGTTCGACCGCTGGCAATGGACGCAGGCCGATGCGATGGTCGCCGCCATCGTGCCCTTCAAGCGCGCGGTCTACGAAGAGGTCGTGGCGCAGTTTCGCCCGCATCTGGCCTGAGCCACACCGAGCATGACAGACCCCGCCACCGTGCAGGCGCTGCTTCTGGCCTGGTATGACCGGCACCACCGGATCATGCCCTGGCGCGTTTCGCCCGCCGACCGCGCCGCCGGGATGCGGGCCGATCCCTACCGCGTCTGGCTGTCCGAGGTGATGTTGCAGCAAACCACCGTGGCGGCGGTGCGCGATTATTTCCACCGTTTTACCGCGCGCTGGCCGGATGTCGCGGCGCTTGCGGCGGCCGAGGATGCCGAGGTCATGGCCGAATGGGCCGGGCTTGGCTATTACGCCCGCGCCCGCAACCTGCTGAAATGCGCCCGCGCCGTCGCGGGCGATCACGGCGGCCGCTTTCCCGACACGCACGAGGAGTTGCTGTCGCTGCCCGGCGTCGGGCCCTATACGGCGGCGGCGGTGGCCTCCATCGCCTTTGACCGGGCCGAGACGGTGGTGGATGGCAATGTCGAACGGGTGATGGCGCGGCTGTTTCGGGTCGAAGAACCGCTGCCCGGTGCGAAGCCTGTTCTGGTGGCCCATGCCGAGCGGCTGACACCGGCGGAGCGGCCGGGCGACTATGCGCAAGCGGTGATGGACCTTGGCGCCACGATCTGCACGCCACGCAAACCGGCCTGCGCAATCTGCCCGCTGAACGCTGATTGCGCGGCCCGTGCCGCCGGGGTGCAGGCGGACCTGCCACGCAAGACCCCGAAAGCCGCGAAGCCCGTGCGCGAAGGCCTGCTGTGGATCGCCCTGCGCCCCGATGGCGCGGTGCTGCTGGAGGAACGGCCGCAATCCGGGCTGCTGGGCGGCATGGCAGGCTTTCCGACCGCCGGCTGGGACGGGACGGACGCCCCCGCCCCGCTGTTGGCCGACTGGCAGCGCGTGGGCGAGGTGCGCCACACCTTCACCCATTTCCATCTGGTGCTTCAGGTGCTGACCACCGTCACCGATGCGCGCCCCGAGCGCGGCGCCTTCCTTCCGCGCGCCGCCTTCCGCCCCGCCGCCCTGCCCACGGTGATGCGCAAGGGCTGGGATCTGGTGCCCCGCGACATCACGGGTGGTTGAGCCCGCCCCGGCGCCCGCCTACACTCCGCCGCGACGGAGGCTCCCATGCGCAACATCGCCGATTTTCGCAACGCCCTGCCCTTCTGGCTGTCGCTGGGCCTTGTGCCTCTGGCCATGATTGGCGTCACGCAGGGCGGCTGGACCGTGGCTCTGATGCCCGCCTACGCCTGGACGCTGACCACGCTGCTGGACCTGCTGCTGGGCCGGAACGAGGAAAACCCCGACCCGCAGACCGACGAGGACGACCTGTTCTGGTATCGCGCCATCACGCTGATCTGGCTGCCGCTTCAGGGGCTGGTCATCTATGGCTCGATCTGGTGGATCACCCGGTCTGGCGGGCTGTCGGTGCTGGAACAGGTGGCGCTGATGTTCGGGGTCGGGGTCGCCTCGGGCACGATCGGGATCGTCTATGCGCATGAGTTGATGCACCAGAGCAACCGGGGCGAGCGCTGGCTGGCCGATCTGCTGCTGGCGACGGTGCTTTACAGCCATTTCCGCACCGAACATCTGCTGGTGCATCACCGTCATGTCGGCACCCCGCGCGACGCGGTGACGGCGCGGTATAACGAGGGGTTCCACCGCTTCTTCTGGCGGGTGCTGCGCGAATGTCCGGCTTCGGCCTGGATGGCGGAAAAGGAAAAGCTCGCCCGCGCGGGCCGCCCGGTCTGGCACCCGTCTAACCCGTTCTGGCGCTATGGCGGGCTGCAACTGGCAGCGCTGGCACTGGCCTGGCTGGTAGGCGGCTGGGTTGGTCTGGCGCTGTTCTTGCTGCAAGCCTTCTTCGCGGTCTGGCAGCTGGAGCTGACGAACTACATCGAACATTATGGCCTGACCCGTCGCCAGCTTCCGGGCGGGAAATACGAGCCCGTCCGCCCGCATCATAGCTGGAACGCGCCGCACAAGGCGTCAAACTGGCTGCTGATCAACCTGCAACGCCATTCTGACCACCATTACAAGCCCGACCGGCGCTTTCCGCTGCTGCAAACCTATTCCACCGATGACGCGCCGATGCTGCCCATGGGATACCCCGCCATGGGGGTGTTGGCGATGATCCCGCCGCTGTGGCGCCGCCGCATGAATCCGCGTGTGCGGGCATGGCGCAGGCAATACTACCCCGACATCATCGACTGGCGTGCCGGGGCAGAGGCTTAAAGCCCGAAGAACTCGAAATTATCCTCGGTCACGATGACGCCCTTGACCCTGATCGAGTTCTCGCCGCCCGCGCCATCGTCATATCGGATCAGGCTGTCACCCTCCGGTGTCGTCGTGATCCGCAGATCCCCGAAGGTCAGCGCGTTCTGGATGAAGCGGATATGGTCATCCTGCTTGAAATCCTCGATCACGTCATCGCCTTGCACGACCTTGGGCACAAAAAGGAACGCATCCGCGCCCCGGCCGCCGGTCATCACATCGTTGCCTTCATCGCCCTTCAGAAGGTCCTTGCCGTCCCCACCGTTCAGCGTGTCATTGCCTTCCCCGCCTTCAAGGACGTCGCGGCCAGTGCCTCCGAGGATGGAATCGTCCCCCTTGCCGCCGAACAGTTCGTCATTGCCGTCGCCACCGTCAATCGTATCGTTGCTGTCCCCGCCCGATAGCGTGTCCTTGCCCTTTCCACCTTTCAGCGTATCGCCACCGGCGCCACCTTCCGCGTTGTCATTTCCTTCGCCGGTATAGATGAAATCGCGCCCGCCGCCGCCCAGAACGGTATCGGCCCCACCCTGGCCATACAGCCGGTCATTGCCGTTGCCACCGTCGATCAGATCGGCCCCGCCCGCGCCCTTGAGGGTGTTTTTCAGCAGGTTACCAATCAGCCGGTCCGCAAGATTGCTGCCATAGCCATCCTCGATACTGTCCAGCGTATAGCGGGCCTTCAGACCCACACCCTGCGCGGTTCCGGCATCAAGGTTCAGTTTTACACCCACATTCCATGTGCTTGCCGAGAATGCGTCCTTGCCGTCGCCCCCAAGCAGGGCACCACGGCCGCCGGGATTGACGTTGAACCGGTCATTGCCCACGCCGCCATCCATCTCGCCGCCGCCGGGCTTGCCCCAGAAGCGATCATTTCCACCGAAGACCGAAGCGAAGTTGCTGCCCCGCCCCAGATAAACATCCTCGCCTGCCCCGGACCCGGAATAGAAATAATCGACCGACTTGTCGGGGATGACGCTGTTCATCATCTCGCCCGCATAACGCAGCGAATTGTCAGGGCCGATGCCGGTCGCACGTTCGATCAGCGATTCGATGGAAACCGGCACGAAAAGCTCTGTCTCGCGGCTGCCACTGCTGTTTTCCCGGAAGAAGAACTGCACGTCGCCGCTCAGCGTGGTCAGCTTGCCGTCCGGCCCGAAATCAACTTCACCATCAATCAACTGAACCGAGGCGGTAGAGTTTCGTTCGATCCCACTGAAAGTCGTTGCTGACAGGCTGACCAGTTCGCGCAGCAGGGCCGCGCTATAGGTCAGCGTCAGCAGATTGCCGGCGAAGCTGAGGTAGCGGAATGCCGACAGATTGCCTCCAAGCAGATAATCCAGTGCAATTCCCAGCGCACCCAGTTCATAGGGAACGGTTCCGCGCGGACTGCCCGCATGGTCACTGTCATAGTCGTCAATTACACTACTGCGACTCATCTTTACCTCCCCTTTATGAATTCGATCAATTTCAATATGTTACGCCAGTTCTGCATATGGTCTAACCGAAAACTTCGCCCATATTGCAACGACTTGGCAAGAAAACCGGAACGTCGGCCCGGACAGTTTCATCAAAAAGCCCCGCCATGCAGGCATGGCGGGGAGGTGTGCCCCCGGCGGAACCGGGGCACAGGCGTAACTGTGCTTTACAGAAAGAAGGCCCGCATCAGTGGTGCTGACGCTCGTCGGCCTCCATCTCGGCGCGGATCTGCTGGCGCAGGATGTCGATGGGGATCATCTTGCCGTCACGCTTGAAATGCCAGTAGGTCCAGCCATTGCAGGAGGGCGCCTTTTCGCAGGCCGCCCCGACCTGATGGATCGAGCCCTTGATGTCGTTGCCCACCAGCGTGCCATCGGCGCGCACCTTGGCCTTGAAGCGGTTGCCGACGGAATAAAGCTCTTCGCCCGGACGCAGCATGCCGCGTTCGACAACCTGACCGAAGGGGACGCGCGGCTCGGCGCGCTTGCTGCCGGTGACTTCCAGTCCCGAGGCATCGAACTTGCGGATGCGGGCGATGCGTTCGGTGGCGACCTTGCGGTAGCTTTCCTCGCGCTCGATCCCGATGAAATCGCGGCCCAGCATCTTGGCCACGGCGCCTGTGGTGCCAGTGCCGAAGAACGGGTCCAGCACAACGTCGCCGGGATTGGTCGTGGCGATCAGGATGCGATGCAGCAGGCTTTCGGGCTTCTGCGTCGGATGGGCCTTGTCGCCGTTTTCATCCTTCAGCCGTTCATGCCCGGTGCAGATCGGCAGCACCCAGTCGCTGCGCATCTGCACGCCATCGTTCAGCGCCTTCAGCGCCTCGTAGTTGAAGGTATATTTCGCCGCCTCGTCGCGGCTCGCCCAGATCAGCGTCTCATGCGCATTGGTCAGGCGCTTGCCGCGGAAATTGGGCATCGGGTTCGACTTGCGCCAGACCACATCGTTCAGCATCCAGAAGCCCGCGTCCTGCATGGCGACACCGACGCGGAAGATGTTGTGATAGCTGCCGATGACCCAGATCGCCCCGGCAGGCTTCAACAGGCGCCGCGCGGCAGTCAGCCATTCGCGGGTGAAACGATCATAGGCCGAGAAGCTGGAAAACTGGTCCCAGTGATCATCGACCGCATCCACCTTGCTATTGTCGGGACGATGAAGCTCGCCCTTCAGCTGAAGGTTGTAAGGTGGATCCGCGAAAATCAGATCCACCGAGCCAGCCGGAAGGCTGTTCATCGCCTCGATACAGTCACCGGCAATGATCTGGTTAAGCGGCAGGCCGGGGGCCTCCGCACGGGTCTTCTTGATCGTCATTACTGCCTCGGTCTGCGGCCTCTGCGGGCCGTTATCTTGTGTCCCAAGATGAGTCAGAGACGATTCGCCGTCAAATTCTTTTTTGAATCAACGAGTTATAGAAACGTCTTGATACAAGATATTGTGGACCGGACGGAACGAACGCCTATGATGAGGGGTCACCCCCAAATCTAGAAGCGCCTGAAGGTGATCCTTGGTCGGGTAACCGGCATTGCGTTCCCAGCCATAGCCGGGATGCTGTTGCGCCAAATCCACCATGATGCGATCGCGTGCCACTTTGGCAACAATCGACGCGGCGGCGATGGACAGGCTGCGCCCGTCCCCCTTCACCACAGCCAGCCCCGGACAGGGCAGGCCCGGTGGCAGGCGGTTGCCGTCGATCAGGGCAAAACCCGGCGTGACGCCCAGCGCCGCGACCGCGCGGCGCATGGCCAGAAAGCTGGCCTGAAGAATGTTCAGCGCGTCGATTTCCTCGACGCTGGCATGACCGATGCCGACCCTTGCCGAAGCGTGAATTTCTTCGGCCAGCCGTTCGCGCGTCGCCGATGACAGGGTTTTGCTGTCGGATATACCTTGCGGCAGATGCGCAGGGTCAAGGATCACAGCCGCCGCCGTAACAGGACCGCACAGCGGACCCCGGCCCACCTCGTCGATACCGACAACAGGACCGGGGCCGTTGGCAAGGGCCTCGGCCTCAAGACTCAGATCGGGAACCGGACGCGCCACGGATCAGACGTCACAGGCGCGATGCGCCGGTTCCGACAGTTCCAGCTTGCAGGTGGTGGTGGCATTTCCCTGTCCCGGAAGGGCGGAAAGCGTCAGCGCCGTCATCACCGCAAGCGCGGCCATCATGGTCAGGGCAAAGCGGGTTTGCGGCGAAAGCCGTCCCCGGTGCCGGGGTTGGGTCATCTGGAATCTCCTGTTCTTTCTGCTCTGCGTCGATGCCGGCGACTCATCGTTCGCCGGTCATTGCAGGCATATTCGCCCGGCACGGTGCGACAGGCAATGACACGGCCGCGTTATCCGATAACAACGGCCAATCTTCGCTCAGGTTATTGAATTACAGGCGCTTCACCCGCAGTATGCAGATGTCCCAACCGGAGCCTGCGCCATGATCCGCGTTCTTCTTGCAGCCGCCTTTGCCTGCCTTGTCGCCATGCCTGCGGCCGCCGAATGCTATGCGGATTACAAGGCCAAGCAGGACAATCCGCTGCGCCTGCATTATGGCGTGGCACAGGTTTCCGCCTGCAACAAGAAGGGCGCTCGGGCAGAACTGGCCCCACGTCTGGCCGCGCAGGGCTGGAAGCTTCTGAATATCGTGTCCACCTTCGGCCCCGAGGGCCTCAATGAAAGGCGATCGAGTGCCGGAGACTACTTCCTCCGTTACTGAAAGCCTCCGCGCGGGGAACCGCACGGCTGCTTTCGGCGTCGCTGCAATCGTTGCGATTCTCGCTGCGGCGGCGGTGTTCCTGTTTCTCAGCCTGCCCGATGCCAATGCCTTCAACGCGCGGGTGGAAAAGCTGTTCGTCGAAAACGACGACCTGCGCACCCTGGCCGAGATCAAGCTGCTGGAGATCATCGCGCAATCCGGCACCACCTTTCAGGAGGTGCTGTCAAGCTATCGCATGGTGATCTTCGTGCTGCTGGTCTTTTCGGCCGGGCTTTTGGTCGCGTGCCTTGTGTTCCTGCTGACCATCGTGGGGCAGAACCGCCGCATGTCAGCCATCCAGCGATCAGGGATCACGGTGTCCTCGCTTATGATCAGCCGGGAAAGCCGGGCGGTCTATATCAATGATCTGGAATTCAAGCTGACCGAGGCCGCCATCGAAACCCTGTCGGTGCTGGCCGAAGCACGGATGGATGACGAGGTGCTGACCGGCGCGCAGATCGAGGCGGTCATCTCGGGCCGGACCGAGGCCGATTGCGACGAGGCTTCGGGCGCCACGCGTGTCAAACGGCTGCGCGATGCGCTGGGCAATCAACTGGTATCGGAACTGCTGGTCAAGACCATCGCACGGCGTGGCTATGTTCTGTCGGTCGAGAAAGATACGATCCGCATGATCTGACGTCACGGCAGCCCCCTGCAGATCTGCCAAAGCTTGCGCGGCGCGCGGTCATCTGCGAAGCGTCCCTCAAGGGCCTGATCGGCCAGTCTGTTGGAATAGGGCATGGCAATGGACACGCAACCCGAATTCATCCTGATGCTGAACGAATGGCTGGCTCCGGCGGTAGAAACCGCGAAACTCTGGCTGCTGTCACCGGCTGCATGGTCGCAATTCGCGCTGCTGATCGTGGCCTTCATGGCCGCACGCCTGCTGAGCCTGCGCGCCCGTCCGGTCCTGGAACGGTTCATCACCCCGCCCGAGGGCAAGACCGGCGCTCTGGTCACCGCACGGCATTTCGCAAGTCGCCTGCTGCCGCTGCTGTTGCCGTTGTTCGCCTGGGGGCTGACGGCAATGGGCGAGGAAATCACACGCTCGCTCTTTGGTTCAGGCGCGGTCATCGCCTTCGGCAAGCGCGTCTTCCTGTTCATCGCCGCCCGGATCTTTGTGCGCGAGGTGTTGCGCGACGGCTTCCTGCGGCTGTTGGGGCGCTATGTGCTGATCCCGGTCGCGGCCCTGTATGCGCTTGGCATTCTCGACGAAATCTCGCTCCGGCTGGAAGAAACCATCATCGCGCTTGGCAATATCCGGTTTTCGGTGATGGCGCTGATCCGCGGCGTGATCGTGGGATCACTGCTGTTCTGGCTGGGAAGCTGGTCAAACCGCCAAAGCGCCGATTACATCAAGAAGCAGGAAGAACTGCGCCCCGCCACGCGCGAACTGGCCGTGAAGGCGACAGAGGTGATGATCTTCGGCGCGGCTTTCCTGCTGCTCATGTCGATCATGGGCATCGACCTGACCGCCGTTGCGGTTCTTGGCGGTGCTCTGGGTGTGGGGATCGGGCTTGGTCTGCAACAGATCGCCGCGAACTTTGTGTCCGGCATCATCCTTCTGCTGGAGGGCCAGACCACCGTCGGCGATTATGTGGAACTGGATGGCGGCGAAAAGGGCACCATCGTCAAGATGACCGCCCGCGCCTGTATTCTGGAAACCTTTGACGGCAAGTGGATCGTGGTCCCGAATGACCATTTCGTCACCTCACGGGTCGTGAACTATTCCGATCAGGGCTCTGCCAACCGTTACGAGGCAGAGTTCTCGGTCAGCTACGACACCGATATCAACAAGGTGCCGGAAATCATCGAGGCGGCCGTCGCCGCCCTGCCCTTCGTGCTGACCGAACCCGACGGACCCGATTGCGAATTGCGCGGCTTTGGCGAAAGCTCGGTCGATTTCGCGGTGGAATACTGGGTGAACGGCATTGACGACGGCAAGAACCGCTTCGGCTCGCCCGTGCTGTTCGCGATCTGGAACGCGCTGAAGGACAACGGGATCGAGATGCCCTTCCCGCAGCGCGTGGTCCATATCCGCAACGCCACACCCGAGGCCAACGTCGCATGAGGGCGCTGGTCATCGGCGCCGGTCCGGCCGGGCTGATGGCAGCCGAGGCGCTGGCCGATGCGGGGTATCCGGTCGTGGTGGCGGAGGCCAAGCCCTCGCCCGCGCGCAAGCTGCTGATGGCCGGGAAATCCGGGCTGAACGTGACGAAGGACGAAGCGCTGCCCGCCTTCGCCGCGCATTACGATGCCGGGTGGCTGGCGCCGATGCTGGCGGCCTTTGGCCCAGAACAGGTGCAGGACTTCTGTCGCGGGTTGGGGCAAGAGGTCTTCACCGGATCGTCGGGGCGGGTGTTTCCCGTGGCGCTGAAAGGCTCGCCCCTGTTGCGCGCATGGCTGGAGCGGTTGGCGCAAAAGGGCGTCGATCTGCGCCGCCGCTGGCGCTGGACCGGATTTGACGGCGACGCGCTGACCTTCGACACGCCGGAGGGCGCGCAGGTCGTGCAACCGCAGGTGACCGTGCAGGCGCTTGGCGGGGCAAGCTGGCCCCGGCTGGGGTCGGATGCGGCCTGGTTGCCCTGGCTGGCCAATCACGGTGTGGAGATTACCCCCTTCGCGCCGGCGAACATGGGCTTTTGCATGGACTGGTCCCCCCATATGGCGCGGCATTTCGGCCAGCCTGTCAAAGGCGTCTGCCTGATTGCGGACGACCGGCGCGAGCGGGGCGAGTTCGTGATCTCTGCCCGCGGGCTTGAAGGCGGCGGGATCTACACAATCAGCCGCGACTTGCGGTTGGGGGCACCTCTGGCGCTGGATCTGTTCCCCGATCTGACACTGGCGGCACTGCGCGACCGGCTGGCGCGGATGAGGCAGGGCGAAAGCGCCAGCAACCGGCTGCGCAAGCTGGGGCTGGCGCCCGCGACAGCCGCGCTGGTGATGGAACTGGCCCGCCCCCTGCCCACCGATCTGGCCCCCCTGCTGAAGCATCTGCCAGTGCCCCATGGCGGCCCCCGCCCGCTGGACGAGGCGATATCCTCGGCGGGGGGGATTGCGCGCGCGGCCCTCACCAATGATCTGGAGTTGAAAGCCCTGCCGGGCCTTTTTGCCGCCGGGGAAATGCTGGACTGGGAGGCGCCGACCGGCGGCTATCTTCTGACCGCAAGCTGGGCCACCGGCCTGCATGCGGGGCGCGCGGCGGCGCGGCGGTTGGCAAGCATCCCGATATCGTGAGGTCGGCTATGCCGCAGCCGCTAGTCCTTGACGCTGCGCGCCCGGCTCCTTACGTTCCTTGCCTGACAGATTCCCTTGGAGAACGATCATGGGCGCCGCAACCGTAGCCGTCACCGATGCCACCTTCGATGAAGAAGTCCGCAAATCGCCGATCCCGGTCGTGGTGGATTTCTGGGCCGAATGGTGCGGCCCGTGCCGCCAGATCGGCCCGGCGCTGGAAGAGCTTGCCACCGAATATGCGGGCAAGGTGAAGATCGTGAAGGTCAACGTGGATGAAAACCCCGACAGCCCGGCCGTTCTGGGCGTGCGCGGCATTCCGGCGCTGTTCCTGTTCAAGGACGGTCAGGTCGTGTCGAACAAGATCGGCGCCGCGCCGAAAGCCGCGCTGGCGAACTGGATCAGCTCGGCCATCTGATTTTGCGCTGAATTTCGGAAAGGGCGGTCCTTCGGGGCCGCCTTTTCTATGCGAGTTGTTTTATGCGACTGGCCAGCCCTGCGCCCGAAGAAGCGCCGCGATCCGGGCAGGGGCGTCGGGCGCCTGCGCGTCAATCGCCTCGTGCCGGAAAAACCACCACAGATATTCGGCCATGCGGTCTGGCGGCGCGGCCCCACGCGCGAAGGCGGCTTCGATCCCGTCGCGCGGGACCGAACCGGCGGGGTGGTGAAAGTCGATCCCGGCAAACAGCACCGCCCCCTTGCCCGCGATCATCGCCTGCAAGGCCACGCTGGAGTTTTGCGTGACCACATAATCGCAGCGCGCAATCAGCTCGGCGGCAGGCGTTTCGACCAGCCGGAAACGCGGGTCTGTCACCCCGGCCAGCGCGGCGCGTTCGGCCTCGGTATAGGTCTCACCGGGATGCAGAGTCGCCACCACCGGCAAGGGTTGACGCGCCAGCGTCTCGGCGATCATCGCCATCGGGCTCATGCTTTGGAACGAGCGGTGATCCAGCAGGCGGCCTTGCAAGGGCATGAAGACAAAGCCTTCGCGCGTGGACTCGCGCCCTGCCAGCACGCGTTCGCGCAACCGGGCATGGAAGGCTCGGGCGCGGGGCGGGATGCGGCTGTAATCAGGCGCCTTGCGCGCAACGGCGAAGTTCCAGCGTTCGTTCGTCGACTCGATCCGCCAGAACGGATAGTAATAGGCGCGGCGCAGGCACAGTGTGCGGCGGTCCTGCGGCTCTTGCATATGGGTCAGGGCAAAGCCGCCGCGCGCGGGCGGCTCGGCGCCTTCCGCCTCCGGGTGGTGATGCAGCACCCAATCCGGCAGCGCCTCGATGATGCGGCTAAGGATATTGGTCTTGCCCGCTTCGTGATCGGCCCGCAGATGTGCGGGCAGATAGAGGTGGAGCGCCCGATCAGCCATGGCCCAAGCGCGACAGCAGCGCCGCATGCAATCCCGGCGCCGCAGCGATCACCCCCGCCGCCTGCGGATGGGCGATATTGAACCGCAGGGGTTGGCCCAGCCGGTCAGTCACCGTGGCGCCCGCTTCGGCCGCGATCAGCGCCCCGGCGGCGATGTCCCATTCCCAAGCATCGCGCAGCGTCAACATACCGTCATGCCGCCCCTCGGCCACCAGACACAGCCGATAGGCCAGCGAGGGGCGAAAGCTGCGTTTCAGGTCCGGCACACCGCCGGGCCAGTGCTCGGCCGCCATGTTCGGCCCGGTGGTCAGCAACGTCGCCCCCGCGATCCCTGCCTGAGCAGAAGCCCTTATCGGCATGCCGTTCTTGTTGGCCCCCTGCCCCGGCACAGCTGTATAAGTGCGCTCCAGCGCGGGCAGATGCACCACGCCCGCCACGGGCACGCCCTGCTCGACCACCGCCAGCGAAACGGCAAAGGTATCCTCACCCGCGATGAAGGCGCGGGTGCCGTCGATCGGGTCCAGCACGAACAGCCGGGCGGCCTCCAGCCGTTCGGGGGTGTCGGCATCTTCCTCCGACAGCCAGCCATAGGCCGGACGCGCCGCCAGCAGCAGGTCACGCAGCAGGGCGTTCACCGCGAGGTCGGCCTCGGTCACCGGCCCCTGCCCCGGCTTTTCCCAGGATTTCGGCGATTGCCGCCAATAGCGCATGGCCAGCGCGCCCGCCTGCCGGGCTGCATCCGCGATCAGCGCAAGGTCGTCTTCATTGTCCCGCAAGCGTCATCCCTTCCACCAGCAGGCTGGGCACACGGGTCGAAAGATGCGGCCGCGCGTCATTCGCGGCGATCATCGACAGGAGCATCGTCCGCAGATTGCCCGCGATGGTGCATTCATTCACCGGATAGGCGATCTCGCCATCCTCGACCCAGAAGCCGCTGGCGCCACGCGAATAATCACCCGAGGTCGGGTTAATGGTCGAGCCAATCATCGAGGTGACCAGAAGCCCCGTCCCCATCTGCCCGATCAGTTGCTTGCGCGTCGCGGTGCCCGGCGTCAGGTCGATGTTCGAGGTCGCGGGCGAGGGCGGCGAGGTGGTGCCGCGCGCGGCATTGGCGGTGGAAGCCATCCCGAGCTTGCGCCCGGTGGCCAGATCCAGCGTCCAGCCGGTCAGCATACCGTTTTCCACGATGGCACGGCGCCGCGTCGGCAGCCCTTCGGCATCGAAGGGACGCGAGCCGGAGATGCGGGCGCGATGCGGGTCTTCGATCACCGACAGCCCCTTGGGCAGCACCTGTTCGCCCAGCGCGTCGCGCAGCCAGCTTGATCCGCGTGCGATGGAGGCGCCATTCACCGCCGACAGAAGATGGCCGATCAGGCTTTGCGCGATCCGTTCGTCGAACAGCACATTATAGGTGCCGGTTGCGGGTTTACGCGCGCCCGCACGCGCCAGCGCACGTTCGGCGGCCAAGGCGCCGGTTTCCTCGGGCGGCGGCAGGTCGGCGATATGGATACGGGATTCCCCGGCCCAGTCGCGTTCCATCCCCGTGCCCTCGCCGGTGAAGGCGACGGCGGAAACCGAGGTGGCGCTGCGGGCATAGCCGCCAGAAAAGCCGTTACTGGCTGCCAGATGCATGCGGCGGCGCGAATGACCGGCGGAGGCCTCCACCTGCCGGATACCGGCGCGGGCCATGGCGGCCTCTTCGGCGGCACGGGCCGCCTGCTCCAGCGTGGCAGGGCTGGGTTCAGCCGCGTCATCGGCAAGATCCAGCGCCGCCAGATCCCAGTCGCGCGCGATCTGACCGGGATCGGCCAGCCCGGCATAGGGATCGGCCGGCGCCTCGCGCGCCATGGCGACGGCGCGTTCTGCCACCTCGGCCAGCGTGCGCGGCGAGGTATCGGAAACCGAGACGCAAGCCTGCCGCCCGCCAATCAGCACGCGCAGGCCAAGGTCGATCTGTTCCGCGCGTTCCGCCTGTTCCAGCTTGCCCTGACGGATGTCGATGGACAGCGCCGTGCCCTCGACCGCCAGTGCATCGGCGGCCTCGGCGCCCGCCTTGCGGGCCGCGTCGAGCAGGGCATGGGTCAGGGTGGCGAGATCGGTCATGGCATGTCCTTCCTGTGCAGGACCGAGCTAAGCCGCCCCGCGCCTGCGTGCAAGACTTATGCGATATGCAGATCGCGCGGCAGCGACGACAGGATCTCGCATCCGGTTTCGGTGACGACGACAAGTTCCTCCAGCCGGATGCCGAACCGACCGGGCAGATAGATACCCGGCTCGACCGAGAACACCATTCCCGGCGCCAGAACCACGTCGGACGTCCCACTGATATAGGGTGGCTCGTGGATTTCCTGCCCGACGCCATGGCCCGTGCGGTGGGTGAAGAAATCGCCATAGCCCGCCGCCACGATCACGGCGCGCGCTGCCGCATCGACCTCGCGCGCAGGGGTTCCGGGGCGAATGACGGCCAGCGCGGCCTGCACCGCCGCCTCGACTACAGCATGCACCTCGGCATAGCCTTCTGGCGCAGGGCCACAGGCCGCCATGCGAGTGATGTCGGAATAATAGCCGTCCTTGCGGGCACCAATGTCACAGACGAGGATGTCCCCTTCCGCGATGACCCGGTCGCCGGTGTGATGATGGGGGAAGGCCCCGTTCGGGCCGCTGGCGATGATGGTGAACTCTGGCACAGCGCCTTCGGCCTTGAAGGCGGCGCGGGCGGCTTCGGCCACCTGCCGCTCCGTCTGGCCGGGGCGGATCGCGGCGCGCAGGGCCTGTTGCGCCAGATCGGCGATGCGGGCATTTTCGCGCAGGGCGGCAATTTCGGCCGCGTCCTTGCAAAGCCGCAGATGCCCCACGGTTTCCGAAGCAAACACCCGACGGGCAGCGGGCAGCGCGTCCAGAACCAAAAGCGCATGATCCGCGCGCATGGTTTCATCCAGACTGACCGTGCCAATGTCACCCAGAGCCGCCAGCGCCTCGGCCAGCGCGGCGGCTGGCCCCTGATCATCCGCCCAGCGCCATTGCGCCCAGTCGCTGTGCGCCGCCACCTCCTCGCCGTTCAGTGCGGGCATCAGCCAGCCAGCGGTGCGGTGACCGATCAGCGCGAGGCAGGACCGTTCATCCGGCATCGGCGCGAACCCGTGCAGCCAGCGGAGATGTGCGCCGGGCGCCAGCGCCACCAGATCCACCCCCGCCTCGACCATCCGCACGCGCAGCCGCGCCAGACGCGCCTCGGCCACCGAACCGCCCACCGGCACGGCGCGCATGGCAGCAACCAGCGCCGCATGCCGCGCCGCCAGCAAGTCCTGCAAGGCCGTCACCCGATCCGGGGTGAAGTGGTTTTCCACATCCAGAATGTTCACCGTGCCGATCACCTGCCCGCCATCCAGCACCGGCAGGTTGATCGCGGAATGACAGCCCAGCGCATTGATCTGCGCGTGATCGAAGAAATAAGGCGCAAACTCCGCCGTGGTATTGGCGATGAAGGGCTGCCCCTCGATCAGCACGCGGCGCGACCAGGCGTCTTGCTGGATCGGCTTTGGCACGGACAGCGGATAGGCCGTGTGATCCGAACTGTAGGCCCGGCGCGCCAGCCCCACATCGGGGTCCTGCACACTGACGGTAAAGAGCCGCGCGCCGCCCAGCGCCTCGGCTTCGCGGTGCAACTGGGCGAACAGCGCGTCTGATTGCATGAGGGGCGTTTCCTTTCACGAAAAAGGCCGCCCGAAAAGGGCGGCCCGAGGGGGTCCGGGTGCAGGTTACTGAAGCTGCATGCCGTTGGCGAAGAAGTGCTTGTCCTTGAACTCCAGCGTGGAGGTCATGGTATCCGGCGCGCTGGGATCGACCTTGGCGAACATGCCCAGCATCATCCGGGTGCCCATCATCTGATCCTCGGGGACCAGACCCATGGCCATCAGCTTGTCCAGCAGCGCGTTCACGCCCACGGCCTTGAGGTCGATCTGGCCGGTCGGCGCCGGAACGCCGCCATAGGTTTCCATATCGCTGTTGTCAAAGGTCAGCGCGCCCGACCCCGTGACCTCGGCCCCGGCAGCGGTGACCTGAAGTTCGTTGATGTCCAGCGCATTGATCTCGCCCGGCGCACCTTCGCCCAAGGCAGCCATTTCGGCCTCGTTCATCAGATCGACAGTCAGCGTGACCTTGCCCTTGGTATCGAGCACCACATTCACCGGATCCCGCGGCAGTTGCGCGGTCGGGTCCAGCATACCCCAGATCTCGTCCGAGACGGTCAGGCCGATGATCTTGGTCAGGAAGGCAAAATCGGCCGGCGTATCGCTTTTCGAGACCGGCATCAGCAGATTGAACGCGCCTTCCTTGTAGCCGAAATTCACCTGCGGGAAGGGGATCTGCGCACCGGACAGAGTGACCTGCGCATCCTTGGCGGTGCCGCCATAGGCCAGCCGCGCGGCATCCATCGCAAAGGACAGGCTGCCGCCGGTGTTCGAGGCCGAAACCTGCATCGGCCCGTCAGCGCCATCGACCTTCATGTCCAGCGTGCCCCCGGCATAGGCGAAGCTGCCGTCCATGGCGCTGCCCGCCTTCAGCGCAGCAACAAGGTCGCTGACATCGCCACCGATGATCTTGGACGTGGACTGCCCCGTAAGCCCGCTCATATCGGCCTTGAGGTCAATTTTGCTATTATCCTCGGGGTTGGTGCCACTCATGGTGATGCCAAGGCTGTCGGCCACGACAGTGCTGGTCACCACCTTGTCGGCTGCACCGGAAACGAGATAGCTGCCGCTCATGCCGCGCAGCGTCGCCTCGACCTTCAGATCCGTCGGCACATCTTTCGGCCCTTCGATTGCGCCCAGCGCCAGCGACACGTTCTGCACGGTGAAATCGTAGCGCGCCTCTTCCGGTGTGCCGGAGACAAGGATACGCTGGCCGGACATGCCCATGTTCAGGCTGGTCGTTGTGGCCGGAAGGTCCCCATCGGCCTCGGTCTTGACGGTCATTGTGGAGGCGTCGCTCATCGTCATTTCGACAGTGCCGTCGCCCTGATCTTTCAGCCGCACCTCATCAAGATGGATCACTGCCTCTGCGCCCTCGTTCTTCGAGGTGAGGTCGATACCGCGAATCACCAGCGTATCGCCTTCGCGCGCCTCGCTGCCGGTCGTCATCGACTGCCCGTAAGAGGTGCTGAGGCTCTTCCAGTTCTCCCAGACCTGTTCCGGTGTCACATCCGCCAATGCGGCATTACCCGCCAGCAGCGCCAGGCAGGCGGTCGAGCACATGAATTTAATCCGGGTCATAACGAAACCTCTCTGCTGAAAATGATGCAACAGCATCCGCGAGCGCCCTTGGTCGGTCAAGACTTTCCGGCGCGATGGCATATGAGGTATCAAGCCCGCGTGACGGAGGGAAGAAGGCATGATGATGAACGGCAAGGTAGTGGCGATTACCGGCGCAAGCCGGGGGATCGGCGCAGCAGCGGCGCGGGTTTTCGCGGAAACCGGGGCAAAAGTCGCCCTGATTGCCCGCAGCGCCGCGGAAATCGAGGCGTTGGTGGCTGAAATCGGTGCGGATCGCGCCATGGCACTGGCCTGCGACGTGGCGGATGCAGCGGCGGTTTCGGCGGCGGTGGCACAGATCGTGGCGCGTTGGAGCCAGCTTGACGTTCTGATCAACAATGCCGGGATGATCGAGCCGATTGCCCGGATCGAAAACGCCGATCCCGCGCTTTGGGCGCAGGCTGTGCAGGTCAATCTGGCCGGGGTGTTCAACGGTATCCGCGCGGCGCTTCCGGTGATGAAATCCGCCGGGGCAGGCACGATCATAACCATCTCCTCCGGCGCGGCGCACCGACCGCTGGAAGGCTGGAGCGCCTATTGCGCCTCGAAGGCCGGGGCGGCGATGCTGACCCGTGCACTGCATCTGGAGGAAGGCCAGTGGCTGCGCGTCATGGGCCTGTCCCCCGGCACGGTTGCAACCGGGATGCAGGTGCAGATCAAGGCATCCGGCATCAACCCGGTCAGCCAGCTTGAGGTTACGGATCACATCCCCGCCGACTGGCCCGCGCGCGCGCTGCTGTGGATGTGCGGCGACGGCGCCGAAGCTTGGCGGGGCGAGGAAATCTCTCTCCGGGACGAGGACATCCGGCGCAAGGTGGGGTTGGTGGCATGATCGAACTGAACATTGACGGCGGGGTCTGGACCGTCACACTGAACCGGCCCGACAAGGCCAATTCCCTGACCCGCGCCATGCTGGAGGAGCTGGACGCCGTCGCCATCAGGGCGGGGGCAGAGGGCGCGCGGGTGCTGGTGCTGACCGGCACGGGCAAGGTGTTTTCCGCTGGCGCCGATCTGGACGAAGCGCGCGCGGGGCTTGCCACCGCCGATGTCTGGGAACGGCTGTCGGGACGCATCGCCGCCCTGCCCTGTCTGACCATCGCCGCGCTGAACGGCACGCTGGCGGGGGGCGCCATGGGCATGGTGCTGGCCTGCGATCTGCGGATCGGCGTGCCGGGGGCGAAGTTCTTCTATCCGGTGATGAAGCTTGGTTTCCTGCCGCAGCCATCGGACCCCGGCCGACTGGCGGCACTCGTCGGGCCGTCACGGGCCAAGATGATCCTGATGGCGGGGGCGAAAGCCAGTGCGGATGAGGCGCTGGCCTGGGGTCTTCTGGACCGCATCGTAGCGCCAGAGGCATTGATGCCGACAGCGACCGAGCTTGCGGGCGATGCGGGCGGGGCAACCCCCGCCCATGTCGCGGCAATCAAGGCAATGGTGCCGCTGCGGGGCTGAATGCCCCGCAACCGCGCGTTACCTTTTCTTCGGCGGCACGAAGCGCTTGGAGGTGTCGCGCGCATCCACCGGGCGCGGCGCGGGCTTGCCCTTGCCGGACTTCGCAGCGAAACCGCCTTCGGTCTTGTGCGACTTCGTTCCGGCTGCGCGGGCAGGCTTGTCCTTGCCGCCGCCATGCGACTTGAAGCCAGCCGATTTCGTCGCCGGTTTGGCATCGCCGCCCTTGGTCACACGATCCCCGGCCGACCAGCGCGGCTTGCGCTCGCCCCCTTCCGCCCCTGCTGCGCGCGGCGCATAGGGTTTGCGGTCGCCCTCGTCCCGCGCGCCGTAAGGCTTGCGATCCCCGCCGTCCCGCGGGGTATAGGGCTTGCGGTCACCGGCATCGCGGGCACCATAGGGCTTGCGGTCCCCTCCGTCACGGGGCGCATAGGGCTTGCGGTCCCCCGAGTCGCGCGGGGTATAGGGCTTGCGCGCCGGGGCGGCATCATCGCCCTGCGCCTTGCGGCCATACGGCGCGGCTTCGCGCGGCTTGTAGCTGCGCTTTTCCGTCTCGGCGCCTTCCGGGCGTTGCGGATAGTCACGCTCGCGGCTGGCATAGGGTTTGCGAGTCCCCTCGGCCGCTGCGGGGCGACGATCTTCCCAGGCGCGCGCCGGGCGTTCGTCCCGATCCCGTGCAGGACGGTCGTCACGCGCCGGGCGCGGCGTGGTTTCGCCCTCCTCGACAAAGCGCGAAGGCTTCGGCTGATAGGCAGGCTTGTCCCGACGCGGCGCGCGGTCGGGCCGGTCACCGCGATCCGGGCGCGGGGCGCGTTCAGGACGCGGGCCACCGCGTTCCGGGCGGCCGAACTGCGGCTCGCCCTCGACACGTTCCATGTTCAGGCCCGGCTCAAGCTCCACCTGTGCCCCGATGCGGCCTGCAGCCGCCTTGGCGATCTGCACGAAGGTCACGGTCTGCTGCACGCGGATCGCGCCGATCTCGTTCTTGGTGATGCCGACGCCATCACAGATCTTCGGCAACAGCCAGCGCGCCTCGGCCCGGCCTTCATGGCCGACCGTCAGCAGAAACCATTCCGCCTCGCCAAAGGCATTGCGGTCACGCGGGGCCGAAGGCGCGGCAGAGGCGGGCGGCGCCATGTCCTGAAGCACCTCGGGCGCCGAACGCGCATCGCGCCACAGCCGCACGAAGGCCGCCGCCATATGCTCGGCGCCGTAGCGCTCGATCAGATCCCGCGCCAGCGCGGCCTCGTCGCCCGGCCGGTCGGACAGCAGCGGCAGTTCCATGAGCCGCGCGTCGTCGCGTTCCTGCACCTCGTCTGCCGAAGGCGCCTTGGCCCATTCCGCCACGACTTTGGCGCCTTGCAGCAGGCGCGTGGCCTTGCGGAATTCCGACGGCGGCACGATCAGCGCGGAGACACCCTTGTTGCCCGCCCGGCCGGTGCGGCCCGAACGGTGCAACAGGGTTTCCGAATTCGACGGCAGATCGGCGTGGATCACCAGCTCCAGCCCCGGAAGATCAATGCCGCGCGCCGCAACGTCCGTGGCGATACAGACCCGCGCCCGCCCGTCGCGCAGCGCTTGCAGCGCATGCATACGTTCGGTCTGGCTCAGTTCCCCCGACAGGGCGACGACCTGAAATCCCCGGTTGCCCATCCGCGCCAGCAGATGATTGACGTTGGCGCGGGTCTTGCAGAACACGATGGCCGTGCGCGCCTCATAGTAGCGCAGCACGTTGAAGATCGCGTGTTCGCGGTCACGCGGGCTGACGTTGAAGGCGCGATATTCGATATCGCCATGCTGCTTCGCCTCGCCCGCCGTTTGCAGGCGGATCGCGTCGCGCTGGAAGGTGGAAGCGAGCTTCTCGATCTCTTTCGGCACGGTGGCCGAGAACATCAGCGTGCGACGGCCTTCCGGCGCGGCAGAGAGGATGAACTCCAGATCCTCGGCAAAACCAAGGTCCAGCATCTCGTCGGCTTCGTCCAGCACGGCGACGTGCAGCAGCGACATATCAAGGCTGCCGCGTTCGATATGGTCGCGCAGACGACCGGGCGTGCCGACGACGATATGGGCGCCGAAGGACAGCGCGCGGCGTTCGGTGCGGTAGTCCATGCCGCCGACGCAGGTGGCGATCTGGGCACCGGCCTCGGCATAAAGCCATTCCAGCTCGCGCGCGACCTGCTGCGCCAGTTCGCGCGTCGGCGCGATGATCAGCGCCAGCGGCGCCTCGGCGGGCTTGAGGATGTCAGAACCGCCCAGCACCTCGGGCGCCATGGCAAGGCCGAAAGCCACGGTCTTGCCCGAGCCGGTCTGCGCCGAAACCAGCGCGTCGCGGCCCAGCAATTCGGGCGCAAGCACGGCTTCTTGGACGGGGGTGAGGCTTTCATAGCCCTTGGCGGCAAGCGCCGCTGCCAGCGGGGCCGCAATCGGAAGATCGGTCATGTCTGTTACCTGAAGGGGCGGGAAGGCCCTGTGACGGCCCTGCCATTCCCCTTGCAGCAGGGCCTCCCTGCCCGTGCTGCCCCGGAATCATTCGGAGCCTTGCCTCCGCGCCTACAGCAAATCCTGACCCTTGTATAGCCCTGCGGCGTCAGGCGTAGTCCCAACGGCCCAGAAAGCTGTCGATGGCACTGTCGATCCGGCTGGCGGCCTCGGCCCCGAAGACCAGATCGACCAAGGGAAGATCGGCGCGGGTCAGCCCTTGCAACGTGACGGCGAAACCATCCATGCGCAGACGCAGGCCATCGGCGGTATCGACGACGCGCAGATCATCGGCCGACAAGTCATCGGCGAAGGCGAACAGCAACCGATCGGTGCCGGGCGTGAAATCCCGGATCACCATGCCGCGTGCCTTCGTGGAGAATACAAAGTCATCGGCGCCGGAACCGCCGGTCATCGTATCGGCACCGCCCTGCGCCGCCAGCACATCAGCCCCGCCGCCGCCATACATCCGGTCCGCGCCGGTGCCCGCCATCAGAAGATCGTTGCCCGCGCCACCCCGCAGCCAATCGCGCCCTTCGCGCGATTCCAGCAGATCATGCCCTGCACCGCCGATCAGACGGCCCGGCCCGTCGGTCACGAGAATCAGGTCATCGCCCCGAAGCCCGTCAAGCACGCGATCAGCCGCAGGCAGACCCAGACCGATCAGCAGGTCGTCGCCCCGCAGCGCGCTGTCATAAAGGCGCTGGTCATCGGCCATCCCCGATGTCGCCGCAGCCGCCATTACCCTTGCGGCATCCAGATCGAGGCCGCTCAGCGTGAAGGTGGAATACCCGTCCCCCGGCCATTCGCTGCGCTGGACATGCAGTTCGGTCACCCGGCCCGATGTAATCATCCCGTCGTCCGACAGAACGAAATCGCCGGAAATCTGCACCTCGCGCTCGTCACTCGAATCCTGCAACCGGCTGGCATACATGAGGTCAGGGTTCGGAACGTCGATGCGGAGGCGGTGACCCTGACCGAAATGCAGGATGATGTCGGCCCGATAGACGGTGTCGAACTGCGTCCAGCCCAGCCGGTCATGGAAAGCCTCGTGCAGGTCAATCGTCTGGGGCGTCGGCCCCCCTTTTGCAAGCACGGTCATCACTACCACCACTGCTGGGTTACATCTGCCGACGTTTAGGGCGCTTTTTGTGACACGTCCACGTCGATCCGCATCTGTTATCGGATAACAGGCCGCCGATTTTGCCTAGCGCGACACCTTGGCGCATCGGTCGGGACAGCGAAACCGCAAACCGAAAGGAACGGACATGCTGCCCGCTGTCATCACTGCCCCCGTGTCTGCCCCAGTATCCCGCACGCCGCGCCGCTTCGGCCGCGCAGCCATCGCCGCCGTCACCGCGCTGGCCATCGGGCTGACCGCCGCCGCCCCGGCACAGGCGCTTGGCCGGAACGAACGCAACTTCCTGAAAGGTGTTGCCGCCGCCATGCTGGTCGATCGCCTGCTGGACGAGGCACGGCGCAATCAAAAGCCGCGGTATGTGCAGCCGCAATATGTGCAGCCGCGCCCGGTTTACCGGCAGGTCTATCGCCCTGCCCCGCACCATGATCGCTATCAGCCGCCGGTCCGGCCAAGCATATGGATGACACCGGCCGCGCAGGCATTCAATTCCTACAACATCTATGACCGCCGCCGCATCCAGGGAGGACTGGCCGCGCGCGGCTATTATCGGGGCGGGATCGACGGCGCTTTCGGGCCCGGCACCTATTCCGCCATCGTGGCCTATGCCAACGACCGTGGGCGCGGCCGCGATCTGGGCAGCGCCGCTGGCGTCTACGGCCTGTTTGACGGGCTGGTCTACTAACCCAAAGCGCCGGGCGCGATCATCCCTTGCGGATGGTATCGCCCGGCTCAAGCGTCGGGAACAGTTCGATCACCTCGCCACCAACCACCGCTGTCGGGTGCTTGCCCGCAATGATCTCGGCCGCGTGAACGCCGATTTCGCGGCGACAGGCATCCATCGTGGCCAGCTTGCGCGGCAGACCGTCCAGAAGTTCCACCCCGTTGAACCCCGCCAGACCCAGCCGCCCCGGCACGTCAATGCCCTTGTCCAGACAGTAAAGCAGGCCGCCCGCGCCGATCATGTCGTTCGAGTAATAAAGGAAGTCCAGATCCGGGCTGCGGGTCAGGATCGTCTCGGTCATCTCGCGGCCTTTCAGCAGCGCGGAACCGCCCGCATAATATTCCTCGTCCGCAAGCGTGAGCCCCGCCTCCGCCAGCCCTTCCTTGAATCCTTCCAGCCGTTTCCGGGCGCGGTGGTCGTCTGGCATCTTGGTGCCGAGGAACCCGATTCGCCGATAACCCGCTGCCACGATGGCCTCGGCCATCTTCAGACCGGCGCGGCGGTGCGAGATGCCGACCGCGCTGTCTACGGGCATGCCGTCGATGTCCATGATCTCGACAATCGGAATGCCCGCGCTTTCCAGCATGGCCTGTGCAGCCTCGCTATGCTCCAGCCCCGCGATGATGACGCCTGAAGGACGCCAGCTGAGCATCTCATACAGCACCGCCTCTTCGCGTTCGGGGCTGTAATTGGTGATGCCCACCACGGGTTGCAGGCCGGTATCTTCCAGCGTCTCGGAAATTCCCGTCATCACCTCGGGGAAGACCATGTTGGACATGGAGGGAATGATGACGCCCACCAGATTTACCCGTTGCGAGGCCAGCGCCCCCGCAATCTTGTTGGGCACATAGCCCAGTGCGCGCGCGGCCTGAAGCACCCGTTCCCGCGTGGTTTCCGACACATCGCCGCGATTGCGCAAAACCCGGCTGACGGTCATCTCGCTGACGCCAGAGGCTTCGGAGACATCGCGCAGGGTCAGGGTGCGGCGGGGGTCGGCAACGGGTGGCTTGGACACGGGCGATGGCCTTCTGCAAAATTCTCGCAAGAACGTGAATCCTTGTTAGCGCCAAACCTTTCGCTTGTCCAAGGGCTGTTTCCCTGTTAGTGATAGCGCTAACGGCACATGTGCCAGACATATCCACCGCGCCAGCAAGCTCTCAACCGGCGCGAGGGACCAAGGGGGAGCGATGGGCCAAAAGCGCTCCCCCTTTTTCATTCCGTCAGGGCAGGAAAGTCTTGCAAGGCTGGCCAAATCACCGCAAGAAGGCCCGCAAGGCCCCGTGGCTCAACTGGATAGAGCAGCCCCCTCCTAAGGGGCAGGTTACAGGTTCGAGTCCTGTCGGGGTCACCAATGAAATCAGTATCTTGCCCCACACTCTGGGGAATTGTCGCTGGCTTGTTGGACCTGAGGGCAGTGCGGATTGCAAATCCGTGAAGACCGGTTTGATCCCGCCACCCGCCTCCGGCAGTTAGCGGATTTCAGATTTCCGCTCTCAACAAGCCTCTCAACACTCTCGTTCTGGTCGCGTTCCGCTCCGCATCCATGACAAAGCCCGCCCGTCGTGAAACTGGCGGCCGATACAGCCGCGGCCGGGCTTCGCTGCGCTCTGCCCAAATTGCCGACGACCCGTCGCATTTTACCCGCCGCGTGACGGCCACAGTATCCCGGTGACCGCCGGAGCGTATGGCTCCCCACCCCGCCTGTTCGCGTATCACCCCACGCGCAGGGCCTGTGTCCGGTGCTGATCTGGCAACCGGCTCTTTCAGCGCGTCAAGCAGATGCCGCCTCCGCGTGCGCGGTAGATCGTGGCGACAGGTGGGCGGCGGCGGGGCGAGGTTGTCTTCGGCCGAGAGGCGGTCAAGCCGGGCCATCCCGAGCAGCCGACAGAAGGTGGTCGTGGCGAAGAGGCCACCCACAATTTGGGGGCGTCAGGGCCATCCTGCGGCCCAACCCCAGGTCTTGGTGCGATGGCGCCGGGCGCGGACAGTCGCGGGTGCAGCGGACAGTCGCGGGTGCAGGAGAGCGGGTCGGGCAGGATCGCCTTCAGCCTCACACCCTGAGCATAGCCGCCTTTGCATTTGCTGGCCCGGCTTTATTGTCACGCGACAACATCCTGTCTCCCGGTGATCCCGTCCGGTTTGCAAGCTTGCGCCGCTTCTGGCATATGCAACGCGTTCCAGCGCGTGAGGGGCCGATGGCGGACGACCTGCACCTTTCCAATGATGACCCGGCCACCGACGATCTGGCGGAAGACATCCATCCGCTGTTTCATGGTGCACCAACCTCGACGGAGTTCCGCAAGCTACGCAAGCGTCTGGTGCGCGAGGTACGCGACGCGATCGAGAAATACGGTATGATCGAACGCGGCGCCCGCTGGCTGGTCTGCCTGTCCGGCGGGAAGGACAGCTATACATTGCTGGCCGTGCTGCATGAACTGAAATGGCGCGGCCTGCTGCCGGTTGACCTGTTGGCCTGCAATCTGGATCAGGGGCAGCCGAATTTCCCGGCGACCGTGCTGCCGGAATTCCTGCAACGCATGGGCGTGCCGCATCGCATCGAATATCAGGACACCTATTCTGTGGTGATGGACAAGATCGGTCCGGGCAAGACCATGTGCAGCCTGTGTTCGCGGCTGCGGCGCGGCAATCTTTACCGCATCGCGCGGGAAGAGGGCTGTTCCGCCGTGGTGCTGGGCCATCACCGCGATGATATACTGGAAACCTTCTTCATGAACCTGTTCCACGGCGGGCGGCTGGCGACCATGCCGCCCAAGCTGTTGAACGAGGAAGGCGATCTGTTCGTTTATCGCCCGCTCGCCTTCGTGGCCGAGGCCGATTGCGAGAAATTCGCCAAAGCCATGAATTACCCCATTATTCCCTGCGATCTCTGCGGCAGTCAGGAAGGCTTGCAGCGGCAGCAGGTCAAACAATTGCTGGACGGCTGGGAGGCGCGCAGCCCCGGTCGGCGGCAGGTCATGTTCCGCGCGCTGATGAATGCGCGCCCGTCGCATCTGCTTGACCCGTCGATCTTCGATTTTCTGGCGCTGGCGCCGAAAACCGGAACATTTAGCGAAAATCCTCCGCATCTCGGGCAGGAATTTTAACGAAGCGTCGAGGATGCGCACCTAGGGTGCATCGGCGGCCGAAGGGCTGCGGATGCGGCGAGGGATGCGATGTCGGGGCGAATCGGGAAACGGCTTTCGGATGGCCTGACAGAAATGCTGCGGCGATTGCGGCAGCCCGAAGTTCTGTTCCTGCTGCCGACAGCAACGCTGGCCGGCTTCTGGCTGGGGGGCGAGACGGGTCTGCTGCTTGTTGCCCTTGGCGCCCCGCTTGCCGGATTTGCGCTCGGCGCCCTGAATCGGCCCGAAGCGGCCATACCGCCCATGCCCGATGGCTTGCAGGGCCTTGCGCTGCGCCCACAACTGATCGGCGTGCTGGAAACCGCCTTGCGTGACGCCCCGGTCAGCGGGTTACAGACCGGCTGTATTGTCGTGCAGTTCGATGACGCCGCCCTTTTGCTCGACCGGCACGGGCGCGCAGCCCAGACCGAAGTGCTTGCCCGCTGCGCCGAGCGTCTTTGCAGCGCCTTGCGCAGCGGCGATGTCGTGGCCCGCCTGGAGGGTGGTGGCTTCGCCATTGCCTTGCACCCGCAGCGGCGGCTGGATCTGGAAAGCATGATCCAGCTTGCGGCGCGCCTTCAGGCCGCCATCGCACCGCCGATCAGCCTGAATGCCGCACGTCTTTATGTCAGCTGTTCGATCGGATTCTGTCTTGGTCTTGCAGCCCCGTCTGCAAACGGGCGGTCCCTGCTGGACGCTGCCCAGATCGCCGCGGATGAGGCGTTGCGCAACGGCCCCTCCGCCATTCGGGCTTTCGCCCCGGACATGGCCCGCAAGCATTCCGACCGTGATGCGCTGCGCGGGCAGTTGGAAACCGCGCTGGACCAAGGCGAGATCAGGGCGCATTTCCAGCCGCAAATCTCGACGGATACCGGGGAAATCACCGGGTTCGAGGCTTTGGCCCGCTGGCAGCATCCCGCACGCGGCATCGTGCCCCCTGCGGAATTTCTGGGCGCAATCGAGGAAGCAGGGCTGGCAGAACGGCTGGGCGAGGTGATGCTTTTTCAGGCCCTGACCGCCCTTACACGCTGGGATCGCGCCGGGCTGAAAGTGCCACGGGTCGGCGTGAATTTGTCGGCCGCCGAATTGCGTAATCCGCGTTTCGTCGAAAAGCTGGAATGGGAAATCGACCGCTTTGGCCTGAACCCCGACCGTATTGGCATCGAAATTCTGGAAACCGTGGTCGCCACGACCGAGAATGACGTGATCGTGCGCAATATCGCAGCCCTGGCGAAACTCGGCTGCGGGATCGACCTTGACGATTTCGGCACTGGCCATGCCTCGATCACCAATATCCGGCGCTTCGCCGTAAACCGGCTGAAGATCGACCGCAGCTTTGTAACGCATATCGACACGGACCCCGGTCAGCAGAAGATCGTGGCCGCCATTTTGTCGCTTGCCGAACAGCTTGACCTCGACACGCTGGCGGAGGGGGTGGAAACACCGGGTGAACATGCGATTCTGGCACAATTGGGCTGCCGGCATGTGCAAGGCTTCGGCATCGCCCGCCCCATGCCCTTCGATCAGGTTCAGGACTGGATGGCCCGGCACGATTCCAGGCTGGCGCCATTGCCCCGGATCGGATCGGGCGCGACGAAATAAGGCCATCGCGCGACGGTTGCAGCCCTGCGCCGGGGAAAACCGCTTGACCTTTCCGCCCCCCTTCTGTTGAACCACGCCTGACCCACACAGGGGTCGGGCCTATTCAAGCGGAACGGTGGGGATCGCATATGGACGATCAGAACAAGAACCTCATTCTGGCAACGGCGCTGAGTTTCCTCGTGATCCTCGTGTGGTTCGTGCTGTTCCCGCCGGAAGAGACGGCCCCGACCACCGCCCCCGCTGCGGTTACGCAACCGGCGGATGCGCCCGCCGCCGTGACGGCGGCACAGGCACAGCCCGAGGTCGCCCCCGTGCCCGAGGCGCCGCGCCTGCCGATTGATACTCCGAAACTGTCGGGTTCTGTTTCACTGCTGGGCGGGCGGATCGACGATCTGTCGCTGAAAGCCTATCACCAGACCATCGACCCCAAATCGGACATCGTGCGCCTGCTGACCCCGGTGGGAGAGCCGCATGCCTATTACGCGCTTTATGGCTGGGCTCCGGGTGGGGCACTGGCGAGTGCTGACGTTCCCGGTGCGGCGACCGAATGGCGGCAGGTGGGCGGCGACACTCTGGCCCCCGGCAAGCCCGTCACTCTGGAATGGGCCAATGACAAGGGCCTGACCTTCACGCGTCAACTGGCCGTTGACGACAATTACATGTTCACCGTCACCGATTCCGTTGCCAACAGCGGCACCGAGGCGGCGACGCTGCAACCCTATGGCGTGGTGGCCCGACATGGCAAACCCGCAGATCTGCAAAGCTTTTACGTTCTGCACGAAGGCGTTGTAGGCCGGACCGACGGCAAGCTGGCCGAGGTCAAATACAAGGATGTCGCCGATCTGCCGGAGGTCGCGCGCGAAGGCGCGCAGGCAGAGGTGACCGAGGGGACAGCCGATGGCTGGCTGGGCTTCACCGACAAATACTGGATGACCGTCCTGATCCCCGAACAGGGCAAACCCTATACCGCCGTGGTGAAATACAACGCCCAGTCCGACATCTATCAGACCGAGACGCGGCTGCCCGTCGTGACCGTGGCGCCGGGCGCCAGCACCGAGGTTTCATCGCGCCTGTTCGCCGGTGCGAAGGAATGGGAAACCATCCGCAATTACCAGAACAATGACGGAATCGCCGGGTTCATCGATTCGATCGACTGGGGCTGGTTCTTCTTCTTCACCAAGCCGATCTTCTGGCTGCTGCACCATCTGCACGGCTGGATCGGCAATATGGGTCTGGCCATCATCGCGCTGACCTTCGTTCTGAAGATCCTCGTGCTGCCGCTGGCCTACAAATCCTATGTCTCGATGGCGCGGATGAAGGAGCTTCAGCCCGAGATGGAGGCGCTGAAGGAACGGGCCGGCGACGACAAGGCGAAGCTGCAAAAGGAAATGATGCAGCTTTACAAGGAAAAGAAGGTCAATCCGGCAGCGGGCTGTCTGCCGATCTTCCTGCAAATCCCGATCTTCTTCAGCCTTTACAAGGTGATCTTCGTCACGCTGGAACTGCGTCAGGCGCCGTTCTTCGGTTGGCTGAACGATTTGTCAGCGCCCGATCCGTCTTCGCTGTTCAACCTGTTTGGCCTTCTGCCCTGGGCAGCCCCGGCGCATGGCACCTTCCTCGCCATGATCTTCATCGGTGTGCTGCCGATCCTGCTGGGCATCTCGATGTGGCTGCAGCAGAAGCTGAACCCGGCCCCCACCGATCCGGCGCAGGCAATGATCTTCGCCTGGATGCCCTGGGTGTTCATGTTCATGCTGGGCAGCTTTGCCTCGGGTCTGGTGCTTTACTGGATCACCAACAACACGATCACCTTCATCCAGCAGTACCTGATCATGCGCAGCCATGGCCACAAGCCGGATATATTCGGCAATATCAAGGCGGGCTTCTCGAAGAAGCAGCCGGAACCTGCGAAGGGCAAGAAATGACGGCACGGCTGCACACCATCTGCCGACATCCGATCAAGAGCCACGGACGCGAGAGCCTCGCGTCCGTTCGGCTTTCGGCGGGGGCCGGTCTGCCGTGGGACCGGCACTGGGCCGTGGCGCATGATGCGGCCCGGCTGGTCGAGGGCTGGAATCCTTGCGTGAACTTTGCGCGGGGGTCCAAGGCGCCTGCATTGATGGCGATCAATGCCGCGCTGGACGAATCGACTGCAACCGTGACGCTGACCCACCCGGAACGTGAACCGCTGAGCTTCCGGCCCGATGATGCGGCCGACCTGCCGCGGTTTCTGGATTGGGTGCGCGAACTGAACCCCGCAGGCCGGGCGATGCCTGAACGCATCGTCGGCGCCGGGCGGATCATGTCGGACACCGATTATCCGTCGGTCTCTATCCTGAATCTGGCCTCGAACACCGATCTGGGCGCGCGGATGGGGATGGACCTGTCGCCGCTGCGCTGGCGCGGCAATCTCTGGATCGAGGGCTGGGAACCTTGGGCGGAATGGGATCTGATCGGGCGCAAGCTGCGGATCGGCGATACGCTTCTGGAAGTGCGCGAGCGAATCGAGCGGTGCAATGCCACAAAGGCCAACCCCGCGACCGGGCGCATTGAAGGCGATACGCTGGGCGCGCTGCGCGGTGCTTTCGGGCATCAGGATTTCGGCGTTTACGCCGTCGTCGTCGAAGGGGGCAAGATTGCCCCCGGCATGGAGGTAACCATCCAATGACCGCCCTGCCCTTCCCGCTTGCCGAAGAGCCCGACGATTTCGCGCGCGAGCGTGGTCGGCTGATGTTCGCCGGTCCGGTCGATTTCGTGAAAGGCGTGGTCGCCATGCCCGGCCTGCCCCCGGCCGACCGGCTGGAGGTCTGTTTTGCAGGCCGCTCGAACGTCGGGAAATCCAGCCTGATCAACGCGCTGACCGGCCGGAAGAACCTTGCACGCGCCTCGAATACGCCGGGCCGGACGCAGGAAATCAACTATTTCACCCTCGGCGAAAGCCGCTATCTGGTGGATTTGCCGGGCTATGGTTTCGCCGAAGCGCCGGTGGCGACGGTGCAGAAATGGCAGACGCTGCTGAAGGCCTATCTGCAAGGCCGCCAGACCCTGCGCCGCGCTTTTGTGCTGATCGACAGCCGTCACGGCGTGAAAACGGTGGATGAGGAGATCATGACGCTTCTCGACAAATCCGCCGTCACCTTCCAGGTGGTGATGACCAAGATGGACAAGCTGTCGCGCCCGGAACGTGAAAAGAACCTCGATCAGGTGCGCGCCGCGCTGGCAAAGCACCCGGCCGCCTACCCCGAGATCGTGATGACCTCCTCGGAAAAGGGCGATGGCATCGCCACTTTGCGCGCCATCATCGCGGGGCTGGAATGAACGCACTGGTGCAGGTCGCGCTTGGCGGCGCCATGGGGGCGAGCCTGCGCTATGGCGTCAATCTGGGCATGCAGCGCCTGCTGGGCAGCGGCTTCCCTTGGCATACGCTGGCCGCGAATGTGCTGGGTTCGGCGGCGATGGGCGTGTTGATGGTGGCGCTGGCACATCGCGGGCATCAGCATCTGGCGCCCCTGCTGATGACCGGGCTTCTGGGCGGCTTCACCACCTTTTCGGCTTTTTCCATGGATACGGTCGCGCTGGCCGAACGCGGCCAGATGGCCGCGGCGGTGCTGTATGTCGCGGCCTCGGTCCTGATCGCACTGGCGGCCTTTGTGCTGGCCGTCCACCTGACGCGGAGCATTCTGACATGACCGGTGTGAAACTGCTGACCGTTTCCGAGGATGAGGGCGAACAGCGGCTGGACCGCTGGTTCAAACGCCGCTTTCCACATGTAACGCAGGGCGCGGTCGAAAAGATGTGCCGCACCGGGCAGGTGCGGGTGGATGGCAAGCGCGCCAAGGCGGCGGATCGCGTTGTGCCGGGCGCAGTGATCCGCGTGCCGCCGCTGCCAGAGAACGACGCGCCCTCGCGGCCACGTCCCGATGGCGTCAGTGCGGCGGATACGCGGATGATCCAGAACGCGGTGATCTTCAAGGATGAACATATCATCGTGCTGAACAAGCCGCCGGGCCTGCCCTCGCAGGGCGGCTCGGGTCAGGGCGACCGACATGTGGACGGGCTGACCGAGGCGCTGAAATTCGGCTACAAGGATCGGCCAAAGCTGGTGCACCGGCTCGACAAGGATACCTCGGGTGTGCTGGTTCTGGCCCGCACCGACCGGGTGGCCCGTGCGCTGTCCGAGGCATTCCGCCACCGCAATACGCGCAAGATCTATTGGGCCGTCGTCGCCGGTGTCCCGCAGCCGAAGCAGGGTTCCATCAAATACGCGCTGATGAAGGCGCCGGGCCGTGGCCGGGGTGGCGAGGGCGAAAAGATGGTCTGCATCCATCCCGCCAAGGTCGGTGATTACCCCGACGCCAAGCGGGCGCAGACCGATTATTTCACGCTCTGGTTCCTTGGCACCCGGCTGAGCTGGATGGCGCTGGAGCCGATCACCGGCCGCACCCACCAGCTGCGCGCCCATATGGCCGAATTCGGTCATCCGATCCTTGGTGACGGCAAATATGGCGGTTCGGAAGCTGAAAATCTGGGCGATGGCTGGGGCGCGGGCACCGGCGGCGACCTGTCACGCAAGCTGCATCTGCATGCCCGGCGGCTGAGCTTCGAGCACCCGATCACCAAGCAACCCATCACATTCACCGCCCCCCTGCCCGAGCATATGGCCCGCACCTGGAAGCTGCTCGACTGGAAAGAGAGCGATGTGCCGGAAGACCCCTTCGAAAAGCTGCACGGATGAGCGACTGGACCCCGAAGCGTTTCTGGAAATCGGCCAGCGCCGAAGCCGTTGATGGCGGCTTTGCGGTGCACCTTGATGGCCGTGCGGTGAAGACCCCGGCCAAGGCCGCTCTGGTGTTGCCGACGCGGGCGCTGGCGGCCGCCATTGCCGCCGAATGGGACGCGCAGGAAGGTCAGGTCCGCCCTGAAACCATGCCCGCGACCCGCGCTGCCAATTCCGCCATCGACAAGGTGCGACCGCAATTTTCTCAAGTGGCTGAAATGCTTGCGGATTATGCAGGAACCGACCTGCTGTGCTATCGAGCCGAGGAGCCACAGGCCCTGATCTTGCGGCAAGCGGCCGGGTGGGACCCGCTGCTGGACTGGGCGGCGCAACGGCATGGTGCCCCCCTGATTGCCACGGCGGGTGTCATGCACATCCCGCAGGCGCCTGCCAGCCTTGCCGCGCTGCGCGCCGCCATATTCGCACAAAGCCCGTTTCAACTGGCTGCCCTGCACGACCTGATTGCCATTACCGGCTCTGCCGTTCTGGGTCTTGCCGTCGCGGACGGCCACCTCAGCCCCGGCGAAGCTTTCGACCTGAGCCGAATCGACGAACATTGGCAGATCGAACAATGGGGCGAAGATACCGAGGCTGCCGCCGCCGAAGCGGTGAAGCGTCAGGCCGTCGAGGATGCTGCGCGGTTCTACGCATTGTGCGGGTAACAATCTTGCCCATTTTTCGGGCAGATGTGGCGCTTCTTTCGTGATCTCCGAAAAATCCCGCGCAAATGCGCAGGTTTGCGCTACCAACTCGGTTTCACTTGACGGCCCAAAGCGCTTTACACGAAACTGCCCGTCACTGAGAGGGAAGCCTCCCTCAGTCTTCTGTCCCGAACGGGGCCACAACACCGCCCGCAAAGGGTGGACACTCAGGAAGAGGTACGCATGAAAAAATCCGTATTCCTTGGCACGCTTTCGGCCGCAGCGCTGATCGCCGGGATCGCCGGCGCTGCCACGCTGGACGACGTGAAAGGCCGCGGCGAGTTGATCTGCGGCGTGAACACCGGCCTTACCGGCTTCGGCGCCCCGGATGCCAACGGCAACTATCAGGGCTTTGACGTTGCGATGTGCAAGGCTTTGGCCGCGGCCGTGCTGGGCGATGCTTCCAAGGTGAAATACATCCCGACCACCGGCGAGACCCGCTTCACCGCGCTCGCCTCGGGCGAGGTGGACGTTCTGGTCCGCAACTCGACCTGGACCTTCATGCGCGACGTCGATCTGAAGTTCGATTTCGTCGCCGTGAACTACTATGACGGTCAGGGCTTCATGGTGAAGAAAGACTTGGGCGTGTCGTCCGCGAAGGAACTTGATGGCGCCACCGTCTGCATCCAGACCGGCACCACGACCGAGCTCAATCTGGCCGACTTCTTCAAGGCCAACAACATGAGCTATACGCCCGTGACCGTGGCCGACGATTCGGAAGGCCAGCGTCAGTATCTGGCTGGCGCCTGCGACGCCTACACCACCGACGCCTCGGGCCTTGCCGCTTCGCGCGCTTCGATGCCGGATGCCGAAAACCACATCATCCTGCCGGAAATCATCTCGAAAGAGCCGCTGGGGCCGCTGGTTCGCCATGGCGACAACCAGTGGGGCGATGTGGTCCGCTGGACCTATTACGCGCTGGTCGCGGCCGAAGAATACGGCGTGAACAAGGCCAATATCGAGGAAGTCGCCTCGACCACCCAAAACCCGGAAGTGAAGCGCCTGCTGGGCGTCGAGGGTGAACTGGGTGAAAAGCTGGGCCTCGACAAGGAATGGGCCAAGCGCGCCATTGCCGCGGTCGGCAACTATGGCGAGATCTTCGAGGCGAACATCGGTTCGGGCACCCCGATCGGTCTGGCCCGCGGCCTGAACGCGCTGTGGACGCAGGGCGGCCTGCAATACGCCCCGCCGTTCCGCTGATCTGAAAACGATACGGGCGCGGCTTCGGCCGCGCCCGTGTCCAACACGACCGAATTGCCTGCATCCATCAAAGCACCGGCCAACCCGGGCAGAGCAGGCTTCAGGGGGTACAAGATATATGGCTTTCGTTCAGGATGCGCCGAAGGATTCCTTTCGGCTGAGCATGCTTATCTACGACACGCGATACAGGTCGCTGACCATTCAGGTGGTTGTGCTGATCCTGTTCATGCTGTTTCTGTCCTGGCTTCTGAACAACACGATCCAGAACCTCGCAGCCAAGGACCGCACATTCGACTTCGGCTTCCTGCTGTCGCGCGCCGGATACGACATCAACCAGCGGCTGGTTGAATATACCAATGACAGCACCCATGCCCGCGCGGCCTTCATCGGCCTGCTGAACACCCTGCTTTCGGCGGTGGTGGGCTGTATTCTGGCCACCATCATCGGCGTGGTCGTCGGCGTGCTGCGCCTGTCGAACAACTGGCTCGTTTCGCGGCTGATGACGGTTTACGTCGAGATGTTCCGCAACGTGCCGGTTCTGCTTTGGATCCTGCTGGCGGCGACCATCCTGTCGGAAACCACCCCCAACCCGCGCGATTTCCGCGTGACGCCCGAAATGCAGGCGGCGGGTGAAGCCCCCAAGGCGACCATGCTGTTCGGGATCATTGCGGTCACCAATCGCGGCACCGACATCCCCGAACCGAAGTTCTGTGTCGGCAAACCGCGCGAGGAATGCGACGCCGACCCCAACGAGGGCGGTCTTGGCATCATCGACCTTGGCATCTTCAAGGTTTCCTTGAACCTTTTGGCCCTGTTGGTGGTCTTTGGCGGGTCGATCTTCGCCACCCGGCGGCTCAAACGTCAGGCAGATGCCACACAGGATGCAACCGGCGTGCGGCCCGTCACTTGGTGGAAAAATCTGCTGATCCTCGTGTTGCCCTCGGCCGCCCTGTTGTGGGCGCTGGGGCTGCATTTCGTGGTGCCAGAGCTGAAGGGCTTCAACTTTGCCGGCGGCATCACCGTGCTGCACAGCTTTACCGCCCTGACACTTGCGCTGGCGCTTTATACCGCCGCCTTCATCGCGGAAATCGTGCGTGCCGGGATCATGGCCATCTCGCGCGGGCAGTCCGAGGCGGCGGCAGCCCTGGGCCTGCGCCCCGCCCGCACCATGCGGCTGGTGATCCTGCCACAGGCGCTGCGGGTCATCATCCCGCCCCTGATCAGCCAATACCTGAACCTGACCAAGAACACCTCGCTGGCCATCGCCGTGTCCTACATGGACCTGCGTGGCACGTTGGGTGGCATCACGCTGAACCAGACCGGGAAAGAACTGGAATGCATGCTGCTGATGATGGGCATCTATCTGACGATCAGCCTCATCATCTCCTCCTGCATGAATATCTTCAACCGGGCCGTCAGGCTGAAGGAGCGCTGAGATGCAGGAACAACTCGTCTTTGTGCGCAACCAGATGCTGCCGCCGGAAGCCCCGCCGCCGGGACAGAAGGGTATCGCCCGCTGGATGCGCGAGAATCTGTTCTCGGGTCCGATGAACTCGGCCCTGACGCTGCTGGGTCTGCTGGCCGTGGTCTGGCTTGCACTGCATGTCCTGCCCTGGCTGATGCATTCGGTCTGGAACGCCAATTCGCTGAACGAATGCCGCCAGATCATTCAGGACCGCTGGGGCGAAGGTGCCACCGGGGCCTGCTGGGCCATGGTGCGCGAGCGCTGGCATCAGTATCTTTATGGCTTCTATCCGCAGGACATGTATTGGCGGCCGAACCTCGCGCTGCTTCTGCTGTTCGCGGCACTGGCGCCGGTGCTGTTTTCCAGCCTTCCGCGCAAGATGCTGTGGATCACGGCGCTTTATCCGGCAACGGGTTTCTGGCTGCTGTGGGGCGGCACGATCTGGGCGCCGGTGGTGGCCATGATGGGCTTCGTGGTGCTTTGGCTGGTCTTCACGGTCCTGCAACCGCGCCTTGGTGTTCCGGTCTCGGCCGGGATCGGCGTTGTGGCCGCTGCCGTTTGGTGGATGGTCCTGCAAGCCCCGATGACCGACGCGCTGCAAAGCCTTGCTCCGCTGCGCATCCGCGCCGTTGACAGCCGCGATTTCGGCGGGTTCCTGTTGTCCTTCGTGATCGGCGTGACCGCAATTTCAGCCTCGCTGCCCATGGGCATCCTGCTGGCGCTGGGGCGGAAATCCGACATGCTGCTGGTGCGCACCCTTTCCGTGGGCTTTATCGAGTTCATCCGGGGCGTGCCGCTGATCACGCTGCTGTTCACCGCCTCGCTGCTGCTGCAATACTTCCTGCCACCAGAGACGAATTTCGACATCATCCTGCGTGTCATCATCCTCGTGACCTTCTTCGCCGCGGCCTATATCGCCGAGGTGATCCGGGGCGGCCTCGCGGCCCTGCCGCGCGGACAGTATGAGGCGGCAGATGCACTGGGGCTGGATTACTGGCAGGCGCAGCGGCTCATCATCATGCCGCAGGCGCTCAAGATCTCGATCCCCGGCATCGTCTCGTCGTTCATCGGCCTGTTCAAGGATACCACGCTGGTAGCCTTCGTCGGCCTGAACGATCCGCTGAAGGGGATCACCCAGATCGTGCGCGCCGACATCAACTGGAAGGGCATCTACTGGGAGCCCTATATCTTTGCCGGCGCCCTCTTCTTCCTCATCTGCTTCGGCATGTCGCGCTACTCCATGTGGCTCGAACGCAAGCTGAAGACCGATCACCGTTAAGGAGCCTGATCATGGCTGAACATGCAATCGACCGCTCGAAGATGAAGGTCTCGGACGAGGTCGCTGTCCAGATTACCCAGATGAACAAGTGGTATGGCCAGTTCCACGTTCTGCGCGATGTGAACATGACCGTTCACAAGGGCGAGCGGATCGTGATCTGCGGTCCTTCCGGTTCCGGCAAATCGACGCTGATCCGCTGTATCAACCGGCTGGAGGAACACCAGTCGGGGCAGATCATCGTGGATGGCACAGAACTCACCAACGACCTGAAGAACATCGACAAGGTGCGCTCGGAAGTCGGGATGGTGTTCCAGCACTTCAACCTTTTCCCGCATCTGACCATCCTCGAAAACTGCACCCTCGCCCCGATCTGGGTCCGCAAGGTTCCCAAGAAAGAGGCCGAGGAAACCGCGATGCACTTCCTGCGCAAGGTGAAGATCCCCGAACAGGCAAACAAATACCCCGGCCAGCTTTCCGGCGGTCAGCAACAGCGCGTGGCGATTGCCCGCTCGCTGTGCATGAAACCCCGGATCATGCTGTTCGACGAACCGACCTCGGCGCTCGACCCCGAGATGATCAAGGAGGTTCTGGACACCATGATCGAGCTGGCGGAAGAGGGCATGACCATGCTCTGCGTCACGCATGAAATGGGCTTTGCCCAGGCCGTCGCCAACCGCGTGGTGTTCATGGATCAGGGCCAGATCGTCGAACAGAACGAACCGCGCGAGTTCTTCAACAACCCGCAAAGCGAGCGGACGAAACTGTTCCTCAGCCAGATCCTCGGCCACTGAGGTCTGCCGGAATAAAAAAAGGGCGCCCGTCGTGGCGCCCTTCTTCTTTTGCTGTCAGGCCGCGATCTCGCGCGGGATGATGAAATCATCCACACTGCCCTGCCCCCAGTCCACATCCGCCCAGCTTTCCACCGCGAAATCGCAAACAAGCGTGGCGCCAGTGGGGTAGCGCTGGAATTCGGCATTCAGCGGCGCGCGGGCGACGATGCGATGGGCAAACTCGCCGATACCGGGGTTGTGGCCGATCATCATCACCACATCCGCCGTAGCATGGCGTAGCACCGCCAGCATGACATCGGGCCCTGCATGGTAAAGGGCCGGTTTCAGATCCAGAATCGGCGTGCCGGGTAGCGCGGGTGCGATCCCGGACCAGGTTTTCCGCGTGCGCAGCGCGTCCGAGCACAGCACCTGGCCCGGCACATAGCCGCGCGAGGCCATCCACTCGCCCAGATCGGCGGCGGCCGTCTTGCCGCGTTCATTCAGCGGGCGGTCGTGGTCGCTCATCAGCGGGTCGTCCCAGCTCGATTTCGCGTGGCGCGTCAGGATCAGGCGCTTGGTCATGTGTGGAACTGCCCCATGTGATAGGCTGATTGTTCCGCCAGTCTTGCATAGCTTTGCGACACCGGGCAAGCGCGCCGCACAAGGCAGCCCCCGGTCAGACAGTCGCGCCCCCCCGGCGTATCCAGAAAGGTGTGGCAGGCAGGCACATCATAGCCTGCCCCGGTGAGCGCCCCGGCGGGACAGGCGGTCAGACAGGGCTGCGTGCAGCTCTCGCAGGGCGGCCGCCCCGCCTCCGGCATCTCCACCACCTCTTTCAGCGCCAGCGCACCACGTGCGGAAAAGAACAACCCCTGCCGCGCATGCACCAGCAGCCGCACCGGGCTTTCCCATGCCGTGCCACAGCGCAAGGCCCATTGATAGAAGGGATGCCAGGGCGGGCCGCCAAAGGGAAACAGGGCCTTGGCGCCCAGATCGCAGGCCAGCCGTCCGATCACCCGCCGCGACCAGCGATCCACCGGATCGGGGGCGTCGTCATTCCATTCCGGCCCCGCGGTGAAATGCGCCCAAAACCCCGGCTCTGCCGGCCCGATCAACAGAAGCGTCCGCGTGCCCACAGGCAGCCCCTCTTCCGCCGTGGCAGCGAACCCGCCCAGCACCTCCAGCCGTTCCGCAGCCAGCCGCGCGGCGATGCCGTCCAGCGTCACGCTCATGGCTTGCTCCTTGCCAAATACTCCCGCCGGAGGCGTCCTGCCCCCGCCGCTACACCACGTCCGGGCCTTAGCGCCGAACGCGCGGTGTCACCCGCGGCACGGTCGATCGGATCTGGCTGCCCGCCCCATGATCGGTGAACAGCTCCAGCAGACAGGCATTTGGCAGCCGCCCGTCCAGAATGGTCACCGCACGCACACCCTGATCCAGTGCCAGAAGCGCCGTTTCGGTCTTGGGGATCATGCCACCTGCGATCACGCCATCGGCGGTCATCTGACGCACTTCCTCGGGGGTGATCTGCGTCATCACCTCGCCCGCCGCATTCTTCACCCCCGACACATCGGTCAGAAGCAGCAGGCGGTCGGCCTGCAACGCGCCGGCAATCGCCCCGGCGGCGGTATCGCCATTGACGTTGAAGGTCTCGTTATCCTCCATCCCGGTCGCCACCGGCGCCACCACCGGGATGATCCCGGCATTGTAAAGATCGCGCAGCACCTGCACGTTCATCTCCACCGGCTTGCCGACGAAGCCCAGCTCCGGGTCATCGGCGACGCAGACCATCAGGTCATCGTCCTTGCCGGAAATCCCGACCGCGCGCCCGCCCTGATCATTGATCGCCTGCACGATCCGCTTGTTCACAAGACCCGACAGGATCATCTCCACCACCTCGACTGTGGCCTTGTCGGTGACCCGTTTGCCGCGCACGAATTCCGACTTGATCCCCAGCTTGTTCAGCATGTCATTGATCATCGGCCCGCCGCCATGCACCACGACCGGGTTCACCCCCACCTGCCGCATAAGCACGATGTCGCGGGCAAACTCGGCCATGGCATCATCGTCACCCATCGCATTGCCGCCGAATTTCACGACGACCACCGCGCCGGAATAGCGTTGCAGATAGGGCAGAGCCTCGGACAGCGTTTTCGCGGTGGCGATGGAATCTTGCATGGTGCGCAACTGCTTTTTCATGGGGGCCTCGCGGGGTTCAGGCCGTTGGTAACCCCTTTGCCGCCCCCTGCCAAGCTTGCAAATCCCCCGCCGCCGCGTAGGGTGGCGGCAAAGCGCGGAGGCGGCGATGAGCGAACAGAAGGTCATGGTTCTGACAGGGGCAAGCCGCGGCATCGGCCATGCCACCGTCAAGCGGTTCAGTGCCGAGGGCTGGCGGGTGCTCACCTGCTCAAGGCAACCTTTCGACCCGCGCTGCCCTTGGCCGGGCGGCGAGGAAAACCATATCCAGATCGACCTCGCCTCACCTGATGCCACCATAGCGGCCATCGCCACGATCAAGGAAAAGCTCGGCGGGCGGCTTGATGCGCTGGTCAACAATGCCGGCATCTCGCCGAAGGGTCCGGGCGGCGCGCGGCTCAACACGCTGGAAACCGACCTGCGGACCTGGGGCCATGTGTTCCATGTGAACTTCTTCGCCTCCATCGTGCTGGCGCGCGGCCTGAAGGACGAGCTTTCCGCCGCGCGCGGCTCGGTCGTGAATGTGACCTCGATCGCCGGCGCCCGCGTCCACCCTTTCGCCGGCGCGGCCTACGCCACCTCCAAGGCGGCACTTGCAGCCCTGACCCGCGAAATGGCGCATGATTTCGGCCCGATGGGCGTGCGGGTGAATGCCATCGCGCCGGGCGAGATCGAAACCTCGATCCTGTCGCCCGGCACCGAAAAAATCGTCGAGAAACTGCCCCTGCAACGGCTCGGCCAGCCAAAGGAAGTGGCCGATGTCATCTGGTTTCTCTGTTCCGACCAGTCCAGCTACATCTCCGGCGCCGAGATAGAGGTCAACGGTGCCCAGCACGTCTGACCCCCACATACCCGCTTGACCCCGCCGGGGATTGTATCTAATCAGCCAAAAGGCTCCGGCGGGTTGGCGGAGAGGTTACGCAGCGGATTGCAAATCCGTGAAGACCGGTTCGATTCCGGTACCCGCCTCCAAGTCTTTCAAAGGCTTGACCTGTACATTCCCGCCCAGATGCCGCGCCGTTTGCAGTGTTTCGCTGTCAACTGTGTCACAGAATATGTTGTGCGGCGTCAGCTTTGTCGGAATGGGATGTCAGCTTTGGCGCTGAGAATTCTCGCAGCGCCCTTTCCCCGACGGCGCCAGGACAGAAGTTCAGCAGATCGCAGCTCATGTCAGAGTCCATATTTGGTAGGAACCCAGTGCGCGGCGCATCGCATCAGGCACCGACCGACAACGCCCAACCAGCCGTGAAGATCAGAAAAGTCCGTGGGGCAGTTTTCCTGAACGGCGGCCAGTTCAAGTGGATGCACCGCACGATCAAGGACGCCACGTTCACGCGCCAGCATTGCGGCAGCCGCGGTCAACAACCTTGCATGCCGGGCTGAATACGCTCGGTGGACTCCCACCCACGAATCCAAAATCCGGCCTTCAGAGCCGGACCGTTTCATCCTCGACCCGATCCAACAGATGCCGGGACAGGACACTCAGGCGAAGCGTGCGGGGCTCCCCTCCAGCCGTAGCAGGCGGTCGGCCAGCCGCGCTGCTTCGGCCGGGGCATGGGTCACGAGGATCGTGGCCATTGGGCGCCGCGCGCGTTCTGCTTCCAGCAGGGCCATCATGTCGTCGGTCAGCGCCGGGTCCAGCGACACGAAGGGTTCGTCCATCAACAATACGTCGGGCTGCGCGGCAAAGGCGCGGGCCAGCGCGAGCCGCCGCTGTTGGCCCAAAGACAGTTCGCCGGGAAGCGCCATGGCCTTGTCGGCCAGACCCACCCGCGCCAGCGCGGCGCGCGCCGAGGCAGGGTCGCAGCGGGTGGCGAGGGTGATGTTGTCCAGCGCATTGCGCCAAGGCAGCAGCACGGGTTCCTGAAACACCATCGCCAGCCGACCGGGCAAGGTCAACTCGCCCCGCCAGTCGCGGTGCAACCCCGCGAGGATGCGCAGAAGCGTGGTCTTGCCCACACCCGACGGGCCACAGATCGCCACGGTTTCCCCCGTGGCAAGCCGCAGATCCAGCGGCCCCAGCACCTGCGCCGCCCCGTGCCCGCCATGGACCAGCCTCAGGACCAGCGCCTCGGTCACCGGAGCGTCAGCCACCGGGGGCAAGGAACACACCACCCGGCAGGCTGTCCATCTTGCCGACCAGATCGGCACCGCCCAAGTCTGCCATGATCGCCAGCATCCGCCCCGCAGCCGCCTCATCCACCGGGCCGGGCGCGGGAATGCCTGCACGGAAGCCCGCCTTCAGCGCCTCGAACTGCGCATCGGTCTTCGCATTCATCAGCGGTCGCAGCGCCTGCCATGCCGCGTCATCCGTCGCCAGAACCTCCTTGGTGGCACGGCTGGCGGCGGCAAACCCCTGCACCAGCGCAGGCTTGTCGCGCAGAAGATCGCCGCGCACCACATAGCCCAGCAACGGCGTATCCGGGTCCAGCCCCAGCGCCGCGCCCGCCTCAGCCACGGTGATCAGCGGGCGCATCCCCGCCGCTTCCATCTTCGCGCCGAAGTGCCAGAAGTTGACCGCCCCATCCAGCTCGCCCGACAGCGCGGTTTCAAAGATCAGCGGCGGCGCACCGTAGACCTGTTCGGTCTCGTCCTGAAGATCGAAGCCCAACTGCTTGCGGCTGAAAGCGCGCAGGATCAGCCAGCTTTTGTCCACCGGCCCGCCCGCAATGCCGATCTTGCCGCCCTTCAGATCGGCAAGCCCCTGCACCGTGCTACCCTTCGGCACATGCAGCGCACCGACCGCGCGGCTGTAGGGGATGAAAACGTAATCCTCCCCCTCCGCCCGCTTGCGCGCGACCCAGAGCCAGTCGGACACGATCGCATCCACCTCGCCCGCCTGAAACGCCACCTGCGCGGCTGGGCCTGCGGCCACGTCCTGCACCTCCAGCCGAAAGCCATTGGCCGCGTCGAAGCCGCGCGCCTGCATGGTGGTCAGTTCCCAGTTCACTGTGCCCGAAAGCTGCGTCGCGATGCGCAGGACCGCATCCTCGGCCCATGCGGCGGTGGAGGACAGCGCCAGAACGGCGGCGGCAATCATGTGGCGCGTGAATGTCATCGGCTCCTCCCAAAGCTTGCCTTGCAGGATAGCAAGCAATGACGGGATGCCTATTCGACCAAAGCGTCGGGGCGGGTTTGCAGGATCTACGACCAAAGCACGAGGCGGGGCTTGACCTGCATCAACGCCCCCACCCTGTCGCGGCGCGATACCGGGGCCAGGAAACGCGCTTCCCGAAAAGACAGGAGACGGGCATGACCCTCCGCATCTCTCTCATCACGCTGCTGCTGGCGGCAACGCCGGTGCTGGCCGAAAGCCCCAATGTCGGGGCCATCAAGGCCGAGGCCGGGCAAAAGTTCTTCGATGCCGAATGTCGCCGCTGTCATGCCATTGACAGCAAAGACAAAAGCTATGGCCCGCCGCTGGAAGGCATCATTGGCCGCAAGGCCGGATCGGTGGAAGGATACCCCTATTCCGAAGCCCTGAAAGCCGCGGGAATCACCTGGACCGAAGGGGCGATCCGGGCCTGGATGGAAGACAACCAAGGCCTGATTCCGGGCACCCGGATGCGCCATGTCGGCATTACCGACCCGGTGGAGCAAGAGTTCATCCTGACCTGGCTGCGCCAGAGCGCGGCGCACTAACCGGCGCGGCACAGCCCTTCACGGCCCGGCGCAGGAGGGTGCGCCGGGCCGTTTTGCTACCTGACCCGCCCCCCCTTACGACCATGGTGCAATTTTCACGCCCCCGTGACCGCGACGATGATATCCCCGAGAACCGTGTCTCCGCAGGAGGGAGCGAGGCGCTGAGGTCTCCGACGGATCATCCAAGGGAGGAAACAGATGAACCGCTTTATCGTGGCCGTGACGGCCGCCGTGCTGGCCGCCGCACCGGCTTTTTCGGGTGTGACGGAGGAAGATCTCGCCAAGGACGCTGAATCGACCGGCGACGTGCTGACCAACGGCATGGGCCGCAACCTCCAGCGTTTCAGCCCGCTGACGACGCTGAACAAGGAGAATGTGAAGAACCTGATGCCGGTCTGGGCTTTCTCGTTCGGTGGCGAAAAGCAGCGCGGGCAGGAAACGCAGCCGCTTGTGCATGACGGGATGATGTATGTGACCGCCTCGTATTCGCGGATTTATGCCGTGGATCTGGCGACCGGCAAGGAGGTCTGGCAATACGACGCCCGCCTGCCCGAAGGCATCCTGCCCTGCTGCGACGTCATCAACCGCGGCGCGGCCATCTATGGCGACAACATCTATTTCGGCACGCTGGACGCGCGCATCGTGGCGCTGAATGCCAAGACCGGCGATGTGGTCTGGAACAAGAAGATCGCCGACTACAAGGAAGGCTACAGCTATACCGCCGCACCGCTGATCGTGGATGGGCTGGTCATTACCGGCAATTCGGGCGGTGAGTTCGGCATCGTGGGTGAGGTGCAGGCCCGCGACGCGCTGACCGGCGAAACCGTCTGGACGCGCCCGGTGATCGAAGGCCACATGGGTACGCTGAACGGCAAGGAAAGCACCATGACCGGCACGCTGAACGCGACATGGCCGGGCGACATGTGGAAAACCGGCGGCGGCGCGACCTGGCTGGGCGGGTCGTATGACATCGAGACCGACACGCTGGTCTTCGGCGCGGGCAACCCGGCCCCCTGGAACAGCCACCTGCGCAACGCCGGCACGCCGACCGAAGGCAATGTGGGTGACAACCTGTACGCCGCAAGCCGCCTTGGCATCGACCCCAAGACCGGTGAAATCAAATGGCACTTCCAGACCACCCCGCGCGAGGGCTGGGATTATGACGGCGTGAACGAAGTCGTGGCTTTCGCCGACAAGGACGGCAACAAGAAATTCGCCACCGCCGACCGCAACGGTTTCTTCTATGTGCTGAACCGTGAGGACGGGAAATTCCTGAATGCCTGGCCCTTCGTGAAGGACATCAGCTGGGCCAGCGGCATCGACGAAACCGGACGCCCGATCTACAACGAGGCCAACCGTCCCGGCGATCCGTCCAAGGCCGCCGATGGCGCCAAGGGCGAAATGGTCTTCGCCTCGCCTTCGTTCCTTGGCGGCAAGAACTGGATGCCGATGGCCTACAGCCAGCACACCGGCCTGTTCTACGTTCCCTCGAACGAATGGGGCATGGACATCTGGAACGAGCCGGTCAGCTACAAGAAAGGCGCGGCCTATCTCGGGTCCGGCTTCACCATCAAGCCGAATTACGAGGATCACATCGGCAGCCTGAAAGCCATCGACCCGGCCACTGGCGAATGGAAGTGGGAATACAAGAACGAGGCCCCGCTCTGGGGTGGCGTGATGACCACGGCTGGCGGTCTGGTGTTCTTCGGCACGCCCGAGGGGGACTTCATCGCGCTGGATGACACCACGGGCGAGAAACTGTGGTCGTTCCAGACCGGCTCGGGCATCGTCGGCCAGCCGATCACCTGGGAAGCGGATGGCGAGCAATATGTCTCGGTCGTGTCGGGCTGGGGCGGCGCGGTTCCGCTCTGGGGTGGTGAGGTCGCCAAGAAGGTGAACTACCTCAATCAGGGCGGCACCGTCTGGACCTTCAAACTGCCGAAACAGCTTGCCATGGCGAACTGACCCCCTCCGGTCAGTCCCCGCAAGGCAAGGCGCGCCGTCCCCATGGACGGCGCGTTTTGCTTTGCGTCAGGCCTTGACCGAATCCGTAATACTTATTACGGAAATATCCGAAACTATAATTACGGATATTTTGGAGCCATCATGCGTAATCTGCCCCTTCTCGGCCTTGTCATCCTCAGCCTCATCGGCTGCGGCGCGATCTTCGGCTTCTTTTATGCCTGGAGCGTATCCACCCTGCGCGGGCTGGACCGGATCGACCCGGCCATTGCCATCGCGGCCATGCAGGCGATGAATGCCTCGGTGCGCAACATGGCCTTCGGACTTGGCTATTTCGGCACGCCGGTCGTGCTGCTGATCACCCTCGCCACGGCCATGCTGATGCAGGCGCGCGGCGCGGCCATGGCCCTGGCCATTGCGCTGGCCTGCTATGGTCTGGGGGTGACACTGTTCACCGCACAGGTGAACATCCCGATGAACCAGGCGCTGGCGCAGGTCACCCTGCCGCTTGAACCGGAACAGGCAGCGCAGATCTGGGACGACTATTCCGCCCCCTGGCAACAGGCCAACCTGCTGCGCGGTATCGCCTCGGGGCTTGCACTTCTGGCCGCGGCGGTATCGCTTGTGCTGGTCGCCCGCCGTAGCTGAGACCGGAGAGAACCATGCGCGCAGAGACCCGCATCCGCAGGCAAGCCCAGATCGAGGACGCCGCCTATGCGTTGCTGGAGGAGAAGGGCTATGCCGGGGCCACGATGCAGGCGCTGGCCCGCCGTGCGGGCGCCTCGATCGAAACGCTTTACAACTGGTATGGCGACAAGCCCGGCCTGTTCCGGGCGCTGATCGCCCGCAATGCTGAAACGGTGCAGGAGGTTCTGGACCAGCGGGCTGGTGCGGCGGATGCGGCGGCACTGGTCGCGGTGGGGGAACGCCTGCTGGCGCTGCTGACCGGGCCGCGCGCCGTCGCGCTCAACCGCGCAGCGGCAGCCGATGCCGAGGGCACGCTGGGCCTTGCGCTGGCACAAGGTGGGCGGGACATCGTCATGCCGCATGTCGCCACGCTGATTGGCGCGATCACCGGCGCGCATGGGGAAACACCGGACAGGTTAGCCGAACTCTGGCTGGCGCTTCTGGTTGGCGATTTGCAGATCCGCCGCGTGATCGGCACCATTGCGGCACCTGACGCAAACACCTGCCGCCAGCGCGCCGAAACCGCGACGGACCATCTGCTCCGTCTCTATCCGCCGCAAGGCTGAACCTCAGGGTTTGATGAAGGTTCCGGCCCCGCCACCTGACAGCACCCGCACCTTGCCCGGCCGAACCTCTTGCGCAATGGCCTGACGCAGATCCTCCAGCGGCTTGGCCAGCGATGTGCCCAGCGCGACCTTGCGTCCCTCGACCTCGGCCTTGGCAGAGACCACCGACACCACGCGGGCGATTCCGCCCCGGATCGAAAACACCGGCGCCCCGGACGAGCCGAAATCCACATCGCAGGTCAGAACCAGCATCTCGGGCTTCTGGCCCAGCACCTCGCAGGCGTCCTGCATCGAGGGCGCTTCGGCCCTGTCCTTCGCATAGGACACCACGCCCACGGTATCGCCCCGCTGCGGCTGATCGCCAATCCCGAACGGCTCGATCGAGGTCATTCGGATCGGCCGGTCCAGTTGCAGCAATGCAAGATCATGGCTGACGCGATCCAGCCGCTCGTCACCGCCATAGACGAAATCGGGATGCGCAATTGCGCGGCGCACACCGCGATAGGCCTCGGCCCGTCCATTGCGCCAGCCCGCAAGGAATTCAATGGTGGTCGGGTCGATCCGCGCGCCGGTCGTCTTGTCGAACAGGCAATGCCCCGCCGTCAGCACCAGATCGGGGGCGATCAGGGTGCCGGTGCAGAACCCGCGCCGCCCAAGGTTCAGCCGCCCCACCGCATTCCAGCCCCGGCTGTCATCGCCGGTCTGCAAGCTGCGCAAATGGCTGTCCTGCGCCCCGGCAGGCAGGGCGCACAGCAGCAATACCAGAAGGGCACGTCGGATCATCATTCCCCCGGCCTAGCGGCCCCGCAGGGCAATCCTGTGACCGCATCGCGGCCACGTCCCTCAGGATTGTGACAAAAGCCCGGCGCTGGCAAGGGCGCGCGGCATCGGCCCGCCGGTCGCCCAGTCCAGCAATTCGACCGTATGAACCACCGGCACCCCGGTCCCCGATCCGATCTGCATCATGCAGCCGATATTGCCCGCCGCGATGATCTGCGGCGCCTTCGCCTCCAGCGTCGCCACCTTGCGGCGCTTCAATTCAGCCGAAAGCTCGGGCTGCAACAGGTTGTAGGTGCCGGCCGAACCGCAGCACAGATGGCTGTCGGCGGGCTCCACCACCTCGAAGCCCGCGCGTTTCAACAGGTCTTTCGGCGCGGTTTTCACCTGCTGGCCATGCTGCAATGAACAGGCGGCGTGATAGGCCACGCGCAGCCCTTTGGGCGCGCCTTCCGGCAGGCCCAGCTTCACCAGCAGCTCGCTCACGTCCAGCGCCATCTCCGAGACCGCCGCCGCATCCGCCGCCAGCGGATCATTGCGGAACATATGGCCGTAATCCTTGACTGTCGTGCCACAGCCCGAAGTATTGATCACAATGGCATCCAGCCCCGCGCCACGCTTTTCCGCCATCCAGGCCGCGATATTGGCCCCGGCCTGCGCATGGCTTTCGCCACTGCGCCCCATGTGATGCGTCAGCGCCCCGCAACAGCCCATGTCCTTCGCCACCACCACCTCGCACCCCAGCCTGCGCAACAGCCGGATGGTCGCATCGTTGATGTCGGTATTCAGCGCCTTCTGCGCACAGCCGGTCAGCAACGCGACCCGCATCCGCACCGGGCCATGCGCCGCAAAAACCTGCGGATCGTCATTGCGGCTGACAGGCGGCACCTGCTTTGGCGCCATGGCAACCATGGCCCGCAACCGCCGGTCCGGCAGCAGCCGCGCGAAAGGCCGCGCCATCTTGGCGCCCAGCAGCGCCAGCCGGAACCGCCCCGGATAGGGGATGATCCGGGACAGGAGCCAGCGCAGTGCCCTGTCATGCCAGGGGCGGCGATAGGTCTGCTCGATATACTCCCGCGCGTGATCCACCAGATGCATGTAATGCACCCCGCTCGGGCAGGTGGTCATGCAGGCGAGGCAGCTCAGACAGCGGTCGATATGCTTCACCGTCTGCGCATCGGCCGGGCGCCCGCTTTCCAGCATGTCCTTGATCAGGTAGATGCGCCCGCGCGGGCTGTCCAGCTCATCCCCCAGCACCTGATAGGTCGGGCAGGTCGCGGTGCAGAAGCCGCAATGCACGCAGGTCCGCAGGATCTGGTTCGCCCGTGCGATGCCGGGGTCTTTCAGTTGCTCGGGCGTGAAGTTCGTCTGCATCTCAGATCCGTCCCGTCAGAAATAGTCCAAGGCCCATGACGGCCAGAAGAAGACCGATCACCACCACCGGGTAAAGCCGCGCGCGCAAGACCTGCCGCAGCGTCTGCGCCAGCCCCGCCAGAGCAACCGCCCCGCCCAGCGCCATGGCCAGCACCAGCCCAGATGTGCTGTCCGCCCCCAGCGACCGCAGATACAACACCCCCATCGCCAGCAGCGCGAGGAAACAGCCGCCCCAGAAGGCCAAGCCGCGCGGCAAAAGGCACAAAAGCAGATAAAGCGCGACCGGCGGCCCGGCCTGCATCACCCAGAACGGCAGGGTCATGCGAAAACCCCGCGCGGATCGAACTGCCGACGCAAGCCCCCGGTCAGCGCCGCAATCGCCGGCGGCTCTGTCGGCGCGGCCCCCGCGCCACGCAGACAGGTCGCATGGCCGGAAAACCTGCCCAGCCGCCCGGCCACATCGCTGCCCGGCGCCATCAGCGCCCAGACCAGCCCGCCGCCCCAGTCATAGACCACCGCCTCGGCGCCCAGCCGCGCCACCACGCCCGGTGCCTCGGACGGGCGCAGCGACAGCCGCCACAGATCGCCCGCCCGCCCGGCCAGCGCGGTGACATCGCGGATCGCCGCCCAGGGCGAAGCCACCTCCGCCCCCGCACCGTAAGGCGCCAGCACCCCTCGCAGCCGCTCCAGCCTGTAGCGCACTGATCCCTCGAACCCCTCGATCCGCAGGTAAGTCCCCTGCCCCGGCAGATGCGCCGCCCCGGTGACCTCGTAAGGTGATCCCAGCGCGGCCGACAGCGCCGCCACCGCCTGCACATCCGACAGCCCCGTCAGGCACAGCGTGGCCTCCGTCTCGGGGCGCGGCAGCACCTTCAGCGCCACTTCGGTCAGCACCCCCAGCCGCCCCCGGCTGCCCGCCAGCAACTTCACCAGATCATAACCGGTAACATTCTTCATCACCCGGCCGCCATTGCGGATCACCTCGCCACGCCCATCGACAAAGCGCACCCCCAGACAAAAGTCGCGGCACGCCCCGACCGAAACCCGCCGCGGACCCGAGGCATTCTCCGCCACCACGCCCCCCAGGGTCGAACAGCCCTCCCGCCCCAGAAGCCCGCGCAGATCCGGCACCTCGAAAGCCAGCCGCTGCCCCTCGGCCGCCAAGAGCGCTTCCAGATCCGCCATCGGCGTCCCCGCCCCGGCCACCAGCGTCAGCGCGCCCGGCTCGTACAGCGTGACCCCGCTCAGCCCGCCGGTTTCCAAAACCACACCCGCAGGCAAAGCCCCGCGCGTGCCGCCGCCACGCACGACCAGCGGCCCCGAGGCCGCCCGGATGATCTCGCAAAGTTCTGCTTCGCTTGCTGGCCGCATCTTGTTCATCTGTTCAAAAATATCCTCGGGGGGAGGCCGAAGGCCGTGGGGGGCAGACTGCCCCCCAGCCTTTCAACCCGCGCGACGACTGGCCGTCACCTGCAACGGAAACACCTTGGCAGGATTAAGCAGCCATTTCGGGTCAAACACGTCTTTCACCCGCAACTGCGCCTCCAGATCGGCGGGGCCATACTGCACCGCCATCAGGTCGCGCTTCTCGATCCCCACGCCATGCTCGCCGGTCAGGCAGCCGCCCACCTCAACACAGAGCTTCAGGATCTCGGCGCCAAGTGCCTCGCATTTCTCCTGATCGCCCGGCAGATTGGCATTATAGAGGATCAGCGGATGCATGTTGCCGTCCCCGGCATGAAAGACATTGGCCACATCCAGCCCAAAATCACGGCTTAGCTCGCCAATGCGTTTCAGCACGAAAGGCAGGCTCGACACCGGGATCGTGCCATCGAGGCACATGTAATCATTGATCTGCCCCATGGCGCCGAAAGCCGATTTGCGGCCAAGCCAGATGCGTTTCGCCTGATCGGCATCCGCCGCTTCGCGCAGTTCCACAGGATTGTGCCGCCGCGCGATCTGCATGATCAGGTCAAGCTGGTGCCGGATCTCGGCCTCCGATCCCTCCACCTCGACAATCAGCAGCGCCTCGCACATCGGATAGCCCGCCTTGGCGAAAGCCTCGCAGGCTTCGATACAGGGGCGATCCATGAATTCGATGGCGACCGGCAGCACGCCCGCCTTGATGATGTCTGACACGCAGGCACCCGCCACTTCGGAGGAATCGAACCCCATCAGCACCGGCAGCGCGCCCTCGGGCTTGGGCAGGATGCGCAGTGTGGCCTCTGTCACCACACCCAGCTGGCCTTCCGACCCGCAGACGACGCCCAGCAGGTCCAGCCCCGGCGCATCCATCCACGGCCCGCCGATCTCGACCACCGTGCCATCCATCAGCACCATGGTCACGCCCAGCAGATTGTTCGTCGTCACCCCGTATTTCAGGCAATGCGCCCCGCCCGAGTTCATGGCGATATTGCCCGCAATGGCACAGGCAAGCTGGCTGGAAGGGTCGGGGGCGTAAAAGAAGCCTTCTTCCTCCACCGCGCCCGAAACGCTCAGGTTGGTGCGGCCCGATTGCACGCGGATGAAACGGTCCGGGTAACTGACCTCCAGCACCGCATTCATGCGCGCGACGCCCAGAATCACGCTGTCCGCAGTGGGCAGCGCCCCGCCTGCCAGCGAGGTGCCCGCGCCACGCGGCACCACCGGCACGCCTTCGTCATGGCAGACCTTCAGGGCGGCGGCGACTTCGGCGGTGCTGCGGGGGAGGATGGCCGCCAGCGGCGGACAACGATAGGCCGACAGCGCATCGCATTCATAGGCACGCAGTTCATGCAGGTCGTCCACCACCGCATCGGCGGGCAGCACCTCGCGCAGTCGGGCGACGATCCGCGCCTTGCGCGACAGGATCGCGGCATCGGGCCTTGGCATATCCATGGCTGACCTCCCTGATTGGTAAAAAAGTATAACCAATTTTTGCTTTTGGCAAGCCAAGGCTTTGGTCTATCAACACCTGATGGACCTGCCGACGCTTCTTCTTCAGTTCTCGACCGCCGACCTGCTTGCCGTGGCCTATACGCTGGCAGGTGTCGCAGCGCTGCAATTGGCGATCGAGCGGCCAAACGCGCGGCATCCGTCGGTTTCGGTTATCATGGCATATTACCGGCGCGACTGGATGCGGGAATTCGTGACACGGCAACCACGCATGTATGACGCCTCGGTGCTGGACGGTTTGCGTCAGGGCATCACCTTTTACGCCTCGACCTGCATGCTGGCACTCGGCGGCGGTCTGGCCTTGCTGGGGGATACCGCCCCGCTGGAGGGGTTGGCCGATGCCTTTTCCCTGCATGACGATCCGGCGCTGGTGATGAAGGTAAAGATTGTCTTCATCCTGTCGTTCGTGGTGAACGGCTTCCTGAAATTCGTCTGGTCACACCGGCTGTTCGGCTATTGCTCGCTTCTGATGGCCTCGGTTCCCAATGACCCGGAGCATCCCGCCGCCTATGACCGCGCCGCACGCGCAGCCGAGGTGAACATCACCGCCGCCAAGAACTACAACCGTGGCCTGCGGTCCGTCTATTATGCGCTGGGGACGCTGGGCTGGCTGGTCGGACCTTGGGGTCTGTTCCTGACGATGACCGCCACTATTGCCACGCTGATCCGGCGCGAATTCGCCTCGCAATCGCGTGCGGCAATGCTGCCTCGCCTGAAAGAAGATCCCTAGACCGCGCCTGACAGCCGCGCCGCCACCGCCCGCGCCACTGCCTCGCCCGACAGCCGCGCGCCGCCTGCCGTTTGCATAAGGCCCGCACCGGCCAGCGCCTCGCCCGCGAACCAGATGCGCTCGCCCACCGCGCCGCGCAGCACGTCGCGCGCGGCGGCCTTGCCGGGCCGCGCAGCCGCATAGGCACCCCGGACCCAGCGCTCGGCCCCCCAGCGGGTCATGGTGCCGTGACCGATATGGCGCCGCACATCTGACCCGAACATGTCGGCCAGCCGGTCGCAGACGAAATCCACCGCGGCCTCTGGCCCTGCGGCCTCCATCTCCCATGCAAAATCGCCACCGACAAAGCCGACCATCAGATCAAGGTCGAAGGGGAAGCACAGGAAGAACAGATCATGCCGCGCGTGGCGTTCCATCAGCAGATCGTCGAATGGGGCAAGGCCCAGACGTGTGCCGCTGACCGCGATGGGGATCTTGGTCAGAAGCCCCATCGGCAGATCAAAAATCGCCTCCTGATGCGCGTCGGGCAATGCGGGGGTGAAGGTGATGCCGTCGAATTGCAGCACCCCGGTCGAAACGGTGACGATGACTGCCCGCGCACGTTGCGTGCCCCGGTCTGTTGTCACCTCCACGCCCGGCCCGTCCCAGCGGATCTGCCGCACCGGCGTATGCAGCCAGACCGGCACATCGGCGCCCCAACGGTGGATCAGCGCGCCAAAGCCCTCACGGGTGAAATAATTCGGGTCCAGATCCGCCGCCGCCCGGAAATCGGCGATGGAAATCTCGTCATCATCGGCCCCGAAATCCATCGGTCCTGCGAAGGTCGATGAGGCCCGCAGGTAATGGCAATCGGCCAACACCGCCGAAAGCCGGTCCTCCGTGCCCCGGTGCGCCGCGATACATTCCGCCATGGCGACCTCAGCCGCCCGCATCCGCGCCAGATCATCATCCGAGGCGCGACGACCACCGAAATACAGGTGATCCAACCCCATGTCGTGGTGATAAAGTGTCCAGCCCGCCGCTTGCGCCTCGGGGAAGAACGGGTTGCGGTCGGCGGCATGCAGCCAGGCACAGCCGATGTCGAAAGGCACCCCGAAATCGGTGGTCGTGGTCAGGGCGCGGCCGCCGATCCGGCCCATCGCCTCCATCACCGTAAAACTGAGGCCCGCCTCGCGCAGCACCCGCGCCGCGGCCAGACCTGCCGCACCCGCGCCGACAATGACGACATCGACGTCCCCGCCCATGAAAACCTCCGCCGTGAAATACGCCTTGAAAAGGAAGCGGCATGCCGCAGGGACAGCATGCACCGGCAAGGGGATTCGGGAAAGGGTTCAGCGTCGCGCGGGCAGGCGCCCCTCGCGCAGCCATGCGGCAAGGATCAGAATGCTGGCCAGCAAGAGCCATGCCCAGCCGGGCAACAAGGCCGCCACCCGCACATCCTGCGTGAGGTAAGCCCCGCGCGGAGTGATGCCCAGCCAGCCACGCCCGGCGGCCACCCGGCCCGGCGCGACCTGCCGCAGATCGAAGGCGCCGTCCTCCAGCCGCAACACCCCGCCGCCGGATTGCGCCAGCACAGGTTCCAGCACATCGGGCGCGGCGATGGTGCGTTCAAACTCTTTCGGCGCGGGCGGTCCAAGCGCCACCACCGTCTGCAACTCGCCCTGTTTCAACCGGTAAAGCCCGACCTGCGGCGCGTCGATCTCGGCCTCATAGTGACCGGGCACCACTTCGGGCAGCACGATTTCGGTCTCGGTTCCGTCGGGCAGGGTCAGCGTCACCGGGCCGGGCGGCACCTCGGCCAGCGTGCGCCGGGTGATAACCAGTCGCCCCGCCCCGCCGGCATGGGCCGACAGGGTTTCTTCTTCCAGTTCGGGTTCCTTCAACATCCAGTGCGCCAGACGACGCAGCAGTTCCAGCTGTGGCCCGCCGCCTTCATAGCCGCGCCCCCAGAGCCATGCCTGATCCGAGGCCAGCACCGCGATGCGCCCCTGCCCCTCGCGCGCAAGCACCAGCAGCGGCTTGCCCTCGGCGCCTTCCATTACCACCTGCCCGGCGCCACGCGCGGCAATCTCGATCTGACGGAACCAGCGGCCCCAGCCACTTTCCGGTGCCCCGGCCTCTAGGCCCTGCGTCACCGGATGGCGATGCCCCAGCGGCGTAATCTTAGGCCGGAAGCCGCCCTCCAGAACCCTGCTCGTCGTCGTCACCGGCAGGATGTCTGCCAGCGGCGAACGCCATAGACTATCGACCGTGCCGAATTCCGGCCCGGCCGCCACCAGAACCGTGCCGCCGCGCGTGACGTAATCGCGCACGTTTTCAAGGTATTGCAGCGGCAGGATGCCCCGCAAGCGGTAGCGATCAAAGATGATCAGGTCAAATTCGTCGATCTTTTCCACGAACAGCTCGCGCGTCGGGAAGGCGATCAGCGACAGTTCGTCCACCGGAATGCCATCCTGCTTTTCCGGCGGCCGCAGGATGGTGAAATGCACCAGATCCACCGAAGGGTCGGATTTCAGCAGGTTGCGCCAGACCCTCTCACCCGCATGCGGCTCACCCGAAACCAGCAGCACCCGCAGCCGGTCACGCACCCCGTTGATCGCGGTGACCGAGCTGTTGTTGCGGGTTGTCAACTCGCCCTCTGACGCCTGCACCTCGAATTGCAGAATGTTCTGCCCGCCATGCGGAAGGGTCACCGGAAGCTCCAGATCCTCACCCACCGGCACGGAATACCAGCGCGGCTCGCCGCCATCGACCGCAATGGACAGTTGCGCCTCGCCGCGCAGCGTCTCGGGCACGGCGCCGTCATCCTCGATCCGCAGGGTCAGGCTGACCTCCTCGCCCAGTATGGCGAAGGCAGGGGCGTTCCTGACGATCAGGCGGCGGTCCCAGTCGGCTTGCCGGCCAGTCAGCAACAGGTGCAGCGGCGCGGGCATCTGCGGCGCAAGGTCTGTATCATGCACCTGCCCGTCCGACACGATCACCGCCCCGGCCACCCGTGCGCGGGGTTCTTCGGCCAGCGCCTCGGCCAGCGCCGTCATCACGCGCGAACCACCATCACCCGGCGCGGCGCGCACCGTGACCTCGCGCAATTCGGTGCCGGGCATGGCCGCCACCTCGGCCCGCAGTCGGGCCAGCGCCGCCTCGGTCTGCGCCTCGCGCCCACCGATGCCCTGACTTGCGGTGCGGTCCACCACGGCGATCACGATGTCCGAGAGCGGCGCGCGGTCTTCCTCTTGCAGCGAGGGATTGGCCAGTGCCGCCAGCGCCACAACGGCAGCCAGCCCACGCAGCCACCACCCCGGCAAACCGCGCCAGAAGGCCAGCGCCATCAGCAACAGCGCCGCCACCGCCAGCGCCGCAATCATCGCCAAAGGCAATTGCGGGTCCAGGACGATACCGCCAGCCAGAACAGGGTTCATTGGCCCAGCCTTTCCAGCAGTGCGGGCACATGCACCTGATCGGATTTGTAGTTGCCGGTCAGCACATGCATCACAAGGTTGACGCCAAAGCGATAGGCGATCTCGCGTTGCCGATCCCCGCCCGAGCCGCGCCCGACCGGGTAGGCGGGAATGCCGATTTCATCCACGGCCCAGGCCGCCGCCCAGTCATTGCCGCCGATCACAACCGGCGTCACCCCGTCATTGAGATTGCGAAACGGCATGCCCTCGGCCTGCGCGGCATCCGGCGGTGCCGCCTCGACCCAGACCGGGCCGGTGTAGCGGCCGGGAAAATCCTGCAACAGATAGAAGGTGCGGGTCAGGACATGATCCACCGGCACAGGCTCCAGCGGCGGGATGTCGAGGCCGGAGGCAATCAGTTGCAGTCGCTTCGCTTCCGGCGTGGTGCCACCGCTGACACCCGCATCGCGGGTATCGAACAGGATCATGCCGCCGGTGCGCAGAAAATCGTTCAGCTTGCGATAGGCATTGACCGAAGGCAGCGGCTGGTCGGCGGTCACCGGCCAGTAAAGGAAGGGAAAGAACGCCAGTTCGTCGCGTTCTATATCCACCGCCATCGGGTCACCCGGTTCGACGGTGGTGCGTTCGAACAGCCGCATCGACAGGCCACGCAGCCCCGCCTGCGCCAGATCGTCCACCCGTTTGTCGCCGGTCAGGATATGGGCCAGCCGCACCTCGCCGGTCGCCTCGATGGCAAAGGCATCCTCTGCCGCATCGGCCCGCGCGGCAGGCGCCGGGAAGGCCAGCATCAGCGTCAGCATCAGCCGCGCCGCAAACCCGCCTGACAATCGGCCGGAAATGCCCAGCGCCGCCAGAATATCAGCCAGCATCAGGGCCAGCGCGGCGGCGAGGAACGGCCCTTTCAACGGGCGTTCCGTGTCGCGCGCGGCGCCCTCGACCGGCGTGCCCGCGGGCCAGACCGCCGCTTGCAGCGTGGTGTCCGCCGCGGTCACATTCAGCGCGACACGGCGGTCCTCTTCCTCATAAAGACCGGGCAGCAGGTCGGGCCCGGGGCGCCCCGCAGCCAGCGCCTCGCCGGTCACGCCCGGCAGATTGTCCGCATCCTGCGCCACACCGAAGGCATCCAGCACCTGCACGGGGGCAAAACTGTGCCCGGCCAGCGCGCGGTCTTCGCCACCCCCGACACGGGCTACGGTGACCAGCCGGTCCAGCATCTGCACAAACAGCCCCGACAGCGGCAGCGACGACCATTCGGCATTGGCTGTGACATGGAACAGCACCACCTGCCCCGCGCCGGTTTCCTTGCGCGTCACCAGCGGCGTGCCATCGGCCAGCGCGGCAATGGTGCGGGCGGCCAGATCCGGCCCCGGTTCGGCCAGCACCTGCCGGGTGACCGAAACCTCGTCAGGCACTGCCAGACCGAAGAACGGGCTGCCCTCGGCAAAAGGCGCCAATGTGCGGGGGTCGCCCCAGCTCATCGCGCCGCCAAGGTTGCGCCCCCCGGCCCGCAGCCGCACCGGCAGCAGCGGATCATCCTCGCCCGGCGCCCATTCCGCAGCGGCCAGACGTGGCCCGGCGAAGCGCAGAAGCGTGCCCCCATCGGCCACCCATTTCAGCAGCGCCTCGGCCTCGGCATTGCCCAGCCGTGCAACATCGGTCAGCACCACCACATCGGGGCTGGCCAGCAGCACATCCGACAGGCTACCGTCAATCAGATCGGCCTCTGGCGCCATGGCCTGCCGCAGGTAATGCGTGGGCGACAGCAGGATCAACCCTTCGGCCTCGGCCTCGCTGCCCACCAGCGCCACCTTGCGCCGCTTCAGGCTGTCATCGGTCAGCGAGACCGCGCCGGCGGTAGGCTGGCCCGCGATTTCAAACCGCGTCAGGCGGTTGCGCAACTCTGGCGGCAGGTCGAGCGTCCCTTCAGCCGCGCCCTGCCCGGTGGCAAAGACCAGCGTTGCGCGGGCCAGCTCCCGTTCGATCCCGGCCGGGTCTGGGCCTCGGGCGGAAACCTCGATCTCCTGTTGCGCACCGGCGGGCAGGCGCAGCGCGGCAAGCTGCACCGCCCCGTCGCGGAACACCGGCGGTTTCAGCGCGATCACCGGACGCGGGGTTTGAAACACGCTCAGCGGGCCACGCGCGGCAAAACCGGCGGCCAGATCGGCACGGCCCGGATGGTCCAGCCCGTCTGACAGCCAATAGGTTTCAAACCGCCCGTCACCCAGCACATCGGCCCAGGCCGACAGATCGGCAGGCACGAAAGGTTGCGGCACCAGCCCGGCAAGACGGTCGCGGATAGCAGCAGCGCTCTGGAACACCGGAGCCTCGGGCCGGTCGGTCAGACGGATCAGCCCGACGGTGCGCCCGGCGCGACCGGCCGCCTCGGCCTTCGTCATCGCGCGGTCGATGCGGCGCGGCCAGTCGCGGGCATCGGCCCAGGTGCCATCCACCACGATCAGCAGCGGGTCATCCGTCGCAGCGGCAGGCGGCGCAGGGTTCAGCACCGGCCCGGCAAAGGCGACGATCGCCGCCGCCAGCGCCGCCATGCGCAGCAGCAGCAGCCAGAGCGGCGTGCGCTCCGTCTCGGCATCCTTGTCGGTCAGGCCCAGCAGAAGGGCCACGCCCGGAAAACGGCGACGCAGAGGCGCAGGGGGCACCGCACGCAGCAACAGCCACAGCAACGGCAGCGCAGGCAGGGCCAGCAACAACAGCGGCGCGGTGAAACCGACAGGGCCCAGCATCCACATCAGAGCGCGGCCTCCAGCGCCCGGTAAAGCCACAGCAGAGCCGGTTGCGGCGCGGTGCCGGTGTGATGCGTGGTCACATGCCAGCCCGAGGCGGCGGCAAGGTCCGCCAGCCGCGCCTTGCGTTCGGCCAGCCGCGCCAGATAGCGGTCGCGCAGGTCACCCGCACGGCGGGTTTCATGGCGCAAGGTGCCGCCCATGGATTCAAAGATCGTGCGGCCGTCGAAGGGAAAATCCTCCTCCGCCGGGTCCAGCACCTGAAGCAGCACGCCCCGTGCAGCGCGCGCTGTGGCTGCCTCCAGCGCGGCCTCGACCCCTGCCAGATCGCCAAGGAAATCAGAGATCAGCACGACGCGGCCATGGTGCGGCAAGCCGCCAACCATGGGGCGGCCGTAATCCTCGGCGCTGTCCTCGGCCAGCGCCAGCGCCAGCCGTTCGGCCTGCGCCCGGCCCGAACGCGGCGCGATGTCACCGCCCGCCAGCCCGACCCGCTCGCCCCCGCGCAGCAGCAACACCGCCAGCGCCAGCGCCAGAAGCCGCGCACGGTCCGCCTTGGTCGGGCGGTCCTTCGCGCCGGAAAACCGCATCGAAGCCGCCGGATCAACCCACAGCGCCACGCTCTGCGCCGCCTGCCATTCGCGTTCGCGCACGAAATGCGCATCCGACCGGGCCGAGCGGCGCCAGTCGATGCCGCGCGCGCCATCCCCGGCATGGGCCGGGCGATACTGCCAGAATTCATCCCCCAGACCGGCACGGCGGCGGCCGTGGTCGCCCAGAACCACCGCCTGCGCCAGATGATCCGCTGCCGCCAGCAACGGCGGCAGTGTGGCGCCCAGCGTTTCGGCCCTTGCACGCAGGTCGTGGGAAGTGGTCACGCGGCAGCCTCAAGCCCGAGGCGGCGGGCCGTGGCGGCGGCAATGACTTCGGACAGGCTTTCGCCCCGCGCCCGTGCCGCAAAGGTCAGCGCCATGCGATGCACCAGCACCGGCTGCGCCAGAGCTGCCACATCGGCGACCGACGGGGCCAGCCGCCCCTCCAAAAGCGCGCGCGCCCGCACTGCCAGCATCAGCGCCTGCGCCGCACGCGGCCCCGGCCCCCATGCCAGCGTGCCAGCCAGCGCGGCCCCCTCGGGTTCGCCCGGACGGCAGCCGCGCACCAGATCGAGGATCGCCTCGACCACGCTGTCGCCCACCGGCATGCGGCGGATGACCTCTTGCGCACCAAGCAGTTCTTCGGCGGTGAACACCGGATGCACGGCGGCCTCGGTCGCGCCGGTGGTGGCCAGCAGGATGTCGCGTTCGGCCTGACGCACCGGATAGGCCACGTCGATCTGCAACAGGAACCGGTCAAGCTGCGCCTCGGGCAGCGGATAGGTGCCCTCTTGCTCGATCGGGTTCTGCGTCGCAAGCACATGGAACGGGCGGCCCAGCGGGCGGTGCTGCCCGGCGATGGTCACCTCGCGTTCCTGCATCGCCTGCAACAGCGCCGATTGCGTGCGGGGGCTGGCGCGGTTGATCTCATCCGCCATCAGAAGCTGACAGAACACCGGCCCCTCGATGAAACGGAAAGCGCGGCTGCCATCGGCGGCGGTTTCCAGCACTTCAGAGCCCAGAATATCGGCGGGCATCAGATCGGGCGTGAACTGGATGCGGTTGCCGTGCAGGCCCAGCACGGTGGACAGCGTATCCACCAGCCGCGTCTTGCCCAGACCGGGCAGACCCACCAGCAGCGCATGACCGCCACACAGGATCGACGCAAGCACCAGATCGACCACTTTTTCCTGCCCGATGAAGCGTTTGTCGATCATGGCCTTGGCCGCTGCCAGCCGGTCGCCCAGCGCCTCGATCCGCGTCACCAGTTCATCGGTCATGACATCTGCCCTTCGTAGACTATATTCACATTAGAACGGATCACGGGCGCGGGCACAAATGACAAAAGCGAAATCGGGACCAAAGGTCGAAACTTCGGGAATTCTGGAACAGGCGCAGCGCGCGGCGAAGAAAGGCCCGCCGCCGGTGCATCTGTGGAACCCCGATTATTGCGGCGAGATGGACATGCGCATCGCCCGCGACGGCACATGGTTCCACGAGGGCACGCCCATCGGCCGCGCGCCGTTGGTGAAACTGTTCGCCTCGATCCTGAAGCTGGAGGACGGGCGCTTTTACCTTGTCACCCCGGTTGAAAAGCTGGGCATCGTGGTCGAGGACGCGCCCTTCATCGCGGTGGATTTCACCCGCGAGGGCACGAGCGACGCCCAGCGCCTGACCTTCACCACCAATGTCGGTGACGAGGTGACAGCGGGACCGGAGCATCCGATCCGGGTGGAACGCCACGGGACGGAGGGCGAGCCCGCGCCTTACGTCATGGTCCGGCGCGGACTGGAGGCGCGGATCGACCGCAAGAGCTTCTACCGCCTCGTCGAGATCGGCGTCACGCGCCCCCATGAAGGGGTGGACTGGTTCGGGCTGATGTCGGACGGTGCTTTCTTTCCGGTCATTCCCGCTGCGGAACTGGGCAACTGACGCAAGGACAGGCCCGCACAGGACAGCCTGCACCGGCGCACAGGACAGCCGGGCAGTCTTGCGTTAACACAGGCGCAATCCACCCCGAGGTTGCCATGATCCCCGCCCGTTTCGCCCCCGTCCTGTTCGGCCTGATCCTGTCGGGGCTGATGTCCTGCATCGTCAGCGGCATCGCCACCCTGCGCGCGCTTGGCCCGGCACCGGGCTTCGCGGGGGAATGGATGGGCAGCTGGCTCACTGCCTGGGCCGTGGCCTTCCCGGTCGTGCTGCTGGTGGCGCCGGTCACCCGCCGCATCGTGGCCCGGCTGACGGTCTGACGCCGCAGCGCGGCGCTTCGCCCTTGCCGCCCTCGCCGCCTGCTTTTATCATGCAGCCAAGGCCGGAAGGCCAAGCCATGATCCACGAGGACAGCCATGACCATCGAAGCCCCGGAAACCCAGGTCGTCACCACTTGGAAAGTGGCCTGTGACGGAGGCGAGGGTGCGCTTGGCCATCCGCGCGTCTGGCTGACCATTCCGCAGGACACCGGCTTTGTCGAATGCGGCTATTGCGACAAACGCTATGTGATCGACCGCGATCACGCCCACGACGACCACTGAAACCGGCTCTGCCGGATTCCGCGGGGCGCGGCTGCAGCATCTGCGGCTTTGCGCGCCCCTTTCCGCCTGCGGTCAGGCCAGCGCCACGTCAAAGCGCGGCCCCGGCGCGGGCAGTTCGGCCAGCCCCATCGCCCGATAGGCGGCCTGTGCATCGGTATTCGCCGGATGGGTCGAGATGGTCAGCCCGCTGCGCCCTTCTTCAGCCGTCAACTGCCGCGCCGCCGCGATCAGCGCCCGGCCCACGCCTGCCCGGCGGAAGGGCTGCTGCACGAACAGGTGGTCCATCACATAGCCAACCTCCCCTGTGACCATGTTCTGCCGGGCCGCAAGCAGGGCATAGCCCACCGGATGCGGCGCCGGGCTGTCAGCCAGACAGGCGACCAGAAGCCGCGTTGCCGGGCTTTGGAATACCAGCCGCGACAGATCGGCGGGGGTAATGGTCGCCGCATCGCCATGATGCGCGGCCAGCGCGATCAGCATGCGATGCACCTCGGGCAGATGCGCGGGTTCGGCGGTTCGGACGGTAACAGATGACATGCGCAAGGTTCCTTTGCGTTTCGCCCGCTTGGGAACCCCGATCCTCATGGCCTGCCCCTCGCGGGCGGCCTGTGGGTCATGTGGAAATGCTGACCGGCCGCCTATGTAGCGTCGGACCAATAAAACGAGACGAGGGCGATCAGGTTCAGCATGGCGCGCACCATGGCGCCGCGCCCGCGCGCCGTCAAGCCCCGCCTTTCGCACGGATCGCCGCGAGGATGGCGCCCAGCACCGCCCCTGCGGGCATCCAGAAGAAGGCCACGCTCATCGCATAGGCACCTTCGGCCTGCGAGATCGGCATCACATAGGTCAAGCCGACCGCAATTCCCAAAGCGACCAGCGCCCCCAGCACGAAACCGATCAACGCATGCCCCAGAACCCGCATCCGTGCCTCCGATGGGTGGCAGACAGCCCCCGTTCGTGCCAATACTGCCATGAAACCGCGCGGAGAACGACCATGACTTTCGGCAAGGGCTGCCATCTTCACCTCATCGACGGCTCGGCCTTCATCTTCCGCGCCTATCACGCGCTGCCGCCGCTGACGCGCAAGACCGACGGCCTGCCCATCGGCGCGGTCGCGGGGTTTTGCAACATGCTGTTCCGCTATATCGAGGGCAACAAGTCAGGCGACGCCCCGACCCATGTGGCGGTGATCTTCGACCATTCGTCCAAGACCTTCCGCAACGAGATCTTCCCCGCCTACAAGGCGAACCGCCCCGAACTGCCCGAGGATCTGCGCCCGCAATTCCCCCTGACGCGCGAGGCGACGCGCGCCTTCAACATCGCCTGCATTGAAACCGAGGGCTACGAGGCCGATGACATCATCGCCACCCTGTCCTGTCAGGCGCGCGATGCGGGCGGGCGGGTGACCATCATCTCTTCCGACAAGGACTTGATGCAGCTCATCGGCGATGGCGTCGTGATGTTCGACGCGATGAAGAACAAGACCATCGACCGCGACGAGGTGTTCGAGAAATTCGGCGTGGGGCCGGAACGGGTGGTGGATGTGCAATCGCTGGCCGGCGACAGCGTGGATAACGTGCCGGGCGCGCCCGGTATCGGCGTCAAGACGGCGGCGCTTTTGATCACCGAATATGGCGATCTGGAAAGCCTATTGGCGCGGGCGGGTGAGATCAAGCAACCCAAGCGCCGCGAAACGCTGGTGAATTTCGCCGATCAGATCCGGGTTTCCAAAGAGCTCGTCACGCTGAAATGCGACACGCCGCTGGATTTCTCGCTGGAAAGCCTTGAGGTGAAGGAGCCGGAGCCTGAAGCGTTGATGACCTTCCTCAACGCGATGGAATTCCGCACCCTGACCAAGCGCGTGGCCGACAAGCTGGACATCACGCCGCCCGCCATGCCGACCGCAGCGCCCGCGACCGATGCCCCGGAGCCGGTCGCCCTTCCCTTCGACCACAGCGCCTATGAGGGCGTCACCACGCCTGAGGCGCTCGAGCGCTGGATCGCCCGCATCCGCGAGGCGGGGCATGTGGCCTTCGACACCGAAACCACCAGCCTTGACGAGATGCGCGCCGATCTGGTGGGCATCTCGCTGGCGGTCGATGCGGGGACGGCCTGCTATATCCCGCTGGGGCACCGGCAGGGCGGCGGCGATCTGTTCAGCACGGATATGCCGGTCGAGGGGCAGATGCCGCTGGAAACCGTCATCGCCGCGCTGAGGCCGGTGCTGGAGGATCCGGCGATCCTCAAGATCGGGCAGAACATCAAATACGATCTGAAGATCATGGCGCGGCAGGGGGTTCGCCTCGCCCCCATCGCCGATACCATGCTGATGAGCTATGCGATGTTCGCCGGCCTGCACAATCACGGCATGGACGAACTTTCCGACCGTTACCTTGGCCACAAGCCGATCCCGATCAAGGATCTGATCGGCAGCGGCAAGTCGCAGATCACCTTCGACCGCGTGGCCATCGCCGATGCGGTGAAATATGCGGCCGAGGATGCCGACATCACGCTGCGGCTGTGGCAGCGCTTCGCGCCGATGCTGCATCGCGCGCAGGTCACTACGGTTTATGAGACGCTGGAACGCCCGCTGGTCCCCGTGCTGGCCGAGATGGAGATGAAGGGCGTGCGGGTGGACCGTGACACGCTGGTCCGCATGTCCAACGCCTTTGCGCAAAAGCTCGTGCAGCTTGAAGAGGAAATTCAGGGCATCGCCGGCACGAAGTTCAACGTGGGTTCCCCCAAGCAATTGGGCGAAATCCTGTTCGACCAGATGCAGATCCCCGGCGGGCAGAAGGGCAAGACCGGCGCCTATGCCACCGGCGCCGATGTGCTGGAAGATGTGACCACACTGGAAGACACCCATCCGCAGGGCGCGCAACTGGCCGCCCGTGTGCTGGACTGGCGGCAGATCGCCAAGCTGAAATCCACCTATACCGACAGCCTTCAGGACCATATCAACCCCGACACCGGGCGGGTGCATACCTCTTACTCCATCGCCGGGGCCAACACCGGGCGTCTGGCCTCCACCGATCCGAACCTGCAAAACATCCCCGTCCGCAGCGAGGAAGGCCGCCGCATCCGCGAGGCTTTCGTGGCACCGGAAGGCCGCGTGCTGGTCAGCCTTGATTACAGCCAGATCGAATTGCGCATCCTCGCCCATATCGCCGACATCCCGGCGCTGAAACAGGCGTTCCGTGACGGGCTGGACATCCATGCCATGACCGCCTCGGAAATGTTCGGCGTGCCGGTGGAAGGCATGGACCCGATGATCCGGCGGCAGGCCAAGGCCATCAACTTCGGCGTGATCTACGGCATTTCCGGCTTCGGCCTCGCCCGCAACCTGCGCATTCCGCGGGCCGAGGCGCAGGGTTTCATCGACCGCTATTTCGAACGCTTCCCCGGCATCCGCACCTATATGGATGACACGATTGCCTTCGCCAAGGCGCACGGGTTCGTGCAAACCCTGTTCGGGCGCAAGATCCACACGCCCGAGATCAACGCGAAAGGCCCCGGCGCCGGTTTCGCCAAACGCGCCGCGATCAACGCACCGATTCAGGGCACAGCGGCCGATGTGATCCGCCGCGCGATGATCCGCATGCCCGCCGCCATTCAGGGCATCGACGCGAAGATGCTGTTGCAGGTGCATGACGAACTGCTGTTCGAAGTGGCCGAGGATCAGGCCGACCGCCTGATCGCCACCGCCCGCGAGGTGATGGAAAGCGCCGCCGAACCGGCGGTGAAGCTGAGCGTTCATCTGCAAGCCGATGCCGGGCGCGGCCCGAACTGGGCGGCGGCGCATTGAGAAAACCACAATGTCCCTGACGCCGCTTTTGAACGCCGCCCCCGCCATCCAGTTGCACACCGTTGCGGCCATGACGGCAATCGGGCTGGGTGGGGTGCAGTTTGCTGGGCGCAAGGGCGGGGCCCGGCACCGCCTGCTCGGCTGGATCTGGGTTCTTCTGATGACCGGGGTAGCGGCTTCGTCCTTCTTCATTGGCACAATCTGCACATGGCGCGGTTTCTCGCTGATCCACCTCTTGTCGGCGCTGACGCTGGTGGCGCTGCCCATCGCCATCGCGCATGCCCGCGCACATCGCGTCGTGCGCCATGCCCGCACCATGCGCATCCTGTTCTTCGGCGCGCTGATCCTCGCCGGAGTATTCACCCTGATGCCGGGCCGGATCATGCATGACGTGCTGTTCGGCACCCTCTCCGCCCATGGCGATTGCACCGCGCCATGATCGCGGACTGGCCCACCCTCAAGGCGTTTGCGCTGGGGCTGGGCCTGCCCCGGATCACGGTGGAATACCCCTGGGGCAACGAGGCGCTGAAGGCGCATGGCAAGATGTGGTGCTGGTGGTCGCCGCTGGTTGATGCCGCGGTCTTTCGCGCCGAAGCGGAGGAACGCGAGATGCTGATGCAGGCGGATCCCACCACCTTCTTCCTGCATCCGCATTATGCCCGCAGCGCGCTGGTTCTGGTGCGGGCCGGGCACATCGACCCCGGCTGGGCCCGCCCGCGCCTGATCCGCGACTGGCGCGCGGCGGCACCGAAACGCTGGCTGCGGGACTGGGACGCCACGCAGACCCCGGATGGTCCGGGCAGCAAAACCGGGTGAAAGAAACGGCATCCGCTGCTAGAGTGTCCCGATTGAACCCAAAGCAGACAGGACAATGCCGGATCAGACGCACAAGGGTCAGCTTGCCGATCAGGCATTTCTGTTCGGCCCCGAGGACGGGCGCGCGCCGGAAGACGGCGCCCCGGCCGATCCGATCGACATGCAGATCGTGGCCAGCACCTACCGTTCTATCGTCGATCAGGATGCCTTCGAGGACATGATCGCAAGCTGGGCCACCAAGCTGGACCAGATCGAACCGGAAACCGGGCGCAAGCGTGGCCTGTCGCAGCAATTGTTCGGCCAGTTGATGATGGCCCGGCACACGCTGGAAACACTGGATATTCCGGCCGAGAACGACCCGCTGAAACGCGCGATCACCGATGTGCCGGGGCCTGCGGTCGTGCTGACGCCGGATGGTCGGGTGGCCATGGCCAATATCGCGGGCGAGCGCGCCTTTGCCACCAAACAGGGCGCCTTTCTGGATGCGGAGGTGATCGCCCCCGCCTCGCGGCAGGATTTCACGGCCCTCATGCGCGCCGCGCGCGGGCTGGGCAATGCGGCGCAAGCCATCCTGACGGTGATCCCCCATCCCGAGAGTGACATGCCCGCCTTCAGCGCCGAAGGCTACATGATTGCCATTCGCGGTCAAAGCGGCGCACATGTGGCACTACGCTCGCTTGAAATTGCGTGGGAACCCTCGGTCTCGGCCCGGCTGCGTGAGGCATTCGGGCTCAGCGCTGCCGAGGCAGAGGTGGCGCGGCTGTTCTTCCTTCTGCGGGACATCGACCGCATCGCCAAGGCGCGCGGCGTGTCGAAGCTGACGGTGCGCACGCAGGTCAAGACCATCATGGCCAAGGTCGAGGCGCCTTCGAACGTCGATCTGATGCGGCTGCTGGCAATGATCGCGGGACGCGAGGCGATGGGCCAGCGCGGCGAAAGCCCGGTCTGGCAAGACCCGCTGGGCCGCGAGGAGCGGATCGAGACGCCCGACGGCCGCGTGGTCACCTGGACATGGATGGGCGCGCGCGACGGCCGGCCCGCTGTGCTGCTGCGCGGCTTTCCGATGACCTATATCCTGCCACCCGAGGCCGAAGACCGGCTGCGCCGCGCCGGGGTGAAGCTTTATGCCCTGTCACGCCCCGGCTACGGCAACAGTTCGCTCCACAAGGATCTGGACGTGCGGCAGGACAATCTTGCAGCGCTGCGGATCTTTCTGGACCGGGTGGTCCGTCAGCCCTGCCTTGGCGTCGGCATGTCGAACGGCTTTGTCCCGCTCCTGGAGGAACAGCACGCCAATCCGGCCCGCTTTCATGCGCTGATCGCCATCGGCTATACCGGCGTGCTGGATCGCAGCGGCATTCACAGACTGCAACCCATTCAGAAAACCATGATGCGCATGGCCGCGCATACGCCGTGGCTGGCCGAACTGATCGCCAAATCCGGCCACCGGATGATGCGTCAGCATGGCGTTGACTGGTATCTGGAGCGCGCCTACCGCACCCGCCCGCTGGATATGCGCACCTGTCAGAACCCCGAGGTCGCGGCCCTGATCCGCAATGCCTGCGAACACCTGCTAAAGCAGGGGCACGGCGCTTTCGTCCGCGACCTGCAACTGGCCGGGGCGCCCATAGATGAGGCGATCGAAAGGCTTGCGATCCCGCTGCTGTTCCTTGCCCCCACGCTGGATGGCGTGTTCGATGAAGCCGCCTACCGCCGGGTCGAGCGCCGCAATCCCCTTGTCAGGGTAGAGCCGGTGCCCGAGGCGGGTGAGCTGATTTTTTATCAGCACAGCCGCCTGATCGTGGATCGCATCATCGAACTGACACAGACCCCCGTTCCCGCCTGAGCCGCATCTGTTGCAAGCCGGCCCGTTCTGGCGGATAACGGCAGCAATGACCAGATATGCCTATCAGATCGAAAATGCGGTCTCGCTGCGCGGGTCGATTTCTGTTGGCGAGCTGTCCGATCTGCTGGGCGTGTCGGACCAGACCATCCGCCGGGTCATCAAGCCGCTGGTAGATGCGGGCAAGGTGCGCAAGGTCCATGGCGCCATCGTCGCGGTGGAAAAGCCGGTGGATGCGCCCTATCATGCCCGCATGCTGTTGATGCGGCAGGAAAAGACCGCCATCGCCACATCTGTCGCCGCCATGGTGCAGGACGGGGAAAGCCTTGCCATCGACACCGGATCGACCTCGGGCTTCATCGCGCAGGCCTTGCAGATCCGGCGCAATCTGACAGTGGTGACAAATTCCACCTTCGTCGCCTCGACGCTGGCCACCGTGCCGGGGAACAAGGTCTATATGGCGGGCAGCCAGCTGCGCGACCATGACGGCGCCGCCTACGACCGGCAGGCCTTTGCCACCATTGAACGGATGCGCGTCGGGCGCTGTATCCTGTCTGCCTCGGCCGTCGATCCGCGGCGCGGTTTTCTGGCGTTCGAGCAATGCGAGGCGGATATTGCCGATGCCATGCAGGCGATTGCCGAAGGCACGATCATGGCGGTGGATCATTCCAAATTCACCGAAGGGCGCCGCCCGCCCAGCGCCTTTCAGGTGCCGCTGGCACCCGACAGCCGGATCGTCACCGATCAGCCCCCCGCCCCCGAATTTGCGGCCGTTCTGGCGCCGTTCCGGCTGACAACCTGCCAGAGCGGCGCCTGAACCTCAGCCCTTCACCCGCAGCATCTTCGGGTCATACAGCGGGGCAAGGCTGACCTCGGCAGGCACACGCACCGTTGCCACCTCAAGCTCATAGCGGCCCGACAGCACATAATCGGTGGTCACGCCCTCGGGATTGCGGACATAGCCCATGCCGATGGACAGACCGAGCGTATGGCCGAACCCGCCGGAACTGAGCCAGCCGACACGCGTCCCATCGCGGTAGATCGTCTCGCGGCCGCTGAGGATGACATCTGGCGCGGTTGTGAAGGTCGCCATCATCTTGCGCACACCAGTCGCGCGTTGCGTCGCCACCGCCTCGCGGCCCCGGAAGGGGATGTCTTTCTTCAGCTTCACCGCCCAGCCAAGACCTGCCTCGTCCGGCGTGTGGTCCGGCCCGATCTCGGCGCCCCAGGCGCGATAACCCTTTTCCAGACGCAGGGTTTCAATGGCGCGATAACCCGCATTGCGCAGCCCATGCGCCGCGCCCGCCTTGTGCAGCGCGGCATAGACGGCGCTGGCATATTCCACCGGGAAATGCAGCTCCCAGCCCAACTCACCCACATAGGTGACCCGCATCGCCAGCACCGGACAGCCCGCGATACCAATGGTTTGGGCCGTGCCGAAGGGGAAAGCGGCGTTCGACACATCTGCCCGCGTCACCGCTTGCAGGATGTCGCGCGCGCGCGGTCCCATCAGTGACAGCACCGCATGGGCAGAGGTGATGTCGAACAGCTGCGCATTCATCCCGGCGGGGATATTGCGCGAAATCCAGTCGAAATCACGGGTGGCAAAGCCGGTGCCGGTAACGATGTAATATTCATCCCGCGCGCGGCGCACCACGGTCAGATCGGCCTCGATCCCGCCCCGGTCGTTCAGCATCTGGGTATAGGTCAGGCTGCCGACGGGACGACCCACGTCATTGGCGGCGATCCATTGCAGCGCGGCCTCGGCATCCGGGCCTTTCAGCGCGAATTTGGCGAAAGAGGTCTGGTCGAACAGCACCGCCGCCTCGCGGCAGGCGCGATGTTCGCGGCCCACCGCATCATGCCAGTTCGGCCGCTGGAAGGTGTAGACATCCGCCTGCCCCTCGCCTGCCGCCAGATCGGCGAACCAGTTCGGCCGTTCCCAGCCAAGCTTTTCGCCGAACACCGCGCCATCGGCCTTCAGCGTGTCGTAAAGCGGCGATTTGCGGCAGGGCCGGGCCGAATGGTGTTCCTCGCTGGGCCAGGCCATCGTGTAGTGCTTGCCGTAAGCCTCATAGGTCCGGCTGCGAATCCAGTCGGTATCGAAATGGGGCCGGCCGAAGCGGCGGATGTCGGCGGGCCAGAGGTCAAAGGGGGCCTGCCCCTTGGCCACCCATTCCGCCAGCGCCATGCCCGCCCCGCCACCCGAGGCGATGCCGAAGGCGTTGAACCCGGCACCGACGAAGAAATTCCGCTGCTCGGGCGCCTCGCCCAGAATGAACATCCCGTCGGGGGTAAAGCTTTCCGGCCCGTTGATCATCTGTTTCACGCCTGCCCGCTCCAGCGCGGGCACACGGCCCAGCGCCAGTTCCATGATCGGGGTGAAATGGTCGAAGTCATTGTCCAGCAGCGTGTAATGGAACCCCGGCGGCAGCGATCCGTCACGCCAGAGCTTCGGGTTCGGCTCGTAGCCGCCCATCACCAGCCCGCCGACCTCTTCCTTCCAGTAGGTCAGGCGATCAGGGTCGCGCAGCGTGGGCAGGGTAGAGGTGACGCCCTCGATCCGTTCGGTGACGATATACTGGTGCTCCACCGGCACCAGCGGCACGTTCACCCCATGCGCGGCGCAGAAGGGGCGCGTCCACATGCCGGCGCAGACCACGACCTTTTCACAGTCGATGCGGCCCTGTTCGGTGACGACACCCCGGATCACCCCGTTCTGGATGTCCACCGAAAGCACCTTCACATCTTCGAAGATCTGCGCCCCGGCCATGCGCGCACCCTTGGCCAGCGACAGCGTGATGTCGGACGGGTTGGCCTGCCCGTCGGTCGGCAGGAAAGCAGCGCCGACGACATCGCCGATGTCCATCAGCGGCCACAGATCCTGCGCCTCCTGCGGCGACAGAAGCTGCATGTCCAGCCCGAAGCTATGCGCCGTGGTCGCCTGCCGCTTCACCTCGGTCCAGCGTTCCTCGTTGCAGGCCAGCCGCAGCCCGCCGTTCATCTTCCATCCGGTCGCCTGCCCCGTCTCGGCCTCCAGCTTCTTGTAAAGGTCGATGGAATAGCCCAGCAACTGCGTCACGTTCGCATTGCTGCGCGCCTGACCAACAAGGCCCGCCGCGTGGAAGGTGGTGCCCGAGGTCAGCTTCTTGCGTTCCAGCAGCACGACCTCGACGCCCATCTTGGCCAGATGGTAGGCGGTCGAGCAGCCGACGATACCGCCGCCGACGATCACGACCTTTGAGGATGAAGGAAGGCTGGTCATCACAAAGTCCTCACAGGGATTGATAAGCGTGATAGGCCGCGCGGAAGGCGGCAAGGTTTTCGGCGGTATAGGCGCCGTAGTCGAAATCCAGCGCCGAGGTCAGTTCGCTGACCATGCTCCACAGCGTTTCGCGCAGGAGAGAGGCGCATTTCATCGCGGTATATTGCCGCCACAGCGCATCGCTGACCGGCTGACCGTGGTAAGCGGCCAGCAGTGCCAGTTCTTCGGCCCCGGTAAAGCCGTTGTTCGAGGCGATCCCGCCCAGATCGAACAGCGGGCTACCGAGACCCGCATATTCCCAGTCGATCAGCCAGAACCGGCCATCGCCCTTCAGGATGTTGCCCGGCAGCAGGTCGTTATGGCCCAGCACCGTGGGGGTGGGGCCGATGGCGGCCTCCAGCGCCGCCGCCTGATCCATCAGGCCGGGCAGGATCGCGATATGGGCCGAGTCGTTGGCAGACAGCCGCCGGGCATAATCGCGCAGGATATGGAACACCCAGAACGACAGGACAGGGCCATCCAGCCGGGCAAAGACATCGTGATGCACCCGGCGCAGCAGATCGGCCAGTGCGGGGATCGTGGCGGGGTCGGCGCGGTCCCCGGATGTCAGCGGCCGGGCCTCCACGAAATCCACCACCATCACCCCCGGCGCGGCATGGCGCACGGCGGGGCCGATGCCTGCCGCCTCGGCCGCGCGCGACACCGCCAGTTCGTTCCAGCGCAGGATGCCATGTTCGGGAATGTCGGCACCGAAGCGCACCACGAAACGCGCGCCGCCATCCTCGACCAGCAGGTTGAGGTTGGTCTTGCCACCCTCCAGCGGCGCCACCCGTGTCGGCGCGGTGAAACAGGGCAGCGCCGCCGCACGATCCAGAAGCTGTTGCAGCGTCTCAGGCATGGTCCTCCCCCCTCTTGCGGTTCACTGCGGCGGTGATGATCCGGTCGCTCATGATGGCGAGGAAGGCCACCGCCAGACCGGCGACCACACCCTTGCCGACATTGGCCTTGGTCAGCGCGATATAGACCTCCTGCCCAAGGTCGCGGGTGCCGACCAGCGCGGTGATGACCAGCATCGACAGCGCCAGCATGATGGTCTGGTTCAGGCCCAGCAGGATCGAGGGCATGGCCAGCGGCAGCTTCACCTTCCACAAAAGCTGCCGTGGCGTGCAGCCAGAAACCAGCCCCGCCTCGACAAGCTGGCTGTCGATGCTGCGAATGCCATGGGCGGCATAACGCACGGCGGGCACCACGGCATAAAGCACGACCGCAATCATGGCCGAAAAATCACCGACCCGGAACAGCATGACCACCGGGATCAGATAAATGAAGGTCGGCAGGGTCTGAAGCGTGTCGATGACCAGCGTGAGCACGGCATTGGCCTGCGCGTTCTGTCCGGCCCAGACGCCTAGCGGCACGCCGATCAGCATGGCGATGACGACGGAGACGCCGCAAAGGTAAAGCGTGATCATCGCCTCGGGCCAGAGGCCGCTTGCCGCGATGAAGCTGGCCATGGCAAGGCCCATCAGCCCCAGCCGCCAGCCCCCGATCTTCGCAGGAATCGCGAAGGCCAGCACCAGCCCCCAGACCCACGGAATGCCCAGCAGGAACAGCTTCACCGGCACCAGAACCCAGGTCAGGGCAAAGACTTTCACCGCCTCGATCTGGTCATAGAGGTTGAGGTTGATCCATGAAATCACCTCCTGCCAGAAGCTGCCGGTGCTAAGTTGCCAGCTTTCGGGAAAGCTGTTCAGCGCGGGCAGCAGCGCGCCCAGCGGGTAGCTGACCAGCAGCACCGCCAGCAGCGCAAGGCTGCGCGGGTGGCGGGCGATCCAGCCCCCTTCGGCCGGCACCGCCGGGCTGCGCCGCGCGATGGCCTGGCTCAGCCGGTCCAGCGCCACGGCAAGGATGACGATGCCAAACCCGGCCTCTACGCCCGCGCCCACGTCCAGCTTGCGCAGCGCGGTCAGCACCTGATAGCCCAATCCCCCCGCCCCGATCATCGAGGCGATGATGACCATGTTCAGCGTCAGCATGATCACCTGATTGACGCCGACCATCAGCATGCCCCGCGCCGCAGGCAGCCGCACCTTCCACAGGTTCTGGCGCGGGGTGCAGCCCGACATGCGCCCGGCCTCGACAATTTCTTCCGGCACGCCGCGCAGGCCCAGAGTGGTGATCCGCACCATGGGCGGCATGGCATAGATGATCGTCGCCACAAGTGCCGACATGGCGCCGAAACCGAACAGGAACAGGATCGGCACCAGATAGGCGAAAACCGGCACGGTCTGCATGAGATCAAGAACCGGGCGCAGCGCCATATCAACCCAGCGAAACCGGAAGGCGGCGATACCCAGCAGAATGCCCAGCCCCACACCCAACGGCACCGCGATGGCGACCGAGGCCAGCGTGACCATGGCACTTTCCCACAGCCCGAACAGCAGAAGGTAAAGAAAGCTTGCCACCACCAGCGCCGCCAGCCGGAAGCCCCCCGCCCGATGCGCCAGAAGGCCGAAGCCCAGCACCACGACCAGCCAGCTGACATGGGGCAGCACCGGCACCGCCTGCTGGCCCTGCCCGATCTGGAACCCGTCGATCAGGAAATCGCGCAGCACGAAATAGGGCGCCTCGACCAGCGCCGACAGCAGCCGCGTCAGATCGCGGAACCGCAGGGGGCCAAGGGCCGCATCCTCGACCAGCCATTTCATCGCCGCCGAAATCGCGCGGTCGGCATGCAACTCCCAGCCTTTGGGGAATTTGGTCAGCCATTTCCAGCCTGTCGCCACGCCGATCTGTTTCGAGGCCAGCGACAGCACCAGCGTCACCAGCGCAAGCCCACCCCAGAACAGAAGATCGGCCGGGCGCCAGCGCCTCATCGCGCGACCTCGCGGCCGATCAGGATGTCAATGACGGTGCGGCCGTCGATCTGGCCCATGGGCGCGCCATCCGCGGCCAGCACGCGGAACGGCAGGTCGGCGGCCTCGATCCGGTCGGCGGCTTCGGCCACGCGCAGACTTGCAGTCAGATCACCGGCAAACGGCCCCGGCCCCAGCGGTTTCGCTGCCGTGCCGAGCCGCACCACCTTGGCGCGCGGGATGTGCTGGGTGAATTCGGCGACGTAATCGTCGGCAGGGTTCAGCACCAGTTCTTCGGGCGTGGCAGTCTGCACGATTGCGCCGTCGCGCATCACCGCGATGCGGTCGGCCAGACGGATCGCCTCGTCGAAGTCATGGGTGATGAAGACGATAGTCTTGTGCAACCGCGCCTGAAGGCGCAGCAATTCATCCTGCATCTCGCGCCGGATCAGCGGGTCCAGCGCCGAGAAGGGTTCATCCAGAAACCACAGATCGGGCTCGACGATCAGGGATCGCGCAATCCCGACGCGCTGCTGCTGCCCGCCCGAAAGCTCGTGCGGATAGCGGTTCTCGCGCCCTTTCAGCCCGACAAGTTCCATCACCTGCATGGCGCGCTCCAGCCGGGTCTTGCGGTCGATACCCTGCACCTCCAGCGGGAAGGCCGCGTTTTCCAGCGCGGTCAGATGCGGCAACAGCGCAAAATGCTGGAATACCATCCCCATCTTGTGCCGCCGCAGCGCAATCAGCTCCGGGCCCGACATGGCCAGAAGGTCACGCCCCTCGAACCGGATTTCCCCGGCCGTCGAGTCGATCAGTCGGGCAAGGCAGCGCACCAGCGTCGATTTGCCCGATCCCGACAGACCCATGATGACGAAGATTTCACCCTTGCGGATGGTCACATCGACATTGCGCACCGCGCTGACGATATTGGCGCGGCGCAGCGCCTCGGGCGTGGGCTGCATGCCGTGGGTTTGCAGAAAGCTGTCTGCCTGCGCGCCGTAAAGCTTCCAGACATTGCGGCATTCAAGGATGATCGGCTGTTCCATGGCGGTCCGGTTCGGGCAGAGGGGAAGGACGGGGGGCAGACGCCCCCCGACGGGCCGTTACTTCAGCCAGCCTTGCCAGACGGATTCATGGGCGCCCATCCATTCGGCCACGACCGCCGGGATCTCGGCGCCATCCACATCGACCTTGTAGATCATCTCGCCCATTTCCGGGTTTTCGATGTGGAAGGCACGGATGATCTTTGCCGCGCCCGGCCATTTGCCTTCCAGCCCCGCCCAGCCGGCTTTCCAGATCGGGCCAGTCGGCTTGCCGCAGTCATAGGCGGCATCCGGGTTTTCGCCCCAGGCCGGATCGGTGTAGCAGGCCGATTCATAGGGCGGGAATTCGACATATTTGCCCTCGTATTTCTCGGGCGCCCAATGCGGGGAATAGAGCCAGAGCACGATGGGTGCCTTGCGTTCATAGGCCGATTGCAGTTCGGCAAACAGCGCGGCATCGGTTCCGGCGTGGACCACCTCGAAATCCATCTCCAGCGCCTCGACCCGTTCCTCGTCGAAACCGCCCCAGGTGACCGGACCACCCAGATAGCGCCCCTTCGGCGCGGTTTCGGCGGTCGAGAACGCCTCGGCGCAATCGCGCAGCGCCTTCCAGTCGGGCAAGCCGGGGCAGGTTTCCTCCATATAGGACGGATACCACCATTCCTCTTTCGCCTTCATGCCGCTCTCGCCGAAGTTCACCACCCCGCCCGAGGCGACGGCCTCGTCCAGCGCTTCTTGGCCGGTGGTCGCCCAGATCTCCATCGCCAGATCCAGATCGCCGGTCTTCAGCCCCGCGAACTGCGCCAGATAGTCGGCCTGCACATATTCGACATTGTACCCCGCCTTCTTCAGCACCTCGCCCATCAGCGTCGCGCTGATGATCTGGCCAGACCAGTCATGCGTTGTGATCTTGATCGGATCGTTGCTTTCCACCTCGGCCGAAGCCGCACCCGCAGCGAGCGCGGCCGACAATGCGAGTGCTACAGGCGTGAACACCGTCTTCTTCATGTCGGACTCCCTGTGTTTTTCGATTGTATTGGCACCCACTGAATCAGGCGCTGAAGAAACGGTAACAGCAACTCAACACATGGCAACATAATTTCAACATATACGATCACTAATCCACCATTAATGTGGATTTATGTGTGCCAGATGGTTAATCTTTCGCCAGAGTCCCGCATTCGGAAGCCTGCATGAGCGACCTCGACCCCGCCTCGAACCACCGACAGACCGAAATCCTGCACGCCTTGCGCCGCGCGGGTGGCGCCGCGCGGGTGCAAAGCCTTGCGCATGAGCTTGACGTTTCGGACGAAACCATCCGCCGCAACCTGCGCAGGCTGGCCAAGGGCGGGTTGGTGGAAAAGCTGCATGGCGGCGCGCGACTGGTCGAACATGCGGTGGAGGCCGATCTGCAAACCCGGCTGATGGAACAGGCCGAACCAAAGCGCCGCATCGCAGGCGTAGTGGCGGGCATGGTGGCCGACGGCACATCGCTGTTTCTGGATGTCGGCTCCACCACCAGTTTCATCGCCGATGCGCTGCATGCCCATCGCGGGCTGACCATCGTGACGAATTCGGTGGCTGTCGCCTACAAGCTGGCCACGCGCAACGGCAACCGCGTGTTCTTTGCCGGGGGAGAGCTGCGCGCCAACGATGGCGGCGCCTTCGGCCCCGAGGCGCTGGGGTTTCTGGAATATTTCATGCTGGATCTGGCGATCCTGTCCACCTCAGGCATCTGTCCAGAGCGGGGGTTCCTGTTCTCCGATCTGTCAGAGGCGCGGCTGACCCGCACCATGATGCGGCGCGCGACCCGTTGCATCGTCGCCGCCGACATGCGCAAGTTCCACCGTATCGCCCCCGTCTCGCTGGGCGACCCGACCGAGATCGACCTGCTGGTCTGCGACGCGGCGCCGCCCGGTGACATCGCCGCCGCCGCCGTCGGCTGGGGCGTCTCGGTCTGTGTCGCTGCCGACATGCCCGCTGAAGGAAAGTGACCATGACCCAGACCCTGCTGGCACAGGCCATCGCCATCGCCGAACGCGCCAGCGCCATTCCGATGGCGCATTTCCGCAAGCCGATGGAACTGGTGGCGAAAGAGGATGACAGCCCCGTCACCATCGCCGACCGGGGAACCGAGCGGTTCATCCGCGACGCACTGGCCGAGGCCTTTCCGCAGGACGGCATCTTCGGCGAGGAATATGGCGTGACCGAAGGCCAAAGCGATGCGACATGGATCATCGACCCGATCGACGGCACGCGCTCCTTCATCACCGGCCATCCGCTGTTCGGCATGTTGCTGGGGCGGCTGGTGGCGGGCGTGCCGCAAATCGGCGTGGTGCGGATGCCCGCGCTGAACGAAACCTTTGCGGGGGCGCGCGGCCAGGGCGCCACGCTGAACGGTGCGCCCATCGCGGTGCGGCAGACCCGCGATCTGGCGCAGGCCATGGTCTATATCAACGAGGCCGAGAAGATCGAGGCCGCCGACCCCGTCCGTTTCGCCCGGCTCTGCCGCGTCGGCCATACCCGCCGCATGGCCTATGATTGCTACCCGCATGCGCTGGTCGCGGCGGGGCAGATCGACGTGGTGGTGGATTGCGGCTTGCAGCCCTATGACTATCTGCCGCTGATCGCGCTGGTCGAAGCGGCGGGCGGGCTGATCTGCGACTGGCAGGGCAAGGCGCTGACGCTGGAATCCGACGGCCGCGTCATCACCGCCGCGACGCCGGAGTTGCGTGATGCGATGATCGCGCTGCTGGCGGCCTAAAGCGCCGCGACCAACTCGCGCATGCGGTCGGCATTGTCGCGGGCCGGGCGGCCATCGGCGTTCAGAAGGTTGTTTTCAAACCCGATCCGCGCCTTGCCGCCCTGCGCGGCGGCCGCCACCAGACAGGCGGTTTCCGCCGGGCCGAAGGCGCAGACTGCCCAGTCAGCCTGCAAGCCCGCCGCCCGCTGCCGCGCCAGCGGCTCCGTCAGATCGGCAGGGGCCGAAACCTGACCCGCCGTGTAACGGCCCAGAACATGCAACACTTGCACTTCGCCCGCCGGCACCACGCCCGCAGCTTGCAGGCCGGCCAGCCGGTCCACATCGGCCGCGTCATAAAGAATATGCTGCACCGCGATCCCCGCGCCCGCGCAATCGTGGTAGAAAGCGCGCGTCAGGCGGTCGTCGGGTTCCGTGGTGATCTCACGCAGCGCAACCGACACCATGGGTGGGCGCAGCGCCATGACCAGCGCGCGTTGTTCGGCCGCCGTGTAACGCCCCACCGCCTCGGTAGTGATCTGCACCGCCATTGCGGGCACGGCGCGGGCAAGCTCGGCCATCAGTTCCGCGTAAAGCCCGGCGTCCAGCACATGCGCACCCTGCGCATCGCGGACATGGGCATGAATGCCCGCCGCCCCGGCGGCATGGCACTCCTCGGCGCAGGCCACGATTTCGGCAATCGTCACCGGCAGCGCCGGATGATCCGCCTTGCCCAGCCGCGCGCCATTGGGCGCCACCATGATGCGCGGCAGGCTCATGCCGCCAGTGCGCCCCGGATCGCGCCGGAAAGTTTGCTTACCAATTCGTCGATCTGCGCATCCTCGATGATGAAGGGCGGCGCGAGCAGGATATGGTCGCCGCGCTGGCCGTCGATGGTGCCGCCCATCGGATAGCAGATCAGCCCGGCCTCAAAGGCCAGCGCCTTGACGCGGGCATGCAGTTTCAGCGCCGGATCGAAAGGGGTTTTCGTCTCCCGATCCGCCACCAGTTCAACCCCGCGAAACAACCCCCGCCCCCGGATGTCACCGACATGGGGGTGCTGGCCCAGTTCCGCCTCCAGCGCCGCTTGCAGCTTCGCGCCCTGTTCGCGCACCCGCGCCAGAAGCCCGCGCCCGACAATCGCCTCCAGCACCGCATTCGCCGCCGCTGCCGCCATCGGATGCCCCATGTAGGTGTGCCCATGCTGAAAGAAGCCCGAACCCGCCGCGAGGGCGTCATAGATCCGGCCCGAAGTCAGCAGCGCCCCGATGGGCTGATAACCCGCGCCGAGGCCCTTGGCGATGGTGATGAGGTCGGGCGCCACGCCGTCCTCCGCACAGGCGAACAGATGGCCGGTGCGGCCCATGCCGCACATCACCTCGTCAAGGATCAGCAGGATGCCATGCCGGTCGCAGATCTCGCGGATGCGGCGAAAATAGCCGGGCACAGCAGGCACCGCCCCGGCAGTTGCGCCCACCACCGGCTCTGCGATGAAGGCCATCACCGTCTCGGGGCCAAGGCGGATGATTTCGGCCTCCAGCTCATCCGCGACGCGCAGGCCATAGGCCTCGACCGTCTCACCCGGCGCGCGGTCGCGGTATTCGTAGCAGGGTGCGATATGGCTGGTTTCCACCAGCAGCGGCGCGAATTGCGCGCGTCGCCAGGCATTGCCCCCCGCCGCCAGCGCACCCAGCGTATTGCCGTGATAGCTTTGCCGCCGCGCAATGACGCGGTGACGCTGCGGCTGGCCGATTTCCATGAAATACTGTCGCGCGAGTTTCAGCGCCGCCTCCACCGCCTCGGACCCGCCCGAAACGAGATAGACCCGCTCGATCCCCGGTGGCGCATGGGCGATCAGCCGGTCGGCCAGCGCCTCGGCCGGGTCAGATGTGAAAAAGCCGGTATGGGCGAAGGCGAGCCGATCCAGCTGGTCATGCAGCGCCGTCCGCACATCCGCATCGGAATGGCCAAGGCAGGATACCGCCGCCCCACCCGACCCGTCGAGATAGCGCTTGCCCGCCGCGTCGATCAGATAACAGCCCTCACCCCGCACAGCGACCGGCAGCGTCCCTTTTGTCGAGCGCCCGAACAGATGACCCGGCATGATTTTCCGCCCTTTCGCTGACCTTCCCCTCCCATGGGAATCCGCGCGAGTATCGGGGGGCGGCACGGCGAATGCCAGCGGGAAAGCAATTTGCCGTGCCCGCGCTGATGTCACGGCTTTCACCCGCAGTGGTTGACAGACGGCGCTTTGACTGCCCTCGGGGAAAAGACCGAATCGGAGTTAAATTTTTACTCAGACAAAAATTCGTGTTGCAATGTCGCAGTAATTCGGATGATCTTTGCCAAGGGCCAGATTCTGCGATCAAGGACGGCAATGGCAAGAAAACCCGCAGGCGCGCCCGTCGCTTTGGGACAACGGATACGCAAGCGCAGACAGATGATGTCGATGACCTTGCAGGAGCTCAGCAATGCCTGTGGTGTTTCTGTGAGCTATCTCAGCCAGGTGGAACGCGATAACGCCACACCGACGCTTGGCACGCTGGCCGAGATCGCGGCGGCGCTGGATGTGGGAATCGAACATTTCATCGCAACGCCACGCCAGTCCGACAGCGTGACACGCGCCTCGGAACGGCAACAATTCGCGGTTTCCGGCACTTCCGTCATCTATGAACGGATCGGGGCCGAGTTTCCGGGCCATGAACTGACCTCCTTCGTGCTGAACGTGCCCGCGGGCTACGCCTCCGAAACCATCCAGCATGCGGGGGAAGAGCTGATCTTCGTGCTGGAGGGCGAGATCCTTCAGGTGGTGGATGGTCAGCAATTCCTGCTGCGCGCAGGCGACAGCATCCATTACCTGGGCCAGCACCCGCATTCATGGTCCAACCCCGGCGACCGCATGGCCCGCCTGCTGTGGACCGGCAAGATGCTGCATGGCGCGACGCCCTCCGCCCATATCCCGCAAGAGGCCGCCACGGTCCTTGCAAGGGACGACACCAGACCCGTCGCGCCGGAAGGCGCGCCCGATGCAACCGTCAAATAACTGGCGGACGACTTCAAACCTCAAGGGAGTATAAACGTGAAGCGATTTCTCGTATTTGCCTCGGCGCTGGCCATGAGCGCTGCCATGGCGGAGGCCAAGACCTTCGTCTATTGCTCGGAAGCGTCGCCCGAAGGGTTCGACCCCGCGCCCTATACCGCCGGCGGCACCTTCGACGCCTCTGCCCATCCGATCTACAACCGCCTGACCGAGTTCAAGAAAGGCACGACCGAGGTTATCCCCGGCCTCGCCGAAAGCTGGGACGTGTCGGAAGACGGCACCGAATACACCTTCCACCTGCGCAAGGGCGTGAAGTGGCAGTCGAACGAAAAGTTCACCCCCTCGCGCGACTTCAACGCCGATGACGTGATCTTCTCGTATGACCGTCAGGGCGATGCCAGCAACCCGTGGCACCAGTATATCGCGGGCATCACCTACGAATACTATACCTCGATGGACATGCCGAACCTGATCAAGTCGGTCGAGAAGATCGACGACTATACGGTCAAGTTCACGCTGAATCAGCCGGAAGCACCGTTCCTTGCCAATATCGCCATGCCCTTCGCCTCGATCGTGTCGAAGGAATATGCCGACACGCTGGACGCCGCGGGCACCAAGGAAGACCTGAACAACCTGCCGATCGGCACCGGCCCGTTCAAGTTCGTCGCCTATCAGAAAGACGCCGTGATCCGTTACGCCAAGAACCCCGATTACTGGGGAGAGGCGCCGATCATCGACGATCTGGTTTTTGCGATCACCCCGGATGCGGCGGTGCGTCTGCAAAAGCTGAAGGCCGGTGAATGCCACCTGATGCCTTACCCGGCCCCGGCCGACATCGAGGCGATCAAGGCCGACCCGAACCTGAAGCTGGACGAACAGGCCGGTCTGAACGTGGGTTATCTGGCCTACAACACGACCATGGCGCCCTTCGACAATCCGAAGGTTCGCAAGGCGCTGAACATGTCGATCAACAAGCAGGCGATTGTTGACGCGGTGTTCCAGGGCGCGGCCGCCCCGGCCAAGAACCCGATCCCGCCGACCATGTGGTCCTACAACGACTCGATCAAGGACGATCCCTACGATCCGGAAGCCGCCAAGGCCATGCTGGCCGAGGCCGGTGTCTCCGACCTGTCGATGAAGATCTGGGCGATGCCGGTGCAGCGCCCCTACATGCCGAACGCCCGCCGCACGGCGGAACTGATGCAGGAAGACCTGTCGAAGGTCGGCGTCAAGGCCGAGATCGTGTCCTATGAATGGGGCGAGTATCTGGCCAAGTCGATGGAAGCGGGCCGTGACGGCGCCGTGATCCTCGGCTGGACCGGCGACAACGGCGACCCCGACAACTTCCTGTCGGTGCTGCTGTCCTGCGATTCCGCCGGTGAAGGCGGCGCGAACCGTGCCTTCTGGTGCAACGAGGACTTCTCGAAGCTGCTGAAGGCCGCCAAGGTCACCGCCGACCCGGCCGAGCGCACCAAGCTTTATGAAGAGGCTCAGGTCATCTTCAAGGAGCAGGCGCCGTGGTTCACCATCGCGCATTCGACCCAATATGTGCCGATGTCAAACAAGGTCTCGGGCTTCGTGATGAGCCCGCTGGGCGACTTCACCTTCGAAACCGTGGACATCGCCGAGTAATCGGGCCGCATCCAACGGAAACCGGACGCGCGGGGACATGGTTCCCCGCGCGTTCTACAAGGAAAACGGTGCATGGTCCGGTTCATCCTCTCAAAGCTTCTGTATCTGGTCCCGACTTTCCTCGGGATCACCGTCATCGCCTTCAGCTTCGTGCGCATCCTGCCCGGTGACCCCGTGCTGCTGATGGCGGGCGAACGTGGCGTCAGCCCCGAACGGCACGCCGAACTGACGGCACAGCTGGGTTACGACAAACCCGTGGTGATGCAGTATTTCGACTTCCTCGGCCGTCTGCTGCAAGGTGATTTCGGCAATTCGCTGGTCACCAAAAAGCCGGTTCTGACCGAATTCCTGACCCTGTTCCCGGCAACGGTCGAACTGGGCCTTTGCGCCATCATCATCGCCACGCTGATCGGTGTGCCGGTGGGCGTGCTGGCCGCCATCAGGCGGGGAAGCTGGTTCGACCAGATTTCCATGACTGCCGCGCTGGTGGGCTTTTCCATGCCGATCTTCTGGTGGGGCCTGCTGCTGATCATCCTGTTTTCGGGCATCCTGGGCTGGACCCCGGTGTCAGGCCGCATCAGCCTGCTGTATTTCTTCCCCAATGTGACCGGCTTCATGTTGATTGACAGCCTGATGTCGGGGCAGAAAGGCGCGTTCACCTCGGCGCTGAGCCACCTGATCCTGCCCTCTGTCGTGCTGGCGACGATCCCGCTGGCGGTGATCGCGCGGCAGACCCGTTCGGCCATGCTGGAGGTGATGGGAGAGGATTATGTCCGCACCGCCCGCGCCAAGGGGATGCCCCCCTACCGCGTGATCGGCGTGCATGCCCTGCGCAATGCCATGATCCCGGTCATCACCACCATCGGCCTGCAAATCGGTGTGCTGATGGCAGGCGCCATCCTGACCGAGACGATCTTTTCCTGGCCCGGCATCGGCAAATGGATGATCGATTCCATCTCGCGCCGTGACTATCCGGTGGTGCAATCGGGCCTCCTGCTGATTGCCGCGCTGGTCATGGTCGTGAACCTGCTGGTCGATCTTACCTATGGCCTCATCAACCCGAGGATCCGCGTCAAATGACCGATACGTCCCAAACCAACGCCCCGGTCAAGCTTTCGGACGCCGCGATCCGCCGCCGGATGCTGACCGAATTCTGGTTCTACTTCAGCCAGAACCGTGGTGCCGTTGTCGGCCTTGCCGTCTTCGCGCTGCTGGTGCTGATCGCGGTTTTTGCCGCCGTGCTGGCGCCACATGACCCGACCACACAATACCGCGACGCGCTGCTGGTCCCGCCGGTCTGGCAGGAGGGCGGCAGCGCCAGCTACCTGCTGGGCACCGATGCGGTCGGCCGGGACATCCTGTCCCGCCTGATCTTCGGCGCGCAATATTCGCTGTTCATCGGCATCGTCGTCGTGTCCATCGCGCTGGTGGGCGGCATCGTCATCGGCCTGCTGGCCGGGTTCTTCGGCGGCTGGGTGGACAGCGTGATCATGCGGGTGATGGATGTCATCCTCGCCTTCCCGTCGCTGCTTCTGGCCCTTGTGCTGGTGGCCGTGCTGGGGCCGGGGCTGACCAATGCGATGATCGCCATTGCCATCGTCTATCAGCCGCATTTCGCCCGCCTGACCCGCGCCGCCGTCATGTCCGAGATGAAGCGCGAATATGTGACCGCCGCCCGCGTGGCGGGGGCCGGCAATATCCGGCTGATGTTCAAGACCATCCTGCCGAACTGCCTTGCACCGCTGATCGTGCAGGCCACGCTGTCCTTCTCGTCCGCCGTGCTCGATTCCGCCGCCCTGGGCTTCCTAGGCATGGGGGCGCAGCCGCCCGCGCCGGAATGGGGAACCATGCTGGCCGAAGCGCGCGAATTCATCCTGCGCGCATGGTGGGTGGTCACCTTCCCCGGCCTCGCCATCCTGATTTCGGTGCTGGCGATCAACCTGATGGGCGACGGTCTGCGCGACGCGCTCGACCCCAAGCTGAAGCGGAGCTGACATCATGACCGACAAGAATGGCGCGCTTCTGAACATCCGCAACCTGACGGTGAAATTCGCCACGGCCACCGGCAGCTTTACCGCCGTGGACGGCATCGACGTCCGCGTCGACCGGGGCGAGGTGCTGGCCATCGTGGGCGAAAGCGGATCGGGCAAATCGGTGTCGATGCTGGCGGTGATGGGGCTTCTGCCCGATACCGCCACCATCACTGCCGATGAAATGACCTATGACGGCCGCGACATCCTGAAGATGAGCGGGGCCGAGCGCCGCCGCCTGATCGGCCGCGAGATCACCATGATCTTCCAGGAACCCATCGCCTCGCTGAACCCCTCGTTTACCGTGGGCTTCCAGATCGAGGAGGTGCTGCGCCTGAACCTCGGCCTGTCGAAACGCGACGCCCATGCCAAGGCGCTGGACCTGTTCCGCGCCGTGGGCATCCCGGAACCCGAGGTGAAGATCAACGCTTACCCGCACCAGATGTCGGGCGGGCAGTGCCAGCGCGTGATGATCGCCATGGCCATCGCCTCGAACCCGCGTCTGCTGATTGCGGATGAACCCACGACCGCGCTGGATGTGACGATCCAGAAACAGATCCTCGACCTGCTGATGAAGCTACAAGAGGATTACGGCATGGGCCTGATCCTCATCACCCATGACATGGGCGTGGTGGCCGAAACCGCCGACCGGGTGGTGGTGCAATACAAGGGCAAGAAGATGGAAGAGGCGGATGTGCTGTCGCTGTTCGAGGCGCCGCAGCACCCCTATACCCGCGCGCTTCTGGCCGCCCTGCCGGAACATGCGACCGGCGACCGCCTGCCCACCGTTTCCGATTTCTTCCAGCAGGAGGGCGTGTGATGACAGCAATCCCCGTCGTTGAAGGCCGCGCCATCGTTCAGGATTACCACGTTCCCGGCAGCATGTTTTCCGCCGCCAAAGTGGTTCGGGCGCTGAAGGGCATCGACTTTGCCGTGCAGAAGGGCAAGACGCTGGCCATCGTGGGCGAAAGCGGATCGGGCAAATCGACGCTGGCCCGCGTGATCGCGCTGATCGACGCGCCGTCCGGCGGCGAATTGCGGATCGACGGCCAGCCAGTCGACATCCGCCGCCAGCGCCCCGGCCCCGCCATGCGCTCCAAGGTGCAGATGGTGTTCCAGAACCCCTATGGCAGCCTGAACCCGCGCCAGAAGATCGGTGATGTGCTGATGGAGCCGCTGGTCATCAACACCGACGTCCCCGCATCGGAACGGCGCGAACGGGCCGAGGCGATGCTGAAGAAGGTCGGGCTGCAACCCGAACACTTCAATCGCTATCCGCATATGTTTTCCGGCGGACAGCGGCAGCGGATCGCCATTGCGCGGGCGCTGATGCTCAACCCCTCGCTGCTGGTGCTGGACGAACCCGTCTCGGCGCTGGACCTGTCGGTGCAGGCGCAGGTGCTGAACCTTCTGGCCGATTTGCAGGACGAGTTCGACCTGACCTATGTCTTCGTCAGCCACGACCTGTCGGTGGTGCGCTATATCGCCGACGAGGTCATGGTGATCTCGAAGGGCGAGGCCGTAGAACAGGGTTCGCGGGAAGAACTGTTTGCCGACCCGAAGCATCCCTATACCAAATCGCTGTTCGCCGCGACGCCGGTGACGGATGTCGAGGCGATCCGCGCCCGCGTCGCCCGCCGCAAGGCCGCCCGGCAGGCCCAGCCCGCATGAGATGCCGCCGCCCCCTTGCCGGGGGGCGGCGCATGCTTCGCCAAGGATTTCCCCATGACCGACTATGACACGCTGCTGGCCGGGTTCCGCCCGGTCGATGCCCCGGCGATTCCCGCGACCGAGCTTTCCGGCCGTCTTGATACCCTGCGCCATGCCATGCGCGCGGGCGGGATGGATGCGATATGGCTCGATGCCACCTCGTCGCTGACCTATTACACCGGGCTGGCGCTTCATGCCTCGGAACGGCTGCATGGCGCGCTGGTGGGGGCGGATGGATCGCTGACCTATGTGACCCCGAATTTCGAACGGCCCAAGCTGGAAACCATGATCCGCATTCCCGGTGCAATTGCAGTCTGGGAAGAGGACGAAGACCCCTTCGCCCTGATCCCCGCCCGTGTCTCCGGCCGCATCGGGCTGGACCCCGGTATGAGTTTCGGCTTTGCCAACCGCCTGATGGCGGCAAACCTGTCCGTCACCTCGGCCGGGCCGCTGATTGCGGCGCAACGGCGGATCAAGTCGGCGACTGAACTGGCCATCCTGCAAACCGCGATGGATGCCAGCCATGCGGTGCAGAAGGCGGTGCATGCGGGTCTGCGCCCCGGTGTGACCACGGGCGAAGTGGCCGCTTTCGTCACTGCCGCGCATCAGGGGCTGGGGCTGAAGCCGGTGTTCGTGGCGGTGCAATTCGGCGAGGCGACAGCCTATCCCCACGGCGTACCCTACGAGCAAAGCCTGAAGGACGGTGACATGGTTCTGGTTGACCTTGGCGGCAACCTGCACGGCTATCATTCCGACATCACCCGCACCTATGTCTTCGGCACACCGACCGACCGGCAGCGGCATCTTTGGGCGTGCGAACATCGCGCACTGATGGCGGGATTTGCGGCCGCTCGTCCCGGCGTCGCCTGCGCCGATGTCGATGCCGCCGCGCGGGCCTCGCTGGTCGCCGATGGCTTCGGCCCCGGCTATGACGTTCCGGGCCTGCCGCACCGCACCGGCCACGGGCTCGGCCTCGACCTGCATGAAGAGCCGTGGATCGTCGCAGGCGATACCACCCCGCTTGCCCCCGGCATGTGCTTTTCCATCGAGCCGATGCTTTGCGTCTATGGCGAATGCGGTGTCCGGCTGGAGGACATCGCCTATATGACGGCAGAGGGGCCGCGCTGGTTCTGCACACCGTCAGCCAGTCCCGAACGCCCCTTCGGATGATGCTGCGGCGCCCCTTCGCGGGGCGCCTTTGTCTTACTGCGCGGCGACCTGCCCGATCACATAGCCGAACACCAGCGCCGGACCCAAGGTGATACCCGGCCCCGGATAAGCCCCCGACATGATCGAGTTGATGTCGTTTCCGCAGGCAAACAGGCCGGGGATCGGCTGGCCCTGCCGGTCCTTCACCCGGCCTTCCGCCGTCACATCCAGTCCCATCGAGGTGCCGATGTCACCGGGGAAGATCTCGATGGCATAGAACGGTCCTTCCAGCGGCCGCAGACAGGGGTTCGGCTTGTTCTCGGCATCGCCCAGATAGCGCTGATAGCTGGTGGCCCCCTTGCCAAAGGCCGCATCCTCCCCCCTCACGGCACCGGCGTTGAAAGCCCGCACCGTCGTTTCCAGCGCCACCGGGTCGATACCACATTGCCGCGCCAGCCCGTCCAGCGTGGCATCGCGCTTCAGATAGCCGCTGGCGATATGCTTGCCGATCCGCGCCGGGAAGGCATGGGCCGCCCCCAGACCATAGCGCCGCACCGCCCGGTGATCCGCCACCAGCCAGGCCGACCGCTGCCCCTCGGCCAGCAGTTTCGCAATCAGCCCCTGCACGAAATCGTGGTAGCTGGAGGCCTCGTTCACGAAACGCTGTCCGTCATGGCCCACGGCAATGACACCCGGTTTCGCACGGTCGAGGAACAGATGCGGGAAGGGCCGGGTCGAGCCATCGGCATTGCGTAGCAGCGACACCGGGGTCCAGAAGCCACCGTTTGAATTTGTGTCAACGAAGGCCGCCCCGATGGACTCGGCCGCCGCAATCGCGCCGCCGGTGCCGGTGGCGGGCGACATGGAATAATGCGGCAGCCCGCGTTTCACATGATCGAAGGTCTCGGCCCGTTTCGCCGGGTTCTGCGGATAGCCGCCCGCCGCCAGCACCACACCGTGACTGGCCGCGATGCGGCGCAAGCCCTTCGGCCCCTTGACCTCGGCCCCCGTCACGCGGCCTGTCTCATCACGGGTCAGGCCGATCAGCTCGTGCCCGGTGCACAGCGGAATGCCCAGCGCGAATACCGTTTCCGCCAGCCGCCCGGACACCGCCGCCCCCATCACCAGCCGGGTATTGCGGCCATGGATCACCCGGTCGCGCAGATAGCGCAGCACGGTTTTCGTGGCATAGGTCGCGGATTTGACCGACCGCGCCATGCGCAGGAAGTGAAAGATGTCGGGCCGCCCCAGTGGCATGCCGCCAAGGATGGTGAAATCCGCAATCGGCGGGCGCATGCGGTAAAGATCGGCGCCCAGCTTGCGGCCATCATAATCATCGGCATCCAGCGACCTGCCGCCTTCCGTCGCGCCTGCGGCGTCGGAATGGTAATCCGGCGAATACGCCCGGTGCGCCAGCTTCAGCGCGGTCTTTTCATGGAAAAAGCCGATGGCCTCCGGCCCCTTGTCCAGAAAGGCATCCACGAGTTCCGCATTGAACAGATTTCCGGTCTCGCCCTTGATATAGGTGCGGGCGGCTTCGCGGCTGTCGGTCATCCCGGCGGCGACGGCCAGCGGGTTACCCGGCACCCAGATCGCGCCGCCTGACACGGCGGTGGAGCCGCCGAAGACATCTGATTTCTCGATGATGATCGGCGAAAGGCCGTGGTGACAGGCGGAAATGGCGGCGGCCATGCCCGCCGCGCCGGAGCCGACGATCAGCAGATCACAGCTTTCCGGCAGATCAGGCGCCACAGGTTTACGCATGGATCGCCTCTTCCCGCGGATAGCGGCCCATGGCCCAGCCGCCATCAACGGCAAGGATCTGGCCGGTGATGAACGACGCCTCGTCCGAGGCGAGGAAGCGCACGGCGCGGGCGACGTCTTCGGGCGTGCCGACGCGGCGCAGCGGGGCACCGTCGATCATCTGATGCCGCCGCCAGGCTTCGGTGCGGATGCGTTCGGCGGTCAGCGGCGTTTCGATCAGACCCGGAGCGACCGCGTTGACCCGGATGCCATTCGGCCCGAAATCATTGGCCATCTGCCGGGTCAGCCCGATCACCGCCGCCTTGGAGGCGGAATAGCCGCAGGAGCTTTGCGCGCCGATCTGCCCGAAGATCGAGGCGGTGTTGACGATGGCGCCACCGCCGTTGCGCATCATCCGACCCACGGCCCAGCGCGACAGGCGGAACAGGCCCAGCACGTTGATATCGAAATACCGGGTGAAATCCGCATCGCTGGTTTCCAGCGCATGTGCGCCGCGTGCAACGCCCGCATTATTGATCAGGATGTCAGGCTGTCGCCCCTCTGCCGCCAGCGCGGCATCAAGCTGTTCGGGCAGGCCCGCGTCGGTCACATCCCCCTGCACGGCGGTCACGCCGGACAGGGTGGCGAGCGCCGTAATCCCGTCGGGTTCGCGGTCCACCGCCACGACATGCGCGCCTGCGGCCAGAAGCGCCTCGGCAATCGCAAGGCCGATGCCCTGCCCTGCGCCTGTCACAATGGCGGTGCGGCCGTTCAGGGTGCTTGGTTCCATGGTCATCTCAAACCCCTCCTCAGAATGCCGCCGTGCCGCCGACGGACCGGCCGCCATCGACGATCAGCACCTGCCCCGTCACATATTCGGCGCGCGGATCGGCGAAGAAGGCGACCGCATGGGCGATATGTTCTGGCTGTCCAAGCCGCCCCGAGGGTTGCTGCACGCGCAGCCCCTCCAACCCCTCGGCGCGTTCCAGCAGCATGTCGGTCACGATGACACCGGGGGCGACCGCGTTCACCGTGATCTGCTTTTCCGCCAGTTCCAGCGCCAGTGCCTTGGTGAATCCCGCCACCCCCGCCTTGGAGGCCACATAATGCGCATAGTGCCGCGCCCCGAAGGCCGCGCGCGAGGCGAGGTTGATGATCCGCCCGCCTTCGGGCAACACGCGCGCCGCCTGCTGGCAGAGCGTGAACATGGCGACCAGATTGACCTCATACATCCGGCGGAAGTCATCGGCTGTCAGCTTGTCGAAATCGCGGGTGTTGAAGATGCCCGCGTTGTTCACCAGCACCCTCAGGTTGGCCGCACCGTCGATCAGCGCCTGTGTGGCGGCCGGATCGGTGATATCCAGCACCTCGGCCCGCGCGGTATGGCCCAGCGCCTGTAACTGGCGCACCGTTTCCTGCGCACCTTCGGCGGCCCGGTCGGCCACGATGACGGCATAGCCGTCCTCGGCCAGACGATGCGCGATGGCCCGGCCAATGCCGGAGCCTGCGCCGGTGACGATTGCGGTCGAAAGCGGTTCTGAAGTCATGGAAGTCACCAGTGGGTTCGGATCGGCCATTGCGGCCCGGAGAATGACCCCGCGCAGACCCCGCGCGGGGTGGTCGTCGTGTCAGTTCAGGCCGAAGCTGTTCGCGTCGAGCTTCGAATAGATCTGTTCGTTCACCAGCTTGGCGAGTGCATCCGTATCGTTGCGGTCCACACCTTCCAGCAGGCCGGACCATTTCGTCACCAGCGCCAGATATTCGTCGATGATCGGGGTCGGGTCGGCGATGCCGCGCGCCTCCATCGTGCGTTTGGCAAGACCGGCCAGCATTCCGTCCTGGAATTCCTTCAGCTTGGCGGCCATGTCGGGATTGGCATCCTCGATCACGATGCCGCGTTCGGCCGAGCCTTTCAGAGCGGAATCGACGCCCTGATGATAGGCGACCTGCGCGCGGGCCAGCGCCATGCCGGTCAGATCAAGGATGGCGCGACGGTCTTCCGGCGACAGCCCCGCCCAGAACTCCTTGTTCATCACATAGGTCGCGCCCAGCGACGATCCCTGCGGCAGCCGGTTCACATATTTGACGATCTCCCAGAACTTGTATCCGAATTCGAGGTTCGTCGGATCCGACAGCGTGCAGTCCAGCGAGCCGCGTTCCAGCCCGGTATAGACATCGGTCATCGGCACGGCGACCGGGGTGGCGCCAAGGAAGGCGATCCATTCATTCTGCGCCGTGCCCGCGGTGCGGATCTTCAGCCCCTGAACCGACGCCGGATCGCTGATCGGCTTCATGCAGAAGAAATTGTAGATCGGTGTCGAATAACCGCCCAGAAACACCGCATTATGCTTGCCGTATTCCGCCACCATCTGCGGGTTCAGCACACCGATTTCAGTCAGCGCGAAGGCCGCCGCGTAATCGTCTTTCGCAAGAAAGGCGAGGTCATTGATCACGCCCGACAGCGGCAGTTCCGACGGCGTGTAAGAGGCGGCAACGATACCAAGCTGCGCCACGCCATCGCCGATAGCCTGAAGCGTGGTCGGCGCCGGAACCAGCGAACCCGAGGAATAGACCTCGAAATTCACCCGGTCACTGGTGGCCTTGGCGATTTCCTGAACGAAGGGGCCATAGGCGACGCCATTCAGGATATGCGAGGGCGCCATCCAGTTGGTCGCCTGATACATGTCGGCAGAGGCGGGCAGCACAAGAAAGGGCAGCGCCGCTGCCGCAAGAAGCGTCGATTTCATCTTGGGGTTTCCTGTCGGTTTATGCCCGGCCCGTGATCGGGGCCGGGGCGGTTCAGTCAGGTGTCATTCAAGACCGAAAGTATTCTCGTCGATCTTGTCGTAGAGATTGGCTTTCAGGATCGCAGCCACCGCATCGGCATCCGTGCGGTCCACATCGGCAAGAAGGCCGGTCCATTTCGCTTCCAGCGCGGTATAGTCGTTCAGGACGTCAGTCGGGTCCTCGATACCCCGCTCGGCCACGGCCTTGGCGGGCAGCTTGCTTGCCACCTGCGCCTGAAAGGCGGTAAGGGTGTCGCGCATTTCCTGCGTCGGTTCGGTCACCTTCAGTCCGCGTTCCTTCGAACCTTCCAGCGCCGCCTGCACGCCAACGTGGTAGGCCACCTGTGACCGCGCCAGCCCGGTGGCCATGGCGTCAAGAATGATGCGGCGGTGGTCCGGCGACAACCCCGCCCAGAAATCCTTGTTCATCACATAGGTCGCGCCAACCACCACGCCCATCGGCAGGGTGTTCACGGTCTTGGCGACCTCCCAGAACTTGTTGCCCTTGTCGAGGTTGGTCGGGTCCGACATGGTGCAGTCGATAGAGCCGCGCTCCAGCCCCGAATAGACGTCACCGATCGGCACCGAGACAGGCACGCCGCCCAGAGATTGTATCCATTCCGTCTGCGCCGTACCCGCCACGCGCACTTTCTTGCCCGATACGTCGGCGGGGGTGACGATCTCGGTCATGCAGATGAAATTGTAGAAAGGCGTCGAATAGCCGCCGGCGAAAATGCCGCCGTTCTTCGACCATTCGGCCTGCACCTTCTTGTTCGTCAAGCCCAACTCGGTCCAGGCGAAGGCGGCGGCAAGGTCGTCCTTGGCGACGAAGCCCATGTCGTTGATCGTGTTGTTCAACGGCAGCTCCGAGGGCGTATAGCCCGGATAGACGATCCCGATCTGCGCCACGCCATCGGCAAGGCCCTGCATCGTGGTCGGCGCGGGCACCAGCGCGCCCGAGGAATAGACCTCGATTTCCATCGCGCCCCCCGAGGCGGCGGCGACATCCCTGGCAAACTCCTGATAGGGGAATTCGTTCAGGATATGGGCAGGCGCCATCCAGTTGGTCGCCTGATAGGTTTCGGCACTTGCCACCCCGGCCAGAAGCGGCAGCAGCGTTGCACCAAGCAGCAGTCGTTTCATCGGTCTTCCTCCCTTGCTGGCCCTGTCCGCCCTCCTGCGGAACAGGGACCCCATGTTTTGCGCCGCTCGGGCGCCCGTCACTTCATCATCCCCGGCAGCCAGAGCGCGATCTGCGGAAAGCCGATCAGCACCGCCAGCACCAGCAGATCCACCGCAATGAACCAGCTCACGCCGCCGAAAATCTGGTTCAGCGACACCCGATCCCCCAGCGATGTCTTGATGACGAAGACATTCATGCCAACCGGCGGGCTGATCAGGCCGATGGTCATCAGCTTGATGACCAGAATGCCGAACCACGTCAGGTCCACCCCGTGCTGGTGCAGCAGCGGCACCAGAACCGGCATGGTCAGCAGCATGATCGAGATTTCCTCCATGAAGGTGCCCATCAGCACCAGCAGGACACAGATCAGCAGGATGATCGTCAGCGTGTCATAGCCTTCGAAGAACCCCATCACCCAGTTCGGGATAGTGGCCAGCGCCACGAACCGCGCGAACAATGCGGCACCCAGCACGATCATGAAGATGGCCGAAGTGCCCGCCGCCGTGTCGATGACCGAGCGCACCAGCATCGGGCGGTTCAGCCGGCCACGCAGTGCGGCGATGACACAGGCGAGGAAAGCCCCCACGGCACCGGATTCTGTGGCGGTGAAGGCGCCGGTGAAGATGCCGCCCATCACGATGGCCGTCACCGCCGGCAAGGGCCAGGCATCGCGCAGCAGAGCCCATTTCTCGGCCCGTGTGCTTTGATCCACATAGCGCGGCGCAAGGCTTGGCTTCAGCGTGCAGCGCAGCGTGATCATGGTGATGAAGGCGAATGCCGTCAGGATACCCGGCACCACGCCTGCCATGAACAGGGTGTTGATCGAGCTATCGACCAGCAGGCAATAGACGATCATCAACACGGAAGGCGGGATCAGCGCCGCCAGCGTGCCCGATGCGGCAACCGAACCCGTGGCAAGGCCGGGATCGTATTTGCTGTGCAGCATCTCGGGGACCGCGATGCGCGAGAAGGCCGCCGAGGTCGCCACGCTGGACCCGCTTGCCGCGCCGAAGAGCGCCGAGGCGAAAACGGTGGACGAGGCAAGCCCGCCCGGAATGCGCGCAAGGAAGATGCGCGCCGCCCCGAACAGCCCGCGCGTCAGCCCCGCCTCGACCGCGACGAAGCCCATGAACAGGAACATCGGGATGGCCGACAGGTTCCAGTCGCCAATCAGGTTGAAAGGGATGGCTTTGGTAATGCCCACCGCAGGCTTGAAGCCCATCATCGCCCAGATGCCGAAGAAGGCGGTCGAACCCATGGCGACGCCGATGGGCACGCGAATGCCGATCAGCAGCATGATGGCGGCGATCCCGGCAAAACCGATTTCAAGACGTTCCATTGGCTTTCCTCAGAGATCTTGGACGGCAGGCGTGCCGGTGGTGCGGATCTGGCCGCGCGGACCAAGGATCAGCCGCAGCAGGATGACCACCACCGCCAGCACAAAGCCGAAGGGCAGCAGGAATTTCGCGGGCCATGTCGTGATGCGCCAGATGCCGTCCACGGTTTCCCCGATGCGCCAGGCATGGGTGGCGACACCCCAGGAAAACCATGCAAGGATGCTGTAATAGACCGCCGAAACCAGATCGGCGACCCAGCGCATTGCGCCCTGCACCCGAACAGGCACCTTGTCATAGATCACTTCGACCACGATCGAGCCGCCCGATGCCTCGACCCAGGCCAGGGGCAGGAAGACGCAGCCAATCATGTAGTAAGCCGCCACCACCTCGGCGGTGCCGGGCAGCGGGGCGTTGAAGGCATATTTGCCGATCACGTCGATCATCACATGCAGCATCATCAGCACCACGGTCGCCCCGGCGGCCCAGCCCAGAAGATGCGTCAGCCTTTCGGCAATCTTAACCATCGTCCCCTCCCCTGCCGGATGCGTCACTGCATCCGGTAGCCACCATTCACGTCGATCACCGCGCCGGTGATGTAGCCGGCATCCGCCCCCATCAGGAACGACACCGCGCCCGCCACATCGGCTGGCGCGCCGATCCGGTTCAGCGGGATATTCGCGGCAATTGTGCTGTCCTTTTCCGGCGGCAGCGACTGGCGCAGCATCGGCGCGTCGATCAGACCCGGCGCCACCGCATTGACAGTTATCCCCAGCGGCGCCGCCTCGCGCGCGCCCGCCTTGACCAGCGCCATCACCGCGCCTTTCGACGCGATATAAGCCGCGCTGGAACGGTAACCGCCCAGCTGCGCCGCGACCGAGGCGAAACCGATGAACCGCCCGGCAGTGGCGCCGCGCCGCGTTGCCCCGCGCAGATATTCCCGCAGCAGCAGGAAGGTGCCGGTGGAATTGACGCGCTGCGTCAACTCCCATTCCTTCAGCGAAATATCCGTGATCGGCGGACGGTCACCATTGGCCGCGAACAGCAGGATTCCCGCCGCCGCCACCACATGATCGACCGGCGCACCTGCCGCCTCGGCCGCAGCGAAAGCATCGGCCACCGCCGTCTCGTCCGACACATCCAGCGCAATGGCGCGATGCCCCTGCCCCGGCAGACTGGTCACGACCCGCACTGCCGCCTCTTGCGACAGATCGGCGGCCAAAACCCCGAACCCGTCGGCAGCCAGCCTGCGGCACACGCTTTCCCCGATGCCACCAGCGGCGCCGGTGACCAGAACGATTCTCGACATTCCCGAAGACCCTCCCCTTCGTTGCAAAAGAAATGAACACATTTATCCGATTAATGCAAAATGAATCTTCGCAAAACTGATTTTTTGGATACATTAGGCAAAACACCCAAGGGAGGGGTCGTTTGTCAGAACCACATACCAGCACCGAACTCGCCACGGAAAAGCTGCGCGAGGCCATCCTCAGCGGCGAGCTTCTGCCGGGGGACCGGCTGCATCAGGATCGTCTGGCCGAGATGCTGGGCATCTCGCGCACCCCCTTGCGCGCCGCCTTGACGACGCTGGCCCAGACAGGGCTGGTGTCCTACGAAAGCAATCGTGGCTTTTATGTGCGCGAATTTTCGATCGCCGATGTCTCGGGTGCCTTTCAGGTGCGGGCCGAGCTGGAGGCGATGGCCTGCCGTCTGGCCGCCGCAAACATGACGGACACTGCGCGCAAGCTGCTGAACGATCTGGTGGCAGAAGGCGACCGGCTGCTGGAACCCGGCGCCCTGCTGCCGGAAAATCTTGGCGCCTATCGTCGGATGAACGTCAACTTCCATACCGCCGTGATGGATCTTGCTGGCAATCCATGGATACGGACCTTCGTGCAAAGCCTGCACAATGTGCCCGCCGCATCAGACCGTGTGATCATGTGGCGGGATTTCCGCGTCATCGAACGGTCGCACGACGATCACCACCGCATTGCCCGCGCGCTGGCCAAGGGCCAGGGTGAGCGCGCGGCTGCCATCATGCGCGAACATATCACCTTCGCGCTGGAGCATCTGGACCTGCAACTGAAGCTTTATCCGCAGGATTTCCTTCGCATGCCCAGCCCTGACAAACCCGCGAAGGGCCGCAAGGCCAGCCGCAGCAAAAGGAGTTCAGAATGACCATCCGTGTGTTCCATTCCCCCGCCTCGCCCTATGTGCGCAAGGTGATGGTGGCCGCCGCCGAACGCGGGCTTGCGGACCAGATCAAAAAGCTGCCATCAGCCGCCGGGCCGGTGAAACGTGATCCGGGAATCGTGCAGCACAATTCCTCGGGCAAGGTGCCCTGTGCGCTACTGGCCGATGACACACCGCTGTTCGACAGCCGCGTCATCACGCAATACGTCGATAGTCTTGGTGTTGCAGGCGATCCGCTTTACCCGCAGGACGCCCGCCGCTTTGCTGTGCTGACCGCCGAGGCTCTGGCCGAATCCATCCTGGATGCCGCCCTGCTGCATCGCTATGAAAACGCGCTGCGCCCCGAGGAAAAGCGTTGGGAGGACTGGTCGCGCGGCCAGATGGACAAGATCGATTCGGGTCTGGACGATCTGGAAGGCCGCTGGTTCGCCACGATCACCGACGGGTTCAATGCCGCTTCCATCGCCGCCGCTTGCGCGTTGGGGTATCTGGATTTCCGCTTTGCCAGCAAGGACTGGCGCAGCACCCGCCCGCGTCTGGCCGAATGGTTTGCCACGATCAGCGCCCGCCCGTCGATGAAAGACAGCTTTCCCGCGGGCTGAGCCTTTTCCGGTCAGTCGAAGAACGGCGTCATCTGCGCCACCACAACCGAATTTTCCTCAAGCGCGCGCTGCATCAGCGCGCGTTCTTCGTCCGGGATCTCGTCCCCCGCCTCTATCCGTTCGTCCAGCGTGCCATAGCCCGACACGTCCAGCGGCGCCAGATCGGCTTGCTTGAGAATGGCAACGGTTTCGCGCACCGCCTCGGCCTCGTCCACGCCGCTGGCATAGATCATCAGCGCAGCGCCGGTTGCCTTGTCGGGCAGGCCGTCCCCCGATTTGCGGCCGACCTCGACCACCAGCGTATAAACCTGCTGCGGTCGCTTCACCTTGCCGTCATCGTTTGCCATGCCGCCCTCCGCGCCTTGCCGTTCCGCGCCCACAGCTACGCCGGATCGCCGGGCCGGGCAAGCGCGCCGATCCTGACCAGCGCCGCCTCAAGTGGCAGCCAGTCATCCAGCCGCAGCCGCACCGGCAGGGTCAGCACCTTGGGGCGGAAGGCGGCGGGCAGGCGCACGGCATCCTTTTCGGTCGTCACCATCTGGGCGCCCAGCATCGCCGCGTCACGTTCCAGCCGCGCCAGCAGCGCGGGCGACAGCGGCTGGTGATCATCCAGCGGCACTTCGCGGGCGATGATCGCGCCTTCGGCGCGCAGCGAGGCGAAGAACTTCGCTGGCTGGCCGATGCCCGCGAATGCCAGCACCCGCTCCCCCTGCCAGCCCATGCCGGTGGGCAGAACTTCCAGCCGCCCGCGCAGATGCGGCACGGGCGCTTGGAAATCCGCCACGAACCGCGCCTGCGCCGATGCATCCCCGATGGACAGCAGAAAATCCGCCCGCGCCAGCCCCGCCGCCACGGGCTCACGCAGCGGACCGGCGGGCAGACACAACCCGTTGCCAAAGCCCTGCGCCGCATCGACGACCACGATGGACAGATCTTTCTGCACCGAAGGGTTCTGAAACCCGTCATCCAGCAGGATGACGCGCGCGCCTGCTGCCTCGGCAGCCTTCACACCGGCGGCACGGTCCTTCGCCACCCAGACCGGCGCGAAAGGGGCGATCAGCAGCGGTTCGTCCCCCACCTCGGAGGCCAGATGCCGGGGCTGCACCTGCACCGGCCCGGCCAAGCGTCCGCCATGTCCGCGCGTCACAACATGAACGCCTTCGGGCAGCCGCTCCAGCAGCGCGAGCGCGGTTGGCGTCTTTCCGGTGCCACCCGCGTTCAGGTTGCCGATACAGATGACCGGAACCGAGGCGCGATACCCGGCCTGCGCCACCCGGCGCGCGGTGACTGCGGCATAAAGCGCACCCAGCGGGCCGAGCAGCCGTGCCGTCAGCGTCGGCTTCGGTTGAAACCAGAAATCCGGCGCGCGCATGGCTCAGCCCTCCCCCAGCAATTGCCGCATCAGCACCATTGCCTGCGCTGTCGCCTCAGAGCCTTCCGAAGAAACGATCCATGCCGCGCGGGCCAGTTGCGCCGCCCGGTCGGGCGCCAACAGCTCGGCCACCGCCTCGGCCAGATCGGGGACCGAGGCAACCGACCGCGCGCCGCGCGCGGCCCCCAGACGGCCCAGCGCCGCGCCCCATGCGCCGGGGCGCGGCCCGTGGATCAGCGAGGCGCCCAGTGCCGCCGCCTCCATCGGATTGCGAATGCAGCCCGTTCCGGCCAGCGATCCGCCCAGAAAGCAGATCGGCGCCAGCCGATACCACAGCCCCATTTCCGTGGCATCGGTAATGAACACTTCGGTTTCCGGCTCCGGCTCCTCATCCGCGCTGCGCTGCGCGACCTGCCAGCCTTCCTCCGCCTCCATCCGCTGCGCGAGGACCGGCGCGCGGGCCGCATCCTCGGGCACAAGGATCAGCAGCAGCCGATGCGCCTGCCGCAACGCTGCGCGATGCGCCTCGATCACTGCGGTTTCCTCGGCCTCCGGCAGACAGGCGACCAGCCAGACCGGACGCGCCGCGAACAGATGCGCCAGCTCCTCGCGCTCTGCCTCATTGCCCGACAGAACGTGGCTGGGCTCTTCCAGACGACCCGAAACGCTGATGCGATTGGCGGCGACTGACCGGCGCAGGCTGCGCGCCGCCGTCTCGTCAACCGCGCAGATCTGCGTCAGATCGGCCAGCGCCGATTTGATCAGCCCCGGATACCAGCCTTCACGGCCGGGGGGCAGATAGGGCGCGCGCGCAGCCAGCATTGCCATGGGAATGCGACGCTGCGCTGCCTCGTTCAACATCGAAGGCCGCAACTCGCCGCCCGAGAACAGCACGACATCCGGGCGCCAATGATCCAGAAACTGCCGCGCGCCCGCAGCGCTTTCCCCCGGCGGCGGCAGCCAGATCACCCTTTCCGGCAAGGCGACGGGGCGATCTGGCGCGGTCAGCAACACAGGATGCCCGTCCTCCTCGCGGATATGGCGGGCCAGTTCGGCCATCTGCGGTGCAAGATCGGCCGTCGGCGCATGCAGCCAGACCAGCCGACCCGCTGGCCGGTCTGGCCAATCAGGCCGGATCAGCGGCTCTTTCCGGGCCGCGATCTGGTATAGCGTCAGGCCGATGGAGGGCATTCATGCGCCGGGGGGCGATCAGGCCCCCAGCTCCTCGGTCGGCGAGCCGGGTTCGGCCTCATCCCGCAGACGGTGGATATGGGCGATGAAATAGCGCATGTGGGCGTCATCCACAGTGCGCTGCGCCTCGGCCTTCCAAGCGCCGTAGGCGGTCTGGTAGTCCGGGAACATGCCGACGACATGGATTTTCGACACGTCCTTGAAGACGTTCTTCGTCGGGCTGACCAACTCGCCGCCAAAGACGAGATGCAGACGTTGCGCCATGATAAAGCTCCGCTTTAGGATATGTCGCCACGCTAGCGGAAGCGGCGGCGGAGTTAAAGCCGCCGCCCCGTCATGGACCCGCTTTCGCAGGGAAAATTCGGGACTTGCCCGAAATTTCACTTCCCCAGAATTTCCGCCTGATGTTCGCCCAGTTTCGGCGACGGACGGTCCAGCGACAGTTCGGCCCCCGAGAAGGTGAAGGGCGAGCGCACGCCCGGCACACCGTCTGGCGCGATCTGCATGCCGCGCGCCACGATCTGCGGATCGGCAAAGACCTCGGCCATGTCGTTGATCGGCCCGGCAGGCACGCCCTGCGCCTCACAGGCGGCCAGCAGATCGGCCTTGGTCATGGCCCGCGTCGCCGCGCTGAGCGCCTCGGTCATCACCTCGCGGTGGGCGACGCGGTCGGCGTTGGTCAGGAAGCGCGGATCATCGGCCATTTCCGGCAGGCCCAGAAGGCCGCAAAGCTTGCGATACTGGCTGTCGTTTCCGGTGGCGAGGATGATCCATCCATCGGCGCAATCGAACACCGCATAGGGGGCAAGGTTCGGGTGCGCATTGCCCATCTTGCGCGGCGGCGTGCCGGTGGCGAGGTAGTTCATCGCTTGGTTGGCCATGATCGAGGTCGCCACATCCATCAGCGCCATGTCGATGTGCTGCCCCTCGCCGGTGCGGCCGCGTTGCACGATCGCGGCAAGGATCGCGGTGGCGGAATAGATGCCGGTAAAGACATCGGTCACCGCCACGCCCACCTTCTGCGGCTGCCCCTCGGGTTCGCCGGTCACGCTCATCAACCCGGTCATGCCTTGAATGATGAAGTCATATCCCGCACGGGCGGCATACGGCCCGGTCTGGCCGAAGCCGGTGATGGAGCAATAGATCAGTCGCGGGTTCACCGCGCGCAGGCTTTCGTAATCCAGCCCGTATTTCTTCAGCCCGCCGAGCTTGAAATTCTCGATCACCACATCGGCATCGGCCACCAGACGGCGCACGACCTCTTGCCCTTCCGGGGTGCGGAAATCGCAGGTGACCGAGCGTTTGCCGCGATTGCAGCAATGGAAATACGCGGCGCTGCGGTCGCCCTCGCGCTCGATGAAAGGGGGACCCCAGCGGCGGGTATCATCGCCTTCCGGCGCCTCGACCTTGATGACCTCGGCGCCCAGATCGGCCAGCGTCTGCCCGGCCCATGGCCCGGCAAGAATCCGGGCCAGTTCGATCACACGAATACCTTCCAGCGGTGCGGGCATCTTACTTGGCAAGCTCCGCATCCAGCAGTGCCTTCAGGTCGGCATAGCTCATGTTCGAATGTTTGGTGCCGTTGATGAACAGGGTCGGCGTGCCTTCCACCCCGTCGGCCTCCATGTTTTCCTGGAATTTCGTGACCATGGCCTCGGCCATGGCCTGATCCTTGAAGCAGGCGTCAAGCTGGTCGTCAGTCATTCCGGCGCTGCGGCCAATGGTCTTGAGATTGTTGATCACCACATTCGGATCGTCCGAAGCGGCCCATTCCCTCTGTTTTTCGAACAGCAGGCCGTTGATGCCGAAGTAGCGCATCTCGCCGCCGCAGCGCGCCATCATCGCGGCCCACAGCCCGTAGCGGTCGAAATAGACCTCGCGGTAGACGAACTTCACCTTGCCGGTGTCGATGTAATCGGCCTTCAGCGGCTTGAACACATCGCTGTGGAAGTTCGCGCAATGCGGGCAGGTGTAAGAGGCGTATTCGGTCAGCGTGACCTTCGCGTCAGGGTTACCCAGCACGAGTTCCACCACCTCTGGCGGGGCCGTCCCTTCCGCCGAGGCGGTGGCTGCATCGGTTTGCGCAAAGACGGCGGTGCCGCCCAGCAGGCCACCGAAAAGGCCGATGGCCGTGGTGGACAAGGCAAGGCCAAGCAGGCCGCGGCGGGTCAGAAGGTTCATGGCAATGCCTTTCAGCTTTTCCGGCGAGTTAAGATATTCTGCGCCAGCGTTTCAAGGGCGCTTCTCAGCCCCTCGTCCTGCACGCCCTCGGCTGTGGCGCGCGCCTCGCGGGCGATTTCGGGGGCGACAGGTTTCGGCGCCGCAGGGGGGGCCGGGGTGAACTGCGCCTGCCCCTCGGCGAAACCCGAGGGCGCAGTCTGGGTCAGGGTGATGCGGCCGATCGCGGCATAGCCGTAGCAGGCGTTTACCCGTTCCTTGATGCGCGGCAGCTGCATCTGCACCATGGGCGCATCGGTAGGTTTGACCAGCAGCGTCAGCGTCGCCCCGAAGGCCCCGCGCGCAAAGCCCACCTTCACCGGTCGGGTGATCCGTGCCAGATCGGCGCCCACCACATCAGGCCAGTGGGTCAGAAGCCGCGTCACCGCAAAACCCCGGCTTTCCCCGGCGCTGCGGATACGATCCTTCAGCAAACCCGAGGCCGGCTCGAACCCGCGCATGCGCCGACCCTGCCGCTGCGTGCGGTCGGGGCGGGGCGTGTCGCCGCGGCTGTCCTCGGTCATGGGCCTGTCTCCGTCATCCGGCGCAGCTTAGCCGTCCTCAGGCCGACGGGCCAGCGGGCAGCATCGTAAAGACGCATAAAGATTGCGTGACGAGCAGGCGGGTCAGCCGCGCGGCCGCAGGTCCAGCACACGTTTCGCCTTGCCCTCACTGCGCGGGGCGCTGCCGGGTGGGCCAAGGCGCGCCGTGATGCTGATACCCATACCCTGCTTCACCCGCTTTTGCAGCCGGGATGCCAGATCCGCGCGGGCAGCCTCATCCATGCCCGCCACGGTTTCGGCGACTACGGTCAGCGTATCCATCCGGCCCTTGCGCGCCAGTTCGATCTGCCAATGCGGCGCGAGGCCCGGCAGAGCGAGGATCTGCTCCTCGATCTGCGAGGGGAACAGGTTCACCCCGCGCAGGATGATCATGTCATCGCTGCGCGCGGCGATCTTCTCGATCCGCCGCATCGAACGGGCCGTGCCGGGCAACAGCCGCGTCAGATCGCGGGTGCGGTAGCGGATGATCGGCAGCGCCTCTTTGGTCAGCGAGGTCAGCACCAGCTCGCCCACCGCGCCATCGGGCAGCACCGCGCCCGTGTCGGGGTCGATGATCTCGGGGTAGAAGTGATCTTCCCAAAGATGCGGGCCATCCTTGGTTTCCACGCATTCCATGGCGACGCCCGGCCCCATCACTTCGGACAAGCCATAGCAATCAATGGCATGCATGTCGAAGGCGGTCTCGATCTCGGTGCGCATGGCGTTGCTCCACGGCTCGCCGCCGAACATCGAGGTTCGCAGGGGGCTGCGCGCGGGGTCAAGACCGCGCGCCCGGTATTCATCGAGGATCGATAGCATATAAGAGGGCGTCGCGCAGATCACCGTCGCGCCGAAATCCTCGATCAGGGTCACCTGCCGGGGCGTCATCCCGCCCGAGACCGGCACGACCGTGCAGCCCAGCCGTTCCGCGCCGTAATGCGCGCCGAAACCGCCGGTGAACAGGCCATAGCCATAGGCCACATGCACCACATCCCCCGGCCGCGCCCCCGCCGCCCGGAGCGAGCGCGCCATCAGCCCCGACCATGTGTCCAGATCATTGCGGGTGTAGCCCACCACCGTAGGCTTGCCGGTGGTCCCCGACGAGGCGTGCAGCCGGATCACCTGTTCGCGCGGCACGGCAAACATCCCGAAAGGATAGGTCGCGCGCAGGTCATCCTTCACGGTGAAGGGAAACAGCCGGATGTCCTCCAGCCGCCGCAGGTCAGACGGATGCACCCCATGCGCCTCAAACTTCGCGCGCATCGCCGGGATATTCTCCCACGCATGGGTCAGTGACCATTTCAGCCGCGCCAGTTGCAGCGCCGCGATTTCATCGCGCGAGGCGGTTTCGATCGGGTCAAGGCGGGCAGGATCGGTCATCAGGTCACGCATCATCGGGTATCCGGCAAACAACACGCGGGCAGACTCGCCGCGAATTCAGGCGCAGATATGACGAGGCCGGGGCCAGAGCACGCCTCAGGCCACTGCCTTTGCGGCAGGATCATAGTTCAGCACCGGCGCCAGCCAGCGTTCCGCCTCGTCCTGCGACATGCCCTTGCGGGCGGCGTAATCCTGCACCTGATCGCGTTCCACCTTCGCCACGCCGAAATAATGGCTTTCGGGATGCGCGAGATAGAGCCCTGACACCGAAGACCCCGGCCACATCGCCATGCTTTCCGTCAGGTGCACGCCGGTATGGGCCTCGGCCTCCAGCAGACGGAACAGCGTGCGCTTTTCGGTGTGATCGGGCTGGGCCGGATAGCCGGGGGCAGGACGGATGCCGCGATAGGGTTCACCGATCAGCTCCTGCGGATCAAAGGCCTCGTCCGGCGCATAGCCCCAAAGCTCGCGCCGCACGCGCTGATGCAGCATCTCGGCCATTGCCTCGGCATAACGGTCGGCCAGCGCCTTGACCATGATGGCCGAATAATTGTCATTCGCGCGGTCGAAGGCATCGGCAATCGCCGCTTCCTCCGGTCCCGCCGTCACGACGAACCCGCCAACATAATCGCGCGGCCCGCCCTCGGGCGCGACAAAGTCGGCCAATGCGAGATTGGGCCGCCCTGCCCGCTTGGCATGTTGCTGGCGCAGGCTGTGCAGGGTGGCCAGCGGCAGTTGCCTGTCCTCGCCGCAATAAAGCCGGATGTCATCGCCCGAAGTCTGGGCAGGCCAGAAGCCCACCACGGCACGCGGCCGGAACCAGCGTTCCGCGATGATCCGCGCCAGCATGTCCTGCGCATCGGCAAACAGGGCCCGCGCTGCCGCGCCCTGCGCCTCATCCTCCAGAATACGGGGATAGACGCCACGCATCTCCCATGTCTGGAAAAACGGGGTCCAGTCGATGTAACGCGCAATCTCGGCCAGATCCCAGTCATCAACCGCCCGCGCGCCAAGGAATTGCGGCACCGGCACCTGATAGCCCGACCAGTCGAGTTTCAGCGCATTCGCGCGCGCCTGCGCCAGCGGCAGCCGCAACTTTGCACGCTCCGCCCTTTCGTGACGGTCCGAAACCTCGGCATATTCTGCCCGGATCTGCGCGATATAGGGCACCTTCTGCGTGGGGCTGAGCAGGTTGCTCACCACCCCCACCGCGCGACTGGCATCCAGCACATAGACCGCCGGGCCGGAATAGCGCGGCACGATCTTCACCGCCGTATGCACCTTCGAGGTCGTGGCCCCGCCGATCAGCAAGGGAATCGACAGCCCTTCGCGTTCCATCTCGGACGCCATATGGACCATCTCGTCCAGCGAGGGGGTGATCAGGCCGGAAAGACCGATGGCATCCACCTTCTCGGCCTTTGCGACCTCAAGGATCTTCTGCGGCGGCACCATCACACCAAGGTCGATGATGTCGTAATTGTTGCAGGCCAGAACCACGCCGACGATGTTCTTGCCAATGTCATGCACATCGCCCTTCACCGTGGCCATCAGGATCTTGCCCGCGCTTTCACGCCCCGATCCGCCGTTCAGCCGCTTCTCTTCTTCCATGAACGGCAACAGAACCGCGACGGCCTGTTTCATCACGCGGGCCGATTTCACAACTTGCGGCAGGAACATCTTGCCCGCGCCGAACAGGTCGCCCACCACATTCATCCCCGCCATCAACGGGCCTTCGATCACATCCAGCGGGCGCGCGGCGTTAAGGCGCGCAGCCTCGGTATCGGCTTCGATGAATTCGGTGATCCCGTTCACCAGCGCATGTTCCAGCCGCTTTTCCACCGGCCAGTCGCGCCATGCCAGATCGCGGCCCTTTTCTTCCTTTGCGCCACCCCGGAAGCGATCCGCGATCTCCAGCAGCCGGTCGGTCGCATCCGGACGGCGGTTGAGCACGACATCCTCGCAGCGCGTTCGCAACTCAGGCTCGATCTGGTCATAGACCACAAGCTGCCCGGCATTGACGATACCCATGTCCATCCCCGCCGCGATGGCATGATACAGAAAGACGGCATGCATCGCCTCGCGCACCGCATCATTGCCGCGAAAGCTGAACGAAAGGTTGGAGACACCCCCCGACACATGCGCATGCGGCAGGTTCGCACGAATCCACCGCGTCGCCTCGATGAAATCGACACCGTAATTGTTGTGTTCCTCGATCCCGGTCGCCACGGCGAAGATATTGGGGTCAAAGATGATGTCCTCGGGCGGGAAGCCGACTTCATCCACCAGAATGCGATAGGCGCGGGCACAGATTTCAGTCTTGCGCGCGAAGGTATCAGCCTGCCCCGTTTCATCAAAGGCCATGACGACCACGGCCGCGCCATAGGCCAGGCAGAGCCCCGCCTGATGCCGGAACGCGGCCTCCCCCTCCTTCATGCTGATGGAATTGACGACGGGCTTACCCTGCACGCACTGCAGGCCCGCCTCGATCACCTCCCATCTGGAACTGTCGATCATCACCGGCACACGGGCGATATCCGGCTCGGCTGCCAGCAGGTTCAGAAACTCGACCATGGCGGCTTTTGAATCGATCAGCCCCTCATCCATGTTGATGTCGATGATCTGCGCGCCGTTTTCCACCTGATCGCGCGCCACCTCCAGCGCAGCGGCATAGTCGCGGTTGACGATCAGCTTGCGGAAGCGCGCCGAGCCGGTGACATTCGTGCGCTCCCCCACATTCACGAAGGGAATGTCGGGCGTCAGGGTGAAGGGTTCGAGGCCGGAGAGGCGCAGAAGCCGGGTCATTTCACACTCCTCGGGCACAGGTCCGCCACGGCTTCGGCAATGGCGCGAATATGATCCGGCGTGGTGCCGCAGCAGCCGCCGACCACATTCACCAGCCCTTCGCGCGCGAAATCAGCCACTTGGCGGGCGGTTTCCTCGGGGCCTTCGTCATATTGGCCAAAGGCATTGGGCAGCCCGGCATTGGGATAGGCGCAGACCGCCACATCCGCCGCCTGCGCGAGTTCGGCCAGATGCGGCCGCATGGCGCTGGCCCCCAGCGCACAGTTCAGCCCCACGGTGAAAGGCCGGGCATGAGCCACCGAATGCCAGAAAGCGGTCGGCGTCTGCCCAGATAATGTGCGCCCCGAGGCATCGGTGATCGTGCCGGAAATCATCAGCGGCAGGCGGCGCCCGGCTTCGGCAAAAACCTCCATGCAGGCAAAGATCGCCGCCTTGGCGTTCAGCGTGTCGAAGATGGTCTCGATCAGGATCAGATCGGCGCCGCCCTCCATCAGGCCACGCACCTGCGCGCCATAGGCGCGGCGCAGATCATCGAAGGTGACAGCACGATAACCGGGGTCGTTGACATCGGGGCTGAGGCTCGCCGTGCGGTTGGTCGGCCCCACCGCCCCGGCCACGAAACGCGGCCTGCCGTCGATTGCCGTCGCCCGGTCCAGCGCCGCCCGCGCCAGCCGCGCGCCTGCAACATTCAGGTCATGCACCGCCGCTTCCATACCGTAATCCGCCTGCGCGATGGTGGTGGCGGAAAAAGTATTGGTCTCGACAATATCCGCCCCCGCCATGGCATAGCGGAAATGGATCTCCTCCACCGCCGCAGGCTGCGTCAGGCTCAGAAGATCGTTGTTGCCCTTCTGCGGATGGTCCGAATGATGGCGGCAGGCACAACCGTGAAAATCCTCCTCCCCCAGACCCAGGGCCTGGATCTGCGTGCCCATCGCCCCGTCGAGGATCAGGATACGCTCGCGCGCAAGACGGTTCAGAAGGTCGGTGTTCGGGCTGTCTGGAATCTGGAAAATCTGCATCGGATCATGGGCTTCTTCAGGAAGCCGGGACCCTAGGCAGATTGCCCGCAGGATTCAAATTCACATTTCTGGAAAAGATTATGAGGAATTTCGATAATCCGGCCGGGCGCCTCTGGCTGGTTGCGGACCGGGGGTTTCACACCCCCGGACCCCCGTGGGATACTTATGGACAGAAAATCCACTATATGCGGCGCCCTCATTTTCTGTCTGAAAATATCCTCGGGGGGTCCGGGGGGGCGAAGCGCCCCCGGTCCGACAGATCAGTAGACGACCACGGCGCGGATCGACTTGCCTTCGTGCATCAGATCGAAGCCCTTGTTGATGTCCTCAAGGCTCAGCGTGTGGGTGATCATCGGATCGATCTGGATCTTGCCGTCCATATACCAGTCAACGATTTTCGGCACATCGGTGCGACCGCGCGCGCCGCCGAAGGCGGTACCTTTCCACTGCCGCCCGGTCACCAGCTGGAAGGGCCGCGTGCTGATCTCGGCCCCTGCCGGCGCCACGCCGATCACCACCGAGACGCCCCAGCCGCGATGGGTGCATTCCAGCGCGTCACGCATCACCTTGACGTTGCCGGTGCAATCGAAGCTGTAATCGGCGCCGCCGATCTGATCGGCCGGGGTTTTCGTCATGTTGACGATATGCTGGACGACCGAGCCTTCAATCTCTTTCGGGTTGACGAAATGGGTCATGCCGAAGCGTTCGCCCCATTCCTTCTTGTCGTTGTTCAGATCGACCCCGATGATCATGTCGGCACCAGCAAGTTTCAGGCCCTGGATCACGTTCAGCCCGATGCCGCCCAGACCGAAGACCACCGCCTTGGCGCCGATCTCCACCTTCGCAGTGTTGATCACCGCGCCGATGCCGGTGGTAACGCCGCAGCCGATGTAACAGACCTTGTCGAAGGGCGCATCGTCGCGGATCTTGGCAAGGGCGATTTCCGGCACCACGGTATGCTGTGCGAAGGTCGAACAGCCCATGTAGTGATGGATCGGTGTGCCATCCAGCATGGAAAACCGCGAGGTGCCGTCGGGCATCATGCCCTGGCCTTGCGTCGCGCGGATCGAGGTGCAGAGGTTGGTCTTCTGGCTCAGGCAGCTCGGGCATTCCCGGCATTCCGGAGTGTAAAGCGGGATAACGTGATCGCCGGGTTTCAGCGTGGTCACGCCGGGACCGCATTCGACCACGACGCCCGCGCCCTCATGGCCGAGAATCGCCGGGAACAGCCCTTCCGGGTCGGCGCCCGACAGGGTGAATTCGTCGGTGTGGCAAATGCCGGTGGCCTTGATTTCCACAAGAACCTCGCCGAATTTCGGCCCTTCGAGGTTCACTTCCATGATCTCAAGCGGTTTTCCGGCGGCAACGGCCACCGCGGCACGGGTGCGCATAGGCTCCTCCCTCTGTCAATTTGGCCCAAGCTGTGCGAAACACGGAAGAATTGCAACGCGGGAAACGGCACTGATGACACGAGTTACGACCACCCTCGGCCTGCTTCTGGCCCTTGCGACTGCGGCTTGCGCCCCCGCGCCCGAGCCGTATCAGCCGCCGCCTCTGGTGGTAACGCCGGGCATCGACCCGGTGACCGGGCAGCCGATCGACCTGACGCCGGGTCTGAACGACCGCGAGCCGGATACCTGCCACGCGGCGGACTACCAGTATCTGAAGGGGCAGAACCAGTCTTCGGTGACAGCCGCGGGCATCACCCGGCCCACACGTTTCGTGACACCCGGCGGCATTGTCAGTCAGGAAGAATACGATTCCTTCCGCATCAACTTTCACCTCGATCCGGCAGGCACGGTCGTTCGCATCACCTGTGGCTGAGCTTGGGCCAAAGGTTCAGGCCCATCAGCCTTGTGGCCAATGGCTGTTGCAGGGCCAATGCTTCAGGATCGGTGACGGATGAGGAAGTGGTTTTCGGGTTGCCTGCTGGTGTTTGCCGGTTGCGTGCAGGCGCCGGACTATCAGGGAGGCGCCTGCGGTGCCAATCGGTTGGCTGGCTGGATCGGACAGCCGGCCGATGCACTGGACGAACAGTATATGCCAGAGGAACATCGTCTGGTCCCGCCGGATCTGGCCATTACGGAAGACTATCGCCCCAACCGGCTCAATGTCCTGCTGGACAGGCAGGACCGCATCGCAGGCTTCCGTTGCGGGTGATCTGAGGAGGAGATGAAATGCGCAAGACCCTTGGTTTCATGGCTCTGTCCGGGGCGCTGGTGATTACGCTTTCCGGGTGCGTTCCTGAGGAACCGCCGCCCGCAGCCCTTGGCGGCACCTGTGGCGCGGCCAAGTGGCAGCATCTTGTCGGCCAGCCGCGCGAAGCCATAGGCCAGATCGCGCACAGCGGTCCGATGCGGGTTATCGAGCCGGGCATGGCCGTCACGATGGACTACGCTTCGGGTCGGATGAATGTCACGCTGACGGAAGAGGGCCGCATCGAGGCCATCACCTGCGGCTGACCAGAGCAGAGAAGCGCCCGGCCCAAAAGCGCCGGGCGATCCGCAAGTTACATCCGATAGGCGGTATGGCAGGCCTTGCAGGCACCGCCGACACCAGCCATTCCAGCCTTCACCCCGTCCAGCGAGGTCGCATCCAGCGCCCCGGCTGCGGTTTTCAGCGCGTCGGCCTTGCTGACGAAATCATCCCAGTTGGACCAGATTTCCGGCTTCGCCTCGGTTTCCGGGTCGGTTGCGTTGGTTTCAAACTTCGCCGCGATCTCGGCCGAAGCGGCCAGAATCGCCGCCTTTGCAGCTTCGGCCTTGGCGGCATCGAAATCGGCCTTGCCGCCCGCCATATCGCCGAGGGCTTTTGTATTGCCGCCGATGGTTTTCATCAGCTCCTGCCGGGCTTTCACCGTGGGGTCGGTCGCCTCGCCCTCGGCGAAGGCCATGCCGCCGGCCACGATCAGGCCAAGGGTCAGAATGCGCGTGGTCAATTTCATTGTCTGGCTCTCCTAGCTGGAATGCCCCCACTATAAACACGACTTGCGACGACGCGATAACCTTGCGGTGATCGGGCGGGCCGGTCACGCGATTGTCAACGATGGTTTCGGGCGATCACTCCGGTTCGTAACCGGCGATCAGATGGCGCAGGCCCAGCAGTGCCCCGGCGGCGATGGCGGCCAGCGTCACCGGGCCGGACCATGCCAGCGTGGCGAAGGCGCTGACGCCCTGCCCGACCGAACAGCCCAGCGCGATCACGCCGCCGATCCCCATCAGCACCGCGCCGCCGACCTGACGGCCCAACTCGCGCGGGTCTTCGCAGGCTTCCCATTTGAACAGGCCCCGGATGGTCGAGCCGATCAGCGCCCCCAGCATCACCCCAAGCACCGAGCCAACCGAGAACGTGATACCCCCGGCGGTCGAGGTCATCAGGAAGATCAGCGTGCGCCCCACCGGCGCGGTGAAAGAGGCGCTTTCCACCTGCACCGCCCCAAGGCTCGCCTCGTAAAGCCAACTCGTGCCCGCAAAGCACCAGACCACCGCCAGCCCGGCCGCCACACCCCAGGCAATCATGCCGGGGCGTTCGCGCAGCGGGCGATGGGCCAGCGCCCAACCGATACAGGCCAGCCCCAGCACCGCCGCCGTTGCCGCGACGGGCAGGCCGGTCCAGCCTTGCAGGTCATTGGCAATCCCCTGCGGCCCGGCAGCATCGGGCTGCGGAAACAGGGCGACACGCAGCGGGGCCAGCGGCCCCGACAGCGCGACGAACCCGAAGATACCCATGACGACCACGACGACCAGCGACCGCAGATCACCGCCGCCAAAACGCACCAGTGCACCGAAGCCGCAATTGCCCGCCATCGCCATGCCGTAGCCGAACACCAGCCCGCCTATGACCGAGGCCAGCGGGTTCCAGGCAAGGCTGTGGTAGTAGGTGGCGGAAAGGTCGATCAGCCCGGCCAGCGCGCCGAACTGCGTGCCAAGGATCGCCACGCCCAGAACGATGCCCCAAAGCCGCAGGCGGCGGGCATCCTTGCCGTAAGCCGCGCTTTCCAATGCCCCCAGTGTGCAGAAATCCCCCAGCCGGGCCGCAAGGCCCAGCACGACACCGCCCGCCAGACCCACAAGCGCGGCAAGCAGCCCATAGGGCAGATCATCCATTCCCGGTTCCTCCCTTGGCTGCGGCCCCGGCGCGGGCGCCAGCGGCTTGCCGCGTCACTCCGGCTTGCAGAACATGCTCCCCAGCAGGCCGAGCATCCTTTCAACCCGCGGATCGAGGATCGAATAATAGATCGCCTGCCCGTCCCGCCGCGCGCTGACCAGCCCCTCCAGCCGCAGCCGCGCCAGTTGCTGACTGACCACAGCCTGCCGCGAGGACAACAGGTTTTCAAGCTCGGTCACGCTTTTCGGACCCGACACCAGATGACACAGGATGGTCAGCCGCCCGTCATGCCCCAGCGCCTTCAGAAAATTGGCCGCCTCACCGGCCTGCACGACCAGCCCCTCCAACGGGGGGAGGGGGGATAGGCCGTGGTCCTGTTGTTCGCCATCGCGCAACTTCGACATCCAGATCCGCTTGCCGCCCTTAATGCCGCCAGCGGGCAGCTACCGCAACCGAATCCCGAAGGAAACGGCACTTTAGGCGCGAATCGACGCGGCGCAGCCTCAGCCCCCGGACGGCTCCGCGTCACGGATAAGCTGACCCAGCAGAGGCCAGAAGAAATCCTCGCCCGGATAACCCTCGATCCGGCCGACCTCCACCCCATCGGACAGAAGGACGAAGGTGGGGGTGAAAATCGGGGCGCTGTTGATCCGCACACCCTCCGGCAGCGCCGCATGAAGGTCGATCCGTGTCAGCGGGGCCGCGCGCCCCTCTTCGGTCAGCGGGTATTCGGGGCCGACATCCTCGGTCCAGCGCGCACAATAGATGCAGCCCGGCTGTTCGAACATCAGCAGGCTCAACCCGGCCACTGCGGCAGAGCCCCAGCCGCAGAACAGCACAAACGCGGCCAAGAAGCCCGAACGAGTCATGTTGACAACCCTATAGTTGCATAGAAATATCCTAATCTGAAAATGCCCTTCTGGGCAAGCGGCGCTTCGGGGAGGAGGCGGATGCTGACGGATGTGAGTTTCGGCGGGGCCGCACTGGCCGGGTTGCTGGCGTTTTTCTCGCCCTGCATCCTGCCCATGGTGCCTTTCTACTTCAGCTACATGGGCGGCATGTCAGTGGCCGAACTGCGTGGACAGGGCCAGATTGCGCCCGGCGCGCAACGGCGACTGTTCATCTCGGCGCTGTTTTTCGCGCTGGGTGTGACCACGATTTTCGGGCTGATGGGGCTTGGCGCCACGGCGGCGGGGCAGGCCTTCCGCATGTGGAAGGAATGGCTGACCTATGCGGCGGCGGCGGTGATCTTCGTCTTTGGCCTGCATTTTCTGGGCGTGCTGCGCATCCCCTTCCTGCTGCGCGAGGCGCGGATGGAAAGCAAGGGCGACCCGAAAACCGTGGTCGGCGCCTATGTGATGGGCCTTGCCTTCGGCTTTGGCTGGACAGCCTGTGTCGGGCCGGTGCTGGCCTCGATCCTGCTGATTGCCTCGACCAAGGACACGCTGTGGCAGGGCACCGCGCTGGTGCTGACCTTCGGGCTGGCGATGACCTCACCCTTCGTGATCGCCGCCGCCTTCGCGCAGCCCTTCCTGCGCTGGGTTGCCCGCAACCGCAACCTTATGGGCTATGTCGAAAAGGTGATGGGAGTGATGTTGTTGGTGTTTGCCATCCTGATTGCCACCAATTCCGTGACATTCCTGTCGGACTGGCTGATCCGCAACTTCGACTGGTCCGCGACATTGAAATGAAGGAGCACTCCATGCGCCGTATGCTTGCCACTGTCGCCCTTGCCCTGCTGCCGCTTGCCGCCCCTGCCCTTGCGGTCGAGATCGGCGACGACGGGCTGCACAAGCCTGACTGGCTGCGCGAGACTTTCAAGGATCTGCGCGAGGATCTGTCGGAGGCCAACACCGAGGGCAAGCGCCTGCTGGTCATCGTGGAACAACGCGGCTGCATCTATTGCACCAAGATGCACGAGGAAGTCTTCCCCGATCCCGCCATCGACGCGCTGATCCGCGAATCGTATTTTGTCGTCCAGATGAACCTGTTCGGCGATGTCGAGGTGACGGATTTCGATGGCACCGTGCTGCCGGAAAAGGACATGGCGGTGCGCTGGGGGGTGATGTTCACACCCACGATGATCTTCCTTCCCGAACAGGTGCCCGAGGGCCAGAAGGCGGCTGAAGCCTCTGTCGCGCTGATGCCCGGCGCCTTCGGCAAGGGCACCACCGAGGCCCTGCTGACCTGGGTGCGTGACCATGGCTATGAAAATGGAGAACATTTTCAGAAATATCTGGCCAGCCGCATGGCTCCGGCCAACTGACGCGCGCTGCGGCGCGGCTTCTGCAATGCAGAAAGATATGAATATTCAAGAATACATATAAATCTATTGCATCCTCGCGCATACCGGCGCTATCGTCCGAGTCAGGGAGAGATCAGGGAGGATCGCAATGACACGCCACCTCGTGCAGGCGACGCTGCTGGCACTGGCCGCCGCGACGCCCGCCTTCAGCGATACCGCGCCGAAGGACGTGGTTTTTGAAGAGGGAGCCGTCGCACAATCGCTGACCGGCAATCCGGGCAACCCCGAAGAGGGGGTGAAGGTGATGACGACCAACGCGCTGGGCAATTGCGTGGCCTGCCACGTCGTTGGCGCCCTGCCGGATGTGCAGTTCCCCGGCAATATCGCGCCGCCGCTGGATGGCGTGGCCGACCGCTACAGCGAGGCACAGCTGCGCGGCATCGTCGCCAATGCGAAGATGACCTTCGACGGTTCGTTCATGCCCGCTTTCTACAAGACCGACGGCTTCATCCGGCCCGGCAACGGCTACACCGGCAAGGCCGCCGAGGGCGAGTTGCCGCCGATCCTGAATGCCGCACAGATCGAGGATGTGGTGGCCTATCTCGTCACTCTGAAAGAGTGAACGGACCGGCCCCGAGAAGTTTGAGGAGATCATGATGAACCTTTCCAGACGCGAAGCCCTGTGGGTCGGTCTCGGCGGGCTTGCGGCCGTGGCGATGCCCGGCGCGGCACTTGCCGCCACCACGGAAGAGCTGACCAATGCCTTCACCGGCGGCGCGGCCCCCGGCACCGACGGCATCACCCTGACCGCCCCGGAAATCGCCGAGAACGGCAATACCGTTCCGGTTTCCGTCAGCGCCCCCGGCGCGGTGGCGATCATGCTGCTGGCCACCGGCAACCCGGAACCGGCCGTAGCCACCTTCACCTTCGGCCCGGCGGCGGGCAGCCAGATGGCAGCGACCCGCATCCGCCTTGCGAAAACGCAGGATGTGGTGGCGCTGGCGAAAATGGCTGACGGCTCGATCAAGCAGGCGCAGGCGACCGTGAAGGTCACCATCGGCGGCTGCGGCGGCTGAGGCAGGGAACAGGAGGAACACGACAATGGCAAATGATGCAAAACCGCGCGTGAAGGTTCCCAAATCGGCCAAGGCGGGCGATGTGGTCACCATCAAGGCGCTGATCTCGCACAAGATGGAATCGGGGCAGCGCAAGGATGCCGACGGCAAGCTGATCCCGCGTTCGATCATCAATCGCTTCACCTGCGATCTGAACGGCGTGAACGTGATCGACGTGGCCATCGACCCGGCCGTTTCGACGAACCCCTATTTCGAATTCGACGCAAAGGTCGATGCGGCAGGCGAGTTCAAGTTCACCTGGTATGACGACGATGGCTCCGTCTACGAGGACGTGAAGCCCATCGAAGTCGCCTGATCGCGCAGCCACAGAGATTTCGGGGAGGAGAGATCATGCAGCAGCGCAAAGCGACCTGGCTGGCCGCCACGGCCCTCGGCCTTGCCCTCACGGGCATGGCGATGGCCGATCCGGCGGAAGACACGCTGTCGGTGGAAACCGATGACGGCACCATCGACTTCGTGACCCAGACCGCGGCACCGGAATTCCTGAAGGGCCATCTGGACACGATCTATTCCGGCTGGCTGTTCCGCGAGGACGAGACGCGGGCGCTTCAGAAGGACGACTTCGACAACCCCGCAATGGTCTTCTACGATCGCGGCGTGGACCGCTGGAACGCCACCATCGGCAAGAACGGCGAATCCTGTGCGGGCTGCCATCAGGGGCCGGAAAGCATGGCCGGCTTGCGGGCCGTCATGCCGCGCGTGGACGAAAAGTCGGGCAAGTTGATGATCATGGAAGATTACATCAACAACTGCGTGACCGAGCGTATGGGCCTTGAGAAATGGGGCACCACCTCGAACGAGATGAAAGATATGCTGTCGGTCATCTCGATGCAGTCGCGCGGCCAGATCGTCAACGTCAAGATCGACGGCGCTGCCGCTCCCTTCTGGGAAAAGGGCAAGGAAATCTACTACACCCGTTACGGGCAGCTTGAGATGTCCTGCGCCAATTGCCACGAAGACCACTACGGCCAGATGATCCGCGCCGACCACCTGAGTCAGGGGCAGATCAACGGCTTCCCGACCTACCGCCTGAAGGATGCGGGCATGGTCTCCGCCCAGCAGCGGTTTGTGGGCTGCGTCCGCGACACCCGCGCCGAAACTTTCAAGGCCGGTTCGGACGAGTTCAAGGCGCTGGAGCTTTACGTCGCCTCGCGCGGCAACGGGCTTTCGGTCGAGGGCGTTTCCGTCCGTCACTGACCGCTTTCCCGCGCCCCTTGCCGGGCGCGGGCATTCGTTTGGCAATTTACCGACAGGGCAACCGGCCTGACGCGCTTTCCGCGCGGCGGTTTCGTTTTGTCCGAAAGCAGGAGAGTGGCGGATGATCACCCGCAGGGAATTCCTTCAGGCGTCAGTGGCGGCCTCGGCGATCTATGGTTTGTCGGGTTTCGGCAACTGGTCGAAACTGGCGGCGCAACAGGCGCTGACCCAGGATCAGCTTTTGCAGTTCGACGATTTCGGCAATGTGACGCTGATCCATGTGACCGACATCCACGCGCAACTGAAGCCGATCTTCTTCCGCGAACCCGAGATCAATCTGGGCGTCGGCGATGCGCGCGGGCAAGTGCCACATGTCACCGGCACCGATTTCCTGAAGATGTTCAACATCCAGCCCGGCGCGCCCGAGGCCTATGCCCTGACCTACGAGGATTTCACCGCTCTGGCCAAGGGTTACGGCCGCATGGGCGGCATGGATCGCGTGGCGACCGTGGTGAAGGCGATCCGTGCCGCGCGACCCGATTCGATCCTGCTGGATGGCGGCGATACATGGCACGGCTCCATGACCTCGTTCATGACCAAGGGTCAGGACATGGTGAACGTGATGAACGCGCTGGGCGTCGATGCGATGACGAGCCACTGGGAATGGACCTATGGCACCGACCGCGTGAAAGAGATCGTGGAAAGCCAGCTCAAATTCCCCTTCCTCGGCGCCAATATCTTTGATCAGGAATGGGACGAACCGGCTTTCGAGCCCTACAAGATCTTTGAAAAGGGTGGCCTGCGCATCGCGGTCATCGGTCAGGCCTTCCCTTACATGCCTATCGCCAACCCCGGCTGGATGTTCCCCGAATACAGCTTCGGCATCCGCGAGGAACGCATGCAGGAGGTGGTGGATGAGGTCCGCGCCGAGGGCGTGGATCTGGTGGTCTGCCTGTCGCACAACGGCTTTGACGTGGATCGCAAGATGATTTCCCGCGTCAAGGGCATCGACGTGATCCTGACCGGCCACACCCATGACGCCGTGCCCGAGCCGGTGATCGTGGGCGACACCATCCTCATCGCCTCCGGCTCCAACGGCAAGTTCGTCAGCCGCATCGATCTGGATGTGCGCGATGGCCGGATGATGGGCTTCCGCCACAAGCTGATCCCGATTTTCTCGGATGTCATCACGCCCGACGCCGACATGGCCGCGCTGATCGACGCCGAACGCGCGCCCTTCAAGGCTCAGCTGGAAGAAAAGATCGGCACCACCGAAAGCCTGCTGTATCGGCGCGGCAATTTCAACGGCTCGTGGGATGACCTGATCTGCGACGCCGTGCGGTCAGAGCGGGACGCGCAGATCGCGCTCAGCCCCGGCGTCCGCTGGGGCACCACCCTGCTGCCCGGCGACGCCATCACCCGCGAGGACATCCACAACGTCACCTCGATGACCTATGGCCAGTGCTACCGCACCGAAATGACCGGCGAGACGCTGAAAACGGTGATGGAGGATGTGGCCGACAACCTGTTCAACACCGACCCCTACTATCAACAGGGCGGTGACATGGTGCGCGTCGGCGGGCTTGCCTACACGATCGACGTGTCCAAACCGATCGGCAGCCGCATTTCCAACCTCGCGCTGACCGATACCGGCGAGGCCATCGACGCCGCGAAATCCTACACGGTCGCAGGCTGGGCCTCGGTCAATCAGGACACCGAAGGTCCGCAGATCTGGGATGTGATCGAAAGCCATATCCGCAAGATCGGCACCGTCCGGCTGGAACCCAACACCTCGGTCACCGTGACCGGCATCTGAAGAATCCAAGGAGAGTTCGCACCATGTCTGACGAACAGATGTCCGACGAACCGGCCACCACCAAAGGCCCCTCGCGCCGCGCCTTCCTGCGCAATGGCGCGCTGGCTGGCGCCGGTCTGGTGGCTGGTGGCACCGCCGCCCGCGCCGCCACGCCCGACCCGCTGATCACCGAAGTTCAAGACTGGGCCAGCGCCTTCGGCGACCCGGTGGATGCCGCGCCCTATGGCACGCCCATCCGGTTCGAAAGCCATGTCGTGCGGCGCAATGTCGAATGGTTGACCGAAAGCCCGGTCTCCTCCATCAACTTCACGCCGATTCACGCGCTGGAAGGCACGATCACCCCGCAGGGCTGCGCGTTTGAACGCCACCACTCCGGCGCTATCGAGCTGTCGAAAGCCGATTACCGGCTGATGATCAACGGCCTTGTCGATCAGCCGCTGGTCTTCACCTTCGAAGATCTGCTGCGTTTCCCGCGCGCCACCACCACCGCCTTCCTCGAATGCGCGGCGAATGGCGGCATGGAATGGGGCGGCGCGCAGCTTGAGGGCTGCCAGTTCACCCAGGGCATGATTCACAACATGGAATATATCGGCGTGCCGCTGAAGGTGCTGCTGGCCGAGGCGGGTGTGAAGCCCGAAGGCAAGTGGATCTATGCCGAGGGCGCCGATGCCTCGTCCAACGGTCGCTCCATCCCGATGGAAAAGGCGATGGATGACGTCATGGTCGCCTTCTTCGCCAATGGCGAGGCGCTGCGCAAGGAACATGGCTATCCCGTGCGTCTGGTCGTGCCGGGCTGGGAAGGCAACATGTGGGTGAAATGGCTGCGCCGCATCGGGGTCTATGACGCCGCCGTGGAAAGCCGCGAGGAAACCTCTAAATACACCGATCTGATGCCCGATGGCCGCGCGCGCAAATGGACATGGGTGATGGACGCAAAATCCGTCATCACCACGCCCTCGCCGCAGGCTCCGATCCGCCATGGCAAGGGGCCGCTGGTGATTTCCGGTCTGGCCTGGTCGGGCAATGGCAAGGTCACGAAGGTTGACGTTTCGCTGGACGGCGGGCGCAACTGGCAGGAGGCCCGCATCACCGGTGAGGCCCGCAGCAAGGCGCTGACCCGCTTCCATCTGGACATCGACTGGGACGGGTCCGAACTGTTCCTGCAATCCCGCGCCACCGACGAGACCGGCTATGTCCAGCCCACCAAGAACGCGCTGCGCGACATCCGCGGGCTGAACAATGTCTATCATAACAACGGTATCCAGACTTGGTGGGTCAAGGCCGACGGGGAGGTCGAGAATGTCGAAATCGCGTAACCTGCTGATCGGCTCGGCGCTTGCGCTTTCGACGCTGGCCGGTCCGGCGATGGCTGACAAGCTGGGCCTTGGCCGCCCTGCCCTGCCCGAAGAGATTTCCGCATGGGACGTCGCAGTGCTGCCCGATGGCACCGGCCTGCGCCCCGGTTCGGGCAATGTGGAAACAGGCGAGGAGGTCTTTGCCGAGAAATGCGCCGCCTGCCACGGCGAATTTGCCGAAGGTCTGGACAGCTGGCCGGTTCTGGCAGGCGGCGAGGGCAGCCTGACCGACCGCCGCCCGGTCAAGACCATTGGCAGCTACTGGCCGCATCTGTCTACCGTCTACGACTACATCCACCGCTCCATGCCCTTCGGCGCGGCGCAGACGGTCAGCGTGGACGAAACCTATGCCATCGTCGCTTTCCTGCTGTATTCCAACGGCTTGGTGGAAGATGATTTCACCCTGTCGAACGAGAATTTCACCGAAGTCGTGCTGCCGAATGCCGATGGCTTCTATCCCGACGACCGGCCGGAAAGTGAATATCCCCAGTTCCGCGCCGAAGCCTGCATGGCCAATTGCGCCGAAGGGGCGCCCAAGGTCACCAAGCGCGCGGTGGAGCTGAACGTGACGCCGACCGACCCCGATGGCAAACCGGCGGGCACCCTGCCGGATATCGTGGCCGAAGCCGCCGCGGCCAGCGCCGAAGCCGCCGCGACCGAAACCCCGGCAGAAGCCACGCCCGAGGCGGAACCAGAACCGGCGGCCGGTGCGGCACCCGCCGATCAGGCTGCCGCACCGACCGCCGGTCCCGACCAGGAACTGGTTGCCGCAGGCGAAAAGGTGTTCAAGAAATGCGCCGCCTGCCACAAGGTCGGCGAAAGCGCCAAGAATGGCACCGGCCCCATGCTGAACAATGTGGTCGGCCATCCGGCGGGCAAGGTGGAGGGCTTCAAATACTCCAAACCCCTGCTTGCCATGGCGGAAGAAGGGCTGGTCTGGGATGAAGCCGCTCTCCATCACCTGCTGGAGAACCCGAAAGCCTTCATCAAGGGCACCAAGATGTCCTTCGCGGGGCTGAAGAAGGAAGAGGATCGGGCGGCGGTCATCGCCTACCTGTCCACCTTCGCACAGTAACCTCCCTGTGGCGCGGCCTCTCCCCGCGCCATCCCTGCCGCAGCGGGCCTGACCCTGCTGCGGCTTTCTCGCACAACGGAGCGTGCCATGATCAGCCGTCGATCCCTGATGACTCTCGCCGCCGCCGCCGTGACCGCGCCACTGGCGCCGCGTCGCCTTTGGGCGGGCAACACGCTGACCTTGGGCGCGATGCAGATCGACACGCTGTCCGACGGATTCCTGACCCTGCCCGGCGGCTTCATCCTCGACGGCGCCCCGCCCGAGGCCGCCGATATTCTGGCGCGTTACGGGCTGGGCACCGACCAGTTGACGCCGCCCTGCAATGTCACGCTGCTGCGTGACGGCGACCGGATGGTGCTGTTCGATGTGGGCGCGGGTCATGATTTCATGCCCTCCGCCGGCAAGCTGGCCGAGGCCTTTGACACGCTGGGCGTCATGCCCGAGGACATCACCCATGTCCTGTTCACCCATGGCCACCCCGACCACCTCTGGGGCCTGCTGGATGAATTCGACGACCCGATCTTCCCCAATGCGGAATTTGTCATGGGGCAGGCCGAATTCGATTACTGGACCAATCCCGAGACGGTGAACACCATCGGCGCCGCCCGCACCACCTTTGCCGTGGGCGCCGCAAGGCGGCTGGAGGTGATCGCCGATCAGATCCGCCTCATCGCCGACGGCGACGAGGTGCTGCCCGGCATTGCCGCCCATCTGACGCCGGGCCATACCCCCGGCCATATTGCCTATGAACTGCGTTCCGGCAGCGAGGGGGTGCTGATCGCGGGCGATGCCATCGGCAACCACCATATCGCCTTTGAACGCCCCGACTGGCATTCCGGCTCGGATCAGGATGCCGAAACCGCCGCCGCAACCCGGCTGCGGCTGCTGGATCGCCTCGCTTCCGAACAGATGGCGCTGATCGGCTTTCACCTGCCGGGCGGCGGTATCGGCCGGGCGGAACGTGCGGATGGCACCTATCGCTTTGTCGAAAGCTGAGCCATGCGCGCACTTGCCCTGCTGCTGATCGCCAGCCCCGCCTTCGCGTCCGAGGACATCCCGGATCAATACCCGCAATCGGTGCTTTATGCGAAGCCGGTCGAGGTAATCCCGCATGTCTTCACCGCCACCGGCGCCACCGCCCCGCCGACCTACGAAAACGCAGGCCATAACAACAACCTGAGCTTCATCGTCACGGGCGACGGGGTGATCGTAGTGAACTCTGGCGCATCCTGGAAACTGGCCCAGGCGCTGCATGCTGAAATCCGTGCAGTGACCGACCAGCCGGTGAAGCTGGTCATCGTCGAAAACGGTCAGGGCCATGCGATGCTGGGCAATGGCTATTGGGCGGCGCAGGGCGTGCCGATCCTCGCACATGAGGAAGCGGCGGCTGAATTTGCCGATGGTGCGGCGCAGGATCTGGCGGCGCTGCAACGCTATGCCCGCGAGAATGCCGAGGGCACGGTGATCGCCGCCCCGACCCAAACCTTCACCGACCGCAAGGTGATCGAGATGGGTGGTGTCACGGTCGAGGTGCTGCACCTCGGCCCGGCGCACAGCCCCGGCGACACCCAGGTCTGGCTGCCGCAATGGGGCATGATGATCGCGGGCGACATCGCCTTTCACGAACGCATGCCGCCGATCTTTGAAGGCACCTGCACCTCCTGCTGGATCGAGACATGGGAAACGAAGCTGGAACCGCTCGCCCCCACCTATCTGATCCCCGGTCACGGCCACCCGACCAATCTGGCGCAGGTGCGGCGCTACACCCGCGATTATCTGCTGGACCTGCGGGCGAAAATCGCCGCGCATCTTGAAGAAGGCGGCGATCTGGCCGGTGCCTATTACGTCGACCAGTCGCGTTGGGCGCATCTGGATACGTTCGAGGAGCTGGCGACCAAGAACGCCGGCGTGGTCTTTGCCGAGATGGAGTTCGAATAGTCTCAGGCCGCCACGCTGCGGCCCTGCTGATCGACCACGACATCGGTGATCGCCGCACCGATCCACATGCACAGAAGGGCCAGCCAGGCGGTTGCGGCAAAGATCGACCCGCCGGTGACACCCGCGCCGATGGCGCAGCCGCCCGCCAGCATGGCGCCAAAGCCCATCAGCACCGCGCCGAACATCGACCGCCGCATCTGGCTTTCGCCGTCGAAACCCTGAAAATGCAGCTCGCCCTTCAGCGCGGCGGACAGCAGGGCCCCCAGAAACACCCCCGGTATCAGCCCGATGTCGAAATCCAGCGCCGGGTTTTCCGTCAGAAAGAACATCAGCATATTGGCCGAGGGACCGGAAAAGGTGGCCGAGGTCACGCTGACGGGTTCGAATGCCGCCTGTGACAGGCTGAAGGTCAGCACCCAGCCCAGCGCCACAGCAAAGCCCACGCCCGAGGCAAAGACCAGCCGGGACCAGCCCAGCGCATTTCGCGCCGCCAGCCACAGCGCCAGCGCCGCGATGGCCAGACCAAGCACCAGCCCGGTGCCCTCGGGCAGCGACAGCGCGGCGATCAGATCGACATTCCGCCCGCCCGGCGTAATCCACAGCCCCGCCAGCCATTGCCGCAGCGGCGCCAGCCACCCATGCAGCGCCATCTGCGCCACGACGGCAAAGATCAGGCCCGACACCACCGACCGCAGGTTCCCCGTCGCCGCCAGCACCAGAAGCCGCCCGGAACAGCCGCGCGCCAGCACCATGCCCGCGCCGAACATCAGCCCGCCGATCACCGCGCCAGACCATGAGCCGGTGACCGCCATCATCCGCGCATCCTCGGGCCGGAACAGGCCCAGCATCCTCGCGCCCTGCACCCAGATCACCGCGGTCGAGAAAGTCAGCAGCCAGACCGCCATGCGCGGCCCCAGCCGCCCGCGCGCGAATTCCACCGTAGCCGCACGCAGGCAGAAAGAGGACCGCTGCGCCGCCACACCGAAAACCACGCCGGTCAGCAGGCCGAACAGCAGCGCAAGATGCGACTCTTCGAAAATGTCGAGCAGCCAGACAATATCCATGCGCGATTCTCCTTTACGGAAGAATGTCACACGGGCGTTTATCGGGTCATTGATTCAGGTCAGACGGGGTCAGCGGTCCGAGAATTCGAAAGCAAAGCTGGTCGGTGCGCCGGGTGGAGGGGGCGGAAAGGGTGCGGCGCGGCGGATATGGTCCAGTGCGGTCCGGTCCAGTGCGGCAGAGCCCGAACTGCGCACCACTTTCACACCTGCCAGTCCGCCGCTGCCCGAGATTGAAAAGCTCACCAAGGCCACGCCCCGGTCCCGCACCTTCACCTTGCGGGTCTTGCGCACTTTCTTCATCACCTTGCCGGCATAATCCGCAGCCGCCCGCTTGCCCGATCCGGCAGATGCGACAGCGGCTTTCGCCGGGGCAGCGGAAGGGGCCGCCGCCGATGCAGCCTGCACGGTTTTCTTGGGCTGTGCGCTTTTCTTCTTGGCTTTCTTCTGGGCCTTTTCCTGCTCGACAGGTTTTTTCTTGGGCTGTTCCGGCTTTGGCGGCGGTGCGACTTCTGCAACAGCCTCAGGCGGGGGCGGTGGCTGCATCTGTGCGGGCGGTGTATCGGCCTCCGGCGCGTCCGGCACTGCGGCCCGATCCGGCGTATCGGGCGGCGTATCCTCGATCATTGGCAAATCGGGCAGCGCCTCATCCGGCGGGGCTGGTTCTGCCATGTCGGGGCCATCCACCGGCACCTCTGGCGCAGGTTCGCTATAGGCGCCAAGCTCCATCGCCGGGGGCGCCATGATCAGGGCAATGGCATCCTGCTGCTCGCCCAAGGCCTCGCCCGCAGGCTGCGCCGCCATGGCCAGCGCGGCCAGCGCCGAAACCATCAGCGCGACAACCGAGGCAGAGGCCATCCAGCCCAAAGCCGCCGTGCGACGCGGCGGCTGACTTGCAAAATGCAGAACGGGACAGCGCGGCTGCGGGGCAACTGGCATCATGGGCGGGGGCCTCCTTCCAGACCGACCAGCGCGACCTTCAGATAGCCCGCCACCCGCAAGGCATCGAGCAATTGCATCAGGTCGCCATAGGGAATGCGGCTGTCGGCGCGCAGCAAGACCGGCACGGCACGGTTGCCATTGCTGGCCCGATCCAGCGCGGGGCCAAGACCCGCCGCCGATACGATAGCCTCGCCCAGCCGCAGATCGCCCTCGCGCGTCAGGGTCAGCCACAGCGGCTCCTCCTCGCGCTCGCGCGGGGGGGCGCTGCTGGCAGGCAGGTTCACCGGCACATCCACGGTAGACAGCGGCGCCGCAACCATGAAGACGATCAGCAGCACCAGCATGACGTCGATGAAGGGCGTCACGTTGATGTCGGCGATTTCGTCCTCGTCATGGCTGCCGCTGGAAAACGCCATGGCTCAGGCCCCCTTGCCCTGCGCCGCCGCCCGGTCCAGCGCGCGGCTTTGCAGCGCCTCAAGCGCCGCTGCAAGGTCGGTCATCCTGTGGCGGTAGCCCGCCAGCCGCCGCGACAGCAGGTTGTGGATCAACACCGCCGGAATCGCCGCCGCCAGCCCGATGGCTGTGGCAAGCAAAGCCTCGGCAATGCCCGGCGCGACGACGGCAAGGCTGGTGGTGCCGCTGTCTGCAATGGCGATGAAGGAATTCATGATGCCGAATACAGTGCCAAACAGCCCGATGAATGGCGCGGTTGCGGCGATGGAACCCAGAATGCCGGTGCCCGCGCGCAGGTGCAGCGCGGCACCTGCCTCGATCCGCTCCAACAGCAGCCGGGTGCGGTCACGGGTGCCGGGCAGCAGTGCCGGGTCTTCCAGAGCAAGGCCAAGTTCGGAGGCGGCGGCGCGGGCCATCTCGGCACCGGGGCCGCGGGCGGCGGCCATACCCTGCGCGGCCTCCTCCAGCGTGGCGGCCCCGGCCACCATGTGCAGCGCCCGCGCCAGACGGCGACGGGCCAGCGCGAATTCCACACTCTTGTGCAGCCAGACCGTCAGGGCCGTCAGCGCCGCCAGCGCCAGCACCGCCATGACCGCCTGAACCAGCCAATGCGCCTGCCGCACGATGGTTACCAGATCGCCGTGCCCGCCCTGCGGGGCGGTAACGGCAGGTACCGGGGCCGGGGCGGCCGCAGCCCCGACCCCAGCCTCGGCTTGCGGCAACCCTGCCCGATCCAAAGGATCGGACAAGGGTGCCGCGAGCTGCGCCGGAGGCTCTGCCAAGCCCATGCCAAGGGGAGGCGTCTGCCCGAAAGCAGGGCCCGCCAAAAGCGCCAGAACCAGCAGAACCCGAGCTTTTACCATGTGAACGCCTTGCTGATCGACAGCTTCGCATTCCGCCCCGGCGCCGCATCCAGCGACAGGTTGTTGCGATAGCTTTGGTCGAACACGTTCTCGACCGCGAAGTTCACATCCATCCCGGCAAGCACACCGCTATCCGGCGTCCAGGTGACGAAGATGTCATGCGTGTCGTAAGCGCCCGCCGAAGTAGTGGCCGAGGATGTGGTAATCCCGTCGAAGTAATAGCCGCGCCAGCCCAGCACCAGATTGTGCTCGGGCAGCTTGGCACCCAGCGTCAGCGCCACATTTTCGGCCGGGGTATCGGCCAGCGTCAGGCCGGTCGATGTGTCTTTCGATTTCACATGGCTCCATGCAAGGCTGCCGAACCAGCGTTCCGCATCATAGGCGGCTTCCAGTTCCGCCCCCCAGATCTTTGCCGCCGCGACGTTGCGATAATAGGGCGTGCCTGCTGTGGAATCGCGCGCGATCAGATTGGTCAGGTCGTTATGGAAAGCGGTGGCCTTCAGTTGCAGGCTGTCACCATCCGACAGCAGGTTTTCCCGCTTGAAGGTGAAGCCGAGTTCCACCGTTTCAGCCTCTTCCTTGTTCAGGTTCAGGCTTGGCGTTTCGTCGGCATCATAGCTGTAAAGCTCGTCCAGCGTCGGCATCCGCTCCGTCCGCGCCCAGGTGCCGAAAACGCCCCATTGGTCGTTGATCTCATACAGAACCGAAAGCTTGGGCGAGACGGCGGTATCGTCTTCGGCACTGGCCCCTGCCGCGACCGAGGCGGCCGAAGGTGTGCTCTGGCCGAAATCGGCACGCAGGCCCGGCATGATTGTCAGGCGGTCGTTCCAGGTGAATTCGCCCTGCACATAGACGCCGGTCTTGCGGTCGGTGCCTTCGGGGTGAAAGCCCAGCGCACCCAGCGACGAGGTGGCGACGCGCTTCTGTTCCGACATCTGGACGCCGAAAGTAACGAAGTTGTCCCAGTTGCCCGCCGACAGTTCAGCCGTGTTTTCCACCTTCAGGGTGGTGGTCTCATAGGCGAAATCGCTGTCACACAGCACTTGCAGCGTGCCGGGACCACACATGAACCCGAACGAGAAGTTGCGCTTCTCGACCGAGGTATCGGTATAGGACAACTGCACCGTCAGATCGAGCAGCGGGTTGTCGGCAAAGCCGTGGTGCCAGGTCAGTGTCGCGGTATCGTCGATCGTATGCACATCGGCGGTGCCGAAGCCTGCCATGGCCGCGCCGCCGGTCTGCGCCACCGCCGTATCGTCCAGATCGCTGTCCGTGCGCGAGAAGGACAGGGTGACACTTTGATCACCGTCATCGCCGAAGTTGAACTTGCCTTTCACAAGGCCCGACATCGCCTCGTGTTCGGTGCCTTGCAGGGCATTGCCGGCGCCGTCCTTCATCTGCCCGCCGCGCGAACTGTTCAGCGCGGTCAGGAATTCCGCATTACCGCGCCGGGCAGCCCAGATCAGCCCCAACCGGCTGCTGTCGCCATTCGAGCCATAGCCAGCTTTCAGCCGCACTGCGTTGTTTTCGTCTGCCGTCAGGAAATCTGACGCATCCTTGGTGGTGAAGGAAACCACCCCGCCGATGGTCCCCGAGCCATAAAGCGTTGACGAGGCCGGGCCGCGCAGCACCTCGACCCGCTTGAACAGTTCCGGGTCGCCGAAAAAAGACCCCATGCGGTATTGTTCAAAGAACTTCGGCGCGCCATCGACCACGACCTTGATCCGCTCTTCCGAAGCCGCCTGTTCGGTATTGCCGATGCCACGGATGTTGAACGCCTGCCCCAGCATCCGCGCCGAGGCCCCGGCCGCCTGAACGCCGGGCACCCCCTTGAACAGGTCCCCCACGCTCAGCGGTTGCGCGCGGTCGATGTCTTCCTGTTCGACCACGCTGACCGCCTGTGGGGTGTCGATGGCCACTTTGGCAGTGCCGGTGCCAAGGATGATGCGGCCAAGCATCTGGAAGAAGCCGCCCGCCTCGGTGGTGTCCTGTGCGGCGGCGGGTTGGGCGGTCAGCGCCATGGCGGTGGCGGCGGTCAGCAGAAGTGTGCGTCTTGCACGGGCGTGAATAGGCATGGCTGTCCCTTCGGTGACATTCTTGTTCTGGAAGGGCTGGCCGTGGGCATTGCCACTGCTGGCGGGCAGGGTCGAAAAAAATCCGACTTGATCTGTCAGTTTTTGGCTTCTAGAAATGCCGAGTGTAATTGTCAAGTATGCACTTCCGGCTGCCTGACACCAAATCGCGCCCCAGCCCGGCCCTTGGGTTTCACCCGGCCTCCGCCAGACATGCGCCCTGCCCAGATTCGCATGACGAAAGGATGCCGCCATGGCCGACGGCCAGACTCTGACCCTTGATGCCCCCGCAATCCGTGCGCTGCGCGCGGAATTTCCCAAGACCCGCGCCCGTGATTTCGCGGCGGCGCATGGCCTGACCGAAGCGGCGCTGGTCGCCGCCCATATCGGGCATGGCACCGTCGCCATTGATGCGACGCCCGACCGTCTGTTCCCGCTGATCCGCGATCTGGGCGATGTGCTGGCGCTGACGCGGAACGAAAGCTGCGTGCATGAACGGCGCGGCACCTACAGCGACTATCGCAGCGGCCCGCATGCCGCCATGGTGCTGGACCCGGAAATCGACATGCGGATCTTCCCGTCGCATTGGGTGCATGGTTTCGCGGTCGAGGAAACCGCCGGGGACGGCACGGTCAAGCGCAGCCTTCAGGTTTTCGATGCGGCGGGCGATGCGGTGCACAAGGTGCATCTGAAGCCCGAATCGGATGCGGCGGCCTTTGCCCGTCTGGTCGATGCGCTGCGCCTGCCCGAACAGCAGGCCGAGCGGAGCTATGAGGCCCGCAAGCCGGTGGAACCGGCAAAAGCCGCCCCCGACCGTGCCGCAGCCCTGCGCGCCGACTGGGACCGGATGACTGACACCCACCAGTTTCTGAAGCTGGTGAAGACACAGAAGATGAACCGCCTGGGCGCCTATCGCGTGGCCGGCGCACCTTATGCCGTGGCGCTGGAGCCGCGTGCAGTGACGGAAACCCTGACCCGCGTCGCAGAGGAACGTGTGCCGGTGATGATCTTCGTGGGCAATATGGGCTGCATCCAGATCCACGGTGGCCCGATTGACCGGGTGGTGCCGATGGGGCCGTGGATCAACGTCATGGACCCGCGCTTCAACCTGCATCTGCGCACCGACCATATCGCCGAGGTCTGGTGCGTGAACAAACCCACCCGCACCGGCGCCGCAATCAGCGTCGAGGCTTTCGATGCGGAGGGCGGGCTGATCCTGCAAATCTTCGGCTATCGCAAGGATACCCCGGCAGATGCCTGGAACGCTCTGGCCCATTCGCTGCCGCGTCTGGAAGCGGTGCCGGCATGAGGGCCCTGACGCTGACTGCACTGCTGCTGGCCAGCCCCGCGCTGGCCGGGGGCGAGCGTGTCATCACGCTGGGCGGCTCGGTCACGGAAATCGCCGTGGCGCTTGGCGCCGAGGATCGGCTGGTGGCGCGCGACACCACCTCGAACTTCCCGCCCGAGATCGAGGCTTTGCCCGATGTCGGCTATATCCGCGCGCTGTCAGCCGAAGGGGTGCTGTCGCTCGACCCCGATCTGATCGTGGCCGAAGGTGATGCCGGGCCGCAGCAGGCGGTGGATGTGCTGAAGGCGGCGGGTGTGCCTTTCGTGCTGGTGCCTGAAGACCCCACGCCGCAGGGCATTGCCGACAAGATCACCGCTGTCGCCGCCGCGCTGGACATGCCCGAGGCCGGTGCCACGCTGGCTGCGGAGGTGCAGGACGGTCTGGCCACCGCCGAAGCCCGCGCCGCCGCCGTGACCGACCGCAAGCGCGTGTTGTTCATCCTGTCGCTGCAAGGCGGGCGGATCATGGCGGGTGGCGAAGGCACCGAGGCCGAGGGCATCATCCGCCTTGCGGGTGGTGAAAATGCCGCGACCGGATTTCAGGGCTACAAGCAGATCGCGGACGAGGCTGTCCTGACCGCTGCGCCCGATCTGATCCTCATGATGGCGCGCGAGGGCGATCTGGCCATTGCGGATGCCGATATCCTGTCGCATCCCGCGCTGGCCGAAACCCCGGCCGCGCGCAATGGGGCGCTGGTGCGGATGGACGGGATGCTGCTTCTGGGCTTCGGTCCCCGCACGCCCGAGGCAGCCCGCGCGCTGTATGACGCGCTTTACGGCCAGGCAGGGGGCTGAGCCATGGTTGCGCTTGCCCCGCCCTCCCCCGGCCTCGCCCGCCCTGATCCACGCCGCGTGACCCTGTTGCTGGCCCTCGCAACGCTGTTGCTGGCGCTCCTGTCGCTGGGCACTGGCGCGGCGGGGCTTGGCCCGGCCGAACTGCTGTCGGCATGGGCCGACGAGGGGCTGGACCGGCGCGCGCAGGTGATCCTGTGGGACATCCGGCTGCCGCGTCTGGCGCTGGGATTGATGGTTGGCGCCGCGCTGGCGGTGTCAGGCGCGCTGATGCAGGGGCTGTTCCGCAATCCGCTGGCCGATCCGGGTATCGTCGGCGTCGGCGCGGGCGCGGGATTGGGGGCGGTGCTGGCCATCGTGCTGGGCGGGCTGTTGCCTGCCGGGGTCGCCGCCTTTGTCGGTGCGCATCTGGTGCCGCTGGCGGCCTTTCTGGGCGGCTGGGTCGCCACGCTGCTGCTTTACCGCGTCGCCACGCGCGGCGGGCGCACTTCGGTTGCCACCATGCTGCTGGCCGGGATCGCGCTGGGAGCGTTGGCGGGCGCGCTGACCGGCATCCTTGTCTACCTCGCCGATGACCGGCAATTGCGCGACCTGACCTTCTGGGGCATGGGTTCGCTCGCCGGGGCAAGCTGGCCCCGGATCGGCGCCAGCCTGCCGTTGATCCTGCCGGTTCTTGTTCTCTCGCCACTGCTCGCACGCGGGCTGAATGCGCTGGCACTGGGCGAGGCGCAGGCCGCCCATTTGGGCATCGCGGTCGAGCGGGTGAAGCGTTTCGCTATCCTTGGCGTCGCCGCAGCCGCGGGCGCGGCGGTGGCGGTGGCGGGTGGCATCGGTTTTGTCGGCATCGTGGTGCCGCATCTGCTGCGCCTGCTGGGTGGGCCGGATCACCGCCATATTCTGCCACAGGCCGCACTGCTGGGTGGCGGGCTGCTGGTCGGCGCCGACATGATCGCACGCAGCCTCGTGGCCCCGGCCGAATTGCCCATCGGCATCGTAACGGCCTGTCTTGGCGCGCCGGTCTTCCTGTGGATTTTGCTGCGCCGCAAGGGCGGGATGGGGTTGTAGGATGCTGGAAACCCGAGACCTTCATGTCACGCTGGGACGGCGCGAGATCCTGCGCGGTCTTGGCTTCACCGCCAGCCCCGGCACCGTTACCGCCATCATCGGGCCAAACGGATCGGGCAAGACCACGCTTCTGCGCGCCCTGACCGGCGAGGTGCCCTATCGCGGGCGCATAAGCCTGAACGGGCATGACATCGCCCGCACACCGGGGCCAAGGCTTGCCGCTTTCCGCGCGGTTCTGGCGCAGGAAACCCATGTCGCCTTTCCCTTCACCGCTGCCGAAATCGTGCGACTGGGGTTGGAGGCCGGGATCGGCGCGCATGACCCGACCCTGCCCGAGCGTCTGCTGGCCGAGGTGGACCTGCCCGGTTATGGCCCCCGCCCCTATCACGACCTGTCAGGGGGCGAGCAGGCACGGGTGCAACTGGCGCGTGTTCTGGCGCAGGCGCGACAGCCTGTCACCCCGCAAGGACCGGGCTGGCTGATGCTGGATGAACCCGTCGCCAGCCTCGACATCGCGCATCAACTGCTGGTGATGCGGCTGGCGCAGCGGTTTGCCCGCGCAGGTGGAGGGGTGATCATGGTGCTGCATGACCTGAACCTGACCGCCATGGTGGCCGACCGGGTGCTGCTGATGGCAGGCGGGCGGCTGGCCGCAAGGGGCACCCCGGCCGAGGTGTTGGCCGACACCGTGCTGCAAGCCGCCTTCGGCTGCGCCATCCGCGCCAATACCCCGCCCAGAACCGGGCCATGGGTGCTGCCGCAATCGGTGCTGGCCGACAGTTGATCTGCGCGGCGCGCTGGCATCGCTTCGGGGTCGGCAGGACACAAACACGCAAGCTTCGCACACAGGCGGTTGCGGCCACGCATCGAATCCCGTTAAAGCGGCGCCGATAGCGCAACCGCCCTGACATCCCGCCCAACGGGAACAGTTTTCTATCCGGGCGCGCATTCGACACATCCCGCCGGGCAAAACCCGGCCCCAACCCGTCACCGCAAGATGCGCTGGCGCGGTATCACTCGCGGAACGGCACCGCCTCTGATACCCCGAAAAGACCCTTGTCAGGAGCCTGCCATGTCCTCGACCCTCCGGCTTGCCATTGGCAGCGTTCTGATCGGCTTGATCGTTCTGGGCATCAAGGGGCTGGCGTGGTGGATCACGGGTTCGGTCGCCCTGTATTCGGATGCACTGGAAAGCACGGTAAACGTCGCCACCGCGATTGCGGCGCTGATCGCCATTCAGGTGGCCTCGCGCCCCGCCGATGCCTCGCACCCCTACGGCCATCACAAGGCCGAATTCTTCAGTGCGGTGCTGGAAGGGGTGATGATCATCATCGCCGCCCTGCTGATCCTGCGTGAAGCCTTCGACGGCTTTCTGAACCCCGTTGCGCTGGATCTGCCGATCGAGGGGCTTCTGATCAACGGTGCAGCCACCGTCATCAACGCCGTCTGGGCATGGCTGTTGGTCACACGCGGACGCAGCAGCAAATCGCCGGCGCTTGTGGCGGATGGCAGACATCTGTTCACCGATGTGATCACCTCGGCCGGCGTCGCCTTGGGCGTTCTGCTGGCAGTGGTCACCGGCTGGTGGGTGCTTGATCCTGTGATGGCGGCGCTGGTTGCCGTCAACATCCTGTGGTCCGGCGCCAAGGTGGTGCGAGAATCGCTTAGCGGGCTGATGGACGAGGCGGTGCCGCAGGATGTTCTGGACCGCGTGCGCAGCATCATTTCCACCGAAGCAGGCGGCGCGGTCGAGGCGCATGACCTGCGCACCCGCCACGCGGGCAAGGCGACCTTCATCGAATTTCACCTTGTCGTGCCCGGTGAGATGAGCGTTTTTGACGCGCATGAGATTTGCGATCAGGTGGAAGAAGCCCTGAAAACCGCGGTGCCGGGCGCGCGGATCACCATCCACGTCGAACCCGAACACAAGCAGAAGCACGCGGGAATTGTGGTGCTGAGCTGAGATTGGCCTGAGAATGGGAAGGCACCGCTACCCCCAGGAAACGCGCGAACAGGATGGGGCGGCGGTGCCATTGTCCAGCTTTGGACCCGGACGATTTACTTTCCCGCGAAATCGGCCCGCGCACCTTGACCTGCATCAAATGGCGCCATCGGCGCCTGCGTCCGACTGTCGCAGCAGCCAGCGCACGAAGGCCGCCAGCGGTGGGCGCATCTCGCCCGGACGACGGACAAGGAAATACCCTTCGCGTTCCGAATCCTCGTGCAACTGCCGCAACCGGCCGGCCGCGATGTCGCGCGCGACAAAGGCACGGGCCACCACCGTAACCCCCTGCCCGTCGCGGGCCGCATCCAGCATCAGGTTGCCCGGCAGCGAGACCATGCCTGTCCGCCGCGTTAGCCCGTGCTTTTCCAGAAAGGCCGTGGCCTCGGTCGTGCCCAGTTCCTGCAACCACGGCAGTTCGGCCAGATGTGCCAGATCCGGCACGTCATCACCCGGAACAAGTGCGGGCGCCGCGACCACCACGACCGACGAGCGCAGCAACAGCCGTGAATCAAGCCCCGGCCAGTTGCCGTTCCCATAGCGCAGCGCCACATCCGCCTCGCGCCCCAACTCTCGCAGTTCGGCCGCCGGGTCAATCATCAGGTCGATGCCGGGATGACGCGCGCGAAAATCGGGCAGGCGCGGCAGCAACCATCCGCCCGCGAAGGTCGGCGTGGCCGTCACCCGCAAGGGCTGTGCCGCATCTGCCCCTGTCAGTTCGGCAATGACGGCCGCAATCTGAGCGAACCCTGCCTCCAGCGCATCGGCCAGCCGCCGCCCTTCCGCCGTCAGTACCAGCCGCCGCCCGCCCCGGTCCACCAGCGTAATCCCCAAATGCGCCTCAAGCCCGCGGATTTGCTGGCTGATCGCGGCATGTGTCACCCCGATCCGCGCCCCCGCTTCCTCCAGCCCCGAGGCAGAGGAAAAGGCGGAAAACGCACGCAGTGCGGAAAGCGGCGGCAGGTGGCGCCAGTCAATCATGTAAGTCCAACTTTCATTGAAAAAGAATCGCTGCCTCGCTGTAACCACTGATTTCAGGCATATTCAGAGCATGAACCGATAGCAGAGGTCAAAGAAATGCTTAACCTGATTGCCGAAAGCCTGTTGATCGCCACCCGGATGGATCGCCACAATGGGCGTGAAAAACTGGCCGAGCAGCGCAGGCTGCAAGACGAATGGTTCTGGCAGGGGCGGCGCAGCCTCCCGCAGGACCGGCACCACGAATGATGCAGGCCCCCGCGCTGCCGGGGGCCTTTGCCTGTGCCAGATCAGCCATAAAGCAGGATGTGATCCTGCGCGGCCACAAGATCGGCCTTTGTCATCCCTTCCACAACAACAAACCCATCACGGCCAATGCGGATCACGGCATCCCCGTCCACCGTCTTCGTATTGGCCAGCAGCTTTTGCATATCGTTATCGCCGAAGCGGGCAATGTCATAAAAATTCAGGTAGTCGTTCTGGTCTGGGTTGAAATCCTTCACCACCTTGCGGCCCGCCTCGTCCGAGAAGATGAACGAATCGAAGCCCGCACCGCCGATCATCGTGTCGTCGCCCGTGCCGCCGTAGATCGTGTCGTTACCCTTCCCCGCATTGACGAAATCATCACCACCCCGAACGAAGATCATGTCATCGCCCGCGCCGCCGAACAGCCGGTCATTGCCATCACCGCCATCCAGATTGTCGTCACCGGACCCGCCGTTCAGCGTATCGTTGCCCGCGCCGCCCCCCAGCGTATCATTGCCCGTGCGCCCGAAGACCTTGTCATTGCCCGACCAGCCCGACAGCCGGTCATGTCCGCCCCGACCGTCCAGCAGGATCGAACTGCTGCCCGCGGTGATCTGGTCATCCGTCCGGGTTGCGACGATCCGCTCGATCCCGGCAAAGGTATGCGACGCGGCCCAGCCATAGCTGTAGCCTCCGCTCAGGTTCAGTTGCAGGATAATGCCGATGCTGCCGTCATAACGCACGGTATCGTAGCCCGCGCCACCGTCATGGAACTCGCGCCCTTCGCTTGCGATGAACAGGTCGCGGCCCTTGCCGCCATAAAGCTCGTCCACATCCGCCCCGCCGGACAGTGTATCATTGCCGTTATAGCCCTTCAGCGTGTCATCCCCCGCGCCGCCAAACAGGCTGTCGGCCTTGGGCGTGCCCTTGACCAGATTGTCACCACCGTTGCCCCTGCGAATTGCCATTGCGTCCTCCAACCAATTTCTTGAAATGCCGGGTTTCCCCGGAGCGGGAGCATAGCACGGTTCTGCCCCGACACCGAATCCGGAGGCCGGAAATGAAAACCCCCGCCGTTGGCGGGGGTTTTGCAGCTTCGCTAGGGATGCGGTTATTCGCCGCCGCCGAGGCTATGAACGTAGACCGAAACCGCGCGGATCTGGTCTTCCGTCAGGCGGGCGTTCCAGTTCGGCATCACGCCAAACCGCGCATTGGTCACCGTTTCGGTGACGGTTGCCCGGTCGCCACCATAAAGCCAGACGGCGTCCGTCAGGTTCGGTGCCCCCTGCGCACGGTCGCCTGTGCCGTCTTCCGCATGGCAGGCCGCGCAGTTGTCGGTAAAGACCACAGCGCCGGCGGTTGCCTTGGCGGCATCATGCTCTTGCCCCGAGATCTGGAGGACGTATTCCACGACCTCTTCAATCTGCGGCTTTTCCAGCAGGCCATCGGCACCGAATTTCGGCATTTCCGAATAACGCGCATCGGCATCGGTGGTATTGCGGATACCATGGGTGACCGTCGCGTGGATGTCCTCCATGGTGCCGCCCCACAGCCAGTCGTCGTCCAGCAGGTTGGGGTAACCCTTGTTGCCGGCCGCGCCTGCCCCGTGGCACTGGGCACACCAGGTCTTGAACACGGCGGAACCCGCAGCCTTGGCATAGCCGTCCAGCTCGGGGTCGGTCGAGATCGCGTTCAGATCGGCCGCCACCAGTTTCGCCTTGATCGGCGCATTGGCATCGTCGAACCGCTTGATTTCTTCCGCGACGGCCAGACGGGTATCGCCCGCCGCCGTTTCCCCCAGCATCCCCTGCGTGGCGCTGCTGATCAGCGGCCAGGCCGGATAGGCGATCGAATAGCCGAAGGCCCAGATGATGCAGAGATAGAAGGTCCAGAGCCACCAGCGAGGCATCGGGTTGTCATATTCCCGGATGCCATCCCATTCATGCCCGGTGGTCGGAACCTCGCCCGGTTTCTTCACTTGCTTGGCGCACATGTCTTACGCCTCCTTCAGTTTGCTGGCGGCCGGCTCCGCAGCGGACGCGGCGGGCCGCGTCTCGTTGCGGAAGATCGACGTGGCGGCTTCTTCCTGTGCCTTGCGGCTGCCGGGCCGGAAGGCGTAGAAAACCACGCCCACAAACACAAGCGTCATAAACAGAAGCATCCAACTGTCGGCGAAGTGGCGGAGAACGGTGTAAAGATCCATATCCCCCTCCTTACCGCGCCGGATCCGGCTGGAAGGTCGAAAAATCGACCAGCGTGCCAAGCATTTGCAGATAGGCGATCAGCGCATCCATCTCGGTCAGATCTGCCTGGCCGTCGAAGTTGCGGGTCTGTGCCTTGGGATAGCGTGCCAGCAAGCCCTCGGTATCGGCATCGGGCGAAGCCTGTGCCGCGAAGTCCGCCTCGGCATTCTCCATCATCTCGTCGGTATAGGGCACACCGACCAGACGGTTCGCCGACATCGAGTCCTTGATGTAGCGGGCGTCGATGACGTTGCCCATCAGGAACTCATACTTCGGCATCACCGATTCCGGCACCACCGATTGCGGGTTCTTCAGGTGGTCCACATGCCATTCGTCGGAATAGCGGCCACCCACGCGGGCCAGATCCGGCCCGGTGCGTTTGGACCCCCACTGGAACGGATGGTCATACATCGATTCCGCCGCCAGCGAGTAATGGCCATAGCGTTCGACCTCGTCGCGCATCGGACGGATCATCTGGCTATGGCAGACATAGCAGCCTTCACGGATGTAGATTTCACGCCCCGCAAGCTCCAGCGGGCTGTAGGGGCGCATCCCCTCCACCTTCTCGATGGTGTTTTCGAGGTAGAACAGCGGCACGATCTGCACCAGACCGCCAATCGTCACCACGAGGAAGGACAGCACGAGCAGCAGCGTCGCATGCGTCTCGATGGCCTTGTGTTTGTCAAGAAAAGCCATTGCAGTCGCTCCTCATTCTGCCGGGACGAAGTTGTTCGCGTTGACAGCCGCCTTGGCGGGCTGGGCACGAACAGTCATCCACAGGTTGTAGCACATGATGATCGCCCCGGTGAGGAACATGACCCCACCCAGCGCGCGCACCACATACATCGGGAACTTCGCGGCCACGGTATCGGCGAAGGCGTTAACGAGGAAGCCATTGGCATCCACTTCGCGCCACATCAGGCCCTCCATGATGCCGGTCACCCACATCGACGAGGCGTAAAGCACGATGCCGATGGTCGCCAGCCAGAAGTGCCAGGACACGAGGCTCAGGCTATACAGCCGTTCGCGGTTCCACAGACGCGGCACGAGGAAGTAAAGCGCGCCGAAGGTGATCATGCCGTTCCAGCCAAGCGCGCCGGAGTGGACGTGACCGATGGTCCAGTCAGTGTAGTGCGACAGCGAGTTCACCGCCTTGATCGACATCATCGGGCCTTCGAAGGTCGACATGCCGTAGAAGCCGACCGACACCACCATCATGCGGATGATCGGATCGGTGCGCAGCTTGTCCCAGGCGCCCGAGAGCGTCATCAGGCCGTTGATCATGCCACCCCACGACGGCATCCACAGCATGATCGAGAACACCATGCCCAGCGTCGAGGCCCAGTCAGGCAGCGCGGTATAGTGCAGGTGGTGCGGACCGGCCCAGATATACAGGAAGATCAGCGCCCAGAAGTGGATGATCGACAGCTTGTAGCTGAAGACCGGACGTTCGGCCTGCTTCGGCACGAAGTAATACATCATCCCCAGGAAGCCAGCGGTCAGGAAGAAGCCCACGGCATTGTGGCCATACCACCATTGCGTCATCGCATCCTGCACGCCCGAGAACAGCGAGACGGATTTCGACGACAGGAAGCTGACCGGGATGGCAAGGTTGTTCACCACATGCAGCATCGCCACGGTGACGATGAACGACAGGTAGAACCAGTTCGCCACATAGATATGCGGTTCTTTGCGCATGATGACGGTGCCGAGGAACACCAGCAGGAACGAGACCCAGACGACCACGATCCACCAGTCGATATACCAGACGGTTTCGGCATATTCACGGCCCTGCGAGCCGCCCAGCACATAAGAGGTCGCCGCCAGCACGATCATCAGCTGCCAGCCCCAGAACACGAACCACGCCAGATTGCCGCCCCACAGACGCGCGGCGCTGGTGCGCTGCACGACGTAGAAGGCGGTGCAGATCAGCGCGTTGCCCCCGAAGGCGAAGATCACGGCCGAGGTGTGAAGCGGACGCAGGCGTCCGAAGTTCAGAATCCCCTCGACGCCGGGAATATTCAGTGCGGGGAAAGCCAGCTGGAAGGCGATGACCACACCGACCAGAAAGCCCACGACGCCCCAGAAGGCCGTCGCGATCACGCCGGCGCGCACCACACCGTCGTTGTATTCGTTCTTCGCGGCTACCGCGACCGGCTCACCCATACGACGCGCCACCCAGATGAAGGTAATGGCGGCCGCAAGCATGACGACGATCGCGTTAACCTGATAAGGCAGGTCATGCGCGTAATTGGCGGCAATCGCGGCAAAGACCGCGATCACGCCAAGCACGACCAGTTTAACGTAATCCCACATTTTGCGTCCCTTCGTCTTGGCCCGGTCCACCCCCGCTGGTCCGCGAGTCGTCCGGGCGCTTTTCGACTGTCCCGCTTTCGCAGATGCGGCGACAGGTGGCATTGATCCATATCAACCCAAGGGACCCCGCAGGTTGATCGAAGTCAATGCGGCATCCTGCGCACCACATTATCCTGCCATGATCCAAACGCGCGAGGAGATTGAGAAAATGAGCTACAAGTCCCTCACAACCGTAGTGACTTCGGCCGACGAGGCGCAGGCCACCATTGCCCCCGTTGTGCGGCTGGCGGATGCGCTGGATGCGCATCTTGATGTGCTGGCGCTGGGGGTGGACCGCACGCAGGTCGGTTATGCCTATATCGGCGGCGGCAGCGTGATCCTTCAGGCCGCGCTCGATCAGGCCGAGGCCGAGGCGCGCGCCGCCGAATCCGCCGCCCGTGCCGCACTTGAGGAATATTCCTCGGATCAGCGCTGGAGCGTGGAAAGCGCCGTGGCGCAGCTTGGCGCGCTGTCAGATCTGGTGTCGTTGAAGGCCCGTTTCGCCGATCTGGTCGTGCTGCCCCCGCCCTATGGCAAAGGCAAATCCGCCGAGGCGGAGGCGGTGGTGGAAGCCGCCCTGTTCGAAAGTCAGGCGCCTGTGCTGGTGCTGCCCGAAACCACCCGCGAGGTCGCCATGCCGCAGCGCGTGGTGATCGGCTGGAACCAGAGCCGCGAGGCCATGGTGGCCGTGCGCCGCGCCCTGCCCTTCCTGAAAGGCGCGCAACTGGTCAACATCGCCATCATCGACCCGCCGCAGCACGGCCCCGAACGGTCCGACCCCGGTGGCGCGCTCTGTCAGATGCTGGTGCGCCATGGCGTGAAGGCCGAGGTTTCGGTGCTGGCCCGGACCATGCCGCGCATCTCGGACGTGCTGAACCGCCATGTCCGCGACATTGACGCCGACATGCTGGTCATGGGCGCCTACGGCCATTCGCGCTTCCGCGAAGCCATTCTGGGCGGCGCCACCCGCAATATGCTGGAACACGCCGAAGTGCCGGTGCTGATGGCCCACTGATCCCTGCCGCGCCCGCTTTGGCGGGCGCTTCGCCGTTGGGGACCAGCAAGGGTGGCCGCCCCCTCAGGACATGTGTTGACGCCATGTTTTCTTTACCGTCATACAATGACATGATTTCAGATATTTGCAGGCAATCAGGAATAACATGACAAGCGATCTTCTGCGTTTCTGGAATGATGCCCCACTGGAACACCCAGCCTTCATACACCCCCGCGACGACATTCCCGCCAAGCTGATCCAGCCCGGCATATCATCATATCCAGATTTCCTGGCAGCATTCGAAAACGACCAGCTTTCACCTACGGCCTTTCACCTGAATCTTCTGCCGCAGCCATATCAAGGCGATCTGGACAATGCGGAGATCCTGTTACTGTTCACCAATCCGGGCCTGTCCGCCTGTGACTATCACACGGAAGACAATTACCCAGACTTCCGTGAAGACCTGATTGCGACAATCCGCCAAGAGCGGCGGGATCATCTGTTTCTCAATCCCAAATGGGCCTGGACAAGCGGCTTTGTCTGGTGGGAAAGCAAGTTGCGTGACGTGGCACGGCTCATCGCGACCGAACGCTTTGACGGGCATTACGGCCGTGCTTTGGCGGATCTTTCGCGACGCATTGCCGCTATTGAACTTGTGCCATATCATTCCTTCAAGTTCAGTGGCTTCAAGGAAACAGCATCCGCCGATGCTGCCCGGCGTTTTGTCGCGAATGTTGACCCAAGTCGAACGGTTATCGTTACCCGCAGCGTGCCGGACTGGCGCTTGCCGGATGCCACACACATCATCAAATATCCCACAACACACGCTAGAAGCGCAAGCCTCGGCGTCAACTCCATAGGTGGTAAAGCAATTCTCAGTCGCTACGGCATTGTAGCCACTTGAGCATTCCGGGCTGACAACCGATCAGAGACAACTGTCTTGGCGCTGGCATGACCCACTATATCCGAAGCGCCAATCAGATACCGGCAATATGAAAAAGCAGAAGGGAGAGGTTTATCAACCCCCTGACCCTGTCTTGGGTCAGAGCGCTCGCCACTCAGCCCAGCACACCGCCGTCGCTGTCGTCGCCTGCCTCTTCCAGCAGAAGGTCGAAATCGGGGATGGTGACGTGGCGCTTGCCGTCCAGCAGGATGATCCCCTCGCGCCGCAGGGCCGAGATCTGGCGGCTGACGGTTTCAAGGGTCAGGCCCAGATAATCGGCCATTTCCTCGCGCGTCAGCGGCAGGTCAAACACCAGCGGCCCTTTCGCCGTCTTCAGTTTCAGCGTCGCGTCGCGCCGGGCGATGATCGCCAGAAGCGAGGCTATCTTTTCCCGCGCCGTCTTGCGGCCCAGAAGCAGCATCCATTCCCGGGCAGCATCCAGTTCGTCCAGCGTCATTTCCAGCAGGCGCTGGCCGATATGCGGTGTGGACAGCATCATGTCCTCGAACGGCTTCTTGCGGAAGCAGCACATCACCAGATCGGTGGTCGCAGTCACGTCATAGGCCGCCGTGGACCGCCCCGGCCGCCCGACGAAATCCGAAGGCAGCAACAGCCCGACCATCTGGCGGCGCCCATCCTCCATGGTCTGCGTCAGCGTGGCGATGCCACTGACGACGGACGCCACGAAATCCATCCGGTCACCCGACCAGACCACCGTCTGACCAGCCTGATAGGAGCGGTAATACTTGATCTGCTCCAACCGCGACAGTTCGTCTGCCTCGCAGCGGGCGCAGACGGCGCGGTGTCTGATGGGGCAATCCCCGCACTCGTGATGCACTAGGTGCATATCCTGCATCGGCATCGCGGTTTCCTAGTATTGATCTGGGTCAAGGCTGTTGCGCTTTACCCTGCCTAATCTAGTTGCATGGACAAGGAATCGCAACTCACCCGGCTCGGACTTTTCGACGCGCGCGTGCCCCGGTATACCAGTTATCCCACGGCCCCGCATTTTGGAAACGACGTCAGCCCCGCGCTGTTCACCCGCTGGATCGAATCGATTCCCGCGGGTTCTGCAATTTCGCTTTATCTGCATGTGCCGTTCTGCCGGCGCCTCTGCTGGTTCTGCGCCTGCCGCACGCAGGGCACCTCCAGCGACGAGCCGGTTCTGGCCTATGTGCAGACCCTGAAGGCGGAAATCGCGCTCTTGAAGGCGCATCTGCCCAAGGGCGTGCATCTGAGCCGCCTGCACTGGGGCGGTGGCACGCCGACCCTGCTGAAGCCCGACATGATCCGCGATCTGGCCGCAACGGTGTTTGACGCCGTGCCGATGGGGGAAGACGCCGAGTTCTCGGTCGAGATTGATCCTGACGAGGTAGATGCCGCACGGCTTGATGCGCTGGCGGCGGCGGGGATGAACCGCGCCTCGATCGGCGTGCAGGATTTCGACCCCGAAATTCAGGCCACCATCGGCCGCATCCAGCCCTATGACCTGACCAAGCGTGTCGCCGACATGATCCGCGACCGTGGCGTGCGCAGCCTGAATGCCGACATCCTTTACGGCCTGCCGCATCAGACGCAGGCCCGCATTTCCGACAGCGTCCAGAAGCTGCTGACACTTTCCCCCGACCGGGTGGCGCTTTACGGATATGCCCATGTTCCGTGGATGAGCCGACGGCAGCAGATGATCCCCTCGGATGCCATCCCAACTCCGCAAGAACGGCTGAAACTGTTCGAAACGGCGGCGCAACTGTTCGATTGGGATGGATACGAATCCATCGGCATCGACCACTTCGCCCGCCCCGAGGACGGGCTGGCGGTAGCGGCACAGTCCGGCGGGCTGCGGCGGAATTTCCAGGGCTACACCGATGACCGCGCCGATGTGCTCGTGGGGCTTGGTGCCTCCAGCATCTCGCGCTTTCCGCAGGGCTATGCGCAGAATGCCTCAGGCACCTCGGATTATACCAGATCGGTGCGCGCCGGACAGTTCACCACGCATCGCGGTCATGTATTCAGCGGCGAGGACAAGTTGCGCGGCCGTATCATCGAGGCGCTGATGTGCGACTTCCGCGTCTCGCGGACCGAGTTGATCCGCGATTTCGGGGTGGACGACGCCGCGCTGTCCGTGATGTTTGCCAAGACAAAAGCCCAGTTTGGCGACATGGTCCGCGTCGATGCCGCGGGCATGGCCATCCCGGCGCCCGCCCACCCGCTGACCCGGATGATCGCCCGCACCTTCGACGCCTACGACCACAGCAAAGCCCAGCATTCGGCGGCCATCTGAGGCCGCCGTTTCCGCTATCCCTTTCAGGCCCCGACTGTCCGGCCCGGCGCGAAGCTTTCGACCCAATCCACCATCTGCGGCAGACAGACCGTGCGCAGGTCATAGCCTTTGACAATGGTTTCGCGCGCGGCGCGTCGCAGGTCCATAAAGCGTTCGGGCCGCGCCAGCGCCCGCGTGACCATCTTTGACCAGCCCTCGACATCGAAGAAATCGACCAGACGGCCATTCACGCCATCGTCGATCAGTTCGGCCACCGGCGCGGTGCGGGAACCGACGATCATGCAGCCCGCGCTCATCGCTTCCAGCAGCGACCAGCTGAGGACGAACGGATAGGTCAGGTAGGCATGCACGCGGCTGACCTGCATCATGCTGACGAAGGTGGGATAAGGCACCTTGCCCATGAAGTGCACCCGCGACATGTCCAGCCGGTCTTTCACCTGATCCAGATAGATGTTCTTCCAGCTTTGCCCCTCGGGCGCAGGGCGGCCATAACTCACCTCGTCGCCACCAACGATGACAACCTGCGCCTCGGGCCGTTCAGCCATGATGGCGGGCAGCGCGCGCATGAAGGTGTGATAGCCGCGATAGGGTTCCAGATTGCGGTTCACGAAGGTCAGCACCTCGTCCCCAGCCTTCACCACCCGGCCATTGGGCAGCGTCAGCGTGGCCGCCGGATCGGGTTGCATCACCTCGGTATCCACACCGTCGAAGATCACCTTGATCCGCTCGCGCAGGATCGGCGGGTAGGTGCTGGCCTGCCAGCGCGTCGGTGACAGCCCGGCATCGGCATGCAGCAGCGCCTGCCCCAGATGCGCGGTGCGGCCCTGCGCGATCATCACCTGATCGAAATTCGGCCGGTCGAATTCCGGGTCGAAGCCAACATCGGCGCCACGTCCCTTGTAATAGAACTCGGCATAGACCAGCAGCTTTGCCTCGGGCCAGACTTCCTTCAGGAACAGCGTCTCGCCCCAGCCGGAATGACCGAAGATCACATCGGGGATATAGCCTTTTTCGCGCAACTGCATGGCGGCGCGGGCTACGGTGACGCCCCGGTCGCTCATCTGCGTATAGTTGCGCCCCAGACGGCAAGCCTGCGGATCGGACGGAGAGGCGCTGTGGCGATACTTCACCACCGGAATATCCGAGGAGCGATTGTTGACCGCATCGGTCAATGCAAGGCAGTCATGGCCGCGCCGTTGCATTTCCGGCGCCAGATGCAGGAACTGGCCGGGGAAATTCTGGTGAACAAACAGGATCTTCATGCAATGCCTCGTCACGCGCCAAAAGCGGCGGCCATCAGGGCACGGGTATAATCGGTTTGCGGTGCCTCGAACACCGCCTGCCCCTCACCCGCCTCCACAACGTCGCCATTCCGCATCACCAGCACCTTGTGCGACAGCGCCCGCACCACCCGCAGGTCATGGCTGATGAACAGATAGGCCAGACCGTATTTGCGTTGCAGGTCGCGCAGAAGATCGACGATCTGCACCTGAACCGTCATGTCCAGCGCCGAGGTCGGTTCATCCAGCACCACCAGTTTCGGCCGCAGGATCATGGCGCGCGCCACTGCGATGCGCTGCCGCTGCCCGCCGGAAAATTCGTGCGGGTAACGCCCCATCGCGGCCGGGTCCAACCCGACTTCGACCATGATGTCGCTGACCATCTCGCGCCGGTTGCGGCCGGGTTCGAGGCCGTGAACACCGAGCCCTTCGGCGATGATCTCCTCCACCGTCATCCGGGGGCTGAGCGATCCGAACGGGTCCTGAAACACGATCTGCATGTCGCGGCGCAAGGGGCGCAGCTGGCGGCTGTGCCAGCCCGAAATTTCCTGCCCCATGAACACGATCCGCCCTTCCGAACCGATCAGCCGCATGATGGCCAGCGCCAGCGTCGTCTTGCCCGATCCGCTTTCGCCAACGATGCCCAGCGTCTCGCCCGCGCGGACAGAGAGGCTGGCGTCGTTCACCGCCTTCACATGGCCGGTGACCTTGCGCATAAGGCCGGTGTGGATCGGGAACCAGACACGCAGGTTTTCGGTGCGCACCAGTTCGGGCGCTACTTCGGGCACCGGATCGGGGCGGCCCTGCGGTTCTGCCGCCAGCAATTTCCGCGTATAGGGATGCTGCGGATTGGCGAAGATTTCGGCGGCCGGTCCCTGTTCGACCACCTCGCCATCCTTCATCACGCAGACACGGTCGGCGATGCGCCGCACGATCCCCAGATCATGCGTGATGAACAGCATCGACAACCCTTCGCTGCGTTTCAGATCGGCCAGCAGGTCAAGGATCTGCGCCTGAATCGTCACATCCAGCGCGGTGGTCGGTTCATCGGCAATCAGCAGTTCCGGCCCGTTGGCCAGTGCCATGGCGATCATCACGCGCTGCCGCTGCCCACCAGAAAGCTGATGCGGATAAGATCCCAACCGGCTTTCGGCATCGCGGATGCCGACCTTGTTCAACAGATCGACAACCCGCGCCCGCGCCGCCTGTCCCCGCAGCCCCTGATGCAGCGCAAGGCTTTCGGTCAACTGCTTTTCGATCGTGTGCAGCGGGTTCAGGCTGGTCATCGGCTCCTGAAAGATGAAGCTGATGTCATTGCCCCGGACGCGGCGCAGATCGGCCTCGGGCGCGCCCACCATCTGCGTGTCCTGATAGGTGATCGAGCCATCGACCATCGCGCTGTCGGGCAAAAGCCCCACGGTGGACAGCGCCGTCACCGATTTGCCAGATCCGCTTTCCCCCACCAGCGCGACCGTCTCGCCCCGGCCCACAGCAAAACTCACGTCCCGCACGGCATGGACGATGCGGCCATCCTGCCGAAAGCGCACGTTCAGCTTTTCAACGGACAGAACGCTCATCGGAAGGTCTTTCTGGGGTCGAAAGCATCGCGCACGCCTTCAAAGATGAAAACCAGCAGCGACAGCATCAGCGCGAAGGTGGTGAAGGCGGTAAAGGCAAGCCAAGGTGCTTGCAGATTGTCCTTGGCCTGTTGCGTCAACTCGCCCAGCGAGGGCGCCGAGGCAGGCAGGCCAAAGCCGAGGAAATCCAGCGCCGCCAGCGTGCCGATGGTGCCGGTGACAAGGAAGGGAAGCATAGTCAGCGTGGCCACCATGGCATTGGGCAGCACATGGCGCACCATGATCACCCGGTCTGGCACGCCCAGCGCCCGCGCGGCGCGGACATATTCGAAGTTGCGCGCCCGCAGGAATTCAGCCCGCACCACGCCGATCAGCGAGGTCCAGCCGAACAGCACCATCAGCCCGATCAGCAGCCAGAAGCTCATCTGCCAGATCGCGCCGACAATGATGATGATGTAAAGCGAGGGCGTGGCGCCCCAGATTTCAATCACGCGCTGGAAGGTCAGATCAACCCAGCCACCAAAATAGCCCTGCACCGCGCCCGCCGCGATGCCGATGATACTGGTCAGCGCAGTCACGATCAGCGCAAAGCTGATCGACAGGCGGAAGCCGTAGATCACCCGCGCCAGCACATCGCGCGCGGTATCGTCGGTGCCCAGCCAGTGCTGCGCATCCGGGGCCGAGGGCGCAGCGCCGCCCAGATCGTTGATCGTGTTGTAGCTGTAGGGAATCGGCGCCCAGAGGATCCAGCCGGGCACCACCGGCTGGCCATCGACCGCACCCGTCTTGGCCTGTGCGATCACCCCTTGCGGATCGTCCCAGCAGGCCTCCGCCCCCTGCGCGACGATCAGGCATTGCACCTCGGGGTCGCGGTAAGCTGCCTCGGTCTGAAAGTCGCCGCCAAAGGCTGTTTCGGGATAGAACTGCAGGAAGGGCGTGTAATATTCCCCCTTGAAGCTGACCAGCAGCGGCTTGTCATTGGCGATCAGCTCGGCCCCAAGCGACAGGCCGAACAGCACGGCAAAGATCCACAGCGACCAGAAGGCCCGGCGATTGGCCTTGAAATTGCGCCAGCGGCGCTGGTTCAGCGGCGAAAGCGCCATGGTCAGCCCCTCCGCTCGAAATCAATGCGCGGATCGACCAGCACATAGGTCATGTCGGAAATGATCCCGACGACCAACCCCATCAGCCCGAAGATGAACAGCGTCCCGAACAGCACCGGGTAGTCGCGGTTCACCGCCGCCTCGAACCCCAGTCGGCCCAGACCATCCAGCGAGAAGATCGTCTCGATGATGATGGACCCGCCGAAGAACACGCTGATGAACACCGCCGGAAAACCCGCAATGACGATCAGCATGGCATTGCGGAACACATGGCCATACAGCACCCGGCTTTCGGTCAGCCCCTTGGCCCGCGCCGTCATCACATATTGCTTGCGGATTTCATCCAGAAAGCTGTTCTTCGTCAGCAGCGTCAGCGTGGCGAAGCTGGAGATGGTAGAGGCGGTGACGGGCAGCACGATATGCCACAGGTAATCCGTGATCTTGCCCCAGAGGCTCATCTGGCTCCAGCCGTCCGAGGTGAGGCCCCTGAGCGGAAACCACTGCCAGTAAGAGCCGCCCGCGAACAGCACCAGCAGCAGGATAGCGAAAAGGAAGCCCGGAATCGCATAGCCCACGATGATCATGGCCGAGGTCCAGGTGTCGAAAGCAGACCCGTCGCGCACCGCCTTGCGGATTCCCAGCGGAATGGAAATCACATAGGCAATCAGCGTGGACCACAGGCCCAGCGTGATCGAGACCGGCATCTTTTCCAGCACCAGATCGGTGACGCTGATCGACCGGAAGTAGCTTTCGCCGAAATCGAAGCGCAGGTAATTGCCCATCATGATTCCAAAGCGTTCCAGCAGAGGGATAGGCTCCTTGTGGCATTCCGGCGCGCGGGTGCTGACCGGGCCGGTATAACCCTCGGCGCAGATGATACGGGCAAAGCCGAATTGCGCCTCCAGATCGTCGATGAAATCGGCGGGCAGACCGCGCGCGCCGATATAGCCGGAATCGTTGCCCGCGCCCGTCGCGGGTGCCCCGCCCGACCCGGCATCGCCGCCCCCGCCGGAAATCGACTGGAACGCATCGCCCGCGCCATCCAGCCGGGCCAGAACCTGTTCCACAGGCCCGCCAGGCACGAATTGAGTCAACACGAAATTGATGACCATGATCCCGAGCAATGTCGGAATGATCAGCAGAAGCCTGCGCAGCAGATAGGCGCCCATGTCAGCGCAGCGCCCCCTGAGCCTTCATCACGCCCAGCTTCGCTTCGTCCATCCACCACAACCCGTCGCCGCGCGAATAGGGCGGCTGTTCCGGCGGGCGGCCGAAGACATCCCAATAAGCGACCAGATACTTGCCGCTATACCAGTTCGGCACCCAGATCTGCTTGAACCGCAGCACCCGGTCCAGCGCCTTGGCGCGCACTGTCAGCTCCTCGCGCGTTTTGGAGGCGATGACCAGTTCGACCAGTTCATCCAGCACCGGATCGGCAACCCCGCTGAGATTGGCCGAGCCCTTGGCATCGGCGGATTCAGTGGTGAAGAACTGCCGCAATTCGACCGACGGGGTTTGCGACATCACGAAACGGCCGCTGATCAGGTCGTATTCGAAATCCTCTTGCCGCTGCTGCATCTGGGCTGCGTCGATATGGGTCAGCCGCGCGTCGATGCCCAGCGCCTTGAGGTTGGCGATATAGGGATTCAGCACGCGGTCGAACGAGGGCTGGTCCTCGATGAACTCCAGCGTGAACACCTGCCCCTTGTCATTGCGGCGCAAGCCACCCTCACCCACTTTCCAGCCCGCTTCGTCCATCAGCGCCGAGGCCTGACGCAGGATCTTGCGATCGAGCTGGCGCAGCTTTCCGGTCGCGGGGTCTGTCGCCTCGTAAACCGGGGGTTCATAGGCCGGTTCGGTAAAGATTTCAGGCGGCAGCCGGTCGCGGAACTGTTCCAGCACCGCAAGCTCCTCGCCCTCTGGCAGGCCCTCGGCTTGCAGCGGCGAGTTTTCAAAGAAGCTGTCGGTGCGTTTGTAAAGATCGAAGAACAGCGTCTGGTTCGACCATTCGAAGTTGAACATCATGCCCAGCGCCTGCCGCACCCGCGGATCGGCGAATTTCTCGCGCCGCAGGTTGAACCAGAACCCCTGCGTGCCCGAAGGGTTGTTGTCGGCCAGTTCCTCGCGCTTCACCCAGCCCTTCTTCAGCGCCGGAAAATCATAGGCCGTGGCCCAGATCAGCGAGGAAAACTCTTGCTGCAACAGATAGCCACCGGATTTGAACGCCTCGAAGGCCGCCGTGGTATCGGCGTAATACTCATAGGTATAACAGTCGAAATTCGCGCCGCCGATGTTCACCGGCAGATCGGCCCCCCAGTAATCAGGGTTGCGGCAATAGGTGATCGACCGGCCGGGCTTTACATCCTTCACCACGAACTGTCCCGATCCGACCGGCGGCACCAGTGTCGATTCCGTAAAATCAACCTTGTCGTAGTAATGCTTCGGCAGGATCGACAGACCGCCCGCCAGCGCAGGCAGATCACGGGTAGAGACGCCGGGCCGGAAGGTGAACTTCACGCGATGCGGGTCCAGCGCCTCGACCTTTTCGATGTCCTTCAGGGCAACCTTGTAGCTGGGCGCGCCCTTGTCCAAAAGCACCTCGTAGCTGAACACGACATCCGCCGCCGTGACTGGCTCCCCATCCGAGAACGTCGCCTCGGGCCGCATGTTGAAAATGACCCACGACCGATCCTCGGGGTATTCGATGCTGGAGGCCACCAACCCGTAAGAGGCGTCCGGTTCATCGGGCGAGCCGCTCATCAGGCTGTCATACAGCAGCCCCAGCCCCTGCGCCGGCTCTCCCTTCAGAATGAAGGGGTTCAGGCTGTTGAAGGTCGAACTGGCGCCGGTGCCGCGAAAGCTCATGGTGCCGCCCTTGGGCGCGTCGGGGTTCACATAGTCGAAATGCGCGAAATCGGCCGGGTATTTCAGATCCCCGAAGGTCGAGATGCCATGCGCCCGGATCACCTTTTCCTCGGCCAGTGCGGGTGCCACCGTGACAGCCACCAGCAACCCCGGCCCGATCACCCGCATCGGGTGAAACTTGCGGCGGGTCGTGCGGGCGGTGCGGTGCGGCATGAAACTCTCCTGCGGCCTTCTTGGCGTGCGTTTGGGTCGAGAGTAGCGGAAATTCCCCTGCCCTCAAGGCGCGTTTACGTTATCCGGGGCGCGTTTGCGTTATCCATCGTGAATGCCGCAAACGAAAAGGCCACCCGCGAGGGGTGGCCCGAGCATTGCGCAAGAAGCGCAGGATCACGGATGCGCAGTCGCCAGCCATGCGATCAGGTTCGCGCGGTCGTCGATCTTCGGCAGACCGGCGAAGGACATCTTGGTGCCCGGTGCATAGCCTTTCGGGTTGGTCAGGAACTTTTCCAGATTTTCGGGGGTCCAGCTGTCGCTCGCCATGGCCTTCAGCGCGTCCGAGTAACCGAAGCCATCGACCGAGGCTTTCGCACGGTTCACGACACCATCCAGATGCGGGCCGGTGCTGTTGGTGCCATCGACCTTGTGGCAGGCCTTGCACTTGGCAAAAACCTTCTCGCCCTTGGCCGGATCGGCGGCGGCATAGACTTCTTCCCACGAGGGACCAGCCTCGGCGCCTGCGTCACCCGCGCCGCCGGCATCGGCAACCTCGATCACATAGCTTTGCGATTCTTCGCCTTCGCCATGACCGCCTTCCATCGAATACAGCGCCGTGGCAGCCCAGTTGCCCAGAAGGAACACGAGAAGCGACCCGCAGACCGCACCCAGCACCTTCGTGAAAGTCATCGTGTCGAACATGTCGCGTCCCGTTTTGGCATGAAGCTGAGGGGGCTTCTATCCGCTTCCCCGCAGAGGTTTCAAGGTGTAGTAGCACCTCCGGCCCCGCAAATGCGGCGATTTGACCACGCAAGGGGCAGGAAGGAAAGCAGACATGACCGGACGTATCGCTTTTCAGGGCGAACTGGGCGCCTATTCGCATCAGGCCTGCGCACAGGCACGACCCGGATTCACCCCTGTCCCCTGCACCACTTTCGAGGATGTGGTGGAGATGACGCGCTCGGGCGAGGTGGATCTGGGGATGCTGGCGGTGGAAAACTCCACCTATGGCCGCGTCGCCGATGTGCATAGTCTGTTGCCCAAGGCCGGGCTGCACATCGTGGACGAGGCCTTCGTGCGCGTGCATGTCAACCTTCTGGGCGTGAAGGGTGCGAAGCTGGGGGATGTGCGCGAGGCGCATGGCCATGTGGTGATCCTGCCGCAATGCGCGCTGTTCCTGCGCGAACACGGGATCCGGGGCGTCGTCAGCAGCGACAATGCCCGCGCCGCCCGCGAGGTGGCCGAGGCAGGCAACCCCGCCCGTGCCGCGCTGGCCAGCGAGCTGGCTGCCGAGATCTACGGGCTGGACGTGCTGGCCCGCCATATCGAGGATCAGGCCAACAACACCACCCGTTTCCTCGTGATGAGCCGCACCCCCGATCACAGCCGCCGCGCCGCGCGGATGATCACCACCTTCACCTTCCGCGTCCGCAACATTCCCGCCGCGCTTTACAAGGCGATGGGCGGCTTTGCCACCAACGGCGTCAACATGACCAAGCTGGAAAGCTATATGGTTGGCGGCAGCTTCACCGCGACGGAATTCTATGCCGACATCGAAGGGCATCCTGAAGACGCCCATGTCGCCCGCGCGCTGGACGAACTGCGCTATTTCACGTCGCACATGAATATTCTGGGCGTCTACCCGGCGGACAGAAGCCGCGACTGACTGGCGGGTCCGGGTCGCAGCGCGCGGCCCGCGCCTCAGCGGCGGGTGCGGTAGCGTTCTTCGATGTCGTTGCAGATCAGGCCGATCCGCGCCTCATACTTGCGCTCGACCTTGTTGCGCGCAAGTTTCATCGACTGCACGAAAACCCGCGCGGCAAGCGTGCGGGGTTTCACCTCGGATGTGATCGTGACTCGGGTCCGGCGCGACGACAGTTCCACGAAGTCCAGTGTGACATGGGCGTCAAAGCTTGATGCGATGATCTGGAAGCCCAGATTGTTCGGTTCGTCCACCGAAACCAGCTTCACAGCCGCACGGCGCGGGCGGCTGCGGTAGACGAAGCTGACATTCCACACCATGCCGGGTGCAAAGCCCTGAATCCGGTCTGATCGCACGACATCCGCGCCCCGGCGCATGGCGGACCGTTCCCAATGCCCCGTATCGGCAAAGGCGCCATAGACAAAATCCAGCGGCGCCTCGATGTCCTCGCGTGTCGTCAGCTTCATGCGATCCTGCCTCTCCGGGGCTTCCGCTTGTCCCCTTGTCCCCGTTGCTGGTAAGTTTCCGATTAAAGCAGCCTGTCCGCAAGCCAGTTTGACAGCAGAAAATGCGCAATCGAGCCCTCGCGGGCCGGGCGCACCACCGGATGTTGACCCGCCATCGCCTCCAGCAACTCCTCGCGTCCGATCCACAGCGCGTCTTCCAGTTCGGCAGGGTCCAGCGTGATGGTATCGCTCAGCGCCTCGGCCGCGCAACCGATCATCAGCGAGGCGGGAAACGGCCAGGGCTGGCTGGCCAGATAGCGCACGGCGCCGGTTCGGATGCCGGTTTCCTCGGCCACCTCGCGGCGCACCGCCGCTTCGACCGTCTCACCCGGCTCCATGAAGCCCGCAAGACAGGAATACATCCCCTCGGGCCAGCCGGGCGACCGGCCCAGCAGCGCGCGATTGCCGCGCGTGACCAGCATGATGACCACCGGATCGGTGCGCGGAAAATGCTGCGCGCCGCATTGCCCGCAGGCACGCTGCCAGCCCGCATTCACCATTTCCGTCGCCGCACCGCAGGCCGCGCAAAAGCCGTGCGATCCGTGCCAGCCGATGATCGCCCGCGCCGTTGCGGCCAGTTCCGCCTCGCGCGCGGTCAGCCGCGTCATTTCGGCCCGCAGTTCGGCGAATCCCTGATCGGTGGCAAGCCGGGGATGCCGGATGCGGCTCTGGTCCAGAAAAGCCGGGGTTGGGGCGCCCTCGGCCGGCACCCAGCCCGGAAGATCGACGGCAAAGCGCGTAACCCCATCATCCAGCCCCAGAAACACCGGCGCCGGCAGATCCGCGACCAAGGGATGATCGGCATCCAGCCAGACCAGCCCGCCCGCATCCGCCACCGGAATGCGGCCGCGCCACAGCACCAGCACCTGTCCACCGCCCGCGCGCAGCCGGGCCACCGCCTCGGAATCGCCGCGCAGATGCGCCGCGCGGTCCAGACCCGAGCCGCCGAAGGTCACGCTTTCCGAATGGCGCATCCGATCCTCCCGCGCGCTGCCCCCGGCGTTGTGGCACGGCCCGGACCGCGACGCAAACCCGCATCGCCCCCGTGCCGCAATCGCAACCCAGAGTGGAAATTTTGGGGACAGATCATTGACACAGCCGAAGCCCGGCCGATTAGATGCCATGGCGCCCGAGCGAAGAACATATCCCCCGCGCATCTATCGTGCGGAGAAGACAGGAGAAACATGCCCGCACCCCGCCCGGCGCCTGCAAGCACCTCCCCTTCCGCCCCTGTTACCGCCCGCCTGCGCATTCTGGCCACGACCGATGTGCATTCGCACCTTCTGGGTATGACTACCATACGGATCGCGCCGCCCCCGGCGCGGGGCTGGATCATGTTGCTGCCCTGATCGCCGAAGCCCGCGCCGAAGTGCCGGAGGCCCTCTTGTTCGACAACGGGGATTTCCTTCAGGGCAATCCGCTGGGCGATTTCGCCATGAAGGACACCACCCGCCCGCATCCCGCCATCACCGCGATGAACTGCCTTGGCTATGACGCGGCGACGCTGGGCAATCACGAATTCAACTTCGGGCTCGACCGGCTGGAAAGCGTGATCGAGGCCGCCCGGTTTCCGGTTGTCACGGCGAATGTGACCCGAACATCCGGTGCGCGCCTGCTGCCGCCCTTCTGCCTGCTGGAGCGCGCGCTGACCGGATCGGACGGTCGCCGCCATCCCGTGCGAATCGGTGTCATCGGCTTTGTCCCGCCGCAGATCGTGCAATGGGACCGGGGCTTTCTGGAAGGCGTCGTCACGGCGCAGGATATTCTGGAATGCGCCGCCGTGGCGGTGCCGGTCCTGCGCAGCGCAGGGGCAGAAATCATCGTGGCCCTGTCGCATTCCGGGCTTGGGCCTGCCGAGGCCGGAGCAAATGCCGAACATGCGACAACCGCCCTCGCCCGCATTCCGGGGATAGATGCCATCGTGGCCGGTCACAGCCACCTGCCCTTCCCCGGACCGGGCTATGCCGGGCGCCCCGAGGTGGACCTTGACCGCGGGCAGGTGTTTGGCACGCCGGTCGTGTTGCCCGGCTTCAACGGCTCACATCTGGGGCTGATCGACCTTGACCTTGCGCAGGATGCCCGGCAGCGCTGGCATGTCGTTACCGGCCATGCCCGTTTGCGCCATACGGTCGGGGTAGCGCCCGATCCCGCCATTGCTACGGCGATTGCGCAGGATCACGCGGCAACGCTGGCACAGATCCGTCGCCCCGCCGGACAGACCCGGACACCGTTGCACAGCTATTTCGCCACGATCCTGCCAAGCGCCGCGCTCGCCGTGGTGGCAGAGGCGCAGGCCGATCATGTGCGCCAGCAGTTGCGCGGCCGACCGGAGGCCGATCTGCCGGTCCTTGCCGCCGTTTCGCCCTTCAAGGCAGGCGGGCGCGGCGGCCCCGGCCATTACACCGACATTCCGGCAGGACCGCTTCTGTTGCGCAACATCGCCGATCTTTATGTCTTTCCCAACACCATCGCCGCCCTGCGCCTGACGGGGGCAGAGCTTGCCGACTGGCTGGAAAATTCCGTCGGGATCTATCGGCAGATCACGCCGGGCGACCGTGACACCCCGCTGATCGACGCCGATTTTCCCAGCTACAACCATGATCAGATCCCCGGTCTCAGCTATCGCATCGACCTGAGCCAGCCCGCGCGCCATGACCGCGACGGCACCGTGGTCAATCCCGGCGCACGGCGCATCCGCGACCTTTGCCACCATGGCCGGCCGCTCCACCCCGATCAGGCATTCATCCTTGCCACCAACAATTACCGTGCGGCAGGCTGTGGCGGCTACACCTGCGCGCGCCCCGAACGGATGGTCGATGTCGGACATGCCGCGCTTCGTGACATCGTGCTGCGCCATCTTGCGGACAACCCCCGCGTTCCGGCCTCGCTGCCAGCGTTCAGCTTCCTCCCCATGCCCGACACCAGCGTCACCTACGACACCGCCCCCTCAGCCACCGCATATCTCGCCGAACTCGCCCATCTGCGACCCGAAGCGCTTGGCCTGACGCCCGAAGGCTTCGCCCGCTTCCGTCTGCACCTCTGATCGGCTAAGTCTCGACCGCGAAACAGGCCGGAAGCGAGGAAAAGACGATGTTCGATGCGGTGATCTTCGATCTGGACGGCACCTTGATCGACACAGAGTCGGTGGCCATGCGCACGGGGCGTGGCATTCTTGCGGAAATGGAGCTGGAGGCCGGGGACGACCTGTTCCACGCCCTCATCGGCAAGGATGGCCCAAGCGGTCAGCTTCTGCTGCGTGCGCGCTTTCCGCAGGCGGATGTGGCGGCCCTCGTGCAGCGCTGGGATGCGGCATTTCATGCAGCGCTGGACGGAGATGTGCCGCTGAAGCCCGGCGCGAAGGAACTGCTGGAACGTATCGACCTGCCGATGGCACTTTGCACCTCCTCGGCGCGCGAAAGCGGGCTGCGCAAGCTGGAGATGGCGGGCCTGTCACAGCACTTCGTCCATGTCATCACCCGCGACGACGTGACGGCGCCGAAACCTCACCCCGAACCCTATCTGCTGACCGCCGAACGGCTGGGCGTGACGCCAGCCCGCTGTCTGGTGTTCGAGGACAGCGAGACCGGCGCACAATCGGCCCGGATGGCCGGCTGCGTGGTGGTGCAGGTGCCCGACATCCTGCCGACCGCGGGGCTGCACGCTGATCATGTGGCCGGCAGCCTGCTGGAAGGCGCCCGCCTTGCCGGGGTGATCTGAGGTGTCAAATCGCTGGATCAGGCGCCTTCTGACCATAGCGGCCTCGCTGGCGCTGCTCGCGGTGCTCGGCTCTGCATGGTTTACCCATCGGCTGATGGTCGAGGTGCTGACCGGCCGCGCCTTCGCAAACCTTGCACAACCGGAAATCGACGACCCTCTGAAGATCGGCTATCGCGGCGATCCGGGACGCGCTTTCGGCCTGCCCTGGCAGGAGGTCGTGCTGGAAACGCCGCTGGGGCCAGCCCCCGCCTGGTTCATCCCCGCCCCCGATATGGGTGGAAAGCGGCTGGCGATCTTCGTCCACGGCATCGGCGGGGCGCGCGAAGACGGCTATCCCTTCCTGCCAGAACTTCACGATGCGGGCCTGCCCGTTCTGCTGATCACCTATCGCAACGACGCGGGCGCCCCGCCCGCCCCCGACGGTCTGCATGCTTTCGGCCTGACCGAATGGCGCGATCTGGAGGCTGCCTATGATTGGGCAGAAAACCACGGGTATGACTCGGTTCTGCTGGTCGCAGCTTCCATGGGCGGCGGCATCGCCGGGCAATTTCTGGCGCGGTCAGACCTTGCCGGGATGACAGCCGGTGTGGTGCTGGATGCCCCGGCACTGGATTTTCCTGCCACGCTGCGCCACATCACCCGCCGCATGGGGCTGCCGCTGGGCGGCATCGGCACCGCTCTGGCCCTGCCCGCCTTCGGCTTCAGCCACGGGCTTGATCTGTCACTGGCAAAAGCAACGAATGCCTTCATCCATTTCAAGGGCCCGCTGCTGATCTTTCACGGCGAGGCCGACCGGATTGTGCCGCCCGAAACCAGCAAGGCGCTGCTCGCCGCGCGCGGCGGCAACACGGTTCTGGTGCTGACCCCCGGCGACCACCTGCAAAGCCGCGATACTGCGCCCGAGCGTTTCACCGCCGCATTGACCGATCTGATCACCGCCCTGCCGCGCTGAGCGCGGGGGGCTTGCAGAATCCTCCCGCCTTGCCTATGTGGTGCCTTGAGAGGTTGGCGCGGGCGAGCGCCTCGCCAACCCGGTCAGGTCCGGAAGGAAGCAGCCGTAACGAGCCCCGCTTGGGTCGTTGTCCAGCCTCTCACCCCTCCCTTTTGGTCTTCAGTAGTCCTTCTTTTGGTCTTCAGTAGTCCTTCCGGGTGCGAAAGTGATCCGCCACGGCGGCGGTTTCGTAATTTCCTCAGACACTCAAGACCGCGCGCCGAAGTTTCGTCAGGCCGCGCCAGATCCCGTGCCGCGGGGGGAGCAAGAACCGATGATGCAAACAGCCCTGCTGTATGTCGTGACCGCCGTGGTTTTTCTGGGCGTTGATACCATCGGCATCCGCTATCTGATCCGCCCGGTTTTCGAACGCCATGTCGGACACCTTCTGGCCGATCCGCTGCGGCTTGGTCCTGCGGCGCTGTTCTATCTGGCTTATGTGGCAGGGATTTTATGGTTCGTGTCCATTCCGGCACTGAAGACGGGCGCGCCGATGCAGGCGCTTCTGGGCGGCATGATCCTCGGTCTGATGTGCTATGGTACTTACGAGATGACCAATTACGCGACACTGGCCGACTGGTCTTGGCGGCAGGTCGTGATCGACGGCCTTTGGGGCACGGCACTGACCGGATTCGCCGCCTGGGCCGGGGTGGCCGCGCTGGGTGGCCGATTGACATGAGCTTTTTCCGGGCGGGGCGACTTAGCCCAGCCGCCCGGTCAGCCGCAGTGACAGCACATAGGGCAAGGCGCGCAACAGCTTGATCATCAGGGTAAAGCGGCGCGGAAAGTGGATTTCGAAACCCCGTCGCGTCATCCCTTGCATAATCGCTGCCGCTGCCGCCTCGGGTGTGATCGCGGCGGGCATGTTGAACTTATTCTTGGCCGTCAGCCGGGTGCGCACGAAACCCGGACAGACAAGCCGCACCCGGACGCGCGGCGCCAGTTCCACGACAAGGCTTTCCGCAAGATTGTTGATCGCGGCCTTGGTCGCGGAGTAGGGCTGGCCACCCGGAAGCCCGAAATAGCCCGCGACCGAGCCGAACAGCACCAGTTGACCACCGTCACGGATCAGCGGCGGGCAAAGCTGCGCGACATACAGCGTGCCCAGCAGGTTGACCCGAACCATCGCCTCGGCCCGTGCCGGGTCCAGATCGGCAATACGGGCCGGATCGTAAAGCGCGGCGGTGCAGATCACGGCATCGAAGGGGGCCATCTGCGCGCAATGCTGAACGGCAGCCGCCAAGGTCTCGCGTCTGCCCAGATCAAGCGGCATGACCTGCGCGCCATTGCAGTCCGCCGCGAGGGCCGCAAGCGCCTCGGGGTCGCGGGCAGACAGGACGAGTTCTGCCCCTGCCTTGGCCATGGATCTTGCCAGCGCAGCGCCAATCCCGGCGCTGGCACCGATGATCCAGATGCGCTGCCCCGCGAAAGACATGCCTCAGATCCGGAACAACGGTTGCAGCAGGCGCGGCACGGCCGCGCGGAACCGCAAGGGCGCATCCGTCGCCGCCAGACAGATGCACGGCTCCCCTGCCCCTGCAACCGGCTGGTGATCAATGTCATCATGCGCCGCTTCAACATCGCCGCGTCGGAACGCACCCTCGCTGTCAGAGAAACTGCCCTGCAACACCAGTGTCAGTTCCAACCCGCGATGCCCGTGTTCCGGCACCGCCTTGCCGGGCGGAATGTAAAGCAGGCGCAGCGATCCTTCCTGATCGGCGAACAGGATCTGCTGCCGGATGCCACCGCCCAGCATGCGCCATCGCGGAGGTTGCCCGCGCAATTCCGCCATCACCGGAGCCGGAAAAACGCCCGAGCCGCGCGGCACGGGCGGCGACGGCGCATCAAGCTGGCTCAGCGCACGGTCACGGGCGCCGGACTGCATCGCGGCAGGCGCGAGGCCGGTCAACATTGCCCCGCCCAGCATGTCATCCGCGGCCAGCCGGGCCCGGCAGCCATCGCAAATCGACAGATGCGCAGCCACCACCACGCCAAAGGCATGGGGAAGCGTGCCAGCGGAATAGGCATCAAGGACGGTATCGGGGATATGGTGTCTGATCTCGGTCATGGTGCAATATTCCTCAGTTCGTGTCTGAGGCGTTCCAGCCCCAGCCGGATGCGCGACTTGATCGTGCCAAGCGGCAGACCCTGCACCTCGCTGATCCGGCGATGGGAAATGTCATCGAAATAGGCCGCGCGCAGGGCTTCGGCCTGTTCAGGGGCAAGGCGGTCCAGCGCCTCGGCAAGGTGGCGTGCCTCTTGTTGCAGGGCAAGGATGTGCGCCGGATCGGGTTCAAGGCTTTCCGGCTCCGGCATCTCCTCGGGCAAGGTGATCGGGCGGCGGCGCGCCAGATCAATGCGTCGGTTGCGGGCAATGCCATAGATCCAGCCTGCCGCTTCGGCCCGGTGCGGGTCGAATTGCGCCGCCTTCTGCCAGACCGCCAGCATCACATCCTGAACCACATCCTCGGCCTGGCCGTCGCGCAGACCGGACCGCAGCATCATGCCTTTCAGCCGGGGCGCGAAATAGTCGAACAACCGACCGAACGCCGCGCGGTCGCGGCGGTCCCGAACGGCGATCAGATCGCGTGTCAGATCGGACAGATCGTCCTTCGGCTTTGTCACAGGGCCAACCTTCTGCTCTTTCGCACAGCAATCCGGTGCCGCCGGAGGCGGCCTCAAAAGTGCAGGACCATCGGCCTGACCAGACTGTGTGTCCAGAGTTTCCATGTCGAGCTTACGCACGCCAGACACAGGTGGATCATTCGGCAAATAATTTTGCCTGAATGATCCGAAGGCTCACCCGCTTCGTAGCCCTCCCAAAGCAAAAAGGAACGCCATGCCGTTTGATGTTTCCAGAGGGGCGCCCCGGCGCATTGCCATCGTCGGCGGAGGGATTTCCGGCCTTGCCTCGGCCTGGCTGCTGGCCCGACACCATCAGGTCACGCTGTTCGAGGCAGAGCCCCGGCTGGGTGGCCATGCCCGCACCGTTACGGCAGGGCAAAACCGCGACCAGCCGGTCGATACGGGATTCATCGTTTTCAATCACGTCAACTATCCGCATCTGACCGGCCTGTTCCGCGACCTTGATGTGCCAGTCATCAAAAGCGACATGAGCTTCGGCCTCTCGCTGGAAAATGGCCGGGTGGAATATGCCCTGCGTTCGGCCAATGCGCTGTTCGGGCAGCGCCGCAATCTGGCCGATCCGGGGTTCTACGGGATGATCCGCGACATCCTGCGCTTCAACGCGAATGCACAAGACGTGCTGCAAAAGACCCCCGAGGCCAGCATCGCCGAACTGGTCGCGCAAATGGGGCTGGGCGCGCGCTTCCGTGACCACTACCTTTTCCCGTTCTGTGCCGCGATCTGGTCAACCCCGGAAACAGATATTGGCACTTTCCCCGCCCGTGCGCTGCTGCGTTTCATGCAGAATCACGGGCTGACTTCGCACAAGGGCCACCATCAATGGTGGACGGTCGAGGGCGGTTCGATCAGCTATGTCTCGCGGCTGACGGCGGCGCTCATGCAATTGAACGTCGATCTGCGATCCGGGGCGGCGGTGAGGGCAATCTCGCGCCACGAGGGCGGCGTGCGGCTGCGCGCCCATGGCGGGCTGGATGAAAGCTTCGATCATGTCATCCTCGCCACCCATTCCGATCAGGCGCTGGCACTGCTGAGCGACGCAGACCCCGACGAACGGTCCGACCTTTCTGCCATCCGGTTCCAGCCGAACCGGGGCGTGCTGCATGGCGATACGCGCGTGATGCCGAAACGGCGGCGCTGCTGGAGTTCGTGGGTCAGTCACAGCCAGCCGCAAGGCGGCGTCGGCGTCAGCTACTGGATGAACCGCCTTCAGAACATCCCAGACAACTGCCCGCTTTTCGTGTCGCTGAACCCGGCACAAGAGATTGACCCCCGTCTGATCTATGACGAAAATACCTTCCATCATCCGCTGTTCGATCATGCCGCGATCAAGGCACAGGATCGCATCGCCGCACGGCAGGGCAATCGCAACACATGGTTTGCAGGTGCCTGGCTGCGCAACGGGTTTCACGAGGACGGCTTCGCCTCGGCCATGCGCATCGCACGCCGCCTTTTGCCCGCGCAGGTCACGCCATGACCCTTGCCGCACGGTTGCGCACGGGCGAGGTGCTGGCCATGCCCGCCGCCCTCATCCATGCCCGGCGCGGGGCTTTGCGGCATTCGTTCCGGTCAAAGGCGGATTTCGTGCTGCTGGCGCCGGAATGGTGCCGGATGCCGCGCCTGATGGCGCGCAACGGCTTCGGCCTGATCGCCTTTCGGGACGCGGATCACGGCGGGCCACGCGGCAAGGGCGCTGGCAGCGACTGGGCATGGCGGCATCTGGCAGCAGTCGGGGTCAGGCCGGGCGATGGAATGGTTCTGGCACTGCTGACACAGCCCCGGTTCCTGGGCTACTGGTTCAACCCGGTCAGTTTCTGGCTGGCGCTGAGGGACGACGACCTGATCGCCGTCATTGCCGAGGTCAATAACACGTTCGGACAGCGCCACAGCTATCTGCTGATCCCACCAGACCAGACCCCGATCACGGCCGAAACCCCGCTTCAGGCCCGGAAGGTGTTCCATGTGTCCCCGTTTCAGGACATCGCGGGCGACTATCGGTTCAGCCTGTCGGTCCTGCCCGACCGGATCGCCATTCGTATCAGCCAGATCGACGGCGATGGCGGGATCGACACCGCGATGGCCGGGCCGCTGGCCCCCTTGACCAATCGCACGATCCTGCGCAACGCGCTGCGCCGTCCCGGCGGTGCGCTGGCTGTGATTATCCAGATCTACTGGCATGCCCTGCGGCTGAAGCTGAAGGGCGCCACTTATCGCAAATGCCCCGCCCCGCCCGATGTGGAGATTTCCTGATGCCCCTCGCCCCCCGTTCGCTGAAAACCCGTTTCCTTGCGGCGCTGGAAGGCATTGATCACGGCCGCCTGACGCTGATCACGCCCGAGGGCACACGCCACCGCTTTGGCAGTTCAGGCCCGGAAGCGGATCTGCATATCCGCGACTGGCGCCTGTTGCCGCGTCTGGCCCTGCGCGGGGATGTGGGGCTGGGCGAAGGCTGGATCGCGCAGGAATGGCAAAGCTCGCGGCTGGAAGATGTGCTGAAACTGGCATTGCGGAACCTTGGCAACCTGTCAGGCTGGGGCGAGCCGGGAAAGCTGCAAGCCATGGGCATGCGACTGGTGGACCGTGTGGTGCGGCTCAACAGCCGGCGCGGCGCGGCGCGCAACATCCGCGCGCATTACGATGTCGGAAACGAGTTCTACCAGCTTTGGCTCGATCCCGGCATGACCTATTCATCAGCCCTGTTTGCCCCCGGCGACGATCTGGAACAGGCGCAGGCGCGCAAGAACGCGCGGATTTTATCGCGGCTGTCGCAGGGTGAAAGCCTGCTGGAAATCGGCTGCGGCTGGGGCGGTTTCGCAGAAGCCGCCGCCGAACGTGGCCATCGTGTCACCGGCATCACGCTGTCACCGTCGCAAAAAGGATATGCCGATGCCCGTCTGGACGGGCGTGCCGAAGTGCGGCTTCAGGATTACCGCGCGGTGACCGGGCGCTTCGACAATATCGTGTCGATCGAGATGATCGAGGCCGTGGGCGAACGCTATTGGCCCGCCTATTTCGCAACGCTGAAGGCACGGCTCGCGCCCGGAGGCCGGGCAATGGTGCAGGCCATTACCGTGCCGGATGCCGAATTTTCGATTTACCGCAACCGTTCGGATTTCATCCGCCAGCATGTCTTTCCCGGCGGTATGCTGCCCTGCGATGCGATCCTCGGCTCAAGCGCGGGGCAAGCCGGGCTTGCCATACGCAACAGCTTTGCCTTCGGGCCGGATTATGCCCGCACCTGCCGGCTTTGGTCAGAACGGATGATGGCAGAACAAGCCCGCATACGGCGGCTTGGCTATGATGAACGGTTTCTGCGCAGTTGGCAGTTCTATCTCGACGGCTGCGCCGCCGCCTTCGATACCGGGCGCTGCGATGTGGTCCAGATCGAGCTTTGCCATATGGACGAAGCCGCCTGAAGCGACCGGCCACACGAGGGACGCCCCCTTTTGCAACGGCAGCCCGGCGCAATCGCGCGGGCAAGTCTGCACAGCCATGACATGGCACGCGAAAAAGGGGGCGGGAAACCCGCCCCCGCAGAACTTGTTACAACAGGAAATCACTGGCCAGAAGCTGATGCTGCCCGGTCAGCTCCAGACTGAAATCGGCCCTGCCGTCTCCGTCCAGATCAGCCTCGATCAGGGTCGTGTCGCCTGTAACAGAGGCGCGCAACGCGCCTGCGGCACCGTCGAAGGCCACATCGCCCTGCCAATGCAGGCGGCCCAGACCGGCAAGGTCGATCAGATCCTCGCCCTGCGTGAAATCGGTAACCAGATCACGGCTCGCGCCGTCAGGGGCGCTGTGCCCGGCTGACGAAAAGACGAACAGATCACCCCCGGCGCCGCCCGTCAGCATGTCGCGGCCATCACCGCCCACCAGTGTATCGGCCCCGGCACCGCCATCCAGATGATCGCCCCCCTTGCCGCCGTTCAAGCGGTCATCCCCGGACTGACCACGCAGCGTATCGCCACCCGTGCCACCCGAAAGCGTGTCGTCCCCCGCACCGCCAAGCAGCCTGTCGGCCTTACCGCCACCCCAGATCCGGTCATCGCCGCGATAGCCGGACAGGGTATCGGCCCCGGCCGCACCATAGATATGATCCTCTACCACCGTGCCGCTGATCCGGTTCGCCCCTTCCGAACCGAACAGCCGGATCGTATCGCCCGCCATGCCATTGGCATAGACCACGCCATGATCCCAGCCGCCCAGAACCGGTTCGCTGCCCGCGCCGACATCATGGCCCACATAGGCCGAACGCGAGCCGGTGTAGATATAATGCCCCCACATGGACGAGGCATTGCCCGTCGGCACACCGTCCACGATTTCGGTCATCGCTGTTTCGCCAGCGGAAAGACCCATATAGGCAACCGGGAAGCTCCATCCCGAGGCATCGAAACGGGAATCGCCATCGACAAGGTTCACCACGATGTCATTGCTGCCCCAGGTGCCACGCACAACCAGATCATTCGAAATCAGACCCGCACCGAACTGGTCAGAGGAAAAGATCACCTGCCCCGGCATCGGCATCGGCATGTAGTTGAAGCTCAGTTCCTCGATCCCCAGCACGGTCGCCCCGGTAAAATCGAACCCGTTGGCCGGCAGGTCGATCATCATCATCGACGTGGTGATCTTGAGGATGTCATAGCCTGCGCCGCCGTCGTAGGTATCGCCCGGAATGTCGGCGGCATGTTGCGGCACAAGAATGTCGTCGCCCGCTCCGCCGACCAGAACGTCGATCTCTGCGGTGGCCTTCATCATGTTGGTCGCCTGCACCACCATCCAGCTATCGGTGACGGCCGCGCCGGTATTGCCCAGCGTATCGACCGCGCGCAGCATGAAGCTCTGCGGACCCGCCGCCAGATCGGTCAGCGTAACCGAGGTTGCGGCCGTGGCCATCCAGCTTGCACCGCCGTCCAGCGAATATTCATAGCGGGCGATGGCTGTGTCATCCTGCCCTTCCCAGGCGAAGGTGGCGCTGGTTTCGGTGGTTTGCGTGGCATTCTCGTCTGCGCCGGTCAGGGCAACGACAGGGCCGGTAGTATCGTCGTCGGCCAGAATGTCGATATTGAGCATGTAATCCATGTTCATCACCACATCCTCGTCCGCCGGTTCGGTGTCCGAGACATAGACCATCAGCATGTCGTCATGGCCGGTCGGCGTCCAGGGCGCGGGATAGCCAATATTACCCTGCACGGTATCGGTGCTGAAAGTCGTATAGGCCAGCCCGTCTAAGGCGGCGTTGATCGCCTCCGCAGTGCCTTTCACCAGCAGGCCATAGAAATTGGTCGTGGCGTCGTCATAGGTTTTCACCAGTTCGACGCCCCCGGCGCTACCCAAAGTCAGGCTGCCGTTCACCACCCAGACGGCGGCATAGAATTCGGCGCTGCTGTCCGAGGCGACGGTGACCGGGTTGCCGGTCGCGGCCGAAAACACCACGCTGTCTCGGGCCGTCAGGTTGAAGGCCACATCGTCTGGAATGAATGCGGTCAGGGTTGCCATGTCTTCCTCCTTGATGTCGCGGCGGGCCAATCCCGCGCGACGGGTTCGGCTTGGGCTAGACGATCAGAAAATCGGCCAGCGAAAGGTCGTGCAGGTCGGTGTTGCTCAGGATCACCAGATCCCCCGCCACGCTGGTGCGGATCACCACATCAGCGCCTTGCTGTGTGGCTGCGGCCAGCGCCTCGGCGCGGGTGGTGAACAGGCTGTCGTCAAGGCGCAGCACATCGTGACGCGGGCCGGTCGCGTTGAAATCGGTGATCGTGTCGCGGCCATGCCCGGCCGAAAAGACGAAGGCATCGGCCCCCGCCCCGCCGGTCAGACGGTCATCGCCGTCCCCGCCGGCCAGCACATCGCGCGCCCCCCGACCGGAGAGTGTATCGTCGCCCGCGCCGCCGCTCAGCCGGTTGGACCGCGTATCGCCGGTCAGCCGGTCGTCGCCCGCCCCTGCCGTGACATTCTCGATACTGACCAGCGTATCGGCATTCCCGCCCGCGATCTTCAGCAGCGAAGGCTGCGTCCCGGCCAGCCGCACCGTAATATGGGCGGTTTCACCAGCATAATGTGCCGTATCGACCCCTGCGCCACCGTCGATCAGATCGGATTGCGAACTGCCGGTGATCCTGTTGTTCCCGGCCGAGCCGATCAGGCGGATCTCGTCCTGCCCGCTGGTCCAGCGCACCGGCAACGTGCCGATCGCATAGGTGGCAAAACGCCAGCCCGCCGCGCTGAAGCCCGAGTTACCCGCAGCAAGGTTTACCGTCACCGCCTGCACATCGGTCGAGCTGAAATCCGAGCCGACCAGCTCCATCCGGTCGGAGATCAGCCCCTTGCCGAACTGGTCAGAGGTCAGCGTCACCCCTCCCGGCATATCCATCCGTGCCATGGGATAGAAGCTCAGCCGTTCGAAACTGCGAAAGGTGATGCCCGTGAAATCATAGACCTCATCGGTGGCAACGAAACCGCCGCCGCCTGGCGCGGGTGCCACCATCGAACTGCGGATCTGGATCGTGTCTGTGCCACGCCCGCCTGTGAAATCGTCACCGGCATTGGCATAGGCGTCGAACTGGAAATACAGCACGTCATCGGCCTTACCGGCAAAGCGGTGGCGGTCGATCCCGGCGGTGGCGGTGAAGCTGGCCATGGTTCCCCTTTCAGAATTTCAGTGTGAGACGCAGGTTGACCGACCGGCCGGCGCCCAGGATCGGCTGGCCGTGCACGGGTGAGACCATCTGCCCCACCACCACCGCATCATTGGTCAGATTCGCCCCGCCCAGCGGCAGCGCGTAGCGCCGGTTCAGCAGGTTCTCGATGCCCAGATCAAGCCGCAGCCCGCCGCGTTCGTAACTGCTGCGCAGGTTCACAAGACCATAGCCGGGCGTCGCAACCTCGTTGCGCACATCGCTGGTCAGATGCTTGCCCGACACCAGTTGCAATTCCAGCGCGCTGTTCCAGCCGCCCAGCCGATGTTCCAGCGTCAGTTTCGCATTGGGCGGCATGATGTTGTAGAGATCGACCCCGTCGCCACGCCAGCCGCGCAGCGCCGCCGCCTGCATGCGCAGGTCGAAACGGCCGAACCGGGCAGTCTCGGCCAGCCGCAGACGGCCCGACATGTTCAGCCCGGCAATATGCGCATCGTGGTTGGCAAAGCGTAGAAAGACGAAATCCCGCGTCCCCGTCGCATTGTCGGGATGGCCGCAACGGGTATAGACTGCCGGAATAGCTGATCCCGTGCAGCGGTCGGCGTCGATATAGTCGCGCACGAAAGAGTAGGTGGGGTTCAGCGTGAACTCCCAGCGGTCGCGCTCCGCATCGCGCCAGCGCAGCGTCAGATCGACGGAATGGTTGACCTCGGGGCGCAGGTCCGGATCACCGACATAGCCGTTGCCATCGCCGAACCAGCCGGTCATCTGCATGGCCATGATATTGGTGGACCAGGCATAGCGTTCGTAAAGATTGGGCGCTCGGGTCTTGCGGGCAAAGGCAAGTTCATGGCTCTGGCCCGGCGCAGGCTCCCATCGCAGCGCGGCCGATCCGTCCAGCGCCGTATCGCTGCGCCCGCGCTCCATCGCGTTGAACACCAGCGCATCGCCACCATATTGCGGATCCTGCGCGGGGTCGGTGGCGCCATAGCCATGCACCGGCCCTGTATTCATGCGGACATGATCGTAGCGCAGGCCCAGTATCGAGGTCAGCCCCGGCCGCCAGCGGCGTTCCCATTCGGCAAAGGCGCCGATCCGGTCGCGCCGCGCATCGTTGAGCATGATGAAGGCTTCGGGGCTCATCATCGCACCAGGGTCGGGATCAACCGGGTTCCACCAGTCATCCAGACGGGTGCGATAGGCTTCGGCCCCCAGCCGCAGGGTATCATCCTTGCCCCGCGCCAGATCAAGTTTCAGCGTAGCGCCCATGTCGGTCGCCCGCGTATCCATCGGCATGATCGCCTGCGACCCATCGAAGCTGGGCCAGTTCAGCTTGTCATCCAGCAGGTTCATCCCGTGGCGGAGATGGTGGACAAATCCGCCAATTTCCAGCCTGCCCCAATCCGCCGTCACATCGTAGCGCCCGGTCAGATGGGCGCTGCGGTTCTTCGTCATATCCATCGGCTGCGTGGGAAAGCCCTGATAGGGCATGTTCTGCAGGCCCCCGGACAGGCGCAGCACGGCATTGCCATCGCGGCGCACATAATCGAGCGCGTGGTTCAGGCTTTCAAATTCGCTCGACAGGATTTCGGTGCCATCCCCGGCGCGGTAATTTCCGGCGCGCACGAAAGACCCGCGATAGCTCAGCGCCCGATCAGTGCCCGCCACGCTGAGGCTGGCATCAAGCCCCGTGCTGCCGGGGTTGCTGCGCAGAAACGTGGACAGCGTGCCCGAAATCTGTGGCCCGGTCTGGCCCGGTGCGGCGAATGCGGGCAGGGCGGGTTCGACACTGATGCGCCCGCCGCTGAAATCGCCGCCCGCACTGACAGGCGCCGCGGCCGAATGGGCATGCAGGCTGCCGACCATCTCGGGGGCGATATAGGAAAGCGTCGGGTTCATCTGGTTCGGACAGGCTGGCCCGGTCAGCATCCCGCCAACGGCAACCTGCACCCGATCCGCCCCCATGCCATTGATCGCAGGCAGACCGGAAACACCCCCCGCGCCCCAGACCGCGGCGCCGGTCACGCGCTGCATCAGGCTGGCAGTGTCATTGCTGGCAAGGCTGCCGCCTTGCAGCGCAGCACCTGATAGCCTTGTGCCGCCGGGCATCGCCGCCGCACCTGTCACACCTGCTGGCACCGGCTCGGGGCGGGCGGGCACCGAAACCGGCGGGGCCACCGGGTCAGCCGCAGGCGTCGTCCTGCGCCGCTTCACCGCCTTGCGCGGTGGAGCCTTCGGCCGGGGCGGTGGCGCGACCGCCACGGTTTCCGGCAGCGGTGCGGCCAAAGGCACCGGAACCGGAGGCGGGGTATCGAGATCAGTCTCTACCGTGATCGTGGGCAGCAGAATGATCTCTGGCTCCGCCTCCTGCGCAGCAGCAACCTGCGGCCCGGCAAGAAGCATGGCCAGCGCAAGGGTCAGAACGCCGTCCCTGCGGGCGGGATGTCGGGGCATGGTCATTTCCGTATCCTGAAGTCGATGGCGATGCGGCCGTTGAACGGGCCATTCGGCGGGGGCGGCAGATCGGCCGAGGCAACCATCTGCAAGGCGGCCGCATCCAGCGCCGCGCTGCCCGAACTGCGGGCGATGCCAGAGCGGATCACCCGGCCCGCAGGATCAAGCTGAAACGTCACCTCCACCACACCGCTGTTGCCCTCGCTGCGCGCGGCAGCGGGATAGTATTTCAGGCGGTTGATCGCCTGCGCGACCAGCGTGCCATATTGCACAAGCACCTCGCGCGACGGGGCGGCGGGTTCGGCAGGCGCCGCTGCCGGTTCCGGCACCGAAGGGGCAGCATCGGCGGGGGCAGGCGCGGGCGGAGCCTCGGGGCTTTGCGTCAGCGGCATGTCACTGCCCGGCAGCGGGGCAAGGCGCGGCTGGGCCAGATCGGCGGCTTCCGGCGGCAGATCCCGAGCAGGCGGCTCCGGCGGCACGACCGGCGCCGCCGGAGAAGCCAACGGGGCAGGCAGCGAGGCCGGAACCGCCTGCGGTGGCGCCGGATCGGGTTCAAGCCCGGCAGCGGCCAGCGACAGAATCTCGACTTCGCGCAATCCCGGCGCCGGCGGCTGTTCGGCCACGGGCCAACCCGCGACAAAGGCAACACCATGCAGCGCGGCGACCGCCAGCAACAGCACGCTACGCAGGCCAAGAGGCAGGGCAAGGGTCGGCCGCGCGGTCATGGTCAATCGTGCCCCGCGTGATCGTGGGCTGTCTGATCCGCCCAGGCAGCGGCATCACGGTCGGCCACCAGCACCACCCGTGCGATGCCACCCTGCGCCAAACTGTCGATCACCTCGATCACCCGGCCGTAGGCGGCACCCTTGTCGCCCGCCACATAGACCGGCCGACCGGGCACCCCGGCCAGCGCTGCCGTCACGGCCGCAATCAGCCCGCCGGGCGGCACCTGCTGGCTGTCCAGCAGCAGCCCGCCATCGGGCAGCACATTCACCACCACAGGCTTGTCGCGGTCCAGCGGCGCGGCAGAGGCCGATTTTGGCAGATCGACCCGCACACCCGCCACCATCAGCGGCGTGGCGACCATGAAGATGATCAGCAGCACCAGCATCACATCCACCATCGGGGTCACGTTGATTTCGGCCAGCGGGACAAAGCCCTCTTGCCCTTCGCTGTCGTCGGGAAGCCGGATCACCCCTCAGCCCTCCGCCGGGCTGGAATGGCTGTCGATCCGGTCAGCCAGATCGGCGCCGAAGGCTGCGAAGGCTGCGCCAAGGCGCGAATATCCGATCGAGGCGGGAATGGCGGCCGCCAGACCATAGGCCGTGGCGGCAAGTGCCTCGGCAATACCCGGCGCCACGGCGGCCAGCCCGACATCCTGTGCCTCGGCAATGCCGGTGAAGGCGGTCATGATGCCCCAGACCGTCCCGAACAGCCCGATGAATGGCGCGATAGAGGCAATGACGGCAAGATCGGTCAACCCGCCTTGCGCGGCGCGCAGGATGCGGTTGCCAGCGCGACGCAATTCGGCCCGGCTCGCGGGCCGGGAGTGCGGCACTTCCACCAGCCGTGCGGCGAAGCTTGCCGCGTCCAGACCGGGTTGCAGCAACTGCGACCGCATCCGGCGCAACAGCATGAACGCGGCAGCAATCAGATACCAGCCCCAGACCGAGGCCAGAACCAGCAGCGTCATCACAAGCTTGACCACCGGCCCCGCGCCCAGAAAGAGCGCGAGCGGCGAAAAGGAGATCGTATCCATGGGAACCCTTGGAATTCTTGACAGGGGAAGGTGCGGGCCGGGCAGCGCCCTGCGCACCGGCCTTGCCCGTGCCGCGTTGCCTTGGCCGGGACACGGGGCCGAAGGCAGCGCAGGCAGCAGGCAGAACCGGGCGCAGGACACCATGACCCGCAGGCGGGCAACGATCAGTCAGGGCAGGGAAAAAGAAACCGGGGTCTGCGACCAGTCAGACCGGGCCGGAACTGCCCTTCATCACGCAGCCAGCGCGGGAGGTCAGATCAGAGCAGGAGGCGCCCGAGACGCAAAGGCCCGAAGGGGCACGCGGCGCGGCGCCACATCGGCCAGCAACGCCGGGGACAGCGCGGTTGCCGCCGTCTGCATCAGTGCGGGAACGCCCGCAACCTGAAGACCGGCAAAGGACAGGCTTACGGCAAGACAGGGTGAATCGCCGCTGCCGTCGTGATTGCCAACCGGGATTTCGTGGATCGTGCCATCCTCGGCCAGCACCATCTCGCGCGGGCCATCGGTGGTGCACAGCACCAGACGCATGCCACCTGCATCGGCAACCTGCATCATGCCCTTCGGAACAGTCGCCCCGAGGAACAGTGCCAAAAGCACAAGCGCAAGACTGATGCGCCGGATGACAGCCGAAAATCGCAAGATATGTCCGCAAAAACAGCAACAGTGATATTGTCCGGGATGGGTCATGGTTTTGCAATCAGGTTTGCGACGGGTGACAGAATGCCGCAGCAGGCGCGCGAACCCCGTCTGCCCGCATCCCGCATCCCTGCCCCTGGACAGCAACCGGACAACAGATCATGCTGGGGGCCGAGAGGGGCAGGCATGGCCATCGCATTGCTGCATCACATCAACCGTCAACAGAACATGGCGCGGTTCTACCGTATCGAGGTTCTGCAAGATCTTTTCGGCATGGTGACGCTGGAACGGTCCTGGGGGCGGATCGGTAGCCGCGGTCAGCGGCTCATGCTGTCCTATCCGTCGATGACCTCGGCAGAGCACGAGCTTTTGCGGCTTTTGCAGGTCAAGCGGAAACGGGGTTACACCGAAATCACGGCGAAGCCGCGCGACTTTGGGTCAGACTGACCGTATTGCACAAAGCCCCCGGCCTCGGGTCGCGCGCTGTCAGGTCTTCAGGTCTTCCAGATATTCGTGCCCGAGGGCGCTGCACTGACCCGGATCTTCCGGTCACAATACCCCTGCCCTCCTGCTGCGACGACGCTGTGTTCCTCATGAAGGCCACCGCCGCCCTTTTGCCGACCGCCTGACCTTCTTGCCGAAAGTCACAGCCGCAAGGCGCTTTCCCGCGCCTGCGTGCCAAGTGCATCATAACAGCACGCAAAGGCTCTGGCGGCTCTGTAGTGCCCCGGCCGTGACGAAGGCACCGGACAGGACATCCTGTTTCAAGGGCCGACCGCGCAGGCACGCCCTTTCTTCGGGCTTGGGAAGGTAAGCACATCGCGTTGGGATGACGGCAATCGCGGCTGAACGCGCGTCACCCCGGCGCGAGGCATTCAACAGGCAGCACAGAACCCGACCCGCGCCAGACCACTATCCGTCGAGCGAATATCCCCAACCCGCTGATGGCAAGGCCCTGACATGGCTTCGGCGCACCACGCCAAATATACTTGTATTTTGAAATTTACAGATGTATTGAGTCTTGAGGCGGCAGGGAGGATACTGCCCGCCGACAGGAGGAGGGGCCCGTCGCCGGGCCGAAAATCTGGGAGGAATATCATGAAGAAACTGGCCGCCATGCTGGCCGGTGTGGCCCTTGCCATGCCGATCGCCGCCGCCGCGCAGGATGCTGCGGGCACCACAAAGAAGGACAGCTATCGCTTCCTGATCGTGCCGAAAGTCGTGCATCCATGGTTTGACAAGGTGAATGACGGCGCGCAGATGGCCGCCGCTGCCCTGAAGGCGCAGACCGGCGCCGAGATCGAGATCGTCTATTCCGCGCCGCAGACTGCCGATGTGGTGCAGCAGGTGCAGATCGTGGAAAGCGCCATCTCCACCCGTCCCGACGGCATCGCCATCGACCTGCTGGACCCGTCTGGCAACCGCGGCTCGCTGGAGGCGGCACAAAGCCAGGACATCCCGCTGGTGATCTTCGACTCGGTGCCGCCAGAAGGCATGCAGATCCCCTATATCGGCTCGGATTTCTGCGAACAGGCAAAGATCGCCGCGCGCCGTCTGGTCGAGGTGCTGGGCGGTGAGGGCGAGGTCGCCATCATGATGGGCGTGCCGACCGCGCCGAACCACTCGATCCGTGCCGAATGCCACCGCGAGGTCTTTGCCGAACATCCGGGCATCAAGGTCGTGGCCGAAGGCATCGACAATGACAGCATCGAGACCGCGCAACAGCAGGCCGCCGCCATCATGCAGGCCAATCCCGGGCTCAAGGGCTGGGTCGCCTCGGATGCCGCCGGTCCCATCGGCATCGGTCAGGCCATCGTCGAGGCGGGCAAGCAGGGTCAGGTCACGCTGGTCGGTCTGGATAACCTGCCGGAAATGCTGGACATGATCCGTTCGGGCGTCGCCGACAGCTCCTCGGCATCGCAGCCGGAACTGCAAGGCTACTGGTCGGTCATGCTGCTTTGGGCACAGGCGACCGGCGCGCCGGTTCCGGGCTATCTGGATACCGGGAACGCCTTCCTCACCAAGGACAACCTGGGCAACTGAGCACCGCGCGGCCGGCACCCCGCCGGCCGCACACCAGCCGTGGGAGGAGACATGGCCTATCTCGAAGCACGCGGCCTCGGCCGGGACTTTCCGGGCGTGACCGCGCTTGACGGTGTCGACCTGTCAGTTGAACTGGGCCGCACGCATATCCTTGCGGGCGAGAATGGCGCCGGAAAATCAACGCTTGTGAAGATCCTGACCGGGGCGGATCGCGCCACACGCGGCAGCATCGCCATCGACGGGCAGAACCCGCTGGATCACCCCGACCTGTTCCGCAAGATCGCCTATGTGCCGCAGGAACTGTCGCTGTTCCCCGATGTCAGCGTGGCAGAAAACCTGTTCATGCCGTTTGACCGCACCGGCCATGGCGGGCTGGTGAACCGCCGCCGGATGGAGGCGGAAGCGCAGGAGTATCTGGATCGGTTCGGGATCGAGGCGAAGCCATCCGATATGGTGCGCCATATCTCGGTCCCCGATCAGCAATTGTTGCAGATCGCCCGCGCCTCGACCAACCGTGACATGAAGGTGCTGATCCTCGACGAGCCGACCTCGGCCCTGACCGCGCGCGAGGTGGAGCGGGTGTTCAGGGTGATCCGCAGCTTTCTGGACCGCGATCATGCGATCATCTTCATCTCGCACAAGATGGAGGAAGTGTTCGAAATCGGGCAGGATTATACGGTGCTGCGCAATGGCCGGAAGGTCGATGCAGGCCGGGTGGCCGAAATTGACGAAGCGGCGCTGATCCGCGCCATGTCGGGCCGCGAGGTGGCGATCGACGAACATTTCCGCCCCGATTGCCCTGTCACCGACACTGTCATGCAGGTCGATAACCTGTCCGGCCCACTGTTCCGCGATGTCAGCTTCACGCTGAAACGGGGCGAGATACTGGGTTTCGCGGGCCTTGTCGGCGCCGGAAGATCCGAACTGATGCAGACGATCTTCGGCTATCGCAAGGCCAGCGGCGGCCATGTCCGGGTGGACGGCCGTGACTGGCGGCTGAACGACACCGCCGCCTCGGTCGCGGGCGGGATGCTGTATCTGTCGGAAGAGCGCAAGGCGCATGGCATCTTCCCGCTGCTGTCGCTGCGCGAGAACATCGGCCTTTCGGTCCTGTCGCTGACCACCGGCGCCACCGGCATCGACAGCCGCAAGGAACGCGGTATCGTCGCCCGCGTGATCGGTGATTACGGCATCCGCGCCTCCGGCCCCGGACAGCGCATCGCCACCCTGTCGGGCGGCAACCAGCAGAAGGCCATCATCGGCCGCGCCATGGCCACGACGCCGCGCATCCTGATCTTCGATGAACCGACCAAGGGCATCGACATCCGCACCAAGGCGGAAATCTACCGCATCATGAAGCGGCTGGCCGAGGAGGGCGTGGGGATCATCCTCATCTCCTCGGAAATGACCGAGCTGCGCCGCTGTGCCAGCCGCATCATCACCATGCATGGCGGCCGCCTGACCGGCAGCTTCGACGCCGCCAGCACCGAGACCGAAACACTCGTCGGGGCGATCTTCGCCACCGGCACAGGGGCTGGCGGATCCACCCCCGAAGACGCAGAGGCTTCTCATGTCAACTGAACACTCCGCACAGACGCGCCGCCCCCCGGCGCTGACACTCCTGATGCGCAACCCGCTGGCCGGGGTTTTCGTGGCGCTTGTGGCGATCTTCGCCATATCGGCGGTGATTTCCCCGTATTTCCTGTCCGGTTACAACATGTCGGTCATCGCGCGGGGCCTTGCCTTCGTGGGGCTGGTAACCATTGCGCAATCTTCGCTGATGATCCTGGGCGAGCTTGACCTGTCGCTGGGCACCATTGGCGGCCTGTGTGGCGTGGTCTCCGGCATGCTGATGGTGCAGGCGGGATTGCCCGCGCCCATGGCGCTGATCCTCGCCCTGTGCCTTGGCCTTGCGCTGGGTTTCCTGAACGGCCTGCTGGTCACCGTGCTGGGGCTGCATTCGCTGGTGCTGACCATTGGCACGGCGGGCATCTATGGCGGCGCCATCCTCGTCCTTACCAAGGGCGTCGCGATCACCGGCATTCCGGCAGGGATCCAGTTCCTTGGCCGTGGCGATGTTCTGGGCGTGCCCGTGCCCTTCCTGATCATGCTGGCGGTGCTGGCCATCGCGCTGTTCCTGTCGCTGAAGACGCCGATGGGCCGGTATATGTATGCCATCGGCAACAACCCCGCCGCCGCCCGCATGCTGGGCATCCGGGTGGACCGTATCCGCCTGCTGGTCTTCACGCTGGCGGGGATGCTGTCGGCACTGGCCGGGCTTCTGATGGTGGCGCGGCTGGGCACGGCGCAGCCCTCCATCGGGCAGACCTGGGTTCTGGCCCCCATCGCCGCTGCCGTGATCGGCGGGGTTGCCACCACCGGCGGGGTAGGCTCGCCGCTGGGGGCGATCTTCGGTGCGGGGATCATCGCCATCATCGAAAACATCATCGTGCTTTTTGGCGTGTCGCCCTATTGGCAGGGCGTGGTATCTGGCGTGATCGTGGTTCTGGCGATCTCGTTCGACGCCCTGTCGCGCCGCTATCTTCGCCGCGACGGCGCCTGACCTGACGAAGTGGATATTCCCATGACAAAGACCAAGAAACTCATCAACGCGCCGGAAGACATCATCCCCCAGCTGATCGCGGGCATGGTCGCCGCCCATCCCGACATGCTGACGGTCGAAGGCCCCACCGGCCGCGCCGTGGTCGCGGTGGACGGACCGCGCGACGGCAAGGTCGGCGTAGTGGTCGGCGGCGGCTCGGGGCATGAGCCGGCCTTCGCGGGCTATGTCGGGCGCGGCCTCGCCGATGCGGCGGCGGTGGGCAATATCTTTGCCTCGCCCTCGCCCGAGCAGATCCTCGATGCAGCGCGTGCCGCCGATGGCGGGGCGGGTGTGCTGCTGCTTTACGGCAATTACACCGGCGATGTGATGAACTTCACCATGGCGGCGGAAGAACTTGCCGCCGCAGGCACCCCGGTCAGGCAGGTGCAGGTGGCCGATGACGTGGCTTCAGCCCCGGTTGAACGGCGCGGGGAACGGCGCGGCATCGCGGGCGACTTCTTTGTCTTCAAGGTCGCCGGGGCTGCCGCCGATCTGGGCGAGCCGCTGGCGCGGGTCGAGGCACTGGCGCGCAAGGCCAATGACGCCACCCTGTCGATGGGCGTGGCGTTGGGGGCCTGTTCGCTGCCGCAGACCGGCAAGCCGAATTTCGAAATCGGCGATGACGAAATGGAAATCGGCATGGGCCTGCATGGCGAGCCGGGCATCCGCCGCGACAAGCTGGCCCCGGCCGATCAGGTCACCGATACGCTGATGGAGGCGATCCTGTCCGAAATGGCGCCGGCGCAGGGCGACCGGGTGGCGGTGCTGGTGAACGGGCTGGGCTCAACCTCGCTGGTTGAACTTTACATCCTCTTCGCCCGGCTCAAGCAGGTGCTGGATGCGCGTGGCATCGCGATCCACCGCTCCTGGGTCGGGGAATATGCGACCTCGCTGGAAATGGCAGGGGCCTCGATTACCTTGATGCGGCTGGATGACGAGCTTGCGGCACTGCTTGACCACCCCTGCCGCACCCCGGCACTGACGGTCGGCACCGTCGAGGGGGCGGCGGCAGGCAGCGCCCGTTCGGCCCGCAAGGCTGCGGGCAGCGCCGAAGGCCCGGCCCGCGCCACCCCCGCCGTGGCGCTGATCCGCGAGGGCGCCATCACCCCCGCCCTGTTCCGCGCGATGATGCAGCGCGCGGGGGACGAGATCATCGCCGCCCGCGACTGGCTGTCGGAGCTGGACGGGGTGATCGGCGACGGTGACCATGGCATTACCATGGAAATCGGCTGGAAGGCCGTGCAGGGCGCACTGGAAAACGCCCCCGGCGATGAAACCATCGAAGGTTGTTGCAAACGGATGGCCAAAGCGTTTCTGGATGCGGTCGGCGCCTCCTCCGGCCCGCTCTACGCCACCGCCTTCCTGCGGGCGGGGGCGGCGGTCAGCGACCGGCTGAACCTTGACGCGGGCGCGCTGGCAGCTTGGCTGGCGGCGGCGCTGCAAGGCGTGCGTGACCGGGGCCGGGCCGAACCGGGCGACAAGACCATGATCGACGCGTGGGTGCCCGCCGTGGCCCGCGCGCAGGAGGCCGTGGCCACGGGCGCCGAACTTGCAGTGATCGAGGCCGCCCGCGACGGCGCCGAGGCAGGCATGAAGGCCACCGCCGATCTGGAAGCGCGGCGTGGCCGTTCCGCCAAATTGGGCGCGCGGTCGAAGGGTCATATCGACCCCGGCGCGGCCTCCACCTGGGTCATCCTGCGGGCCATGGCCACCGCGCTGGCCGGAGCGCAGGCCGCCGCCTGACCCACGATCCCGGCGCGGCCCGATGCGGCCGCGCCGCGGCATTCAGGCGTGACCGGGCGACCTGATCACCCGGCGGACGGACACGGGCAAGCGGCCCCGGCCCACGAGGACGCTCCCTGTCAAAAAAGGAACCTGTTCCCGCTCTGGCCCCGTGACCGATATGGAATTTCACGCCGTGCCCCCGAAGCGGTGAAACGGCATGCGCCGTCCCGTGAAGATCAAGACATTCTCCCGGATATGCAGGGAAAGATACGGCCTGCGTTCCTTGATCATCCCGCCAGACTGCTGAAATGAGAACAAACGCCTCATTCAACAAGAGACCTCCGATGACACGCCTTGCCCTGTTTCCGCTTTCCGGCCTCGCCGCGCTGATTGCAAGCACCGCTTTCGCGGCGGAGCTTGGCCCGCTCGTCACCCCCGCCGACCTCGCTGCCGCCGTCGATGAGGCGCCGGTCATCCTCGACATCCGCCCCAAAGGCTACGCCGAGGGCCATATCGAGGGGGCGGTTTCCGCGCCCTACGGCCTGTTCCGTGGCCCGGAGAACAACCCCGGCGCGGTTCCGCCCGTTGAAAAGCTTGAGGCGACCTATGAATCGCTGGGCCTCGATCCCGCGCGTCCCGTTGTGATCGTGTCGCAGGGCGATACCGACACCGATTTCGGCGCCGCCGCTCGGGTCTACTGGACACTGAAAAGCTCGGGCTTCACCGAGCTTTCGGTGCTGAATGGCGGCGCGACCGCATGGGCCAATGCCGGGCTGCCGATCTCGACCGCCGCTGTGACCCCGGTGCCGACCGATCTGACGATCACTTGGAACGATGCCTGGACGGCCGATACCGCCGCTGTCAGCGATGTTGTGGCAGGCAAAAGCAAGGCGATCCTTGTCGATGCGCGCCCGCCCGCCTTCTTTGAAGGCAAGAAGGCCGCGCCCGCTGCCGCACGTCCGGGCACGCTGCCCGGCGCGCAGAACCTGCCTTACACCGAATTCTTCCGCGCAGGCGCCACGGCGATCAACCCGACCGGCGATGTCGCGGCGCTGAAAGCGCGGCTGGGCATCGGCGCGAATGACGAGGTGGTTTCATTCTGCAACACCGGCCATTGGGCCGCGACCGACTGGTTCGCGCTGTCCGAACTGGCGGGGATCGAGAATGTGCGGCTCTATCCCGCGTCGATGGTCGAATATTCGCATACCGACGGCGAGATGGCGAACCAGCCGGGGCTGTTCACCAATCTGCTGAACCAGTTGACGGGCGGCAACTGATGTCCTCAGCAGGGGTTGTTTCGGCACGGCCATCCAGTCAGGGCCTGCGGCGCGCCGGTCTGGTGGCCGGGGCGCTGGCGGCAGTGGCGCTGGTCGCCCTGTTCGTGGGCGCACGCTATGGCCTGATGCTGGCCATCGGCCTCGGCTTCGGCATCACGCTGGAAGGTCTGCGCTTCGGCTTTGCCGGCCCGTGGCGAGCGATGATCCTGCGGCGTGAACCGGCGGGGGTGCTGGCACAGCTTCTGGCCATCGCACTGGTCTCTGTCGTCGCCATCCCGTTGCTGGGCACCCATCCGGGTGAGCTGTCGGGCGCACAGGCGCCTATCGGCTGGGCCATGATCGGCGGCGCTTTCGTCTTCGGCGCGGCGATGCAGGTGGTGCTGGGCTGCGGCTCGGGCACGCTGGTCAATGCCGGATCCGGTAATCCGGTCGGCCTGCTGGCCCTGCCCTTCTTTGCCATCGGCAGCTTTGCCGGGGCCTATGGTCTGGTCTGGTGGACCAGCCTTGGTGCGCTGCCGGTGCTGACGCTCCGCGGCAGCTTCGGGCTTGGCGTGACACTGGCGGCACTGGCACTGGTCGCCGGACTGTTCTGGGCGCTTGGCAAACCCGGCACGCGCCGCCTGCAGACCCGCTATGTCGTCGCGGCGCTGCTGCTGGCGGCCCTCGGCATCGGCAACCTGCTGGTCGCGGGCCAACCCTGGGGTGTGGTCTATGGCCTTGGCCTCTGGGCTGCCAAAGGTGCCACGGCGATGGGCGCAGATCTGTCCGGTTCGGCCTTCTGGAGCGCGCCTGGCTCGGTCGAGCGGCTGCAAAGCTCGCTGCTGACAGACTATACCTCACTGACCGATCTCGGCCTGATCGCGGGGGCCTTCGGTGTCGCAGCATGGCGCAAGGGCGGCCTGTCACAACCCTTGCCGCGTTATCCCGCCCGCGCCTGGATCGCCACAATCATTGCGGGGCTGCTGCTTGGCTATTCCTCGCGGCTGGCTTTCGGCTGCAATGTCGGAGCCTTCTTCTCCGGCATCTCGACCGGCAGCCTGCACGGTTGGGTCTGGTTCGCGGCAGCCTTTGCCGGCGCCTTTGTCGGCATCCGCATTCGCCCGCTGGTGGGGCTGGAGGCACGCACATGACCCGCCGTTTCACCGCGACACTTATGGGTCTGGGTCTTGCCGCGCTGCTGGCTTTCGACCTGACGACCACACCGCCCAACCCCTACAAGGCGCCTGCGGCTGTTGCCTTTGGTTCCGGTCAGGCATCAGCGGGCGGATTTTGCGGAGCGCTGCCCAACTAGGCCACTGGCCCAAATACTCTCGGGCAGACATACCGGCTGCAACAGGGCCACGCCAACCGGCGCGGCCCTGTTGCGCATTCATATCTGTTCCAGCGCGGTCATCAGGGCTTCCAGATCATCAAGCAGCGAGTCTATCCGCACACGACCGACGCGGGCTTCAAGTTCGGCATAGATGGCGGCGCTTTCCGGCGCGATCTGCCGGATGAAGGCATGACCTTCCGGCGTCAGGCGGATCAGGGCGCGGCGGCCGTCGGTCGGGTCTTTCCGTGCTTCGATGAAGGCGCGTGCCTCCAGCGTCTTCAAGATGCGCGACAGCGAGGGCGCGAGGATGCTGGCGGCCTCGGCAAGATCAGAGGCATCGGTCTCTTCGGCCTCTTTCAGCACACGCAACACGCGCCATTGCTGTTCGGTCACCCCATGCGCCTGCAACAACGGGCGAAAGCGTTCCATCACCGCCTCGCGGGCGCGCAACAGCGCCATGGGCAGGGTGCGGCGGGTTTTCGACAGTTCGAACCCGTCCTTTTCGTTGGAATGCGACATGCCGGTCAGGATCCTGTGAAACATTGCCAAGATGCTTCGCATGTTAAGCATTGACAAGCGATCATTTGATTAACATGTTAATTTAATGGAGGACGAATCTTGCCACATCTGAGCATCGAATATTCGCCGGGGCTGGAGGCGCGGGCCGACATGCCGGACCTGTGCCGCGCGCTGCATGGCGCGATGGTGGCGACCGGCATCTTTCCGCTGGCCGGGATCCGCATCCGCGCGCATCGGGCCGATCACTGCATCGTGGCCGATGGCCTGCCCCAGAACGACTTTCTTGCCATGACGCTCAGCGTCGGGGCCGGGCGGGCAACCGCAGATCTGAAGGCGGCCGGTGACGGCATCTTCAGGGCGGCGCAGGCCGCATTGGCTGGCCCGCTTTCCACACCGCATTTCGCCCTTTCGCTGGAAATCCGCGTCGCCGACCCGGAGCTGAGCTGGAAGGACACGCCGATCCACGCCCGCCTCTCGGGCAAGCAATGAGGGCCGCAGATGAGCGTTCTTGAAACCAATATCGCCCGCGCCACGGATTACATGGCGAAGTTCCGTCAGCGGGGTGTGATGAACCACATCAACGGCGAATCCCTGCCCGCGCTCTCGGGGCAGACATTCGAAAGCATATCGCCGGTCGATCTGTCGGTGCTGGCGCAGGTCGCCAGAGGCGCCGAGGCGGATATCGACGCGGCCGTTGCCGCCGCGAAGGCCGCCTTCCCCGTCTGGTCCAAGATGCCGGGGGCCGAGCGGCGCAAGATCCTCATCAAGGTGGCCGAGGCGATCGAGGCCCGGGCCGAGGAAATTGCCTTCACCGAGTGTATGGATACCGGCCAGGCGCTGCGTTTCATGTCCAAGGCCGCGATCCGGGGGGCCGCGAACTTCCGCTTTTTCGCCGATCAGGCGCCGGGCGCTGAAGACGGCCAGAGCCTGCGGACGCCGACCCAGATGAACGTGACCTCGCGCCGCCCCATCGGCCCGGTAGGGGTGATCACGCCGTGGAACACGCCCTTCATGCTGTCCACCTGGAAGATCGCGCCCGCGCTGGCCTCGGGCTGCACGGTGGTCCACAAACCGGCCGAGTTCAGCCCGATGACGGCCAAGCTTCTGGTGGAAATCGCCGAAAGCGCGGGTCTGCCGAAGGGCGTTCTGAACGTGGTCAACGGCTTTGGCGAGGATGCAGGACGCCGCCTGACCGAGCACCCCGACATCAAGGCCATCGCCTTTGTCGGCGAAAGCCGCACCGGCAGCCTGATCATGGCGCAGGGTGCAAAGACGCTGAAGCGCGTGCATTTCGAACTCGGCGGCAAGAACCCTGTGATCGTGTTCGAGGATGCCGATCTGGATCGCGCCGTCGATGCCGCGACTTTCATGATCTATTCGCTGAACGGCGAACGCTGCACCTCGTCCTCGCGGCTGCTGGTGCAGGAGTCGATCTATGACCGCTTCACCGCCCGCGTGGCCGAGGTGGCAAAACGCATCAAGGTGGGCCATCCGCTTGACCTCGAAACCGTGGTCGGACCGCTGATCCACCCGGAGCACGAGGCAAAGGTGCTGTCCTATTTCGACAAGGCGCGCGAGGAGGGCGCGACCATCGCGGCGGGCGGCACCAAGGTGGGCGACAAGGGCTGCTATGTGGCGCCGACACTGTTCACCAAGGCGACCAATGACATGGCCGTGGCGCAGGAAGAAATCTTTGGTCCTGTCCTGACCGCGATTCCGTTCAGGGACGATGAAGACGCGCTGCGCCTTGCCAATGACGTGCAATATGGCCTCGCCGCCTATCTGTGGACCAACGACCTCAATCGCGCGATGTGGATGACTGACAATCTCGAAGCCGGGATGATGTGGGTGAATTCGGAAAACATCCGCCACCTTCCCACGCCGTTCGGTGGGGTGAAGGCCAGCGGAATCGGGCGTGACGGCGGTGACTGGTCGTTCGATTTCTACATGGAAACGGTGAACGTCTCGTTCCCGCGCGCCTTGCACAAGATCCCCAAGCTGGGCGGCTGACGCCCCTTACCATTTCAGGGAGAGAGACATGCCCATTCCGGCCCCGAACCTTTATCCGCCCTTCAACATCATCCGCCTGAGCCATGTCGATTTCGGCGTGACAGATCTGGCAGCCAGCAAGGCATTCTATGTCGATACGCTGGGCCTTCAGATTACCGATGAGGATGCAAACACAGTTTACCTGCGCGCGATGGAGGAACGCGGGCATCACTGCATGGTGCTGCACAAATCGCCCGAGGCGCATGTGAAGGCCCTGTCCTTCAAGGTCTATGACGAGGCGGAGCTTGATAAGGCCCATGCCTGGTTCGCGGCACAGGGCCATGCCGTCGCCTGGGTCACCCGCCCCTATCAGGGCCGCACGCTGGCCACGACCGATTGTTTCGGCATGCCGGTCGAGTTCTATTTCCAGATGAAGCGGCTGGAGCCGATCCATCAGAAGTATGCGCTTTACAAGGGTGTGAAGCCGCTGCGGATCGACCATTTCAACTGCTTCTCGCCCGATGTGGACAAGGCGGTCGGTTTCTACAACCAGATCGGTTTCCGCGTCACGGAATATACCGAAGACGAGGACAGCAAGCGCCTCTGGGCCGCCTGGACGCATCGCAAGGGCGGCGTGCATGACCTCGCCTTTACCAATGGCACCGGCCCGCGCCTGCACCATACCGCCTTCTGGGTGCCAACGCCGCTGAACATCATCGACCTGTGCGACCTGATGGCGACCACGGGCTATGTTGCCAATATTGAACGCGGTCCGGGGCGGCACGGCATCTCCAACGCCTTCTTCCTGTATATCCTCGACCCCGACGGGCACCGGATCGAGATTTATTGCTCCGACTACCAGACGGTTGACCCGGATCTGGAGGCGATCAAATGGGATCTGAAAGACCCGCAACGCCAGACGCTGTGGGGTGCCCCCGCGCCGCGGTCGTGGTTTGAGCATGGTTCGGTGTTCGAAGGCCTCGAACCCGTCGCCTCTACCTTGGGCGCATCGCCCATCATCGCACCGTGAGGCCCGGATGCTGAAGGACGCAACGCTGCTCAGGCAGGCCGCGCTGATCGGCGCGGAGTGGATCGAGGCCGCAGGAGCCGGCATCGCCGTCACCAACCCGGCGACCGGCGCCCTGATCGGCCATGTGCCGGACCTGGGCGCCACAGAGACCGAAGCCGCCATCGCGGCGGCCGAGGCGGCGCAGGGCGTTTGGGCCGCGCGCACCGCGAAAGAGCGCAGCGCGATCCTCCGTCGCTGGTATGACCTTATCGTCGCCAATGCCGACGATGTGGCCCGCATCCTGACCATGGAACAGGGCAAGCCGCTGGCCGAGGCGAAGGGCGAGATCCTGTATGGCGCGTCCTTCATCGAATGGTTCGCGGAAGAAGCCCGCCGCATCTATGGGGACGTGATCCCCGGCCATGCGCCGGACAAGCGCATCGTCGTCATCAAACAGCCCATCGGCGTGGTGGCGGCGATCACGCCGTGGAACTTTCCCAATGCGATGATCACCCGCAAGGCTGGCCCGGCGCTGGCCGCCGGCTGCGCCATGGTGCTGAAACCCGCCTCGCAGACGCCGTTTTCGGCCATCGCGCTGGCGGTTCTGGCCGAACGCGCCGGGCTGCCCGCAGGGCTGTTCTCGGTCATCACCGGCTCCGCCCGCGCCATTGGCGGCGTAATGACGGCCAGCGACAAGGTGCGCAAGCTGACTTTCACCGGCTCTACCGAAGTCGGGATCGAGCTGATGCGCCAGTCGGCGCCGACGGTGAAGAAGCTGGCGCTGGAACTGGGCGGCAACGCGCCTTTTATCGTTTTCGATGATGCCGATCTGGATGCAGCGGTGGAAGGCGCCATCGTCTCGAAATTCCGCAATAACGGGCAAACCTGTGTCTGCGCCAACCGGATTTATGTGCAGGCCGGGGTTTATGATGTCTTTGCCGCAAAGCTGGCGGCGCGGCTTGCCACGCTGAAAGTGGGCAACGGGCTGGACGAGGACACCGTCTTCGGCCCGCTGATCGACGTCCATGCCGTCGCCAAGGTCGAGGAACATATCGCGGATGCCACCGCGAAAGGTGCGCAAGTGGCGATGGGCGGCAAGCGCCATGCGCTTGGCGGCACCTTCTTTCAGCCGACCGTGCTGACCGGCGTTACCCAGGATATGGCCATCGCGCGCGAGGAAACCTTTGGCCCCGTCGCGCCGCTGTTCAGGTTTGACACTGATGCCGGGGTGGTGGCGATGGCGAACGACACCGAATTCGGTCTGGCCAGTTACTTCTACACCCGCGATCTGGCGCGGGCTTGGAAAGTGGGCGAGCAGCTTGAATATGGCATGGTCGGCATCAATACCGGGCTGATCTCGACCGCCGAGGCACCGTTCGGCGGCATCAAATCCTCGGGTCTGGGGCGTGAAGGCTCGCGCTACGGGATCGAGGAATTCACCGAAATCAAGTATCTCTGCTTCGGCGGCATCGCGTAAGGAGGCCCCATGACACCCATCCCTGCCCGTATTGCCGCCTTCCGCGCCCATGGCGCCGACCGCTATGGCGTCATCACCGACAAGGGTATCGCTGACCTGACCCCCGAATACGGCACGCGCTTCCGAGGGTTGAAAGAGGTGATCGAGGCCGGTGCGCTGGAAGAGGTGATCGCCGCCGCAGAAGGCCGCGCACCGACCTTCAACGTGGACGAGGTGGACTTCCTGATACCGCTCGCCAATCCCGAAAAGCTGATCTGCATCGGAGTGAACTTCCCCGACCGCAACGCCGAATACAAGGATGGCACCACCGACGCGAAATCCTATCCGTCGATGTTCATCCGCTTTCCGCGCAGCTTCACCGGCCATGGCCAGCCGCTGATCCGCCCGCCGGAAAGCCCCCAACTGGATTACGAGGGCGAAGTGGTGATCGTCATCGGCAAGGCGGGCCGCCGTATCGCGCGCGAGAATGCCTATGACCACATCGCCGCGCTGACCCTGTGCAACGAAGGCACCATCCGCGACTGGGTGCGCCATGCCAAGTTCAACGTGACGCAGGGCAAGAACTGGGACCGTTCCGGGTCCATCGGGCCGTGGCTGGTGCCGTTCCGGTCCGCCGATCAACTGGATGACATCGAACTGACCACCCGCGTCAACGGCGAGGTCCGCCAGCAGGACCGCACCAGCCGGATGATGTATGACTTCCGCTATATCGTGAACTACGTCTCGACCTTCTGCACGCTGGTTCCGGGCGATATGATCGTCTGCGGCACCCCCACAGGCGCCGGTGCGCGGTTCGATCCGCCGGTCTGGCTGAAGCCCGGCGATGTGATCGAGGTCGAGGCCGAGGGCATCGGCACCTTGCGCAACGGCGTGGAGGATGAGGTATGTTAAATGCCGATCAAATCGCACAGGCCGCCACCGATCTGGTGGAGGCGGAAAGTCTTCGCCGCCAGATCGGCCTGCTGAGCCTGCGCCATCCCGGCATCACACTGGATGACGCCTATGCCATCCAGTCGGCACATATGGCGCAAAAGCTCTTGCAGGGCCGCCACATCATCGGCTGGAAGATCGGGCTGACCTCGAAGGTGATGCAAGAGGCGCTTGGCATCGACACGCCCGACAGCGGCGTGATCTATGACGACATGGATTTTGCCGATGGTGCTGCGGTGCCTGCGGGCCGCTTCATCCAGCCACGCATCGAGACCGAGATCGCCTTCGTGATGAAGGCGCCGCTGGAGGGCGATGTGACGCGCGAGGATGTGCTGGCCGCGACCGACTATGTCGCCCCCGCCATCGAGATCCTTGATACCCGCATCCTGCGCGCAGACCCGGAAACCGGGCAGAGCCGCCGGATCTTCGACACCGTGGCCGACAATGCCGCCAATGGCGGGATCGTGCTGGGCCCGCAGCGCCATGCGCCGGGGGCGTTTGACCTGCGTTGGGTCGGCGCCATCGTCAAGAAGAACGACGCGGTGATCGCCACGGGCCTTGGTGCCGCCGTGCTGGACGATCCGGTCATGGGCATTGTCTGGCTTGCCCGCCGCATGGGCCAGTATGGCCAACGCATCGAGGCCGGACAGGTGGTGCTGGCGGGGTCGTTCATCGGCCCCGTCGAATGTCCACCCGGCACACGCATCTTCGCCGATTACGGCCCGTTCGGCGCCGTCTCTGTATCCTTCAACTGAGGTGCCCCCATGCCCGCCCCCGTCAACCGCTTCAAAGCCCGGCTGAAATCCGGGGAAACGCAGATCGGCCTCTGGGTCTCCATGGGCGATGCCTCTGTCGCCGAACTGGCCGCACATTGCGGCTTTGACTGGCTGGTGATCGACGGCGAACACGGGCCAAACGGGCTGCGCGACATCCTCGCACAACTGCGCGCCGTGGGGGATCGCAGCCACCCTGTCGTGCGGGTACGCGATGACACCCGCGCCGAGATCAAGCAGATGCTGGACATCGGGGCGCAGACCATCCTTGTGCCGATGATCGAAAGCACCGCCCAGGCGCGTGAGGCGGTGCGGTCCATGCTGTATCCGCCACAGGGCGTCCGGGGCGTGGGCGCCGCGCTGGCGCGCGCCTCAGGCTATGGCGCTATTTCCGATTACCTCGCCACCGCCAATGAACAGGTCTGCCTGCTGTTGCAGGTGGAAAGCCGAGCGGGATTGGCGGCACTGGACGGGATTCTCGCACTTGAGGGTGTGGATGGCGTGTTCATTGGCCCGGCCGATCTGGCGGCCGACATGGGCCATCGCGGCAACCCCGGCGCGGCCGAGGTGCAGGCCGCCGTGACCGACGCGCTGACCCGTATCCGCGTCGCGGGCAAGGCGGCGGGCATCCTGACCTCCGACGGGGCGCTGGCCCGGTCTTACGCTGCGATGGGGGTCGAGTTCCTCGCCGTTGGATCGGATGTCGGCACCTTGCGCGCCGGTCTCACCGCGCTGCGCAAGGCGTTCTGAACTACGGGAAACGCGCAACTTCCCCGGAGGAACAGATGGGAAAACTCGTTCTGGCCGCCAAGGCCACACATGTACCAACCATGCTGATGTCAGAGCAGGAAGGGCCGCTGAAGGGATGCCGACAGGCCGCCATCGACGGTCACCGCGAGATCGGCCGCCGTGCCCGCGCGGCCGGGGCGGATACTTTCGTGGTGCTGGATACGCACTGGCTGGTGAATGCCGCCTATCACATCAATGCCAATCACCGCTTCAAGGGCATCTTCACCAGCCATGAATTCCCGCAGTTCATCAAGGACATGCCTTATGAATACGAGGGCAATGCCGCGCTTGGCGATCTGATCGCCGAAACCGCGCGGGCGAACGGCGTCTATACGCTGAGCCATCAGGTTGACAGCCTCGATCTGGAATATGGCACGCTGGTGCCCATGCGCTACATGAATGCCGATGCAGGCCTGAAGGTGGTGTCGGTCGCGGCCATGTGCACCGTCCACAGCTTTGAAAGCTCGCGCAGACTGGGCCAGTCGATCCGTGAAGCCATCGAAGCCTCGGACAGCAATGTCGCACTGATCGCCTCCGGCTCGCTCAGCCACCACATCTGGCCGAATGATGACTACGCCGCCAACAACGGCACCTTCACCATCTCGTCCAAGTTCAACGAAGTGGTTGACCGCCGCGTGCTGGAAATGTGGCAAGGGGGCGAGATCGACCTGTTTCTGCAAATGCTGCCGGATTACGCAAGATATTGCGACGGCGAGGGCGACATGCACGATACCGTCATGCTGTTCGGCGCGCTTGGCTGGGACAAATACACAGGTCGCGGCGAGGTCGTCACCGAATATTTCCCTTCTTCCGGCACCGGGCAGACCAACGTCGTCTTCGCGCTGGACTGACAGCGGCGAAGTCACGCAGGGACGGGGCGCTCCGCCTGTTCGCACGGGATGATCCCCAGCGCCAACAGGGGGCAAAGCGTGGCCACGGCACATGGGCCTGCCAGCACGGCATCCCGTTCGGGAGGGCGTGGTAAACAGACAGGCGCTGATATATGCCGTCGCTGCCCGGCTGGCCCAGGCGACGCGGCGCTTGCAGGTGTTGCGCGCCCGCCATCAGGCGGGAAAGCGCGTGATCAAAGCCGCGCGATCTGCACGCCCGCCGCCTCCAGATCGCGGCGCAGACCGCGCGCGATGGACAGGGCCCCCGCCGTATCGCCATGCAGGCAGATCGTGTCGATCCGGCAGGGGATGCGCTTGCCCGAGTCCGCGATGATCGCCCCCTCGCGCAGCATGGTCAGGATACGGCCGGAAATCACCGCCGGATCATGCAGCACCGCGCCGGGTTCGCGGCGATCCACCAGCGTGGCGTCATCGGCATAGGCCCGGTCGGCAAAGATCTCGCCCGCCCAGGCACAGCCCAGATCGCGCGCCGCCTGTTCCATCGCCGTGGCGGCCAGCACCATGATCACCAGATCGGGCTGCACCTTCAGCGCCGCCTCAAAGCAGACCCGCGCCAGAGTGGCATCTTCCGAGGCCATGTTGGACAACGCCCCATGCAGCTTGAGGTGCCGCACCCGCCCCCCCGCCGCCCGCGCCAGCGCCTGCGCGGCGCCCAGTTGATAGGTCACCAGATTGGCGACCTCGGCCGCCGACAGCGCCAGCCGCCGCCGCCCGAAGCCCTGAAGATCGGCAAAGCCCGGATGCGCCCCGATCCCCACGCCATGCCGCTGCGCCAGCGCCATGGTCGCGGCCATCACATCCGGGTCGCCGGCGTGGAAGCCACAGGCGATATTGGCCGAACTGATCACCTCCATCAGCGCCGCATCGTCACCCATCTTCCACGGGCCGAAACCTTCACCGATGTCGGAATTGAGGTCCACCTTCAGCATCGCATCCCCCCGGAAGCAAACACCCCCGCACGGTGGCGGGGGTGCGGATCGTCAGCCCAAAGCCTCGTCACAGCGGGCACAGGTCTGCGGGTGTTTGTGGCTGCCCACATCCGGCAGGATCTGCCAGCAGCGGGCGCATTTCTCGCCCTCCGCCGTTTCAAACACCACCGCGACACCCGGCACCTCTGGCAGGCGGAACGCCTCGCCCGGCGCCGGATCGCCCGTCACCTGAATGGCCGAGGTGATGCAGACCTGCGCGAAATCCACCGATTTCAGCGCGGCCAGAACCCCGGCATCCTCCACATGGACCACAGGCGCGGCTTCCAGCGAGGCACCGATCACCTTGGCGGTGCGCTGCACCTCCAGCGCCGCCGTCACCACGCGCCGGACCTGCCGGACCTGCGCCCATTTAGCCGCCAGCGGCTCGTTCAGCCAGTCTTTCGGCGTCTCGGGCATGTCTTGCAGATGGATGGACGAACCTTCCTCGGGGAAGCGACAGAGCCAGACTTCCTCCATGGTGAACACCAGGATCGGCGCCAGCCATGCGGTCAGCCGGTGGAACAGGATGTCCAGCACCGTGCGCGCGGCCCGGCGGCGGATGCTGTCCGGCGCATCGCAATAAAGAACATCCTTGCGGATGTCGAAATAGACCGAGGACAGATCGACCGTACAGAAGGTGAACAGCTTCTGGAACACACCTTGGAAATCATAGGCGGCATAGCCCTTGCGCACCTCGGTATCCAGTTCCGCCAGACGGTGCAGCACCCATTGCTCCAGTTCCGGCATCTGCGCGGGGTCCAGACGCTCGGCTTCGGTGAACCCGTCGAGATTGCCAAGGATATAGCGCATGGTATTGCGCAGCCGGCGATAGCTGTCGGCCACGCCTTTCAGGATCTCTTTCCCGATGCGCAGGTCCACGGTGTAATCGCTCAGCGCCACCCAGAGCCGCAGGATATCGGCGCCATACTGGTCGATCACCTCTTGCGGCGCCACGGTATTGCCCAGCGATTTGGACATCTTCATGCCCTTTTCATCGAGCGTGAAGCCATGGGTCAGCACACCGCGATAGGGCGCCCGCCCCTTGGTGCCGCAGGCTTGCAGCATCGACGAATGGAACCAGCCGCGATGCTGGTCGGTGCCTTCCAGATACAGGTCCGCCAGCCCGTCCGCCGTGCCATCCGGCCGGTCGCGCAGCACGAAAGCATGGGTCGAGCCGGAGTCGAACCACACATCCAGCACGTCAAACACCTGCGTGTAGTCCGCCGGGTTCACGATGCCGTCCAGCACCTGCTCCTTGAAGCCGGGCTGATACCAGACATCGGCGCCGTCCTTTTCAAACGCCGCGATGATGCGGGCATTCACCTGCGGGTCGCGCAGCAGGAAATCGGCATCCGTCGGCTTCGCCCCCACCTTGGTAAAGCAGGTCAGCGGCACGCCCCAGGCGCGCTGGCGGCTCAGCACCCAGTCGGGCCGCGCCTCGATCATGGAATACAGCCGGTTGCGCCCCGAAACTGGCGTGAACTGCACAAGCTGGTTGATCGAGTGCAGCGCGCGGGCGCGGATCGTCTCGCCATAGGTGGACATGCCGTCGTCCAGCTTGCGGTCGATGGCAGCAAACCATTGCGGCGTGTTGCGGTAGATCAGCGGCGCCTTCGACCGCCACGAATGCGGGTAGCTATGCTTCAGCTTGCCCTTGGCCAGCAACGCCCCGGCGCCATGCAGCGCCTTGATATTGCTGACATTGGCGGGACCTTCCTTGCCATCGGCATTGATGATCGCCTGCCCGCCGAACAGCGGCAGATCAGCGCGATAGCTGCCATCCGCCTCGACGTTATAGGTCATCGGCAAACCGAACTTCAGCCCCAGCTGATAGTCGTCATCCCCGTGCGAGGGCGCCGTATGCACAAACCCCGTGCCCGCGTCATCGGTGACATGATCGCCGGGAAGCATGGGGACGTCGTAGTCCCATTCGCCGTTTTCGGCGAGGCCACGGTAGGGGTGGGCGAGAAGCGTCCCATCCATATCGTAAAGGTTGGCAACTTTTCGCCATTCATCAACTTTGGCAGAGGTCATTACGGCTTGGATAAGGTTAGTCGCAAGCACAAGCACCTCACCAACCTTGGCAGTGCTTCCTTCTGCGACCTTTATGACCTCCACCGCTGTGTAAGTGATCGAAGGATTAAAAGCCACTGCACGGTTCTGAGGAATGGTCCACGGTGTCGTCGTCCAGATAACGACGGATGCGTTAGCAAGCTTTGCTCTCTCAGCTTCGACCAATAACGTTTGGGCGTTGGGTTCGAAGTCTACGATTGCAATATCACTGACTGGAGTAAACTGAGCGCCCCACTTGCTCACTTTAAACCGCACCCAGATCGTATGCGAGGTATGGTCGTGATACTCCACCTCCGCCTCGGCCAGCGCAGTCTTTTCGACCGGCGACCACATGACGGGTTTCGAGCCCTGATACAGCGCCCCGTTCATCAGGAATTTCATGAACTCCTCGGCGATCACCGCCTCGGCATGGAAATCCATCGTGAGGTAAGGATCGGCCCAGTTGCCGGTGATGCCCAGCCGCTTGAACTCCTCGCGCTGGATGTCGATCCAGCCCTCGGCGAACTTCCGGCACTCCTGCCGGAAGGCCACGATGTCCACATCGTCCTTGTTCAGCCCCTTGGCGCGATACTGCTCCTCGATCTTCCATTCGATCGGCAGACCGTGGCAATCCCAGCCCGGCACATAGCGCGCGTCATGGCCCAGCATCTGCTGGCTGCGCACGATGAAGTCCTTCAGGATCTTGTTCAGCGCGTGGCCGATGTGCAGATGCCCGTTGGCATAGGGCGGGCCATCATGCAGCGTGAAGGGCGTGCGGCCCGTCTTTTCGCGCAGACGATCATAGATGCCGATCTCGGCCCAGCGGGCCAGCCAACCCGGCTCGCGCTGCGGCAGGCCGCCACGCATCGGGAAATCGGTTTCGGGCAGGAAAACGGGATATTTCAGGTCAGAAGTATCAGGCGTGTCGGCGCACATCGCGGACGATCCTTGAACGGCAGGTATCGGGGGCAGCCCGCAGCGCGCGGGCCGAAGGGAAAGCGGTATAACCCGGCAGCTCGATCAGAGCGCCGGGCAAGTAATTCGATGCGGCATCTTCCATGGCAAGGCCATGGGCCGGGCGCTCGGATGCACAGGTGCAAACTGCACGGATCGGGTCAACATGTCGGCCTTATACGCAAGCCCCGCGCGCGCGTCCAGCGAAACAGGCCACATTACCGGCCCTGCCGTTGCCTGAGTATTTGGACAAGAAGCAAAGGCCAAGGCACACCCCGGCACAGATGGACGCGCGATGTCCGTGCACCCGGATCCACCGGGCCGGGGCGGCCTTGCTCCTTGACGGCCATCGGGACTCCTCCCTGTTCCGCGAACCCAGACTGCGCCGGAAAAGGTTAAGAATTCCCTTCGCCTTTTGCTTCTTGCAAAAATACTCACTTGCCCGCCCGCCGCCCTCTCCCGGCCAGATCAGCGCACTCCGGCACCGCAGGCCATGGCAATGCCTTTCGAGGGGGCTCGATGCCCCCGAGAAAGGCCCCCCGTGGCAAAGCGCCGCCTTGCACGTCACCCTCAAAACCCGCAACGCTGATACAAGTTTCCGAGGTTCCGCCATGACCGCCTTTCCACCCCGCTTCTTCGTCACGCCCGAACAGATCGACGCGCAGGTCGCGGCTTTCTACGCCGCCGTGCGCAGGCATCCGCAACTTGGCCCGATCTTCGCGCGGCACGTCACCGACTGGCCCGCGCATGAGGAAAAGATCGGCCGGTTCTGGCGCAACGCCATCCTGCGCGAAGGGGTCTATGACGGCTCGCCCATGCTGGCCCACCGACAGGCGGGCGATGTAACGCCCGATCATTTCCCGGTCTGGCTCGATCTCTTCGACACCACGCTCGCCCGCACCCTGCCCCCGGAGGCGGCTGCGGCCTGGTCGGCCATGGCGCATCGCATCGGGCGCGCGCTGTCGATGGGCGTGGTCGAGGCGCGTCGGCCCGAAGGCTCAGTCCCGCGGTTCTGACCCCTCCGCCATCGCGCCCCGTGCCCATCGGTTCAGCCACGCCAGCCCCGCCAGCGACAGCCCCAGCCCCGCGAAGCTGAGCACCCGCGTCAGCCCGCTAAGCCCCGAGGCATCCCACAGGAACACCTTTGCCACCGTCAGCGCGATGACTGCCATCGCCAGCCGCTGCAAGCGCAGCGACCGCCGCGCCAACGCCTGCCACAAAAGCACCGCGCCCAGCGCCAACATGGCCAGCGTATAGCTGTAAAGCTCACCCTGCATCACATCGGGGGCGCCGATCCAGTCGCCCCACCAGAGCCGCCGGATCTCCAGCACCGCCCAGATCAGCAAAAGCGCCACCCCTGCGCCGCGCAGAACCAGACGCCCCCGCGCGGGCAGCGCCGCAAGGCGCGGCGCCAGAAACACCAGTGCCAGCCCCGGCAGACCATAGGCCAGCGCCAGCGTGTCCAACAGCGGCAGGCCCAGAATGCGGCCGGTCGGATCTTCCGACCATGCAAACAGCGGGTTCGCGGGGCCCAGCGCCATCGCCAGACCGCCCAGCGCGATCAGCGCCGCGACGCTGGCCAGACCCAGCCGCAACCAGCGGGTCAGCCCGGCTGACGCGCCCGCCCGCCAAAGCTGCGTCCCCGCCAGCACCGCCCAGGGCGTCGCGTTCAGGATCAGACCCCAATGGCTCATCGTCCAGTCGATGCCCGTGTTCGGGTCATCCGGGATCATGGCGCGGGTCAGCACCAGATTGACCAGCAGGACCGGCGCCGCCAGCCCGAGGCTTTCCAGCACTGCCTTGGGCAAGGCCCGCCCCGCAGGCAGCAACCGCAGCCCGGCAAAGCAGGCTGCCGCAACGCCCAGATAGGCCAGCGCCACCTGTGGCAGCGGTGCCTGCATGCCCCAGTCCAGACCGGGGTCCGCCACCAGCCGCCATGACAGAACCGCGGCGCCGACCTGCACGAACCAGCCCATTTCCGGCAGGGTGAACCGGCGATCCAGCGCCACGGCCACCAGCAGCAACACCGCCAGCGCCAGCGTAAGCGCCGCAGCCGTGGTCAGGAGGAACAGCGCCAGTGCGATCAGCGACAGCGCAGACAGCACGGCCCAGGCGCTGCGCCGCCCCGGCTGCCCGTCAGCCTTCGCGAACACCGCCGCAAGCAGGGTCATGCCCGCCGCCAAAGCCATGGCATGTGCGGCCCACAGACCCGCCCCCAGCACGACAGAGGGCACCCAGAAGAACTCCAGCAGCAGAACCGCGACCGGGGCTGCCAGCGTCGCAATCAGCGCAGGCAGCAGACCGCCGCCACGCAGGCTGCGCAGCGCTGCGGCCAGCGTGATGGCCCCCGCCGCCACAACCAGCAGACTGACCGTCCAGGGCGCGGGGCTTTCCGGCGCACGCAGGTCGATCGCCTGCGATTGCCACGCATGGATCTGCCCCGTCGCCAGCACCAGTTTCGCCAGAAATCCGGCAGCAGGCAGCAGCGGCAAATCCTCCAGCCCCGGCGCCCGCTCGGCCCAGATCAGCAGCAGCACGGCGAGGCCCGCCAGCAGGAAGAAGGGCAGCAGGCCCTCTGTCCCCCAGCCGGAGACCAGAAGCACGAGGAACAGGGTCGAGGCCACCAGATTGCCCAGCGCCAGCCGGACCGGGAAAGTCGGCCAGACCTTCAGCAGCTTCACCAGAATGCGCAGGGTCGAAGGGCCCTCATGCCTCGGGATCAGCGCGCGTTCGGGGATGATGATGCTCAGCACCACCAGCGACACAAGGCTCCAGCCCCAACCCGCCATACCGGCCCCGCCCATGGCCATCAGCCAGAGACCGAGCTGTGCCAGCACCAGCGCCAGAACCGAAATCCATGCCCAGCGGCGCCATGCGTCGATGGCAAGGCCCGTCGCCGCAATCAAGAGGTAATGCGCGTACAGAAGGGCTGTCGGCGCGCTGCCGCCCTCTACCAGAAACGGTGCTCCTGAAGCACCGACCAGCCCGATGGCGGCAAGGAATGGCCCATGGCGCCAACCCAGCCAGACCGCCAGCGCCGAAATGGCGAACAGCCCCGCGAAGGTCGGGCCGGGGCCGTAGAGCCCATACATCAGCCGTCCCGCCGTCACGCCCGCAAAGATCGCCACGATCCCCGCCCCGCTGAAGACCGAGGGCAGATAAGCGGTCGCCGCGCTGGTATCATCCCCCCAGCGCCGGCGCACCCATTCGCCCGCGCCGATCAGCGCGGCCCCGAACAACACGGCCAGCGCCACCCGCACCGGAGGCGGTAAAAGACCCTTTTCCACACCGTATTGCACGAAAAACACCCCGGCCAGCGCCAGAGACAGGGCGGAAACGGCGTAAACCCAGTTTTCACGCAGCCAGCCCGCAAGGGCAGCGAAACGGTCGGCGCGCAGAACGATCGGGCGGTTCTGCCCGGCATCCGCAGTCGGCGCCGCCTCAACTGACGGAAGCGGCTCTGCCGCAACCCTGCCCATGGCCCGCTCCCAAGGCGAGACGGCGGCGATGGTTTCGGCGGAGGGGGCTTCCGGCAGATCCGGCTCCGAATCCGGGGCTGTGACCTCTTCTGCCTGCGCAAGCGCCGCTGCGATGCTTGCAGGCGATGCCAGACCCGCAGCCTCCAGCGCGGCAAGCCGGGCCTCGGCGCTGGCCAGCCTGCGCCGCAAGCGCGCCTGCAGGATGAAAAGAACGATCACGCCGACCGGCAGGGAAAGCGCCACAAGGACCATCAAGCCGATCATCGCGTCCATGGTGCACCTCCTGAAATCCTTCGGCGCAGCTTAACCCGGCAGGACGGCAACGGAAATCAGGATTCCATGTTTCGGGCGGCGGCTTGCGCAACTGGGCTGCGGTCAAACACCCCGGCCAGCGCCCGCGCCATGAGATTGGTCACTTGCGGACGGCGCAGCGCGTGGAACGGCAGGGGACGGCACAGCTCCATCGCCGCCACACCGATGCGCGCGGTCAGCGCGCCGTTCACCACCCCCTCGCCAAAGCGGCGCGAAATCTTGGACAGCACGCCACCGCCCGCGACCGAACCGATCAGATCGTCGGTCAGTGCCACGGCGCCCGTGGCCACCAGATAGGTGAAGACCCGCCGCAACAGGCCGAAACTGGCGAATCCGCCCGAGCGCCCGCCGTAAAGCTGCGCGATGCGGCGGATCATGCGCAGATTGGCAAACAGCGCCGTCGCCACATCGGCCAGAGCCATCGGCACCAGCGCGGTGATGGTGGCGACCTGCCGCGCCGCCGCTTCGATCTCGCGCCGGGCGGCAAGGTCCAGCGGTGCAAGCAATTCCTGTTCTGTCAGGTCGATCAGGGCATCGGCATCCAGCACATCGCCCTGCCGGTCACGCAGCCGTTGCAGCGCAGGCGCCGCCTCGGGGCGGTGACGATACAGCGAGGCGACCTCGGCACAGGCGATGCGCGCGGCATGCAGGTCGGCGTTCTGGCGCGCCGCCAGCGCGCGTCCGCGCAGCTTGTCCAGAAGAGAGAGCCGCAGATAGGCAATCCATTCACGCGCGGCGAAGATCAGCGCAAGCCCGGTGGCAACACCCGTCAGCACAAGCGCGCCCCATCCCAGCCAGGGGGAGCTGGCCATAAGGCTGGCGACGAAATCATAGGTGGCAACCGAAAGCGCAAAGCTGAACAGCGCCCCCAGCGCCCAGATAAGCGCGCGGGTCAGCGTCAGGCTCTGCCGCCGGGTTGGCAGAGGCGCCAGTTCGGCGGCGATACCGGCTTCGGGCACCGGCGGGGCAAGGCCCGGATCGGCGGGCGCGGCTTCGTCCAGTTCGATCAGCAGCGGGCGGCGGGGGGGGACGTCATCACTCACAGCCGGTCTCCGATCAGGAATTCGGCGGCGCGGTCCAACCGGATATGCGGCGGCCCCTCGCCGGGTTTCAGACTGCTGCGCGCGGGCGCGAAACTCATCAGCGCGAAGTCGGCGTCCAGCCAGCGTTCGGCCCCCTGCCGGGCGGGCGACAGCAGGCGCGCGGGATCGGTGGGCAATTCACCCGGATACATCGCGGCTTGCTTGCCCGATCCCATCAACCTGCCACGCACCACATCCAGTATCTGCCCGTCGCGTTCCAGCCGATCCTCGACCGTGGCGCGAAAGCCTGCCAGCGACATGGCGCTGACCTCGGCCCCCGAAAACGCCGCACGGTCACGCGCCTCGCGCACCAGCGCCTCGGTGATGGCGGTGAGTTGCGGGTGCTGACTGTGGTGCAGGTGATCGGCCTTGGTCGCGGCGAACAGGATCTTCTCGACCCGCCGCCCCAGCACCAGCCGCGACAAAAGACCGTTCTGTCCCGGACGGAAGGCGGTCAGGATGTCGGCCATGGTGCGGCGCAAATCCTCCAGCGCCTGTGGCCCGGTATGGACCGCGCCCAGCACATCCACCAGCACCACCTGACGGTCGATCCGGGCGAAATGGTCGTGGAAGAAGGGCTTCACCACCTTGGCGCGATAGGCGTCATAGCGCCGCGCCATTTCGTGCCACAGACTACCACGCCCGGCGCTGGCGGGTTCTGGCAGAGGCGCAAAGGTCAGGACGGGGCTGCCCGCAAGCTCGCCCGGCAGCAGGAACCGCCCCGGTGTGCAATCCGACCAGCCCGCCGTGCGCGCCGCATGCAGATAGGCGGTGAATTTGGCCGCAAGCGCCTGTGCCCGCGCCTCATCATGTTTCAAAGACCCGTCCTCGGCCCGCGCGGTCGCCAGAAATTCTGCCCCCTGCGGCCGCCGCGCCATACGCGACAGCGTATCCTCGGCCCATTGGGCATAGGTCTTGTCCAGCAGGCCCAGATCCAGCAGCCATTCGCCGGGATAATCCACGATGTCCAGATGCACGTTCTGTGTGCCGCGCATCCCGGACAGCAGGCCGGTCGGCCGCACCCGGAAGGACAGCCGCAGTTCCGAAATAGCCCGTGTGCTTTCCGGCCATTCCGGGGTATCTCCGGTCATCTGCGTCAGATGGCCCTCGATGTCGAAGCGTGGAATCGTGTCGTCAGGTTGGGGTTGCAGCCATACAGCCTCGATCCGGCCCTCGGCCGCGGCGCGAAGCTGCGGCATCCGTCCGCGATCCAGCAGATTGGCCACCAGCCCGGTGATGAACACCGTCTTGCCCGCCCGCGACAGGCCGGTGACGCCCAACCGGATGACACTGTCCGCGAAGGGCGTGAAGGGCAGCGCCGCCAGCTCGATCGCCGAGCGCGCCACAAGATCGCCGATGTCCCCGATTGCCAAACCTGCCCCCTTGCCTACCCGATGAACATATGTCCTGCATCGGGCCAGTTGAAGAGGCGCGTTTCAAGGGCGCATCGCAGCCTTGGCCAGTTGCACGGCATCGGGCGGCAGGCCGCCCCCGGACAGGCTGCGCAGGCGGGCCCGCGTCACCGCGCGCCGCGCATGCAGCAACAGCTTCAGGTGATCGTTCTTGCGATAACCCTGCAAGCCACCCGCCGCCGCCACATCGTCATCGAAAGGTTCATCCAGCAGGTCGGCGCGGCACTGGTGCAGCAGGTCATGCACCGCCAGACCGGCACGGCGATAGCTTTCTTCGATGGCCAGCGCATGTCCGATCTGTCGCCGCCCGTTGAAGGGCGACATATAGAAGACGCGGCTGATGGCCGGAAAGCTCGCCGCGATGGTCGAGGTGTAATAGAGTTCAAGGAACATGAAATCCACCTGCCGGGCCTTCGCCTCTGGCGGCAGGGACTGATACCATGCCTCCAGACGCGGCTCGAACCCGGCGCAGAGTTCGGGGCCGAAACGGTCATGCGGGACAAGCAGCAGGCGCTTCAGCAACCAGCGGCGGCGCAGATCGGCCTGCGCCTTTTCCTTGTGCGAAAACACGGCGCGTAACAGATCGGTCTGATGGCCGCGCAAAACGACCATGTCTTCGGGCAGGTGTCGCAGAACACCGTTTGCCATCTCGACCGACGGGGGCGCGGGCCAGCCCATTGCCACATGAAAATCGGCAATGTCGGCTGCCGTATCTTCGGCTGTTGCGGTCACCTCGTCCGGGCGGTGGCGTGTGTGGCGAAGGCCCGCTCGTTCTGCCAGGCGTCCGGCAATGTGGCTGTCCACGCGGTTCGCATAGGTGGATTCGTGGCTGTAGACCAGCGACAGATCGCTTGCCGCTGTGCCCGCCATACCCAGCAACAACCGGCTGTCCATCCCGGCGCTGAGCGGCAGCGCAGTTGGCCGGTGCCGCGCGAGGGCGCCGACCACCAGCCGGGTGCGATGCGCCATCAGACCATAGCTGCGCACAAGGCTGCCCTGCCGCAGCACGATGGAACCGGGCCTTGGCCAGAACCGCGTCTCGCTGAAATCCTCAAGCGACAGCCAGCAATTCGGGTTCATCCGCCGCACATGCGCATCACGGGTGTCGAGAAGCGAGTATTTTCCGTCGACCGTCTCGCAGAGCGCGTGGTCGTAATCGGGATGCGGCACGATCTCGCGGTCATGGCAAACCAGCCCCAGACCAGCCCCCACCCGCCCGGCATGCGGATCGACCACCGCGCCTAGCATACCCACCGGATCGGTGTAAAGCCGCATGCCGCCGGGACCGGACAGAAGAACGATGTAACGCCCGGTCAGGTCTTCCAGCCAGCTTTCGATACCATCCCAGAACCCGGTGCGCAGGGCTGCCAGGGCATGGCGCCCCTCGACCAGCCGCCCGTCGGGTTCGACCCCGATCCCGGCCAGCAGCCCGACAAGCTGTCCCTTCGCATCGGTCAGCCGTGCCACCGGCAGGCCGGGGCCATGGAACAACTGCCAGCGACCCAGGCGCTGACAATCCATCGGCAGATCCGCGTCAGCTTCGCGGGTCAGCAGATATTGCCATTTGAAGATCCGCCCAAAGCGGGCGCGATCCTGCCAGATGGCGGCGGGAATAGCCAAGGGGGCCTCGTTGACCTGTGATTGTGTTCTGCTCGTTTTGCGGGAAGCGTAACCTATACCCGGCAAACGGGCGAGTGATCAGCCGCCCGTCCGCCCGCGTTCGGGCCGGATTGTTGCAGCCGCGCCGCGCCCGGCTGGACAGCCGCGGGGCGCTGCGCTAACCCGGCGACATGCCCAGATATGCCCTGAAAATCGAATATGACGGCACGCCCTTCGCGGGCTGGCAACGCCAGGCCCAGGGGCAGGCATCGGTTCAGGGTGCGGTGGAGGCCGCGCTGGCAAAGCTGGAGCCGGGGCAGCACACCATCGCCGCCGCCGGGCGCACCGATGCGGGCGTCCATGCCACGGGCCAGGTGGCGACCTGCGATCTGGCGCGCGACTGGGATGCGTTCCGCCTGTCGGAGGCGCTGAATTTCCACCTCAAGCCCGCGCCGGTGTCGATCCTGCGGGCGGTGCGGGTGGCCGATGACTTTCATGCCCGGTTTTCGGCGATGGAGCGGCGCTATACCTTCCGGCTCGTGCAGCGGCGCGCGCCGGTGACACATGATCGTGGCCGGGTCTGGCAGGTGCTGAACCCGCTGGATGCCGATGCGATGCGCGAAGGGGCCACCTTCCTGACCGGCCTGCATGATTTCACCACCTTCCGGTCGTCGATGTGTCAGGCGGCCTCGCCCGTCAAGACGCTGGACGAGATCAGGCTGGAAGAATGCGACTACCCCGGCGGTCAGGAAATCCGCTTTCACCTGCGCGCCCGCAGCTTCCTGCACAATCAGGTGCGTTCCATCGTCGGCACGCTGGAGCGTGTGGGCGCCGGGTCCTGGGCGCCCGAGGCCGTCAAGCAGGCGCTGGAGGCCCGCGACCGCGCCGCCTGCGGCCCGGTCTGCCCGCCGCAGGGGCTGTATCTGACCGGCGTGGGCTATCCCGACGATCCTTTCGCGGCCTAAGCCCTAGTTCAGATCCTTCAGCAGGCGGCCATGGCGACGCACCTCGGCCACCACGGCGCCGAAGGTATCCAGCCCCCGGCCCTTCAGCATCGGCAAAAGCTTCAGGAAGGCATCGGCGGTAGCGACAGTATCGCCCAGCGCGGTATGGCGCGCCTCCTCGGGGATGGTGATGCCAAGCCGGTGGGTCAGCGCATCGAGGCTGTGCACCTCATGCTGGCCATAGATCACGGCCGACAGCAGCACGGTATCCAGCACCGGATGATCGAAACGGGCACCGATCGCCGCCTCTTGCCGGCGCAGGAATTCCATGTCGAAGGGCGCGTTATGGGCGATCAGCACCGCCCCTTCGGCGAATTTATGGAAGGCGCGGCCGACCTCGGCGATGCCCGGCGCCTCGGCCACCATGGCATCGGTGATGCCGTGAACGGTGGTCGATCCGGGCGGGATCGGGCGGCCGGGGTTGACCAGTGTGTCAAACACCTCGCCCGCCACGCGCTTGCCGTTGACGATGCGGACGGCGGCGATCTGCACGATCTGGTCGCCCTGCGCGGGCAGAAGGCCGGTGGTTTCGGTATCGAATACCACGAAGGTCAGGTCTTCCAGCCGCGTATCGGCCACCGGCGCATTGCGCGCCTTCGACATCAGGTCGAAATCATAGACCACCGCGCGCGGCACCGGGGCCGGGCGCGGACCAGCGCGACGCGCGGCGCGCAGCGGCAGCACAAGGCTCTGGCTGCCATTCGTGCCCTCTGGCCAGATGTCAGTGGCATGGGCGGCCAGCACGCTGCGCCCGGTGATGTCGGGCAGTTCCTCGCCCAAAGGCTCGGCCAGCCAGCCATCCAGCGTGGTCAGCGACAGCGCCGCCCCCTGCCAGCCCAGCACAACGCGGGCATCGGCCCCGGCCTCGTCCAGCCTCAGGTGGAAGGGCGCCGGATGCCCGGTCGCCGCAAGGCGCTGGCCCAGATGACCGACCAGCGCGATCAGCTCGAACCCGTTGCACCGCATCAAAAGCGGTGCGGCCTCGGCGGTTTCCACCGCAAGACCCTGCCCCTCCAGCCGGGCGCGCATACCATCCAACAGATCAAGCGCGCGGGCGGGGGCCAGCGGCAATCCCTCGGCGCGATCCTCGTCGTGGTGGTGGCTCAGGTCTTTCACCGCCGCCGACAGCCCCGTCACCTCTTGCCGCATCGCGCTTTCCATCCGGGCGGGAACGGCCTCACCCTCGGGTAGCACGCCGAACAGCGTCATCAGATTTGCGGTCGGACGGCGGATACGATCCAGCGCGACCGACAGCGCCGCATCGCGCCGCGCGCGGGTCGCGAGATCGGCGGTCACGTCGCGCAGCGTCAGCACATAGCCCGGCGGACCACCCGCACCCTCGATCAGACGCATCCGGGCGGCGAGCACCTGCCCGCCGCTGCGCGTGGAGCAGAGGATGTCAGAGGCCGCATCGGCATCCCCCGCCTCGATCAGACGGCGATGGGCATGGCGCACCGGCCCCTCGCGCAGATAGTCGAACAGGTAACGGTCCAGCCCCGGCGCGGTATCACCGCCCAGAAGCCCGGCGGCGGGCGTGTTGTAGAAGGCGATCTGATGTTCCCCCGAACACAGCAGCACCCCCACCGGCACGTCGGACAACAGCGCCTCCAGCCGCGATTTTTCGGCCGCCAGCCGCGTCGTCTCGCGCGCGACGGCCTCGGCCAGCGCATTCCGCGTCTCGGCCAGCGAGGCGGCGGCGGCCGTGGCAGCGGGTGCCAGATCGCCCAGATAGCGGGCAATGGCGGTATCCATCTCGCCGCTGACATCGGAATGTGCGCGGGCACGCAGGGCCCCGGCCAGAATGTCGATGGGCTTGGCCACATTCACGTCGAACAGATACCAGACCCAGGTGATCAGCCCGAGGATCACCAGCCCGGCAATCACCCCCACCTGCACGAAGGCCGACAGGGTTTCGGGGCTGCCCAGCCGCTGAAAGCCAAGCACCAGCCCCGCCGCCAGCGCCACCAGCGCGCCAAGGCCAAGGGCCGCGAAGATCAGGAAGATGCGCAGACGCAGGCTCAGCTTGTGCAACACCGCTCAACCCTCGCCTTGCAGAAGGCGACGGACCTCCTGTCGCAACTCCTTCAGTTCAAAGGGTTTCGAAATAAACCCGTCGGCGCCCAGCGCGATGCCCTTCTGCCGCTCGATGGCCGAACCGCGCGCGGTCATCATCAGGATTTTCACATCCGCCAGCGCGGGGTCAAGCCGCACCGACTGGCAGATCTCGTATCCCGAAACCTCGGGCAACATCACGTCCAGCAGCACCAGATCGGGGTGCGTGGCGCGAATGCGCGGCATGGCCTCGGCGCCATTGGCGACCCGATCATGGGCATAGCCCTCGCGCGTCATCAGGAAATCCAGCGCGATGGCGATGTTATCCTCGTCCTCCACGACAAGGATACGGTGTTTCCTCCCGTCCTCGGCCATATCATCCCTCCTGGCAGGCCGCCCTCGTTACTGGATCATCGGGGGCGGCAGCCTGCCATTCGGCGCCCGAAAGCGTGCCGTCAGGCAGAATCTCCATCCCCTCGGTAATCCGCACGCGCCGCACGGCGGCGCAGTCCACCGCCAGAAACCCGTCCTCCACGGGCCGCCAGCGGGCAAATTCATAGGTCCTCACCAGCCGCAGTGCCGGATTGCCCGGATGCGGGGCGATGCTGCGGGTATCCAGCGCGGTAAAGCGCGTCGTCATCGGCGCAAGGTAGGTCCAGGGGCGCAGCATCTGTTGCCCCGAGCCCTGATCGACCACCACGACCCCTGCGGGCAGGTTCGCCACCGTGCGGTCATACCAGCCGTATTCCAGCGCCATGGTGGTGCAGATCAGGCCAAGCCCCGCAGCCACAGGCAGCGCCACCTTGGGCACGCGATTGGGCATGGCCTTGCGCAGGCCCCAGACGATGCCCGCACAGGTCGCGGCGGCGATGATCGCGGCAAGGAATTCGAACAGCATCTGGCCTCAGCTTCTTGCGCCACGGGCGGACCCGATGGCGGATTGCATTGTGCGCACCACGACGAAAGCGTCGCGCAGGTGGCTGCGCTCGAAATCCGACAGGTCGTAGGGGGCAAGGAAATTATCGGGCTTGCGACCCGAACGGATGAGCCGGGCCTGATTTTCAAGCCGGGTCTGGGCGATCAGGTCATAAGCCTCGATCAGGTCGCGCGCGCCAGAGACGGAAATCACCCCGGCATGTTCCGCCGCGTCCAGCCGGGCGCGGGTATTGGCGGGCTCCAGCTTGCCGATCAGCGCATAGACCCTGCCAAGGTCCGTCACCGGCACCACGCCGTTGTGTTTCATGTCGATGTGGTTCTTGTGCTCGCCCGAGCGGATGGTGGCGAAGCCACGCAACAGGCCAAGGGGCGGCGTATGTTTCAGACTGTTGGAAATCATATGCGCCACGAAGATCGAATTCTGCGCCGCCCGTTCCAGCGTCTCGGCCTGCAAGTCACGGTAAAGCGATGCCTGCCCGCCGATGGGGCGCAGGTCGAACATGACGCTGGCCAGCATCTGCGCCATTGGATCGGGCGTGGCGATCCAGCCGTCGAAATAGCCGCGCCATGTGGATTGCCGTGCGCACCAGCGCGGGTTGGTCGCCATCATGTCGCCGGGGCAATAGACATAGCCGCAGGCATCCAGCCCGTCGCAGACGAAGCGCGCCAGCCGGGCGAAATAGCCCATATCCGCATCGGTGGCACGGTCGTCGATGATCAGGCAATTGTCCTGATCCGACACACCTGTCTGTTCCTGCCGCCCCTGACTGCCGCAGGCGGCCCAGACATAGGGCACGGGCGCCGGGCCAAGCTCGGCCTCGGCCAGCGCCAGCAGGCGGCGTGTCACGGTATCGGCTATGTCGGTGATCAGACGGGTCACCACCTCATGCGCATTGTTACCGCCCACAAGCTGCACCAGCAGCTTCGGGATACGCGCGGTAACGGCGGCCATTTCAGCCACGCTTTCAGCGGTTGCCGCGTCGCGCACCAGTTGCGCCGAACTGACGGCCTGAAACCGGGTCAGGTCGGTCTGGGTGATCATGCCGACCAGCCGACCATCCTCGACCACCGGCAGATGGCCGATGCGACGCTCCAGCATGACATGCAGGATGTCCGAGCCCAGATCGTCAGGCCGCAGGCTGACCGGATCGGCGGTCATCACCTGCGACACCGGGCTTTCCGGGTCGATACCGCCCGCCAACACCTTGTTGGTCATATCCCGCGTTGTGACGATGCCCAGAAAACGACCCTCCTCGACAATGCCCAGCGACGAGACATGCGCGTCGCGCATCTTTTCGGCGGCAAGGCGGATGCTGTCGGCAGGCGCCACAGTGATCGGCTTGCGCGCCATCAGGTCGCCCACCTTTTGCACCGTCAGATCGGCGCGACGCGCCTCGGCGGCGGACCTGCCACGATGGAAGAAGCGGTCGAAGGCCGGGAAACCCGCGATCAGGCGACGGAACTCTGCCGTGGGTAGCAGCAGAAGCACGGAATCTTCGATGACCCGCGCCGTGGTGACCGCCAGACCGTCCCGCATCAGACCGCGTTCACCAAAGCTGTTGCGCGGACCCAGCAGCGAGACCTGCATGCCCGAGGCATCCAGCACCTCGACCGCGCCACGCTTGACCAGATAAAGGCCCTTCAGCGGTTCACCCGCCTGATAGACCTCTTCCCCGGCAGAAAATTCCCTGCGGCTGAAGGAAACGGCGACACGCGCCATCTCGTCCCGCGGCAGGCTGTCATAGGGATGGACGGTTTCGAGGAAGGCCAGAACGGCCTCGTCGGGGGAATGGGGCATGACCGTCGTCCTTCGGGGGGGACACGCCCCCACAAAGGGGGCGCGCCGGATGGTGTTCGGGTCAGGGTGCGGGCCGGACCGGATGGCGCGCAATGCGCCAGATCAAACCCGCAGCCTTTACCCGGTCAGTGCGACTGGGCCGCACCGGCGCCTTTCGGCACGCGGATCGATTCCACCAGATCCTGCACCTTGGCGGGCGGGGCGCCCGTGGCACTGGACACCGCGAAGGCGACGGCGAAGTTGATCAGGGCACCCACCGCACCGAAGGACGTCGATTTGATCGACAGGAGCATCGGCGCGCTGTCCGAGAAGGACGCGGTATCCGCGACGAAGAACCAGCCCTTGTGCAGGAAGATGTAGACGATCGTCACGATCAGACCCGCCAGCATCCCCGCAACGGCACCCTTGTTGTTGATGCGCTTCGAGAAGATGCCCATCATCAGCGCCGGGAAGATCGACGAGGCCGCCAGACCGAAGGCAAGCGCCACCGTCTGCGCCGCGAAGCCGGGCGGGTTGAGGCCAAGGTAGGTCGCAACCGCGATGGCCACGCCCATCGAGATCCGGGCCGCCAGCAGCTCGTTCTTTTCCGAGATGTTGGGGTTCAGCTGGCCCTTGATCAGGTCATGCGACACGGCCGAGGAAATGGCCATCAGCAGACCGGCAGCGGTGGACAGCGCGGCGGCAAGACCACCGGCAGCGACCAGCGCGATCACCCAGCCGGGCAGATTGGCGATTTCGGGGTTGGCGAGCACCATGATGTCGTTGTTCACGGTCAGCTCGTTGACTTCCTTGTCGCCGACATACTGCACAAGACCGTCGCCGTTCTTGTCCTCGAAGGTCAGCAGGCCGGTCTTGGCCCAGTTACGAACCCAGGCGAGTTCTTCCTTGCCTTCGATGTCGGCCATCGACACCGGCGCGGCGGCCACACCCTGCGGGTAGATCGTGTTGATCAGGTTCAGACGCGCCATGGCCGCAACCGCCGGGGCGGTGAGATACAGCAGCGCGATGAACACCAGTGCCCAGCCCGCCGAAGACCGCGCGTCCGAAACCTTCGGCACGGTGAAGAAGCGGACGATGACGTGCGGAAGGCCGGCGGTGCCGATCATCAGCGACATGGTGAACAGGAACATGTTCAGCGTGGTGTCCGACTGGTTCAGGTAGGATTTGAAGCCCAGATCGGTGACCAGACCTTCCAGCGTCTGAAGCAGCGGCTGGCCGGTGTGAACCTCGTTCGAGAACAGGCCCAGCGCCGGGATCGGATTGCCGGTCAGTTGCAGCGAGATGAAGACCGCCGGAATGGTATAGGCGATGATCAGCACGACATATTGCGCAACCTGCGTGTAGGTGATGCCCTTCATGCCGCCAAGCACGGCATAGGCGAACACGATGGCCGCACCGATATAAAGGCCGGTCGCATTCGACACTTCAAGGAAGCGCGAGAAGGCAACGCCCACGCCGGTCATCTGCCCGATCACATAGGTCACCGAAGCGATGATGAGGCAGACCACCGCGACGAAACGCGCGGTGCCCGAATAGAAGCGGTCCCCGATGAATTCCGGCACGGTGAACTTGCCGAACTTGCGCAGATAGGGCGCCAGCAGCATGGCCAGCAGCACATAGCCGCCGGTCCAGCCCATCAGATAGGCCGAGGTATCGTAGCCGCCGAAGGCGATGATGCCAGCCATCGAGATGAACGAGGCAGCCGACATCCAGTCGGCGCCGGTGGCCATGCCGTTCATGACAGGGTGAACACCCTGGCCGGCAGCATAGAATTCCGCGGTCGAACCCGCGCGGGCCCAGATCGCGATCCCGATGTAAAGCGCGAAGGTCGCGCCCACCACCAGGAGGTTGAGGGTAAACTGATCCATGTTTCCCGTGCTCCCTTATTCTTCCACGCCGTGCTGGCGATCGAGTTTGTTCATCCGCGCGGCATAGGCGAAGATGAGGACGAGAAAGACGAGGATCGAACCTTGCTGGGCAAACCAGAAGCCCAGATCGGTGCCGCCGATCTTGATGCCCGCAAGCATCGGACGCAGAAGGATGCCGAAGCCGAACGAGCAGACGAACCAGACGACCAGATAAATCATGATCGTGCGGATGTTCGCGGCCCAGTAGGCATTCGACGAGGACTTGTCCGCCATGAGTGCTACTCCCTGAGTGTTTATCCGTCCCGCGCCCCCTTCCCCGAGGGATGCGGGCCTCCCTTATGCCGAAACGCGGCTCACGATGGCGGAAAGCGTTCTGCGGATCTGGTCGATGGCCCCCATCGCGTCGATCCGTTCCAGAACGCCCTTGCCGTCGTAATAGGCGATCAGCGGCGCCGTCTGGGCATGATAGGCGGACAGCCTCTCGCGCACCGTCTCGGCATTGTCGTCGGCCCGGCGCTTGAACGTCGTGCCGCCGCATTTGTCGCAAGTGCCCGCAACGGCGGGCTGCTTGAATTCGTCGTGATACCCCTCGCCGCAACCGGCGCAGGTGTAGCGGCCGGACACCCGGCCCACCATCGCCTCGTCATCAACCTCAAGGCTGATGGCGGCGGTGACCTTCTGGTCGGTCGCGGCCAGCAGATCGTCCAGCGCGGCGGCCTGCCCCGCGGTGCGAGGAAAGCCGTCGAGAATGATGCCGCGCGCCACATCGGGCTGCGACATGCGGTCTTTCAGGATCGCCAGCACGATCTCGTCAGACACAAGCTGCCCGGCCTCCATCACTGCCTTGGCGCGGTTGCCGGCCTCGGTGCCCGCCGCCACGGCCGCGCGCAGAAGATCGCCGGTGGAAAGCTGCACCAGACCGAAATCCTCTTCCAGCATGCGGGCCTGTGTGCCCTTCCCGGCGCCCGGAGGGCCAAGAAGGATCAGGACGGCGGGGCGCGTCAGGGTCGTGGCGTCGGTCATGCGCATCAGCCCTTGTTGCCGCGGTTGGCGATCAGGTCATCGACCACCGAAGGATCGGCCAGCGTCGAGGTATCGCCCAGCGAGCCGAAGTCGTTTTCGGCGATCTTGCGCAGGATGCGGCGCATGATCTTGCCCGAGCGGGTCTTGGGTAGGCCCGGCGCCCATTGGATGATGTCGGGCGAGGCAATGGGACCGATCTCGGTGCGGACCCATTTCACCAGATCCTTGCGCAGATCCTCGGACGGCTCGATCCCGTTCATCAGCGTGACATAGGCGTAGATGCCCTGCCCCTTGATGTCGTGCGGGAAGCCGACGACGGCGGCCTCGGCCACAGCGGCATGGGCGACCAGCGCGCTTTCCACCTCGGCCGTGCCCATCCGGTGACCGGAGACGTTGATCACGTCATCCACCCGGCCGGTGATCCAGATATATCCGTCCTTGTCGCGGCGGCAGCCGTCGCCGGTGAAGTAATAGCCGCGATACTGGGCGAAATAGGCTTCCTGGAAGCGGTCATGATCGCCCCAGAGCGTGCGCATCTGCCCCGGCCAGCTATCCGAGATGCACAGCACACCTTCGGTTTCCACCTCATCCTGCCGCTTGGCAGTCGCCGCATCCAGCACCACCGGCTTCACCCCGAAGAAGGGTAGCGTGGCCGAACCCGGCTTGGTGGGGGTGGCATAGGGCAGCGGGGTGATCATGTGACCGCCGGTTTCCGTCTGCCAGAAGGTATCGACGATGGGGCATTTGCCCTTGCCGACATGGGTATCATACCAGGCCCATGCCTCGGGGTTGATCGGTTCGCCCACCGAGCCGAGGATGCGCAGCTTCGACAGGTCGTACTTCTCGACCCATTCCGCACCCATGCCCATCAGAGACCGGATGGCGGTCGGCGCAGTGTAGAACTGCGTCACGGCATGCTTTTCGCAGACCTCCCAGAACCGTCCGGCATCGGGGAAGGTCGGCACGCCCTCAAACATGATCGTCGTCGCGCCATTGGCCAGCGGGCCATAGACGATGTAGCTGTGCCCGGTGACCCAACCCACATCGGCCGTGCACCAGAACACGTCGCCTTCCTGATAGTCGAAGGTATATTGATGCGTCATCGAGGCATAGACGAGGTAGCCGCCCGTCGTATGCACCACGCCCTTCGGCTTGCCGGTTGAACCCGAAGTGTAAAGGATGAACAGCGGATCTTCCGCCCCCATCGGGCGCGGAGGGCATTCCGGGCTGACCATGTCCATCATCAGCTTGACGTCCACATCGCGGCCCTGAATCCAGGTGATCTGGTCGCCGGTGTGCTTGACCACAAGGCAGCGCACCTTATCGGAACAATGCAGCAGAGCCGCATCGGTGTTCGATTTCAGCGGGGTGCGGCGGCCGCCGCGCGGGGCGGTATCGGCGGTGATGACCAGCTTGGCGCCGGAATCGTTGATCCGGTTCGCCAGCGCGTCGGGCGAAAACCCGGCGAAAACGATCGAATGGATGGCGCCGATCCGCGCGCAGGCCAGCATCGCATAGGCGGCCTCGGGGATCATCGGCAGATAGATCACCACACGATCACCGCGCATCACGCCCTGCGACAGCAGGACGTTGGCCATGCGGTTCACCTTTTCGGACAGTTCCTTGTAGGTGATATGCTGGGCCGGGGTCTTCGGGTCATCGGGTTCGAAAATGATGGCGGTTTGCAGCGCACGGTCCTTCAGGTGCCGGTCGATGCAGTTCACCGAGGCGTTCAGCACGCCATCCTCGAACCACTTGATGCTGACCTTGCCAAAGGTGAAATCGGTGTTCTTTACCTTCGTATAGGGCTTGATCCAGTCGAGCCGCTGCCCCTCGCGCCCCCAGAAGGCATCCGGGTCATCAATGGATTCGGCATACATCGCGCGATATTTGGCGGTGTCGGCATGGGCCTTGTCGAAATCCGTGGGCACATCGCGCACCATCGACGCGATATCGGCGGGCTGCTGGGTCATGGGCTCTCCCCCTCTTGCATAAAGCCGGTCACCCCGCCTGAACCGCGAGGCACCTCCATCCCTGCAAGTATTGTAAACCATTTTACGGCAATCATGTAACCCCTTTTGTAAATTGATTTTTTATGTAAATTCTTTAACTCGATATATCTGAAATTTGTAAATCATCTTTGGCGCGACATGATTTTGACAATAGGTTTCAAGACCCTACTGCTTCACAGCCGCGTGATATGTCAGACGGCGTGACGTAACGTCCCGCCGCGGGCTGCGGCAGAGTGTCTGCTCAGGAAGATCGGAAACGAATCAGTCCCGCTCGGCAGTCTGCGCAAGGGCGGCTTCAACCGCCGCAAGGTCGGGCAGATATTCCACCTCGGGCGCATCAAGGCCTTGCGCGCGCAAGATATGCCGTATGTCAGCACTGGTGCCGGTGAACCACAGGCGCCCACCCCGCCGCGCCACCTTGCGCGCCAGCAGGCCCAGCGACCGGGCGCCTGAACTGTCGATCAACGGCACGGCGCCGAAATCCACCACGATACTGCGCGGAACGTCGGCGATCCGGTCCAGCACGGCGCCAAGCTGCGCGGCGGCGCCAAAAAAGAATGGCCCAGACAGCCGGTAGACCAGCAGATCGTCGCGCGCCGCATCCACAGGCGCATCGGCCAACGGATGAACCCCTGCCATGTCGGACATCCGCTTGACGAAGACCAGACCCGCCATGGCGAAACCCACCACGATGCCCTCGGTCAGATCGCGGAACACCACCAGCAGGAAGGTGACAATGACGATGGCCGCATCCGCCCGCGACCCGCGCACCAAGGCGGCGAATTCATGCTTTTCCGCCATATTCCAGGCGACCACGGCCAGAACACCGGCCAAAGCGGCAAGCGGGATATATCCGGCCAGCGGTGCGGCGATCAGCAGGAACAGCAACAGGAACAGCGCATGCAGCATCCCCGAGACCGGGCCACGCGATCCTGCCCGCACATTGGTCGCCGTCCGGGCAATTGTGCCGGTGACGCAGAAGCCGCCGAACAGCCCGGCGCCAATATTCGCCATACCCTGCGCCAGAAGCTCGGCATTTGCGCGGTGCTGGCGGCCCGTCATACCGTCAGCCACCACGGCGGAGAGCAGCGATTCAATCGCCCCCAGCAGCGCGAAACTTGCGGCCCAGGGCAGCGCCGCCATCACCGTTTCCGCATTGATCGTCGGTAAAGCGGGCACCGGCAGCACCCGCGGCAACTCGCCGAACCGTTCCGCGATGGTTTCGACCGGCAAACCCGCCGCCGCCGCGAGACTGGCCAGCGCCACCGCGATCAACATCCCCGGCAGGCGCGGCGCGAAGTGCTTGATGCCTTCGATCACCGCGATGGTGCCAAGGCTGACCGCCACCGCCGCACCGCTGACGCTGCCCCGCGCTTCCCACAGCGCAGCCAGTTTGTGCAGGATCTCGGCCGGTTCCGGCCCTGACAGGGCCAGCCCGAACAGATCCTTGATCTGACTGGAAAAGATGATGACGGCGATCCCGGCAGTAAAGCCCACCGTCACCGGATAGGGAATGAAGCGGATATAGGTGCCCAACCGCAGCAACCCCGCCGCAGACAGGATCACGCCCGAAAGGATGGTGGCAAGGATCAACCCCGAAAGTCCGGTTGTGGCCGCGCAGGCGGAAACCAGCACGATGAAGGCCCCCGCAGGCCCGCCGATCTGATGCCGCGACCCGCCCAGAGCCGAGACGAGGAACCCGCCGACAATGGCCGTGTAAAGCCCGCGCTCCGGCCCTACGCCGCTGGCAATGGCGATGGCCATAGACAGCGGCAACGCCACGATGGCCACCGTAAGCCCCGCCAGCGCATCGGCGCGCAGGTCAGGAAGCCTGTAGCCTTCACGCAGGACCGTCACGATTTTCGGAAGAAACGGATTGGGGCCCGCGACATCGGGCTGGCTTGAACTGTGCATCTCGGGCCTGTAGCGAAGGATGCAGCCAGCAAACGCCCGCGACCCGGTTCCTGTCAATACCCGCCCAGCGCCCCGGAGGCCCCATGTCGCAACCCCGTCCCGACCCCGTGCAACCCGCCGATGACGATGCCCGCGCGCTTGCCCGCGACCTGCTGACCAATGCCCGCCATGCTGCGCTGGCTTATACCGATCCGGCCACCGGAACGCCGGGGATCAGCCGCATCGCCTTTGGCCTTGCGCCCGATTGCTGCCCGCTGACGCTGGTATCGTCACTGGCGGCCCATCGCCCCGCGCTGGAGCAGAACCCCGAAGCCGCCGTGATGGTGGGCGAGCCGGGCGACAAAGGCGACCCGCTGACCCATCCGCGCCTGATGCTGCGGATCACCGCCCGCCCGGTGGATCGCGCAGGGGCCGATTACCCGGCGCTGCGCGATCACTGGCTGGCGATGCATCCGAAGGCGAAGCTGTATATCGACTTTGCGGATTTCGCCTTTCTGCGGCTGGAGCCGAAAGGCGCGCTGTTGAACGGCGGTTTCGCCCGCGCCTTCCGGCTGTCCCCCGAGGATCTGCGCTAGTTCGGGCTGTCACAACGGATGGTCACCAGCGCCTTGCCCTTCACGCTGGATGACCATTTCAACGCCACCCTGTCTTCGCCTCCCCCTTGTCGCACCTCGGCGTAGCAGGTCGCATCCACCACGCTGTTCGCCCCGTTGCGCAAGGCGCCTTCAGCCTGAACCGAGGTGCAGGCAAGGGCATAGCCCCCAAAGGGGAAGTAACCGCCCGCATCCACCGTCCAGGTCGCGGCGGCAGTGTTCTGGCTGATGCCGACTGTCACCGGGCTCATGGTCACCTGCGAGACGCCATTGAACGTATTGCCGTCAAAGGTGATGTTGCGGGCACGGCCATGATCCAGCCCCGCCTGCGAGGTATCGACCTTCTCCACCCGGTCAATCGAGGCATTGACCAGACGGAATACATTGCCGGTAACCGACAGCCCGTTGATGAAATGCCCCGGCCCGCGCGGCCGGATCACCAGCCAGCGGAAGGCGGCCGATACATCGTTGGCAGTGAAGATATTGCCCGTCAGCGTCAGCGCCCCGAACGAAAACTCGCTGGCGAATTCGGGCGCCGGGTCATGTTCATTCGACCACTCGATCCAGCAGTTGTCGATGTAATTGCCGGTGAAGATCGTCTTGCAATTGGTGTTGGTCAGCACGATCCCCGCCTGCCGCAGCCCGTCGGTCTGATCATCGCCACCGAAGAAATGGTTGCCGATGAACATATTGCCATTGCCGCCCATCACCGCGAAACTGGCAAAGCGCACCACGCGGTTGTCGCGCAGCTTCAGGTCATTGGCGTTCGAGTTCAGCGCGATGGTATTGCGGTTCTGCGCCGCCATGGCCTGTTCGTCCGACAGAAACTGGCACTGATCGACAATCATCCCCTGACAGCCCGACCCGATGGAGGTGATGCCCCGGTCCTTCGGTCCGGTGAACACGCAATCGGCAATGCGGAAGGTCAGGCCGCTTTTGGCCAGCATGATCGCACTGGCCCGCCCCGAACAACCGAAGTCGATGTCGGTGATCTCGAACCGGGCAAGATTGTCGAAGCCAGAGAAATCCAGCAGATATTTGTAGCGGGTGAAGGTGAATGTCCGTGTGCCCTCCGCCCCCCACAGCGGCGCTGACAGCGTGACCGTGCCAGCCCCCACGTTCTTTTCCCGCACATAGACCTCGCGCCCGACACCCGTGCCGCTGACTCGCGCACCGACCGGAATGTTCGCCACATTCGCCACATTGGTCAGACGCGAGGCATTGCCGGGGCTGTAGGTGGCGACCGAGGTGACGGTATCGCTGTCCCATGCGGGCGAGCTTGCGGCATTCAACAAGCCGTTTGTCAGCACGCGGCGGCTTGACAGGCTCGTCAGGCCGCACAGATCGGCCACGTCGATGGGGGCGGTCAGGTCCACCTTGCGGCCAGACAGGTCAAAGACGACATGGTCCGTAAAATAGAACAGCGTCTGAAGCCCGCGCCTGAAGCCCTCGAGTTCACTCCCGAAAGCGGCGGCATAGGTGTTCAGGTCGTAGTTCCGCGTGCAGGTCAGCCGCGCATTGCCGGGCATCGACAGAGTGCCTTCAAACCGGACCGGGTTGTTGAAGGTGAAATTGCCGCCGATCCGGTAAGTGCCTTCGGACACCAGAACCGTGCGGCCGTCCGCCGCCGCATCGGCCGCCGCAAAGGCATCGGCGTCATTCGTCGTGCCATCCCCAATGGCACCGTAGTCCCGCACATCCACCACGTCGATCATCTTGCGGTGAAAGACCTCGGTCACATCTGCGATGACAATGTCGTCGATGCGCACCACGCCGCCATTCGCCCCGGTCAGGTCCAGCCCGAAATGGCCATAGACCGGCTCCACCCCCCAGACCAGATCGACACCCTGCCGGTTGCCCGATCCGATGATCGCGCTGACGGTCACCACCTCGCCATAGCTTGTCAGCGCAACTGCGGGGCCGGTCAACGGAACGCTGACCGCGCTGCCGTTCGCCCGCCCGGCATAGGCCGCGATGCGGACCGACGGCATATTGCCCGCCACCGCCTTGATCCGCACGGTGACACGCAGATACAGCCCCGGTTCGATCGGCGTCTGCCCCATATAGCGCAACCGTTGCACCGTTTCGGCCTTCTGCAATTCCAGACAGCCCGCGAAATCCTGATCCGATGGCACCAGCGCCGCATTGGGCTGCCCGGCATAGGTCGCCGTTCCCGGTGTGCCATCCTCGCGCGACCATTGGCTCAGTCCGGCTGAAAACGGCGGCGGCATCAGCACCAGACCATCGGTAATCGCCTTGTTCATCTCACATCCTCGCCTTCTGTTCCCGCGCCTGCCGCGCGCACCGGGCACAGGGGTAGCAAGGCGCGGTTAAGCCGGTCTGCGACAACCGCGCGCCACGGAGGTCCACGGCGCAACACCTCTGCATCGGCAATGATCCGCTGGCGTCACAAAACTGTCATATGACAGTTACAACCTCCGGTTAGGCCGGGGCGACAAGGCAGTTCTGCCGAACCGGAGCCTCCATGACGACCTATCAATTCGATCTCGCCGACGGATCGTTGCAGGATAGCCTGCGCCGCATCGCCCGGTCCGAGATCGCGCCCCTGCGCAGCCATCTGGACAGCGCGGAACCTCTCGACCCCAAGACGGTGCATGACATCCGTAAACGGATCAAGAAATTGCGCGCCCTTCTGCGGCTGACGCGCAGCGGGCTGCGCCGTGTGCAACCGGCCGAAAATGTGCTTTTGCGCGATGCGGCCAGACGCCTTGCCGCACAACGTGATGCCGCGACCCGGCTCAGGACGTTTGACATGATTGCCGGCAATGATCCGTCCACGGCATTGGGGGCGCTGCGCGCGCAACTGGTGGCCGAAGCGGCCGTTGCCACCACCCCACCGCCGGATCTGGGCGTGTTCTTCGCCTCGCTGTCGCTGCGCGTGGAAAACTGGGAGCTTTCGGGTTCGGATCGCAGCATCCTGACCGCCGGTCTGGCCGAAACCCGCGAACGCGCCCGCCGCGCCATGCGTGAGGCCCGTGACAGCGGCAACGCCGAGGCTGTGCACGACTGGCGCAAGCGCGCCAAGGATTTCTGGTATCAGGCGCGGCTGTTCCAGCCGGTCTGGCGCGATGTCATGCGCCCCTTTGTCACCTCGGCCGATGCCTTGGGCGAAATGCTGGGCCAGCATCATGATTTCGAGGTTCTGGCCGACCATATCGCCGCGATGCCGGAAAGCGACGTGAAACCCGAAGCGCGCGAGGCCGTCGCCACCCGCTGCCGCGAGGCACAGCTCGCCATCGAGGTTGAGGCCTATCCGCTGGGCGCCCGCCTGTTTGCGGGCGACCCCGAGGAAATGGCCACGCTCTGGGTCAAATGGTGGCGGCTCTGGCGTGCGCAGGTCGCCTGAATGCGAAAAGGGCACGCCATGGCGTGCCCTTTCTTTGTCTGCGAGGCCGCTTCAGGCTGCCAGTTCGCCCGCAAGGCCCCGATCAATCAGCGCCACAGTCTCCTGCACACCGTAGAGCGCGATGAACCCGCCGAAACGTGGCCCTTCGCTGGCGCCCAGCAGGACCTCGTAAAGCGCCTTGAACCAATCGCGCAGCGGCTCGAACCCGTGATCTTTGCCGACGGCAAAGACCATGCTTTGCAGCGCCTCGTCGTCCAGACCGCCTTCCCACGCGACCAGACGCGCCCGCAGATCCATGATCGCCGCGCGTTCCTGATCGGTCGGCAGACGGAACACACGGGTCGGCGCGATCTTGTCGGTGAAATAGCGCACCGCATAGCCCGCCGCCGCATCCAGATCGGGGTTGCCCTCGGGGCTTGCCTCCGGCGCATAGCGCTTGATGAAGCCCCACAGCCCCTTGGCATCCGTCGCCCCGGCCACCGAGGCAAGGTTGAGCAGCATGGAGAACGGCACCACCATCTTCGATTCCGGCGGGTTGCCGCCGTGGATGTGCCAGACCGGATTGTTCACCTGCTGGTCCACATCCTGTGTTGGATAGGCGCGCAGTTGCTGGTGGTATTCATCCACCGCGCGCGGGATCACATCCCACCACAACCGCTTGGCCGTCTTGGGCTTCTGATACATGAAATAGCTCAGGCTTTCGGCCGAGGCATAGGTCAGCCATTCGTCTATGGTCAGCCCGTTGCCCTTGGATTTCGAAATCTTCTGGCCATGCTCATCCAGGAACAGTTCATAGGTGAAGTGTTCCGGCTTCTTGCCACCCAGCACCTCGCAAATCCCGTCATAGATCGGGGTATTGGTGGAGTGGTCCTTGCCATACATCTCGAAGTCCACATCCAGCGCCGCCCAGCGGGCGCCGAAATCAGGCTTCCATTGCAGTTTCACATGGCCGCCGGTCACCGGCAGCGTCCATTCGCGGCCATCCTCGTCGTCGAAGGTGATGGTGTGGTTCACCGGATCGACGTTCTTCATCGGCACATAGAGCACCCGCCCCGTTTCGGGGTGGATCGGCAGGAAGCAGCTATAGGTCTGCTGGCGTTCCTCGCGCAGCGATTTCAGCATGATCGCCATGATCGCGTCATAGCGTTCCGTCGCCAGCTTCAGCGTGTCGTCAAAGCGGCCGGACTTGTAGAACTCGGTCGCGCTGATGAACTCGTATTCAAACCCGAAGGTATCGAGGAACCGCCGCAGCATCGCGTTGTTGTGGTGGCCAAAGCTCTCATATTCCCCGAACGGATCGGGGACCGAGGTCAGCGGCTTCTGGATATTGGCGTGCAGAAGCTCTTGGTTCGGCACATTTTCCGGCACCTTGCGCATGCCGTCCACATCGTCGGAAAAGCAGATCAGCCGCGTCGGAATGTCGCTGATCACCTCAAACGCGCGGCGGATCATCGTGGTGCGCGCCACCTCACCGAAGGTGCCGATATGCGGCAGGCCCGAGGGGCCATAACCCGTCTCGAACAGGACATAGCCCTTTTCCGGCGCCTTCTTTTCATACCGCTTGAGAATCTTCCGGGCCTCTTCAAAGGGCCAGGCTTTCGATTTCATCGCGGCGTCACGAAGGGCGGACATCGGCGGATCCTTTCATATCGCGGGCCCCGTGCCCGCGCAGAACCCGCCTGTCCTATTGCCGCCCCTGCCCGGCGTCAATATTCTCGGGGGCGATACAGTGCAAAGGACGACCCTCGTGCCCGATACGCCCCCTTCCCTTTCTCCGCAGGACGCGCTTGTTGCCGTTATGATCGCGGTTTCCGCCTCGGATGAAAACATGCGCACCTCAGAACTGGTGGCGATTCAGCGCATGGTGAATCACATGCCGGTCTTCGCCGATTACGATACCGACCGTCTGCGCCCCGTCGCGCAGACCGTCTTCGACCTGTTCGAAGAGGAAGACGGGCTGGATGCCCTGTTCGGCCTGATCCGCGACGCGCTGCCCGACCGGCTGTTTGAAACCGCCTACGCGCTGGCGTGTGATGTGGCGGCCGCCGACGGCCAGCTGAACGAGGTTGAACTGCGCATGCTGGAAGAGGTGCGCAACGAGCTGTCGATCGACCGCCTGCATGCCGTGGCAATCGAGTGGAGCGCCCGGGTCCGCCATCTGAAGCCCTGAAATTGCAAAGGCCCGGAACAGAAGTCCGGGCCTTCCCTCAGCCCTCGCCGCCGGGGCGTGGCGGCTGGCCTGCGGCCAGATCGCGCGCCTGCGCCACCCATTCATCGCGTGTGACGCGGCCCTTGAAGCCTTCAAGGTTCTCGTCCACCCAAGCGATTTCTGCCGCCGTCCAGTTGGCGATCTGGTCGAAATGGAAAAAGCCCAGCCGGTGCAAAAGGGTCTCCAGCTTCGGCCCCACACCCTTGATCAGCTTCAGGTCATCCGCCGCGCCGTCACGCGGGGCTGACAACGCCTCGGGACGCTGGGCTTTCGCTGGCATCGGGACCATTGCCGCAGCCGGTGCTACAATCTGCGCCATAGCCGCATCCTCGGCCCGGCGCCTGGTGACCTCCAGTTCGGCCTCCAGCGCCGCAATGCGCGACGCCTGATCGCTGCCCCGTGCCTCGCAAGCCGCAAGGCTGTGGCGCAGCCGGTCCGCCGCACCCTCATCGACCGTCACGGTTGTCGTGCTGCGCCGCCCCCAGATGATCCATCCCGCCAGCAGCCCGACCAGGGCAGCCAACAGCAACAGCACCCAGATTTCACCGACAAGGAACCCCCAGTTCCTGAACATATGCACTCTCCTCTGTCCCGATCACTCAGACCACAGCACCGTGGTACGCCGGTTCTTCGCCCGGCCTTCATCCGTCGCATTGTCGGCCACCGGCATCGAGGCGCCATAGCCCCGCGCCCGAAGCATGGCCGCCGATACACCACGCGCCACCAGCGCGGCGCGCACCGCCTCGGCCCGGCGCTGGCTCAGCCCGATATTGCCCAAGGGATCGCCCGTCGCATCGGTATGCCCCCCGATCTCGGCCTTCAGTCCCACGGCTGCACAGGGCGCAATAACCGCCGCCAGCCGGTTCAGCACACGCAAGGCATCGGCATCCAGCCGGTCGGAGCCGGTCACGAAACTGACGGTCGCTCCGCCCAGAACGGCTTCGGCCTGCGCCTGACAACTCGCCCGATCCGCAGCAAAATCGGCGACCGGCAGCCAATAGCCCGCCGAAAGCCGCTCGACCTGCCCGGTCGCGGCATTCATCCGTTCGGTGCCCTCTGCCTGCTCGCTGGTCACGACATCAATGTCCAGCGCCACATCCGGGCCAAGCGCCTCTGCCAGCCGCCCGGCGATCAGTTCAGGGTCGGCCCCGGCGCCGAACCCGGCCTCGACCCGGCTGCCGCCCTGACCGATCCGCACGCGCAGGCGTTCAAAATCCGCCATCCAGCTTTTCAGCGCCACAAACAGCGCTGGCACCTCGGGTGCAGGATCGCCGATCAGCGCCGCTTGCGCCTCGTTCCCGATACGGTCAAGACCAAGGGCCCCGGCCACTGCCGCCACATCCAGCCCCTTGGGCAGCTTCCCGGTCACGACCGCACCCTGCATCGCCGAATAATCGAGCGTCCAGTCGGGCGGTGTGCCATCGTCCTGAAGTGTCAGATCCGTCTGGACAGCACCCTCCGGCAAGCCCTGAACCGCTGCAAGAACTGCATCCCGCTCGGCCGGGCCCAGCACCTCGCCCGTGACGCGCAGCTTGCCGTCGCTGACCTCTGCCGCGCCAAGGATCATCGGCCCCAGCGCCGCGATCCCTGCCTCGACCGCTGCCATCTGACCCTCCGGCGCCCCGGAGGCCAACACGAGCCCCGAGGACGCTTCACCCAGCACAGGCACCAGCACAGCGCGCGCCTTTTCGGTCGGGATATGACCGCTGGCCGAAAGCCCGCCATCCGCCGCCTTGAATACCGCCGTTTCAAACGGCGCGGCGGCGGGCAGAAGCTCCAATTCGCCCCGCACCACACGCCGTCCCGGAACCGCGTTCAGCGCCACCATCAGCGCATCGCGTTCCCCGGCACTATCCGCCAGCCCTGCGACATTGATGTCACGCCCGGACACCATGGTCGATATGCCATGCACCGAGCCTTCGGCCACCTGTGCCGCCTCGGCAGCGATCCGCGCCTGCATGGCAGGGGCCTGATGACCATTCGCCCAAAGCCCCAGCCCCGCGACAGCCAGAGCCATCGCCCCGATCCCCAGAACCTTGCGCAAGCCAACCTCCACCGTAAGACGGAGGCAGTCTTGACCGTGCAGGTTTCATGATCAAGGGGGAAGACCGCAGGAAATGCCGCAGATCAGCCGTGCAGCACGGCCCAGCGTGCAATGAGGGCGGATTGCAGCCGCCGTGCGCGCTTCTGGTAATCCAGCCCGCCTGCCGGCTGTTCCCGCGCCTCGGGCGGCAGGGCATCGCGTCGGGCGGTATCGGCGGCGAAGATGGCAAAGGCCAACCGACGGCCGCCGGGGGGCGAAATATACCCGGCCAGCGACGAAACGAAATTCAACGTGCCGGTCTTGGCACGCACCTGCACCGGATGCCCTTTGATGACCTTGCCCCTGTCATCCCGCATTCCGTAATTCTTCATCAGGCCCGGCAGCGCGCCCGCCTGCACATCGGCCAGCATCCGCGCCATGTCGGCCGCCGTGATGCGGTTCTGCCCGCCCAGCCCGGAATGATCGACGAAATGGGCCGACATGCCGTGCCGCAGCCGCGCCCATTCCTGCATCGCCACGGCCGAGGCCCGCAGACTGGCCGCTTGCGAAGCCGCCATGCCCGACACCTCGGCCGTGAGATTGGTCGAATGCTCCAGCATCCCTTTCAGGATGCCGTCCAGCGCGGGGCTGTCATGCCGGGCCACCAGTTCGGCCGCTTCTGGCAATGCGTCCACCACCTCGGGCGCGGCGAGCCCGATCCCCTGCGCCGCAACCAGCGTCCGGAACACATCGCCCGCATACAGCGCCGGATGCCGCACCGGCAGCCAACGCGCACCGCCCTTGCCCAGAGCCTCGGAGGCCACCGTCCAGCGATCGGTGCCTGCCTCACTCTCATAGGTGAACAGCGGCCGCGCGCGTTTGGCAATACGCACACTGGCCATATGCACCTCGGGGACGAACCGCTCGGCCCGCGCATCCATGCTCAGCCGCCAGTCTGCCCCGGCCCGGCGCCATTCGAAATGCACACGGTTGAAGTTTAGGTTCAGCCCCGCCACGGCCGGGTTGTATCCCACGAATTCCGGCTGTTCGCTGTCGATACGCGCCAGACGGGGCAGCGCCCCACCCCAGACGAGGAACCGGCCCGTCGCGCCCTTGATCCCGGCCGCCGCAAGCTTTGCCGCCAGATCGCCCAGCATGTCGGTATCCAGCACCGGGTCGCCGCCCCCGGCAAGGATCAGATCGCCCTGAACCACACCCTGCACGATCGGACCTGCCCGCAGAACGCGGGTCTGAAAACGATGCGCGGGCCCCAGCCGGTCCAGCGCATAGGCCGCCGTCACCGATTTCAGCACACTGGCGGGCGGCACCGACAGATCGGCGTCACGCGCTTCGATCACCGCACCGGTTTCCGCATCGGCCACGACAAAGCCAAAGGCCCCGCCCAGCTTCGCCGCCTCGATCAGCTGGTCAGCGCTTTGTAACTCGGTCCGCACCGCACCGCCGTCGCCCCTGCGACGCGGCAGCGGCGAGGTCGCGGGCGCCTCGGCCCAAAGCGGCGTCGCCGCACCGGCCAGAAGGCCGCCAAGCACGAAACGCCGGGTCGGAAGGATCGGGGACCGGGACATCGGGACTCACTCCTGTTCAACGCCCAAGGCATAGCGCCCCGAAGCGGCGCACGGAACCCCGCGTACTCAGCCCGGCGGCGCCTTGCCGCCCTGCCCCCACTCCCCGCGCGCCCGGATTGCGCTGGAAGACAGATCGTTCAGCGGCACATCGGCCAGAACCCAGACCGGCGGCCTGAGCAGCCCAAGCTTGCCCGCCGCACCTTCGGTCACCCGCTCGCGCGCATAGACACGCGCCGCCCGGCCCATCCGCCCCTTCAGCCCCCAGCCCGGCCGCGCCAGCACGCCAACCGGCACCGCCTGCATGATCTGTTCCCAACGGTCCCAGCGGTGGAATTGCACCAGATTGTCGGCCCCCATCAGCCAGACGAAATTCACCCCCGGATAAAGCGCCTGCAACTGCCGGATCGTCGCCGCCGTGTAGCGCGTGCCCAGATGCGCCTCCAGATCGGTGACCACGACGCGCGGATGCCGCATCAAGGCCCGCGCCCGCGCCAGCCGCTCGGCCATTGGCGCCGGCTGACGCGCCTTTAACGGGTTGCCGGGGGTCACCAGCCACCACACGCGGTCCAGCCCGAACCGGCGCAAAGCCTCGCGCGTGATATGCACATGGCCCTGATGCGCAGGATCGAATGACCCGCCCAACAGCCCCACTGTCATGCCGCGCGTCGCAATCGGAAACCCCTGACGCATCCCTGCCTCCCTGTCCCGCGTTCAAACCATGCGGACAAAGGCTTGCCAAGGGCCGATACGCAGGTGACAACAGGCCATGATCCCGATCCGCCCCTTTCCCGTCGATACGCCCGAGGCAACCGCCTGCCTTGTTGCCTATTTCGCCGAACTCAGTGCGCGGTTCGGCCAGACCTTCGATCCCTATGCCGATGCCGATCCCGGCGCGCTGCAACCGCCGCGCGGGCTGTTCCTGATCGCGGGAAGCGACGCTCCAGTGGGCTGCGTCGCCCTGCGCACCGGGGCCGAGGGCCTGCCGCCCGGTGCGGGCGAGGTAAAACGCCTCTGGGTTGCGCCCGTCGCCCGCGGACAGGGACTCGCCCGCCGCCTGATGGCAGAGGTGGAAACCGCCGCACGCGGCATGGGGCTGAGCCACCTTCGCCTTGATACCAGCCGCCACCTGCCCGAGGCGCAGGCGCTTTACCTGCGCGACGGCTGGACCGAGATCCCCCGCTACAACCGTAACCCCTACGCCGATCACTGGTTCGAGAAACGGCTGAGCCCGGCCCAAATTTCTTGAAAGAAATTTGCAAAAGTTTTTCGGAAAACTTTTGCCCTCCATGTCCGCCGCCAGCACAGCTTGATGCGCGCGCGTTGCCCTTCGCCGCTGCTTCCGCTACACACGCGCCAACCCGCGATACGGAGATCCCGCGATGGCCAGCTATCAATACGTTTACCACATGGATGGCGTCTCCAAGACCTATCCCGGCGGCAAGAAGGTGTTCGAGAACATCCGCCTGAACTTCCTTCCCGGCGTGAAGATCGGTGTGGTCGGCGTCAACGGCGCCGGTAAGTCCACCCTGCTGCGCGTCATGGCCGGCTGGGACAAGGATTTCACCGGCGAAGCCTGGGCCGCCAAGGGCGCGACCGTGGGCTATCTGCCGCAGGAACCGCAACTCGACGAAGCGCTGTCTGTGCGCGAGAATGTGAAGCTGGGCGTCGCCGCGAAACAGGCCAAACTCGACCGCTACAACGAACTCGCCATGAACTACTCGGATGAAACCGCCGACGAGATGTCGCGGTTGCAAGACGAGATCGACGCAGAAAACCTGTGGGATCTGGACAGCCAGATCGACATCGCGATGGAGGCTCTGCGCTGCCCGCCGGACGATGCCAATGTCGCAACACTTTCGGGTGGCGAGCGCCGCCGGGTCGCGCTGTGCAAGCTGCTTCTTGAAGCGCCCGACATGCTGCTGCTGGACGAACCGACCAACCACCTGGATGCCGAAACGATCGCCTGGCTGCAAAAGCACCTGATCGAATACAAGGGCACCATCCTGACCGTCACCCACGACCGTTACTTTCTGGATGACATCACGACATGGATTCTGGAACTCGAACGTGGCCGCGGCCTGCCGCACGAAGGCAACTATTCCTCCTGGCTGGACGCCAAGGCCAAGCGCCTTGCGCAGGAAGCCCGCGAGGACAAGGCCAAGCAGAAGGTTCTTGAAAAGGAACTGGACTGGATCCGCGCCGGGGCCAAGGCCCGTCAGGCGAAATCGAAAGCCCGTATCCAGGCCTATGAGAAGATGGCCGACGAGTCGGTCAAGGAACTGGTCGGCCGCGCCCAGATCATCATTCCGCACGGCCCGCGCCTTGGGTCCAAGGTCATCGAATTCGAGAATGTCTCCAAGGCGATGGGTGACAAGCAGCTGATTGAAAACCTGTCCTTCATGCTGCCGCCCGGCGGCATCATCGGCGTGATCGGCCCCAACGGCGCGGGGAAATCCACGCTGATGAAGATGATCACCGGGCAGGAACAGCCCGACAGCGGCACCATCACGCTGGGCGATACCGTGCAACTGTCCTATGTCGATCAGTCACGCGACAGCCTCGACCCGAACAAGAACGTCTGGGAGGAAATCACCGACAGCCTCGACATCGTGGTTCTGGGTGATGCCGAGGTGAACAGCCGCGCCTATTGCTCCTCCTTCAACTTCAAGGGGTCTGACCAGCAGAAGAAGGTCGGCATCCTGTCGGGCGGTGAGCGCAACCGCGTTCACATGGCCAAGCTGCTGAAATCGGGCGGCAACGTCCTGCTGCTTGACGAACCGACCAACGACCTTGACGTTGAAACCCTTCAGGCGCTTGAAGCGGCAATCGAAGAATTCGCCGGCTGCGCGGTCATAATCTCGCACGACCGTTTCTTCCTTGACCGCCTCTGCACCCATATCCTCGCCTTTGAAGGCGATGCGCATGTGGAGTTCTTCGAAGGCAACTTCGACGATTACGAACAGGATAAGATCCGCCGCCTCGGCCCGGATTCCGTGAACCCCAAGCGTGTGAAATACAAGAAGTTCACCCGCTGAACAAAAAACGGCGCGCCCCTGGCGCGCCGTTCCTCTTTCCGGCCCGCTGCCTCAGACAGCAATACCGAAGACATGGCCAACCCCGGCGGTAATCGCCATGGCCGCCGCCCCCCAGAACAGCACCCGCAAAGTCGCCCGCAGTTTCGGCGCGCCGCCCGCCTGCGCCCCCAGCGCACCCAGCACCGCAAGGCAGACCAGCGTCGCGATCACCACCACGGGGATCACCAGCCCTTCCGGGGCCAGAATCGCCGCCAGCAACGGCATCGCCGCCGCAATCGAGAAGGTCAGGCCCGAAGCGAAGGCCGCCTGCAAGGGGTTGGCGGCATGCACCTCGCTTAACCCCAGTTCCTCGCGCACATGGGCGCCAAGCGCATCCTTCTCGGTCAACTCGCGCGCCACAAGCGCCGCAGTCGCCGGTGAAAGCCCCCGCGCTTCGTAGATCGAGGCCAGTTCACGCTCTTCCTCCTCGGGCATGTCGATCTGTGCCTGCCGTTCGCGCGCAATATCGGCACGCTCGATATCGGATTGCGAACTGACCGAGACATATTCGCCTGCCGCCATCGACATGGCACCTGCGGCAAGTCCGGCGGCGCCTGCGATCAGCACGGCCGAGGGCGAGGGATCGGCCGCCGCCACCCCCACGATCAGCGAAGCTACGGAAACGATGCCATCATTCGCCCCCAGAACGGCCGCGCGCAGCCAGCCGGAGCGGTTGATGAAATGCAGTTCTTCATGGGCAGATTGGTAGGGAAGGCTCATCTAGTCCTCACATGTCACATCCTGAATGTGTCATGCCGCACCAGCCGCCACAAGCCCGCCGCTGTCACACCCCGTTGCGCCGGGCGCGCAGCTTCGCAAAATAATCCACACGCTTTTTCAGCTCGCGTTCGAAGCCACGTTCCGGTGGCGCGTAGAACACGGGGCGTTTCATGCCTTCGGGGAAATAATCCTGCCCTGAAAAGCCGTCCTCGGCATCATGGTCATAGGCATAGCCCGCACCATAGCCGATCTCTTTCATCAGCTTGGTCGGCGCGTTTCGGATATGCAGCGGCGGCGGCAGGCTGCCGGTGTCGCGCGCGGCCGCCCGTGCGGCCTTGTAGGCCACATAAACGCCGTTCGACTTGGGCGCGAGCGCCAGATAAACCACGGCATTGGCCAGCGCCAATTCGCCCTCGGGGCTGCCTAGCCGTTCATAGGTCTGCCAGGCATCAATGCAGACCGCCTGCGCCTGCGGATCGGCGAGGCTAATATCCTCCACCGCCATGCGGGTCAGGCGGCGGGCCAGAAAGCGCGGGTCTTCGCCGCCTTCCAGCATGCGGGCGAACCAGTAAAGGGCAGCATCCGGGTCGCTGCCGCGCACCGATTTGTGCAGGGCAGAGATGAGGTTGTAATGTTCCTCGCCCGACTTGTCATATTTGGTCGCCCGCCGCATCAGCCGCTGGCCAAGCTGTTCCGGCGTCAGCGTCCCGCCCTTGTGGGCCGACACCTGCTCGATCAGGTTCAGCAGCGCCCGGCCATCCCCATCGGCCATTTCCAGCAAAGTATCGCGCGCCTCGCCGTTCAGCGGCAGGGCGCGGCCCAGCTCCTTCTCGGCCCTTTGCGCAAGGCGTTCCAGATCAGCGAGGCTCAGCCGTTCCAGCACGATCACCTGCGCCCGGCTCAGAAGCGCGGCGTTCAGTTCAAACGAGGGGTTTTCGGTCGTGGCACCGACCAGAAGGATGGTGCCATCCTCCATATGTGGCAGAAACCCGTCTTGCTGCGCCTTGTTGAAGCGGTGGATCTCATCCACGAACAGCAGGGTTCCCTGCCCGTTGCCGCGCCGGATCTTCGCCTGTTCGAACACCTTCCGCAGTTCTGGCACCCCGGTGAAGATCGCGCTGATCTGCACAAAGGCCAGCTTGGTCTGATCGGCCAGCAGCCGCGCGATGGTGGTCTTGCCCACCCCCGGCGGCCCCCAGAGGATCAGCGACGACAGGCTGCCCGCCGCCAGCATGGCGCCCAGCGGTCCGTCGGGGCCAAGCACATGGCCCTGCCCGATTACCTCGTCCAGGCTACGCGGACGCAGCCTGTCCGCCAGCGGGCGCGGCGCCTCGGGCTTGGGGGCAGAGGGGGAGTCGAACAGATCGGCCATGGTGCAAGATTACGCCGCCCGCGCGGGCGGCGAAAGGTCAGATGCGGAAGCGCAGCAAAAGCTGCTGCCCGCCGCGCTGCACCTCGATGCCCCAGCGGCGCGGGCCGGGCGCGGTCAGCCGCACCACATCGCCCGGCACCTTGACCGCCTCGCCGTTGATCGCCCGCAGCACATCACCGGGGCGCAGCCCTGTGCGCCCGGCCGGTCCCTTGGCCTCCGTCACAATCACGCCGTCGGCCGGGCTGTCACTCAGCTCCAGTTCGTCCAGAACAGCCGGATTGATGCGCGCCACCTCCAGCCCCTGCAAGACGCTGCTTTCGCCCAGCGTCACCGCCTCGCGCGCCGGGCTGTCAGGCGGCGCGACCAGGGCAACCCTGGCCTGACGCGCCTCGCCCCGATGCAGGTAATCCACCGTGATTTCACGACCCACCCCAAGCGCCGCCAGCCGGAACATCACGCCCTGCGGTGTATCCGTCGCCTCGCCATCGACCGACAGGATGATGTCACCGACGTCCAGCCCCGCCACCCTGAACGGGCTGTCCGGGTGCAGTGCCGACAGAACCACCCCTTCGGGCCGCGGCAGACCCAGCGCCTCGGCCATGGCCGAATCCATCGCCTGCCCGGTCACCCCGGCCCAGGGCCGTTTGAACCGCGTCTCGCCCGCCTTGGCCTGATCAATGAAGTTGCGCACCAGATTGGCGGGAATCGCAAACCCGATCCCGTTGGACCCGCCGCCCTTGGTGACGATGGCGGTATTGATACCGACAAGCTGACCCTTCATATCGACCAGCGCGCCGCCCGAGTTGCCGGGGTTGATCGCCGCATCGGTCTGCACGAAATAGCTGCGCCCGCCGCCCACCGCCAGCGACGACCGGCCAAGCCCCGAAACGATGCCCGAAGACACCGTCTGTCCCACCCCGAAAGGGTTGCCGATGGCCAGAACCAGATCGCCTACCTCCAGATCGTCGGAATTGCGCAACGGCAGCGAGGGCAGATCGGCCGCGCCTTCCAGTTGCAGCACGGCAAGATCGGCCTGCTCATCCGCCAGCAGCACATGCGCGCGGTATTCGCGGCGGTCCGACAGCTCCACCCGGATCTCCGTCGCCTGCCCGACAACGTGGTAATTTGAGACCACGATCCCCTCGGGGCTGACGATCACCCCCGAACCGAGCGAGTTCTGCACGCGCGGCGTGACACGGCCGAAGTCCTGAAAGAATTGCTCGAAGAACGGATCGCCGGCAAATGGCGTCTCGCGCCGCTGCACCACGACCGTCGCATAGATGTTCACCACCGCCGGGGTCGCGGCCTTCACCACGGGCGCGAAGCTCATGGTGATCTCGGCCTGCGAACCTGGCACGGTATCGGCGGGTGCGGTGACGGGAAGCAGCATCAGGCAGGCGGCAAGGGCGACTGGCAAACGAGGCATCAAAAGGCTCCGGTTTCAGGCAGTTCGCCCCGATATGGCGCGACGCACCCCAAAGGTGCAAGGCGCGATGCCTCACAAAAGCGGGACCGTGCCCCTGCAAATGCAAAAGGCCCGCCAGAACGGCGGGCCTTCCTGTGCCTGAAACGGCGGGAAGATCAGTCTTCCGCAGCCTCTTCGGCCTCGACGCGGGCGCGGTCGGCAGCGCCTTTGGCCGAGGGGTCACGATCCACGAATTCGATGATCGCCATCGGTGCCATGTCGCCATAGCGGAACCCGGCTTTCAGGATGCGGACGTAGCCGCCCTGACGGTCCTTGTAGCGCGGGCCGAGGATGTCGAACAGGCGCGCAACGTGCTTGTCCTCTTTGAGCTGGGCAGCAGCTTGACGGCGGGCGTGCAGGTCACCGCGCTTCGCAAGCGTGATCAGCTTTTCGATGATCGGACGCAGTTCCTTCGCTTTCGGAAGGGTCGTCTTGATCTGTTCGTGCTCGATGAGCGAGCCGGACATATTGGCGAACAGCGCCTTGCGGTGTTCGTGGGTGCGGTTCAGACGGCGGTAGCCGCGAGCGTGACGCATGGTGGTCTCCTACGGTTTTGCTTTGTGTTGCAGCCCTGCGTTGGGGCCGCGTCGTTGGGGCGGAATTGCCCAAGGTTCCCCGCCATCGCGGGCATTGCAGGGGGGCGTCACCGCCCCCCGAAAGCCTCAGAACTGGTCTTCGAAGCGCTTGGCCAGATCTTCGATGTTCTCCGGCGGCCAGTCCTCGACATCCATGCCAAGGTGCAGACCCATGCCCGAGAGCACTTCCTTGATCTCGTTCAGCGACTTGCGGCCGAAGTTCGGGGTGCGCAGCATCTCGGCTTCGGTTTTCTGGATCAGATCGCCGATATAGACGATGTTGTCGTTCTTCAGGCAGTTCGCCGAACGGACCGACAGCTCCAGCTCGTCAACCTTCTTCAGCAGCAGCGGGTTGAATTCCAACCCGTCTTCCACTTCGCTGCGCGAAGCCGATTCCGGCTCGTCGAAGTTCACGAAGATCGCAAGCTGATCCTGAAGGATGCGCGCGGCATAGGCCACAGCATCCTCAGGCGTCAGACCGCCGTTGGTTTCGATCTTCATGGTCAGCTTGTCATAGTCCAGCACCTGCCCCTCGCGGGTGGGCTGCACTTCGTAGCTGACTTTCTTGACCGGCGAGAAGATGGCGTCGATGGCGATCAGGCCAATCGGCGCATCTTCCGGCTTGTTCTTGTCAGCCGAGACATAGCCCTTGCCGGTATTCACCGTCAGTTCCATGTAGACATCGGCACCGTCGTCGAGGTGGCAGATCACATGGTCCTTGTTCAGGACTTCGATGCCATTCGACTCCGAAATGTCGGCAGCAGTCACGACGCCCGGCCCCTTGGCCGAGATCGACAGGCGCTTCGGCCCCTCGACTTCCATCTTAAGCGACACGCCCTTGAGGTTCAGCACGATGTCGGTGACATCCTCACGCACACCAGCGACGCTGGAGAATTCGTGCAGGACATTGTCGATCTGGACGGCGGTGATCGCACCGCCTTGCAGCGACGACATCAGCACGCGGCGCAGCGCATTGCCCAGCGTCAGGCCGAAGCCACGCTCCAGCGGTTCAGCCACAACTGTCGCGCTGCGCGAGGCATCGGGCCCCGGTTTCACGACAAGCTGCGTCGGCTTGATCAGTTCCGCCCAATTCTTGTGGATCATGCTTTCGCCTCCATTCCTGTTTTCCGCCCATGACCAAGAAGCGGAAAACGCCCGAGGTTCAGAAATACGAAACCGGGCCGCGCAAACATGGCGCGGCCCGATCGAAACTCATGCGTCAGACGCGACGACGCTTGGGCGGGCGGCAGCCGTTGTGCGCCAGCGGGGTCACGTCACGGATCGAGGTGATGGTCAGGCCAACCGCAGCCAGCGCACGCAGCGCCGATTCGCGGCCCGAACCCGGACCCTGCACTTCAACCTCGACGGTCTTCATGCCATGTTCCTGCGCCTTGCGGGCAGCATCCTCGGCGGCCATCTGGGCGGCGTAGGGGGTCGATTTGCGCGACCCCTTGAAGCCCATGGTGCCCGAGGACGACCACGAGATCGCATTGCCCTGGACGTCCGAGATCAGGATCTTGGTGTTGTTGAACGAGGAGTTCACATGAACAACGCCAGCGGCGATGTTCTTGCGCTCTTTCCGCTTCATGCGGGTCTTGTCACGAGCCATGTTTACACCCTCCCCTTACTTCTTCTTGCCGGCGATCGGCTTGGCCGGGCCCTTGCGGGTGCGGGCGTTGGTGTGGGTGCGCTGACCGCGAACCGGGAGGTTCCGACGGTGACGCAGGCCGCGGTAGCAGCCGAGGTCCATCAGACGCTTGATGTTCATCGAGACTTCACGGCGCAGGTCGCCTTCAACGGTGAAGTTGGCGTCGATGTATTCACGGATGGCCAGAACTTCGGCGTCCGAAAGCTCGTTCACGCGACGGGAGCGGTCGATATTCAGAGCTTCACAGATCTGTTCGGCATAGAAGGCGCCGATGCCATGAATGTATTGGAGAGAGATCGGGACGCGCTTCCCGGTCGGGATGTTAACGCCAGCAATACGTGCCACGCGTGTATTCCTTCATTGTTGCGGTTCCGTAATGCCAGAACCTTTTTTCACAACTCCGGTGCGGCCTGATGAGTGCATTAACAGCCGCCCGGTTCGACAGCCCCTGACCGATTCTCCAAAGCGGAAAACCAAAGCCACGGACGATTCCCTTTCGGGACGCCGTGGCTTAGGGGGTTTTCAGACGCCCGTCAAGGCGCGAAAGGCAAGTTTCACTTGCTGTCAAGCAGTTTCGCAATCGCTGCGCCGACATCGGCCATCGGCGCCATGCCATCCACCTGCTTCAGGTCACCCTTGGCATAGTAGTAGCCAAGAAGCGGCGCTGTCTTCTTGTAATACTCACGCAGACGCCCGGCAAAGACCTCGGGATTGTCGTCGGCGCGGACAGGCTGACCCGCCGCCGCCGCTTCTTCGGCCCGGCGGACAATGCGGGCAACCAGCGCCTCGTCATCCACCACCAGCTCGATCACCGCATCAAGCTTCTGCCCGGTCCGCGCCAGCAGCGCGCCCAAGGCATCGGCCTGTGCCAGCGTCCGGGGAAAACCGTCGAAGATAAAGCCGCCGCCTGCGGGGCCGGCCATCTTTTCCTCGATCAGCCCGATGACGATCTCGTCCGTCACCAGTTGCCCCTTGTCCATCACCTCGGCCACACGACGGCCCATCTCGGTGCCCGAGGTCTTGGCCTCGCGCAGCATGTCGCCGGTGGACAGCTGCACCATGTTCCGTTCGTCCACTAGCCGCTTGGCTTGCGTGCCCTTGCCTGCGCCCGGCGGCCCCAGAAGGATGATATTGACCATGGTGTGCTGTCCCTCGTGTATTTTAGCGACGCGTCGGCGTCTTGGCCCCGCTGCGCTTTCGGCCGCGAAGCTGCGATTTTTCGATCAGCCCCTCATACTGATGCGCTAGCAGATGCGACTGGATCTGGTTGATCGTGTCCATCGTCACCGAAACCACGATCAGCACGGAAGTCCCACCAAAGTAGAAGGGGATCGAAAGCTGATGGCGGATGATCTCGGGCAGCAGGCAGACAAAGGCCAGATAAGCTGCACCCAGGACCAAAACCCGCGTGACCACATATTCCAGATATTCCTCGGTCTTCTTGCCGGGACGGATACCGGGCACGAAACCGTTCTGGTTCTTCAGGTTCTCGGCCACGTCATCAACCTTGAACGACACGTTGAACGTGTAGAAATAGGCGAAGAACACGATCATCGACGTGAAGAACAGCAGATACAGCGGTTGCCCCGGCCCGAAATAGGCAAGGATCGTGGACATGACCGGCCCCGCCCCCTGACCGGAGAAGGCGGCAATGGTCGTCGGCAGCAGCAGCAGCGACGATGCGAAGATCGCCGGGATCACACCGGCGGGGTTGACCTTGACCGGCAGATGCGACGAGCCGCCGTCATAAATCTTCATCCCGACCTGACGGCGCGGATACTGGATATGGATCTTGCGCAGGGCGCGCTCCATGAACACCACAAAAGCGATCACGACGACGACCATCACGATCACGCCGATGATGACGCCGGGCGAGATCGCACCCGAACGGCCCTGGCTGAAGAATTGTGCCAGCGCAGCGGGAATTTCGGCGACGATACCGACGAAGATTATGAGCGAGGTGCCGTTACCGATGCCGCGCGCGGTGATCTGCTCGCCCAGCCACATCAGGAACATGGTTCCGCCCACCAGCGTCACCACGACCGACAGCTTGAAGAACAGCCCCGGATCATGCGCCAGATCGCCAGCCTCAAGGCTGACCGCGATCCCCCAGGCCTGAAACAGTGCCAGCGCTACGGTGCCGTAGCGCGTATACTGGTTCATCTTCTTGCGGCCTTGTTCGCCCTCTTTCTTCAACTGCTCCAGCGCCGGAACCATCGACGCCAGAAGCTGCACGATGATCGAAGCCGAGATATAGGGCATGATCCCAAGCGCGAAGATGCCCATGCGGCTGATCGCACCGCCAGTGAACATGTTGAGGATGCCGCCCAGTCCGGCCGAAACCCCCGACATGAATTCGCGCAGCGCAGCGCCATCAATGCCCGGCACCGGGATATAGGTGCCAAGGCGGTAGACGATCAGAAGGCCGATGGTGAAGAAGATGCGTTGGCGAAGGTCCGTGGCCTTGCCAAGGGCGCCCCAGCTGAGGTTCGCCGCCATTTGCTCTGCAGCAGATGCCATGCCCGTGTCTTTCATGATTGCGCCGCCGAACCGGGGTTTTCCGGTCGGCGGCGCGGGAAAACTCTGCACCGATGTAAGCGGTCTGGCGACCGCTCACAACCTTTATTCCGCCGCAGCCGCCGCAGCTTCCGCCACGCTGAGCTTGCCGCCCGCCTTGGCAACCGCGTCAATCGCAGCTTGCGAGGCACCGGTAACGGTGAGCGTGACTTGCGACTTGATCTCGCCCTTGGCCAGAACGCGGATACCGTCACGCTTGCGCGAGGTGAGGCCAGCTGCAACCAGCATGTCCTCGGTGATCTCGGCCTTGGCGTCCAGCTTGCCGGCTTCGATGAACTTCTCGATCAGGCCGAGGTTCACGACGGCATAGTGTTTGGCGTTCGGCTTGGTGAAGCCACGCTTCGGCAGGCGACGGTAAAGCGGCATCTGGCCGCCTTCGTAGCCGCCCAGTGCGACGCCCGAACGCGACTTCTGACCCTTGATACCGCGACCGGCGGTCTTGCCCTTGCCCGAGCCAGGACCGCGTGCAACGCGCTTCTGCTTGCGGGCCGCGCCTTCGTTGTCGCGCAGTTCATTCAGTTTCATGTCGCTTCTCCTTGGCCGGAAATGCCCCCACAAGCGACAGAGGGACACACACGGCATATGATGGTGATTCTCGTGGCAAGGACGCCACCGGGGGCGTATAGACGTCATTCCTCTGTCACGCAAGCATTCGCGCCCGAAACTTGACCCAGGCTGCCCCTGCCCTTTCTATGAGGAAGGGCAAATGCGGGAGAGCCGGATGTCCAGTCTATATCTCGTATCGGCGCTCGCCTATCTGGCCGTCATCGTCTTGTTTGCGGCCCTGCATCTGCGCGGCGATTACAGCCCGATCCGGCAGGCGCTCAGCGATTATGGCATCGGGCCATCGCATCCGCTGTTTGTCAGCTATGCGGTGGCCGGGATTGCCGCAAGCAGCCTGCTCGCCGCCGCCGTGCTGCAAGACGGCCGCTTCACCCTGCGCGCCGGTCTGTGCCTTCTGGGCATGGCCGCCCTGCCGCTGGGGGTGGTGGCCTATCCGACGGATATCGAGGGCGAACCGTCAAGCCGCACCGGCAGGCTGCATCTGGCCTTTGCCGTCGCCAATTTCGCGCTGGCCTATATCGCCATCGACGACCTGTTTCCCGACGCGGAAAGCCTGCCGCCTACTGCGTTCCGCCACCTGCTTGGCGCGCTTTACTGGGTCGTGACGGCATCGCTGCTCGGGGTCGCGGTCTGCCTTGTTCACGCCCTGCGCCACAGGATCTTTGGACTGCTGGAGCGGCTTTATCTGTTCAGCTCGGCGCTGTGGCTTGGCCTCTTTGCCCTTGGAATGGCACTGGCACCACATGGCGCGCAATGAAAACGCCCCGCCGGTCGGGCGGGGCGTTTCCGATCTCGGATGCGTAGCAATCAGCCGCGCTCTTCGATGATCTTCACAAGATGCGAGATCTTGTTGACCATGCCGCGAACCGCCGGAGTGTCCTCCAGTTCACGGGTGCGGCGCAGCTTGTTCAGGCCGAGGCCCTTCAGCGTCGCGGTCTGGATGGCGGGGCGGCGCGCGGCCGAAGCCACTTGCTGCACGACGATGGTTTTCTTGGCCATGGTCTACTCCTTACGCCTCGACAGCTTCATCTTCGGGCTTCTTCAGGATGTCGGCCACTTTCTTGCCGCGACGCTGCGCGACCTGACGGGGGCTCGATTCCTGCTTCAGACCGTCGATGGTCGCGCGGATCATGTTGTAGGGGTTCTGCGAACCCAGAGACTTCGCCACCACGTCCTGGATGCCAAGCATCTCGAACACGGCGCGCATCGGACCACCGGCGATGATCCCGGTACCGGGAACAGCCGCGCGCATCACAACACGACCGGCGCCATGACGGCCTTCCATGTCGTGGTGCAGCGTGCGCGAGTCCTTCAGCGGCACGCGCACGAGCGAGCGCTTGGCTTGCTCGGTCGCCTTGCGGATCGCCTCGGGCACTTCTTTCGCCTTGCCCTTGCCGAAGCCCACACGGCCGCGCTGGTCGCCGACAACCACGAGTGCCGCAAAGCCGAAGCGTTTGCCGCCTTTCACGGTTTTCGACACGCGGTTGATCGCCACGAGACGATCGGCGAATTCCGGGTTTTCCTCGCGCTCGGCGCGGCGTTCCCGGCGGTTTTCACGTTCTGCCATCATCGTCTCCTTAGAACTTCAGGCCGCCTTCACGGGCAGCATCGGCCAAGGCCTTGATCTTCCCGTGAAAGAGGAAACCACCGCGGTCGAAGTAGCATTCTTCGACACCGGCCGCCTTGGCACGTTCCGCAATCGTGGCGCCCACCTTCGCGGCGGCCTCCACGTTGTTCTTGCCCACGAAGCCCAGCTCTTTCTCCAGCGTGGAAGCCGAAGCGAGCGTCACACCACGCACGTCGTCGATCAGCTGGACGCTGATGTTCTTCGACGAGCGGTGCACAGACAGGCGGGCGCGTCCAGCGGACATCGCCTTCAGTTTGTTCCGGACGCGCAGGCGGCGCTTGAGGAACAGCTCTCTTTTGTTGTTCGCCATTTTCGCCACCCTTACTTCTTCTTGCCTTCCTTGCGGAAGATGAACTCACCCTTGTAGCGGATGCCCTTGCCCTTGTAGGGCTCGGGACGCTTCCACTCGCGGATGTTCGCAGCGACCTGGCCAACGAGTTGCTGGTCGATGCCTTCCACAACGATTTCGGTCTGCTTCGGGGACGTGACGGTCACGCCCTTAGGCACTTCGAAGTTCACTTCATGCGAATAGCCGAGCGACAGTTTCAGGATGTTGCCCTGCATCGCGGCGCGGTAACCCACACCCTGAATTTCGAGCTCTTTCTTGAAGCCGTCGGTCACGCCGATGACGAGGTTTTCGACCATCGAGCGGGCCATGCCCCACTGCTGGCGCGCACGCTTGGAGGTGCCACGCGGGGTCACCTTCACGGCGCCGTCTTCCAGCGTCAGGGTCACGTCGTCGGTCACGGTGAAGGAACGGGCGCCTTTCGGGCCTTTCACTTCGATCGACTGGCCTTTGATTTCGGCCGAGACGCCCTTGGGAAGCGCGACGGGTTTTTTGCCGATACGAGACATCTAACCCTCCTCAGAACACGGTGCAGAGCACTTCGCCGCCAACATTGGCGGAGCGTGCAGCTGCATCGGACATCACGCCCTTGGGGGTCGAAACGATGGAAACACCCAGGCCATTGCGGACCGACGGGATTTCCTTGACGCCCATGTAGACGCGACGGCCGGGTTTCGACACGCGCTTCAGTTCACGGATGACCGGCTCGCCTTCGAAGTATTTCAGCGAGATCAGCAGCTCGCCCTGACCGTTTTCGGTCGAGGCGCGCTCGTAGCCACGGATATAGCCTTCCGAGGCCAGCACATCCAGAACCCAGGCACGGAGCTTCGAGGCCGGGGTCGAGACAGTCGATTTACCGCGCGCCTGAGCGTTGCGGATGCGGGTCAGCATATCGCCGAGAGGATCGTTCACAGACATGGTCGCTCCTCCTTACCAGCTCGACTTGACCATGCCGGGGATCTGGCCGAACGAGGCCAGCTCGCGCAGCATGATCCGCGACAGTTTCAGCTTACGGTAGTAAGCATGGGGGCGGCCGGTGAGCTGGCAGCGGTTGTGCAGCCGGGTCGCCGACGAGTTGCGGGGCAGTTGGGCCAGCTTCTGTGCCGCGACGAAACGCTCGGCAACGGGCAGGTCCTGATTGGAAATGATCTCTTTGAGAGCAGCGCGCTTGGCGGCGTAGACGTCCACCAGATGCTGACGCTTCTTCTCGCGTTCGATCATGGATTTTTTAGCCATAATGATTTCCTCGCGCGATCAGCTGGAGAACGGCATGTTGAAGTGCTTAAGCAGCGACTTCGCTTCAGCGTCGGTCTTGGCGTTGGTGCAGATGATGATGTCCATGCCCAGAACGTCGTCGATCTTGTCGAAGTCGATCTCGGGGAACACGATCTGCTCTTTCAGCCCCATGGCATAGTTGCCACGGCCATCGAACGACGTGCCCTTGACGCCGCGGAAGTCGCGGACGCGCGGCAGCGCGACGTTGATGAGACGATCGAGGAATTCATACATGCGGTCACCGCGCAGGGTCACCTTGCAGCCCAGCGGCATCTCTTCCCGCACGCGGAAGCCGGCGATCGACTTCTTGGCGTGGGTGATGACGGCCTTCTGACCGGCAATCGCGGTCAGCTGCTCGGCGGCGGCTTTCACCTTCTTGGTGTCCTTCACCGCTTCGCCAACGCCCATGTTGATCACGATCTTGTCCAGACGCGGGATCTGCATGTCGTTCTTGTAGCTGAATTCTTCTTTCAGCGCGGGGCGGATCTTGGCCTTGAACTCGGCCTTCAGACGCGGGGTGTATTCGGCAGCGTCAAGCATCAGATCACGTCCCCCGTGGTCTTGGCGAAGCGCACTTTCTTGCCGTCTTCCATGCGGAAGCCGACGCGGGTGGCCTTGCCGTTCTTGTCAACGATGGCGAGGTTCGACAGGTCGATCGGCATCGCCTTGGCGATGCGGCCGCCCTGCGACGAGGCCGATTGTTTGGTGTGGCGGATGGCGATGTTCACGCCTTCGACAACAGCCTTGTTCGCCGACGGGTTCACCGAGGTGATCTCGCCCTGCTTGCCCTTGTCCTTGCCGGTCAACACGACAACCGTGTCGCCTTTTTTCAGCTTCGCAGCCATATCACAGCACCTCCGGCGCCAGCGAGATGATCTTCATGAAGTTCTTGGCACGCAGCTCGCGCACGACCGGCCCGAAGATACGGGTGCCGACCGGTTCGCCCTGATTGTTCAGGATGACGGCGGCGTTACGGTCGAAGCGGATCGAGGTGCCATCTTCACGACGGACTTCCTTGGCGGTGCGAACGACAACGGCCTTGCGGACGTCACCCTTCTTCACGCGACCCTTCGGAATCGCCTCCTTGACCGACACCACGATGATGTCGCCCACGGATGCGTAGCGGCGGTGCGAACCGCCCAGAACCTTGATGCACTGAACCCGGCGAGCGCCGGAGTTGTCAGCAACATCCAGATTGGTCTGCATCTGGATCATTTGGTTTCTCCCGACCTTTGGAACGGCTGATCAGCACCGCCCCAGGGTTTCGTTCAGATGACTGAACGATGGGATCGGGGCCTTCTCAGGCCTCGACCACCACCGTCCAGCGCTTCGTCTTCGAGATCGGCGCACATTCTTCAATGCGCACGGTATCACCGACCTTGAATTTGTTATCCGCGTCATGGGCGCGGTATTTCTTCGACTTCCGCACGGTCTTTTGCAGCAGCGGGTGCTTGAAACGACGCTCGACCAGAACGGTGATGGTCTGTTCGTTCTTGTCCGAGGTGACGACACCTTGCAGGATACGCTTGGGCATGTGCCTACTCCTCAGTTCGCAGCTTCAGCAGCTTGCTGGTTCAGAACCGTCATGATGCGGGCAACTTCCTTGCGGACAGCGCGCATGCGGGCGGTATTCTCAAGCTGGCCGGTCGCCTGCTGGAAGCGCAGATTGAACGCTTCCTTTTTCAGCGCCACAAGCTGCTCGCGCAGCTCGGCCGGCGCCTTGGCCTTCAGTTCCTTGGCGGTCATACGCCTGTTCCTTTTCACAATCGCCAGACGGCCCCTGTTTTATGGGGTGACCGTTACCCTGGCGGATCAATGACAAATCCGCGAATCTCCGGTCACCCGGAATCCGCAGGATGCGGTTCCTTACCGGAGGGGGGCTGCAAGGGCAAGGGAAACTTTGCCGCAAGCAAAAGCCCCCGGCCTTTCGGACCGGGGGCTTTCAATCTTTCGGGTCGGACCGGGTTACCAGTCTTCGCGAACCACGATGCGCGAGGTGACCGGCAGCTTCATCGCGCCGAGGCGCAGGGCCTCACGGGCGATGACCTCGGACACGCCGTCGATCTCGAACATCACGCGGCCCGGCTTCACCTTGCATGCCCAATAGTCGATCGAGCCCTTGCCTTTACCCATCCGCACTTCGGTCGGTTTCGACGAAACCGGAACATCCGGGAAAATACGGATCCAGACGCGACCCTGACGCTTCATGTGGCGGGTGATCGCACGACGGGCGGCTTCGATCTGGCGCGCGGTCACACGCTCCGGCTCGGTCGCCTTCAGGCCGAAGGTGCCGAAGTTGAGGGCGAAACCGCCCTTGGCTTCGCCATGAATCCGGCCCTTGTGCTGTTTGCGGAACTTCGTCCGTTTCGGTTGCAGCATCTTTCTCTACTCCCTTACGCGCGCTCGCGCTCGCGGCGCTGCGGACGCGGAGACGGGGTCTCTTCCGACAGACGACGGTCATGCGCTTGCGGGTCGTGCTCGAGGATCTCGCCCTTGAAGACCCAGACCTTCACACCGATGATCCCGTAAGGGGTCTTGGCTTCCGACAGTGCATAGTCGATGTCGGCACGCAGGGTGTGCAGCGGGACGCGGCCTTCACGATACCATTCGGTCCGCGCGATCTCTGCGCCGCCCAGACGGCCCGAGACGTTCACACGGATGCCGAGCGCACCCAGACGCATCGCGTTCTGCACGCCGCGCTTCATGGCGCGACGGAAGGACACGCGACGTTCCATCTGCTGCGCGATCGATTCGGCCACCAGTTGCGCGTCGAGTTCCGGCTTGCGAACTTCGACGATGTTCAGGTGCAGTTCCGAAGCGGTGAACTTCGACAGCTTCTTGCGAAGCGTCTCGATGTCCGCGCCTTTCTTGCCGATGATGACGCCCGGACGCGCAGCGTGAATGGTCACGCGGCACTTCTTGTGCGGACGCTCGATGATCACTTTCGAGATCCCGGCCTGCTTGACTTCCTCATGGATGAAGTCGCGCATCTTGAGATCTTCGAGCAGCAGATCGCCGTAATCTTTCGAATCAGCGAACCAGCGGCTGTCCCAGGTCCGGTTGACCTGAAGACGCATCCCGATAGGGTTGACCTTCTGACCCATTACGCAGTCTCCCCTTTCTGACGCACCTTGATGGTGATTTCCGAGAACGGCTTCATGATCTTGCCGAACCGGCCACGCGCACGCGGACGGCCACGTTTCATCACCAGGTTCTTGCCACACCAGGCTTCGGCAACCACCAGCTCGTCAACGTCAAGGCCGTGGTTGTTTTCAGCGTTGGCGACAGCCGACTGAAGGCACTTCAGCACATCCTGCGCGATCCGCTTTTTCGAGAAGGTGAGGTCGGCAATCGCCTTGTCCACCTTCTTGCCGCGGATCAGGCCGGCAACCAGATTGAGCTTCTGCGGCGAGGTGCGAAGCATGCGGGCTTTCGCCATCGCTTCGTTGTCCGCCACGCGGCGCGGATTCTTTTCCTTACCCATGGCTTACTTCCTCTTGGCTTTCTTGTCGGCCGCATGACCGTAGTAGGTCCGCGTCGGCGAATATTCACCGAACTTCTGGCCGATCATTTCTTCGGTCACCGCAACGGGGATGTGCTTCTTGCCGTTGTAGACGGCGAAGGTCAGACCCACGAATTGCGGCAGGATGGTGGAGCGGCGCGACCAGATCTTGATCACTTCGCTCTTGCCCGACTCGCGCGCTTTCTCGGCTTTTTTCAGCACATAAGCGTCAACGAAGGGGCCTTTCCAGATAGAACGTGCCATGGATTAACGACCCTTCTTCTTCGCGTGGCGCGAACGGACAATGTACTTGTCGGTCTGCTTGTTCGAGCGGGTGCGGTTGCCCTTGGTGCCTTTGCCCCACGGGGTGACCGGGTGACGACCACCCGAGGTCCGGCCTTCACCACCACCATGCGGGTGGTCGATCGGGTTCATTGCAACGCCGCGCACCGTCGGACGCACGCCCTTGTGGCGCATACGACCGGCTTTACCGAAGTTCTGGTTCGAGTTGTCGGGGTTAGACACGGCGCCAACCGTCGCCATGCACTCCTGACGCACCATGCGCAGTTCGCCCGAGGACAGGCGGATCTGGGCATAGCCACCGTCACGACCAACGAACTGGGCATAGGTGCCAGCAGCACGGGCCAGCTGGCCGCCCTTGCCGGGCTTCAGTTCGACGTTGTGAACGATCGTGCCGATCGGCATGCCCGAGAAGGGCATTGCGTTGCCCGGCTTCACGTCGGTCTTGGTGCCGGCGACAACGGTGTCACCCACGGCAAGACGCTGCGGCGCCAGGATGTAAGCCAGTTCGCCGTCGTTGTATTTCACGAGAGCGATGAAGGCGGTGCGGTTCGGATCGTATTCGATCCGCTCGACGACCGCCGGAACGTCGAACTTGCGACGTTTGAAGTCAACGACGCGGTAGAGACGCTTCGCGCCACCACCCTTGTGCCACATCGTGACGCGTCCGGTGTTGTTACGGCCACCCGTCTTGGTCAGACCCTCGGTGAGGGCTTTGACCGGACGGCCTTTGAACAGCTCCGAACGGTCGATCAGAACCAGCCCACGCTGGCCAGGCGTCGTCGGTTTATACGACTTGAGTGCCATGCTTTCTGTCTTCCGTTAGCTTGCGCATAACGCCCCTCGATCCTTGCGGCTTTCAGGTCGCTTTCGCGCGGTTGAAGGGCTCCGAAGATCCCCGGTGACATGCAGAATCAGATTCCGCAAAAGACCGGCGGCCCCGGAAATCCCGGGGCCGCGCGATTCGTAGCGGCTTCTATCAGAGGCCCGAGGCCACGTCGATAGTGTTCCCCTCTTCGAGGATCACATAAGCCTTCTTCTTGTCCGAGCGCTCGCCCGCGATGCCGCGGAAGCGCTTGTTCTTGCCCTTGGCGACGACGGTGTTCACGGCCTTCACCTTCACACCAAAGACGGCCTCAACGGCTTCCTTGATCTGGGGCTTGGTCGCGTCCATCGACACGAGGAACGTCGCCGCATTCGAGACTTCGGCCGCGAGGGTCGTTTTCTCGGTGATGATCGGCTTCTTGATCAGGTCGTAATGTTCGGGCTTGGCGGTCATTTCAGACGAGCCTCCAGAGCTTCGATCCCGGCCTTGGTGATGACCAGCTGGTCACGGCGCAGGATGTCATAGACGTTGGCACCCATCGACGGCAGCACATCGATGGTCTCGATGTTGCGGGCGGCCTTGACGAAGTTCTCGTTCACTTCCGCACCGTCGATGATCAGAACGCGCTTCCAGCCCAGTTCCTTCGCCGTCTTCGCCAGGAACGCGGTCTTGGCTTCCGCCATGGCCAGCGTATCGACGATGATCAGCTCACCCGCCTTGGCTTTCGCCGAGAGCGCATGACGCAGACCCAGAGCGCGGAACTTCTTCGGCAGGTCATGGGCGTGCGACCGCGGGGTCGGGCCCTTGTAGACGCCACCGTGACGGAAGATCGGCGCCTTCTTGGAACCGTGGCGGGCGCCGCCGGTGCCTTTCTGGCGATAGATCTTCTTGGTCGAGTAGGACACGTCCGACTTGCCCAGAACCGAGTGCGTGCCAGCCTGTGCTTTCGCACGCTGCCAGCGCACCACACGGTGCAGGATGTCGGCGCGCGGCTCGAGGCCGAACAGCGCTTCGTCCAGATCGATGGAACCGGCTTTGCCGCCGTCCAGCTTGATCACATCAAGTTTCATGCTTCACCCCCTTCGACGGCGGCTTCAGCAGCCGGAGCAGCCGAACGAATGGCAGCCGGCAGCGGCAGACCGGCCGGAGCCGCTTTCTTCACCGCATCCTTGATGGTGACCCAGCCACCCTTGGAACCGGGCACAGCGCCCTTCACCAGGATCAGACCACGGTCGGCATCGGTTTTCACGACTTGCAGGTTCTGCGTGGTCACACGCACGGCACCCAGATGGCCAGCCATCTTCTTGCCCTTGAACACCTTGCCGGGGTCCTGGCACTGGCCGGTCGAACCGTGCGAACGGTGCGAGATCGACACACCGTGCGAGGCGCGCAGACCACCGAAGTTGTGACGCTTCATCGCACCGGCAAAGCCTTTACCGATCGAGGTGCCGGCGATGTCAACGAACTGACCTGCGAGATAGTGGTCAGCGGTGATTTCCGCGCCCACTTCGATCAGGTTGTCAGCCGACACGCGGAACTCGGCCACTTTGCGCTTCGGGGCAACATTCGCTTTCGCGAAGTGACCACGCTGGGCAGCGGTCGTGTTCTTGGCCTTGGCGGAACCGGCACCCAGTTGGACAGCGGTATAGCCGTCACGGTCAGCGGTGCGCTGAGCGACCACTTGCAGGGCGTCGAGTTGAAGAACGGTGACAGGAACCTGCTTGCCGTCTTCGAGGAACAGCCGGGTCATGCCCAGCTTCTTGGCGATAACACCAGAACGCATCTGTTTCGCCTCCCCTTACACTTTGATCTCGACATCCACGCCAGCGGCGAGGTCGAGCTTCATCAGCGCGTCCACGGTCTGGGGGGTCGGATCCACGATGTCGAGAAGACGCTTGTGCGTGCGGATTTCCCACTGGTCGCGCGACTTCTTGTCGATGTGCGGACCACGGAGAACCGTGAATTTCTCGATTTTGTTCGGCAGCGGGATCGGGCCGCGCACTTGCGCGCCGGTCCGCTTGGCCGTGTTCACGATTTCCTGGGTGCTGGCATCCAGCACGCGGTAATCGAAGGCTTTCAGCCTGATGCGGATAGTCTGGCTCATATGGTGCCCCTTGGGCTCGGCGGGAAGTCTCGGGCCGGCGCACCGCCCCCAAACCCCTCTTCCGTAGGTTTCTTGCATAGGGATGAAAGAAACGAGTCGGCCCCGAGGGACCGACCCGTTCACATCGAGGGCGCGTTTAGACCGCCTGCGCCTATAAAGCAAGGGTGGAATCGCCCACACGCCCAAATTCGCGGGCCACCCGGTCAGGGATCGCCCGGAAAGCCAAAGATGTCGATCCTGAAGCCACGGCGCCCACGGCCAAGCCGGAACGGCATCTGGCGATCCGGCACACCGCCCAGAATGAACACCGCCTGAATCATGACCAACAGCCCGACCACGAAGACCATCACCCCGCCCCAAAGCCATTTGCCACCAGCCTTGTCGCTGCGCATCTCGCCGGTTTCCGGCCTGTATCGTCCCGGCACGACCTCCCCCATCAGATGGATCTTGTGCGACTGCCAATAGGTCTGCGTGTATTCCGCGCGCGGCGGGCTCGCCTCGGCCAGCGCAAAGACAGGGCGGTATTCGAAGCGGTCATCCGGTTCCGTACTGGACGAAACCTTGCGCACCTGGAAGTCAACCACCACCAGTTGAACCGGATCAGACTGGAACAGGAAAACCAGCCCGTTCCACGAGAACAGATAGCCCATGAAACACATCGCCGCACCCAGCAACGAATATTTCAGGGCGTTCAAAACCATCAGTACTAGACGCATGCACTTGCTCCCAAATGTCCGGGCAAGCTCTGCCCGACGCTGAGGGCAGGAGTATGGCAGAGCCGCGACCGCGGCTGTCGTCCAGCCGAAGCGAAAAGGCCGCCCCGAAGGGCGGCCTTTCGATCAGATGATCCGAGTGATCACCCGATGATCTTCGACACGCCTTTGTGGGCGCGTCTCGGGATCATTATTCAATGATCTTCGACACAACGCCGGCGCCGACGGTGCGGCCGCCTTCGCGGATGGCGAAGCGCAGCTTCTCTTCCATCGCGATCGGCGCGATCAGCGACACGTTGAACTTCAGGTTGTCGCCCGGCATCACCATCTCGGTGCCTTCCGGCAGTTCCACGGTCCCGGTCACGTCCGTCGTGCGGAAGTAGAACTGCGGACGGTAGTTCGCGAAGAACGGCGTGTGACGGCCACCTTCCTCTTTGGTGAGGATATAGGCTTCGGCTTCGAACTTGGTGTGCGGTTTCACCGAGCCGGGCTTGCACAGCACCTGGCCGCGCTCGATCCCTTCACGGTCCACGCCGCGCAGCAGCAGGCCGACGTTGTCGCCAGCTTCGCCCTGGTCGAGCAGCTTGCGGAACATCTCGACGCCGGTGCAGACGGTTTTCTTGGAAGCGCGGATACCCACGATTTCCAGTTCTTCGCCGACTTTCACAACGCCGCGCTCGATCCGGCCGGTGGCCACGGTGCCACGACCCGAGATCGAGAACACGTCTTCGACCGGCATCAGGAAGGGCTGGTCCACAGCGCGGGCCGGGGTCGGGATGTATTCGTCCACAGCCGCGATCAGCGCGCGGATCGCGTCTTCGCCGATTTCCTTGTCGGTGCCGTTCATCGCCGCCAGAGCCGAGCCCTTGATGATCGGAATGTCATCGCCGGGGTAGTCATACGACGACAGCAGTTCGCGGATTTCCATTTCCACGAGTTCCAGCAGTTCCGGGTCATCGACCTGGTCCACCTTGTTCATGAACACCACCATGTAGGGGATGCCCACCTGACGGCCCAGCAGGATGTGCTCGCGCGTTTGCGGCATCGGGCCGTCGGCCGACGAAACCACGAGGATCGCGCCGTCCATCTGCGCCGCACCCGTGATCATGTTCTTCACATAGTCCGCGTGGCCGGGGCAATCGACGTGCGCATAGTGACGCGCATCCGATTCGTACTCGACGTGCGCCGTCGAGATCGTGATCCCGCGCGCACGCTCTTCCGGCGCACCGTCAATCTGGTCATAGGCGCGGAATTCACCAAAATACTTGGTGATCGCAGCGGTCAGCGTCGTCTTCCCGTGGTCAACGTGGCCAATCGTGCCAATGTTGACGTGCGGTTTGTTCCGTTCAAACTTTGCCTTTGCCATGGGGGCAAACTCCTCAATTCGTTGCGATGCGGTGCGCGGATGCGCACCCTACGGGCTGGTAGGGCGGGGTTGCCCCCGCCACACCGATCAGGCGTATTTCTTCTGGATCTCTTGCGAGATGTTTTCCGGCACGGCGTCATAATGATCGAAGATCATGGTGAACACCGCACGCCCCGAGGACATCGAGCGCAGGTTGTTGATGTAGCCGAACATATTGGCAAGCGGCACCATGGCGGTGATCACGTTCGCATTGCCACGGCTGTCCTGCCCCTGAACCATGCCCCGACGCGAGGTCAGGTCGCCGATGATGCCGCCGGTGTATTCTTCCGGGGTCACCACTTCGACTTTCATGATCGGTTCCAGCAGCTTCGCGCCGGCTTTCTTCAGGCCTTCACGCATAGCGGCACGCGAGGCAATCTCGAAGGCCAGGACCGACGAGTCGACGTCGTGGAACGCACCGTCAACCAGCGCGACCTTGAAGTCGATCACCGGGAAGCCAGCCAGAGGGCCGGAATCCATGACCGATTTGATGCCTTTTTCGACGCCGGGGATGTATTCCTTCGGCACCGCGCCACCCACGATCTTCGACTCGAACGAATATCCTTCGCCCGGCTGGGTCGGGGTGATCTGCAGCTTCACGCGCGCGAACTGGCCGGTACCGCCGGTCTGTTTCTTGTGCGTGTAGTCGATTTCATGCGGCTGCGAGATGGTCTCGCGGTAGGCCACCTGCGGAGCACCGATATTCGCCTCGACTTTGAACTCGCGACGCATACGGTCCACGAGGATGTCGAGGTGAAGTTCGCCCATGCCCTTCATGATGGTCTGGCCGGATTCGAAGTTGGTCTCGACGCGGAACGACGGGTCTTCGGCAGCCAGACGAGCGAGGGCGAGGCCCATCTTTTCCTGGTCGGCCTTCGACTTCGGTTCCACGGCGATCTCGATCACCGGCTCCGGGAAGGTCATGGTTTCCAGAACAACAGCGTTGTTCGGGTCGCAGAGGGTGTCACCCGTGGTGGTCTCTTTCAGACCGGCCAGCGCGATGATGTCGCCCGCGAAGGCTTCTTCGATTTCCTCGCGGTTGATGGCGTGCATCATCATCATACGGCCCACGCGCTCGCGCTTGCCCTTGGTCGCGTTCAGCATCGAATCGCCCTTCTTGAGGACGCCCGAATAGATGCGGGTAAAGGTCAGCGAACCGACGAAGGGGTCGTTCATGATCTTGAACGCCAGCGCCGAGAAGGGCTGGGCATCGTCGGCCGAACGCGCGATGTCGCGGGTTTCGGTCTCGTCACCGGGCTTGAAGCCCATGTAGGCCGGGATGTCCAGCGGCGAGGGCAGATAGTCGATGACCGAGTTCAGAACCGGCTGCACGCCCTTGTTCTTGAACGCGGAACCAGCGGTCACCGGAACGAAGGCCATCGCCAGCGTGCCCTTGCGGATCAGCTTGCGCAGGGTCGCCTCGTCGGGCTCGTTGCCCTCCAGATAGGCTTCCATCGCGTCATCGTCCTGCTCGACAGCCAGTTCGACCAGCTTGCCGCGCCATTCTTCGGCTTCGGCCTTCAGGTCGGCGCGGATGTCCTGGATGACCCAGGAAGCACCAAGGTCTTCACCCTGATACACCCATTCCTTCATGGTCACGAGGTCGATCAGGCCTTCCAGCTTGTCCTCGGCGCCGATCGGCAGGGCGATCGGGGCGGGGGTCGCGCCGGTGCGGTCCTTGATCATCTGGACGCATTTGAAGAAGTCGGCGCCGATCTTGTCCATCTTGTTGACGAACACGATGCGCGGCACCTTGTAGCGGTCAGCCTGACGCCACACGGTTTCGGTTTGCGGTTCGACACCGGCGTTGGCATCGAGCAGGCAGACCGCACCGTCGAGCACGGCCAGCGAACGCTCGACTTCGATGGTGAAGTCAACGTGGCCGGGGGTGTCGATGATGTTGAAGCGGTGCTTCGGGCTTTCAGCCGTCGAGCCGTCGGTGGTGCGTTCCCAGAAAGTGGTGGTCGCAGCCGAGGTGATGGTGATCCCGCGTTCCTGCTCCTGCTCCATCCAGTCCATCGTCGCGGCGCCGTCATGGACTTCGCCGATCTTGTGGGACTTGCCGGTGTAGTAGAGGATGCGCTCGGTCGTCGTGGTTTTACCCGCGTCGATGTGCGCCATGATCCCAAAGTTGCGGTAAAGGTCGAGCGGATATTCGCGTGCCATGATGGCGTCCCCTTACCAGCGGTAATGGCTGAACGCTTTGTTCGCGTCTGCCATCTTGTGGGTGTCTTCGCGCTTCTTCACGGCGGTGCCGCGGTTGTTCACCGCGTCAGCCAGTTCAGCGGCCAGACGTTCTTCCATGGTGTTCTCGTTGCGCTTGCGGGCAGCGGTGATCACCCAGCGGATCGCCAGGGCTTCACGGCGCTCGGTGCGCACTTCGACCGGAACCTGATAGGTCGCACCGCCCACACGGCGGCTGCGGACCTCGACGGCCGGCTTGACGTTGTCCAGAGCTTCATGGAATGCCTGAACCGGCTCGCGCTTCAGGCGCTTTTCCATGCGCTCCAGAGCGCCATAGACGATCGATTCGGCGACGGATTTCTTGCCGTCGATCATCAGGTTGTTCATGAATTTGCTCAGCACGCGATCGCCATACTTGGCGTCGGGCAGAATTTCGCGCTTTTCGGCGGCGTGACGACGGGACATCTCTCAGTTCCTCACTTCGGACGCTTCGCGCCGTATTTCGAACGACGCTGACGACGGTCTTTGACACCCTGGGTATCCAGGACGCCGCGCAGGATGTGGTAACGCACACCGGGAAGGTCTTTTACCCGGCCGCCGCGGATCAGCACCACCGAGTGTTCCTGCAGGTTGTGCTTTTCGCCGGGGATATAGCTGATGACCTCGAAGCCATTGGTCAGACGCACCTTGGCGACCTTACGCATAGCGGAGTTCGGCTTCTTCGGGGTCGTGGTGTACACGCGGGTGCACACGCCGCGCTTCTGCGGGCAGGATTCCAAGTGCTGCGACTTGGACCTTTTCACTTTCGCTTCCCGCGGCTTGCGGATCAGCTGTTGGATCGTCGGCATTAAACTAGCCTCTATCTTGCAACCCGTTCAATCACCGCTCGTCAGAGGCGTTTCCGGGGGCATTTCTTCGACATGCGCCTTGCGCGTCCGCAAAACACGAAAACCGCACCCGGCCCCAGCGCGGGGCCGACGCGGTGGAATTTCAGAGGATCGGGGCTGTGGGCCCGGATCGTGACCACATCCATTCTGATACCCCGCCCTGCGCAGGGCACAGGTCGAGGTGAGCGGCGTATATGGGGAGTCGCTTGGGTTGTCAACAGGCGCAGGGGTCAGCGACCGCTGCGCCGCAGGCGGCGTTCGCGCAGCAGCGTATAGATGCCCGTCGCCACCACGATCCCCGCACCTATCAGCGTCAACCGTTCGGGAAGTGCGCCGAACACGACATAGCCGAGCAGGATTGCCCAAAGCAAGGCGGTATAGCGGAATGGTGCGATAGTTCCGATATCCCCCACCCGCATGACCATGACGACAGTCATGTAACCGACCACGAGGCACGACGCGGCGAAGAAGATGATCAGAGCCTCCCGCACCCCCATCGGCGCCCAGCCCTGAACCGTCAACCCGACCAGACCCAGCAGCGTCACCCCCGCCCCGGCCCAGATGGCGACGGTGGCAGAGGGCACCGCACCGCCCAGCGTGCGCGTGGACAGATCGCGCACGACAACACAGGCCACCGAGGCAAGGCCCAGCAGCGCCCAGCGGTCGAACCCATCGGTTCCCGGCCGCACGATCAGGAGCACGCCCAGAAAACCGATGCCGATGGCGCTGAGCCTGCGCCAGCCGATCGGGTCGCGCAGCACCAGTGCGGCGGCAAGCGTCACGGCAAGCGGCAGCGACTGCATGATCGCCGAAAGGTTCGCCAGCGGCATATGGGTCAGCGCGACGAGGAAGGTCAGGGTGGCAAAGACCTCGGCCAATGTGCGCAGCGCCACGATCCCGCCATCGCGTCGCCCCGGCCAAAGCCGCAAACCGCCGCGCGCCATGGCCAGTGCCACCAAGCCTGCCGTTGTCAGCACGCCGCGCAAGGTGATTGCCTGAAACAGCGGCAAGGTCTCGGCCACAGCCTTCATCGCTGTATCGTTCAGCGTGAAAGCCAGCATGGCAACATTCATCAGCAACACGCCGCGCATATTGTCCGACATCGCCATGAGGTTCTCCCTGTCCCTGCCGGATCGGTAGCAGGGCCGGTCAGAAGGGGCCAGAGGCTTCAGAGCGCCTTCAACATCTCGGCGGCAAAGGGGAAATGCGCTTCGATCACCGGGCCGGCCTGCGCCCAGTCAACCTTCTCGATCCGGCCCGAGGCATGGGGGTCGCTGTCATTGTCGGAATGCACGGTGCGGATGAAGGCCGGCTGATTGGCGTCTGTATAAGTATTATACCACTGGTTCGCGAAACGATGGTTACGGCGAAAGATGTTCTCGCTGACCCCTTTCGGCGTCGTCATCGCAAGGCCAAGTCCGATAGGCGCCTTTTCGACCACCTCGAAGATCTCGTTCCCCTCGGGTTTGCGCTCCAGAAAAAAACCGCGGTGGCAGCCGGTGACCAGCGGCAGCTCCGGCCCGGTGACCGGCAGCAGCGCCTCCACCGTCGCCCGCATCCGCGCGATATGGTGAATGTCCAGCGCGTCGTCATCATCCAGCCGGAAGCCGGTAACATGAGTCGCATTGTCTTTCTCGGCCATGGCATAGGCCCGCCGCACCGCAAGGTAATGCGGCAACGACACGAGTGCCACCAGCCGCGCGCCTGCCAGCGGCGCAATGGCATCGGCCAGCCGATCACGCCAGACATCCGGCAGATCACGCCCGATCAGGAACACCATGCGGAAATCCTGATCTGACTGCGCCAGCAACGAAGGCAGGGTCAACTTTTCAAACAGATCAAATCGACGCTCCAGCCGCGCGGGGTCGTATAGCCGCCTGGCCTGCGCCTCGGGGTCGTCGCCCGCTTTCACGAAACCGCCCTTGGACGGGTAGGAAAACCGCATCAACCCGATGATCTGGTTTCGGATCTTCACTGCATCCTCCTGCTGATCCGCGCCAGCATGGCCGCGCCACTCTGCACTGTCAAAACGAAAACCCCCGCGACGGACGCGGGGGCTTCCTTTGGTTCACATCCCCTTGCGGGGCAAGATCACTCGCGGCTTTCAATCGTATCGACCAGACCGCTGTCGCTCTCGGTGTCCATCACATCGAAGGACGGCGCAGCCAATGCGGCGGCTCCCTCGGCCTCGGCGCGGCGGGCCTCGATCACCTCGTGATCCCGATCATGCGCGATCTTCTTCACGCGGCTCGTGGCACCGCCGGTGCCAGCCGGGATCAGACGACCCACGATGACGTTCTCTTTCAGGCCGACCAGCTTGTCGCGCTTGCCCTGAACCGAAGCTTCGGTCAGCACGCGGGTCGTTTCCTGGAAGGACGCGGCCGAGATGAACGACCGGGTTTGCAGGCTGGCCTTGGTGATACCCAGCAGGATCGGCTCTGCCTGCGCTTCGCGCAGACCGTGGTTCCGGGCCTTCTCGTTCGCCTCGTCCAGTTCGATCTTGTCGATATGCTCGCCCTTCAGAAGCGTCGTTTCGCCCGAGTCCAGAACCTCGTATTTCTGGAGCATCTGACGAACGATCACCTCGATGTGCTTGTCGTTGATCTTCACGCCTTGCAGGCGGTAAACGTCCTGCACTTCGTCGATCATGTAGTTCGCCAGCGCCTCGACACCCATGATGCGCAGGATGTCATGCGGCGCGGGGTTACCGTCCATGATGTAATCGCCCTTCTGGACGAAATCGCCTTCCTGAACCGGAATATGCTTCCCTTTCGGGATCATGTATTCCTGCGTCGGCAGGGTTTCGTCCACCGGCTCGACCGTGATGCGGCGCTTGGACTTGTAGTCCTTGCCGAACCGCACATAGCCATCGGCTTCGGCGATGATCGCGTGATCCTTCGGACGACGGGCCTCGAACAGTTCCGCCACGCGGGGAAGACCCCCGGTGATGTCCTTGGTCTTGGCACCTTCGCGCGGGATACGCGCCACGACGTCACCGGCCTTGATCTCTGCCCCGTCCTCGACCGACAGAATCGCATCGACCGACATCGGATAGCTGATCGGGTTGCCGTTGTCGCCGCGCATCGGTTCGCCCGTTTCCGGGTTCATCACGATAACCTCGGGCTTCAGGTCGCTGCCTTTCGGCGCCGACCGCCAGTCCGACACGATCTTCTGCGTCATACCCGTAGCATCGTCGGTGTCCTCGCGGACCGAGATGCCCGAGACGAGATCCACGAACTTCGCCACACCGGCCTTCTCGGCGATGATCGGAAGGGTATAGGGGTCCCATTCGAACAGCTTGGTGCCGCGCTTGACCTGCGCATCTTCCTTGACGTGCAGTTTCGAGCCGTAGGTCAGTTTGTGAACCGCCCGCTCGCCGCCATTCTCGTCGATGATCGCAAGCGACATGTTGCGGCCCATGACGATCTGTTCGCCATTGGCGTTGGACAGAAGGTTGGCATTGCGGAACTCGATCTTGCCTTCTTGCGAAGCTTCCAGGAACGATTGCTGGCCACCCTGGGCCACGCCGCCGATGTGGAAGGTCCGCATGGTCAGCTGGGTGCCCGGCTCGCCGATCGACTGCGCGGCGATGATGCCGACAGCCTCGCCGATGTTCACCAGCGTACCGCGTGCAAGGTCACGACCATAACACATGGCGCAGACGCCTTCCTCGGCCTCGCAGGTCAGCGGGCTGCGGATGCGGCAATGCTGCACGCCATGGGTCGAGATGGCATCGGCACGACGTTCGTCGATCAGCTCGCCCTTCTTGACGATCACCTCGTCGGTGCCCGGCACCACGATGTCATCGGCAGCAACGCGGCCCAGCACACGCTCGGCCAGCGAAGCCACGACCTCACCGTCATTCACCGCAGCCTCGGCATTGATCGCGCGTTCGGTGCCGCAATCGTGCACGCGCACGATGCAGTCCTGCGCCACGTCCACCAGACGGCGGGTCAGGTAGCCCGAGTTCGCCGTCTTCAGCGCGGTATCCGACAGACCCTTGCGGGCGCCGTGGGTCGAGTTGAAGTATTCAAGAACGGTCAGACCTTCCTTGAAGTTCGAGATGATCGGCGTCTCGATGATCTCGCCGTTCGGCTTGGCCATCAGGCCGCGCATCGCGCCCAGCTGCTTCATCTGCGTGACCGAACCCCGTGCACCGGAGTGGGCCATCATATAGACCGAGTTCGGCTCTTTCTCGGCACCAGTGTCGTCAAACTTCGGCGCCGAGATGGTTTTCATCATGGCGTCGGTGACCTTGTCGTTACACTTCGACCAGGCGTCAACGACCTTGTTGTACTTCTCGCCCTGCGTGATCAGACCGTCCAGATACTGTTGCTCGAACCCGGCAACCTGGTCTTTCACCTCGTTGACGATCTCCCACTTGTTGTCGGGGATCACCATGTCGTCCTTGCCGAACGAGATGCCGGCACGGAAGGCCTCGCGGAAGCCCAGACCCATGATCTGATCGCAGAAGATCACCGATTCCTTCTGGCCGCAGTAGCGGTAGACGGTGTCGATGACGGTCTGCACGTCTTTCTTCCGCAGCGGGCGGTTCACCAGCTCGAACGGAGCCTTGGCGTTCAGCGGCAGCAGGTTGCCCAGACGCAGACGACCAGGGGTCGTCTCATAGCGCTTCCAGACGATGTTGCCCTCGTCATCGACCTGACGCAGACGCGCCTGGATCTTGGCATGCAGATGCACCGCACCGGCGGCCAGTGCATGTTCGACTTCCTCGATGTCGCGGAAGACCTTGCCTTCGCCGACCATGCCCTTGCGTTCCATGGTGACGTAATAAAGGCCCAGCACCATGTCCTGCGACGGCACGATGATCGGCGCGCCGTTGGCGGGCGACAGCACGTTGTTCGTGGACATCATCAGAACGCGGGCTTCCAACTGCGCCTCAAGGCTCAGCGGGACGTGCACGGCCATCTGGTCGCCGTCGAAGTCGGCGTTGAAAGCCGAGCAGACCAGCGGGTGAAGCTGGATCGCCTTGCCTTCAATCAGTTGCGGCTCAAACGCCTGAATGCCCAGACGGTGCAGCGTCGGCGCGCGGTTCAGAAGAACCGGATGCTCGCGGATCACCTCGTCGAGGATATCCCAGACCTCCGGGCGCTCTTTCTCGACCAGCTTCTTCGCCTGTTTCACGGTCGAGGACAGGCCCTTGGCCTCCAGACGCGAATAGATGAAGGGCTTGAACAGTTCGAGCGCCATCTTCTTCGGCAGGCCGCACTGGTGCAGCTTGAGTTCCGGCCCGGTCACGATGACCGAACGGCCCGAGAAGTCCACGCGCTTGCCCAGAAGGTTCTGACGGAAGCGGCCCTGTTTGCCTTTCAGCATGTCGGACAGCGACTTCAGCGGGCGCTTGTTGGTGCCCGTGATCACGCGGCCGCGACGGCCGTTGTCGAACAGCGCATCCACCGCCTCTTGCAGCATCCGCTTTTCGTTGCGCACGATGATATCGGGCGCACGCAGTTCGATCAGCCGCTTCAGACGATTGTTCCGGTTGATGACGCGACGATACAGGTCGTTCAGGTCGGACGTGGCAAAACGGCCGCCGTCCAGCGGGACCAGCGGGCGCAGTTCCGGCGGAATCACCGGCAGCACGGTCAGGATCATCCACTCGGGACGGTTGCCCGACTCGAGGAACGATTCCACGATCTTCAACCGCTTGATGATCTTCTTCGGCTTCAGTTCGCCCGTGGCTTCCTTCAGCTCCTCGCGCAGCTGTTCGGCCGTCGAATCGAGGTCGATGTTCGACAGCATCTCGCGGATCGCCTCGGCGCCGATATTGGCGGTGAAGGCGTCGGCGCCGTAATTGTCCTGCGCGTCGAGGAATTCCTCTTCCGTCATCAGCTGACCATAGGTCAGGTCAGTCAGACCCGGCTCGATGACGACGTAGTTTTCAAAATAGAGGATACGTTCCAGATCGCGCAGCGTCATGTCGAGCATGAGGCCGATCCGGCTCGGCAGCGACTTCAGGAACCAGATGTGGGCAACGGGGGCGGCCAGTTCGATATGGCCCATCCGCTCGCGCCGCACCTTCTGGAGCGTCACTTCCACGCCGCATTTCTCGCAGACGACGCCGCGATATTTCATGCGCTTGTATTTGCCGCACAGGCATTCGTAATCCTTGATCGGGCCAAAGATCCGCGCGCAGAACAGACCGTCACGCTCCGGCTTGAACGTGCGGTAGTTGATGGTTTCCGGCTTCTTGATCTCGCCATAGGACCACGACAGGATCCGCTCGGGCGAAGCCAGCGAGATCTTGATCTCGTCAAAGGTCTTGACGGGGGCAACCGGGTTGAACGGGTTGTTGGTCAGTTCCTGGTTCATCTTGCGTCCTTAAAAAGAGGGATGGGTGAGGAGGGCGCGACCGCCCTCACTCCTCCTCCGCATCCAGGAGTTCCATATTCAGGCCGAGGCCGCGGACTTCCTTGACGAGCACGTTGAAGCTCTCGGGAACGCCCGCTTCGAAATTGTCCTCGCCCTTCACGATCGACTCGTAGACCTTGGTCCGGCCGGCCACGTCGTCCGACTTCACCGTCAGCATCTCTTGCAGGGTGTAGGCGGCGCCATAGGCTTCCAGAGCCCAGACCTCCATCTCCCCCAGACGCTGACCACCGAACTGCGCCTTGCCGCCCAGCGGTTGCTGGGTGACGAGGCTGTAAGGCCCGGTCGAACGTGCGTGCAGCTTGTCATCGACAAGGTGGTGCAGCTTGAGCATGTATTTCACGCCCACGGTGACACGGCGGGCGAATTTCTCGCCCGTGCGGCCATCGAACACCTCCGACTGACCCGACTGGTCGAAACCGGCCCGGCGCAGCGCGTCATTGACATCGGCCTCTTTCGCGCCGTCGAAGACCGGCGTCGCGATCGGCACGCCGCGCGTGACGTTCCCGGCCAGTTCAAGGAACTCGTCCTCGTCGCGGTCAGAGAAGGCGGCGTCATAGGTCTCGTCGCCGTAGGCCAGACGCATCGCCTCGCGCACCGGGGTCATGTCGCCGGAGCGGCGATAGTCCTTCAGTGCCTCGTCGATCTTCAGACCCAGACCGCGTGCGGCCCAGCCCATGTGCGTTTCAAGGATCTGACCGACGTTCATCCGCGACGGCACGCCGAGCGGGTTCAGCACCAGATCGACCGGGGTGCCATCCGCGAGGAACGGCATGTCCTCCATCGGCACCACTTTCGAGATAACGCCCTTGTTGCCGTGACGACCGGCCATCTTGTCGCCCGGTTGCAGCTTGCGCTTCACCGCGACGAACACCTTGACCATCTTCATCACGCCCGGAGGCAGATCGTCACCGCGACGGACCTTCTCGACCTTGTCCTCGAAGCGCAGATCCAGCGCGCGGCGCTGCGCCTCGAACTGGTCGTGCAGGGCCTCGACTTCCTTGGCCAGATCTTCCTCACCGACGGCAAGCTGCCACCACTGGCCACGCGACAGCGAGCCCAGCAGTTCGTCATCAATGGTCGAACCCGCCTTGATGCCTTTCGGACCCTTGACGGCAACCTTGCCCATGATCAGCGACTTCAGACGCGCATAGATGTTGCGCTCCAGAATGGTCAGCTCGTCGTCGCGGTCACGCGACAGGCGTTCCACTTCCTCACGCTCGATCTGAAGCGCACGCTCGTCCTTGTCCACGCCATGACGGTTGAACACGCGGACTTCCACGATGGTGCCATAGGCGCCCGGCGGCAGACGCAGCGAGGTGTCGCGCACGTCGCTGGCCTTTTCCCCGAAGATGGCGCGCAGAAGCTTCTCTTCCGGCGTCATCGGGCTTTCGCCCTTCGGGGTGATCTTGCCAACCAGAATGTCGCCCGGCTGCACTTCGGCGCCGATGTAGACGATGCCAGCCTCGTCGAGGTTGCGCAGCGCTTCTTCACCGACGTTCGGGATGTCGCGGGTGATTTCTTCCGGCCCGAGCTTGGTATCGCGGGCGGCGACTTCGTATTCCTCGATATGGATCGAGGTAAACACGTCGTCGCGCAGGATGCGTTCCGAGATCAGGATCGAGTCTTCATAGTTGTAGCCGTTCCACGGCATGAAGGCCACGATCACGTTCCGGCCAAGCGCCAGTTCGCCCATGTCGGTGCAGGGGCCATCGGCCACCACCTCGCCACGCGCGACCTTGTCGCCCACCTTCACCAGCGGGCGCTGATTGATGCAGGACGACTGGTTGGACCGCTTGAACTTGCGCAGACGATAGATGTCCACGCCCGGTTCGCCGGGTTCCAGGAACTCGGTCGCACGCACAACGATACGGGTCGCGTCAACCTGGTCGATCACGCCACCGCGCCGCGCCATGATGGCCGCGCCGGAGTCGCGGGCCACGACGGCCTCGATCCCGGTGCCGACGAAGGGGGCATCCGATTGCAGCAGCGGCACGGCCTGACGCTGCATGTTCGAGCCCATCAGCGCGCGGTTGGCGTCGTCATTTTCAAGGAAGGGAATGAGCGAAGCCGCCACCGACACAAGCTGCTTCGGCGACACGTCGATCAGGTCGATTGCATCCGGCGGGTTGAGCATGAATTCGCCAGCTTTCCGCGACGAAATCAGATCGTCCTGGAAGCGGCCCTGCTCATCCTGCGCGGCGTTCGCCTGCGCGACGGTATGGCGCATCTCTTCGGTCGCCGACATGTAGACCACATCGTCGGTCACCTTGCCGTCCACCACCTTGCGGTAGGGGGTTTCGATGAAGCCATACTTGTTCACGCGGGCAAACGTGGCCAGCGAGTTGATCAGACCGATGTTCTGACCTTCCGGCGTTTCGATCGGGCACATCCGGCCATAGTGGGTCGGGTGAACGTCGCGGACCTCGAAGCCCGCGCGTTCACGGGTCAGACCGCCCGGCCCGAGCGCCGACAGACGCCGCTTGTGCGTGACTTCCGACAGCGGGTTGGTCTGGTCCATGAACTGCGACAGCTGCGACGAGCCGAAGAATTCACGCACCGCAGCAGCAGCCGGTTTGGCGTTGATCAGGTCTTGCGGCATGATCGTGTCGATTTCCACCGACGACATGCGCTCCTTGATCGCGCGGTCCATGCGAAGCAGGCCGACGCGATACTGGTTTTCCATCAGCTCGCCCACCGAACGCACACGACGGTTGCCGAGGTGGTCGATGTCGTCGATCTCGCCCTTGCCGTCACGCAGTTCGACCAGCGCCTTGATGCAGGCCACGATGTCGCCGCGATCCAGCGTGCGCTGGGTGTCCGGTTTGCCCAGATCCAGACGCATGTTCATCTTGACGCGACCCACGGCCGACAGGTCATAGCGCTCGCTGTCGAAGAACAGCGTGTCGAACAGGGTCGAGGCGGCTTCCACGGTCGGCGGCTCGCCCGGACGCATCACGCGATAGATGTCCATCAGCGCGGTGTCGCGGTTCCAGTTCTTGTCCGCCGCCATGGTGTTGCGGATGTAGGGACCGACGTTGATATTGTCGATGTCCAGCACCGGGATCTCGGTGATGCCCTGATCCAGCAGCACCTTTAGCGTGCCGCCCTTCACCTCGCCATCGCGGTCGTAGTCCATGGTGAGTTCGTCACCGGCCTCGACCCAGATTTCGCCGGTGTCTTCGTTGATGATGTCACGGGCGACATAGCGGCCGATGATATGATCGAACGGGACCAGCAGTTCGGTGATCTGCGCCTCGTCGATCCATTTCTTGACCATGCGCGGCGTGGCTTTCTCACCCGCCTTCAGGATCACCTCGCCGGTGGCCGCATCCACGAGGTCATAGCTCGGCCGGGTGCCGCGCACACGCTCGGGGAAGAACCGGGTCACCCAGCCCTTGTTCTTTTGATACTTGAAGGTAACCGTATCGTAATACGCCTTCATGATGCTTTCCTGATCCATGCCCAGGGCATAGAGCAGCGTCGTCACCGGCAGTTTCCGGCGACGGTCGATCCGTGCGAAGACGATGTCCTTGGCGTCGAACTCGAAGTCCAGCCACGAGCCGCGATACGGGATGATGCGGCAGGCGAACAGCAGTTTGCCCGAGGAATGGGTCTTGCCCTTGTCGTGATCAAAGAACACGCCGGGCGAACGGTGCATCTGGCTGACGATCACGCGCTCGGTGCCGTTCACGATGAACGTGCCGTTGGCGGTCATCAGGGGCATGTCGCCCATATAGACGTCCTGTTCCTTGATGTCCTTCACCGACCGGGCGCCGGTGTTTTCATCGACATCGAACACGATCAGACGCAGCGTCACTTTCAGCGGTGCGGCATAGGTCATGTCGCGCTGCTGGCATTCGTCCACGTCGTACTTCGGCTTTTCCAGCTCGTATTTCACGAATTCCAGAACGGCGGTCTCGTTGAAGTCCTTGATCGGGAACACCGACTGGAAGACGCCCTGAATGCCCTCGCCATCCTGCGCCTTCGGGCCGTCGCCCGATTTCAGGAACAGGTCATACGAGGATTTCTGAACCTCGATGAGGTTCGGCATTTCAAGGACTTCACGGATTTTGCCAAAATAGCGGCGGATCCGCTTCTGGCCAACGTAGCTCTGAGCCATGCTCATCGTCACCTTTCTGTTTCGCCGACGCGCGGCCTGTCGGGGCTCAGGCGCGTGCCGATTGCGATCAGGGGGGAGGTTCCATTCATGCGGCCCTTCCCGACGGGCCGCTCCCGAACCTCGAACCACGCCTGGGAAGAAGCTGCGCACAGCGCCTTCCGAGCCGGGGTGCCTTCAGACGGCTCAAGCTGGGCCTGACACAAGGTCAGACCCAGCCCGATCCGTAGACCTTTCAGTGCCGAGGCACCGGAAGGATTACTTCAGCTCGACCTTGGCGCCAGCCTCTTCGAGCTTTTTCTTCATCGCTTCGGCGTCAGCTTTGGAAACAGCTTCCTTCACTTTGCCGCCAGCTTCCACCAGATCCTTGGCTTCTTTCAGGCCAAGACCGGTGATCGCGCGCACTTCCTTGATCACGTTGATCTTGTTGGCGCCGGCGTCGGTCAGGACGACGTCGAATTCGGTCTTTTCTTCTTCAGCCGGAGCAGCAGCAGCGCCCGGAGCAGCAGCCATCATGACGGCGCCACCGGCTGCCGGCTCGATGCCATACTCATCCTTCAGGATGGTTTTCAGTTCCTGGGCTTGCAGGAGGGTCAGACCGACGATTTGTTCGGCGAGAGCTTTAAGATCAGCCATTTTTCAGTTCCGTTCAGTTAAGATGGGGGTTCCAACGGGATTGGGCAACCCACGCGAATATCCAAAGATCAGGCCGCAGCCTTTTCCTCGATGGTCGAAAGGATGCCAGCGATGTTCGAAGCAGGCGCGCCAATGGCCCCGGCGATGCTGGAAGCGGGCGCACCGATCATCGACACGATCTGAGCAATGAGCTCTTCGCGCGACGGCATCGAAGCGACGGCTTTCACACCGGCCTGGTCCAGAACCGTATCGCCCATGGCACCGCCCAGAATCACGAACTTGTCGTTTTTCTTGGCGTAAGCCTCGCAGACCTTCGCCGCAGCGACGGGGTCTTCCGAGAAGGACATCACGGTCATGCCCGTGAGCAGGTCACCCATCTTCGCAGCGGGTTTCCCTTCAAGGGCGATCTTGGCGAGCTTGTTCTTGGCAACGCGAACGGAACCGCCGACGGCGCGCATTTGCGCCCGCAGATCCTGCATCTCTGCAACCGTGATACCCGCGTAGTGTGCAACCACAACCACGCCAGAGCTTTCGAAGATCTGGCCGAGTTCCTCGACCACTTTCTCTTTCTGGGCTCTATCCACAGTTTCACTCCAAGTTTGGGGGTTTCCCCCCGGCTCGTATGTGCCCCTGTCTCCAGGGGCGTTCGGGTCCGCTTGGGGTTCCCGAAACCAAGACCGCCGAGGCGCTCTTCAATCCCGATCCCCATCTCAGGCAGGAAATTAAGGCGTTTGCGCGCCACCCGCCGTCTCGGACAGGACGGGGCGTTTCCGCCCCGCCATCCCCTTGTCGCCAAGGAGAATTTCGTTTGGCCTCAGTTGCCCGAAGCCGAAGTGAGGTCGATCGACACGCCCGGACCCATGGTCGAGGACAGCGAAACCTTCTTCACATAGGTACCCTTGGCCCCTGCCGGTTTGGCACGGGTCACGGCATCAACGAACGCGCGCACGTTCTCGGACAGTTTGCCCTCGTCGAACGAGACCTTGCCGATCCCGGCATGAATCACACCGGCCTTCTCGACCTTGAACTGGACTTCGCCACCCTTCGCCGCTTCGACAGCCGTTTTCACGTCCATCGTCACGGTGCCGACTTTCGGGTTCGGCATCAGGTTGCGCGGGCCGAGGATTTTACCAAGACGGCCGACCAGCGGCATCATGTCCGGTGTGGCGATGCAGCGATCGAATTCGATCTTGCCCGACTGGATGGTTTCCATCAGGTCTTCGGCACCCACGATGTCGGCGCCGGCAGCCTTGGCTTCGTCAGCCTTGGCGCCACGGGCGAACACCGCCACGCGCACGGTCTTGCCGGTCCCGTTCGGGAGCTGGACAACACCACGAACCATCTGGTCGGCGTGACGCGGGTCAACACCGAGGTTCATTGCGATTTCAAGGGTTTCGTCGAATTTCGCCGTAGCAGCCGACTTGATCAGCTTCACCGCGTCCTCAACCGAGACCAGTTCCTTGCCAACGAAAGCTTCGCGGGCGGCTTTGGTGCGTTTACCGAGTTTCGCCATGATCTCAGCCCTTCACTTCGATGCCGCAGGACTTGGCCGAGCCGAGAATGATCTGCATCGCGGCCTCGACGGAGTTCGCGTTCAGGTCTTTCATCTTGGTTTCGGCGATCTGGCGGATCTGCGCCGCGGTCACCTTGCCAGCCACTTCACGGCCCGGCTTCGACGAACCCTTCGGACGGTTCCGCTTGCCGACAGCCGGAAGACCAGCGGCAACCTTCAGCAGGTAGGAAGCCGGCGGGGTCTTCAGGTCGAGCGAGAACGACTTGTCCTGATAATAGGTGATGACCGTCGGGATCGGGGTGCCCGGCGCGAAATCGGCGGACTTCGCGTTGAATTCCTTCACGAAGGCCATGATGTTCAGACCGCGCTGACCCAGCGCCGGACCGACCGGCGGGGAGGGGTTGGCCTGCTGGGCCTTCACTTGCAGCTTGAGGCTGCCGATAATCTTCTTGGCCATCTGGCCGTCTCCTTTGTCACCGCACCCCTTGGGGGCGCATGGTTTAGTGGTCCGGCCCGGGACTTACCCCTCGCCTCCCACGCACAGCACTCAGATCTGCTTGGAGACCTGAGTGAATTCCAGCTCGACCGGGGTCGCACGACCGAAGATCGACACCGTGACCTTCAGGCGCTGATGATCGTCGTCCACACCCTCGACCATACCGTCGAAGCCTTCAAACGGGCCGTCGGTCACCTTGACCTTCTCGCCCACGTCGAAACGGATCAGGGTGCGCGGCGCTTCCTGCCCCTCCTCGACGCGGTTCAGGATGGTGTTCACCTCGGCATCGCGCATCGGCATCGGCTTGCCCTGCGGGCCAAGGAAGCCCGTCACCCGGTTGATCGACGAGATCAGGTGATAGCCGCGATTCGACATCTCCATGCGGACGAGCACATAGCCCGGCATGAAGCGGCGCTCGGAGGTCACCTTCTTGCCGCGGCGCACCTCGATCACCTCTTCGGTCGGAACGAGAACTTCCTCGATCTCATCCTCAAGGCCGTTTTCCGCCACGGCTTGCTTGATCTGCTCGGCGACCTTCTTCTCGAAATTCGAGAGGACGGAAACCGAATACCACCGCTTCGCCATGCTGCCTTCACCACCTTCGTCACACGGGTAAGGCCCAAGCCTGGCCCGCGAAATTCCTGCCAAATCAGAGCGATAAGTCACTCCGCACGGAACAAAAAACAGCGCGCAACTCGAATCGCTGCGCGCCGGTTTCCTATTCGTTGCGGCGGGCATAACGGCCCGCGCCCCGGAATTCAAGAAAAAACGGCGTGAGCGCTCAGGCGCCGAAGCCGCCGACGACGACCGAAAGCCCTGTGCGGATCGCCAGATCGACAAGGCTGAAGAAGGTCGCAGACAGCGCCGCCATGATGAACACCATGATGGTGGTCAGCATGACCTCGCGGCGCGACGGCCAGACGACCTTGCCCACCTCGGTGCGCACCTGCTGGATGAACTGGAGGGGGTTGACCTTTGCCATGCGTAAAGTCCTGCCAATGCGCGCGCCTGTTTCAGGGGGCGGAGATACGCGCTTGCGCCGGGGAATTCAAGCGCAAGCCGTGAAGAGGGTTTAAACCGGCCCGGTATATTCGCCGCGCGCCGGGTAATCGGCCTTGATGGCGAAGTCCAGCGCCCCAAGCAATTCCGCGAAATGCGGCCGCACGAAGGGCATGGTCTGCACCGAGCCATAGTAAAGCGTCTGGTGCGGGCTGACGAGGAACAGCCCCGGTTCGGAAAACAGCGCCGGTTCCTCGATCCCGATCGAGGTCTTGCCGCGCGAGGTTGACAGATACAGCCCCCAGTCCCGCGCCACCTGCAACGGCAGATCATACCCGACGCGCAATGTCGTCGCCCCGATCTTCTCGGCCATTCCGCGCGCCCGTTCAGCCGTGTCGCTGCTGACTGCGATGACCCCGACACCACGCGCCGCGAAGTCTGCTGTCCGCTTCTGCAACTCGGTCAGATAGGTGGCGCAGATCGGGCAATGCAGGCCGCGATAGAAGCAGACCAACGTGCCGCGCGCATTCCGCTCCACCGACAGGTCGAAAGTTCCGTGATCCAGAGTCGGAATGACAAGATCAGGCGTTTTCTGACGCGGCACAAGCATGGATTGTCCTTTCTTGGATTTACTGCCGCATCGGTGTATCGAAGTTTATGGTTGTAAAAATCCGATATACATGACCAAAACTCCTGAACCCCACCGCGACCGACTGTCGAGCCTGATGGCGCATTTCGCGCTGACCGTCAGCCCGGCGCCCGCAGGCCAAGGCAATCTTCTGGTGACGGCGGGGCCGGATGGCACGGCGGATCGTGCCTTGCTGTGCCTGCGAGGCAAGGCATTGCAACCAGACGCTGCCCTCCCCGTCTTTTCAGCGTGGGTGGATTGGGGCGGCGAGGCGAACCCCCTGGCTGCCACCTTGCCAGACCCGATCCGGTTCGATCTGCATCAGGACGCAGAAAGCGCCGCCTTGATCAAGGTGCTACGCGCCGAACTGGACAGCCCGCGTTGCGGCGGCCCTTCAGTCGTCGCGCGCCTGACCGAGGTTCTGATCGTACGGATGTTGCGCGATTGCATCGCCTCGGGCTCGACCACGCCGGGCCTTCTGGCCGGTCTGGCGGACCCCCGGTTGAGCCGTGCCATTGTCGCCATTCACGACCGACCGGAAAAAACCTGGTTAAATGAGGATCTTGCCGCCCTTGCGGGCCTTTCGCTCAGCCGCTTCGCAGATCTGTTCACCATAGCCATGGGCGAAACTCCCGGTGCCTATGCACGGCGCTGGCGGCTGCTTCTTGCCCGGCAGGATCTGGCGCGTGGCCATCGGGTTGATCGGGTGGCACATCGTTACGGCTATGGCTCGGCCGAAGGGTTCAGCCGCGCTTACCGGCAGCATTTCGGAACAGCGCCCATAGCAGAACGCAAGCGCATCAGCGCCTGACACATTCGATCACTATGTCTGGAAGGACCTGGCAGGGGCAGCAGGACTTGAACCCGCGACCCTCGGTTTTGGAGACCGATGCTCTACCAACTGAGCTATACCCCTAGGCCTGCGGCGGGAATTACGGCACCCATGGGGGGAAATCAAGGGGCAACCTGAGGCTGCCCCGAATTTTCAGCACCGCTCCAGCGCGTCGATGTCGTCGGCCATCAAGGCAGGCAAGGCCGCCTCGATCCGTCGGCTAGGCCATTCCCACCATGCCAGCGCCAGCAGGCGTTCCACCACATCGGCGGCAAAGCGATACCGGATCACCCGCGCCGGATTGCCCGCAACAATCGCATAGGGCGGCACCTCGCCGCCCACAACCGCGCCCGCACCGACGATCGCGCCCGCCCCCAGACGCGCGCCCGGCAGGATCAGCGCGCCGTGGCCGATCCAGACATCCGGGCCGATCACCGTATCGGGCAGATCCTTCAACTGTCCAAGCAGCAGGGGCAGTGTCGCAGGGTCGAAGACAGCGAAAGGATAGGTGCTGAAACCGGCCATCGGATGATTGGCCGAGGCCGTGATAAAGCGCGCGCCATGCGCGATCTGGCAGAAAGCCCCGATTTCAAGCCGTTCCGGCGCGCCGGGATACAGATAGGGCGCCAACCGTACCGCCCAGTCCGCAGGCGGATCGAAATCATTGGCATAGGCGTGGCGGCCGACGGTGATGTTGGGATGGTCGATCACTGCGGCCAGATGCACCATCGACGGGTTTTCAGACCCGCCGGCAAAGCGCATCGGATGCCGCAAGGCGGGATTCGGGAAGGGCATGACAAGACCTTTGGCTGATGTTTGTGGAAACAGGCTCAGGCGATCTTGTTCATCTTTTCCTCCATCGGTGTTGGCTTATCCTGCCACAGGGCGCCGCGTATCGCCAGCCATGGGATGCCCTGCGCCCCAGATGCGCGCAGCATCCCGTGCCACCAGCCGCGACTCGGCGGCGGCCAAGCGGTCCAGCGCCGCCGCCTCGCTGCCCGTTTCAGCCAGCGTGCGCCGCCAAAGCCGCAGGGCGCTGGCGGCGCTCCACGGCAGAATTGCCTCCGCCAGCCAACGCCGCAGCGGGGGCGGCAGCCGGTCATAGGTTGCCATCGGAGCCCCCCTCTGCGGGCGTCGCCGCAGCCGTGTTGCCAGATTGCGCCTCATGCTGCCTCGGCGCCCCAGCGCGGGAAGGGATCGGCCATGCCTGCCCAATCTTCCGGCCGGAATGCCTGCGCAGGCACCAGTGCTGCATCCAGCGCCGCCGTCAACGCGGCCCGGTCCAGCCCCATACCGATGAACACGATCTCCTGCCGCCGGTCACCCCATGGCTCCGCCCATTGCGCCGCGATCTCGGCCCGCGCCTCGGGGTGGCTCGGCAGGCGTTCCGCCGGAACCGAGGCCCACCACCGCCCCAGCGGCCGCACCGATGAAATCGCCCCGGCCAGCGAGAACTCCGCCGCCCAGTCCGGCCGCGTTGCCAGCCAGAAATGCCCCTTGGCCCGAATCACGCCCGGCAGGTCACCATTCAGCACCCGGTGCAGGCTTCCTGGGTCGAACGGCGCCCGCGCCCGGTAAACGAAAGACGAAATGCCGTATTCCTCGGTTTCCGGCACATGGTCCGCGAACCCGTAAAGCTCCTGCGCCCAAAGCGGGTGCTGATGCGCGCGGTCGAAATCGAAAAGGCCGGTATCCAGCACTTGCCCCGCATCGACCCGCGCGAAATCGGTCTCGATGATCCGCGCATCGGCATTCAGCGACCGCACGATGGCGCGTGCCTCTGCCAAGGCGCGGGGCGTGGCATCGGAGACCTTGTTGAGCACAATCACATCGGCAAATTCAATCTGCTCAGTCAGCAGTTGCACGATGCTGCGATCATCCTGCGGCCCCAACACCTCGCCCCGGTCGCCCAGCAGATCATGCGAGACGAAATCGCGCGGCAGGTTCACCGCATCGACCACAGTCACCATGCAATCCAGCCGGGCGACATCGGACAGGCTTTCCCCCTCAGCATCGCGGAAGTCGAAGGTAGCGGCCACGGGCAGCGGTTCGGCGATGCCGGTCGATTCGATCAGCAGATAGTCGAAACGGCCTTCTTCCGACAGGCGACGCACCTCGGTCAGCAGGTCTTCGCGCAGGGTGCAGCAGATGCAACCATTCGTCATCTCGACCAGCTTTTCCTCGGCCCGGCTCAGGTCGCTGCCAGCACGCACCAGATCGGCGTCGATATTCACCTCGGACATGTCATTGACGATGACCGCGACACGGCGGCCTTCGCGGTTGTTCAGGATGGCATTCAACAGGGTTGTTTTGCCCGCCCCCAGAAAACCGGACAGGACGGTGACGGGCAGGCGGGAATCGCGGGTCTGGTTCACGGGCATCTCCATTGCGTTATATCATAACATAAATGGATCATGCCAACCTCGCAATCACAAAGGCCGCCCCAAGGGCGGCCTTCCGGTGATCAGAGATACCGCCCGCCGCGCTGCAAGACCTCGATCTTGTAGCCGTCGGGGTCAGTGACGAAGAAAAATCGCGCTATGACAGTGCCACCCGGCGCGAACTCCACCAGCTTGCCTGGGCCCAGCCCGGCCGTTGTGAACCGCGCATGTTCGGCGGCAATATCCTCAACCGAAAAGGCGATATGGCCGTAGCCGTCGCCAAGATCGTATGGCTCTGTCCGGCCCCGGTTCACCGTCAGCTCCAGCTCCACCTCGGATTCGGCATTGGACAGGTAGATCAACGAGAAATCGGGAAAATCCAGCCGCTCGGCCACCTTCAGCCCGAATGCGGCGTCATAGAAGGCCAGCGAGCGCGCCTCGTCCAGCACGCGGATCATGGAATGGATGTAACGGGGCATCGGAAACTCCGGGTCAGGAAAAGGCGGGTCGAAGGGCGGCGGCGATAGCGACCATCTCCTCGGCGGGCAATTGCGGCGGCGCGCTGAACACACCCGGCCCCTCAGCCAGATAGGCGGCCGAGGTGACGTCATGCTGATCCTGCATCGGCACCACATGGGCGTGGGCATGCGGCACATGAATGCCGGTGTAGAACATCGCAACACGCGGCACGCCGTAAAGCGCCTTCATCCGCCGCGCAAGCTGCTGCGCACAGGTGGTCACGCGGGTCGCAAGGTCGGGCGGCAGATCCTCGAACCAGACGTGATGCGCCTTCGGGATCACCAGCGCATGACCGGGCCGGATCGGATGCAGATCGAGAAAGGCGAGGATGTGATCATCCTCATAAAGCTTGTGCGCAGGCAGCGCACCGGCGGCGATCCGGCAGAACAGGCAATCGGTCATATCTTGGTCCTCAGGTCGGTTGGCACCCACCCTAGCCATGCTGCGGCTGTCGTCCAGCCGAAGCGAAAAGGCCGCCCCGAAGGGCGGCCTTTCGATCAGATGATCCGAGTGATCACCCGATGATCTTCGACACGCCTTTGTGGGCGCGTCTCGGGATCATTATTCAATGATCTTCGACACAACGCCGGCGCCGACGGTGCGGCCGCCTTCGCGGATGGCGAAGCGCAGCTTCTCTTCCATCGCGATCGGCGCGATCAGCGACACGTTGAACTTCAGGTTGTCGCCCGGCATCACCATCTCGGTGCCTTCCGGCAGTTCCACGGTCCCGGTCACGTCCGTCGTGCGGAAGTAGAACTGCGGACGGTAGTTCGCGAAGAACGGCGTGTGACGGCCACCTTCCTCTTTGGTGAGGATATAGGCTTCGGCTTCGAACTTGGTGTGCGGTTTCACCGAGCCGGGCTTGCACAGCACCTGGCCGCGCTCGATCCCTTCACGGTCCACGCCGCGCAGCAGCAGGCCGACGTTGTCGCCAGCTTCGCCCTGGTCGAGCAGCTTGCGGAACATCTCGACGCCGGTGCAGACGGTTTTCTTGGAAGCGCGGATACCCACGATTTCCAGTTCTTCGCCGACTTTCACAACGCCGCGCTCGATCCGGCCGGTGGCCACGGTGCCACGACCCGAGATCGAGAACACGTCTTCGACCGGCATCAGGAAGGGCTGGTCCACAGCGCGGGCCGGGGTCGGGATGTATTCGTCCACAGCCGCGATCAGCGCGCGGATCGCGTCTTCGCCGATTTCCTTGTCGGTGCCGTTCATCGCCGCCAGAGCCGAGCCCTTGATGATCGGAATGTCATCGCCGGGGTAGTCATACGACGACAGCAGTTCGCGGATTTCCATTTCCACGAGTTCCAGCAGTTCCGGGTCATCGACCTGGTCCACCTTGTTCATGAACACCACCATGTAGGGGATGCCCACCTGACGGCCCAGCAGGATGTGCTCGCGCGTTTGCGGCATCGGGCCGTCGGCCGACGAAACCACGAGGATCGCGCCGTCCATCTGCGCCGCACCCGTGATCATGTTCTTCACATAGTCCGCGTGGCCGGGGCAATCGACGTGCGCATAGTGACGCGCATCCGATTCGTACTCGACGTGCGCCGTCGAGATCGTGATCCCGCGCGCACGCTCTTCCGGCGCACCGTCAATCTGGTCATAGGCGCGGAATTCACCAAAATACTTGGTGATCGCAGCGGTCAGCGTCGTCTTCCCGTGGTCAACGTGGCCAATCGTGCCAATGTTGACGTGCGGTTTGTTCCGTTCAAACTTTGCCTTTGCCATGGGGGCCCTCGCGGTCTGTGGGGCCCTGAGGACAAGGCCCGTCAATCTACACCGGCCGCGACTTAGCCATGAAAACCGGGAAAATCAAGCCTCACTTGCCGGAAGCGGCCTCATCTTCGGGCTTCACGGCGGAGGCTACCTTCGCCTCCTTCCCCTTCGGAGGCAGGTCGAACCATTCCGGGTTTTCTAGGAACCATTTCTCCACCGCCTTGACGGCATTGAAGGACAGCGCCGCCATCTGCTGTTCGCGCGTCTTGGTCAATCCCGAACCCACGACACTTTCGCCATCCAGACTTTCGAAAATGGTCATCTGCTTGCCTTCACCGCTCAGCTTCTTCTGCTGCGCGTCGTCCCAGACATTCGCCGTGATCACCAGCACCGATTTCGGCGACAGAACCACAGGAATACCGGGCGGGGCCAGTGCATAGGCATCGACCGCAATGCCGATATTGTAGATCCGATTGCCCTCGTATCGCCCGAAACGATCCTCCACCGCCTTCTTCATGGCGGTCTCCCATTCCTCAACTGTCGCCTCGCGCGAGATCGGCACCTTCTGCATCTTGTCGGCCACGACGATGTTATGTCCCAGCACGAAATCGCCCAGATCCGCGGGCGGGTCAGACAGGTCGTTCTTCGCACAGGCTCCCAGCAAAACCAGGGCCAGGGACAGGACAAGACGGCGGTCAGTTCGCAACATCGGCACTCTCCGGTCGGGGGCGCCCACCGGATTACCCGCTTGCCGCCACCGGCGCAACGCCGGGCCGTTGTCCCGCGCGCTTCGGCGCCTATATCCATGGCGACAGGAGTCCCCGATGGATGCAGCCGCCCCACCTCTCCCCGTCCGAGTGCCGCTCGCGACCGAGCCCCTGGGCATCCTCGGCTCACTGCGCGCCGGACGCCGCAACGTGCTGGAGCTGATCCCTGAAATCGCCACCCATGCCCCGATCCTGTCCGGTCGCACAGGCAAGCGCTGGCACATGGTGATGGACCCGGCTGCGCTGAAACAGATCCTGCGGGATCGCGTGCAGGATTACCCGAAATCCGTGGTCACCAAGCTGTTGCTGGAACCCGCCATCGGTGACAGCCTTTTCGTGGCTGAAGGCCAAAGCTGGCTCTGGCAACGCCGGACCGCCGCGCCGGTGTTTTCGCAGCGCAATGTCGCCGCCCTCGCCCCGGTGATGACCGCCGCCGCCGAAACCGCCTGCACCCGCATCGCCGCCGCCGGGCCGCGCGCGGTCGATCTCTTCGACGAAATGGTCCGCACCACTTTCGACGTCATCTCCGACGTGACCTTCGCAGGCGGCGAGGGCCTTGACCGCGCCGCCGTCCACCGCGCCATCGAAGATTACATCGCAGGCACCGCCAGGGTCTCGCTGCTCGACATCCTCGGCATGCCTGGCTGGGTGCCGCGCCCCTCCCGTCTGCAGGCTCGTGCCCATATGGGCGCAATGAAACAGATGGCCGACAGCACGATTGCGGGTCGCAGAACCCGCGGTGCCTCTGCTCCGCCAGATCTGCTCGATCTGCTGCTGGCCGGGCAAGATCCCGAAACCGGCCGCCGGATGACAACGGCGGAACTGCGCGACAACCTGCTGACCTTCATCGTGGCGGGCCATGAAACCACTGCGCTCACCCTGTCGTGGGCGCTCTACCTCGCCGCTTTCGATCCCGCCCGACAGGCCCGCGCTAGGACCGAAGCACAGGCCCGCCTTGGCCCGCGTGCCGCCACGGTAGATGACCTGCCCCACCTGCCCTTCATCCGCGCCATGGTTGAAGAAACCCTGCGCCTCTATCCGCCCGCCGCATTCCTGTCGCGCACCGCCCAAACCCCGGACCGGCTCTGCGGCCGCGAGGTCCGCCCCGGTGATACGGTGATTCTGCCCATCTACGCCCTGCACCGGCACCACAAGCTCTGGCCCGACCCTGACGCCTTCCGGCCCGAGCGCTTCCTCGATCACCGTCCAGAACGCTTCGCCTTCCTGCCCTTCGGCGACGGACCCCGAATCTGCATCGGCGCCAGCTTCGCCATGCAGGAGGCGGTGATCATCCTCGCCACACTGCTGGCCCGTTTCACCTTCGCACCCGTCCCCGGCCGCACCCCGAAACCCGTGATGATCCTGACCCTGCGTCCCGAAGGCGGTGTCTGGCTCACTGCCACGCCGGTCTGATATTTGCTTCTTGCAAAATACTCCTGCCGGAGGCGCACCCGAGGCGATCCGCCATCGGCGGACGCCGAGACAAAAGTCGCGCGGGCCCGCAAGGGCCCGCTCTGCCCGAAAAGCGCGGGCTACTCGAAAACCCCCGCGACCCGGCCAAACAGCATGAAGGCGCGCGCGGTACGGGTATCTGCCAGATCGACCAGTTCGGCATCGCTCGCGTTCTTCTCGAACTCGGTAAAGGTCTTGTCGAAGGTCCGCAGGAAATGATGCGCCGCATCGCGGAAGATCGGGTCTTCCCGCATCCTCCCCGCCGTCAGCGCCAACGACGACCGGTCACGAATCCCCCCCAGCCCCGAAATCGCCCGCCCGCGCTCGCCTTGGGCAAAACTGCGCCACAGTTCGGGCCGCGCGCGCTCGGGTTTCAGGTCATCCATGTAGATGCCTTCCTGCGCCAGAAGCGTCAGAACGTCCTGTGCCGCGCGGATCAGCTTGGCAACCGTGCGATCCTCCAGCGCCAGACGCAGCGCCCGAAAACCGTCGCGGTCATCCGGGTTCTCGGGAAATTGCAGCGCCCGGATGAATTCGGCCACCGACAGCGGCGCGCGCAGGTCTTCGGCCGGCGTCCCAAGTGCCAGCGCGGGCTGATCCTCGCCCACGCCAACCCTGGACGGAACGACAAGCGCCGCCTTGCGGTCAGCCGATGCCTGCACCAGCGAAGCATCGCGGCGCGAGGTGAATGTGGCCAATACCGTCTCTGCCGTCTTGGCCGCGCGCTCGATCTCTTGCAGCTTCTGCTCGACCGAGGGCTGTACCTGGCTTTGCACCCAGGCAGCCCGCATCGTCTCGACCGAGGCTTGCAACCGCGCGGCCTCGGCCCGCAGATCCTGCACCGAGCGCAGCGTCGTCACCCCGATCCAGATCAGCGCGATGGGCAGGAAAACCATGACCAGCGTCATCACCAGATCAAGGGTCCCGCCCTCCCCCGGCCCGGCCAGAAGATAGGCGGCGACAGCCACCACCCAGATCACACTCAGCGCGGCGGCCACGGCCTCCACACGCGAAAACCGGGCACCGGTCTCTGCCGCGCCACCGTTCGGGCTGTCATGCGGTTCGGGCATGGTGCCTCCCTCGCCTCAGATGTAACGGACGCTCAGCACTTCGTAACTGCGGTCACCGCCCGGCGTCTTGACCTCGACACTGTCGCCTTCGTCCTTGCCGATCAGTGCCCGCGCCAGCGGCGAGCGGATGTTCAGCAGCCCGCGCTCCAGATCCGCCTCGACCTCGCCGACGATCTGATAGGTCTTTTCCTGATCCGTGTCTTCGTCCACCAGCGTCACCGTGGCACCAAACTTGATCGGTCCCGACAGTTTCGCGGTGTCGATCACTTCGGCCAGCGACAGGGTGCCCTCAAGCTCCTTGATGCGGCCTTCGATGAAGCTCTGCTTCTCGCGGGCGGAGTGGTATTCGGCATTTTCCGACAGGTCACCCAGTTCACGCGCCTCGGCGATGGCCTGGATGATGGCGGGCCGCTCCACCGATTTCAGGTGCTTCAGCTCGCCATCCAGCATGTCGAACCCTGCGCGGGTCATCGGAATCTTTTCCATCGGTCTCTCACCAAAAAACAAAGCCACGGCCCGGCCAGGCCATGACTCTCCTTCGTCTTCGCCTCACCAGACCGCACCGGCGCCGCAAATGCAAGGGGCCGCGGCAGGGAAACGACAGATGGGCGGATGCTTGCGTCATAGTTGCCGCAAGAATATTTCTCCTACGCCGCGATGCAGCGATTTGATGTTGCGTCACGATTGACGGGCGCTTTCCCTTGGGGCAGACAAAACCCCGGACAAATCCAGCAAGCGGCGCGTGGCGCCCGTAGCCACAGGGGAGACGCGGATGGCAGAGATCGAACGCGAGAGCATGGAATACGATGTCGTGATCGTAGGCGGCGGGCCTGCGGGTCTGTCAGCGGCGATCCGGCTGAAACAGCTCGACCCCGATCTGAATGTCGTGCTGCTGGAAAAGGGGTCCGAAGTCGGCGCGCATATCCTTTCGGGCGCCGTGCTGGATACCTGCGGTCTGGATGCGCTGCTGCCCGACTGGCAGTCAATGGACGCCCCGATCAAGACCGAGGTGAAAGAGGACAATTTTTATATCCTCGGCCCGGCCGGTCAGGCCCGCATCCCGAACTGGCCCATGCCGCCCTTCATGAACAACCATGGCAAATACATCGTCTCGATGGCGAATGTCTGCCGCTGGATGGCCGGCGTGGCCGAGGGGCTGGGGGTGGAGATTTTCCCCGGCATGTCCTGTTCGCAACTGGTTTACGAAGGCGACCGGGTGGTCGGCGTCGTCGCCGGCGAATTCGGACTGGGCGAGGACGGCCAGCCCGGCCCGAACTACGAGCCGGGGATGGAGCTGCGCGGCAAATACGTCTTCCTCGCGGAAGGCGTGCGCGGGTCGCTGTCGAAAGAGGTCATCGCGAAATATGACCTGTCGAAGGGCCATTGCCCGCAGAAATTCGGCATCGGCATGAAAGAGATCTGGGAGATCGACCCCGCCAAGCACCGCGAGGGCACGGTCACGCATACGATGGGCTGGCCGCTCGGGTCGAATGCCGGGGGCGGTTCGTTCATCTACCACCTTGAAAACAATCAGGTCTACGTTGGCTTTGTGGTTCACCTGAACTATGCCAACCCGCACCTCTACCCCTACATGGAGTTCCAGCGCTTCAAGCATCACCCGATGGTGGCCGATCTGCTGGCAGGCGGCAAGCGCGTGGCCTATGGCGCCCGCGCGATCAGCGAGGGCGGCTGGCAGTCCATGCCCAAGATGGTGGCGCCGGGTGTGGCCCTGCTGGGCTGCTCGGTCGGCATGGTGAACGTGCCGCGCATCAAGGGCAACCACAATGCCATGCTGTCGGGCAAGGCCGCGGCTGAAGCCGCCTTTGACGCGATCAAGGCAGGCCGCGAGGGCGACGAACTCGCTGCCTATGAAGCCGAGGTGCGCAGCGGCCCGATCGGCAAGGATCTGAAGAAGGTCCGCAACGTCAAGCCGCTGTGGTCGAAATTCGGCCTCATCGCCTCGCTGATGGGCGGCGGCGCCGATATGTGGCTGAACACCATCGGCCTGACGCTGTTCGGCACGCTGAAACACGGCAAGACCGATGCGGCCGCGACCGGCAAGGCCAAGGACTTCAAGAAGATCGACTATCCGAAGCCCGATGGCAAACTGTCCTTCGACCGTCTGACCAACGTGGCCTTCAGCTTTACTAACCACGATGAAAGCCAGCCCGCGCATCTGAAGCTGAAAGACCCGTCGCTGCCAATCCGCGTCAACCTGCCCGAGTATGACGAGCCGGCGCAACGCTACTGCCCCGCCGGCGTCTACGAGGTGATCGGCGAGGGCGCCGAGGCGCGGTTCCAGATCAACTTCCAGAACTGCGTCCACTGCAAGACCTGCGACATCAAAGACCCGTCGCAGAACATCAACTGGACCACACCACAAGGCGGCGACGGCCCGAACTACCCGAACATGTAAGGCAAAAGCGGCAGGGGAAACCCTGCCGCGTCAGATACGTTGTCAAGTAGTAACGCTCTAGCTAAACTGCTATGAACATAGTCACTTGAGAGCTACATGTCGGACTTAGCATGGAAAGAAGCTGCCATAGCTGTGCTCACACGGTCTGGTCAGGCTTTACATTATAAAACAATTGCCGAGAAAATCGAGGAGATGAAACTCCGGCGCTCTCTTGACGCAACTCCTGCAAATACGGTATTTGTTGCGATTAATAATTCAATCAAAAATGAGGGTGAAGTCAGCCCGTTCATAAAAACAAACCCGGGCATCTTTATGCTTCGGTCCGAAACTGGCGCACAAATTGATGTGGTTCGCAGTGCCGATCAAGAATCCGAGATCGAAACCAAGTCTATCGTTAAATCTGTTGGTATGTATTGGCACGCCAGCAAAGTGATTTGGCGACACAAACCGAGGCTACTTGGACAGCAACAGCAAGGCGCCAAATCAATCGACTTCTGCGAACAGGTTGGCATCTACCTACTCTATGACAGATCCCGCGTAATTTACGTTGGGCGCTCAGTAGATAGGCCTTTGGGGGTTCGTCTGTCTGAACATACGCGCGACAGATTGAACGGTCGCTGGGATCGCTTCTCGTGGTTTGGTTTGAAGGGTGTGGATTCTACCGGAAAGTTAGGAGAGCCAGATTTCTCTGTTGGTATTCCTCAGATAATTTCCTTGATGGAAGCCATCCTCATTGAATCTCTTGAACCATCTCAGAATCGCAAGCGTGGCGATGACTTTTCTGACATTGAGTTCTTGCAAATTGCAGACCAAGAAAAGCGCAACCAAACAACGCAAGCCTTGCTAACAATGATACAGCAGCAATGGAATGAAGGTGAGGAATAACCCTCACCCATCCATCTTGAGCGCATTGATGAAGGCGCTTTGCGGGATTTCCACTTTCCCGAACTGGCGCATCTTCTTCTTGCCCTCTTTCTGCTTCTCCAAGAGCTTCTTCTTCCGGGTCGCGTCGCCGCCATAGCATTTCGCGGTCACGTCCTTGCGCATGGCGCTGATCGTCTCGCGCGCGATGACACGGCCGCCAATCGCCGCCTGAATCGGAATCTTGAACATGTGGCGGGGGATCAGCTCTTTCAGCTTTTCCACCATCACGCGGCCCCGCGCCTCGGCCCGGTCACGGTGGACCATGATCGCCAGCGCATCCACCGGCTCGTCGTTCACCAGAATGGACATCTTCACCAGATTGTCCTCGCGGTATTCCGACAATTGATAGTCGAACGAGGCATAGCCCTTGGTCACCGATTTCAGCCGGTCGTAGAAATCGAACACCACCTCGGCCAGCGGCAGGTCGTATTCCACCATGGCGCGGCTGCCGGCATAGGTGAGATTCAACTGGATGCCCCGGCGATCCTGGCAGAGCTTGAGGATGTCACCCAGATATTCGTCCGGCACCATGATCGTGGCCTTGATGCGCGGCTCTTCGATATGGTCGATATAGGTCAGGTCGGGCATGTCGGCGGGGTTGTGCAGCTCGCGCACCTCGCCATCCTTCATGTGCAGCTTGAAGACCACAGAAGGCGCGGTGGTGATCAGGTCGAGGTCATATTCCCGCTCCAGCCGGTCGCGCACGACTTCCAGATGCAGCAAGCCCAGGAAGCCCATGCGGAAACCGAAGCCCAGCGCGGCCGAGGTTTCCATCTCGTAGCTGAAGCTCGCGTCGTTCAGCGCCAGCTTTTCGATGGCGTCGCGCAAAGCCTCGAAGTCATTCGCATCGACCGGGAACAGGCCGCAGAAAACCACCGGCTGCGCCGGTTTGAACCCGGGCAGCGGCGCGTCGCAGGGCTTGCGCTCATGCGTGATCGTGTCGCCGACGCGGGTGTCGCGGACCTGCTTGATCGAGGCGGTCAGCACGCCGATCTCGCCCGGCCCCAGTTCGGGAATATCCACCATCTGCGGTTTCAGCACCGCCAGCTTGTCGATGCCGTAAACCGCGCCGGTCTGCATCATCTTGACCCGGTCGCCCTTCCTGATCACGCCGTCAATGACACGGATCATGACGACGACGCCCAGATAGGCGTCATACCAGCTGTCCACCAGCATGGCCTTCAGCGGTGCGTCGCGGTCGCCTTTGGGCGCGGGCAGGCGCTTCACGATGGCCTCCAGCACATCGGGAATGCCGAGGCCGGTCTTGGCCGAGATCGGGATCGCATCAGAGGCGTCGATGCCGATCACATCCTCGATGTTTTCCTTCACCCGCTCCGGGTCGGCCGCCGGAAGGTCCACCTTGTTGAGCACGGGCACGATGTCATGGCCCGCATCAATCGCCTGATAGACATTGGCCAGCGTCTGCGCCTCGACCCCCTGCGACGCATCCACAACCAGAAGCGAACCCTCGACCGCGCGCATGCTGCGCGAGACTTCATAGGCAAAGTCAACGTGACCGGGCGTGTCGATCAGGTTGAGGATGTAGGTATTGCCATCCTTCGCCGGATATTCGATCCGCACGGTGTTGGCCTTGATGGTGATGCCGCGCTCGCGCTCGATATCCATGCTGTCCAGCATCTGCGCCTTCATGTCGCGCGCAGCCACCGTGCCCGTCATCTGGATCAGACGGTCGGCGAGTGTGGATTTGCCGTGGTCGATATGGGCCACGATCGAGAAATTGCGGATGCGGTCAAGCTGGGTCATGGGCGCGCGTATATCCTGTCCCGCAAGGGCCGGGAAGGGGGATTTGCGCCGGGCCGGATGCCGAAAAATCCGGCATCATCGCACTGGCGAGGGGGGAATATTCCCGAGGCTGCGGCAGCGCAACTTCGTTTCCGTTCCAGAAACAGCCCGATATTGCAGATTTTTCCGGTAATTGCACGAATTCCTTAATGCAATCACGCATTTGCCGAAGTTTTGCCGCAATTTGACAGAGGCGCACAGCATCCGCATTCCCTGTAGCAGCGGCCCGCTGCCATGGACCGCCGCCCAGCAAGGGCGTTACCAGTTCGGGGGAATTTGCGATGCCGACCAGTACGGTCAATTGGCTATGGATCGGGAACCTGCCTGCCATCGACAGCACAGCTTCCAGCAATGTCACTCAAAGCCAGCTCAATGCCGCGGGCATGACTGGTTATTCCGTTACCGGGCCGGGGCATATCGCCCCCGTCGCCGTTACCGGCACCACCACGACCAGTGGCGGGGCGCAGGTCTTCACCGCGCCGTTCAACCCGACCAACAACTTCCTCAGCCAGTTCAGTTTCGACAGCCCGACCACATCGGGAACCATCAGCGGCCAGACGATCCAGACCACATTCCGGGGTGACATCACCATCACCCTGCCTGACGGCAGCACCTCTGGTCAGGTGGCGACCGTCGTGCAAATGACAAACGGCGATCTGTTCCTGCGACCGAATGCCAATTATCTGCCCGACTGGGACGGCATCAACGCCCTGCGCTCGATCACCGTCAATCAGGCGACGCCGTTCCCGAACAATACCGTGCTGAATGCCGTCATCTCGTTCGATCCCGATATTTTCGACATCGAAATCCCGTGCTTCACCGCTGGCACGACGATCCGCACCCCGAAAGGCCCGTGCGCAGTCGAAACCCTCTGCCCCGGCGACAGGGTGGTAACCGCGGATCACGGAACACAGGTCGTGCGCTGGATCGGCAAGCGCAGCCTTTCTGCCGCAGAACTGGTTGCCGCAGAACACCTGCGCCCGGTGTGTATCGCCGCCGGGGCGCTTGGCCCCGGTCAACCCGAGCGCGACCTGCGGGTCTCGCCCCAGCACCGGATGCTGGTTCGCTCACGCATCGCGCAGCGGATGTTCGAGGCTGACGAGGTTCTGGTGGCTGCCTGCCACCTGATCGGCCTGCCCGGTATCACGCGCGACGACAGCCTGCGGCCCGTGACCTATGTGCATCTGATGTTCGACCGGCACGAGGTCATCTTTGCCGAAGGCGCCCCCAGCGAAAGCCTTTATCCGGGGCCGATGGCCATGCGGGCGCTGGGGGCGACGGCGGCGCGCGAAATCCTCGACCTGTTCCCGGATCTGGCGATTCTTGATAGTCAGCGCCTGATGCCTGCGCGTGTGCTGGTGCCCGGTCGCCGCGGCCGACAGATGGCGGAACGGCATCTGCGCAATCACGCAGCTTTGCTGGCCGCCTGACCGTCACACCACATCATCTTGCGGCGGGGCGGCATCTGCCCCGCATCATCCGGCAGACAGGCCGGGTTTTCGGCCGTTTTCTGCCGGTTTGCGCCAGATCATTGATAAATTTGCCCCGAATCGTCATAATCACTGCCAGAAAATGACCGGGGAGGAACATCCCCCCGGCGGCAAGAGGCAGAGACATGAAGAAACTGGTTCTGGCAGGCGCCTTTGGCGCATTGGTGCTTCCCGTCATGGCGACGTCTGCGCTGGCTGGCTCGATCGAGCGGGCCTGTCTGCGCTCGGATCGTGGCTCGGCCAATCCGGCGGTTTGCGGCTGCATCCAGCAGGTTGCCGACATGACGTTGACCGGGCGTGACCAGCGCAAGGCGGCCAAGATGATGGCCGACCCCGATCTGGCGCATGAGGTCTGGATTTCCAAGCGCGAGGCCGATGACGCCTTCTGGGAACGCTACAAATCCTTCGGCCAGACCGCCGAGGCCTATTGCGCCGGCTGATCCGCCGTGGCTGACCGCCTGCCTGCGGCCTTTGCCGAGCAGGCGGCGAACTGTGCCGCGCTTGGCTCCCCCTTCATGGAGCGGCTGATGCGCCATCTGGCGGCGCATTGGCCAGATGATACCGCACTGGCTCAGCACTTTGCAGCCTGGCCGGGCGAGATCGGGCCGCGCGGGGCTTCCTTGCCACTGCGGCTGGCCAGCGGGCTTCATGCGCTGGTTCTGTCCGGTCAGAATGCGGAACTGGCGGCCGCCTACCCCGGTGGATCGGGCGGGAATCTGGCAGCGGCAGTCGATCGGGCACTGCACCGCCACGATGCTTTCCTTGCCCGCTGGTGCGACCGCGCACCGCAAACCAATGAAATCCGCCGATCCGCCGCGCTGATTGCTGTTGCACATTGGCTGACCGCCCGTCACGGCTTGCCCATCACCCTGTCGGAACTGGGCGCAAGCGCCGGGTTGAACCTGATGTTTGACCGCTATGCACTCGAGATCGGCGGGCATTGCTTCGGCCCTGCCAATGCCGTCTTGCAACTGGTGCCCGAATGGCAGGGATCGCTGCCTCCCGTCGCAAAGCCTGTCATCACAGACCGGCGGGGTGTCGATCTGGCCCCGCTCCGCGCAGGCCGCCCGGAGGACGAGTTGCGCCTCCTGTCCTGCCTGTGGCCCGATCAGGCCGAACGTCTGGCCCGCACCCGTGCTGCGCTGAAAGTGCAATCGGCGATGGTCGATCAGGCGGATGCGGTGGACTGGCTGGAACAGCGCCTTGCAACACCCCGCCCCGGCCAGCTTCATCTGATCTATCACACGATCGCCTGGCAATATTTCCCGGCCGAAGCACAGGCGCGCGGCAGCCGCCTTCTGGAAGCCGCGGGCACGCGCGCCACGGCTGATGCCCCCGTGGCCTGGTTCGGGATGGAGGCCGACGATAGCGCCGAGGGCGCCGGGCTGCGCCTGCGACTCTGGCCTGATCATCTGGATATGGCGATCGGCAGGGCGGGCTTTCACGGCCAATGGATACACTGGCAGGGCTAGACCTGCTGTCCGGCCTGCCCATATTGCCCTGAAGGACAGGATGGTCAGGCTGCTCGTCGGACGTTAAAGGGATAAACCGCCATGGAAACCATCGTGATCCTGACCGGCGCGGGTATCAGTGCGGAAAGCGGGCTGGGCACCTTCCGCGACAAGGATGGTCTCTGGACCCGTTACGACCTGAACGAGGTTGCCACGCCCGACGGCTTTGCCCGAAATCCCGCACTGGTGCATGAGTTCTACAACGCCCGCCGCGCCAATGCCCGCACGGCCAAACCGAATGCAGCGCATGAGGCGCTGGCACGACTGCAACGCGCCTGGCCCGGCAAAGTGTGGATCGTGACGCAGAATGTAGATGACCTGCACGAACGCGCTGGATCAACCGGAGTTTTGCACCTGCACGGCGTGCTGGAAGGCGCGCTGTGTGCCCGATGCGGCCAGCGCTGGTCTGCTCCGGCACGGATGCACCCGGCCGACCCTTGCCCCGCCTGCGGCGAAGCGCAAACCCGGCCGGACATCGTGTGGTTCGGGGAATACCCCTATCATATGGCTGAGATCTGGCCTCTGTTGCGCGCAGCCGATCTGTTCGTCGCCATCGGCAGTTCCGGCACCGTCTACCCCGCTGCGGCCTTTGCGCAGGATGCCGGACGGGCCGGGGCGCATTGCCTTGAACTCAACGCAGAGGCAAGCGCCACAGCCCCGGATTTCGACGAGATCCGGCTTGGCCCCGCCACACAGATCGTCCCCGCATGGGTGGACGAGATACTGGCGCGGCGGGGCTGAGTCTCAGTTCGAGGCGCCGTTCATCTGACCGTGGTTCATCTTGCTGTGGTCGTGGCCCATGCCACCGCCCATCTGCATGCCGTCCTGACGTTCCAGATCCACCGGCACCTCAATGGTCATCTCGCCCGCCTTCTCGAAGGTCAGGGTCACGCTGACCATATCGCCCTGCTTCAGCTCGCGCGTCAGGCCCAGCAGCATGACGTGATCGCCGCCACGCGCCAGCGCGTGATGCCCGTGGGCCGGAACGGCAAAGCCTTCCTTGACCTCCATCATTTTCATAACGCCATCACCCATGTCCATATGGGTGTGGAGTTCGACCTTTTGCGCCACATCGGACGCGGCCGAGACCAGCCGGTCGTCGGCATCGCCGGTATTCTCGATCACCATGAAGGCGGCGCCGGATTTGGCCATGGCCGAGGAGGTGCGCGCATAGGCATCCTTCACCTCGATATCCCCGGCGAAGGCGGGAAGGGCGGCACAGAGGGCGGCAACGCCCAGAAGCGATTTGAAAAGGGTCATTTGTTCTGTCCTTTGATTGGGGTCTGTGTCGGAAAGAGATCACGACAGGACAGGTGGCCCCCGCGCCGAAGGCTGAGGCCGGGCTTGTGCCATTGCGGCATGCGGAACTGGCCATTCCGCCCGGCTGACCCGGCCTGCGGGCCGTTCCGGGGGCGGGAGGGCGCCCGGAGGGGCAGCGGAAGCGCCGATGACACAATCCGGGCAAAGGTGCACCGGGCCAACAGGCCGTCCAGCGGCATCCACACCCAGCAGCCGGGTCTGGCCGTCCGAGCAGATTTCCATCTCGGCCACCGCAACAGGCAACGACTGAGCCACGCCAAGCCCCAGCGCGCCGACCACGAAAGCCAGCAGCACAAGGGTTCCGGTCAGAAGTCGCAGGAAACGGCGCATGGCCTTGCCTAGCGCAGCGCGGAGCCTTTGACCAGCACGCCGCGCGCGGTGCGGCATCCTGCCCATCCAAAAAGCAAAACCCCGCCAAGGGCGGGGCTTCGACATCCGACCGAAATCAGGATCAGGCGGCGGCCTGCGCCTTTTCGATCTCTTTCTTGATCTTCAGCGCCTTGGCCGACAGTTCGTCATCCTTGGCTTTTGCAAGGAAGGCATCCAGCCCGCCGCGGTGATCGACGGTGCGCAGCGCAGCCGAGGACACGCGCAGCTTGAACGACTGCCCCAGAACGTCCGAGATCAGGGTGACGTCGTTCAGGTTCGGCAGGAAGCGCCGTTTGGTCTTGTTGTTGGCGTGGCTGATGTTGTTGCCAACCATCGGGCCTTTACCGCTCAGTTCGCAGACGCGCGACATCGTCTTGTTCCTTGTCTTTCGGACCTTTGCCCCGTTGAGCGGCGGCCCGGAGTAACACCCATAGCCCCCGCAAGGCTGCGAGCGCCAAATTCCATCGACGCCCTTTAGGCGGAAAACCGGCCAGCGTCAAGCGATTCACCGCTGACCGCAGGTGCGCTTTCCAACATCAGCAGATGACGCTTGCGCCAAAGACCGCCGCCATAGCCGGTCAGGCTGCCATCGGAACCGATGATACGATGGCAGGGGATCAGAATCGCCACCGGATTGGCGCCATTTGCCGCGGCAACCGCCCGGACAGCTTCGGGCCGACCGATCCGCACCGCAAGATCGACATATCGAATCGTGACGCCAGCGGGAAGGCTGCGCAATTCCTGCCAGACCCGCTGTTGAAACGGCGTGCCAATTGGTGACAAAGCCACTTCGCCCCTCTCAAAATCGCCGGCGAAGTAACGGGACAGGGCGATTTCAAGTTGCGCGGTCGCCGTTGTGCGGCCCGCAACGATTCGGCCTTTCACCGCCCTTTCCAGTGCCCTGACCTGCCGCGCCAGCACTGGACGTGAGGTGAATTCCAGAAGGCGCACCGCATGTGCATCACAGATTGCCAGCAGATCACCCAACGGGGTCGGCAGCAGCGCCGCATGCAGGGCAACCGGCCCTGCCCGAACAACCGCCAGACGCGCCAGCGCACCGTCAAGCCCGGCGTCGAAGCCATTTATCCGCTCGTCCATCGGGTCACATTCCGGGCAGGGGCGCAATCCGGCGGCAAGGCAGTCAGCAGGGCTGTCGTAAGGATCACATCCAGAATCCCGCGCAACATGACAGCCCGCACGGCAGAAGACCCCCGTAGCCGCGCTGCCCGCCCATCTCTGGGACATGGCCGATTCGCGTCTCATGCGGTGACCAGCCCGGCAAGAGCCGCATCAAGACGCTCGCGCGGCAGGATCGCCAGCATCCCGGGCCCGTCCAGATGCAAAGAGACCGGCCCCTCCGTCACCATGTTGGAAGTGCCGATCATCCCGTCAGGGGCAAAGGCGATCCCGTTGATCGGCCAGCGCAGCCCTGTGCTTTCGCCTGTAACCTGCCGCATCGGAAACAGAGACAGCCTGTCCCCCGCGCGCAGGCGCAGCGTAATTTCCGGCGGCAGGGCAAAGATCACATCCTGCGGTGTCAGCAGCAGACAGGGAATCGCATCGCGCTGCGCTGCATGACGCACCAGCGCAGACAGAACAGCCAGTTCGTGATCCAGCCGCCCACCCGTCACCCCCAGCGCCAGCACGAAAGGCGCATGGATGGATCGCAGCGCCTTGTCAAAATCGGTCGTCATCTGTTCGGCAATCGGATGCAGGCGATCCGCCAGCGCCACCCGTGCGGGTGCCGAAATCGAATCGAGATCCCCGATCACCGCCGTCGGCACCACCCCAAGTGCCAGCGCCTGGTCCGCCCCGCCATCCGCCGCCACCACGACCGGCGCACGCCGCAAGGCCAGCCGCAGTTCGGCCCGCCGCACCGGTCCGCCTGCAACCAGCGTGACCGGATCGGAAGATTCGACAATGACCGCATTCATGGGGATACTGTTCCGAAATAAGGCAGGCACCGGCGCCACGGGCCATAATCAATCCTTCAAATTACCCCGGTCTGTCCACGGAATTGATCGGCAAGACGGTAAATTGGGGCCATGGGTTAGTAGAAGGCGAGCATCCGATGGTCGGAGCAAGTAAAATTCTAACGGTGTCCTACGGCACGTTCTCCTGCACGCTGGAGGGGTTTGACGATCCTTTCAACACGATGAAGGCGATTGCCGAGTATTTCCGTGATCTCGCCGCCGAAGACCGCTATTTCGGCGCCGAACCGCCAACACCCGATGCGGCCATGCTGCACCGGATCGCCGAGCGCGAGATCCAGCGCCGGGTTGAGGCGAAAATTCAGGAAAACGGCGTGATTCTGCGCGCGGCCGAAACCGAGGTCTCCCGGCAAGCCGCCCTGAGCGCGCCTGTCGCGGCCGCCGAGGCGGCCAGCCCGCACCCCGCTGTTGCGGAGCCTGAACCGGCACAGCAAGCAGTTGCGCCGCAATCAGAAAGCGTTGCCGCCAAACTCTCGCGGATCCGCAAGGCTGTGGCCGAGGCAAAGGCCCCTGCCGCCGCAATTGTGACTGCCCCTGAAGCCGTCGAGTTCTTTGAGAACGAGGCTGCCGAAGACGCGGTGGAGATGGCCGCGCCCGTCATGGAAGAACCCGTCCTTGACGCGCCATCGTTTGAGGATGAGGCGCTTTCGCTGTCCGACCCGGACATGGCCGATTCCCTGTCGCCCGAGGTCGAGATCGAGGCCGAAGCCAGAATCGAAGCCGAAGACGGGATCGAAGCCGACGAACAGGTCGCGGAAACCTCTGACGAAGAGGCAGACGACTTCGCATCGCCCGAACCCGAAGCGGATTTCGGCGCCGAAGATGCGCTTCTTGCCAATCTTGTGGGACTGGACAGCCAGCCCGAAGAAGCACCGTCCGAACACGCCGCCAGCGAAGACAGTGCAGCAGATGAAGATTTCGACGACGTTCTCGCAGCGTTGAGCGAAGAAACCGAGACGGTCAAAGCACCCGAAGCAGCGGAGGAAGATCTCGAGGCAGATGCGGATGAACTGGACGGGCTGCTGTCCAGCCTGAACGCACCCGCCGCTCCGTCCGCGAACCTGGCTGACAGTCTGGAGGATGACGATTTCCTCGCCGGACTGGAGGACGAGGAGGGCGAGGCCGCAGAACCTGTCCTCGCAGCGGAACCGGATGAAGCTGTCCCGACCAGCGCCGAGACTGAACCCGCACCGCAAGACGATGAGGCCGGTGGCACCGCGTCAGAGCGTATCCAGCGCGCCCGTGCGCGGGTCATCCGCATCCGGCGCGCGGCGCCGCAGCCTGCTGATGAGGCGGAAGAAGTGGTCGAAGCCACCGCGACCGAGGTCTCTGAGGCCGAGGCCGCACTTTCGCCGGAAGCCGAAGCCGATCTGATGCGCGAACTGGCCGAGGTGGAAGCGGAAACCCATGTCGCCGATCTGCCGGAAATGCCTGCGGAACCCGCACCGGCCGCCACGCCACAGGATGCCGCTCCGGTGCGCCCGGTCCGTCCGGTGCGCCCGGCAGCCGCGCCACGCCGCAGCACGCTGGCCGAAGGCGAAAGCGAGGGTGAAGCTGCCATGTCGCGGCTGATCGCGGAAACCAACAACCAGATGCAGGGCGCCGAGAATCGCCGCCGCCTGTCTGCCATCGCGCATCTGAAAGCCGCCGTTGCTGCCACCGTGGCCGAGCGCCGCGCGGGTGCCGCCAAGCCGGTGAACGAAACGGATCGGCAAGACCCCTACCGCGAGGACCTCTCGCTCATCGTGCGTCCGGCAACGCCGACCGCCAACCGCCCCACGCCGCTGGTGCTGGTGTCGGAGCAGCGGATCGACCGCGCGCCGGTGACCGAACCCGCGCCGCGCCCGGCCGAGGTTGGCCCGATCCGGCCGCGTCGTGTGGCCGGCTCTGCCGCGCTGGCCGAGGACGACGAAGACGACCTTGAGAATGAGGACAACCTGTTCGCCGATACGCGTGGTTTTGCGGAATTCGCCGAACGTCTTGGCGCGCAGGATCTGGGCGCGCTGCTGGAGGCCGCCGCTGCTTATGCCGCCTGTGTGGAAGGCCGGCCGCAATTCACCCGGCCGCAGATCATGCGTCAGGTCGCCAGCATCTCGGAAACCGAAGGCAATCTGCGCGAAGACAGCCTGCGCAGCTTCGGCACGCTTCTGCGCACCGGCCGTATCGTGAAGATCCGCCGGGGCCAATATGCGCTGGCCGAGGATTCGCATTTCCTGGCGGAGGCCCGCAAATTGGTGGGCTGAGCCTCAGCCCCCTGATTTCCGGGTCTGACGGGCTGCCACCCTCCCCGGACAGGCGAAAGGCGGAAGGTTTCCCTTCCGCCTTTTCCTTTTGTCAGTCGTCCTGTGCCGTGGGCGCCTCGGGGTCGGCCTGACCTATCCCCTTGAAGATGAACCGGAAGGGCAGCATCCACAGGAACCCCAGCCCGACATAGACCAGAAACTCCACCCAGATCGGTGGCCGGTCCAGCGCCCCCATGATCCCCCAGACCGCGCCGATATACACAGGCAGCCCGATCAGCAGGATCAGCAGCGCAAGGCGCTTGCGGGTGCGATAGGCCAGCGCCACCGGATCAATCCTCGAAAGGATCGGTGACGAGGATGGTATCGTCCCGCTCCGGGCTGGTGGACAGCATCGCGACCGGGCAACCGATCAGCTCTTCGACGCGGCGAACATATTTGATCGCGGCGCCCGGCAGATCGGCCCAGCTGCGTGCGCCTTCGGTCGATTCGCTCCAGCCCTCGATTTCCTCATAGACCGGGGTGCAGCGCGCCTGCTGATCGGCGGCGGTCGGCAGATAATCCAGCGCCTGCCCGTCGAGCATGTAGCCGGTGCAGATCTTGATCGTCTCGAACCCGTCCAGCACGTCCAGCTTGGTCAGCGCGATGCCGTTGATGCCGGAAATCGCGCAGGTCTGCCGCACCAGCGCCGCATCGAACCAGCCACAGCGGCGCTTGCGCCCGGTCACCGTACCGAACTCATGGCCCCGCGTCCCCAGACGCTCGCCATCGGCATCATGCAGCTCGGTCGGGAAAGGGCCTTCACCGACACGGGTGGTATAGGCTTTCACGATGCCCAGAACGAAGTCGATGGCATTCGGCCCAAGACCCACGCCCGTCGCCGCCTGCCCGGCGATCACGTTGGACGAGGTGACATAGGGATAGGTGCCAAAGTCGATGTCCAGCAGCGACCCTTGCGCCCCCTCGAACAGGATGCGCTTGCCGGCGCGGCGCAGCTCGTTCATCACCTTCCAGACCGGCGCGGCATATTGCAGGATCTCGGCCGCAATCGCATTCAGCGCCGCAATCAGCGCGTCACGGTCCACAGCCTCCAGCCCCAGCCCGGCGCGCAGCGCATTGTGATGCACCAGCGCCCGGTCAACGCGCAGCTCTAGCGTCGCCTGATCGGCCAGATCGGCGACGCGGATCACGCGGCGGCCCACCTTGTCCTCATAGCAGGGCCCGATGCCCCGCCCGGTGGTGCCGATCTTGCCAACCGCTACCTGCGCCTCGCGCGCGCGGTCCAACTCGCCGTGATAAGGCATGATGAGCGCGGTGTTTTCCGCGATCATCAGCGTCTCGGGGGTGATGGTCACACCCTGCTCGCGGATCTTGGCGATCTCGGACACCAGATGCCAGGGGTCCAGCACCACGCCATTGCCAATGACCGACAGCTTGCCACCGCGCACCACACCCGAGGGCAGCGCATTCAGCTTATAGACCTTGCCGTCGATGACGAGCGTATGGCCCGCGTTGTGGCCGCCCTGAAACCGCGCGATCACATCGGCGCGCTCGCTCAGCCAGTCAACGATCTTGCCTTTTCCCTCGTCGCCCCATTGGGCACCGACGACGACGACATTGGCCATGTCCAGACTCCTTCGGAGGTGTGAAACCGGCGCCGGTATATAGAGGCCGCGCGCGCGATGACAGCAGAAAATGCCCTGCGCGGTTCAGCACAGGCCCGCCGCCGAAAGCCCCTGCTGTGCGGCATTGGCCAGTGTTGCCGGTTCATGGCCGGAAAATCCGATCACCAGCCCCTTCGGCGGCTGCGCCCCAAGATGCAGGGCAGAAAGCGCCCGACCGCCGAGGCCCGCCGCGCGCGTCAAACTGGCCAGCCGCAGGTCATCGACATGGTCAGGCAAAGGCACCACCAGATGCAATCCCTGATCCGGCGCCCGCACGGGATGCCCCACCGCACCCAGTTCTGCAACCAGCGCATCGCGTGCCGCCCGAACCCGCCGCCGCGCCCGTTTCAGATGCTGCGCGAAATGGCCCGTTGCCAGAAACTCGGCCATCGCTGCCTGAATCAGGGCCGAAGGCGCCCGGTCCGATTGCGCCTGCAATGCGATGACCGGCGCCAGCAACGGCTCGGGCAGGACCATATAGCCCAGCCGCAACCCCGGCATCAGCGCCTTGGAAAAGGTGCCGATATAGATCACCCGCCCGCGCCCATCCATGCCCTGCATGGCAGCCAGAGGCGGGCCGTCAAAGCGGAACTCACTGTCGTAATCATCCTCGACCACCCAGGCCCCGGCCTCTGCTGCCCAGTCCAGTAGCGCCAGACGCCGCCGCATGGTCAGCACCACCCCCAGCGGAAACTGGTGTGAGGGCGTAACATAGGCCGCCCGTGCAGCGGCGCACAACACCCGGCCCGCCGCCACATTCAGCCCCTCGTCATCCACCGGCACGGGCACCAAGCGCTGCGTCGCGAACGCCGCCTTGGCGGAAGGATAGCCCGGATCTTCCATCCAGACCGGATCGCCGGGCGCCAGCACTGCGCGCGCGACCAGATCCAGCGCCCCTTGCGCCCCGGTGGTGATCACCACTTGCGCCGGGTCCAGCCGCAGCCCCCGCGCCGCCCGCAGATAGGCCGCCACCTCGGCCCGCAACCGCGCATCGCCCTGCGGATCGCCATAATGAAACAGCGCTACAGGTGGGCGCGCCATAACCCTCGCAAGAATTGCCCTTAAACGGTCAAGGCTTTGCGGGTCGGGAAACCCCAGCCCCAGATCGCCGGGCAGATCGCGTGCCACAAAGGACGGGGGCACGGGTGACGGACCGTTGGGCGCAAGACGCGGCACCGCCTCGGCCACGAAGGTGCCGCGCCCGACATGCGCCTCGGTAAAGCCCTCGGCCGCCAGCATCTCGAAAGCCGCCACCATCGCCCCGCGCGCCACCCCCAGCCGCGCCGCCAGATCGCGGGTTGGCGGCAGTTTGGTGCCCGGCGGCAGGGCACCCTCCTCAATCCGCTGCCGAAGCGCCGCATAAAGCGCCCGCGCCCGCGGCCCTTCCTGCGGCAAGACCGGGATCAACGCCGACCAGTCCGATTTATTGGTCTGCATATTCAGTCCATGATTGGCTCTTATTCAAACCAATCCTGCCCACTACTGCATCTTCAGGCAACCGCATTCCACAGGTGACGCATGAACGATTATACTCCCGGCCCGCGCAGCCGCATCAAACGCAACCCCAAGCGCGGCAGCTATGACCGCGCGACCGTGCATGCCATCCTCGACAGTGCCATGCTGGCTCATGTCGCCTATACAATCGACGGCCAGCCCTACTGCACCCCTACGATCCATTGGCGTGAGGGTGAGATACTTTACTGGCACGGCTCCTCGGCCAGCCGCATGTTGCGCACCCAAGGCCCCGGCCTGCCGGTCTGCGTCACCGTCACCCATCTGGATGGGCTGGTTCTGGCGCGCTCCGCCTTCAACCACTCGGCCAACTTCCGCTGCGCCATGGTCTTCGGCACCGCCCGGCTGGTCGATGAGCCGGCCGAAAAGGAACGCGCCCTCTACGCCGTGACCGACCGCCTGTTCCCCGGCCGAAACGCCGAGTTGCGCCCGATGACCGCGCAGGAAATCAAGGCCACATCCGTGGTCCGCATGGACATCGAGGAAGCCAGCGCCAAGATCCGCGGCGTCAATGTCGGCGATGACGAGGAAGACGGCACCTGGCCGGTCTGGGCGGGGGTGATCCCGGTCACAACCACCCTCGGCACGCCCGAGCCCTCGCCCGTCCTGCCAGCGGCCACGCCAATGCCTGCGCACCTCGCCGCCTACTCTCCCGGTCGTCAGCTGGACGAGGCGCTGCAAGACAGCTTCACCCGCTGGCAGACTCAGACCTGAGCACGCCGTTCTCCGTCCCGCCTGCCCTTCTCACCCTACTTCTTGCCCAAATACTCAATCAACAGAGCCACCCTGTGCCAGCCCCGGCGGACCGGCGCCTGCACAGGGCTTTCCTGCAATATCTGCTGCAACTGCCGCCGCGTCGCCTCTCCGATACCCACCTGCCCCGACGATAGACGCCTCGCTGCGTGTTGCAATGCACCTGCGCCCTTGCGCCCTAGGCCCCTTCCGCCTAGATAGGCGCGTCAGCACCGAAACGGCGGGACCATGCAAAACGTCATCCTCACCATCCACCTGATCCTCGCACTTCTGCTTATCGGCGTCGTGCTGCTGCAACGGTCGGAAGGCGGCGGGCTTGGCATGGGTGGCGGCGGTGGCGGGGTCGTCTCGGCCCGCGGTGCCGCCAATGCGCTGACGAAACTGACCTGGATTTTCGCAATCGCCTTCATCGGCACCTCGATCACGCTGACCATCATGTCGGCGCGTCAGGCAGATGGCGGCTCGGTCATCGACCAGATCGGCGGCACGGCTCCGGCCCCCGCGCAGGAACAGCCCGCTTCACCCTTGGGCACCGATCTGTTGCCGCCCGGCACCTCGGACGCGCCGATTGCGCCGCCCCGTGTCGATCAGCCGACCGAAGCCCCCGCGCAGAACAACTGACGGCCCACTATTCCTAGGCTTCTTGCCGCGGCTGCAAACAGCATCTAGCGGGCCTGTTGCGCTTTGCCGGAAATCCGGCTAAGCCATGACTCCCGTGATACTGCGATTCCAGCGTTGCGAATCGCCTTACCTATCGAGCGTTTCACGGGAGACCCGCGCACATGGCACGTTACATCTTCATCACCGGCGGTGTGGTGTCCTCGCTCGGCAAGGGGCTTGCCTCGGCGGCACTTGGGGCGCTGTTGCAGGCGCGGGGCTATTCGGTGCGCCTGCGCAAGCTCGACCCCTATCTGAATGTCGATCCGGGCACGATGTCGCCCTTCGAACATGGCGAGGTCTTCGTCACCGACGACGGCGCCGAAACCGACCTCGACCTTGGCCATTACGAACGCTTCACCGGCGTTTCGGCCCGCAAGACCGATTCCATCTCCTCCGGACGGATCTATTCCAACGTGCTGGAGAAAGAGCGCCGGGGCGATTACCTCGGCAAGACCATTCAGGTGATTCCCCACGTCACCAACGAGATCAAGGATTTCCTCCGCATTGGCGAGGACGAGGTCGATTTCATGCTGTGTGAAATCGGCGGCACGGTGGGCGACATCGAGGGCCTGCCCTTCTTCGAGGCGATCCGCCAGTTCATCCACGAACGCCCGCGCGGCCAGTGCATCCTGATGCACCTGACGCTGCTGCCCTATCTGGCGGCCAGCGGCGAGCTGAAGACCAAGCCGACCCAGCACAGCGTGAAAGAGCTGCAATCCATCGGTCTTGCCCCCGATGTGCTGGTCTGCCGGTCGGAACATCCGATCCCGGAAAAGGAACGCGCCAAGATCGCGCTGTTCTGCAACGTGCGCCCGGAATCGGTGATCCCGGCCTATGACCTGAAAACCATCTACGAGGCGCCGCTGGCCTATCACCGCGAAGGGCTGGATCAGGCGGTGCTGGATGCTTTCGGTATCGCCCCCGCACCGCGCCCGAACCTTGCCCGCTGGGAAGACGTGATGGACCGTCTGACCCATGCCGAAGGCGAGGTGCGTGTCGCCATCGTCGGAAAATACACCCAGCTTGAAGACGCCTACAAATCCATTGCCGAGGCGCTGACGCATGGCGGCATGGCCAACCGGACCCGCGTGAAGGCCGAATGGATCGACAGCGAGATATTCGAACGCGAAGACCCCGCCCCGCATCTGGAACGCTTCCAGGCTATCCTCGTGCCCGGCGGCTTTGGCGAGCGCGGCACCGAGGGCAAGATTCGCGCCGCGCAATATGCGCGCGAAAAGGGTCTGCCCTATCTGGGCATCTGCCTTGGCATGCAGATGGCAGTGATCGAGGCCGCGCGCAATCTGGCCGGGATGACCGATGCCGGGTCGGAAGAATTCGACCACGAGGCCGGTGCCAAGCGGTTTACCCCGGTTGTCTATCACCTGAAGGAATGGGTGCAGGGCAACCACAAGGTCGAACGCAAGGTCGGCGACGACAAGGGCGGCACCATGCGGCTGGGGGCCTATAACGCCAGCCTCAAGGACGGCTCGAACGTCGCCCGCGTCTATGGTGCGACCGAGATCGAGGAACGCCACCGCCACCGTTACGAGGTGGACATCCGCTACAAGGACAAGCTGGAAAGCTGCGGGCTGATCTTCTCGGGCATGTCGCCCGATGGCCGCCTGCCGGAAATCGTCGAAGTGAAGGACCATCCGTGGTTCATCGGCGTGCAGTTCCACCCGGAACTCAAGTCGAAGCCCTTCGCGCCGCATCCGCTGTTCGCCGATTTCGTGCGCGCGGCGGTCGAGGTCAGCCGTCTGGTCTGACCTCGCGCGATCTGCCGCTCAGCCGCGGTCGATCCGGCACTGGTAGCAGTTGTTCCGGGCCGACCGGACATGCAGATAGGCGATGCGCGGATCCTCCAGCCGCGCCTCCGCCTCGGCGATCAGATGATCAGTCGGCACTACCGCGCCCGTGCCATAGACGATCCGGTCGTCATGGCCGTAGCCCCGGATGATGTAATCCGGTGAAGCCAGCATCTCGGGCAACGCAGCCCCGCCGCCCTGATGACAATCTTCGGCACAAAGAAAGATCGGCCCGCATTCCGCATAGGGCTGCAAGACCGGGAAGGGCCGATGCGCCAGCACCAGCATCGGTGCACCTTCGGGGATCATGCTCAGGCAATGGCGGCAGGGGTTACCGCTACCCTGCGCGATATGGCGTTCAGGTGCCATATGATTGGCATCTGCACCGCCCGCTTGCAGGCGACGCACGGTTTCGGTGGCAAGGGCAGTAAAGCGTAGGGTCATGTCGTCCTCCGGTGTTTTGGCCAGACTGACGACAGGCATGGTCCGAAACGACCCGAAGCTTGCGCTTTATTCGCTGACGCGCGCCACCATCCGCCCCATCGGCCGCCCGCCAAGGATATGCAGGTGGAAATGCGGCACTTCCTGCACGCCATGTTCACCTGCATTGGTGATGGCGCGGAACCCCTCTCCCCCTTCGCCCGGCTGGATACCCAAGAGCGCGCAGACCTTGGCCACCGTGCGGTGGAAATCCGCGATCTCGGCGTCCGAGGCATCGCGTGCGAAGTGATCATAGGTCACATAAGCGCCCTTCGGGATCACCAGCACATGCACCGGCGCCTGCGGAGAAATGTCGTGGAAGGCCAGCGTATGCACGGTTTCCAGCACCGTCCGGTTCGGGATCTCGCCACGCAGGATACGGGCAAAGATGTTCTGAGGGTCATAGGTGTAGGGCATCGGTTTCAGTCCACGAACAGATAATGAGTCTCGGCAATCTCTTGCGCCTTTTCGCGGGACACGCCCAGAAAGGCAGCCAGCGGTGCGGTATTTTCCTCTACCCCGGCAGCCTGCCGGATACGATGGAAATTCTCGAAATCCGCGTCTCGGATACGGTCGCTTTCAAAGCGTACGTCATAGCGGATGGTCGGCAGCAGCCGGTCCAGCACCTCTTGCGGCGTCTTGTCACCCGCCAGCCCCACCCGTCGGGCATGACCCAGCAGATAGTCGTCGGTAAATTCGCATTCGATTTCCAGCAGCCGCACATTGGAACGGTCATTATAGAAATCCTGCATCAACTCCACATTTCCGGGGTCGATGCACAGCACCAGCTTGTCGGTATTCCAGTAATCGAACAGCATGCGCACCAGCGCCCGGCGGTGCCGCGTGCGCTTTTCCAGCGTAGACTGGATCCCGCCCAGATCGGGCAAGGGGGTCGATGCCTCACTGAACACATAATCCACCGCCGCCAGCCCCGTCACATCGCGGATACGCTGCACCAGACGTTTGGCAACGTGCCATTTCTTGCAAGTGACGATCAGCAGCGTGCGCTCGCGGCCAAGGCTCGCCTCGGTTTCCCAGAAGCGCGGCGCGAAACGACGGCCGATCCGGCCACGGCCGGTCAGGAACTTGTAAAGGCTGCGACCCTCGTTCGACACCGGGAACAGCACCCCTTCCGAGGTGTAAAGATTGCCCAGCCGCTCTTTCAGCTCCTGCGCATCGACCGAAATCTTGCGGGCGAACAGATAATCCTGCGCGATCAGCAGGTCATACTGATCATTGTAGAAGTTCACCGGCATCCCGTAATCGGTGAACATGAGGAAGGTCAGCGTCCGGGTGCGGATTTCATCATGGGGCACCAGATGACGCACCAGTGTCTGAAAGAAGGTCTCGTCCGGGATCCATGTGGTGCGGAAGAAGCGCATCACATCTTTCCGCTTGCGGCAGAAATCGAGAATCCATTCCACCGTGCGGCGGCGCAGGCACCACCACTGGCTGCCGATCTGGATGGTCAGATCCTCGGGGATCGGCCTCTCCAGCCCGAATTTCTGCTGTAACCCCATCGAGGTATAGAACAGCCACTTCTGGGTGCGTTCGTTGAACCAGTGGCGATAGATCAGCCGCTCGCCCTTGATGCCGGTCTTGATCCAGTCGGACGAGAAGAAATCAAAGCTTTCGATGTAATCCGCTTCCTCGCGGTCCAGAAAGGCATGGGCATATTCTGCGGTCTTGATCGGCATGCAGTCGCCCGAAAGCATATAGAAATGCGTCGCGCGCGGAAAATCCTCGACTGCGGCGCGCACCGCCTGCAACGAGGCATCGACGAGGCTCCATTCCCCCCAGCCGCATTTCAGCCGCTTCTTCGCGAAGGTCACCGCTGGATTGTTGGCCAGCGCCGCGCGGATCTGGTCAAAATCTTCACGCTTGGCCCGGGCATCGAAATGGATTGCGATGTAGTCGCCCGCCGCCGTCAGGCGCTGTGCCTGCGCGATGATCCCCTCGGGGTCCTTGTGGCACAGCAATATGTAGGCAATCTTTGCCATTCAGGAAACGCGACCCCGATGCTTTTCGTCACTGTTTCCATAAAATGCTTTACTGGTCATTGAAAAGACAGAGTTTGTTTGCTTTTTGTGACGAACAGGACAGAAGCTCCGCCTTTGCGGGGTAATTGGTGTGTGGAGGCGTGGCCGATGGGGTTCCCGGGAACCTGGATGACGGAAAGCGAAAGCGTGGTGTATCGGGTCGTGCCGAAATGTGCCTGCTCGTCCATCGGGCAGATCATGTTCTATTCCGACCATGGCAAGTTCTTCGACGGCGACATCCATGATTCGACCAAGGGTCTCCATAAATGGAGCCAAGAGGCCAGCCAGCCGCTGATCGAGGCGAATGTGAAGGGGCACAAAAGCTATTCCTTCACCTGTGTGCGCAACCCCTATACCCGCATTCTTTCCAGTTTCTTCGACAAGATCTGCGGTATCCAGCGCAACGGCAAGCGCTATCGCGGCAATCTTGTGCCGCTTCTGATCCAGAAATACGGGATCGAGGTCGGCGGCGAAGACGGCAAACAGGAATTCGACCAGATCGCCAGCTTCCGCCGCTTCCTGCTGTTCGCACGCGATACGATCCGCTGGCGCAAACCGATGGAGCCTGACATCCACTGGTCGGCGATGTCGGGCCATATCTCGACCTTCATTGTCAACGGCGGCCAGTATGACCACATCTTCTTCACCGAGAAGTTCGATGAAGGCATGCAGGTCGTTCTGGACAACATCAAGAGCAAGAAAAAGGTCAACCTGAAGAAGATCCCGAAGTTCAACGAAAGCGAGGGGCATGGCCCCAAGCGGTTGCATCCGGTGGAAGACTACTTCGACGACCTGTCCCGCCATCTGGTGTGGGAGATCTACAAGCGCGATTTCCAGCTGTTCAAATATGATTTCGACAATCCGGGCAACAAGATGCCGATTGGCGAGATTGATCTGGACGAAGTGCACGCCAAGCTGGGCGATTGACGAAGAAACCGGGGGCCATGGCCCCCGGCTTAGCCGTCATTTCTTGCCGAACAACCGACCCCAGAAGCCCCGCGCCCGGTCCCGCGCCGCATCGGCCCGCGCATCCACCGCATCCAGAGTATTGTTCAGATCGTCCATCGCCGGTTCGATCATCCGCTCCTTGAACTGCGCCCACATCCGCCACAGCATCAGGACCAGCAGACCCAGCAGCACCAAAACCACGATATTGACCCAAGGGACCAGCCGCACATCCGGCCCCGCGACCGGCTTGATCTTCACCGCATTGGGATAGATCGAGAAGATCGGCAGCCGCCAGCCGTAATGCGTGACAGCCACCCATTCCGGCTTGTCCTTGGGCGAGATGGCATTGGTCGCCTCGGCCTGAAGGTTGGAGCTGTCGTATTTGAAATAGGGTGGCCAGATCCAGCCGGTATCCTCGTTGCGATAGACCATCGGCCCGCCATCGGGATAGACCGCCTCGATAAAGCGGATGTCGCGTCGGTCCACGGTATTGGTGGTCGTGCCGCTGTCGGGCGAGGCGTAGAAGATCGAATTCGCCCCCACCTCGGTCAACCGGTTATAGGTGCCCGTGATGCGCACGATGTCGCGTTGCGGCAGCGTATAGTGCAGGAAGGCCGCCACGGAGATCAGCACCGTGGTGCGAAAGCACCATTTGATAAATTTCCACATGCCAGCGGCACTCCTTCAGTCGTAATTCACGAAATAGATGGCCAGCGCCATGCCGATCATCGGCAGGATATAAACCAGCCAGACGAGCTTCAGCTTCAGGCTGCGGCCATAATCCTTCATCTGCGCCTCGACCCAGGCATCGCGGTCGCCCTGCATCGCCTCGGCATCGAACTGTTTCTCCAGCCGCTCGCGCCGGGTGGACCGGAAGTAGATCTTCAGCAACCAGTAAAAGGCCGTCAGGACGACAAGACCCAGAAGCCAGGCGCGCAGAATACCGATCATCCCCTCCCCCTTACCGCCCCCCAGGGCCCGACACGTTGCAACAGATCGGTCGCCGGTTTCGGCCCCTCACGCATTTCCGGGCGCTGCAATTCATCCATCCCCGGCTCCGGCCCGAATAGCGCGCGTCGGGCGCCCTGCCGGTCCACCAGATACTCCCGCTCAAGAAAATCCGCCACATATTGCCGCTTGCGGTCACTCCAGCCGCGGTAGCTTGCGTAAAACAGTTCCTTGTGGGTGATGTAAAGCTGCCGCACGTCCAGCGGCGCCAGTTCGGCCAGCAGCATGTTCACCAGATCGCGCAGCCGCCCCGGCCGCGCCCGCAGCGTGTAGAAATAGGCCGGATGTTCCGAGGTCAGCCGCGGCCAATCCCCCGCACCTTCCACCCAGCGCAAAAGCGCCCCCAGTCCCTGAAACTCCGCCGGCAGCGCCGAACCCAGCCGATGCGCGATCTTGCGCAGATCGGCACGAGTCGCCGACCCCAGATCGAGGTTCAGCGCATCCGCCGCATCGACCAGAATGAAATCCATCTTCTGCCGAAGGATCGCCGCCACATCAGTGCCGCGCGCCTGCACGATAGGCTCGACCAGTTCGTTCCGCTCCAGCCAATCGGCAATCGCGTTCCGGTCCCCCAGATCCATCACCGGCGCCACTGGCAGGGCGCCAAGACCCGCTTTCGGTGCGCGCGCAATCACGCCCGGAAAGGGCAGGCCCCGGAAGATATAAAGGCCCCCGAAATGCGCTGTCCAGAAATCAGGCTGTTCAAAGCTCATCGCCGGTAGGGCAATCGGCACCCGCGTCACATCGCCGGTCTTCTTCGCCAGTTCGATCATCTGCGCGATCAGCACATCGTCGCGCCAGCCCTCCGGTTCACGGCGGAACCGATCCACCAGCGCAGCCAGCTTGCCCGCATCGCGCACATGGCCGCCGATGGTATCGGCCTGCACCGTCACCCGCCGCATGTCGAACAGCCGCGTGGGGTTTGAAACCTCGTAAACGCTGTTCTCCAACTCTCCGGCCACCGCATCACGCGCGGTGAGCGCGAACAACTGCGCCTCATTCGCCTCGATGAACTGTTGCAGGATGCCGCGCGAGGTTGAAAACCTGATATGCAGCAGCGGCGCCGTTTTCTGCGCCGTGGTCAGCAGGATGAACTGCCGGTTACAGCCATTGGGGTTGAGGTATAGGTCATCGCCCAGTTCATCGCCGATCTCCGGCGCATAGCCCGAGATGTCGATGTGAAAGTCGGTCAGCGCCGTGTCTTTCCCCGTCAGATGCCGCAGCGCGCGCCGGTAACGCTCCACCAGCGCAGGCGAGGAGACCTCGACCAGATTGCCGAACATCAGGCCCTTTTCGATCAGCCGCCGCACCGCAACCCGCTCCTTTCATCTGTTTCCAAATATCCCGGCGGAGCGCCGCAGGCGCGGGGGCAGAGCCCCCAAATACTCATCCCCGCCCCTCCAGATACCGCCGCTTCGCCTCTTCCTGCCGGCCGAAATCGCGGACCATGGTGCTGATCGCAGCCTCATCCGATTTGTCGGCATAACGGAATTCCGAATCCGCATAGCGGTTGATCTCCTGCACCACCATCTCCACCGTGATCGGCGTCATCAGGCTTCGGATCATCTCCATCTTCCGCTCATAGGGCTGGAACAGGAACAGGTCGGGGTTTTCCATCCAGTCGTCGGGCAGTTCGAAATCCATCGCGCGCACCTTCACCCCATCGGTGATGTTCTTGATCGCCCGCCCGGTGAAACGGTCGTCGGCCTGCTGGATCGCCTTGAGGTAGGTGCCGAGCTTGGCAATCGTGTCCAGCGGCCCGATGTCACCCGCGACCTTGTCGAACACCCGGATCAGGCCGTCCTCCTGCGGGCGGGCGTGTTTTTCGAAACTCGCAGCCACGGCGCGCTTAATTTCCTGCGCGGCGAACAGGTCATGCTCCCCCAGCGGAATCGCATGGTTCTTGCCCAGCAGCAGCGCGAGGATGTCGATGTAATCCTCGCGGCTTTGCGGGCCGTCCACCAGAAACCGCGCGCCCGCCCGCTGGCGCAGCGCGTCGTCGACGTTTTCGGGGTAGTTCGAGAACATGCCAAAGGTGCAGTTGCCGCGCACCACGGTATTGGCCCCGGCGAATGCCTCCATGAAGACCGCCGTCACCTCCTGCTGGCCCGCGCTCGACTGCCGGTCGCCGCGCTTGCCGGCGATCTGGTCGATGTCGTCGATGGTGCCGAAGGCGATCACCGCCGGGTCGATGATATTGGTGATGAAGGCCTTAGCGTTCTGCCCCGACTTGCCCTGATAGCTGTCGATCTGGTCGATCGAGAAGTTCTGATAGCGGAACGGGTAGCCCGCGACCTTGCAGTAATCATTCAGCAATCCCGCCATCATCTGAATGAGCGTGGTCTTGCCGGTGCCGGGCTTGCCGTCGCCCATGAAGGTGAAGATGAAGCCGCCCAGTTCCGCGAAGGGGTTGAGCTTCCGGCTGAAATCATAGGCCATCAGCATCTTGGCCAGCCGCATCGCCTGATATTTGGCGATATGGTTGCCCACCACCTCGGTCGGTTTCTTGAACTGCATGGTCAGTGCCGTGCCCTTCGCGGCGCGGGCGGGGCTGAAGCCTGCAAGGGTCAGCCCGTCCGCCTCCACCCGCCAGCTTTGACCGGCAAAGAGTGCGGCAGGTGCCACGCCCTCGACGCGGGAGGCCACGCGGGTCATCAGCGCCTCGCAGAAGGCGGCGATTGTGGCGATCAGGCGCGGATCGTCGGTGCCATGGGTGGCGATGTCCTGATCCAGTTCCCACAGCACGCCTTGCAACGCGAGCGGCGCGTTGTCGGTCAGGATCTCTTCGACTGTGCCAATTTCCACCGTCACCTCGCCCAGCGCAGGCGCCAGCAGATAGGCTGTTGCATTGGCGAAGGCATGCAGCACCACCAGCGCCTCGGCGGCCAGCAGCGCGGTAAACTCGGCACGGCGCGGCTCGGGCAGGCGCGCCTCAAGGTTGGCGCGTTTCAACTCGGCCAGCGCGGAGCCTTGTGCGAAGGTTTCCCCCATGGCCAGCGCAATGGCGAGGCCCCGCCGCAGCGCCGCCAGCGCTTGCGCCTCGGGCGGCGTCACCAGACCCTCGCCCAAAGCCTCGATACGTTCGACCAACCGCACCCCGCCGGGCCGCGCCGTGGGCCGCGCCGCCATCCCCGGCACGGTGGACCGGAATCGCGGTCGCGCCCCGATGCCAGGGGAGCGTTCGGGTTCCGCCGCCGGGGCCGCCGTTGCAGTGGCGATGCGCGGTGCGTGGTCGAATCCGGTCAGCAAGCCCAGCGCCGCGTCATAATGACCGCGGATGGTTTCTTCCTTCAGTTCCATCGTGTCGCGTGTGCTCATTTCTACCTCGCGGGAATGAGGCGCCCGCCGGCACCCACAACAAATTTACGAATATTGGCGAAACCGGGCGGGTTCAGCTCGGCCAGCGCCTGATAGGGGCGTTCGGGCAGGATCATCATGCGTTCCAGCCGGGTCGCGCCGGTCTCGCCGCCGTTCACCGGATCCAGCCGCCAGACCTGCCGCAAAGCGGTGGAGAACCAGCCGTCTTTCACCTCTTCCTCGCGATCCGAGATCAGGTCTTCGATGGTCCAGACCAGCGCCCAATCCTCGCCCGTCGGGGCCATGGCATTGGTCAGCACCTCGGCGATGGGGCCGGATTGCAAGGTGAAGCTGTGCGAATACATCGGCCCCAGCGTGATCCGCCGCAGCCGCCGGGGGTAAAGATCGGCGAAATCACGATCGAACCCCATGGCGATGGTCACCAGTTTCAGCCCCGCCAGAGATTGCGCCATCAGATGCGCCTGCGCCTGCGGCCAGCGGCGGTCATCGGTCGGGAAGGGGCGGCGGCCGGTATCCTCCACCTCCAGCAGATAAACCGCGGGCAGGTTGGTTTGCGTGTCGTAAACCGCCCAATGCACCAGAAAGCGCCGCCGGTCGCCCACATCGGCCACCCATTGCGCATCAGGGTCGTTGCGCGCCTGAAACAGCCCACCCGCCTTCAGCGCCTCGTAATAAAGCCGCTGCGACAGCGCGAATTGCAACTGCGTCGGCACCGTCAGATCACCGACGATCTGGCGCACCATCCGGTCTTTCAGCTCCGCCTCCGCCGCCATACCCGCCAGATGCTGCACGGCATGCTGCGCATCCACCGCCATCAGCATCAGTTCCTGCGCGATGGGAAAGCCGCTTTCATGCCGGTCAAAGGTCGGCGCACCGGGCAGCGCGCCCTCCAGCCGCCCGGTCATCAGATATTTGTGGCTGAGCGCCCGGAAGGTCGCCGCGAGCCGCTGCACATAGCCGCCGATTACCCGCGCCTCCAGCCGACCCAGACGCCCCTCGGCCTCCAGTTCCGCCGCGACCCGACCCAGATGGCCGGTGATCGCGTCGAACTTGGCGAAATACCGCCGCGCCAGCAGGCTGTCGGACAGCGTGGCGTGATCGTCGGTCAGATGGGTCTCAGGCATCCCGGTCTTTCCCGTAAGCATCAATCCACATCCACAGCCGCAAAGGGGCAATCGCAGCGAACAGCGGAAGCACCAAAGGATCATGGCGCGCCAGCCTCAGGACAAGCCGCCGCTGCAAGGGCCGCATGATCCCGACGAATGCGAACAGGATGAAACCTGTGCCGAACCAGATCATCCAGAGCAGCCAAAGCCACTGCACCTCGATCGTGGTGCCGAAGATCGTTCGATAATCGACCAGCCTCCCAGAAGTGACAATGCCGATCCCGAGCATGACTGCCCCGACGATCAGCGCCACCATGGTCTGCCGGCGCAGCGTCCAGTATCCTTGCACCTGCGGAACCAACCCGGTGTCACTCTCCATACTGGTTCTTGTCGTGTTTCTCGACGATCTTGGCAAAGCGCCGGGCAAAGCGTTCGTCGGCCTTGGCCTTGGCCTCCAGCACTTGCCGCGCAAAGACCATATGGCCCTCGTGCGCCTCCAGCATGTCGGCCATGCGCTGATTTGTGGCGGTTCCGATTGCGGCCATGGCGGCTTGCGCCTCCTGATCTGTCTTCACGCCGATCTCGTTGATCCGGTGCGCGACATCCTGCTGTTGCGCGGTTTTCAGCGAGGAGGTCAGCGCGTCATACAGCACCACCCGCTGCCGCGTGTCGGTTTGCAGCTTGTTGATCAGCACCATCTGCGTCGCCGCCTGGTTCTGCAAACTGTCCACCCAAGTCTTGCCCTTTTCGATATAGCGCTCAAGCGTCTGGCTTTTCGCCAGCTTCACCTGTTCATCCTGCACCAGCGCGTTGTATTCGGCGTTCAGCGTCGCAAGATCGGTTTCCAGCTTGGTGCGCGCGGCGGCGTCCTGTTCGACGGCGATCTTGTTTTCCAGTTCGATGATCTGCGGGTCCATGGCGGCAACGCGGGTGCGCACGGCCTCCAGCTCGGCCACGGTGGTTTCACGCTCGTCCAGAGTGCTGACGAGGTTCGCCTCCACCTTGGTTTTCTGGCCGTTCAGCAGGTCAAGCTGCCCTTGCAGCAGCTTCACGATCACATCGGATTTGGAAATCAGATCCTGCAACTTGCTGTCGATCGAGGCGGTGCGCAGGCGTTCCTGCCGCATCGCCTCGGATTTGGAGCCCGAGAAAAAGCCCACCACGCTTTCCATCGTGGTTTTCGACCGCAGTTCGTTGAAATCTTCGGTGAAGCCCGCTGTCACATCGTCCAGCCCCATGATCAGCTCGGCGATATTGGCGTTCATCAGGTCGGTGTGTTTGTGCACATCCTCCAGCGTCGCATTTTCGATGTCGATGGCAGCATCGCCCTGCGATAGGTTCTGGCGCGCGGTTTCGATCCGGGTCGTGATGGCGGCAATCTTTTCCTGAGCCTCGGCGATCTGCTTCTGGCTTTCGGCGATCTGGGCATCAAACGTGGCCATCTGGCTCCTCCAAGTGAATCTCGTTTACATATGTGCGGGTCACAGGCACCTTACCAGAACCACGCGCGGAAAAATTGCGCGCGGCCTGACACGCTTACCCCCCAAGCCTGCGCCAGCCGGGCGGGAAAATCAACGCAGCACATCACCACGCGCCAGAACCCGGCACGGCGCCCCGCTGGTGCCGACCAGACACAAAGGCAGCGCGATGATCTCTCCCCGGTCGGGCAGGTGCGCGGCGGCGGTCTCGTCCAGATCCTCGACCAGATAGATCCCGGCCCGCGCAAGGGCGCGGTGCAGGAACAATGGCTCCTCCCCCGCCACCTGCAACCCGCCCGCCATGACCCAGACCGGAAAGCCCAGCGCCAGCGCCGCGTCGAACCCGGCCCGCGCAATCGGCCCCACCGTGCCATCGACGAACAGCAGCGTCGCGTCACCCCGCTCCGGCACCTGCCCCGGCCGCAGCGTGACATATCGCCCGACCAGCGCGGAAACCGGCAGCGCCTCCAGCGTGACGCCACCTTCCGCCATATGCGCAGGGGCGTCGATATGGGTGCCGCATTGCGTGCCGAGCGCGAGCCGCTGCACCGCATAGCCCTGCCCGGCGATGTCGCACCAAGGTTCAACGCGGAACGGCGGGTCGGAATAGCCCGGCTCCGCGTAAACCGTCAGCGTTTCGTCCATCGGGCGGGTAAGGTCGATCCAGTCCATTGCCGAACGCTAGGCCGCGTCCCTATGATCCGCAACATGGAACCCGATCTGCACCCCCGCCTCACCGCCGAAATCGCCGCCCGCCGCGATGATCTGATCGCGCTGACGCAGGATCTGATCCGCATTCCCACGCTGAACCCGCCGGGGCGACATTACCGCGAGATCTGCGATTACCTGTCCGACCGGCTGTCGGCGCGCGGCTTCATCACCGCGCTGGTGCGGGCCGAGGGCGCGCCGGGCGACAGCGAGACATGGCCGCGCTGGAACATGGTGGCGCGGCGTGAAGGCAGCGCACCCGGCTATTGCGTGCATTTCAACAGCCATCACGATGTGGTGGAGGTCGGCCACGGCTGGACCCGCGATCCCTTTGGCGGCGAACTGGACGGTGACCGCATCTATGGCCGCGGCGCCTGCGACATGAAGGGCGGCCTTGCCGCCAGCATCATCGCGGCCGAAGCCTTCATCGCCACCTGCCCCGATTTCTCCGGTGCCATCGAAATCAGCGCCACGGCAGACGAGGAATCCGGCGGCTATGGCGGTGTCGCCTACCTAGCCGAACAGGGCTGGTTCGACCCCGACCGCGTGCAACACGTCATCATCCCCGAACCCCTGCACAAGGACCGTATCTGTCTGGGCCATCGCGGCGTCTGGTGGGCCGAGGTGGAAACCAAGGGCCGGATCGCCCATGGCTCCATGCCCTTCCTCGGCGACAGCGCTATCCGCCATATGGGCGCCGTGCTGGAAGAGATCGAGCACCGGCTTTATCCCCATCTCGCCACCAAGCACACTGCCATGCCGGTGGTGCCCGAGGGTGCCCGGCAATCGACGCTGAACATCAACTCGATCCACGGCGGCGAGGCGGAGCCGGAACCCGGCTTCACCGGCCTGCCCGCGCCCTGCGTCGCCGACCGCTGCCGCATCGTGCTGGACCGCCGCTTCCTGATCGAGGAAGCCCTGCCCGAGGTGAAGGCTGAGATGACGAGCCTGCTCGACGGGCTGAAATCCAGCCGCCCCGGATTCGATTACACCATCCGCGACCTGTTCGAGGTGCAGCCCACGATGACGGAACGCACAGCCCCTGTGGTGCGATCCACCGCCGCCGCCATCGAAAAGGTGCTGGGTCAGGTCGCCGATTACGTCGTCTCGCCGGGCACCTATGACCAGAAACACATCGACCGCATCGGACGGCTGAAGAACTGCATCGCCTACGGGCCGGGCCTGCTGCATCTGGCGCATCAACCCGATGAATGGGTCGGTGTGCAGGACATGCAGGACAGCGCCCTTGTCATGGCGCTGGTTCTGGCGGATCTGCTGGCCCCTGCGGCGCGCTGACCGTTGCAAGGCAGGCGCCGCAAGGCTATGCCGATGGGCATGACGCTCGCACTCCCCACCCCCGCCGAACCGCTGAAGATCGGCACCCGCGGCTCGCCGCTGGCGCTGGCTCAGGCCCATGAGACGCGCGACCGGCTGATGGCCGCCTTCGGCCTGCCCGAAGACGCCTTCCGCATCGTGGTTATCAAGACCACCGGCGACGATTCGGTGCTGATCGCCGCCGACCGTCCGCTGAAGGAGATCGGCAACAAGGGCCTCTTCACCAAGGAAATCGAAGAGGCACTCTTGTCCGGGGGCATCGACATCGCTGTCCATTCGATGAAGGACATGCCGGTGGCGCAGCCCGGGGGGCTGATCCTCGATTGCTACCTCCCGCGGGAGGATGTGCGCGACGCCTTCGTCTCCGCCACCGCCACCGGCATCACCGACCTGCCGCAGGGTGCCCGCGTCGGCTCATCCAGCCTGCGCCGCCGTGCACAGTTGAAAGCGCGCCGCCCGGATCTGGAGGTGGTGGAATTTCGCGGCAACGTTCAGACCCGGATGAAGAAGCTGGCAGATGGCGTGGCCTCGGCCACCTTCCTTGCCATGGCCGGACTGAACCGGCTGGGCATGGCGCATGTCGCCCGCTCCGCCATCGAACCCGAAGACATGCTGCCCGCCGTCGCGCAAGGCGCCATCGGTGTGGAGCGACGCCTGAACGATCCGCGCACCGAAGCGATGCTCGCCGCGCTGCACCACGCGCCCACCGGCCTGCGCCTTGCTGCCGAGCGTGCCTATCTGGCAGCGCTGGATGGGTCCTGCGAAACCCCCATCGCCGGGCTTGCGCTGCTGGACGGCACCGACCTCTGGCTGCGCGGCGAGATTCTGCGTCCCGACGGTTCCGAAACCATCACCGGCGACATTCGCGGCCCTGCCAGCGATGGCGCTGCCCTTGGCCGCCACCTCGCCGCCGACTTGCTGGCGCAAGCCCCGAAAGACTTCTTCGCCTGGCGCTGAGCCTTCATCTTGGCAAAAATATCCTCGGGGGGTGCCCCGCAGGGGCGAGGGGGGCAGACAGCCCCCCTTTCCACATCACGGCTTGGGATGGTCGTCGTAATCTGTGGTCAGGATGCGGTTCGCATCCCCCTGCGGATCGTCAAACTGCCCCTTCTTCAGCGCCCAGAAAAACGCCACCAGCCCGACTCCGCCCATGAACAGCGAGATCGGAATCAGAAACGTCAGGATACCCATTCCAGCCTCATTTCAGCCGCAGCGCGTTCAGCGTCACGGAAATGGATGACAGCGACATCGCCAGCGCAGCCGCCAGCGGCGTGGCCAGCCCCACCAGTGCCAGCGGCACCGCAACCACGTTGTAAAGCGCGGAAATGCTGAAATTCTCGCGAATCCGCCGCGTCGATTGCCGTGCGATCCGGGTCGCATCGGCAATCGGTGCCATATCCTGCCCCAGCAGCACGATGTCCGAGGCGGTGCGCGCCGCGTCCAGCGCGGTCGCGGGCGAGATCGACACATCCGCCGCCGTCAGCGCGGCGGTGTCGTTCAGCCCGTCCCCCACCATCAGCACCTTGTGCCCGGCCGCAGTCAGCGCCGCAACTTCGGCGGCTTTCTCAGCCGGCAGCGCGCCGGCGGTCCAGTGCCGGATGCCCAGCCGCCCGGCCAGATCGGCCACCGCACCCTCGGCATCGCCGGAAATCAGCCGGATGTCCTTGCCCTGCGCCTGCAAGGCGGCCACCGCCTCGGCGGCGCCGGGGCGCAGCCGGTCGGCGAAGGTGAAGGCGCGCGGGCTGCCCTCGCCGGTGCAAAGATAGGTCGCCGTCACCGGCAGCGCCTCGGCCGCGCACCAGCCAGCGCGACCCAACCGCACCCGGCGGCCACGCCATTGCCCTTCGACACCATAGCCCGGCACCTCGCGCAGATCGGATACCTGCGCCGGTTGCAGCCCCGCCGCACGCCCCGCCTGCACCAGCGATTGCGCCAGCGGATGCGCCGAAGCCCCGGCCAGTGCCATCGCCACTTCGGCCGCCTGACGCGGATGGTCGCCCAGATTGGTCAGCTCCGGCACACCCAGTGTCAGCGTCCCGGTCTTGTCGAAGACGACGGTATCCACCTCGGCCAACCGCTCCAGCGCGGTGCCATCCTTGATGAGCAACCCCTTGCGGAACAGCTTGCCCGAGGCCGCGGTCACCACCGCCGGCACCGCCAGCCCCAGCGCGCAGGGGCAGGTGATGATCAGCACGGCAGCAGAGATATTGACCGCATAGCGCAGATCGCCCCCGGTTTTCCACATCCAGAACCCGAAGGCGGAAAAGCTGAGCAGATGAACCAGCGGCGAATAGGCGCGCGCCGCGCGTTCGGCAAGGCTGGTGTAGCGGGTCTTGGCCGCCTCGGCCACCGCGACCAGATCGGCCATGCGGTGCAGGCTCGAATCCCGCCCCGCCGCTGTGACGCGCAAGGTCAGAGGGCCGGTCAGGTTGACCTCGCCCGCGCTGACCACGGTATCGGGGCCGGTCCAGACCGGCAGGCTTTCCCCGGTCAGCAGCGAACGGTCCAGTTCCGACGTGCCCTCGACGACCACACCGTCCACCGGCATCCTGCCGCCGGGGCGCACCCGCACCAACTCGCCCACCGCGATTTCCGAAATGGCGACAGTCACCTCCTCGCCGTCGCGCAGCACGGTCGCGCGCGGCACTTCCAGTGCCGCCAGTTCCTCGGCCGCCGACCGCGCCACCGCGCGGGTGCGGTGATCCAGATAGCGCCCTGCCAGCAGGAAGAAGGCCAGCATCACAGCCGCATCGAAATAGGCATGATGACCGGAGTTCATCGTCTCGAAAACCGAGATGGCCGAGGCGAGGATCAACGCGAGGCTGATCGGCACGTCCATCCCCAGCCGCCCGACACGCAACGAGGCCCAAGCGGATTTGAAGAAGGGCTGACCGGCAAAGACCACGGTCGGCAGCGCGATGGCAGCCGAAATCCAGTGGAACATGTCGCGCGTCGCATCCTCGGCCCCCGACCAGACGGCGACCGACAGAAGCATGACGTTCATCATGGAGAAACCGGCAACACCCAGCCGCATCAGCAGGTCACGGCCCTGCTTGTCGGTCTCGGTCGCGCTCAGCAGGCCCGCGTCCAGTTCGTGCGCCTCGTAGCCCACGCCCTTCAGCGCCGCGATCAGCGGCGTGGCGTCAATCTCCGGCTCGGCCTCGACCGAGACACGCTTCAGAGTCAGGTTCATGCGCGCCGAGCGCACACCCGGCACATCCGCCAGCGCCTGTTCAACCGTCGAGATGCAGACCGCGCAATGCGCCATCGGCACCGACAGCATCAGCCGCGCATCCGCCGGCGCCGCCATCCGTGCAAGCTGTTCCGCCGAAGGCGCCGCCACGCAAGCGGGACAGGCCGAGGGGGCGGCATGGCCGGTTTCCTCCGGCAGCGGGTCGATGCGCTGCGCCAGCGTCATGGCCTACCCCCGAACAAACAGATCCAGCCGCTGCCGGAACAAGGTGCCATCCTCGGCATGGGCTTCGACATGCAACATCCATTTGCCCGGTGCCAGTTCGATCGGCGCCTTGTAGACGCCCGCCTCCCGCACGAATGAGGGCGTCTGGTCCTCCGCCGCCGTGGTGGTGCGACCGATCAGCACCGTCAAGCCCTGCACCGGCACGGGCTGGCCACCCGCATCGGTGAAGGTAAGGTGCAACCCCTCGCCCTTGCGGTATTCAGGCACCAGCAGCCAGCCCAAGGATTCCTGCGCCTTCCGGTCGGTATCGAAGGTCTGCGAGGCAACATAGGAGTTATCGACCTCAAGCCCCGGGAAGGTGCTGATCGCCTTGTAGGCCATCAGCACATTGACCCCGATGATGACGGCGAAAGCCCCGACGGTGAAACCCAATACCTGACGCCCGGTGATCTCGCCCATCTTATTTGTCCTTCCCGTGGAACACCGTGTCATGATGGATCCGCGTGTCACCGCCATCGGCGTCCTTGATCCAGAGCCGCACGTCGGTGCGTTCCTGATTGGCCGCCGGGCTGTCCGGCGTGGCCTCAAGATACATGCGGACCGACAGCGTGTCATTGGCCGGCACGTTCACGGTATCGCCATCGGTGCCCTCGATCCGCACCCGCAGATCGGCATCTGAAGTGGCGCTGATCGCATAGTCATGCGCCGCCCCCAGCTTGTTGCGCAGCCGCAGGTCATAGGCGTTGCGGATCGTGCCATCCGACAGGGTGACATACAGCGGGTTGCGGATCGGCGAGACGTTTACGTCGATGTCCGAGCGCATGAACAGGGCGACCAGAAGGCCGACCCCAACCGCGGTCCACAGTGTCGTGTAAAGGATGGTGCGCGGGCGGAACACATGTTTCCACACCGATTTCGGCGTCTCGCCGGCGCGTTCGCGGGTTTCATCGGTCAGGGCAAGATAGCCGATCAGGTCACGCGGCTTGCCGATCTTGTCCATAATCTCGTTACAGGCGTCGATGCACAGGCCACAGGTGATGCAGGCCAGTTGCTGCCCGTTGCGGATGTCGATGCCCATCGGGCAGACGTTGACGCAAGCCTTGCAGTCGATGCAGTCGCCATTGCCCGCCACACCCGGCTTGCCGCGCGGCTCGCCCCGCCATTCGCGGTAACCGATGGTCAGCGTATCCTCGTCCATCATCGCGGCCTGAATGCGCGGCCACGGGCAGGCGTAGATGCAGACCTGTTCGCGGAAGAAGCCGCCAAAGGCGAAGGTTGTCGCCGTAAGGATGAACAGCGTCGTATAGGCGATGGGATGGGCATTGCCGGTCACCAGATCGCGCGCCAGCGTCGGCGCGTCGGTGAAATAGAAGATCCACGCCCCGCCAGTCGCCAGACCGATCAGCAGCCACAGCGCCCATTTCAGCAGGCGCTTGCGGATCTTCTCGGCATCCCATTTTTGCCGAAACAGTCGCAGCCGGGCGTTCCGGTCACCCTCGACCCAGCGTTCGACCAGAATCATCAGGTCGGTCCAGACGGTCTGCGGACAGGCATAGCCGCACCATACCCGCCCCGCCGCCGAGGTGAACAGGAACAGCCCAAGCCCCGCCATGATCAGCAATCCGGCAACGAAATAGAATTCGTGCGGCCAGATTTCGATCATGAAGAAGAAGAAGCGCCGCCCCGCCATATCCAGCAGGATCGCCTGATCCGGCAGTTCCGGTCCACGATCCCAGCGAATCCACGGTGCAAGGTAATAGGCGCCCAGCATCAGGGCCATGAGCCACCATTTCAGCGTGCGGAAGGTGCCTTTGATCCGCTTTGGAAAGACAGGTTCGCGGGCGGCGTAAAGGCTGTGCGGCTCGGTATCGGGGCTGGTCACGGACGGAACTCCGGTTGGCTGGGTTGCGGCTGGTATCGGACGGCAGACCCGTCGCTGCCTTGACCTGCATCAAACTCGCATCCGCAATGCAGCTAAACCATGCGTCATATCGCGCTGCACGACAACAGCCAGGCTGAAGCGCACGGCGATGCACCCGTCGTCTGGCGGTATCTCACCCTTTCCGGCAGGCGCGACCACGACCACCGGCAGGTTGATTCGCACAGTTTTTCAGCCACCGCCGGAGAAAAACAGACATCGAAAGTTGGCTGCAATTTCAGATATATTTGATCTGGGTTGTTTGCAAAATATAAACCCACGCGCAGGTTGCGCGATATTGGTGCAATTCGTGAAAGAGAAACCGATCCGGCGATCTGCATGATTGGCGTTAGGTTTGAAATAGGTCTATAGAGATTTTGGATAATAGACATCTGGGGATCTGAATGACTGATCTGGACTCTTTGTCACTCAAGGAACTGAAACAATTGCAGAAGGATGTCGCCAAGGCGATTTCCGGTTATGAGGAACGGCAGAAAGCCGAAACCCGCGCCAAGGTCGAAGCATTTGCTCGTGAAATGGGATATTCGCTTGCCGATCTCGTTGGCGTGGAAGTGAAGGCCACCCGCGCACCCGCAGTTGCAAAATACCGGCACCCCGAAAACCCCTCCCTGACCTGGTCGGGCCGCGGCCGCAAACCGCAGTGGTTTGTGGACGCTCTCGCCTCTGGAAAATCCGCCGAAGACCTTGTGATCGGCTGAGGGTCAGGACCCATTGATCGGCTTGAGGCTGCGGTCGCTGCGTGATTCAAGCTCCCGGACATTGGGGGTGAGGATGAGCAACCTTTTCTGGCTGACAGACGAGCAGATGGAGCGGTTGAAGCCGTT
>NZ_QXXQ01000019.1 GCF_003570715.1 Gemmobacter lutimaris | reverse complement strand
GCCGCCGCGGCCCGAAAAAAGAAGGAGACAAACCCGCCCTTGACCCCAGCATGAACCGAAATCCATAATTAGAGGTGGCTCACTTCTCGGCGAAAAAACCGGCTCACTTCTGGGTGAAAATCAACAGCTCTGGTACCCAGATCGTCGCCGCAGAACGCACTATGCGACGGTGCTTCGCGATGGAACTAGATCCCGTCTATTGCGACGCGGCGGTGCGGCGGTGGGAGATGGCGACGGGGAAGAAGGGCGCCAGACTACAAGGTTAATAGCTTTCATCGGAGAGGACGTTGGCCCATAAAGCCCTTGATGCAAAGGAATTCGAGACCCGACCTGCCATGCAAGATGACACCGCCATCAATCCCGTAACCTTCGTGGAAATGAAGGCGAGCGTCGGCTCGATCCTGTTTCTTTGGTCGTCCATAGAACGTGAGATCACCAAGCGTGTCGAAGAACTGGACGACGGCACGAGTCGCAACGGGGCACACACCTTGGCCCAGAAAATCGCGCGTTGGGAAAGCCTACAGGCGTCAATCTGCGCTGAACGCGCCGAACACCAGGATTTGGTCAAGGAAGTGCGCACCCGCCTCATGATGGCACTAGAGCTCAGGAATCGTATCAGCCACGGCCTGATCGGCATAACGGCCGACCCCTTCGGCAATCGCGGGGACGCACATCTGGAGACGGAACTGAACGGCGAGAAGAGAAAGCATACACATTCCGACTTGGAGCACGTGATGCGCATCCTGTCGCACATGGTCTGGGCCATTGGCAGCTTGAGCGATGCTGCAAGGCAAAAGGATCCCCGAAAGGCTGAAAACGCCTATGTCGGGATCCGGTTGAATCATCTGCCGTGACCCAATAGCCTTGACCCATGACCGAAGGCTGGCAACATATCGAAATCAACGACCATGGGACCATCGTTGTCCTGCGTCCGATCTCGGACGAGGGACGGTCGTGGTTCGAGGACAATGTCGGTGATCCGGAGCCGGGCGGGATCTACACTTGTGAGCCGCGCATGGCGCAGGACATCCTGCAGGCGGCAGCACGCGATCTTCTGTCTTGGCAATGAGTTACCGCCGCGCGGTCGGAACGGCGGCGGTCAGAAGTTCACGATGGTTCAGGCAGGCAGCTTGTAGACGGTCCCTCGCCCCTCGACCTTCCCGGAGGTGACTGGCAAGGCGAGCTTCTTCTTCAAAACGCCTGAGATTGCACCACGAGCGCTATGCGACATCCACCCGGTCGCCTCGACAATCTCTGCAATGGAAGCCCCCTCAGGGCGCCCCAGCATCTCGATCAGCAGTGCCTGCTTGGTCCCTTCACGCTGGCTCGGCGGCTTCAGTGGCGGCGCCTTGACGGCATGTTCGCGGATTGCAGCGACGGTTTTCACCACCACCGGCTCGATCCCGATGGCCAGCAAGCCAGCATCCGTCACCACCAGCGTGGTGCCATGTCCATCGCCCGTCTCTCGCCAGAGCGGTTCACCCCGGCGCAGGTTGGCATCAACCTCCTGCAGCCAGCCGTGTTCGATCATCTTCGACACAGCCATCTTCGCCGCCGCACCGGCCAGCCCCTTGGGCAGCGGCAGGGCGATGTTGTCGGGGCGCTGGGCTCCGGCGCTGAGGATGATGGTCTGGGTTTCGGTCAGCTTTGTCATCTAGGGTTCCCCTATTGGTCGTTGGCGGCAAGGAAGGCGGTGATGCGCGACATCAGGTCGTTGTGGCCGTCGGCATCCGTGCCGATGATCACGTCGCCATCGTCGTCGCGCTCCAGATCGGCGATCTCTCGCAAAAGGGCGATAGCGCGGTCGCAGGCGGCCAGTCGCTCTGCCTCCCATGCGGCGGAGATCGCATCCTGTTCGATCTGGTGGCGCTGGGCGGGATCAAGCGGCATGTTCGCCCTCCTTGAACGCGCTGTCAGTGATCTGGCGCAGAAGGCTGGCGTAGTGGTTCAGGGTGCCGACGTGGCCCCAATTGATCTCGTCCGGGTGGGTCTCGAAGTGATCGTCGCTCAGGGCCTTCAGGCGCTCCAGCATCGCTTCGATCTGGAACTTGGCGGTCATGAAGGCGTCGAGGGCTTTGGCATTGTCGGTCGCGCGGCGGGTGGTCATGGCGGGGTCTCCGGGGGTGAGTTGCATCGTTTCTGTGTAATCACCATCGCTCTGGTGGGGCGGCTAGTGTAGGTAAATCCAAGCAATATCAGTGCTTTCTGATTACACTCCGGGTGCATCGGCCCTTGGCACCACATGCACCCACTCGCATCCGATCCACATGTAGAGATGCGCAAACTCCCGCGTCGGGCGCGGCAGGATGCGCGGTGCGCGCGGTGGGCTGAAGCAATCCAGCGCCTCGGGCGTGACCTGCCGGATTTCCCGGGCGGTGAGAATGTCCTCGGGTTTCCAGCGTGCCAGCGCGGGCAGCATGTGGGCGGGATAGCCGTCGAAATGGACGTAAACATGCGCCCATTCCTCGGGGCCGATCTGGATGGCGATCTGCGCGCGGGTGCTCATGGCCGCACCTCAGATCAGCTGCAGATCGACCAGCATGGCGCTGGCGACAGCCAGCTGCGTGGTCGGCAGGTCGATCTTGATGTGCGAAAAGAGGTCCGAGCAGTCGGCCTTGATACCGCCCTCGCGCAGCGCGGCTTCGATCACCTCCGCCACCACGTTGGGGCGCGAGCGGTCGAGATGGTCGGGCAGTGTGTCGATGTCGATGCGGATGGTGGTGGTGGCCATGGTCATGTCCCTGCCCTCCCTCAGCGCTTCGTCGCGGCGCTGACGCCCGCAGCGAAGGCCTCGACCAAGGCGGCGCGGATCGCCCAGACGGCGACATCGTGGAAATCCAGACGGTCGCTGTTCTGGGTCTCCAGCGTCTCGATGCTGTGGAAATGCTTCGTCGCAATCTCCAGCAGCAGGGCGTCGCTGGGGGCTTTTGCGGGGGCGGTCTTGGTGGTCATGGCGTGGTCTCCGGGGGTGAGTTGCATCGTTTTCCTTGGACCCAGAATCGCTCTACACGGGAGTGTAATCAACTGAATAAGAAGATCATTTCCGTTTAATTCCAATACCTTGAGGTAAATCTAAGAGCCATGGAAGGTATGTCCGAGCGGGAGTATTCCGCCCACTCCGGCCTCTCTCGCGGGGCGATCCAGAAGGCCCGAAAAGCCAGTCGGCTGGTGGTTTACAGCGATGGGTCTATCAACGCCGCCGCGTCGGATGTGCGGCGTGGCGAGATGACCGATCCGGACCAGCAGCGCCGCAGCACGGGTGGTGATGCCGGGTTTTCCGGGCCAGCAGACAGCTCGTCCTATCTGAAGGCGCGCACGGCGCTGACGGTTTACCAGGCGCAGGACAAGCAGCTTGGCATTCAGAAGAAGAAGGGCACGCTGGTCGACCGGGCCCGGGCAGAAGCGCTGGTGTTCCGGTTGGCCCGACAGGAACGCGATACTTGGGTCACCTGGCCCAACAGAGTGGCAGCGCTGATGGCGGCTGAAGTGGCCTTGGGAGTGGAAAAACAAACCGGCACGCCGGTGATCATCGAGGCCGCGATCCTGCAGAGGGTGTTGGAAGCCCATGTCAGACAGCACCTCGACGACCTCGCCGATCTCCGGGTTTCCCTCGGATAGCGCCGACACGGCTAGCAACGACCTGACGGACGACCTCGACCTTGGCTTTGACGGGGCCGAGGACATCCTGCGCTCCTGGCGCAAAGGGATGCGTCCCGACCCAGACCTGACGGTGTCGGAATGGGCGGATGAACATCGCTGGCTGTCCTCGCGCGGGGCGGCCGAACCGGGGCGCTATCGTACGGCCCGCGCGCCCTACCTGCGCGAGATCATGGATGCGCTGTCACCGCGCCACCCGGCGCAGCGCGTGACCTTCATGAAGGCGGCGCAGGTCGGCGCGACCGAGGCTGGCAACAACTGGATCGGCTTTGTCATCCATCACGCGCCGGGGCCAATGCTGGCGGTATTGCCATCCCTCGAACTGGCGAAGCGGACGTCGCGCGGGCGGCTCGACCCCCTGATTTCTGACTCCCCTGCGCTGCGCGAACGAGTCAATCCGGCACGGTCCCGCGACGCGGGCAATTCGATGCTGTCGAAGGAGTTCCCCGGCGGTATCCTGGTGCTGACCGGTGCCAACAGCGCCACCGGCCTGCGGTCGATGCCCGCGCGCTACATCTTCCTCGACGAGGTAGACGCCTATCCGGCGTCGGCAGATGAAGAGGGCGACCCGGTCACTCTGGCGGAGGCGCGGACCACCACCTTCTCGCACCGGCGCAAGGTGTTCATGGTCTCGACTCCGACGATCCGGGGGCTGAGCCGGATCGAGCGCGAGTTCGAGGCATCGGACCAGCGCCGGTATTTCGTGCCCTGCCCCCACTGCGGGGCGATGCAATGGCTGCAGTTCGAACGCCTGCGCTGGGACAAAGGACGGCCCGACACGGCGGCCTATCACTGCGAGGGCTGCGAACGCCCCATCGCCGAGCATCACAAGACTCAGATGCTGGAATGCGGGGAGTGGCGCGCGACGGCTGTTTCCGCCGATCCGCATTCCATCGGCTTCCACATCTCGGCGCTCTATTCGCCGCTGGGCTGGAAAAGCTGGCAGCAGATCGCGCGCGAGTGGCTGGCAGCGCAAGGCTCGGAAGAGATGCTGCGCGTCGCGCGCAATACCCTGCTGGGCGAGACATGGGTGGAGTCGGGCGAAGCCCCTGAGTGGCAGCGGCTGGCGGAACGTCGCGAAAGCTACGCGGGCGCGCAGATCCCCGTCGGCGGTCTGTTCCTTACGGCTGGCGTCGATGTGCAGAAGGACCGGATCGAGGTCGATGTCTGGGCCTGGGGTCGAGGTCTGGAAAGCTGGCTGGTCGATCACATCGTCATTGCGGGTGGCCCAGACGATCCGGCCTGCTGGGACAAGCTGACGGCCCTGCTCGGTCGAACATGGACCTGCGCCAATGGGGCGGTGATGGTGATCGGCAAGCTGGCCATCGACACCGGCTATGAAGCCCCGGCGGTTTACGCATGGGCGCGGAAACAGGGCTTCGACCAGGTCGCACCGATCAAGGGCCTCGAAGGCTTCAACCGCGCCACGCCAGTGTCGGGTCCGACCTTTGTGGATGCCACTATCGGCGGCAAGCGTCTGCGCCGCGGGGCGCGGCTGTGGTCGGTGGCCACCGCGACCTTCAAGACTGAGACCTACCGCTTCCTGCGGCTGGAGCGGCCAAGTGACGAAGACCGCGCGCTGGGCGTGCTGGACGCGCCCGGCACGGTGCATCTGCCCGACTGGATCGACACCGAATGGCTGAAGCAACTGGTGGCGGAACAGCTGGTCACCGTGCGCAACAAGCGCGGCTATGCCCACCCTGAATGGCAGAAGATGCGGGAACGCAACGAGGCGCTGGACGCCCGCGTCTACGCGCGGGCGGCAGCATGGATCATGGGCGCGGATCGCTGGGACGAGGCGACTTGGCGGCGGCTTGAAGCACAGGCCGGGGTGGAAACCCGACCGGCGCCCACGCCTGCCGTCGCGACTGAACTTGCAGCGCCCGCCACGCCCAAGGCCGGAACACCGACCACGCCACGGCGCAAACGCCGGGCATATACACCGAACTTCATGAGGGACTGAAATGGATCTGGAACGGATGCGCGCCCTGTTGGCCGCGCTGCAGGAGGCACGTTATGCGGGCGTCCGGTCAGTCAGCTATGACGGCAAATCGATCAACTATGGCTCAGACGCCGAACTGGCGAACGCCATCAGCGATCTGGAAACCAGGATTGCCACGGCCTCCACCGGTACCCCGCGTCGTCGGCGCTGGGGCACTGTCGCGTCAAAAGGTCTGTGATCCATGGCGTTCGAGGCTTTCCGCCAGCGGCTGGGGTCGATCATCGGCGGGTTTGACGCGGCACAGTCGCATCGTCGCCTGCGCGGGTTCCGGGCATCCCGCGCCCATGTGAACACGCTGATCGCAGCCTCGGGCGACACCATCACCGCCCGCGCCCGCTGGCTGGTCCGCAACAACGGCTATGCCGCCAATGCCGTGGAAAGCTTCGCCAGCAATGTCGTTGGCGACGGCATCAAGCCCTCTTCGATCCTCGCGGATGCGGCCAAGAAGGAAGAGCTGCAGGCACTCTGGCTCGCGTGGACTGACGATGCTGACGCCGAAGGGCTAACGGATTTCTACGGGCTGCAGCGGCGCGCGGCGCGCGAGGTCTTCCTGTCGGGCGAGGTCTTCATCCGCATCCGACCGCGCCGGGCCGACGACGGACTGGCGGTGCCGCTGCAACTACAGATGCTGCCCGCCGAGATGCTGCCTCTCGACATGAACCGGACCCTGCCCGGCGCAGGGCTGATCCGGCAGGGCATCGAGTTCGACGGCATCGGCCGTCGCATTGCCTATCACTTCCTGCGTCGCCACCCCGGTGATCTGACCGATCCGGGTCTGGCTGGGGAAACCGTCCGCGTCCCGGCTGGCGATGTGATCCATGTCCTCGACCCCGTCGAGGCTGGCCAGCTGCGCGGCGTGTCGCGGTTTGCAGCCGCCATCGTCAAACTGTTCACGCTGGACCTCTATGACGATGCCGAACTGGAGCGGAAGAAAATCGCGGCGATGTTCGCGATGTTCATCACGTCGCCCGCCCCGGAAACGCCGCTGGAGCCGACCGAGGAGGATCTGGAGGTTGAACCCGGACAGGTGGTGCGGTTGGATCCGGGTGAGGATGTGTCTACCCCGGCCACACCGGACTCGGGCGGCACCTATGAGCCGTTCCAGTATCGCACCCTGCTGCAGATCGCGGCGGCGCTGGGCGTGCCCTACGGCTATCTGACCGGCGACACGGCGAAGGGCAACTTCTCCAACACGCGGATATCCCTTATCGAATTTCGCCGCCGGATCTCGGCCTGGCAGCATGGGGTGCTGGTCTACCAGCTCTGCCGCGCGGTCTGGGTGCGCTGGATGGACACCGCCGTGTTGTCCGGTGCGCTGGACCTGCCCGGCTACGACAGCCAGCGGCGCCAATATCAGGCCTGCGCCTGGTTGCCGACCAAGTGGGACTGGATAGACCCGATGAAGGACGCCTCGGCCGAGATCCTGCAGATCGAGGCGGGCCTGAAGTCTCGGACGCAAGCCTTGGCAGAGCGTGGGTACGACGCCGAGCAGGTGGACCGCGAAATCGCAGCCGAACGCAAACGGGAAGCAGCGCTGGGCCTCGACTTCCGTCGCCCTGGGTCACCCGCGCAAGGGCCGGGTGAAGGCACGGCGAAGGATACGGATCAGGACAGCGCCAACGACGACGAGACCGACAACACCGCCGATGAAAAACCCGACCCCAAGGAGGGCGCATGATGCACCATGCCCAAATCGCCCAGCGCGCCTTCAACACGCCCCTGATGGTCGACCCGGCCAAGGCGCTGGCCTTCCTGTCGGGGCTGGGGCCGCGCATCACCGGGAAGGAAATCACGTTCCAGGGGTTGGCGGTCGACAGCCCCGATCAGGCCACGGCCGCACTTCCCGCCCGCGCCTCTCTGTTCGGGAACGACCTTGCCCAGCGTCATCAGCGCAATGGCACCCAGCCCTTTGCGGTGGTCGATGGCATCGCGGTCATCGAAATCGCCGGAACGCTTGTGCACCGTGGCGCTTGGATCGGGCAATCTTCCGGTCTGACCTCCTATGAGGGGATCGCCGCCCAGCTGCAGGCCGCACTGGCCGATCCCGGCGTGCGTGGCATCGCACTGGACATCGACAGTTTCGGTGGCGAGGTCGCCGGGGCCTTCGATCTGGCCGACCGCATCCGGGCGGCGCGATCGCAAAAGCCGGTCCACGCCTTTGTGGCAGAGCATGCCCTGTCGGCTGGTTATGTCCTCGCCTCTCAGGCCGACCGGATCATCCTGCCCCGCACCGGCGCTGTCGGCAGCATCGGTGTTGTCGCGCTTCACACTGACATGAGCGGCGCCCTCGATCAGAAGGGCATCGCCGTCACGCTAATCCACGCAGGATTGCACAAGGTCGATGCCAATCCCTATCAGCCCCTGCCCGAAGCGGTGCACGACCAGATGCAGCGTGAGTTGGAGGTTGTGCGCTTTCTCTTCGCTGAAACCGTCGCTGCCGGTCGCGGGGACCGGCTGCCACAGGCCGCAGCACTGGCCACCGAAGCTGCGGTCTTCCGCGGGGCCGACGCCATCGCCGCCGGTCTGGCCGACGATCTCGCCGATCCCGTCGCCGCCTTCCACGCCTTCGCCGCCGCGCCTCGCGGCACAACCTCCCCCAGCAGAAAGGGCCCACAGATGACCACCACACCTGAAATTTACGCCGACACGACGGCGCCCCTTGCAACACCGCCAGTCGCGGCTGCGCCAGAGCCGCCAACTGCGGCGGCCAATGTAACGCCAACGACCATGACCGCCGACGCAATTCGCGCCGAGGCCGCCGAGGTGGCGCTGGTTTGTGCGCAGGCCGCCCGGCTGGGCGTGACCATCGACGCGGCCGACGCCGTCACGCGCGGGTTGAAACCCGACGCATTGCGCGCCCGGGTGTTAGCCGATCTCGCCGCCCGCAGCGATGCCGCTGGCATCATCGCTACCGCCCCAGCTGCAGCTGCCGCCAAAGACAGCCCAATCATCGCCGCCGCACGGAAGGCCGCGACCGACGCCAAGCGCTGAACCGGCGCCGCTCCTACCTGCACCACCCCCAACACATGGAGACTGACCAATGCCCGTCCTGACGGAACCGCCCAGCATGGGCGATGTCCTCAAATATGAGGTCAACCCGAACTACACCCGCGAGGTGATCACGCTGCTGATCGGCACCAACTATCCCTCCGGTGCCGTCCTCGGTCGTATTGCCGCCAGTGGCAAATACACGCTGTCTGCTGCGGCTGGGGCCGATGGTGCACAGGTCGCCGTCGCGGTCCTGCTTTACCCCGTGAATGCCACCTTGGCCGACGCCGTTGGCATCGTCGTCGCCCGGGGCCCATCGATCGTGTCACGCGCTGGCCTCGCCTACGAGGGCACAGTCAACGACGCGGCCAAGATCACCGCCAAGATCGCCCAGTTGGCCGCCGTCGGCATCATCGCCCGCGACGGCGTCTGACGCTCGACCCTTGTCGCTTGGCGTCGCCACCTCTTCCCCCTCTTTCCCCCGGAGTACCCAATGACCCTTGTCCGCAATCCCTTTGACGCTGGCGGCTATTCGCTGGCCGAAATGACGCAGGCCATCAACATCCTGCCCAACCTCTACACCCGCCTTGGCCAGATCGGCCTCTTCCGCTTCGAAGGCGTCAGCCAGCGGTCGGTCATCATCGAGCAATACGAGGGTGTGCTGAACCTGCTTCCCTCAGTCCCCCTCGGCGGCCCGGCGACGGTCGGCACCCGGGAAGGCCGCTCCATGCGGTCCTTCGCGCTTCCGTGGATCCCGCATGATGACGTCATCCTGCCGGGTGACATTCAGGGCCAGCCCGCGCTGGGCGTCTTCGATGGTGCCGACCCGCTGGTCGAGGTCATGAACCGCAAGCTGCAGCTGATGCGGCGCAAGCATGCCCAGACCCGCGAATACATGGAGATGAACGCCCTGCGCGGCATCGTGAAGGACGGCGCAGGCACGACCCTCTACAACTACTTCACCGAATTCGGGCTGGCGCAGATCTCGGTGGATTTCCTGCTGGGCACCGCTGGCACCCTCGTCCAAAGCAAGGTGCGCGAGGTTTTGCGGGCAATCGAGGACAACCTCCTCGGCGAAAGCATGTCGGACGTGCATGCCCTCGTCAGCCGCGAGTTCTTCGACAAGCTGATCGCGCATCCAAAGACCGAGGAGGCCTACAAGTTCTACGCCGCCACCGGCGCGCAGCCCCTGCGCCAGGACGTGCGCCGCAACTTCCCCTTCGCGGGCATCGTGTTCGAAGAATACGCGGGCACCGTCACCCTTTCGACCAAGACCACCGAACGGCTGGTTCCGGCCAACGAAGGCATCGCGTTCCCCTTGGGCACGATGGACACCTTCACGACCTACGGCGGCCCGGCCAACCTGCTCGAGGCCGCGAACACGATGGGTCTGCCGCTCTATGCCCGCCAGCACCTCGACGAAAAGGGGCGCTGGATCGACCTCATGACGGAGGCGTCAATTCTGCCGGTGAACAAGCGGCCGCGCATCGCGATCCGCATCCACACCTCGAACTGACGGGCGCCCCCGATGAACGTCTTCGCCGCCGCCATGGACCGGATCTATGCCAACCCGTCCATGGCGGCGGCCGCTGTCTGGATTTCCGCCACCACGTCGGAAGAACGCCCGATCCGCGTCATCCGCCGCGCCCCGGACCGGATCACAGACTTCGGCGCTGGGCGGTTTGTCAGCGACACCGTGATGGTGGATGTGCGCGTGTCCGACCTGCCGGATCCCAGGCCCAGCGATCTGATCGTGATCGGCACCAACAGCTTCACTATTCAGGGGGAGCCAGTGCGCGACCGCGAACGCCTGATCTGGTCGCTGGACCTGCGTCCATCATGAAGTTGAAGATCGCGTTCGACCCCGATCTCGTCGCCCTGATGCAGGCCGAAATCGCCGCCGGTGAAAGGGCGGTGTCCGCCGCCATGCGCGAAGCGGGCACCTCCCTGAAATCCGCTTGGCGCGGTCAGATCACCGGCGCTGGCCTCGGCACCAGGCTGGGCAACTCCATCCGCCTCGCCAGCTTCCCCAAATCCGGCGACAGCCTGAACGCGGCCGCGCTGGTCTGGTCCAACGCGCCGGTGATCATCGGCGCGCATGACACCGGGCCACTGATCCGGTCAATGGACGGGTTCTGGCTGGCGATCCCCACCCCGGCCGCAGGGAAAAGCACCAAGGGAGGCCGGATCACCCCCGGCGAATGGGAGCGCCGCACCGGCCTTCGCCTGCGGTTCATCTACCGCCGCAGGGGGCCCAGCCTACTGGTGGCCGAGGGGCGGCTGAACTCCAAGGGCCGGGCAGTGGCATCGAAATCCAAAACCGGACGCGGGCTGGCGACCGTGCCGATCTTCCTGCTGGTGCCGCAGGTAAAACTCCGAAAGCGGTTGGATCTGGCGCGGGATGCAGAGCGAGCGGTGGACGGCGTGCCGGGGCGCATCGTAGCTAGGGTCAGGACTCGTTGTCACGTCATAGCCAGAACATGACAGTTGCTGCGAGTGCGACGGCAGAAAGGAAGACCTTCGGGCATCGGTCGTATCGGGTAGCGACCCTTCGCCAGTCTTTCAGCCTGCCGAACATGATCTCGATCCTGTTGCGACGTTTGTAGCGTCGCTTGTCGTGTTTGATTGGCTTGCCACGCGACTTCCGGCCTGGGATGCAGGGCTTTATCCCCTTGTCTTTCAATGCTTCTCTGAACCAGTCGGCATCATAGCCCCGGTCGGCCAGCAACCAGTCCGCCGAAGGTAAGCTGCCCAGCAGGGCCGCCGCGCCGGTATAGTCGCTGACCTGGCCTGCGGTCATGAAGAAGCGGATCGGGCGGCCATCGGCATCGGCGACGGCGTGCAGCTTGGTGTTCATGCCGCCTTTGGTTCGGCCGATCAAACGGCCCCTCTGGTCACCGGGTCCCCCTTTTTCGACCGCAGGCCGGTCGCCGTGCGGTGCGCCTTCAGGTAGGTCGCGTCGATCATCACCGTCTTCGGAACAGCGGCCTCAGAAGCCAGGCCGGCCATCATCCGGGCGAAGACCCCCTTGTCGCTCCACCGCTTCCAGCGGTTGTAGAGGGTCTTCGGCGGGCCATACTCCTTGGGCGCATCGCACCACCGCAAGCCATTGCGATTGATGAAGATTATGCCACTCAACACGCGCCGGTCATCAACGCGCGGCTTGCCGTGGCTCTTCGGGAAGAAGGGCTGAAGTCGCGCCATCTGCGCATCGCTCAGCCAGAAAAGATTGCTCATCGGTCAGTCTCCTTGCGGAGGCTGAATCACGCCGCAAGCGCAAGTTCAATGGGTCCTGACCCTAGATGGGTGACAAATTCGGACAGGGCCTGATGCCCGCTTTGCGATGTTCGCTTGATGGTTGAATTGTGCATCGCTAGCCTGATTCCTGAAGTGACCCTATTTCGGAGCAGCCCATGTCGTTGAGGCCATTCGTTTTTGCTATTGCACTGGCTGCGGCCGTTCCGGCCTTGGCGCAAGATGCTTCGCTTTCCACCGAATTGGTCGATATCGAGCGACAGCTTACGGAGATCGAAGCGCAGGCGGCGCGCTACGAGGGCGGCCTGATCCTGACGCTGCTCGATGCGCGCCGGGAAGCACTTCTCCTCGCACGGACCTTGGTTGAGAACCGGATCAATGCGGAAGCGGGTGCTGCCACGGTCGAAGTGACGATCCCGGCTGTCCAACCTGACGACGCGCGGGCAGCACAGATCCTCGGCGAAATGGCTGCCGTTCAGCAGCGTATCGAAGAGGCTGAACGCGAAGCCGCATCCGGCGGCGGGCTGATCCAGGCCCTCGCACTCAGCCGCGCCGAAACCGAAAAGCTCACATTGGCACAATTGCAGATGGGCTATCTGCAGGCGAAATACGGCATCGCATTCCCCGTCATGCTACCTCAGCCTGCGACATCGGCGCCAGCCGCTGCGCCAGCGGCTGAGACCGCGACAACGACGGAGGGGACCGCACAAACAGTCGCTTGGGCGGATTCACGGTTTCCAGCCATCGACTATACTCTAGCTCCGTTCGAACAGGCCAATCGGGATGGGCACCAGATTTCGGGCTGGTGGACCATTGAAGCGTCGCGGGCAGCGGTGGACGACAGCCCACAGATCATCGCGCTGAACCATTCGCAATTCCAGCCCAACAACTTCATGGGCCAGACAGCCCTCGTCGCGCGCTGCATAGAAGGCGAGACAGCTTTGGTCTTCGTCCAGGACGACTTTTTGATGAACGACTACCAGCGCAATTCCTTTGAAATGACGCTCCGCATCGATGATCAGCCATCGCAGCAGGCGCGATGGAACAGTCTGACCACCAATAAAGGGGCTGGCCTCTTTGGACCTGAGGCAGAAACCTTCATCCGCTCGATCTACGACGCAGAGCGTCTCTTCCTTCGGCTTGTCGAGTCCAACGGCCAGCAGCATGACGCACAGTTCGATCTCGCCGGATCGCAGGATGCAATCGAAGCGGTTGCAGGCGCTTGCGGATGGACCACGCTGTCACTGTCCACAGATGACTATCGTGCCATTCAGACCCTCTTGAACGCTGGGGGCTTCGATGTCGGAACTCCTGACGGGCAATGGGGCCCTGCTTCACAAACTGCCATGCGCGCCTATCAAGTTTCGGTCGGACTCCCCGAGACGGGGGCACCCGACCGGGCGACACTGGAAAAGCTCGGCGTCAATTAGTGATGGCTGGCAAGGCGGGTAGGTCGTTCGACATTCTCTACTACGACAGCCTCACCGAAAACTGACAAGATCAAAGGCAGAACCGTGCCCACCACCCGCGAAACCATCCTCGCCGCGCTGCACGCGCGGCTGCAGCCGCTTGCCGCCCTCACTTTGCGTGACGAGGTGCTGCCAGAGCGGATCCCGGCGGCGGGGCTGATCATCCTGCGGGATGGCCAACCGGGCGAACCAGAGGTTACGCTGTCGCCCCTTCGCTATCACTACCAGCACCGCGCCGAACTGGAGGTCGTAGTCCAAGCCCCGAATGGCCGGGCCAGCACCTTTGACACCCTGATCGTCGCCATCGGCGCGGCGATTGAAGCCGACCGCACGCTCGGCGGGCTTTGCGACTGGGTCGAACCCGAACCCCCTGCCTCGGTCGATCTGCCCATCGATGGCGCGGCGGCGCTGAAGGCGGCGGTGATCACCGTCGTGCTACACTATACCGCCACCGGCCCCCTCGCATGACGCCAGCTTCCTTAGGCTGAATGTCCACGACAAGGATGGTATCGGTTAGACATCAGTCTAATCCGTCTGACGATTGGGATTATTGCCGAGCAACCACAGGAGAAGGCAGGCAAGAATAGGCGAGAAGAAGATGCTAAGGAGCACCCAGCCAAAGGCACTGCGGCCTCTCGCTTCTGCCATTCGGGCGGGCAGCAGGATGAAAATCCACAGGGTGAAATACAGGGCGGCCAGCCCAAAAATCAGGAAGAAAAGACCTTCGATCATGGCGCAACCCTGCCCTTATGCGGCGAGTTCTCGATCCGAGCCCATTCAACAGGTGCCATAGAAACCGCGCGAATAGCGGCAATACTCGGATGCAGCGCCTGAGCGGATCATCTCCGCCGCGATATCGCGCCCATCTGGCAGGAAGCACTGCCCGACAAGTCGCCCGTACCGGTCGATATCCACCACACTGCAACTCAGTGTCTTGCCTGAAATCAAACCATGCAAAGTCTCAGTCGCGGCAGAGCCACCTCGCTGGTCCCACTCTGGCGCATCAAGCCCCCAGACACGGATCCGGCGCGACTCGCCACGCAGCGTGAAGGTATCGCCGTCAAGCACCTTGCTGACCCGCGCCTCCAGCGTGTTCGATTGCTGCGCCTGCGCATTCGGCGCGCCGATAAATGCCGACGTGGTGACGACTATCATCAATAGAAATGCCGCACGGCGCAGCTGACGGGTGAAACGGGGATTGAGAAAAGGTCTGATCATTCAGGCAGATGACCCGATTACCTGCCGCTCTGCAAGGCATCCACCGACTGTTTAAACAAGAAAGGAAACCTAACCATGGCACGTGCGCAAGGCGCGCGGGCGCAGATGGCGCTTGCGTATGAAACGGTTTACGGCACCCCGCCGGTGAGTGGGTTCCGATTAATGCCCTTTGCCCGAACGACGTTGGGCTCGGAGCAACCGCTGCTGGAATCCGAACTGCTGGGCTATGGCCGCGATCCGCTGGCCCCGATCAAGGATGCGGTCACTGCCGATGGCGAGGTGGTGATCCCCATCGATGTCGAGGCGTTCGGGTTCTGGCTGAAGGCGGCCTTCGGCCAGCCGGTCACCAGCGGCACCACGCCCAAGACCCACACCTTTCAGTCGGGCAACTGGACGCTGCCCAGCATGGCCATCGAGACAGCTATGCCCGAAGTGCCCCGCTTCGCCATGTATTCGGGCTGCGTGCTGGATCAGCTGACCTGGCAGATGCAGCGGTCCGGCCTGCTGACGGCCACCGCCCGCCTTGTCGCCCAAGGCGAAACCATCGCGGCCGCGACCGCCGCTGGCACGCCGACAGCGCTGGGGCTGCAACGCTTCGGCCATTTCAACGGCACGGTGAAACGCAACGGCAGCAGCTTGGGCAACGTGGTCTCCGCCGAGATCACCTATTCCAACAACCTCGACCGGATCGAAACCATCCGCGGCGATGGGCGTATCGATGGCGCCGACCCCGCCATGGCCGCCCTGTCGGGCCGGATTGAGGTGCGGTTTTCCGACACGACGCTGATCACCCAAGCCATCGACGGCACCCCCTGCGAGCTGGAGTTCAACTACAGCCTCGGGGCCAACGCCAGCTTCACCTTCACTGCCCACGCCGTCTATCTGCCCCGCCCGCGCATTGAAATCGCCGGACCCCAGGGCGTGCAGGCGACCTTCGACTGGATGGCTGCCAAGGCCACCAGCCCTGCCCGCATGTGCACCGCTGTTCTCGTCAACACCCTCGCAGGATACTGATCATGATCCGACTGAACCTGACCGCCACGCCGCAATGGCTGGACCTCGCCCCCGGCCTGCGCCTGCTCGTCGGCCCGCTGACAACTGCCCTGATGGTGTCGGCACGCGCCGATCCGGCCATCGAGGCCTTGCCGGAAGGAGCGACGCAGGAGGCGCTGGCGCTCGCCATGGCGAAGGCCGTCGCCCGGCGCGCTGTTCTGGATTGGGAGGGCGTGGGCGACGATGCCGGGAATGTCGTGCCCGTCACCCCCGAAGGGATCGACGCCCTTCTGGAAATATGGCCCGTCTTCGAGGCTTTCCAGACCATGTATGTCGCCAAGGGCCTGATCCTGGACGCGGAAAAAAACGTCTCCGCGCCCTTGCCGACTGGTCGTTCGGCGGGGGCGACCGGTACTGCGCGGCCTGCGCGGGCCCTTGTCCAAACTGCCCCGCAAGACTGAACCGGCCGCAGACACCCGAGGGATGGCAGGTCTGGGATCTTGTCGGCCGCCTCGGCGGCCAACTCCGCGTGATCCCCGGCGCGGTCCTCGGTTGGGACATGGGCGCGGCGCTCGCCCTAGCACGGGCACTGGGCATCGACGCCCTGATCGCCGCCGAACTGCTCCCCGAGATCGAGGCGGTGATGGTGCGCAAACTAAACGAACAGATGGAAGGAAGCCGCGATGGCTGAAAAAAGGGTCAGCGTCCGCCTCGTGGCGGAAGGCGGCCGCCAGGTGCGCGCCGAGTTGGAAGGCATCGGTGATGCGGGCGCGCGGGGTTTTGGCCGCCTCTCGACCGAGATGGAACTGGCCAACACCCGTCTTGCCAGCTTCGCCCGCAAGGCCGGGATCGCGCTGGCGGCGATCACCGTCGCTGCTGCGGCGGCTGGCGTTGCGATGGTTCGTTCGGGCCTCGAAACCATCGGCGCGCAGGCGGATATGGCGGCATCCCTGAAGACCACGGTCGAAAGCTTGCAGGTGCTGACTTGGGCTGGCGAGTTGGCAGGCGTGTCGATGGGGGAGATCGAGCAGGCAACCAAGAAACTGACGACGCGGTTGTCGGAAGCTGCCGCCGGATCGGGATCGGCAGTCGGGGCCTTGCAGCGGCTGAATCTGACGGCCGCCGAGCTTCAGGCGCTGCCACTCGACCAGCGCATCTTCGCCATTCAGGAAGCCCTGAACCGGTTTGTGCCTGAAGCGGAACGGGCTGCTGTCGCCTCTGATCTCTTCGGCGACAAGGCCGCGCTGGCATTTCTGCGCATCGATCCCGCCACGCTGCGCGAAGCGGCGCAGGATGTGCGCGATTTCGGGGTGGCGGTCAGTGCGGCAGATGCCGCCCAGATCGAACGCACGGGTGATGCCATCGCCAAGCTCAGCCTGATCTGGCTCGGGCTGACCAACCGGTTGACAGCAGCGGTCGCCCCAGCGCTGGAAACCGTCGCCAATGCGCTGGCCGACATGGCACGCAGCACCGGGCCGATCGGCATCGCGATCAACGCCCTCTTCGACAACATCGGCCGCCTGACAACCTATGCCGCAACCTTTGCCACGCTGATGGCCGGGCGCTGGGTAGCAGGACTGGCAGCTGCGGCCCTGTCCGTGCGGGGCCTCGCCACCGGCCTCGTCATCCTGCGCGGGGCGCTGATCCGAACCGGCATCGGCGCACTGATCGTCGGCGCGGGCGAGTTGGTGTTCCAGTTCACCCGGCTCGTTGCAGGTGCGGGCGGGTTTGGCGCGGCGATTGGCCTTCTGAAGGACCTGGCGCTCGAGGTCTGGGACCGCATTGGCCTTGGCGCGGCCTCGGCCTGGTCGAAGATCGAGGCCAGCTGGGCGGGGCTGCAGGCCACGATTTATGGCGCGATGCAGTCTTCGGTCGAAGCGGTGACCGGCTTTGGCAATTCGGCCGCAGGCATCTTCAAGGGTGCCTACGATGCGGTTAAGGCGATCTGGGGCCAGCTGCCGGGTGCGATTGGTGATTTCGCGTTCCAGGCCGCCAACGGGTTGATCGGCGGTGTCGAGGCCATGCTGAACGGCGTCGTCACCCGGATCAACAATTTCATCAACGGTCTGAACGCTGCGCTGGACCTCCTGCCCGACTGGGCTGTCGGCGAAGGTGGGGTGCGGATCGGCACGCTCGATCCCGTTGCGCTGGGCCGGATCGACAATCCCTTTGCCGGATCTGCCGCTGCGGCCGGAACTGCCGCCGCCGAAGCCTTCTCCGCCGCGATGGCGCAAACTTATGTCACCACGCCCGATCTCGGGCTGACCGGAATGGCCGAAGAGGCCACCGCCCGGGCCGAGGCCTATCGCGAGGCTTCCGGCATGCTGGCCGACGCAGCTACCCGTCCGATGCAAAGCTGGCAGGCGCTGAAGGATGCTGTCTCCGGGGCGGGCAGTGATGGCGAGGCAGCGCTGGACGGGGCCACAGAGGCCGCCGACCGGTTGGACGAGTCGATTACCGAGGCCGGGCGCGCCGCCGGTGGCGCCGGGGCCGCTGCTGCCGCCGGGGCCGAGGTGGCCAAGACCGGATGGGAGGCGGCCGTGGCCACGCTCGCCGACTACGCTGCAAAGGCGCGCGACATTGGTGGCGATATCGGCAATGCGCTGGTTTCTGCCTTTACCTCGGCCGAGAATGCCGTGGGCGAGTTCGTGAAAACCGGCAAACTCGACTTCCGCGATCTGGTCACATCGATGATCGCCGATCTGGCCAAGCTGGCAGCCCGGCGCTTCATCCTCGGCCCGATTGCCAATGCGCTGTCGGGCGCGCTGGGCGGTGCGGGTGGCATCTTCGCCAACATTCTCCACGCGGGCGGCATGGTCGGATCGCCAGGCCCGGGTCGGATGGTCCCGGCCATGGCATTCGCCGGTGCCCCGCGGATGCATTCGGGTGGCTGGGCCGGGATCAAGCCCGACGAGGTTCCGGCGATCCTGCAACGAGGGGAGCGGGTTCTGTCACGCCGCGAGGCGGCCGGATATGGCCAAGGGCAAGGCGCGGCCCCGAACGTTTCTGTCACCATCATGGCCCGCGACGCCGAAAGCTTCCGGCAATCGCGCACGCAGGTCGCAGCCGATATCGCCCGGGCCGTGTCCCTCGGCCGGAGGGGCATGTGATGGCGTTCCATGAAGTCAGGTTCCCCGACAACATCAGCCGCGGCGCGCGCGGCGGGCCGGAACGGCGCACGCAAGTGGTCGAACTGGCCTCTGGCGACGAAGAACGCAACGCCAGCTGGGCCGACAGTCGCCGTCGCTATGATGTGGCCTATGGCATCCGCCGTGCCGATGATCTCGCAGCGGTGGTTGCCTTCTTCGAGGCCCGCAACGGCCGCCTGCATGGGTTCCGCTACAAGGACTGGGCCGACTACAAATCTGCCCTGCCGTCGCAGGCAATCACCGCGACCGACCACCAGATCGGAACCGGGACCGGCAGCCTACAAACCTTCCAGCTGTCGAAACGCTATACCTCCGGCGCGCAGACTTGGGTGCGGGCCATCACCAAACCGGTGGCCGGGACCGTCCGCGTGGCGCTGGGCATGGTGGAACAGATATCGGGCTGGACGCTCGATGCCACTACCGGCGTCATCACCTTCACCACCGCCCCTGCGGGTGGCGTCATCGTCCGCGCTGGCTTCGAATTCGATGTGCCGGTGCGCTTCGACAGCGACACCCTCGATGTGACACTCGATTTTGAACGGCTCGGCTCGATCACCGCCATTCCCTTGCTGGAGATTCGCAGATGAAAAACCTCTCGCCAGCGCTGCAGGCCCATCTTGATGACGGCACCACGTCCTTGTCCTGGTGCTGGCGGATCAGCCGCGCCGACGGTGTGGCGCTGGGCTTCACCGATCATGATCGTCCGCTTGCCTTCGATGGCACCGCGTTTGAACCTGAAAGCGGGTTTGCAGCCTCGGAGATCCGCGCCGGGTCCGACCTCGCTGTCGATGCGCAGGATGCGACCGGCGTTCTGACCTCTGACCGGATCACGGAAACCGACATCCTTGATGGGCGCTGGGACAATGCGGCTGTCGAGCTGTGGCGGGTCAATTGGGCTGACACCAGCCAGCGCGTGCTTTTGCGCCGAGGTGCGGTTGGGCAAATCCGGCGCGGCCGCATGGCCTTTGTCGCGGAAGTCCGGTCGCTCGCGCATGTGCTGGGTCAGACTGTCGGTCGGACGTTTCAGGCGGGATGCGATGCTGCACTTGGCGATGCGCGCTGCGGCATTGATCTGGAAAACGCCATCTACAAGGGCACTGGTGTCGTCACCGACATTTTGCGCGACAGGGCCTTCATGGCCTCTGGGCTGTCAGGGTTCGACGCAGGCTGGTTCACGTCTGGCACCTTAACCTGGACCAGCGGCGCAAATGCCGGGCGGGTCACTGAAGTGTTGGCGCATGGTGTGGATGGCAGTATCGCGACGTTGACCTTGCTGGAGGCACCGGTGCGCGCCATCGCCGAGGGCGACAGCTTCATCGCCCGGGCGGGTTGCGACAAGCGGATCGCCACTTGCAGCGCCAAGTTCGCGAATGTCGCCAACTTCCGGGGCTTTCCCAACATCCCCGGCCAGGATGCCGTGCTGCGCTACGCGAGCCAGGACGGCGGTCATGAAGGAAACGTGCTGTGAACTGCGCTGATCCTGCCTTGGTCATCGCCACCGCCCGCAGCTGGCTTGGCACGCCCTACCACGATCAGGCCAGCCTCAAGGGGGTCGGCTGCGATTGCCTCGGCCTCGCACGCGGCGTCTGGCGCGAGGTGGTCGGGAATGAACCGTTCCCCATTCCACCCTACAGTCGGGACTGGGGCGAGACTGGCCCAAGAGAAGTTCTGGCAGAAGGCGCGCACGCGATGATGTTGGAAATCGCTCCCACGGAGGCCCTTCCCGGCGCGCTGATCCTGTTCCGCATGGCCCCGCGCGCCATCGCCAAGCATGTCGGGATCCTGACTTCACCCGACCGCTTCATCCATGCCTACGAGCGTCTGGGCGTCGTCGAGGAAATCCTGACACCAACGTGGGCGCGAAAGATCGCCTTCGCCTTCCTGTTTCCGCACCCCAGCAGCATCTGAGATTTTCATCATGGCGACTTTGGTTCTCGGCGCCGTTGGCTCCGCGATTGGCGGCGCATTTGGCGGGGCCATCCTCGGCTTTTCCGGCGCGGCCATCGGTGGCTTCATCGGCTCCACCATCGGATCGGTGGTCGACAACTGGATCGTCTCGTCCCTCGCACCCGCCCAAAGGATCGAGGGCGCGCGGCTGGACAGTCTGCGCATCACATCTTCGACCGAAGGCGCCGTGATCCCGCGCCTGTTCGGCCGGATGCGCATCGGCGGCAACATCATCTGGGCGACAGACTTCCGCGAAGAGGTCAACACGACAAGCCAAGGCGGCGGCAAGGGCAGCGGGCCAAAGGTTACCACCACCGAATATCTTTACTATGCCAGCTTCGCCGTCGCGCTGTGCGAAGGAGAGATCACGGGCATTGGTCGGGTCTGGGCGGATGGCAAGCCGATGGACATGACCGGCGTGACCTGGCGCTGGTATCCGGGTGACGAAGCCCAAACCCCCGATCCGTTCATCTTGGCAACGATGGGCGCGTCCAGCACCCCCGCCTACCGTGGCACCGCCTATGTGGTGTTCGAGGAATTGAACCTCAGCGCCTTTGGCAACCGCCTGCCGCAGATCAGTTTCGAGGTGTTTCGCCCGCTGGCGGATGCCGACACCGCCGAAGGGTTGGTGAAGGCCGTGACGATGATCCCGGCCTCGGGCGAATTCACCTATGCAACCGCACCGGTCAAGAAGACCACCGGCTCCGGGGGCGCGACCGTGGCCGAAAACCTGAACGCGATCACCGACACCGCCGACATCGTGGTGGCGCTGGACCGGCTGCAATCTTTGGCCCCCGCAGTGGAAAGCGTGAGCCTCGTGGTGGCATGGTTCGGTGATGACCTGCGCGCCGGGAACTGCAAGGTTCGCCCCGGCGTAGAGGTGGCCACCAAGACCACGACGCCCTCGGCCTGGATGGTGAATGGCGTCAGCCGTGCCGATGCGTTTCTGGTCAGCCGTGATGCCGAGGATCGTCCTGTCTATGGTGGCACGCCTGCGGATTTCGCGGTGGTGCAGGCCATTCAGGAGATGAAGGCGCGCGGGCTGCGTGTGACATTCTATCCCTTCCTGCTGCTGGACGTGCCGCCTGGCAACACAAAGCCCAATCCCTACAGCGCCAATGCGGCTACCGCTGGCCAGCCGACATTCCCTTGGCGGGGGCGGATCACCTGTTCCCCGGCGGCGGGCTTTACAGGATCGGTCGACAAGACTGCGACAGCGGCAACGCAGGTTGCAGCTCTGTTCGGCATGGCAACGCCCGCCAACTTCAGCGTGTCGGGCACCAATGTCAGCTGGACCGGGCCAGTCGGCGAATGGTCGCTGCGCCGGATGATCCTGCACTATGCGCATCTGTGCAAAGCCGCCGGGGGCGTGGACGCCTTCCTGATTGGCTCCGAAATGCCCGGCCTCACCACCATCCGCTCGGGTGCCAACACTTATCCTGCAGTGACTGCCTTCAAGTCCCTCGCGGCAGATGTGCGTGCAATCCTCGGCGCTGGGCCGAAGATCGGGTATGCCGCCGATTGGTCGGAATACTTCGGTCACCACCCTGCCGATGGGTCGGGCGACGTGTATTTCCACCTCGACCCGCTCTGGTCGGACGCCAACATCAACTTCATCGGCATCGACAACTACATGCCGCTGTCAGACTGGCGTGACGGGTTCGATCATGCCGATGCGAGCCTGGCCCCGGCGATCTATGACCGGACGCATCTGCAATCCAACATCACCGGCGGCGAAGGGTTCGACTGGTTCTATGCCAGCCCGGCTGCCCGGACAGCGCAAACCCGGACGCCGATCACCGATGGCGCCGCTGCCAAGCCTTGGGTCTTTCGCTTCAAGGATCTGCGCGCCTGGTGGCAAAACCCGCACTTCAACCGACCCGGTGGGGTGGAGAACGGCTCGCCGACCGCGTGGGTGCCGCAGTCAAAGCCGATCTGGTTTACGGAGCTGGGGTGCCCGGCAATTGACCGCGGCACCAACCAGCCCAACGTGTTCTTCGATCCGAAGTCGTCGGAGAGCTTCACGCCCTATTTCTCGCGCGGCTGGCGCGACGACGCGATCCAGCGGGCCTATCTCGAGGCGACCTATCTTTTCTGGGGTGCCGCAGCCAACAACCCAGTGTCCTCGGTTTACAGCAACCGGATGGTCCATGTGCCCGAATGCGCTGCATGGACCTGGGATGCTCGGCCCTATCCGTTCTTTCCAGAACTGACCGATGTCTGGACCGATGGCCCGAACTGGCGTCTGGGCCACTGGCTGACCGGGCGGCTGGGCGCGGTGTCGCTGGCGGCGCTGGTGCGGCACCTCTGCTTGCGCGCCGGGATGCCGGAAGAGCTGATCGACGTCTCCGGCCTTTGGGGCGCGGTCGAGGGCTACGTCATTTCGGCGCTGGAAGCCCCGCGTGCGTCGATTTCCACGCTGGCGCGGCATTTCGGGTTCGATGCTGTCGAGAGCGAGGGGCGCATCCGCTTCCTGATGCGCGGCCGCATAGCCGGTCTGACCATCACGCCCGACAGCTTGGTCGCGCCCGCCTCTGCACAGGGCGACGTGATGGAACTGACCCGCTCGCAGGAAACCGAACTGCCGCAGGCGCTGAAATGGCAGGTCGCCCGCGCCGACGAGGATTATGACGCGGCGCAGGTCGAGGCGCGGCGCATCACCGTCGACACCACCCGCATCGCCTCGGAAAGCTTCCCGATGGCCATTCCGCCCGAGGAAGCCGAACACCGCTGCCGCCGCGCGCTGATGGAGGCATGGGTTGGCCGGGAAAGTGCGGTGTTCAGACTTCCACCGTCGCGCCTGGCGCTGGATCCCTGCGATGTGATCCTGCTCGACCATGATGACCGCCTGACGGAAATGCGTCTGGTGTCCATCGCGGACTCCGACCTGCGCAGCGTCGATGCAGTCCGGCAGGACCGCGCGGTCTACGATCTGCCGCCCGGCGAACCGCGCCCTGCGTCCTTGTCGACGCCCACCGTGTTTGGCACGCCGGATGTGATCCTGCTGGACCTGCCCCAACTGCGCGAGGATCAACCTGCGCATCGGCCCATGATCGCGGCGCATGCCAAGCCGTGGCCCGGCGAAATCGCCACCTACCGCAGTGCAGCGACAGATGGTTTTGCCCTGCTGACCACCTTCAGCTCGCGGGCACGGATGGGGGTGCTGGTGGCGGACTTCTTTGCAGGGCCGGTGTCACGCTGCGATCTGGGCAATGCGCTGGTGGTCGATCTCTATTCCGGCACGCTGGAAAGCGTCACAGACATCACGCTGCTGGGTGGGGCCAATGCGCTTGCGGTCGAAACCGGCACTGGGCAATGGGAAATCGTCCAGGCGGGCGCGGCCGAATTGATCGCGCCCGGCCGCTATCGGCTGACCCGCCTGCTGCGAGGTCAGCGAGGCACCGAAGAGGCTATGATCAGCATAGTGCCGACTGGCGCACGGGTGGTTGTGCTGGATACGGCGGTGGCCTCATTGCCCATTTCCGAAGCCGATCTGGGTCTGCCATGGAACTGGCGCATCGGCCCGGCATCGCGCCCGGCCAGCGACGAAACCTTTGTTGCCACCACCTTCACGCCCGAGGGCGCTGGACTGCGGCCGTTTTCGGTGGCCCATGTCGAGCAACCATGGCGCATCGCCCGCAGCCCGGGCGATCTGACCATCCGCTGGACGCGGCGGTCCCGGTCGCTGGCTGCTGACACTTGGGGCGCGGGCGACGTGCCTTTGGCCGAGGACAGTGAGGCTTACGCGGTCGACATTCTGGACGGGTCAGTCGTCAAGCGATCCTTGACCACTGGCACGACCAGCGCTCTCTACACCGCCGCCCAGCAGACCGCCGATTGGGGCGCACCCCTCGGCCCCGGCCAATCCCTCGCCATCCGCATCTACCAGCTCTCTGCCTTGATCGGCCGGGGCGCTGGGCGATCCGTCACGCTCACATTCTGAAAGCAGGATCATGTCTGACATCACTACCCATCTCCTGCTGCCCTATATCCTGGCATCGCAGGCCCAGAAGCATGTCACCCATAACGAGGCGCTGCGCCTGCTGGATGCGATGGTTCAGCTGTCAGTGCTGGATCGCAACCGCACCACGCCGCCCGCCAGCCCGACCGATGGCGCCCGGCATATTGTGGCATCGGGCGCGACAAGTCTTTGGTCGGGTTGGGATCTGAATATCGCCTTCTGGGTCGATGGGGTCTGGATGCGGCTGGTCCCGCGCCCCGGCTGGTTAGCTTGGATCGCCGCAGAACAGACCTTTGTCGTCTGGAACGGGTCGGCCTGGGATCTGGTCGGCGAACCGGTGGATGTGTCAGACGCCGTCTTCAGCCTCGTCAATGACGCAGACCCGACCAAGAAGGCGCTGTTCTCGCTGTCCGGGATTACGACCGGCACGACCCGGACGTTCGCGTTGCCGAATACCTCGTCGGAACTGGCGATCCTTGCGGGCACGCAGACCTTCACCGGCAACAAGACCTTCTCCGGTTCGCTGACGGCGTCTGGTGCCGTGTCCATCACCGGCACGCTGACCGCCTCTGGCACGGTCACGGTTTCCGCGGCGGCGGCCTCGATCGGCACCGCCATCACGGCCGCGACCTATGGGATGGGCACGGGGGTCAATCCGACCGGCGTGACCAAGACTCTGAACCTTGGCACCGGCGGCGCGTCTGGATCGACCACCGTCATCAACATCGGCTCGGCGACCGCAGGCGCTGGCGGCACCACGGTCGTGAACACGCCCACGGTGACTTTCGCCAATGCCGTCACGCAGGTCGGCATGCCGCAGGCAAACCTGACGGCGCAGCTTTTGGGCCTCGGTGGCGCGACGGCCGACAGCTTCAACCGCCTGTCGATGAACACGCCCGCCGTGCTCTTGAACAACGCCGGGGCCGGGATCGAAGCCACCGTCAACAAGGCGGCGGCCGGGAACGATGCGGCCTTCGCCTTCAAGACCGGGTTCTCGGTTCGGGCGCTGATCGGCCTTCTGGGCAACGACAACTTCAGCTTCAAGGTCAGCCCGAATGGGTCGACGTTCTTTGATGCCATCTTGATAGACCGCACCAATGGCCAAGTCGAACTGCCCCAGCCCACCGTCCTGCCGGGTCTGAATGCGGCCCCGGCCCCGCCGCCCTCGGGCAAGACCTCGGTCTACGCGCGCAACCGTGCGGGGGCGCCGTGGATCGACGTGATGCGTCCCTCCGGCCGGGACTTCCCTTTGCAGCCGCATTTCGGGGTGAACCGGATCGCCAACTGGTCACCGTCGATCACGACCACGATCACTACTGAGGGTCTGCCCATCACCAACGTCGGCACCGTGTCGCACCCCACATTGGCCGCCACCAACCTCGCGGCCTCCATGCGGCGCTGGCGTCTGACCTCGGCTGCCGTGGTGGATTCAGTCGCCGAACAACGCTCGGCTGGCTGGGCCTGCTGGCGTGGCAATGCCTCAGGGCTTGGTGGCTGGACCTTCGTCACCCGGCTCTCTCTGACGACCTTGCAAGCGACCGGCATGGGTTTTTTCGGCATTTATGGCTCCATCGCTGCGCTGGCCACGACGCTGACGCTGGCTGCGGTGATCAACGCGGTCGGGATCGGTTTCCAGCGAGGCACCCATGCCAACTGGCAGTTGGTCACAAACGATGGCAGCGGCGCGCCGACTTTGACCGACATGGGTGCGCCCTTTGCCATCGCGCTGGGCGGCGTGCTGACCCTGTTCATCGCGGCCCCGCCGAACGGCAGTTCCGTCTGGGTGCGGGCGGTCAACGAGGTCACTGGTGCGGTCTTTGAGCAGGAGATCACCGCCGACCTGCCCGCCAACACGCAATTCCTCTCGCCGCGCCTCTACCTGAACACCGGCGCGACAGCCGCCGCCGTCGCCTACGACTGCGCAGGCCTCTATCTCGAAACGGACTATTGAAGGGATCATCATGACCGAACGCACCACCATCCTGCAGGAGGTCGGCCAAGCCTTCCGCGAAAACGGACTGACTGCCGCCATCACCGCGTTGGTTGGAGGCAGTCTTGCCATCGCCGCCACCGTCACCCGCAAGGCATTCACCAACGAGGCGATGCTGGAACGCCTCGACCGGGAACTGCACCTCGAACGCGAGCGCACCGACAAGCAGCGCGCCGATGACCGCAAGGCCGATGCCGACCGGCTGGAACGGATCGAAACCGACATCCGCGCCATGCGGGACGTGATGTTCGAGGCCTTCCAGCGCGGCCGCACCGACTGATCATCACCGAACCACCACGTCGACCCACCCTACCCGCCCCAGAGGCGGGTTTTGCATTTCTGGAGACCTACCATGCCGACGACGACCTATGCCCATTTCCGCGACGTGCCTGAATCTGCCTGGCGTTGGCCCAGCTTTTCCCCGGCCGAGATCGCCTGCCGCGGCACCGCCGCGATCAAGATCAACACCGAAGCCATGGACAAGCTGCAAGCCCTGCGCAACCGCCTCGGCAAACCGTTGATCGTCCGCTCCGCCTATCGCAGCCCGAGCCACAACCGCGCTGTCGGAGGGGCCCCGGCCTCCAAGCACATGCTGGGCACGGCGTTTGATATCGCCATGTCGAACCACGACCCGGTCACCTTTGCCGAAGCCGCTCGGGCCGTGGGTTTCCTTGGTTTTGGTACCTATCCGCGCTCGGGTTTCATGCACATCGACCTCGGGCCTGCGCGGTCTTGGGGTGAACCTTTCGCTCCCCGTGCGACGCCCTTCGTGCCGGAGGTGCCCCCTGCCCGCGAGGTGCTGGCCGACAGCCGCACCCTGAAAGGCGGAGGGGCGGCAGGCATCGCGACCGTCGGTGCAGCGGGCGTCGAAGTGGCGCAAGACGTGCTGGCAGAAACCCAATCGGCCATCCTGCCCCTGGTGCCGTATCTCGATACCCTGCGCTGGGTCTTCATCGCTGTGGCGCTGATCGGCATCGCCGTCGCGATCCATGCCCGGATCGACGACTGGAAACGAGGCCAGCGCTGATGGGCTGGATCACCGCAATCTCCGCCAGCGGCCCGGCACGCAAAGTGCTGGGCCTTTTGCTGGCCGCCCTCGCCATCACCCTGTTCCTGCTTAACCTCCGCCGCGCCGGTGAACGCGCCGGTCGGCTGGCTGAGCGGCTTTCAACATCGGAGAGAACCCATGAAATTCAACGTCAAATGCTGGACGCCGCCAGCGACCGCCCCGCTGATCGCGATGCTCTGGTTAAGCGCCTGCGGGATGGCCGGTTCTGATCGACCGAGGCAGGTCTGTCCGCCGGTGGTGGAGTACAGCACGGCCGAACAGGCACGCGCTGCCGAAGAGGTCGAGGCACTGCAGGAAGCTGGCGTCATCGTCCGGATGCTGAGCGACTATTCGGTGATGCGAGATCAGGGACGGATTTGCCTTTCGAAATGAGGCCAGAGGGCCTCACCGCGACTCAGCCCTTCGTCAAAGGAATTAACCCATGACCACCCTTCATCCCGAAGTATCCGTTCAACTGTCCGGACACGATGGCAACGCCTTCATCATCCTCGGTCTGTGCCAGAAGGCGTCGCGACGTGCTGGGTTATCGGACGCGCAAATCGACGCGTTCACAGAGGAAGCGACCTCAGGTGACCATGATCACCTGATCCGTACCGCTTTGCACTGGTTCAATTGCAGCTGACCAAGAGGCTGGCGAAGCCAGCTATCTCCGCACCCCACTTGACCCAACATACACATCAAGTGGCGCTATCCGCGTCGGCCATCTGCTTTTCGTATGCTTGGCGCACAAGGCCCATAACGTATGGCAGTTCCTCTAACGCACTGATCGCGATTTCGACATCCCCATTGCCGTAATGACCAATGTTGGTCATGTCGCGTGCGATCTTTTTCTCGTCGTGAAGCTCGTGAAACTTCATGTTCAGCGAAAGCCTCAAGCGCTTTGCCTGAGCAACGACGTCAAGAAAATTGGTCTCGGCCTTGTAGGCTATGTACGACTTGACGATCTCTTCAACCACGCAGGGGTCTAGCGCGAGTACCTCTTTGCGCAGCGCTTCAAATAGGGGATGCATCGATCCACCCTCTGCGACCGATGGATGATCACCCAGTGTGAATTCTTGGGCTTTCACTGCCTTGGGCTTCAACTGCGCGATCACTTCGGCTGAGATTTTTGGCGCCGACCAAACTTGGGATGCCCGTTTCGCAAGGCGTTCAGCTCGGTCCCGGATTGCAGCTTCATTCCAAGACTCAACCGCTGCAAGGCCCTCATTCAGCCGCAGAGGGCTCTCCTTAAATCCGCCATGCATGTCGCGCTTTTCAAGGAATGGACGGTCGCTGTATTCGGCATTGTACCCGGTAAGGGTAAGGTTTCCGAGCGTGTGCAGCCAGGTCTCCTGCACGGTCTGCCAATGTTCGCCCAAAGCCGAGCGCCAGGCCTGAGATAGGTTTTCGTTTTGCGGCATGATGTGCTCGATGGTGTACTCATCAACAGGAACACGCTCTTTGCGGCCATCATTCTCAAGGCGGCGCAGCCAGTACGAGCGGCTTCGGAAATTGTACAAATCACGTCGCGCCAACTCTAGCCGGAACTCGTCGTCATTCGGAAACCGCCTGTAAGACGGCAACGTCATCAAATGTGCTTCGATGCTATCCAGATAGCGATCCTTCCTCAGTTCACGCCCAAAGGTTGCAAAGGTCTTGTTGAGCGAGTTCGTCGGAATCGCACAGATCGCGCGCCGGAAGACGTATGACTCGACCAGCCGGACAGCCCGGATGAAATCCGCCTTGGGCAGAACGCCCCCGACGTAGTCTTGATACAGCTCGAGCAGGAACGGGTATGCGACGTCAACTTTCAGTTCCCGAAGATCCTGAAAAGCCGCTGCAAGATCCTTGTCCGTTTCCTTTCCAAGCGCCATTTTCCCGTAGTGCTCAGCGAAGGTGTGGATGTCCGCAACCAGGTCGTCAACGCTGTGCGCGGCGCCGTTGGCCTCGCGAGCATAGGCTTTGAAGGCAAGATAGACGTCTCGAACGTTCGGTATTTCGCCGGTTTTGAAGGTCAAGTAATGCCGCATGAAACCGTCAAAATGGGAGCCATACGCTTCCTGCGGAAAGGCTACTTCCATCGGATGCCAGTGGTCCTCGTAGATCTGAGTTTGGTGGGCAGGCTCAAGCCCCATCAGGACATAGTTGCGGATCAGATCGGCCTGGCTCAGCTCTCGGCCTGTCGAGTTCATGCTTTCGAATATAAGCTGCGGATTGTCCTGGTCGCGGTTCAGCGCAATGTCGACAATGACCAACTTTGCGAGGCCATTGCACAGTCCGGCCAAGTCACCACCGAGGGCTTTCACTCGATCCTCAAAGAAGGTGAAGTTCTCCGCTATCCTTTGTGATTTGGGTGTAGGGATCGGCTTCTGCTGCATCAGTGCCAGCAGACTGGCTTTATCGGTTTGGGTCAGGATCAGCTTGAAGCCACGTTCGCCCTCTTCGAGGGTATTCAAGAGGTAGTAGCTCCGCAGCTTCTTTGCGGAGAACCCGTCCACCGGTTCCGTATCACCAAGGTGCCGCGCAAGGGCTTCAAGGATCAACATTACCGAAGTCAGTCGCTGCTGACCATCGATCACCAAAAGTGGCGGCTGAGCCATAACCTGGTACAGCCCCTTTTCAATGTAGACGATTGAGCCGACGAAGTGTGCAGACACGGTGTTGTTCGACCCAGTCCGCAAGATGTCATCCCACAGTTGGCGGCATTCCTGCTCTGTCCAGCTGTAGGTGCGTTGGTAGATGGGGATAACAAACTGGGGTGATTTCTTAAGGAAATCCAGCAGCTTCGCCTCTGTGGCCTTCATCGATCAATCCTGACGCGTTACTCTTTGCAGCAGGATAGTCCCCGGAAACGCAGATGGATAGACAGCATGCCGTCCAAAAGTCGCAGAAACCGGAATGCAGCTAGATCGCTGATTTCTCAGCACATTTTCACCGCGACTCTTCAAACGTTGATGTGGCGTTGATGTGTTTTGGACAAGCAAAAACCCGACTGTTTAGGTCGGGTTCTATCTATTTGATATATAACAAGATTTTGGTTGCGGGGGCGCGCAACCGCCGTTGTCTGCCCCAGCTAAGGTGCTGGCTACCTGCGGTGACCCTAAGCTAAAAAAGGTCACCCCCTGAAAAGGGGGCCTCCCTCAATTGGGCTGTGGATCCAGATGGAGGACGAAGGAATGCCCCAGAAGAACCACGAGCTGGAAGAGATCGTCGCGAAGCTACGGCAGGTGCATCGAGCCAGAAAAGCTCATCCAAATCAGCCATCAATTCCGCAACATTTCCGATCCCCACGCAGGCGGTCTCCAAAGCCGTGTCCCACCCCGTGATCCTGTTCCGCGCCAGCACAACAGGCGATCCGTCCAGTCCTTGATGCCGGGGATACAGCAGTGTCAACCGACCCGTCCGGTAAAGATGCCCATAGGCCATCATCTGGTAAACGTCGCTTTGGGAAACCCCGTGCTTCCTGTCGTCCACCCGCGCCGCGATCCGCTTCCACTTCGTGTCGATGATGTGGACCACCTCACCTCCCCGCCGAATGAGAATGTCAGGTTTCGTCTGGAACAGACCGCGCCCGTCAGGCTCCGAGGTCAGGCAGAACAACCGACCGCCCTGCAGATGGACGGAAAACTCCGTCCCCCTCAGGCGGCGCGCGATCAGTCGGCCGACATATTCCTCGAACAGGGAATTCATCTCGAACAGCAGCGCAGAGCCTTGTCCAGCGCCCGAACTGGTCGTCTGATATCTTCCCAACAGGAACAACCGCGCCATGCCCAGCAACTCGGCCCATGACCGGTTCGTCCGGTCTAGGATCACCTCATTCCAGCGCAGCGCTGCCGGCGGCACATCCGAGACGTCGGCATAGACGAAGCCCAGCTCCCGAAGCTTCTGGAGGTTCGCTGCACTTCTCGAGACACGGGCGAGATGCCCGAGTGTCGCCTTCAGGATCCGGTTCAGGGCGATGTCGCCGGACAACTCATCGAACCGGCAGGCGAGGCGAGACGGATTGACCGCATGCCGCGTGAACTGCCGCGTTACGTCGAGGGTCCCGCGAAGGGCGGGCAGATCGTCCTCGTCCCGCCGATATTGGCGTGGCATGCCCCGCCTGACCGCCTCGGTCAGCTTATCGGCAAAAACCCGGATCAGGATTTCCAGAAGCGTGTCGCGCTGCCAGTCGAGCTCCGTCATCCGCCCAAGGTCGATCCGCAAGTCCAACGCCACGGCCAGCATATGGATCAGACGCTTCCGGATCGCAGCGTTGCGGGCTGTCGGGTCGGCTTCAGCCACGTCGATCTTTGGCAGGATTTCCAGCGCCCCCTGCGGTGCAGCAATGACGCCCACGACTCCCCGCGCCCGGATGTGCTTGCGATGTTCCTCCAGCACGCCCTGCCCACCGCTTCCGGCCAGGGGTGATGACCGCGCAACTTCCGCAAGCCGTGCGGCCAGGAGCTCCGGTATCTGCCCCTCGCCCTCCCCGTAGGACAGGCTTTCCCACTCCCGGATCGTGTGGGTCCGCATCAGGCCGCAAACTCGGACAGATCGAAACGGTCGTTCAGCGTCCAGCGCATCCGCGGCTCTCGCGTGTCATCATCCCCAAGGCCATCGGGCACCGGCAGAACACGCGCGGTCAGGAAGCGCGACCGCCCCTGCGCCGCATCGCCCAGTACGGCAGCGACGCGGGACCAGTCCTCGTAGAAATATTCTGCCAGCAGGGGGATCACCTTGTATCGCAGCACATCCACGATTTCCGATTGGCTCCGGCAGGCCGAGAAATAAGCGTGTCCGATCTGGTGCTCGCGGTCGAAGAGATACTCGATGCGCTCATTCAGCGTCTGCAAAAGCCTGCGAAGCGCGATCCCGTCCACGACTTCGGGCAGGACCGACGGGTCCGGCATCAATTCGCGGAACGTGAAGCGGCGGCGCAGCGCGGTATCAAGCAGCGCGATGGACCTGTCGGCTGTGTTCATCGTGCCGATGATGTGCAGGTTCGCAGGCACACCGAAGAGCGTCTTTGAATAGGGCAGCTGCAGTCTGATCTCGTTTTCCATGCCCAAGCGTTTGTCCGGTTCCAGCAGGGTAATGAGTTCACCAAAGACCTTTGAGATGTTGGCCCGGTTGATCTCGTCGATGATCAGGACATGGGGACGGGCAGACTGCGTCGGGCGGGCGGCGGACTCCCCGAACACTATCTGTTCAAGCACATCCCAGCCGATGAGGTCCGGCTCCAGCGAGTAGATCGGGTGGAACGAGGTGAAGGGCTTCGGATAGATCCCCTCGCGGTCCACGCCTTGGGCGCTTGACCATATCCAATCGACCGCCCGCGAATGCCGTGCGGGTTCTGTTGCGGAGGGTGGTTCATAAAGATACGGTCCGACGATACGACCCAGCGCCACAACGTTTCCGGTGCGCGCCGTCAGCATGACGAAGTCGCCGACCTCCGCTTCCGAACGGATCACCCAGGTCCCATAGACATCGGGCGAGTATCCCTTGATCTGCGGATTCTCGACCTGACGCACGGCCTTGATCCGTTCCCATTCCTCGAATTCCGGGGCAGACCAGTCGGTATCTCCGCCATGTAGCCAATCGATCCGCCCCAAGGCCAAGGCGCGATCCAGCTTGGACTTCCATCCGCTGCTTGTCAGGCCCAGTCGATAAATCTTTCGCTTCCGATCCAGTCGTGAAGACCCCTCCGCCGCGACCCCGGTATCAAGCCGCGCCCGCTCGCTGATCCGCTTGAAGAGCCCATCCTTTACTTTAAGCGTAAAGCCGCCTCCCTGCACGCCGCCCTCCGAAAGTTCGGCCCCACCGGAAGAACCCGTCTCTGGCCGCAGTCCTTCGACGAATTCTTCATAGGACATGGACTGATGGAAGGTTACGAACTCCACCCGACCTTCGGAAACCAGCGTCCGATAGGCCTGCATCACAGCCGTCCGGTCGTTTCGCATCGCGTCGGCCGCCTGATCGCCCAGACACAGCCGGACCGCCTCGAACGCTGTGTGGTAGGTCTTTCCGGTCCCGGGCGGGCCATAAAGGATCAGGTTCGTCGGCAGGGCAATCTCGGTGCTCGTCATGGGTTCTGTCTTCCCTGTCTGCTCGAAAGCAAAGGTGAATGTTTCGTCATCAGACTGCGCCGCGCCGCTGCGTCCGATGAGGGTGATTCCCGCCATATCCGCAAACAGCGGATCAGAGATCGCCTCGCCGGCAGCCGCCAGCGTGAAGGACGGCCCGAGCAGGCGATGCAGATCGGCCACCCCGATCTCCACCTGCGACCGGTGATCCTCCCGCGCCGGTTCAACGAAGTAGTTGACCGCGCAAAGGCGCACCCGGTCAGGTCCACGGTCGAGGTGGGTGTATTGTTCGGGCAGCGGCAAAGTCTCGCCGTTCTCGCCAACGATCACGAAACCGGCTGCATGAAGCAGCGAGGCAGCATCATGCTTCAGCCCCCAGCCGCCACTGAATTCAGTCTTCTTGCGAATGACCCCGATGATCGGCTTCGTCGGATAGACTCTGTTCGGCCGGGCGCGTGTCGACAAAACCCAATAGTCGCGCGGATCGCCAAACCGATCCAGAATCTCTGTCCTTTCCACGCCGTCCCTGTGCCGATCAATGGCATCCATCGCGCCTTCCACCGTCAGGCGGGTGATGCTCATGTCCTCGTCGCGATACCGCGACACAACCCAAAGCGCACTCTGCACATCGATCATGTCCCGTGGGGCCAGACCACGCTCGACAAAAGCCGCCCGGACCGCCCGCATGAACCGCAACTCATCGGCATAAGTGGCCGAAACTTGCGGATGACGCGGAAAAGGACGCCCCGTCCCCTCGCGCCACAGATCCTGACGGACGGTATTGCGGATGTAACTCGCCGAGTCCGGCCAGAGGTGAAAGAACAGGAACTCCGCAATCTGCCGGGGCGGATCGTCCGAAGGCTTCGGCACCGCCGCGCGCCAGACCGCAACGAACTCATCCATAGCGGCACCGTGTCCTTCTGGTGGCCCCAAGGCCGCACGCGCCAGCCGGACGAGGGCCGGTTGAAGCTGCTCCTTGTCGCCGTCCCCATTGGGCATGAGCGGGAGGCTCGTCCGCCAATCCAGCAGGTTGCTGCTCTTCTGGCTGATCGACGCCAGCACGGCATCCAGAACTTCACGGTCCGTAGAGGCAGATTCCAACCCGGCCCGCAGATTGCGCGACGTTTCGAGCTTGTAGCTTCTCTCCCGCTGATCAAACTCAGCGTCCGGCGGATCGAAGTGCCGGAAGCCCGGAAACATCGTCCGGATCACACCGATCCATCGCGCAATGGCAGCAGGATCGAGAGCAAGTTCACCCTTATCACCACCGACAAGGGCAATTAGCTCTTTCAGCCGACCCACCGAGTCCACACGCACCTGAACGCAGTCCGACGTCCCGAATGACCAGTCACGGCTCAAACCCGAATGGCGCGCCCCATCCTTCTGGCCGTTCTGATAGGGAAAAAGTTTTACAACAAAACCTGCCGCTTCCACCCGGTCGGACCATTTTCGATGCAAATAAAAATTCTGCGCCGCTGCCTCGACCTGCCAGACGAGCCGCTCTCCATCGGTCGTATCGAAAGCCACCATCTTCTTCGTGGCTGTCCCCGGCCGCAAATCAGACCCGACCAACTCCGCCAGGAAAGCCCGCCGCAACGGAACGACGGCATCACGGTCGTTCTCCATAATTCGCGCCTCGATACCTTCCCACATTCAGCCCTCTCCCAATTCCATCAGAGCGCAGAGCGTATTCACCAGCCGCATCTGCTCAACCGTCTCGCATTTCGCCTCGCGCAGACGCGGCGCGCCGAAGACCAGTGCCAGCCCCTTGGCGCGCGATACCGCCACGTTGATGCGGTTGAGCGAGAACAGGAACTCCATTCCGCGCGAGGTTTCCTCGGCTGATGAGGCGGTCATCGAGACGAGGCAGACCGGGGCCTCCTGTCCCTGGAACTTGTCCACCGTGCCCACACGGATGGCGTCGGGCAGCGCGTCGCGCAGGGCGTTGACCTGTGCATTGTAGGGGGCGACCACGATGATGTCGCTGGCCCGCATCGGGCGAGTGGTGCGGTCCTTGTCGGTCCATGTGCCCCGCAGCAGGTCGGCCACTGCCGCGCGGATCGCTTCAACCTCTTCGGCCGCGATCTGCGCGTTGCTCTCGTGAGGGACCGGCACCCAGAAGCCCCCCGCCTCGGGGAAGCGCGTCCCGCTTACCGCCTGACGCGCGGTGTCGGGGTGGCTGTTCAGCCGCCCCTCATAGACCTGATCCGAGATGAAGCGGCAGACCTCCGGGTGCATCCGGCGCGAGACGGGCAGGAAGATGCCACGGTCCGGGGGCACGGTCGCATGGTCGCCCAGCATCCAGTCGAGGCATGACAGGTTCGCCGGTTCGGGATGCGCCCCTTGGATCACTTGCGGCAGTTGGCGCGGGTCACCGACCAACACGATGTTGCGTGCGGCCCGGCCCATGGCCACCATGTTGGCCAGACCGACCTGTCCGGCCTCGTCCACAAAAAGCCAATCGAAGGCCTGCACATTCTCGTCGCGAGAGAAGAACCAGGCCGTCGCGCCGACAACATGCTGGCCGCCCGCCGCATCGTCATTGCTGGTGGTGCGCCTCACCGGGCAATCGTCGGGGTAGCCGTCATCGTCGCCGCTGGTCTTGTGAACCAGATCCAGCGTGATCGGCAGATCCTCTTCCTCGAGAGCACTCAGGCAACCCATCAGGACGTTGCGGATCGCTTCGTGGCTGTTTGAGGTCACGCCGACCCTTGCGCCTTTCCAAACCAGCGACAGGATCGCCCGGGCAGTGACATACGTCTTGCCAGTGCCAGGCGGCCCCTGGATCGGCAGCACGGTTTCGTCCATCGCACCCACAGCCGCGATCGTGCCGGAAACGGGGTCGGCCACAGGCTTCAGCGGACCGGTTTTCAGACGGGGTGCTGCCCGCGATAGCAGATCATCGACCGCCCGCCAGGCCCGCGGCCCACATTGGTCGGCAATGACGTCACGCAAGGCGCCAGGAATGGGTTTCGGATCAAGTGGCCAGTCGGGGTGCAGGTTCACCCGGTCGCCGAGCAGATGATCTTTTCCGGGCCCAGCCTTCACCGTGACATGCCGCGCCCTGCGATCCATGTCGGTGATGCTGACCGAGATCGGCGGGCCATCGAACACCGGCACCGTCGCGCCCTTGCCGGGGCGAAGCTTCGTCTCTTGCAGCGGGAAGCGATAGCTGCGGGCGAAGGACCGCTTGATCGGCTCGATTGGACCAATCGCTTCCAGCCCCGCCAGCGCGTCCAAATTGTCGAGCAGGTCATCCTCGTCCTTGGACGCGGAATCGAACACAGCCCATTGCGCGGGCTTGGCCTCGCGCTTGTGGAAAAGGCCGAGGTTGAACAGCAGCGCCTGCCGGTCCTCGGGCAGGTCTGACGCGGCAAGTGCCGTGCGCAAGGCCTGCGCATCGGCATCTTCCTCAGCCTCTTTCGGCCCGGCATCAGGGGCCAGGGTCGGCCACGGACCCGCTGGGCGGATGCCCACCAGCCAGTCGCGCAGTTCCTCGGTCGAGATGCAGTCGATCCGATTGTAATCCTCGATCTCGTCAAGGATCTGCTGTTCGCCCGTCTCGCGCCAGCGCTCATAGGCCACGACCGACCCACCCGCCGTCTTGACCTCTCCCTCGCGCACGCGGCCGTAAAAGGCCTCCATCGACTTGATGGAATAGTTGCGTTCCGACCCGATCAGCCCGCCGCGCACGACCGCGAACAGATCGACAAAGCGCCGTTCGCGCAGCAGGCGGTCAAGGAAGGCTTCGCCGATCCCGTATTTCGTGGTCAGGCGGCGCAGCGCGGTGATCTCGTAGGCCGCGTAATGATAGATGCGGGCGTTCGGGAACGCCTCCAGCCGCGCGCGGAAGAAAGCGAGAAGCTCCTCGAGCGCCTTGGCCTCGGCCGCGTGGTCGTGCGCCCAGAAGGCGCGGAACTGCCCGTCGCACCAGACGCCATGCAGATATTCGAGGCCGCCCTCGTAGTGCGGATCGCCTTCGATGTCGTAGAACAGATCGCCCGGCTGCGGCGCGGGCAGCAAGTCAAAGCCCTTGCCTGGCTCTGGCGCGCGCAACTCGAAGGACGGGGCGCCGGTCTTGCGGGCATGCTGCAACTGGGCCTGCGTTACCAGACGCACGCGGGTTCCCTCGGCCATGCCCCGCACCGGGCGATCCCGTTCCGCAAGGGCCGCCATCGTGGTGATCCCCGCGGCCTCCAGCTTCTTGACCTGTCCCCGGCTGATATTGGCCACGTTGAAAAGGCTGTCCTCCGCATGCCAGACGCTTTCGCAATGATCGGCCCAACGGCAAAGGCCGCAATCGGCGCATGGGATGGGGCGCGTTGGCTTTGGTGCGGCAACAAATGCCTCCAGCCGCGCCCGGGCCGCCCGGGCGTAATGCGCATAGTCCGCCAGTCGCAGGGTCGCGCGCTCGCCGGTGCCAAGTTCGACATGGGCGAATTCCGGCGCGACACCCTGCACTTCGGTCAGCAGGTCGGAATAGAGAACAAGCTGTAGCACATGCTTGGGATGCGGCCTGCGCTTCAGCTTGGTGTCGGCCACCTCATAGCTGAACGGGCCGAGGGCCGAGGGCTTATCCACCCGCAGCAGGAAATCCGACCAGCCGCCCCAAGTGCCCGACAGGAATGCCCCCTGAAAGACCACCTCGGCACCCTGCACCAGCGCCGCCTGGGTCGCCTGCGCATCGGCGAACAGATCGCCGCGGGGAATTTCCAGCACGGCTTTGCCGGCGGATTTCAGCTTTTCCAGATGCGCCGCCTCATGTGCATCGCCCTGCTTTTGCAACAAGGCGGTGTCCTCGCTATCCTCGCCCGGCTCCGGCCCCTCGCCGCGCAGCCGCATCAGATCAAGCGTCGTAGCATGGGCACAGCCCATGAACCGCATCAGGTCGGTTGCCGAGAAAAGGATGGTGCCGCCGAGGTTCCTCATGGTCGCCCTGAAATCGTAAATGAGCGCAACCCGAAGCGGAATCGTCTCGTCAGGTCACAGGTTCTTCAATAATCTCCTTGGGTGTCAATTCCTGTCGGGCTCGAGGCGCCAATAAATCGGCGTGCCGCCCGCTGAACCTTGCGCAGGTTCAGGCCAACTACACATCACCCTCTCGCACGATCCGGAGGCTCTTCGGCGCGATCAGCGAGGGCGGCTTGCCTTTTGCGCCCATGCGCAGCGAAAAGCCACGACTGACAAGCGAGGCGGCCTCGTCCAGCGTCCGGACATAGGTCGCGTTTTCGGCGTGGTGCTTGTGTTTGCCATGCGCCGGATCGGCAAGCTGATAGCCCTTAGACGTAACGACAGGCTCCTCGACGATGCCGCCCCGCGATGAAACCCGTTCGATCCTGATGACACGACCAGCCATTGTTCTTCCTCTTAATGCTTTGGTGCGCCTGCCGGGCCAAGGAACTGGTGATGGAAATCACTCGGGAATCGGCTCGACAGGTCGCACCAATCTTCCTAGCCTGCCGGGGTGACAATCTCTGACACGCTTGCGAGGCAGCATGTCGTTTTCGAAGGCCCAAGATCTGATCCGACTTGCCCAGATTGCCGCTGCACGGCGCGGCGGCGTCAGTCTGGAGGATATCTGCGAGGAATTCGGCGTCTCGCACCGCACCGCGCAGCGAATGACCGATGCGCTTGAGGAGACCTTCGGCAATGTCGAAGCTGAGGATGGAGAGGACCGCAAGAGACGCTGGCGGCTGGTCAATTCCGGCTTGACGCAGTTGCAGCTGCGGCACGAAACCGGTGTCGAAGCGCTGGATATCGCGGCCCGGACGGCCGAGACCGAGGGACGGCTGCGCCACGCCAAGGCATTGAACGACCTGCGCGATGGCCTGCTCGCGCGGGTTCCCGCCCGGGCGCGGGTCGAGGCGGATGCCGAGGCAGTGTTACTGGCGATGGGCCAGGTCACCCGGCCGGGGCCGAAGGTCAGCCTTCAACCCGCAATCCTCGACGCGATCATCGAAGCCCTGCGTGGTCCCTTCCGCCTGCGCGTGCGCTACAATCAGGACGCTGCTTCCCGCATCCTCGAACCGCACGGGGTCCTTTTGGGCCATCGGACCTATCTTGCCGCCCGCGATCCGGCCAAGGCGGACGAGGTGCGCAACTTCCGCATCGACCTCATCCACGAGGCCGAGACGCTGAATGAAAGCTTCGCATTTCAGGACGGGTTCACCATCGCCGAATACGCCGCGCTGGCCTTCGGCGTCTGGCAGGATCCGGCGCAATACGGCGAGGTGGTCTGGCGCTTTGCTCCGGAGGCCGCCGACCGCGCCGCAGGCTTCCGCTTCCATCCGCAGCAGGTCCTGGAACCACAGGACGATGGCAGTCTGATCGTGCGCTTTCACGCGGCGGGCTGGCTGGAGATGACCTGGCACCTCTACCAATGGGGCGACAAGGTCGAGGTGATTGCCCCGCAGGCACTGCGCGACATGGTCGAAGGGCATCGCCGCTCAGACTTTGCCGCCATGCCGTGACCCAATTTCGAGAGGATGAGTTTGGTGCCTGACACCCTGACCTTCGCCACCGTCAATGAAAAACAGGAGGCCATTCGGGCGGGTCTCAGATCACCCTTCGGTTAAGTATAGTGCTTCTATTTCGTTTCTGCCGCATGCGTTCCAAGCATCAGGTCAGATTCCTTCAACTTGGATCCCATTCTCGGCTAGCCACGACTTCCGGCCGCGCCAGTCGGGGAGATGCTGCTCGACCTTGATCCAGAAGGCGGATGAATGGTCTGGATGCAGGCCGTGGGCGAGTTCATGAATGACCACGTATTGAGCGATCCGAGGCGGCAGCAGAATAGCCTTCCAGTGAAAAGACACCCGACCACCACTACCGAATGATCCCCAGCGATAGCCAAGATCCTGAACTTTGACTTCCCTGACGGTCACGCCCATCCGGTTCGCCTGCTCAGTTACTTGTCGTTCGAACCAATCCTGCGCGCGGCGGGTATACCAGCTTACCAAGATTTCCCGGCCCCGATGCGCAGACGCCTTGCGAAGGCAGAAACGTCCGTTGCGAAGCGACAGATCCACGAGTTGGTTTTCCATAAGCCTGAGCCGGTAGCTCTTGCCCAGATACAGGAAACCCTCGCCATCAACGAATTCCTTGATCGGCGCCCTCTGTTGGAGCCTTGCCTTCTCTTCGATCTTGGTGTGGATCCAGAGCAGCTTTTCCTCAACGAACTCCACCAGCTGCTGGTCTGCGGCCTGAGATGGCGCAACGATAAAAAGCGCTCCCGTCCGTTCGACCGTGATCTGCAAGGTCTTGCGCCGATTACTCCTGTGAACCTCGAAAGACAGGCCATCAACCTCCAGCCTGTGATCACTGGTTCGGGTTGGCTTGCCACCAGTTCTGATCGGTGAAAGCGGAAGGCGACGCATCACGCTGTCCTGAGCCTTTCATCGTTTGCCTTGGCTTGCTGGATCAACTCATCAGCTAGGCTTTCAGCATCGGCCACCGTGAACCCGCTCAGCCGCCGGTCAAAAATGATCTCGAATACCTCCGAACGCAGGTTTTCTTGGTCCGCAAGCTTGAAGCTGCTCCAGATCGAACGGTTGGAGCCCACCTCTTCAATGATCCGGTCAACAATCTCGACGGTCATTTGGTGGATGGCCTGCAACTGGGCTGAGTCCGTTTCCGGCCCCGCGGCGCAAGCCTCCAGCACGGTCCGCAAGAAGGGTAGGTAAACCTCGGGGATGTTAGGCGCCGTTCCGTCAGCGGATGCGCCTTCGGAGCGAAGCTCATCTATAAGTGCCTGGAGTTGTTCGATGATCTGGTCCCACTGCTGCCCGAGCCCCTCCAGGATCTGCTTCAGGCGCTCCGACATCTTCTTGAAACGAACAGGGTCCGCCTCAAGGTTCTTACGGATGTGCGACCGGATCGCATGCTCCATCTCCGAGGCTTTGGCACGATTGCCGGTCGTCTGCCCAACATGGTTGTCAAAGTTCGCATCGGTCAGCTGAACAGGCGGGATCTTTGGGTCGATCCCCAAGGAAATCACATGGTCATCGATCAGCTTGCGGACCTTTGCTCCGACATCGGACCCAAGCGACATGACATCGCGATATCGGTTGCGTGCACGGGCATGGATATAGGCCAAGCGCTTCGCATCCTTGACGAAAGGAAGGCCTTCGGGACGTGGCAGGATGATTTCGAGCGAGGTCAGGAAGTCCTTGAGCTTGACTGTGAACTCGGCCCGGGCCTTCTCGGTGGCAAGGACATTCAGGCAGCCCTCATCATCAGAAAGGTCCTCAAGGCCGGCCCTGCGGAAAATGTCGATGACCCGGATGTGGCGATCCCGCAGCACCGGGATCTGGTCATTGAGCCCGACCAGAGCGCCCTCGATATCCTCGTCCGCATATGCGGCCAAGGCGGCCTTCAGGTGATGTGCCACGCCGAAATAGTCCACGACGATCCCGCAGGACTTGCCGAAACCTGTCCGGTTGACCCGGGCGATGGCCTGCAAGAGTTCGGCTTCGCGGATCGACCGGTCCAGATACATCACCCCCTCAATGGGGGCGTCGAACCCAGTCAAAAGCATGGATTTGACGATCAGGAACGCCAGCGGATCGGTCTTGGCCGGGTCCTTGTGGAACAGGGGTTTCTTGAACCGCTTGATCCGGGCTTCCTGGGCATGGCCTTCCGTCCATTGCCGCCAGGTCGGGTCATCGTTGTTGCCGCCCGACATCACGGGCGCAAACTCGATCCGCGCCAGCGTGTCGCGATACCGCCAAGCCTGGACGAGGGCCTGCGTCACAGGCGGCTTGCTGCACAGGAACTCGTCGTCCATTGCCTTGTCGTGATCCGACAGCGCGGCCGCCTGCGCCAACAACTCATCCCGCGCCTCAAGAAACGCAGCATGATACCGGATCACCGCAAGGCGGCTGTAGGCCACGACCTGCGCCTTGTAGCCGTTGGGCAGCAGGTTCGTCACATAGTGCCGCAGCATGTCGCGGGCCTTTTCCGCGATCAGCGCCGGGGCCTCGAGGATGTTGCCCTTCGTCGCGTATTTCTTGCGGATCGCCTCAAGCTCGTCCTCGGTCCGGTCGCGGAACATGTCCTCGAACAGCCCGTCGAGGGTGGCGCCGTCCTTCACCGCGCCCTCGGCCGTCCGCCCTTCATACAGGACCGGCACCGTGGCCCCGTCGGCCTCGGCCTCCTTGATCGTATAGCGGTCGATGAAATCGCCAAAGATCTGCGCCGTGCGTTTCTTTTCGCCCATAATGATCGGCGTGCCGGTGAAGCCGATGCGGGCGCAATTCGGCAGGGCCGCCATCAGGTTGGCGTGCAGGTCTCCGGCCTGAGTGCGGTGCGCCTCGTCCACCACGACAAGAATCGTCTCATCCTCGTTCAGCACCTCGAAGGCCGGGCCCTTGGTCACCTCGGGGATATCCTCCTCGGTCCGGTATTTCTGGATAGTGGCGAAGACCAGCCCCGGCCCCTTGCGCCGCGCCAGCCGTTTCAGCGCCCCGGCATTCGTCGCCAGCTCCACCACATCGCCCGAAAGGGTCGCCGTTTCCGACAGCTGGCGTTGCAGGTCACGACGGTCGGTGACCATGATCATCTTGAACTTCCGCAAGGCCACATCGGTCCGCATCTTGCGGATCATGAACACCATCGTCAGGCTTTTGCCCGACCCCTGCGTATGCCAGACGATCCCGCCGCGCCGGTCATATTCGCCATCCTGCGCGCGGGTCTTGCCGGTGCGCAGCCGTTCCAGCGCGCGGTTCACCGCGCGGTATTGCTGATAACGGCAGACGGTCTTGATGGTCTGGCCGCCCACATTCATGAACAGCAGGTAATGCCGCAGGATATCCAGCAGATGCGCGGGCCGCAGCATCCCGGCGATCAGGCGTTCCTGTTCCGACAGGCCCTTTTTCCCCAAACCCGCCGCCACCTCGTCCTCGGACCCGGTGCCATCCGGCCCGACCACGGTTTTCCAGCTTCCGTAATGTTCCAGCCCCGCGCCGATGCAGCCGACGCGGGCCTGATCGAAGCTTGTGGCGATCAGCAACTGGACAGAGGCGAACAGCGCGGGCGCACCCTCGTTCTCCTCCACCTCCAGCGCGGCCTTGCGGGCGTTATGATAGCGGCGAAGCTGGTTCACTGCCTCGGCCAGCGGCTCGGGGATGGCGGGGCTTTTCGCCTCGACCACCACCACCGGGATGCCGTTCACCAGCAGCAAAAGGTCGGGGATGATGAAGCCCTTGCCCACGTCATGGCCGGGCGGGCAATCGACGCGGAACTGGTTGGCGATGGTAAAGGTGTTGGCCCCCACATCATCCCAGTCGATATAGCGGATGGTCTGGCCGCGCCCGCCGTCCCAGCCGGGCAGGCCCTCGACCGTCAGGCCGCGCAGCAGCAGTTCCGTCACCGCCTGGTTCGCCTCCGTCAGCCCGCGCTGGCCATGGCGAGTCAGGGCGCTGACGGCTTCGGACAGGCGGGCATCGTCCAGCCAGGGCTGGCCATCGGGGCCGGGGTTGATGGCGCGCAGGCGCTCGCGCAGCGTGGCCTCGGCGATGGTCTCGCGGAAGGTGACGCGCCCGGTCAGGCTGGGGTCGTCCTTTGACCCCTGTTGCACCTGCCAGCCCATGGCGCGGCACTGGTTCAGGAAGGGCAGTTCCACATCGTCATACTCGTGACCCATGACCGAACCCTTTGGTTACAACAAGGGCGTGACGGGAACCCGGCCGGTGAGCAGGTCGTCCATCAGGCCGGATTTCTGGAGGCGGAGTTTGTCGAGCAGGGCCAATTCATCTCTGGAGCGGCTGGCAAGCTTCATCAGGATTGCTTCGATACTGGCTTGCTCCGCAGGATGCGGCACAGGCAGCAACGTCGAGCGGATCGTTTCGCTTCGGATTGCGGACATGGTGCCGCCCTGCTGATCCTTCGAGAAGTGCCGCAAGACCCAATCGCAATAGTTCACCTGTAACATTGCCAAATAGGGCGAGTATTTCGCCTGATCGAGACTGATGGTCCATGTGTGCTTCGAGGATAACGCGTCCCCAACATCATGAGGAACAAGACAGCATCGCCCGACAGTGCCCATGATGGTGATCATCAGATCATTGGGGCGAACGGCGTATCTCCGCAGTTGCTGGAACTTGCTAGAGGTCACAAAGCGTTTGTAATCCCTGTCAAATCTTTCGACATGAACATTGTCGATTCCGAGAAAGGGGATGCCCTGACTCACCAGTTCCTCTTTCAGCAGCGCGCTTCCGAACGGGCCGGAGCGCATCGCGGGATCGACCGGCGCAAGCAAATCCTGCACCTCACGAACCTCCCACTCCTTCGGTAGCCAGCCGAGCGGGGTTTGGTGGTAGAGGTGGGGGGCCTCGGGTTGTGGGGGGCGGAGGTCGCCGTTCGCGTCGATGCCGCGGGTCAGCAGGTCATGCAGCAGTCCCTGCTTCATCGCCCGCAACTTCGCCACCACCGCCTCGGTCCCCTGGATCGCCACGTCCAACGTGTCGAGGACTTCGGCGATCTTGGCTTGATCCAGCTTGGCAGGAAGATAGACCGCCACTTGTTCCAAGACATGCCGATCGACATGCGGGATACCCGTGCCATTCGTCTGACTTTTCAGATGGGGCTCGACCCACTTAAGTGCATGAAAAAAATACCCCAGATCAAAGCTATGATCTGGTCGGATGACGGCCATGGTCGAGGCCACGATGCCAGGCTTTGCGCGAAACGCTTCGCCTGCATTCGACCCGTCCCACAGCAAGACCACGTCGCCGCAGGTGGCCATCAATGAGTTTGGGAAACGCTCAGCAAAGGTAGGAGGGGCTATACCCCGCAGATACTCGGGGCTGAGATATGCTTGAGTGTTTGCAGTGTTCGCCTCGAATGACTTCGGCGGTTTTCCCTTCTGTATGGAAATAAGGGGACCAAGTTGATGCAGGTCAGACATACCCCAACCCCTTCAGGAACCCCGCCAGCTTGTCCGTCGCCTCGGCCCGCGCGCTTTCGATCTCGGTCAGGGTCACGCGATACTTGTCCCACCAGGTTTCGAACGCCGCCACGATCTGCCCGCGCTGCGCGGCGATGTAGCGGGACAGGATCTTTTCCATGTCATCGTGCAGGATCTTCAGGATCAGCGCCGCCGCATCCGCCTCGGTCAGCCCGTCCACGGCCCCGTTGATCGCATCGGTGAACTGCGCGTGCTTGGCTTTCAGCGTCTTCTTGACCTCGGCCAGTTCCTTTTTCCACCGTTTCACCTGCGCCTCATCAACAGGTTCCGCGTCGTCCTCCTCTTCCTCGCCCTCCTCGGGCGTGGCGGTCGCGGCCTTGATCTGGGCTTCGAGTTCGGCCTTTCGCGCGGTCAACTCTTCGATCTCGCGCACGAAGTCGCCCATCAGGAAGCTCACAAGCTTGTGGTCCAGCGGGCTTTCCTTGTGGCCCTTGTCCTCCAGCGCGGTGACGATGGAGGTGCGCCAGGCATCGACAACACCCCGGCTGTCGCGCGCCATGAGGGTGAGGAAGTCGAACCGCGAGGCCTGCCAGAACTGCGCGATGATGCCCCGCACGGTGAAGGGGTCAAGCATGGCCAGCCCCTCCAGCGTTTGCGAAAAGCTGGAGAGGAGTTCATCGCGGAGTCTGATGAGCGCGGCCGCTTGATCGGCCCCGGCAAGGGCCACGATGCCATCCTGATGCGCGGCCCACCAGGCGTTAAAGGCGGCCCGGATTTCCGCCTCGCGCGCTTGCAGGCCCGCGTCGGCCTCTATGGCCGTTTTCAGGTCGGATTTCGCGGTCAGGTGCGGGGCGAAGTCGAGGTAACGGTCATCGCGGGAGACCAGCAGGTCCATCGGGTTCAGCCCATGGGCGAGGAACAGGTCGGCCTTTGCAGTCACCTCGGTCCGCGGGATGCCGCCCACCAGATGCGCGCGCACGTCATGCGGTTCGGGCGGCGGCGCGTTATCGGCGTAGCGGCGGATGTTCAGGTTGAAATCGTTGTCGCGCAGAGTGTCGATTTCGACGATGGCCGAGAAGCCGGGGATTTCGCGGTATTCCTCGAAGGTGGTGACGATCTTTTCGATGTGTTCGGGCATCAGATGGTTCTGTGCCCGGCCTTCGAAATATTCGCGGTCGGCGTTGATGAAGAGGATCTTGCCCTGCCGGTCCTTCGGCTTGCCCGAGACGAGGTTCGCACCGTTGTGGACGCGCTGGCGCAGGACGATGACGCAAGCGGGGATGCCGGTGCCATAGAAGAGCTGGGGGCCGAGGCCAATAATCGCCTCGATCTGGTCCTGTTCGATGATCTTCTGACGGATCTTCCCTTCGTCGCCCCCGCGGAACAGCACGCCGTGGGGCATGACCGTGGCGATCATGCCGCCGTCGCGCGTGACGTGCAGCATGTGCTGGAGGAACATGAGGTCGGCCTTCTTGGCACCGCGGGGGACCTCATGGAAGAAGCGTTCGGGGAACTTGGGCTGCCAGGTGTATTCGCCGGACCGGTCCTTGTCCTTTGACCCCCAGGGCAGGGAGAACGGGGGATTGGTCAGGACGCGGTCGAACCGGCGCAGTTCGCCGTTCTCGACATGCTGGGGCTCACCCAGGGTATCCTCGTTGCGCAGGTCGGCGCTGCTGATCCCGTGCAGCAGCATGTTCATCTTGGCGATCGACCAGACGGTGCCGGCATTTTCTTGCCCGAAGAGGTTGGCCTTGCGCCCGTCTTGTCCGTGTTCGTCAATGTAGTCCTTGGCCGCAATCAGCATGCCACCCGACCCGCAGCAGGGGTCATAGATGTCATGTTCAAGGGTCGGTTTCAGGAGGCGCACCATCATCCGGACAACGGAACGGGGGGTGTAGAACTCCCCGCCCTTCTTGCCGGCTGAGTCGGCGAATTCGGCGATCAGGTATTCGTAGGCGGCGCCAAGCAGATCCGGGAATTCGAAGTCCTCGTTCCGAAGGCGGATTTCCCCGAAATGGGTAATCAGCTGGCGCAGCTTCTGGTCGCTGATCTTGCTCTGGCCGACCTTGCGGGTGAAATCGATGTGGTCGAGAACGCCTTCAAGGGCGATGTTCTCGGATTCGATGCCACCGAGGGCCTTGTTCAGCTTATCGCCAATGTTCTCATGGGCTTCATCGACAAGGAAGGTGAACCGGGATTGCGGGGGAACCCAGAACGTGCCGCTGCGACCATACCAGACCTTGTTCTCGGCATCTTCTGCGGCCTGTTCAGGCGCGATGCCGTTCCCGATGCGCTTTTCGATAACCCCCTGCCGGGCCTGCTCAAAAACGTCGGAACAGCGCTTCAGAAACAGCATCCCGAAGATGTATTCCTTGAACTCCGAGGCATCCATTTTCCCCCGAAGGATATCGGCGGCTGCAAAGAGGTGCCGCTCAAGTTGGGCAAGCGTCAGGGGCATTTAACTTTTCTCACGGTCATTCACTGCAAGGTGGGCCATCAGGCTGTTTAATACAACCGCTAAGCAATTGGTAATCTTTGATGAACCTGATGTTCTGCCCTTCTGCCGTCATATGCCCTCCAGCGCGACCACGGCACGTTCTCCACCAAGTGCCGCAAAGGCTCTTTGGCGGCAGGTCAGGACAAGGATCTGCTGATCCCGCGCGGTGCGGTGCAGGGCGTCGAACATCGCCTCGATCCGGTCGTCGTCGGAATGGACGAGGGCATCGTCAAGGATCACCGGAACCGGACGGCCTGCGGTGGCGAAGAGGCGGGCGAAGGCAAGGCGGGTCAGGATCGCCACCTGTTCGCGGGTGCCACCCGACAGGATGTCCAGCGCCTCGGGCTGGCCGTTGCGGGTCAGGGTGGCGGGGAGCAGGCTGGCATCGTCGATGGTCAGCTGCGCGCCGGGGTGCAGGATCGCCAGCAGCGGCTGCAACTCGCGCAGCACGGGGCCGAAATAGGCGTCGCGCGCCTTGGTCCGCGCCTCGTCCAGCGCGCGTTTCAGCCGGGTCAGGGCGCGGACCTCGGCCTCATACCGGGCGGCGCGGGCCTCGGCCTCGGCGCGGTCACCGGCGATTGTGGCAAGGCGTTCCTCGATGCCTTCTTCGGCCAGCGCAAGGATCGTGGCGTTCAGGCTGGCCAGATCCTCGCGCGCCTTCTGTTCGGCGGCGCGGGCCTGATCGACGGCGCCGCGCGCGCGGGTCAGCCGGGCCTCGGCGGTGGCCAGGTCGGGGGCGGCGGCGCGCAGGGTTTCCAGCGCGCGGGCGGTGGTGGTGACGGCATCGGCCAGCGCCGGTTCGCGCACCTTCAGCGCGGCGATGCGCGCGGCAAGGGTTGCCTCGTCCCCGGCCTCGGCCTGCGCATCCGCCAGTTGGCGGGCGGCAGTGGTGCGGTTCGCCTCGGCCCCGGCGCGGGTGTTCCCGGCCTCGACCGCCAGATCGTGAGCGGCCTTGGCGGCGGCACGGGCGGCCTGTTCGGCGGTGTCGGCCTCTGCGAGCGCCGCGGTCAGGGCGGCCACGTCCTCGGCCGTGTCGGGGGCGTCGGCGGCGGCAGCCATGGCGCGTGCCAGCGCGCTGCGCAGCGCATCCAGCCCCTCGGGTGCGACCTCGGCCAGAAGGGCGGCGGCCTGTTTCGCCTCGACCTCCAGCCGCTGCGCCTCGGCCCATTGGTGGCGGGCGGCGGGCAGACTTTCCGCCTGCGCCTCGGCCAGCAGGCGGGCCAGCGCCTGTTCGGCCTGGGCAATCCCCTCGCCGCTGCGCCCGGCGCCGGGGTCGATCCGCAGCGTGCCAAAGCCCGGCAGCGTCAGGTCGGCGGCAGTCAGGATCGGCACCGGGCCATCGGGCAAGGCCGCGCCGTTCAGCATGGCGGGGGCACCATCAGGACGGGCCTCGATGGTCACCGCCTGCGCCTCGGCCCGCGCGCGGGCAAGGTCGAGCGCGGATTGCGCCTTGTCGGCGGCATCGAGGACCTTGGCGGTCACGGCAATCCGCGCCCGCTGCGCGCGGGTCTGGTCGAGGCTCGCCTGCAACCCGGTCGCACGGTCAAGGCGGCGTTGCAGGTCCTCGGCCTGAGCCTTTGCGGCCTGCGCGGCCTCGGCCCGGGTTGCCGCTTGCACCCTTGTCCGCAGGTCGCGGGTCTGGTGCGCAAGCGCCTCGGCGGCCTCGGTCGCCGCGCGGTCGCGCTGGCCAAGGTCATCGGCACGGGCGCGGGCGGTGGTGGCAGCCTCATCGGCCTTGGCCAGAGCCGCCAGAGCCGCGGTCACTCGGGCGGCCAGCGTCTCGGCCGCCGCGATGTCCTGCCGCAGGCGGTCGGCATCAAGCCGGGCAAGGCGCAAGGTGGTTTCGGCCTGCGTAACCTGCGCCTGATGCGCCAGCGCCGCCTGATGCGCGGCCTGCGCATCCGTCAGCGCCTGTGCGCGGGTGGCGGCATCGGCGGGGTCGGTCAGGCGGCTCAGCGTGCGGGTCACCTCGGTCCGCCGGGCGAGATCGCCCGACAGCCGCTCTGCCTTGGGGCGCAGCGCCGCCTCCTCGGCGGCCAGTGCCGCCGCCTCGTCCACAGCCCGCGCCCATTCGCCTCCGGCCTTCGGTCGACCCGTGGCGGTGGCGAGCCGCGCCAGAGCCTCGGCCACGCGGTCGATCACCGCATCCATCCGCCGCCCGCCGGTCATCAGGTCGATCTCGCCCGCGACCGAGGACAGAAGGTCGCGCCGGGCCGTCAGGTCGCGTTCGCGGTCCTTCTTGTCGTCAGCCTCGAGCCCCATCAGCCCCTGCCGTACCCACAGAAGGCCCGAAGGCCCGGCCAGCCCGCCGCCCATCAGCTGGTCGATCCAGGCCTCGGCCTCGTCCGCCTGGGCGATCAGGCGGCCGGTGGTGTCATGCACCTGCGCCTGCGGCTTGCTGATCCAGCGTTTGGCGATGCGGAAACGGCCTTCGGGCAGGTCCACTTCCACCATTACCTCGGGCGCGCCCCCGGCATGGGGTTGCAACGCCTTGATGGCGGCGTTCCGGCTGCCGTGGCGTTCGAAGAACACCGCATGGATCGCGTCGAAAAAGGTGGATTTGCCGAATTCGTTGGGTTCGGACAGCACGGTGATGCCGTCGCCGATGCCGGACAGCCGCGCGCGTTTGCCCGCGAAACGGCGAACGTTGGTCAGCTCGATGCTGCGCAGCCTCATGCCCGCACCTCCTGCGTCAGGGCATAAAGCCGGGCAAGGGCGGCCTGGGCGGTGTCGCGGTCCGCCTGGCTGAGGGCGGCATCCCCGGCCTCGGCCAGCAGCACCTCGGCCGCCTGACGCAGCGCGCCCGCCCGGTCAATCTGGTCCAGGTCTTCGGGCAGCGCCTCGACCGCCAGCGCGGACAGATCGGCGGCGAACCAGCCGAAATCGGGGGCGCGGGCGGCGAGGCCAGCTTCCAGCGCGGCGCGGTCGGCCAGCGGAAGGCGCCCCGTTACGGTGATCCGCAGCAGGTGATCCCGCGCGCGGGTGTTCGGCAAGGCGGCGGCGAGGCGCGCGGCCACATCCTCGCCCGGCAACAGGTCCAGCACCGGGCGCATCCAGCGGAAATGGGCCGTTTCCACCGGCGTCACCTGTGCAGGGCCGTCCAGCGTGACCAGCAGCGCCCGCCCCGGCGCGTCATGCTTGAACCCGTCGGGTTCCGGCGTGCCGGAATACCAGGTGGCGGGCGTCACCTGCATCTGCCCGTGCCAGTCGCCAAGGGCGAGGTAGTCAAGGCCCGAGCGCACGGCCCGGTCAGGCGGGATGATGCCGGTCGCCCCTTCCTCGCCGGAAAAATCCGTGATCGCGCCGTGGCCAAGGCCGATGCGCCGCGCGCCTTCGGGCGTGGGGGCCGCCATCGCCTCGGTCAGGTCGCGCCCGGGGCGGCGCTGCGTGCAAGGCGCGGGCAGCAGCCAGTGGCCGGAGGCCAGTTCCACCGGCGCGTCATCGGTGATGGCCCGCAGGTTCGCGGGCGCGTCCTGTGCGATGCGCCGCCAGAGTTCGGATGCGGCAAGGCTGTCATGGTTGCCGGGTAGCAGGACCCAGGTCAGATCGCCCTCCTCGCCCATCGCGCGCAGGGCCTGCCGCAGCGTGTCGGGCGCGGGGGTTTCGGCGTCGAACGTATCGCCCGCCAGCAGCACCACCCCGGCCCCGCCTGCCCGCGCGGCCTGCGCCAGCCGGGCAATCGCCCCATGTCGCGCCTCGCGCAACCTGTGCCGGATGCCGTCGGGGTAGCCACCGAAGGCCCGGCCCAGATGGAGGTCCGAGGAATGGAGAAACCGGAATGCGCTCATGCCTGACCTGCCTTTGCCCTTGTCCCAACCTTGCCGGGAAATCCTGCCCGATCAACCCCTTGCCTCATGCCATCCGGCAGGCGGGATCATCCTTCCAGCGCAGCCAGATGGTCGGGCGCATTTCGGCCTCGGAGAGGAAGGTGCGGGCGGAAAAGACCGGCAGGCGCCCGCAGCCGTTGGACAGGCCCCAGTCCGGGTCCAGCGCCATCTCGTCATGCCCCCCAGCCCAGAGGCCGGGTGTTTCGGCGGGATAGTATTCATCGCCCGCCTCCTCGATCCTGGCCGCACGGTCCCGGCCGCGGAAGATCGCCCGCGCCTCGTCATCGACCTGCGGCAGCAATGCAGTCTGAAGGTCGATGTCGGACCGTTCCACCAGCCGCTCCAGCGCATGGGCGCAGAAGCTGACGGCGGAAAGCTGGAAGCCGAGGATCGGGCCCATCCTCCCGACCCGGGCGCGCAGGTAGATCAGGCCGGTTTCGTGGAACACCGTCGCGCCTTCGACCCGCGCCTCGACCGCGCGCACGGCGCGGGTGATGAAGGTCAGCGCCTTGCCGCCGGGCGCCATCGCCACGCGCACCACACCGGGGCGGCCCTTCAACCTGAGCGCAAGGCGTTCCACCGCCTTGGCGTTCGGGCGCAGGCCTGTCGCCATGCAAATGAGGCCCGGCATGTCAGGCGCGTCGCGGTCTGCGATCGCGATGGCCTGCCGCGCAAGGCCCCTTTTGAGCGAGACGCGCAGGGCGGGCGAACGGGCGAAGGCGGCGTGGTTCATCTGCATCGGGGGTCTCCTGTTGAAAGGGGTGGGGGCGGAATCGTGGTAAAGGAATCGTCAACACCCTCAATCTGGGGCATAAGGGTGGCAAATCCTGACAGGGTGCTGCGATGTCCTTCCAGAAAGCCGCCGACCTCCTGCGCCTCGCGGAACTCGCGACCGCCCGCTATCTGGGCGTGTCCTTGACCGAGATCGAGGAGGAGTTCGGCGTCGACCGCCGCACCGCGCAGCGGATGACGAAAGCGCTGGAGGAGATGTTCCCCCATTGCATCACGCGGGTGGATGACGACCGGCGCAAGTTCTGGAAACTGCGCGCCGACGACGCCCGGCTGATGCTGGCCCAGGGCATCCGCGACAGCGAACTGGCGGCGCTGGAGTTGGCCATCCGCCGGGCCGAGCGTGAGGGGCTGGCGACCGAGGTCCGCGCCCTGTCCGGCCTGCGCGACCGGCTCTTGGCGGCGATGCCGGGCCCGCACGCTCGCCGGGCCGAAGCCGATGCCGAAGCGGTGCTGGAGGCGCATGGCTTCGCCTCGCGCCCCGGCCCACGGGTACGGATCGGGCCGGACCTGATGGGGGTGATCGGGGCGGCGCTGAAGGGGCCGCATGTGCTGACGGTCACCTACGCCGGGGGCCGCGACCCGGACCGGGCGCGGCGGCTGGAGCTCCACGGCCTGCTGCTCGGCACCCGCCGCTATCTGGTCGCGCGCGAGGCGGGCGGGGACGGGCGGATGCAGCATTACCGGCTGGACCGGATCACCACCGCCCGGCTGGAGGCCGACAGCTTCGCCCGCGACCCGGGGTTCGACCTGACCGCTCACGCCGCCCGCGCCTTCGGGAGCTTCCACACCGACGCTGAATACGGCGAGGTGACGTGGCGCTTCTCCCCCGCCGCAGCCCCCACTGCGCGAGAGTTCCTTTTCCACCCAACACAGGAGATGACCGAAGAGGCGGACGGGAGCCTGACCGTCCGGTTCACCGCCTCGGGCCATCTGGAGATGGCCTGGTTTCTGTACATGTGGGGCGACGCGGTGGAGGTGCTGGCGCCGGAACCCTTGCGCGCAATGGTCGAGCGGCACCGGCGCGGCGATTTCCCGGCGCTGCCTTAACGGGCAAATCCGGACCAGCGGCACCCTTCATCAAACGTTGATCACCCTCGTCACATAAGGACCACAGTCGGCACACCCTGCCCCCCGCGCCCAGATGCGGGACGATCCGTCACCTTCAACTTGGCGCAACAGGCGTCACGGATCCGGATCGTCCTGCCGCAAGGCGCCCAACACGCTGAAGGCCTCGGCGGCCAGACCGATCCCTTCGTCCTTCATCGACGAAGGGAGATCCGGATGGGACAGCCACTGCATCAGCTTCCTGAGAAGAGGTTCGAACCGCTCCAGCAGGGTGCCCAGGAAGGCCCATTGCTTCTTCACCTCGGTCTCCTGCCGGTCCAGGTCTGCGCGCTTCATGTCGAGGTCCGCAGTCACCGCCAGCCGCTGCCTTTCGAGTTCGTCCCGGGCCACCTCGCGCTCCTTCGCGATAGCCGCAGTTGCGGCGGCCCGCTTCCGGGCGATCTCCTCCTTCGCCGCTTCGCGTTCCTCCTCGGTCGTCCGACCGACGGCATCTGCCTCGCGCCGCGCCGCGCGGGTCTGTTCCGCGACGGTCGCGGCGGCCCGAACTGCCGGGCCGATTTCAGGATAGGCCGGGCGCAAGAGGTCCGGTGCGCGCGCGATCACGCGACCGCCTTCCCGCAAACGCAGGGTCCCGGCGGCCATTTCCTCGGTCAGCGCGGCAAGCCCGGCCGTGATCACCTCGGCCCGGGCCGTGGCCCGTGCAGCTTCGGCCCGTTCGGCATCAGCCTTTCCGATCACCTCGGCAGCCGCCTGATCCGCCGCGAGGCGGGCGGCCTCAGCCTCGTCCCGGGCCCGACGCGCAGCATCGGCACGCGCCTGCTCCGCTTCGGCGGCCGCAGCCGCCTCGGTCCGGATCCGGTCCGCCGCTGCTTCGGCCGCCTGCTGGATACGGGCGGCTTCTGCCCGCGCCGCCACAGCAGCCTCCTCGGCCGCTTCGCGTTCGGCCTCGGCCCGCGCCTGCGCCTGCCGGGCTTGTTCAGCCCGGGTCTCCGCGGCCTCCCGCTCGCGTTCGGCAACGGCAGCCGCCCGGTCCGTTTCAGCCCGCCGGGTCCGGGCCTCCGCGATGGCGCGCTTGCGCGATTTCCGCACCGTCACGGTCGCGAGCGCCGTCGCGTCTGCAACGATCACCCCGGCCCGGTCCTCTGCGGCCTGCGTGATCCGCGAGGCCTTTTCCCGGGCGACCAAGACAAGATTTTCGGCTTCGATCCGGTCCGCGTCGGCCTTCGCCAGAGCCTGCCGGGCCTCTTCGACCCGCGCCGCAGCCGTCGCAAGGATCCCGGCGGCGGTATCTTGCGCCTGCATGATCGCAGCCTCCGCTGCCGTGCGCTCTTGTTCGATCCGGGCCAGCCGCAGCTCCGCCTCCCGGTGCTGGCGTTCCCGCTCCGCCCAGATCTGCGCCTTCGTCTCGATGTCGCGGCTGAGGCTGTTCGCCCGTTCCTGGAGACGGAAGGTCCGCCCCCGGACAAAAGCCGCAGCCAGCTGACCGCGGCGCAACTCGATGGCGGTCTTCGCCTTCATGCGCCGGAGCTCGTCGCGCAGGGCCTGGGTTTCCCGGGCGGCGCGCCTGCGCGCCTTCTTGAGGGCCTTGGTCCCGACCAGTTTCGCGTCGGAGAGGATCACGCCGGCACGGTCGTTGGCGGACGCCATGATCCGGACGGACCGCTCACGCGCCGCTTCAGCCTGCCGATCCGCCTCGCGCCGGGCGTCCTCGGCCACTTCCCGGGCTGCGTGGGCGAACGCGGCCGATGCCTCGATATCGGCCCGCGCGCGTTCCGCAGCGGCAACCGCCCGCTCCGCTTCGGCGCGCCGGACCCGGGCCTCCGCGATGGCGCGCTTGCGCGATTTCCGCACCGTCACGGTCGCGAGCGCCGTCGCATCGGCAACAATCACCCCGGCCCGGTCCTGCGCGGCCTGCGCGATCCGGGCGGCCTCCTCCCTCGCCGCTTCAGCCTGCCGATCCGCCTCCTTCCGGGCCGCCTCGGCCTCCAGGCTCGCGCGCCGCGCAACCTCGGCCTGCGCCTCCGCACGGGTCCGGTCGCGCTCGGCAGCTGCGACCTGCCGATCCGTCTCCGCCTTCCGGGCCTTCGCCTCGGCGATGGACCGCTTGCGGGACTTCTTCACCGCGGACTTCGCCAGCGCCACGCCATCCGCGACGGTGGCCGCAGCCTCGGCCCGGGCTGCTTCCCGGATACGGTCCCGGTCCTCGAGCGCAAGCCGCCGCTGTTCCCGGCGCCATTCAGACGGCGGAACGTGTTTCCGCGGCTCCGGCATCTCCAACCCGGCCGCGAGGGCCTGACGCGCGGCAGCAGCCCGGCGTTCACCCCGGTGAATGCCGAGGTCCAGAAACGCCTCACCGGCGAGGTCCTGGGCGTATTCATAATTCGCCAGAAGGGGGTTCGCCGAAGGCTGGAGCAGCCACTGTCGCCCCCGGTTCTGGCTGACCTTTTCCACCCAGACGGCGACCGCAAAATGAATGTGCAGCGCCACCTCATCCTCATCGATATTCACCTCCCGGAGCTGCGCGTCCGGGAAATGCTCAAGAAGGAACTCCATCGCGCGCTGCTTGAACGCCTCCACCCGTTCGGGGTCCCAGTTTTCATGTCCGGTCCCGCCGAACCACATCTTGTTCACCGTGATGATCCCCTCGCGAAGCGGTCCTTCGCGCGTGAATTTCCATGGGCAGACGGGCCCGCGCTTACGGAGCCGCTCGGCTTCCAGGAACCGCCCCTTGCGTTCGCGCGCGGCGATCTCCTCCTCGAAGTTGTGCTCCATCGCGGCCGCGATCTCCGCGTGCAGCCGATCGATCCAGTCCGGTCCCCCGACCGGCTGGGTGTTGAGATGCGACAGCTCCATCCGGATATGCGAGAGGTCGCCCCCGGTCCTTTTGTCATGCATCTCGCGGCGTTTCAGGTCCCGGGGGAACAGGGAAGCAAACCTCAGGACGATCGGAGCGGTCTCAAGACGGCCGACAAGTGTGGGGTTGCCAAAACTGGAATGGACGGACATGATCAGGCTCCGGGCAGATTTCGCTGAGCCAAGCCTCCGGGAGGGGCGTGAAAAACCGCAGCAAAAAATCTGTGGGGTTGTCCGGTCTGTTACTCACTAATGTTTTTGCGCTGTCGGGGGGCCCCCGACACCACAAAAACCCGTTCGCGAGGGGGATACCCCCTCGACCCCTTCTCGCGAGTCGACCGGCCCGGAGGCCGATAGACTCGCTGCGACCAGCAGCCTGCTGGACCCTTCACACCCTGTCTTTGATATGTTTTTCCTGTTCTTTTTCCGCGGGTCCGGTCGGCCTTTTGCTCGCAGCAACGCGCGTCTGCCGATCCCCCGGATCAACTGCCGCGCGCCGGTCTGACGATGCGGGCGCAGAGGATGGCCGACCCGGCCACCCTCCGCCCCCACCCATCGCCAGCCCGAGCTCCCGCAGCCACCCGCCGCCCCCCTTCCCCATGACGGCGCCCTGCCACTCCGACAGGCTGTCCCCCTCTTCCTTAACCCGAACATCATCCTCGTCGTGTCGGTCAGGTCTGCCCCGGTCCCGCCAGCATCTGGTCTGGGCAGACGTTCCACCCAGACCAGATCAGGGGCGGCTTGCCGGGCGGGAGCCGTCAATGATCACCCGGGCCACCCTGACATGCTCCCGGAAAGCCTCAGCTTGGCGGGACTATCCGGGAGGCCCCAGGTCCGAACCACACTCTGGCTGCTCGATCTGTCGCGAGCCCAGCCCGCCTGCCGCGCTGCGCGTTGCGTGGCGATCGAATGTCGTCTTCGTGCAGTCGGATTTCACCGGCTGGCAGCAGGACGCGGCGTATAATCCATGACCACCCCGCGAACCGCTCCGCGGAACTCCGGCCGCGACGGCCGGTGTCTGTCCGCGTCCCAAGGCGCTACCGCAGGTCCAGCGCGGGGAAGGTCAAGCGGCCTCGTAGTGCGTGAACACCTCCGTGCTGCCGTCACGATGTATCAGGAACACGTCGTAGGCCTCGCGTTCGCTCTCCGGCCCCATGCCGGGGGAGCCGTAGGGCATTCCGGGGACGGCCAGACCGACGGCATCGGGACGTTCCCCGAGCAGACGCCGGATATCAGCGGCCGGCACATGGCCCTCGATCATGTAGCCCTCGACCCTGCCCGTGTGGCACGAAACCATCTCTTGCGGGATGCCCTTGTCGGACTTGTAGCGCATCAGCAGCGTGCCCATGCTCGCTTCGGTCGTGACGGCGAAGCCATCGCGCTCGAGGATCTCGATCCAGGCGGAACAGCAGCCGCAATTCGGGTCCTTCAGGACGTGGATCGACGGTCCTCCGGACTGGGCCAGCGACAGCCCGGGCAGTCCGGCAAGAAGAACCGCGCTGCCGATCAGCAGGCCGCGCCGGGTGAGGGTGTCTTGTTTCATGTCGTTCTCCATGGGTTGAAGTCAGGCGCGCTCAGAGGTCGATCCGCCTGAGCCGCAGCGCGTTGGTGATGACCGAGACTGACGAGAGGCTCATCGCCGCCGCCGCAATCATCGGCGAGAGCAGGAGGCCGGTCAGGGGATAGAGCACGCCCGCGGCGACGGGCACGCCTGCGGCGTTGTAGACGAAGGCGAAGAACAGGTTCTGCTTGATGTTCCTGAGCGTGGCGACCGCGAGTTTTCGCGCGCGGACGAGCCCCACGAGATCGCCGCGCATGAGCGTGATCCCGGCACTTTCCACGGCCACGTCGGCGCCGGTGCTCATGGCGATGCCGACATCGGCGGCGGCGAGCGCCGGGGCGTCGTTCACGCCATCACCGGCCATGGCGACCGACTTGCCCTTGGCGCGCAACTCGTCGACCAGCTTCTGCTTGTCCTCCGGCAGGACGCCCGCGCGGACCTCGTCGATGCCAAGCTTCGACGCCACCGCTTCGGCCGTGCGCCGGTTGTCGCCGGTGGCCATGATGATGGTGAGACCCAGCGCGTGCAGGTCGCGGATCGCGGCCTCGGTCGTCTCCTTGATCGGATCGGCCACGGCGACGATCCCTGCGAGCGTCCCGTCGACGGCCACGAACATTGCCGTCTTGCCGTCCGCGCGCAGCGCGTCGGCCTGCGCCTCGGCCTTGTCCGCCGAAAGCCCGAGATCGGTCATCATCGTCGCATTGCCAAGCGCGACCTTGCGCCCCCCGACAGTACCGTGGACCCCCTTGCCGGTCACTGCCTCGAAATCCTCCACAGTCCCGAGCGACAGGCCGCGGTCCTTCGCCCCGGCCACTATCGCTTCGGCGAGCGGATGCTCCGACCCGCGCTCGAGCGCAGCGGCAAGGCCCAGCACCTCCGCCTCGTCGCCATGAAGCGCCACCACATCGGTCAGTCGCGGCTTTCCTTCCGTCAACGTGCCGGTCTTATCGACGATCACCGTATCGACCCGCGCCATGCGTTCCAGTGCCTCGGCATCCTTAATCAAGACGCCCGCCTGCGCGCCCCGGCCGGCGGCCGTGGTGATGGAGATCGGCGTGGCGAGCCCCAGCGCGCAGGGGCAGGCGATGATCAGGACCGAAACAGCCGAGGCGATCGCGAAGGCCAGCGCCGGCTCAGGCCCGGCCCAGAGCCAGACGCCGAAGGCGATGATGGCTATCAGAACGACGGTCGGCACGAAGATCGAGGAGACATTGTCGGCGAGTCCCTGGATCGGCGCCCGCGACCGCCGGGCGCCGGCGACCATCTCTACGATCTGCGACAGCACCGTGTCCGCGCCGACCTGCGTCGCGCGTACCGCCAGCGTCCCGTTCTTGTTGATCGTGCCGCCGGTGACACGATCGCCCTCGACCTTCTCCACCGGCACCGGCTCGCCCGTGATCATGCCTTCGTCGACCGACGACCGACCCTCGACCACCTCGCCGTCCACCGGCACGCTGTCGCCGGGCCGGACCCGCAGCAGGTCGCCCTCGACGATGTTCTCGAGGGGCGCGTCGTATTCCGAGCCGTCTGTCAGGATGCGCCGAGCGGTTTTGGGCGCGAGGTCCAGAAGCGCGCGGATCGCGTCGCCCGTGCGTTCCCGTGCACGCAGCTCCAGCACCTGACCGACGAAGATCAGCGCAACGATAACGACGGCAGCCTCGTAGTACGTACCAACGCCGTGGCCCATCCTGTACTCGGCCGGAAACAGGCCCGGCGCGAAGGTCGCGACCAGCGAGTAGAGATACGCGGCACCGACCCCGAGCGAGATCAGCGTCCACATGTTCGGTGAGACATTGCGGATCGAGTCGATCCCGCGACGGAAGAAAGGCACAGCCGCCCAGAGGATCACCGGGGTCGCCAGCACGAATTCTGCGTAGACCGACAGGCGATGCCCCATCCACCCGCGCACGTCGAGCCCGACGAGTTCGCCCATGGTGATGATGATGAGCGGCACAGCCGCCGCTGCGGAAATCCACATGCGCCGCTTGAAATCGACAAGTTCTTGGCTCGGCTCGTCCGAAGGCACCATGGGCTCCAGCGCCATGCCGCAGATCGGGCAACTCCCCGGTGCGTCGCGGACGATCTCCGGGTGCATCGGACAGGTATACTGCGTGCCGGGCTGGGCCCTCTGTCCGACCTTCTTCGCGTTGCCGGAGGCATAGAAGTACGGATCTGCGTCGAATTTCTCTTGGCAGCCGGCGGAGCAGAAGTGGAATGTCTCGCCGCCATAGTCGCGGCTAGGGGTGCCCTCCTTGATCTCGACCTGCATCCCGCAGACCGGATCGGTCGCGGTTTCGGCGCCCGGCGCGATGTCGGACGCGGCGTGATGATGATGATGGTCAGCCATGGTCATTAGTCCTTTCGGCTGTTATTTCGGCATCCCTCTGCCGCGATGCCGTTCTGCCGCGTGTCGCCGCCCAGATCAGCGGCAGCCCGGTCACGAGGCCGAGACCGAGGACCGCCCATGTGGCCCGGCCAAGGTCACCGCTCACCGCCTCGCCGCCGAAATGCGCCAGCAGGAAGCTCGCCGGGATGATTCCGGCGAGCGTCGCGAGCGCGAACCGCCAGGCATGCAGGCGGCTGAGCCCCGCGGCGTAACTGATCATGTCGAAGGACACGAAGGGCATGAGGCGGCTCGCGAAAACTGTCGCCGTCAGCGCAGTCTGCGAGCCGAGGAGACCGGCATCTACCGAGGTGCCGAACACACGCCGCAGGGCGTCATGCCCTAGAACACGTGCAAGGCCGAAGGCGATCAGCGCGCCAAGCTCAGCGCCGATCACGACCTGAACCGTGCCCCAGACATGTCCGTAGGCCGCACCAGCCGCCAGCGCGATCGGTGCGCTCGGGATCGGGCTGGCCACGACCGCGATTGTCATGAGCGTGACGACCAGCAGCGGCCCCCAGAGACCCGCGCGCGCGACCAGCGTCTCCAGTCGCTCGGGCTCGAACCAGTCCCGCACCTCGGCCACGGCCGAAGGCGCGATGAACCACACCCTGAGCAGGACGATCCCGAGGATCGCCAGACCGATGAGAATGCCGGCGCGCAGACTCATCTCAAACCGCCGCGACAGCCTTCGCCAGCAGATCGCGGACCTGGCCTGCTACGGCGTGCAGCTCGGCGTTCTCGATCGCCTGCATGGAAGCGACCGGGTCGATGGCGCCGACCTCCACACCGCCCTCGACCTCTCGGAGGATCACGTTGCAGGGCAGCATCGCCCCCACCCGCGGCTCGATCCCGATGGCCTGCCAGGCCAACTTCGGGTTGCAGGCGCCGAGGATGCGATAGCCCGGCATCTCGACCTCGAGCTTCTTCTTCATCGTCGCCTTGATATCGATCTCGGTCAGAACACCAAAACCGTGATCCGCCAGCGCCTTTCGCGCCCGAGCGTCGACATCGTCTATCTTCGCACCCAAAATCATGCGATTGATCGTGTAGGTCATTGCGAAGTCCTTTCCTTCATTTCCGAAGATATTTGATCAGCGCCGCTATGGCCAAAACCAGCAGCACAAGGATCAGCAGGCCGAACAGCCAGCCGAATCCCATACCCCAACCCATTCCGGCGCCCATGTCGTTCCAGTTCATGATGTCGTCCTCCTGTTTTCCGGGCTGCGAGAGGCCCGTTTCTGCGAACTTCACAAGAAGATGGTGGAACGCACCATCGCAGTAATCGAGAGGTCGGGGCGCCCGAAGCGAGCGCCCCGCCTGCGGTCAGACCGAAGGCGAGACCGCAAACTCGGTCATCATGCCCGTCGCCAGATGCGGCATGTGATGGCAGTGAAGCATCCAGCGCGCGGCTTCGCCCGCGTCCAGCGCCACGTCGACCATCGACATCGGTGGCACGTAGACCGTATCGCGCAGAGCGCCTGCAACGCGCTGGCCACTTATGCCGACCACCTGGAACACATGGCCGTGCAGATGCATCGGATGCCCCATCATCGACATGTTGTGGAACGATAGCACAACCCGCTCGCCGCTGCGCGCGACAACCGGCTGGTGCTGGCCCCAGACGGCACCGTTGATCGTCCAGGCATAGGGCTGCATCGAGCCGCCCAGCATCAACATCTGGCTGCGATCCACAGGGCGTTCCGGCAGGGCGTCCACCGCGATCAGCCGTGCTTCCTGCGCAAGGTCGGTGTCGAACGCGGGCGCTTCAGCCTCCGCCAAGGCATCAACGCGCCGCACCTCGGCACCAGGCGTGGCGAGGATCAGACCGGAACGCTCGCGCGCCCCCTCGCGCAGCGCGAGGATGGGCCAGGCTCCCCTTTCGCTCGGCAGGTCGATCTCGAGATCAAGCCGCTGCCCCATGGCGAGCCCGAACCGCTTGCCCGGCAGCGGCTGCACCGCGTGACCGTCCACCGCGACGAGCCGCGCCCCGGCCGCCCCGGTGTCGATCCAGAACACCGTGGCCGCCGCGGCGTTGATGACGCGGAGCCGGATGCGACCGCCACGCTCGACCTGCACCACCTCGGGGTCCGACAGCGTCCGGTCGTTGGCGAGATAGGCGTCCCAGTCGTAGTCGTTCAGATCCATGGCCATGCCGCCCATGCCCATCATCCCGCCCATGCCCGGCATGCTGCCCATCGGCATGCCGCCCATGGCTCCATGGCCCATGGCACCGTGATCCATGCCCGGCATGGCACCCGCGCCGCCCATCGGCATCCCCGGCATGGATTGGACGTCGCCATGTCCACCGTGCGCGCCGTGACCGCCGCCTCCGTGACCGCCCGCGATCTCGGCCAGGACCTCTTCGGGCGACTTGAACGAGAAGTCGTGCAGGAACATCACGACCTCCTGCCTGTCGGTGGCGATGTCCTCGGCCGAACGCACGATCAGCGGCGCGGCGAGCAGTTGCATTTCCTGGATCGGCACGTGGCTGTGCATCCAGTGCGTTCCCGTCCGGGCCTCGAAGTCGTAGGACCGGGTCTCGCCCGGCGCGAGCAGGGGCATCGGCATGTCGGGCACGCCGTCCTGCGCGTTGGGCGGGATCTGCCCATGCCAGTGTATGATCGTGCCGACGTCGAGATCGTTGGTCAGGTCGACCCGGAACCGCTGGCCGGGATCGAGCACCAGCCCCTGGCCGCCGGGTCCGGCAAGGCCGAAGACCGTGGCCGCGCGGCCGTCGATGTCGAGCGTGCGCGTGACCGCGGCAAGGCGAAGAGCGTCAGGGGTTTGCGCAAGGGCAAACCGGGGCATCTGCGCAACCGCAACGGCGGCTGCCCCTGCGGCAAGAAAGCCGCGTCGTGAAAGGGTGTTCATGGTCGTCTCCTCGGGACATTCCGTCCCGTGCATCAAGGGCAAGGATGCGCCTCGGGCCGGAGCCCGGGCGCGCTCACAGGAGACGGAGTCTGGGAGGTCGTTCGTTCAGGGCCGGCATGCGCCCTGTATGGATTGTGCCAGCGGGCAGATGGTGGCGAGCGGCAGCAAATGCCGGTGCCGCGACAGCCTCAGGTGACTGCATCACGACAGAAAGTCCTGCACAGACAAAATCGCAGAGCCCGTCCCGGACCTGACCATGTGGGTGGTCTGCGTCGCAACAAGGGTGGCCGTCGGTGAGGGACTGTAATTCCGCCACGGATTTTGTTTCCGACCGTATGTCGTGGTCCATCCCCTTCATTCCAGCCGCATGGGCAGCACCGACCGTCGTGACGAGGGCCAACGCGAGAACCATCATAGCTGTGAGAAAACGTTCCAACATCCCATTACGATAAGCATCTGTTCGGCAGATGTCCATTGGCGCTCTGCTGCGACAACCTCGTCTATCAACGCGACCTCTTCGACGGAATCGAGGCCGGGCTTCTCTCGCCCTTCCGCTACATGGGCGTGCCAGACGAGATGGATTACGCGCAGATCCCCTGGCGCCCCACCCAGTTCGACCCCGAGGCGCTGGAGGCGGCGCTCGCGACCGAGGCCCGCGCGCAGAACGCGCTGGACCAGTTCCACCGCCACCGCGACGGCCCGGCGATCGGCTTTTGCTGTTCGGTCCGGCACGCGGAGTTCATGGCCGCCTTCTTCCGTGACCGGGGCCTTCGTGCCGTTGCGGTGCATTCCGGGCCAGGCTCGGCCCCGCGGGCCACCTCGCTGGACCAGCTGGGTCGGGGCGAGATCGACATCCTCTTTGCCGTCGACATGTTCAACGAAGGCGTGGACGTGCCCGCCATCGGCACGGTGATGATGCTGCGCCCGACGGAAAGCGTGATCCTGTGGCTGCAACAGCTGGGCCGCGGCCTGCGCCGGGTCGAGGGCAAGGTGCTGCGCGTCATAGATTACATCGGGAACCACCGGGTGTTCCTGACGAAACTGCGCGCGCTGCTGGATGCCGGCCCGGGCGACCGGTCGCTGGCGCTGCGGCTGGAACAGGCGGTCGCCGGGCAGATGGCCCTGCCGCCGGGCTGTTCGGTGACCTACGACCTGCGGGTGGTCGAGATCCTGCGCGACCTTCTGCGCCCGAAGTCGGGGATGGAGGATCTGGAGGCACAGTACCGCGATTTCCATCTGCGCCACGGGCGCCGTCCCCGCGCGGCCGAGGTGGCGGCCATGGGCTTTGATCCCGCGCGCACCGGGCATGGCGGCTGGTTCGACTTTGTGCGCGACATGGGCGATCCGGTGGATGGCCGGGCGCTGGTTACGGTCGCCGACCTGCTGCGGCGGGTGGAGCGGGACCGGTCCCTCATCCCGCCCGCGCTGGAGGCGCTGCGCCACGTGCGTGACGGTACGCCGACGCCCGAGGAGGGGCGCGCCTTCTGGGCCTTCGAACCGCTCCTCTCCGCCTCGGGCGACCACCTGCGCCTGACCCGGCCCGATCCGGACGGACTGGCCGCCGCGATGCTGGTCGAACTGGCCGAATGGCGGCTGGGAACCATGCCGGACCATGAAGCTGACGAACCTCCGGCAGGCTTCACCGCGGCCGGACCGGACCTGTGGCGGGAGTACCTGCGCGAAGACATCCCGCCCCTGTTCGGCGCGCGGTTTAGCCCCGGGAACTGGAACGCCGGGATCGTCCGGCTGAACAACACCCTGATCCTCCTGACCACCCTGAAGAAGGGCGGGCTGACCGCGGGCAGCCATTACGAGGACCATTTCCTCGGCCCCGACCAGATGCAGTGGTAAAGCCAGACCCAGACCCGCCGCGACAGCCAGATCGGCCGCATGCTCTCGGGGGCAGATGACAAGGCGCGCGTTCACCTCTTTGTCCGGAACGGCAAGCTGCGGAACGGCAAGGCCGCCCCGTTGCTCTACTGCGGTCGACCCGAGTTCGAGAGCTGGGAGGGCGAGGGTCCGATCACGGTGACATGGCGCCTGTCGCTCCCGGCGCCGGAACACTTGCGCCCGGGGCTGGGGATCACGGGGTAAGGGGGAACGTGAACGGCCCTTCGTGCATTGCGCCGCATTTTCATGGACCCGATGACCGGAGTGCAGAGCCGACATTCGCCACTTCAGAGGTAAATGGGTGGATCGACGTCGGTATCCCGCATGACACGAGCGACGCCGCGTGGCTTCAACTCTCTCGGAGCAGTTGGCCGTCGCTTGCTCTTGCAACATCGATCGAGCAAGCTGAAGATGACGGCAGGCAGCGCACTATGGCTCATTATGATAGGCTTCGTTCACCGCCGGCGAGGCAGCCAGACAGGCATTCAGAATCGTGAGCGAATGCTGCAAAAGGACGGCACTTCTTTGCGGCTCGAACCACCGGCCGTTGAACTTACCGCCATGAAAAAGATTGTTCCTCACGCGGCGCACGTAGATCAGCACCCTGTCCGACTGAAGATTAGTCTGCGGCACTGACGCGCTCCATCCCAGGACGCCACCTTCGACGATCTGTCTTTTTGGAGGATGAGCGAGCATATAGGCGATTGCTTTAGCGAATTCCTCGTCTGTCGGCTCTTCGAAGCTCGCGGCGATGGACTCGGCAAACGTGCGCCAGTTGGCTTCCGCCGCGCCCTCACCCTTGTGAAATTCAGCAGCCTTCAAAGCATATTCGAAGCGCGCGAAGGTCCTGAATAGCTCTGCGGCGAGAGCGTCCGGGTCGTTAGCGGGCATCAGATGTATCGCCTGTAATCAGAGCTCACGAACTGTCCTTCACCGATATATTTCAGGACCTCGCCGACCTTGCGTGCAGCCCTAATCGGGATAGGTAAGCGCTGGTTCATCTGCGTCGAGTTCCAGTTGATCTTGGTCAGGGAAAAGACCTCCTCGGCGAGCTGGCTGATTGTGCTGTTGCAGCTTTCGTGCGGGCAAAGCAGTAGCGGCCTAGGGTCGTAGAGACCGGGATATGTGCCATAGTATGGAATGCTACCGTTCGTATAAAGAAGACCGCGGCCGCCGAGATCGACGAAGGTCCCACGAAGCACCTGAACCGCGCCGGGTTTGCCGGAGGCTCCAACTTCTGAGTAGGATGGAGCATCATGAGCAAGACCACGAACAAGTTTTCTCCCGAAGTGCGCGAGCGTGCAGTGCGCTTGGTTCTGGACAATGAG
>NZ_QXXQ01000018.1 GCF_003570715.1 Gemmobacter lutimaris | reverse complement strand
GCGCCATCGGCGACTGGATCAGCTTCTACAACAACCGCCGACCTCATCAGGCCCTTGCCATGCGCACGCCTACAGAGGCATTCAGATTAGCGGCTTAACCTGAGCAGATTCCGCTGGGTCATTACATCTCCGGCGAGCCCGTGTTCTCGCTGATCTACGATGTTCCCGGTCGCACCGCGAAAATGGTGATCGAGATCAATACCTGGGTGAAGAAGGCGAAGGCTGCCTTCAACACCATGCAGACCGGCCGCATGGTCTAACTGGTGGATCTTCGGGCCTATGTCACGCGGATGCGCTGAGCGAGGAACCATGCGGTTTTCTGAGTGACGCCAAGTTCCCGCGCCATCTGGGTGCTGGGGATTCCCTTGCGGGCACTGGTGAGCATGTAGATCGCCAGCAGCCACTTGATCAAGGGAAGGCGGCTTGCGGCCAGAACAGTGCCGGTGCGAATGCTGAAATGCTTGCGGCAGTCCCGGCATCGGTAGGGCATCGGCTTGTGATCCTTGCACTCGACCACATCGACAGAACCGCAATGACCGCAAACCGGCTCATCACCCCAACGGCGGACCTCAAAGAACTTGCGCGCGGCATCTTCATCCGGGAACTTCTGGAAAAACTGGAAGGTGGATAGGGTTTCAGGCTTCGACATGGTGCAAGCTCCTTCTGTGCCAGAAACAACCTAACTAGCCAGAGTCCGCAAGTGATTTTTGGCTAGTTAAGTATATAAGTCCCATTTGCGTAACAGAGCCGACTTCGATATGAACAAAGGGGGAACAAAGAGAAGCTGGGTCTTGAACTGGAATGGCACGTCGGCTGCTCTCCATATGGTTACCGCGGCTGGCGAGCGACACGAGCCTGCGGAGGCGCCCCGTTGAAGGGCCCTTTGCGCTGATCCATCGGTCAAGCAATGCCGATCACCTGCATTGCTTGAATACAGCGGCGTCGGCACGAGGTTTGCATCGCGGCATGGCGCTGGCAGATGCTTGGGCCATCTGCCCCGATCTGGCCACCCGACCAGCCGATCTTGTACAAGAGGCCTCCGCGCTTGCAAGTCTGCGCCGCTGGGCTGGCCGCTATGCCGCTATGGTGGCGCAGGATGGCCCGGACGGGCTGATGGCCGACATTTCAGGCGTACCGCATCTCTTCGGCGGCGAAGCCAATCTGCGCGAAGATTTGCAGGCAAGGCTGGAGCGCGCAGGGCTGCATGCCGCCAGTGCGATCGCCGGAACCCGCGGGGCGGCCCACGCCCTCGCCCGTCAGGGCGGTGGCATCGTGCCGGATGGGCGGCTGGCCGAGGGAATCGGGCATCTGCCGGTTACGGCGCTCAGGCTTGATCATGATACTGCCGAAGCGCTCGTACGTGTGGGTCTTGGCCGCATTGCCGATCTGGCGCATTTGCCGCGCGCCCCTTTGGCGCGGCGCTTCGGACCGGGACTGGTGTTGCGGCTGGATCAGGCGCTTGGAGCACAGCCTGAACCCGTAGCAGCGGAGCGTGACACACCGCATTTTGGGGTGCGGATGACGCTGCCGGAACCGATCGGTCTGAAATCGGACGTCATGGTGGGCCTCGAACGTCTGCTGGAACGGCTCTGCGCAAAACTGGCAGCGACCCATTTGGGGGCGCGCCGGGTCCGGTTGGAGCTGCAGCGGGTGGATCGCGGCACGGTGCAGGTCGAGATTGGCCTCGCCCGCCCGATGCGTGATCCTGTCAGGATCGCGGCGCTCTTCGCCAAGGGCGTTGACGAGGTAGAGTCCGGTTTCGGCATTGATGCCCTGAGGCTGACGGCCCCGGTCACCGAAGCCCTTGCCCCTGAACAGATCGGCGGTGGCCCAACGATCCGGCACGTTGATGCGGTGGCAGACCTGCTGTCCTCTGTCGGCAATCGCATCGGCTTTGACCGGGTACTGCGCCTGTTGCCCGCGACCAGCCTGATCCCGGAGCGCAGCTTCCTCCTTGCCCCGGCAGCCTATTCTGTCCCCGAACCGATCCCGAATCGCGCAGGCGCGGCGCGTCCGATCACCCTCTTCCAGCCCGAACCGGTAACAGATGCCTCCGGCACACCGCCCGCCAGTTTCCGTTGGAGGCGCATGTGCTTCACCACGCTGCGCGCGACAGGACCGGAGCGGATCACTCCGGAATGGTGGCTTGACGACCCCGCCTGGCGGTCCGGCCTGCGCGACTATTGGCGGATCGAAACGCAGGAAGGCCCGCGTCTCTGGCTGTTTCAAACGCCCCAAGCTCCTACCGGGGCGCAATACTGGCATGTGCAGGGAGAGTTCGCATGAATGCTTCCTGCGACCAGCCCTATGCCGAACTGTGCGTCGCCTCGAATTTCACCTTCCTGACCGGCGCCTCCCATCCCGAGGAACTTGTCACCCGCGCAATGGAGCTGGGTCTGGCCGCCATCGCCATAACCGACCGCAATTCGGTGGGAGGGGTGGTCCGGGCCTATTCGGCACTGAAGGAACTGACCCGGCTGCGGGACGAGGCGCAGGCCACGGCCGGGGCCGCGCAGGATGGTCCGACAATCCGCTCGCAACGCGTGACCGATCCGTCCAGCCGCCAGACCGTGCCGCATTTCACAGGTCAGACCGGTCCTGGCACCCCATCAGACGCGCCTCTGCCGAAGTTGATCGCGGGAGCGCGACTGGTGCTGACGGACACCCCCGTCGAATGGTTGGCCCTGCCGACCGATCTGGCCGCTTGGTCGCGGCTGACTCGCCTCCTCTCCCTGGGAAAGCGCCGGGCCCCGAAAGGCGAATGCCATCTGCGGCGCGCTGACCTGACCGAGTGGGGTACAGGGATGATCCTGATCGCCTTGCCACCCGATCCGTTGGAGGACGCCGACCCCAATACCACCCTCGGGGACCTTCTGGCTGTTGCGCGGGGCTTTCCCGGTCTGTGTTTTCTTGGGGCTGCCCCCCGCTATGACGGTCGCGACCAGGCTCGCCTTGATCAGTTGGCCTTGCTGTCTCAAAGGATGAACCTGCCAATGGTCGCTGTCGGTGATGTGCTGATGCATCGCGCCGCCCGCCGCCCGCTGGCCGATGTCCTGACCTGCCTACGTATCGGCTGCACAATCGACAACATCGGCGAGCACCGACAGGCCAATGGCGAGCGCCGCCTGAAATCCGGAGCCGAGATGGCGCGGTTGTTCTACCGCCACCCTGCCGCGCTGCGCCGTACACTGGAGATTTCGAACGCTTGCGCCTTTCGCCTGAGCGATCTGCGCTATCAGTATCCAGATGAGGCACGTAGTGGCGAACCAGCGCAAGACCGGCTGGAGCGTCTTGCCCGTGCAGGCCTGAACTGGCGCTACCCGTCGGGTCCGCCGCCGAAGATCGTCCATCGCGTCGAGACGGAACTGACGCTGATCCGCGAGGTGGAATATGCGCCCTATTTCCTGACCGTGCATGACATTGTGCGGTTCGCTCGGTCCAGGGGTATCCTCTGTCAGGGCCGCGGGTCCGCCGCCAATTCGGTGGTCTGCTACCTCCTCGGCATCACCGAGGTACCGCCTGAAAGCATCACCCTGATCTTTGAACGGTTCATCAGCAAGGAACGCGGCGAGCCGCCGGATATCGACGTTGATTTCGAGCATGAGCGCCGCGAAGAAGTCATCCAGTGGATTTATGAGCGCTACGGCCGTGAGCGCGCCGGCCTCACGGCGACCGTGATCCACTTCCGTTCGCGTGCCGCGATCCGCGAGGTCGGCAAGGTCATGGGACTTTCGCAGGACGTGATCGCGCGGCTTTCCGGGCAAATCTGGGGCTGGTCATCGGCGGCACCCGGCGAAGACCGGCTGCGCGATGCCGGTCTCTCCATCAAGGATCGTCGGGTCCAACTGGCCGTTAAGCTGATCGGCGAGATCATCGGCTTTCCTCGGCACCTCAGCCAGCATGTCGGCGGTTTTGTCATCACGCGCGGTCGTCTCGATGAACTGTGCCCCATCGAGAATGCCGCAATGGACGACCGTACCATCATCGAATGGGATAAGGACGATATCGACGCGCTTGGCCTGTTGAAGGTAGATGTGCTGGGCTTGGGCATGCTGACCTGCATCCGCAAGGCCTTTGGCCTGCTGGCAGAGCATCGCATGATCGGCATGGGGCTCGACACCCTGAAACCAGATGCCGTACCGGGCGAACCACCGCAGGCACTGCGTGAGCGCGAGCAGGTCTACGACATGCTCTGCCGCGCTGATGCGATCGGAGTTTTTCAGGTCGAAAGCCGGGCGCAAATGAACTTCCTGCCCCGCATGCGACCACGCAAGTTCTACGATCTGGTCTGCGAGGTGGCCATCGTCCGCCCCGGGCCCATCCAGGGCGGCATGGTCAACCCCTTCATCCGGCGTCGTCAGGGGCTGGAACCCGTCGAGGATCTTGGTCTCGCGATGATGGAGGTGCTGGGCCGCACCTATGGCGTTCCGCTGTTTCAGGAACAGGCGATGCAGATCGCGGTCGTCGCCGCAGGCTTCACCCCGTCAGAGGCTGATCGGCTGCGGCGGTCTTTGGCGACCTTCAAACGCATGGGCACCATCGGTTCCTTCCGTGACCGTTTCGTTTCTGGCATGCTCTCCCGCGGCTATGACGCCGACTTCGCGGCGCGCTGCTTTGCCCAGATCGAAGGCTTCGGCAGCTATGGCTTTCCCGAAAGCCACGCCGCCAGCTTCGCCCGGCTGGTCTATATCTCGGCCTGGATTAAGTGCAACCATCAGGAGGTCTTCACCTGCGCGCTGCTGAACAGCCAGCCAATGGGCTTCTATGCCCCAGCACAGCTGGTGCGCGATGCCCGCGATCATGGTGTCGAGGTGCGGCCGGTCTCGGTCAACCATTCCCTCTGGGACTGCACACTGGAACATCGCCCCGATGGCGCGCTTGCGCTGCGGCTCGGGTTCCGCCAGATCAAGGGTATGCGCGAAGAGGATGCGGCCTGGATTGCCGCTGCACGCGGCAACGGCTATCCCGATGTCGAAAGCCTGTGGCGTCTGGCCGGTGTGCAGCCCGACACACTGGAACGGCTGGCTGAGGCCGACGCCTTTGCCGTCCTTGGCCTGACCCGTCGCGATGCGCTCTGGGCGGCCAAAGCGCTGAAAGCACCTGCACCGCTGCCTCTCTTCGGTGCCGATGGTGAAGGCGGTGTCGAACCCGCCGTCACCCTGCCACAGATGAGCCTTGCTCAGGAGGTGATCGAGGATTACCTCTCTCTGCGGCTTTCCCTGCGCGCCCATCCGATGGCACTTCTTCGCCCGCACTTGCTGGAAAGCTTGCCGCACGAGCGGCTGCCCCAAACCAGGGGCCGCATCACCGTCACTGGTCTTGTCATCACTCGCCAGCGCCCAGGGACGGCCTCGGGCGTGATCTTTCTAACCCTGGAAGACGAAACAGGCACAGCGAACATCGTGGTCTGGAAGAGGATCTACGAAACCTTCCGCAAGGCGGTGATTGCGGGGCGGCTAATCCGTGTGACAGGCCGTATCCAGCGCGACGGCCCGGTTACCCATCTGATCGCCGAAGGGATCGAGGATGTCTCGCACCTGCTGGTGACCCTCGGTCGCTCGGAGATCATCGATGTCAATGACGGCCGCGCGGATGAAACGAAACGCCCAGCCGTAGGCAGCATCAGGCCAACCGCCCGCCATCCGCGGGAACAGGCGAAGAAGCTGTTTCCCAGCCGGGATTTTCATTGAAGGACGGGGACAGGGCCGCGATCAGCACTCTTCCCATGCTTTTCTCTAGCTAGCCTCCAGTCTTATTGATCGTCAAAGCCAGAACAGGAGGGTGGCGGCGGAGAGGAAGGTCTTGGCGCATCTGTCATAGCGGGCGGCGATGCGGCGCCAGTCATTGAGCCGGCTCAACATGATCACGATGCGGTTAAGATGTTTGTGGCGGCTACGGTCGTATCTGACGGCCTTGCCGCAGGACTTCCTGCCGGGGATACAGGGCTTCATGCCTTGTTTTTCAAAGCTTCCCCGAACCAGTCGGCATCGCAACCCCGGTCGGCGATCAGCCTTTCCGCGCCCGGCCGACTGCCATGCAGAACTGCGGCACCGATATAGTCGCTGATCCCAAAAGATTGTATCGATCCCTCATCTGTTCGGAGACGGGTCGTGCCGGGGGGATATTGAACGCCCAGCCCGTTCGACGGGCTTACGACGGCATGGCCGCCTGCAACTTCACCAAGGACCCAAGACCCGCAGCGGCCTGACGTCCTATGAATATGTCTGTAATATATGGACCCCAGAGCGGGATCGATTCATCCTCGACCCGATCTGCAAGATCCCGGGCCTGATCACCTAGAACATCGGCGCGTATTTCCAGTTGTCAGCATCCGGCGTGACCTCATCAAGATCGTAATCCGCCGCACGCAGCCGCTGGGCCACTGAAAGGCCCATATCCGCCGCCCGGTCCACCAACGCGCGGCCCGCCGTTTCGTCCTGCCTTGTGCCGCGACCGCGCATCTGGTCCAGCCCGTAGTTGAACATGCCGACCGGATCGCCCGCTTCGGCCGCCATCCGGTCGTAATCGGCTGCCGCATCGGGATTTTCCGGTGCGCCAAAGCCATTGTCCTCAAGATAGGACATCCATGTCATTGCGCCTGTATAGCCGTCGGCAACGCATGCTTCGAACAGGCGCCGCGCCTTTTCATGCTGGCCCGATTTGGTCATCAGATAGCCGGAGGCACAGGTGGTCATCGAGGTTTCACCCTCCATCGCATCGGTCAGCGCGCGGTTCAGCGACAGCTCCTCGGGGTTGAGCGTGCCTTCCCCGTCTGCTTCGGCAAAGGCGGGCAGGGCGGTGAGGACAAGGCATAGCGCGGCGTGGCGGATCATGGCGGGCTCCTCTCTCCGGGCACCGCAGGATAGTGCCGAATCACCCTGACACCAATCCGACCAAGGTGCCTCCCTCAGACACCCGCTTGCCGCAGCACCGCTGCCCGCAGCCGTTGCGCCAGTGGCGACAGCGGTCGTCGCCGCAGGCTGAGCAGGTAGTAGGGCGAGACGCGCAATTCCCGCTGCACCGCAAGAACGGCAAACCCCGCCGCCACCGGCTGCCGGATCAGCAGTTGCGCCACCTCCTCTGACATTGGCGCCACGGCGTCGCTTTGCGCCAGATAGGCAATGGTGAACAGCAGCGACGGGCTGTCCACCAGATTGCGCGGCTCTGACAGGCCCAGTGCCGCAAAGGCCTCCAGCGTGGCTTCGCGGATCGGGGCGCCGCGTCCCTGCATGATCCATTCGTAATCCGACAATTCGGTCAGCGTCACGACCTGCGCGCGCGACAGCGGGTGGCTGGCGCGCACGATGAAGGTGACCTTTTCATCCCGCATCGGCGTGATGTCGAATTCGTGGCTGTCGAATTCCGGCAGGATGCGTGCGAGCGCAAAATCCATCTCGCCCGCGGCAAGATGCGCCATCAGATCGCGCGAAGGTAGCACTTCGACCGAGATTTCAGAGGCGGGCGCGGTCTGCTTGATCTCTCGGATCGCGGGCACCAGATAGCCGACCGCCGGGCCGGTCACAGCGCCGACCCGAGCGCGGCCCGCGTGGCCATGGCGTAATGCCTCGATATCCGATCCCATGCTTTCCAGCTCGCGCAGCGCGATGGCCGCGCGCCGCAACATGGTGGCGCCGATCTCGGTCGGCTCCATTCCCTTGGGGGTGCGGGTGAACAGCGGGGCGCCGATCCGCCGTTCGACCTCGGCCAGCATGCGCGATGCCGCGGGCTGCGTCATCGCACAGGTTTCGGCCGCAAGCTGTAACTGACCGTGATCTGCAATCGCCAGAACGAGGCGAAGCTGCGCCGGTTTCAGCATCAGACGGGACGGGGTGTTTTGCATGACAATATTGATATGTAGATTGCGCCAAATGTAATTATACCAGCATGTCCTGCATTTGATAGCGTCCCGTCACGCCTGTCAAAGGGCCGCGCGAGGAGGATGGGCGGCAGCGCACCGCCATCAGGGAGGATAGCATGAAAATCAGAACCGCCGCCGCAGCGCTGGCGATCGGAACCGCATTGCTCGGATCCATGGCCATGGCTGAAACCGTGGGCATTTCCATGCCGACAAAATCTTCGGCCCGCTGGATCTCGGACGGGAATTCCATGGTCGAGCAGTTCAAGGCCGCTGGCTATGACACCGACCTGCAATATGCCGAGGATGACATCCCGAACCAGCTTGCCCAGGTCGAGAACATGATCACCAAGGGCGTGGATGTGCTGGTAATCGCCGCCATCGACGGCACCACCCTGTCGAATGCGCTGGCGAATGCCAAGGCGGCCGACATCAAGGTCATCGCCTATGACCGCCTGATCCGCGACACGCCGGATCTAGATTACTACGCCACTTTCGACAACTTCAAGGTGGGCGTCGAACAGGCCAACTCCTTGGTGAAGGGGCTGAAGGAACGCTTCCCCGATGCGCATCCGTGGAACGTGGAACTGTTCGGCGGCAGCCCGGACGACAACAACGCCTATTTCTTTTACAACGGCGCCATGTCGGTGCTGCAACCGATGATCGACTCGGGCGACATCGCCGTGCCCTCCGGGCAGGAGGGGATGGACAAGGTCGGCACGCTGCGCTGGGACGGTGCGGTGGCTCAGGCGCGGATGGATAACCTTCTGTCGGCCAATTACACCGACAAGCAGGTTCAGGGCGTGCTCAGCCCCTATGACGGGCTGTCGATCGGTATTCTTTCGTCGCTGAAAGGCGTGGGCTACGGCTCGGGAGACATGAAGATGCCCATCGTCTCGGGTCAGGATGCCGAGGTGCCCAGCGTCAAGTCGATCCTCGCGGGCGAGCAGTATTCGACCATCTTCAAGGACACCCGCGAACTGGCGCGCGTCACCGTGGGCATGGTGGATGCCATGCTGAAGGGTGGCGAGCCGGAGATCAACGATACCTCGACCTATGACAACGGGGTCAAGGTCGTGCCGTCCTATCTGCTTCAACCCGTGCCGGTGGACGCCTCGAACTGGGAAGAGGTGCTGGTGGGGTCCGGTTACTACACCAAGGACCAGATCCAGTAATCCGTCCCTGATCGCGGGCCGCCCCTTTTGCGGGCGGCCCGTTCCCATAGTCGAGCAGAGCGGAGTTTCTCGTGACCATGCTGCTGGAAATGCGCAATATCACCAAGACTTTTCCGGGGGTGAAGGCGCTGGACGATGTCAGCCTTGCCGTCCGGGAGGGCGAGATTCACGCCATCTGTGGCGAGAACGGTGCAGGCAAATCGACGCTGATGAAGGTGCTGTCCGGGGTTTATCCGGCAGGCAGCTATCAGGGCGAGATCGTCTATGACGGCGCGCGCGCCGAATTCCGCGACATCCGCGACAGCGAGGAACGCGGCATCATCATCATCCATCAGGAGCTGGCGCTGGTGCCGCTGCTGTCCATCGCCGAGAACATCTTTCTGGGCAACGAGCGCGGCCGCAACGGCGTGATCGACTGGCCCGAGACCTTTCGCCAGACCGAGGGCCTGCTGGCCAAGGTGGGCCTGCGCGAAACGCCGGGCGCGCGGGTCGAAAGCCTGGGCGTCGGCAAGCAGCAACTGGTTGAAATCGCCAAGGCGCTGTCGAAGAACGTGCGCCTGCTGATCCTCGACGAACCGACCGCCGCGCTGTCCGAGGCGGACAGCCAGGCGCTGCTTGACCTGCTTCTGGGCCTCAAGGCGCAGGGGGTGACCTCGATCATCATCTCGCACAAGCTGAACGAGGTGCGACGTGTGGCGGATACAGTGACGGTGATCCGCGACGGCGCCACCATCTCGACCACCGACGCGCGCGGCGGCACGCTGACCGAGGATCGCATCGTGCGCGACATGGTGGGCCGCGACATGGCGCACCGGTTCCCCGACCGCGACCGCCGTGCGGGCGATGTGGTGTTCGAACTGCGCAACTGGAACGTCCGCCACCCCGAACAGCGCGACCGCCGGATGATCCGCGATCTTTCGATGCAGGTCCGCGCCGGCGAGGTGGTGGGCATCGCCGGGCTGATGGGCGCCGGGCGCACCGAACTGGCGATGAGCGTATTCGGCCGCAGCTATGGCCGCGACATCACCGGCGAGGCGCTGATCCATGGCCGTCCGGTCGATCTGTCCACCGTGGACCGCGCCATCGCGGCGGGGCTGGCCTATGTGACCGAGGACCGCAAGAGCCTAGGTCTGATCCTTGACGAAACCATCCGCCGCAATGTCTCGCTCGCCAATCTCGATGCCGTGGCCACACGCGGCGTAATCGAGGAGGCGCGCGAAACCGAGGTGGCCGAGACCTATCGTCAAAGCCTGCGCATCCGCACCCCCGGCGTGTTCCAGAAGGTGATGAACCTGTCTGGCGGCAACCAGCAGAAGGTGGTGCTGGCGAAATGGCTGTTCACCGAACCCGAGGTTCTGATCCTCGACGAACCCACGCGCGGCATCGACGTCGGCGCGAAATATGAAATCTACAACATCATCAACGAACTCAGCGCGGCCGGGAAGGCCGTCGTGATGATCTCGTCCGAAATGCCCGAGCTTCTGGGCATGTGCGACCGGATCCATGTGATGAACGAAGGCTGCTTCGTCGGCGAACTGACCGCCGCCGAGGCCAGCCAGGAGGCCATCATGTCGCTGATCGTGAAGGAATAGGACGCATGGAACAGGTCGATCCCGCACAACAGGCCGCGCGCCTTGGCATCGGGGCCTATGTGGCCCGTCACATCCGCGATTACGGGCTGCTGTTCGCGCTCATCGCCATCATGGTGTTCTTTCAGGTGGTGACCGGCGGCACGCTGCTGAAACCCGTGAACATCACCAACCTGTTCCTTCAGAACAGCTATATCATCATCATGGCGCTGGGCATGCTGCTGGTGATCGTGGGCGGGCACATCGACCTGTCGGTCGGTTCCGTCATGGGGTTCATCGGCGCACTTGCGGCAGTGATGATCGTGACGCTGGGCCTGCCGGTGGCGGTGGCCATCCCGGTCTGTCTGGTGGTCGGTATGGGCATCGGCGCGGTGCAGGGCTATTTTGTGGCCTATTGGCGCATCCCGTCATTCATCGTGACGCTGGCGGGGATGCTGGTGTTTCGCGGCCTGTCGCTGTGGCTGCTGGCCGGGCAATCCGTCGGGCCGTTCCCCAAATCGTTTCAGGCGCTGTCGACCGGCTTCATCCCCGATCTGTTCGGGATGGACCGGCCCAACCTGCTGGCCATGGCGGTGGGTGTGGTGGCGGTGGTGGCGCTGCTCTGGCTGGGCCTGAGGGCGCGGGCCCGCGATGCGCGCTATGGCATCGAGGGTGAGCCCTTTGGCCTGTTCCTGCTGCGCAATGCCATCGTGGCGGCGGCGCTGCTGTTCGTGACGTGGAAGCTTGCGTGGTTCCGCGGCCTGCCCAATGTGCTGCTGTCGATGGTGGTGCTGACGGTGGTCTATGTCTTCGTGACCGAACGCACAACGCTCGGGCGCCGGGTCTATGCCGTGGGTGGCAATGCCAAGGCGGCCAAGCTGTCGGGCATCCGCACGGAACGGCTGACCTTCCTCACCTTCGTCAACATGGGGCTGCTGGCGGCGCTGGCCGGGCTGGTCTTCGCCGCGCGGCTGAACACCGCCACCCCCAAGGCCGGTTTCGCGGTGGAGCTTGACGTGATCGCGGCAGTCTTCATCGGCGGCGCCTCGATGTCGGGCGGCTCGGGCAAGATCGTGGGCGCTGTGGTCGGCGCCTTCATCATGGGGGTGATGAACAACGGCATGTCGATCCTCGGTATCGGCATCGACTACCAGCAGGTCATCAAGGGGCTGGTGCTGCTGGCCGCCGTTTTCTTCGATGTCTACAACAAGAACAAGGACGCCTGAGATGTGGCTTTCGCAACTGATCCTTCCCGATGGCAGCCGTGCGGTCGCGGCGCGCGAGGATGCGGCGGCGCATCTGGTGCCTGGGGTGCAGACGGTCCGCGATCTGGCGCATGCGGCGCTTGCGGGCGGGCGCGGGCTTGTGGCCGAGGTCGATGCAAGGGGCCAGGGGCCGGCAGTCGATCTGGCACAGGCGCTGGCCGAGGGGCGGATGCTTCTGCCGCTCGATCACCCCGATCCGGCGCATCTGCATCTGACGGGCACGGGACTCACGCATCTGGGGTCTGCCGCCACGCGTGACGCCATGCATACCAAGGTCACGGACGAGATGACCGACAGCATGAAGATGTTCCGCATGGGGCTGGAGGGCGGCAAGCCCGCCAAGGGCCGCGCCGGGGTGCAGCCTGAATGGTTCTACAAAGGCAACGGCTCCGTCGCCGTGGCACCCGGTGCCGCGCTGACCTCGCCCGCCTTCGCGCTGGACGGTGGCGAAGAGCCGGAGGTCGCGGGCCTCTACCTGATCGCCCCCGACGGGCGGCCGCTGCGGCTGGGCTTTGCGCTGGGGAACGAGTTTTCCGACCACGTCACCGAACGCGGCAACTACCTGTGGCTTGCGCATTCCAAGCTGCGCCCGGCGAGTTACGGCCCCGAAATGCTGGTCGGCGCGCTGCCTGACCATGTGGAAGGCACCAGCCGCATCCTGCGCGACGGCCGCCCGGTCTGGGAAAAACCCTTCCTCTCGGGCGAGGCGAACATGTCGCACAGCCTCGCCAATCTGGAACACCACCATTTCAAATATGCGCTGTTCCGACAGCCCGGCGATGTGCATGTGCATTTCTTTGGCACTGCCACGCTCAGCTTTGCCGATGGCATCAGCGCCGAACCGGGTGATGTGTTTGAAATCGTCAGCCCCGCCTTCGGCCTGCCGCTGCGCAATCCCCTTGCCCGCCAAACCGACACCGCGGCGCTTGCCGCCGTCACCGTCCTGTGAGGTCTGACATGGCTTTCAAACCTGCCCCTTGGCCCCGCGCCCTGCGCTCGCAGCACTGGTATGGCGGCACCTCGCGCGACACGATCTATCATCGCGGCTGGATGAAGAATCAGGGCTATCCGCATGACCTGTTCGACGGCCGTCCGGTCATCGGCATCCTGAACACCTGGTCCGACCTGACGCCCTGCAACGGCCATCTGCGCGAACTGGCCGAGAAGGTGAAGGCCGGCATCTGGGAGGCAGGCGGTTTCCCGGTGGAGGTGCCGGTATTCTCGGCCTCGGAAAACACCTTCCGCCCCACCGCGATGATGTTTCGCAACCTCGCCGCCATGGCGATCGAGGAAACCATGCGCGCCCAGCCGATTGACGGCGCCGTGCTGCTGGTTGGCTGCGACAAGACCACGCCCTCGCTTTTGATGGCGGCCGCCTCGACCGATATTCCGTCCATTGTGGTGTCGGGCGGGCCGATGCTGAACGGCTATTTCCGGGGGGAACGGGTCGGCTCGGGCACCCATCTGTGGAAATTCTCGGAGGCCGTGAAGGCGGGCGAGATGACGCAGGCGGATTTTCTGGAGGCCGAAGCTTCCATGAGCCGTTCGACCGGATCGTGCAACACGATGGGCACCGCCTCCACCATGGCCAGCATGGCGGAATCGCTGGGCATGGCGCTGTCCGGCAATGCCGCCATTCCGGCAGTGGACAGCCGCCGCCGCGTCATGGCGCAACTGTCGGGACGTCGCATCGTGCAGATGGTGAAGGACGACCTGAAACCCTCGGACATCCTGACCCGCGCGGCGTTCGAAAACGCGATCCGCACCAATGGCGCCATTGGCGGATCGACCAATGCCGTGGTGCATCTTCTGGCGCTGGCCGGTCGTGTCGGCATCGACCTGACGCTGGATGACTGGGACAGGCTGGGCCGCGACGTACCGACGATCGTGAACCTGATGCCCTCGGGCAAGTATCTGATGGAAGAGTTCTTCTATGCTGGCGGCCTGCCCGTCGTGCTGCGCCGTCTGGGCGAGGCGGGACTGTTGAACCGCGAGGCGCTGACCGTCTCGGGTGGGGCGATCTGGGACGAGGTGAAGGATGTCACCAACTGGAACGAGGATGTCATCCTGCCCGCCGACCGCCCGCTGACCGGCCATGGCGGCATTGCTGTCCTGCGCGGCAATCTGGCGCCGAAGGGCGCGGTTCTGAAGCCTTCGGCCGCATCGGAACACCTGCTGGTGCATCGCGGCCGTGCCGTCGTGTTCGAGGACATCGACGACTACAAGGCGCGCATCGCCGACCCCGATCTGGACGTGGACGAAACCTGTGTTCTGGTGCTGAAGAACTGTGGCCCGCGCGGCTATCCGGGGATGCCAGAGGTCGGCAACATGGGCCTGCCGCCCAAGGTGCTGAAGAAGGGGATCACCGATATGGTGCGCATTTCCGACGCGCGCATGTCGGGCACTGCTTATGGAACGGTCGTGCTGCATACCTCGCCCGAGGCGGCGGCGGGCGGGCCGCTGACGGTGGTGCAAAGTGGCGACATGATCGAACTGGACGTGCCGAACCGCCGGTTGCATCTGGATATTTCGGATGCGGAACTCGCCGTGCGGCTGGCCGCTTGGGCGCCACGCCACGAACAGCCCGAGGGCGGTTATGCTTGGCTGCATCAGGCCCATGTGATGGGCGCCGACACGGGGGCGGATCTGGATTTCCTCGTCGGCTGTCGGGGCAATCCGGTCGGAAAGGATGCGCATTGATGAAAATCGCGCTTGTGGGCATCGGCAAGATCGCGCTGGACCAGCATGTTCCGGCCCTTGCGGCCAGCGCCGACTGGGAGCTGGTGGCCACGGTCTCGCGCCATGGTCAGGTGCCGGGGGTGGAGGCTTTCGCCTCGATCGGGGCCATGCTGGAGGCCCGGCCGGATGTCGAGGCCGTCAGCCTTTGCCTGCCGCCGGTGCCGCGGTTCGAGGCGGCCGCGGCCGCCCTGCGCGCCGGGCGGCATGTGATGCTGGAAAAGCCGCCGGGCGCCACGCTGGCCGAGGTGCATGCGCTTGAGGCGCTGGCGGGCGAGCGCGGGCTGACGCTTTTCGCCACCTGGCATTCGCGCATGGCCCATGCGGTGGCGGCGGCGAAGGGCTGGCTTGCCGGGCGGCAGGTGCTGTCAGGCAGGATCACATGGCGCGAGGATGTGCGTAAATGGCACCCTGGTCAGGACTGGGTGTTTGAACCCGGTGGCATGGGCGTCTTTGATCCCGGCATCAACGCGCTGTCGATCCTGACCGAAATCCTGCCAGTGCCAGTGCATCTGACCGGGGCAGAACTGGAGGTGCCCGCCAACCGGCAGGCCCCTATCGCGGCGCGGTTGGCCTTTACGGGCGGCATCAGCGCCGATTTCGACTGGCGGCAGGAAGGTCCGCAGACCTGGGACATCGAACTGCAGACCGATGCCGGGCCTATGGCGCTGCGCCTTGGCGGCAATGTGCTGGAAATCGACGGCAAGCGGGCCGAGGGCATCGAAAGCATCATGGGCGAATACCCGGCGCTTTATGCCCGGATGGCGGCTCTGGTGCGGGCGGGGGCCAGTGACGTGGACCTGTCGCCGATGGTGCTGGTTGCCGATGCCTTCACGCTGGGCCGCCGCCGAACCGCCGAACCTTTCGCATTCTGAAGGAAGATCCGATGACCTTTACACCGCATGGCAAGCACCTGATCGCAGGCGAATGGGTTGGCGGCGGGTCGACCTTCCGGTCGGAGCCTGCCCATGGCCCGGCGCATGATTTCAGCCTTGGAACGGCAGAGCAGGTCAATCTTGCCTGCGCCGCAGCCGAGGAGGCGTTCTGGACCTATGGCCAGACCTCGCGCGATCGTCGCGCGGCTTTTCTGGAGGCCATCGCGGACGAGATCGAGTCGCGGGCAGAGGCGATCACCGAAATTGGCACGCAGGAGACCGGCCTTCCCGTCGCGCGTCTGCAAGGCGAGCGGGCGCGCACCACGGGCCAGTTGCGGCTGTTTGCGAGCCATATCCGCAAGGGCGAGTATCTGGACCGGCGGCATGATCCGGCGCTGCCGGATCGCCAACCGCTGCCGCGCCCGGATCTGAAGATGATCCAGCGCCCCATCGGCCCGGTTGCGGTCTTTGGCGCGTCAAACTTTCCGCTGGCGTTTTCCACCGCCGGGGGCGACACGGCCTCGGCGCTGGCGGCGGGCTGCCCGGTGGTGGTCAAGGGACATTCAGCCCATCCCGGCACGGGCGAGGTCGTGGCCGAGGCCATTCATGCGGCAATCCGGTCCTGCGGGCTTCCTCCCGGCGTGTTCAGCCTTGTTCAGGGCGGCAGCCGCGAGGTCGGTGCGGCACTTGTGACCCATCCCCTGATCCGCGCCGTCGGCTTCACCGGCAGCCTTGCAGGTGGCAGGGCGTTGTTTGACCTTTGCGCGCGGCGCCCGGATCCCATTCCGTTCTTCGGCGAACTGGGTTCGGTCAATCCGATGTTTTTGCTGCCCAAGGCCGTATCGGTGCGCGGGGCAGAAATCGCGCGCGGCTGGGCGGGATCCTTGACCATGGGGGCGGGGCAGTTCTGCACCAATCCGGGGATTGCGGTGCTGCTGGACGATGCAGAGGCCGACGCTTTCACCGCGGCCGCGACAGCGGCGCTTGAGCCTGTGGGGGCGCAGGTCATGCTGACTGACGGCATCGCTGCTGCCTATCGGCAGGGATGCGACCGTATCGCGGGCACGGCAGGCGTGCGCGAGGTGCTGACCTCGGCCTGCGAGCGTCGCAAGGCCATGCCCTGTCTGTTCTCGACCTCCGGCAGGGACTGGCTTGCCAATCATGCGCTGGGCGAAGAGGTATTCGGCCCGCTGGGCCTGATCGTCCGTGTGGCCGACGCTGACGAGATGCTGGCCGTGGCCCGCGCGCTGGAGGGGCAGCTGACCTGCACCCTGCATCTGGATGCGGGCGATACGGCATTGGCCGCGCGTCTGATGCCAGTGCTGGAGCGCAAGGCGGGACGCGTGCTGGCCAACGGCTTTCCCACCGGCGTCGAGGTCTGTGACGCGATGGTCCATGGCGGACCCTATCCCGCCTCTACCAATTTCGGCGCCACAAGCGTCGGCACGCTGGCGATCCGCCGCTTCCTGCGGCCGGTCTGTTTCCAGAACGTGCCGGACGCCTTGTTGCCCGAAGACCTGCGGGGCTGACGGAAGGCCCCGATTCACGACATCCAAGGGAGGAACGGATGATGACGAAGCATATCCTGATGGGCTCGGTCGCCGCACTGGCGCTTTCGGCGACGATGGCGCTGGCGGCGGACAAGACGATCGGCTTTGCGCAGATCGGCTCGGAATCGGGCTGGCGCGCGGCGGAAACCACGGTGACCAAGCAGCAGGCCGCCGATCGGGGCCTTGATCTGCGGTTTTCCGACGCGCAGCAGAAGCAGGAAAACCAGATCGCGGCGATCCGGTCCTTCATCGCACAGGGTGTCGATGCGATCCTGCTGGCCCCCGTGGTGGCGACCGGCTGGGATGCCGTGCTGCAAGAGGCGAAAGAGGCCGAGATTCCGGTGGTTCTTCTGGATCGTCAGGTTGACAGTTCGGAGGATCTTTACCTGACTGCCGTGGGTTCCAACCTCGTGCACGAGGGCGAGGTGGCGGCCGAATGGCTGATCGGCGCCGTCGGTGACAAACCCTGCCGTATCGTCGAACTGGAAGGCACCACCGGCTCCAGCCCGGCCATCGACCGCAAGACGGGCTTTGAAAACACCCTGAAAGGCCATGACAACCTTCAGGTCGTGCGCAGCCAGACCGGCGATTTCACCCGTGCCCAGGGCAAGGAGGTGATGGAAAGCTTCCTTCAGGCAGAAAACGGCGGCAAGGACATCTGCGCGCTTTATGCCCATAATGACGACATGGCGGTCGGAGCCATTCAGGCGATCAAGGAAGCGGGCCTGCAACCGGGCAAGGACATCCTGATCGTATCCATTGACGGGGTGCCGGACCTGTTCAAGGCCATGTCCGAGGCCGAGGCCAATGCGACGGTGGAATTGACACCGAATATGGCCGGCCCGGCGCTGGACGCGCTGGATGCCTACTGGAAGGATGGCACCATGCCGCCAAAGTTCATCCAGACAGAATCGAAGCTGTACACTCAGGCGGATGATCCGGCTGGCGAATATGATCGCCGCAAGGGTCTGGGTTACTGACTTTCCTCCGGGTCGGGGTTCTGCCCCGGCCCGGCACCGCCGGGGAATACGATCATGCTGCTGACGATCCGCAATCTGACCAAGAGCTTTCCGGGTATGCGCGCGCTGGATGCTGTGGATTTCGATCTGGCGGCGGGCGAGGTGCATGCCCTGCTGGGCGAGAACGGCGCGGGCAAATCCACGCTGATCAAATGCCTGACCGGCGCCTATCGCCGCGATGCCGGGCGGATTGCGCTGGAAGGGGCTGAGATCACACCGCACTCGACGGTGGAGGCGCAGGATCTGGGGATCGGGACAGTCTACCAGGAGGTCAACCTTCTGCCGAACCTGACGGTGGCGCAGAACCTCATGTTCGGACGTGAGCCGCGCCGCTTCGGCCTGATCGACGGACGGGCGATGCGAGCCGAAGCGCGGGCGATGCTGGCCGATTACGGGATTGAGATCGACGTGGACCGCGATCTGGGCAGCTATTCGGTGGCCATCCGCCAGATCATCGCCATAGCCCGAGCGGTGGCGTTGTCGGGCAAGGTGCTGATATTGGACGAGCCGACGGCGAGCCTTGATGCGCGCGAGGTCGGCATGGTGTTCGAGGTCGTGCGACGCCTGCGCGACCGGGGGCTTGGCATCATCTTCGTGTCGCATTTCCTCGATCAGGTGTTCGACCTCTGCGACCGGATCACCGTGCTGCGCAATGGCCGCAGGATCGTGACCGAACGGATCGCCGATCTGGACCGGGTGAAGCTGATCGAACATATGCTGGGCCGCGCACTGGAGGATGAGGTGGAACACCGGGCCACGCGGGTCCCGAGAGCCCGGCCCGATCTGCTGCATTTTGAAGGTGTGGGCCGCCGGGGTATGGTAGAGCCTTTCGACCTGACGGTCGGCAAGGGCGAGGTGGTCGGGCTGGCCGGTCTGCTGGGCTCGGGGCGCACCGAAACCGCCGAACTGATGTTCGGCCTGCACCCGGCGCAGGGCGGACAGGTGCGCGATGCGGATGGTCCGCTGGCGTTGACTTCGCCGCGCGCAGCCATCGCGGCGGGTTTCGGTTTCGCCCCCGAAGATCGCAAGACCGACGGTATCGTGGCTGAGCTGTCGATCCGCGAGAATATCGCGCTGGCGCTTCAGGCACGGCGCGGCTGGGCGCGGCCGATCCCGCGCACCGAACAGAACCGTATGGCGGATGATTATATCCGCCAACTCGACATCCGCACCTCGGGACGTGAAAAGCCCATTGGCGAACTGTCAGGCGGCAATCAGCAGAAGGCGGTGCTGGCGCGCTGGCTGGCAATGAACCCGCGCTTTCTGATCCTGGACGAGCCGACGCGTGGCATCGACGTCGGTGCCCATGCCGAGATTTTGCGGCTGATCCGCAGGTTGACGGCCGAAGGCATGTCGGTGCTGGTCGTGTCGTCGGAACTGGACGAGCTGATCGCGGTCTCGGACCGGGTGATCGTGCTGCGCGACCGGCGCCATGTCGCGGAACTGCAAGGCACGCGGATTTCCCCCGAAACCATCATGCGCGCCATTGCGGGGGAGGTGGCCTGATGCCAGCAGCCCTGCGCCGTCTTGCCCCGCAGATCCTTGCGCTTCTGGCGCTGGCGGGGTTGGTGAGCCTGTTCTATCCGGGCTTTCTGAACCTGTCCTTCAATGACGGCCGTCTGGTCGGGCCGGTGATCGACGTGATGAAGCGCGGGGCGCCGGTCGCCCTGCTGGCCATCGGCATGACACTGGTGATCGCCACGCGCGGCATCGACCTGTCGGTGGGCGCCATCATGGCGATCTGCGGTGCGGCGGCGGCATGGACGATTGCCGCAGGCCATGGTCCCGGCGTCGCGCTGGCGGTTGCGCTGCTGGCGGGGGCACTGGCCGGGCTATGGAACGGCGTGCTGGTGGCCGTGGTCGGCATTCAGCCCTTCGTGGCGACACTGATCCTGATGACCATGGGGCGTGGCATCGCGCAGCTGATCACCGAAGGGCGCATCCTGACCTTCACCGATCCCGGTTTTGCCTTCCTTGGCTCGGGCAGCCTCTGGGGCCTGCCGGTGCCCGCATGGCTGTGGCTTGTGGCGGGGGGGCTGGCGACGCTGCTGATGCGGCGCACCGCCCTTGGCCTGCTGATCGAGGCGGTGGGGATCAACCGCCGTGCCAGTGCGCTTGCGGGCGTCAACGCGACCGTGCTGCTGATTGCGGTCTATATCGGCTCGGGTCTTTGTGCGGCGCTGGCGGGGATCATCGTCACCGCCGACATTCGCGGCGCCGATGCCAATAACGCGGGGCTATGGCTGGAACTTGACGCGATTCTCGCCGTGGTCGTCGGGGGGAATTCGCTGCTGGGCGGGCGGTTCTCGATTCTGGCCGCCCTGATCGGGGCGCTGATCATCCAGACCATCGACACCGGCATCCTGTTGGCGGGCTTCCCGTCGGAATACAACCTCGTCATCAAGGCCGGGCTGGTCTTGCTGATCCTTGTCCTGCAATCGCCCCGCATCGCGGCGGAATGGAGTGTCTGGCGAGATACCATGAAGGCACGCCGCGACCCACCGGCCGCCGCACCGGAGGGAGAGGCATGAAAACCCGTGCGCTGCCGCTTTATGCGACCATCGCCATCTTCATCGTGGCCTATGCGATCTGCTGGCTTCAGTTCCCGGCGATGCTGTCCACGCGTGTTGTGGGCAACCTGCTGACCGACAATGCCTATCTGGGTATCGTCGCGGTGGGGATGACGCTGGTGATCCTGTCGGGCGGCATCGACCTTTCGGTCGGATCGGTCATCGCCTTTTCCGGCATGTTCATCGCGGTGATGCTGCGCGATACGGGGCTGCATCCGCTGCCTGTGTTCCTGCTGCTGTTGGCGCTGACCTCCGGCTTTGGCGCGGCGATGGGTTGGCTGATCGACCGGCTGGCCATGCCCGCCTTCATCGTCACGCTGGCAGGCATGTTCCTTGCGCGCGGCGCGGCCTACATGCTGACCATTGAATCGGTGCCGATCCAGCATCCGTTCTACAAGGCGCTGCAATCGGCCTATTGGCTCATGCCCGGCAAGGGGCGGCTGACGCTGATCGGCGGGCTGATGGTGCTGGTCGTGCTGGCCGGCATGGTCTTGGCCCACAAGACCCGCTTTGGCACGAGCCTTTATGCCCTTGGTGGTGGTGAACAGACCGCCCGGCTGATGGGGGTGCGGCAGGGGCGCACGACGATCCTTGTCTATGCCTTGTCCGGGTTGCTGGCTGGTCTCGCCGGGATCGTCTTCTCTGTCTACACAGGATCGGGCTATCCTCTGTCGGCGGTGGGCACCGAATTGACCGCCATTGCGGCGGTGGTGATCGGCGGCACGCTACTCAGCGGCGGGGCAGGCTATGTTTTCGGCACCCTGATCGGCGTGCTGACCATGGGTCTGATCCAGACTTACATTGTCTTTGACGGCTCGCTGTCGAGCTGGTGGACGAAAATCGTGATCGGCCTGCTGCTGCTGCTGTTCATCCTGTTGCAGAAGGGCCTTCTGAAACTGTCGCAATCGCGGCTGGCCGGAGGCGGAACATGAGCCTTTTCGATGATCGCACCTGCGAACTGGGGGAGGGGCCGATCTGGCACCCGCTGCGCGCGCGCTACTTCTGGTTCGACATCCTGAACCGACGCCTTCTGTCACGCGATGACAGCGGGCCGCTGGAATGGCGCTTCGACCGGATGGTCTCGGCGGCGGGGTGGGTGGATGCCGACCGGATGATCATGGCAACCGAGACAGGGCTGGCGGTGCTGGACCTGCGGGACGGGGCGCTGGTGCCGCTTGTGGCGGTCGAGGCAGAGGATCGCGCGACCCGATCCAATGACGGGCGGGCCGACCGGCAGGGCGGGTTCTGGTTCGGCACCATGGGCAAACGGGCGGAACCCGGCAGCGGTGCGATTTACCGCTACTACCGGGGGGCCGTGCGTCAGGTCGTGGCGGGCGTGACCATTCCGAACGCCATTTGTTTTGTGCCCGATGGCCGCGCCGCTTTCTATGCCGATACGGCAGCTGGCAGGATCTGGCGGCAGCCGCTGGATGCAGAGGGCTGGCCCGCAGGTGATCCTGCGCCGTTTCTTGATCTGTCGGCGCAGGGCCTGAACCCCGACGGTGCGGTGATCGACGCCGAGGGTGGGCTGTGGTGTGCGCTGTGGGGCGCGGGGCGGGTCACGCGTTTCGATATGGCGGGCCGCGCGACGGATCATCTGGATCTGCCGGGGCGGCACAGTTCCTGTCCGGCCTTCGGAGGACCGGATCTGCGCGATATGTTGGTGACCACGGCGCGCGAGGGGATCGCGGCACCCGATCCGGCGCAGGGCTGCACCTACCTTCTGCGCGCGCCGGTCGCCGGGCTGGCCGAGCCGCGGGTGATCCTGTGAGGCGGGTAGGATGACCGGACGCCTGATCGGCATTGACTGGGGCACCTCGTCCTTTCGTGCCTGGCTGATGGGGCCGGGCGGCACAGTGCTGGATGAGATCGGCACCGCACGGGGCATCCTCTCGGTGCCTCAGGGCGGGTTCGATGTGGTGATGGAGCAGGCGTTAGCCCCCTGGCCCAAGAGGCTGGCAGTCATCGCTTCGGGAATGGTCACCTCGCGCAATGGCTGGGTCGAGACGCCCTATCTGCCGCTGCCGCTGGATGCGGCGGCGTTGGCCGGGGCGTTGGTGCCGCATCGCGCGGCTTCGGGGCGGGCCGTGCATTTCGTGACCGGCGCGCTGGGCAATGCCGGGGGGCTGCCCGATGTGATGCGCGGCGAAGAGACCGAGATCATTGGCCATATGGCGGCGGGTGGCGGCGACGGGCTGTTCGTCCTGCCCGGCACCCACAGCAAATGGGCAAGGGCCGAGGCCGGGCGTCTGACCTCCTTCCGCACCTGTATGACGGGTGAGGGGTTCGCGCTCTTGCGCCATCAGTCGATCCTCGGACGTCTGGCGGAACCGGGGCCCTTCGATCCTGCGGCTTTCGCACGCGGCCTTGCGGCGGGTCGGGCCGCGGGTCCGCTGCTGGTGCGGGCGTTTTCGGTGCGGGCGCTGGCCCTGACCGGACAACTCGCACCCGCGCAGATCGCGGATTATCTCTCGGGCCTTCTGATCGGCGACGAGGTGGCGGGTATGGTGCCGACCGGGCCGGTCACGCTGATCGGGCGGGGTGATCTGACCGCGCGCTATCGGATCGCGCTGGAGGCTGCGGGCACCGAGGCGCGCATCGCGGCACCCGGCATGGCGCGGCTGGGACTTTGGGACATCGCAACACGGGCGGGGATCACAGGATGATGGAATTCGACACGGCCTTTGCGGCCTGTCCACTGGTCGCCATTTTGCGCGGCCTGACCCCGGCCGAGGCGGTCCCGGTCGGCGCGGCGCTGACGGCGGCGGGAATTACCCTGATCGAGGTGCCGCTGAACTCGCCCGATCCGCTGGCCAGTATCGCCGCGCTTGCACGGTCTTTCGGGGATAGCGCGGTGATCGGTGCGGGAACCGTGTTGCAGGCCGCCGAAGTGCATGCCGTGGCGCAGGCGGGGGGGCGTCTGATCGTCGCACCGAACTTCGATCCGCGCGTGGCTGGTGCGGCCCGTGCGCATGGCATGATCTATGGGCCGGGTGTCGGAACGGTGACCGAGGCATTCGCCGCGCTGGAGGCAGGGGCTCATTTTCTGAAACTCTTTCCGGCGGAAATGATTCCCCCGGCGGCCGTGCGTGCCATGCGCGCGATTCTCCCGGCAGCCACGCGCCTGCTGCCGGTGGGGGGAATCGATACCGGCACGATGACCCCCTACCTCGCGGCGGGGGCTGACGGATTCGGGCTGGGCACTGCGCTCTATCGTCCGGGCCGCGACGCGGCCTTGACAGGGGCGCGGGCCGAGGCCCTGAAAGCGGCCTTTCAGATCGGGAAACAAGGCTGATCCGCAGGTTTTTATCTGGCTCCGGCGGGCATGCCCGGCCCGGAAAGCCAGACGTCCAAAAGACGAAAGCCGCGCAACCTGAGAGGGTTGCGCAGCTTTTCGCAAGTCTTGGTGCCCAGAAGAGGACTCGAACCTCCACGCCTTGCGGCACTGGTACCTGAAACCAGCGCGTCTACCAATTCCGCCATCTGGGCGATGTCGTGAGGCGGCTTCTATGCGGGCTCCGGGGGGCTGTCAACAGACGAAATGAAGGCGAGAAAACCAAAAGGCCCGGCACCTTCGCAGGGGCCGGGCCTTTTGATAATTGGTGCCCAGAAGAGGACTCGAACCTCCACGCCTTGCGGCACTGGTACCTGAAACCAGCGCGTCTACCAATTCCGCCATCTGGGCGATGTCGTGAAGCGGTATCTACGGATGCCGCGCGGGGGTGTCAACAGGGGGGATCGCAAAATCTTCACAGGATTTGCGACTTGTTTGGAAATCCCCTTAAAGTTATGGAGACAGGCGAAAATGCAGCATCCGGGAAGGGCTCGTAGCATGAGCAAGCTGGTCACGATCTTCGGGGGTTCGGGCTTCGTGGGGCGCTATGTGGCGCGGCGCATGGCGAAAGAGGGCTGGCGCGTGCGCGTCGCTGTCCGTCGCCCGAACGAGGCGCTGTTCGTGCGCCCCTATGGCGTTGTGGGGCAGGTGGAGCCTGTGCTGTGCAACATCCGTGACGATGCAAGCGTGCGCGCGGCGCTGACCGGCGCCGATGCCGTGGTGAACTGCGTGGGCATCCTGAACGCAGTCGGCAAAAACGGCTTCGATGCCGTGCAGGCCGAAGGTGCCGGCCGGGTGGCGCGGCTTGCGGCCGAGGCGGGTGTGGCGCATCTGGTGCATGTTTCGGCGCTGGGCGCCGACAAGGACAGCGACAGCGACTATTCACGCACCAAGGCCGAGGGTGAGGCCGCTGTTCTGGCTGCCTTCCCGTCGGCGATGATCCTGCGCCCCTCGATCATCTTCGGCAACGAGGATGGCTTCTTCAACCGTTTCGCCGCCATGGCGCGGATGGCGCCGGTAATCCCGATGTTTGGCGCCGCGACCCGGTTCCAGCCTGTGCATGTCGAGGATGTGGCTGCGGCCGCCGTGAAAGGTGCCCTGGGGCAGGCCGCACCGGGCGTTTATGAGCTGGGCGGCCCGGATGTTGAAAGCTTCCATGACCTGATGAAGGGCATGCTGCATGTCATCAACCGCCGCCGCCTGCTGCTGCCGCTGCCGCGTTTTGTTGGCCGTCTGATTGCTTTCGGTTTTGATGCCGTGCAGGCGGTGACGCTGGGCCTGATCGAAAACAAGGTTCTGACCGGCGATCAGTTGAAGAATCTTTACCGCGACAACGTGGTGGCGCCGGGGGCCAAGGGCTTTGCCGACCTTGGAATCCAGCCCGCCGCCATGGGCGCGGTGCTGCCCGATTACCTGTGGCCCTATCGTCCGTCCGGCCAGTATGACGCGATCAAGGCTTCGGCAAAGAACCTGCGCAAGGCCTGATTCATGGCCGACCAGTCGCTGCTGAGCGCCGCGGTCCTCGGCATTGTCGAGGGCCTGACCGAGTTCATTCCGGTCTCCTCGACCGGACATCTGCTGCTTCTGGGGCATTTCATCGGCTTTGAAAGCGCGGGCAAGACCTTTGAGGTGGTGATCCAGCTTGGCGCTGTTCTGGCGGTGCTGTCGGTCTATTCGGCAAAGCTGTGGCAGGTGTTTTCTACCGCCCGCAGCGACCCGAAATCGTTCCGCTTCATCGTCGCCGTCGCGCTGGCCTTCTTTCCTGCCGTGGTGGTGGGGGTGCTGGCGCATGACTTCATCAAACGGGTCCTGTTCGAAACGCCTATGTTGATCGCCATCAACCTGCTGTGGGGCGGGGTGGTTCTGTTGTGGGTGGATCGCATGAGGCTGACGCCGCGCTATGAGGACGCGACGGATGTGCCCTTGGGCGTGGCGCTGAAAATCGGCCTGTTCCAGTGCCTTGCGATGATCCCCGGTGTCTCGCGCTCCGGCTCTACCATTGTCGGGGGCTTGCTTCTGGGTGTTGGCAAGCGTGGCGCGGCAGAGTTTTCCTTCTTCCTGTCGATGCCGACCATGGGTGCGGCCTTTGCCTATGACCTGTGGAAAAGCCGGCACATGCTGGACAGCGGCGCGATGACCGAAATCGCGGTGGGCTTCGTTCTGGCCCTGATTTCCGCAGTTCTGGTGGTGAAATGGCTGCTCGGCTACGTCTCGCGCCATGGCTATGCGCTGTTCGGCTGGTGGCGAATCATTGTCGGCGGGATGGCCTTGACGGCTCTTTTGCTGGGCTTCTGATGTGATAGGGAAATCGTTCTTACCTAAATTGAGAGATTTAAGTCAGAATGGCAGACGTTTTTTCGAAAAAAGCCGCATATAGGTAAACTATACTGACTTTTATTCGAATCCGGCCCGGAGTATCAATGCGCACCCACCGATTTGCCGAGGGAGGCGTGGCTCATGGCCAAGGAACGGATGCTTCAGTTTGTGACCGTCGATCGGGAAATGCCCGAGAAGCGTCCGGCCGATCTGCGTGCGCAGGATTTCCATGAAATCTATCGGGAGTTTGCCGCGCAGAAGGCGGCGGAACAGGCCAGCCGGTGCAGCCAGTGCGGCGTGCCCTATTGCCAGTCGCATTGCCCGTTGCACAACAACATCCCCGACTGGCTGCGCATGACCGCCTCGGGCCGTCTGGAAGAGGCCTATGCGCTGAGCCAGGCGACCAACACCTTTCCCGAGATCTGCGGCCGCATCTGCCCGCAAGACCGGCTGTGTGAAGGCAATTGTGTGATTGAACAATCGGGCCATGGCACCGTGACCATTGGTTCGGTCGAGAAATACATCACTGATACCGCTTGGGAAAACGGCTGGGTAAAGCCGGTTAAGCCGGCGGTGGAACGCGCCGAAAGCGTGGGTATCATCGGCGCGGGTCCGGGCGGCCTTGCTGCGGCAGACATGCTGCGCCGCAAGGGTTTTCAGGTCACGGTCTATGACCGCTATGATCGTGCGGGCGGGCTGCTGACCTATGGAATCCCCGGCTTCAAGCTTGAAAAGCCGGTGGTGATGCAGCGCATCGACCAACTGGAAGCCTCGGGCGTCAGCTTCGTGATGAACTGCAAGGTTGGCGAAGATCTGAGCTTCGATGCCATTCGCGGCCAGCATGACGCGGTGCTGATCGCCACGGGCGTCTACAAGATGCGCGACGTCGGTGGGCCGGGTGTCGGCCAGAAGGGGATCGTTCAGGCGCTGGATTACCTGACCGCCTCGAACCGCAAAAGCTTTGGTGACGAGGTCGAGGCCTTCGACAATGGCGATCTGGATGCCAGCGGCAAGCGCGTGGTGGTGATCGGCGGTGGCGATACGGCGATGGACTGCGTGCGCACGGCGATCCGTCAGGGCGCAACTTCGGTCAAATGTCTCTATCGCCGCGACAAGGCCAATATGCCCGGCTCGCGCCGCGAGACCCAGAATGCCGAGGAAGAGGGCGTCGAATTCGTCTGGCTGGCGGCGCCCAAGGGCTTTGCCGGGAATGGGGCGGTCGAAGGCGTGATGGTGCAGAAGATGCGCCTTGGCGCCCCCGACGCGACCGGCCGCCAGACCCCCGAGGTGATCGAGGGTGCGGATTACGTCGAACCCGCCGATCTGGTGATCACCGCGCTGGGGTTTGAACCTGAGGATCTGCCGACGCTCTGGGGCGTGCCGGAACTTGCCGTGACCCGCTGGGGCACCGTGAAGGCCGATTTCCAGACCCATCAGACGGCGCTTCCGGGCGTGTTCGCCGCGGGCGACATCGTGCGCGGCGCCAGCCTTGTGGTCTGGGCGATCCGCGACGGGCGCGAGGCCGCCGATGCGATCGAAGCCTATCTGGCGCAGCCGGCAAGCGTCGCCGCCGAATAAGGGCTGGCGCCGGGAATCCCTTGTCTGCCGCATGATGCGGCAGTCTTTCTGACCTGAAATGAGAGGGCCCGATCATGGGCGAGACGGCACCAGCATCGGCGGAAGGCAGCGCGGCGGCGCCTTCGTCGCCTGCTGCCCGCCCGGATGTGGAAATCTCGACGCTGCGCGATGACCGGGCGCTGCGCGTCTGGCGTCATCGCGGCGAGGGGCGGCGTCTGGTGGTCTGCTTCTCCGGTGTTGGCCGGGATCGCCGACGCCCTCCGCGGCTGGAATTTGCCAAGACTGCCAGCGGTGCGGGCCGGGATCATGCGCTTTACATCGCTGATCCGCGTCGTAGCTGGCTGAATGCGCCGGGGCTGATCGAGGATGTGGTGTCGCTGGTCGAGGCGGAGGCGGCCGAGGTCGGGGCGACCGAAGTGGTGGCCATGGGGCATTCGCTGGGCGGTTTTTCCGCGCTGGCGCTTGGGGGGTTCACGCAGGTTGACGCGGCGCTGGCGCTGTCGCCGCAGTTTTCCGTCGATCCGGCGGTCGTGCCGGACGAATCGCGCTGGATGCCCTTTCGTGAGCAGATCGAGACGTTCCGTATTTCCGACGTGCGCGATGTGATGGCAGACAGGACGCAACATTACATCATTTTCGGCGCCCATGCGCGTGAGCGGGCGCAAAGCAGGCTGCTGCGCCCCGCGCCGAATGCGCATTGTTTCATGTTGCCCGGTGTGCGGCATGATACGGTCATGCGGATGTTCCACGCCGGTATTCTTGACGAGGCTGCGCAACTGGCCTTCGGGCGCCGGACGCGTCGTCTGCGGCAGGTTCTGGCCGAGACGCTGCAAGGGACCCAGCTCGCGGTGCCCGATGCGGAGGGTGAGGCATGAAATACGCAATCGCTTTGTTTCTGGCGCTTGGCGCCACACCGGCCTGCGCGGGCAGCTTTGCCGCCCCGGCCGGTTGCGAGACCTATCTGACCGTGCAATCGCGCGGGTGCCGGGTCTCGAACCACTACACCTGCACCGCCGATCAGCCGGGCGACAAGTGGCGCGCCGATTTCGATCAGGAGGGGATCTATTTCCTCAGCCGGATCGACAACCAGACCCAGTGGGTTGAAAGTTTCGAGCTGAACCCGCAGGTGCGGCAAACGCTGGATGCGAACCCGGCGGATCCCGCCAGTTTCGACGCGCTTCTGGCCGGGCGCGACGATTTCGATTTCCGCCTTTCCAAGGACAATGGCGCGCGCAGTCATGTCACCGGCTATGATGCGCTGACCGGCAAAAGCTTCGTCATCGATGGCGTGACGCTGCAACAGACCGAGTTCGAGTTCACCGAGACCGACCCGGATGGCAATGTGCTGCGTCACGCGCGGGGCAATGAATACATCCATCCCGAATGGCGGATGTTCTTTGCTGGCCCGTCGGAATGGGATGAAAACGGCGAGTGGTTTCCGTCGGATGGCAGCCCGGTGCAGTTCATCCAGCCGGGCGAACCGGGCTTTGCCGCCACCCAGCCGATTTTTGAATGCGGTGCGCTGATGTCTCAGACGCCGGGGAACTCTTTGATGCAAAAGGTGCGCCATGAGCCATGATCTGACCGGACATTGCCTGTGCGGAGCGGTGCAGGTGACCGTGCGCAACCCCGCACACGATCTGGGTGCCTGCCACTGTGCCATGTGCCGCCGCTGGACCGGGGCTGCCTTCGTCAGCCTGGATGTGCCCGAGGCCGATCTGACCGTGACCGGCAGTGAACACATCCGCGCCTATGCCTCGTCCGACTGGGCCGAGCGCAGCTTCTGCGGCACCTGCGGGTCTGCACTGTGGTATCGGCTGAAGCCGGGTGTGGGGCCGACCGACTATTACATGGCCGCGGGCCTTCTGGACGATCTGTCCGGGCAGCGGCTGGAACGCGAGATCTATATCGACCGGAAGCCAGAAGCCTTTGCCTTCGCCGGTCCGACCCAGCAGATGACCGAGGCCGAGTTTCTGGCCACGTTGCAAGCCAATCCCGAGGAGTAAGCCATGACGATCTATGATGAAGCCTGGGTGAAGGCCGAAGAGGAAAAGCGCCGCTTCATGGGTGAACATGGCCTGTGGCGCGAGGAGGACGAACATTCCTCCTGCGGTGTCGGTCTGGTCGCCTCGATCAGCGGCAAGCCCTCGCGCAAGGTGGTGGATGCGGGACTGGATGCGCTGCGCGCGATCTGGCACCGTGGCGCGGTCGATGCGGATGGCAAGACCGGCGACGGCGCGGGCATCCATGTGCAGATCCCGGTGAAATTCTTCTATGATCAGGTCCGCCGCACTGGCCATGAGGCCGATCCGAAAAAGCTGATCGCGGTGGGGCAGGTCTTCCTGCCGCGCACCGATTTCGGCGCGCAGGAACGCTGCCGCACGATCGTGGAAACCGAAGTGCTGCGCATGGGCCATTACATCTATGGCTGGCGCCATGTCCCTGTGGATACCTCGGTTCTGGGCGAAAAGGCCAATGCGACGCGCCCCGAGATCGAACAGATCCTGATCCGCTGTGAAAAGGACATCGATCAGGAACAGTTCGAGCGCGAGCTTTACATCATCCGCCGCCGGATCGAGAAGGCGGTGACGGCAGCGGGCATCGCGGGCTGCTACCTGTGCAGCCTGTCGTGCCGCAGCATCATCTACAAGGGCATGATGCTGGCCGAGCAGGTTTCGGTCTTCTACCCCGATCTGCAAGACGAGCGGTTCGAGTCGACCTTTGCCATCTATCACCAGCGTTATTCCACCAACACCTTCCCGCAATGGTGGCTGGCGCAGCCCTTCCGCATGCTCGCCCATAACGGCGAGATCAACACGCTGAAAGGCAACGTGAACTGGATGCGCAGCCACGAGATCCGCATGGCCTCGTCGGCCTTCGGGGAAATGGCCGAGGACATCAAGCCGATCATCCCCTCGGGCACGTCGGACAGCGGCGCGCTGGACGCGGTGTTCGAGGTTCTGGTGCGCTCGGGCCGCTCGGCGCCGATGGCCAAGACCATGCTGGTCCCCGAGGCATGGAGCAAGACGACCGCCGACATGCCGCAGGCCTGGGCGGATATGTATGCCTATTGCAACGCGGTGATGGAGCCATGGGACGGCCCGGCCGCGCTGGCGATGACCGATGGCCGCTGGGTCTGCGGCGGGCTGGATCGCAACGGCCTGCGTCCGATGCGCTATGTCGTCACGGGTGACGGCCTGCTGATCGCGGGGTCGGAAGCGGGCATGGTGCCGGTGGACGAAGGCACGATCCGTGAAAAAGGCGCACTTGGGCCGGGGCAGATGATTGCCGTCGATACCAAAGAGGGCAAGCTTTACCACGATGCCGAGATGAAGGACCGTCTGGCCCGCAGCCAGCCCTATAGCGAATGGATCGAGAAGGTCGTGGACCTGAACTCGATACTGCGCGACATCCCGGAAGAACAGACCTTCACGGGTGCGGCGCTGCGCAAGCGGCAGATCGCGGCGGGCTATACGGTCGAGGAACTGGAGCAGGTTCTGGCCCCGATGGCCGAGGACGGCAAGGAAATGATCGCCTCGATGGGGGACGACACGCCGGTCGCGGTGCTGTCGAAGCAGTATCGCCCGCTGAGCCATTTCTTCCGCCAGAACTTCAGCCAGGTTACCAACCCGCCGATCGATAGCTTGCGCGAAACGCGGGTGATGAGCCTCAAGACCCGCTTTGGCAACCTGAAAAACGTGTTGGATGAATCGAGCGCCCAGACCGAAATTCTGGTTCTGGAAAGCCCGTTCATTGCCAATATCGAATATCAAGTGATGCTGAAGCAGTTCGGCGCGCAGGTCGCGCTGATCGACTGCACCTTCCCGGCAGACAGCGATCAGGAGGCGCTGCGCCTGGGTCTGGAGCGTATCCGCGCCGAGGCTGAGGATGCCGTGCGGTCTGGCGCCGCGCATCTGGTGCTGACGGACGAGCATCAGGGCGAGGGCAAGGTGGCGATGCCGATGATCCTTGCCACCAGCGCCGTGCATAGCTGGCTGACGCGCAAGGGCCTGCGGACCTTCACCTCGCTGAACGTGCGTGCGGCGGAATGCATCGACCCGCATTACTTTGCGGTGCTGATCGGCTGCGGCGCAACCACGGTGAACCCCTATCTGGCACAGGATAGCATTGCCGACCGCATCGCGCGCGGGTTGCTGGAAGGCAGCCTGACCGATGCGATGCGCCGCTACCGCGACGCCATCGACGCGGGTCTGCTGAAGATCATGGCGAAGATGGGGATTTCGGTCATCTCGTCCTATCGTGGCGGACTGAACTTCGAGGCGGTGGGGCTGTCGCGTGCCATGGTGGCCGAATATTTCCCCGGCATGCACAGCCGCATCTCGGGGATCGGCCTGCACGGTATCCAGATGAAATCGCAGGAGGTGCATGCGAAAGGCTGGATGGGCGGCAGCGACGTGCTGCCGATCGGCGGCTTCTACAAGGCGCGGCGCTCGGGCGAGAAACACGCCTGGGAAGCCCAGACCATGCACATGCTGCAAGCGGCCTGCGACCGGGCGTCCTATGACATCTGGAAGCAATACAGCGCTTCGATGCGGGCAAACCCGCCGATCCACATCCGCGATCTGCTGGACATCAAGCCGCTGGGCAAGCCGGTGCAGATCGAAGAGGTCGAGTCGATCACCTCGATCCGCAAGCGGTTCGTGACGCCGGGCATGTCGCTGGGGGCGCTGTCGCCCGAGGCGCATATGACGCTGAACATCGCCATGAACCGGATCGGTGCCAAATCAGACTCGGGCGAGGGCGGCGAAGACCCGGCGCACCAGCACCCGTTCCCGAACGGTGACAACCCCTGCGCCAAGATCAAGCAGGTTGCCTCCGGCCGTTTCGGTGTGACGGCGGAATACCTGAACGCCTGCGAGGAACTGGAAATCAAGGTGGCCCAGGGCGCCAAGCCCGGCGAGGGCGGCCAGCTTCCGGGCATGAAGGTGACCGAACTGATTGCGCGGCTGCGCCACAGCACCAAGGGCGTGACGCTGATCTCGCCCCCGCCGCACCACGACATCTATTCGATCGAGGATCTGGCACAGCTGATCTACGACCTGAAGCAGATCAACCCGCGCTGCAAGGTGACGGTGAAACTGGTTTCGGCCAGCGGCGTCGGCACCATCGCGGCGGGCGTGGCCAAGGCCAAGGCGGATATCATCCTGATTTCCGGCCATAACGGCGGCACGGGCGCCAGCCCCGGCACCTCGATCAAATACGCGGGTCTGCCGTGGGAGATGGGCCTGACCGAGGCGCATCAGGTGCTGACCATGAACAACCTGCGCGAGCGGGTGACGCTGCGCACCGATGGCGGCCTGCGTACGGGCCGCGACGTGGTGATTGCCGCGATGCTGGGGGCCGAGGAATACGGCATAGGCACCGCCGCCCTGATCGCCATGGGCTGCATCATGGTGCGTCAGTGCCAGTCGAACACCTGCCCGGTGGGCGTCTGCACCCAGAACCCCGACCTGCGCAAGAAGTTCACGGGCTCCGCCGACAAGGTGGTGAACCTGATCACCTTCTATGCACAGGAAGTTCGGGAAATCCTCGCCTCCATCGGCGCGCGTTCGCTGGACGAGATCATCGGCCGCCCCGACCTGTTGAGCCAGGTCAGCCGCGGGTCCGAGGCGCTGGACGATCTGGACCTGAACCCGCTGCTGATTACGGTGGATGGCTCGCAGAAGGTGACCTACGACCGCTCGAAGCCGCGCAATGCGGTGCCGGATACGCTGGATGCAGAAATCGTCAAGGACGGTGCGCGCTTCTTCGAGGATGGCGAGAAGATGCAGCTCAGCTATGCCGTGCGCAACACGCTGCGCACCATCGGCACGCGGTCGTCCAGCCACATCGTCAAGAAGTTCGGGATGCGCAACAACCTGCAACCCGACCATCTGACGGTGAAGCTGACCGGAAACGCCGGGCAGTCGCTGGGTGCTTTCGCGGTGAAAGGGCTGAAGATCGAGGTGCAGGGCGACGCCAACGATTATGTCGGCAAGGGCCTCAGCGGCGGTCTGATCGTGGTGCGCCCGCAGATGTCCAGCCCGCTGGTCGCGGATCAGAACACCATCATCGGCAATACCGTGCTTTATGGCGCGACCGATGGTTACCTGTTCGCAGCGGGCAAGGCGGGCGAGCGGTTCGCCGTCCGCAACTCGGGCGCGACGGTGGTGATCGAGGGCTGCGGCACCAACGGCTGTGAATACATGACCGGCGGTGTGGCGGTGATTCTTGGCAAGATCGGCGCCAACTTCGGCGCGGGCATGACCGGCGGCATGGCCTATCTCTACGATCCCGAAGGGGTGGCAGAGGATTTCATGAACCTTGAAAGCCTCGTGACCTGCGCGGTCAGCCACCCGCATTGGGAAGCCCAGGTCAAGGGCCTCGTCGAACGCCACTTTGCCGAGACGGGCAGTCAGAAAGCCGCACGGATCCTTGCGGACTGGGAGGCGGAGCGTGCCAATTTCCTTCAGGTCTGCCCGAAGGAAATGCTGGTCCACCTGCCGCATCCGCTGTCGGATGAGGCGGCGAAGGTCCCGGCCGAATAAGGCGGCCGCAACCGGGATTAAAGACCCATACGCTCGCGGTTCATCCGCGGGCGTCATCATTTTGTGAAAGGGCTGGCGGAACCTCGCGCGAAGGCGCACGTTCATCGGGAGCGCGCATCCAGTAACCGGAGTTTGTCATGTCCGATCTCGTCATCATCGCTTTCGACACCGAGGCCACCGCCTTTGAAGCGCGGGCCGCATTGGTGAAGATGCAGCAGGAATATCTGATCGAAATGGAAGACGCCGTCGTGATCACCCGCAAGGATGATGGCACGGTGCAATTGCATCAGGCCGTCAACATGACTGCTGTCGGGGCGACGGGCGGCGGTATCTGGGGTGGGCTGATCGGGCTTCTGTTCCTCAACCCGTTGCTGGGGGCGGCCGTGGGCGCGGGGGCAGGGGCGCTGTCGGGCTGGATGACCGATGTCGGCATCAATGATGATTTCCTGAAGCAGACCGGGCAAAGCCTGCCGCAGGGGGGCGCTGCGCTGGGCATCCTCATCCGCAAGATGACCGCCGACAAGGTGCTGGCCGGGCTCGATGCCTTCGCGGGTAAGGGCAGGGTGCTGCGCACCTCGCTGAGCGCCGAGCAGGAACAGAAACTGTCAGAGGCGCTGACCCGCCACGGCGCCACGCCCACGGCCTGAACCGGCGCCCGCCTGCCTTGACCGCCGGGCGGGCTTCGTGATCTGTGGGGGCATGGCAAAGACCACCCGAAAGAAGAAATCAGCCCCGGCGCCGGAACCCGAAATCGTCATTCCGCTGCGCCTGCCACTGAAGGCGCGGCTGCGGCTTTGGCTGTTGCGCGGTTTGGCCGGGGTCGTGGGCCTGCTGCTGGCGCTGATCCTGATCTTTGCCGTGGTTCCGGTGCCGACCAACCTCTACCAGATGCAGGAACGCTGGCGTCTGGGCGGCATCGAAAGCGACTGGGTTGCCTGGGATGACATCGCGCCGGTGATGGCCCGGTCTGTGGTCGCGGCCGAGGATGCCAATTTCTGCCTCCACTGGGGATTCGACATGAAGGCGATCCGCGCAGCGCTGGCCGAGGGCAGCGGGCGCGGCGCCTCGACCATCAGCCAGCAGGTCGTGAAGAACGTGTTCCTCTGGCAGGGCCGGAACTGGGCGCGCAAGGCGGCCGAGGCGCTGCTGACCCCGCCGGTCGAGCTGGTCTGGTCTAAGCGGCGCATCCTGCATGTCTATCTGAACATTGCCGAATTCGGCGAAGGCGTGTTCGGGGTCGAAGCGGCGGCGCAGCACTGGTTCGGGGTTTCCGCGAAGGATCTGACCCCGGTGCAGGCGGCGCGGCTGGCCGCGATCCTGCCCGACCCGAAAGCGCGCAACCCCGCAAAACCCACAGCAAGCCTGCGCCGCCGCGCCGGGCAGATCCTTGACGGGGCCGAGACGATCCGCGCCGATGGCCGCGCCGCCTGTTTCGAGGATTGAGCGGGCCTTGCCCGGCCAAGTGGCATTGATCCCCCGCGCCCGCAGGGGTATCACCGGGGGGCTCAGACCCCGGACAGCATCATGAACCGACTTTATCACGTTCCCCTTTCTCCCTTCTGCCGCAAGGTTCGCCTGACCCTGGCGGAGAAACGGATCGAGGTCGAACTGGTGGAGGAACGGTACTGGGAACAGCAGCCCGATTTCCTGCGCCGCAATCCGGCGGGCAAGGTGCCGGTGCTGCGGATGGAAAGCCGGTTGATGAGCGAAAGTCAGGCGATCTGCGAATGGCTGGAAGAGGCCTATCCCTCGCCCGCCCTGATGCCGCGTGATGTGGATGCCCGCTACGAGGTGCGCCGCCTGTGCAACTGGTTTGACGACAAGTTTCATAACGAGGTGACCTCGAAACTGCTGTATGAACGGGTGAACCGCAAGGTGCAGGGCACGGGCTATCCCGACAGCAAGGCGGTCAAGTTCGGCGCGAGCAGGATCAAGTATCACCTCGATTACATGGCGTGGCTTCTTGATCAGCGGCGCTGGCTGGCGGGCGACAGCATGACACTGGCCGATTTCGCTGCCGCCGCGCATCTGAGCTGTCTGGACTATATCTCGGATGTAGACTGGAACCGGCATGCGGTGGTGAAGGACTGGTATGTGAAGCTGAAATCCCGGCCGAGCTTTCGCACCCTGCTGGCGGATCAGGTGCCGGGCTTCACCCAGCCCGGTCATTACGCCGATCTGGATTTCTGAACCCGGCCGCCGGGGGCCAGCCCCCGGACCCCCGGAGTATTTGGGCAATGAGCAACGGCATGGAGCCTTCGGTGCTGAAGGAACGTCTGGTCGCGCGGGCGGTGGAGGAGGGGTTCTCCAAGGCGGGGATCTGCGCGCCGGATGCCGTGCCCGAAGCGGCCGGGCGGTTGCGGGCGTTTCTGGCGGCAGGCCGGCACGGGCAGATGGGCTGGATGGCCGAGCGCGAAGGCTGGCGAGGGTCGGCCGCCGCGCTTTGGCCCGAGGCGCGATCGGTGATCATGCTGGCCGAGGTCTATACGCCCGAGGTTGATCCGCTGGCGGTGCTGGGGCAGCGCGACCGGGCGGCGATCAGCGTCTATGCGCAGGGCAAGGATTACCATGATCTTGTGAAGCGGCGGCTGAAGCGGCTGGGGCGCTGGCTGCTGGATCAGGCGGGGGGCGAGATCAAGGTTTTCGTCGATACCGCGCCGGTGATGGAAAAACCGCTGGCACAGGCGGCCGGTTTGGGCTGGCAGGGCAAGCATACCAACCTTCTGTCACGGGATCTGGGAAGCTGGTTTTTTCTGGGGGCGCTTTTCACCACGCTGGATCTGCCGAAGGACGCTGCCGAGGTCAGCCATTGTGGTTCCTGCCGCGCTTGTCTGGACATCTGCCCGACGGGGGCCTTTCCGGCGCCCTATCAATTGGACGCGCGGCGCTGCATTTCTTATCTGACGATCGAGCACAAGGGGCCGGTGGACCCCGACTTGCGCGCCTTGATGGGCAACCGCATCTATGGCTGCGACGATTGTCTGGCGGTTTGCCCGTGGAATAAATTCGCGCAGGTGGCTCGGGATGTGGGCTATCAGCCGCGCGTTGGTGCGCCCGAACTTGCGGAATTGGCCGCGCTGGACGACACCGCATTTCGGGCGCGTTTCGCGGGCAGTCCGATCAAGCGGATCGGGCGGGACAGGTTCGTGCGCAACGTGCTTTATGCCATTGGAAATTCGGCAGATCCCAGGTTGGTCCCGGTGGCTGCCGCGCTGGTGCAAGACAGTGATCCGACGGTTGCGGAAGCCGCCGCTTGGGCGATGGATCGCCTCTCCGCAGTCTGAGGGCTTGGGGAAGGACCGATTCGGTCCTATATTCAAGGCAGACAAACGGAGGAGAAGGCCATGAGCAAGCATCTTGCGGACAAGCGCGCGCCCTCGGACGGCGGGCGCCTGCGGGAATTCCTGCGCATCGACCGGGGCGGCAGCGAAAGGATCTGGGACGGCTTGCGCCAGCGCCCAGAAGAGAGGGCGGAAAGCAACCGCCGCGCAGCCGAGTTCCTGCGCATCGACCGTGGCGCCGAAGCCTGATCCTGAAAGAAGGCCCGGCACCTTGCGGAACCGGGCCCTTCATCTTGGCTCACATCGCGTGACGAGGGGCGCTGCCCCTTTCGGCCATCAGGCTCGCACCAGCGCCTCGTATTCGGTGGCGATGTCGCGGGTGAGGGCGCCGACCTCGAACATGTAATCGCCGATCTGGCCGACGGGCGTGACCTCGGCGGCGGTGCCGGTCAGCCAGCATTGCTCGAAATCGGCCAGTTCCTCGGGCATGATGTGGCGCTCATGCACGGTGATGCCCTTGGCGCGCAGCATGCCGATCACGGTTTGCCGCGTGATGCCGTTCAGGATGGCGTCGGGCAGCGGCGTGTGCACCTCGCCGTCCTTGACGAAGAAGATATTCGCCCCGGTCGCCTCGGCCACATAGCCGCGATAATCGAAGAACAACGCATCGGAACAGCCTTTGGCCTGCGCCGCGTGCTTCGACATGGTGCAGATCATGTAAAGCCCGGCGGCCTTGGCGGCGGTGGGGATGGTTTCGGGTGAGGGGCGCTTCCATTTGGCGATGTCGAGCTTGGCGCCCTTCATCTTGGCGTCGCCGTAATAGGCGCCCCAGCTCCAGCAGGCGATGGCCAGACGGACGGGGTTGCCAAGCGATGCCACCCCCATTTCCTCGCCCGCGCCCCGGAAGGCCACGGCGCGCACATAGGCATCGGTCAAGCCGTTGGCGGCCAGCACGGCCTCCTTGGCGGCATTGATCTCTGCCACCGAATAGGGGATCGGCATGTCCAGCAGTTCGCCCGATTTCAGCAGGCGTTCCGAATGTTCGGTCGATTTGAAGATCTTGCCATTATAGCAGCGCTCGCCCTCAAACACCGACGAGGCATAGTGCAGCGCATGGGTCAGGATATGGACCTTGGCGTCGCGCCATTCCACAAGCTTGCCATCCATCCAGATCTTGCCGTCGCGGTCATCATAGCCAGCCATCGAAGCCTCCTCGGGGCCATTTTCCAAAAGTTGCGCATATTTGGCCCGTTGTGGGCATAAAGTTGCGCGAAAACTGCGTTTCGCTAACAGTTGCATCTTGGAAAGTCAACAAGGCTGACGTAACTTCGCTGCGAAGTGAGGGAGGATGTGATGAGTGAGGCGGCATCGGGCGGCGAAAGCCTGCTGTTCCTGACCGACGAGCAGTTGCGCAAGGGGATCGAGGCGATGTTCTTCGCCTATCGCGGCTTCACGGCCGATCCCGACCGGATTCTGGACGGGATGGATTACGGGCGGGCGCATCACCGTGCCATCCATTTCATCCATCGCAGTCCGGGGACCACGGTGAACAACCTGTTGTCGATCCTTGGGGTGACCAAGCAAAGCCTGAACCGAGTGCTGCGCACGCTGATCGACGACGGGCTGGTGGAAAGCCGGGTGGGCCGGGTGGACAAGCGCGAGCGGCATTTGTTTCTGACGCCAAAGGGGGCAGACCTTGAACGCACGCTGTCAGATGCACAGCGGGCGCGGATGCGGGCGGCTTACCGCGCGGCGGGGCCGGTGGCGGTGCAGGGTTTCCGGCAGGTGCTGGAGGCGATGATGGACCCCGATCAGCGGCGGCAGTATCAGACCTTGAAGGAGGGCGGAGCATGACCGAACCGCAGGCGCATCTTCTGGTCGTTGATGATGACGAACGCATCCGGGGGCTTTTGCAGAAATTCCTCATCCGCAACGGCTTTCTGGTCAGCGTGGCGCGGGATGCGGCACAGGCGCGGCGGCTGCTGGGCGGGCTGGAATTCGACCTGCTGGTGCTCGACGTGATGATGCCGGGCGAGAATGGCATCGCGCTGACCCGCGATCTGCGGGCGAAAAGCGGTGTGCCGATCCTGCTGCTGACCGCCAAGGGCGAAAGCGCCAACCGGATCGAGGGGCTGGAGGCCGGGGCCGACGACTATCTGGTCAAACCGTTCGAGCCGAAAGAGCTTTTGCTGCGGATCAACGCGATCCTGCGCCGCGTGCCGGCGGCACGGCCCGAGGTGGCGGTGCCCAAGGTGCTGCATCTGGGCGCGGTGCGCTATGACCCGGAGCGCGGTGAATTGTGGCGCGGGGACGAGCCGGTGCGGCTGACCGCGACCGAGGCGCAGCTCATGCGGATCTTCGCGGCCCGCCCCGGCGAGCCTGTCAGCCGCGAGGCGCTGGTGGGCGATCTGGGCGCGACCGAGGCGGACAGCGCCGAAAAGGCGCAGGAACGCGCGGTGGATGTGCAGATCACCCGGCTGCGCCGCAAGATCGAGGCTGACCCGAAGCAGCCGCGCTATCTGCAAACCGTGCGCGGTGCGGGCTATATGCTTCAGCCGGATTGATCCGTGCCCGGTCTCGGGGGCTGTGTCCCCTGACATCCGGAATACTTGAGGACATAAAATGACCGACATCGGGCGTATGCTGTTGTTCAGCCATGAGGACTGCCTGGGCCATGCCGAACCGCCGGGCCACCCGGAGCAGGCGGCGCGGCTGATGGCGGTTGAGCGGGCCTTGGCGGGGTTCGATCTCGACCGCCGCGCGGCCCCGCTGGCCGGGCGGGACGAGGTGTTGCGCTGTCATCCGGCGGGATATGTCGCGCAGGTCGAGGCAGCGGTTCCGGCGCAAGGCTGGGCAATGCTGGACGGTGATACATGGCTGGCGCCGGGGTCGTTGACGGCGGCGCTGCGGGCGGTAGGTGGGGTTTGTGCGGCGGTTGACGCGGTGCTGGCAGGCGAGGCGAAGCGCGCCTTTGTTACTTGCCGTCCGCCCGGCCATCATGCCGAAACCGCGCGGGCCATGGGGTTTTGCCTGTTCGGCAGCGTTGCCATCGCGGCGAAACGGGCGCTGGATCATCACGGACTGTCCCGTGTCGCGGTGCTGGATTTCGACGTCCATCATGGCAATGGCACGCAGGACCTGCTGTGGAACGAGCCGCGCGCGATGTTTGTCTCCAGCCATGAAATGCCGCTTTATCCCGGCACGGGGGCCGCGCGGGAAACCGGCGCACATGGGCAGGTGGTGAACCTGCCGCTGCGCGCGGGTTCGGGCGGGGCGGCGATGCGGGCGGTCTGGGCCCCTGCGCTGGCGCGGGTGCGCGATTTTGCCCCCGACCTGATCCTTGTCAGCGCCGGGTTCGATGCCCATGCCGATGACCCGCTGGCAAGCCTTGAGTGGGAGGTGGATGATTTCCGCTGGCTCACCGCCGCAATCTGCGATCTGGCGGATCAGGTCTGTGGCGGGCGGGTGGTATCCGCCTTGGAGGGCGGCTATGATCTGCCCGCGCTGGGCGCCTCTGTTGCCGCCCATGTCGATGAGATGATGCGGAGAGCCTGATGACCGACAAACCGATTGCCGAGATGAGCTTTGAAGAGGCGATGGCCGCGCTGGAAGGTGTGGTGACGCAGCTTGAGCGCGGCGATGTGGCGCTGGAACAGTCGATCGCGCTTTACGAACGCGGCGCGAAGCTGAAGGCGCATTGTGCCGACAAGCTGCGCGTGGCGGAAGAAAAGGTCGAGATGATCCGCGCTCAGGAAGGCCGCGCCACTGGAACCGCACCGGCGGAGGGGCTGTGAGCTTTCCCGACCTGCTGAAACAGGATGCCGCGCTGGTGCAGGCGCGGCTGGATACGGCGCTGGCCACGCAGGACGATGTGCCGGTGGTGCAGGCCATGCGCTATGCGGTGCAGGGCGGCAAGCGGCTGCGCGCCTTTCTGGTGCTGGAATCGGCGCGGTTGCATGGCATTGCGCCCGAGGCGGCGGTGGCCGCTGCGGCGGCAGTCGAGGCGCTGCATGCCTATAGCCTGATCCATGACGACCTGCCCTGCATGGATGATGACGACCTGCGCCGCGGCCTGCCGACCGTCCATGTGAAATGGGACGAGGCGACGGCGGTGCTGGCGGGCGATGCGCTTCAGACGCTGGCGTTTGAACTGCTGTGTGACCCGGCGCTTGGGGCACCTGACCGGCGGCTGGCGCTGGTGGCGGGGCTGGCGCGCGCCAGCGGGGCCGAGGGCATGGTGCTGGGGCAGGCGCTGGACATCGCCGCTGAAACCGCCGCCACGCCGCTGACCCTGCCCGAGATCACCCGGCTGCAAGCCGGCAAGACCGGCGCGCTGATCTGCTTTTCCGCCGAGGCGGGCGCGATTCTCGCCGGGGCCGACCCCGCACCGCTGCGCGCCTATGCCACGGCACTTGGTCTCGCCTTCCAGATCGCCGATGACATTCTGGATGTCGAGGGCGACGAGGCGGCGACCGGCAAGCGGGTCGGCAAGGATGCGGGTGCCGGCAAGGCCACTTTCGTTTCGCTTCTGGGGCTGGAAGGCGCGAAAAATCGCGCAAACGCCTTGATTGGCGAGGCGGAAGCCGCAGTTTCCCCCTATGGTGACCGGGCCGCTGCCTTGATCGCGGCGGCGCGCTTCGTTATCTCGCGCCAAAGCTGACGCCCCCCTACGCCTGAGCCAAAGGGCTGCCATGACCGACCGACCGAAGACCCCCGTTCTGGACCGCGTGCGCCTGCCCGCCGACATGAAGGCGCTGAGCGACCGCGAATTGCGCCAGCTTGCCGACGAGCTGCGGGCCGAGACGATCAGCGCGGTTTCCGTAACCGGCGGCCATCTGGGCGCGGGGCTGGGGGTGGTGGAACTGACCGTGGCGCTGCATGCCGTGTTTGACACACCGCGCGACAAGCTGATCTGGGACGTGGGGCATCAGTGTTATCCGCACAAGATCCTGACCGGGCGGCGCGACCGCATCCGCACCCTGCGCACCGAAGGCGGCCTGTCGGGCTTCACCAAGCGCAGCGAAAGCCCCTATGATCCATTCGGGGCGGCGCATAGCTCTACCTCCATCAGCGCGGCGCTGGGTTTCAAGGCGGCGGCCGATCTTGGGGGCGATCCGGGCGATGCCATCGCGGTGATCGGCGACGGCTCGATGAGCGCGGGCATGGCCTTCGAGGCGATGAACAACGCGGGCCATCTGAAAAAGCGGCTGTTCGTCATTCTGAATGACAACGAAATGTCCATCGCCCCGCCGGTGGGGGCGCTGTCGTCCTATCTGTCGCGGCTTTATGCCGAGGCCCCGTTTCAGGAACTGAAGCAGGCCGCCAAGGGCATGGTCAGCCTGCTGCCCGAGCCGTTTCAGGAAGGCGCGCGACGGGCGAAGGAGATGCTCAAGGGCATGACGGTCGGCGGGACGTTGTTCGAGGAACTGGGGTTCAGCTATGTCGGGCCGGTGGACGGGCACGATCTGGATCAGCTTCTGCCGCTGCTGCGCACGGTGAAGGCGCGGGCGACCGGGCCGATGCTGATTCATGTGATCACCAGGAAGGGCAAGGGCTATGCCCCGGCCGAGGCGGCGGCGGACAAGGGCCATGCCACGGCGAAATTCGATGTGCTGACCGGGGTGCAGGTCAAGGCCAAGTCCAATGCGCCCAGCTACACCAAGGTTTTCGCGCAGGCGCTGGTGGACGAGGCGGCGCGGGACGACAAGATTGTCGCGGTGACGGCGGCGATGCCGGATGGCACCGGGCTGAACCTGTTCGCCGAACGCTTTCCGAAGCGCTGTTTCGACGTGGGGATTGCCGAACAGCATGCGGTAACCTTTGCCGCCGGTCTGGCGGCGGGCGGGTTGAAACCGTTCTGCGCGATCTATTCGACCTTCCTGCAACGCGGGTATGATCAGGTCGTGCATGACGTTGCGATCCAGCGCCTTCCCGTGCGCTTTGCCATCGACCGCGCCGGGCTGGTGGGGGCCGATGGCGCCACGCATGCCGGGTCGTTCGACGTGGCTTTCCTTGCCAACCTGCCGGGAATGGTGGTGATGGCAGCGGCGGACGAGGCGGAGCTTGTGCATATGGTCGCCACGGCAGCGGCCTACGACGAAGGCCCCAGCGCCTTCCGCTATCCGCGCGGCGAGGGTGTCGGGCTGGAAATGCCCGAGCGGGGCCAGCCCTTGCAGATCGGCAAGGGGCGGCTGATCCGCGAGGGCGGGCGCGTGGCGCTGCTGTCCTTCGGCACCCGTCTGGCGGAAGTGATGCGCGCGGCTGAGGCGCTGGCGGCGCGGGGCATCGCCTGCACCGTGGCCGATGCGCGGTTTGCCAAGCCGCTGGACCGCGCGTTGATCCTGCAACTCGCGGCGCATCACGAGGCGCTGATCACGGTGGAGGAGGGCGCCATCGGCGGTTTCGGCAGCCATGTGGCACAAGTGCTGGCCGAGGAGGGCGTGTTTGACCGGGGGCTGAAATACCGCTCCATGGTGCTGCCTGATACCTTCATCGACCAGGCCAGCCCCGAGGCGATGTATGCCGTCGCCGGCATGAATGCCCCGCAGATCGAGGCGAAAGTGCTGGAAACACTTGGCATTGCCGTGGTGGGCAAGCGGGCCTGAGGCCCGGCTTGCCGGGGCCGTGGTGGCGGGCCTGAGCGGCCCGCCCGCCGTTACAGCGCGATGGCGATGCGGCCGTGCAGGCGGCCGTCCAGAAGGTCGGCGCCCAGCGTCGGCAATTCGTCGAACTGCCGGGTCGAGGAAAGCCGCGCCAGCAGGCTACGGTCAAGCTCTGCCTCAAGCCGCGCCCAGGCGGCCTCGCGCCGCGCCATCGGCACCATGACGGAATCGACGCCGCGCAGCGTGACGCCACGCAGGATGAACGGGTAAACCGTGGTCGCCAGCGACCCGCCGCCCGCCATGCCACAGGCCGCGACGATGCCGTCATAGCACGTCTGTGCGATGGCATCGGCCAGCATCGGCCCGCCTGCAACATCCACCACGCCTGCCCAACGCTCTTTCGCCATCGGGCGACCGCCGGCGGAAATCGCGTCGCGGGTCAATACCTCGGCGGCGCCAAGCTCTTGCAGGAAACCCGCCTGTTCCGGCCGCCCCGAAACCGCGATGACGTGATAGCCGCGCCGCGCCAGCAGGCTGACCGCGACCGAGCCGACCCCGCCCGAGGCGCCGGTGACCAGCACCGCGTCGCGGCCCGGTTGCAGCCCGTGATCATCCAGCGCCATGACACAGAGCATGGCAGTATAGCCAGCGGTGCCGATCTGCATCGCCTGTTCGGTGCTGAACCCGGCGGGCAGGGGCTGCACGATCTCGTCCGGCATCCGCACCAGTTGCGAATAAGCGCCCCAGCGGGTCTCAGACAGGCCCCAGCCGTTGACCAGCACCTTTTCCCCGGCCTTGAAGCGCCCGCTGTCTTCCAGCACCTCACCTGCAAGGTCGATGCCCAGCACCATGGGGAAATTGCGGATGATCGGGGCGCGGCCGGTGATGGCCAGCGCATCCTTGTAGTTCAGTGCCGAATGCGCGACGCGGATCGGCACGCCTTCCGGCCAGTCGGCCAACGTCAGGGTTTCGACCCCGACGGTATAACTTTTGCCCTCGCCCGCCCGCGCGATCAGCGCCTTGCCCTGGTCGATGCTCATGCCTCTGACTCCCTCACGGCCTCCGCCAGGTCTGGCGGCAATTGAAATTCCTCCAGCGCCCGCGCCCGTGCGGGGCCTGACATCTTGCGTGCGGTCTTGGCCACGATGTCGCGCACGGCCTCTGGCGCGTGTTTCGCGGCGAAGGGCGCGAAATAGTGGCGCAGAAAGACGAAACAGATCACATCCTCCAGCGCCTGAACTTCGGTGTCGCGCTTGATGCCTTCCTTGCGCAGCAGAACGCCCACGCGGTCCTGCGCGGCCGTGTCATAGCCCGCATCCGCCATGATCCCGGCCACGCGTGCGGCGTGACGGCGACCCTGTTCGCGGCGCCAGTGCAGATAACCGGTCTTGCCTTCGGGGTATTCGGCGCGCGGCAGCAGCCAGCGTTCCACATGCTGCCCGCGCGCCGCGATTTGCAGGATGTCGGAGGCGCCGGGATGCTGGCGGTCCAGTTCCGCGCTCATCCTTTCGCCGTAAAGCTGCGCTGCGGGGCGACCCGCTTCCCGCGTCGGATCGGCGGCATTTGCCGCGTCGATCGCGGCCAGCGCGGCTGTCAGATTGCCCATTGCATTCCTCCCCTTTGCGGCGATCCTGCGACGGCGGGGCGGGGGATGCAAGGGAGGGTGACAGCAAAACGCCGCCCCTGGGGGCGGCGTTTCCGGGGTCATTCAGCCACGATCAGCTTGGGCTTGCTGTCCGGCGGGGCGCGTTTGGCTTCAAGCTGCGCGACGCGGGATTCGAGGTCGGTCAGTTCCTTCGTCACGGCCTCCGCGCTCAGCACTTCGGGTTCGTGTTCCTTCTGGCCGATCAGCAGACGCGCCAGCCGGGCCAGCAGGCGCGACAGGTCGTCCATGATCAGGAAGAAGGCCGGCACGACCACGAGGCTCAGCACTGTGGACATGATGATGCCGCCAATCACCGCGATGGCCATGGGCGCGCGGAAGGCGCCGCCTTCGCCCACCCCCAGCGCCGAGGGCATCATGCCCGCCGACATGGCGATGGAGGTCATCACGATGGGCTGCGCCCGCTTGTGTCCGGCCTCGATCACCGACTGGAACCGATCCATGCCGCGATTGCGCATCTCGATGGCGAAATCCACCAGCAGGATGGCGTTCTTGGTCACGATCCCCATCAGCATCAGCATCCCGATCATCACCGGCATCGACAGCGCATTGCCGGTCAGGATCAGCGCCGCCGCCACGCCGCCGATGGCAAGCGGCAGCGAAAGCAGGATGGTGAAGGGCTGGATGACCGAGCCGAACAGCAGGATCAGCACGGTCAGCACCAGCATCAGGCCCATGATCATGGCATTGCCGAAGCTTTGCATCAGTTCAGCCTGAATCTCGGCATCGCCCGATTCCGCCACGCGCACGCTCGGCGGCAGATCGACGCTTTCGGTGATTTCCTTGAACCGTTCAGATGCGGTGCCAAGCGCCACGCCGACGGGCAGGTTGGCGCCGATGGTGGCGCGGCGTTCACGGTTCAGGCGGTCCACCATGGACGGGCCTTCAGCGATGCGGATGTCGGCCACCGCGCCCAGCGGCACCGTCGCGCCCGAAGCGGTGGGCACGCCCAGTGCCGCAAGCTGTGCCAGATCGCCCCGGCTGGCATCATCCAGCCGCACCCGCACCGGGATCAGCCGGTTGTCGATGGAAAGCTTCGCCAGCGCCGCATCCACATCCCCGATGGTCGCCACCCGCACCACCCCCGCGATGGCCGAGGTCGTCACGCCCAGACGCGCGGCCTCTTCGACCTTCGGTTCAATCTGCAATTCGGGCCGGGGCAGGGCACCTTCCGAGGCGACGTTGGCCAGCAGTGGATCGGCCGACAGCGCCGCCTCCAGCCGGGCGACGGCCAGGTTCAGATCTTCCTCATTGTCCGACAGGATCGAGAAGGACAGATCCCGCTCGCCCCGGTCGTTCAGCTTGAAGGCGCGGATATCGGGCACGTCATGCAGCCGGTTGAAGATTTCAGCCTCGATCTCGTTCTGGGGCACAGTGCGGCCGTGGCTTTCCACATCCGGCACGATGGCGGAAAGGCCAGGAATGCTGTTCCCGATCTGCGACAGCTTGTAAATCAGCGAGTGATCCAGCTTTTCCAGAAGCACGGTGACCGAGGCGCGGCGAATGTCCAGATCACCGGTCGGTGACGACCCGCCAAGGACAAAGACATTCGCCACACCTTCGATATCGCGGATGCGGGCCACCATCTCGTCGGTTTTCGTCTCGGTATCCTCCAGCGTCGAGCCGGGCGGCAGTTCGACACTGATGGCAACACGGCTGACATCCTCGGGCGGCATGAAGCTGCCGGGGACTTTCAGCATGAAGTGGACAGATATGACCAGAACAAGAATGCCGGTCGCCAGCGTGATATAGCGGGCAGGCACAAGGTGGTGACCTGACCGCATGGGGAACAGCCCGCCACTGGTGGAAAGCCGCACCAGCCGCAGATATTGCCGCATGAACCAGCCGTCACCATGGGCATCATCATGGCCCGCAGCGTCCTTGGACCGCATCAGATAGGCGGTCATCATCGGCGTGATCAGCCGCGCGACCAGCAGTGAGAACAGAACCGAAATTGCCACCGTCAGGCCGAATTGCCGGAAATACTGCCCCGGAATGCCGGGCATGAAGCTGACCGGCACGAAAACCGCGATGATGGTGAAGGTGGTGGCGATGACGGCGAGGCCGATTTCATCCGCCGCGTCGATCGAGGCGCGATAGGGCGATTTGCCCATCCTCATGTGCCGCGCGATATTCTCGATCTCCACGATGGCGTCATCGACCAGAATGCCGGTGGCCAGCGTGATGGCAAGGAAGCTCACAAGGTTCAGCGAGAAACCCAGCAGGTCCATCACATAGAAGGTGGGCACCGCCGACAGCGGCAGCGCCACCGCGGCGATCAGCGTGGCACGCCAGTTGCGCAGGAAGGCAAAGACCACCAGCACCGCCAGCAGCGCGCCTTCGATCAGGGTATGCAGCGCGCTTTCATAGTTGCCGTAGGTATAATAGACCGTGTCATCCACCAGCGAGATGCCGACATCCGGGTGCTTCGCCCGCACCTCGTCCAGCGTGCTGTTCACCACCTCGGCCACCGAAACCTCGGAGGCGCCCTTGGCGCGGAACACCGCGAAGGTCACCACCTGATCGCCGTTGAACTTGGAAAACGACCGCAGCTCCTCGTAAGTGTCATTGATCGTGCCAAGGTCCGACAGCCGCACATGCCGCCCGCCGCCGACGGCGATGGTGGTATTGGACAGTCGTGCTACGGTATCGGCATTGCCCAGCGTGCGGATCGCCTGTTCGCTGGTGCCGAGTTCTGACCGGCCGCCGCCCAGATTGGCATTGGTCAGCCGCAGTTGCTGGCTCACCTGCTGCGCGGTGATGCCGTAGCTTCCCAGCCGCACGGGATCGAGTTCAATCCTGATCTCGCGGTCTGCGCCGCCATAGCGATCAACCTTGCCGACGCCGGGACGACCCTGAAGCGAGCGGGTGATGGTGTCATCGACGAACCACGACAGCTCCTCCATCGTCATGTTCGGTGCGGAAACGGCGAAGGTCATGATGGCCTGGCCTTCGACGTCGATGCGGCTGACGATGGGCGCCTCGACATCGCCGGGCAGATCGCCGCGGATCTTGTCGATGGCGTCCTTCACATCCTGCACCGCCTTGTCGGTCGGCACTTCCATACGGAACTCGACCAGCGTTTGCGAATTGCCGTCGGTGATGGTGGAGGTGACGTTCTTCACCCCCGAGATGCCCGAGACGGCATCCTCCACCTCTTTGGTGACCTGCGTTTCCATCTCGGCGGGGGCGGCACCGGGCTGGGCCACCACCACTGCGACCAGCGGCACGTCGATATTGGGGAAGCGGGTGATGGGCAGGCTGTTGAAGCTTTGCCAGCCCAGAACCATGAGCATGAAGAAGGCCAGAAGCGGTGCGACCGGATTTCGGATCGCCCAGGCGGAGAAGTTCATCGCTGCCCTCCTTACTGCGTGACGGCGGTGATCGGATTGACGCGGTCGCCATCGCGCACGAAGGCGGCGGCCTTGGTCACCACCTGATCACCCTCGGTCAGGCCCGAGACGATCTCGACCCAGCCATTGTCGCGGATGCCGGTTTCCACCGGGGTGCGGGTGACAGTGCCGTCCTTCACCACCATGACCGTCGCCCCTTCGGGGCCGGAGCCGACGGCGCTGACCGGGACGGCGAGGGCCGTGTGTTCCGCCAGCAGGATCGCAGCATCGGCATACATGCCTGATCGCACGGTGCGCGCATTGTCCAGCGTGATGCGGGCGGTGCCGAGGCGGGTGGCCGTATTCACGCCGGGTTCTACCAGCCGGACGGTGCCGCGCAGTGCGCCTGTGGCGCCGACAGTGCGGATTTCGGCGCTCATCCCCGGTTGCAGGCGCACCAGATCGGCTTCAGCGATGTCGGCGCGCAGTTCCAGCGCACCATCCTTCATCAGCACGAACATCGGCTGCCCGGCGGCACTGGCGACCGCACCGACCTGCGCATTGCGGGCCAGCACCTCGCCGGCGACCGGCGCCACCACCTTGGTCCGCGTCAGGTTCAGGTCGATATTGGCAAGCTGCGCTTCGGCCAGTTCGACCTGCGCGCGCGCCGCTTCCAGCGATTGCCGTGCCACGGTCACGCGGGCGGTTGCCGAAACGGCGGCGGCCTGTGCCTGATCGTTCGCGGCAGTGCTGGCCTGACCGCGATCCTTCAGCGCGGCGGTGCGGGCGGCAACGCGGCCCGCCTCATCCGCCGAGGATTGCGCCTCCAGCACCTGTGCCTCGGCCTGCGCCACAGTCGCGCGGGCCGAGGCAAGCCCGGCCTTCAATTGGCTGCGCTGCAATTCCAGCGCGGTCAGCGACAGTGTGGCCAGCACCTGACCGGCTTCGACGTAGTCACCAACCTCGGCCTCCAGCGTCTCGATGGGCTGTCCCTCGATCAGCGGTTGCACGATCACCTCTTCCACCGCGCCGACCAGACCTCCGGCAATCACCCGGTCGCGCAGATCGCGGCGGGCGACGGCGGAAACGGTGATCGCGGGCAGGGCGGGCTTTGCAGCTTCGGTCGCGGCGGCGGGCTCCTCGGCCCGCAGCGCCGCGGGCGTGGCGAGGGTTGCGGCCATCAACAGGCTGACAGCGACATGACGCATCTTCATCAATCCTTCGACTGCGCGGCAGCCACTTCGGCCAGAACCGCGTCGATCATACGTTTCACAAGTCCGTTCAGTTCAATTCGTCCGGCGCTGACCTGCCCCCCGGCCTGCGCCTGAATTGCAGCCGCCTTCACCAGCATCACCACCATGGCGGAATGCGCGGCAAACCGGCGCTCGGCCTCGTCGCGCGGCATTCCGGCAATCATGGCGAAGGCCGACAGAAGGTAGCCGCGAATTTCGCTTTCCATCTTCTGCACCACCGCGCCAATTTCCGGCTTGCGCAGCGCAGCGGCGGTGATTTCAGCCCAGAGCGGGCCGTCGTCGCAGCCAGAGCATTCTTCCTCGATATGCTGGTGCAGCCCGCAGCGCAGCGCAGCCAGCGGGTCGGCCGCGGCGGCGATGCCGGTGAACTTTTCCTCCACCTCGGCCAGATCGCGGGTCACGATGGCTTCGACCATTGCAGCCTTGGACGGGAAGTAGCGGTAGAAGTTGCCCACACTCATGCCGGCGGCCCGCGCCAGATCTTGCATCGAGGCGCCGTCAAAGCCCTTCTCGGCAAAGGTCTGGCGGATACTGTCAAGAATTTCGGCTTCGCGTGGGCGTGCGGCGGTGGCTAGGGCCATGCGGGTGCTGGTCATCAAAGGGTCTCCGGCGGCGGGAAACGGCCGATTGGGGCGAGTGAATGTTCATTCATCACATGGGGCAAGATCAGCCTTGCGTCAACTCTGCCGTGCCTGCCAGCAAATAAAAGCGATACCGCAGAGACGGGTTTGCCCGTTTCTGCGGCGCGCAAGTCACGATTCAGGTGGTTCAGACCAGCCGGGCGCGCTTTTCCGCACGGCGCCATGCCTCTTTTGACCAGGCGAGCAGCAGCATCAGGCCGATTCCCCCGCCGATCAGCATGGTATCCAGTGCAAGGCTTTGCGGCGCCACCAGCTTCACCCCGTTGGCGGCATAGCACAGCACGACGCCCAGCCCGAACACCGCCAGCCCGTTGCGCCCCAGCAGCGCGAAGGGCGCGGCCGCCGGATGCGCTGCCAACCGCCGCACCAGCGGCCACGAGGCAAGCAGATAGGCCAGCGCAAGCGCATGGCTCAGCCGCGGGAAGGCGAGGAAGGTCTTGTCAAAGGAAATGAAGATCCAGTGGACGTGCAGATACTCGGCCGCGAGGTAAAGCGTATGGCCGAAGGCATCCGACACCGGCTTGACCAACGAGGCAACCAGCGCGAAGCCGACCCATGCCATCGCCAGCCAGATCAGCCAGCGCCGTTTCGGAACGAAGCTGTCCCCCCGGCGAATGGCCATCCCGCTCAGCAAGCCGACGGTGAAAATCACCTGCCAGCTGAACGGGTTGAAGAACCAGCCGCCATCCATGGGATAATTCGGCATGTTGAAATAGATCATGGCAGCAGCCAGCCATAGCGCGACCGACAGCGCCATGGTAACGCGCGGCCAGCGCAGGCCCGCCCAGAGTGTCAGTGGCGCGAAGGCCAGCAGCACGGCATACAGCGGCAGGATATTGGCGTAGCCGATCTGGTGGGTCAGCAGCGGGATACCGATCAGAAACTCCAGCGGCTTCTGCCACTGGAAGCGAATCGCATGCAGGCGCATCGCCTCGGGCGCGTCGAACCACAACATTGTCGCAGCCGAGATGCCAAGCGCAATCACCGTGGTCACGATATGCACCTGATAGAGCGTCCAGACCCGGCGCCAGATATGGCCGACGCCTTCCCAGAACGGGGCAGAGCGGTCGAAATACTTGCCATACGCCAGACCGGCAGCGATGCCCGACATTAGAACGAATGCCTCTGCCGCATCGGAGAAGCCGAAATTCCGGGTGGTGAGGTTCTCGTAAACCGTGCCGGGCGTGTGATTGATGAAAATCATCATCAGGCACAGGCCGCGGAACACGTCGAGCCGGGGATCGCGCGGGGCGCGGATGTCAGGCGCTGGCATGGGAAGGTTCGGTTCCGACAAGAGGGGCGCCCGGAAGGGCGGCCTCCCCCTCCCATATTGCAAGGATTTCACGTTGGCGCCGCATCACCGGGGGCTCTGCCAGATCGGTGGGCGTGACGAACAACCCGCTGCGCGAGGGGCGCGACGACCATGACAGCAGCAGCGGCGCGACCAGCATGGGCAAGATCACCGGCAGCATCCAGACCACCAGACCGGGCGCCATGGCCCAGGTGCCGGCCAGCGCCACGGCGCCGGTCATCACGATCCAGTGGCTTGCCGCCCAGGCGTCGCCGAGGCTCAGCGTCGCGGCGCCGCGGTTGTTGGTGGGCCAGCCGCCATCGCGGCCCAGAAACACCTGAAACACGCTGCGCGTCTGCCAGGCCAGCAGCACCGGCGCGGTGAGCGAGGAAAACAGCAGTTCGGCAAAGACCGAGGCAAAGACCCGTGCGGCGCCGCCGAAGCTGCGGGCGCGGCCGCTCATGGACGCATGCAGGGCGATGGCGAATTTCGGCAGAATCAGCAGGCCAAATACCCCGATGGCCAGACCAATGGCCTTTGAGGTTTCGGCCTGAGGGAAAATCGGGAAGGGCCAGTAGGGCTCGGGGAAGTAATCGGGCGGCGGCGCGAAATGTGGTGCCAGAACCGAGGCAACCATGAAGCCGATCCAGAACAGGGGCGAGATATAGGCCATGATGCCCTGAAAGAACACGAAGCGGCTCCAGGGTTTCAGGCCGGGCGCCAGCAGCAGGCGGCTATGTTGCAGGTTGCCCTGACACCAGCGCCGGTCACGTTTCGCGTGATCGACGATGTTTTCCGGGCCTTCCTCGTAGGAACCGGCAAGGTCGTCATCCAGCCGCACCCGCCAGCCGGCACGGGCCAGAAGGGCGGCCTCGACATAATCATGGCTCATGACATGGCCGCCGAATGGCGGTTTGCCGCGCAGTTCCGGCAGACCGCAGCTTTCGGCGAAGGCGTGGACGCGGACCATGGCGTTGTGGCCCCAGAAAGGCCCGGTGCGGCCTTGCATCATTGCCAGACCGCGCGCAAAAACGGGCGAGTGGAAGGCGGCGGAAAACTGCATGGCGCGGCCGAAGCGGGTTCCGGCGCGGGTGACGACCGGCAGGGTCTGCAACAGGCCGAGGTCGGGCGTGGCCTGCATGCGGCGGGCCATTTCCACGATGGTGGCGCCTTCCATCAGGCTGTCGGCATCAAGGATCAGTGCGAAATCATAGGCGCCGCCGGATTTCTGGATGAAATCCTCGACATTCCCGGCCTTCTTGCCGCGGTTGTCGGTGCGGCGGCGATAGAAAATGCGCCCTTCGGCCGCCCGGTCCCCGACCAGCCGCAGGAACCAGAGGCGTTCGCGTGCGGCAATTGCTTCGTTCCGGCTATCCGACAGGATGGCGATGTGGAACAGATGGCCAAGGCCGGTCGCCTGAAGGCTTTCATCCATCGCCGCCACGCGCGAGAAGGTGGTGACCGGGTCTTCGTTATAGACCGGCACCAGAACGGCCACTTTTGCGGTCAGCGGGCCTTCGGGCAGGGCGGGGGGCTCGGCCTGTGTGGTCAGGCCCATCAGGCCCTGCACCGCACCCCATGCCAGCCACCAGGTCGAGATGAAGATAAGAACCGACCGCGCGATGTCGATGGCATCCAGCCCGTCCGACATGCCGAATTGCAGGAACAGCATGAAGGCCCCGGCCCCGGCGACGAGGCTGAGCGTAACAGCAACGGCGCGCGGCAGGCTGGCGCCGACATGCCCCGCAGGGCCGGGCATGGGTTACAGCCCCTGACGCGGCGACGCGAGCAGGTGCAGACGCAGCATCAAACCCCGCAGAAGACCGCCATGCGGCGCTTCGAGAACCTGCTTGGGCATGACCATGGGCGCCGAAACAGGTGTGCCGATGGCCTGCACCAGACGCTCGACCTCGGCAGAGGAGAGGGGGACGGTGTTCTGCATCACGCATTGATCCATTGATAGAGCCAGGTTTCCGAAAGCTTCCTTCCGAAACCCGCGACATGGGCAACCAGTTCCACGGTCGCCCCCTCTTCTGCCTTCACATCCATCGCCAGCCGCCAGATGTCGGAGCCCCAGACACGCTGGAAACTTTGCGACAGGATCTCGCCGCCATGGACCGAGACGACGGGTTCGACCGGCGCGTCGGCGGGCAGCGGGTTCAGCGGATCGCCGGTGAAATCCACCACGAACTTGCGGGTATTCTCGGCGCTTTCCACACCGGAGACGCCACCTGCACCCGAGCGGGTTTCCAGCACATGCGCCAGATCGGTCCGATCCTCGACCGGCAGATTGCCCCAGCGCAGGCGATAGGTGAACTCGCGCGTGTCACCGGCCTTGACCGAGCCTTCGGGCACCCAGAAGGCCACGATATTGTCGTTGACCTCAAGATCCGACGGAATTTCGACCAACCGGACGCTGCCCTTGCCCCAGTCGCCCAGCGGCTCCACCTCCAGCGAGGGGCGGCGCTCATAGCGGGCTTCGGCGTCCTGATAATGTTCGAACTCGCGGTCGCGCTGATGCAGACCGAAGGCATGCGGGCTGGTTTCACCGAAATGCGAGCCTGCCAGACGTGGCGGATTGCTGAGCGGACGCCACAGCACATCGCCATCGGCCCGGGTGATGCGCAGCCCGTCGCTGTCATGCACCTGCGGGCGATAGTCGTCGAACGCATGGCGGTTGCGTTCTGAAAACAGATACATCGAGGTCAGCGGCGCAACGCCCAATTGCACCACATCGGCGCGGAAGAACAGCCGCGCGGTCACGTCCATCACCGTTTCCTCGCCGGGGGTGATGACGAAACGGTAGGCGCCGGTCACGCTGGGCGATTCCAGCGCGGCGCAGACGGTGACGCTGCGCGCGCCCGGCGCCGGGCGGTCGATCCAGAAGGCGGAAAAGCGCGGGAACTCCTCGGCCGTGTCGGTGGCGGTGTTCAGCGCGAGGCCCCGCGCCGACAGGCCATAGGCAGAGCCCTGACCCAGCGCGCGGAAATAGCTGGCGCCAAGGAAGGCGACCACCTCGTCCATCACGTCCAGCCGGTTCAGCGGGTAATGCAGGCGGAAGCCCGCGACGCCCGGCATCACCTCGCCCGGCGGCACCTTGGCGGCCAGTTCGTTCAGGAAGCGGAAATCGTCGGTGGTAAAGACCATCTCGGCCGCCTGACCGTCGCGCACCTCGTAAAGGCGCACGGGCTCGGCGAACAGCCAGCCCATCGGGAAAGCGTGAAGCTGGAACTGGCTGTCCTTGTCATCGCTCCAGCGCGCCTTGGCGGGATCGAAGCTGACCAGCCGATAGTCGTCATACTTCAGACCGGCAAAGAAACCGCCGATCTTTTCCGGTGCGGCATAGGGCAGGGCGGCGCGATCCTGCATCTGCCGGGTCAGCATGTCAAAGCTGAATTGCTGCGGCGCGGCATCAATCGCAGGGGCCGGAGCCTCCTGTGCAAAGCCACGCCCGGCAGCTGCCATGATGGCACCCGAGGCGGCAGAAAGAATCAGGGCGCGGCGCGAGAGGTTCAGCACGGCCGAAGAGCCAGGCATCATAGCAAGAATTCCAAGCGATTCCGGGCACTCAGGACCGTGCCACATTCGGCGTGCTATATCTGTGCCCGCGCGGGATTTGCAAGGTGTGCCGGTGGCTTGGCCCGGCGATCAGCGCGAATTTGCCCGCCTGTTGCGCGGCGGCCTGCGAAGCTTTGCCGAAGCTGTGCAATTTGCAGGCGCAGAATGAAGTTTCCCGCGTTTCGGGTGCGATTGCGCACCTTTCCGCCGAGGCGGCCCGAGGGGGCCGATTCTTTACCAGTGCGGCGGTTTCTGGTCGGCCAGCGGGATGCTGCCGCCCTCGGCCTCGCGTTCGGCCTCGCGCTCCATCAACAGGCCGATGCGGCGGGCCATGGTGTCCATTTCGCGGGCCTGCCGGGCCACGACATCCGACAGATCCTCGACCATGCGCGCCAGATGGGCGATCTGTTCTTCCAGTGTGGTGATCTTGTCCATGTCCCGGCCTTTCCCTTCCCGCACTTGTCGCGCTGTCCCCCATCCGCTAAGGCAAACGCGATTGCAAGCGAGGCTATCCCCATGTCGAAGGACAAACCCGCCCGTCGCCCGAAGGCTGAACCTCCCAAGGGCTTCCGCGACTATTTCGGTGCCGAAGTCACCGAACGCAAGGCGATGCTGGACCAGATCGCCGGGGTTTACCATGCCTATGGTTTTGATCCGCTGGAAACCAGCGCGGTCGAAACGGTCGAGGCCTTGGGCAAGTTCCTGCCCGATGTGGACCGCCCGAATGAAGGCGTGTTCGGCTGGCAGGATGAGGACGACCAATGGCTTGCCCTGCGCTATGACTTGACGGCGCCACTGGCCCGCGTCGCGGCGCAGTTCCGCAATGATTTGCCTTCGCCGTACCGCCGCTATGCCATGGGTCCGGTCTGGCGCAACGAAAAGCCGGGGCCGGGGCGGTTTCGTCAGTTCTATCAATGCGATGCCGATACGGTGGGCAGCCCCACCGTCGCGGCGGATGCGGAAATCTGCGCCATGCTGTCGGACGCTTTGGAAGTGGTCGGCATTCCGCGCGGCGACTACATCGTGCGGGTCAATAACCGCAAGGTTCTGAACGGCGTGATGGAGGTCGCGGGCGTCTTGGACCCGAGCGACCCGACCCGCTTCGAGGCCGAACGCGGCATCGTGCTGCGCGCCATCGACAAGATCGACCGTCTGGGCGAGGCCGGTGTGCGCGCCTTGCTGGGCGCCGGGCGTAAGGACGAGTCCGGTGATTTCACCAAGGGCGCGGGGCTGTCGGATGAACAGGCCGAGGTCGTGATGGCCTTCATGGCTGCCAAGCGCGACACCGGCGCTGCCACCGCCGCACGCCTGCGCGATCTGGTCGGCGCTTCGGCCATCGGCCTCGATGGCGTGACCGAGCTGGAAACCATGGCCGAGTTGCTGGATGCGCAGGGCTATGGCGCTGACCGTATCGTCATCGACCCCGGCGTGGTGCGGGGGCTTGGCTATTACACCGGCCCGGTTTTCGAGGCCGAACTGACCTTTGAGATCCTCGACGAAAAGGGCCGCAAGCGGCAGTTCGGTTCGGTCTCGGGCGGCGGGCGCTATGACGATCTGGTCAAGCGCTTCACCGGGCAGGCGGTGCCGGCGACCGGGGTTTCCATCGGGGTGGACCGGCTGCTGGCCGCGCTGCGCGCCAAGGGTCGGATGGGGCAGGCGGCGCAGGGGCCGGTTGTCGTGACGGTGATGGACCGCGACCGCATGGCCGATTACATGGCCATGGTTGGCGAACTGCGCCGCGCGGGCATCCGGGCCGAGATGTATCTGGGCAACCCCAAGAACTTTGGCAACCAGTTGAAATACGCCGATAAACGCGAAAGCCCGGTGGCGGTGATCCAGGGGGGCGACGAGGCGGCCAAGGGCACCGTGGTGCTGAAAGACCTGATCCTCGGCGCGAAGATCGCGCAAAGCGCCTCGCTGGAGGAGTGGAAGGACCGGCCCGCGCAGGTCGAGGTCGCGCGCGGCGATCTGGTCAGCGCCGTACGCCGGATGCTGGACCAATGACCATCAGCCCCGCCGCACGCGCCGAGGCCGAGGCGCTTTTCGCGGCCTTCCGTGCCACCGGCGCCGCGCCTGTGGAGGCGGATGTGCTGCAACCCGCTGGCACCCTGCTGGACCTGTATGGCGAGGACATCCGCGCCCGCGCCTATGTCACGCAAGACCCGCTGCGCGGCGAAATGGTGCTGCGCCCCGATTTCACCGTGCCGGTGGTGCAGGCGCATATGTCGGACGGGGCGGAACCGGCGCGCTATTGCTATATGGGCGAGGTGTTCCGCAAGCAGGATCATCTTGGCCCGCGCGCCAGTGAATATCTGCAAGTCGGGTTCGAGGTCTTCGACCGTGACGCGCCGAAAGCCGATGCCGAGGTCTTTGCCCTGTTCGCGCGCCTGCTGGCGCCGCTGGCGCCCAAGGCGCTGACCGGCGACATCGGTATCCTGCTGGCGGCCATCGAGGGGTTGACCACCACGCCGCGCCGCAAGGCCGCGCTGCGCCGCCATGTCTGGCGGCCCCGGCGGTTCCGCGCGCTGCTGGATCGGTTTGCAGGCCGCGCGCCGGTGTCCGAGGCGCGGGCGCGGCTGCTGGGTCACCTGAAAACCGACAGTGCCGAGGCGCTGATGCAGGCCGCCGGGCCGTTGACCGGATTGCGCGGTGCCGATGAAATCGCTGACCGTGCCCGCGCGCTGATCGAGGATGCCGAGGCACCGCCGATTGCCGCGCCGGAGGCCGCGCTGCTGTATGATCTGCTGGGTCTTGCCGCCCCTGCGGATTCGGCGCTGGCGCATCTGCGCGGTATCCAGCCCCTGATGCCCGCCATCGCCCCGGCGGTGGACCGGTTCGAGGCGCGGCTGACTGCGCTGCGCGCCCATGGTATCGACACCGCCAGCCTGCCGTTCGAGGCCAGCCACGGCCGCACCACGCTGGAATATTACGACGGCTTCGTTTTTACCTTCCATGCGGGCGATGCGGGGGCGGAGACGCCGCCGCTGGCCTCGGGCGGGCGCTATGACGCGCTGACCGCGATTTTGGGTCAGGGCCGCTCCATCCCCGCCGTCGGCGGCATCATCCGGCCCGCGCTGGTGGCCGAACGGAAAGGGGCCTGAGCCATGAGCCTCAAGATCGGGGTGCCGTCCAAGGGGCGGCTGATGGAAAAGACCTTCGACTGGTTCGGCGCGCGTGGCGTGACCATGGCCCGCACCGGATCGGAGCGCGAATATGCCGGCGCGGTCGAGGGCATCGACGGGGTGGAACTGGTGCTGCTGTCCGCCGGGGAAATCCCGCGCGAACTGGCGGCCGGGCGCATCCATCTGGGGGTGACGGGATCGGATCTCGTGCGCGACAAACTGGCGGACTGGAACAAGCAGGTGGCCGAACTGGCGCCGCTGGGCTTTGGCCATGCCGATCTGATCATCGCGGTTCCGGCCTGCTGGATCGACGTGGATACGCTGGACGATCTGGATGCAGCCGCCAGCGCGTTTCGCGCGAAACACGGCTTCCGGCTGCGGATCGCTACCAAGTATCACCGTCTGGTGCGGGATTTCCTGACGGCGAATGGTGTGGCGGATTATCAGCTTGTCGATAGTCAAGGCGCGACCGAGGGCACGGTGAAGAACCTGACCGCCGAGGCGATTGCTGACATCACCTCGACCGGCGAGACGCTGCGCGCCAACCATCTGAAGATTCTGACCGATGCGGTGATCCACCGCAGTCAGGCGACGCTGTTCCTGTCGCATCGCGCCGACTGGGGCGCCGAACGCGCGGTGCTGGAGGCGCTGGTGGCGAAGCTCGGGCTCAGCGCGCCCGCGCTTTCCGGCTGACCAGCGCGACGCCGAAGGCGGCCAGCGCCATGCCGGCCCATGAAAGCGGCGGCATGGCCTCGCCCAGCAGCGGCCATGCGAACAGGGCCGACAGCGCGGGGACAAGGTAGAACAGCGCCGAGACCCGCGCGACCTCGCCCGCCCGGATCATCGCCAGCAAAAGCGTCATGGCCAGCAGCGAATTGCCGATCACCAGATAGGCCATGGCCCCAAGGAATTCGGCATCCCAGTTGATCGCCATGCTTTCGGTCGCCAGTGCCACGGGCAGGGTGCAGGCTGCGCCGACGGCATATTGGATCAGGTTCGATGTCACCGGATGGTGGCTGACCCCGAAGCGTTTTTCGTAAAGTGTGCCGCCGGTGATGCCCAGCAGGGCCACGAAGGTCAGCACCAGACCGAGCGTGTTTTCCGCAGCCACTGCCGAACGGCCAAGGATCACCATGACCGATCCCGCCAGCCCCAGCGCAAGGCCGATCCATGCCTTGCGGCCCAGCCGCTCGCCCACTGTCCACGGTGCGGCCAGCGCCACGAGGATCGGTTGCAGGCAGACGATGATCGCCACCCCGCCGGCGGAGACGCCCAGCTTGAAGGCCACATAGCACAGGCCGAAATAGACCACCTGAATGAGGAACCCGACCAGCGCCACATCCCCCGCCGCGCGCCAGCTTTTCGGCAGCGGCGGGCGCATCACCAGTGCCACGGGAAACAGCAGCGCCAAGACCAGCGAATAGCGCAGCGCAAGGATGGTCAGCGGTGCGGCATGGGCGACGGCGATCTTGGCCACGGCGAAGCCCGCCGACCACAGAATCAGGAAGATGACGGGGGCGAGGATCAGCCAGAGGGGACGGGTGCTTTGCATGGCCGCACCATCCTGTGCCACCCCGGTTTGCGCAAGCGGCTGCCGCGACATGGGGTGTCGGAAATGTCCTAGCGCAACCCGATCTCGGCCAAGGCACGCGCGAGGTCTTCGGGCAGGGCGTCATCCTGCGCGCGGCTTTTCGGCAGGTCGCGCGGGCTGTCTTCGGCGGTCAGATAGCGCCAGCCCTGAAACGGGCGGCGGGGCGCGGCCTCGGTGCGGATGACCTGCGGGTCCAGCAGCAGTGCGCAGCGCGCGATGCCGTCGCCACCCTCTACCCGCTTCAGTCCCAGAATGCGCTGTCGGGCCAGCACCTCGCCCTTGATGACCCAATAAAGCGAGCCGCCCGCCAGAACCTCGGCCTCGCGCTTGGGCCACATGCGGGTGACATGCACCGCCCGGCCTTCCGGCCAGCGATGGACCTGCGATTGCTGCCAGTCCTCCAGATCCTCGACGGAATCGGCACCCACGCAGAGTTTCAGAAGATTGACGAAATCGGCCACCTTGCCCCCCGTTGCTGATCCGCAGTTAGGACGATGATCCCGTCACGGCAAGCCCTTTGACGCTTCCGTCTGACAAGCGTATCCTGTAGGGCCTCCCCCCGCAGACCACCACATGAAGGAAAATCCTATGTCTCGATTCGCAGCGCCCATTGCCGAGCAGATCTGGGACATGAAATACCGGCTGAAACAGGCGGATGGCACGCCGGTGGATGCTTCGGTCGAGGATACCTGGCGCCGCATCGCGCGGTCGCTGGCCGAGGTGGAAAAAGACCCGGCGCTGTGGGAAGAGCGGTTCTATTCCGCACTGGAAGGCTTCAAATACCTGCCCGCCGGGCGGATTACCGCCGGTGCGGGCACCGGGCGCAGCGTGACGCTGTTCAACTGCTTTGTCATGGGCACCGTGCCGGACAGCATGTCGGGCATTTTCGACGCGCTGAAGGAAGCTGCGCTGACCATGCAGCAGGGCGGCGGGATCGGCTATGATTTCTCGACCATCCGCCCGCGCGGGGCCGAGGTGAAGGGCGTCGCCGCCGATGCCTCCGGCCCGCTGAGCTTCATGGATGTCTGGGATGCGATGTGCCGCACCATCATGTCTGCCGGTTCGCGCCGGGGCGCGATGATGGCCACCATGCGCTGCGACCACCCGGATGTGGAAGCCTTCATCGAGGCCAAGAAAGACCCGGCCCGCCTGCGCATGTTCAACCTGTCGGTTCTGGTCACCGATGCCTTCATGGATGCCGTGAAGGCTGATGGCCCGTGGGAGCTGCAATTCGACGGCAAGGTCTATCACACGGTTCAGGCGCGCGATCTGTGGAACAAGATCATGCGCAATACGTATGATTTCGCCGAACCCGGTGTGATCTTCATCGACCGCATCAACAAGATGAACAATCTGGGTTATGTGGAAACCATCGCCGCCACCAACCCCTGCGGGGAACAGCCGCTGCCGCCTTATGGTGCCTGCCTGCTGGGGTCGGTCAATCTTGCGACGCTGGTGACGGACCCTTTCACGCCGAAAGCAAAGCTTGATCCGGTCGCGCTGGACGAACTGGTCCGCCTGTCGGTGCGGATGATGGACAATGTGGTGGATGCCAGCCGCTTCCCGCTGGAACAGCAGGCGCTTGAGGCGCGCAACAAGCGCCGCATCGGGCTGGGCGTGACCGGCCTCGCGGATGCGCTGCTGATGCTGGGCCTGCGCTATGGCAGCACCGAGGCCGCCGCGCAGACCGAAGCCTGGATGAAGGCGATCGCCCGCGCTTCCTACCTCGCCTCGGTCGATCTGGCGAAAGAGAAGGGGCCTTTCCCGCTGTTCGATGCCGAGGGTTACCTCGCCTCCGGCAACATGATGCAGATGGATGAGGATGTGCGCGACGCGATCCGCACGCATGGCATTCGCAACGCCCTGCTGACCTCCATCGCGCCCACCGGCACCATCTCGCTTTATGCGGGCAATGTCTCGTCGGGGATTGAGCCGGTCTTTGCCTATGCCTACAAGCGCAAGGTCTTGCAGAAAGACGGCTCGCGCACCGAGGAAGAGGTGGTCGATTACGCGGTGAAGCTGTGGCGCGATCTGAAGGGCGATGCGGCCCTGCCGGATTATTTTGTCAATGCGCAGACCCTGCCGCCGCTGGATCATGTGCGCATGCAGGCCGCTGCGCAGAAATGGATCGACTCGTCGATCTCGAAAACCATCAACTGCCCCGAGGACATCAGCTTTGACGATTTCAAGGAGGTCTACATGGCCGCCTGGGATCAGGGCTGCAAGGGCTGCACCACCTATCGCCCGAATGCGGTGACCGGCTCGGTTCTGACCGTTTCGGAAAGCAGCGAAAAGACCCCGGCCGAGGCACATGCCCCGGTCGAGGGCGGCGAGGTGGTCTATCTGTCCGAGCCGCTGGATCGCCCGGCCGCGCTGGAGGGGCAGACCTACAAGGTGAAATGGCCGGGCAGCGAACACGCGCTTTACATCACCATCAATGACATCGTCATTGCGAACCATCGCCGCCCGTTCGAGGTTTTCATCAATTCCAAGAACATGGAGCATTTCGCCTGGACCGTGGCGCTGACCCGGATGATTTCGGCGGTGTTCCGGCGCGGTGGCGATGTGTCCTTCGTGGTCGAGGAGTTGAAAGCCGTATTCGACCCGCGCGGCGGCGCCTGGATGGAAGGGCGCTACATTCCCTCGATCCTCGCAGCGATCGGCGGCGTGATTGAGCGGCACCTGATCTCCATCGGCTTCATCGAGGGCGAGGGGATGGGCCTGAAATCCGACCCCAAGGCCGAAGTCGTCGCCATCGGCGCCCGTCCGGGCAAGGCCTGCGAAAGCTGCGGCAGCTACGATCTGCGTATGGTCGAAGGCTGCATGACCTGCGGCAGCTGTGGCCAGAGCAAGTGTGGCTGACAGACGGCTTTGCCGGACCGAGAAAAACCATAACCGTGCGCAGGCGAAACCATAAGCCTGCGCAAGGCCTGTCAAGCGAAATCTGGGATATGAAAATATGAACGCAGGACCGGATGGAGACTTATCGCTAAGAGCGCTCTTCAATCTGGCCGGTACCCTGCGGAGAACACTGGGAAAATGGTTGCGTTCGCCTCAGGATGCGTACCCTTTCCACACGCGATCCCTCAGCTGTTGTCCAACCGACAGTTGGCGGCTAGGATCAAGTTATGGCGCTTGCGTTTGCCAGAAAATTTCCACGCGGTAACATGACGGTACAAGCTACCAAGAATTCTGACGTCGAACAGATCGCCTTTCTTGCGCTGTCCAGCTTGAAAGGTGTGGGTTACTGGACGTTATTCCGCCTTAAACAGGAAGGTTTTCTCCTCCACGAAATAATTAACAGTGACGACGGTGACGAGGTCGCGGACACGCTCAGAAAACGCGGGGCTAAGGTGGGCGAGACTTCAAACGATTGGAGCTCAACTGCCGCTCGGGCGTTAGATAGAGCGTTTAGGGTAAAAGAAGAGTTATTACTCGACGGCGTACAACTCATCATGAGTGGTGACCCGAGTTTTCCAGTAAGACTTTACGACCTAGAAGATCCACCACAGTGGCTCTTTGTACGTGGAAGTGTCGAGGTGTTATCTGAACAATCTATCGCTGCGGTCGGAACACGAAAACCAAGTGACGACGGGGAATGGCTGAGCAGATACGTCGGAATGAACCTAAAGGACTGGAACGTTCCTACCGTGAGTGGACTCGCTGCCGGAATGGACCAGCTTGTTCATCAATACTCGATCCGCATGGGTGTGAAAACTATCGCGGTTCTTGGCACCGGCATCAGAACAGAATACCCTAAGGGATCGTCGCGGCTAGCAGACGAAATCGTTGATACTGGTGGTGCAGTTATCACTGAATATTTGATCAACGATAGCTACAGTGGTGAGAACTTTGTTCGAAGAAACCGGCTGCAAGCCGCACTCTCCAAGGTGCTCATACCTATCGAATGGTCACACAAGAGCGGAACAGCGCATACCGTTTCGTACGCTGGAAAGCTTGGAAGGCCGATCGCAGGTCTGCGACTACCAGATTGGTCTACAGATCGAGTGGGCTTCCCCGCTTCATGTACTCGAGCCCGGATCTTCTCGATTCCTAGAGATCAAGAACTGTTCTTTCGATTTGTCGTTGACGGGTTGCGTGCGCCTATAGCCAGTCAACAAAACCAGCTGTTACTTTTTGAATAGGTCATCCATGCCGAGTCTAAAAGGTGTAATTTTTTCTTTAAGTGATGTGATCGTCACGGAAGGAGTTTTGGATAAAAGCCTTCTCGAGGAGCTATCAAAACTTATTAGGTGGCTAGTCTCAGTTGGAGTTGAGCCGGTTTTTGTTGGAAACAGGCCCTGGTTTCTCACACTCGAAGACGGCTCAAAGCTGTCTTTTCAGAGTTTTTTTGATCAGTATATCGGTAAATTCTCCTGGTTTATCGCGAGTGAGAGTAAAATGCCGAACAAGCCGTTCGCGGGGGCGATGCAGTTCGTCTTGCGAGAAAAAGGCTGGGCTAAGCATGAAGCGATCTACATCGGAAACTCTGAGATAGATATGAAGACCGCAAGAAACGGTGAACTCCTTTTTCTGAACGCCCTGTGGTACGGTCAGTCTAGTCCATACGGTTTTCAGTTCCGTAGCCCAATAGATATCGCACGCTTCATTGACTGTTTTTACTTGAAACTCGATGACTGGTTCTGGGCGCTAGAGAACGACGATCTACGAGTTTACTCGATCGCTCCGTTTTCAACACTCTCCCAGAGATTCGCGGAAGCCAAGGGATACTCTCAGCACGCAAAAGACACATCGAAGTCAGGTTCTGGTGATCCCGAGTTTTGGGGGAGGTTACTCGCCTCAAGTGTCTATAAGGCTGGAATATCTGAGGAGATAAATTTTATAACCTCTTACCCAGGTCACTCTAAATCGTCTAAAGATCCTGTGGTGAACGACGCCCTTGAAATTTTCGCTGACTGTGTGCGCGCGAAATTCATTCCGAACCTGATTGTTCGCCACACTGATGCTCAGAAATCGCAGACTGCGAGAACATCTGGGCTGACAGTGGGGGTCAAAAATCAGGTGGACACAATACATCTAAATGAGTTTCCTCGAAAGACGAAGGCTGGCGAGCCCTATGTAAAATCCCCGTTGACTACTGGCAAGACTGTTCTGGTCGTCGATGATTTCTGTACGGCCGGAAACTCTTTTGAAGCGGCTCGCTGGTATATACAATCGACCGGATCAAAAGTTGTTTCGTTGTCTTGGCTGAAAACAATAAATACAGATTACCAAGCTGTAGACCGTCCCGGGAAAATCAAGAATCCTTACATTCCTAACGCTCTTAAATCTGAGCCTGTGAAGAAAATATACTCATACTCCGGTCACGTCAGAAACCATCGGGCAACCTCAGATCTGAGCGATATCTTCGATCGCTACTATAGCTGGTCCTGGCCGGCAGGATTATAGCTGTTACTTCATTTTTGAAGTTCTCTAAAATGATTATCTATTTCCGCCCGAACAAAAACACGGCTGTAATCTCGGCTGTCTTGGATAAACGGCTTCAGTCCCAGTCGGTCTAGATCTACCCGCAGGCTCTGCCAGCTCCTGCGATAGGCGTTCGCCATCGTGCGGGGCGTGAAAAACTTCGCGTGAAACGCTTCCGCGTCAGCAGGCGTGATGTAGAACTGTTCGGATTTCGTCCGGGGGTTGATCGCCCGGGTCGCCGGCGTGTGCCCGTCCAGGATCAGTCGCCGCAGTCCGATCGGCGGACCGGAACCTACAGACTTCGCGAAGGTCTCGATGCTAAGCCCCGGGGGGGCTTCACTTCCGAACAGCCGAGCGACTTCGTCGTGATCGATGAAGACGGCTGCATAACCGGTCCGGCCCTCAAGGTTTCCGATCCGGTGCAGCCGGCCGTCCTTGATCGCTTTAATGATGACGCCTGGGCCGATCTTGAGCCGCTGCGCGGATTTCGAGATGTGTTCCCAGCTGTGCTGGGGCTGACGGAGCTGAACAGCACCCCGCAACAGCCCAGTCAGGAAATCGGTCCCGGTCCGGGGATCCCATACGGATTTCGTCTCCGACGTTTCAAGCGCCGGGACGAGAACCCCGTCTGCAACCAGTAAGTCGAATTGGGACCGGGACGCGCCGATGATGTCCCGGAACTCCTTGGCCGGAACCAGGACAGTCAGGTCGCGCAGCACGGGTTCGGCATCCGCGGCGTCGAATACCGCCCAGGAGTCCGGTAGTGCGCAGTCCGCGGCCAGAATACCTGCGGCGACCAGAAGCTTCCGCAGCCGCCGGGGATCGACGCCGGTTTCTTGGGCCGCTGTCGTCACAGAGTGCAGGCGTCGCTCGTGAACCGGTTCCCCCAGCAGTTCGTCACCTGGCCCGAGGGGCCAGCTGGACGCCATGTGATCCCGAAGGATGCGCCGGAATGCGGCGTAGTCCGGGTTATCCGCGTAATCATGCGACAGGCGGTCATAGAGGGCCGGGAAGATCTTTTTCGGGCCGTCCTGTGGGGTTTCGACCAGGTTTTGAAGGCGAACGAGTGCGCGCCGGACAGCCTCCTCGCCCCCCTGGGCGACTTCAAACCCCTGAGCATACAAGGCGTGTCGCGACTCCTCGGCGATATGGTCCAGCCTGAGACCGTCCAACCGCAGGAGGGCGATCCCCAGAAGCCGACAAAAGACCGATGCGGCGTGCAGCGGATGGCCCGATAGCCAGTCTGACCCCGGACCGTCTGACAGCCTGTCTTCCAGCCAGTCCTCGAAGGAGGTTGGATGTTCCTGAGGCCTATCCAGGTTCCCGTTCAAGATCGCGGCGCTCAGCGACGCCATGTATCGACCCAGCGGAATCTGCACAGGTTAAGCCGCTAATGCGAATGCCTCAGCGGGGGTTTTCATATCCAGCGCCTGATGCGGGCGTCGGTTGTTGTAGAAGCTGATCCAGTCACCGATGGCGCG
>NZ_QXXQ01000017.1 GCF_003570715.1 Gemmobacter lutimaris | reverse complement strand
CCGCCCAAAGCCCCGCCAACTCCGCCTCAACCCCGGCCCGGACCACAACCGAACCCCCCTGAACCACCGGCAAAGGCAAAGCCCGACGATCCACCTTCCCGTTCAAACTCAACGGAAATCCAGACAATACAAGGATCGACGACGGCAACATGTAGGACGGAAGGCTGGCCTCCGCCGCCCGGCGCAGCACCGCCTCATCGGCCCCGGTCGCATAGGCCAGCAGACGCGGCTGCCCGGCGCTTTCGTCCAGCAGCACCAGCGCCTGTGTCGCGCCCGCCGCCAGCAGCACCGCCTCGATCTCGGCAGGCTCGATCCGGTAGCCGCGCAGCTTGATCTGGTCGTCCACCCGGCCCAGAAACTCGATCTGGCCATCGGCGCGCATCCGGCCCAGATCGCCGGTGCGGTAAAGCCGCGCGCCGGGCGCCCCAAAGGGATCGGCGTGGAAACGGTCTGCCGTCAGGTGCGGCTGGTTCAGATAGCCAAGCGCCAGCCCCGCGCCGCCCAGCCAGATTTCGCCTGCCATGCCCTGCGGCACCGGGCGCAGCGCCGGGTCCAGAAGCCGCAGCACCATGCCGGGGATCGGCCGGCCGATGGGGATTTCGCGCGCGGGCGCCGGATCGGGTGGCACCTCGCAGGCGGTGGCGATGATCGTCGCTTCGGTCGGACCATAGGTATTGACCAGCCGGATGCGCGCGGCCTCGGGCCGCTGGCTCCAGGTTGCAAGCTGCGCACGGGTCACCTTCTCGCCGCCAAGGATCACCAGCCGCACGCCTTCGGGGATCGGCGCGCTGTCCTCGGCCCAGAGCTGCCAGAACCGCGTCGGCAGGTCGAGCACAGTCACCCCCTCACGGGTGAGGAAATCGGCGAAGGCGGCGCCGGTATCCAGAAAGCCCTCGGGGCGCGGCACCAGCGTCGCGCCCGCCATCAGCGTCGGCAGGATTTCCTCGACCGAGGTATCAAAGGCCGGGGTTGCGAATTGCAGCACGCGGTCCTGCGGGCCAAGCCCGCAAAGGGCGATGTGATGCGCCGCATGGTTCATCACGCCACGATGCGGGATAACCACGCCCTTGGGCCGCCCGGTGGTGCCGGAGGTATAAAGGATATAGGCGGGGTCTTCCGCCCCGCAGCCGGGCAGCGGGCCTTCGGGCGCCTCGCACGCGGTTTCGGGGTCCAGCAGATGCGCCGCACCCGCCGCCTGCAAACCGGCATGCCGGGCCACCGGGGCCAGCACCAGCGCGGGCCGCGCCTCTGACAGGATCAGCGCCTGCCGCGCGGGCGGCATTGCCGGGTCCAGCGGCAACCACGCCACCCCTGCCTTGATGCAGGCAAGGATCGCGGTCACCAGACCGGCGCCCCGGTCAAGGCAAAGGCCAACCGGCGCGCCCTGCGCCACAGCCGCCTCCCGCAACCGATGCGCCAGCCGGTCCGAGGCGCGATCCAGCGCCGCATAGCCCAGCCCATCGGGGCCGGTGACCGCCGGATGATCCGGCGCCTCGGCCACGCGGGCGGCGAAAGCCTCCAGCACCGGCACCTGTGGCAGCGGCGCGGGTCCGTCGGCCGGGGCCTCGGCCGCGCCGAGCGTCAGATCGGCCAGCGCCGCATCGGGGCGGCGCACGATGTCGCGCAACAGATGGTCGAACTGCCCCGCCATGGCGGCGATGCTGCTTTCGTCGAACAGGTCGGTCGCATATTCGAAACAGCCGTGCAGCGCCCCGGCCTTTTCCGTCAGCCGCAGCGTCAGGTCGAACTTCGACACATGGCTTTCCACCGCCAGCGGCTCGGTCCGCAGGCCCGAGGCATCCAGATCGTCCATCGGCGTGTTCTGAAGCACGAAGACCACCTGAAACAGCGGCGAATGGCTCAGATGCCGTTCGGGGCGAAGCTCCTCGACCAGATATTCAAAGGGCAGATCCTGATTGGCATAGGCATCCAGCGCATTGCGCCGCACCTGTTGCAGCAGGGTTTCGAAACTCGCCCCCGGCGCCACCTCGCTGCGCAGCACCAGCATGTTGACGAAGAAGCCGATCAGGTTCTCGATCTCGGCCCGGTTGCGGTTGGCGATATAGGTGCCGACGCAAAGATCCTGCACCCGCGCATACCGTGCCAGCAGGATGTTGAAGGCCGAGAGCAGCACCATGAACAGCGTGCTTTGGTGCCGCGCCCCCAGCGCATAAAGCTCTGCCGTCAGATCGGCGGGCAGCGTCACGTCGAAAGTGGCGCCGCGATAGCTTTGCGCGGGCGGGCGCGGGCGGTCGGTGGGCAGGGGCAGCACCGGCGGCGCCCCGGCCAGCCGGTCGCGCCAGTAATCAAGCTGGCGTTGCAGCGTCTCGCCCTGCAACCAGTCGCGCTGCCAGATCGCGAAATCGAGATACTGGATCGCCAGCGGCGGCAACGGATCGGGCCGCCCCTCGACCGCCGCGCGATACAGCGCCACGAATTCGGTGACCAGCACGCCCATCGACCAGCCGTCAGAGATGATGTGGTGCATGTTGAACAGGATCACATGATCCTCGTCCCCCAGCCGCAAAAGACGCGCCCGCACCAGCGGCGACAGGTCCAGCCGGAACGCAGTCTGCGCATCTTCCACCGCCAGACGCCGGGCCTCTGCCTCGGGGTCGGGCAGCGCGCTCAGATCGGTCAGCGGGATCTCCAGTTCCAGCGCCGGGGCGATGACCTGCACCGGCGCGCCGTCGCGGTCAAGGAAGGTGGTGCGCAGACTGTCATGCCGCGCGACGATGGTGTTGATCGCCTGCCGCAGCGCCGCCACATCCAGCGGCCCGCGCAGCCGCGTCGGCGCCGGGATGTTGTAGAACGGATTGCCCGGCTCAAGCTGGTCAAGGAACCACAGCCGTATCTGCGAGAAGGACAGCGGCAGGTCGCCATCGCGCGGCGCCGGGCGGATCGCGGTCATCCCGGTCTGGCGGTTGTCGGCGCGCAGGGCATCGACCTCGGCCGCCAGTTCAGCCACCGTGGGCCGGTCGAACAGCACCGCACGCAACGGGACATCCACGCCGAACCGCAGCCGGATCTTGGAAATGGCTTGCGTCGCCAGCAGCGAATGCCCCCCCAGATCGAAGAAGCGATCCTGCGCGCCCACGCGATCCCGGCCCAGCAGTTCGGCCCAGATCGCGGCCATGGCGATCTGCGTCTCGCCCTCGGGCGCGACGAAACCGTCGTCGCCCCGGCGCGCATCGGGTTTCGGCAGCGCGCGACGGTCGATCTTGCCATTCGCCGTCACCGGGAAGGCGGGCAGCCAGACGAACCACGCGGGCACCATGTAATCGGGCAGCCGGTCCAGCAGCGCGGCCTTCACGGCGCGCTCCTCCGCCTCGGCCCCCGGTTCCGCCACCAGATAGGCGATCAGGCTGCGTTCGCCCGCGCCGGGATCGGTTGCCACCACCAGCGCCTCGCGGATCGCGGGCAGATCGGTCAGCCGCGCCTCGATCTCGCCCAGTTCGATGCGGAAGCCCCGGATCTTCACCTGATCGTCGATCCGGCCCAGATATTCCACCGCGCCATCGGGCAGATGCCGCGCCAGATCGCCCGAACGATACATCCGCTCCCCGGGCGGGCCGAAGGGATCGGGCACGAAGGCCGCGGCCGTCAGATCGGGGCGGTTCAGATAGCCCCGCGCCAGACCGATACCCGCCAGAAACAGCTCGCCCGCCACACCCGCCGGCACCGGGTTCAGCGCCGCATCCAGAACATAAAGCCGGATATTCCCGATCGGATACCCGATCGGCACCGTGGCCTGCCCCGCCCGCGGCAGGCAATCCCAGTGCGATACTTCGATGGAGGCCTCGGTCGGGCCGTAAAGGTTGCGCAGCGCCACATGCGGCAGTGCCGCCAGCACGCGGTTCTGCAACGCCACCGGCAGCGCCTGCCCGGAACAAAGGATCTGCCGCAGGCTGCCGTAGCCCGACAGATCGGCATAGTCGATGAAGAATTCCAGCATCGGCGGCACGAAATGCACGGTCGTGATGCGCTGGTCGCGGATCACCCCGGCCAGATAGGCCACATCCTGATGCCCGCCGGGCCGGGCCATCACCAGTGTCGCCCCCGCGATCAGCGGCCAGAACAGCTCCCATACCGAAACGTCGAAACTGTAGGGCGTCTTCTGCAACAGCCGCTCGCCCGGCGCCACGCCATAGGCGCGGGTCATCCAGCACAGCCGGTTCACCACCCCGGCCTGCGCCACCATCACGCCCTTGGGGTTGCCGGTCGAGCCGGAGGTATAGATGCAATAGGCCAGCGTCTGCATCGTGCCGCGCGGCGCGGGGTCGGTTTCGGGCCGGTCGGCAAGGGCAGCGGCGTCATCGGCCAGCAGCACCGGGCAAGCGGCGGCGGGCAACGCGCCGGACAGATGCGCCAGCGTGACAATCGCACGCGGCCGGGCGTCGTGGATCATATACTCCAGCCGCGCCTCCGGCAGCGCCGGGTCCAGCGGCAGATAGCCCGCCCCCGCCTTCAGGATCGCCAGCAGCGCCACCATCATCGCGGCACTGCGCTCGGCACAAAGGCCCACCAGATCATCCGGCCCCACCCCTGCCGCGATCAGCGCATGCGCGAGCCGGTTGGCGCGGCGGTTCAGCTCGGCAAAGCTCAGTTCCCCATCCTCGGCCACCACACAGGCGGCCTCGGGGCGCAGCGCCACCTGACGGGCGAACATCTCGGCCAGCGGTGCGGCTTCGGGGTAATCCGCCCCGGTCGCGTTCCAGTCGCGCAGGATGCGGGTCTGCTCTGCCGCATCCGGCAGCGGCTCGGCCAGCAGCATGGGCGCGGTGCGCTGGTCCAGCACGCGCTGAAGATGCCGCCCCATCGCGGCCATGGTTTCCGCATCGAACAAGGCCGTGGCATAGTCGATCTCGGCCGCAAAGCCGCCCTCCGCCGGGCGCAGGCGCAGCGTCAGGTCATACATCGCATGCGGGGCGGGCGCAGGCTCGGCCCGCACCGCCAGCCCGCGCAGTTCGGGCAGCGCCGGGGCCGCCCCCGCAATCTCCAGCGCGACCTGAAACACCGGGGCATGGCCCAGATGCCGCTCGGGCTGCACGGCCTCCACCATGGCATCGAAGGGCACGGCGCCGCGCGTCTCGGCGGCGGCGCGGCTGGCCGCCAGCCGGTGCCGCAGATCGCCAAACCGCATCTCGCCCGAAACCGCCAGCCGCAGCGGCAGCATGTCGGTCAGCGGGCCGACATCGCCGGTCGGCACCCGATGCGGCAGACCGATGCACAGATCGCCCTGCCCGCTGTAGCGATGCAGCAGCACGGCAAAGGCGGTGGCGGCCAGATCGGCGGCCTCTGCCGCGCTTGCCGCTGCCAGCGACAGGAAGAAGCCACGCCGCGCGCCGCTGTGATCCTGCACCGCAGGCCGTGGCCGGTCGGTCGGCAGCGCCAGCAACGCGGGCGCATCCTGCAAGGCATCGCGCCACCAGTCCAGATCGGCGCGGCCATTGTCCGAGGCCATCCAGCCAAGCTGTGCCTCGGCCAGCGCCGCATGTTGCCGCGCGGCGGGCAGACGCGGGGCCAGCCCCGCCACCTCGGCCGAATAAAGCGCCGCCAGTTCCGCCAGCATCCGGTCCGCCGAAAGGTCATCGGCCACGATGCGATGGGCGCACAGGATCAGACGGTGCACCTCGTCATCCACCGCCGAGGTCAGCAGCGCGACCCGCAGCAACCCGCCCGCCAGCAGATCGAAGGGCGCCGCGCGCAGCGCATCGGCAGCAGCTTCCACATCATCCACCACCCGGCAGTCGGTCAGCCCGTCGAGCGCAGGCAGAAGCTGCGCCACCGGGCGGCCCTCTTCCAGCGCGAAGCGATAACGCAGCACCTCGTGCCGTGCCGCAAGCGCAGCGGCAGCCCGTTCCAGCGCGCCGGTATCGACCGCCCCCTCCAGCCGCAGTCCCCGGCTGACCGTATAGATCGGATCCCCCGGCGCGAACTGGTCCAGATAGAACAGCCGCGCCTGCAAGGGCGACACCGGGCGGGGCTGAATATCTTCAGCCACCACCACCCGGCGGGCAAGCGCATGGTCGATCTCGACCGCCAGCATCTCGATCGTCGGATTCTCGAACAGCGCGGTCAGCGAGACATCCACCCCGAACCGCTGGTCCAGCGCCGAGATGATCTGCGTCGCCAGCAGCGAATTGCCCGCCAGTTCCAGAAAATTGTCGCGGATCGAAATGTCCTCGCCGCCCAGCAGATCGCGCCACAGCGCGGCAAGCTCGATCTCGGTCGCGCTGCGCGGCGCCACGAAATCGCTTTGCACCGCCGCCCCGGCCTGCCACGACCACAGCGGCCGGAACCCCTGTTCCGCGAACAGCCGCGCGCAGCGGAAGCGCTGGATCTTGCCCGAGGTGGTGCGCGGCAGATCGCCGGTCCTGACCAGCAGGAAGGCCGCCAGATCCGCGATGTCGTGCCGCTCGGCCAACATGGCGCGCAACTGTTCGGCCAGCCCCTCGGTTTTCAGCGCGCGGCGGTCCAGCACCTCCTGCACCACCACCAGCCGGGTCTCGCGCCCGTCCTCCACCGTAAAGACGGCCGCCCCGCTGCGCCGGAACGCCGGGCTCAGCGCCTCGACATCCGGTTCGATGTCCTGCGGGAACAGGTTGCGCCCGGCAAGGATCATCATTTCCTTGCTGCGCCCGGCGATGAACAGCTCGCCCCCGTCGATCAGGCCGATGTCGCCGGTCCTGAAGAACGCGCCTTCCTGCCCCGGCAGACGATGGCCGAAGGCCGCCTGCGTTTCCGTCGGGTTGCGCCAGTAGCCGCGCGCGACCGAAGGGCCGCTGACCCAGATCTCGCCCGGCTGGCCCTCGGGCAGCACCGCGCCCTCTGGCCCCACGATCACCGTGCCCGGCGCCACGCCATGCCCGACAAGTTGCCCCTGCACCAGCGCGGCCTCGTCGCCCGAGGCATTTGGCCCGGCAATCATGCGCGGCAATTGCCCCGCCACATGCAGACGCGGCGCCGCCACCAGAAGCGTGGTTTCCGCCAGCCCATAGGCCGGCGTCACCGCCGCCGGGTCGAAGCCGCAATCCGCGAAAGCGGTGCAGAAGGCGGTCAGCGTCTCGGGCCGCACCCGCTCCGCCCCGTTGATCGCCACCCGCAGCGACGACAGGTCCAGCCCGGCGCGATCCTCTGCCCCGATCCGCGACACGCACAGATCCCAGGCAAAATTCGGCGCCCCGGTGATGGTCGCGCGGAAATCGCTGATCGCCTGAAGCCAGCGGCGCGGCCGGGTCAGGAAGGCCAGCGGCGTCAGATGCACCGCATGGCAGCCGTTGAACAGCGCCGAGAAGATGCCGCCCACCAGCCCGAAATCGTGATGCGGCGGCAGCCAGGACACGATGACATCCCGCGCGCTCATCCCGAATGTGTCGCGGCTCAGCCCAAGATTGGCCAGCGCGTTGCGATGGCTGACCATCACCCCCTTGGGCGTGCCGGTCGAGCCGGAGGTATATTGCAGGAACAGCAGGTCATCGGGCGACAGCGCGGGGGCAACCCAATCCGCAGGCGCTTCCCCTTCGACCAGCAGGCGCGGCAGCGCGGCCAGCGCAGGCTCCGCCGCAAGCTTTTCCGCCTGCGCCGCGCCGGTCAGCAGCAGCACCGCTCCGGCGTCCTCTGCGATCCGCGCCAGACGCGGCAACCCCTTGACCGAGGCGGGCGACAGCGCGGGCACCGCCACCGCACCCGCAAGCGCACAGGCCACCACCGCCACCACATAGTCGCGCCCAGGTGGCAAGACGATCAGCACCCGATCGCCCGGCCCGGCCTGCCGCTGGATATGCCCGGCCAGATCCCGTGCCAGATGGCCAAGCCGCGCGAAGCTCAGCGTCTCCTGCCGGTCCTGGTCCAGAAAGGTGAAGGCAGGCCGCTCCGCATCCTCCTGAAACCTGACATGCAGCAGATCAAGAAGGGTCGCAAACTCTGTCATGTTACCAAGCCATTGAAGACGTTAAATGAATTTTTTCCAGCTTCCGAAACGGGAGAATTATTCTGGAAAGGAAAGGGCGTTGCGGGAACCAAACAAGCCGGAGGCCGCCTGCGGGAATCCCCCCGCCGGTCCTGACATCATGGTCGCATCCTCACCCTGAAACTGACTGGCTGTTCGCCATTTTTCTTACAACCATTACGAAAGAAAAAAATTGTTGCGTCAAGAAAATTGTTTTTCCCGGCAGAGCGCCAGCCCCACCATCGGCACCACACGGCTTCATCTTGCACAGGATCGTGAACGGGCGATCCGCTTGCACAAAACGGGGGTGTCAGGTAATTTTAGTAAAACAGTAAGGAATTATGGCATGCTCATCTCGACCGCCCGCTATCCCACCGTGCATGGCTCGAAATACCTGCAACAACTGTGCAAGCATTTCGCGCACAAGGTGGAAGTCAGCTTTGATGCGGCACAGGGTCGTGCCGCGCTGGCCTCCGGCCCGGCCGATCTGACGGCAGACGACGAAGGGCTGACCGTCCGCGTTCAGGCCGAGGATGCCAAGGCGCTGATTCAGGCCCGCTTTGTCATCGACAGCCATCTGGTCAATTTCGCCTTTCGGGAAGGCTTCACCGGCCTGAACTGGCACCTTGACGCCGCCTGAGGCGCCGCCGGGGGCAATAGCCCTCGAATGTGATCTATGAATGGGTCATATCTTCAGTTTACGATCCGAAAGTGGATCACTCCGATTGAAACTTTTGCGCACGATCCATATAAAGACCATAACAATCAGTTATGCCCCACAAAAGGATCGCCATGCGCAAAGCGCAACCCGTTTCCCCCCCCACGCAAGAGGCACTGGGGATTCTGGCCGCGATGATCCGCGCCGCACGGATGCAGCGCGGCATGACGGCGGCCGAACTCGGCACACGGGTCGGGGTGTCGCGCGGGGTCATCCAGCGGCTTGAGGCAGGCGAACCGGGCACCGCCATCGGCACCGCTTTCGAGGCGGCGGTAATCCTTGGCATCCCGCTGTTCGACGTGCCCACCGATCAGCTTGGCACGCTGCTGGACCAGAAACGTGCCCTGAACGCCCTGCTGCCGAAACGCGCCTTCCAGGCCAGCCAGTCGAAGCCCGACAATGACTTCTGAGCCCCTGCTGCGCCCGGCACAATCCGCCTTCGTCTGGATCTGGCTGCCCGGCGCCACCGACCCGGTGGTCTGCGGCCGGATCGACCTTGTGGACGGCATCAACCGCTTCACCTATGGCCGCAGCTACCTTGCCCGGCCCGATGCCATTTCCGTCTGGTTGCCGGAACTGCCGCTGGTGGACCGGGTGATCCTGCCCGAGGCGCCGCATGTCATCGCAGGGGCGCTGCGCGATGCCGCGCCCGATCAATGGGGCCGCCGGGTCGTGCTGAACCGGCAGTTCCGCCGCCGGGGCAAGGATGTCGATACCGCCGAACTGGACGAACTGAACTATCTGCTGCTTTCCGGTTCCGACCGGATCGGCGCGCTGGATTTCCAGACCTCTGCCACCGACTACCGCCCCCGCCTGCAAGGCGAAGCCCGGTTGCAGGATCTTCTGAACGCCGCCGAGGCGGTGGAGCGCGGCACCCCCCTGTCGCCCGAACTGGACGAGGCGCTGCGGCACGGCACTTCGATCGGTGGCGCGCGGCCCAAGGCGCAACTGACCGACGGCTATCGCAAGCTGATCGCCAAATTCTCGTCCTCACGCGATCAGCACAACGTGGTGAGGGGTGAGTTTCTGGCGATGCGCCTTGCCCGCGAAGCGGGGCTGGAAGTGGCCGAAGTCCAATGCGCGCAGGTCGAGGGCAAGGATGTCCTGCTGGTCGAACGCTTCGACCGCGTGGCACAGGGCGCGGGCTTCCTGCGCCGCGCCATGGTTTCGGCCCTTACCCTGCAAGGGCTGGACGAAACCGCCGCCCGCTATGCCAGCTATCCGGCGCTGGCCACGGTGCTGCGTCACCGCTCGGCCAGCCCGGTCGCGGATTGTCGCGCACTCTGGTCACGGATGCTGTTCAACATCCTTGTCGGCAATACCGACGATCACGCCCGCAACCATGCCTGTTTCTGGGATGGCCACGCAATCCGGCTGACGCCCGCCTATGACATCGACCCCCGGCCCCGTCTGGGGCGCGAGGCCAATCAGGCCATGGCCGTGCAGGGCAATGACCGCCGCGCCCGCATCGCCACCGCCCTTGCCGCGGCAGGCGAGTTCGGGTTGCGGCAGGACGAGGCCGTCGCCCTCGCCCGCCAGCAGATCGAAACCATCCGCGCCCGGTTCCGCCCGCTGGCCGAGGCGGCAGGGCTGACCCGGCCCGAGGCCGATCTTCTGGCAGGCCGCGCCATCCTCAACCCCTATGCGTTCGACGGTGCCCCGCAGGAGCTTGCCGCGCTGGACGGCCCGCTCTAGCTCAGGCCGCGACCAGCCGCACATCCTCGGGCTGCCACGTCAGCACCACGCTGTCACCCTTGGCAAAGGGATGGGCCGAAGGCGGCAGGATGGCAAAGACCTCGCCCGCCGGGGTCGCCAGCGTATACTGGATCGAATTGCCCAGATAGGCGGCATAGCTGACCTCGGCAGGGATGCCGCCCGGCACCGGCCCGGCTGACAGCCGCACCTGATGCGGGCGCAGGACCAGCTTGGCCGGGCCTTTCGCCGTGCTGGCCAGCGGCAGCGCATAATCCTGCCCCAGCAGGCGCAGCCGCGTGGCCGCGCCGCTTTCCGTCACCTCGACATCCAGCAGGTTCGCATCGCCGATGAAATCCGCGATAAAGGCCGAAGCCGGGCGTTCATACAGATCGTGCGGCGTGCCCTCCTGTGCGATCTCGGCGTTTTTCATCACGATGATCCGGTCCGACACCGCCATCGCCTCTTCCTGATCATGGGTCACATAGACCGCGGTCAGACCAAGCCGCTGCTGGATCTGGCGGATCTCCTCGCGCACATGGCGGCGCAGCTTGGCGTCAAGGTTCGACAGCGGCTCGTCCAGCAACAGAACCTCCGGCTCTAGCACAATGGCGCGGGCCACCGCGACGCGCTGCTGCTGCCCGCCCGAAAGTTCCGATGGCAGACGCGCGCCAAAGCCCTTCAGCCCCACCATCTCCAGCCCGGCCTCGGCTCGCTGGGCCATTTCGGCCTTGGGCATGCGCTTGACGCTCAGGCCATAGGCCACGTTTTCCAGCACGGTCATATGCGGGAACAGCGCATAGGACTGGAACACCATCGACACCCGCCGATAGGTCGCCGACAGATGCGTCACATCCTGCCCGCCGATCAGGATCCGCCCCTCACTGGCGCTTTCCAGCCCGGCGATCAGCCGCAGAGTCGTCGTCTTGCCGCAGCCCGACGGCCCCAGCAGCGTGCACAGCGTGCCGGGCTGGATATCCAGCGTCAGCGGCTTCAGCGCCGTCACCTCGCCATAGCGCTTGGTGACATTCTCGAAACGGACGGAACCTTTGGTCATCTCGGAACCTTTCATGTCATGCCGCCACGCGGTCGGACCGGCGCAGGCGGCGGCGGCCGATGACGGCCTGCAAAGCAAGGATGGCGGCCAGCATCGTGACGATCAGAACCGTCGAATAGGCGATGGCGATGCCGAATTCATTGTTCTCGACCCGGCCAACGATGAAGCTGGTGGCCATGTTGTGCCGGGCGGAGACGAGGAAGATCACGGCGGAAACCGAGGTGATCGCCCGCACGAAACTATAGGTGATGGCCGCAAGGATCGCCGGGCCCAGCAGCGGCAGGATCACCCGGCGCAGCGTGGTGAAGCTGTTCGCGCCCAGCATGATCGAGGCTTCGTCCAGCGATTTGTCCAGCTGGCTCATCGCCGCGATCCCGCCGCGCACACCCACCGGCATGTTGCGGAAGACAAAGACAAGGATCAGGATGATCGCCGTTCCCGTCAGCTCGATCGGCGGGAAGTTGAAGGCCATGACATAGGCCACCCCGATCACCGTGCCCGGAATGGCGAAGCTGAGCATGGTGGAAAATTCAAACGCATCCTTGCCGGCGAATTTCTGCCGCACCAGCAGGTAAGCCGTCGCCAGCCCCACCATCGCCGTCAGCGGCGCGGAAATCGCGGCGATCCCGAGCGTGGAGAAATAGCTGTCCCATGCAGCCCCGGTGAAATGCACGCCGTTGCGGAACGAGATGGCGAAGGCCTGTTTGTAATGCGCCAGCGTAAAGCTGTGATTATAGCCCCAAAGCTTCACGAAGCTGCCAAAGACGATCAGCGCATAAAGCACCAGCGTAAACGCCGCCCAGGGCAACGCGGTGGCATAGCAGGCCCATTTCAGCCCCGGATTCAGGCTGGCGTGCTGGCCATTGTCGGCCTTGCCGGTAACGGTGGCATAGCTTTTGCGCCCCAGCCAGCGGCGCTGCACCAGAAAAGCGCCCAGCGTCATCGCCAGCAGGATCATCGACAGGATCGCGGCCTTGGCCGGATCGGCCACGGTGCCCACGATGGCAAAATAGATCTCGGTCGAAAGCACGTTGAAATTGCCACCCAAGACCAGCGGATTGCCGAAATCGGCAAGACTTTCGATGAAACCCAGCAGAAAGGCATTGGCCAGCCCCGGCCGCATCAAGGGCAGCGAGACGCGGCGGAAGGTCTGCCAGCGGTCGGCGTCAAGCGTCTGGCTCGCCTCCTCCATCGAGGGGCTGATGCCTTCGACGACCCCGATCAGCACCAGAAAGGCAATGGGCGTGAACGACAGCATTTGCGCCAGCCACACGCCCCAGAAACCGTAAAGCCAGCGGGTCTTTTCCATCCCGAAGGCCCAGTGCAGGAACTCGGTGATCGTGCCCGCGCGGCCGAACAGCAGGATCAGCGCAAGGCCGATCACGAAGGGCGGTGTGATGATCGGCAGGATGGTCAGCACCCGCAGCAGCTTTTTCGCGGCGAAATCGGTGCGGGTGAAGATCAGCGCGAAGGACAGGCCCAGCAGGGTCGTGCCCAGACCCGTCGCCAGCGCCAGCGCCAGCGAGTTGATCGCCGGTCCGCACCAGCCCCCTGCAAGACAGGCCAGCGACCACGTTTCGGATGACAGGAAGCGCGGCAGGAATTCCGACACGCCGAAGCCCGCGCCGCCCTTCAGCTCGAACGCCCGGATCAGGATGAAGGCCATCGGGTAAAAGACGAAAACACCGACCAGCGCCACGATCAGCCCGACAAGGCCGGTGACGAAAGCATCCCCCCTGCCCTGCCCGCGCGCCGAAATCCCGGTGGTGGTGACGAACAGCAGCGCCAGCGCGGTGACAAAGGCGCCCAGCCCCATGCCTGGCTGCGCCGCATCGCCCAGCATGGCAAGCCGCGGCCCGGTGCCAAGGATCAAAAGCCCCTGCGCTGCCAGCAAGGCCAGCCCCGCGATGCCGCAGATCACCCAAGCCTTGGCCCGCGCCTGCGCGTCCTTCAGCAGACTGCCCGCCGCCAGCGCGGCCAGCAGCGCCAGACCCGGCCCTGACAGCCAGAAGCGCCCCTCCAGCACCGAGGTCAGACCCGAGGCCCCCTCCCCTGCCGGATCGGCCATCCAGCCGAAGGACAGAAAGCCCCCCGGCACCATATACCAGGGCAGCAGGATAAAACCGGCCAACCCCACCAGGCTCCACAGCCTTGCGGTGCGCGTCATCTGATCGTCCCCGAACGGAAAATGGCCCGCGCGTCATCCGCGCGGGCCGGATGGGTGGTTACTCTTCGATCGCGCCGCCGGCGCCCTTCACATCCTTTTCCCATCGTGCCAGCAGACGCTCGCGGGTGTCGGATGCGCCATAGGTGGCGAAGTCGTAATCAATCAGCTTGACCGAGGCCATGTCGGGTGCCTCCGGGTCGGTGGCCGCACCGGGGTTCGACGGAATGTTGTAGACGCCGACCTCAAGACCCGGCGACTGGCCTTCGGCGGAAATGACATATTCCACCCATTTCTTCGCCTGCTCCAGATGCGGCGTGCCTTCCACCACCGACACGGCACCCAGTTCATAGCCGGTGCCCTCGCAGGGGGCCACGATCTCGACCGGGAAACCCTCTTTCTTCAGCTTCACCATGTCATGCATGAAACCGATGCCGATCGTCGTCTCGCCGCGCGCCGTGGCCTTGCCGGGGGCCGAGCCGGATTTGGTATACTGGTTCACATTGGCGCCGATCTCGGCCAGCAGCTTGAACGCCTCATCCTCGCCGAAAAGCTGCACCAGCGTCGCCAGTTCCGTATAGGCCGTGCCCGAGGAATTGGGGTTTGCCACCTGAATCTCGCCCTTGTAATCGGGCTTCGCCAGATCGCGCCAGCAGGCCGGGACGGGCAGGTTCTTTTCGGCCAGCACCTCGGTATTGTAGATGAAGCCCAGAAGGCCCACATGCACACCCACGGCCTTGCCGCCGGTCATGTTGGTCATGTTCTGAGCCCAGCCCAGCAGGCCCGAGACATCGACGCCGGTCGCCTGGGTCAGCCCCTCGTTCGCGGCAATGATATGCGGATCGCCCGTGCCGCCCCACCAGACATCGACTTTCGGATTGCCCTTCTCGGCCCGCAGTTGCGCCAGAACCTCGCCGGTCGATTTGCGCACCATGGCGACATCAATCCCGGTCGCCGCCTCGAAATTCTGCGCCATCAGATCGCACCACGTTTGTTCGTTGGAACAGACGACGTTCAGTTCCTCGGCCATCGCCGCCGAAGCGGACATGGCAGCAGACAGCGCCAGCGCGCTGATATAAAGCTTCTTGGTCATGGTATCCTCCCGTTGCCCCGGCCTGCCGCTTCCTCGGGCGGATGGGCCGGACTGACAGAAGCCTGCCATGCCGAAGCCCGCGCAAGCGACCCCCGGAACGATGAACAGCGCTGCACAGTGCCCGGTTTTTGATGAACAATGTTACAAAACCGGGTGAAACGGGTCACAAATGAAACCCGAAACCCTCTCCCCGCCAACCGGGCCACAAGGCATCATGGTCAGGCCGGGCGGGAGGGCGCGGCAAGACGGAGGAACCATGACCAGCGCGGCACCACCCCGGGGGCCCGTCGTCGTCATTGTGGATGACGATGCAGACCTGCGCGCCAGCCTGGCGGCGCTTCTGGCCGAGAACGGCTTTGCCCCCGTCGCCGTGCCCGACAGCGCGGGCTTCTTTGCCGCCGCTGCCGCCGGGCCGGTGGACCTTGCCCTGATCGACCTGCGGCTGGCGGGCGAAAGCGGCCAGACCCTCGCCATCCGCATCCGCGAGACGATGGGCCTGCCCATCGTCATGCTGACCGGGCGCGGCGACGAGACCGACAAGATCATCGGGCTGGAAACCGGCGCCGACGATTACATGATGAAGCCCTTCAACCCGCGCGAACTGGTGGCGCGGCTGCGCGCCGTGCTGCGCCGCTCGGGCCACCCCGCCCTTGCGACACCCGACCGCAGCCAAAGCCGGATGCGCAGCTTCGGCGCCCTGCGGCTGGATCAGACCCGGCGCGAACTGCTGGGGCCGGATGGCACCGAAATTCCGCTGACCAATGCTGAATACCGGTTGCTTGATTACTTCCTGCGCCACCCCGACCGCATCATCCCCCGGTCGGACCTGCTGCGCGAACTGGGCAATGACCTGTCGCTTTACATGGATCGCACTATCGACGTGCTGATCCTGCGCCTGCGCCGCAAGATCGAACCCGTGCCCTCGAAGCCCGCGCATCTGCAAACCCGGCGCGGGCAGGGGTATATCTTCGTCACCGCGCCATGATGCCCCTGCCCCGCCCCAGCGTGCGCGCCCGGATGTGGGGCGCGCTGGCGGCGCTGGCCACGGCCACCGCAATCGTGGGCGCGACAAGCTGGGTCACGCTGCATCAGGCCACCGCCCGGCTGGACCGGCTGCATGACGAGACGCTGACCGCCGTGGACCAGTCGCTGACCCTGTCGCGCCGCGCCTCGGACCTTGCGACCGGGGCGCCGTGGCTGCTGACCCTGCAAAGCCCGTTCCGCATCCGGCAGGAGGCCGAGACCGCCCGCACCCTGATCGCCGGCATCGCCGGAAGCCTCGCCCCCGGCGAGGCCGCGCTGGCCGCCACCCTGCGCGGCATGGATGCCGCCGTGCTGGATCTGGTCGCCGCCGCCTCGGCCCGCGCGGGCTACACCGACCAGATCCTGCGCCTCAACGCCCGCACCGCCGGGATCGAGCGCCAGCTCGTCGCCCGCGCCGCGGCCGAGCCCTTCGCGCAGGACTGGCTGACCCTGCAACGCATCACCCGCGCCCTTCTGGGGGCGGGGCGGGCCAGCAATCTGGTCAGCGTGGGCGAACATCACCGCGAATATTTCCGCCTGATCCGCACTATCGCCGCCACCCCGGCCAACCGCCCCTATCTGGATGAAATGCGCGCCCTCGCCGAAGGCCCCGCGGGCCTGTTCGAACTGCGCCGCCTCGAACTCGCCCGCCAGATCGCCGCCGAAGCCGCGCTGGCGCGCATCCGGCTGGGGGCCGAGGCGGTCAGCCTGCACGCGGCCGAGGTGACGGCCCGCACGCAGGCACAAATTGCCGCCGAACGCGCCCGCACCCTCTCGGCCATCGCTTTCGCGCGGGGCATCATCGTCATTGTCGGCCTGATCAGCGCCGTGGTCGCGCTTCTGGCCGCATTGTTCGTTTCGGGCTATGTCACCGACAACCTGCGCGCCATTTCGGACGCAATGATGCGCCTCGCGGTGGGCGACCGTTCCTCGCGGCTGCCGCGCGGCGAACATGCGGGCGACGAGATCGGCAAGCTGTTCCACGCCTTCCGCGCCTTCCGCGCCAATACCTTGCGGCTTGACCGCTCCAACCGGCAACTTGCACAGCGCAACGCCCTGTTCGAAAATCTGTTCGACGGCATGTCCGACGGTCTGGCCATCCTGTCAGACGCAGGCGCGCTGGTCGCCCACAACCGCCACCTTGCCCCGGTTCTGGGCCTGCCCGCCGGGGCTTTCGACGGCCGCCCCGACATGGCGGCGCTGCTGGCGGGCGCGGGTTGGCAGCGCATTCCCGGCCCCGATGGCTTTGCCGAACTGCATCACGCCGATGGCCGCGTGGTCGATCTGCGCCAAAGCCGCCTCGCCACCGGCGGCACCGTCATGCTGCTGACCGACGTCTCCGCCCGCCGCGCGCTGGAGGACCGGCTGCAACAGGTGCAGCGGACCGAAGCGCTTGGCAAGATCGCGGGCGAGGTCGCGCATGATTTCGGCAATATCCTGTCAACCATCTCGACCAGCCTGCACCTTCTGGAAACCGCGCCGCCCGAACGTGCGGGCGGCCTGCATCAGACGCTGGCCGCCGCGCTGGATCTGGGCACCGCGCTGACCCAGCGCCTGCTGGCCTTTGCCCGCCGCCTGCATCTGGACCCGGAGGTGGTGGACCTGAACGCGCTGGTCGAGGGGATGGAGGATCTGATCGCGCTGGCGCTTGACGACCGCATCGCCCTGACCCTCTGCCCTTCCGCCCGCCCGCTCGCGGTGCGGATCGACCCCGGCCAGATGGAAAGCGCGCTGTTGAACCTCTGCCTCAACGCCGCACAGGCGATTGACGGCGCTGGCGCGATCACCGTCACGCTGGCCCCCGCCCCCTCGGGCCGCGCGCTGGTCGAGGTCAGCGACACCGGGCGCGGCATGACGCCCGAGGTGCTGGCCATGGCGATGGAGCCGTTCTTCACCGCCCGCCCCGATGGCACCGGCACCGGGCTGGGCCTTGCCATGGTCTGCGGTTTCATCCGCCAGTCGGGCGGCGACATCGACATCCGGTCCGAACCCGGCAAAGGCACCAGTGTCCGCCTGCTGCTGCCGCTGGCCACCAGCGCCGAACCCGCCCTGCCCCCGCTGGGCCGCGTGCTGCTGGTCGAGGATGCCGCGCCTGACGCCGCCCATGCGCGCCGCCTGCTGGCCGGGGCCGATCTGACCGAAGCCGCCACCGCGGCCGAAGCGCAACGCCTGATCGCCACGGGCCCGCCCTTCGACCTCGTGCTGACCGATCTGCACCTCGACGGCGCGGCCTCTGGTTGGGCTATCGCCGAAGCGGCGCTGCGCCGGGCCGAGGGCACGCGCGTCATCGTCACCTCCGGCCACCTGCCCGATGCCGACCCGCTGGGCGCCCGCTTTCCCGGCAGGCTGTTCCGCCTGCCCAAACCGCTCGATACGGCGGCACTGTCTGCCTGCCTGCAAGGAAACCGACCGACATGACCCCGATGCCCAAGGCCCTGATCTTCGATTGCGACGGCACGCTGGTGCTGACCGGCGACCTGCATTTCGCCGCCTTCACCGAGGCCTTTGCCTTGCAGGGTGATGCGCTGGACTTGGCCTTCTATCACGCCCGCGGCGGGCTTGCGCGCCGCGAACTGATCGCGGACTGGGTGGCCGACAGCGGCAGCCCGATCGACATCGACCGCGCCGTGCGCGACAGCATCGACGCGGCGGCAAAGCTCGCCCGCACCGGCCAATGCGCTCCCAATCCGCCGGTTGCGGCACTGGCCCGCGCCTGGGGCGCGCGGCCCTCGGCCGTCGCCTCCAACGGCGAGGCGCCGGTGGTCCATGCCATCCTGCGCGGGGCCGGGCTGCATGCGCTGTTCGATACCGTGGTGACGCTGAGCGATGTTCCGGCCGCGAAGCCCGATCCGGCGATGTTCCTGCTGGCCGCCGCCCGCCTTGGCACCGCCCCGGCCGATTGTCTGGTGCTGGAGGACAGCGCACAGGGGATGGAAGCCGCCCGCCGCGCCGGTATCCCCGCACTGGACGTGCGCGAGGCCACGGCGCTTGCCACGGTCGAACATCTGACCCGCAGCCTCACCGCCCCGGCCTGAGCCGCCTCAGACAAAGCGCAGGCTCAACCCCGGCTCCTCTTGCCGCACGGCGCGTTCCAGCAGCGGCAGGTGATGCGTCTGCACATAGGCGGCATGAAAGGCAGAGGGTGCGCTGATCAGCACTTCATGCCCGCTTTCGATGCCCTCCAGCATGGCGAACCACAGACGGTAAAGCCCGGCATCACTTTGTTGCAGCCGCCGCGCAATGCGGGGCCAGGCCCCCTCCCCTTCCGGCATTGGCAGCTGCGGGAAGGGGATCACCTTGCCCCCGGCCTCCGGTTCCGGCGGGGCCTCGGGCGCATCCATCCGCGCCACCAGATCGGGGCCGACCATGTCCCAGCTTGCGCGGGTATCATGCAGGATCTGAGCGATCCCCAGACCGTAGACCGTGACCCGCCCCCGCGCCGCCGGGCGTTTCTCAACCAGCCAGCCGCGCTCTCGCAGCGCCGCCATCTCGCGTTTGACCGTGCGGGTATCGACGGACCAGAGCCGCGCGATTTCGGCCTGACCCACCGAAAGCTGGTCGTTCTGCCAGTTGTAGCGCGCGGTGATCAGACACAGAAGCCGCAGCGTCTGGCGTTGCAGGGTCTTGCCCTGTGCAAGCGCATGGACGCCAAGAATGGTCAGTAGGTCGTATTTGCGCGTGCCGCCACCCCGGCCAACCGCCTTCTTCATCAACATGCCTGGCCTCCGGGGGACACCCCCATCGTTTCTTGGCCGGCAGTTCGGTGTTCTTCTGGATCGCGGACCAAAGAGCGTTGTCCCTGGATGCTTTCCGCTACTGCCCGGCGTTTTTCATTTCGTTGTCGGCATTAGCGTCCTGTCACTCGATTCTGTCAAGGGGCTGGTTCTGGCCGGATCCTTCGGACGGCATATTCGATGGCTTCTATTCAAGAAAGAAATGGTTCTTCTGGTATTAGGGGACATCCTGTCTGTCACCCTATCGTGACGTGAATGTCCCCTCAACCTGTGGCGTGGGTGGCGAAAATGTCCCCCCAATGCTTGTGGCTCCACCACCGTTTCCTGGCGATCAATCCGCAGGTCCGGCACGCGCTATCCGAATCGGTTGCCTGTCTGAAAAGCCTGCGAAATCCAGTGGATCGGGCGATTTCCGATTTTCTGCCAACAAGAATAACTTAGCTTTTGCGGTTTAGGCAAATCCGGCGTATTTCTGAAAAAACAGGAAATCTACGTCCAGTCAACGGAACCGAGCATGTATACCCACGAGGATCTCGCCGCCCTTCAGGCCCAATCGCTGAAGATGCAGGGCTTCATCCGCCGTCAGACTTTCTCGCCCGAGCATGAAAAGACCCTGCGGCGCTTTTCATCCTGGGAGGTGGCGGAACTGATCTTCAAGATCAACCAGTCCACCTTCCGCGGCCGTCTTGCCGCCGACCCCGACCTTCCCGGCGGGGAAGTCGAGGAGGACGGGCGCCAGCGCTGGTTCTCGCTGACCGAGATCAACGAACTGCGGCGCAAGATGAAGATCAACCGCACCTCGCTGATGCCGAAGCGCCCGGCGGGCAAGCGGGCGATCCGGGTGGCGATTTCCAATTTCAAGGGCGGGGCCGGCAAGTCCACCGTGGCGCTGCACATGGCCCATGCGGCGGCGCTGGATGGCTATCGGGTGCTGGTGGTCGACTTCGATCCGCAGGCCACGCTGACGCATTCGATGGGCCTGCATGACGTCAGCGAGGATCTGACGGTCTGGGGCATCATCGCCCGCGATCTGGTGCGCGAGACGGACCGGATGAATGCCATGCCGCAGGCCGCCGAAAGCGGCACCGCCCTGCCCCAGCGCCGCCTGCCCGCCTCGGTCCGCGATCTGGGTCTGGGCGATCTGCGCGTGACCGATTTCATACGCCCGACCGCCTGGCCCACCATCGACATCGTGCCAAGCTGCGCCAATGCCGCCTTCGTGGAATTTGCCAGCGCGCAATACCGGCACCTCAATCCCGACTGGTCGTTCTTTGCCGCCGTGTCGCGCTATCTGGATGCGCTGTCTGCCGATGCCTATGATCTGATCCTGTTCGATTGCCCGCCCGCCATTGGCTATCAGTCGATGAACGCGGTCTTCGCGGCGGATGTGCTGTATATCCCGTCCGGCCCCGGCTATTGGGAATATGACAGCACCACCTCGTTCATCGGGCAATTGTCCGAGGCGCTGGAGGATCTGGCGCATGGGTTCGACGGAACCTTCCCCGCGGGGAAGATGCGGCTGCCGAAAGCCTTTCTCGACCTGCGTTTCCTGATGACGCGCTACGAGCCGGGCAACGAATTGCACCGCGCGATGCTGGAGGCGTTCCGCAAGGTGTTCGGCGATACGGTCTGCAACGAACCGATCGAGATGACCCGCGCGGTTGAACAATCCGGGCGCTTCCTGTCGTCGGTCTATGAAATCGACTATCGCACCATGACGCGCGAGACCTGGCGCCGCGCCCGCGCCTCCTTTGATCGCGCCTACGAAGAATTCCGAGCCTGTTTTCTGGATGCCTGGGCGAAGATGGAGGATGAGCAATGAAGAAGCGCCGCACCTTCGACATCGACCTGCCGGAGGCCGACGAGCCGACCACTGAGGCAGAGGCGCCAGCGCCGCGCCGCTCTCCCATGGCGACTGCCATATCAGAGAACGCGGAATCGCTGCGTGACCGCCGCGCGGTCGAGGCACAGATCCGCGCCGAGAATGACGCGCTGGCGGCCGAGCATGTGCGGATGAAAAAGCTGGGCCTGATCGTCGATCTGGTCGATCTGGACGCGGTGGAGACGTGGAAGCTGGTCCGCGACCGTGCCAAGGGCGACGATATGGAACTGGCCGAGCTGGTCGCCTCGATCCGCGATCTGGGCCTGTCGAACCCGATCCGGGTCGAGGCGCGGGCGGATGGCAAATACGAACTGGTGCAGGGCTTCCGCCGTCTGGCGGCCTATCGGCAGCTTCTGGAAGAGACGGGGGATGCCGAAAGCTGGGGGCGCATTCCGGCAGGGATTCTTCCCCGCGGGGAAGATCTGGAGGCGCTGTATCGCCGGATGGTGGACGAGAACCTTGTGCGCAAGGACATCTCTTTTGCCGAAATGGCGATGCTGGCGCTGAACTATGCCCGCGACCCGCAGACCGCCGAAAACGATGCCGACCGCGCTGTGGCCGAGCTGTTCAAATCGGCGGGCTATCAGAAGCGCAGCTATATCCGGCAATTCATCCGCGTGATGGACAGGCTGGGCGATGACCTGCGTTTTGCCCCGCATATCCCGCGGTCGCTGGGCTTGCAGCTTGCAGCCGCCATCGACGAGCGGCCGGAACTGGTGCCGCAGATCCGTGCCGTGCTGCGCGGCTGGGACAACCGGTCCGTCACCGATGAAATCGACGTGCTGCGCAAGGCGCTTGGCGCCGAGGCCGAAGACGAGGCGGCGCCGGGCAAGGGCGGGGCCGCCGTGCCACCGAAACCCGCGACCAAGGCCAAGACCACCTTTCAGGTGCCGACCCCGCTGGGCACCGCGAAATGCACGGCGGCCAACGGCCGGCTGGAAATCCGGCTGGACCGCGATTTCTCGGCGTTCGACCGGCGCAAGCTGGAGGCGGCGCTGACGCGGCTGCTGGCTGAAATCTCCTGATCTTCCCCGCGGGGAAGGTTTGACCACAGGAAAGACCCGGCGCGCTGCATCGGCAGGCGCCGGGTCTTTTGCATAGTGGCGGAAAATCAATTCGTTGCCGGAGGATGCTGCCATCCGGTGCGAGCTTTGCCTCGCAGGGCTGGCGGGGCAGGGGGGTCAGGCCCCCGTGACCGTGGGAATGCGCGGCGCGGCGCCCCGCTGCACGCGCGAGGCCAGCGCGACCGACAGCGCCTGAACCAGACACATCGGCGCGGCCAGCGAGCGTGAAAAGGAATAATCGTGTTCGGGCACCGCAAACAGCACCCGTGCCGATTTGGCCAGCGGGCTCAGCGTGCTGTCGGTGACCGCGACGATGGGCACGTTGCGGCTACCCGCTTCCTCGACGATATTCACCACCTCATTGGCGTAGAACCGGAACGAGACCGCCAGCAGCACATCGCGTTCGGTGATGGTGCGGGCCATATGGGTGGCCAGCCCGCCGCCGCTGTCCAGCAGGACGCAGCGCTTGCCCAGCATGGTGAAGACATAGCGCAGCAGTTCCACCACCGGCGCGGAGCGCAACTGGCCCAGCAGATAGACCGTCTCGGCCCCGTGCAGCAGATCGGCGGCGCTGGCGAGGCTTTCTGGCGGGATGTCATCCAGCAGGCTTTGCAGCGAGGCGATGTCGCGCACCACCAGATCGCGCAGGAAGCCGTAATCCGAGGCATCCTCGCGGCCCTGAAGCTCCTCCTCAAGCGCCTTCACCCGCGCCTCGAACCCCGGCGCGGCGGTGGAAAGCCGCTTCTGGAACAGCAGCTGCAACTCCTTGAAACCCTTGTAGCCCAGCGATTGTGCGAACCGCACGAAGCTGGAGGCATGGATGCCGCAGCGTTCGGCAATGGCATTCACCGATTGCACCGCCACATCATTGGGATTCTGCGTCAGAAAGACCGAGATTTGCTGATAGGTCTTGCTCATCCGGTCATGGCGCTCATGGATCAGCCGGATCAGCGCTTCATAATCCTTCGGGGGTTCTGTCCCGATTTCTGTCATGATCCGGCCTCCATCGCATAAATATTCTTGCATATGTGGCATGCAGGGATTGGGGCTGCAATGAAAATTGCAGACGGCCATCCGATGATTTCCAACTTACTGGCCGCCGTCAGGGCACGGCCAGCCAACTGCCCGCGCGGGCCGAATTCTGGATCGTCTCGATCAGGGTCTGGATGCGCAATCCGGCACGAAAACCGAAGGGTTCAGCCCGTTTGCCGGCAATGGCAGCCAGATACCCGGCCACCTCGATTGCCTTCAGATCGTTGAAGCCAAGTTGATGGCCGGGCGCCACGCAAAAGGCGCCATAGGGCGCATGATCCGGCGCGGCCTCGATCCGGCGGAAGCCCCGGCGTCCGGCGGCATCGGTGGTCGCGTAGAAATGCAGTTCGTTGAAGCGTTCCTGACTGAAGACCAGCGCGCCTTTCGAGCCATAGACCTCGAAGTCATGCTGCATCTTGCGGCCGGTGGCGATCCAGTTCGCCTCGATGCTGCCGCTCGCGCCATTGGCGAACCGCAGGAAGGCGCGGCCGATGTCATCGACCTCGACGGCCCGTGGCTGGCCATCGCTGCCGGGGCGGCTGTCGATCACGGTCACGCAGTCGCCCATCACGCGGGTGATCGGGCCCAGCAGGAATTCGGCGGTGGCAAGCGCATGGCTGCCGATGTCGGCCAGCGCCCCTCCGCCCGCCGGATCATGGCGGAAGGTGAAGGGGCCGGTGGCATCGGCCATGTAATCCTCGGCATGGACGCCGCGATAGGCGCGAATCTCGCCCAGCTCCCCCGCCGCGATCATGTCGTGCGCAAGGTGGAGCATCGGGTTGCAGAGATAGTTGAAACCGACCTGCGTGCGCACGCCTGCTGCCTCGGCTGCGAGGGCCATTTCCTGCGCATCGGCGGCCAGAGGGGCCAGCGGCTTTTCGCAATAGACATGCTTGCCCGCCCGGATCGCGGCCAGCGCCATGTCCTTGTGCAGCGCATTGGGGGCGGTGATGTCCACCAGATCAATCGCCGGATCGGCCACCATCTGCCGCCAGTCGGCGGTCGCATGGGCAAAGCCCCAGGCCTCGGCCGCCTTGCGGGCCGCACTTTCCGTCACATCGGCGACGGTGTGCAACTCCACCTCGAACGGCAGGTCGAAGACCTTGGCGGCGGTGGCGAAGCCGAAGACATGGGTCTTGCCCATGAAGCCGGTGCCGATCAGGCCGATGCGCAGTTTGGGTTTGTCAGACATGAAGGATGTTCCGGTTGACGATCAGATCAGGGTCTATGGTGCCGTCTAGGCACTGAAGGGCATTCTGGATTGCGGCAATGGCCATGCGTTCGCCGCAGTCGGCGGTCAGCCCGGCGATATGCGGCGACAGGATCGCGTTGTCCTGTGCCAGAAGAGGGGAGGCCGCGGGCGGTTCGGTGTCGAACACATCCACCCCGGCGGCGGCGATCTGGCCCGAAGCCAACGCCGCCGCAAGGGCCGCCTCGTCCACCACCCCGCCGCGCGCGGTATTGGCAAGGATCACCCCGCGCTTCATGCGGGCGATTTCGGCGGCGCCGATGACAGGGCGGTCGCTTTTCGGAATATGGACCGAGATGCAATCGGCCCATGGCAGCCCCTCGTCCAGAGGCACGGGTCGCACCCGCCCGTCAGGCCATCCCTTGCCTTCAAGGAAGGGGTCGCAGGCGCGCACCTGCATGTCAAAGCCCGCCGCCATCCGCGCCAGATGCCGCCCGATGCGGCCATAGCCAAGGATCAACAGGTTCTTCCCGGAAATCTCTTGCGCTTCCAGACGGTTGCGCCAGTTCCACCCATCTGGCGCGCGCACGGAACGGTCAGCGCGCAGCGCACGTTTGGCGCCAGCCAGAAGCTGCATCATGGCGTGTTCCGCCACCGAGACGGAGTTGACATCGCCCACGATGGTCAACGCGATGCCGCGCGCGTTCAGTGCCGCCAGATCGACGGAATCATACCCGACACCATGGCGTGACACCACGCGCAGCCGTTCTGCCTGCGCCACGGTCGCGGCCGTCAGCGGCTGGGTGCGGATCACCAGCGCATCGGCCCGGTGGATCAGTGGCGCGTAGGAGGGCTCCGAGACCTCCTCGACGTAATCCACCCCCAGACCCTGCGCCTGAAGGCTGTGCAGCATCGCCTCGCCCGTCGGGTGCAATTTTCCGGCCACCAGAAGATGCGGCATCAGTAGCCCCCTTTCTGGTCCGGGGTGGGCAGCGGCTCTGCCCCGGTCAATTGCCGCCAGTCACGGACCGAGGCGGCGGCAGCCCCGGCCAGCAGCCGGGAATCGCCCGACACGGTGGTCAGATCAAAGCCCCAGCCGATGGCCTTGGCGGCATAGGCGGGGGTGCCGCAATGGAGACAGGCGCGGATGCCATTGGCCTTGCAGGCGGCGAGGATGCGCTGGATCAGCGCCACCATTTCCGGCTCCTCCCGGTCAAAGCCGGGGGGCAGGCGGCCGTTCTGGGTGCCCAGCGTCAGATCGGCCGGGCCGATGTAAAGCCCGTCAAGGCCGGGCGTCGCCGCGATCTGTTCCAGATTGTCGATGCCCGCCTGTGTCTCGATCATTGCAAGGGCAAGGATCTGGTCATTGACGGCGGGGCCGTAGCCGGGATGGGCAACCGCGGCGCGGGTGGGGCCGAAACTGCGCTGGCCCAGCGGCGGATAACGCAGGTAGCTTACAAATTCCGCCGCTTCGGCGCCGGAATTGATCATGGGGCAGATGATGCCCATGGCGCCCGCGTCCAGCGCCTTCATCACGATGCCGGGTTCGCGCCACGGCACTCGCGCCATCGGCACCACGCCCGCGCCGCGCATCGCCTGCAACATCGGCAGCAGCGCGCTGTAATCCAGCGCGCCGTGCTGAAGATCGACGGTGAGGCTGTCATAGCCCTGTGCTGCCATGATCTCGGCGGTGAAGCTGTTGCCTATGGACAGCCAGCCGTTCAGGGCGGGGCGGCCTGCGGCCCAGATCTGTTTCAGCCTGTTCTGCATCGTCGCCTCCCTAGAACACGATCTGCGCCAGCTTGGTATCGAGGTAATCGCCGATCCCCTCGCTGCCGCCCTCGCGGCCCATGCCGGAATGGTTGGTGCCACCGAAGGGCGCCTCGGAGGCGGCGAGGGCGAAGCTGTTGATTCCCACCATGCCCGCCTTCAGCCCCGCCACCATGCGCCGCGCGCGGTCGGGCGACCGGGTGAAGGCATAGGCCGACAGGCCCATGTCGCTGGCATTGGCGCGGGCCAGCGCCTCGTCCTCGGTCGTGAAACGGGTGATGGCGGCGACGGGGCCGAAGTTTTCTTCGGCAAAGACCCGCATGTCGTCGGTCACGTCGGTCAGCACGGTCGGTTGGTAGAAAAAGCCGGTGTTGTATTCCGGAGCACGCCTGCCGCCATGCGCCAGCGTGGCCCCTGCCGCCACGGCCTCTTGCACCACCGCGTCGATCTCGGTCAGGCGGGCCGCATTGATCAGCGGGCCCATGCCGGTTTCCGGGTCCAGCCCGTCGCCCAGCCGGATCTTCGCGGCGCGGGCAACGAAGCCTTCGACGAAGGCATCATGCAGACTGTCATGCACGAAGAACCGGTCGGGCGTCACGCAGACCTGCCCGCAATTGGCGAATTTCGTCGGCACGCAAAGATCCAGCGCGGCGTCCAGATCGGCATCGTCGTGGATGATTGCGGGGGCGTTGCCACCCAGTTCCATGGACACTTTCTTGACCGTGGCGGCGGCGTCGCGGATCATCTGCTGGCCCACCCGGGTCGATCCGGTGAGGCTGACCTTGCGGACGCGGGTATCGGCCATGATCGGGGCATAGGTGGCGGCAGTCGATCCGACCACGAGGTTCACCGCGCCATCGGGCAAACCGGCCGCGCGCAGGCAATCCACCATGACCATGGCGACGCCGGGCGTCTGCGACGAGGGGCGCAACACTACCGGGCAGCCTGCCGCCAGCGCGGGGGCGAGCTTGCGGGCGGGCAGGGCGGCAGGGAAATTCCAGGCGGTGAAGGCGCCAACCACGCCGACGGGTTCCTGTGTCACCTCGAACCGGCCGCCGGGCACGCGGCTTTCGACAATGCGGCCATAGATGCGGCGGGCTTCCTCGGCATACCAGCGGAACTGGTCGCAGGCGAGCGCCCATTCCCGCCCGGCCTGCGCAAGGGGCTTGCCGGTTTCGGTGGCGATCATGCGCGCGCCTTCCTCGGCGCGGGCGAGCATCGCATCCGCCGCGCGATGCAATGCCTCGGCGCGGGCAAAGCCGCCCATGGCGCGCAGGGCGGGCAGGGCGCGGGCGGCGGCGTCCAGCGCAGCCTGTGTTTCGGGCAGGGTGGCGGCGGGTGCCTCGCCCAGCGATTTCCCGGTGACGGGCGAGATCACCGGCGCGGTGGCGGCAGGCTGGTGCCAGCCGCCATTGATGAACAGGCCGAACGGGCGATACATGGTCAGCCCAGTTCGCTTGTGCGCACGCTGCGCCCCTCGGCGACCGAACGGATCGCGGCCTCGGCCAGAAGCAGGGCGAGACGGCCATCCTCGAACCCGACCGCGACCGGGGTGCCGGTTTCCACCGCATCGACGAAGGCGTCAATCTCTGCCGCGAAAGCCTCGGCATAGCGGTCGATGAAGAAATTTTGCAGCACCGCGCCCTGTGCCGTGAAATCGGCCCCGTAAAGCTGCATATTGTTCATGCGGCGGTTTTCAGAGATGGCCATGCCGCCTGAACCAAACGCCTCGACCCGCTGGTCATAGCCATAGACGGCGCGGCGCGAGTTCACGATGACCGCCTGTTTGCCGCTGGCGGTTTTCAGCACGACGGTGACGGTGTCGTAATCGTTGCAGCGTTCCATCAGCGCCGGATCGACGAGGCGGGCGCCAGTGGCGGTGACTTCGGTCACTTCTTCGCCCAGCATGAAACGGGCCATGTCGAAATCATGGATTGTCATGTCGCGGAAGATGCCGCCCGAGACCTCGATATAGGCATCGGGTGCCATGCCCGGATCGCGCGAGGTGATGACGATCTGATGCAACTCGCCCAGCGTGCCATCGGCGATGGCGCGGCGCACGGCGGCGTGACCGGCATCGAAGCGGCGCACGAAGCCAAGCATGATGGGCAGGCGGGTATCGGCGATACGGGCAGCGCAGACGTTCACCCGGTCCAGCGACAGGTCTATGGGCTTTTCGCAAAGGATGGGCTTGCCTGCCGCAACGGCCTGTTCGATGTAATCGACATGGGTGGCGGTCGATGTGGCGATCAGCACGGCATCCACCGCCGTCGATGCGAAGACGGTTTCGGCCGATTCGAAGCGGGGAACACCAAGCTTTTCCGATACTTCGACGGCAGCGGGGTTGTATGTGTCATAAACCCCGGCAAGCGCTGCGCGCGGATGGCGGGCGATGTTTTCGGCGTGCATGCGCCCGATGCGGCCACAGCCGAGGACGGCGATCCTGAGCATTTCGTTCTCCTCCCGAAAGCGTTGTGCAATATTCATTGCAGAACTATTGTAATGTCAATGGACATTCCGTAGTCTCCTGCCAAACCCATCCGCAGGAGGAGGCGAGATGTCCCGGACCACCGTGCGCCTGACCATGGCTCAGGCTCTTGTGCGCTATCTGTGCAACCAGTTCACCGAGATCGACGGCACCCGCGTTCCGCTTTTCGCGGGGGTGTTCGGGATCTTCGGCCATGGCAATGTGACCTGCCTGTCAGAGGCGCTGGAGCAGGTGCAGGACCAGTTGCCGACTTGGCGCGGCCAGAACGAGCAAAGCATGGCGCTGGCGGCCATCGGCTTTGCCAAGGCCAAGCGGCGGCGGCAGATCATGGTGGCGGCAACCTCGATCGGGCCGGGGGCGGCCAATATGGTGACGGCGGCGGGTGTGGCGATGACCAACCGGCTGCCGGTGCTGTTGCTGGCGGGCGATACTTTCGCCAACCGGCTGCCCGACCCGGTGTTGCAGCAGGTGGAACATTTCGGCGACCCGACGGTGACGGTGAACGATGCCTTCAAGCCGGTTGTGCGCTACTGGGACCGGATCACGCTGCCGGAACAGATCATCTCCTCGCTGCCGCAGGCGATTGCCACCATGCTGGACCCTGCCGATTGCGGCCCGGCCTTCATCGGGCTGGCGCAGGACACGCAGGAAAGGGCCTTCGATTACCCGGAAGTGTTCTTTGAGCCGAAGGTCTGGAAAATCCCGCGTCCGCGGCCTGACCGTGACGCCGTGGCCGGGGCGGCGGCGGCGCTGAAGGGGGCGAAGAAACCGCTGATCATCTCGGGCGGCGGAGTGCGCTATTCGCTGGCCGAGGCAGAGCTGGCCGATTTCGCGGCGCGGCGCGGGATTCCGGTGGTGGAAACCATCGCGGGCAAGGGGGCATTGACGCATTACCATCCGGTCCATGCCGGGCCCATCGGGATCGTGGGGTCCACCTCGGCCAATGCGCTGGCGAAAGAGGCCGATGTGATCCTTGCCATCGGCACGCGGCTTCAGGATTTCACCACCGGGTCGTGGACGGCCTTTGCTCAGGATGCGAAGTTCATCTCGGTCAATGCGGCGCGGTTCGATGCGGTGAAGCACCGGGCTCTGTCGGTGGTGGGCGATGCGAAAGAGGCGCTGGCCGATCTGGATGCGGCGCTTGGCGATTGGGCGGCAGAGGCCGGTCTGATGACCCGCGCGCAACGGCTGTTTGCCGAATGGAACGCGCTTGTGGATGATCACCAGCGCCCGACCAATGCCGCCGTGCCGTCCTATGCGCAGGTGGTGGGGGTGCTGAACAAGGTGGCCGGGCCGGATGACACGCTGATCGCGGCGGCAGGCGGCACGCCGGGCGAGGTGACGAAGGGCTGGCGGGTGAAAAGCCCCAATACTTTCGATTGCGAGTTCGGCTTTTCCTGCATGGGCTATGAGATCGCGGCGGGCTGGGGCTGTGCCATGGCGCAGGAAGGCCCCGGTGCGACTGGTGGCACGCCCATCGTGATGCTGGGCGACGGCACCTATATGATGATGAATTCAGATATCTATTCCGCTGCGCTGACCGGGCATCGCATGGTCGTCGTGGTTTGCGACAATGGCGGCTATGCGGTCATCAACCGGCTGCAACAGTTCAAGGGCGTGCCGGGGTTCAACAACCTGCTGACGGATTGCCGGGTGCAGAACCGGGATGCGCCGCTGCATGTCGATTTCGCCAGACATGCCGAGGCGATGGGTGCAAAGGCCCGCAAGGTGGACAGCCTCGCCGATCTGGAGGAGGCGGTGAAATGGGCGTTGCAGAACGACGGGCCGACCGTCATTTCCATTGTGTCGGACGCCCATGCCTGGGTGCCGGGCGATGCCGACTGGGATGTGGGTGTGCCGGAAATCTCGACATTCGAGAAGGTGCGCGCGGCGCGCAAGGCGCAGGATGCAATTCGCGCGAACCAGCGCGTTGGAGTGTGAACGGATGAAGGCAAGACTGGGCATTGCGCCGATCGCGTGGTGGAACGACGATCTGGCGGAATTGAGCGATGATGTGAGCCTTGAGGAATGCCTGCGGCAGGCCTCGGTCGCGGGCTATACCGGGATGGAGACGGGCCGCCGCTTCCCGATGGACATGGGCGCGCTGGGGCCGGTTCTGGCGAAATACGGGATTTCGGTCTGTGGCGGCTGGTTTTCCGGCCTGCTGCTGGATGGCGATATCGAGGTGGAAAAGGAACGGATCGCGCAGCAACTTGCCTTCTTCAAGGCAGCGGGGGCGCCCTGCATCGTCTATGGCGAAACCGCGCGCAGCATTCAGGGGGTGAAATCGGCGCCGCTGGCGACGAAGCCGAAGCTGACCGAGGCAGAGATTGCCGCCTATGGCCGCAAGATGAGCGATTTTGCCGATTGGTGCGCGGGGCAGGGGATGCCGGTTTCCTACCATCACCACATGGCGGCGGTGATCGAGACCGAGGCGGAACTGGATCTGCTGATGCAGCATTCCTCGGTGCCGCTGTTGTTCGATGCGGGGCATATGGCCTTTGCCGGGGGCGATGTGATGCGGGTGATCGAAAACCACCATGCGCGCATCACGCACGTTCATACAAAGGATATCCGTCGCCCGGTGATCGACGCGCTGGACCGCACGCGCGAAAGCTTCCTCGATGCGGTGGTGAAGGGTGCCTTTACCGTGCCGGGGGATGGCAGTCTGGATTTCGAGGCCATCGTGAAGGCGCTGGCGGCGAAAGGCTATGAGGGCTGGTTCGTGGTGGAGGCAGAGCAAGACCCGAAGGTCTCTCCCCCGCTGGAGATGGCGAAGAAAGGGCATGCGGAGCTGCTGCGCGTCATGGCGGCGGCGGGTTACGAGGTCATGCCATGAACCGCATCGACGGCAAGATCGCCATTGTCACGGGCGGCACGCAGGGGCTGGGCGCGGCCATCGCGCGGGTCTTTGCGGCGGCCGGGGCGGGCGGCATCGTGATCGTCGGGCGCGGGGTCGAGAAGGGCCGCGCGGTGGCGGAAGACATCACCGCCGCGACCGGCGTTCCGGTCGAGATGCTGGCCGCCGATCTGGGCAACATGGACGATGTGCGCGGTATCGTTGCGGCAGCGGATGCGCGCTTTGGCAGGGTGGATATTCTGGTCAATGCCGCCGGGCTGACCGACCGGGGCAATATGCTGAACACCAGCCCCGAGTTGTTTGACCGCATGATGGCCGTCAACACCCGCGCGCCGTTCTTTCTGATTCAGGACGCGGCGAAGGTGATGATCCGCGAGGGGATCGAGGGGCGCATCGTCAATATCGGATCGGTTTCCGGTCTGGCGGGGCAGCCGTTCCTTGCGCCCTATGCCACCTCGAAAGGGGCGCTGGCCACGCTGACCCGGCACGCGGGTTTCGCGCTGATGCGCAACCGGATCCATGTCAATCAGCTCGACATCGGCTGGATGAACTCGGACCACGAGCGCAAGCTGGTGCTGTCGGAGACGGGCGACCCGACCTTCATCGACCGCAAGGCCGCAGAAAAGCCCTTTGGCCGTATCCTCGACCCGGCCGAGGTGGCGCGGGCAGTGCTGTGGATGGCCTCGGATGACTGCGGCATGATGACCGGCGCGGTCATCCCCTTCGACCAGTCGGTCTATGGTGGCTTTGACGAGGCGCCGGTGCCTGCGGCAAAGCTGGAGGGCTGAGATGCGCACCATCAAGGGGCCGGGGGTGTTTCTGGCCCAGTTCGCGGCGGATCAGGCGCCCTATGACAGCCTGCCGGGTTTGGCCGCATGGGCGGCGGGCAAGGGGTTCAAGGGGGTGCAGATCCCGACATGGGACACCCGATTGATCGACATGAAGCTGGCTGCCGAAAGCGACACCTATTGCGATGAGTTGCGCGGGATGCTGGCCGACCATGGTTTGCAGATCACCGAATTTGCCTCGCATATCACCGGGCAACTGGTGGCGGTGCATCCGGCGCATGATGCGGTCATGGACAGTTTCGCGCCCGCGCCGGTGCGCGGCAATCCGAAGGCGCGACGGGCCTGGGCGGAGGAGCAGTTGCGCTTTGCCGCGCGTGCCTCGGCCCGGCTGGGCATTGACCGGCATGTGACCTTTTCGGGTGCGCTGCTGTGGCCCTATCTTTACCCTTATCCGCAATGGCCCGAGGGGCTGGTGGAGGAGGGGTTTGACGAGCTGGCGAAACGTTGGACCCCGATCCTTGACGATTTCGACGCGCATGGCGTGGATGTCTGCTATGAGATCCACCCTTGCGAGGATCTGCACGACGGCCATTCATGGGAGTATTTCCTTGAGAAGGTGAAAGGCCACCCCCGCGCCAATCTGATGTATGATCCCAGCCATTTCGTGCTTCAGGCGCTGGATTATCTGGCCTTCATTGACCATTACCACGACCGCATCCGCGCCTTCCATGTGAAGGATGCCGAGTTCCGCCCCGATGGCAAATCCGGCGCCTATGGCGGCTATATGCCTTGGGCGAAACGCGCGGGTCGCTTCCGCAGCCCCGGCGACGGGCAGGTGGATTTCGGCGCGATCTTCACCAAGCTGACAACGCATGGCTATGACGGCTGGGCGGTGCTGGAATGGGAATGTTTCGTCAAGAACCCCGAGGACGGCGCCCGCGAAGGCGCGCGGTTCATCGCGGATCACATCATCGGCGTGTCGGATCGCGCCTTCGACGATTTCGTGAAATCCGGTGCGGATCGCCGCGCCAACCGGGCGATGCTCGGGCTGGAGGATGAGGCATGAGACCCTTGCGGCTTGGCATGGTGGGCGGCGGGCAGGGCGCCTATATCGGCCATATCCACCGGCTCGCGGCGCGGCTGGATGGCCAGTGGCAGCTTGTGGCGGGCGCCTTCGATGTGGACCCGGAGCGCGGCCGCACCTTCGCGCTTTCGCAGGGGCTTGACCCCGCGCGCAGCTACGGGACATGGCAGGAGATGATCGCGGCAGAGGCCGCGCGGCCCGACCGGGTTGAGGCGGTGGCGATCTGCACGCCGAATTTCACCCATTACCCGATTGCGAAGGCGCTGATCGAGGCGGGCTTCGACGTGATCTGTGAAAAGCCGCTGACCGCCACACTGGCAGATGCGGTGGCGCTGGAACAACTGGCGCGCGACAGCGGGCGCTTTGTCGGGGTGACCTATACCTATTCGGGTTACCCGATGGTGCACGAGGCGCGCGTGCGGGTCGCGGCGGGCGAAATCGGCGCGGTGCGCACGGTGCAGGTGGAATATCCGCTGGAATGGATGGCGACGGCCATCGAACAGCAGGGCAATGCGCAGGCGGTATGGCGCACCGATCCGGTGAAGAACGGGCGCGGCGGGTCCATCGGCGATATCGGCACCCATGCCTATCATCTGGCGGGGTTTGTCAGCGGGTTGACGCTGGACAGCCTGACCGCCGATCTGGCGACCTTCGTGGGCGGCCGGGCGCTGGATGATAATGCGCATGTGATGCTGCGCTATCAGGGCGGCGCGCGGGGCTTGCTCTGGTCATCTCAGGTGGCCATTGGAAATTCCAACGGCGTGCGGCTGCGGGTCTTTGGCGAGACGGGCTCGGTGCAGTGGTATCAGGAACAGCCGAACGAGTTGATCCTCACACCGCTGGAGGGCCGGGTGCAGGTGATCAAACGCGGCGCGGCGGGTCTGTCGGAGGATGCGCAAGCCCGCACCCGCACCCCGCCGGGCCATCCCGAAGGGTATCTGGAGGCTTTCGCCAATCTTTACGCGGGCTTTGCCGAGGCGATCCGGGCGCGGGCCGAGGGGCGCGAACCTGATGCCATCGGGCGCAACCTGCCGACGGCATGGGACGGGCTGAAGGGCGTGGCCTTTGTCGAGGCGGTGGTGGACAGCGCCGGTGCCACGGATCAGCCCTGGCTGCGGCCGGTCGCGGTGTAGCGCATCCGGCGTTGCCCCCGACATGAAGCTGCGGGGCATTCCGAAGGCCATTTTGCGGCCTTCGGCAGTCTTTCTTCCGAGATCGCGGTGGTATGGCCGGGGGGCGTCTGACGAAGGCCGCCGTTGGCTCCGGCGCGGCAGGGCCTGCGCGGATCACACTATGACAGACCACGCGGTGCAATTCGTGACCGGACCGAAATAGCTGTTGACTCCTGCAACGCGTTCGCAATACTCATTGCAGCACTGGTAAGCTTGCAATTTTTCAACTGACATCACGGGTTTCGCGGCGGAGGAGGCCGGGGAATCCCGCGTCGCAGGATTGCGCCCGCGATCCGGGAGGAGACAGCATGAAAGATTTCGTATCCGGTATCAGCCTTGCCGCCTTTCGCAGCGATGCAGAGACCGAGACGACAATGGCAATGTGCCCTTCGGCCATGGCCATCCAGAAAAACATCCCGATCTATGACGGGGCCAGTGTGACCGAGGCGATTGCGCCGGAATGGGCGGGGGTCATCGGGCAGGGGCCGGGGGTCTTTGTCATCAAGCGGGCCTTCGCCGACATGGGCGCCATCGACAGCGCCACCGAAGCGTTCCGCGCCATCATCGCGCAGGAGCGGGCAGAAGGGATCGCGGCGGGCGACCATTTCGCCAAGGCGGGCGCGAATGACCGGATCTGGAACAGCCTGCAAAAGCTGTGTCTGCATGATCCGGCGGTTTATGCGCGCTACATGGCCAATCCGGTGATCGACATTGCCTGCCGCGCCTGGCTTGGGCCCGGCTACCAGCTTGCGACCCAGGTCAATCAGGTGCGTCCCGGTGGCAAGGCGCAGGCGCCGCACCGCGACTATCATCTGGGCTTCATGTCGCCCGACCAGATGGCGCTTTACCCCGACCATATCCATGCGACGGGGCCGACGCTGATCCTGCAAGGCGGGGTGGCGCATTGCGACATGCCGGTGGAAAGCGGCACGACCAAGCTTCTGCCGCATTCGCAACGCTACCTGCATGGCTATATCGCCGCGACCCGCCCCGAGTTCCGCGATTATTTCGAGGCGCATCACGTTCAGTTGCCGCTGGAAAAGGGCGATGCGATCTTCTTCAGCCCGGCGCTGTTCCATGCGGCGGGCGAGAACCGGACGGCCGATGTGGTGCGGATGGTCAACCTGATCCAGACCGCCTCGGCCTTTGCGCGGCATATGGAAAACCTTGACCGCACCGCGATGGTGCGCGCGGTCTATCCGCATCTGGCCGCGCTTTCGCCCGAAGGGCGCCGTGCCGTCATTGCGGCGACCGCGGACGGCTATCCCTTCCCGACCAATCTGGACACCGACCCGCCGATCGGCGGGCTGGCCCCGGAAACCCAGCAGGATCTGCTGGCGCGCGCGGTGGCGGAAGGATGGGATCAGGCGCGGCTGGAAACCGCGCTGGAAGATCAGGCCCGTAAACGCCGGGCCTGAGCGGCGGTCTTGCCGGCACATCCGGCGCCGCGACGCGAACGAACGACCAAAAGGGAGGAGAAACCTATGAAGAAAATGTTGCACACCGTGGCCGCAGCGGCCTTGCTTGCGACCACGGCACTGGCCGGGGCAGCCCATGCCGAGGGCGAGAAATTCGTCTGGATCAGCCATGGCCCCGACAGCGACAGCTGGTTCAACGTGATCAAGAACGCGATCAAGGTCACGAACGAGCAGATGGGCGTGGAAACCGAATACCGCAATCCGCCGACCGGCGATCTGGCCGATATGGCGCGGATCGTGCAGCAGGCTTCGGCCGCTGGCGTGGACGGGATCATCGTCACCATCGCCGATTACAACGTGCTGGAGGGCCCGATCAAGGATGCGGTGGCCAAGGGCATCCCGGTGGTCACCGTGAACTCGGGCACCGTCGAGGAAAGCCAGAAGCTTGGCGCGCTGATGCATGTTGGCCAGCCGGAATACGAGGCGGGTCTGGGTGCGGGCAAACGGGCGAAAGAGGCGGGTGTATCCTCGTTCCTGTGCGTGAACCACTATATCACCAACCCGGCCTCGGTTGAACGCTGCCGCGGCTTTGCCGATGCGCTTGGCGTCGATCTGGGCAACCAGATGATCGATTCCGGCATCGACCCGTCGGAAGTGCAGAACAAGGTCAAAGCTTATCTGACCGCCAACCCCGATACCGGCGCGATCCTGACGCTTGGCCCCAATTCGGCCGAGCCTTCGATCCGTGCGGTCAAGGATATGGGGCTGGATGGCGAGATCTATTTCGGCACCTTCGACCTGTCTTCGGAAATCTCGGGCGGGATCAAGGATGGCACCATCAATTTCGCCATTGACCAGCAGCCCTTCCTGCAAGGCTCGGTCCCGATTCAGGTGCTGACCAACTATGTGCGCTATGGTGTGGCCCCGGCCAATTCGATCTTCACGGGTCCGGGTTTCGTGACCAAGGACAATATCGAACTGGTTGAATCGCTGGCGGGCGAGTTCCGCTAAGCGACCCGCCCCCGTGGCGACCGCGTGCGGGTGAATGCTCCCCACCCGCACGCCTTTCCTCTGACGGCAATGAGGCCAAGAATGACCGACACCACATCCGGCGCCGCCGGTGACGAACGCATAAAAGATGTCTCTCCGCTGCGCCGCATGCTGATCCGCCCGGAACTGGGCGGGATCTGCGGCACGATCCTTGTGTTCATCCTGTTCGGGCTGATCGCCGGGGACAGCGGCATGTTCGCCGCCGAAGGGGTGATGAACTGGACAGTGGTTTCGGCGCAATTCATGGTCATCGCGGTCGGGGCCTGCCTTCTGATGATTTCGGGCGAGTTCGACCTGTCGACCGGCTCGATGATCGGCTTTTCCGGCGTTCTCATGGCCATCCTTTCGGTGCAACTGGGCTGGCCGCTGTGGCTGGCCATTCTGGCCACCTTCGCCTTCTGCATGGCCATAGGCGCGGTGAACGGCTGGCTGGTGATCCGCACCGGGCTGCCCTCGTTCATCGTGACGCTGGCCTCGCTATACATCCTGCGCGGGCTGACGATCTGGGGATCGGTCTATTTTACCCGGCAGACCATCATCAGCGGTGTGTCGGACCGGGCGGAGGGCGACTGGCTGGGGCCGGTTTTCGGCGGCAAGATCCTGACGGGCCTGTTTCAATGGATGGGCGATGCGGGCTGGATCGCCACCTTCACGCGGGGCAACCGGGCCGGGCAGCCGGTAGTGGACGGCATCCCCATGCTGGTGGTCTGGGCCATCGTGCTGGTGATCTTCGGCCACTGGTTGCTGACCCGCACCAAATTCGGCAACTGGGTCTTCGCCAGCGGCGGCGACGCGCAGGCCGCGCGCTATGTCGGTGTGCCGGTGAACCGCGTGAAGATCCTGATGTTCATGTTCTCGGCCTTCTGTGCCTGCGTCTTTTCGATGTGTCAGGTGATGGAGTTCGGCTCGGCCGCGGCCGACCGGGGCCTGCTGAAGGAGTTCGAGGCGATCATCTGCGTGGTGATCGGCGGCGCGCTGCTGACCGGCGGTTATGGCTCGGTCATCGGGGCGGCGCTGGGGGCCGTGATCTTCGGCGTGGTGCAACAAGGGCTGTTCTTCGCCAATGCCGAAAGCTCGCTTTTCCGGGTGTTCCTCGGGATGATCCTGCTGATCGCGGTCATCATGAACACCTACATCCGCCGCATCATCACGGGGGAACGCTGATGACCACGCCCATCGTAGACATGCGCAACATCAAGAAGCACTTCGGCCATGTCATCGCGCTGAACGGGGTGTCCTTCGATGTGCGCGCCGGGGAATGCCATTGCCTGCTGGGCGATAACGGTGCCGGAAAATCGACTTTCATCAAGACCATGTCGGGCGTGTTCCGCCCCAGCGAGGGCGAGATGCGGGTGGAGGGCAAGCCCGTCATCTTTGAAAGCCCGCGTGACGCCATGACGGCGGGGATTGCCACTGTCTATCAGGATCTGGCGATGATCCCGCTGATGAGTGTCAGCCGCAATTTCTGGATGGGGCGCGAGCCGGAAAAGGGCATCTGGCCGCTGCGCACGCTGGATCTGGCCAAGGCCGACGCCATCACCATGACCGAGATGCGGAAAATGGGCATCAACCTGCGTGGCCCCGATCAGGCGGTCGGCACCCTGTCGGGTGGCGAGCGCCAGACCGTCGCCATTGCCCGCGCCGTCTATTTCGGCGCCAAGGTGCTGATCCTGGACGAGCCGACCTCGGCCCTGGGTGTGCGGCAGACGGCGAATGTGCTGGGCACCATTGACCGGGTGCGCAAGCAGGGGATCGGTGTGGTGTTCATCACCCATAACGTGCGGCATGCCATGGCGGTCGGCGACCGGTTCACCGTGCTGAACCGGGGGCAGACGCTGGGGACCGCGCTGCGTGGCGAGGTGGATGCGCCGGGCTTGCAGGACATGATGGCCGGCGGGCAGGAACTGGCGGATCTGGAAGGCTCGCTCGGCGGCACGATCTGAGGGGCGCGGAATGAGCTTTACTGACAAAAGTGATCTGCGGTTGCCGCCGCTGGGCCGTCGTCTGCGGCTGGGGTTTGTGGGCGGCGGGCGCGGCGGTCTGGTGGGGGCGTGGCATTTCTCGGGTGCGCGGCTGTCGAACCACTGGGAGGTGGTGGCGGGCGCGCTTTCGACCCGGCCGGAGAATGCCGCCGCTTCGGCCCGCGACTGGTGCATCGCGGCGGATCGCAGTTACAGCGATTATCGGCTGATGGCCGCGACCGAGGCCGCCCGACCGGACGGGATCGAGGCGGTGTCGATCTGCACGCCGAACAACAGCCATGCCGACATCGCGGCGGCCTTCCTGCGGGCGGGCATCGACGTGATCCTCGACAAGCCGATGACCTCGGTCACCGCGGATGCACGGATGCTGGTCGAGGTGCAGCGGGCCACTGGCGTCAGCCTGACCATGACCTATCCCTTCTCGCATCACGCCATGGTGCGGCAGGCACGGGCGCTGATCGCGCGGGGCGAGATCGGCAGGATCCGGCAGGTTCATGTCGAATATCTGCAAGACTGGAACTTCGCGGCGCAGGAGGCGGGCAATATCGGCTGGCGTCAAGATCCGTCGGTGGTGGGACGCAGCTCCATCGTGGGTGACATCGGGACACATGCCTATCACCTGCTGCATACGATGACCGGGTTGGATGTGGCCGAGGTGCGGGCCGACATGTTCGTCTGCGGCGGGGCGAAGCCGCAGCCGGATACCGCGCATATCGGCTTGCGGCTGACCAATGGTGCGCCGGGGTTGCTGCATCTGAGTAACGCGACCATCGGGCAGTATTGCGGGCTGCGCATCCGCATCTGGGGCGACAGGGGCGCGCTGGAATGGGATCAGGAAACGCCGGAACGCCTGCGCTTGATCCCGCTGGAGCAGGAGGAACGCATCTTCCTGCGTGGCGCGCGTCAGGGCGTGCTGCCGGAGGCGGAGCATCTGATCCACCTGCCGCGCGGCCATGGCGAGACGCTGACCGACGCCTGGGCCAATCTTTACGCCGAGGCGGGGGTTCTGGTCGCCAGCCGCCGGTCAGGGACCGATCTGGGGCTGGCGCCGCTGGTGCTGTCCGGTGCGGCGGACGGGCTGCGCGGGATGACCTTCATCGACGCCTGCGCCGACAGCTGGGAAGCGGGCGGGCGCTGGACCGCACTGGCGGGCTGAGCGGCACCGTTTCTGGACACGGGGCTGGCCGGACTCCTCTATCCTTTCACCTATGTCTCGGCCGCGCTGGTTGCGGTAAAGCTGATTCATGACGGTCTGGCAGGGCAGTCGTGACGGCGATACCTGCGGATGGATGAAGGAGCGCGACGATTGGATCTGATCGTGACGGGGCAGGCGGGCGTTTGGCAGGCCCGTTTCGGGGAAAGGGTCTGGCGCGCGGCGGCAGGCCGCGGCGGTATCGCGGTGAAGACGGCCGAGGGGGATGGCATCAGCCCGCTGGGCTGCTGGCCGATCCGGCGGGTGTTGTGGCGGGCCGACAGGCTGGCGGCGCCTGCCACGGTGTTGCCGCTGGCGGCGATCGCACCCGATGACGGCTGGTGCGACGCGCCGGAGCATCCCGAATACAACCGCCCCGTAAAGCGCCCCTTCGCCGCCAGCCATGAAGAGATGTGGCGGGCGGACGACCTTTACGACATCGTTGTGGTGCTGGGGCAGAATGACGATCCGGTTGTGCCGGGGGCGGGCAGCGCCATTTTCCTGCATCTGGCGCGCGAGGGGTATACCCCTACGGCGGGATGCGCGGCCCTGAACCGCGCCGACCTGCTGGAGTTTCTGGCACTGGCGGGGCCGGAAAGCCGGGTCTGCTTCCGGGATGCGGGATAAGGCGATGACCGGGATCGACATGCGGGCGCTGGACCGCGCGCTGGATTTGCTGCCGGGGCAGTATCGCGGCCCGGCGGGGGTTGCCGGTGTGGTGAAGGACGGGCAGGTGATTGCGCGGCGGGCCTGGGGCTATGCCGACATGGTGACACGGTTGCCGATGACGGCGGCGCGGCGCATGCCCATCTGTTCGATCTCGAAACAGATGACCTGCGCGCTGCTGCTGGACCTGTTCGATGACCCCGAGGAACTGGCGCCGCTGTTGCCTGATCTGCTGCCCCGGTTCGAGGGGCCGCTGCCCAGCATTGCGCAGCTTTGCCACAACCAGTCGGGGCTGCGTGACTACTGGGCGGTCAGCGTGCTGCAAGGCGCGGTGCCGGAAGGCCGGTGTTCGGCGGCACAGGGGCTGGCGCTTCTGGCCACCGCGCGGGACGGGCATTTCGCACCGGGGGCGTATTATTCCTACAGCAACGGCAATTTCCGGCTGCTGGCCGAACTGATCATGCGGGCGACCGGCCGCGATTTCGACACGCTTCTGTCAGAACGCATCCTGCGGCCCGCCGGAATGCCGACTGCCTGTCTGGGCGCCGACACAAGCGCGCGCATCGACGGCGTGACAGGCTACGAAGGCAATGACGAGGTGGGCTTCCTGCCTGCCGAAACCGCGATCACATGGTTTGGCGATGCCGGGGTCATGGCCTCGCTGGACGACATGCTGGCATGGGAGCGGCACATCGACACGACGCGCGACGATCCGGCCGGGCTTTACCGGCGGATCTCGGCGCCTGTCACCTTCGCCGATGGCAGGCCCGCGCCCTATGGCTTTGGCCTGCGCCGCTATCTGCATGCCGGCCATGAAGTGACGGGACATGGCGGCGGGTTGCGGGGCTTTTGTTCCTACCGGCTGCATGTCGCGGCGGAACGGCTGTCGGTCGTGGTGATCTTCAACCACGAGGCCAGTGCGCTGCGGGCGGCCGAGGGGCTGCTGGCCGCCGCGCTGGGTTTGCCGGAGCCTGCCGCCCCGCAGGCTGCGCAGGGCTGGGGTGGGCTGTGGCTGGACCGCGAGAATGACCTGTTCCTGCGCACCACCGATACGCCGGGCGGTGTGCGGCTGCATTACGCGGTGTCTCCCGTGCTGTTGAGCGTAAGCGGCGACTGCCGCGCCGAGGCGCCGGGGATCCTGCTGCGGCGCGAGGACGACGGTCTGGTGATGGCGCGTCCGGCTGAAAACCTGACCGTTCGCGCGGTGCCGCTTGTGCCGGTGGCGCATGTCGATGCCAGCGGAATCGCCGGGCGCTATCATTCCGCCACGATCGGCGCCGGGCTGGAGATCGAGGCCCGCGACGGCGCGGCCTATATCGGCTTTGACGGGATTTTCGGCCGGGGCCCGATGGAACGGATGTATCCGCTGGCCGAAGACCTGTGGACGGTCACCTGTCGCCGCGCGATGGATGCGGCGGCACCCGGCGAATGGACGCTGCGCATCCGTCGCGACCCCGATGGCGGGATCGAGGGGCTGGTGCTGGGGTGCTGGCTGGCCCGCGCTATCCGCTATGACGGGCCGATATGACGGGCTGCCGCACGGTCAGAGAACCGGCCCGACGATGGCAAGGATGTTGTGCATGAGCCGCAGGCCGATGCCCCAGCCGCCTGTTTCATCGGGGGTGATCTGCCGCGATTGCAGCAGATAGCTTTCCTGCCGGGCACGCATCGCCTGCGTGATCGCCGGATCAACCAGCAGGATGTTGTTTTCGTAATTCAGGTCGAAACTGCGGCGATCCATGTTGGCGGACCCGATCAGGGTCATTTCATCGTCCAGCGTCAGGGTCTTGGCATGCAGGAGGCCCGGCAGGAATTCGTGGATCCTCACCCCCGCCTCCAGCAGGCTTTCGTAATGGCTGCGGCTGGTTGCGCCCACGGCGAAATCATCGTTGCGCGCGGGCAGGACCAGTGTGACCGCCACCCCCCGGCGCGCCGCCGCGCAGATCGCGGATTGCAGCGCCTGTGTCGGCACATAATAGGGCGTCGTGATGAAGAGACGGCGCTGCGCCGCATAGGCGAGGCTGGTGAACATCTCGGCCATCGCCGAGGCGTGAAAGGTGGGTCCGGTGGCAATGACCTGCGCGGTCAGATTGCCTTCCGGCGGGGGCGCCGCCGTGCGCAGCAGGGGCGTGATGTCATCGCCGCCGTTGCCCATCCAGTCGCTTGCAAACAGGTGCTGGTTCTGCCGCACCACGGGGCCGGTGAGGCGCAGCATCACATCCACCCATGGCCCGAACCGTGCCTTGGGCAGAAAGGCGGGATCGGCACAGTTCTGGCTGCCGCAATAGGTGATCGCATTGTCGATCACCAGAAGCTTGCGGTGGTTGCGCAGGTCGATGCGGCCCTTGAGCATGCGCAGAAGCGGGTTGCCGACCGGCAGGGCGGTGCGACCCTGCACCCCGGCCTTGGCCATGCGCTGCCAGAGGGCGGATTTCACGAACCCGCGCGAGCCGAGATCATCGACCATGATCCGGCAGGCGACCCCACGCCCGGCGGCACGGATCAACGCCTCGGCCATGCGCGTGCCGTTGCCATCGTCCAGCCAGATGTAGAACAGGACATGGACATGATGCCGGGCGGCGTCGATGTCGGCGATCATGGTGGTGATGGCCACATCGGAATCCGCCATCAGACGGGCCGCATTGCCGCTTGTCGCCGGATAGCCCGAAATGGCCCGTCCGGCGCGCAGCATTTCCGCCGCCCGGTCTGAAACGCGGGGCAGGGTGTCCGGGGCGTCGGGACGGGGCAGGGCGGCGAAGGTCCGCTCCATCACCAGCGCGCGTCTGCGGCCGATACTGGTCTGGCCCAGCAACAGATAACTCAGCGCCCCCAGATAGGGCAGCAGGACGACGATCAGCAGCCATGCGGCGCGGGCTTCAGGCTGGCGATGCCGCCGCAACAGGATGTGCACGGCGACAAATCCCGAAATCATCACATGCAGCAGAAGGGCGACCATGCAAGATCTTTCCGTCAGTAAGGCCGGTGCGGGAGATTGCCCCGCAGACCGAGCATGACATGAAGCCGGCCCCTGCGTCATGCCGGTTTGTCCCGTGTCATGCCGGGGCCCGACGTTTGGGTGGGGGCGAAGGCTAACGGTTCTGCCTGATCATCGTGGCGAAATCCGGTGTTACGATCTGAAGCGTTCCGTCCGAAAGCAGGCGCCGCCGCGATCCCGGAATCGCGCCGCTTTCCGGCACCGACCAAAGCACGTTTCCGGCTGCGTCCATCGTGACAAGGTGGCCATGCTCATGCATGCGCATGCGGTTGATGCTGGCGAGATCCAGACTGCGGACCTTGCCCAGACTCCCAGGGGGCAGTGACGAGAACCTGGCAGGGCGTGACTTTTTGCGGATAAGGATAGTTATGTAGTATTTATGCTTGATGGTTTTCAGGATGAAGCCAGAAATTGGACACGGTTTACATGGAACGGGGCGCCCCCTGCGCCGTGATCCTTTCGGAGATGTCGCTACCCCGGACGGGATCATCAAATCAGGATGGTGCCGGATTCAGGGGGGACGAAAACACGTCCTGAAACATGATCGAGGTCGCATCTGCGGGCTGAACCGGGCATGATCGGCGGAACGCCAATGTAATGCCTGCCATGCCATCAATACCCCTGCCGTTTGTCGTCGCCCTTCTGCTTCTTGTTCTTCTGATCGAGGTCATCCGCCGCGATGACAGGCTGCGCGCTGGCGGTAAACCCGCGAACCTGCCGTTTCTGGCGCTGATCGGAGCCAGTATCCTGCAATCTGTCCTGTCAGGTTTGCGCTGGGGATACGAGGTTCAGGGGGCGATGTATCTGTTGCCGGTGGTGGCGGCCCTGCTTCCGCCGCTGGCCTATGGCGGGGTTTCGCTGCTGGTGCGGAAAAGCCCGTTGCCATTGGGCAGGCAACTTGTCCTGCATGCCCTGCCGGCGGCGCTGATCGTGGGGTTGATGCTGTTCTGGCGCGATGCGGTGGATATGGCACTGGTTGCGGTGTTTGTGATTTATGCCGCGGCCATCCTGTTCCTGATGCGGCCGGGGGCCGATGCGCTGCGCCTGATGCCCTTAGAGAATGCGACCCCCGCCTATCGGTCGATCATCTTTGCCGCCGTGATGCTTCTGCTGTCGGCGCTGCTGGATCTGTATGTCTTTCTCGACATTGCACAGGGGCGCGGGTCGCAGGCGATCATCCTGATTACCATGGGCAATCTGGCGGGTCTGATCGCGCTGTCGGTGGCGGCCACCATTGCCAGCCGCAGCCCCTCGCCGGTGGAGGAAGACCGCGACGCGCCGGCCGCGGGGCCGGTCGAGGGGGATCGGGAGATCATGGCCACTATCACCGCCCAACTGGAGGGGCGGAAGCTTTACCACGATGCCGAACTGACGCTGGACAGGCTGGCCCGAAAGACGCTGATCCCGGCTCGGCAGATTTCGGGGGCGATCAACCGCAGCACCGGCAAGAACGTCTCGCAATATGTGAACGGATTCCGCATTGCCGAAGCCTGCGACCTGCTGGCGACCTCGGACAAGCCGGTGACCGAGATCATGTTTGATGTGGGGTTCCAGACCAAATCGAACTTCAACCGCGAGTTTCGCCGGGTAACGGATATGGCCCCGGTGCAATGGCGCGAGACCCGGCGGCGCGAGACCCGGCTGAGGCCGCCTTCCCCCTGAGCGGCGCGGCCTGAATCGCGATTTCGCACCTCCGAAATCGTGTTTCAGGGCGCAAGCGACGCCCCGGACCGCCAGTCTCGGGGCATGGACACCCTTGAGCATACCTCACCCCGATTTGCCGATGCGCTGCGGTCCCTGACCCTGACGGCATCGCCTGAAACACGTCCTTCGCCGGGCCGGCCTGTCTGGCGATGGACCCTGCTTGCAGCCGCGCTTGCCTCCGCGGCGTTGACGGCCCTTGCGGCAGGGAATTCCCTGTCGTGGCGGGAGGCGCCACCGACCGCGCCGGAAGCCATGGCCGGACTGCCGGTTGCCATGGCGATGCCCGCGCCCGGGCCGGTCAGGCAAGAGATTACCGGCTCGGGCTATGTCGTCGCCCCGAATGAAACCACGGTTTTTTCCCGGACCGAAGGGCGCATCATCGCTGTTCCGGTGCAGACGGGCGACAGGGTCGCAGCGGGGCAGGTTCTGATCACGCTGGCCGACGCTGCGGCGGGGTTCGGGCTGGAGCAGGCGCAAGCCGGGCGAACTGCGGCGGAGCTGGCCCTTGCCGCCCGCGAGATCGAGCTGAAACAAGCCGAGGCTGCCCTTGCGCGGCAGACAGCGCTTGCCGCCAGTCAGGCGGTGGCCAGGGCTCAGGTGGACGAGGCCCGGAGCCGGCGTGATCTGGCGGCCAATGCGGTCCTGATGGCCCGGCAGGCGGTTGACGAGGCCGCTCTGGCCGTGCGGATCGCGGCGGAGCGGGTGGCCGATCTGACGATCCGCGCCCCGATTGCCGGCACGGTAACCCGGCTGAACGCGCATGTCGGCGACACGGTGCTGGCCCGTGCCGAGGGGGTGCGGGCGGGTGACAGCCTTGCCACCATCACCGACACGACCCGCATGGTGATCGACGCCGACGTGGCCGAAACCGGCATTGCCGGTCTGCGCCCCGGCCTGCGGGGCGAGGCCACGCTGGACGGCTATCCCGACCAGCCCTTCAAGGTTGAAATCCTGCGCATCGCGCCGGTGATTTCGGCCGAGAAGGGCACCGTTTCCCTGCGCATGTCCCTGACCGGCCCGCCTGCCGGCATTCGCCCGGCCATGGCGGCGCGTCTTCGCATTTTCACCGGAACAGAAGGAGCAGGTGAATGACCACTACCCCGGACCTTACCCCATGGATCACGCTGCAAGGCGTGCGAAAGGGCTTTCGCATCGGCACCGAAACGGTGCCTGTTTTCTCGGGGCTGGACCTGACCATACCGCGGGGCGATTTTGTCGCCATCATGGGGCCGTCCGGTTCTGGCAAATCGACACTGCTGAACATGCTGGCGGGGATCGACAGCCCGGATGGCGGCACCTTGCAGATTGGCGGCGCGCGGCTTGACAGCATGGGCGAAAGCGCGCGGTCCGCGTGGCGGGCGCATAACATGGGCATCGTGTTCCAGTTCTATAACCTGCTGCCCATGCTGACGGCGGCCGAGAATGTGGAACTGCCCTTGCTTCTCAAGCCCATCGCGGCGGGCGACCGGCGGGCGCGGGTGGAAAAGGTGCTGGAGCTGGTGGGGCTTGCGGGGCGTGGCAGGCAATATCCCGCCCTGATGTCGGGCGGCCAGCAACAGCGCGTGGGCATTGCCCGCGCCATTGTCACCGATCCTGCCCTGCTGCTGTGTGACGAGCCGACGGGCGATCTGGACCGCAAGTCCGCCGATGACGTGCTGGACATGTTGCGCTTTCTCAACCGCGAGCTTGGCAAGACCATCGTCATGGTGACGCATGATCCGCAGGCCGCCACCCATGCCCGGCGCACCCTGCATCTGGACAAGGGCCAGTTCGTCGAAGAACGGAAGGCCGCGTGATGGGATATTTCCGTCTTGCCAGACGCAATGCCTGGCGCAAGCCGCTGCGGACCGTGCTGCTGATGCTCTGCGTGGCCATTGCCTTTCTGATCCATGGTCTGACCGCCAGTTTTGAACAGGGCAACATGGCGGCCGGATCGGCCAGCGACGATGTGCTGGGCGTGGCCAGTGCGGCCGGGCGCGGGCAATCGCTGCCGATGGCGCATCTGTCGCGGCTGGCGGCCGAGCCGGGCATCGCGGCGGTAAGCTGGATGACCCGCCTGCGCGGCTATGCCGTTAGGGAAAGCAACATTGTTGCGATCAGCGCGGTCGATCCCGCGACCATGGTGCAAGTCAGCGGGACCGAGCTGGGGCTGACGCCCGTATTGATGGCCGCCCTTGCCACGGGCCGCGACCGGGTTCTGGTCGGGCGAACGCTGGCCGAGGTGCAGGGCTGGCGCGTCGGACAGCGCATCACCGTGACCGTGCCCGCCACCCCGAATAAAGAGGGTAGCCGGGACTGGCGCTTTGAAATCGCCGGTATTTTCGAGGGCGCATCCCCCGCCAGCGACACCCATTTCGTGATTGCCCGCTATGATTACGTCAATGCGCTGCGCACACGCGGAACCGACCGGGTAGAGGCGTTTGTGCTGCGCCCCGCGCCCGGCATCAAGGCTGCCGATCTGGCCCGGCAGATCGACGCGCTGTTTGCCAACTCTGCCGCGCCAACCAGGACGCAATCGGAAAAGCAGTTCCTTCAGGCCTTCATGCGCCAATATGCCGATGTGGGCCTGATCATTGATCTGGTGGTGGGCGCGGCCTTCGTCACCCTGCTGATGATCGTCATCAATACCCAGATGCTTGCGGTGCGCGAACGCCGGTTTGAAATCGGCGTGCTGAAAACGCTTGGCTTTTCGCAAGGGCGGCTGCTTGCGCTGGTTCTGGGCGAGACGCTGTTCATCTTCCTGACCGGCGGGCTGGCCGGGCTGGCGCTGGCAAAGCTGGCCACGGTGATGATCGGGCCGGGCCTTGGTCTGGTGCTGCCGGTGCAGACGCTGGGCGTGGCCCTGGTCCTGATCCTTGGGCTTGGCCTTGCAACCGGCCTGATCCCCGCCATCCGCGCGATGCGCATTCCCGTCACCGCCGCTTTCAGAACGAGGTAATCCCATGTCCAGTCTTGTCAGGCAATTTCTTGTCATGATGCGGGCCAATCTGGCCGGTCTGCGGCGGCGGATGGCGATTTCGCTGTCCATGATGCTGTCGGTCGCGCTGGTTGTCGGTGTTCTGGCGGGGTTTCTGTCCATGGCGGCCGGGTTCGAAAAGGTGTTGACCGGCACCGGATCGCCCTTGGTTGCGGTGGTTCTGGGCGGCGGCACCAATCAGGAAACCGGGTCCGAGATTTCGTCCGAGGCGCTGCGCGGGATCATGGCCCTTGGCGGGGACATTGGCGCGGCCCGCGATGCGGCGGGGCACTTGATCGCCTCGCGCGAGATCGTGGTGACGACCGAGGCCGCCGCGACATCGCTTGCGCTGCGCGGAATGGATCAAGCCGGGCCCGGCCTGCGGGACGGGGTGACGCTGACGGACGGACGGATCTTCGCCCCCGGCATGCGCGAAATCGTGGTGGGCGAAACGCTTGCGCGCGATATTCCGGCTTTTGCCCTTGGCCGGACCGTGCGGCTGGGCACGCTGGACTGGACGGTCGTCGGTCTGTTCAGCGCAGGCGGGTCAGCGTTTGAATCCGAAATCTGGGCTGATCTGGATACGGTGCGCGCCGCTTTCGACCGGCAGGGCGAGGTGCAAAGCCTGCGGCTGCGGCTGGTCGATCCGGCCGGGATTGCCACCTTGCGGCAGGCGCTGGACAGGATCACCGCCCTGCCGCTGACTGCCCTGCCCGAGCCTGATCTTTATGCCGGGCAGTCCGGTCGCACAGCCGATCTGATCCGTATGTTCGGCTGGCCCCTTGCGCTGCTGATGGCTGTGGGGGCGGCGGCGGGCGCGCTGAATACCATGATGTCCTCCGTTGCGGACCGGACGGTCGAGATTGCCACGCTGCGCGCCATCGGCTTTGGCCGGGTGCCGACCTTTCTGGCGACATGGGCCGAGGCGGCGGTGCTGGCGCTGGCGGGGGTGGCTCTGGGCACGGGGCTGTCCTGGCTGCTGTTCAACGGCTGGCAGGCCAGCACGCTGGGCGCGGGCAATACGCGGATCGGGTTCCAGCTTGCCGTCACCCCGCAGGTGATGCTGAGCGCCGGTTTGCTGGGGCTGGTGACGGGCCTTCTGGGCGGTGCCCTGCCCGCCCTTGCCGCAACCCGCCTGCCGCTGACAGCCGCCTTGCGGGCGCGCGGCTGATGCGCTTTTCCGGCGGGCCGGCTGCGGGCGGGCGTGTGCTGTCGGCCGGTCTGACGAAAACACTTGAACGGGCGGAGGTTGCGGCCAATGCTCGCGTGGCGTGCGGTGCGCCCCGCGAGGGCCGCAACGACACGTTGTCTTTGATGGAGTAACAAATGGTTGCGTTCGATCTGCCTTTCCTGACCGGCCCGCTGACCGAGATCGACACGCAAGACTACCTGAGTGAACGCTACATGAAGATGGTGCCTCTGACCGAGGGCCGGATGCTGGTGGTCTGGACCCGCATGCTTGAGGATGTGCGTCCAACCGGCGATATCTATGCGCGGATTGTCGGGGCCGACGGTCAGCCGCAGGGCGAGGCGTTCCTTGTTACGCAGACCACGCTTTACGAACAGACGGCACCCTATGCCGCCGCCCTGCCGGATGGCGGCTTTGTGATCAGCTGGTCAAGCCTTGGCCAGTTTCCCCGCCGGGATCCACCCTATTACGATTATCACTTTACACCCTTGTTCCGCCGGTTCGATGCTGCGGGCAACCCGGTCGAGGATGAACAGGTCCTGCCGAAGGATCCATACGCGGGCTGGGAGGTGGCAAGGGATGTGCTGGTGCTGAAGGACGGCGCCTATGCGGTGACCTCCACTTCGGGGCGGCATTATCAAGTGCAGTTCGTCGATCCCGACGGCAACCGGCTGGGCGATCCCCGGCCACTCGACGCCGGGCCGTTCAAGGGCAATATCGCCAAGGATGTGGGGGCGATCGCGCTTGAAACCGGGCGCATGCTGAGCTGGACCACATTTTCCACAATAAGCACATTCAATCCGAAGAAGCATGTCAACGCCCCCGCCGTTCTGACGCTTTACGACAGCGACGGCACGGTTCTGCGCACGACCACCTTCACCGCAAAAGTAAGGCATGAAGAACTGCGGATGGAGGTGACCGCGCTGGATAACGGCGGTTTTGTCGTCAACTGGGGTGTTCACAGCCCGGACCGCGATGCGGACCTGCGTCATGGGCTTCAGTTCTTCAATGCCAATGGCAAGCCCGTCACAAGCGCCTTCGATCCCAACCAGCCCGGCGAATGGTCCTCGGTGGAGAAAGTCCTTGTGCTTTCGGACGGTCGGGTCGCCGTGTTCAGCAATGCGACTTCCGATCTGGATGTTGAAGGTGATCGTTACATGGCGCTTTACGACAGTGACGGCACCGAATTGATGGCGCGCAAACGGGTGCCCGAGCTCGGAAAGCTGACCGCCGCGGACCCGCTGCATGTGATTGCGCTGGACGATGGCAACATCCTGCTGTGGGACGTTGACTATCCGCGGATGACCGGACGCATTCTGACGCCGGAAGGTGAGGCCAGCCGTGATGTCATCGACATGGGATACTGGCCCTATTCTGATACGGACTGGAATGTGGTGCTGAGCAACACAGGTATTCTTTACGTCTGGCACCTGATCGAAGAGGGCGTCTTTGATGGCAAGGGCGGGCTGTCGCTGGCCCGTTTCGATTTCCTGCCCGACAAGATGCTGAAGGGGCCGCTGACTGCGGGCGACGATGCGATCTGGTTGCAGAATGGCGGTCAGCACGATGCCGGGGCGGGCGATGACCGGGTGCTGCTGTCGCCGGATGATACCACACTCTCGGGCGGGTTGGGGGATGATCTGCTGATCGGGGCTGGCGGGCGGCATGCGATCTATGGCGGGCAGGGCAACGACACGCTGGACGGAAGCCATACCATTGCGGGGCAGATCGAACGGACCCGGCTTTACGGTGGTGCGGGGGATGATCTGATCCGCGTCGGGCTGCATCGTGAGAGCGCCGATCCACGAAAGGCCATTGCCTATGGTGGCGCGGGCGATGACCGCATTGTTTCGTCCGAGGTGATGCATGATTTTCCGGACACCGTATGGCAAAGCGGGCAGTTTTACGGCGGCGCGGGTAATGACTATATCGAGGCGTCGGGTAGCAAATATGGTGGGGCGGGCGACGATACGTTGTCCGGCTCTGGGCCGATCATGGATGGTGGATCGGGCCAGGATATTGCGGTCATGGGGGAATGGTCTTTTATCGGGGGCTCATTGCCATCGCATTTCATCTGGAACTTCGATCTGGAAGCCACCAGCATCGGACCAACAAACCACCAGATGTTTCGCAGCATCGAAGCCCATGTGGCCATCGGCACCGTTCTTGCGCGGATGCTCGGCGATTCTGCGGACAATGTGTTCTTCAGTGCCACGGCCGATGACCTGCTGGTCGGCAGGGATGGCAATGATCTGCTGTCTTCCGGCCCTGGCTGGGACAAGCTTTTTGGCGGGGCGGGGCGCGATACCCTTGATGGCGGCGACGACGACGACCGGCTGACCGGCGGGGCAGGCGCCGACAGCATTGATGGCGGTGACGGGCTTGACCTGCTGGATTTTTCGACAGACCGCCGCCCGGTCGGGGTTGATCTGACCGAGGGACGTGGCCTTGCCGGCACGGCGGCGGGCGACAGCTATTTCGGCATCGAGGGGGTGATCGGCGGGCGCGGGAACGACAGGTTCACCGGCAGCGACGGGAATGACCTGCTCGCCGGTCTGGGCGGCGATGACAGGATCGACGGGCGCGGCGGAGATGACTTTCTGGTCGGGGGTAAAGGCGACGATACATTGGTCGGCGGCGCGGGGGTCGATTGCGTCGCCTTCAGCACCAAAGACGATATGATGGTCGATCTGGGTGCGCGGGGCCTTGCCATCGGTGAAGGGCGCGACCGGCTGTCCGGTATCGAACAGGTGATAACCGGCGGTGGCAATGACCGCATCATCGGCTCTGCCGCAGACAACCTGCTGTCAGGCCGCGCGGGCGATGACACGATGACAGGCGGGGCGGGGGCGGACGTCTTCTTTTTCGAAGCGGAAACGGGGTCGGATGTGATCCGTGATTACGAACCCGGCGTGGACCTGCTGAACATCTACTGGTTTGGTGTGCCGACTTTGGACTTTCTGGTCTTTGAAGAGTCCGACAAAGGTTTGTGGATTTCCGCAGAGACACAATACATTTCGGCCCGGATTTTTCTGGCAGGTATCGAACGCGAGGATCTGACCGCGCGTGACTTCGTTTTCGACACAAGGCTTCAGCCCAGTTTCGTCTTCTATTTGCAGTATTGACGCGGGCCTTGTCAGCCGTGATCGACCTGAACCCCGGCCTCGGTCACGATCAGGTCCAGAGGAATGTCATGTGGCTGCGGATGGATTGTGGCCAGCCGGGCGGATTGCAGGCCGACCCCGATCACCAGAGGCGAGGGGTGCAGCGCGGCCAGCGTGCGGTCGAAATAGCCGCCGCCATAGCCCAGCCGATACCCGGCCTCATCCCAGCCCACCAGCGGGGCCAGCGCCACATCGGGCAGCAGCCGGGCATTCTCCGCAGGTGGAACGGGAATGTTCCAGTCGCCCCGCACCATGGCGGTATCGGGTGTCCATTGGCGAAACACCAGCGGGGCGAAACGGGTTTCCACCACCGGCAGCGCGATGCGTATGCCCTCCCTGTGCAAGTCCTGCATCAGGGGGCGCAGGTCCGGCTCGCCCTTGATCGGCCAGTAGGCGGAAAAGACGGCGCCGGCCGACAGGCGCGATGACAGCAGCGCCGCCAGATGCCGGCACAGCGCCGCCCCGATGGTCTGGCGGGCACTGACACGCAGCGCATCGCGTTCCGCCCGCAGGCGAAGTCGTTCCACCTTGCGCCAGCGCGGCACGTCCGAGGCATCGGCAGGTTCGAACTCGGCCGCCATGCAGGGCGAAGACGCGGGGCGTCCGGTCAGGGGGTCGGTGGTCATGGCCAGTCTCCGGCGCGATAGGGCGGGTCCGGGGGGTCTTCGTCCTGTTGGAAAGGCCCTGCCCGCCGGTTGACAGTCTAGGGCCAGTAACTCGTATTTGAAATCCTTGTTTCCTGCCCCCTGCCCTGCGCTTCAGTCCCCGGCGATCAGCACATCGCCATAAAGCGCGCGCAGCTTTGCCTTGACCACCTTGCCGGTGGCGCCCAGGGGCAGCGTTTCGACAAAGATCACCCGGTCGGGCACCTGCCAATGCGCGACCTTGCCGTCATAGAAGGCCCTGATTTCCGCCTCTGTCGGGGTTTCTCCGGCAACCGGCACCGCCAGCACCACCGGGCGCTCATCCCATTTCGGATGACGGGCGGCGATGGCGGCGGCATTGGCGATTTTCGGATGTGCAATGGCGATGTTTTCCAGCTCGACCGTGGAAATCCACTCGCCCCCCGATTTGATGATGTCCTTGGAGCGGTCGCGGATCACCAGATAGCCGTCGGCATCCAGTGTCGCCACATCGCCGGTATCGAACCAGCCGTCGGCTGTCAGGGCAGAGTCCTGCTGCCCGAAATAGCTTTCGACGATCCAGTGCCCGCGGATCTGCAATTCGCCCTGCGCCACCCCGTCACGCGGCAGTTCGGCGCCGGTCTCGTCCACGATGCGCAGATCGACGCCCCAGGGCGGGCGCCCCTGACCTTCGCGCAGGCGGGATTGTGCCTCGGCATCCAGCGCGGTGTGGCGTTGCAGCAACTGGTTCAGCGTGCCCAGCGGCGAGGTTTCCGTCATGCCCCAGGCATGGATCAGATCCACGCCATAGCTGTCGCGGAATTCGCGCAGCATCGAGGGCGGCAGCGCCGAACCGCCAACGACGGTGCGTTTCATCGAGGCGGGTTTGATGCCGGTGGATTTCAGCCCGGCCAGCAGACCCATCCAGATCGTCGGCACGCCCAGCGACAGCGTGACCTGTTCGGCGTCGATCAGCCGGGCAAGGCTTTCGCCATCCAGCTTCGGCCCCGGCATCACCAGCTTGGCCCCGACCGCCGCCGCGATATAGGGCACGCCCCAGGCGTTGACGTGGAACATCGGCACGACCGGCATCACCGTATCGCGTGCGGCGACGTTCAGCCCGTCGGGCTGGTTGCCGCCAAGGCTGTGCAGCACCAGCGAACGATGGGAATACAGCACGCCCTTTGGATGCCCGGTGGTGCCCGAGGTATAGCACAGCGCGGCCGGGGCATTTTCGTTCAGGTCTGGCCAGGGTGCGGCGGGATCACCCGCCGCCAGCAGGTCGTCGTAGAACAGCAGCCCCTCGATCATGCCCGCTGCCTCGGCCTCTGCCGGGCCCATCAGCACGACATGCCGCACCGATTTCAGATGCGGCCGCAGCTTGGCCACGGCGGATAGAAAGGTGCGGTCGAAGAACAGCACCTCGTCGGCGGCATGATCCACGATATAGATCAACTGTTCGGGCGTCAGGCGCGGGTTGATGGTATGGGTGACGCGCCCGCCGCTGCCAATGCCGAAGTAAAGCTCCAGATGGCGGCGGTTATTCCAGGCGATCGTGGCGCAGCGGGCGCCTTCCGCCACGCCCAGCCCGTCCAGCACCGATTTGATCCGCCGCGCATTGGCCGCGACCTCGCCCCAGGACGACCGGAGCGTGCTGCCATCCGCCTCGACCGAGACCACCTCGGTCCGGGCGTGATATTTCTCTGCATGTGCAATCAGCGATCCGGTGGTCAGCGATTGCCACATCATCGTTCCGAACATCCCGTCCTCCCTCTTATTGCGCTGCCGGTGCGGCAGGCTCGATCCCCCGGATCATGTCGGCCGCGCGTTCGGCGATCATGATGGTGGGGGCGTTGGTATTGCCGCCGATCAGTGTCGGCATGATCGAGGCATCGACGACCCGCAGCCCCTGCATCCCGTGCACCCGCAGCGCCGGATCGACCACGGCCATGTCATCACGCCCCATCTTGCAGGTGCCGACCGGGTGATAGATCGTATCGGCCCGCGCGCGGATATGGCGTTCCCAGTCCTGATCGCGCATCCCGTCGGTCAGGCCGAACATTTCCCGCCGGCGATAGCGCGCCAGAGCCGGTGCCATCAGGATCTCGCGCGTCATCCTTGCGCCCCGGATCGTGGTCGCCAGATCGCGCGGGTCGGACAGGAAGCGCGGGTCGATGCCCGGCGCGGCCAGTGGATCGGCGCTTTGCAGGAAAACCGCACCCCGGCTGTGCGGGCGCAAGGCACAGACATGGCAGGAAAACCCGTGCCCGAGGTGCAGCTTGCGCGCGTGATCATCGGCCAGTGCGATGACGAAATGAAGCTGGATGTCCGGCCGGTCCAGCGCCGGGTCGGTTTTCAGGAAGGCGCCGCCCTCGGCAAAGGGGGTGGCGATCATCGACTGGCCGTCGCGCCGCCATTGCAGCGCATGGCGGATCAGGTTTCGCGTCGCGGTCAGGCCGATGCCGAAATTGTCGGTGTCCCGCGTGCGGAACGCCAGTGTGAAATCCAGATGATCCTGAAGGTTCTGCCCCACCCCCGGCAGGTCATGCACGATCCCGATGCCGTGCGGACGCAGCGCATCGGCCGGCCCGATGCCCGAGAGCATCAGAAGCTGGGGCGAGTTGAAGGCCCCACCGGCAAGGATCACCTCTTGCCGCGCGGTGACCCGGTGATTCTGCCCGCCCCTGCGGTAAGCAACGCCCGTCGCGCGCTTCCCCTCGGTCAGCACCCGTGTCGCATGGGCGCCGGTAAGGACGGTCAGATTGGCGCGCTTGCCCAGAGCCGGATGCAGATAGGCCGCCGCCGCCGAACAGCGCTCGCCATTGCGGGCCGTATCATGGAACTGGGTGACCTGATACAGCCCGGCGCCTTCGGTGTCGCCGGTGTTGAAATCGGGGCTTTCCCTGTGCTGGCATTCGGTGGCGGCACGGACAAAGGCGCGCGAGATCGGGCGCGGCGCCTTCTGGTCCGACACCTGCAAGGGGCCGCTGTCGCCGTGAAAGGCACTGGCCCCCGCCGCATTGTTCTCGGCCCGTTTGAAATAGGGCAGGCAGTCGTCCCATGACCAGCCGTCGCAGCCTGCGTCGGCCCAGCCATCGTAATCTGTCCGATGCCCCCGGACATAGAGCATCGCATTGATCGCACTGGATCCGCCCAGAGCGCGGCCGCGCGGTTGATAGCCCTTGCGGCCATTCAGCCCCGGCTGCGGCACGGTCTGGTAGGCCCAGTTCGAGATGCGGCCATATCCGGGCAGCATGGCCACCGCCCCGGCGGGCGCCCGGATCAGCAGATGATCGCCGCGCCCGCCCGCCTCCAGCAGGCAGACGCTGCGCGCCGGGTCTTCGGACAGCCGTGCCGCCAGCACACAGCCCGCGGAACCGCCGCCGACGATCACATAATCATATGCGGCCCCGCCCGTGCCCGACATGGCTGCCCTCCCTTGACCGGGCCTCCCCGCCCTTGAGAAAGGTCAGGCTATTTTCGGCGGCCTGTCCAGATGCTTCGGCGTGGTGTGACCCAGCGTTACGGAGATGCAGCGATCAGGCGTCGCCCATCGCCTTGCGCAGCGACAGCGGGCGCATGTCGGTCCAGACGGCATTGATATGGTCGAGACAGGCCTGCTTGTCGCCGCCAAAGCCCGTCGCTGTCCAGCCCGCGGGCAGATCGCGCCCCTTCGGCCAAAGCGAATATTGCTCCTCATGATTCATCACGACCAGATATTGCGGTTCTACAGTCATTTCATGCAACTCCTTGCGGTTCTATTGGGGGAAACGGGTTTGCCATTGCTGCCACAGCGGCGGGCGGTGACGATCAAACACCGCCTCGATCCGGGCCGCCAGCGCGATCAGCGCGGCCTCGGCCCCCCGGCGGCCAATGATCTGGAGGCCAACCGGCAGGCCATCGACCAGATCGACCGGGATCACGACGACCGGATGACCGGACAGCGAGAACGGCGTGGTGAAGCCGATACCGGCCTCCTGATAGGGGATGCGATGCGTCCCGGCCGGGATACTGCGCTGCGCCAGTGGCAGGCGGGGTGGCGGCAGTTGCGCGAAGGCGGTTACGGCGGTCACCGGGCATAGCAGCGCATCGGTGGTTTCCAGATGCCGGTCGATGGCGGCAACCGTGGCCTCGCGCGCGGCTTCGGCCTGCCCCGCCGGTATCCCGGCCAGCCCGCGCAACAGGGCCTGCCGCAGCGGGCGACGCGGTGCGGCCAGCGCCAGCAACCGCAGCGCCAGCCTTTGCCAGCCGCGCAGATGCGGCGCGGCGGCGGCCATGAGCAACCCGCCATAACCCTGCCAGGCGGTGCGAAAATCCAGCGGCGCGGGGCGGGTCTGCGCGCCCTCCTCCGCCAGCCATTCGGTCGCGCGGCGCATCGCCTGTTGCGTGCGCGGGCACAGCGGCAGCGGTGCGCCGGTCACCAGTCCCAGCCGCAGCGGACCTTGCGGGGCGGTTGCGGCTGGCTGGCCGGACAGGGCGGCGAAACCGGCGGCCAGATCGGCGCAATCGCGGGTGAGGAAGCCGCCGCTTTGGAACGGCGGCGGCGCGGCGCCCTCCAGCGGCGGGATATGGCCCGCCATGTCAAAGACCTCCGGCCCCGCTTTCAGCGCGGCCACCCCGCAGAAAGCTGCCGGAATGCGCAGCGATCCGGCCAGATCGCTGCCCAGATCCAGCCGTGACAGGCCGGTCAGCACCGCCACCGCCCCGCCCCCGCTGCTGCCGCCGGGGGTGCGGGTCGTGTCCCACGGGTTCAGGGCGGTGCCGAAAACCGGGCTGGCGCATTGGATGTCGCCGCAAAGCTGCGACAGGTTGGTCTTGCCAAGGATCACCGCGCCGCTGGCCCGCAGCCGCGCCACCAGCGCCGCGTCGCGCGCGGGGATGTGACCGGCCAGCGGCGGATGGCTGGCCGTGGTGCGCAGCCCGGCGGTTTCATAGCTGTCCTTGACCGTGACCGGCACACCGAACAGCGGGCCATCGGGGCCTTCGCCCTCCGCCGGTGCGGGCGTGACCAGCGCGACCAGATGCGCCAGCCCTGCCTGCCGCGCCACCATCGGTCGGGCATGCAGCAGCCGGTCGCCCGCCGCGCGGGCCGAGCTGGCCAGTTGATCGAAGCCGCCGTTCATCCCCACAACTCCCTCAGGCGGGCCGGGACGGTCATAGCCGTATCATGCAGAAAGAAATGCCCGCCGGAAAACCAGTGCACCGCGCCCGGCTCGGTGCTTTCTTCCAGCCAGCGCGGCACGGTTTCGGCGGGCACCTCCGGGTCGTCCGGCGCAGCGAAAGCATGGATCGGCACCGGCAGGCGCGGCATGGCGCGGTAGCTGTAGCCGTTCAGCATGGCGAAATCGGCGCGCAGCATCGGGGTGAGCAGCCGCATCATCTCGGCATTGCCCAGCACCTCGGGCGGGGTGCCGCCCAGCCCGGCCAGCCGGTCCCGGAACTGCGCATCGTCCAGCAGGTGCAGGTCGTCGCGGTCCAGCGCGCCGGGCCAGCGACAGCCGGAGGCGACCATCAGACCGGGGCGGCGCAACTGCATCATGGTGCAGATGCGCAAGACCTCGAAGGCCAGAACCGCGCCCATGGAATGCCCGAAAAAGGCGAACTCCGCCGCCCCCGCATCACTGGCGATGGCGGCCGCGATCTGCATGGCGGCGGGGCGCATCTCGGTCAGCGGTGGCTCCTTCAGCCGCAGCCCGCGGCCCGGCAGGTTGACGACGGAAAGCGCGATGTCAGGCCCCAGCGCCGCCGACCAGCCCACGAAAGCCGCCGGATTGCCGCCCAGATAGGGAAAGAGGTAGAGCCTGCGCCGCGCCTGCGGCTTGGCAATCTCCAGAAGCCAGGGCGAGGCCATCACGCGCCCTCCGCATCGGTGACGATCCGGCCATCGGCCAGCTTCACCACCCGGTCGGCGCAGCCGAAATAGGCGTCGTCATGGGTGATGACCAGCACCGCCTTGCCGCGTGCCTTCAGCTCGGGCAGCAGTTCGGTATAGAATACCGCCTTGAACACCGGGTCCTGATCGGCGGCCCATTCGTCGAACAGATAGACCGGCCGGTCCTCCAGATAGGCCGAGACCAGCGCAAGCCGCTTGCGCTGCCCCGTCGAAAGATCGGTGGTGCTGAGGCATCCGTTCCGCACCGTCACCTTGTGCGCCATGCGCAGATCCGCGATCAGGCTGCGGGCCTTTGCCTCCATTCCCGGGTCGTCGCTGCCCGGCAATTGCTCGAACAGGTGGAAATCGGCAAAGACCGCCGAAAACGCCTGCCGATAGCTGGCAAGCGTGGCCTCGGTCACCGGCTGGCCATCCACCGCGATACCGCCGCCCTCGGGGTGGTAAAGCCCGCACAGCAGCATCGCCAGCGTGGTCTTGCCGCTGCCATTGCCACCGACCAGAAACACCACCTCGCCCCGCCGCAGCGTCAGGTCGATGGGGCCGAGCGTGAACACCCCGTCCTCGGAGTCCCGCGCATAGCTGTGGGTCACGCCGCGCAGCGCGATGTGATCCTGCACCGGCATCGGCGGCGGAAGCGTCGCGGCCGGGTCCAGATCGGCGGAAAGCTGTTCGATGCGTTCCAGCGCCACGGCGGATTGCCGCAGGGCGGGCAGGCTGATCATCACCTCGCTGACCGGCCGCACGAGATAGAGCATGAGCAGCACCGCAGGCAGCATGTCGCGTCCGGTCAGCCCCGGCATCAGGAACAGCACGACCCCGATGACCAGATAGAACAGGCTGTTGCCGATGTTCACCACCCAGATATAGGCCGACATCGCGCCCACATAGCTGCGCGCCACCCCGGCGGCGGCAGGGCCGATCACCCGGTCGATGTAATGCGCGCCGCGCGGGCTGTTCAGTTGCAGCTCTTTCGCGCCCTCGATCAGCGCGCGCTGGCGGATGTAAAGCTGGTCGATTTCCTCTCGCAGGCGGAAGATGCGGGCGATCGGGCGCCGCTCGGCCAGTTTGAACAGGCTGGCCCCGACCAGAAGGCAGGCAAAGACCGCCGCGCAGATCTGCCAGTCCACCCAGGCGAGATAGCCGAAGCAGCCAAGGATCAGCAGCAGGTTGCCGATCAGCAGCGGCACAAGCTGCACTGCGCCGACGAAACTGTCCATGTCGCGGGTCAGGATGGTCAGCAGCGGTTGCCGCCCGATTTCCTGCAAGCGGATCTGCGGGGTCGCCAGCAGGCGCCGCGCCAGCGTCAGCCGCAGGTCCAGCAGCACCTTCTGCGCCAGCCGGATCAGCCAGACCTCGGACAGCACACGCAGGCTGAAATGCACGGCGGCGGCGGTAAAGAAGGCGACGGCAAGCGCAAGGCTGCGGCTTTCGGCCTCCAGCGCGCGGCTGATGACGATGGCCATGATCGCGGCGCCGGCCCCGCTGGCAAGGCTTGCCAGCACCGAAAGCGCGGCCCCGCCCGGCGCGGCGCGGAACAGGGTGGACAGCAGGCGGTTCATGCCGGGTTCCTTGCGCAAAGGGTGGTGCAGCCCGCAGGGCCCAGATGCCACCGAACATCGCTGACATCGCCGCCAAAGGCCAGATGCAGCCGGTCGGCAGCCATGCCCGCCACCGTGACTTCGTGAAATTCCAGCATCCGGCCGACCTCGGCCGCCACCGCCTTGTAAAAGGCTTCCTTGGCGGAAAAGACGAGGGTCAGGAAGGCGGCGAAGCCAAGGCCCGCAGGCCGTGCGGCGGTATCGCCGGGGGCGAGGATCTGCCGCGCCAGCGCGGGCGCCTCTGTTTCGGGGATCGGCTGTTCGCAATCCACCCCCAACTGGCGATAGTGGCGCGAGACGACCGCCACGGCGCGTCGGTCATCATGGCTGATCGACCCGGCGACACCGGGGGGCCAGACCGGGGCGCGGTCGGAACGGCCAACATGCTCCGCCGCCTCGAGCCGCCGCAGCGCCTGCGCCGCCGCCAGCCGCCCGGCCAGAAACTCGCGCCGCCGTTTCGCCACGGCAGGCCGCAGGTCGTCCGGCAGCGCAATCCGGAACGCCCCGCCCGGATCGGTGGTGACCGTCAGCCCCTGCGGATCGGGCGGCAGCGCATCCAGCGGCAGTTCCGCCCAGATCAGGCCGGGCAGCGCGAAGGGCGCGTCGGAGGAAAGGGCAATGCGCGTCATGTGGCCAGCAGATAGGGAAAGGCCGGGGTTGTCAGCATCTGGCGCAGCCGGGTCAGCCCGGCTTCATCGGGCATCGGCCCCAGACCGGCCAGCACCTCGGCCATGCTGCGCTGCCCGTCACAGGCCAGATAAACCGCCCGCGCCTGCGGATCGGCGGGCAGCGCCGGGGCGGGCAGCGCGGCGCGGCGCGGGCTGGGCTGATAATGCCCCTCCGCCCCCAACACATGCGACACCACCTCGCACCGCGCCGGGGCAAAGCTGCGACGCAGGAAATCTGCATTCACCTCGGCCCGCGTGCGGCGCTTCGGCCCGTGGCCGATGTAGAACCACAGCATCGGCGACCGCTCCTGCATCAGCAGGTTCGCCACCTGCCAGCGTTCCAGATCCGGCAGCCGGTTGAAGGCTGCGGCAGAGGCGCCGGTCAGCGGCGGCTCCCATCCGAACTGGCCCGACAGCCGGTCGAACTGATTCACGCAAGGCTGCCACAGCACCAGCCCTGCCCCGGCACAAAGCGCGGCAAGGGTTTCGACGGAATAGCTGAATTCCACCGGCTGAAGCAACGAATCCGCCACCGCCGGTTCCGGCAGTCCCCGCTGCGCGGCAAGGAAATCGGCCATGGTGCCGGGCAGCGGAAAATCCGCCACCATTTCCTGCGCCATCGGCAGTTCCGCCTCGATCAGCCCGCCGCGCCCCCCGGCCCCGGAAAGCAGGCGGATCGCCTTCTGAAAGGCGGTGGTCTGGATGCGGTGATAGTAATTGTAGACCATCAGCTCCATCACGCCGCCCGGCTTCAGCGCCCGCGCCAGCCGTGCCAGCGGTTGCGCCGGGTCGGCATTGTGATGGATGACGCCGGTGCAGATCACATGGTCAAAACGCGCTTCATGCGGGGCATCGTTCAGGCTCGCCTGTTCCAGCCGAAGGTTGGTCAGCCCCAGATCGCGGGCCGAAGCCTCGGCCAGCGCCAGCGACCGCGCCGAAAGATCGGTGCCCAGCACCCGCGCGCCCGGAAAGCGGAGCGCCGTGATCACCGCCTGATTGGTGCCGCAGCCCGCCACCCAGATCTCGCCGTCCGGGGGCAGCGCCGCGCCGTCGAAATCCCCGGCCTCCTGACACAGAAAGCGCGGGGCGAAGGTGGGGTCGGCATGGCCGGTCAGGCTCAGCGCGCGCCAAGGATAGTTGAAGCGGCCGTAGAATTCGGCGTTGATCCGGTCGATTTCGGCGGCATCAAGGTTGTCGGCCGCATTGAAGGACAGATGCCCGGTCATTCTGCCGCACTCCTGCTGGCTGTCGTCATCAGTTGCGCAATCCCTTCGGCCAGCGTCCCGGCGCCTGTCCCCTGAAGGATCGAGAAGTGATCGCCGGGCAGAACCGTAGTGGCAAGGCCGGGCAGCAGCGCCTCCCACGCCGCGCGGCGCAGGGCGATCTGGCCCTGCCCTTCCGCCAGCCACAGCCGGGCCGGGCAATGCAGCGGCGCCCCCGGCACATGGCTGGCCAGCGCCCGGACATTGCGCGCCCAGACGCGGGACAGCGCCTGAAGATAGGGCTGCGCCGCGGGCTCTTCCCCGTCTGCCAGGCCAAGCGCACGGCGATGGGTGATCTCGGCCAGAAAATCGCCCTCCTCCGGCCGGTCGGCCTGATGCGGGGACGGCGGGTCGATCAGGGCAAGGCCCAGCACGCGGTCAGGCGCCTGCGCCGCCATTTCGCAGGCCAGCACCCCGCCATAGGACCAGCCGCCGAGCCAGACCGGCCCGTCAGGCAGCCGCGCCAGCAGCGCGCTGGCCTGTTCGCGCAGGGTGGCTTCCGGTAGCTCGGCGCTGTGGAAAGCCGGATCATCCAGCGCCAGCATCGCCGCGCCCCCCCGCATCGCCTGTGCCAGCGCGCGGTAAGAGGCGACATCGCCGCCCACCGGATGCAGCAGAACCAGCGGCGGCGCCGCACCGGGCCGCAGGCATATGGGCGCGCCGGGCACAGCTTCCGACGGGGCCAATGCCGCCGCCAGATCGCGCAGGCTCAACCGCCCCGACAACAGCGCGGCGGGCGGCTTCGTGCCCAATTGTTGCTCCACCGCGTCCAGCAGATCGAGCGCCAGCAGGGAATCCCCGCCCAGATCGAAGAAAGAGGCCTCGGGATCGACGCGATCGACCCCGAGGAACCCGGCGAAGATCTGCGCCAGATCGGGCGCGGCAGGCGCGCGCGGCGGCTCGGGGTCCAGCAGCATGGGCAGGTCGGGCGGCAGCGGCGCCACCATCAGGTGCGGCAGGCCAAGCGCCACGGCGCGGCGCAGCACCTGCATGCCCTCCCCGACCGAGATCGCCCCCGCCTCCAGCCGCCCGGCCAGATCGGCCATGCGACCTTCCAGCCGCGCCGACATGCCAGTGCCCTGCCAGGCCGGCCAGCCGACCGAGATCACCTTTGGCCCTGCCCCCCCCGGCTGGCTGTCGGCAAGCCCGTCCAGCCAGGCATTCGCGGCGGCATAATCCGCCTGCCCCGGCGCGGGCCGCTGCGCGGAAAGCGAGCTGCAAAGCAGGATGAACCCGTCGGTCAGCGGCGCCAGATGCCGAAGGATCGCCCGCGCACCGTCGCGTTTGGGCGCCAGCGTCGTGGCGAAAGCCTCGGGCTGCAACAGCGGCAGCGCGCGGCCCCCGGCCAGACCGGCGGCATGGATCACCCCGGCAAGGCGCCGCCCCTGCCCCGCCAGATCGGCGGCGAGCGCGGCCATGGCGGTGTCATCGGTCACATCCGCCGCGATATGCCGGATGCGCGGGCCCTGAACCCCGGTTCCGCGCCGCGACAGCAGCCAGACCTCGCGCCCCGGATCGGTGGTCAGCGTCTCGGCCATGGCGCTGGCCATGCCGCCACTGCCGCCGGTCATCAGATAAAGCCCCGGCGGCAGGTCGGCTTCAGGTGGTGTTTCGGTGGGCATCAGCGCTGCCTCGAACAGGCGGCCCCCGCGCAGGGCGATCTGGCGGAAAGGCGCGGGATCGGCGGGGGGCAGCAGATCGGGCGCCGCCCCATCCACCAGACCCAGCCGCAACCCCGGCAGTTCCGCCGCCGCCGCCCGCATCAGCCCGGCCAGCATCGCGCGGTCGGGATCGGTGGTGCCCTCTGGCCCGAAAGCCTCGCTGACCAGAACCCAGAGCATCCTCCCCGCGTCGCGCAGGCGCCGCCCCTCGGCCCCCAGCAGGGCCAGCAGCGCCGAGGCCGGATCGGGGCTGTCGCGCAGATCCAGCACCAGTTCGGACGCCTCGGGCAACGGGGTGCCCGGCCGGCAAACCGGCCGCTTTGCCGCAACGGGCACGGCGGCGCAGCGCCGCCAGACGGGTTGCAGGAACCAATCCTCGAAAGGCAGCCGCGCGGGCGAAGCCTCGCCCGACAGCGCGGGATGGATGTAATCCGTCAGGTCGAAAGCATAGGGCGGCAGATCCCAGGCCGCGATACCCGCCGCCGGGGGCAGATGCCGGGTCGGCATCCCCTCGACCCAGGCGCGTGCCAGAGCTTCGACCGTCTGCGGCACCGCGCCGGACCAGTCGGTAACGCGCCGGGGCTGCGCCAGATCCAGCCCCGCCACCGCGGCATCTGCCGTATCCGCGACGACCGCCGCGCGCCACGGCAGGCCATCGCGCAGCCCACGCCGCAGCCCCGCCGCCACGGCCGCCAGATCGCCCCCCCCGGCGAGGTGATCGGCCACCGCCATCATCCGCGCCCGCAGCGCGGTTTCGGAATGCGCGGCAAGGCACAGCAGATGCAGGGGCGACGGCACGGCGGGCCGCCGTTCCGGCGCCGGGCCAAGCACGACATGCGCATTGGTGCCGCCGATGCCAAAGCTCGACACCCCGGCCAGCGGGCGATCCGCAGGCCATGGGCGCAGGTGACGCGCCACGGCGAAAGGCAGGCGCGCGAAATCCAGCGCCGGATGCGGCGCGGCAAAGCCATGGGTCGGCGGCAGGCTGCCCTGCATCCGGCCCAGAACCGCGCGGATCAGCCCCGCGACCCCGGCCCCGGCCCCCAGATGGCCGATCTGGCTTTTGACCGAACCCAGACCGATGGCCCCGGCCGGTTGTCCGGTGAATACCCCTGCCAGCGCCTCGACCTCGATCGGGTCGCCAAGTGCCGTGGCGGTGCCATGCGCCTCGACATAGCCGATGTCGGATGGCCCGGCCCCCGCCGCCGCCAGTGCCGCCGCAATCACCGCCTGCTGGCCCTGCACCGAAGGCGCGGCGAAACCGGCCTTGCGCCGCCCGTCATTGTTGATGGCGCTGCCCTCGATCACGCCAAGGATGCGGTCGCCCGCCGCCTCGGCCGCCGCCAGCGGTTTCAGCACCAGAAGGCCCCAGCCGCTTGCCGGAACCGTGCCCTTCGCCTGATCCGAGAAGGGCGCGCAATGGCCATCGGCGGAATGGATATGCCCCTCCTGCCAGGAATAGCCCGCCGCCGCCTCCAGATCGACGGCCACGCCGCCCGCGATACAGACCTCGGCCTCGCCATTGCGCAACAGGCCACAGGCCTGATGCACCGCGACGAGCGAGCTGGAACAGGCGGTCTGCACGGTCAGCGCCGGGCCATGCAGGCCCAGAAGATGCGCGATGCGGGTGGCGAGGAAGTCCTTCTCATGGATCATCGCCAGCGCCGCATCGCCGATGCCATGCGCGGTATCGCGCAGCAGGGCGCGGTAATAGCTGCTTTCGCTGCTGGAAAGCACAAGCCCGACCAGCCCCGCAAGGGCCGGGTCGATCCCGGCATGATCCAGCGCCTGCACCGCACCCATCAGCAACTGGCGTTGCTGCGGGTCCATCAACAGGGCGTCGCGCGGGCTCAGCCCGAAACAGCCGGGGTCGAACCCGGCCGGGCGGTCCAGCATGGAAACCGCATTCACATGGCCGGGCCGGTCAGAGGGCGCGACGCGGATCGCCTCGGCGCCCGAGCGGATCAGCGCGGCAAAGGCGGCCAGATCGGCGGCCCCCGGCAGGCCGACTGCCATGCCGATGATCGCGATACGCCCCTCGGCCCGCGCACGCAGCACCGGCGCGGGCGCCACTGGCGCCGCCGTCTGGTCGATATGGGCGGCGAGGTCCGCAAGCGTCGGGAAGCGGAAGAAATCCACCATGGCCAGATCGGGCGCCACATCCCGCAGCAGCCCATGCACCCGCATCAGCGCCAGCGAACCGGCGCCTGCATCGAAGAAATGCAGGTCAGGCGGGATCTCCTGCCCCAGCACCTCGGCAAAGACCTGTGACAGATGCGCCAGCGTCTGCGTGGCGGGCGCCTTGGCAACAGGCTGCGCCACTTCCGGCGCGGGCAGCGCCGCACGGTCCACCTTGCCCGAGGGCGACAGCGGCAGTGCCGCGCAGGCGATCAGACGCGCAGGCCGCATATGGGCGGGGAGCGTCGCCGCCAGATGCGCCTCCAGCGCCGCAAGATCCACCCCTTCGGGTGCGATATAGGCCAGCAGATGCTCGCCCCGCACCACCACGGCCGCCGCCGCGACATCCGGGCGATGCAGGATCGCGGCCTCGATCTCGCCCGGCTCGATCCGATAGCCCTTGAGCTTGATCTGGTCGTCATTGCGGCCCAGAAACACCAGATCGCCCGAGGGCAGCCGCAGCGCCCGGTCGCCGGTATGATAGCTGATCTCGCCCGCCGCATCAGGGCGGAAGCGTTCGGCGCTGAGGTCCGGGCGATGCAGATAACCCGGCGCGACGCCGATCCCGCCGATCACCAGCTCGCCGGTTTCCCCCCATGCCGCCGGGCTGCCATCCGCGCGGCGGACCGACAGGCGCATGCCCCGGATGGCGCGGCCGATCACCATGGCGCCGCCATGTTCGGGGACGCTGCCCCTTTCCGCCCAGGCCACCGCACAGCCCACCACGGTTTCGGTCGGCCCATATTCGTTGACCACCCGCGCAGCCGGCAGCAGATCCAGCAGCCGCCCGACCGTCGGCGCGGGCAGTTGCTCGCCCCCGACGATGAACAGATGCGGCGTGTCGGCCTGCCGCCCCTGCCCGTGCGCCAATAAGGCGGCGACATGGGCGGGCGTGACCTTGAACAACAGCGGCTCCGCCCCGAAGGCCAGCGCCGCCAGCGCCGGGATCAGTTCCCCCGCCAGCACATCGACCCGCCGCCCGGCGGCCAGCGGCCCCAGAAGCGAGGTCACCGTGGCGTCGAAATTCAGCGAGGTGCTGACCACCCCCGCCCCCAGCGGGCCAGAGCCGAAATAGGCCGCCGCAACGTGATCGAGGTAATTGCCCAGCCCGCGATGCGGGATCGGCACACCCTTGGGCCGCCCGGTAGACCCCGAGGTGAAGATGACATAGGCGATGCGGTCGGGGTCGAACGCGGGCAGCGGCGCGGTGCCGCTGCCTTCGGGCGGATGGCGCGTCACATGGGCGGGCAGCGCCGCCGCGCCGTCGGTGATGACATGGGCAAGGCCGGTATCCTCGATGGCGATGGCCAGCCGGTCGGCGGGGTAATCCGGATCCAGCGGCACATAGGCCGCGCCCGCGCGCAGGATGCCAAGAACCGCGGCCAGCAGCCCGATCCCCGGCCGCAAGGACACGCCGACCAGATCGCCGGGCCGCACGCCCGCCGCCTGCAACCGTGCCGCAATCCCCTGCACCCGCAGGTCCAGCGCCGCGCGGCTGATCCGTTCCGCCCCATGGGACGCGGCAATCGCCTGCGGATCGGCGCGGCGGTCGGCCTCGATCCGGGCCAGCAGGTCTTGCGCGGGTCGCAGATCCTCCAGCCGCGCGGGCAGGTCCACCAGTGCCGCCAGCACCTCGGGATAGACCTGCGCCATCTGCCGCGCGAAATCGTGGTCGAAGCGCGTCAGGTCATGCTCGATCTGGCACGACATCCCGGCACCCTCGCCCGCACCCTCGGGCGTCACGAACAAGGTCAACGGGAAGCGCGGCACCACCTTTTCGGGGTAGCGGAAGCGCGCCTGCACGCCGGGCAGGCGGTATTCGGTGTTTTCCAGCGCGAACATCGTGTCGAACAGCCCGCCACGCTGCCCGGCTGCCCGCAGATCCTCGACCAGATGGTCATAGGCGAGGTCATGCGCCGCGCGCATTGCCGCGACCTCCGCCTCCGCCGAGGTCAGCCAGTCGCCGGTCGCGGCCCCGGGGTCGATGCAAAAGCGGCAAAGCTGGGTGTTGACGAACATCCCCACCGTCGTGTCGAACCCCGGCGGGCGCAGGCCGACCGGCAGGCCGATGGACAGATGCCGCCCCAGCCCCATGCGCCATTGGCACAGGGCAAAGCCCGCCAGCAGCAGGGAAAACAGCGTCTGCCCCCGCCGCGCGGCCAGCGCCTTCAGGCGGTGGGTCAGTTCGGGCGACAGATCGAAGCCCAGCATCCGGCCCGTCGCACCCTCGGGCGCATAGAAGGCGTCCGCCTCGGGCTCTGGCGCGGCCAAAAGTCCGGTCACGCGCGCCTTGCGCATCGCGGCGTAATCCGTGCTGGCCTGCCGTGCGGCCTGAAGCGCCGGATAGGCGGAATAATCGCCCGGCGCCGCCTTAGGCACCTCGCCGCGATAGAGCGCCGCCAGATCGGCCAGCAACAGGTTCAGCCCCGCGCCATCGACGACGATATGATGCAGGCACAGCAGCAGGCTTCGCCCCGACACCCCCGCACGCAGCAGACAGCCTTCGGCCAGATCGAAGGGCCGGGCGAAGAACGCCTCGGCCTCAGCCACCTGTTCCAGCGCAACGGCGCGCGGCGGCGCGATGCGGACCCGCAGCCCGGCCCCGGTTTCAACAAAGACTGAACGCAGCGCGGCATGGCGCGCCAGCAGCGCATTCAGCGCCGCCTGCATTGCCGGTTCGTCGATGGCCCCGGCGAAATCGAACCGCAGCGGGATGGAATAGGCGGTGGAGCCGGGCAAAACCTGCTGCATCAGCCAGAGCCTGCGCTGTTCCGCAGCGGCGGGGTAATCCTCTTGCGGCGCGGGCAGCGGCTCCGCCTCGACCGGGCGGGCCTCTGCCAGAACCGCCTCCAGCGGGCGGTCGGACAACAGGTCGGACAGGTCAACCGCGCGCCCCTCGGCCCGCAGGCGCAGCATCAGCCGCGCCGCCGACAGGCTGTCGCCGCCCTGCGCCACGAAGCTGAGCCCCTCGGGCAGCGGCAGGGCGCGCAGGGCGGCGCGGTCGGTCTTGCCGTTCTCGGTCAGCGGCAGCCGGTCATGCAGCGCAATCCGGGCGGGCAGCATATAACCGGGCAGCCGTTCGGCCAGCGCCAGCCGCAACCAGGCCGCAGTCTGGCCGGGGGCCGCGACATGGGCCACAAGCTGCGCCTCCTCCAGCAGCACGGCGGCCTGTTCCACGCCCGGCACGGCCAGAAGCTGCGCCTCGATTTCCGGCAGTTCGATCCGCTGGCCCCGCAGCTTCACCTGATCGTCCAGCCGCCCGCCGCATTCCACAAGCCCCGCCACGATCCGGCCCTGATCGCCGGTGCGGAACAGCCGCGAGCCGTCTGGCCCCGGCCGGAACCGCGCCGCCGTTTCCTCGGCCCGGCCAGCATAGCCCAGAGACAGGCCCGAACCGCCCAGCCAGATTTCGCCCCAGTCCCCTTCTGGCACGGGGTGGCGCGTATCGCTCAGGATCGCAACCGTGGTTTCGCGCAGCGGGCGCCCCACCGGCACACTGGCCGGATGATCCGCCCGTGCCCAAAGCGCCGGGTCAATGCGGTGCCACAGCGCGAAAGTGGTGCATTCCGTCGGGCCATAGCAATTGGTCAACCGGCATTGGGTCGCCGGATGCGCCGCCAGCAGCCGGTGCAGCAGCCCGGCATTCGCCTGCTCGCCCCCGAACAGCACATCGCGCAGCCCCAGCAGAGCCTCGGGCTTTTCGCTGGCCAGAAGGTTGAAATACGAGGTGGTGAGGAACGCCGTCGTCACCCCGTCCGCCACCAGCCGCGCCGCGAAACGGTCGAGGTCCAGCACTTCGGCCGCATTGAAAGGCACCAGAGTCGCCCCGTTCAGCAGCGCGCCCCAGATCTCGAAGCTCAGCGCGTCGAAGGCGGGATTTGCCAGATGCGCCACCCGCGACTGCGGGCCGATCTCGCAATAGTCCGGCTGCCGTGCCATGCGCAGCAGGCCGGGTTCGGCAATGGCCATGACCTTGGGCCGCCCGGTGGTGCCGGAGCTGTGAAACAGGAAGGCCGCCTGCCCCGGATCGCGGGTCAGCGCCGGCAGGGGCAGATCCCCGGCAGGCGCGTCAAAGTCCGCAGCTTCCATCCCCCGCCAGGCGCCTTGCGGCAGCGGTGCCAGCCCGGCATCGGTCAGCACCAGCGTGGCGGCCGCTTCCTCCAGCAGCATCGCCAGACGCGCGGGCGGCTGCGCGGTGCCGACCGGAAAGACCACGCCGCCCGCCTTCAACACACCCAGAATGGCGATGACCAGCCGGGTGGACCGCGCCATGCGCAGCGCCACCACCTGCCCCGGCCGCAGCCCTTCCGCGCAGAGATGGCGGGCGAAATTGTCGGATGCCGCATCCAGCGCCGCATAATCCGGGCCGCCCAGAATGGCCGGATGCCCCGGCGCGCGGGCCACGTTTTCGCGGAAGGCAAGAACCAGCGCGCTCATTTCATCCCCTCCGGCGGCAGCAGCCGCCCGTCCAGAACCTGCACGATGATCCGCCCGATCCGTTCCACATCGGCACCTTCCAGCAGGGTGGAATGATCGCCGCCGGTGACCTTGAACAGGAACGGCCCCTGCGCCCGCAACTGCCAGAAGAACCGCAGCAGCCGCAGTTGCATCCGGTTGCGCCCGTCGATGGCCTGCACCAGCACGACACGCCCGCGCGTGGGCTTGAACTCCCACTGACGCGAACACAGCGTGTTGTGGTTGTAAAGCGCGTGATACTGCGTGACCTGTGCGTCCTCGATGCCCGGATACATGCCGTTATAGGTGATCAGCTTCTGGCGGAATTCTGCCGCGTCCGAGGTGCGGGTATCCTCCCGCACGGAAGGATCGTCGGTGCCCATCGCATCCAGCAGAACGGCGGTGACATGGGTGATGCCGCGCTGTTCCAGCCGCCGCACCATCTCATAGGCGACGAAACCGCCGAAAGAGGCGCCGGTCAGCACACAGGGCCTGTCCAGCAGATGTTCGACCAGCCCGATATAATGATCGGCCATGGCGCCGATGTCGGGCAGGAAGGACTCGTCCGGGTCCACGCCGACCGACTGCACCCCCCAGACGCCCAGATCCGCGGGCAAGACCCGTGCCAGCGACAGATAGCCGTAGGCCGTGCCGCCCGCCGGGTGAATGCAGATCACATTCGCCTGCCCGTCGCCGGGCCGGAAGCAGACCGGATTGACCGAATGTGACCGCCCCTTGCCGCCCCGGATCAGCGCGGCCAGCGCCTCGATGGTGGGGTGGGCGATGATCTCGGTCGTGGCCAGCGTCGTGCCGAAGGCCGCGTTGATCTGGTGCACGGTCTTGATGGCCGACAGGGAATTGCCGCCAATGTCGAAGAAATTGTCGCGCAGGCCGATGTCGGGATGCAGCAGAACCCCCGACCAGATGTCGTAAAGCCGGTGCTCGGTCACATCGCGCGGGCTGGCGGTATTCACCTGACGCGGCCCGCCGCCATCCACCGCCGCCAGCGCGCGGCGATCCACCTTGCCGCGTTCGGTCAGCGGCAGGTCATCCAGCCAGACGAAACGGTCGGGCAGCATGTAGCTCGGCAAGACCTGCGCCAGCGCGGCTTGCGCGCGTTCCTGAAGGCTGTGACGGTCCTGCCCCGGCGCGGCCACGCAAAAGGCCACCAGCCGTTTGTCGCTGCGCACAGCCAGATCGACAAAGGCCGCGCGGATACCCGGCTGGCGCAGCAATTCGGCCGCCACCTCCTGCGGTTCGATCCGGTAACCCCGGATCTTCACCTGAAAGTCGTTGCGCCCCAGACAGTCGATCAGCCCGTCGGGCCGCCAGCGCGCCAGATCGCCGGTGCGATAGAGGATCTCGTGCCCCGGCGTGGCGAAAGGATTGGGCACATAGCGTTCCGCCGTCAGTTCGGGCCGGTTCACATAACCCGGCCCGACATAGGGGCCGGACAGGCACAATTCTCCCACGATGCCCTCGGGCACCAGATGGCCGCGCGCATCGAGGATATAGCAGTTGGTATTGCTGTTCGGCCGCCCGATGGGCGGAGGCCCGATCTCGTCCGGGCCAAGGACGTGATGCACGGTAAAGACCGAGGCTTCGGAGGGGCCATAGATGTTCAGCAACGGCAACCCCCGGTCGCGCGGCAGGCAATAGCCTTGCAGCCGGTCGCCGCCGGTCGAGACCCATTCGACCGAGGCAGGCAGGTCCAGCCCGGCGGCGCACATCGCCTCCATCAGCCCGGTGGGCAGCCAGAAATGCGTCGGCTGAAGCCGGTCGGTCGCCGCCTGCAACAGATCGCGGTCGCGCAGCACCGCATCGGGCTGAAAGCCCAGCGTGCCGCCCACGGTCAGCGTGGGCCAGATTTCCCAGATGATCGCATCAAAGGCCGGATTGGCGGAAACGGTATGCAGCGACTGGCGGGTGATCTTGCTCAGCCGGGTCTGGAACAGACAAAGGTTATGCAGACCCAGATGGGTGTTCAGCGCCCCCTTGGGCTGGCCCGTGGTGCCCGAGGTAAAGACGATATAGGCAATCTCACCCTGCGACAGATCGGGGTTTTCGGGGCTGTTCGCCCGCCATGCGGCATCCTCGTCGATGGCCAGCATATCGGGCAGGCCCAACCCTTCGGCGCGCGCGCGGGTGGTCAGCACCAGCTTTGCCCCGCAATCCTCGACCATGCGGCGCAGACGTTCCGGCGGGGCATCGACCGGCAGTTGCGCGGGCGCAGCCCCGGCCTTGTTCGCCGCCAGCAACGCAATGACCATTTCCGCACAGCGCCCGGTGGCCACGCCGACCGGATCGTCCGGGCCAAGGCCCAGCCGGTGCAGATGCCGCGCCAGCCGGTTGGCGGCGGCATTCACCTCGGCATAGGTCAGGCGGCAATCGCCGTCGATCAGCGCCAGCGCCTCGGGGGTGGCAGCCGCCCAGTGTTCGAACTGGCGGAAGGGCGTGGGGGGATTGTCCAGCGCGATCACCTCGCCCCGGCCCAGATCCAGCAGCCGTTCCGCCTCGGCCGGGGAAACCACCGGCAGATCGCCCAAGAGCGTTTCCGGGGCGGAAGCCACACCTTCCAGCAGCGACAGGAAGCCCCGGTTCAGCCGGGAAATCCCTTCGGCGGTGAACAGGTCGGTGGCATAGGTCCAGTCCAGATGGATCGTATCGGCCCCGTCCAGCACCGCGAGCGACACCTCGTATTTCGCCGGGGTCAGATCGGGGTCCAGCGGGCGGAAATGCAGACCCTGCGGCAGCGCGGGCACCTCCGGCTCCGGCTGGCTGAGCGAGAAGGCCAATTGCACCAGCGGCGCGCAGGACAGGCTGCGTGGCGGGTTCAGCCGCTCGACGATCAGTTCAAAGGGCAAATCCTGATGCGAAAACGCCTCGGCCACGCGGCGGGCGCAATCCTTCAGGAAGGCGCGGAACGGCAGGTCCGGCGCGGGGCGCGCGCGCAGGGGCACGGTATTGACCAGAAACCCCACGAGGCTTTTCAGTTCCGCCCGCTCCCGCCCGGCGACCGGCGTGCCGATCACCAGATCGTCGGCCCCCGACCAGCGGTGCAGAAGCGCGACATGGGCCGCATGCAGCAGGGTGAACAGGCTGACGCCTTCGGCCCGCGCGAAGGCCCGCAGGCGCTGCGCCAGATCGGGGTCGAGCCGCGCCACCAGCCGCGCGCCCGCGCTGCCCAAAACCGGCGGGCGCGGCTTGTCGGTCGGCAGGTCGTGGACATCCGGCACCCCGGCGAGCGTTTCGGCCCACCAATCCGCCAGTGCCGCGCCGCGCCGTGCCAGCAGGCGGCGCTGCCAGCGCGCGTAATCGGCAAACTGCACCGCAGGGGCGGGCAGCACATGACCCGCGTAAAGCTGCGCCAGTTCCTCCAGCAGGATCGCGTTCGACCAGCCGTCGGTGGCGATGTGATGCAGCGTCAGGAACAGCACATGCTCCTCGGCCGCCAGCCGCACCAGCCGGGCGCGCAGCTTCGGCTCGGCCGCAAGGTCGAAGCGGTGCCGCGCCTCGGCCTGCCCCAGCGCGGCAACTTGCGCCGCCGCATCCGCCGCCTGTGACAGATCGGTAAAGTGCAGGTCCACCGGCGCGGGCGGCAACAGATGCTGAAGCGTGCCGGCGTCGCTTTCGCGGAACACCGTGCGCAGCGCGTGGTGACGCTCCACCAGTGCCGAAACCGCGCGGGCCAAGGCCGCATGGTCCAGCGCGCCGGTCACCGCCAGCACCATGGGCACGGCGTAAAGCCCCGCCGCCGCCTCCATCTGCTCGATCACCCAGAGCCGCGATTGCGAGAAGGCCAGCGGCTCCGCCGCCACGGGGGGGCCGGGCAGGATGGCATCTTCCTGCGTCGCGGCATCCTCGGCCAGCCGGGCCAGCCAGTCGGTTATCTGGCCTTTCTGGGCGCGAATCCGTTCCAGCAGCGCGGGCGGCACACCGCCGCGCGCCGTCACGGCCAGCGCGCCATCCTTCAGCCAGAGGCGGACCCCGGCCCCCTGGGCCTCGCGCAGAATATCGGCGATGGTCATAGCAGGATCGTCTCCGTCTCGGCAGTGTCGTCTTCGGGTGGGGCGGTCAGCCCCGTCAGCGCATCCATGGCAACAGCCAGCCCCGCCACCGTGGGATCGGCCAGAAACAGCCGCAGCGACAGCACAACGCCGGTTTCGCGCTGAAGCTCCGCCAGCAGGCGCAGGGCAAGGATGGAATGCCCGCCGATGGCAAAGAAGCTGTCGGTCACACCCACCTGCGGCTGGCCCAGAAGCCGCGCCCAGATTGCGGCGATGGTTGCTTCGGAGGGGCTGCGGGGTGCGATGCGCGGGGCGGCGGGGGCCGTCTCGGGCATGGGCAGGGCCTTGCGGTCCGCCTTGCCATTGGCCGTCACCGGCAGCGCAGCCAGCGGCGTGATCGCCTCGGGCAGCATATGCGCGGGCAGATGTCGCGCCAGCGCCGCACGCAGGGTGTCAGGTGGTGCATCGCCCGCCACCCATGCCAGCAGGCGCATCGTGCCATCCAGCCCCGGCGCGGCCAGAACCACCGCCTGATCGGCCCCCGCCGCGCGCAGGGCGGCCTCTACCTCGCCCGGCTCCACCCGGAAGCCACGGATCTTCACCTGATCGTCGGCCCGGCCAAGGTAATCCAGCGCCCCGTCGGGGCGGAAGCGCGCCAGATCGCCGGTGCGATACATGCGCGCGCCGGGCGGGCCGAACGGGTCGGGCAGGAAGACCGCTGCCGTCAGATCGGGGCGCCCGACATAGCCGCGCGCCAGCGCGACCCCGCCGATATAGAGATGCCCCGCCACCCCCGGCGGCACCGGGTCCAGCGCGGCATCCAGCACATACATCCGCACATTGGCGATGGCGTGGCCGATCGGCACCTTATCGCCCGCATCCCCGGGCGCACAGGTCCAGGCCGTCACATCCACCGCCGCCTCGGTCGGACCATAAAGGTTATGCAGCCCCACCCCCGGATGCGCCCGGTGGAAGGTGGCCTGCGTCGCGCGTGGCAGCGCCTGCCCCGAACAGACCACGCAGCGCAGCGAGGGCAGCGCGCGCGGCGCCGCACGGTCGAGGAACGCCTCCAGCATCGGTGGCACGAAATGCAGCGCGGTCACCGCCTCGTCGCGGATCACACGCTCCAGATAGGCCGGGTCGCGGTGGCCTTCCGGTTCCGCGATGACCATGACCGCCCCGGTCATCAGCGGCAGGATCAGCTCCCATACCGAGACATCAAAGCCCAGCGGGGTTTTCTGCAACACCCGGTCCCCGGGGCCAAGGTCATAGGCCGCCGCCATCCACAGCAGCCGGTTGACGATGGCCCGATGCGGCACCGCCACCCCCTTGGGCCGCCCGGTGGAACCGGAGGTGAAGATGACATAGGCGGTATCCTCGGGCCCGGCCAGCGGCTCGGGGTTGTGGTCGGGCATGTCTTGCGGCGCGTGCTCCGGCCCGATCAGCATGACCTCCACCCCCGGCAGATCGGCGAGATGCGGCTGTGCCAGCACCAGAACCGGCGCCGCATCCTCAAGGATCATCGCCAGCCGCGCGGGCGGATAATCCGGCGGCAGCGGCACCCAGGCCCCGCCCGCCTTCAGGATCGCCAGCACCGCCACCATCATCTCGAAGGAACGGTCCACCGCCAGCCCGACGCGGCTGTCCGGCCCGACACCCCGCGCCCGCAAGGCATGGGCCAGCCGGTTGGCCCGCGCATTCAGCGCAGCAAAGCCGAGGCTTTCGCCCCCGAACCGCAGCGCAGTCCGGTCGCCTTCCGCGGCAATCCGGTCCTCGATGATCCCGACCAGCGTTTGCCCGGCCTGCGGATAGCGCGTTTCGGTCCGGTTCCACCGGGCCAGCAACGCCCGGTCCTCTGCCGGGATCAGCGCCGCCACGCGATGCGGCGCGGCCGGATCGGCCAGCATGGCCCGCAGGATCGCGCCATAGCTTTCGGCCATCCGACCCGCCAGACCGGCGTCAAGCCGCGCCGGATCATGGGCGAAATCCACCACCAGCCCGTCGCCTCCCAGCACCGCATGCACCCCGAGCGCGAAATTCGTCGCCTCGAAAGCCGTCATGCCGCGCAGCGCGGGCGTGCCATCGACCCCGGCCATGCCGGCCAGCGCGTCCTGCACATGGAAATGAATGAAATTGAACATCACATCGAAGGGCGGCACATGGCCATTCGCCTCTACGATGGCGGCCAGCGGGTAATGGCGATGCGCCGCCAGATCCACTTCGGCCGCGAAGGTCGCGCGGGCCAGATCCTGCCAGCTTTCCTGCCCGAGCCGCAGCCGGACCGGCAGGGTATTGAGGAACAGGCCCAGCATCTTTTCGGCATCGCGCGCCTCGGGCCGTGTATGGGTCACGAGGCCGGACACCACATCCGCGGTCCCGCCCCAAAGCGCCAGCATCTTCAGATGCGCGGTCAGCAACAGGCTGCGCAGCGGCAGGCCCAGCCGGTCGGCCAGCGCGCGCAGATCAGCCAGAACCTCCGGCCCGAAGCGCAGCCCCACCCGGCCCGGCGGCGCATCCGGGGCGGGCGGCGGCAGGCGCAGCACCTCGGCATCCTCCAGCAGCGCCGCCCAGAAGGCCCGCGCCCCGGGCGCGCGCAACGCCGCCTGTTCCGCCACCGCCGCCAGCGCCGGGGTCGCCGCCAAAGGCGGCAGCCCTGCGATCTGACCGGCGCGCGCCTGCTGCCAAAGCTGCATCAGCTCCACCTGCATGGCGGCCACGCTCCACCCGTCCAGAATGGCATGGTGGAACCCGAGCGTGATCTGCACATCCGCAGCCCCGCGCAGATGCATCATCAGGCGCAGCAGGGGTGGGGCGCTGATCGCGAATGGCCGCGCCTTTTCGGCGGCAATATCCGCCGCAATCGCGGCTTCGGCGTCAGGCTCCGCCATGCCCGACAGATCGCTGACCACCAGCGGCAGCGCGACCTCCCGGTGCACCTGCTGCATCGGCCCGTCCGCCCCATGCAGGTCAAAGCTGCTGCGCAATACCGGATGCCGCACGGCAAGCGCCCCCAGCGCGGCGCGGAAAGCGGGCTCGTCCCAACCCAGATTCAGGCGGAAGCTGAAGACGTCATGATACACCGCCGCCTCGGCCGCCACCTCACCATGGAACAGCATCCCCAGTTGCAGCCGCGTCATCGGCCATGCGGTTTCCAGATGCGCGGGCAGATCGGCGGGCGGCAGATACGCCGCCACCGGCGCCGCGCGGCCCACGGCACCCGCCAGTCCACGCAGGGTCTGGTGACGGAAGATCGCTTCGACCGTGACGGGCAGCCCCGCCTCTGCCGCGCGGGCGGCCAGAGTCACCGCCCGCATGGAATCGCCGCCGCTGGCAAAGAAATTGTCCAGCGCACCCACAGACTCGCGCCCCAGAACCTCGGCCCAGATCGCGGCCAAAGCCTGTTCCGCCGCACCCTCGGGCGGCACGAAACCCGGCTCTGCCGCCGCAGGCTCGGGGTCCGGCAGCGCCGCCACATTCACCTTGCCATTGGTGGTCAGCGGCAGGTCCGGCAGCACCACGAAGGCGGCGGGCAGCATGTAATCGGGCAGATCGCGCGCCAACGCCATGCGCAGGGCCAACGGCTCTTGCGGCGTGCCACTCGCCAGCCAGGCCACCAGCCGGTCTCCCCGCAGCCGCACACAGGCCGCCGCGATGCCTGGCAAAGCCGCCAGCGCCGCCTCGATCTCGCCCGTCTCGATACGGAACCCGCGCAGCTTTACCTGCGCGTCGGCCCGCCCGACATAGTCGAAGCCGCCATCCGCCCGCTGCCGCGCCACATCGCCCGAACGATACATCCGGCTGCCCGGCGCGCCCCAGGGATCGGGCACGAAGCGATCGGCCGTCAGATCGGCGCGGTTCAGATAGCCGCGCGTCACCCCCGGCCCCGCCACGCAGATCTCGCCCGGAATACCGGGCGGCACCGGCTGCAAACCGGTATCCAGCAGCCGGATTTGCAGATCGGGCAGCGCCACCCCGATGTCGGCGGGCCGTCCCGGATCGGCGCTCAGTTCCAGATGCGTCACATGCACCGTCGTCTCGGTGATACCATACATGTTCACGAGCTTTGGCTGCCGGTCCCCGTAAGCCGCGAACCACGGCGCAAGCGCGGCCCAGTTCAGCGCCTCGCCGCCAAAGATCACATGCCGCAGCGCAAAGGCCGGCGGCACCGGCTGGCGCGCGCAATGCGCGGTCAGTTGCTGGAAGGCCGAGGGCGTCTGGTTCAGCACCGTCACGCCTTCGCGCAGCATCAGATCCGCAAAGGCACCCGGATCGCGCGTCACCACACGCGGCACGATGACAAGCCGCCCGCCATGAAGCAGCGCCCCGAACACCTCCCAGACCGAGAAGTCGAAGGCGAAGGAATGGAACAGCGTCCAGACATCGGTTTCATCGAAACCGAACAGCGGCCCGGTGGTGGAAAACAGCCGCACCGCCGCCCTGTGCTCGACGCAGACGCCTTTTGGTTTCCCTGTGGAGCCTGAGGTGTAGATGACGTAGGCGGCGTTTTGGGGGGTTGTTCGGGTTTCGGGCGGGGTTTCGGGGAGGGAGCGGGCTTCGGGCTCGCCCGTTTCGGGGGCGGGGTGGGTGGCGAGGGTCAGGACCGGGGCGGGGGTCAGGGATT
>NZ_QXXQ01000016.1 GCF_003570715.1 Gemmobacter lutimaris | reverse complement strand
GAAGTGGTCACAGTGGATCCAGCGGTGGCCCAGCAATTGGTCTTGGCAATCGGCACACCGGTGCAGCCCGCGAGGGGCGCAAACCCGAGTCCGATAATCAAGGTTATGTAATATATTGATTTCATTGAGCATTCACTCCTTCCAGAATTTGGGCCGATTGGCGTAGTCAGCGCCGAAGGCATTAAGCCCGGCCTGACCACCGCCAAGCGCCGTCAACAGTGGCCCCAGGGCTTTGAGATCGACGTTCAGCACGGTCGAGCTGCGCGGCGTGCGCGACAGCACCATCCGCTGACCTGGGATCGGGCTCAGGACGAAGTCCAGCTCGCCATCAGTCAGCCGGAACCCGTCATAGTCGGCACTGGCCGCTTCGCCGTTCGGGAAGAGAAGCTGGTTTGGCAGCGCTTCCAGGATCGAGCGGGCTTTCGATCCACGGATTTGACTTGGGAACTGCGTCATCATCACCACCACGACGTTCTTCTTGCGAGCGGTCACCAGCCATTCGGCGAGCTTCTTGGCGAAGTACTCGTCGTCGAGGACCTTCCAGGCCTCGTCGATCAAGATCAGCGTCGGGCGTTTTTCCTCGATCAGCATCTCGATGCGGCGGAAGAGATAGCCGAGGATTGCGCTGCGCTCGATATCAAGGTCGAGGATTTCTGTCAGATCGACCGCCGTCACATCATGGCTTGAGAAATCCACCACCGGTTCTTCGGCCTCACCGAAGACCCAGCCGTAGCGACCATCGGGACCCCACTCCCGCAGACGCTGCGCCAGATCGAGGCCGTCGCCGACATCGCCAAACAGCTCCTGAAACGCGCGGAAATTCCGCAAGGACTCCCGAGCCTTGCCGTTCTGGGAAATGGCAGATTTCAGGGCCTCGGACTGCAGCGGCGTCATCGGCCCGCTGCGAGACTCCAGCAGTGCAACCAGCCAATCCAGAAACCACGCCTCGCCACGCTCACCGGATTCAGTCGCAAGCGGGTTCAGCCCAGTCGGACGGCCTGCTCGGATTTCGGCATAGCGGCCGCCAAGGGCGCGCACGGCCATTTTGAGGCCGGCCTCTTTGTCAAAGATGATCGTCCGGCCCCCTGCCCTTTGGGCTTGGGCTGCGAGGAAGGCGACGGTCGTGGTTTTGCCGCCGCCGGATTTGCCGAGAACGAGGGTGTGGCCGTTGGTGGGCTCGGCTTTTGGGTCACCCGGTTCGTGAAAGCTGAACCTGTGCAGCGAGCCTTGCAGCGTCTGAAACAGCGCCAGCGGCGTTTGCCACGGCAGTCGGGCGGCTTCCGTCCCGGTGTCAGCCGCATGCAGCGCCGCCATGTCGGCGAAGTTCAGGGACGAGACCGTCATGTCGCGTGCCCGGTAATCCATATTGCCGGGGTGCATGGCGAAGAAGGCGGCCTCGAGCGCTGTGACCTCTCGGACGAGCCGCATGCCGTTCTGGTGGGCGATACCGCGGATGCGAGCGGCCTCGGTGTCGAGGGCAGCCTGATCCCCGGCAAAGACCGTGATGGTCATCTGGTGGATACCAAACCCGAGCTCTCCGCTTTCGGATTTGTCGGCGGCCTCAAAGAGCTGGGCCTCGATAGTGGCGGCGATGTCCTCTGAGGCCCGCATTTGCGCGACGCGACGTTTCACGCGCTCGGTGATGCTGCCGCGTTCGATGGGCGTGTAGCTGTGGGTGATGATGGTGTCGCGGGACGCGCCCAAAGCATCCAGCATGCCCGGCCAAGTCGAGGTGGCGTAAGATTTGACATAGAGGACGGCACCGACGCGCGGCGTGTCTGCCCCCTCCTCCACGGTGAACTGACCTTTGCCAAAACGGATGGCGGCATCGCTGGCATCTTCAGCGATGATGCCGAAAGCGCTGCGTGATTTGTTGCGGAGTTCGCCCGTCAAAAGCGAGGCGTAGAATCCGATCAGGCTGCCGTCGCTGATCTTGAGTCGGTGGGATTTCACGCCAAGGCCGGTCTCGAGGATCGAGACCACCTCGCGCAACTCTTCGAGGCGCCGGTCGGTGTCCTCGCCCCAAACCTTTGCCGCTGCCTTGCCAAAGAGCGGCACCGCCAAAGGGGCAACCTGCCGCCGAACAACCGTCAGGATCAAAACGGACTCCTGCAGATTGCGGCGCTGCAGTTCACTGCCCCAAGCCCGGTCGATATCGGCGGCAAAGCTTTGGCCGTGGATCGGCTTCAACTGGGCTTGGGCCGGGCGCATCATCCTGTGCAGATAGAAGCTGAACCGCTCGTCAAGCGTGTCGAGAAGATGCGCGAACCCGGCCCGCAGCGCGGTGATCGCCGAAGACCCCGACGTGACACCGTCGATGCCGGTCACCTCGAGCGAAATCATCAAACCGTTGTCGCGGGTGCGTACCACCTCGTCATCCAGCTCGATGACATAAGGCAGATGCGCGTAGATCTTCGGATCCGTCGGGATCAGCGCCCGCGCCCTGCCCCGCAGCCCCTCTTTCTCAAGAAACATGACGCCGCTCCTTCCGCAGGATGGCCATCGGCGTCACCTGCATCATGACAGCAAAGACATGATGTCCGTTCGGGTTCACCTTGGTGGCCACGCGCGCCAGCCCGTACCAGATCGGTGCGGTCAAGAACCACCAGACTGGCTTGAACAAGATGAAGGGCAGCACGGTCATCGCTCCCACTGCCATGGCATAGGGCATCGGCAGGCCAAGAAACTTGGCTTGCCGCGAGAGCCCGAGAATGACCGCGCTTTTCTCCATGGTTCCTGCCCTGCTTCAGCTGAAGGACGAGCGCAGGTTGGCGACGATGGCGGGGCCGGCGAAGACGAGGAAGGCACCGACCACGACCAGTGCCACCCAGGCCCAGGAGATGCGGTTAAAGGCCGCGAGGAACCCGGTCACCACAAAGGCGATGCCGAAGAAGGCTGTCGCAAGGGTGCCCCGGAACGAGGCCAGAACACCGGTCGCGACGGTTTCGGCCTTGGTGAAGACCACCTGCGCCAGCGCAGGCTCCGTCTGCGCCAGAAAAAGGGTGCAAAGGGTCAGGCCCAGAAGAGCCACGTGTTGGTTACGCATGAGGGGTTTATCCTTCCAGGTTCAGAGCTCGGTGAGGATGCGGTCATAGACCGCCATCACCTTCACGATGTGGGATTGGGTCTCGGCATAGGGTGGCACGCCGTCGTATTTGCGCACGGCCTCGGGGCCAGCGTTGTAGGCGGCAAGGGCAAGCTCCAGGCTGCCGAAGGCGGCCATTTGTTCCAGAAGATAGCGCGCGCCCCCGTCGAGGTTTTCGATGGGGTCGGCAGGATCAACATTCAGGTAGTCAGCCGTCCCGGGCATCAGTTGCGCAAGGCCGAGGGCACCTGCATGGCTGATCGCCCCTTGGGTGTAGTTGCTTTCAACCTTGATCATCGCCTGGAAAAAGGCCGACCATTCGGCAGGCGAAAGCTCAAGCCGCGCCAAGGCCGGATGGTCCTGATAGCGGGTGGCAATCAGCCGGATGGACGGCAGGACATCGCGTGGGGCTGTAACCCCTTTGGTGCTGTAGGATACGTCGGCGGCGGCCTCAGCCCCCTCCCCTTCCCGGGTCTCTTGTTCACCCTGATCAGGGCGGAGCGGTACAATCAGCTGCCCCTGACCGTCATAGCGCAGAACAGATGTATCAAGTGCGGCGAGCTGAACGTCACCGCCCTGCCCTTCCGGCTCATTCCAGCGGATCACTTCCGCCTGAGAGGCTCCGCATGCCAGTAGAGACAGCGCCAGCGACAGCAGGCACGTCGAGATGGTCGAGGTTGAGTTTGCCAAAAGCGAGCCCGAACATGCCGATTGGCGAGTTGACAATGCGTTCCCGCGCAAGAGCTGTGACAAGGAGAAAACGCTCGCCCAACGGGCTGACAACATAGAACAGCCATTCCCCCGAGAACCGCTCGTCGGGGTTGGGCGCAGAAACACACTCGATCTCAACAGTCGCTCCTTCGGTAGCGGCCAGCTTGCGGAAGTCACGTTCCAGCAAGACAGGCAATGCGCGCCGTTTGGTATTCATGGGGTCCCCTCGGATCATCTGTTGGGAACGTTGTATCGCAGATTTCTTTGTGATGCGATGCCTAACAGAAAGTATGGCGTATTCAATACAAAAATGACAAACACGATGAAAGAGGGACGCATGACCTAACTTGCGGTTGTTGTGGCCTACGGGCTGAACGGACAGCAGCACCTGTCGGTCCGCCTGAAAATGGAGCTAAAAAATGAGACGCCTTCGTTGAGAAAAGTCCAAGAAATATTGGCGGTTTTGCGGATTCCCGGAGCGAGTTCGTGGGCCGGATTGGCGCTTCCGATGCGCAGACGAGAGCGTCTTCTGGCCGCGTTCGTTGTGACCTCGTTCGTGTGCTCCGCAGTCCTCGCACAACCAGAGGTGATTCGCTGCCTCGCACCAGAAGTGCCGATCACCGACCTGCCCGAGGCGGTTCTCTCCGAATACCGTGCAGAAATCGCGGCCGAGTTCGAGGCGTATTTCGCGGATCTGAGCAACCACATCGCCTGTCTCGACGCTGAACGCAGCCGCGCATTGTCCGAAGCTCACGTGGCCACCGAGACCTATTCAGCCTTCCTCAACATACCCCCAGCCCAGAAGGACCTCCCGTGAAATCTCTTCTCCCTGCCCTGCTCCTTGGTCTTGGCCTCTCTACCGCGACCATCAAACCGGCAGCCGCCTACCCAGTCGATTGTGCGATCCTCTTGTGCCTTGCCGGAGGCTGGCCCGCATCTGCCGAATGCGCCCATGCTCGCGCGGTGTTCATCCGTCGCATCACGCCTTGGCCGATTGAACCGCCGCTGCAGATCTGGAACTGTCCGATGCGGGCGAGTTTCCACGGCGAGGCGAAACCGATTGAGCGCCTGTTCGACATCGCTCTCCGCGGTGGGCCTGTACCGCTCGTCTCGGTCCCGGAAACACCTCTGGCACTTCAGCTTGTCCAGGATCGGGCAGATGTCGATATTTCCGATCCGGCGTTTGACTTCGTCCGCTCGATCCGCGTGTTCGAGATCACCTATCAGCAGCGGCGCAGCTCTGATGGCGACTGCAACAGTTGGGGAACAGTCTACTCGGGAAGTTACGGCGATCAGGGCGACTACAGCCGTCGTCGGAGCAGTGTCTCTGCAGTTCCCACCGCGTCAGACCTCGCCGTGCCGGCGGACTGTCGCAACTATTGGCACCGGTCGGTCTTCGTCGAGTGGCGGGACTATGAAGGCAGCTACGGACACGAAGAGGTTCACTACTGAGAACCTGAACGACCGCCCTCCCTCGAAACGATCGAAAGACCGGATCCCCAGAAACAGAAACGACGCCAGACCATAGGCCCGACGCCGCACTGATTTCCTCGTGGTAGTGGGAATTTAGCGCGAGCTTTGGGTCCGTTCAACCGGCAAATACCTATGCCGGGACGAAATTTTGCACGCCTTACGGTCTGGTGTCTTACCAAGACGGAACGACACATCATGAAACTAACGACCGGCGCCATCCTGCGCCGCATCACCGAAACCCCCCTCTCCACGGCGGCTCATAAGCTCGCGACGATCATCCTCGATGGGATCGCCTGGAAGGACGGTTACAACGGGCTCGAGCGAGGCACGGCCGCGTTCACGCTGGCGCATCTCGCTGGGAAGATGGGGGTTTCGCGGCAGCATCTGTCGGCGCTCCTAGTCGAGCTCGCGGCGTCCAGCCTTGCACTGGTCCGCTGGAAGCGGAACGGCAAGTTCGCGCCCTGGCTCTTCCGCTTTGCAGCCTTTGATCACAACGACGGCCCCCACGATGTCGTGTCAAAGGGAGACGACACATCACTATCTAGAGAAGATTCTCACAAAACTATATTCTCAGGGCATATCAACATCGATGAAGCCCCCAACGTATTCCGAACATGTTGGGCCGAACTGATCAAGGCAGCGAAGACGGCATTGCCATGCTGGAACGTCGACACGCAGGCGATCTGGGAGCGGTTCCTTGCCTTCAACCGTGCTCGCGGCAATGCCCGCGTTCCGGCTGGATACTTGCTCGGCTTCATGCGCCGTTGGCGGACCGGCTCGTCAAGCACGGCTCCGTCGCCCTCAGCAGCGCTGGTGCCGCAGCATCCGGCTGACCCGAAGGCGCAAGAGCTTCACGATCAGATCCGGGCGGCACCAAGCGCCAACCGGCAGTTCCATGCATCGGATCTGTGCCGGCTGATCGGTCAGGCTGCCTATGATGCTCGGGTCGTCGATGTCGTCCGAAAGTTCGGATGTCCCAAGTTCGCTGCAATCCTGGCGGTCCATGGAAGGGCTATATTGGCCGGGGAGATTCCCCGTTGAGGCCAAGGCTTTCTGGATGCGCCAATCGGCTAGTCGGCTGCGGGCCGAAGACGCAGTATCCGTTGTTCAAAGCCTTGCTTCACAGAGGCGAACAGTGCCTCAGGGAAACTGACCGGCATGTCAGCAAGCGCCGTCGCAAATGCGTGCTCCGCTTTCGTGTGGATGTCCGTGAAGATATGCGCGACCTGTTCACGGGAAAACCCGGCAGCCAGACCGGTCTCGACGAAATGGCGACCCTGGATTTCGGAGACCTTGTAGTGGCAGCTTTTCCCGGCACGCATCGCAAGTCTCATGTCCTTGGCCTGAAGCTGCCCGGCATCCAGCGAAGGCTGGACGGTCAACACATCGTAAAGGGGCGTCATGACGAAGCGGCCGCCGGGCATCAGCGCGATGCTGAAGTTCTTGGCATGTCCATCTGTGGCCCCGATCAACCAGAACAGAATGTTGGCCTTCAGGAAGTTCGCCCGGTCGCGCAGCGGCTCGTCACTACCCTGAAGCAGGCCGCAGATCTCAACGATTCCGGGACCGCCCTCGCTCTGGTACTTCCGGGTCGGCGGGACGGATAACGCTTGGCAGCAATCCTCCTGAGGCAGGCGGATCAGCCGACCGTCCCGCGCGCGCAGCCGGTCGAAACGCTCGATGACCAGCACCTTGGTACCTGCGAAAGTGACCATCTCAGTGTGAGCGACGGGCAGGCCGAACGCGGCCATCAGGCTCATGCAGAAATGCTCATTCTCGACGCTGTCGGTCAGATCCATGCCATTAGGCAAAGCGCCGATCGCGGGCTTCAGGATATGGGTGGTTGGCGTCGTGCCGGTTGGCTCAACCCACTGACCATCATGGAACAGAAGTGCGGTCTTTTCCTGTGCGCCAGCGACTGAAATCCGGAAATCCCGCTCGGCCCGGATACCAAGTGGCGTACGGCCAAGATCCTTGAGCATCGCAGCGATCTGGTCGTCGCTCAGCGGCTCTCCCGTTAGCACCCGGTTATCCCCTGGCTCTTCCCCCTCGGCGAGGAATTGCAGCGCGCCGACGCAGTCACGCCCGATCCGGGCCAGAAGGCTGAAGGAATCAACACCATCCGCCCCGACCCGCTCGGCCACACGCCGACGGATATCGTCACTGTCCGGCAGGAGGTTCTCGAAGACAGCTATAACTGGTTGGCCGACATACCGCTCGGCCCGCAGGGGCAAGGAGCGTGAGATCGGCAGGGTGTTTTCCCAAGCCAGCCACTCCGGGGCATAGGTGAAGGAAAAGGCTCCGTCCGGGTCACGGAAATACTGCCCCACCTTGCGGCGGTTCATGTAGACGTCGAGCGGGGCATAGGCGCGCTTGCGCCCCATCAGAAAATGTCCTCAAGATCGCCAAGCGTCATCTTGCTGCGGGGGACGATGTGCAGCTCAAGATCGAGGGCCGCGAGCAGATCGAAGATCGTGTCGACCTTTGCTCCGCTGGCGCTGGTCTCGATGTTGGAGACTGTGCGCTGCCAGATGCCTGCGAGTGTAGCAAGGTCGGCCTGCGTCAAGTTCCGCGCCTTGCGCGCCTTGCGCAAGACGTTGCCGAGATCCTTCGTAGTGCGCGCGATCTGATCCATTTATCTGACCCCTTTAGAGGCAAAATGTTCTCTGGATCATTATTTGTCAATATATCTCTAAGATCATAAACGTTCCCCATGATCCCGAGGTCCTAAATGTCGCCACGATCTGCGGATCATTTTGACGTAGTGGCAGTGTCCAAAACGCCTTTTCTACCGTTGCGGTCTTTCACAGAGGGATTTGGTGACAGTTTCTGCCGCGCAGGTAGTTCGCTTCCCTGCCCGAATGTCAGCTTTGTGAATTGTTTCCGAAGCGGCTTCCGATGACTTTCTATCGATGAACATCGGTCTGATTGCGCATGCGCTGAACTTTTTCGCCCGCGTATTGCGGGCCTGCGCCATCATGGTCGGCCTCGGGCTTGTGATGTTGAGCTCCAACTATTGCCCAACGGGTCAGACCGACTGCGCCATGGCAGGCATGGACATGGAAACCCAAGATGGCGTCTGCGTTTTACCCTGCGGTATTCCATTCCAATACAGCGTTCAGGCCACACCCGCCATTGTCGGCAAGATATCCGTTCTGCCCGTCCCGAAGGTCCCGCGGTTCGCGGGCATCCTGACAGAGCCGGATGTGCCACCCCCCCGATCCCTTGTTTGAGATGACACTCCCAATTCAACCTCATCAAGGAGACCTATGATGAAAACCACACTTGCTGCTGCGGCAGTATTGCTCGCCTTTGGCGGCGCCGCCTTTGCGGCCTCGGATTGCTGCGGTGATCTGATGGCCTGCTGTGCTGCGATGTTCGAGTGCTGCTTCTGATCCGCACTTGACCAAACTAAGGGGAACGCCAGCCTTCGGGTTGGCGTTTTCGTTCCCGAAAGGCCGCTGACAGGTTTCGTTCGGCTTCTTGCCTGCTTCGGACCTGACCGTGTTCAGGCAGCCGGATAGGACGCGAACACATTGGCCGCCCCGTCGCGCCCGATCAGGATCACGTCATAGGCTTCGCGCTGGTCTTCTGGTCCCATTCCGGGTGAGCCAAAGGGCATGCCTGGGACCGACAGACCAATGGCGTCGGGTCTTTCGACCAGCAGTCGGCGGATGTCGGCGGCGGGGACATGGCCCTCGATGACATAGCCAGCGATCCGGCCGGTGTGGCAGGACACAAGGGCATCTGGCACCCCCGCCGTCTGCTTCAGTTCGGCGAGCGCGACATACTCCAGATCCTGTGCCGCGACGGCAAAGCCCGCGTCTTGCAGATGCGCGATCCAGTCGTGACAGCATCCACAGGTGGCCGTCTTGAAGACTTCGATTGTCTCCAGCTCTTGGGCAAATGTCTGGCCGGGCAGAATGCCAAGGCTGATCAGACTGGCGGCCCCGGACAGGACATGGCGGCGATTGAGGGTCATTGGCTCTCTCCAGCGAATGCAATTAGTTGAAAGGAAGTTTGGCCCGCTGCCACTCAAAGGCAAGTGGCTGGGACGTCGCGGTTATCGATTGAAGCCCGGCCCGCTGTGGCAGGCGGGAGCAACGAGTGATTCCTCCCCCTCCAGATCGGCCAGGATCGGGCAATCGGGCCGATCATCGCCGGAACAACCCTGCGCCAGATGGTCAAGCGTTGCGACCATGCTTTCCATCTCCACGATCTTGCGGCGCAGGCCAGCGATCTGGGCCTGTGCCAGTTGCTTGACGTCCGCGCTGTGGCGGCTGCGGTCCCGCCAAAGGGCCAGAAGTTCGCCAATTGCTTCAACCTGAAACCCCAGATCGCGGGCGCGGCGGATGAAGCGCAGCATCTGGACATCGGTGCCGGTATAGGTGCGATAGCCCGATGCGGTGCGCCCGGCTGAAGGGATCAAGCCAGTCTGCTCATAGTAGCGGATCATTTTGGCTGAAACGCCCGAATGCTTGGCGGCTTCTCCGATGTTCATGCCGTTTCTCCGTTGGTTTGCGTTGGCTGGAAGCGGCGCAGGCGCAGGGCATTGCCCAGCACGAACACGCTGGACAGGGCCATGGCCCCCGCCGCAAAGACGGGCGACAGAAGGATGCCAAAGGCTGGATAAAGCGCCCCTGCCGCCACCGGGATCAGGGCCGCGTTATAGACAAAGGCCCAGAACAGGTTCTGCCGGATATTGCCCATCGTCGCCCGGCTGAGGGCGATGGCATCGGGCACGCCGGTCAACCGGCCCGACATCAGCACGACATCCGCCGCCTCGATGGCAATATCGGTGCCCGTGCCGATGGCCAGGCCCACATCCGCCTCGGCCAGAGCTGGAGCATCGTTGATGCCGTCTCCGACGAAGGCCAGCGGACCGTGATCTCTGCGCAGCCGCTGGATTGCCTCGACCTTGCCGCCCGGAAGGACCTCGGCCACGACTGCATCAATGCCCAGTTGGCGGGCGATGGCCTGCGCGGTGCGGGCGTTGTCGCCAGTGATCATCGCTACCTTCAGGCCCAGATCGTGCAAGGCCCTGATAGCCTCCGGGGTGGTCGGCTTGATCGGATCAGCCACGGCCATCATAGCAGCCAGCCGCCCGCCGATGGCCGCATAAAGCGGGGACTTGCCCTCTGTCCCCATTCGCGCGGCCCCTTCAGCAAATGGGGTCACGTCCAGCCCCAAGCGGGCCATGTAGCGGTCCGCGCCAATCTGCACCGGCACTCCGCCCGCCGTCGCGGTCACACCGAACCCAGTTTCCGAGGCAAAGCCGGTCACGGCGGGTAGGGTCACCCCCTCGGCTTCGGCTGCGGCCACGATGGCGCGGGCAATGGGGTGTTCCGATCTGGCCTCGACCGAGGCCACCAACGCGAGCACCTCGGCCCGGTCAAACCCGGGGGCCAGGATCAAGTCGGTCAGCGCAGGCTTGCCCGCCGTCAGCGTTCCGGTCTTGTCGAGTGCCACGACACGGACGGATTGCAGCGCCTGCAACGCCTCGCCCTTGCGGAAAAGCACGCCGAGTTCCGCGCCCCGCCCGGTGCCCACCATGATCGACGTGGGCGTCGCCAGCCCCATCGCGCAGGGGCAGGCGATGATCAGAACCGCCACAGCATTGACCAGACCAAAGGTCAACGCCGGATCGGGACCAAGGATCAGCCAGACGGCAAAGGTCAGCGCGGCCAGCCCCATCACCACCGGCACGAACCACAGGGTGATCCGGTCCACGAGGCCCTGGATGGGCAACTTGCCGCCCTGCGCGGCCTCGACCATGCGGATGATCTGCGCCAGCATCGTCGCCTCGCCCACCGCCGTCGCGCGGAAGGTCAGCGCGCCGGTCTGGTTGACCGTGCCGCCGGTGACCGCAGCCCCTGCGGCCTTGGCGACGGGGGCGGGTTCGCCGGTGATCATGGATTCGTCAATCCAGCTGTCGCCCGCTGTCACTTCACCATCGACCGGCACGCGTTCGCCGGGACGCAGGTCCAGAAGATCGCCTGTCCGCACCTCGGCAATCGGCACCTCGACCACCGTATCACCCCGATGGACACGGGCCATGCGCGGCTGCAAGCCGACCAATCGGCTGATCGCCTGCGACGTGCGGCCCTTGGCTTGCGCCTCCAGAAACCGGCCCAGCAGGATCAGCGTGACGATGACTGCCGCCGCTTCGAAATAGACGTTCACCGTCCCGGGCGGCAGCAGACTTGGAAGGAAGGTCGCCACCACCGAATAGGCAAAGGCCGCCGTTGTGCCCACTGCGACAAGACTGTTCATGTCGGGGGCAAGCCGCCACAGCGCGGGATAGCCCTTGAGATGAAAACGCCGCCCCGGCCCCAGCAGGACCAGCGAGGTCAGCACGAACTGCAGGACCCAGCTTGTCTGCATCCCGATGGTGGTCATGATCAGGTGGTGGATGGGAGCAAAAAGATGCGAGCCCATTTCCAGCGCGAAGACGGGCAGGCTCAGCATTGCCGCAATCATCAGGTCGCGGCGCAACACGGCCTCCTCCACCTCCTTGCGCGCCGCGCCTTCGGCATCGCCCGCGGCCGAGGCTTGAACCAGCCGCGCGCCATAACCGACCGTCTCGACCGCATTTTGCAACAGAGCGGCGTCTGCCGTCCCGGTCACGGTAGCCCGTTCGGTGGCCAGATTGACGTTGGCCGACTGAACGCCCGGCACTGCGGTCAGGGCCCGTTCTACCCGCGCCACACAAGAGGCACAGGTCATGCCTTCGATGGCAATATCCACAGTCTGCGAAGGCACGGTATAGCCCACCCGGTCCACCGCCGCGACCAGAGCCGCGCGGTCAATCGGCGCCGCTGACAAAACTTCCGCCCGTTCCGTTGCCAAATTGACGGTTGCGGACGTGACGCCCGGCACCGCCGTCAGCGCGCGTTCCACCCGTACCACGCAGGAGGCGCAGGTCATGCCATCGACGGGCAGGCTCAAAGTGACGGGGGCCGGTGGGGTAAAGGGAGCGTTCATGGCGACTGTCCTGATCAGAAAAGTGTCGGGTCGCACTCACAGATAGGCCTTCCCATCATTGGAAGGTCAAGCGTCAAATTACACAAAAACGTGCTCTTGACCTTCCAACGCTTGGAAGCCCCATGTCCTATGCATCGAAGTTCAACCCAACGAGGATGCGATGCAGTTCCATATTGAAACAATGACCTGCGGCGGCTGTGCCCGGGGTGTGACCAAGGCGATCCAGAGCGTCGACGCCACCGCAACCGTGCAGGCCGATCCGCCCAACCGCCGTGTGGATGTGACCACCACTGCGCCGCGCGACCGGATCGTCGCCGCCTTGACCGAAGCGGGCTTTGCACCCGCGTAACCGACCCAAAGGAGAAGAAAATGAAAAAGACCGTTCTTGCCCTGACCGCTGCCAGCCTCGTTGTCGCAGGAGGCATTGCCTTTGCCCAGATGGAAGGCATGGACCACGGCAACATGGCCGGCGGATCGATGGAAGGCATGGCCATGATGGACCATTCTACGCTGATCCCGCCCGAGTTTGCCAATGACCCGGCCACGAACGCCTATGCCGACGCCATGGACAAGATGATGGCAGATATGATGGTGCCCTATACCGGCAATCCGGACGTGGATTTCATGGTGGGGATGATCCCGCATCACGAAGCCGCCGTCGCAATGGCGCGTGTGGCACTGGAACATGGCACCGACCCCGAAGTGCGCGCCCTGGCCGAGGAGGTCATCGCGGCCCAAGAGCGCGAGATTGCACAGATGAAAGCCTGGCTGGCCGCACGCGGTCAGTAAGGGATTGAGCGCAGAGGGCTGTCTTCCATGGCCCTCTGCCCTTGCTCGCATCCTGAAGCGGACGCCGGTTCGGCATGCTCGCCGCTGACTGGTCGAGCAACTAGGATGAGAGCCTCCGGTCGGTCCCGCCCACTCGCCCGGAAAGCATTCAAGCTTCGGGATAAGACGTGAATACCGAGGTCGTCCCGTCGCGCGCGATCAGGAAAACCTCATAAGCATCGCGGTCAGTCTCATCCCCCATGCCCGGAGAGCCATATGGCATGCCGGGCACCACAAGGCCGATGGCATCCGGGCGATCCTCCAGCAGGCGGCGGATGTCAGCCGCTGGAACATGACCCTCGATCATGTAACCGTCGATCTTGCCGGTGTGGCACGAGGTCATGCGCTGCGGAATGCCGTTGTCGAGTTTGTAGTTGATCAGCAGCATTCCGTAGAGTTCTTCCTCGTTGACGGTGAACCCTTCCGAGCGAAGGTGTTCCACCCAAGCCGAGCAGCACTCACAGCCCGCGCCCTTGGCGACGTGGATCGGCGGCAGGGTTTCGGCGTGAAGCGGCAAGGCCGAGACCAGACCGAGCGACGCGGTCGATATGAGAAGGTTTCGACGGCTCAGTTGCGGCATGTGAAAGCTCCAGGTCTTCAGGTCAGGATGCGGCGGATTTTCGGGATGGCGAACCGGCGGTCTTCATGAAAGTCGATGATCGACGTGAATTGGCCGTCAGCGGCAAAGAGAAAGACACCGGCCGTGTGGTTCATCGTGTAGTCGCCGTCTCGCGGTAGTTTCTCAAATGTCGCCCGGAAGTCAGCGGCGGCCTTTTCGAGCCCGGTCAGCCGACCTGTCAGCCCAACGATGCGCGGATCGAAGTTCGACAGATATTCGGCCAGAATGGTGGGCGTATCGCGTTCGGGATCGACAGAAATCAGGGCCACGTTCAGCCGGTCAGCCTCTGGACCAAGGTCGGCCAGCCAGTCCGAGATGTCGGACAGGGTGGTCGGGCAGACGTCGGGACAGAAGGTGAACCCGAAAAACACCATCGTCGGACGGCCAAGCCACTGTGAAGGTGCAAAGGGCTGACCGTTGTGATCCGTCAGCCTGAAGGACATGTCCCTGATTGGGATTGGCAGCAGATCTCGTCCCGTCATTGGTTGCCCCCCGGAGCGCCACCAGCCGAGAGTCAGCATGAAGCCCGCCGCCCCAACGGCCAATGACGCCCCTGTCAGGACCTGGCGCCGGTTCACGGTTGCGCGTTAGGGCACTCAGCCTCCTTGGCCCCCATGCCCAACACTTCAACGGTCACCGTCACGTCGCCTGCGGTCTCGAACGTCAGGGTCAGCGGAAAGGAATCTCCCTTCTTCAACGCCTGCGTCAACCCCATAAGCATGCCGTGAAACCCACCGGGTGCCAGCGCCGCCGTCTGGCCCGCAGGCACGGGCATCGACATGGTATGCGGCATCGAGGCGATGCCATCGCTCACAACGGTTTCATGCAGCATCGGCATCCCGGCAATGGGCGTCGCCACCCCGATGAGCGCATCATCAGTGCTGCCGGTATTGCGAATGCTCAGGTAGACGACGCCGGGTCGATCCGCACCAATCGTGGCGCGGGACCAGGCGTGTTCAACCTCGATATCGCCGACGCGTACAGTTTCGCATGCCAGGGCGGGCATCGCCGCGAAGACTACGAGGGTTGCAAGGATCACGCGCTTCATGGGGTCTCACAATCTGGGTTGCAGGTCGGCAAGAATGTCGGCGGCGGGCGTGCCGTAGGTGAATTGGCGCAGCCAATCCCCGTCCGGCCCGATCAGGTAGAGCGCAGGGCTGTGGGACATCATATAGCCATCCGGCGCTGCGGCATCGTCCTGGCGTTCGAAAAATATCTTGAAGCTCTCTGCCGCCGCGCGAGTCTGCTCTGTGTCCCCGGCAAGCGCCAGGATCGTTGGGTGGAAGGCTGCGGTAAACGCGGCCAGACCAAGCCTGCGGTCCCGCTCCGGATCGACGGAAATGAACAGCGGCTGGACGTTTTCGGCCTCCTCGCCAAGATCATCCATGACTTGAGCGACTTCAGCCAGCGTCGTTGGGCAGACATCGGGGCAGTTGGTGAACCCAAAGAACACCAACAGATGCTTGCCCGCGAAATCTGCCGGGGTACGCAGCCGCCCCTCTGCATCTGGCAGCGAAAAGGTCGGCCGAAAGGCCGCTTCCGCCACGGAGACCGGCGCACGGTCCGAGAAAACCATTAACGCCCCATAGGCAAGTGCGGCGACGCCCGCCGCCGCCCAGAGGATTTTCTGCAGTCTTGTCAAACGCATCCGCCGCCCACTCCGCAATTCTCGGTGTCTAAACCCTCCAGTAGCTTGAGCTACAAGCCGGAAATCACACCTTCACCGAAGGGTGAACTGTCAGCCCAGAAGAACGGTCGACAGCAGGTTCACGTTCAGCACGATGATCAAGGCCGCAATCAGCCAACAGAGGCCGGTCAGCCAGCGGGGTGCTACGAGTTCGCCCATCTTGGCGCGACTGGCGGTGAACATCACCAAGGGAACGATGGCGAAGGGAAGCTGGAACGACAGCACGACCTGGCTGAGGATCAAGAGCTGCCCGACGCCTTCGCTGCCGTAGATCAGGATCACGAAGATGGCCGGCACAATGGCAAGGCACCGCGTGATCAAGCGCCGTGCCCAGGGGGCGATGCGCAGGTTGATGAACCCTTCCATGACAATCTGCCCTGCCATGGTTGCGGTGACAGTGGAATTGAGGCCCGCGCAGAGCAACGCCACGCCAAACAAGATCGGTGCCAGGGACGACCCCAGCAGTGGTTCGAGAAGGAGATGCGCCTTGTCGATCTCGGCCACATCATTCTGACCAACTGTATAGAACGTGGCGGCTGCCAGGATCAGGATCGAGGCGTTGATCGTCAGCGCGAACATCAGCGCGATGGTGCTGTCCCATGTCGCCAGCCGCAGCGCCTCGCGCTTGGCGGGCAGATCGAGACCGAAGGCGCGGGTCTGCACGATGCCCGAGTGCAGGTAAAGGTTGTGGGGCATGACGGTCGCGCCGATGATCCCGAGCGCCAGAAACAGCATGGTCGGATTGTTGAAAATCTCGCGACTTGGGGCAAACCCGGCGATGACCTCACCCCAGACCGGGTCGGCCTGGGCGATCAGCACGACAAAACAGGCAGCAATCAGCGCCATGAGCGAGATGATCAACGCCTCAATCCAGCGGAAGCCCTTGTTCTGCAACCACAGGATCAGGAAGACGTCAGCGGCGGTGATGAAGATGCCGATTTCCAGCGGGATGCCGAACAGAAGGTTAAGGCCGATGGCGGTGCCGATCACTTCGGCCAAGTCTGTGGCGATGATGGCGCCTTCAGCCAGCAGCCAAAGCGGCACCGACATCCATTTCGGGAAAGCATCGCGGCAGGCCTGCGCCAGATCACGCCCCGAGGCGACTGCCAGCCTGGCGCACAGCGATTGCAGCAGGATCGCCATGATGTTCGACAAGAGCGCCACGAACAAGAGCGTGTAGCCGAACGCTGCCCCGCCTGCGAGTGACGTGGCCCAGTTGCCGGGATCCATGTAGCCTACGGCAACGAGGTATCCGGGGCCGATGAATGCAAGAAACCGACGAAACCGGCTGGTGCCACCATTGCCGACCGCGATGCTGCGGAAGACCTCGGACAGCGACGGCGTCTCACGCTCCCGACGCCAGGCGTTTGCGGGCATAGGACTTGTCTTTCTATAGTCGGAGATAGCGCGCCAAAGTCTTGGCGCATAAAGTTAGACAATGCTAACAATCAGAGGTGCGACTTTACTTGTCAATCCTCCATGTGCGACACTAAGCTTATGACACAGCGTGATCTTGCAACTCCGACACCGTCCGCGAACGATGGCCGCCCCGCAGACCTGCGCGCCGAGGCGTTTCAGGGCGTCCGGGATGCGCGCAGCCGCGAACTGGCCGAGGACTATGTCGAACTGATCGCAGAACTGATCCACGACCATGGTGAAGCCCGCCCGGTGGAGATCGCCGCGCGCCTTGGCGTGAGACCGCCCACTGTGACAAAAGCATTGGACCGTCTGGCCCGCGAGGGCCTGATCACCCGCGCAAAGTATCGCTCGGTCTTTCTGACGGATGAGGGCCGCGCTCTCGCCCGGGAATGCCGCCGTCGGCATGAGATCGTGCTGCGTTTCCTGCTCAGTCTCGGACTGGACGCCGAGACGGCCGAGCGCGACGCCGAGGGCATCGAACATCACGTCAGCGAACGGACGCTCGCTCTCTTTGCCGCCTACGCCAGCAAGTCCTGATCGCGCAGCTCCTGAACGCCCCCGTCAGGCATTCTCAACCGCGAACCGGACGTCGGCTATCAGGCTTTCGGCGCTGAAATTCTCCAGTCGCTTGCCATTCAAGAAAAACGTGGGTGTCTGTCGAATGCCAAGAGCTTCGACGTCCGCCATGTCCTGATTGAGGGTGCCGGTAATCCCCGGGAACAGCTTGTCGGTTTCGGCACGTTCCACATCGAGACCTGCATTGGCGGCAATTTCCCATGCGACGTCCATTTCCGGCGATCCGTGGACGGCCCAGCCGGGTTGTTCCTCAAAGAGCGCGTCGAGCACCGGTTCGAATTTATTCTGCATCCGCGCGGCCTCGAGGATGCGTGCCGCTTCGTCTGAGCCCTCGTGGAAGAGAGTATAGCGAAACACGATTCTGACCTGATCCGGAAACATGCGTCGGATTTCTTCGACGACCGGATGGTAAGCGCGGCAGGCCTCGCAGGAGGGGTCGAAGAATTCGACCAGGGTGACCGGCGCATCTTCCGGGCCAAAGCTGGGAGAGTGGGGGCGGACAAGGAGAGCCGGGTCCACGGCCGGGGTCGCGGCGGCGACCGCTTCGGCTTCGGCCTGACGCTCGCGGTTCAGGAAAAAGGCTCCGCCCCCGAAGGCGGCAAGCCCGAGGGCTGAGGCCCCGATCAACAAAGTGCGGCGGTTCATGCACGGCTTCCTTTCGGCAGGATGAGACAGACGAGGATCGCGGCAAAGGCTGCCAGCGACAGGTAGGGGATGGGGATGCCCAGAATGATCTGTGCAGGACCCGAGCAGGACGGGCCGTCCTGTGTGCAAGGGGCAACCGCTTCCGGGATCAGTCCGATGGTGAGCCCGGAATGCCAGCCTGCCAGGGCCAAGCCTGCAACTACGAGCGGCAGGGCATAAAGACGCGCCGTGCCGTCTCCGCGCCACAGCGCTATGCCAAGGATCGGCACCAGTGGGAACATCGCGATGCGCTGATACCAGCATAGGGTGCAAGGCATCTGCCCCAGCACCTCGCCGATGAAGAGTCCTGCAAGCGTTGCTGTGAGCGCAGTCAGGAATGCCGACGCAAGCAGAAGGTCGTCACGCGACAATTGCGAAGATTCAGCGTTGGTCATGAGCAGTCTCCTTGCGCCGGCAGGCGGGAACGGAGGCTGCGATTATGCATGCCGCACCAACCGTGATGGCGATATCCGCGACGTTGAACGTCGGCCAGTGCCAGTCGCGCCAATAGAGGTCAAGGAAGTCGGTCACCGCGCCTTGCCTCAGCCGGTCAACGATGTTGCCGAGTGCCCCGCCCGTGACGAAAGCAAATCCTGCGCGTTCGAGTGGCGCGCGAGTGCGGAATGCCATGGCGGCAAAGATCCGGGTCAAGGCTCCGGTCAGGGCGGCCATCAGCAAGGGCCTTCCTGCCATGACACCGGACAGCATGCCGAAGCTCGATCCTTCGTTGAACCCAAGCCCCAGATTGACGCCAGGAACAATGGCAACTGGCTCGCCGACTGTCAGATGTACCAAGGCTGCGGCCTTAGTCAGTTGATCGGCCAGTATGGTTGCCGCGATCAGGACGAGCGTAAGTCGCGCGCTCATGGCAATTCCCGGCGATTGAAGCCCATCCAGCGCGGAACCGACGCTGTATAGCGGTCATAGTCTGGCCCGAGGGACGCGCGCAGCGCAGCCTCTTCGGACCGGATCTGTGTGCTGGCGGACCAAAGAAACAGGATTGGCGCCAGGACGGTCGGGACGGAAGGCACTGTGAGGGCAACTCCGGTAAGCAAGGCAGCCTGTCCGACAAATGTCGGGTTGCGGCTGAACCGGTAGAGCCCGCCCGAGACGAGATCGCCGGTCTCGCCGCCCACCACACCGACGCGCCAAGAGGAGCCCATCGACATTTGCGCCGCAAAAGCCACCATCGCGCCAAGACCCGCGATGAAGATGCCGATCAGGCCCAGTGCTATGGCATTTCCTTCCGTCCAGAGCGGATCGACCTTGTGCAGCACAGGCACGGCCAGCCAGAGAAGCGGCCCGAAGAAGGCGAGTGCAAAGGCCGCGCGGAACCCGATGGAGGCAAGCTGGTCACGCCCTTTGGCCCGCGCAAACAGCCAGACGGACCGACCTGCGGCTTGGGCCGCAACCGCGCTACCCCAGAAGAACAGCGCCAGATAGCCAAACAGAAGGGCCAGCGCGGCCCAGCCAAAACCAGAGATCATCGGATCAGCCCTCGCGTTCCGGGTTGAACCGCAGCAGGCGCAGCGCATTCAGCGTGACCAGCACCGTCGCCCCTGTATCGGCCAGAATGGCGATCCAGAGGCCGGTCATACCAAACACCGTCGTCACCAAAAACACCGCCTTCAGCCCAAGCGCGATGGTCACGTTCTGGCGGATGTTGGCCATGGTGGCACGGCTCAGCCGGATCAGCCCAGGCACGTCCGTCACCTTGTCGCGCAGGATCGCGGCATCGGCCGTTTCCAGCGCCACATCGGTGCCCGACCCCATCGCCACGCCAACGCTTGCCTGTTTCAGGGCGGGTGCATCGTTGATGCCGTCACCGATCATCATCACGCCGCCGCCCTCGGCCATCGTCTTGATGAAGTTCAGCTTGTCCTCGGGCATCATGTCAGCGCGGAACTCCATGCCCATGCCGCCCGCGATGGCCGCCGCCGTGCGTTCGTTGTCGCCGGTCAGGATCACTGACCCCACGCCAAGCGCCTTCAACTGCTGCACCGCCTTCACCGCATCGGCGCGTGGCTCGTCGCGCATGGCGATGATCCCAAGGCCGCGACGCTCGCGGTAGATCACCACAGCCGTCTTGCCCTCTTCCTCCAACTGTGTTGTCCGCCGCAGGCCAAGCCCGTCCAGTGCACCCGCATCGGTGGCATGGCGGGGTGAGGCAACCCACGCCTTCGCGTCGCCGACGACGGCCTCGACGCCTTTGCCGATGATCGCCTTCGCTTCGCGCGACGGCAGGGCGGTGATGCCCGCCTCCTTGGCGCGGTTCAGTATGGCGATGGCCAGCGGGTGGCTTGAGCCGTTCTCGACCCCGGCAGCGACCGCCAGCAGTTCGGCCTCGGTCACGCCGTCGAAGGCGATGACGTCGGTGACCACGGGGCGGCCATGGGTCAGCGTGCCGGTCTTGTCGAAGGCCACTTTCGTCACCTTCGCGGTAGCCTCGATGACGGCACCCCCCTTCATCAACAGCCCGCGCCGAGCCCCTGCCGACAAGGATGAAGCGATGGAAGCGGGAACCGAGATGACCAGCGCGCAAGGGCAGCCGATCAGCAGCAGGGCCAGACCGCGATAGATCCAGGTGTCCCACGCCTGACCAAAGGCCAGCGGCGGCACCAGCACTACCAGCAGGGACACGCCGACGATGGCGGGCATGTAGATGCGGCTGAACTTGTCGATGAACCGCTCGGTCGGCGCACGCGAAGTTTCGGCCTCTTCCACCAGCTTGATGATCCGCGCGATCGTGTTGTCCTCGGCGGCCTTGGTGACCTGCACGCGCAAGGCGGCCTCGGTATTGATCGAGCCTGCAAAGACCGCATCGCCCGGCCCCTTGGTCACGGGCATGCTTTCGCCAGTCACCGGGCTGTCATCGACGCCCGACGTGCCCTCGACGATCTCCCCATCGGCCGGAACCCGGTCGCCGGGGCGCACCAGCACCCTCTGGCCGATGCGCAGCGTGTCGGCGGCCACCTCACGCGTTGCGCCGTTCTCCTCGACCAGCGCGGTCTTGGGGATCAGGTTTGCCAGCGCCCGTATGCCGTCGCGCGCCTTGTTGGCTGCCACGCCTTCCAGCACCTCGCCGACTGCGAACAGGAACACGACCAGCGCCGCCTCCTCCGCCGCCCCGATGAACAGCGCACCGACGGCGGCAATGGTCATCAGCATTTCAATAGTGAAAGGCATTCCGGCTTGCAGCGCCGAAAACGCCCGCCGCGCCACCGGTGCCACACCGATCAGGCAGGCCGCGATGAACGCCCAGTTTGCGATGTCTTCGGACGCCAGCAGTTTGACCGCCCAAGCGGCACACAGCAGCAGGCCGGTACCGATGACCAGGCGGCCTTTGCCGGTTTCATACCAGCGCTTGCCCCGGTCGGCAGGGTCGTTGTGGATGTGGCCGGGCGCGCCATGACCATCCTCGCTGTCGACAGGGGCGGGGGTGACGTTTGCCATCGTGTCGGACGAAGCGACGTGGTCGTGACCGACATGGTCCGCGTGATCAGGTCCAGCGTGGCCATCGTTTTTCCCGGCGTCCAGCGCACCGGGCATGACGAACGCCTTGGCCTTTTTGGCCTTGGTGGCCCCGATGCCAAAGCCCAGCTTCGTCACCGCCGCCTCGATCTTGTCGCGCGGCGTGGTGCCAGGCTCCAGCTTCAGCGTCAGCTTTTCCGCCATGACCGCTACGGTGACGTCGCTGACCCCCGGAAGCCGCTCCACAGCCGTCCGGATCTTCACGGCACAGGAGGCGCAATCCATCCCGGTGACGACCCACTCCTGCGATTCGGCCTCTGATTTCTGTGCCATTTCAGACCTTTCCCACCGGAGCCTTGGCGCCGGTTGCAACTGTTCAGGCTCCTCTGTAATCTCTCTAGTAACTAGAGGTGCAAGGACAAAACATGCTCACCATCGGAAAACTGAGCGATGCCGCCGGGGTCAAAGTGCCGACCATCCGCTACTACGAAGAGATTGGCCTTCTGCCCGAGGCCGAGCGCAGCGCAGGCAATCAGCGGCTTTATGGCCAAAAGGCACAAGAGCGGCTGACCTTCATCCGCCACGCCCGCGAACTCGGTTTCCCGCTCGATGCGATCCGCGACCTGCTCAGCCTTTCGGATCGGCCAGACCAGTCTTGTGCTGCGGCAGATGCCATCGCCTCGGCGCAGCTTGCAGCGGTCGAAGCGCGCATTGCGCGGCTCGTGGCGCTCAAAGCGGAGCTGGAGCGGATGCTGGTTCAGTGCGCGGGGGGCGTGATTGCCGATTGCCGTGTGATCGAGGTCTTGGGTGATCATGCAAAGTGCCACGCGGACCATGCCCACGCCGGACACCTGATCGAGGTCGCCGGATGAGTTCCGCCCCGACCGTGGCGCTTTATGCCCTTGCCGCACTGGCCGAGATCGCCGGGTGCTTTGCGGTCTGGGCCTGGATGCGGCTTGGGGCCTCAGCGCTGTGGCTTGTGCCGGGTCTTGCCTCGCTTGCTGCCTTTGCCTGGTTACTGACATTGGCCCCGTCCGATGCTGCCGGGCGGGCCTATGCGGCCTATGGCGGCGTCTATATCGCCGCGTCGCTGATCTGGCTTTGGGCAGTCGAGGGCCAGCGCCCGGATGGCTGGGATGTCACCGGGGCTGCGGTATGTCTGATCGGGGCAGCGATCATCCTGTTTGCGCCGCGCGCCGCCTGAGGTCTTGGGCGCGAGTCCAGTCAGGCCGTCCGGCGAGGCCAATGCGGGTGCAACGGGTCGATCATGACGGGATGTCGGTGTGTTCCGTCATGACCCTCCCGCAGGTGCGGATGATCGGGCGCAAGGTCGGCGTGGTCATGCTCCAGTTCCGCCGGGTCATGGGCGGGCCAAAGCCGCAAAACGGCAACCATTGCAACGATGCCGACAGCCGCCAGCCCAAGTGCTGCCTGCGCCAAACCAAACGCCGACCCAAGCCAGCCTGCCAACGGGTAGGTGATCAGCCAGCAGGCATGCGACAGCGCGAACTGCGCGGCAAAGACGGCGGGGCGATCCTCAGGGCGGGCGGAACGGTTCAGGATGCGCCCGATGGGGGTTTGGGTCAGGGAAAAGCCAAAGCCGATCACCGCCCATAACGCCATCAGGGCGACCAGCCCCGGTATCAGCGGTGTCACCGCCACGCCCGCCACCATCAGCCCAGCCCCGCCCAGCATCACCGGGCGGTCCGCCAGACGGTCCAGCAGACTCGGCAGCAGGAAGGCCGCCACCATCGACCCCGCGCCAAAGGCGGCAAAGGCCAGCGCCACCTGCGATCCGCCGAGACCAAACCGGGCCTGCACCAGAACAACCGTGTTCACGTAGATCATTGCGCCTGCCGCCGCGACCGCCAGTTCCATGACCATCAGCCCCCGCAGGCGCGGCGTGGCCAGATAGATGCGGATGCCCTTGGTGGTGCTGGCCCAGAACTGCCCCGCCTCTGCAGGTGCGCGCATCGGCAAGGCAACCGTGACTACCAGCAGCGCGGACAGCACAAATCCCGCGACTGTGCCCCCGAACAGCACCGGAAAGCTGACCACCGTCAGCAGGGCAGCGGCCAGAATTGGCGAAAGCAACTGCTCCAGATCCTCGGTCAATCGCATCAGGGACAGAGCGTTGGTATAGTCGCGCTCGTCTGGCAGCACGTCGGGGATGGTGGCCTGAAACGCCGGAGTGAACCCGGCCGAAGCCGCTTGCAGCATAAAGATCAGGACGTAGACCTGCCAGACCTCGGTGACAAACGGCAGGAACAGCACGACGCCTGCACGGATCAGGTCCAGAGCCACCAGAAACGCCCGGCGCGGCAGCCGTTCGGCCAATGCGGCGGCGACAGGGGCCAGAGTGACATAGGCAATCATCTTGATCGCCAGCGCCGTGCCGAGCACCAGCCCGGCATCCGCCCCAGCGAGTTGCCAGGCCAGAAGGCCAAGCGCCACAGTGGCAAGTCCCGTGCCGACCAGCGCCACAAGCTGTGCTGCGAACAGGTGTCGGAAAGTGCGGTTGCGCAGCGTGTTCAGCATCTTACAGCAGCTTGGTCAGGGCTTTGATCTCGGCCAGATCGTGATCGCCCCCGGCCGTGACGCAGTGGTCAATGTGGTCGTGGATCAATGCCCGCTTCGCCTCGGCCACCGCGCGTTCAACGGCGTGCAGCTGGGTGGCCAGATCGACGCAAGGCCGCCCCTCCTCGATCATGCCGATGACGCGGCGCAGATGCCCCTCGGCGCGCTTCAGCCGGGTGGCGATGGCGGTGTGACTTGCATGGACATGAGGTTCTGACATATATCGAGCCTATCCCCCCTAGGGGGATGAGGCAAGCAAGGAACAGGGGAGTGCATCCCCGAAGGATAAGGCAATGAAAAGGCGCTTGGCAGGATGGGGCAGGCTTTGGACGCTATTTGCGGCCATTGTAATGGCGCTATCCCTTGCCGCAGCGCCCGCCATCGAGGCCGTAAAGCATGGCCCCGGCGCAATGGTGGCCGAGGCCGATCACCGCGCCTATCATTCCGAGCACGGCCATTCCCATGACATGCCAAGCGGCCACCACGATTCTGGCGATCATGATCATGTCAGCGCGGCCGTTCTTGCCCCGCCAGGCGCCGCGTTCCATGCCCCACCGACGCGCGCCCTTCGACCGGAAGGCATGGTCGCAGATGGTACGATCCGGGAGGGCCCGCGACGGCCGCCGCGCCTGATGATCATCTGAGCCGCCGCCTGCGTCAGCGGGCGGTCCGACCGATTCATCAATCAGGATCTACGATATGACACCCAATTCCCGGGCGCTTCTGCGTCCCCCTGTGCCGTGGCCAGCCCTTGCTGCGCTCTGCACCCTTCTTGCCTCCCTGCTTCTGGCAGGCGCGGCCCTTGCCCATAACGTCACCGAAGGCGACGCAGGCTATGTGCAAGAGGTGACGGGCTTTCGCCCCATCGCCTTCATCTACCTCGGCGCCAAGCATATGGTGACGGGTTACGATCACCTCCTGTTCCTCGCGGGGGTGGTGTTCTTTCTTTACCGCTCGAAGGACATCGCTACCTACGTCAGCATCTTTGCCATCGGCCATTCGGTCACGATGATCGCGGGAGTCTGGTGGTCCATTTCGATCAACGCCTACATCATCGATGCGATCATCGCGTTTTCGGTGGTTTACAAGACGCTCGACAACCTCGGCGCGTTCCGGCTGTGGTTCGGGGTGCAGCCGGATACCAAGGCCGCGACTCTGATCTTCGGACTGCTGCATGGCTTTGGTCTGGCGACCAAAATCCAGAGCTATGAAATCTCGCCCGATGGCCTTCTGGGTAACCTCATTGCGTTCAACGTCGGTGTCGAGCTTGGCCAGTTGTCGCGTGGGAGTGGACAGAACATGGGGGTCGTCGTCGGTGATCTGGCCTGTGCTAAGGTAAGCTCTTTGTATGGGGGGCTGCCATGGACGTACGGATTACGATCGAAACTACCTTCGACAACGGGGAGAAGCGCACTCATCAGCTTGAAGGCATTTCTCGACCCTACCGGGTGACCTGTCCAGATGGGATCGGGCTGTGCCTCGAGGATGGGAAGAGGATCGTCGAACAGATCCAAAGGGTAATCCTTTACGACCAGGTCGATGAGATCATTCGAGAAAGCCGCGCATGCCCGGATTGCGCCTCGGTTCGTGCCATTCATGACTACCGCACGCGCGTTCTCGACACGCTCTTTGGGCGGGTTCGGGTCAAAGCCGCGCGCTTGCGCCGATGTTCTTGTGATGCCAGGTCAGCAGCGATGCCCGGCGGAGCTATTTCTCCGCTGGCCTGTTTCTTTCCAGACCGGGCTACCCCGGAGTTGCAGCGGCTACATGCGGACCTTGGTTCCCGGCATACCTTTCGCGAAGCGGCGCGGCTGATGAAAAGCTTCCTCCCCTGCCATCCGCCCCATCACACCACGGTGCGTGACCGGTTGGGAAGAGTAGCCACTGGGCTCGAGAAAAGTCGAAGGGCATCAGGCGATCCCGTTGAAGCCCCGCCCAAAGGTGGTTTGACGGTTTTTCTGGACGGTGCGCATATCCGCTGTCGACCGGAGTATCAGCAGCGACACCTGGATCTTGTGGTCGGCAAGATTGAAAGTCGCAATATGTGCCGACGATTTGGCTTGGTCGCCAATGCGACGGCATCGCCAAGCAGCCGCATGCGAGAAGAGCTGTCCGACTATGGATGGAAGCCAGGCCGTCTGTTGACGGTAATCTCTGATGGCGAGCTTGCTCTCCCGAACCTCATACGGAATGCCGTGGGTGGCGACGGTCAGGTGAAACATATCCTCGACTGGTGGCACATCTCGATGCGCATTCAACATATCGAGGCCGCCGTTCAGGGTCTGGTCCAGACACCGGGGTTCACTGGAGTTCCAGTGCTGTTCCAGCGCCCCGCGAAAAGCCTCCGTTGGCGGCTTTGGCATGGCAGAGCACGGGTGGCGGAAACATATCTGAAGGCGCTGATGCATGATTGCGTCGGCCTCGGGGAAGAACCTCTGGCTGTCCGCACCGCTGCCGCTCGTGTGCAGGCCCGCTGCGAGACACTGTACACCTATCTCGCGAACAACATGGAATCCCTCGTCGATTATGGCCGACGGTACCGTAACGGGCTGCCCATCTCGTCATCTCGTGCCGAAGGATCAGTCGAAGACATTGCCAATGCCCGTATGGGAAAGCGCAGAAGGATGCGGTGGTCGCCCAAAGGGGCTCACCGAGTAGCCGTCACAAGGGCCGCTGTTCTCGATGGTCGGCTGACCGTCGCAAACAGAAAACGCGCCGCATGACCACCATGTTCTGTCCACTCCCCTGCCCGAGACCGTGGTTGGGGAAACCCCTTCGATCCGTTAAGCGAGCGGCCTTGCGTGGGGGAACCGGCGGTTCCCTAGACGGGCGCGACTTGGCGCAGCTCAAGCATGCAGGGACTTTTGCTGTCAGTCACAATCCCCCTGCCACGTGATCGTGCAGGAACCCTCGGGTACACATGCGTTGACATTCAGCCGGACCGAACATATAGTTCTATCAACAACACCCCCCAGGCGACCGGTCGAGAGGCCGAGCTCAATACAGGGGGGTTACTTGTTTTTAGGGGTCTGCTCAGTACTTTGAAGTTCACGAAGACGCCTTCAAGCATCGAGCAACAACTACAGCTCCTCATCCAGCGTGGCATGGATGTCGGCGACCATGACACTGCAAAGAAGTGGCTTGAGACAGTTGGATACTATAGGCTGAGCGCCTACTGGCTCCCCTTCGAAAAACCTCCCGAAAACGGCAACGCGCGCAGCAAGGTCTTCGAAAACGGCGCAACCCTCAGTGCGGTAACCGATCTGTATGTCTTCGACCGAAGGCTGCGCGTTCTGGTACTGGAGGCAATCGAACGTGTTGAAGTGCATGTGAGATCGCGCTGGACCTATCATATGGCACATGCCCACGGTGCCCATGCTCATTTGGATCACCGCCTGTTCTCTGGCTTTTTGAACCATGCAGAACAGCTCGTCCGTCTCGCTCGGACCGTGGATAAATCCGAAGAAACCTTCATTTTGTACTACAAAGGCAAGTACACGGACCCCTATTCCCCGCCCCTGTGGTCGGCAACCGAACTGATGACGCTTGGCGAACTCTCGAAGTGGTTCCAGGCGACAAAAGACAATAAAATCAAATCACAGGTGGGACGTGATCTGGGCTTGCCAACCAAAGAGATCGTAGAGGGCACTCTACAGGTGTTGGCGTTGACCAGAAACATCTGCGCACATCACGGACGGCTTTGGAACCGCAGGACGGTCAAACGACTGCCCAAGATAAAGCGCTTCAAAGATGACTTGGTGCTGGTGACCGAAGGCAAGCAAGAAGAGAACGACAATCGGCTCTATAACATATTGGTCGTTCTGCTTCACATGATGGACAAGCAAGCGACGGACAGCACTTGGCGAGATCGGCTGCGGAGTCTGATCGAAGCACAATCTGATTCCGACCGATCGAAAATGGGTTTCCCAACCGACTGGCGTACACGACCGGTCTGGAACCCATAAACGGCCACAACCCAAACGCCTGCCCCAAAAGGGCGAACGTCAAATTTCTTCCAGAGTTACAGCAACCCACTCTTCAGCTGGAGACGAGGCTGGCCTTCTCCGGGTCATAGCGAAACTTGGTAATCGTGCCGTCCTTGATCTTCTGAACCGCCTCGTCAATGACGAACAGCGGCACCAGAAACCACTCTCTGGGCGTCACGGGACGACCGAACCGATCCGGAATTTCGATGTCGAGCTGTGCAGTCCCGAAAATCCGGTGGATCAGGTTTTCAAGCCGAGTCTGGTTGATGTTGTAGAGCTCATAGGTCGCCACGACCTCGACCGGCGCCATCAGGAAGGTCGGTTGAAGATGCGCGCCGGCAATCCTCTTCTCGACACCCAATGTGGTCACGCCAATCTTGTGCACGAGGTCCCTGTTCTCAGACACCATTGGATGATCCGACTTGCTGCGCAGGACATAGATCGTGCCGGTGGTGCTATCGCCCTCTTCGGGTGCGTCCGCGAACAACGGCCCCGCGACGGACTCGGTGATCCTCCGACCGGACTCGTCCTTGTTCAAAGCCCGCTGAAGCGAACGCATCAGCATTCTGCTTTCCGTACCGTTGTCGAAAATCACGCGCAGACGGGCATCCGTCCGACCTTGATCGGTAAGGGTCTCCTCGCCCATCTCCGCGACATAGGCCTTTTGCCCCTCAACGATGAAGAAACGGCCCTTCTGGATCTCGGCCTTCAGCTCGAAGGGGCGGGTTTCACGCTGCCCGGCATCCAGTTCACGCTGTACCTTCTCGAACAGCGGTTGGAACGTCTCGAAATCCTCACACCGCTGACGGTTCGCGATGTCCTCCGCCTCCTTGCGTTCGGCGTTAGAACGGACATGCTTCAGCTCGGTGATAGGGGAGGCTTCGACCTCGACGCCAAGCGCGGCAAGCAACGCATCGTCATCCAGATCATCGGCAACTGGCGTCACCTCTACTCCGGACAGCAGGCCCCCAGCATCGAGGTCGGCAAGAAGGTCAGCGGCTTCCGGCAACTCCCGCAGCCGTTGAAGGCGCACGGCATAAAGCCGTTCGAAAATATCGCCTGCCTCGGAATGCCGAGGCAGCCGTCCATGCTCGGCGACGAATTTCTGGATGTCCTCGAAGCCCGCGATAATCCGTTCTTCGCGGGGCGTCCGCGTGACCTGCTTCTTCTTCTCGACTTCGATGCCCAGCTCGGACAGCAGGGCATCGTCATCTTCGGTGAACATGTTAGCCATTCATCGCCTCCTGCTTCATGCGCGTGAGGAAGGCCACGCCTTCGGCCATGCGTTTCTCCCAGGCATCTGTGGAGGTCAATGACGGCAGCCGCCCGCGCTCCTGTTTGAACTTCACAGCACGCTTGGCGAGGTCTCGGGCTTCCTCCGGGGACAGCTTGATCTTCTTGGCCTCGATCACCGCGGCCACCTCTTTCAGGCTCTCCTCGCTCATGGTCTTGGCGAGGATCGCATAGGCTTCGCTGAACGGGTTAATCCGGTCAATCAGGTCGATATCCAGCTCCTTGACGCTCATGGCGAACTGGCGAACGCCATCGACAAAGGCGGTGTTGGACGGAGCATCGGTGCCATCCCCCAACAGCGTCTTCTTGGCCTGCTGCGTGAAATTCATCGCGGCAATGGCGTGCTGGCGCACGGCCTCCTGATCGGCCTCGTCCAGCTCGGGGTACTTGTCGCGAACGATCTTGCCCATCTTCTCTGATGCCAGGATTTCTCCCGCTCGACAGGGGCGGCTTGCGCGTGACCATGATCGTGCTGCGCCGGAGCAGGAGCGGCTCGCCTTTATCCACCACTCCCGTGAACTCGGCTTTCCGCTGGACGACATCCGGGAACTGCTCAGTCTTTCGGACCAGCCCGACATGACTTGCGCTGCTGCTGATGTCATCGCCACGCGCCAGCTTGTCGCGGTCGAGGACCGTATTACGCGCCGTCAGGCCCTGCAGCAGGAACTGGAACGCATGCTGACGCAATGCGCCCAGGGCACAGTCTCGGACTGCAAGGTCATCGAGGTCCTGAGCAACCACTAGAACTGCCTGCATGCACATCACGGAGAAGTCTGAGAGGTGTATGCTTGATTGACTATCATTCTCAGGTAGCTAGAGCCTCGATTACCCGGCATTCAGATACCTTGCCTCGTTTGCATTCTCTAACCATGCGGGCCAGTTCATCCTGTAGAAGAAGTAGACGGGCAATACGGCTTTCGACTGCCTCAAGCTGCTCTTGGGCAATACGGCTCGCATCCTCACATGATGCTTCCGGCCTCTCTTGCAAGGCCAGCAGGATGCGGATGCTTGGCAGATCAAAGCCAAGCTCGCGCGCATGGCGGATGAAGCCCAAGCGTTCAGCATCGACGGGGCTGTAGGTGCGTCGTCCGTTCAGCTGGCGGGCAGGCTTGGGCAAAACCCCAATGCGCTCATAATAGCGGATCGTCTCGATGTTCACGCCCGCCTGCCGGGATAAATCTCCGATCTGCATCTTTTTGCCTTGCTCCTGTAGTCGCTACAGGTTGTAGCAGGGCAAGGCTAGAGTTTCGAGGACCAACGAATGGCCGCTGCAACCGACACAATCCGCTATCACGTCACGGGCATGGACTGCGCGTCCTGCGCCGCCAAGATCGAGGGCGCGGCCCGCAAGGTTGAAGGGGTGGGCGATGTGAAGGTGTCGATTGCCTCGCAGATCATGACGCTCAATGTCGATGATCCACAGGCACGGCTTCCTGTTGTTGAGCAAGTGGTAACAAGCCTGGGTTATCAGCTTGACCGCATTGGCCAGCCCAAGGTGGACGGGGTGGAGGCTGATGAGGATGACGACAAGATCCCTGACCTGTCGCACGTTACCTCCGCCTACAAGCGCGCACTCTGGATCGTCGTCCTGCTTAATGTCGGCTATGGCGTGATCGAGATTATCGGCAGCTTTCTGTCGGGTTCGCAGGCCCTACAGGCGGATGCGCTCGATTTTGTAGGCGACGGCCTGATTTCCTTCCTCGGCCTTATCGCAGTGGGATGGGGTCTCGCAGCTCGCGCCAAGGCGGCGCTGCTGCAAGGTGTGTTCCTGGGCCTCCTCGGGCTTGGCGTGATTGGCTCGACGCTCTACCGCGTCTTTGTCGAGCATCAGCCGGAAACCTTCCTCATGGGCAGCTTCGCGGTCGTGGCCTTCATCGTCAATGTGGCTGCCGCCCTGGTGCTGCTGCCGCACCGCAAAGGGGATGCCAATATGCGCGCTGTCTGGCTGTTCTCGCGCAACGATGCGATTGGCAATCTTGCTGTGGTCGTCGCGGCCGTCCTCGTCTGGGCGCTCGGCTCGCCCTGGCCTGATCTTCTGGTGGCGTTCGCCGTGGCGGGCCTGTTCCTGCAATCGGCGTGGTCGATCATCCGAGATGCGCGTTCCGACCTCAAACAGGCGGGCCGTGCATGAAAATGGCTTGGCCTATACTCATCATCGCCTTTGGAGCTGCGCTCGATCTTGCAGCAAAGCTATGGGCGCGCGCCTCCCTCGAACCCTATGGCGCAGCAACCGAATTTCTGCCCTTTGTCGCGCTGCGTCTGACCTTCAATCATGGGGTTTCGTTCAGCCTGCTTTCATTCGAGGGTGAGATTGCACGGCTCACGCTGCTGCTTGCTACGGCCGCATTAACAGCAAGTTTCGCGCTCTGGGCTTTTAGATCGCAAGGCTTGGAACGTATCGCCGCCTCTTCCATCGTGGCAGGGGCGCTCGCCAATGTCATTGACCGTGCGGTGTATGGAACAGTGACCGACTATCTCGATCTGCACTTCGGGGCATGGCACCCTTTTGTGTTCAACCTTGCAGATGTATGGATCACGGCCGGGGCTATCTTGCTGGTCTTCTGCCAATTCAGCCGGAAGCAAAGCAACGTTGCCGTGAGGAACTCATCTAAAACCACGTAATCGTGGCCTTAATGCTCTCGCCGTGCGACCCGCTCCAACTCCCATTCGTGCGCTTATGCGGGACGTCGGCTAGCAAGATGTTCCATCATATGCAGTCTACCAGTGCTGCGGAATAGACTCATGCTCCTCAGGGGAACGTAGACAAGCGTCTGAGCTTTGGTCCGGGCCGCGAATATCATCAGCAGTAGCAATGCAAGAGGGGTGATCACAGCGCTTGCTCCATGTGTCGCCGTTCGCTCAGACTGATCAGGATTCCCATCAATTTGAGTTAGCCTTGCTGAAAGGCGTGTGTCATGCCGCGGCGCGAGATATGCTCGAAAGTTGGTGACGCTTGATCAGGCGGCAGCTTGAATGTGGCGGACGCCGTCGCGGAACTCAACCCCGCTGATGACCTCTGGCAGGCGGTTCCGGCCGTCGAGCCTCCGCCATTTCTTCTGCGCCGACATCATCAGCCGGAAGGCCATGGCGAGCCCGGTCTTTCGGCTCAGGCAGCCCTTGGTTCGCCGGGTGCGGTGCCGGACGGTGGCGAAGGTGCTCTCGATCGGATTTGACGTCCGGATATGTTTCCAGTGCTCGGCCGGATAGTCGTAGAGGGTCAGCAGCGCGTCCCGGTCCTTGACCAGCTTGGCCACCGCCTTGTCCCATTTCACGCCGTAGGTTTCGACGAAGAAGTTGAAGGCGACGTTGGCTTCGGCCTTTGTCCCGGCCTGCCAGATGTCGTGCAGGTGTCCTTTGGCCCTGGCCTGCGCCGATTTCGGCAGCGCGTTCAGCACGTTCATGGTCTTGTGCAGCCAGCACCGCTGCTCCTGCGTCGTGGGGAAGACTTCGCGCAGGGCCGTCCAGAAGCCGAGGGCACCGTCGCCGATCGCGAGCTTGGGATCCTGCGTGAGGCCGCGCCGCTTGAGATCGAGCAGCACCTCGCGCCAGCTCTGGGTGCTCTCGCGGAAGCCGTCGGTCATGGCCAGCAGTTCCTTCCGGCCGTATTCATCCGCCCCGACGATGACCAGAACGCATTGCTTTTCCTCGGCCATGCGCGGCTTGAAGTAGACACCGTCGGCCCAGATGTAGAGGAACCGCCGGGTTCCGAGGTCGCGCTTCTCCCAAGCCTCGTATTCGGACCACCAGTTGGCTTTCAGGCGGGTGACGGTCTTGGCCGACAGGCCCTTGGCGTCCGGCCCCAGAAGGGCGGCCAGCGCCTCGCCGAAATCGCCGGTGGAGACCCCCTTGAGGTAGAGCCAGGGCAGCAGTTCCTCGACCGATTTGGCCTTGCGCAGGTAGCGCGGCAGGATGCTGGGCGTGAAGGAGATCCTCTCCGCTCCCGGCTTGCGATCCCGCACCCGCGGCACCTTCACGGCGACCGGACCGATCCCGGTCAGGATTTCGCGCTCCGGCAAATGTCCGTGCCGCACCAGCCTGGCCCGGCCGTCATCGAGCCTTTCCTCAGCGAACGCGGCGAGGAGCGTTGCCAGCTCGGCCTCAACCGCTTGTTCGATAAGCTTGCGCGCACCCTCCCGGATGAGGTCCGTCAGCGGATCCGGCGAAAACCCCGATGGATCGGGCAGCGTGCTGATGGTAGTCTCCGACATGTGGCATGTATGGATGCCGCCTTTGGTGCAAGGGGTATTTTGAACCTCTTTGGGTGCGATCGGGTGCGGTCATGTATTAGGCCTTGTCGTTGCGGCACTGTTCATGGCCGCGGGCCGATATGGTGATGCGCGTACCGGGTCCAAATCATATCCGAGGGCTTGGACGCCCAATGCCACATAGATGGTTTTCCCGGTCCGGATCTGGCCGATCAGTTTCCCATAAAAGCTTCGGTGACCTCCTCACACATCGACCGAGGCAGAGATTGGCGCGTCTCGCTGTTACGCGACCGCCTCGGGGTTCTTGTAATCCTCGTTCTTCGTCAGCATCGCCCAGATCGCACGGGCCATTCTATTTGCCAGGGTGACCGCCGCCACGAGTTTTGGTTTCCGAGCCAGAAGCCGTTCAAGCCACGAGCCCTTCTTGATGCCAAAACGGGTCGCTGCTGAAATAACCGACATGGCGCCTCTGATGAGATGGCTGCGAATGTCTACCTGCCCCATCTCCGAGACCTTCCCCAAGCGGCTTTTCCCGCCTGTGGAATTCTGTCTGGGCACCAGTCCCAGCCAAGCCGAGAAATCCCGCCCGCGGGAAAAACATCCCGGATCCGGCGCGAATGTTTCGACTGCCATTGCGGTTTGCAGTCCAACCCCGGGGACAGTCTGCAAGCGCTTCACCACCGCGGATTTCTTGGCCATTTCCCGCATCTCACCCGTCATCTCTGCGATCTGCGCTGTCAGCTGCGCGATATGGTCGACATAGACATGCGCCAATTCGCGGACTTTGCATGGCATGGACACCGTTTCGTCTTCAATCATCGCAGACAGTTTCTTCAGGCCACACATATTGGTCGCGGCAATCACACCGTGTTCCGCCAGATGCGAACGCAAGGCGTTGATCGTTTGGGTGCGTTGGCCAATGAACATCTGCCGCGTCCGATAGGCCATCGCGCTGATCTGCTGATCCTCGGGTTTGGGCTCGACAAACCTCATGGTCGGACGTGAGCCCGCCTCGGCAATGGCTTCCGCGTCTGCCATATCATTTTTCTGGCGTTTGACATATGGCTTCACATATTGCGGTGGGATCAAGCGTGGACTGTGGCCGAGGCGTTCAATCTCCCGCGCCCAACCGTGGGCGGTCGCACAGGCTTCCATGGCGACGATGCATTTGGGTTGCTCCGAGAGAAACGGCAGAACCTGGCTTCGAGAAAGCTTTTTGCGAAACACGACGGCACCGGCTTCGGAGGCACCATGCGCGTGGAAAACGTTCTTTGCCAGATCAAGGCCGATGATGGTTGCTGTAGTCATGTGGGTGCCTCATTCCTTTGCCACGCTGCCATCAGCATGACGATATGTTGCGATGACGCCGGGCGGCGGCATCCACACCATCATATCCCTTTCTCGGCTGAGAATTGACGGCGTCTGAACACCGCCATGATATGCCGCCCCTCAGGGCATCACCAACTTTCGCGCGTTACTCCTCACTCCCGAAGCGGGAGTTCTGCAACAACGCCGATCTTGCCCGCGATCAGCAAGACCACGGCAAGATTGAAGGAATGGAAGGGATGAACCGTAAAGAAGGTCACGCGGCGGCGCCTGTCAGAATGCTGTCAACTGATGTTGATTCCGCTTTGCCCCGGATCCGCCTTCCGGTCAAGGGCGGGGCCCCGCGCCTGCCTCAGGCGGTGGTGTGAAATCCGTTATCGGCATAGACCACCGATCCGCTCATGGGACTTGCGGCCTCGGTTGCCAGAAAGGCCGCCAGCGTACCGATCTCTTCGATGCTTACCAGTTTTCCCGCAGGCGTACGGGCGCGAATCTTATCCATCAGCGCATCGAACCGGTCGATCCCCGAGGCGGCGCGGGTCTTGACCGGACCGGTTGAAAGCGAAAAGGCACGAATCCCTTCGCCCGCCAGATCGGCCGCCGCATAGCGGACCGAAGCCTCCAGCGCGGCCTTTACCGGACCCATGAGGTTGTAATTCTCGACCACCCGATCCGCGCCGTAAAAGCTGACCGTGATCAGCGAACCACCCGCCTGCATCAAAGGCCGCGCCAGCCGCGCCATGCGCAGGAAGGAGTGGCAAGAGATATCCATCGCCGTCGCAAAACCTTCGGCCGAAGCGTTGACAACGCTGGTGTGCAGATCCTCGCGCGGGGCGAAGGCGATGGCATGAAGCAGAAAATCAAGCCGCCCCCATTCAGCGGTAATGCGGTCAAACACGGCTTCCAACTGGCCGGGTTCACGCACATCGCAAGGAAGGAACAGCGGCGCACCCACTTCCTGCGCCACGGGTTCGACCCATGGCCGGGCCTTTTCATTAAGAAAGGTCAGCGCCAGCTCTGCCCCCGCCGCGCGAAAGGCCCTGGCGCAACCGGCGGCGATGCTGGCCTCATTCGCCACGCCAACCACGAGGCCGCGTTTGCCTTTCAGATCAATCATGTCGCTGCCTCTTCGCTGACGGCCTCCTGGGCGATGATGCTTTCCTCATCGGTCGGAATGACAAGAAGCTGCACCCGGCTGGCGGCGGTGCTGATCCTGCGCGACCCTGCTTCATTGGCATCGGGGTCAAGCTCTGCCCCAAGCCAGGCCAGCCGCGCGGCGACACGGGCGCGGATACCGGGCTGATGCTCGCCGATTCCTGCCGTGAAGACCAGCGCATCGATCCCGCCCATGCTGGTCGCCAACCGTGCCACCTCGCCCGCGATGCGCAGGCAAAAGAGGTCGAGCGCCTCGGCAGCCTCTGGGCGCGTGCTGGCCATCAGCTCGCGGCTGTCAGCCTCGAAACCCGACACGCCCAGAAGGCCGCTTTCACGATAGAGCATGGTCTCGACCTGTTTCAGGCTTTGCCCCATTTCGCCCATCAGATGCAGGATCACGCCGGGGTCCAGCGCACCCGAACGCGTCGCCATCGGGATGCCGTCCAGCGTCGAAAACCCCATCGAGCTGTCGATGCTCTTGCCGCCCCGGATCGCACAAAGGCTTGCGCCGCTGCCCAGATGTGCGGCGACCACCTTTGCATCGGTGGCCAGATCGCCCAGTTGCCCGGCGATATAGCGGTAGGAGAGACCATGAAAGCCATAGCGCTTGATCCCCTGATCATAAAGCGCGCGCGGCAGGGCAAAGCGGCGGATCAGGGGCGGGTTGGTGGCATGAAACGCCGTGTCGAAAGAGGCTGTCTGTGGCACATCGGGGTAAAGCCCCCGCATCGCCCGGATCAGCGCAAGGCTTTGCGGCTGATGCAGCGGCGCAAGCCGCGCCAGCGCGTCGATCTGCGCGATCACCTGATCGGTGATCCGGGCTGGTCCTGTGAAGACATCGCCGCCATGCACAACCCGATGGCCGATCACCGCAAGGCGCGAAAGATTGAAATGCCCGGCCAGCCAGGCAAAAGCCTGGTTCAGCACGGCTGTCAGATCGCCGGGATCCGCTGTGATCGGGCCTGAAAAGGTCTTGCCCTCGCGCGTCAGGCGCACTTCGAAAGGCTCATCGCGGAAATCGATCACGCCCGAGGCCAGCGGGCGCGGCGCGGCGGCCTCCAGTGCGTAAAACCCCAGCTTGATAGTCGAGGATCCGGTGTTGAATGTCAGGATCAGATCGCGGGTCACGCCTTCCCCTCCGCTTTGCGGACCGCGACCAGCTTGGCCAGCGCAGCCGAGGCGATGCGGGCCGATAAAGGATCCGCCCGGCTTGTCAGAACGATTGGCACCCGTGCGCCCAGAACCAGCCCCGCGGCCGTGGCGCCCGCGAAATAGATCAGCTGTTTGGCAAGCATGTTCCCGGCCTCGAGATCCGGCACCAGAAGAATATCGGCCTCGCCCGCCACCTGCGAGACGATGCCCTTCGTCGCCACCGCCTCGGGGCTGATCGCATTGTCGAAGGCCAGCGGCCCGTCAACCAGCGCGCCCGTGATCTGGCCTCGAGCCGCCATCACCGTCAGCGCGGCGGCATCCAGCGTGGCGGGCATCGTCGCGTTCACCGTCTCGACCGCCGCCAGCACCGCGACCTTCGGCTGATCGCGCCCCAGAAGCCGCATCAGATCGACGGCATTCTGGCAGATGTCGCGCTTATGCTCTAATGTCGGTGCGATATTGATCGCGGCATCGGTGACGATCACCGGCTTGCGATAGGCGGGCACATCCATCGCATAGACATGGCTGATCCGGCGTTCGGTGCGCAGGCCGCCGCTTTTCGAAACCACCGCCGCAAGCAGTTCATCGGAATGCAGGCTGCCCTTGACCAGCACCTGGACCTTGCCACAGGCCGCCAGTTCCACCGCCCGCGCCGCCGCTGCATGGCTGTGCTCTGTCTCCTCGATCCGGAAGCCGTCAAGCGAGACCCCGGCCTCGGCGGCCGCCGCGCGAATCTTTGCGCCGGGACCGATCAGGATCGGGTCAAGCAGGCCTTCGTCGCGCACCTCGATCGCGCCAAGGATCGCGGATTTCGAACAGGGATGCACCACCGCCGCCCGCACCGGGGGCAATGCGCGGGCCTCTTCGACAAAGCCCTGCCAGCGCCCCTTCGGCAAGACCACCGCCTCGGGAAGGTCACCCGGCACCCAGGTCACCTGCTCGACCGGGGCCAGCACCAGCGCCTCGCCCGAAAGCACCACCTCGCCCCGCTGATTGCGGGCGGTGGTCGTCAGGCGGACACGGTTCTTGCCCTCGATCAGCTCGGCCACTTCAACTTCGGCGGTGATGGTATCGCCTGGCGAAACCGGCTTGTTAAAGCGGATCTGCTGGTCGAGATAGATCGTCCCCGGCCCCGGCAGGCGGGTGCCCAGCACCGCCGAAATCAGCGCCGCAGTCCACATGCCGTGCACCACGACATGGCCAAACGGCCCATGGGCGGCGAAACCGGCATCCAGATGCGCGGGGTTGGCGTCGCCGGAAACAGCGGCGAACAATTCAATATCCTTGGGACCGACGTGGCGGACAAGACTGGCGCGGTCGCCGATTTTCATCTGGTGAAACAGATAGTTGGTCAGAGTGCCGGTCATCTTGTCACCTCTGGAAAACATATGTGCCGGGCGCATCTGCCAGCGCGTTGCCCATTGCGGGCGGCGCGGCGGGGGCACCCGAACGCGCGGCAAGCCAGGCCTGCCAGGGCGTCCACCACGAACCCTCGGTTGCAGGATTGGCCTCGACCCAGGTCTCGGGCGGCAAAAGCGCGTCGTCATGGGCGCGGGTCGCCAGCCGGTAGCGGCGGCGCGGGTGACCGGGAGGAGAGACGATCCCCGCATTATGCCCGCCCGACGTCAGCGCGAAAGTCACCTCGCAATCGGTGAACTGGTGGATTTTGTAGACCGACTTCCAGGGTGCGACATGATCGCGCTCGGTCCCGACGGCAAAGATCGGCACCCGGATGTTCTGCAACAGAACTGTCTTGCCCCCGGCGGTGAAGCGTCCCGAAGAAAGCTCATTATTCAGATAAAGCCTGCGCAGATATTCGGCATGCATCCGATAGGGCATCCGGGTGCTGTCGGCATTCCAGGCCATGAGATCATTCATCGCCGTCCGCTCGCCCATCATGTAATCGCGCACCATCCGGGACCAGATGAGGTCATTCGAGCGCAAAAGCTGAAACGCCCCCGCCATCTGATCGGCAGAGAGATAGCCGCGGTTCCACATCATGCTTTCAAGAAGATGCAGCTGGCTTGGGTCGATGAACAACGCAAGCTCGCCCGGTTCGGCGAAATCGACCTGCGCGGCAAGCAGCGTCAGCGAGGCGAGACGCGCGTCCCCCTTCCCCGCCATGGCAGCCGCCGCGATCGACAGCAAAGTGCCACCCAGACAATAGCCGGTGGCGTGGATTTTCTGATCGGGCATTAGACGGGTGATCTCATCCAACGCGGCCATCACGCCCAGCCGGCGATAATCCTCCAGCGTCAGATCACGATCCTCTGCACCCGGATTGCGCCAGGAAATGGCGAAAACCGTGTGGCCCTGCGCCACCAGCCAGCGGATCAGGGAATTCTCCGGGCTGAGGTCGAGGATATAGTATTTCATGATCCAGGCCGGAACGATCAGCACCGGCTCGGGGTGCACGGTTTCTGTCGTGGGCGTATACTGGATCAGTTCGATCAGGTGGTTGCGGAAGATTACCTTGCCCGGCGTCACCGCCACATCGCGACCCGGTGTAAAGGCCTCGACACCCTCTGGCGGCTCCTGCCGGATCTGGCGGACGACGTCCTGCAGCCAGTTCTGCCAGCCCTTCACAAGGTTCATGCCTCCGGTAGCCCAGGTCCGTGCCACAACCTCGGGATTGGTAAAAGGGTTGTTCGAAGGCGCACAGACATCAAGGATCTGTTTCGCGGCAAAAGACACCACATCCTCGTGGTGCTTCGTCACGCCCGGAACCTCATGGGTGACGTTATGCAGCCATTGCTGCTGCAGCAGGAAAGCCTGCGACATCCAGCTGAAGGGCGGTTTCGCCCAGGCTTCACCGGCGAAACGGCGGTCGCCCGGCAAGGGCGTGATGACCGGCGCGGCCTGCGGATCCATCGCCGAGGCCATCAGATGCGCCATGAGACGCTGCCATTTGCGGCCCGCCTTGACGCCCAGTTCCATCTGCTTGCCCGGTGCCTGCGCCAGATGAAAGGCCCAGTCGACATAGGCCATCATCAGCGAGCCGGGCGAGACCCCGCCGCTGAGCTGTCCCGAGAGCGCCTCTCGTATGCGGTCAACGGCCTGAAAAGCCTCGATGCCAAGGCTTTCATCGCCGGTTGCACCCGAGCCATCTGATTTGGGAGTAAGGGCCATGTCGCGTCTCCAATTTACCGGCGGAAGTTAGCACAGAACTATCAACGAGTGTTGATCGAAATCAAAGAGTTCAAGATTTTTCTTGAACATAGGCATTGCGCCCAAGGCCCGATGCCGACGACATGTCGTAAAGCGCCGTCAAACCGCCGAAACAGCCGCCCCCGGACTGAACAGGCAAAGCATCGGCGTCCGGCGGCGGACACGGAATCCCCTGTCCCTGCCCTGATCATCATGGACGATTACCGGCAAAACGGCGCGACGTCGAGGCCATGACCCGGCCAATGCCGCTGGCACCAACGCCGGGCCAAGGCCGCGGCCTCAATCCGCCAGCACATCACCGATGCCAGTGAAGACACCACCGACCTGATTGAAGACAAAGGCCCCAGCCAAGCGTACCTCACCGAAAAGGGTGTTTTCAACCACAGCCCCGGCCTCGCCGGAAAGCAGGCCGACATAGCGGCTGTGGGCGGGATCATCGGTCGGAATATCGGTAATATCCACGATCCGTATTCCGGTCGCGACCGCCAGGCGCTGGACCGCCGGATCACGCACATCGACAAGCCCAAGCCGTATCCGACGTACCGAAAGCTGCGACGACAGTTTCAGCGCCAGATCGTCCGAGGAGACGAGCACCGTGATGGGATGCTTCATCGGCCCAAGGCTGACCATCTGGGCGCGGAAAAGATCGATATCAATATCCGGGGCGGCAAGGATGACCTCGATCCGGTCCAGCACATCGTCCCGCCCGGCAAGACGCAGTTGCACCAGCGTCTCCATCGTCAGCCGCGCGCCCATGCTGTGAGCCAGCACCGGCACCGCGTCGGAAGCGGACCGACCCTTTGTCAAAAGCCGCAGCAGATCGGCAAGCGCCGCGCGGGAAAAGTCAGACGCGTCACGATCAGCCAGATAGGCGCCCGGATAGCCTGCCGAGGGCCATGTAAAAAGGACGGGCTTTTCCTCGATATGCGCATCGACCGAAAGCTGCGCGGTACGGAACAAGGCCTCATGAAAGCGGGTGTTGAAGCCGTGGACATAAAGCCCGACCCCCTCGCGCGAGAGACGCTTTGCAAAGGCGTCACGGCTAAGCGTCTGCCGGCTGCGCATCACGAAATTCCGGTCGGCGCTGCTGCCATTGCGATCCGGCCATTCAATCTTTCCCGGCCGATGGCCAGGCGGCACCGAGACCTCGTATTCCAGCCAGCTTGGCCGGATGGAGCGAGAGTCGCCAAAGGCCCCCGGCAGATTTGCCTCGGGCGCGCGGGTGGTCATGGTCAGCACCCGGACAAGGCGGGCGCCCTCGGGCAGGGCACCGGCATCGGGGGCCAGAACTTCCGGCCCCGGACGCGCAGCGCAGCCTGCAAGCGCAAGCGTCAGGATCAGAAGCAGGCGGCCCAACATATGCCTTACCGCAGGAATTTCTTGAATCGTATCAGTGCCAGCCAGAACAGCGCCACCCCGATCGCCGCCAGCGCCGCGAACTGGGGCCAGACCACGTCAAGCCCCGCACCTCGGAACAAGATGCCCTGCGAGAGGATGATGAAATGCGTGTTGGGGGCTGCAAGCATGATGGTCTGGATGATCTCTGGCATGGATTCCCGCGGCGTCATCGCGCCTGACAGCACCTGCAGCGGCAAAAGCGCCATCATCAGCAAAAGCGCGAATTGCGGCATCGACCCGGCGATGGTGGCAAGGAAAATTCCAAGCCCCGTCATGGCGAAAACCATCAGCACCGCGCCCGCAAGAAACAGCACGACCGAGCCCTGCACCGGAACCGCCATCAGCGCCTGCACCACAACACTTAGCGAAAAGATCGACCCCAGCAGCACCACCAGCCCCATCGACCAGATCTTGGAAAACATGATCTCGGTCGGGGTGACGGGCATGACCAGCAGGTGCTCGACCGTGCCATGTTCCTTTTCGCGGATCAGCGCCGCGCCGGTCAGCACCAGCGACAGCATGGTGATCGACCGGATCACGGCGGAAATCGCGCCGAACCACTTCGGATCCAGCGAGGGATTATACCGCGCGCGGAGCGCCAGATCGACCGGCAGCGCGGTCTCGGCCCGGTAGCCCGCCACATATTCCGAAACCTCGGAGGACACGATCTGCTGGATATAGCCGCCGCCGGTGAAGGCCTGGCTCATCCTTGTCGCGTCGATATTCAGCTGGATCGCCGGGTTTTTTCCGGCCAGCACATCGCGCGCGAAATCCGGTGGGATGTTCAGCGCAAAAGTATCCAGCCCCTGATCCATCCGCCGATCCATCTCGGCCGTCGTGGTCATCTGCGGCTCGACAAAATAGGGCGGATAAAAGGCCGAGGTGATGCGGGCGGAGAGATGCGACTGATCCTCATCCACGATCGAGATCGCGGCATTCGTCAGCGCCTCGGGCGAGACGTTCGCAGAGGTCCAGATCGAGAGCGAAAAGGAATAGACGATCAGCACCAGCATCACCGGATCGCGCCAGAGCCCGCGCAATTCCTTGACGCCCAGATTGAAGGTGTTGCGCAGGTTCATCCGCCCCTCACTTCGCCTGTTTTTCCAGGAAGGCCGCCGCCAGCCCGATAATCACCGGAATGGCGATGCCCATGGCCAGCATCGGCCCGGCCAGTTCCGCCATTCCGAAGGCCTTGGAGAAAGCCCCCCGCGCGGCGGTGATAAACCAGGTCGAGGGGTAGATCTCGCCCAGAACCCGGCCAAAACCCGACAGCGAAGAGACCGGGTAGATCAAACCCGAATAGCTGACCGCCGGGATCATCGTCAGCATGGCGGTCGCGAACAGCGCCGCGACCTGACTTGCGATGAAGACCGACACCAGAAAACCAAGCGCCGTGGTCGCGGTGACATAGATCAGCGCCGAAAGGGTAAAGCCCAGAAAACTGCCGTTGAAGGGCACTGCGAAGAATGTGACCGCCATGGCCATCATCAGGAAGAAATTCAGCATGGCCAGCGCGATATAGGGCAGCTGTTTGCCAAGCAGAAATTCCAGCCGCGTCACCGGCGTGACGTAGAAATTGATGATCGAGCCCAGTTCGCGTTCACGCGCGACCGAAAGCGTGGTCAGGATCGCCGGGATCATCAGCAAAAGCAGCGGGATGATCGCCGGGACCATCGCATTCAGGCTGCGCACGTCGGGGTTGTAGCGGTATCGGGTCACCAGTTCGAAACTGCCGCCGCTCGCCTTGTCACCGTAAAGCTGACGCGCCTGACGTGTGATCCAGTCGGCATGCATGCCCTGCACATAGCCCTGCACCGTATTGGCGCGGCTGGGGTTGGCGCCGTCGAACCAGGCCCCGACCTGCACATCCCTGCCTGCCGCGATATCGGCGGCAAAGCCGGGCGGGATCTCGATCGCCAGCGCCAGCTCGCCCGAGCGCATTCTTGCGTCGATCTCGTCGTAACTTGTCAGGGCCGGCTGTTCGATGAAATAGCGCGATCCCGCAATATCGGCGATATAATTGCGGCTGGTGGTGGTCTGGTCGCGGTCAAGGGCGGCGAAGGTCAGATCCTCGACATCCATGTTGATGCCCAGCCCCACCACGATCATCAGAAGAAGGCTGCCGACCAACGCCATGGTCAGCCGGATCGGATCGCGCTGCAATTGCAGGCTTTCCAGCTGCGAATAGCTAAGCAGTCGCCGCAGGCTGAAGCCGGATTGCTGCGCGTGATGGGTCACCCCGGCTGCGGGGGCCTCGGGCGCGGCCTCGGGCGCAGCGGCGGGGGCGGGTGCCGTCTCGCCAATCGCCTCTTCAAGATAGGCGATGAACGCGTCTTCCAGCGTGGCGCAACCTTTGGCTTTCGTGATCCCCTCGGCGGTGTCCGAGACCAGCACCTTGCCCGCATGCATCAGGCTGATGCGGTCGCACCATTCCGCCTCGTTCATGAAATGGGTCGAGACAAAGATCGTCACGCCATCCTTGCGCGAAAGTTCCGCCAGAATACGCCAGAAGCCGTTGCGCGCCACCGGGTCCACCCCCGAGGTCGGCTCGTCAAGGATCAGGATCTCGGGCGCATGGATCATCGCCACCGCCAGCGAAAGCCGCTGGCGGATACCCAGCGGCAACGCCTCGGGCAGGCTGTCGGTCACGTCGCCCAGATCGAACCGGGCGATCATCTCGTCAACCCTGGCGGGGATCTTCTCGGCCGCCATATCGAAAAGCCGCGCGTGCAGATCAAGGTTCTGACGCACCGTCAGCTCGGAATAGAGCGAGAAGGCCTGCGACATGAACCCGACCCGGCGGCGCACCGACAGATCGCTTGCATCGACCTCATGGCCGAAAAGCTTTGCCCGGCCCTCACTCGGCTCCAGAAGCCCGGTGAGCATCTTCATCGTCGTCGTCTTGCCGCAGCCGTTCGAACCCAGAAAGCCGAAAATCTCACCCCTGGGGATGCGGAAGGAAACATTGTCGACCGCCACGAAATCGCCAAAGCGCTGCGTCAGCCCCTCGGCCTCGATGGCGATATCGCTGTCATCGGTGGTCCGCGGCGGGATCACCACGGCACTGTCTTCGCCCCGGTCTTCTTCGGGCAAAAGCGCGATGAAGGCTGCATCAAGCGTGTCGGCCCCGGTCCGCGACAGCAGATCGTTGGTGGTGCCGGTGGCCAGCACCCGGCCCGCATTCATCGCAACCAGCCAGTCGAAGCGCGCGGCCTCTTCCATATAGGCGGTGGCGGTGATCACGCTCATCCCCGGCCGTGTCGCGCGGATGCGGTCGATCAGATCCCAGAACTGGCGGCGCGACAGCGGATCGACGCCGGTGGTCGGCTCGTCAAGAATCAGGAAATCGGGATCATGGATCAGCGCGCAGCACAGACCCAGCTTTTGCTTCATGCCGCCCGACAGCTTTGACGCCGGGCGCGACCGGAACGGCGTCATGCCGGTCGCAGCCAGCAGATCGGTGATCCGCCGCTCGCGTTCGGCCTTGTCATGACCGAAAAGCGAGCCGAAGAAATCAAGGTTCTCTTCGACCGAAAGCGTCGGGTAGAGGTTCTTGCCCAGACCCTGCGGCATATAGGCGGTGCGGGGGCAGACGCGGTTGCGATGCGCCACATCGCGCATATCGCCGCCCAGAACCTCGACCTTGCCCTGCTGGATCACACGTGCCCCGGCCAGCAGCGACAGAAGGCTGGACTTTCCGACCCCGTCTGGCCCGATCAGCCCGACCATGCGCCCCTCAGGGATCTCCAGCGTCACATTGTCAAGCGCCGTGACCTTGCCATAGCGCAGCGTCAGGCCGGAGACCCCGGCAACTGAGCCGGTCATTTCACGACATTGGAAAGAAAGTCAGGCCAGGCGGCATCCGGATCAAGCCGCAGATAGGCCATGCCCGGCAGGCCGGTTTTGACATATTCGATATGCCGCGACAGCAGCTCGGGGTCGATGCGGGCACGGACGCGGAACATCAGCTTTTCGCGCTCATCGGCGGTCTCGACCGTCTTTGGCGTGAACTGCGCCACATCGGCAACATAGGAAACCGTGGCCGGGATCACGAATTCCCGCGCCGCATCCATGACAAGGCGCACCTCTGATCCGACCTGCACCCGGCCGACCTGCGATGTCGGCAGAAAAACCGTCATATAGACATCGCCCAGATCGACAAGGCTGAGGATCCGCCCGCCAGAGCCGACAATCTCGCCCTCTTGTGCGATGCGATACTGGATCCGGCCCGTGCGCGGCGCTTTCAGCGTGGCGTCGTCCAGAGAGGCCTGGATCGCATCAATCGACGCCTTTGCCGCCTCGACGGCCGCACTTGCATCGACCACCTGCGCCTGCGCGCTGCTGACCCCCGCCAGCGCTGCCGCATGGCTGGCTTCGGCCGAGGCCACACCGGCGCGGGCCTGGGCGTCCCGGGCGCGGTCATCATCCAGCACCTGCTGTGAGATCGCACTGGTCTTTGCAAGCTGCTCAGAGCGTTCAAGCCTGCGCGACGCGGCATCGGCAACCGAGCCTGCCTGATCAACCGCGGCCCGGGCCGCGCGCTCTTGTGCCTCGGCCTGAGCGACCAGCGCCCTTGCTGTCTCGACGCCGATTTCGGCGCGGGCAAGCTGCGCTTCGGCCTGACGTTTTTGTGCGTTCAGCTGCACCACGTCCATCTGCACCAGCACATCGCCTGCGCTGACCATGTCACCTTCGGCAGCGGTGATTTCGGCGATTCGGCCGCCGGTGAGCGCCGCGATATCCACCTCGGTCGCCTCGATCCGGCCATTGGCGCTGGCAAAACCCGCCGGCAGACCGGCGGGTTGCAGCCGGTCCCAGGCCAGCCAGCCAAGCACGGCGACAACGGCCAGGCCGCCCAGAATAATGGTGTTTCTGCCGGGCTTTGCCATGATCTGCCTCTGATTGCTGTGCTGATGGATGCTTCGCGCATGTCCCGATGCGGTTTTCGCCCTACGCTCCCCTGTTGTCAACGCTCGATGACAGGGTAAAAACCTGTATTGTCGCGCAAAAGCGGCTGCTGGTTGTTTGCTGTTGAAAAACCAGCTAAACAACACGACCAGGTCTGGGCTGCACCTTGCCGCACCTCTGCTCCGGGGCAGCATTTTCAGTTTCTTCGCGTCGAAGCCACCGGACGAACACAAGCCACCCATGCCAAGGACGCTCAACTCAGCCAACTCGACCGACCGCATGCCGGGGCAGGCAACCGGGAAAGAACGCATTCTTGCATCGGCGATGCTGCTTTTCGCGCGGATGCCCTATTCCGACACCAGCCTGCGCGACATCGCCGCCGCGGCTGGGGTCGATGTGGCCTATGTCCATCGCGCCTTCGGGTCGAAGGCCGAGATATTCCGTCAGGCCTTGCTGGCGCTTGCGCCCCTCGATGACATCGCCGCAGGGGACCCCGATGGCGCGACCATGATCAACCGGATCTGCGATCTGGCCTTCCTGCGTGATCCGCGCAAGGTAGAAGATGTCAGGCCGCTTCATTTACTGACACAGTCCAGCCTCTGCAGCGAGGCGCGGGCGATCATTGCGCAATTCTTTGGCACGTCACTAGCCCTGCCTCTAAGCAGGGCGTTTGGCCATGCGGATCCGGGACGGGCGCATTTCGCGCTTAGCCTTCTCAGCGGTTTCGTGACCCATCGTGCGATTTTCGGGCCTGCGGATTTGCTGGCTATCCCCGAGGCGGATCAGCGACAGATGCTGCAATCCGCCCTGATGAACGCAATGCTGCCTGGTTGTTCAGATGGGGTATTCGGCTGGCGTCCCATCTAGACCACTATCCAAGTCAGCTTGCCAACTGCGATCCTGTATAAGTTATGTTGGGATTTCCGCGTTTCGTGCGGAGATTTCAACACGATTGATCGGACGCCTCAGGTGCTTTCAGGCGGCTATATACGGTCGGTCAGATGGCCGCTTGGATCGAGTGTCGGTCTCGTAGGTTGCGCGCCCCCGCAACCATTTCTACGATTTTGCACGATATTCTACGACAGAGTACGATCTGCAACGACGCAGCACTACGCTAGAGCCTGATTGCTCTCACTGAACCCGCAATCAGAAGATGCAGCGACGCTCTTCCGTTGCGCCGATACTTCCGCTAGCTCAGCCGCCCCGCGACTATCGGAAGACAGGCAATGAAATCAACTCGTTCGTCCCTGATCCCGCACAGGGTTGCAAGCTATTGCGACCTAAGGCTCGCTCCTGTCCTCGAACCGGAGGAGGCGAGCACCGTGCGAGAATGCCTCGCGGTCCTGCTCGATCGAAACGAGTACCCACCCTATAAGCGGTGGGTCCGGCGCCGCAGATGGTGGGGTTCGTGGCGCGGCCGGTGATGGTGCTGACCATCTCCGTCCCTGCGCTGCCGCGCTGACGGGGGCTGCTTCAGGGAAGTGGGCGCGCGCCGCAGACGGCGCGAAATCGTAAAAATTGCAGCAGGCCTGTCCAACCAGGAGGCTGAGAGAATGATCGCGAGGATCGGAATCGACATCGCAAAAAACGTGTTCCACGTCCATGGCGTCTGCCCCGCCGAAAGGCAGCTCATATCGCGCAAGCTGCGCAGGTCCCAGGTTTTGGCCTTCTTTGGAAAGCTTGAACCTTGCCTTGTCGGCATGGAAGCATGCGCCACTGCGCACTACTGGGCCCGAGAAATAGCTGCGCTTGGCCATGAAGTCCGGCTGATGCCACCAAAATATGTGAAGGCCTATCTGAAGCGGCAGAAGAACGATGCTGCTGATGCTGCGGCGATCTGCGAAGCGGTTGGGCGCCCTGACATGCGTTTCGTGCCGGTGAAATCGCGGGACCAGCGGGAGTGGACAGAACATGGGGGTCGTCGTCGGTGATCTGGCCTGTGCTAAGGTAAGCTCTTTGTATGGGGGGCTGCCATGGACGTACGGATTACAATCGAAACGACCTTCGACAACGGGGAGAAGCGCACTCATCAGCTTGACGGCATTTCTCGACCATACCGGGTGACCTGCCCAGACGGGATCGGGCTGCGCCTCGAGGATGGGAAAAGGATCCTCGAACAGATCCAGAGGGTAATCCTTTACGATCAGGTCGATGAGATCATTCGAGAAAGCCGCGTATGCCCGGATTGCGCCTCGGTTCGTGCCATTCATGACTATCGCACGCGCGATCTCGACACGCTCTTTGGGCGGGTTCGGGTCAAAGCCGCGCGCATGCGCCGCTGTTCGTGTGATGCCAGGTCAGCGGCGATGCCCGGTGGACCTATTTCTCCGCTGGCCTATTTCTTTCCAGACCGGGCTACCCCGGAGCTGCAACGGCTACATGCGGACCTTGGTTCCCGGCATACCTTTCGCGAAGCGGCGCGGCTGATGAAAAGCTTCCTCCCCTGCCATCCGCCCCATCACACCACGGTGCGTGACCGGTTGGGAAGAGTAGCCACTGGGCTCGAGAAAAGTCGAAGGGCATCAGGCGATCCCGTTGAAGCCCCGCCCAAAGGTGGTTTGACGGTTTTTCTGGACGGTGCGCATATCCGCTGTCGACCGGAGTATCAGCAGCGACACCTGGATCTTGTGGTCGGCAAGATTGAAAGTCGCAATATGTGCCGACGATTTGGCTTGGTCGCCAATGCGACGGCATCGCCAAGCAGCCGCATGCGAGAAGAGCTGTCCGACTATGGATGGAAGCCAGGCCGTCTGTTGACGGTAATCTCTGATGGCGAGCTTGCTCTCCCGAACCTCATACGGAATGCCGTGGGTGGCGACGGTCAGGTGAAACATATCCTCGACTGGTGGCACATCTCGATGCGCATTCAACATATCGAGGCCGCCGTTCAGGGTCTGGTCCAGACACCGGGGTTCACTGGAGTTCCAGTGCTGTTCCAGCGCCCCGCGAAAAGCCTCCGTTGGCGGCTTTGGCATGGCAGAGCACGGGTGGCGGAAACATATCTGAAGGCGCTGATGCATGATTGCGTCGGCCTCGGGGAAGAACCTCTGGCTGTCCGCACCGCTGCCGCTCGTGTGCAGGCCCGCTGCGAGACACTGTACACCTATCTCGCGAACAACATGGAAGCCCTTGTCGACTATGGCCGACGGTACCGTAACGGGCTGCCCATCTCGTCTTCTCGTGCCGAAGGATCAGTTGATGACATTGCCAATGCCCGCATGGGAAAGCGCAGAAGGATGCGTTGGTCGCCCAAAGGGGCTCACCGAGTAGCCGTCACAAGGGCCGCAGTTCTCGATGGTCGGCTGACCGTCGCAAACAGAAAACGCCCCGCATGACCCCCATGTTCTGTCCACTCCCTGGGATTTGCTGGTCATGGGATTGGGCAGTCCTTTGGGATGGCTGTGCGCGCCCGGCAGTCGGCTGACGAAGTTGCAAACCAGTGATTGCTCTCGCAGTCCACCTTCACCCGCAGCTTATTGAGGTGGGTGCATGACAGGTAGGGACGGAATCTACTCACACAGGAATGCCACCGGCCAATTTTGCCGGGGTTTCAGTGCAATCCGCCGCGTGCGCGCATCACCAGGTGCGCCGCGAGTTTGCGCTGAAGATCATCCGGCGCTGTCTCCGCGATCGCATCGCCAAGCGCATGATAACGGCGCCGCATTTCGTAAAGCTGATCAACCAAAGACAGAATGACCGGCAGCGCCTCCTCGTCGATGTCCATATCTTGGCGAAGTTCCCGGATCAACTTCACCCGCGCAACATCAATCTCCTGAAATACGAACACCCCTGATTGTCGCCCAGGCCTGACCCAGTCATTCAAAATCCAGCGCTCTAGATCCCGCCGGTCCAGACCAGAGTTTTGCGCGATCAGAATTTCAATGCTGATCATTGCCTTTCCTCCATGGATTTTCTGGGATTTGCCGGCACCTGCGGCTTCCATTGCGTGAGGAACTCCTCCAACGCGGCATCCGGAGTGCCGATCACAACGCTGAGCTTGGCGTAGAGGTTGCCCGCAGCGTGCCCACCATGCGCGGCAACCCCGCGCCCTCGCAACCGCAGTTCAGTCCCGCTGTCAGAATGGGGTGGGATCTGCATCTTGACCGGCCCTTGCGGCGTCGGCACCTGCACCGGCCCTCCGAGCACGGCCTCAGAAATGGTGATCGGTAGGATCAAGCGGATGTCGTTGCCGCTGCGTTCAAAATGAGTGTGCGGGTTGACCTGAACCGTGATCAGCGCGTCGCCGGATGGTCCCCCGCCCTGCCCCGCGCCCCCTTGGCCGCGCAGGCGCAGCACTTGGCGCTCCGTCGTGCCCACAGGGATTTTGACATCAAGGGTCCGACCATCCGGCAATGTTAGCCGCCGGACAGCGCCGTTGATTGCATCCAGAAAATCCGTCGTCAGGCTGTAATGCTCGTCCTGCCCGCGAATGCGGCCATCACCACGCGGACGTCCCGTCCCGAACATCGAGCCGAACATGCCCTCAAGATCCTCGGCACTCCATTCGGTCGCCTCTGGCCCGCCACGACTGTAGCGTCGGCCCGCCGCGTTATCGGCATAGTTGCGGTAAGATGGCCCCTGCGCCTGCTCTTGCCCACCAGCGTCGATTTCGCCGCGATCAAAGCGGGCGCGCTTGTCAGGATCTGACAACAATTCGTTGGCCGCGGAGACCTTCTTGAAAGCCTCCTCGGACTTCAAGTTGCCTGGGTTGAGATCCGGGTGGTGCTGCTTGGCCAGCTTGCGATAAGCGCGGCGGATGTCATCAGGCGTGGCAGAGCGCGCGACGCCAAGTGTCTGGTAAGGGTCGTCCAAATTCGCCAAAGCCAATTTCCTTGCTGCGGAATCCCTTTCGGCAGGACCGAACGAGGGTGCGCGAATGGTAGTCAGACCCCGATCGGCGCGACCGTCAAAGCATCGGCGCGTAGGAGATCCAGAAAGGGGTAGTCCGTATAGCCATGCGCGCCGCCGCCATAGAACGTATCCGGAGCCATCAGTGCGTTCAGCGGGGCGCTTTCGGTCAGTCGGCGGACGAGATCGGGGTTGGCCATGAACAACCGCCCGAACGACACCAGATCGGCACGGCCATGTGACACAGCATCCATCGACATCTGACGAGTGTAACCATTGTTCACCATCCACACGCCGTCAAACCGGGCGTGCAAGGCTTCGTAATCAAAGGCAATATTGTCCCGCGCGCCGCCTGTGTCACCTTCAACGACATGCAGGTAGGCTAGGCCGATGGGATTAAGATCGTCCACCACACGATTGAACAGCGCCTGTGGCTGACTGTCTTTGGAATCTCCGGCTGTCGATACGGGCGAAATGCGAACGCCAAGACGATCCGCTCCGATTTCGGCAGCACAGGCCGCTGTCACCTCGGTCAAAAGCCGCGCGCGGTTTTCGACCGATCCGCCGTAGCGGTCTGTCCGGTGGTTCGTACCATCTCGCAGGAACGCATCCAGCAAATATCCGTGTGCACCATGCAACTCCACGCCATCAAACCCAGCCTCAATGGCACGTTTGGAGGCATAGCGAAAATCCGCGATGATGCCCGGGATCTCAGCCAGATCGAGTGCTCTCGGCGTCGAGACATCCACAAACCCCTGCCCGGCAACAAATGTCTTGGTATTGGCGCGAATGGCAGACGGCGCGACAGGTGCCGCGCCATCTTGCTGGAAACTGGTATGCGAGACGCGGCCCGTGTGCCAAAGCTGCACGACTATTGTGCCGCCCTTGCCGTGAACGGCGTCGGTCACTTTCTTCCATCCAGCGACCTGTTCATCCGTGTAACACCCCGGTGTGTCAGCATAGCCTTGGGCTTGTGCAGAAATCTGCGTCGCCTCTGCAATGATCAGCCCGGCCGTGGCGCGTTGGGAGTAATACTCTGCCGCAAAGGGGCCAGGAACCAAGCCCGCCCCCGCCCGGTTGCGGGTCAGTGGTGCCATTACGATGCGATTGGCAAGCGTCAACGCGCCTGCCGACAAGGGGTTAAAGAGCGTGCTGACCGAAGACGAGCTGACGGACTTGTTCATGGCAGAACACCCCTGACATTGTTTGTAGGGCCGTGACGTTCGACCGGTTGACTGGAGGCTGCACCCCAAGGTTGCATCAACCTTAACTCTAACATCAGCCTCAACAGGCGGAAGGGTCGGAAACTACTCACGCCCAGATGCCTTTTGACCGTGTCGCTGTCTAACAGTGGGGGCCGAACCTGCGCGCGAGACGACGGAGCTGAAAGATGCTCTTGATATGGATTTGGACGAGCTGACCCGCATTTATGTCGGGCGCGGGCTGAATGAACGTCTGACCCGGTAGGTTAAGGTCCAGTTGACGCGGAAAGACTCGCTGGCGGCTCTTGCACGGGACGTCCTTGGCATAACGGCGAAGGTAACGCCCCGCCGATCCATGCAACAGTGGTCTCGGCGATGACCTTTGCGGCCACGTTGTTGGTGGCGTCGGTGGCAGCTGCCGCGCAGAAATCGGCTTTTGTCGGGCGACGAGCCTGGTCGGGTTGATGGTGCCTGGCAGGCTCGGCGCCACGGCCGAAGGGTCGGGCCTCGTAGGGGAGCCGACCATGTGACGTTCTGGGGTGCCCTTGCCATGGCCGCGGCGGCCGCAGTCGGGTGGGTCTTTGGCGTAGCGGCATGAGCGCGGCCCAAACCCTTACAGAACGCTCTTTGGTGCCATCCCAACAGCGACTGATGTCGATCAATGCCATCCCTCTTGCTTCATGCAACTCTCCAAGATGATGCAAAGGAAAATGCCATGACCATGACAAGAGACCAGATCGGCAGCGTCCGAGGCTACACAATCTATCAGATCGGCCTGCACTGGGTGATCGCGTTGCTAGTTTTCGCGCAGCTCATCTTCGGAGAAAGCATGACCGAGGCCATTGAAGCGGCCGAGGAAGGGGAGTCCATCTCCGCGCTGACGGGCAACCTTGCCGACATGCACTACTACTTCGGCATTGCAATCCTTGCGCTGGTCGCAGTCCGGCTGGTCCTACGCCTCAAGAATGGTGCGCCACCGCCGCCACCACAAACAAGTAGTGCCATCGAAATGGCAGGAAAGGTTTCGCACTGGTTGTTTTACGCGCTGCTCATCGTCGTGCCTGTTACCGGTCTGCTTGGCTACTATTACGGCGATCCCTATGGCGAATGGCACACTTATGCCAAGCCTGTGTTCATCGGACTCATCGCCTTGCATGTCGCCGCTTCGCTGTATCACCAGTTCTGGCGCAAGGACGGTTTGCTGATGCGCATGCTGAAGCCTGAGTAGCGTGGCCGGAAAACGGGATTTGGCATTTGCGAAGCCTGCCTCTCGGATCAGTTCCAGAGCAGTGCTGCAAACGTGCCGACCCAGGCCGCCAGCGCGACAAAGACCAGACCGGGCACGACCCGAAGGGCAAATGCCCATCCGCCACTGGTCACGGCCATGATGATCTTGGACAGCGTGTTGGACGTGAGCGCCGCAAGGATCGGAACGACAGCATCCTGCGGCGCGACCTTGCCTGATGCCACAAGTGTTGCCACCGAAATGGCCGCCGCATGAGTGTCGACCAGTCCCGCAACCACCGCTGCGAGCAGCACGCCCGCGCCGCCGAACCGCTCTTGCAGACCGGCGGAGATCACCAGGATGACCGCAAGGATCACGCCGAAGGCAAGCGCCGTCTTCAGGCTGAAAACGCCGCCGGTCTGCGTCGCATAACTTCCCGCATTGCGCGCGACCATAAGCGAGAAGACCGCTCCGTAGGCCATCGCAGCCCCCCCGGCAAGAAGCAGCGGCCCGGACAAGCTGAACATGGTGGGCGTGCTGGTCGCCGCAACGACAAGTGCCATCTGTGCAATCGTGGCGACGGTCGACAACACGGCACCAGCGACACAGGCCGCCAGAAGGTCTTTGGATTTCTTGGCCCGCGATCCCATCGCGCCGATCGTTGCCGTGCTGGAAATGAAGCCGGAAATGGCCCCCGCGAGCGGCAATCCAAACCGGGCACCGAACAGGCGCACCGCGACATAGCCCGCCGCACTGATGGCCATGACCAACACGATCACGATCCAGATCGAGTGTGGATTGAGCGACAAGTATGGCCCCATCTGGCGGTTCGGTACCAAAGGCAAAACGACAAGCGTCGCCGCAGCAAAGATCAGCGCGTCGTCCAGTTCGTCTTTCGAGATGACACTGGTGACAAGGTTGTGCAGCCAGGACTTCGCGTAGAGAAGCACCGTCACTGCCACGGCGATTGCGGCAGCAGTCTGGGGCGCTTCCATGCACATGCCACCCAGCAGGGCCGTCAGGACCAGAGCAATTTCCGTGGTCAGACCCGGGTCCTGATCCTGGGCGCGCCAATAGGATACGGCGACCATGACCGCAACACTGCCGGTCACGACGGCAAGCAGCCCTACGCCCCCGAGGGCGAATGCGACAGCCCCTGAAATCGAGGTGATGGTGAATGTCCGGATGCCGGCCGGGGACCGCGCCGGACCAATCCCCTTGCGCCGCTCTCTTTCCGCGCCGATCAGAGCCCCGAGTCCGACGGCACTAACGAGGTTCAGCATGGGGGGGTCAAGAAACAGTGCGGTCTCCATCTAAATCGAACGGGTCTTTGTCCAGGATCAATGCATAGACCGCCCGTGTTGTGAGCGTATTGACGTGGATCACCTAACCATCACCGTCGGCAAAATTGGCTCGATGCGCGCGACAGGCGTGTGAGAGACCGCAACCTGCATCAACTCGACCGGTCCGGTGTGGGGCTATCATCGACCAATCGTTGACAGGAAAACATATTGTCAGAGTCTGCCCCACCCCAAAGGCTAAAACGCTCACTGACGCTTTTGCTCGCCGTGCTCTATGGGCTCGGCGTGACGATCGGTGCAGGCATCTATGTGCTGGTTGGAATTGCTGCGGGGCGAAGCGGCATGCATGCGCCGCTGGCTTTTATTTTTGCAGCCTTGGTCATGTCTTTCAGCGCGGCGTCCTTTGCCGAACTCGGAACACGCATGCCCGTCAGCGCCAGCGAAGCTGCCTATGTCGAGAAGGCGTTCAACCGGCCTTGGCTCAGCCTGACGATGGGCTTGCTGGTCGTGCTGACTGCGACAATCTCGGCGGCCACGATCAGCGTTGGCAGCGCGGGCTATCTGGGTGTGTTTGTCGATCTGCCGCCTTCGTGGATCATCACGCTTGTCGTGCTGTCGATGGGGCTGGTCGCCTGTCTTTCCACGCGCCAGTCCGTCACCCTTGCAGGCATCATGACGCTGATCGAGCTTGGCGGGCTTGTGCTGATCATCGCTGCCGGGTTTGGGACAGGCAGCGGGGTCGTGACCCGCCTGCCGGAAATCCTGCTGGCACCCAGCGACGTCGCCGCTTGGGTCGGGCTTTCAGGAACGACGCTGATCGCGGTGTTTGCTTTCATCGGCTTCGAGCATCTGGTCAATGTCGCCGAAGAGATGAAGAACCCTTCGCGCACCCTGCCATGGGCGCTTTTCCTGACGCTTGGGTTGACAGCGCTCGTCTATGCGCTGGTGGTCTGGGTCGCTGTCGTCGCAGTTCCACCGGCTGAGCTTGCCACCTCCAGCGCCCCCTTGGCACTGGTGTTCGAACGGCTGACGGGGATGTCGCTGAAAACCATGAGCCTGATCGCCGTCATAGCGACACTGAACGGCATCATCGTGCATGTCATCATGATCTCTCGGGTGCTTTACGGGCTGGCAAACCAAGGCAATCTTCCCCAGGTTCTGACGCATCTGAGCGCCAGAACCGGCACGCCGCTGCTGGCCACCGCGATCGGCGTTTCAGCGATCCTCGCACTGGCGCTTGCAGTCCCGCTGACCGGGTTGGCGGATCTGACGGCCCGTTTCACTCTTGTGATATTCGCGGTCATCAACATCACCCTGATCCGGATCAAGTCCCTGGAAACCGCTCCGCCGGTGCAAGTCTTTGTTTGTCCGGCGTGGGTGCCCGTTGCTGGCCTTGTCTCCAGCATCGGGTTGCTTTTGCTGGATCTGGTTGTGCGTTGAACCGATGAAACCAGCCCCCAGATCACCCCACAGTAGCCGTTTCGGACGCCTGGCTCTGGCAGTCGCCAGTGTTGCCGGCATCCTCCTCTGCGCACTTATCGCCTGGCCTTTCTTGGGTGCCATCACCTGGGCGCTGACGCTGGCAATCCTATTCGCGCCCCTACACGGAGCGGTCGAAAAGCACGTCAGGCATCCGAACATCGCCGCTTTGCTGTCGACAGCAATTGTTATCGTCGTCGTGGTCGTTCCCGCGGCCTTCGTGGTCGAACGCCTCATCACGGAAGCCACATCCGGTATCCAGTCACTACAGGCGCGCGTCGAGGGCGGCGAGCTTCAGGCCCTGCTCGACCGGTATCCTGCCCTTGCACCCTTTGGCGACTGGATTGACCGCCAGTTCGATTTGCCGTCGATGATGTCGGCAATTGCGACCTGGCTCAGCAATCTCGGGGCGGTTTTCGTCAAAGGGTCGTTCCTGCAAGTGGTCGAGGTGTTCATCACCTTCTACCTCCTATTCTATTTTCTGCGCGACAGGCTGGCTGCCAAGACGGTGATCAAGACATGGCTGCCGCTGACACCACCCGAGATCGAACAAGTGTTCCGCCGGGTCGCGGAAACGGTTCACGCGACGGTTTACGGCACACTTGCTGTCGCTGCGGTTCAAGGCACCTTGGGCGGTCTTATGTTCTGGGTGCTCGGTCTTCCCACGCCTCTGCTTTGGGGGTTGGTAATGGGGCTCTTGTCGATCGTGCCGGTCCTTGGAGCCTTCATCGTCTGGATACCGGCAGCGATCCTGCTTCTTTTGGACGGAAGCTGGATACGCGCGCTCATTCTTGCCGCTTGGGGCGGCATCGTCGTTGGCAGCATCGACAACGTCTTGCGGCCGATGTTCGTCGGAAACCGTCTGCGCCTGCATACCATCCCCGCGTTCATTTCGATCATCGGCGGCCTGCTTCTATTTGGAGCTCCGGGTTTCATACTAGGTCCCTTGGCTGCGACGATGACGATGCTGCTGGTGGAGTTCTGGACGCGGCACGAGGCCGAAAAGTAGGTGTTCAGCCACGTCATCTGGTGGCTCGGGTCGACAATGAATCGATCAGGCTCTGATAGCGCAGAGTTTCCGAGAGACCGTGTTGAATGAGGAGAAGCTGAACGAAGAGTAGCGCTAACAGATTTGTCCAAGCGAAAAGCTAGTATGGTCGGTGGAGCTGGGCAACCCTGTTCGATCTGCTAGTTTTTTCCGTGATTCTTGGTGGTTCACAGATCGACCCGCCGTAGACGCAGCGCGTTGCTGATGACGGAGACCGACGACAGGCTCATCGCGGCTGCCGCGATCATCGGCGACAAAAGAAGTCCGGTAATCGGATAAAGCAGTCCGGCTGCGATCGGTACGCCAAGTGCGTTATAGGCAAAGGCGAAGAACAGGTTCTGCTTGATGTTGCGTAAGGTTGCGCGTGCCAGCTTGCGCGCCCGGACAATGCCCATCAAGTCGCCACCCAGAAGAGTGATGCCCGCGCTTTCCATAGCGACGTCAGCTCCTGTACCCATGGCGATGCCCACATCAGCTGCCGCAAGCGCAGGCGCGTCATTCACGCCGTCGCCGGCCATGGCAATCTTGTGACCTTCGCTGCGCAACTGGTCGATCAGGTCTTTCTTGGCCTCGGGCAACACTCCGGCGCGCACCTCATCTATGCCGAGCTTGCCCGCTACCGCTTGCGCCGTGCGTTCGTTGTCGCCGGTCGCCATGATGACGCGAATTCCCTGAGCATGCAGTTCCTTGATCGCCTGTGAGGTCGACTCTTTGATCGGATCTGCGACAGCGACGATGCCTGCGAGCATACCGTCGACAGCGATGAACATCGCGGTCTTGCCTTCGGCGCGCAAAGTGTCCGCCTGTGTCTCCGCGCGCGCAATGTCCAAGCCCATTTCCTGCATCATGGCCGCGTTGCCAAGCGCAACCGAGCGACCTGTGACCTTGCCGCGAACACCCTTGCCGGTGATCGCCTCGAAATCCGCTGCTTCTTGCCGGGACGCGCCCTTCGCGTCAGCCTCCTCGACAATTGCTTCGGCCAGCGGGTGTTCGGACCCACGTTCCAGCGCCGCCGCTAGTGACAAAAGGTCTGTGACTGCCAAGTCCCCAAGCATTACCGTATCGGTGAGCTTGGGCTTGCCCATGGTAAGCGTGCCAGTCTTGTCGACGATCAGCGTATCAACCCCTGCCATCCGCTCCAGCGCCTCAGCGTCTTTGATCAGCACGCCCGCCTGCGCGCCGCGTCCAGCCGCCGTCGTAATCGAGATCGGGGTGGCAAGACCCAATGCACAAGGGCAGGCGATGATCAGCACCGACACCGCCGAGGCGATGGCAAAGACCAGGGCCGGCTCGGGGCCAAAGATCATCCAGCCTGAGAAGGCCAGAATTGCGATGCCGACCACGGTCGGTACAAAGATCGCGGACACCCGATCGGCCAACCCTTGGATTGGTGCACGCGACCGACGCGCGTTCGAAACCATGGCCACGATCTGCGCCAAGACGGTGTCTGCACCAACCTTGCGAGCCTCGATTACAAGACTTCCGTTCTTGTTGATGGTGGCCCCAGTCACCACATCGCCCGGTCCTTTTTCGACCGGCATCGACTCGCCGGTCAACATGCTTTCGTCCAAGGATGAATGACCTTCGATCACCACGCCGTCGACTGGCACGGCGTCACCTGGGCGCACACGCAGACGGTCGCCCTCCATGATGTTTTCCAAAGGCGCATCATATTCGGTGCCATCCGGCAAAATGCGCCGCGCGGTCTTGGGCGCAAGATCCAGCAGCGCCCGGATTGCATCCCCGGTGCGTTCATGCGCCTGCAGTTCCAGCACCTGACCAAAAAACACCAGTGCCACTATCACCACCGACGCCTCGAAATATGTGCCGACGCCATGGCCCATCCGGTAGACTTCAGGGAACACGCCAGGCAGAAACGTCGCGACGAGCGAATAGAGGTAGGCCGCCGCCACCCCAAGGCTGATCAGCGTCCACATGTTGGGCGACCGGTTCACCAGCGAATCCCAGCCGCGTTTGAAGAAGGGAAGGGCCGCCCAAAGGATGATCGGAGTTGCCAGCGCGAACTCCAGGTAACTGGCCACCTGATGCCCGATCCAGTCGCGCACCGGCAGAGCCACGAACTCGCCCATCGTCAACACAATCAACGGTACCGCTGCCGCCGCCGAAATCCACATGCGGCGGGTGAAATCGGTTAACTCATGGCTGGGCTCGTCCGAGGGTAGCATCGGCTCCAGCGCCATGCCGCAGATCGGACACGAGCCGGGCGCATCACGGATGATCTCGGGGTGCATCGGGCAGGTATACTGGACATTGGCTGGGGCAGCTTTCTTGCGACCCGCCGCACGGCCTGAGGCGTAGAACCACGGATCGGCCTGAAACTTCGTCTGGCACTTGCCGGAGCAAAAATGGAAGTCCTCGCCGCCAAACGCCTCGGTCCGCGTGTCGGGTTTCAACGTGACGGTCATGCCGCAGACTGGGTCGATGGACGTTAGCCCGGTGCCACTTTCTGGAACGCCTTGGCTTTCAGGCATGTCAGTGTCTGCCGGGGCTGGGCCGTCGTGGTTTACAGATGTGGGCATGCCGTTTTCCTTTCGCGGACCAGCCGCATGGTTTCCAATGCAGGAGGCTCCCTGTTTCAGAATGCTGGATTTCCGTGCCTGAGGCCGCGGTGCGGATTGCTGCCGGACTCCGGATCAGATCCCTGCGACCGCCTTGGCCAACAGATCGCGCACCTGCCCCGCGACGCTGTCCAACGCGGCGTTTTCGATGGCCTGCATTGACGCCACCGGATTGATCGCACTTACTTCGACCCCACCGTCGACCTCGCGCAGGATAACGTTGCAGGGCAGCATGGCACCGACGCGCGGCTCCATCCCGATGGCTTCCAGTGCCATCTTCGGGTTGCAGGCGCCCAGAATGCGGTAGGATGGCATATCCACGTTCAGCTTCTTCTTCATCGTTGCCTTGACGTCGATCTCTGTCAGCACGCCAAATCCGTTGTCCGCCAGCGCGGCACGGGTCCGGGCATCGACGACGTCAAAATCCGCGCCGGTGATCAGCCGATTGATCGTATATTCCATCAGGTTTCCTTTCGACTATTTGCGCAAGTATTTGACCAGCGCCGCGATCGCGAGGCCGACCAGCACAAGGGTGACGATCATCCAGAGCCAGCCGAAGCCCATTCCAAATCCCATACCGTAGCCGTTCATCTTCATGGCCTCCTGATCTGTGTTGGGATTTCTCCCGCTAACCGGAGCTTTGCCCAGTTAGCGGGAGAAAAAAGGCTCGGCAGTCGTTGTCCATCATCCCATGACCCATGGCCGTCATCACTATCGCGGACAAAGGCCAGGGACTGCCAGAAGAACAGCTTGAAGCGGTCTTTAAACCGTTTGTGCGGTTGGAAGGGTCTCGCAGCCGAGATACCGGCGGCGTCGGCCTCAGGCTGGCAATCGCTCGCACAATCATTCAGGCGCACGGTGGTACAGTCGTGCTCCGCAATGTGGCGGCAGGTGGCCTGGAAGCAGTTGTATGTTTGCCGCTCGGTGATGCGTGATCTCTCCTCACAAGAGCGTCCAGCATACTTGGACTATCGAAGCTTACCCTCAGAAAAGGCTCTGGTACAATCTGGCCGCTAAACCGCTGCACGCCACATCCTGAAGCGACCTTGGCCAGTCACCTCGCAGATCAGCCCACGCGCCTCCATCCAAGCCAGGTTTCGCTGGACAGCCGCACGGCTGGCGCCGATCAAAGTCTCGGCCATCGGCGCAGAGACCAGGGGCCATTCGGTCAATACAGCGCGCAAAGCCGGCGGCGTACGGCCAGACAATACGGACATTACAGTTTCCGCTTGAGTGGACCATATTTCGAGATCGTCGAGGTGCCGCATCGCTGCGAGGCATGCGTTGTTCATCCCGTCCAGCCATCGGGTCAACCGCTCTGCCGGAGGTCCGCCGGTACGAAGCCCACCTGCCCCACCCATTGCTACCGGTGCGAAAATAGCACCCTTCCCTTCGGCCGCAGCAATCCGGCCTGCCGTGACCGCAGCTTCCATCCGGTCGCCATGCTGACCGAGACCTGCAAGGCCCCAAAGGTGGAAGCCCAGACAAGCCCGAGTGATCGGGTGCAAATGTCTGGCGGCGCCTATCAAAGCGAGCCAGCCATCGGCGCGATCAGTGAAATGCTCGGCGTCATCGGCTAAGTTTTCAGGGTCCCGCCGGTCGAGAAAATCGGCTAGCCCCAGTTCTGGGTCCGGGCCCCCAATAAGACGCCGAACGGCCCATCCAACGCGAGCTAGTGCTCCAGAGTCGTCCTGCGCGCCAGACAGACGAAGAGCGATCCAAAGCGCAAGACGGTCAGGGCTGACTCGGTCTCCAGCGAACCAGCTTAGCTCTGCAGCCTCGATCAAAGCCAATCGGTGCCGCCAACCTGATGGGCTGCGGCGCAGACGCTCGTCAAGCGCGCCCAGCCTACCGGCTACGCGTGCGAGGCGGGCCGCACAACCCGCTTCCGCCCGGACCCAATCCGCAACGACTGATGTTTCGCTGGGTTCAGATCTTGGGCCTGGAAGCAGATAATCAGGTTCCTCATCCATCGGTCCTGGCAGGAACCACAGGTCGTCTTCGGACGCCTGTTCTCTTGCCTCGGGATCGCCGAGGGTTTCGTCAGGAAAATCAGTCAGAACAGAGTGGTAGGGCTTCATATGCGCAAAATACGCCTATTATGCAAACTACCCAAGGGTTTTCTGCGGGGCTGCATTTGCTCCTTATATAGTACGCGCGCGCGGCGTCCGTGGAGAGCGCTCTGGTTGCGCTCAGTGCATGGGAACCAAGGGGTTTCTTGCGATCACCGCCATAGAGAGCACCCTTGCATTCGTTTACAAACGGTCGTTTACTCCTGACATCCGCAATTGCAAAAGAGGCCCCCTGCCCCGTGCCACTCATCGGATACGCGCGTGTTTCCACCGAAGACCAAACCGCCCTGCCCCAAGTTCAGGAGCTGCGCTCCGCAGGCTGCGTGGAAATCGTGGAGGAACAAGCATCTGGCGGCAGTCGCACGCGGCCAGTTCTGGCGCGCGTGCTGGATCAGCTGCGCATCGGCGATACGCTCGTCGTGGTTCGGATCGACCGCCTTGCCCGCTCGCTTTCTCACCTCTTGGAAATCATCGAGCGGCTGGAGGCGAAAGGCGCACATTTCCGGTCCTTGCAGGATCCAATCGACACGGCGTCGCCTCAGGGCAAGTTCACCTTGCAGGTTCTGGGCGCAGCCGCCGAGTTTGAACGGGCCTTGATACGCGAGCGCACCAAGGCCGGGTTGCGATCTGCCAAGGCAGAAGGGCGGGTTGGCGGCAACCCAGGCCTAAAGGCTGGCGACCCCGTGGCAATCCGCAAGGCAAGGGCCGCGCGAGTGGAAAGCCATTTCCATAAACTGAACGCCAATGCCGACCAGTGGGTGCCGGAGGTGCGCCGTCTGAGGCCGGGCCTGCCTTGGGAAGACGTGCTGCGCATCGTCAATTCAGGTCTGCCGAGCGAGGCGCAGCCTTGGTCCCTGCCCCGCCTGATCCGTGCTGCCAAAACCTTCGTTCGCGAAGGCCTGCTGCCAGTCACTATCCTTTCCCGTGCCACCGCATCCGACAAGGATGATCGCCTGCCCGCCATCGTCGCGGGCATCAAAGGCGCAGATCCCAAGATGACTCTTCAAGGCATCTGCGACCGGCTAGAGACCATGCGCGAACGGACACCTAGGGGCCGCAGCAAGTGGGAGCCGTCATCGGTCAAGATGATCTTGGAGCGGGCGAAGAAGTTGGGACTGTTGTAGTAGGTAACGCTTTTCGGTGCCCATTAGGCCAAAAGGCATTCTACTGACAGGCTCAGACGAAGAATCGCTTGCGATGCTCACTCGAACACGATTGCCGTGGTCAGGTCTGCTACAGCGTTACTGAGCCTTGTCAAAGATTTTCCAAGCATCACGCGTGGGTTCAAGGGCGTCGGGTCCTGTGGATAAGTCTCGCAACATTTTCTGTAATCCTTACAATACCCTACACCCAACCTTTAACAGGTCACTTTAGCCTTTTCGCATCATATGGTGCCATGGCCGGCAGAAAGCACAAGATAGCTGCACAAGATTTGCCTTGAGTTTCTTCCCGACGGGCGTCATATCTGTAACGCGAAAACTAAGAAAACGACGTCCACTGCGTTCCTGCTGGCACCGATAGACTGCAGATCACGGGTAACGCTTAAGAGATGTCTCGAGACAGGCGAATGATGATGCACCAAGTGCTGCATGACAAGCTCAAGGCAGACGCAGAGCGGCTTTCTGAAGCCCTTGAACATATGTCGAAGCTTTTTCTGGCACCGAAGGAAGAAAAGACACTCCGCGCCTTCACAAGTGCAGAAGTCGGAGAGTTGTTGCGGGTGAGCGACGGCTATCTGCGCAAGGCGCATTTCGACGGCAGAATTCCAGAAGTCGAACAGGGACCGGGTAACAAGCGCCTTTATTCCGCCGAGAACATCCTCCAGATCCGCAATATTCTGGCTCAGAATGCAAAGGATCCGTTTCAGTTCCTTCCCGGTCGGCGACAAGGTGACAAGCTTCAAATCTGGTCAACCGTCAACTTCAAGGGCGGATCCAGCAAAACTACGACCACCGTGACTCTCGGGATGCGGCTCGCCCTGCGTGGATACCGTGTGTGTTTGGTGGATGCAGACCCTCAGGCCTCACTGACGACCTTCTTTGGATACCAGCCAGAGATCGACTTCCGCCACGGCGGTACGCTGTATGATGCAATTCGCTACAACGATGGCGAAACGTCCCGGGTGCCAATCGTGGACGTTTTGCGCAAGACCTACTTCCCGAACCTGGATCTAGTGCCCGGTGGGATCATGCTCTCGGAATTCGAAACCGAAACTCCAACCGCGCTGAGCCGTGGCGAACAACCCGTCTTCTTCAATCGGATCCGCGACTCGCTACGACAGGTTGAAGACGATTATGACATCGTTTTAATCGACTGCCCGCCTCAGCTTGGCTATCTGACGATGGCGGCGGTCTGTGCATCGACGTCGCTTCTCATGACCATCATCCCTGAGCGTGTCGACCTTGCCTCGGCCAGCCAGTTCCTGACGATGGCGTCGGGCGTGTTGGAAGTCCTGTACTCGAACGGTGGCATCGGCGCGTATGACAATTTCGCCTACCTCCTGACGCGCTTCGACACCGCTATCAGCACGCAGCAGGACTTGTCTGAATGGCTCAGACAATTGCTAGGCGACAGTGTGATCAAGACGCCCTTCGTGAAGTCTTCGGCGGTTAGCGAGGCCGGCCTTTCGCAGAAGACAATCTTCGAAGTGGACCTCGCTACGACCAAGAACCGAAAGACTTATGAGCGAGCCCTAGAGTCGGTGATGAGCTTTTCAAATGACATTGAAAAGATGATCCAGTCAGCATGGGGTCGAGGGGGCACAAATGAAGCGTGATCTTCTTGCCAAGAGCCTAGCACAAATGGGCTCAAAGCCTTTGATTGCTGCCGAGGCAGGGTCGAAGGTGGACGAAAACTCGCCTCGTTCCCTGAAGAGCATGTCAGACGTCCTTTCTCAGGTCTCGGCACAGGCGGCCCAGGACGTGGATGTCAATGAGATCGGCGATTCTGAAATCGCGGATCGTTTTGACGTATCAGAAGGGCTCGATGATCTGATCGAGTCCATCAGGACATCAGGACAACAGCTCCCTGCCCTACTCCGCTATCGCCGCGGACCTGGCCCTCGCTATGAGGTGGTTTACGGACGCCGCAGAATTGCCGCGTGCCGAGTGCTTGGAATCAAGGTCAAGGCTTATGTCAAGGAAATGGACCACCGCGAGGCTCTTGTCTCGCAGGCCCTGGAAAACTCTGCGCGCCTAGAGCGCAGCTTCATCGAACAAGCCATTTTTGCCACCAAGCTGGAGGACCAGGGCTTCACCCGGGCCGAGATCGGCGATGTGCTAGCTGTCGACAAGGGAACGCTAAGCAAGCTGATTGGCGTTGCCCGAGACGTGCCCGACGCAGTGATCTACAAAATTGGCGCCGCGCATGAAGCAGGCCGTCGCCCATGGCTGGAACTGCGTCGTCTGGTCAAAACGGAAAACGCCCCTTCCGACAGGTCTGTCCTCTTGCTTGTTCCTGAAGAAGGCACTGCGGCCGAGAAGCTCAGCGCTGTCATCGATGCGCTGCAGAAGGTCGCGGATGCACAGCAGAACGCAGCGGAGTCCGCCGCCAAGGGCCCCTCTCCTGCCCCCCTCAAACAAATGCCCGCAACTTCGGTGGCTTTCAGGTCCAAAGGCCAGCGTCTTTTGATCGAGGTTTCCGACAGAAAGGAGCGAGGGTTCATCAACTTCGTGGAGACGCAGCTTGAGCGCCTCTACAAGGAGTGGAAAGAAAAATCATGACGCCGAAACGGTTAAGTGATTGATCTTTATAGGGTTGGCCATGGTCAACCCTGATCAAACAGGCAAGAAACAATCAAAAAGGAGGCAGACGTAGCGCAAAAAGAAACCCCCCGAAGGCGGTGAAGCACTCCAGAGGGTCCCGATTTACTCGCAATCTATTGGTACCCAAAAAATCGAATCACTGCAACACCGATTTCGGTGACGGGTATCCTTTTGCTGTCTGAAAACAGATGGAACAAGAAGCAGTCACGACCATCGAGGTCGAGGCACAGTTGAGTTGTGCGCCTTCAATCTTCGATTCTTTCGCCGGTATTGGCACGATCGAACACCAGCCACACTTCGTACCTGTAACGCGGCGCGCGCTTATGGCGGCGGTCAACACCACAAGTCGCGCACTGGGCCTGCGGCCGCCTTCAGTCGTTGTGCTTGACGCACTCTTGAGCTGCCTTCCCTGCAACGATCCGAAAACAGGGAATGACAGCCCAATCACGCCACTCACCCTGCTGACCGTGTTCGCTTGCAACGACACTTTATGTTTCCGCGCGAAAGGCATAACGGACAGGCAACTTCGGCGACACCTTGAGAAACTTGAAGCCGCGAATCTAATCCAACGGCGTGACAGCGCCAACGGCAAACGATTCCCAATTATGCGCAACGGTAAAGTCATCGGCGCGTTCGGCATCGACTTGTCGCCCCTGCTCGCACGGTCTGACGAAATCCTTGCACTGTCTCAGAAACATCGTCAGGAAGCCGACGAACTTCGAGGCATGAAAGCCTACATCCAAAAACTGCGTGGTGAATGCCTCTCCCTCTGCCTGCAAGGCGAGGCCCTTGAGTTCGTCGAAGCCGCCCGCAACTTTATGCGTCGAACCGGAGTCACTGTACTTCAAGCAAGCAGCGTTATCAGCAGACTTAAACGCATCCTGCAAAGTAAGGTAGTCACTCCAAGCGTACGGCATCTCGAAGAGTTGGCCGCGGCCAACAATCCAGAACACGAACAACGCCAAGAACAAGCACCGTCTTCTAACTCGAGCAAACCGACCGCCTCAGACGGACAAAATGTCCGGCACAAAGAGACTCAAAAATCATATACAAAAAAAACCTTCCCGCGCACGATGACCGAGCTGTGGGCTTGCTTGACCGAAATCCCGGCCTTTTATCCAGACTACCCCACCACAGAACACGGCCTCCTACAGCTGTTATTTGAGTTTGGTAAGATGCTCAGAATAGACAGCGCTCTGTTGGGTAGGGCGGTGTCTGTGCTTGGCCTAGCAGAAGCAATTCAAGTGGCAGATCAAATGGCCTGCAAGATCGACCAGCTCAAAAGCCCTGACAACTACCTAACGAGAATCTTAGCCGGTTGCGCCAAGACAAGAGTTGGCCATGGCCAACTTTGCGTTGGTACGTAGATTATCCAAATGAAACGCGCCGCCCTGCCGGGCTCTCGTTCGCACCCATGTCCAGTACGAAAGTGAGAGAATGGTTGGTTTGAGGGTGGCGGGAAGTGAGATCGGGAGAGTGGCTCCCGGCGCCCGTCGTGGAGAAGACCTGATGGCCCAAGCTGCCCAGAAGATTACCCTGTCGTCCTCGCGGGACATCCCCTTTGACAAGCTGGTGCTGAGCCAGTCCAACGTCCGGCGCATCAAGGCCGGTGTGTCAGTTGAAGAGTTGGCCGAGGACATCGCCCGCCGTGGCCTGTTGCAAGGCCTGAGCGTGCGGCCAGTGCTGGATGCAGATGGCGTCGAGACCGGCAAATTCGAGATCCCGGCTGGCGGTCGACGCTTTCAGGCGCTGTCGCTGCTGGTGAAGCAGAAACGGCTCGCGAAGACCGCGCCTGTGCCTTGTGTGTTGCGTGATGTGACATCAGATATTCTGGCCGAGGACGACTCCTTGGCTGAGAACATGCAGCGCGTTGCCTTGCATCCGCTCGATCAGTTCCGTGCCTTTGCTGCCTTGCGGGAGAAGGGTCAGGGCGAGGAGGCGATCGCTGCGGCCTTCTTTGTCACCCCGCAGATCGTGAAGCAGCGGTTGAAACTCGCGTCCGTGGCCCCTGCCCTGCTCGAGGTCTATGCTGAGGATGGCATGACGCTGGAACAGCTCATGGCCTTCACAGTGAACCCCGATCACGAGCGTCAGGCGCAGATCTGGGATGCGGTGAAGAACTCCTGGAACAAGGAGCCCTATTCGATCCGGCGCATGCTCACGGAAACCTCTGTGCGGGCCTCGGACCGGCGCGCGGTGTTTGTCGGTGTTGACGTCTATGAGGCGGCGGGTGGCGTTGTCCTGCGCGACCTCTTCCAAGGCGATGATGGCGGCTGGTTGGATGACCCTGCCCTGCTTGACCGTTTGGTCGCGGACAAGCTGCGAGTCGAGGCGCAGGCAATCGCCGCGGAAGGTTGGAAGTGGATCGAGGTGTCAACTGATCTGCCCTATGGCTATAGCCACGGTCTGCGGCGTCTGGTTGGCGATCCATCGCCGCTCAGCGCGGATGAAGCTGCAGAGCATGCCAAGCTGCTTGCGGAGTATCGCACGCTTGAAGAGGAATACTCTGGCCAGGACGAATACCCTGAAGAGATCGACACGCGGCTTGGCGAGCTGGAAGGTGCGATGGAAGCCTTGGAGCAGCGCCCGCTGATCTTCGATGTAACCGAAGTTGTCCGCGCAGGCGTCTTCGTGACGTTGGATCGGGATGGCAACCTGGCTGCCCATCGCGGCTATGTCCGGCCGGAGGATGAGCCTCGCGAAGAGACCGTGGCCAACTTTGGCGATGATCTGGATGCGGAAGGGCAGGGGGCTGATGGCATTGTTTCCGCCTATCAGCTTCCGGCTGGCACTTCTGCGGCCACCGTCATCACTTCCGGGGGTGAACCGTTCAGTGCCGGTCTGCCAGACGATGAGGATGATGGTGCGTTGAAGCCTTTGCCGGAGCGTCTGGTCATGGAGCTGACCGCACATCGCACCCTCGCCTTGCGCGAGGCGATTGGGCGTTCGCCCGACGTGGCCTTGACGCTGCTGCTGATGAAGCTGGTCAATGACACCTTCCGCAGTTCCGGGGCTACGGGCAGTTGCTTGGAGGCTTCTGTGCGCACCGTGTACATGTCGGCACAGGCCCCCGATCTGAAGGACAGTCCGGTGGCCAAGGCCGTGGACGATCGTCATGCTGCCTGGGAGGCCGATCTGCCGCTTGGCGACGATGCCGTGCTCTGGGATTATCTCTCGGCCCTCGATCAGGCCAGCCGTCTAGCTCTGCTGGCGCATTGCCTGAGCTTCGGGATCAACGCGCTGCATGAGAAGGTCAACCCTTACGGTGCGGGCATCTCGGCCAGCGGGTTGACCCGGCGCATGGCGCAGTCCGAGATCGTGGCCCAAGCAGTCGATCTCGACATGGTCGCTGTTGGCTGGGAGCCGACGGCGGACAATTACCTGAAACGGGTTCCCAAGGCGCGCATTCTCGACGCCGTTCGTGAGGCGAAAGGGGAGGGCACTGCGCAGTTGCTCGACCATCTGAAGAAGGGCGAGATGGCGACGGAAGCCGAGCGCTTGCTCAAGGGTAGCGGCTGGTTGCCAGAGGTTCTGCGGCGCAGTGATCTTGCCGCTCTGGACGGTGATGTCGCTGCAGAAGGGCAGGGGGCTTTGAGCGAAGAAGTCTTGGGCGATCAGGACAACGGCGAGGAAATCGACTTGCCCGCGTTCCTGATGGCCGATTTGCCCGTGGAAAGCACCGCGATGATGGCTGCTGAGTGATCTGAGCCTCCGAGGGCGGGGAAACCCGCCCTTAATCACCACAAATTACAACAATATCAATATGATGAGTGCGAATGCTCGCATTCAGGATGAGGAATCATGTCCGCAAACACAATCATCGACAAAGCTCCCTTGGGCGCGCTCATTCGCTACACTGATGGCAGTCCCAAACCGCCCGCACGCTTCACCAAAAAGCTGGCATCTTGGGAAAGGTCCAACGGTGTTGGTCGCCTGGTGAAGAAAGAGCCGCAGCGGCCTTATCCGACCTGGACGGCTCCGGCCTCCTTCACGCTGCATGAGGGGAACTTCTCCTCAGACGGGGTGATCCTCGTGACCATCATGCGCAGCCACTCGGCGGATAGCCGGTTGGTCTTCGAAGTCATCGAGGAGCCCAAGGTGGGGCAGGTCCGCGTGCTACTGGACTTCGGTGGCAACACTGAGCTGCTGCATCTGGCGGTATCGGTCAATGCGGCGGAGCTTTGGATTGCCAAGGAGGGCTATCGCAGCGCGCGGTTCGAGATCGTCGGAGCTGAAAACGACGATGGGGCAGGGGAGGCGGCTATCGCCGCCTGAGGGGATTAATTTCTGGCTCGGCCACTGCCGTCTTGCGGTTTGGTCGAGCCTCTCTCGACAGATAGGCGCCATTGGCATATATTGCCAATCAAATGGAGATCACGGCATGGCCACCCGCAACGTTGTTCTGACCGAACCCCAGTCAAGGCTGATCGACGATCTGGTTGCCTCGGGTCGCTACCAGAACGCCTCCGAGGCGCTGCGGGCCGGTTTGCGCTTGCTGGAGCGCGAAGAGGCCGAGTTCCGTGACCTGCGCTCACGGCTGACACGTGGCGTGCTTGAAGTCCGGGAGGGGGCTTTCGCGCGTGGATCGGGTGAAGAAGCAATCCGGCGGGTCTTTGCAACGGCGCAAAAGTCCGCATCCTGATGCCAAAACCATGGGTGTTGACGCGGCAAGCAGAGGCCGCACTGAAAGATATCGCGGTTTGGACAGTTGAGACTTTTGGCCGGCGGCAGGCAGACGCTTACGCTGAAGACCTCATCGAAAAGTGCCAGGCACTGGCGGACGGTGCTGCACCTTCCAAAGACTGCCGTCGACTGGTTGATCCTGCGCTGCCCGAGAACCTGCGTTATGCCCGGTCCGGACAGCATTATGTGGTCTTTATTGCCGCGCCAGACCGGATGATCGTCGTTGACTTCCTGCATGTCAGGATGGACCTGCCTGCTCGGCTTGCCGCCTTGGGCGAAGGCGACAGCGGCGAATAGCCAACTCTCAATTTCAAAACGCACGGTAGAGGGCACAGAAGGCGGACATCGCCGCCTGAGCCTTCTCATTGACCAAGGGGGCCCGCCGCACGCGGGCCTCTCATCCAGCATCAACCTGTCCCTCGCATTTGCGCGGGGCACCAAAGGCTCCATCCCCAGTAATGCCTCAGTCAACCAAATGCATGTCTGCAAGGCTGGCGGGGTGAGCATCAGCGGGACAATTCGGCTCCTTGTGTCAAAGTACCATCCCCCGCTTGCCAGTCCCTTCCTTGGCCCAAATCCAGTCTTCGAGATCAAGCCACAAGGGCTCGGACTACGGGGCGAGCCCGTGCCGCCGGCCGGATTCGGGGCAAGCCCGAACGCACCCGGTGATGTCAGACCGTCTTTGGGCCTGCGGGTTCCTGTCAGCGCGGGGGATGGTCCCTCGCCTCCCAGCAGGAGCCAAAACAGATGTCCCGCAAAGATGCACACGCCTTCGCCGCCTCCCTCGCCGCCACGCTCATGGTTTCGATCGTCGTCTTTCAGGCAGGGGATGGAACCTTTGGTGCCGTCCCCGCCGATGAAATCGACGGCGACGAGGTTCAGGTGCTTGTTGAGATCGACCCGTGGGCGTAAAGCCCACGGTCGTTAAGAAGGCCCGGGCACGGCGCGAACGCGCCTCCGGGCTTTTCGCCTGTCTGCCCCCAAGAGCCTGACAGGCCCATTGCGCCGACGTCTTGTCGGCATTCCGAAATCCAAAGAAGGCGGTGGCAAGAAACTGAAGCAGATAGGGCAGGGGGCTTTCTCATTTTGGGAGAACTACGCTCTGTAAACATGACCGAGGCGACGTGCTCACAAAAGTGGATTTCTATAACGCGAACGTCCTACTGCTCGGTCACGCACAGGCGGTCAGTTGACTGCCATGTCCTCGGGCGATTTGCCTGCTTCTAGGGCTGCGACAAACCACAGCGGTTTGCGCCCCCGGCCTGACCAAGTGAGAGCCGCGTTTTCTGGGTGGCGGTATTTCGCGGCGGCGGGCGCACGGCTGGGTTTCACCTCGGCGCCAATCAGGTCGGCAAGGGAATAGCCCATCTCTTTGGCAATGATCTCGAGCTTGCTGCGGGCATCGCTTTTCTTCCGGTCTTCAAAGTTGGAAATGGCCTTGGCCAGATCCTTCTGCAGGCTTTTGAGCTCCTTGAGTGACATTGCCTCGATGTTGAATTCAGCCATGGGTGCCTCGTGTCCAAAATGATGCCCTCGGGATAGCCGTCACGGCGCGGGCTCGCAACTCCGATCAGGCTGGGGCGCGAATGGCAAGCAAAGGGGCTCAGAGGTGATCAGCCGCTATGGGGGTAAGGACTTTGGGTTTGCCGTCTTAGCAGGGCGAGGAAAGACATGTTCTGCAAGAGCCCCCAATCTCTCCTGTCCTCGGCGCCATCCCTTCGACTGACAATCCCCTAAGCCTGTTCGGGTTCAATCGTGCAACCCCGCGTCAGTCCGAGCCGTGTTGGCCGCCGTTTGCGTCCTGCCCGCTCCACCCCGGACCTTTGGGGGTTTCCGTCTGTTCTGATGGCCCAGCCGTGCACGCCTCACCCGACAGGCTTCTTTCGGGTCTTGTCGAAGGGACGGTCCCAAGGACAGGAAACACAGGAGCTTAACATGCAGAACATCGTCATCCTCGCCGGCAACATCGGTCAGAAGCCCGAAGTCCGCGCCACCCAGAGCGGCACCAAGATCACCAACTTCACCCTCGCCACCTCGCGCCCCCGCCTTTCGGAAGGTCGCGCGATCCGCGACGAAAACGGCTACCGGGTCATGGACACCGAATGGCACCGCATCACCTGCTTCAACGGTCTCGGCAAGACTGTGGCAGAGCACTGCGAAAAGGGCATGAAGGTCCTGGTCCACGGCCGCATCCACTACACCAAGTGGACCGACGCAACCGGCACCGACCGCTACGGCTGTGAGATCATCGCTGAGAAGGTTGATTTCCTCAGCCGCCCGAAGGCGACCGAGAATGAAAACCCCGAGTTGGTCGACCGCGACGATGAGATCCCGTTCTGAAAGGAACTGGGTCTCTCCGAAAGGGCTCGGCGGGGAAACCCGCCGGGTTCCGTCGATGTCGGCCCGAAGCGGACGTCCCCGATTGCGCCTTCATGGCCTTGGACTTGCCCAGTCGGTGAACACGCTTTTCACTGGGCCCGTGTCGTCGCGCAGGGATTCGAAAGCGACGCGGTCAGGATGGTTCCACGAAATCAGGAACTCGGCCGGTCTTCCGTCACGATCATAGACCGTTGAGCGCATAGCCAGCGCACCTGCCCCCGGGGCAAGGCCAAGCAGGTCGGCTTCAGTGTCCGGGGCGATGTCCACGCTGACATGGAAGTCCGATGTTGCGAAGGTCATGCCGAAGCGTTCGCGCAAAAGGGCGTAAAGCGATGGCGCGGCGAATACATCGGCGGCGACCAGTCCGGGAACTCGGTGGTGCGGCAGGTAGCTGGTTTCGACGCAGAAGGGCACCGCGTCCGACAAGCGAAGACGTTTGATCACGATGACCGGGGCGCCTTCTTCCAGATGCAGCCGCCGCGCGATATTGGCATCGGCCTGCGCCTGTTCAAAGAACAGAAGGCGCGCGCCGGGTTTGTGACCGGCCTGTCCCACCACTTCCGAAATCGCGGTCGATACCCGCTTGGACAAGGGCCTCACGACGGCGGGTTCGGGCAGGAACGTGCCCGCTGTGCCCCGTCGTTCCAGATGTCCCGCGTCAACAAGCTGGTTCAGAGCCTTGCGCACGGTCATGCGCGAAATCCCGAATCGCTCTGCCAGTTCACGTTCTGACGGAATGCGGTCGCCATGCGACATGCCGGTTTCCAGCATGAGATTGCGCAAGAGCAGATGCACCCGGGCCAGGGCCGACCCGGGGCGATGATCCTGACTGATGAAAGATGGGATGGGCATTTGGTATACACCGACAGCAGGACACGCGTTGAAATCGCCCCGATTTTCCAGAAGTAGCAGGGGCCATCAGTCCCAATGCCTATACCAACAACACGAAAGAAGCAACTGAAAAGCCGATTGCAGCGCTGCTATGCCGCTGTGCAGCATTAAAAATCGCAGATTCAAGAAAGAAAACCGTTGCTTTGGTCCGCTTGGTATGGATACCAATATACCAATGCTAACCAAGCCGGGCAAATTGGTATAGTTCGGCCAACCAACAAGGGAGAGTTCGATGAAGCATCTTCTTGCCATGACCGCTCTGGCGACCGGTATCCTGGCATCGCTGCCGGGGCTGGCGCAGGACAAGACCGTGGTCAGTTTCCTGCACAAGTTCCCCGAGCCCGAGAACATGGCCTACTTCGACGCCGCCGTGGCCGAGTTCGAGGCCGCCAACCCCGCCATCGACATCGTGATGGAGTCGGTTGCGGATGAGCCCTACAAGGACAAGATCCGCGTCCTGATGGCCTCGGACCAGGTGCCGGACATCTATTTCTCGTGGTCGGGCGAGTTTGGCCGCAAGTTCGCCCGCGAAGGCCGCACGCTGGACCTGACCGAGGCACTGGCCGGGCCGGAATGGCAAGGCCGGTTCGCTGCCGCCTCGCTGGAACCGTTCCAGTTCGAGGGCAAGCAGTTCGGCATTCCGGTGAACGTCGACAGCAAATACATGATCTACAACAAGGCGATCTTCGAAAAGCACGGGCTGGCTGTGCCGACGACCTTCGCCGATTTCATCGCGCTGAACGACGCACTCTTGGCTGCGGGTGAGGTTCCGATCGCCTATGGCAACCAGTCACCCTGGGCCGCGACGCACTACATCGGCGACCTTTTCGCCAAGATGGTCCCTGATGACGTGCGTCAGGCCGACTATCAACTGCTCGCTCCGGCCGACCAGCTATATACCCACCCGGGCTATGTCGAGGCTTTGGCGCTGTACAAATCCTTCGGCGACAAGGGTTATTTCAACAACGGAGCCAACGCGATCTCGCATCAGCAAGCGCGGGGCGCGTTCATCGCCGGCCGGTCGGCGATGGTCTACCTGGAACTGGTCGAGTTCTACATGCTGGCCGACACGCCGGTGGCCGAACAGGGCTGGGGCTTCTTCCCGCTGCCGCCGATGGAAGGCGCCGCTGGCCGCAACGACCTGCTGACGGGCGCGCCGGACGGGTTCCTGATCTCGGCCAAGACGGAACACCCGCAAGAGGCGCTGGCGTTCCTGAACTTCATCACGTCACCCGAACAAGCGGCCAAGTATGTCTCGACAACCGGCATGACCTCGGCGGTGATCGGTTCGGTTACCGAAGAGACCACCACGCCCGAAACGCTGGCCGGGCTGAAGGCGCTGGAAGATGCTGCAGGCATGGCGCTGTGGCTGGATACTGACATGGACACGGCTTCGGCCAACGTGATCCTGGCCGCCGGGCAAGGCCTGTTGTCGGGCGATGAGACGCCCGAGGCGGTCATGGAAAAGGTCCGTGCCGCCGCCAAGGAAACACTGGCCCAGCGGTAAGCTCCCCCGCTGGACCAACGCCGGGCGGCCTGAAGGTCGCCCGGCCATTTCCCCCTCCGGACAGGACTGACAGACCGATGACCGACAGGTCCGATCATACCCGCGCGACGTGGCGACAAAGCTTGCAGGGCTGGCTCTGGGTCGCCCCGGCGCTGCTGTTCCTGGTGGTCTTCGTCTACGGGCCGGCGCTGACGAACATCCGCTTCAGCCTGTTCTCGTTCTCGGCCATGTCACTGGACTGGGATTTCGTCGGCTTCGACAACTATCTGCGGCTGTGGAACGATCCGAAGTTCACCACAGCACTGACCAATAACGCCATCTATGCGGTCATTTCGGTTGCCTGTCAGGTGGGTGTCGCGCTGACGCTGGCGGCCGTGCTAGAGGCGAGGGTTTTTCCCGACCTCTCGGCCAACCTTTTCCGCACCGCGCTGTTCCTGCCGTCGATCCTGCCGGTGGTTGTTGTGGGGCTGGTCTGGCAACTGCTCATGACGCCGACCACCGGCCTGATCGACCAGCTCCTGTGGGAAACCGGCCTGTCGTCCTGGTCGAAAGCCTGGCTGGGAGAGCCGGATACCGCCATTTTCGCGGTGATCTTCGTCAGCCAGTGGCAGTGGACGGGATACATCATGGCGCTGTTCATGGTCGCCATCCGCGCCGTGCCGCGCGACCTGTATGAGGCGATGGAAATCGACGGCGCCTCGGGCATCCAGCAGTTCTGGCATATCACCGTGCCCGGCGTGCGCGAGACGATCCTGATCGTCACCATCATCACCATCCTCGGCTCGCTCAAGGTGTTCGACATCGTCTGGGTGATGACGGCGGGCGGACCGAACCATTCGTCCGAGGTGCTGGGCACCCTGATGTATCGCGCCGCGTTCCGCGACGACATGATCGGATATTCGTCCACGATCGCCACGGTAATCTTCTTCATCGCGCTGACCATCGGTCTGATGCAGATCAAGCTGCAGAAGGATCGCTAGGATGACCGCGCGTTCCCTTACCGCCCTTGCAGTTGCAAACCGCATCCTGTTGTGGGCCGTGTTCCTGACGCTGGCGGTGATCTGCGTCTACCCGATGATCTGGCTGTTCCTGAACGCCTTCAAGACCACGAACGACATGTTCGCCGCCACCTGGGGCCTGCCAAAGGTCTGGCATTGGGAAAACTTCTCGACCGCCTGGAACTATGGCATCTCGCGTTACCTGCTGAACTCGCTGATCGTGACGACCGCCACTGTCCTGATCGAACTTACCCTGGCGACCATGGCCGCCTATGCCCTAGTGGTGCTGAACTTCCGCGCTAAGGCGGCGATCTATACCCTGATCCTTGGCGGCGCGATCCTGCCACCCGAGGTCAGCCTGATCCCGCTGTTCCGCGTCATGGCCGAGACCGGTCTCTACAACACTTACTTCGCGCTGATACTGCCGAACGTGGCTTTCGGGCTGCCCTTCACCACCTTCCTGATCCGCGCCTACATGACCGGCATTCCGGGCGAGCTGCGCGAGGCCGCCCTGATGGACGGCGCGGGCGAGGCGCGTATCTTCCGCGAGGTCTACCTGCCGCTCTGCCGCCCGATCCTGGCATCGGCCGGCCTGATCTCGGCGATGCGGGTCTGGAACGAGTTCATCTTTGCCCTGACCTTCGTGGAAAGCGAAACCGTCAAAACCGTGACCATCGGCGTGATGAGCTTTGCCGTCGCCCTGCGCGCCGACTGGGGCGTGCTGATGGCCGGGCTGGCCCTGTCGATCCTTCCCATCCTTGCGACCTTCCTGATCATGCAGCGCCAGTTCGTTGGCGGCCTGACCAGCGGCGCCGTCAAATGAGTGCCCCCATGGCCTATATGCAGATCAAGGCGATCGCCAAGCAATACGGAACCTATGAGGCCGTGCGCGGCATCGACATCGACATTGCCGAGCGCGAATTCGTCGTGATCGTCGGCCCGTCGGGCTGCGGCAAGTCCACCTTGCTGCGGATGATCGCGGGGCTGGAAAGCATCAGCCGGGGCGAACTGCTGATCGACGGGCAGCGCATGAACGACGTGCGCCCGGCCGACCGGGGCATCGCGATGGTGTTCCAGTCCTATGCGCTTTACCCGCACAAGACCGTGGAACAGAACATGGGTTTCGCGTTGAAGGTGGCCAAAACGCCGAAAGACGAGGCTGCGCGCAAGATCGCCCGGGCGGCGGAGATCCTGCAACTGGGGCCCCTGATGAAGCGGCTGCCCAAGGAACTGTCCGGCGGCCAGCGCCAGCGTGTTGCCATTGGCCGGGCCATCGTGCGCAACCCAAAGGTCTTTCTGTTCGACGAGCCATTGTCGAACCTCGATGCCTCGCTTCGCCTGCAAATGCGGATCGAACTGGCGCAGCTCCACCGCGAGTTGCAGGCGACCATGGTCTACGTCACCCATGACCAGATCGAAGCGATGACGTTGGCCGACAAGATCGTCGTGCTGCGCGACGGGCTGGTGGAGCAGATCGGCGCGCCGCTGGAGATCTACCGCCACCCGGCCAACACCTTCGTTGCGGGCTTTATCGGCAGCCCGAAAATGAACCTCCTGAAGGCGCGGGTCACGGCGACCGAGTCCGGGACGGCCCGCGTCGATGCCGCCGGACTAGTCTGCGACGTGGCCGTGGATCATTTGCCCGCCGTCGGCGCCGAGGTCACGCTGGGCATCCGGCCCGAGCACCTTGTCGCCGGACCCGGTGCGTCGGTGGAGGTGCAGGCCAGTGAGCGGCTGGGCGGCATGACCTACGCCTATGGCCGCCTTGCCGATGGCCAGCCCGTAACCGTGCAGCTTGATGGCGAGCATGACTTTGCCGCGGACGGCGGCCTGACCGTACAGCCCCAGCCGGGCCGCGCGCATCTCTTTTCCGGCGACAGCGGCCTTCGGCTCTGATCCGCCTCATTGGTTTACGAAAGGAAAGACCATGCTGAACTTCGATCCTGCCCGCTTCCTGCGCATCCAGACCGGAACCGTGACCATCGCCCGTGACCTTGGCACGCTGGTCGGGCGTCTGGTGGTCGAGGGGGCCGACAGCCTCTTCTTCATGGGGTCGGGCGGGGCGGGTATCCTGATGCAGCCCGCGACCGATCTGATGCGCCGGGCCTCGAACCTGCCCTGCCACAACGTCCTTTGCGCCGAGATCGTGCTGACTGGGCATGTGGCGCTGGGACCGAAGTCGGTAGTCATCATGCCGTCGCTGTCGGGCACCACGAAGGAAAGCATCGCGGCGATGGACTATGTGAAGGCGCGCGGGGCCACCGTGATCTCGATCACCGGCCATGCCGAGACGCCGCTGGCCAAGGGGGCCGACCACAGCTTTGTCAACTTTGCCGAGGATGACACCTCGTGCGAGATGTTTTACGTCACGTCGCTGGTGGCGGCGCTCGCGGCGATGCGGGCGCGGGGCGAGCGGTCTGACTACGATCGGATCATCGCCGAGCTTGCGGGTCTTCCGCAGCAGCTTCTGGCGGTGAAACAGGCGTTCGAGCCGCGCGCCGATGTGCTGGCGCAGGCGATTGCCGGTGATGGCTGGCACATCCTGACCGGGTCCGGCGCGGCCTGGCCCGAGGCCTATTACTACGGCATGTGCATCCTCGAAGAGATGCAGTGGATCCGCACCCGACCGGTCCATGCCTCGGACTTCTTCCACGGCACGCTGGAACTGGTGGAGAAGGGCGTCTCGGTCGTGGTCTTTGCAGGCGAGGATGAAACCCGCCCGCTGACCGACCGCGTGATCGCCTTTGCCAAGGGCTACACCGACAAGCTGACCGTGCTGGATACCCGCGATCTTGCGACCACCGGCCTGTCGTCCGATCTGCGGGCGATGTTGGCCCCGGCGCTTCTGGCAACCGTGCTGGAGCGGCTTTCGGCGCATCTTGAGGTGATGCGCAATCACCCGCTTGTGACGCGGCGCTACTACAAGCGCGTGGCCTACTGAGATGTTCGCCGGGTTCAGCGACACCCCCTTGTGGCGGGCCGAGATGGCCTTGCCACAGGTCCCCGCCGCGACGGTCGAGCCGCGCGAGGATGTGCTGGTGGTGGGGTCAGGGTTCACCGGCCTCTACACCGCGCTGCATCTGGCGCGGGGCGGGCGGCAGGTCGTAGTCTGCGACGCGGGCGAGATCGGCTGGGGCTGCTCCACGCGCAACGGCGGGCAGGTGTCGTCCGAGATGAAGCCCGACCTGGATGATTTCATCGCGAAATACGGTGAGGATCGCGCGCGGGCCATCCTGTCGACTGGGATCGAAGCGCATCGCCACTTGCGGTCCTTCATCGCCGAAGAGGGCATCGCCTGCAACTACAGCGTCTGCGGCCATTTCATCGGCGCGCACCGGCCCGACCGGATGGAGGGCCTGCGCCACTTCCTGCGCCAGAATGCAAGGCTGGGGGTCGAGGGTGAGGAAGTCCAGAAAGGCCGGGTGTCCGACTTCGTCGCCTCGCCGCAATTTCACGGCGGAGTGCATCTGGCCGACTGGGCCAGCCTGCACCCCGGGCGGCTGGTGGCCGAGCTGGTGCGGCTGTGCCTTGCCGCGGGCGTGCGCTTTGCGCCATTGACCCGCGTGTCGCGGATCGAGGATAGGGTCGATCACATCACCTGCCTTGCGGCCGACCGCACCGTGCGCGCTGCACATCTGGTAATGGCGACCGACGGCTATACCGACGGCGCGTCAAAGTGGATGCGGCGGCGGGTGGTGTCACTGGCCTCGGTGGTGACAGCGACCGAAGCGATGGACCCGGCCGCGGTGCGGGCGATGTATCCGCGCGCTTCGATGGTCTATGACACGCGGATGAATGTGACCTATCACCGGCCCTCGCCCGATGGCGACCGGGTGGTGATCGGCACCGTGGTTCCGGTGAACGTGACCAACGTTGCCGCCTGCCTGCCGCGCGTGCGCCGCAACATCCTGCGGCTCTTCCCACAGCTGGAGGGCGTGAAGATCGCCCATGTCTGGACCGGGTTTGTCGGGGCCACCTTCAGCCATCTGCCGCATGTGGGCCTGCATGGGCGCATGGGCTATGCCATCGGTTACAACGGCACCGGCGTCGCCATGTCGTCCTACCTCGGGATGAAGCTGGCGCAAAAGATGCTGGGTAGGGGCGGCGAGACCGCACTGGACGGGCTGGAGCTGGAGACGCGCCCCTTCTTCCACGGCCAGACATGGTATCGCCGTCCTGTCCTTGCCTTGCATGATCTGAAGGACAACATGGCATCGCGCGGAGCAACCATCGGATGATTGCTTTCGACCTGATAGCCCTTGGCGACAACTGCATCGACCGGCTGACCGGCGCGGTCACGGCTGACCTTGTCGGCGGCAATGCGGTCAACGTGGCGGTGCAGGTGGCGATGCTGGGCCTGAGCGCGGCCTATTGCGGGGCCGTTGGGCCAGCCGGGGAGGCAGATGGCGACCGGGTTCTGGCGGCACTGGCAGAAAAGGGTGTCGATGTCTCGCTGATCGAAAGACTGGGACCCGCAACCTCGGTCACGCATCTGAACGTGGCCCCTGACGGCAATCGCACCATCTTGACCGAGGATTTCGGCGCCTGTGCGAGCTGGGGGCCGGACGGCTCTCGCCTCAGCGCGCTGTCTGCGGCCCGGCATGTCCATATCGGCTGGTTGCAGGATGGCGGCCATGCGCGCCGTGTTCTGGCGCGCGACGGGGTCAGCCTGTCGCAGGATGTGTCCGTGAACGCGGCCCCCGAAGATCTGGGCGTCGAAGGCCTGGCCATCGCCTTCGCCTCGCTGCCTGAAGTGCAGGCCGACCGGGCCGAAGCGCGCGCGGCAGATCTGGTGGCACAAGGCGCGAAGGGGGCCGTCATCACGCTGGGCGCGAAGGGCAGTCTAGCCCTGATCGGCAGTCAGACCTTCCGCGCCATGGCCCCGGCGATTACCCCAGTCGACACCACCGGCGCGGGCGACGCCTACATCGCGGGCTTTCTGGCCGCGCGGCTGAAGGGGGCCGATGTGCCCATGGCCATGGCAGCGGGCCACACCTGCGCTGCCGCCTGCTGCGGCCATCCGGGGGGCTTTCCCCAGTAGTGCCTGACCCATTGCCAACCTGCCGCCTCCCGGAACGCCGTTTCCGGGACCGGCCCAACCTTGCCTGACGAGAGGACCAGATGACCGATAAACCATTCCCGACCGAGGCGCAGATCGCCGCCGCGCTTGCCGCCGCGAAGGCGCGGCCTGAGCTGACCGAAATCTACTTCGTCGCCTGTGGCGGATCCTATGCGCTGATGCTGCCGAACCAGTATGCCGTAGACCGCCATGCGAAAACCATCGCCGGCCACGCGCTAAACGCAGCCGAATTCCTGGCCCGCAACCCGGCACGGTTGGGGCCCAGCTCGGCTGTGATCCTGTGTTCGCACTCCGGCACCACGCCGGAAACGGTCGAGGCCGCCCGCTTTGCCCGCTCGAAGGGCGCACTGACCATCGCGCTGACCAACCTGCCCGGCAGTCCGCTGGATCAGGCGGTGGAGTTCCCGGTCTACTACACCCACGCGCCCAAGACTTTCGCGCTCGACCATTCCGCCGCCGTCATGGCCCGGCTGACCTTCGGCATCATGGGCGTGCGCGAAGGCAACCCTCTCGCGCAGAAGGTAGAGAAGGCGTTGACCGCCCTTCCGGCTCTAATCGACACCGCCATCGCCGCCCATACTGACCGCATCGCCACCTTCGCCGAAGCCATGAAACGCGAGCCGGTCATCTACACGATGGGTGCCGGTGCCAACTATGCCACGGCCTATTCCTACGCGATCTGCATCTTCCAAGAGATGCAGTGGATACACTCCGCCGGTATCCATGCGGGCGAATACTTCCACGGACCCTTCGAGATCACCGATTTCGACGTGCCCTTCATCGTGCTGCGCGGCCTTGGTGCAAGCCGCAAGATCGATGACCGGGGCCTTGCCTTCGTAACGAAATACAGCCAGCGCGTCACCACCCTGTGCGCCGAGGAACTGGGCCTTGGGGTTCTTGACGCCGAAGTGGTGGAACATGTCGAACACATGGCTTTCGGCACCCTGCTGCGGGTCTATTGCGACAAGCTGGCCGATAGTCGCGGCCACCCGCTGACGGTGCGGCGCTACATGTGGAAGATGGAGTATTGACCCAAGGTCGGGGGCGGGCCAGTCCTGCCCCCCATTCCGGCGAGGCCAGCATGACAAACGGACTTCTCTGCATCGGCGACAATGTCGTTGACCTTTACCTTGACCGGGGAGTGTTCTTCCCCGGCGGCAACGCGTTGAACGTGGCCGTTCTGGCCCGCCGTTTCGGGCTTGCCGATGTGGTCTATATGGGCATCGTCGGGAATGACCGTGAAGGCGATCACGTCCGCACCTGCATGGCTGCCGAAGGCCTATCGATCGCCCATCTGCGCCGGGTAGAAGGGCCTAATGGCAAGGCGCAGGTCACCCATGCTGCCGACGGAGACCGGGTCTTCGTCGCGTCAAACCGGGGCGGCATCCGGCGCAAGCTGATGCTCAGGATGGACGAGGATGACCTCGCGCTGATCGCCGCCACGGGCCATGTCCATTCCAGCTGCTTCAGCTATCTGGAACCGGAACTGCCCCGCATCCGTGCCGCCGCGCGCGGGGTGTCGTTCGACTTCTCCACTCTGCACGACCCGGCCTATCTGGCGCAGGTTTGCCCGCATGTCTCGACGGCTTTTCTGTCAGGAGCAGGGCTGGCCGACGTGGCAGTGTCAGAGCTGATCGCGCGGGTCCTCGACCTTGGACCGGACACCGTTTGCGTGACGCGCGGAGACAAGGGGGCAATCTGGGCCAATGGTCAGACCCGCATCGAACAGCCAATTGTGCCCGCCACGGTGGTCGACACTATGGGCGCAGGCGATGCCTTCATCGCTGGCTACCTTGTGGCGAGATTTCGCGGAGATACTCCAGAACAGGTTCTCCAATATGCTGCATTCTGCGCAGCGAAAGCCTGTGGATGGGAAGGCGCATGGGGCTATCCCCTCGCAGACAATCCATAGCCCGCGGCCGAAGTCGTTGACACTGCTATGCCGCCCTACAGCCGTTCGGCGGTTCGGGCCCACAGCGAGTTGGACCCACCGACGCTGGGCGAAGATACTTTTGAACGCCTACGTATTCTAGGTGCGAAGGACCGCTCTCCGACCGTTTTCGCCCCAAAGAGTGAGAGGAGTGCCGGTTTCCCGGTGATGGGTTGAAGGTTGGGAGAGTGGCTCCCGGCGCCCGTCGCGGGAGATAGCCGATGGGCGTTGTGGAAGTTCTGGATCCGGTCGCACCGGCGCGGGCTGGTGGCTGGAAGGTGGATGTCAGCCGGGGTGAACGGAATGGGCGGGTGTCGTCCGAATGGTTCAACCGGCCCGATGATGAGCGGTATCTGTCGCTCGATGATCTCTGGGCGAATGTGAAGGGCCGGTCCGAGCGCAGCCGCAGCCGGGTGGTGCAGACGGCGGATATCCGAGTCGAGGCTGCGCGCGACAGCGCTGAGCGGTTGCACCTGATCCTGCCGAAGGCGCATGAACCGGTGGCGCCCACGCATTGGGCCTTTGGCCAGCTTGCCAGCATCGTCGGCGCGCCTGCCTCTTACCTGCGCCAGTTGCCCGCACCACTGGCGGGCATCAACCTGCAGTACGGCCTGACCAACCACCGCGCCGAGCAGGTGAAGACCTTCGAGACCGAGGATGGCCGCACCGAACTGCGCGCGGTGACCGGCCCCGACTATGGCCGCATCCATGACCACGAACTGGTTGAAGCGGTGCAACGTATCGCGGGTAACGGCACCGGTGACACGCGCTGGAAGGTGCCGGGCGTGCTCGACTGGTCGACCGGGGTCTACAACCCCGATGTCGAAATCAGCCGCGATACGACCACGCTTTATGCCTCGGACCGCGATGTCTTCCTGTTCCTCGTCGACGATCACAACCCGATCGAGGCGGGCCGGTTGCCTGATGGCTCCCCCGATCTCTACTTCCGGGGCTTTTACTGCTGGAATTCCGAGGTGGGGGCCAAGACCCTCGGCATGGCGAGTTTCTACCTGCGGGCGGTGTGCCAGAACCGCAACCTCTGGGGCGTCGAGGATTTTCAGGAGATCACCATCCGCCATTCGAAATACGCCGCCTCCCGCTTCGCCCAAGAGGCGGCACCTGCACTGACACGGTTTGCCAATTCCTCGCCGCAGGGCTTCGTGAACGGCATCAAGGCCGCGCGGCAGCAGATCGTCGCGCGAACGGACGAGGACCGGGACGACTTCCTGCGCAAGCGTGGTTTCTCGAAGGCGGAGTCGGGCAAGATCATCGAGAAGGTGCTGATGGAAGAGGGCCGCCCGCCTGAAAGCATCTTCGACTTCGTGCAGGGCATCACGCGGCTTGCGCGTGACAAGACCCAGCAGGATGCCCGCCTCGACATGGAGGGGCGCGCCAAGAAGCTTCTCGACCGGGTCGGCTGAGGCAGCGCGTCATCCGCTTGACTGCCCAAGTCCGTTGGGCGGTCAGCTTTTCATAATTGCGCCGACGGCCCGCCCTTCGACAGGGCAGGGGCGTCGGTGTTTTCATTTTCCGGAGACCCACCGTGACCCCGCAAGAAGAAACCGTCATCCTCGAGGCCCGCGAAATCCTCGGGCGCTATCTGAACCAGAACCCGGTCCTCGGCAATTGGCAGGCTGTTCGCGATTACTGTGCGGTGGCCGTGCGCGGTGAGGTGGAGCGTTTCCACGTCCTCTACCTCGACCGGCGCAATCGCGTCATCTCGGACGAGCAGCTTTCGGTCGGAACCGTGGACCATGTCCCGGTCTATCCCCGCGAGATCATCAAGCGGGCGCTGATGTTGAACGCAAGCGCCCTCATCGTGGTGCATAACCACCCCTCGGGTGATCCAACGCCATCGGAGGCGGATATCACCATGACGAAGGAAATCCAGAAGGGCTGCAAATACCTTGGGCTGACCTTGCATGACCACATCATCGTGGGTGGGGGCCAGGAACTTTCGCTGCGGGGTTTGGGTAAGATGTGACCCGTCCATCGGATCAACACCTTCCGTCGCCCCTTCGAGGAAGAGGGCGGCGGTTTGGTCTTTGACGCTTGAGGCGGGAAGAGAGGCTTCCCGCACCGTCGGAGATATTCCCCATGTTCGACCTTCCCTTTCCGGCACTGTCTGCGCCGTTTCCGGCTGGCTTCGTGCCGGACACGCTGCACGGCACTCTTGATCCCACGCTGCCTTTTGCCCTGACGCTGGCTGATCGCAATCCCGCGGCTGCGATGTCGGGAGAGGAGCGTCCCCGGATCATCGGCCATTTTTCGACGCTGGCCGAAGCCATGCGGGGCGCGATCAAAATGGTGGACGAAATGGAGCCTGATGCTGCACCGCGCATGCTGGCGATCCTTGACCGCGACGAGCGTCTTGTCCTTGCCGGTGCCGCAGCGAATGGCGCTATCGCTTGGTGCGCTCCGGTCATGACCGCGACTGAGGCCCGGGTCGTGGTTATGGAAGCAAGCCAGCTTCGGGCGCAGGCAAGCCGTGCGGCGGACTGGCTGGAGAGCGATCTCGCAACCCGCCTGCGGCAGCGTGCCGATCTCTTGGAGGCTCGCCTCGTGGATCCACTCTGGCGCGCCTTTGCCACGCGCCCTGCAGATCGCGGCATGACCCCAGAGAGGCAGAGGAGGGCAGGGGGCTTTTGTGAGCTTCGCCGGGGCAAGAGAGTTCCCGGCGGCTCCGACCCTTTCACCTTCTTCGGAGACCCCCATGACCCACGTTGAACCCACCCTCCCGGCGCCGATGCCGCCGTCCACGGTCGACTTCGCCGCAGTGTTCGCGGCGCAGGCCGAGCAAGCCGCCCGCGAGGCCGAACTGCGTCCGGCCAACAAGGATCGCCTGTTCGATGCCCTGACCGCCGCCGGCATTTCTCATGTCACGGTCACCTTCGATGGCGAGGGCGACAGCGGCCAGATTGAAAGCATCGCGGCATGGGCGGGGGAGACAGCTGTCGCTTTCCCTGCCGTGGAAATTCCCTATGCCGCGATCACCTGGGACAGCCCCGAGGTCGAGATGCGGCAGCTTTCGCTCGAAGATGTTGTCGAGCAGCTCGCCTATGATTTCCTCAGCGACACCCATGGCGGTTGGGAAAACAACGACGGCGCTTATGGCGAGTTCTGCTTCGACGCCAGCGCCCGCTGCATCCACCTCGAGTTCAACGAACGGTTCACGTCGTCCGAACTCTTCACCCATGAATTTTGAGGGGGCAGCGATGGCACATCCTTACCACCACGCCCTGTCTTCGGTGAAAAAATGGGGCGGCACGGTCGACGATTACCAGCCCATCCACGCCTGGTACGATAGCTCGAAGGCCCACTCTGCGGATTTCCGCCATCGCGCGATGTTTCATCATGCGGCTGGAATCTGGCTTTCCGAGACTGTCTTCAGGCCGACGATCACGCTGTCGACCGGCAGGATCATTCCGACCCGCTGGGTGGGCGAGCAGCACGTCCGCGAGGATCTGGGGTTCATTCCGAGCTTCACCGACTGGGTCAAGGCGATCCGGCCAGAACC
>NZ_QXXQ01000015.1 GCF_003570715.1 Gemmobacter lutimaris | reverse complement strand
GAAGTGGTCACAGTGGATCCAGCGGTGGCCCAGCAATTGGTCTTGGCAATCGGCACACCGGTGCAGCCCGCGAGGGGCGCAAACCCGAGTCCGATAATCAAGGTTATGTAATATATTGATTTCATTGGACAATCATTCCTTCCAGAATTTGGGCCGATTGGCGTAGTCAGCCCCAAAGGCGGTGAGCCCGGCCTGACCACCTCCAAGTGCCGTCAAGAGCGGCCCCAAGGCCTTGAGATCGACATTCAACACGGTCGAGCTGCGTGGGGTGCGCGACAGCACCATGCGCTGACCCGGAATCGGGCTGAGGACAAAGTCCACCTCGCCATCGGTCAGCCGGAACCCGTCATAGTCCGCACTTGCCGCTTCGCCGTTCGGGAACAAGAGCTGGTTTGGCAGCGCTTCGAGGATCGAGCGGGCTTTGGAACCCCGGATCTGGCTTGGGAACTGAGTCATCATCACCACGACGACGTTTTTCTTACGCGCGGTCACCAGCCATTCGGCGAGCTTCTTCGCGAAGTATTCGTCGTCGAGGACCTTCCAGGCCTCGTCGATCAAGATCAGCGTTGGGCGCTTTTCTTCGATCAGCATCTCGATGCGGCGGAAGAGATACCCCAAGATCGCGGTGCGCTCGGTGCCGAGGTCGAGAATTTCGGTGAGATCGACGGCTGTCACATCATGGCTGGTGAAATCGACCACGGGCTCGTCAGCTTCGCCAAAGACCCAGCCATAGCGACCTTCTGGTCCCCATTCGCTGATCCGCTGCGCCAGATCGAGGCCATCGCCGACATCCCCGAAGAGTTCCTGAAACGCGCGGAAATTCCGCAACCCTTCCCGGGCTTTGCCATTCTGGGAGATGGCAGATTTCAGGGCCTCAGATTGCAGCGGTGTCATCGGCCCGCTGCGGGATTCCAAAAGTGCCACCAGCCAATCGAGAAACCATGCCTCGCCGCGTTCACCGGATTCCGTGGCAAGCGGGTTCAACCCGGTTGGACGTCCAGCCCGGATTTCGGCATAGCGGCCGCCAAGGGCGCAGACCGCCATCTTCAGACCGGCTTCCTTGTCGAAGATGATCGTCCGGCCCCCTGCCCTTTGGGCCTGGGCCGCAAGGAACGCGACGGTCGTCGTTTTGCCGCCACCGGATTTGCCCAATACGAGCGTATGACCATTGGTCGGTTCGGCTTTCGGGTCACCCGGTTCGTGAAAGCTGAACCGGTGCAGCGAGCCTTGCAGGGTTTGGAACAGCGTGAGCGGCGTTTGCCACGGCAGGCGCGGGGCCTCCGTCCCAGTGTCGGCTGCATGCAGCGCCGCCATATCGGCAAAGTTCAGGGACGAGACCGTCATGTCCCGCGCCCTATAGTCCATATTGCCGGGATGCATGGCGAAGAAGGCAGCCTCGAGTGCCGTGACCTCGCGGACCAGCCGCATGCCATTCTGATGGGCGATGCCGCGGATGCGAGCGACCTCGGTGTCGAGAGCCGTCTGATCGCTGGCAAACACCGTGATGGTCATCTGATGGACGCCAAAGCCGAGCTCGCCGCTTTCGGACTTGTCAGCAGCCTCGAAGAGCTGGGCCTCGATCGTGGCGGCGATGTCCTCGGAGGCCCGCATTTGCGCGACGCGGCGTTTTACGCGTTCGGTGATACTGCCGCGCTCGATCGGCGTGTAGCTGTGGGTGATGATGGTGTCGCGGCTCGCCCCAAGCGCATCCAGCATGCCGGGCCAGGTCGAGGTGGCGTAAGATCTGACATAGAGGACGGCGCCGACGCGCGGGATGTCTGCCCCCTCCTCCACCGTGAACTGACCATTGCCAAAACGGATGGCGGCATCGCTGGCATCCTCGGCGATGATCCCAAACGGGATACGCGATCTGCTGCGCAACTCGCCGGTCAGGAGCGAGGCATAAAAGCCGATCAGGCTGCCGTCACTGATCTTGAGGCGGTGGGATTTCACACCAAGCCCGGTCTCAAGGATCGAGACCACCTCGCGCAATTCTTCGAGGCGCCGGTCAGTATCCTCTCCCCAGACCTTTGCCGCCGCTTTGCCAAAGAGTGGCACGGCAAGCGGTGCAACTTGCCGCCGTACGACCGTCAGGATCAACACGGATTCCTGCAGATTGCGGCGCTGCAGCTCACCACCCCAGGCCCGGTCGATATCGGCGGCAAAGCTTTGGCCGTGGAAGGGTTTCAGTTGGGTTTGGGCCGGGCGCATCATTCGGTGCAGATAGAAGCTGAAACGCTCATCCAGCGTGTTGAGGAGATGCGCGAACCCGGCCCTTAGGGCGGTGATCGCTGAGCTGCCAGACGTGATCCCGTCGATGCCGGTCACCTCGAGCGAGATCATCAAGCCGTTGTCGCGGGTGCGCACCACCTCGTCATCCAGCTCGATGACATAGGGCAAATGCGCATAGATTTTCGGATCCGCCGGGATCAGCTCCCGCGCCCTGCCCCGCATGCCTTCCCGCTCAAGAAACATGACGCCGCCCTTTCCGCAGGATAGCCATCGGCGTCACCTGCATCATGACGGCAAAGACATGGTGCCCGTTCGGGTTCAGCTTGGTTGCAAAGCGCGCCAGCCCGTACCAGATCGGGGCGGTGAGAAACCACCAGACTGGTTTGAACAGAATAAATGGCAGCACGGTCATCGCCCCCACTGCCATGGCATAGGGCATCGGCAGGCCAAGAAACTTGGCTTGCCGCGAGAGCCCGAGAATGACCGCGCTTTTCTCCATGAGTGTGATCCCGCCTCAGCTGAAGGACGAGCGCAGGTTTGCGACGATGGCAGGGCCTGCGAAGACGAGGAAGGCGCCGACCACGACAAGTGCAACCCATGCCCAGGAGATACGATTGAAGGCGGCCAGGAACCCGGTCACAACAAAGGCGATGCCAAAGAAGGCGGTTGCGAGCGTGCCGCGGAAAGAGGCGAGAACACCGGTCGCGACCGTTTCGGCCTTGGTGAAGACCACCTGTGCCAGCGCAGGCTCAGCTTGGGCCATCAAAAGGGTGCAAAGGGTCAGGCCCAGAAGAGCCACGTGTTGGTTACGCATGAGGGGATTGTCCTTCTTGGTTCAGAGTTCGGTGAGGATGCGGTCATAGACCGCCATCACCTTTACGATGTGGGATTGGGTTTCGGCGAAGGGTGGCACGCCGTCATATTTGCGCACGGCTTCAGGTCCAGCGTTGTAGGCGGCAAGGGCGAGCTCGAGGCTGCCGAAGGTCGCCATCTGTTCCAGAAGATAGCGCGCGCCGCCGTCGAGGTTTTCGATAGGGTCTGCAGGATCGACACCGAGATAAGTGGCGGTCCCGGGCATCAGCTGCGTAAGACCAAGGGCACCGGCATGGCTGACTGCCCCTTGGGTATAGTTGCTTTCAACCTTGATCATCGCCTGGAAGAAGGCGGACCATTCGGCAGGCGAAAGCTCCAGCCGCGCGAGAGCCGGATGGTCCTGATACCGGGTGGCAATCAATCGGATTGAAGGCAGGACATCCCTTGGGGCTGCAACCCCTTTGGTGCTGTTAGACACATCAGCGGCGGCCTCAGCCCCCTCCCCTTCCCCGGTGTCTTCTTCACTCTGTTCGGGACGCACTGGAACAATCAGCTGCCCCTGCCCGTCATAACGCAGGACGGATGTGTTCAGAGATGCAAGTTGGACTTCAGCGCCTCGGCCTTCCGGCTTATTCCAGCGGATCACTTCCGCCCGGGCGGCTCCGCATGCCAGTGCAGACAGCGCCAGCGACAGCAGGCACGTCGAGATGGTCGAGGTTGAGCTTGCCGAAGGCGAGCCCGAACATGCCGATCGGCGAGTTGACGATGCGTTCCCGCGCCAAGGCCGTGACCAGCAGGAAGCGTTCGCCCGCTGGGCTGACAACGTAGAACAGCCATTCCCCCGAGAACCGCTCGTCGGGGTTGGGCGCACTGACACACTCGATCTCAACAGTCGCTCCTTCGGATGCGGCCAGCTTGCGGAAGCCGCGCTCCAGCAAGACAGGCAATGCGCGCCGTTTGGTATTCATGGGGTCCCCTCGGATCATCTGTTGGGAACGTTGTATCGCAGATTTCTTTGTGAGGCGATGCCTAACAGAAAGTATGGCGCATTCAACATGAAAATGACAAACACGATAAAAGAAGGGCGCCAACATCGTTGGATGAGGGGTTGGATGCTCAGCCGAGGCCAGCAGTCTGAGCCTTCCCCAGTCGGAAAAATGGAGCCGAAGTGTGAGCGCGCGAAGTTGGAAAAAGCCCAAGAAATATTGAGATTCTCTCCGCCTCAAGGCGCTGCATCTAGGTTCTGCAAGGCGCACCCAATGCGCCGACGGGCTCGGCTTCTGGCTGCGATCTGCGTGGTGGTCTCGGTGAGCTGCACCGCCTTTGCACAACCAGAGGTGATTCGCTGTCCGGCGCCCGAGGTACCGATCACCGCCCTGCCCGAGGCGGTTCTCTCCGAGTACCGCGCAGAAATCGCGGCCGAGTTCGAGGCGTATTTCGCGGATCTGAGCGATCACATCGCCTGTCTCGACACCGAGCGCAGTCGCGCTTTGTCCGAAGCCCACGTGGCCACCGAGGCCTATTCAACCTTCCTCAACATCCCTCCAGCCCAGAAGGACCTCCCGTGAAACCTCTCCTCCCTGCCCTGCTCCTTGGACTTGGCCTCTCTACCGCGACCATCACACCGGCTGCCGCCTACCCGGTCGATTGCGCGATCCTCTTGTGCCTTGCCGGGGGCTGGCCTGCATCTGCTGAATGCGCCCATGCCCGCGCGGTTTTCATCCGCCGCATCACGCCCTGGCCGATTGAGCCGCCGCTGCAGATCTGGAACTGCCCGATGCGGGTGAGTTTCCGGGGCGAGGCGAAACCGCTAGAGCGCCTGTTCGACATCGCTCTCCGCGGTGAGCCTGTGCCGCTCGTCTCGATCCCGGAAACGCCCTTCGCATTTCAGCTTGTCCAGGATCGGGCGGATGTCGACATATCGGACCCGGCGTTTGACTTCGTCCGCTCGATCCGCGTGTTCGAGATCACTTACCAGCAGCGGCGCAGCTCTGATGGCGACTGTAACAGTTGGGGCAGTGTCTACATGGGCAGCTACAGCGATCAAGGCGAATACAGCCGCCGTCGGAGCAGCGTGTCGGTGGTTCCTGCTGCCTCAGATCTCGCTGTACCGGCAGACTGTCACAACTATTGGCATCGGTCCGTCTTCGTCGAATGGCGCGACTATGAAGGCAGCTACGGACACGAAGAGGTTCACTACTGAGAACCTGAACGACCGCCCTCCCCCGAAACGATCGAAAGACGCAACCCCTAGAAACAGAAACGACGCCAGACCATAGGCCCGACGCCGCACTGATTTCCTCGTGGTAGTGGGAATTTAGCGCGAGCTTTGGACCCGTTCAACCGGCAAATGCCTTTGCCGGAACGAAATTTTGCACGCCTCACGGTCTGGTGTCGTCCAAAGACGGAACGACACATCATGGAACTCACGACCGGCGCCATTCTGCGCCGCATTACCGAAACGCCGCTCTCCACGGCGGCCCACAAGCTCGCGACGATTATCCTCGACGGCATCGCTTGGAAGGACGGCTACAACGGTCTTGATCGCGGGACTGCGGCGTTCACTCTTGCGCATCTTGCTAAGAAGATGGGGGTTTCACGGCAGCATCTGACGGCGCTTTTGGTCGAGCTTACAGCGTCCGGTTTGGCGCTGGTCCGATGGAAGCCGAACGGCAAGTTCGCGCCCTGGCTCTTCCGATTTGGGGGCAACGCTGATGCTGATGCGGCTCCAGATGTCGTGTCATCTGCAGGCGACACATCACTATCTAGAGACTCTAAGAACAAAAATATCTTCGCAGGGAGGATCGAGATTGTGAACGGAACCAACGTCTATCGCACACCCTGGGCGGACTTGATCAAAGCCGCGAAAACGTCGCTCGCCTGCTGGAACGTCGATACGCAGATCATCTGGGAGCGCTTCCTTGCCTTCAATCGGTTGCGAGGGAATGCGACGGTGCCGGCCGGGTTTCTGCTAGGGTTCATGCGGCGGTGGCGGGCTGGCTCGCCCACCACGTCCCAAGACCCCAAGGATGGGCCGGCAGAACTGCGGACCTATGGCACAAGAGTGGAGGAGCTCAATGAGCTGATCCGGGTCGCGCCAAGCAACAACAGGGGATTCCATGAAGCGGATCTTTGCAGGCTGATCGGCCAAGCAGCCTACGATGCACGCGTGCGGGACGTGATCCGACAGTTCAGTTGTCCAAGGTTCGCGGCAATCCTCGCGGTTCATGGACGCGCGGTGTTGGTGGGGGAGATTTCGAGGTAGAGACAACTTTGAAGCAGAAGGATGCCTTGGCACCGCGCGACAGTACCTCAGGGCACCTCATTCGCTTTAACTAGAGGAAATCTAGCTTACGATTAGGGTGGCTGCGAGCTTTTGAGTCTGATCCCGGATATCGGGGATCGCGGTAATCTCCCAAAATGCCGCACGCGAGACTGGACCGATTGCAAAGAGCCGATCGGAAGCTTTTCCAGAAGCGCTGATCAACCGAGAAGACAGATCTACATCGAGGCCAATGTTCAACGGATCAATGCGCGCTGCGCCACTTGCAAAAAGCCCGGCGATTAGCGGCGAGGCATGGCGTGCGGGGTCGCGACGGATTCCCCGGCAGTCGAATACTATGCCTGCGTCGAGTTTCATGTTCTCTCCGCTCCCTGAGGTTCGGATATTCACCGTCTCGGTGCCGTGGTGGGTGCGGCTTGCGCCGAGGAACGCGCCGCGAAGCAGGCTCAACTGGCCACTGGACAACGCGTCGTCGATGATCGCTGCGGCATCTGGTGGGATGCGGTGGCGGTGTACGTCCCACAGGGTGGCGGCATGGCGCAGGAAACGCGCACGCTCGATCGCGGGGAGGCTACGCCAGATGGACTTGATGTGGGGGCGCACACCATCGATTGCATCGCGCCAAGTTCCGCCGCGCTGCTCAGCCCGTCTGGCAAGGCTGCGCAACCAATCCGTCAGAACACTCATCGGCGCCCCAAAGGGGATGTCGCCAAGACTGATGGGAAGTGGCGAGGATGGCGCATGGGTTCTTGGCAGCAAGCCACGGCGCGAAACCGGAAGGATTTTGACCTTTTGGCCCGCCTTCAGCAGGCTGATGACCCGGTCCATAATGGATAGACCCGAGCCTAAAGTAGTTACACGCCCCTGCGGATCAATCGGACCAAGGTCTTCCCAGGAGCTGAACAGTAAACCCTCCGAATCAGGATGTTCCAGGACATGCCCTGTAGCAAGAATCGCGATATCCCCGATGTTGCTATGGCCGCCCCTTAAATGAACGACGACACCGCGCGGGCTTCCCTGCAGTGTCAGAAACTGGGCTAGGCGGAGGAGGCAACTTCACGATCGGCGGCTGGGGCCCACGCTTGAAATGCGCATGACAAAAGACAATGGGACTTATGGTTCATTGCCATTTAATCTCCGCTTCGATCATCAAGCGTATGATTCACGGCGTAAGGAAATCCAAAGTCTTTATACGCGTTTAGCACCATCAAAACAACAATTCCACACAGAGGAGTGAGTCCGTACTTTCATCGCTCGCGCTAAGCCATCGCCAATCCGAGCGGTTCTGGGGCCAGATTCTCGCCAGCCTCAAGCAGCAGGTCTTCGCAGAACTGGTCAGCCACAAGCTGCACGCCGACAGGGTTTGATCCGACGGAGTCGGTGGCCACGCTCAGCCCTGGCAAGCCCATAAATGGTATGGCGATCATCGTAAGCTGCGCCTCCAGTACCGCATCGAAGTCGGAGGGCGAGGCCACGTCGCGGTGATCGAGGAACGGCAACTCACCCGACACTGGGCACAATACCAGAGGCCAATCCGCCAGGAAGGTCCGCCACAACCGCGTGAGACGCGCACGTGCCCTCAGGGTGGCCATCATGCCGGGCAAATCAATCTCAGGGCAATGACGGGTCATCTGTGCATAAACGAAATTCGCGTCCGGATCGTTTTCGGCCCGCAACGCTGCAGTGCCGTCCTGTCTAAACTCGGCCATCCACAAGCGCAATTGCATGTCGCGCGCCTCGCGAAATGGCGGCGGGAGCACCTCTTCGACTTGGTAACCCGCGTCGCTCAGCCTGGTTGCTGCGGTACGAAGCGCATCGCGGATTGGTTGCGCCACGTTCATGCCCTCGGGTGCCTCGAAATAGGCGACCTTGCGCGGCACATCGGCGCCTCGCAACGGCATCGGCTGCCACCACGGATCTCGCATGTCCCTAGCGGACATTGCGGCCAACGAGAGCCGCAGATCGGGAACCGATCGAGCCAGCGGTCCAGACACCGCCATCAACTGCCCTCCAATCAGCCGATCTCCTGCTGTGGCGTTGAAGCCGGGGACGCGTCCTAGCGACGGGCGAAGGCCGTGCACACCGCAGGCGTAAGCCGGGTAACGGATCGACCCGGCAATGTCGGTCCCGTGACCGATCGCTCCCATGCCAGATGCGACCGCAGCTCCAGCCCCGCCTGACGAGCCACCAGGTGTAAGGCATTGATTGCGCGGATTTTTCGTTGAACCATGCAGGCTGTTGCTAGTAAACCACCGCAGCGAAAAGGCGGGGGTGTTCGTCCGACCCACGATGATCGCGCCTGCTTTGCGCAAGTTAGCCACTACCGGACTGTCGACTTCCGCCCCAAGCCCGGCTTGGGTGCGCAGGCCGTTTGTCGTGGCAAAGCCCGCCTGATCAACATTGACCTTTATCGTCACCGCGATACCGGTCAGCGGTCCCGGAACCTCACCGTGCGCCAAGCTGATGTCGGCCGCTTCCGCCGTCGCCAAAGCTTGCTCATCCATCCGCTGGACGATGCTGTTCAGGGCTGGGTTCACGGCGTCGATCCGTTCAAGTACCGAAGCAATGGCTTCCTTCACAGAAATCTGCCGCCCGGCGATGAGAGGTGCGAGTTCGCTTGCAGTCAGCTTCCATAGCTCGGTCATATGATCTTTCCGCTAACATGTGACTCTGGTCTCATACCGATCCGCCAGAGGACAAATGACAGTCCTATCCAAGCACGACTACCGGCAAAAACCTGCCCTTCGCTTTCCAATGCAGCGTCGAGAGAATTTTCATGCCAAATACCAATCAAATCGCTGATATCGCAATGGCGGCGCGGCCCTGCGACACTGGCCGTGTATGGCGCATCAATCGGCGTTCGACGAGCCGGACCACGCTAATCAACACCAGATTCAGCGCCAAATAGAGCACTCCTGCGATGGCGAAAACTTCGAAAATCGCATAGGTCTGGCTCATCAGGCGCTTGGCGTAGCCGGTGATTTCGAGAACGGTGATAGTTGAAGCCAAGCTGGTGCCCTTGACCATCAATACAAGTTCGTTCCCATAGGCGGGCAGCGCCTGCCGGATGGCCAGCGGAAACTCGATCCGACGAAACCGCATGGCGCGCGACATGCCGCAGGCTTTTGCAGCCTCAGTCAGACCAGCAGGCACCGAAACCAGCCCGCCGCGCAGGATTTCAGACGTATAAGCGGCGGTGTTCAGGGCAAGCGCCAGTACCGCGCAGCGCGACCCTTCGCTGATGACCCACCACAGGGTCGGTACGTCGTGAATAAATCTGATCTGCCCAAGCCCGTAGTAAATCAGGAATATCTGCACCAAGAGTGGCGTGCCGCGAAACGCGATACTGTAGTAGCGCGCGAACCCGGACACCCAAGCCTTGTCGGACCCGCGCATGATCGCAAGACCAAGGCCAAGGTTGAACCCGATAGCTACGGAAAGGGCAGTCAGCGTCAGGGTCATCCATAGACCTTTGAGCAGCACCGGCACGGCAAGCTGAATAAGTTCCATGGTTCAGGCCCCTTTCCGTGGTGACAAAACGGCTTCGACCTTATTGAAGCCAACTTGGCTGATCAGCGTGATCATCAGGTAGACCAAGGCGGCAATTGTATAGAAGATCAGAGGGTTATGGGTTGATCCCGCGCCGATGAAGGCGGTCCGCATCAGCTCTTGCAGGCCCACCACAGACACCAGCGCCGTGTCCTTGATCGTAGTTTGCCAGACGTTGTTGATGCCCGGAAAGGCGATGCGCAGCATTTGTGGTGCAATGATACGCGCAAATATCCGGCGGCTTGGAAGGCCAAGTGCCACGGCCGCCTCGATATGCCCTTTCGGGATCGCGGCAAGCGCACCACGGATAACTTCGGTCGAATAAGCGCCCGAAATGGCGCTGATCGCGGCCACGGTGATGAAAAACGCGTAGCCCGCATTGGCTAGTTCAGCGAAGCCGAAGACGGTGGCAATTTTAGTGACAAATTCTACGGACCCGAAAAACAACAGGTAGATGATCAACAGTTCCGGCACACCGCGGATGACCGATGTGTACAGATCGACCAGGTGCGACAGCCCGAACACCGCGCGCCATTTGATCAGGCCGCAGATCGTCCCGATGATCAGCCCAAAGATCATGCTGGCCACACCGACAGCGATGGTGACAGCAGCGCCACGCAGGATCGCACCGATCCAGCCACCCTCCCAGACCTGCAACAAACCGAATTCCATCGTCTCATCCCGTTTTCTGATGCTCGCGCCCGATCTGATGTCGGGCGCGGCCTGTTCTTGAAATCCCTGTCCGGCCTTATTGGCAGGGGCGCGAGATATCCATTTTGAACCATTTCTCGCTGGAAGCTTTGATCGAACCATCCGCGATCAACTCGCAAAGGGCGGTATCGATTTTCGCTTTCAGGTCTGTGTCGTCCTGACGAATGCCGACGCCCACGCCTTCGCCCAAAGTCGCATCGAAGGTGGAGATGATGTTCACGTCGACAAACTGGAAGCCTGCGCCTTCGGGCTTGTCGAGGAAGCTTTGCAGTGCCGAGACATCAGCAAAGCCCGCATCCACTCGGCCGTTGGCAAGGTCGATCTGCATTTCATCCAAAGTCGCGTAGGATTTCAGCGTCGCGGTCGGGGCCAACTTTTCCATGAAATGGGCATGGGTGGTACCTGCCTGCACGCCAACCGAATGGCCATCAAGAGCGGCCAACAGCGCCGGGATCTCAGTGATGCCAGCAAGGTCGGAATCTTTGGCGACGACAACCTTGTTTGCCAGTTCAGCATAACCGGTCGAGAAGTTGATTTCCTTCTTGCGGTCGGCGGTGATCGACATGCCCGAGATGATGATGTCGAACTGTTTGGCCTGCAATGCCGGGATCAGGCCGTCAAATGCCTGAACCACAAACACACATTCCATCGCAAGCTTGGTGCACAGCATGTTGCCTACGTCGGCGTCAAAACCGGTGACAGCACCATTGGCGTCGGCCATGCTCCACGGCGGATAGGCGCCTTCGGTGCCGATCTTCAGCTGGCCTTCGGCCTGTGCCCCCGTCGCTGCCCCCGCGAGCAGTGCAATGAGCGAAAGAACTTTCAATTTCATGTCCGTCTCCTTGTTGAACTACGTTTTTCTGTTGGTCTTCACCGCACCGGTTTTCGCGCTGTTCTGGCTGGCCGGGTCGCGATGTCAGTCTCAGAACGTCCTGGCCAGGAACTGGCGCAAACGTTCGGATTTCGGTTGGCCGAACAGATCGGCAGGCGTGCCTTCTTCCTCCACGCGACCTTGGTGCAGGAACAAAACCTTGTGGCTGACCTCGCGGGCGAACTGCATCTCATGCGTCACTAGGATCATGGTGTTGCCTTCCTCGGCGAGTTGGCGGATGACGCGCAGCACTTCGCCCACCAATTCAGGGTCCAGCGCCGAGGTGGGTTCATCAAACAGCATCACTTTCGGGCGCATCGCCAGCGTCCGCGCAATGGCGGCGCGTTGTTGCTGACCACCCGAAAGCTGGCCCGGATAATGCGCGTGCTTTTCGGACAGGCCGACCTTTTTGAGCAGCGCATGCGCATGCTCCACCGCATCGGCGCGCGCTTCTTTCAGCACATGGATCGGTGCCTCAATGATGTTTTCCAACACCGTCATGTGCGGCCAAAGATTGAAGTTCTGGAACACCATCCCGACCCGCGCGCGGATGTGTTCGATCTGACGCGGATCGGCGGCTGTCGTGCCGCCCTTGGCGTGCGGCTTCATCCGCACCAGTTCGCCGTCGATCACGACCCGGCCAGAGTTTGGCTGTTCCAGCAGGTTGATGCAGCGCAGCATAGTGCTTTTGCCCGACCCCGATGATCCGATCATCGACACCACTTGGCCCGGATAGGCCGTCAGGTTCACACCCTTCAGAACCTCCAACTGGCCAAAGGATTTATGCAGATCAACCACTTCGACTGCGGGGGTGCCCTTGGGGGTAACCTCCACCTTGGCTGCACGTACTGCCGCAGAACCGGGTTTTGCTTCGACCTTTTTCAGGGCCGTCAAGGCCGTATCAAAATGACGAAGGCTGGTCGAAAGGCAAATCTGTTGCCAACTGGCGTCCTGCGGAATGAAGCCGTGCGCGAGGTCGGTCTTGATGCGCTGGCCACGCTCTGACTCGGGCTTGCCGTAAAGATGCAGCCAGTTGTCATCCACCACACGTTGCTGCATCTCGGCGCTGCTCAGCGTGCCACATTCCATCACCAAAGGCAGTACGCGCGCCTGGCCCATCGCGGCGCGCACAAAGGCCGAGACATAACCAGTGGCCGTGGCCGCAATGCCGGTGTTTGTCGTCGCAGCGGCACCCGTGATCACCGGCACCATCGCGGGGCCGAACATCTCGGTCCCCCAGGCAAGGCCCGCATGATCCACCGGGCTGACCGACAACAGTGCCGGATAGCCGTAGGGCCCGGCGCCCGTGTGCAAGTCAAACACAATGACTTGCCCGGCCTTTTGACCAAAATCTTCCAGCACGGACGTCAGTACGCGGTTTGACCAAACCGGGGAGTTACCGCCATAGAACAGGCCATCGGGATAGGCGTATTGCCCAGCTTCGATGATCAAGGACACTGCCGTCTGACCCTTGGCTTTGGTTAATTCCGCCAAGGCCTCATCCGCCGCGATCCGCTCCGGCCCATCCCAGGCTGCCACAACCAAGGCCGGATGCAGATCTGCGTAAGCGGGGTTTTCAGGCGGCTTTGCAGTCCAATCAATAAAGTTCCGGTTCAGATCGACGTTGTCTTCGTTCACCCGGCGGGACCATGCCGTGCCCCAAGGGTTGATCAGATGGATCATCAGAACGGCAGTGTCTTCGGGTAGCGCCCAATTGGCTTTTTGCCCCAGCCACGCCGTTTGGCAGGCGGAGCCATAAGCCCCCTCAACCCCGTGCGTGCCGGAAATCATCACCATCAGTTTCGGCGCATCGGCCTGACCGATCAGCGCCACATCCGTGGCGATCGTCTTTCCATCCGGGCCATGCAGCGGATGAATGTGCTCGGACAGTGCCGCCCCTGCCGCCCGGGCGGCTGACAGAAAGCGCTGACGCATTGTTGCGTAGTCCAACGCGAACGGCAGGCTGGTGTCGGCGGATTGCGTCAGGTCGCGCGGCTGCATCATTGGAATTTCTCGCGAGCTAAGGGCTGAGACGGCAGAACTTTGCCGGGATTGAGGGTCTGGTCGGGGTCAAGCGCCTGCTTGATGCGCATCATCGTGGCGAACTTCACCGGGTCAGATGTGGCGACCAAGGCGGCTATGCGTTTGGTCCCGACCCCGTGTTCGGCAGAAAATGATCCGCCAAGGGCACGCAGGTTTGCGTAAAGCACATGCTCTACTGCGCTGGACATGGCGTCATCCAGCGGACCGGTGCGGTTCAGAACGATATGAAGATTGCCGTCGGCCAGATGCCCAAAGACATAGGGATCCAGATCGGCGTCGATCCGGGCCAGACCGCTTTTCACATGATCAACATAGGCCCCGATTTCGGACAGCGGCACCGAGACATCATAGGACGGCGCCGCCGCATGGGCGCGGTACAACTGATCGGTATCCTCGCGCAGCCGCCACAAATCGGCCTCTTGCCGTTTGGACGCAGCGATGATGCCGGTGGCAGTTGGGTGGCGGTCAAGGATTTCGCCGAAGATCTGTTCGATACCCTCGTTCAGATCGGCCTGATTGGCACCGCCCAGCATCAACAAGAGACAGACCGGCTGATCCAGTGGAAAGCTCGGTTCCGACCAGCCCTGCGCCTGAGCGGTCAGTTGAATATAAGACTGCCAAAGCCCCTCAGCCGCGCGCAAATGCCCAGCATCGGAGCGCAACGCGAGGTTGATTGCCTCCAACGTCGCAGCCACCGATGGCAGGCCCAGCATCACCGTGGCGGTGCATTGCGGCAGCGGCTCCAACTTGATCACCACCCGCGTAACGATGCCAAGCGTGCCTTCCGCGCCGATGAACAGGTGCTTCAGATCATAGCCCGCGGTATTTTTCACCACGCGGGTCATGTCGGAATAGATGGTGCCATCGGGCAGTACCGCCTCCAACCCCAACACGCGATGGCGCATCACCCCATAGCGGTGCGCCATGATGCCACCCGCGTTGGTCGACACCATGCCGCCGATGGTGGCCGTGCCCCGTGCCGCAAGGTCGATGCCGGGTTCCAGCCCATGCGCAATTGCGGCATTCTGCAAGGCCTCCAGCGCTACGCCTGCCTGCACGATGGCCACGCGTTCGTCGGGGTAAATTGCCTCAATCAACGCCATGCGTGCCAGTGACAGCACGATCTGGCCGGGATGCGACTGGCAGCCGCCGACCAAACCGGTATGACCGCCTTGCGCCACGATGCTGACGCCATGTACCCGGGCAATGGCCACGACAGCGGCCACCTCGGCGGTGGATGCGGGCAGGACCAAAAGTTCGGCTCCGTGATCCGGGCCAGCGTCGTTCCGTACATGGCCAGCGCCAACGGCGGCGACCAAGGCTTGTTGCAGGGCGGTCGGGTCTGGGGTTGCTGCCCGAGCCATCATCCTGCCACCTGCTTTTGCAGCGAGGCTATCAGCCGATCATTGTCGGCAGGCTTGCCGATGGTGGCGCGCAGCCATTTGGTATAGCCCGCCTCGCGCCAAGGCTTGACAATGATGCCGTCTTGCAGAAGTGCCGCCGCTACAGTGGAACTGTCGCGCCCGGTGTCAAAGAACAGGAAATTGGTTTGCGACCGGGCTGCGTTCAGCCCCATTGCGGCCAAGGCAAGCGCAACACGGTCCCGTTCGGAACGGATGCGCGCAACCGAGGCCTTCATCCAGGCATCATCTTCAAGGGCCGCCACCGCGGCAAGTTGTGCGGCCCCATTCACGTTGAACGGGGTCTTGGCCGAGGCGATCACCCGTGCAATTTCGGGGTCTGAACATACCGCATAGCCGACGCGCAAACCGGCCAGACCGTAGGCTTTGGAAAAGGTTCGCAGCACGACGTAGGCAATGCCGCTACTCCGCAATGCCTCAATTCCGTCGGGTGCATCTGCGTCCGCATATTCGAAATACGCCTCGTCCAGCACAAACAAAGTCCCCGGCCGGACGGCTGCAATCAGGCGCCGCAAGGCTGCCAGATCCAGCGCGGGCCCTACCGGGTTCCAGGGCGAAGACAGAAACACCACGCGCGGCCCGGCGGCAATTGCCGCCTCCAGTGCCACCAGATCAAAACCTGCCGCTGGCGTCATCGGCACTTTCACAACCGTTGCCCCTGCGGCCAAGGGTTCGATCTCGTGCAGGCCAAAGCTTGGCACCACGGTCACGACCTGCGTGCCAGCTACCAGAACGCCGCGCGAAATGGCGGCAATCATTTCCTCGGACCCGTTGCCAACGACAATCACGCCTGCATCAACCCCGAGCCGCTTTGCCAAAGCTTCGCGCAGCGCGGTGCAGGCCGGATCGGCATAGCGCCAAGGCTCAAAACCACCACCGGCCAACGCGGCCAGAACGGCGGGCGAACAGCCATCGGGGTTTTCATTGCTGGCCAACCGCGCCAGATCGTCATGCCCGCTCAACGCCCGGGCGCGGGCCAAGGACATTCCGGCGTTGTAAGGCGGAAGGGCGGCCACATGCGGATTGACCAACAGTGCCGCAGCCGCGCTACCAAGGTTTCGTGCGGTTTCGGGTGCAGTAGTCATCACAGGTCCAATACAATGGCGGTTTTCGGGCGCGAGCAGCACAGCAGCAGTTCGCCCTGCGCCAAGTCTTCCAGCGGATCTTCAAAATAGCTTACGTCACCAGAAAGTATCCGCGACGTGCAAGTGCCGCAGATGCCCGCGCGGCAGCTGAATTCCGGAGCAAGACCCTGATCTTCGGCAAAGGACAAAAGCGACTGGGCCGCGCCGTCCCACTCAGCCACAATGCCTGACTTGCGAAACTCTACAGTGATCGCCCCGACTGCGGGCACGGGAGAGGCACCGGCTGTCGGAGCGACCGGCTTCGGCTTGACCTCGGTGTCAAGCACAGTGGCCGGGCCGAAGAATTCGTAGGCGATACGGTCTTTGACCACACCAAGACCGCGCAGGGTTTGATACATCGCCTGCATGAACGGCGGTGGGCCGCAAAGGTAGAAATCGTAATCGTCGAGGCACAGCAGGCTTTGCATGAGGTCGCGGGTGATGAAGCCTTCGCTATGGACGCGGTTGGCGGCGCGATCCTCGGCGCTTGGTGCGCGATAGCAAAAATGTGCCGACAGACCAGCGCGCCGGCCGATCAGTCCGATAACCTCATCGCGCAGGGCATGTACCTCGCCATTTTCGCAGGCATGCAGAAAAAGGGTTCGACGAGCCGATCGATCCGCCAGCGCATGCAGCATCGCGACCATTGGTGTCAGCCCGACGCCGCCGCTCAACAGAACCACCGGACGGTCGCTGACCTCATCCAGCACAAATTCGCCGCGCGGGCCTTGGGCGGCCAAGACATCGCCAACCACGACGCTGTCATGCAGGTAGTTTGAACTTAGACCGACCGGCAAGCTCGGCCCTGCTGACGGCTCGCGTTTGACCGAGATGCGGTAATGGCTCAAATCGTCAGGCGCGCCGGACAGGCTATAGTTACGCAGCACATAGCCTTTGGCATCGCCCGAGGGGATCTTGAACACCAGGAACTGACCGGGACGGAACGTTGGCAGAGACGACCCATCCGCCGCTTCCAGATGAAACGACGTGATCAGGCTGCTTTCGACGATTTTCGCGACGACCTTCAGGTCGCGAAAACCGCCTTTGCCTTGCGCAGACTGGTCAATGTCGAGCATCATTCAGCCGCGACCTTCTGGGCCTGCTCTGCTTCAATCAGCTTGGCCAGATTGCGCCGAAAGCGCATCGGGCCGACGTCGATCTTCAAATCAAGGTTCGGCGTGCGCTTGTTGGCCATGCCCTTGTGGACAGCCGTCAGAACGGCACGGTCCTCGTCAAAGGCACCGCGCACCGAGGTGGCAAATTCAGCCGAAATCTTTGCATCATCGGGTGCGAAATTGCGCATCTGGAACCAGTAGTACTTGGTCGTGTTCTCGTCGATCGGGGTCATGAAGTTATAGCTGTCCATCAGGAAGGTGTCCTGATGCAGAGGGCGGCCCTCGCCGCCGGTGCCTGCGGGCGCAAAGATCGCCTTGATGATGGCGTGGCTGGGATAATGCACTTCATAGTGCTGCTTGCGGTCGGTGTTGCCCTTGAACTTGAGGTAGGGCGCATAGAAGGGTGCAGGCTCGACATCCAGCATCCAGCGCCAGACCGTGACGCCATTCTCGCCGATCGTGGTTTCCAGCGGTGCCTCTTCGGTTGCAGCATTGCCGAAGGACGTCTGATGAACCCAGGCCACATGCGACGGGTCCAAGAGGTTGTCGGTCATGTAAAGGTAGTTGCAGTTGATCGCCATCGAGTCGCCGCGATTCAGGCCCCAAGCCGGATCGCCCCAGTGGTCCACCTGAAAAATCAGCGCCGGATCGGCCTTGTCGGCGTCGCCCATCCAGACCCACAGCAGGCCATAGCGTTCGTGAATCGGATAAGAGCGCACACAGGCGACATGCGGGATTTTCTCGACGCCGGGAACCCGAGTGCAGGTGCCGGTGCCATCAAAGGTCAGTCCGTGATAGCCGCATTCGACGGTGTCACCCTTGATGCGGCCCATCGACAGCGGCAACTTGCGATGCGGGCAGGCGTCTTCAAGCGCCGCGACTTCGCCGTTGGTCTTGCGGTAAAGCACGATCTCTTCACCCAGCATCTTGATGGGGAAAAGGCCGCTGCCAACCTCGTGGTCCCATGCTGCGACATACCAACTGTTGCGTAGGTACATGATGTGCTCCTAGAGTTATGTGTAGACATATTGCTAACTTGCATTTACCGATTCAAAAAGCACTTGCTTCTGCGTTCTATTTTAGAAAAACTAAACTGTGCTCCTGCCGGATTAACGAATTTGCAAAAACTTCCCTCCATGCGCGCGATACAAGCCTTTGAGGCATTTGGCCGACTTGGCAGTGCGACGGCGGCCGCAGCCGAACTGGGTGTTACAGTCGGTGCTGTCAGTCAACAGCTGCGCAAAGCCGAGGCAGAAGTCGGGCTGCGACTAGTCGAGCGCAAAGGCAAGTCGATCGCCTTGACGACACGTGGGCGGCACTATCATGACGATATCAAAGCTGCGTTTGATACGCTTCGCGAGGCACAAACCAAGGTCGAGCGGGCACGGACAGCCGCCACGCTGACGATTTCATGTCTGCCGTCGCTGGCCTCCAAATGGATCGGCGCGCAGTTGTTCGATTGGCAATCGTCGCATCCCACGGCAACAGTGCGCTTGATTGGGGATGACACCGAACCCCGCTTTGGGGCCGATGACGTCGACTTCCGGCTGTCCTACGGTGATCTGATTACGCGCTTTGATCACCGAACCGAGCTTTTCACGGATTGGGTCGTCCCGGCTTGCTCCCCAGCACTTCTTGCAAGACTGAAGCCGACAGCGCCTGCGGACATCCTTGATGCGCCGCTTTTGGGGATCGAATGGGATCGCGCGCAGGGTGCGGCACCCGGCTGGGGCGATTGGGCTGCGCATGTGGGCGTACCCCGCCGCGAGGCCTTGGGCGAGGTTGCGTTTTCGATGTCCAGTGCTGCGATTGATGCGGCGATCAACGGCCGGGGTTTCGTCTTGGCGCAGCTTTCCATGGCTGCCGAAGATATCGCGTCGGGGCGGCTTGTCGTGCCCTTCGACATCCGGCTGAAACTGTCACAGCCCTATTCGCTGGCTTGGGACCCGGCCGCGCTGGAAAAACCGTTCGGGGCAGAGTTGCGCGCTTGGATTCAGACAATCTCTCGCCGCCAAAAGGCAATCTCGGCACCGCAGGCAGGTTAACCCGCCTGCGGTTCTGTCCGGGCTCAGGCGCGGTGCTGAACGGTCCAGGTTGCGATATAGTCCATCAACCCTGGGTTCAGGCAATCAGAAGGCTCCAGCCCGATGGACTTGAGTTGGCCGCGAATGGCGTCCATTTGCGACGGATCAACGCCCGCTTCGATGACCGAGGACACAAAAGCCGCAAAGCCGGGTTGTGCCCAACCCTTTTCCTCGAACCGCTCAGGATGGATGAAATCCAGTCCCTGGAACGGGTGCGCGCGGGTCACCGGGCCGTACATGTGAACGCCGCAAGCCTTGCAAGCATGGCGCTGGATCAAAGCTGCCGGATCGACAACGGCAAGCTTGTCACCGTTTTCCAGCACCGTCACCTTGTCATGCGGCGCCACGGCCACGACGGAGAAAGTCGCGCCCTCGGGCTTCCAGCACTTGGTGCAGCCGCACGCGTGGTTATGGGCAATCTGGCCCTCAACCCGCACACGCACGGGTTTGTCGGTGCAAGCGCAAACAAGCGTGCCGCCGGTGAAATCCGGTGAGGTCGCGGCGATGCCGTTGTCCAGTGCCGGGTGCAGTTTCGGTTTGGTCATGTGGTTTTTCCTCCCTTTTTTCCGGATGCAACGTGCCGGTCCGGTTCCGGTATTGCGATGTCAGAAAACGACGACGGACCGGATGCTTGTCCCCGAATGCATCAGATCAAACCCCTTGTTGATGTCTTCCAAGGGCAGGATATGGGTGATCAGACTGTCGATCTCGATCTTGCCGTCCATGTACCAATCCACGATTGTCGGTACATCGGTGCGGCCGCGCGCGCCACCAAAGGCGGTGCCTTTCCAGACCCGGCCAGTGACCAGTTGGAAAGGACGGGTCTCAATCACCGCCCCCGCAGGTGCCACGCCGATGATGATGGACTGACCCCAGCCCCGGTGCGTGCATTCCAGCGCGTCGCGCATGACTTTGACGTTGCCGGTGCAATCGAACGAGTAATCCGCGCCGCCGATCTTGTCGAACGGGGTCTTGGTCAGGTCAACGATGGCTTGGACGACGGAGCCTTCGATTTCCTTGGGGTTGACGAAGTGGGTCATCCCGAACTTCTCGCCCCAAGCCTTTTTGTCGTTGTTCAGATCAACGCCGATGATCATCCGCGCCCCGGCCATTTTCAGGCCCTGGATCACGTTCAGACCAATGCCGCCCAGCCCAAAGACCACGGCGGTGGCGTCATGCTCGACTTTGGCTGTGTTCAGCACAGCACCAATCCCGGTGGTAACCCCGCAGCCGATGTAGCAAATCTTGTCAAATGGCGCGTCCTTGCGCACCTTGGCCAGCGCGATTTCAGGCACAACCGTGTGGTTGGCAAAGGTTGAGCAGCCCATGTAGTGATGGATCGGAGTGCCATCCAGCATGCTGAAACGGCTGGTGCCGTCGGGCATCAGGCCTTGGCCTTGGGTGCTGCGAATGGCGGTGCAGAGGTTGGTTTTGCGCGACAGGCAGGACGGGCACTCGCGACACTCCGGCGTATAGAGCGGGATCACATGGTCGCCAACCTTCAGAGATTTCACGCCGGGGCCGACTGCGATCACCACGCCCGCGCCTTCATGTCCTAGAATCGCTGGGAACAGCCCTTCGGGATCGGCGCCTGACAGGGTAAATTCGTCGGTGTGGCAAATGCCGGTGGCCTTGATTTCAACCAGAACCTCGCCCTCTTTGGGGTCGGCCAGGTTTACTTCCATGATGACAAGCGGTTGGCCTGCGGCAACGGCAACGGCGGCGCGGGTGCGCATGGGGATATCCTTTCTATGGGGATGGCAAGCCGGAGTTTTCCCCGGCTGCCTTGACGGAATGGGGTCGAGCGGCGATCAGTTGCCCAGAATAGTCGGCAGGCGCAGGCCTTGCTCTTTGGCGCAGCCAATGGCCGTCTCATACCCCGCATCTGCGTGACGCCAGACGCCTGAGGCCGGATCGTTCCACAACACCCGCTCCAGCCGCTTGGCGGCATCATCGGTGCCGTCGGCCACAATGACCACGCCGGCGTGCTGCGAAAAGCCCATGCCTACGCCCCCGCCATGGTGGATCGAAACCCATGTGGCTCCCGACGCGGTGTTAACCAGAGCATTCAGCAGCGGCCAGTCGGATACCGCATCAGAACCATCCTTCATGCTTTCAGTTTCGCGGTTTGGTGAGGCAACCGAGCCGGAATCCAAGTGGTCACGACCGATCACGATCGGGGCTTTCAACTCGCCCGACTTGACCATTTCGTTGAACATCAGCCCGGCGCGGTGCCGATCCCCCAGCCCGATCCAGCAGATGCGAGCGGGCAGACCCTGAAACGCGATGCGGTCGGCGGCCATATCCAGCCAACGGTGCAGATGGACATTTTCCGGGAACAGCTTTTTCATCGCTGCATCAGTTTTGTAGATATCCTCGGGATCACCCGACAAGGCCACCCAACGGAACGGGCCAATGCCTTTGCAGAACAAGGGCCGGATATAGGCAGGCACAAAGCCGGGGAAAGCAAAGGCATTCTCCAGCCCTTCTTCCTGTGCCACTTGCCGGATGTTGTTGCCATAATCCAGCGTCGGCACGCCCGCGTTCCAGAAATCCACCATGGCCGCCACATGCGTGCGCATCGATGTACGAGCGGCCTTTTCCACCGCCTTCGGGTCGGTTTCTTGTTTAGCACGCCATTCGGCAACGCTCCAGCCTTGCGGCAGATAGCCGTGCAGCGGGTCATGGGCGCTGGTCTGATCTGTGACGATATCGGGGCGCGCGCCACCCGCTTTCATGCGGGCCACCAGTTCGGGGAACACATCCGCGGCGTTGCCCAGCAGGCCTACCGACTTTGCTTCGCCCTTGGCGGTCCATTCGGCGATCATCGCCAGCGCTTCGTCCAGCGTCTTTGCCTTGGCATCGACGTAGCGTGTACGCAGGCGGAAATCGATCCGCGTCTCGTCGCATTCCACGGCCAGACAGCAGGCCCCTGCCATCACCGCCGCCAAGGGCTGCGCCCCGCCCATGCCGCCAAGGCCACCCGTCAGGATCCATTTGCCCTTGAGCGACCCGCCAAAGTGCTGACGACCCGCTTCGGCAAAGGTCTCGTAGGTGCCCTGCACAATGCCTTGGGTGCCGATGTAAATCCATGACCCGGCGGTCATCTGGCCATACATCATCAGGCCCTTCTTATCGAGTTCGTTGAAATGGTCCCAGGTGGCCCAATGCGGCACGAGGTTCGAATTGGCGATCAAAACGCGCGGGGCGTCCTTGTGGGTGCGCACCACGGCAACCGGGCGGCCAGATTGCACCAGCAGGGTCTCATCATCGTTCAGGTCTTTCAGCGTGGCGACGATGCGGTCGAAATCGCCCCAGGACCGTGCCGCGCGGCCAATGCCGCCGTAAACCACCAACTCATGCGGGTTCTCGGCAACATCAGGATGCAGGTTGTTCATCAACATCCGCATCGCCGCCTCGGTCTGCCAGGACTTTGCGGTGATTTCGGTGCCGGTGGCAGGATAGACATCGCGGCTGTTCTTGCGATCAAGCATGGAAGGCTCCTTCATGGGGTAAGAGCGCCCGAACGGGCAAGGGTATCTAGGGATTGCAGGATTTTTGCCAGAACCGCACGCAACGGTGCGGCGATCTGGGGAGCGTAGTTCCAGGGTGCGGCCTCGGCGGCCAGATAGGCGCGTTGGGCCAGTTCCATCTGGATGGCATGAACGCCCGAGCCGGGCTGGCCATAGTGACGCGTCGTCCAGCCACCCTTGAAGCGGCCATTCAACACGGCATCAAACGGCTTGGTTGCAAAACAGGGAGTTGCGACGGCATCCGACACCTGCGAAGCACAGGTCTGCCCGTCATTGGTGCCGATCGAAAACACCGGCAGCAGCCCCGCAAACAGGAACGGGATGGTCGAGCGGATCGAGTGGCAATCATAGACGATGGCCACGCCATGCCGGGCTTTCACCCGCTCCACTTCGGCGGCCAATGCGGCGTGATAGGGCGCGTGGTATTGCGCCTCGCGCGCGGCAATCTCGTCCGCGCTTGGCTCCTGCCCTGCGGTCCAGATGTCTAAACCGTCGAAATCCGTCGTCGGGCACAGGGATGTCGTGTTGGCACCCAGATAAAGCGAAGCCCCGGCCGGGTCACGATTGGCATCGATGACATAGCGGTGAAACGTCGCCTCGACGGTCGTGACGCCGGGCAAAAGCCCTTGATAAAGCTGCGCTATGTGCCAATCGGTGTCTGACAGGGCACGGCCACGGTCATTCAGCCGGGTCAGCAGCGCGTCGGGCGCAAATGTCCCACCGTGCGGCAGGCCCAGAATGACCGGGCTGTCGCCTTTGGTAACGGCAACAGGCATCATGCGGACAGCTCTGGCAGCGCACGACCACTTGCCTGCGCCAGAGCGCCGTTGCCAATCAGGCGTGCGGCGGCAGCCAGATCGGGCGCAAGGTAGCGATCATCGCCCAATGTGGCCACGTCTTGGCGCAGGCGCGCCACAACGCCCTGCAGTGGCGCGCTGGTCTGCAACGGCGCACGGAAGTCGATGCCTTGGGCCGCACAAATCGCCTCGACCCCAAGGATCACGTTCAGGTTCTGCACCATCTTGCCCAAACGCACGGCACCGTGGGCGGCCATGCTGACATGGTCCTCCTGATTGGCCGAAGTCGGCGTGCTGTCGGTCACGCAAGGCATGGCGATGTGTTTGTTCTCGGACATCAGGGCCGCGGTGGTCACCTCGGCGATCATCAGGCCCGAGTTCAGGCCGGGGCGTGGGGTCAAGAACGCAGGCAGGTTGAACGACAGCACCGGGTCCACCATCAGCGCGACGCGGCGCTGCGCAATCGCGCCGATTTCCGCCAAGGCCAGCGCGATCATGTCGGCGGCAAAGCCCACGGGTTCAGCATGGAAATTACCGCCAGACACGATCAGCCCGGCCCCGGTCAGCACCAAGGGATTGTCGGTTGCGGCGTTGGCTTCAATCTCCAGCGTATGGGCCGCTTGGCGCAACACGTCCATCGCGGCCCCGGTGACCTGCGGCTGACAGCGGATGCAGTATGGGTCCTGCACGCGCGCATCACCCACCATGTGGCTCTCGCGGATTTCAGAACCCGCCAGCAGCGCCCGCATGAAACCTGCGGCCTCGATCTGACCGGCATGGCCGCGCAACGAATGAATTTCGGGCTGCAAGGGGGCGGTGGACCCCATGATCGCGTCGGTCGACAGCGCCGAAGTCACCAGCGCGGATTGCGCCGCATTCCAGCCGTCGAACAGACCCGCCAGCGCAAAGGCGGTGGAAAACTGCGTGCCGTTGATGAAAGCCAACCCTTCCTTGGGGCCCAGCGGAATAGGGGTCAGGCCTGCCGCAGCCAAAGCCTCGGCACCCGGCATCACGCGGCCTTGGTATTCCGCCTCGCCATGGCCGATCAGAACGGCGGTCATGTGTGACAAGGGGGCCAAGTCACCCGATGCCCCGACCGACCCCTGCGCAGGAATGACCGGCGTCACGCCATGGGCCAACATCGCCTCCAAGAGTTCAACAAACGCCCAACGTACTCCCGAAGCGCCGCGCCCAAAGCTGAGCAGTTTCAGAACCATCAGCAACCGCGCATGGGCGCGCGGGATGGCGTCGCCCACGCCGCAGCAATGCGACAGGATCAGGTTGCGTTGCAGGGTGGCGGTATCTTCTGGCGCGATGCGCAGGGACGCCAATTTACCAAAACCGGTGTTCACCCCGTAGACTGGAACGTCGCCAGCAGCGGCGGCGTTGATCGCGGCAGCGGCGGCCTCGATCCCCGGACGGGCAGCGCGGTCCAGCGTGACGGACAGTTCCTCGCGGTAGATGCGCGCCAGTTGCGCCAAGGTGGTCTGGCCGGGAACAAGGGTAAGAGCGGTCAAAGGACGCCTCCGATAATGCGTTGGTGAAGGGGGTTAAAGCCGATGCGGTAGGCCAGCTCAGCCGGATGGCCGCAGTTCCAGACGGCAAGATCGGCGATCTGACCCGACGCCAGCGTGCCGCGATCTGTCAGACCAAGGGCGCGCGCAGCATGGGTGGTGGCCCCTGCCAAAGCCTCGGCCGGGGTCATCCGAAACAGGGTGCAGGCCATGTTCATCGCCAGTAGCAGCGAGGTCATGGGGCTGGAACCGGGGTTCATATCGGTCGCCACGGCCATCGGCACGGCATATTTGCGCAGCAGATCAATCGGCGGCATGTGGGTTTCGCGTAAGGTATAGAATGCACCGGGCAGGATCACTGCCACGGTACCGGCAGCGGCCATGGCGACCACCCCCGCCTCATCCAGATATTCCAAATGATCGGCTGACATCGCGCCATACCGCGCAGCCAGAGCAGCGCCGCCCAGGTTGGAAAGCTGCTCGGCATGCAGCTTGACCGGCAGGCCAAGGCTGCGGGCGGCTTGAAACACACGTTCAATTTGTACAGGAGAAAAGGCGATGCCTTCACAGAACCCGTCCACCGCATCGACCAGCCTTTCGGCATGGGCCGCGTGCAGCGCGGGAATGCAAACCTGATCGATATAGGCGTCGGCCCGGCCTTTATACTCAGCAGGCACGGCATGCGCCGCGAGATAGCTGGTCCGCACCAGAACCGGGCGCAACTGGCCAATCCGCCGTGCCGCGCGCAGCATCCGTAGTTCCGTGTCCTGCTCCAGACCGTAACCCGACTTGATCTCGATCACAGCCACGCCCTCGGAGATCATCGCATCGACATAGGGCAACGCCGCCGCAACCAGATCGTCTTCCGAAGCCCGGCGCGTCGCGGTCACGGTTGAGACGATCCCACCCCCTGCCCGTGCAACCTCTTCGTAGCTTGCCCCTCGCAGCCGCATCTGAAATTCCGCAGCACGGTTGCCGCCGTGGATAACGTGGGTGTGGCAATCAATCAGCGCCGGTGTGAGCAGTCGCCCACCCATGTCCCGCACCGGCAATGCGGCGTAGTCGCCTGGCAAATGCGCCTGCGCCCCAATCCATGCGATCTTGCCCCCAGCCAAAACAAGCGCCGCATCTTCAATCAAACCATATTGATCAGCCCCCGACCGCATCGTTGCCGCACGAAGGGAGGTCAAAACGACAGAAGACTGCTGCACGCGATATGCTCCGCAAAAGGTGTTGCCGAGTCGTTATGTATGCAAGTATAAGTATTATGTCTACACATAAGGAGCCGTCATCGTGATTTTTGCAGAACGCGCCTTGCTGCCCGACGGATGGGCCGAACAGGTCAGGATCACCGTGACGGGTGGGCATATCACCGGGGTGGCTACAGCCGCAGCCCCACAACCCGGCGACACACGAGTGTCGGCGCTGCTGCCCGCGCTTTCAAACCTGCACAGCCATGCGTTCCAGCGCGCCATGGCGGGCATGACCGAACACCGCATCGCAGGCCGTGACAGTTTCTGGACATGGCGCGATCTGATGTACCGTTTTCTGGACCGCTTGACGCCTGAACAGATGGAGGCGATTGCCGCCCTTGTGTTCATGGAAATGCAAGAGGCCGGGTATGCCGCCGTTGGCGAATTCCATTATGTGCATCATCAACCGGGTGGTGGCGCTTACGCCGACATTGCCGAGCTTTCGAACCGCATCTTTGCCGCAGCCCACCTGACGGGTATCGGCCTGACGCATCTGCCGGTCCTGTACACCTACGGCGGCGCGGGTGAGCAACCCCTTGCCGCCGGGCAGTTGCGGTTTGGCAATACGGTCGATCGCTTTGCCGCCTTGCTGGAGGCCACGCGCGCCGCCGCACGCACCCTGCCCGCTGACACCCGCGTCGGGATTGCGCCGCATTCGCTGCGCGCTACCAACCCCGAGGGTCTGGCCCGCGCGCTACCTTTGGCTGCCGGAAATCCCATTCACATCCACGTTGCCGAACAGCCCAAGGAAGTGGCCGATATCGAAAGCTGGCTGGGGGCGCGGCCTGTGGAATGGTTGTTGGCTAACACCCCCATCGGTACCGATTGGTGTGCGATCCACGCCACCCATATGACAGCGCAAGAAACCGCGGCACTGGCAAACAGCGGCGCGGTTGCCGGGCTTTGCCCGATCACCGAGGCCAATCTGGGTGATGGGCCGTTCAACGGGCCGGGCTGGCTGGCAGCAGGCGGAGCGTTTGGGATCGGGTCCGACAGCAACGTCCGCATCAGCCTGACCGAAGAGCTGCGCACACTGGAATACAGTCAGCGCCTGCGCGACATTGCCCGCAATGTCATGGTTGAAAAAGACGGCTCGGTCGGTCAGTGCCTTTATGTCGGTGCGGCACTGGGCGGGGCTCAGGCTTTGGGGCGCAAATCGGGGCAGATTGAGACTGGCTTTCTTGCCGATCTGACAGCGATCGACCTGTCTCACCCGACGCTTTGTGCGCTTGCCCCCGATCAAATTCTTGATGGTCTGGCCTTTGCGGCACCCGATACCGTGATCACAGACCTGTGGTCCGCGGGCAGGCATCAAGTGAAAGAGGGGCGTCACCTCCACCGCGACCAGATCATCACCACCTGGCGAAAAGCTGTGAAAGCCTTGATCGACGCGGTTTGACCCCTTTCAGGCCCGATCCCGCAGGGTAATCAGTATCCCGGTGGCATCAGCCTCAAGTGCTATGTCTGCGCCAGTTCCCAAGGCGAACGCCCCGACAGGCAACCCGTCGCCGGAAACGGTGACGGCGCCTGAAAGGCACAGGAACCCAGCGGTTCCAGCTTCACAGTTCACCGTGGCTGGCCCAAGAATCACGTTCACCGCAGCCTCGACGGCCGTCGCGTCATAGATCAAATTCAAGTCATGGACTGGTCCACTGACCAACTTGGCATTTACGTCTTGGTCACCGGAGAAATGAACCGGCCGGTGCAGGCGCGCCTCCAGCAAGCCATCTACGGCAAGCAAATCAATCCCCGCACCATCAATCACCGTCAAAATCCGTGTCATGCCGGGAAACAGCGAAAACGGCCCGTCCGTACCGACCTCGGCAATGCTGATGCGCCATTGCCAATCCTCACCAACTGGGTGGCGCGCAACCTCACGTGTGATACCGCCCCCGTTTTTCCACGGGTTGGTCTGGAATTCATCTGGGCTCATGATGCGAAACATGGGACCAATCCTTGCCTTAAGCGTACACATAACCTTATCAAGGGTTTCACACGGGGCCAAGAGGCAGACCTGAATGGCGACAACACCGATCTTTGAGAAGACCACCTTCAGGGAGGTCATGGCAGAAATCCTGCAGCGCATCACCGAAGGCCCCTGGGGCCCCGGAACCCTGCTGCCCGGCGAAGTGGAATTGGCCGAGGAATTTAGGTGTTCGCGCACGACGATGAACCGCGCCCTGCGCGAAGTGTCAGAGCTTGGTTTTCTGGACCGAAAGCGTAAAGCCGGAACACGGGTTCGCATGGCACCGATCCGGCAAGCGCGCTTTGAGATGCCCATTGTGCGCGCGGAAGTCGAAAAGACCGGCGCGTCTTACCGGTATGCGTTGGTCAGTCGCGAAATCCTTGCAGCCCCGGAATGGCTGCGCGCACGGATGAACCTCTCGGTCGGCAGTGAAGTGGTTCATCTGGTATGCTTGCACTCTGCCAATGGCGAAGCCTTTCAGCTTGAGGACCGCTGGATTAACGGCGCGGCGCTGCCGCAAGCGTTACAGCAGGACTTTGCCGCGATCGGCCCGAATGAGTGGCTAGTTGCGACGGTCCCGTTTTCCGAGGTGGAGATCAGCTTTTTGGCGTCTGCCGCTGATGCAATCACCGTTACGCACCTTGACCACAAACTTGGCGAGCCGGTGTTCTGCGTCGAACGCGCGACATGGTGGCAAAACGCTGCGATTACGCTTGTCACCCTCAGCCACCGGCGCGGCTATCGCATGACAACGCGCTATTGACGTTTGCCTTCCGCTCCGTCGACAGTGTCACTGGTTACATTCGCAGAACCAGGAAGCGAGGAAGTCCGGATTTGCGCCCTGCGCCAGACTTCCGGAGTTGTGGCATGTATAGTCCTGAATACCCGGATCAGATGCGAGACATCGACAAACCCGCAATCCTGCGTCACCGTGCGCGCGCTGCGTGACAGCAGAAGTTCGGCGTGCGCAATGCGGATAGCCATGCTCGCCTGCGATGGCGTCATGCTCAGTGCTTCCAAAAAATGGCGTTCCAGCTTGCGGCGGCTGGTTTTCAGATGGTCGGCAAGGGCTGCCACAGTCAGCGGTGTTTCCAGCCGTTGCTGAATGGTCAGCAGCGCCTTTCGTACCAGCGGATCAGCGGTTGACAGTTCCAGCGGCAGGCCGGGTTGCGGACGTTCGGCCGCCATCGCCTCGTCGATCATCATGATGGCCAGGTGTCGCGTTGCCCTTAAATCGGCTCTGCCTCAATCTGTGTGGCGCACTATCCTGAGAACGGGAAGATTCAGGAGGGATAGTGATGATTTCAAGGAAGCACTGGTCGCCCGGGAGCGATGTTTCCGTTCAAAGCGTTGAGCGGCGCGATTCCGGCGGGTGGACTGTATCCGGCAGTCTGACACCAAACGGCATCTGCCCAGACTGTGGATTGCAATCGCGACGTCGTCACGGCTGGCGGCGTAGGCGGCTGCAGGATTATCCCGCCCATGGTGACGGGGTTACGGTAACCCTCTGGGTTTGCCGTTGGCGATGTTTGGCACCCGCCTGCCCGCGCCGGACTTTCTCGGACCAGATCGGCTCGATTGCGCGTCCTTTTGCGCGGCGCACTTCGCGTGTCGGGGAAATTGTCAGCCATCTTGGGCACGCGACCGGCGGGCGGCCTGCCGAGCGGCTCTTGCACCGCTTGGGCCTTGGGGTCAGTGATGACACGGTGCTTAGGCAGCTGAAGAACCGTGCTCAAGACACTGCCGAGCCGCCGACCGTCATCGGGATCGACGACTGGAGCTGGCGGAAGTCGCAGACCTACGGCACGATCATTGTCGATCTGGAGCGTCGCGCGGTCATCGATGTTCTCGAAGATCGTGATGTGGTCACCTGCACCGACTGGCTGAAACGACATCCCGAGGTGGAAGTGATCAGCAGAGATCGCTGCGGTCTCTACGCCCAGGCTGCCCGGCAAGGCGCGCCGCAAGCGGAACAGGTCGCCGACCGGTTTCATATCGTGCAGAACCTGCGGCAGGCTATCGAGGAGCAGATGAACCTTCACGGCCGTGCGACCGGCAGGGCGCTGCTGTCCGACGCCGACAATATCACCGCAGAGGGAAGCCTTCTGAAGTCCCGCCTTGCGCACAGGACGTCTCGGGAAGAGATTTTCACCACCATCCATGCGCTTCGAAATCAGGGGCTTACCTGCAGCGAGATTGGGCGGCGAACAGGGTTCCCTCGTCGCAGCATCGCGAAATGGCTGCAGTTCGAGACGCCGCCGGACCGCAGGCGGGCAGCTTTGAAGCCGACTTCGCCGTGGTACTTTGAAGAGTTCCTGAGCCAAAGCTGGAAGGGCGGAATTCGAACTGGAAGCGCCCTGTTCCGTCTGATCCGAGAGCGTGGCTACGAGGGGAGCCCGACGCATTTGCAGCGGCTGCTGGCGGGGTGGCGCAGAGCCGAAAAGCAAGCGAAGGGCCCTGCCTTGGAGCACCAGATCCTGGAACCGGTCCGGGACCCGGAAACGGGGCACGCGATCTCCCCGGTCATCGCGGCAGCGCTGTGTATCAAACCCCGCGGAAAACTCACCCCGGATCAGGCGCGGAAAGTCGACGCGCTCAAGGCTGGCTCTCCCGCCTTCGCAACGATGCGCTGCCTCGTCATGCGGTTCAACGGTATCCTGCGTGGCCGCGAGGCAGACCCGCTCCCTGCATGGATCGACGACGCGATCGAAACCGACCTGGCGCCCATCGTGCGCTTCGCACGCACATTGAACCGGGATTTCGATGCGGTAAAAAACGCTATCGAGATGCCCTGGAGCAACGGCCAAGCAGAAGGTCAGATTAATCGTCTGAAGACCCTCAAACGCGCCATGTACGGCCGAGCCGGGCCAGAACTGTTGAGGGCAAGAATGCTGCCCCTCCGCCACACAGATTGAGGCAGAGCCTTTAAAGGCGAGATGGCGAGTTCAACAAAATCAATGGGTGTGCTTTGCCATTAAATAGGCTCTGCCTCAATCTGTGTGGCGCACTATCCTGAGAACGGGAAGATTCAGGAGGGATAGTGATGATTTCAAGGAAGCACTGGTCGCCCGGGAGCGATGTTTCCGTTCAAAGCGTTGAGCGGCGCGATTCCGGCGGGTGGACTGTATCCGGCAGTCTGACACCAAACGGCATCTGCCCAGACTGTGGATTGCAATCGCGACGTCGTCACGGCTGGCGGCGTAGGCGGCTGCAGGATTATCCCGCCCATGGTGACGGGGTTACGGTAACCCTCTGGGTTTGCCGTTGGCGATGTTTGGCACCCGCCTGCCCGCGCCGGACTTTCTCGGACCAGATCGGCTCGATTGCGCGTCCTTTTGCGCGGCGCACTTCGCGTGTCGGGGAAATTGTCAGCCATCTTGGGCACGCGACCGGCGGGCGGCCTGCCGAGCGGCTCTTGCACCGCTTGGGCCTTGGGGTCAGTGATGACACGGTGCTTAGGCAGCTGAAGAACCGTGCTCAAGACACTGCCGAGCCGCCGACCGTCATCGGGATCGACGACTGGAGCTGGCGGAAGTCGCAGACCTACGGCACGATCATTGTCGATCTGGAGCGTCGCGCGGTCATCGATGTTCTCGAAGATCGTGATGTGGTCACCTGCACCGACTGGCTGAAACGACATCCCGAGGTGGAAGTGATCAGCAGAGATCGCTGCGGTCTCTACGCCCAGGCTGCCCGGCAAGGCGCGCCGCAAGCGGAACAGGTCGCCGACCGGTTTCATATCGTGCAGAACCTGCGGCAGGCTATCGAGGAGCAGATGAACCTTCACGGCCGTGCGACCGGCAGGGCGCTGCTGTCCGACGCCGACAATATCACCGCAGAGGGAAGCCTTCTGAAGTCCCGCCTTGCGCACAGGACGTCTCGGGAAGAGATTTTCACCACCATCCATGCGCTTCGAAATCAGGGGCTTACCTGCAGCGAGATTGGGCGGCGAACAGGGTTCCCTCGTCGCAGCATCGCGAAATGGCTGCAGTTCGAGACGCCGCCGGACCGCAGGCGGGCAGCTTTGAAGCCGACTTCGCCGTGGTACTTTGAAGAGTTCCTGAGCCAAAGCTGGAAGGGCGGAATTCGAACTGGAAGCGCCCTGTTCCGTCTGATCCGAGAGCGTGGCTACGAGGGGAGCCCGACGCATTTGCAGCGGCTGCTGGCGGGGTGGCGCAGAGCCGAAAAGCAAGCGAAGGGCCCTGCCTTGGAGCACCAGATCCTGGAACCGGTCCGGGACCCGGAAACGGGGCACGCGATCTCCCCGGTCATCGCGGCAGCGCTGTGTATCAAACCCCGCGGAAAACTCACCCCGGATCAGGCGCGGAAAGTCGACGCGCTCAAGGCTGGCTCTCCCGCCTTCGCAACGATGCGCTGCCTCGTCATGCGGTTCAACGGTATCCTGCGTGGCCGCGAGGCAGACCCGCTCCCTGCATGGATCGACGACGCGATCGAAACCGACCTGGCGCCCATCGTGCGCTTCGCACGCACATTGAACCGGGATTTCGATGCGGTAAAAAACGCTATCGAGATGCCCTGGAGCAACGGCCAAGCAGAAGGTCAGATTAATCGTCTGAAGACCCTCAAACGCGCCATGTACGGCCGAGCCGGGCCAGAACTGTTGAGGGCAAGAATGCTGCCCCTCCGCCACACAGATTGAGGCAGAGCCCGGAAATGCGGGATGATCGGCCGGGGCGGCAATCGGGTCGTATCAGGCCGGGCGCCGGCCGCGTCTAGCCCTGGACCGCCCGCGAGAGCATTCCGAACAGATCGCGCGGATCGTCGGGGTCCGCGATGATGTCAAGCCGCTGGAACAGGTCGGTCCCTTCCAGCCGGTCGCGGATATAGCAGAGCGCCGAGAAATCCTCGATGGCAAAGCCCACCCCGTCGAACAGCGTGATCTGGCGGTCCGAAGTGCGGCCGGGCGCGGTGCCGGCGATGACTTGCCACATCTCGGTGACGGGGAAGTCCTCGGGCATCTGCTGGATCTCGCCCTCGATCCGGGTTTGCGGGGTGTATTCCACGAAGACATCGGACCGGCGCAAGATGTCGCCGTGCAACTCTGTCTTGCCGGGGCAGTCGCCGCCTATGGCGTTGATGTGAACACCGGCCCCCACCATGTTGTCGGTCAGGATCGTGGCATACTGCTTGTCTGCGGTACAGGTGGTGACGATCTGCGCCCCTTCGATGGCCTCTTGCGCGGTCTTGCAGGCGGTCAACCCGATGCCCCGATCAGACAAGTTCCGCATCAGTTTGGCCGTCGCGGCGGGGTCGATGTCGTAGAGCCGCAGCTCGCTGATCCCGCAGATTGCGCGCATCGCAAGGGCCTGAAACTCGGATTGCGCGCCATTGCCGATCATCGCCATGGTCGTGGCGCCTTTGGGCGCCAGATGGCGCGCGACCATGGCGCTTGTCGCGGCGGTGCGCAGCGCCGTCAACAGCGTCATTTCGGTCAAGAGTTCAGGATAGCCGGTGTCGACACGCGCCAGAAGGCCGAAGGCGGTGACCGTCTGCAAGCCCGATTTCGTGTTCTTCGGGTGGCCGTTCACATATTTGAAACCGTAGCTGACCCCATCCGATGTCGGCATCAGCTCGATCACACCTTCGGCCGAATGGCTGGCCACGCGCGGCGTCTTGTCGAACAGGGTCCAGCGGCGGAAGTCGTCCTCGATATAGCGGGCAAGGTCGCGCAGCGCGGTCTCGACGCCGATGCTGTTGACCAGCCGCATCATGTTTTCCACGCTGACAAAGCGAATGAAGGCAAGGTCCGAGGGTTTGGGGGCGGTCATGGCGGTCCTTCAGGAATGGCTGCGGGTGGGCCGGTCAAAGACGCAGCGGCCGAACAGCGAGGCGGTCAGATCGACCATCAGAGCGGCGGTTCGCCCGCGATCGTCGAGAAACGGGTTCAGTTCCACAAGGTCCAGCGAGGTGACAAGCCCGCTGTCGTGCAGCATCTCCATCGCCAGATGCGCCTCGCGGAAGGTGGCGCCGCCCGGCACGGTGGTGCCGACGGCGGGCGCGATGGCGGGGTCGAGGAAATCGACATCCAGCGACAGGTGCAGCATGCCGTTCGCGGCCCTCACTGCGGCGATGAACTCGGCCAGCGGGGCGGCGATGCCGCGTTCGTCGATCTGGCGCATGTCGATGGCACGCATGCCCGCCGACTGAATCGCCGCGCGTTCCGGCCCGTCGACCGAGCGCAGGCCGATGAAGCAGATGTTTCGCGGCGGCACCGGATTCGCCATCGGCGGAAACCCGTCAAAGCCGGGCTGCCCGGTGACATAGCCGATGGGCGTGCCGTGCAGGTTGCCCGAGGCCGAGGTGGCCGGGCTGTGGATGTCGGGATGGGCATCCAGCCACAGGACGAACAGCGGTCGGCCTTTCGCCGCGGCGTGATCGGCCACGCCCGCCACGGTGCCCAGCGACAGCGCATGATCGCCGCCGAGGAAGATCGGAAAGCCGGTGGCCATCGCGTCACGGGCAGCATTCGACAGAAGCCTCGTCCATTCGATGTTTTCGGACCGGGCATGGACCTGCCCGGCGGGCGCGGGCGGCGGCGCCTTGGGGCCGGGCACGTCGCCCCGGTCCTCGACCCGCCAGCCAAGATCGGCCAGCGTCTCGGCAAGGCCCGCGACGCGATAGGCTTCTGGCCCCATCGAACAGCCGCGGCGGCGCTTGCCGCAATCAAGCGGCGCGCCGATCAGGATGCAGGTGCCGCCGCTCATGCCGACACCGCCGCCGTCACGATCACCTCGACCAGCAGGTCCGATCCGGCCAGCCGCGCCTCGCCGCAGGCCCGTGCAGGGGCGCAGCCTTCGGGCATCCACTCGTCCCACACCGCATTCATCGCGTCATAGTCGGCCATATGGGCAAGCCAGATCGTCGCTTGCAGGATGTCGCGGCGCGAGGATCCGGCTTCGGTCAGCAAGGCATCGACGCGGGACAGGCAGTCGCGGGTCTGCTCGGCCACGGTGGCGCCTGCGCCGACCTGTCCGCACAGCCAGATTGTGCCGTTGTGGCGGACGATGCGGCTCATCCGGGCGGTGGTGTGGAAACGCTCGATCATTTGATCCCCATGGGTGGTGCGACGGCGGCGGCGGCGGGTTCGCGGCGGCGTTCCAGATGGCGCAGATAGCGCCGCTCCAGCCAACGGAAGACCCGGGTGATGGCAAAGACGATGATGAAGTAGAGGACGGCCGCGGTGATCAGCCCCTCATAGGCCAGGTAGTAGCGCCCGTTCAGCCAGCGGCCGACGCCAAGTATGTCCTGCAGTGTGATGGTACTGGCCACGACCGAGCCGTGCAGCATGAAGATCACCTCATTGGAGTAGGCAGGAATGGCGCGGCGAAAGGCCGACGGCAGGATGATGCGGCGCAAGCGTCCGCAGTAGGAATGGCCGGTGGCGATCGCCGCCTCGACCTCGCCTGCGGGCGTATCGACGATGGCGCCGCGCAACAGCTCGGTCGAATAGGCGGCGGTGTTCAGAGTGAAGGCAATCAGCGCGCACCACCAGGCCTGCGACAGTACGGGATCCCACAGCCACGAGTCGCGGATGAAGGCAAATTGGCCCGCGCCGTAATAAAGCAGATAGGTCTGCACCAACAGCGGCGTGCCGCGAAAGACATAGGTATAGGTCCAGACCAGCGGGTTCAGCACCCGGTGGCGCGACGCACGGGCAATGGCCAGCGGCACGGCAAGCGCGGCGCCAAGCGCCAGCGACAGGAAGGTCAGGCCCAGCGTCACCCGCACGCCGACCAGGAAACGGTCGAAATTCTGGGCGATCAGCGGCAGGTCCAGCGGGAACCAGTTCAGAAAGGTTTCCATCGCTCAGGCCCTTTGCACGCCGCGGCTGTAGCGCCGTTCCAGTGCACGCAGGCCCAGGTCCGACAGCGCCGTCAGGCCAAGATAGATCACGAAGGCCGCCGCCATGAAGGTGAACAGCGCGTCAGTCGACCGGCCCGCCGCAAAGGCGTTGTAGACCAGATCCTGCAAGCCGATGACCGAGACCAGCGCCGTCGTCTTCAGCTGCACCAGCCAGTTGTTGCCGAAACCGGGCAGGGCATAGCGCACCATCTGCGGCCAGACGATGCGGCGGAACAGAAGCGGGCGCGACATGCCGATGCTGATTCCGGCTTCGATCTGGCCTCGCGGGATGGCAAGGATCGCACCGCGGAAGGTTTCGGTGAAGTAGGCGCCGAAGATCACGCCGATGGTCAGGGCGCCGGCGGCGAACTGGCTGACCTCGAGATAATCCCAGAGGCCGGTGGCAGCGCCGATGGCGTTCAGCGTGACCTGCCCGCCGAAGAAGACCAGCATGATCAGCACAAGGTCCGGCACGCCGCGCACCAGCGTCGTATAGGCGCCGGCCAGCGCCCTTGCGGTGCGGTTGGCCGATAGTTTCGCCCAGGCGCCGATCAGCCCCAGAGCCACCGAAAAGAACAGCGAGGCCAGCGCAATCTGAACCGTTGTCACCAGCCCGGCCCAAAGCTGTGATCGGTATTCGATAAGAAGATCCATGCCTGACCTCACGCAAAGGCCGGGGGCGCGGGATGCGCCCCCGGGGTCCGGTTACATCCCGTCGGGACGGCCGCCGTAGATGTCGAAGGGGAAATACTTGTCGTTGACGGTCTTGTAGGTGCCGTTGTCGCGGATCGCGGTGATCGCCGCGCTGAAGGCGTCGCGCAGTTCTTCCTCACCCTGGCGCACGGCAATGCCCACGCCTTCGCCATAGCAATCGACATCGGTATGATCGCCGGCAAGGAAGGCAAAATCCGCGCCCTCGGGTTTGGACAGGAAGCTTTCCTGCGAGATCAGCGAATCCGACAGTTGCGCGTCGATCCGGCCAAGGGCAAGGTCGCTGAACACTTCTTCCTGCGTGCCGTAAAGGACGATTTCCGCCTCGGGGAACATCTTTTCGGCATAGCACTGGTGGGTCGAGCCGCGCTGCACGCCCAGACGCTTGCCAGCCAGCCCTGTCGCCGTGCCTTCAAGGCCGGAGTCCTTCTTCGCCACCACCCGCGCCGGGGTCTTGTAATACTTCGCCGAAAAGTCGATCTGGCGCTTGCGTTCCTCGGTGATCGACATCGAGGCGACGATGGCGTCGAACTTCTTCGCCTTCAGCGCCGGGATCATCCCGTCCCAGTCCTGTTCGACCAGCTCGCAGTCGCGCTTCATCTCGGCGCACAGCGCCATGGCGATGTCGATGTCAAAGCCCGCAAGGCTGCCGTCCGCCTGCTTGAACGAGAAGGGCGGATAGGCGCCTTCGACGCCGATGCGCAGCTTGTCCTGCGCAAAAGCGCCGGTGGCAAGGGTCGCAAGGGTGGCTGCGGCGATGAGGGTCTTTCTGATCATGGTGGTTCCTCCTCTGGGTGATCAGTTCATCCGGGACAGGAAGGCCCGGAATTGGTCGGTCTGCGGGTTGCGGAAAAGCTGGTCGGGCGGGCCTTCCTCGCAGATCTGTCCCTGATGCAGGAACACGGTCCGGGATGAGACATCGCGGGCAAAGGCCATCTCATGCGTGACGACAAGCATGGTGCGCCCCTCGTCAGCCAGCGCGCGCATGACGGCCAGAACCTCGCCCACCAGTTCGGGGTCAAGGGCCGAGGTCGGCTCGTCGAACAGCATCACGTCGGGTTCCATCGCCAGCGCGCGGGCGATGGCCACGCGCTGCTGCTGGCCGCCCGACAGATGCGCGGGGTAATAGTCGGCGCGGTCCGACAGGCCGACCTTGGCCAGAAGTGCCGCGGCCTTCTCGCGCGCCTCGCGGCGCGGGGTGCCAAGCACATGCACCGGGCCTTCGGTGATGTTCTCCATCACGGTCATGTGCGACCAGAGGTTGAAGCCCTGAAACACCATCGCCAGCCTTGCCCGCATCCGTTCGACCTGGCGCAAGTCGGCGGGGCGGCGTTCGCCTTGGCGGCTGGTCATCCGCATCTCCTCGCCCTTCAGCCAGACCTTGCCGTCGGTGGGGGTCTCCAGCAGGTTGATGCAGCGCAGGAAGGTGCTTTTGCCCGAGCCTGAGGCGCCAAGGATCGCCACGACATCGCCCTTGGCGGCACTCATCGAGATGCCCTTCAACACCTCATGCCCACCAAAGCTCTTGCGGATGTTTTCGACACGGAGCGCGGGTTCGGTCATGTGGTTTCCTCTGGCTGGGGACCGAGGGCTGCAATCTCGGCCAGGGTGACGGGCTTGACGGGGGTGCGGATGCGGCCCGGCCCGAGGGTGGACGCGGGGCGGTCGGTCGCTTCGGCGATCAGCCCGATGACGGTGGTCTCGCACATCCGGCCCTGACAGGGGCCCATTCCGGTGCGCAGGCTGGTGCGCATCAGGCGCAGGCCCTCGGCGCCGGTGCAGGCGGCCTTGCGGATGGAACCGGCGGTAACCTCCTCGCAGCGGCAGACGATGGTCTCGTCCGGCGGGGCCAGGAAGGCGGAGGGCACGGAATAAGCTGCATCGAGGAACGGCCGCAGGGAAAGCGCGCGCGACAAAGCGCGGCGGAGCGGAGCGGCCCGCCGGTCGCGCCCGGCTGCATCCAGCTTTCCGGCCTGGTGCAGGATCGCCAGCGCGGCCAGCGCGCCCTTTGCACGCGCAGCCTCGGCGCCGCCGATCCCGCCGCCGTCGCCTGCAACGAACACATGGGGCTCGGACGACTGCCCCCAGGGGTCCAGCGTCGGCCGCCAGGCGCCTTGCTCCGCGTCATATTCATGCGCCAGACCCATCGAGCGGGTCAGGTGGCTTTGCGGGATCACGCCCAGATGGGTCAGCAACAGGCCGCACGTCAGGCTGTGGCTCTGCTTTCCGGTGGTGAAGTCAAAGCGGATCCGGCCGTCCTCCGTCGTCTCTGCCCGGAAGTCGGCGGCGCCCCGATACCACGGGATGCCGGCCGCGCGGATGCGGGCGATCAGACCAAGGCCCTTGATCAGGGTCGGCAGGCCGAACAGCGCGCGCGGCAGTTTCGGCAGGGCATGGGTGATCGCCGTCGGCGTCTCGACCAGCGCGACCGGCGGCGCACCTGCCGCGATCATCTGCGCCGCGACCAGATAGAGCAGCGGCCCCGCCCCGGAGAGGATGGCCTCATCCGGCACCATACCCGACTGTTTCATCAGGATTTGCGCCGCACCTGCGGGCATCAGCCCCGGCAGGGTCCAGCCCGGAAAAGGCACGGGCCGCTCCTGCGCGCCGGTGGCGATCAGGACATGCGCGGCCGGGCTGACATGACTTTGCCCGTCGCGCGACCAGATCACGCCGCGCCTTGCGTCGATGCGCCAGACGGTTGCGCGGGGCTGATGCGTGATGCCGGGATGATCGAGGCCCTGCACCAGAGCGCCACCGCGCGCGTAATCGGCCCCCAGCCAGCCGCGCCCCGCTACTGCGCCGACATTGCGGTAGATCTGCCCGCCCGCCCGCTCCTGTTCGTCCAGAAGCGTGACCGACAACCCGCCCTCCGCCGCCACCCGGGCCGCCGCCATCCCGGCTGGACCGGCGCCGATGATGACCAGATCGGCGCTCATGGCTGGTCCCCCAGCCGGCGCGCGCCGATCTGGCGCTGGATCACCATGCCCTCGCGCGCGCTCACCATGCAGGCCTGCACATTCGGGTGCCCGTCGATGGTGACAAGGCAGTCGAAACACACCCCCATCATGCAATAGGGCGCGCGCCCCGCGCCGGTGACAGGCGTCTGGCGCGTGGCGCCCCCGCTGTGCGCCAGCAGCGCCGCGGCGACGCTTTCGCCCGGCCGGGCCAGCACGGGCACCCCGTCCAGCATCAGGCGCAGGCTGCGCGGGGCGGCGCCGGGGGCGTCACGAAAGCGCGAAGCGGCGTTCATCGAAAGCCTCCAGATCCGGGGCGGCGGGATCGCCGTCGATCCATTCGGCCAGCCGTGTTGCGTGCAGGGGCGCCAGCGTGACCCCGCTGTGACAGGTGACAAGGAAGGCGCCCGGATGATCGGCGGAACGCTGGTAGATCGGATAGCCGTCCGGCGTCATGACGCGCAGCGCCGCCCAGGAGCGCAGCACGCGCAGATCGGCCAGCCGGGGCCAGACCGCGACGGCGTGCTGCGCTAGTCCCACCATCGTGGTGGTCGTCTCGGTGTCGCAGTCGGTCTCGGCCTTGGTGCCGCCGATCTGCAAACCGCCCTCATCGACCTGCCGGATCGTGCTGGAGAGGAAGGGCAGGCGGTCGGCCACCCGCTCGGTGATCATCAGCTCGCCCCGCTGCGCCCGGATCGGCGCCCGGAACTCCAGCTGCGGGCCAAGATGCGCCGCCCCCAGGCCCGCGCACAGAACCACGCGGCTGGCGCGGGTCTGACGGCCGGTCTCGTCCAAAAGGGCGAAACCAGCGCCCGCCGGGCGCACGGATACGACGCTGGCGCCGCCAGTGATGCGGACCCCGCTGGCAAGGCAGGCCTGCCGCAAGGCGAAATGCAGGCGCAGCGGGTTCACATGGCCATCAAGCGGGCAGAAACTCGCCCCGACCACGCGCTGACCGATGCCGGGCAGGCGCGCCGCAAGATCGGCGTGGTTCAGGAGTTCAAAAGATAAGCGGTCGTCCAGCGCGTTGGCCTGCCGGTGCAGGTCGTGGCCGAAAGCCTCATATTCCGCAGCGTCGGTGAAGAACTCGTAGCCGCCCTGCTGACACAGCGCCAGATCGACGTCGACCAGCCCTGACAGGCGTTTCGCAAAGTCGGGCCAGGCCTGCACCGCCTGAAAAGACCAGCGCGCATAGGGCGCATAGCCTGCGCCCTTGCCCTGCAACCAGACCAGCCCGAAATTCCCCTGCGAAGCGCGCATGTCGCCGTCGCGCCCGTCCAGCACCAGCACCTCATGCCCGCGCGCCGCAAGCCCGAGGGCCACGCACAGCCCTACGATGCCCCCGCCAATGATTGCTGTGCCTGCTTGCGCTGACATGGCCGATCTCCCCTTGCTGCAGGGATGACAGATCAGGGGCGAATATGTAAAATCCGAAGAATCGCGCTATCCATACGCCAATGCTATGAGTCTGACATGCGGCTTTCCCATCGGCAGATCGAGGCCTTCCGCGCCATCATCGAAAGCGGCTCGGTCACGGCCGCCGCCGATCTGCTGTTCCTGACCCAACCCTCGGTCAGCCGCCTGCTGGCCGATCTTGAGGCCGAACTCGGCTTTGCGCTGTTCGCCCGCATCGGCCGCAGCCTGACGCCCACGCCCGAGGCCGACGCGCTATATGAGGAGGTGCGGCGGTCCTTCGTCGGGCTTCAGGAAATCTCCCGCGTGGCCGATGACATCCGGCAATACCGCAGCGGCAGCCTGAAGATCGCGGCGATGCCGGCCCTTGGATTGCAGTTCCTGCCTGGCGCCATAGCCGACTTCACCGCTGAGCGGCCCGGCATCGCCGTCTCGCTTCGGGTGCGCAGTTCGCATGCCGTGGTGCAGCACCTCAGTTCGCAGCAATTCGACGTGGGTTTCAGCGCGCTGGACTTCGATCTGCCGGCGATCCGGCGCGAACCGCTGGGAACAATGCCCATGCTGGCGGTGCTGCCGCCCGGCCATGCGCTCTGTGACAAGGCGGTGCTGGAACCACAGGATTTCCACCAACGGCCCTTCATCGCCCTTGGCAGCGAGATCAGCACAAGGTCCGACACCGACCGCTTCTTTGCCGATCATGGCATCAAGCCCCGCGTGGTCGCCGAGGCGCAACTGTCCTTCGCCATCTGCGCCATGGTCGCCGGAGGCGCGGGCGTTTCGATCGTCGAGCCGGTGACGGCGCTGCATTGCGCGCATCTCGGCATGGTCGTGGCCCGTCCGATCCGCCCGGTTCAGCCCTTCACCTATGACATCCTCACCCCGGCCCTGCGCCCCGCTTCGCGGCTGGTCAGCGATCTGGTGCAGCGGGTCCGCCAGCGGTTTGCCGGGCTTGCCGCGACAGAGGCTCAATCCCCCGGCGACAGGGCGTGAAGGCTTTGCCAGAACGTCTCGACCACCGGGGGTGCGGGCCGCGTGGTCTGGCGGATCTTCAACAGGTGCCGAAAGGCGCCAGGGTCGTCGGGCTGCAAGAAGGAGAGCGCGCCGCCCGTTGCACGCATCGCGCTTTCGGGCAGGATCGTGGCGCCCAGCCCGGCATGAACGAAAGCCAGAAGGGCCGTGGTATTGCGCGATTCAAGGCCTGAGCGCAGCACCAGCCCTTCGACGGCAGGGTTCTTCACCATCCCGCAGAGCGGGTTGACGATCATCGGCTCCAGTTCCATCAGTGCCCAATCCCTGCGGCCCTCGCTTGCCGCGCGGTCGATGGGGCCACCCACCCGGCAGACGATGCCCAGCGGCGTGCGTTCGATCAGCGTTCCTTCGCCGGCGTTTTCCGGTGCCGCCGAAACGATGCCGATATCCGCCTCGTCATTCTCGATCCGGCGGCGGACCGAGGCGCTATCCACATCGTTGATTTCCAACCGCACATCCGGGCGTTCGCGGCGAAACCGCAGGATCACCGGGGGCAACAGACCGATGGTCGCGGACGGCACCGCCGCGATCCGCACCAGCCCGCCGGTCGCGGTGGCATAGCGGCGGATCGCGCCGACGCTGCGCTCGAACGCCTCGTTGGCGCGGCGGCTTTCCTCCAGCACCAGAAGGCCGAGCGGTGTCAGGCGGCTCTTGCGGCCCGCCTCGAAAAGCGCGCCGCCGACCTCCTGTTCCAGTTGCAAGAGCATCATCGAGACGGCCGAGGGCGTTCTGCCCAGGGCCTCGGCCGCACGGGCCAGCGACCCCTGCGCGGCGGTGGTCTGGAAGACGCGCAGCATCTCGAGTTTCATTTCAGTTCTCCTGCAATTTCATTCAGAACTTCAAGATTGCCTGAATTGATAGGCGCGCCCTAAACCGGATGCAAAGGAAAGTGAGGCGCCATGACCCAGAATCAGCATCTTTATATCGCGGGCCGCTGGCAGTCCGGCATCTCGACGATCGAGAACCGCAACCCGTCCGACCTGTCGGACCTGATCGGCCATTATGACCAGGCCAGCGCCGAGCAGCTGGATCAGGCGCTGGACGCGGCGCGGGCGGCCCAGCCGGTCTGGTGGGCGGCCGGCATCCAGAAACGCCATGACGTGCTGATGGCCATCGGCACCGAGCTGATGGCCCGCGCCGGGGAAATCGGCCGCATCATCGCGCGCGAGGAAGGCAAGCCCTTGGCCGAGGGCAAGGGCGAGACCTATCGCGCCGGCCAGTTCTTTACCTATTACGCGGCGGAATGTCTGCGCAATCAGGGCGATCTGGCCGAAAGCGTGCGCCCCGGCATCGAGATCGACGTGCGGCGCGAGCCGGTGGGCGTGGTAGCGATCGTCAGCCCGTGGAATTTCCCGGTGGCGACGCCAGCATGGAAGATCGCGCCCGCGCTGGCCTTTGGCAATGCCGTGGTCTGGAAGCCCGCCAACCTGACCCCCGCCAGTGCGGTCGCGCTGGCCGAAATCATCGCGCGGCAGGATATTCCGCCGGGCTTGTTCAACCTGGTGCTGGGTTCGGGCCGCGAGGTCGGGCAGCGGCTGGTCGAAAGCCCCAAGGTGGATGCGATCAGCTTTACCGGCTCGGTGGGTGTCGGGCGCGGCATCGCGGCCGCAGCCGTGGCCAACATGACCAAGGTGCAGATGGAGATGGGGTCCAAGAACCCCATGCTCATCATGGACGATTGTGATCTGGATCTGGCCGTCACTCATGCCGCCAATGCGGCCTTTGGCGGGACGGGGCAGAAATGCACCGCAGCCAGCCGGCTGATCGTGCATTCCGCGATCCATGACCAGTTCGCGGAGCGGCTGGTCGCGGCGGCCAAGGCGTTCAAGGTCGGCCACGCGCTGCAAGACGGCACCCAGATTGGCCCGGTGGTCAGCGAAAGCCAGCTTGCCCAGAACCTCGCCTATGTCGAAAAGGGCCGCGCCGAGGGCGCCGAGCTGCTGTGCGGCGGCGACCGTGTGGAACGCGAGACCCAGGGCTATTACATGGCCCCTGCCGTGCTGGCCGGAACCCGCAATGACATGACCGTCAACCGCGAGGAAATGTTCGCCCCGATTACCTGCCTGATCAAGGCCGACAACTATGCCGAGGCGCTGTCCATCGCCAATGACAGCCAGTTCGGCCTCACCGCCGGGATCATGACCCGCAGCCTCTCTCGCGCCAGTCATTTCCGCGCCAACATGCGGGCGGGCTGCGTCATGGTGAACCTGCCGACCGCCGGCACCGATTACCATGTGCCCTTTGGCGGACGCGGCGCGTCCAGCTTTGGTTCGCGCGAACAGGGACGCTACGCAGCCGAGTTCTACACCAGCGTGAAGACCGCCTATGTCGCCGCGGGGGCGCCGGAATGACGCCGCTGATCGACGGCCTGCAATACGCCAACTGGTCGGAAAAGATCTTTCGCCAGATGCGCGCCGGTGGCGTGGATGCGGTGCATGTCACCATCACCTATCACGAGACCTTCCGCGAGACGGTGCAGGTGATCGAACGCTGGAACCGATGGTTCGAGCTGTTCCCCGACCTGATCTTTCAGGGGCGGACAGCCGCCGATGTGAGCCGCGCCCGCGACACCGGGCGCACCGCGATCTTCTTCGGCTCGCAGAATCCGTCCTGCATCGAGGACGACATCGGCCTGGTCGAGGTGCTGCACACGCTAGGCCTGAGGTTCATGCAACTGACCTACAACAATCAGTCGCTGCTGGCCTCGGGCTGCTACGAAGACACCGACAGCGGGTTGACCCGCATGGGCCGCGCCGTGGTTTCCGAGATGAACCGCGTCGGCATGGTCGTGGACATGAGCCATTCGGCCGAACGTTCCACGCGCGAGGCGATTGAGCATTCGACGCGGCCGATCACCATCAGCCACGCCAATCTGCACAGCTGGCACCCGGCGCTGCGCAACAAGTCGGATACGCTGCTGCGCGCGCTTGGCCAATCCGGCGGGTTTCTGGGTCTGTCGGTGTATCCGCATCACCTCAAGGGCGGCAGCGCCTGCACGCTTCAGGACTGGTGCGACATGGTGGCCCGCGCGCTGGATCTGGTCGGTCCCCGTCAGGTTGGGATCGGTACCGATCTGTGCCAAGACCAGCCCGACAGCATCGTCGAATGGATGCGAACCGGGCGTTGGACCAAGACGGTGGATTACGGCGAAGGCAGTGCCGATGCGCCGGGGTTTCCGCCGATGCCCGCATGGTTCCACGACAACCGCGATTTCGGCAGCCTCCGCGCGGGGCTCAAGGCGGCAGGGCTGGATCTCGCTGCTATCGACGGCGTGATGGGCGGCAATTGGCATCGCTTTTTTGAGATCAGTTTCGGCCCCGCTGAGATGCCACAAACACTATCGAGGCGCGCTGTCGGTTGACGGCGGCCCCATGACACAACGTTCAGGGAGGAACGACATGGCAGATATTTCGATGGAGGGAGGACGCAGCGCCCTGCAGCGGATCAACAGACCGCTGTTCGCGCTGTCGGGTGGGTTTATCCTGCTGTTTTGCCTATACGCGCTGGTGGACCTTGACGGGCTTTCGGCGGCGGTTGACTGGGGTTTTGCCGTTTCGGCCAAGTACTTCGGCCTTTACTGGCAGATCCTGATGCTGGCCACATTCTTGATCAGCCTTGTCCTTTGCGCGCTGCCTGGCGGTCGCGCGCGCCTTGGCGGGCTGTCGATGCCCGAGTTCAAGACCTTCAACTGGGCGTCGATGATCATGTGCACGCTGCTGGCCGGTGGCGGCGTGTTCTGGGCCGCAGGGGAGCCGATCGCGCATTTCCTGTCCACCCCGCCGCTGTTCGGCGAGGCGCCGACCGATCTTCAGGCCCGCGCCAATATTGCAATGGCGCAAAGCTTTCTGCATTGGGGCTTTTTGGCCTGGGCGATCCTCGGTTCGCTTTCGGGCGTCATGCTGATGCATTACCACTATGACAAAGGCCTGCCGCTGGCGCCGCGCACGCTGCTCTATCCCGTGTTCGGCGACCGGGCGATCAACGGTCCCATCGGCCTGATTGCGGACGCCACCTGCATCGTCGCCGTGGTTGCGGGCACGGTCGGGCCGATCGGTTTCCTTGGTCTGCAGATGTCTTATGGCATCAATGCCCTGACCGGCATTCCCGATACCTTCGCCACGCAGGCCGTGGTGATCATGGCGCTGGTCGCGGTCTATACGCTGTCGGCCATTTCGGGCCTGGCCAAGGGTATCCAGATGCTGTCCACGCTGAACGTGATCCTGGCGCTCGGCCTTCTGGTCTTCCTTCTGGTATTCGGGCCGACCACGGCCATGCTGACCAGCTTCTTCGGCGGCATGGGCGTCTATCTTGAGAACTTCTTCCAGATGTCGATGTATCGCGGCGAGGCGGGGATGTTCGGCGAACCCGGCTGGCTGGGCTGGTGGACCGTGTTCTTCTGGGGCTGGTTCATGGGCTATGGTCCGCTGATGGCGATCTTCATCGCCCGGGTCAGCCGTGGCCGGTCGATCCGCCAGATCGTCCTCATGCTGTCAATTGCGGCACCGATGATCACCAATTTCTGGTTCACCATTATCGGCGGGTCGGGCATCGCCTTCGAAATGGCCTCGCCCGGGGTCATTGCCGGACCGTTCGAGGGCTTCAACCTGCCCGCCGCGCTGCTGGCAATCACCAGCGCCATGCCGGCCGGGTTCATCCTGTCGATCCTGTTTCTGATCCTGACCATGATCTTTGTGGCCACCACCAGCGATTCGATGAGCTATGTGATCTCGGCGGCGATGTCCGAGGGCGAACCCTCAGTTGCGCTGCGCGCCTTCTGGGGGATTGCCATGGGGGTGATGGCGCTAATCCTGATCTCGACCGGGTCGGGCGGCATTGGCAAGCTGCAAAGCTTCATCGTCGTGACGGCAGTTCCGGTATCGATCATCCTGCTGCCATCGCTATGGGACGCGCTGCGAATCACCCTGATGCTGGGCCGCAAGGCCTGAGTCTTCGCCCGGGGGCGCCAGCCCCCGGGCCATACGGAACCGGAGAAGAAGATGAACCGCATGTTGCCCCAACCGACCGGCGATCTGGCCCGGTTCCGCCGTTCGCCAGATCAAGTGATGACGCTTGCTCGCATGGGGGCCGCCCATCCGACGCGGCTTTCGTTCCTGCGCCAGTTGCTGCGCCGAATGGAAAGCGAAGGCTGGCGCTTTGACCGCCCGCTGTGGGACATCAATGCGAAGGGTGTCGGCCGCGCGGTCTATCGCGCCATCGGCCCCGTCCGCACCTACAGCCTGGTGGCCTTTGCCCATGACCTGCCTGACGAGATGCGGTCCGACAGAGTGATTGCCACCGCCTGGGACGCGACCTTTGCCCTGTTCGATGGTAACCCCACGCGCGAGGATATTGCGCGGCTCGAAGCCAATGTCCCCCTGCAGGAGGCGGGCCGGATCACCCCGCACGAGCTGTCGCTCAGCCGCGCCAACCGCTCCGTCCGGCTGTTTGCACATGTGGTTGACCGGCTGGCGCAGGGCGAACAGCCCGACCCGGCCGAGGTCGCCACCGTCGGCTATCTGATGCGCACCACCGCCGTCTATGGCGCGGGCAAGTTCGGCGCCGCCGACCGTTCGATCATCGCCGACCGGCCGGAAATGGCGGCCCCTTTCCAGGCCGAGATGCTCAGCGTCTGGCTTACCCGCCAGTTCACCACCGACCTTGTTGAACATCTGGCGGCATCGAGGGGCGGCGAGCGCGCGGCGCGGCTGGATCCTGCCACCCGCCGCAGCCTTGGCGTTGGTAATTCCACCGGCCTCGGCATGGCACCGTTCCTTGTGCGCCATCCGGTTCTCATGAACAACTGGATGCGCGCACGGGAAGAAGCGCTAGCCCGCGTCCGCGCCCTGCCGACAGCCGATGGCGACACCATTCAGTCCCTGAATGCTGCGCTGGCCGAGGCCCGTCGCAACGCCGGACTGTGGCAGTCCGAGCACCCCATCCAGGTTGCAAAGCTGAAGGATCTCGATGCCGATCTGGACCTGATAGCAAGCAAGCTTACGAACTGGCCCCGAACTTCACCTTATCCGTGGGACGATCTTTGGCGCTGGGGCGAGGTGACGCTGACGCTGGAGGGGCAAGAGGCTCTTCTGTCCCTGATGCTGGAACCGCATGGAAAGCTCATCGACGATCTCGGCCCGACCATGTCCGCTGACGAGGCCATTGCAGCGCGCATCGATGGTGCAATGACCGTCGAGACCCTGCGTCGGCTGATCCGCGAGCATTTCCGCTGGGCGCTGGATATCGACTTCCGTGATTCCGCGAACGATGCCCGCTTCTGGTATGTGTCTGAGGAAAAGCTCGAACCGCGGTTGGGCGAACGTCACAGCGAAGACGGTGCCGAATTGGAACAACCGCTCTGCATCGCCCGGCTGGTGCAGGAGCTGCACATCGCACTTCAAGGTGAAGACGGTGACACGACCGTCGCCGCCTTCCTGATGCGCCACCCCGGCCAGCGCTATGCTGCTCGGCGGGTGCAGATTGCCGAAGGCCACCCCTTCGCCGAAGTGCGTGACAACCTGATCGGCAAGGACATGCTGCCCATCGACCTGATGCGCTGCAAGCTGGCCTTCTTCGGCGCCAGCCGCTTTGATCCGCGGTCCGACAAATGGGTCCGTATCAGCATGTTCCAGGACATGCCCTATCCCGATGAAATGGCCGGGAGGAGTCGGTGATGTCCTTGACGGAAGCCCATGATCCGACAGCCTCGGCGACGACCTTTCCCGAACATCCCGCGCTGCTGACCCGATTGTCGCGCAACGAAGTGGAAACCCTGTGCTTGAAGGCCGCACGCGGTGCCGGCATGCCATGGGGGCTGGCCGAGGAAGCCGGCTTCGCGGCCGGCTGGTTGGCTGCCCGCAGTATTGATGGTCCGGCGGCCCTGCTGGCCCATCTTGCGGCGCGGCCTGCGGGAGGTGGTGCCCTGACCATCTCTGGCCGGATCTGGGCGGCGCAGGACGGGCGCGCGCTTTGCCCGATCACGGCCGGCGCGTCGCTTGACGACCACGCGGGCCTGCCGGAAGGCGTTTCTGCCGCGCCTGTCATGGTCGGGGCGTTGCGTCATCCGGTGCTTGCCGTTCCACATCTGGCGCGAATCGCCAAGGCGATCAATGCGGCGATCGAAATCGGTTGGAACGGCGAAAAGGCCTATATTTCGGCCGACGGTGAGGTGGATCCGGCACAGCTGACCGCGCTTTCCAAGCTGCAGGAAGCACAGGTTGTGCTGGTGACGTGCCGGGCGGAACACAAGATCGCGCCCCCTGCCCCCGACATGTGCCCTCTCTCGGCAGAGACGCTAGCCGGACTCAACGCGCTGTCAATGCGCACGACAGTTCCGGCATCCGAAACCTCGCGCCGGGGCGCTGGCGCGATGGTCAGCGACAATGACTGAAACCGAAGGAAGAATTATGACATTGACCCGCCTCAATCCCGGCCCCCGCATGAGCGAGGCCGTCACGGTCGGCGACATCGTCTTTCTGGCCGGGCAGGTGCCCGACGATCTGACGGCGGACATCACGACCCAGACCCGGCAGGTTCTGGCGAATGTCGATGCCGTGATGGCAGAACTGGGCGGCAGCAAGGCCGACATCGCGTCGGTCCAGGTCTGGCTGGCCGACATGGCGGATTTCGCTGGGATGAACGCCGTCTGGGACGCCTGGGTCGATCTGGGCAACCCTCCGGCCCGGGCGACAGGTGGCGTTGCTCTGGCGCGTGCAGGTATGCGCGTCGAGATGATCGTCGTCGCCCGTAATCCTAGGCGTCTTTAGGCTCACATCCGGTTGATCTCCGCTCGGCTGCTGGTCGATGCCGATTTGGGAGCGCAGACTCTGCCGCGAAATAGAACAGACCCGGCTGATGCGCCGGGTCAGCCCTTGTATCTCCAACGGCTGCGCATGGATAGGCCGTCAAAGCATCACTCAAGGCTTGTGAATGCTCGAGTGGCTGGCAATGATCCAAGCCGCACGAGCGTGCATGCGTTTACGACCGGAATCGATGAACAGGATTGATCACCCCGCTCAAAAAGAAGCGGCACCCAAAGGTGCCGCAGTTTGCAGATCGTTACCGGTCTGCAGGGAGATCAAGTCACAGTGGATGCTATGAACTGCCAATGGCTGACGGAGCCAGCGTTCTCAAATCCGTGGTTGGGTCCCGCACCAGATTGGGCTGAACAGTTTGGCCCGCCTCGATTATCCGCTTGCCGACCATGTAGGCCCGCGGGTCGTTCATGGCGTCGACGGCCAATAGCCGTTTTCCCCCGAAGTACCAAACTGAGGCAGAGCCACCTTGGCCGAGCCGTTCAACCACCTGGTCGTATCCAGAATTCAGCCCGGCGATCTGGAGCTTGGTATCGTACTGGTCAGACCAGAACCAGGGTTTCGCGACATAGGTCATGCCGGTGCCAACCATGTTCTGGGCGACGCATTCGGCATGATCGATTGCGTGTCCAACGCTCTCAAGCCGCATGCGCCCGCTGCTGTGCGGAAACGAGGCGCAATCGCCTGCGGCCCATATTGAGGGATCCGAGGTTCGGCCCAGGGCGTCTGTCCAGATGCCGTTCTCAACTTTGAGACCGGCCGTTTCTGCAAGGGCGGTCGCTGGCTCCACACCAACCCCGACCAGCACGAAATCGGCGGCGATCTCCCTTCCGTCCGCCAATACGGCTGCTCGCACTCTGTCATCACCAAGAAGATGATCCAGTTTGGTGCTCTCGAGTACTCGCACCCCATGGTCTGTGTGGAGTTTGCGGAAGTAGTCGGCCGTTGCCGCAGACGCCACCCTCTGAAGAATACGCGGCGCGGCCTCAATGAGCGTAACCTCAAGGCCAAGGCTGGTGGCGACTGCGGCGGCTTCGAGCCCGACGTAGCCGCCTCCCACGATCAAAAGCCTCCGGCCTTCCACGAATTCCGGTGCCATTGCATCAATGTCGGCCAAGCCGCGCATGACGTACACACCGCCTAGGCTTCCCCCGATCCGTGCCGGCAGGCGTCGTGGAATGGAACCGGTTGTAAGAGCCAGCTGGCTATAGGCGAGCACGTCTCCGCCAACCTTTAGGGTCTTGGCAGCGGGGTCGATGTCGCTCACCCACTGGCCAAGTCGAAGATCAATGCCGTTATCGGCGTAGAAGTTCTTCGGCCTCACAAAAAGGCGCTCGGGGTCCATATCGCCCTTCAGGTACGCCTTGGACAATGGAGGTCTCTGATAGGGTGGAACCGGTTCCGCTCCGATCAGGGTCAGTTGGCCCCCATATCCGACGCCCCGGAGCCTGGCCACGAGCGAGGCACCCGCCTGCCCTGCGCCGATCACGACAATGCCAGACATTCCCAATACCTTCCCGTCATGAGTTCAATTGAGTCATCAAAGCCGCACAGTCAGTTCCAAAGCCGGCCTGGCAGCCATCAGATCTGCTTTTCGGGCATTTGCACGACGAGCCCATCCAGCGCGTCCGTGACCTTGATCTGACAGGTCAACCGGGAACGCAGCGGATCGGGGGCGTAGGCGAAGTCGAGCATGTCTTCCTCCATCGGTTCCTTCGCGGGCAGAAGGTCCATCCACGCAGGGTCGACATAGACATGGCACGTCGAGCAGGCGCAGGCCCCGCCGCAATCGGCTTCTATTCCAGGAATCCCGTTGTCCCGCGCGCCTTCCATCACCGTCAGACCGGCCGTGACTTCTACAACGTGCTCTTTTCCACCATGTTCAATGTAAGTGATCTTTGGCATGCCAGTCGACTTCCTTCGGTCTTATCAGTTTGTCGCTTTGTCGATTCCAATAAGCGCATCAATTACGAACACGACACCAAAAGCGACGTAAATGGTCACAGCCGAAAGTGCCGCGAAGAGCGGATCGACATCGTACTGGATGTAATTGAACAGTTTCACCGGGATCGGCACCAGTTCCACAGTCGAATTGAAGATGCTGACCTCAACGTTGATCCATGACATGATGAAGGCGAATAGCCCGCCTGCGATCACCCCAGGCTTGATCTGCCGGAGCGTGATCAGAAAGAACGTCTCCAGCCGATTGGCGCCAAGGTCCTGCGCCGCCTCCTTAATGTTCATCGACAGCCCACCCGCTCAGAGCTTTTCGATCAGTTCCGGCACGGCGGTGAAGAGGTCAGCGACGAGGCCATAGTCGGCGACCTGGAAGATCGGGGCCTCTTCGTCCTTGTTGATGGCGACGATGACCTTGCTGTCCTTCATCCCCGCCAGGTGCTGGATCGCGCCCGAGATGCCGACCGCGACGTACAGCTGCGGCGCCACGACCTTGCCGGTCTGGCCCACCTGCCAGTCGTTCGGGGCGTAGCCCGAGTCGACCGCCGCGCGCGATGCGCCCACGGCCGCGCCCAGCTTGTCGGCCAGCTTCTCGATCAGCGCGAAGTCGGCCTGGCTGCCCACGCCGCGCCCGCCCGACACGACGATCCCCGCCGAGGTCAGTTCCGGACGGTCCGAGGTCGCCACCTTGTCCTCGACCCAGGCCGACAGGTCCGACGGCTTTGCCGCGACCGGCGAAACCGCCGCCGAGCCGCCCGTGCCGGCGGCCGCGAAGGCCGCGGTGCGCACGGTGAAGACCTTCACCTTGTCCGAGGATTTCACCGTCTGGAACGCGTTGCCGGCATAGATCGGCCGTTCGAAGGTGTCGGCATCGACCACCGCGGTCACGTCCGACAGCACCATCACGTCCAGAAGCGCCGCAACCCGCGGCAGCACGTTCTTGGCATAGGGCGTCGCCGCCGCCGCAATGTGGCTGTAGCCGCCGGCCAGGCTGACCACCAGGTCGGCCAGCCCTTCGGCCAGGCCATGGCCCGCGTCCTCGGCGTGCAGCACCTTGGCCGCCCCGGCAAGCCCCGCCGCCTCGGCCGCGGCCGAGGCCGGACCGGCCACCAGCAGGTGCACCTCGCCCAGGGCCGCCACCGCCGTCAACGCCTTGGCAACCGAATCGGTGGCAAGCTGGCCACCGTTCACATCCGCAAGAAGAAGGACAGCCATCAGATCACCCCCGCTTCGTCTTTCAGTTTCGCGATCAGCTCGTCCACCGAGCCGACCTTGACCCCGGCCTTGCGGCCCGCGGGTTCCGTCGTCTTGACCACCGTCAGGCGGGGCGCGACGTCGACGCCGTAGTCGGCCGGCGTCTTGGTCGCCAAGGGCTTGGCCTTGGCCTTCATGATGTTCGGCAGCGAGGCATAGCGCGGCTCGTTCAGACGCAGATCGACCGAGACCACCGCCGGCAGCTTGACCGAAATCGTCTGCAGGCCGCCGTCAACCTCGCGCGTCACGGTCGCCTTGTCGCCCTCGACCGCCAGTTCGCTGGCGAAGGTCGCCTGCGACCAGCCCAGAAGTGCCGCCAGCATCTGGCCGGTGGCGTTCATGTCGTTGTCGATCGCCTGCTTGCCGGCCAGCACCAGGCCGGGGGCCTCGTCCCTGACCACGCCGGCCAGAAGCTTGGCCACCGCCAGCGGTTCGATGTCGGTGTGCACGTCCGCCGCCGCCTCGATCAGGATCGCCCGGTCCGCTCCCATCGCCAGCGCCGTCCGCAGCGTCTCCTGCGCCTGCTTCACGCCGATCGACACCACCACAACCTCGGTCGCAACCCCCTTCTCCTTCAGCCGGATCGCCTCTTCCACCGCGATCTCGTCAAAGGGGTTCATCGACATCTTCACATTCGCAAGATCGACACCCGATCCATCCGCCTTCACGCGGACCTTCACGTTGTAGTCGATCACCCGCTTTACGGGCACGAGAACCTTCATGGTTGGTATTCCTTGTCTCTTCCTGGTGTCACTTTCTGGCGCGCCGGGTCACCTCGCCCGTCAGGCGATCGCGGCGGCGGCCCTTTGAACGGCCAGCTCTGTCAGTTCGAAATCGGCCTCGGTCAGTGCGAGGCTCGGATAGACCTTGCCCGGCGACTTGAATACTCCGTTCTCACGCAGAACCGCGTTGAACCGACCGTTCTTCTTCTGGTCGGCAGCCAGCACATCACGATAGGTCCGCACTTCACGGTCAACAAAGACCACATCGAAAAGGGTAGGATGGCCGACAATCCGATGCGGAACGCCCGCAGCGTCGAGATGCCGGCGGAACATCGACTGGAGCCGCTCGCCGTGACTGCGGAGCGTGTCGAACGCTCCGGTGCGACGCAGGATCTCCATCGTCTTGAGGCCGGCCACTGCCGCAACCGGATTACCCGAGAGCGTGCCAAGCATCATAAGCCATTTCTCCGGCCCGACGATGGCCTTGTCGAAGTGATCCATGATCGGCTTCCGGCCCGCCACAGCAGCCAGCGGGAAGCCACCGCCAATGATCTTGCCGAGCGTGCAGAGATCTGGCGTGACCCCATAGGCTTCCTGCGCCCCGCCATAGGCAAAGCGGAAGCCGGTCACAACCTCGTCAAAGATCAGGACGATGCCGTAGCGGTCGCAAAGCGCCCGTACGCCTTCAAGGAAACCGGGTGCCGGCGGGATGATCCGCTGCAGGGGCTCGACGATGATGCCGGCAACCCGATCACCGTATTCGGCCAGAAGGCTTTCGAGGTAGTCGAGGTCATTGAACGGCGCGATCAGCATCTCGCCCCGGACCGCCTCGGGAATGCCGGCGCTGTCGGGAACCGCCTGCGGGAAGTTCACCAGCTGTGTCGGCGCAAGGCTCATCTGCGCTTCGGCGGACATGCCGTGATAGCCGCCCTCGAACTTCAGGATCTTGTCACGGCCGGTAAAGGCGCGGGCCAGGCGCATGGCATACATGTCCGCTTCTCCGCCCGAAGACAGGAACCGAACCTGCTCTGCGCAAGAAACTGCACGGCAAATCTCCTCGGCCAGTTCTACGCCGGCTGCGTTGTTGGCGAAGAACGTCATGCCCTTGGGAAGCTGCTCGGCCACCGCCTCCAGTACTTCGGGATGGCCGTGACCGAGAAGCATTGGTCCGGAGCCGATCAGGTAATCGACATACTCCCTACCATCCTCATCCCAGATCCGTGATCCCTTGCCCTCGCGGATGAAAATCGACGGGTCGAAATTGCCAAAGCCACCAGCAGGCAGGACAGCACGCGCGCGCGCGGCCCAGGTTTGCATCAGAGTCTTGTCGGGCATCTTGCTCTCCTAGTCGATAACGGCCGCAGACTGGCCGAGTGTGTCAGGGTCGGGCACGACGCCCAGGCCGGGGCCTACAGGCGGGGCAATGCGACCGTCGCGGCGGCTTGGTGCCGCAGCATCAAGTCGTGGTCCCACGTAGTTCGAGAGATCGCAGGTGTTCAGAAGCATCCGTTCGGGCGTTGCAGCTGCCAGATGCAGCAATGCGGATGTTGTCACGTCCGATCCCCAAGTGTCCTCGACGCACATCTTCGCGCCAAGGTGAAGGCACAGATCGCGCGCCCGCCGCATCGGGGAAAGCCCGCCGAACTTGGACAGCTTCAGCGCGACGGCATCCATGCAGCCAAGCTCGTATGCCTTGAGCAGCGAGGTGGTGTCGTGCCCGTTCTCGTCGATCTTCATAGGCAGGCCGGTCGCCGCGCGGACCGCCGCGCATTCCTCTAGCGTTGCGCAGGGCTGTTCCAGCATGATGTCCAGATCGGCCACCGCCTTACCAACCCGCGTGGCATCGAGCCGCGTCGCGCCGCAATTCCAGTCGCCGTAAACCAGCGGCCCTTCGCCCACCACCTCACGCACCATCCTCAACCGTGCAACGTCGGCCTGCCAGTCGCCGTCGGCACCGAGTTTGACCTGGAACTGAGTGATCCCCTCGGCCTTAGCTTCCATTGCAATTCGCGCCATCTCTTCTGGCGCGATGCAAGTGATGGAATGATATAGGGGCATGTCCTTGACCTGCCGCCCGCCGAGCAGCGCATAAAGCGGCAATCCGGCAACCTTGCCCGTAATATCCCAAAGCGCCAGATCCAGAGCCGACTTGGCATAGGGATGACCCTGGAGCCACGCATCGGCGCGGCTCATCAGTGCCTCTGGCCCAACCGGATCAGATCCGATCACCACTGGTGCCAAGTATTCCAGTGCGGGACGGACGCCTTCCGGGTAGGCCGGCAGATAATGCGGGATCGGGCAGACCTCGCCCCAGCCGGAGATTTCTTCATCTGTATCGACGCGAAGAACGACCGAGGTGACCGTATCGCACGTTTTGCCGCCAGCCATGTGATAGGCAACATGGCTCGTCAGCGGGATTTCCCAAAGTGTTAGGCGTGTGATCTTCATCTTGAAACCTCATAGACCGCGACAGGATCGCCCAGTCGCCCAGGATCAGGTGTTACGCCGAGACCCGGCACAGAGGGCGGGGTGGCAAAGCCACCTTCATTGCGCGCACCCTGATCAGGCACCGGATCGACCGAAAGGTGATAGTGGCAGAGCCAACTTGCGAGCCGGTTTGCCTGGGGCGTGGCTGCGGCGAGGTGTATCGCCGCGGTGTCGGCCAAGGCTGAACCGCCAAGATCCTCGATGTGCATCTGCCAGCCGACAGAGACCCCAAAATCGCGTATTTGCAGAGCCTTTGTCAGCCCTCCAACGCGGTTCGGCTTGACCTTGACGCCCTCGCACGCCCCAAGCCGCCAGGCGTCAAGGTGATCCTGGAAGGTATGGAGGCATTCGTCGAGCATGATGGGGTTGGCGACGCGACCCGCCACATGCGCGCATTGGTCGAGTGTCTCGCAGGGCTGCTCGATCCAATCCCGTGCCGCGACCGAGTTCAGAACTTGCACCGCAACGCCGGGTGTCCATGCGCGGTTGATGTCGTAGGTGACTTTCTCGTCCGACGGGAGCGCGGCCGTGATCGCCTCGATCCGGGCAATATCGGCGCGAATGTCGTGGCCACCGAGCTTGGCGGAATGCGTGCGGTAGCCTTTGGCCGATGCCTCGCCGATGAGGGCGATCATCTCATCTGGCGTCCCGGTGGAAATCGACGAGTTGACCGCTACCGGCTCCGCAGTATGGGCCCCGAAAAGCTGCCAGAGCGGCATGTTCGCGACCTTGCCAAGAATATCCCAAGCCGCCATGTCGATCGCCGATTTGACGTAGAGGTGGCCCGGAAGTTGGACATCCATCACCTCATTGAGCGAACGGAGGGAGCGTGGATCACGTCCAAGAATTGCCGGGGCAAGCATCGCAATGCCGGCACGGATGCCTGGACCGTGCGCGGGCAGATAGGTCGTCCCCCAGGGGCAGCCCTCGCCCCAACCGCAGATCCCCTCATCCGTATCGAGGCGAACGAAAGTCGAGTCGAGCCGTTCGAATTTTAACCGGCCGCCTGAAAGCCAGTAGGGCTTCGTCAAGGGTAGATCGACTGCCCAGACCGTGATGCGGGTTATCTTCACAGCACATACTCCGAAACTGCGGAACCGATGCTCTCGAAATCCGGGCGCACGCCCAGCCCGGGTGTGTCGCTGGCTAAGAGTTTCCCTTCTTGTGCAGTCGGACCTCCGATACCTGTCGACCGGGTGTTGTAGTTCATGAGGTCGGTTGTGTTCTGAAGGTATTCCTCAGGTGTCGAAGCGGCGAAGTGAGCCACAACCGCAGATGTGATCTCTCCGCCCCAGGTGTCCTCGCTGACCACCGGAATGCGGTTGTCGATCAGGAAATCACGTACCCGACGTGCCTTCGAGAGCCCGCCGAGGTTGGAGATCTTCAGGCAGCATATGTCCGCCCCGTGGTCGGCAACAATGCGTTGTGCCGCCGCCATACCTGTCACGCATTCATCGAGCTTCATGGGCTGCTCGGCGACACGTCGGACCTGCTGGCACTCCTCGTAGGTCCGGCACGGCTGTTCCAGAATGAAGTCGAGATCTCGCGTGGCGCGTGCGACGCGGATCGCATTGTCCACCCGCCAGCCCTGATTGGCATCGGCCATCGCCTTCTCGCCCGGCTTCAGCAGGGGCAAGGTGGCGCGGATTCTGTCGATGTCCGTCACCCAGTCGGCCCCGACCTTGATCTGGAACTGCCTGTAGCCCTGCTGGCGATATCGCTCCATCTCGGCAATGGTCTCGTCCGTCGATTTTTGCGGGGCGACCCGATACATTGGAGCGGCCTCCGTCAGCCTTCCACCGAGGAGCATCCAGACAGGCTGTCCGGTGGACTGGCCCAGAATGTCCCAACACGCGGCATCAATTGGCGCCTTGGCATATCCGTGACCCTGAATGACGTGGTCCATGATCCGCTCGATCCGCGCCACCTGCCGGGGATCTTCGCCCAGCAGCGCCGGTGCGAGAAGCCGTGCCGCAGCCTCCACCCCTTCGGAATGGGCAACCATGTAGTTCTCGCCGCAGGGCGTGAATTCCCCGCATCCGGACAACCCGGCGTCCGTGTCGATGACGACGACAGACGCCTTGGCTACCTTTATGGCGTTTCCCGCGCCCCAGGAATAGGTTCCTCCGACGTAGGGGAGGTCCGTCTTGTAGACACGTATGCGGGTAATCTTCACTTGCGCGTCTCCATTTCCAGTTTCATCGACAGATCAGCCCCACGCCAAGCGATGAGCGCGAGGAATCCTTTCGACCCAAATTGGGTGGCGTGAGGTTGCCAGGAAGCGTGGTGCACACTGTCGCCCGGACCTACGCGAACGTCGGCGCGCCCCTCGGCGCGGAAAATGGCGCTACCGGCGAGCGTCAGGTACAACTCTTCGGCCGCGTGCCAGTGGAAAGGATAATCGAGGCCGCCGCCCCAATAGCCCAGAAAAAGCCGGGCACCCGTCATCAGGATCGGGCCATCGGGCCCGGCAAGGTGGCACCAACCGGATCGTGCCAGATAGTCGGATCCGACCTGTACTTCGTCATATCCCTGTTGCCACTCCAGCAAGTTGGCCACCGCGATGACAGCCTCGACCAAGGGTCGCGTCTCGGGTCTGGCAAAGGTTGACATCTCCGCCAGCATCGCGCCCGTCGGAAGCGTTTTCGTGTCGGTCGCAAGCAGACTGAGGTCGTAAGGCAGTGCGCCTGTGAAGCTGTGGAAAGGCTCCGCATGAGCCTCGACATAGGCGCGCAGTACGCCCCACATCTGCCGCAAGCCGTTGTCCCGTTCCTGAGTGGCCGCTGCGGAAATCATGGCGTCACCACGATGTTGCCGACATGGTCCTTGGCCAGGAAAGCGCGCTGCGCTGCGTGGAGTTCCTTCAGCGGGAAGCTCGCCGCGAGTTGCGGTTTGAGTAGGCCGCGCTCAATCAGTCGGACCAAGCGCGCCATGGTGCCAGGCGGTGTGATCGTCGCGCCGGAGAGCTTCAAGTCACGATAAATGAGCCGACGCAGGTCAAAATTCACCGTTGGGCCCGAGATGGCTCCACAGGAGGCATAGCGCCCCCCTTGACGCAGCGCATTGATGACCGGCATGAACATCGCACCGCCGACGACATCCAGGACGATGTCCACCGGCCCGCCCGCAGTCTTGCGGATAGCTGCCTCCAGGTCAGGTTCAGAACGGTCGATGACGGCATCGCATCCAGCCTTCAGCAGAAGGCTGTGCTTGGCGGCCGAAGCAATCCCGATGACGCGCACGCCACGCAGCCGACAAAGTTGAATTGCGGTGCTGCCGACGCCTCCGGACGCACCGGTGACCACGACGGTTTCGCCGGGCTTCGGCTCTGCCCTCAGCACAAGTGTTTCCGCCGTCGTTAGAGCGCAAGGAAAGGTAGCAAGCTCGGCGTCGGTCAGTTGGCTGTCGATCCGGTGGGCGTTGCTGGCACGGATCGTCGTATACTCAGCAAAGCCGCCGTCACATTCCGAACCGTAATAGGGTGCGTTCACCGGGTCCATCCAGTCGCCGGTCCCAAGAAGCCATGGATCGACGATCACCCGCTCGCCGATGCGTGTGGGATCAACGCCGTCTCCCACCGCCTCGATGCATCCGACTGTATCGGCCCCCTGAATCCGCGGGAATGTCAGCGGAAGGCCTCCCCAGGTGCCTTCCGAAGTATCCTGGACATCAAATCCCGAAATTCCCGATGCCTGGGATACTCCCGCCGTCACTTCCGTCGCGTACCAGGCGGTGCGCGTATTGATATCGGTGTTGTTGAGGCCGCAGGCTCCGACCTTGATCAGGACTTCGCCGGCAGCGGGGACCGGCTTCGGCCAGTCCTCGCGCCAAACGAGCTTATCAAAGTCACCATGGCCCACTAGGACCATGGCTTTCATCAAAGCGCTCATGCCATCGCCTCAGCGCGGGTGTCAGTCCGCGGCTTGAGGCTTTCAGGATCGTATGCCGGCTCTCCCAGTACCTTGGCTGACCGCGGCACGCCCATGATCACGACTTCCAATGTCGCGCCCGGCACAGCATGTTCGGGTTTCACGTAGGCAAAGGCCAGAAGTTTGCCTACGCCATGACCAAAGGCGATGGAACTCACGGTTCCGATCTGTGTGCCATTTGCAAGAACAGCCTCGCCGCCGTTGCCGTCGGACTTGCCGTCATCGGTCACTTCCAGGTAGACACAGACGAAGCGCAGCGGCTTGGCTGCGGCTGCTTCCGTGACCGCCTTGCCACGGAAGTCCTTGTCCAGTTTGACAAAGCGCATGACATCCGCTTCCGGCAGCGTAACTTCATTCGTGAGTTCCCCAGCACCCTTGAAAGCCTTTTCCATGCGCATCGCGTTCATGGCAAAAGACCCGTAGTTTTTCAGCCCATATTGCTTGCCTGCCGCCTTGATGGCTCGGAAAGCCCCGAGGATCGCATCGCGAGGGCCGTGGAATTCCCAGCCAAGCTCACCCGCATAGGACATCCGGAAAGCCCAAAGCCTGTGGCCGCCCACCTCGATTTCCTGCGCGGTCATCCATTTGAATCCGGCGTTGGAAAGGTCGGAACTGGTGCAAGCCGTGAGGATGTCGCGAGACAGCGGCCCGTTCAGAGCAACCGCACCCCAGTCAGAAGAGCGGTTGGTTATCGTCACCTTCTCGCCCTGCAGCGCGAAGCTCAGATTGTCGACCAGACGCTGTTCGAAGAAGGCTGCGCAGACCAGATAGAAGCGGTCTTGGGCAAGACAGACGATCGTGGTTTCCAGCTCGATCCGGCCCGCCTCGTTCAAGATGTGGGTCAGAGCGATACGCCCCGGCGCGGGCAGCTTGTTGCCGACCAATCGATCAAGGAAGGCGCGCGCGTCCGGCCCTGAGACCTCGACCTTGGTAAAGGCGGAAATATCCATAATGCCGGCACTTTGGCGAACTGCGCGCACTTCGGCGCCGACGATGTCGTGCAGTTTGGTACGCCGGAAGCCATAGATATCCTCTGCCTTGGTCCCCTCTGGCGCGAACCAGCGCGGACGCTCATGGCCGTAAACTTCCTCGAACACCGCGCCTTCAGCTTTGCAATCCTCATAAAGCGCGGACGGCTTGACCGGCCGGCCTTCAAGACGGTTGAAGTGCGGGAACGGAATCTCGTGCCGCAGAAGGTAATCCTCTTTGGCCTTGGTGATCTGGTAGGTTTTATCCGCATAGGGGCCGAACCTGCGCGGATCGAATTCACGCATGTTGATCTCGGGCTTGCCCGAAATTATCCAGCGCGCCAGTTCCCGCGTCAGACCAGGGCCCCAACCAATGCCGATTTGCGTACCGCAGCAGCACCAGTAGTTCTTCAGCCCCGGTGCCGGACCGATCAGCGGGTTGCCATCGGGCGGATGGCTGATCGCGCCATGCACTTCGCGGGTGATTCCAAGTTCGGCGAGGATCGGCATTCGGCCCATCGCGTTTTCGAGCCAGGGCATGATGCGATCATAGTCCGGCTCGAAGAGTTCGTTCTCCGCTTCCCAAGGGCAGTGATCTTCCCAGACAGTGTTCGGATTGGCCTTCTCATAAATGCCGATCAGGCCTTTCTTCTGCTCCATCCGGACATAGCCAGAGACCAGCCGATCATCGCGAACGACGGGAAGTTCCTTGTCGAGGTTCTGGAACTCCGGGACCGTGTCGGTGATGAAGTAGTGGTGCGTCATCGAGGTCGTCGGAAGGTCGTAGCCCGACCACAACGCCACCTGTCTTGCGTAGGTGCCGCCGGCGTTGACGACATGCTCGCAAGTAATCGAACCCTGCTCGGTTTCGACGAGCCATTCGCCGTTCGGCGTAAACGTCACGTTCGTGGCCCGGCAGTGTCGGATCACCTTCACGCCCAACTGCCGCGCGCCCTTTGCGAGCGCAAAAGCCGCGCCGGCCGGGTCGACATGGCCGTCGTCGGGCGTGTGCAATGCCGCCTTGACGCCATCGAGGTTGTAGAAGGGATGCAGTTCGCGGATCCGCTCTGGCCCGACAAGCTCCATCGGGAAACCGAGGCCTTTGCCAACTGAAATGGTCTGGTGGAGCCAGTCAAGCTCGTCGTCGGTATAAGCCAGCCGGAGTGAGCCGCAGCCATGCCAGGTGACCGACTGCCCGGTCTCTGCCTCGAGCACCTTCGAGTACAGATCGATATTGTAGCCTACGCACTTGCCAAGACCATAGCTGGACGTGGAATGCGTGATCTGCCCGGCGGCATGCCATGTGGAACCAGAGGTCAGCTCGGCCTTTTCGAGCAGGACGACGTCCGTCCAGCCTTCATGTGCAAGGTGATAGGCGAGACCGCAGCCCATGATGCCGCCTCCGATGATCACCACGCGGGCAGAGGAGGGAACCATTGATCGCTTCCTTTCGAACAAATGTTTTCTGTGGACAGGGCTAGCGAACATTTGTAGTGTCGTCAATCATGAAACAAACAAATGAACCACATCCAGCCACGTCCCTCGAAATCCTTGAACGGATTCAGGCCCTTCGAGCTGAATTCACACCGGAACTGGCGAAGTTGGCGGGCTTTCTACTGGAAAACCCCAATGAGATTGGCGTGTGTTCCATCCGGCAGCTTGCCGCAAAGGCGGATGTAAAGCCAAATACATTGGTACGATTGTCCCGAGCCATCGGAATCGAAAGCTACGAATCGTTCCGAGAGGTATTTCGAAACGAGATCCGCCAAGGCCGCGAGACATATCCCGACCGGGCGCGCTGGCTTCAGTCGGTCGCGCAACGTGACGAGATGGGCGCCCTCTTCGCCGCAAGCGCCGAATCGGCCATCGACAACATAGAAGGCCTTTTCGCCTCGACGGACCACCGCACAATTCAGGCAGCAGCACGCGAAATCGTATCTGCACGGCGCTGCTTTGCACTCGGTGTGGGCGTGAACAATGCGATCGCGCAGAACTTTGCCTACCTGGCCGGCATGGCTATCGACGGCGTGCGGGCCCTTCCCCAAGGCGGAACGCAGCCCGTGGATGGGCTCGCGCGCGCTAACGAAAACGACGTTCTGATTGCCATGACTTTCCGGCCCTACCGGCGCGAAATTGTCGAAGCAGTCGCCGTTGCGCGCGCTCAGCGCGTTCGGGTCATCGCCATTTCCGACAGCCTTGCGAGCCCGATCATGCCCGACGCGCAGCACAGGTTCGTCGTGCCGACCGACACGCCACAATTCTTCATCTCGACTGTGGCGCTGACGGCATTCTTTGAAGTCTTGATCGCGTTCATCATCGCCGAAGCCGGCGAGGATGTCGTGTCGTCGATCGAAAGCTACCACAGCCAGCGCCACGCGCTCGGCATCTATGTCGGAGAAAAGGATAAGCACGAATGAGCGTTCACGAGCCCCCGGCCCCCATCCACTCGCTGGAAGCACGTTACTATACAGACCCCACGATTTTCGATCAGGAAATGAAGGGACTACTTGCCCGCACCTGGCAGTTTGCCGGGCATGCAAGCCAAGTCAGGAATACCGGCGACTACTTCACCTTCGAAATCGCAGGCGAGAGCCTCTTCTGTATCCGTGGTCGCGAGGGAGAACTACGTACCTTCTACAACGTTTGCCAGCATCGCGCGCATCAGATGGTTGAGGGCTCCGGCTCGACCCGCGTCGTTGTTTGCCCTTACCATGCCTGGACTTACGAGCTTTCCGGAGAACTCCGTGCCGGGCCGAACATCAAGGCGGTCCCGGGCTTCGATCGCAGCAAGATCTGCCTGACTTCCGTCAGGACAGAGGTCTTCCATGGGTTCATTTTTGTGAACCTCGACGACAACGCCGCTCCCATGGACGAATGGTATCCCGGCGTTCGTGAGGAACTGGCCGATTATGTGCCTCATATCGACACCCTTGCACCGATCGAATGGGTCGAGATCCCTGAGAAGTGCAATTGGAAGGTCTCGGTCGAGAACTACTCCGAGTGCTACCATTGCTCAATCAACCACCCCACGTTTGCCACCGGCGTCATCCGACCCGAGACATACGACATCCAGCCGATGAAAAAGGGTTATGTCCTGCGACACACCACCGAGTGCCAGGATCTTTCGAAAATGACCTATCCCATCGACACTTCGGTACCGCACGGAGGAGAATACCGCTCGTTTTTCCTTTGGCCGATGTTCTCGTTCCAGGTCTATCCGGGCAACGTTCTGAACACCTATCACTGGCGCGCCCACGGGGTCGACAACTGCACGGTCTGGCGCGGCTGGTACACACCGGGCGGCGAGGACAGCGAGGTGATCCGGCGGCTTGCGGTCCAGGACCGCGAGACAACAGTGGAAGAGGATATCAGGCTTGTCGAAAGCGTGGCGCGAGGGCTGAAAAGCCGTGGCTATCGGCCGGGGCCCCTGGTGCTTGACCCGGCCTGCGGGCTGAACTCCGAGCATTCGATCCGGACCCTGCAGCAATGGATGCGTGAGGCGGTCGATGGATGACATTGCGCCCTACTGGCAGAATTACATAGACGGCGCTTGGGTCGACGGCTGCGCCGGTCGGATTGTCGTGACCGATCCCGGTACTGGCGAAGCGCTGGCCGAACAGGCTTTGGCTGACGCTGCTGACGTAGACCGCGCGGTCCAGGCCGCGCGCGCTTGCCACGATGACGGCGCGCTGTCCGATCTTCGCCCAGTGGAACGGGGACGCATGGTGCAGGCCATGGGCCGCTATCTTCTCGACAATATCGAAGAGATCGCGCGGCTTCTGACCTTGGAACAAGGCAAGCCGCTTTGGGAATCGCGGATTGAGGTCCAGGGCGCAGCGCGCTACTTCGAGTATTACGGAAACCAGGCAGAAACCGTCGAGGGCCGTTCAATTCCACTTGGAGCGGGCTATCTCGACTTCACGACGCACGAACCCTACGGCGTCTCGGCTCAGATTATTCCGTGGAATTACCCGATCGAGATGACAGCCCGGTCTCTTTCGGCAGCGCTCGCGACCGGCAATGCCTGCGTAATCAAGACGCCAGAACTGACGCCGCTCACCAATGCCTTCATCGCCCGTGCGGCAGTGGCAGCAGGGCTGCCGAAGGGTGCGGTCAACGTGATCTGCGGCCTTGGCCGAGACGCTGGTGCCGCGCTGTCGGCGCATCCAGGCGTCAACCAGATTGTTTTCACAGGTTCGGTCCCAACCGGCATTGCCATTGCCTCTGCGGCGGCACGGAACGTCGTGCCTTGCGTGTTGGAGCTTGGCGGCAAGTCCGCTGCCATCGTCCACGACGACGCCGATCTCGACGCTTTCATGTCGGACGTGCGCTGGGGTATCTTCTTCAACGCTGGTCAAGTCTGTTCGGCCATGAGCCGTGTCATTGCTTCGGAGCGTATCCACGACGAACTCGTCGACCGCATCGCAAGCCTGGCCAGCTCCCTGGAGGTCGGCCCCGGCATCGACCAGCCAGAGTTCGGTCTGACCATGGGAGCGATGGTATCCGAAAGCCAGCGCGACCGTGCCGAGGCCATGATCCGAGCCGCCGAGGCGGAGGGCGCCCGCGTCGTCACCGGTGGCCACAAGTTGAATCGCCCCGGTGCCTTCCTTGAGCCGACTGTCCTGACTGTGACGCCCGAAATGGCGATCGCGAGGGACGAGGTCTTCGGACCGGTCCTTTCTGTCGTGAAGTTCGGGTCGGACGACGAGGCGATCCGCATTGCGAACGCCACTGACTACGGGCTGGTCGGAGGCGTTTTCACCCGCGATCTAGACAGGGCCACCGCAGCCGCCCGCAAGATCCGTGCCGGGCAGATCTTTATCAACGAATGGTATGCCGGCGGTGTGGAAACTCCCTTCGGTGGCTATGGCAAATCCGGCTACGGCCGCGAGAAAGGTCGCGAGGCGCTGTGGAACTACGTGCAGACCAAGAACATCGCAATCAGACTGAGAGGTACCGCATGAGTGCGTTCGACCAAGACCTGTTTGAAAAGGGCCTTGCGCAGCGCAAGGCCACCCTCGGCGCCGATTACGTAGAGCGGAACCTTGCTTCCGCCGATGACTTCACCCGCCCCTTCCAGGAGGCGATGACCGCTTGGTGCTGGGGTTTCGGCTGGGGCGATGATGTGATCCCCGCCAAGACCCGTTCCATGATGAACCTCGCCATGATCGGCGCCCTCGGAAAGATGCACGAATGGGAGGTGCACTGCCGCGGTGCAATCAACAACGGCGTCACCAAGGACGAAATACGAGCGATCATCCACGTGATCGGAATCTATTGCGGTGTCCCCCAGGCGTTGGAGTGTTTCCGCGTCGCGCGCAGCGTGCTCGATGCCGCCAAGACGTAGCAAGCGGCAACCAATCCACGATCAGAACCGGGCCAATCCGGCGATCTCAGCTACCTTCCAACAAGGAGAAATCTGAATGAAGACTACAAAACTAAGCGCTTTGACCATCGGCGCAGCACTGGCACTTTCCGCGGGCATGGCCCGAGCTGAGTGCGGTGAAGTCTCGATCACTGAAATGAATTGGGGATCGGCGGCCGTCGTGACCTCGGTGTCAAAGTTTCTCATGGAACAAGGCTACGAGTGTCGTGTGACGGTTGTTCCGTCCTCCACGCTGCCGTCAGTTACATCGATCGCAGAAACTGGCAAACCCGACATTGTAACCGAACTGTGGGTCAATACCGCGCCCAGCTACACCGACCTCGAGAGAGCCGGCAAGGTCAAGACGGTCGCAGACGTGCTGTCGGACGGCGGAGTTGAAGCATTCTGGATTCCCAAATACTTGGCTGACGAGCATCCTGAACTGACCACGATGGACGGAGTGCTTGCGCATCCGGAACTGGTGGGCGGCAGGTTCAACAACTGCCCCGACGGCTGGGCCTGCCGCGTTGTCAACGACAACCTTGTCAAGGCTTGGGATTTCGCCGGCCATGGGCTGGAAGTATTCAACCACGGCTCGAGCGAGACCCTCGCCGCCTCGATCGCATCGGCCTACGAGAGCAAGGAACCTTGGTTTGGCTATTATTTTGCGCCGACCTCGGTGCTTGGGAAGTACGAGATGGTGATGGTCGACATGGGGTCGTATGTCGCCGACGTCCATGCGTGCAACTCTGCCGCCGACTGCGCCAACCCGGGCAAATCAGCCTATCCCAGCGCTCGTGTTGTGACCGGCGTGACGACCGATTTCGCCGAACGTGAACCCGAGGTGGCCGACCTGATGTCGAAAGTAGCTTTCACCAATGCGCAGATGAATGAAGTGCTAGCCTGGCAGGAGGACAACAAGGCATCCGCCGAAGAAGCCGCCGTGCATTTCCTGACCACCTACAAGGATGTCTGGGGCAAATGGCTGAACGATGCAGCCCAGGAGAAGCTGGCTGCTCTTCTGCAATAGCCTGAAACGTGCGGGGGCCAAACACCCCCGCATCCATCCTGCCGCGACACAAGGCGGCCGGTCACTTGCGATGGGGGGACGTTCGTGACGACATACTCTGCAATCTTCGAAACGCTGGGCCTTGAGGGTTGGTGCGATTCTGGCGCGAACGCAAGCGGGACCATGTCCATGGCGGAGCTACTGGCGAAGTCCTCAAATGGGAACCAGGAAACAAGCCTTTGGGATCTGCCCTTTCCATCCCTCGATGCCCTTCATGAGGCATGTGGAGCTGTCCCCAGAACGCGTGACATGACAGCTGGCCTTGAAGACATTTTCCTTCTTATCAAGAATCCTCTGAAAGTCGTACTCGACCCGATCACGCAACCATTGAGTTGGGCCATCGACGGTGCCTTGGCCGGTATCATGTCGTTGCCCTGGTGGATCATGATCCCAGCCTTTCTCATTATCACTCAACTTGTGACGAGATCGAAGAAGGTCACGGTTCTGGCTGCCCTGTCTTTCCTCGCTCTCGCTTTCATCGACCATTACACCTACGCGATGCAGACGCTGGCGATCATTCTCGTCTGTGCGACGATCAGCATCATGATCGGCATTCCGATCGGGGTCGCCATGTCGCGCAGTGATCGGCTGCGGGCAGGCGTTTTGCCGCTTCTCGACATGATGCAGACGCTGCCGACCTTCGTTTACCTGATCCCGTTGATCTTCTTGTTCAGCGTAACCGAGTCCAAGCTTTACGGTATTGCGATCATCATTTACGCAGTCGTTCCCGTTATCAGGTTGACGGACCTCGGGATCCGGCTGGTCGACAAGGACGTACTTGAGGCGGCGGACGCCTTCGGCATGTCCAGAAACCAGAAACTCTTCGGGGTCCAACTACCGCTGGCGCTTCCCAACATCATGGCAGGCGTGAATCAGACGATCATGATGTCACTGTCGATGGTGGTCATTGCCTCGCTCGTGTCCGCTCCGGGCCTTGGTGCCTTGGTACTGCGCGGAATTGCAAAACTCGAACTGGGTGTTGGGATCATAGCCGGGCTGGGGATCGTCATCCTCGCCATCCTGCTGGACCGGGTCACCAAGGCAGCGCTCGTGCGGGTCGACCATGCGACACGACATTGACAGACAGGACGACATGAACAGGCAGATGAAGCATCCAAAAGTCTCGGTCCGCAATCTGTACAAGATCTTCGGGGGCGATCCGAAGCGAATGCTGCTCAACGTAAAGGGCGGGATGAGCAAGCAGGAGCTTCTGGAGAAGCACAAGCATGTGCTCGGTCTGGAAGACATCAACATCGACATCTACGCCGGCGAGATCACCGTGATTATGGGCCTGTCCGGATCTGGCAAGTCGACATTGATCCGCCACCTCAACCGGCTCATCGATCCGACGTCCGGCGAAATCCTTCTCGACGGTGTGGACGTCACAAAATTGGAGCAGGATGATCTTCGCACACTCCGGCAATCGCGGATGTCGATGGTCTTTCAGAAATTTGCACTGCTGCCCCACCGCACTGTGATAGATAATGTCATGATGGCGCCGCTTGTTCGCGGTGAGTCCGCTACTGCCGTCCGTGGACGCGCGCAGGACTGGCTCAATCGGGTGGGGCTGGGAGGTTTCGAGGCCAACTACCCAAACCAGCTGTCAGGCGGCATGCAGCAACGCGTCGGCATTGCCCGTGCTCTTTGCTCCGAGGCAGAGATCATGCTGATGGACGAGGCCTTCTCGGCCCTCGACCCGATTATCCGCACCGACATGCAGGCGCTCTTGCTGGAATTGCAGCGCGAATTGCACAAGACAATCGTCTTCATCACGCACGACCTCGACGAGGCGCTGCGACTTGCCGATCATCTCGTCGTCCTCAAAGATGGCCGAATCATACAACAGGGCGAGCCGCAAGAGATCATCCTCAACCCTACGGACGAGTATATCGAAAATTTCGTGCGCGACATCAACCGGGCCCGTGTCCTCCGCGTGCGTTCAGTCATGGAACCTGTCGTCACGGGCGGAAGCGACGACCACATCGACGTCAACTCGACACTTGAAGACGCTATTGAAAAGGCGAAGGGAAGCGCCGATCACATCTTCAATGTCACCAAAGACGGTAAGATCGTCGGCTCGCTGCAAATGACAACCGTGTTGAGGGCCTTGGTTCCGCGTCGGGTGAACAAAGATTGAGCGCCTAGCCTGTCGGGCGACCGAAGGCACGGGCACGACGCATTGCGCCCTCGCGCTGCGCGAGATTGTCTGACGGGTGGTTCGATCCGGCAAGTTCGTCCAGGGTAAGCGCGACGCTGTCCCCCTCCTGCCGCTGGTTATTTGAACGCGTCATTCTCCGCGTGCATGGGCGTTGGAGGTTTGGGCTTGGAACGAGACGGCGAAGTGGGCGTCCATTTGGACAGCTCGATGTCCAGTCCTCTCCATGGGCCGGACTCTAGCATTAGATGGACGAGTTATCGGGGGTCACAGCACTCATCCCAGCCGTCTAACCTACTGGGTTCCCCAACTGAATCCTCAAACCGCATGACTTCAGCAACAACGCCCATCGGGTTCGCTACGATTTCTTCCGGCGGCTGTCAGAGCGGCAGATCGAGGTAAGAGATCCCACAGAACGCGGCCCGATGACCTTCTTGCTCGGGCTTGCCCGCGCCTCCGAAAACCACAAGGGGTTGGTCAGGATGCTCAGAGATCGGCTTGGCGAAACTGCCTGGCCGGGGCCGGCCTCCTCCTCCAGAGAGCCTGATCTGGCCGCCTTGCTGCGGGCAGCAATCCAGCTTCACCAAAGGCGCCGTTTCCTGTTGTGGCCCGGCCGGTCGCCTAAACTTCCGTGGCCCCTGATGGGCCTGCCAGACCTGCATCGTCCAATTGCTCGGGGTCTGGTAGGTCCCGCAAGGACTCCATCCCGAAGGCAGCCAAGAACGCCTCGGTGGTGACGAAGGTATAAGGCGCGCCACGGCGGGGTTCGCGAGGGCCGGTGCCGATCAGGTCGCGCTCGGCCAACCGGCCGATCAGGTCACGGCTGATCTCTTTTCCGAAGATGTCCTTCAACCCGTCGCGGCTGACCGGCTGGTGATACGCAATCGCCGCCAGCACGGCCAGATCGTATTCCGACAGGTTCAGCGCCTGGCTGTCCACATCCGCCGCGGCGCGGATCGCTGGGGCATAGGCCGCGCGCGTGCGCAGCATCCACGCCTTGCCCACCTGTGCCACCTCATAGGGTCGGCCTTCCAGATCCACTGCCAGATCCTCGATCAACAGATCAATTGAGGCCCCCTGCCCCACAACCCGCGCAAGATCCTCGCGCGCGACCGGCGTTGCGCTCGCAAACAACACTGCCTCGATCCGCCGCATCCATTCGCGCCAGCGCAGCTCGGAAGGCAGATCGGCCAGCTCTCGGTCAAGCTCTGCGTCGCGCTGCCCCATCTTCATAGCCCGTACAGTCGGAACGTGTCCCGCCCGGTCAGTTCGCGGGCAACGCCCAGACTGACCAGCCGGTCGCAGAGCCGTCGCGCGGCCCGATCCGACATGAAGGCCAATGCCCCCGGCACCAGCGCATCGCGCGACAGGAACAGATCGACCGCCCGTCCCGCCGCCTTGGCCCGCAACTTCGGGGCCGCCGCCTGGAGACGGGCCGCCGCCCGTGCTAGGTCCCCGGCCAACGGCAGCGCCTGCCCGATGGCTGAGACGACGGCGCGGTGACAGGCCAGCCGCAGGTCATCACCCCGCAGCCGCAACTCGCGCGGCTTCATCGTCAGCGCCAGCAGCGGCAGCACATGAGTTCCCCCCATCGCCCTTGCCAGCACCGCATCGCCCAGGATCAGGGCCGCAGTCTCGGCCCGCGGATGATCGGTCAATACCGCCTCCAGCACCTGCGCCGCGCGGTCCACCGGAGTGGGCCCCGTGGCATCAAGGCACAATGCGATCCGCTCTGCCGCCGTCCCCTCCAGCGTTGCGGCCAGATGCGCGACCGACACCGGCCGCGCCGCCGCGCGTGACCACTGCCGTGCGATCCGCCCCGCCGGGCCGGGGTCGTCGCCCGGCCCCGTCAGGTGCAGCGCATCGCGCAAGGCGCCCTGCCCTTCCCTTCGCCCCGCCATCGCAGCGCAGTTCCCGGCCGCCCCCAGGGCCAGACGGTCGCGCCACAGGGCGAGAGGCACATCCCCCGACGCAATTGCCTGACCCAGATGCGCCAGCGCGGCCCCGGACCGGAAGGCCGCAGCCTCCGGCGTCTCGGACGGCGCAGAGACGATCCAGCCCGGCAGCGGGGGCAACATCGGCAAGGTTTCCAAAGGCTCGGTGCGCGGTTTTCCCATGCTGGTAGCCTACATTGTGACGGCGCTTTCTACCAGGTAAATGCACCAATAGCGCCGTAGCTTTGTCAGCGCTACTATGTCCAATAAGATTGCATTATCGGACGTAAAGATGATATGCTGAAGGATATGATGGAAACGCACGAGAAATCGACTTCAGAGCCGCCGGAACGTCCTGATCCCCACGAAAAGGACGAGGGCGCCGATCATGAGCGCGACACGATTGCCCTGCCCTCCCATGTCGCTGGCTCGGGCACGCTCGACCGCCTGGTGGAAACCGCGCGAGACTATGCGCGTCAGGCTGCGTCGCAGAACACTCTCAAAGCCTACACCAAGGACTGGACCCATTTCGCCCGCTGGTGCCGGATGCGCGGCGCCGACCCTCTCCCCTCGTCGCCCCAGTTGATCGGGCTCTACATCGCCGATCTGGCAGCGCCGGGAGGAAGGGTCCCTGCCCTTTCGGTATCGTCCATCGAACGCCGGCTCTCGGGCCTTGCCTGGGGCTACACTCAGCGCGGGGAACGCCTCGACCGCAAGGACCGCCACATCGGGAGCGTCCTGGCCGGCATCCGCCGCAAGCACGCCCGGCCGCCGGTCCAGAAGGAAGCGATCCTGCCGGAGGACCTGCGCGACATGCTGGCCACCCTGCCCCACGATCTGCGCGGCCTGCGCGACCGGACGATCCTGTTGATGGGCTTCGCCGGCGGCTTGCGACGGTCCGAGATCGTCAGCCTGGACCATGGCAAGGACGATACGCCCGACAGTGGCGGCTGGGTCGAGATCCTGGACGATGGCGTTCTGGTTACGCTGCGCGGCAAGACCGGCTGGCGCGAGGTCGAAATCGCCCGCGGCTCATCCGACCAGACCTGCCCGGTCCATGCCTTAAGCCAGTGGCTACACTATGCCCGCATCGACTTCGGCCCCCTCTTCGTCGCGGTCTCCCGCAACGGGCTCAAGGCCAAATCCGAACGCCTGTCCGACAAGCATGTCGCCCGGTTGATCAAGTCCTGCGTCCGCGAGGCAGGCTTGCGCCCCGACCTGCCCGAGGCCGAGCGCGTCGCCCTCTTCTCTGGCCATTCGCTGCGCTCGGGTCTCGCGAGCAGTGCCGAGGTCGACGAGCGCTACGTGCAGAAGCAGCTTGGCCATGCATCAGCTGAGATGACCCGCCGCTACCAGCGCCGTCGCGACAGGTTCAGGGTCAACCTGACAAAGGCGGCGGGGCTTTGATGCCCCCCCTGCCCCATCGCGGGGCATCGCGCCTAGAAGGGGTTCTCGACCGCAACCCCGGTCGGCGCAAAGTCACTGACGTTCCCCGTCACGATGATGGCGCCATGGCGCAACGCTGTTGCAGCGATCATGAGATCAGCGCCGCTGTGGCCAATCTCGGCCGAAAGCCGCCCCCAGATGCGTGCGTCCTCGGCCGCAAAGGCAAGCAGCCGGTCCGAGAACAGCAAGACCGTCCGATCGAGCCATATACGGAGATCGCTGGCAAACGCAGGGTCGCGGACCTCCTGCTGACGAATGCCTCGCTCGATTTCGCCCAGAGTGATGACGCTCAGGAACAGGTCCTGCTCAGCCTTTCCGCGCAACCAGGCTGCCACTTGGGGTGCGCGGTCTGGGCGGCGTATAGCCGAGATAACGTTGGTATCGAGGATGTACATCAGAAACTCACGTCACGCGGTGCGGCCGCGGCGCGCGGAAACTCCCCACCGGGAAATGCCATAAGGTGCTCCGCGAAGCTTTCGCGCGCTTTCACAGCCCCCTCAACCAGCCTGTGGTATTCATCCGCAGACAGGATGACCACCGCGGGTTTGCCACGACGGCTGACCTCTTGCGGCGTCCCTGCCAGCGCGGCATCGACAACCGCGCTGAACTTGTTTTTTGCATCCTGAACAGTCCACATCATCCACACCTAGCTAGCTATCTGGCTAGATATATCATTTGCATGAGGTCCAATGTCAAGCAGAGGGAAAGACGATTGAGAGGTGCTAGCCCAGATATCACGACACCTTCACGCCCAATCGGTCGTTTATTGACGGTATATGAAACTGCAAACGGCCTGTTTTGATGCCATTGATAGGCTATGCGCGCGTCTCGACCGAGGATCAGACCCCCCTGCCCCAGTCGCAGGCCCTGAAATCGGCGGGCTGCGTTGAGATTCACGAAGAACAAGCCTCGGGCGGAAATCGTGCCCGACCCGTGCTGGCCCGTGTGCTGGAGCGGATAGGCAAAGGCGACACGCTTGTCGTCGTGCGCATCGACCGCCTGGCGCGGTCTCTGTCGCACCTACTGGAGGTGATCGAGCGGCTGGAGGCCAAGGGCGCTTTCTTCCGCTCGCTGACCGATCCGATCGACACGTCCTCACCGCAGGGCAAGTTCACCCTCCAGGTCCTGGGCGCAGCCGCCGAGTTCGAGCGCGCCCTGATCCGCGAACGCACCAAGGCCGGGCTGGCCAGCGCACGGACCAAAGGTCGGGTTGGCGGCAATCCGGGCCTGCGCGCGCGAGATCCGGCGGCGCTGCGCAAGGTGCGGCTGGCGCGGCAGGATGGCTACATGGAACGCCTGAACGAGACGGCGCAGGACTGGGTTCCCCATGTCCGTCGCCTGCGCCCGGACTTGGCCTGGGAAGACGTCGTGCGCATCGTCAACGGCCCCCTGCCCCGCGAGCGGCATTGGACGCAAAGCCGCCTTTTGCGCGCGGTCAACGCCTATGTCCGGGACGGCTTCCTACCGCCGACGGTACTGGACCGCGCCGGCCGCCGCGAAACCGACGACCGCCTGCCCGCCATCGTCGCCGCCATCAAGGGCGCGGACCCCGACATCACGCTTCAGGCGATCTGCACCCGGCTGGAAGCGATGCGCGAGCGCACGCCCCGTGGGCGGACACGCTGGCAACCCTCCTCGGTGAAGATGCTGCTGGAGCGGGCGGAGAGGCTTGGCTTGCTGGGTTGAGCACAATAACCTTGCAAATCTTCCATGATGTGGAGTAATTGCAAGGTATGTATCATCGCCATGCTACTCAGACAGTTCAATCCGCCCTCGACGCTCAAGCGGCTGTTGTCCTCTTGGGGCCGCGGCAGGTTGGCAAGACCACCCTCGCGCTCGAGATAGCTGGACAACGCCCATCCGTGTACCTTGATCTGGAACGCGACGCAGATCGACGGGTCCTGACAGAGCCAGATCTGTATCTGGATGAACAGGTCGGCAAACTCGTCATCCTTGATGAAGTCCAGCAGATGCCGGACCTGTTCAAGACCCTCCGCGGACAGATCGACATGCGACGCCGCAAGGGGGCCCGCACGGGGCAGTTCCTCCTGCTTGGGTCTGCATCGAATGTGCTTCTGCACCAATCGGCCGAGTCCCTTGCCGGGCGTGTTCGTTATATCGAAATGCCGCCACTCCTGCTGGACGAAGTCGGCGAGGACAGAATGAACGACCTGTGGCTGAGAGGCGGTTTCCCTGACAGCTTCCAAGCAGATAGTGACCAGAACAGCCTGGCCTGGCGCGAGGATTTCCTGCGCACCTACCTCGAACGCGATATCCCTGCCCTTGGGCCGCGCATCCCGGCTGCGACGCTGCGCCGCTTCTGGACGATGCTGGCGCATGCGCAGGGTGGACTGCTGAATGCGAGCTCGCTTGCAGAGGGTCTGGGCGTCTCAGGCCAGACGGTGGGGCGATACCTTGATCTGCTCGTCGATCTTATGTTGGTCCGGCGCCTGCAGCCTTGGCATGAGAATGCGGGCAAGCGCGTCGTCAAGTCGCCAAAGGTCTTTGTCAGGGATAGCGGCCTCGTCCATGCCTTGCTTGGCCTCGGTTCGCTGGAAAGCGTGCTGGGGCACCCGGTGGTCGGTGGAAGCTGGGAAGGGTTCTCCATCGAAACCCTGATCGCCGCCGCGCCAGTAGGGACCGAACACTTCTTCTACCGGACTGCAGCGGGGGCCGAGCTTGACCTTGTTCTGCGGCTTCCCGGGAATGCGATCTGGGCGATTGAGATCAAGCGCACGACAACACCCAAGGTGTCGCGTGGTTTCCATCTGTCGGTCGATGACATCAAGGCCGACCGGAAGATCTTGGTTTATGCCGGTGAACGGGAGGTGCCGGCAGGTGACGGGCTGAGAGCAATGCCTTTGGCCACCGCCGTGGAGCAGTTGCGCAATCTGTAGGGTTCTCAACGTGCGTCGAAGACCCGTCACGACGCTGCGCCGCGTCTCACTTAGCCAAGGACAAACCCACCCTCCCCTTTCAGACAGTGGCCCTTACCGGCGTTGAGCATCATCGCGGCCAAGGCGCTGGCTGGCGGGAAGTCGACAGCGGAACTTTCGCAAACTGTCCAGCACCTCGTGGGTGCGCGGCAAGCGATGAACCCGCAGAACATCATGCTCACGGATCAAGTCGATCCGGTCACCTTCCACCAGCCCGAGCTCTCTGACCAGCTTTACAGGCAGGCGCACCGCCAGGGAGTTGCCCCATCTCACGACTTTCATCCTGACCTCCTGCGAGCACTAACGCCGAGAAAGCTACATACCCATGATCGCCAGAGAAAGCTCGGCCAGCGAGGCCCACTGTGCTTGTGCTTACTGTACGCTCGGACACTAGATGTGGAAAAGGCTTGCGCGAATCTGGTCGGTCGGGCAATAGTCTCGAAAAATAACGCGCGGTCACATAAAAATCGCGCCCACGGATCGAGCAGGGCATGACCGAGATAGACAAAGACCTAGACGTCGCCATTGGCCACTACGCCGAACTCCTGGCTTCGAACCTGCATGCACAACGTGCAGCCCACTTCCCTCCCGACGCGAAGAAGGTGATGCGCAGCCTGACGAGTGGTGAAGCGGCCGAGCTGATTGGTGTCGATCACACCTACCTTCGCAAACTTCATCGGGAAGGCAAGATCACGGACGTCGAGACGACGGCCGGTAGCCATCGCCGCTACACCCTCGACGATGTCTGGGAGATCAGGCAAAGCCTTGAGGCCAATGCCAAAAAGCCGGGAACCTACGTGCCGGGTCGGCGCAAAGGGGACGAGCTACAGGTCATTTCCGTTGTGAATTTCAAGGGTGGCTCGGGCAAGACCACCACATCAGCACACCTTGCACAGAGACTTGCGTTCAAGGGTTATCGGGTGCTGGCCATTGATCTGGATCCGCAGGCGTCGTTGTCCGCCTTGCATGGGATCCAGCCTGAACTGGACCTGATGGAAGGCGGGACGCTGTACGACGCGGTCCGTTATGACGACCCTGTCCCGGTTTCCGAGGTCATCAGAAAGACCTACATCCGTGGCCTGGACCTTATTCCGGGCAATCTCGAGCTTATGGAGTTCGAGCATGAGACCCCAGCCGCGATCCAGCGTGGCGGCGCCCGCGCTTTCTTCGCGAGGGTCCGTGATGCCCTCGACAGCGTCGAAAGCGACTATGATGTCGTCGTGATCGACTGTCCTCCGCAACTGGGCTTTCTGACCATGTCTGCTCTCTCCGCGTCCTCGGGCGTCCTGGTCACCGTTCACCCTCAGATGCTTGACCTCATGTCCATGTCGCAGTTCCTGCGGATGACGGCCGACCTTTTGGGTGTGATCCGTGACGCGGGCGCCAACCTGCGTTTCGATTGGCTGCGGTTCTTGCCGACCCGTTACAAGGTGGGCGACGCCCCACAGACCGAGGTGATCGCCTTCATCCGAGGGCTCTTCGGGCGTTCGGTGCTTACCAACCACATGGTCGAGTCGACGGCGATATCGGATGCCGGACTGACCAAGCAGACCCTGTATGAGGCGGACAAGAAGGACTTCACGCGCCAGACCTTCGACCGCGCTATCGAGTCCATGAATGCCGTCAACGACGAGATCGCTGCGATCATCCAGAGCACGTGGGGACGCAATGGCAAGAAAGCCTAAACTGGGACTGCCCTTGCAGACATTGCGCAATGCCCCCGACGCTCTTGAGGGGCGCAGGCTGCGGGGTGGCGTGTTCGAGATCGAGCCTGACCATGTCGAGACCGTGGGCAGGCTGGATGACCGTCTGCAAATCGAGATTGCTGGGCTGAAGGCATCGATCTCCAGAAGCGGCCAACGGGTGCCGATCCTCGTGCGACCTCTCGAAGGCGATCGCTACAGCCTGATCTACGGGCGGCGTCGGCTTGAAGCTTGCCGGGATCTCGGGATCAAGGTCCGTGCGATCGTAACTGACATGGACGGGGATCAGGCGCTTCGGGATCAGCTGCTCGAGAACCAAGAACGACGTGACCTGAGCTTCATAGAACGTGCCTTGGTCGCGGCGGCCTTGCTCAATGGTGATCATCTTGGAGAGGCGGAACGTACCAACAAGGGTGTGGCAGAGGTTCTGGGGCTCACAGAAGCCGGTGTGTCGCAGCTGTTAAGTGTCGTTCGCGCAGTTGGTGAGAGCCTCGTACTTGCGATCGGTGCTGCGCCAGGTATTGGCCGGCCTCGTTGGGAGGAGCTCAAGAAGTCACTGGGCGATGCATCTGTGGACCGCGAGAACCTCGCTGCAGTAGCGGCAGAGACCAGGTCCTCTCACTCCGGTGGACCTGACGAAAAGTCAGACGCCGCGTTCCTTGCCGTCCTCGCCGCAGTGGTGCAGGCAGAGCGGCCGACCCGTCCATCAGGTCCCCGAGGGGCGCCCAGTGTGGCCATTCCGGGTGTCGGGGCTGCAACCATCGCGACAGGGCGCCGAGGCCGACAGTTCAAGCTCGAGCTGAAGGCCGAGGACAGAGATTTTGTCAGCTGGCTTGAGGGCATGGCCCCGCAGCTGATTGCTGAGCTTCACGAGCGCTGGAAGCGCAAGGAAGACTGAGGAAGAGCAACAACCAACAAGGAGGCACGAGACAGGCAGAAAAGAAAAAGGCCCCGAGAAGCAAGCTTCACGAGACCTTTCTTAGGTTTCGCACGGGACCAGCCCGCTACAAAACTCAGTTTTCGCACCTCTGAATGTAGCGATCTGGCCCCTTTCCCGCAAGCGCAAAGCGATTCGCGGGCCAGGGAAATTTTGCCTTCGTGAATGACATCATGGAGTACACACCAATTTCGCCGTTTATGCGGCCAATCTCGCACGCCCATCTGCGCGTGGTCGAGCGACCCGAGGCGTCTGTTCCGGGCAAGCCCGTGAACAAGTGGGAGCTCCTTCGCGAGCTGTCCAAGGCGCAGGCCGCCTTTGGCGTTTCCGAGCGCGATCTGACCGTTCTGCAGGGGCTTCTGAGCTTCTTTCCGGATGATGCGCTTGGCGGGAACGCAGAAATGGTCGTCTTTCCGTCCAACAAGGCAATCTGCGAGCGGCTGAACGGCATGGCCTGCTCCACGATGCGCAGGCACATTGCCCGCCTGGTGGACGCTGGCTTGCTCATGCGACGCGATAGTCCGAACGGGAAGAGGTATGTCCGCAAGCATGGCGAAAAACGCGTGGCCTTCGGCTTCGATCTCTCGCCGCTCTACTGCCGGTCCGAAGAGGTGGCACGGGCCGCAGAGGCCGTGCGTGAGGCCGAGGACCGTGTGCGCCGGCTGCGGGAGGTCGTGAGCCTCATGCGGCGCGATCTTGCTGCCCTGGCGGAGTTTGGAGAAGAGATCCAGCCAGGTCTTGGCCTCTGGGACCAACTACGCGACAAGGCTGTCCTGACAGCGCGCGCCCTGCGACGCAAGCTCATGCTCGAAGAGCTCTCGGCATACCGAGCAGATCTCGGAGCTCTTCTCGATCATGCACGCAACATCATTGATGGTCCTGAAACAGAAGAATTGAACACCAATGATGCCGGTTTTGAGCGTCACCATCATAATTCAAATGAAGAATCTATAGATCTTGAACCTGCCTTAGAAAAAGGCGGGGCGGCGGCCGGCGCGCCAGATGTTGAAACGGATGCGCCTGTTGCTGACGTGGAAGAAGCGGACACAAGACGCGTGCCAAAGATCCCGCTCCATCTGGTGATCGCGGGCTGCCCGTCGCTCAAAACCTTTTACCAGGGCGACATCCGCCACTGGCATCAGCTTTTCGACGCGGCTTGCCATGTACGGCCGGCCATGGGGATCAGTGCATCCGCTTGGGAAGAAGCGCAACGGTTCATGGGGCCCGAGCAGGCATCGATCGTCGTCGTCGCCATGCTGGAACGCTTTGCCGACATCCGATCGCCCGGTGGCTACCTCCGCGCCCTGACATCGAAGGCGGCGGCGGGCGAGTTCTCTTGCGGTCCGATGGTCATGGCGCTGATGTCCCGGCGAACTGCTGCATAACAGCTGTTAAGTCTTTTGGAGCGATCACCAAGTTCGACGCGACTTAACAGCTGTAAAGTCGCGCGTCGCTGGGTCAGCAGCCGGAGAGAGGAAAAGGTTGGGGGGGTGAGGGGTGACGGTGAGTGAGATCGGGAGAGTGGCTTCCGACGACCGTCGTGGAGAAGATCTGATGGCGAAACTTGCCCAGAGCATCACCCTGTCCCCGTCGCGGGACATCCCCTTCGACAAGCTCGTGTTGAGCCAGTCCAACGTGCGGCGCATCAAGGCCGGCGTCTCGGTCGAGGAACTGGCCGAGGACGTCGCGCGGCGCGGCCTGCTGCAGGGCTTGAACGTCCGGCCCGTGCTTGATGCCGACGGGGTCGAAACCGGCACGTTCGAGATCCCGGCCGGCGGCCGCCGCTTCCAGGCGCTATCGCTCCTGGTGAAGCAGAAGCGTTTGGCCAAGACCGCGCCGATCCCCTGCATCGTGCGGGATGCCGCCTCCGAGATTTTGGCCGAGGACGACTCGCTGGCCGAGAACATGCAGCGTGTGGCTTTGCATCCGCTGGACCAGTTCCGTGCGTTCCAGGCCCTGCGCGAAAAGGGTCAGGGCGAGGAAGCGATCGCGGCGGCCTTCTTCGTGACGCCGCAGATCGTGAAGCAGCGCCTGAAACTCACCACCGTGGCCCCTGCCCTGCTCGATGTCTATGCCGAGGACGGCATGACGCTGGAACAGCTGATGGCCTTCACGGTGAAGCCGGATCACGCGCGTCAGGAACAGGTCTGGGACGCGGTGAAGAACTCCTGGAACAAGGAGCCCTACGCCATTCGCCGAATGCTGACCGAAACCTCGGTCCGGGCGTCGGATCGTCGTGCGGTCTTCGTCGGTGTCGATGCCTATGAGGCGGCGGGTGGTGTCGTGCTGCGCGATCTTTTCCAGGGCGATGACGGTGGCTGGCTCGAGGACCCTGCCCTGCTCGACCGCTTGGTCTCCGAGAAGCTCCAAGCGGAAGCCGAGGCACTTACTTCGGAGGGCTGGAAGTGGATCGAGGTGGCGACCGACCTGCCCTATGGTTACAGCCACGGTCTGCGACGTCTGGCCGGTGATCCCGCGCCGATGACCGACGAGGAAAGCGCGGCCCACGCGACGCTCCTCGCAGAGTATCGGGCGCTGGAGGAGGAATACTCCGGCGAGGACGAGTACCCTGAGGAGATCGATGCCCGGCTCGGGCAGCTCGAGATGGCAATGGAAGCACTCGAACAGCGGCCCTTGATCTACGACCAGGCCGAGGTCGCGCGGGCGGGGGTCTTCGTGTCGCTGGATCGGGACGGCAGCTTGGCTGTCTATCGCGGCTATGTCCGGCCCGAGGACGAGCCGCGCGAGGAGACCGCGGTCCAGGATGGCGATGGCGCGGATGCCATGGGGCAGGGGGGTGATGTCGGTGTTTCCAGCTGGAAACCTTCGGCGACCTCCGCCGGGGGCACCGTCATCACCTCGGGGGGCCAGCCGATCGGCGCCGACCTATCCGACGAGGACGACGACGGTGCGCTGAAGCCGCTGCCCGAACGCTTGGTCATGGAACTGACCGCCCATCGGACCCTCGCGCTGCGGGAAGCCATCGGGCGTTCGCCGGACGTTGCGTTGACGCTCCTGCTCCTGAAGTTGGTGACGGACACCTTCCGCACTTCCTCGGCCACGGGCAGCTGTCTCGAAGCCTCGGTGCGTCACGTCTACATGTCGGCGCAGGCACCTGATCTGAAGGACAGCGTGGTGGCCAAGCTGGTCGATGAGCGTCACGCCGCCTGGGAGGCCGATCTGCCCCTCGGCGATGATGCCGCGCTCTGGGACTATCTGACCGTACTGGATCAGGGCAGCCGTCTGGCGCTGCTGGCGCATTGCCTCAGCTTCGGGATCAACGCGCTCCATGAGAAAGTGAACCCCTATGGTGCGGGCATCTCCGCCAGCGGCCTGACCCGCCGATTGGTGCATGCCGATCTGGTGGCTCGTGCCGTCGATCTCGACATGGTCGAAGCGGGCTGGGAGCCGACCGTCGATGGCTACCTCAACCGTGTGCCCAAGGCCCGGATCCTCGAGGCCGTGCGCGAGGCGAAGGGTGAAGGGACCGCGCAGCTTCTCGATCACCTCAAGAAGGGCGAGATGGCCACGGAAGCCGAGCGGCTCCTCAAGGGCAGCGGCTGGTTGCCCGAGGTCCTGCGTCGGGCCGATCTGGCGGCAGGCGACGGCGAGCCGATCGTAGAAGGGCAGGGGGAGGACGCGGGCGAGCCCGAAGATGTCGATCTCCCGGCTTTCCTGACGGCCGATCTGCCGAACGGCGACGCGTCGATGATGGCGGCAGAATGATCTGAGCCATCCGGGGGCGAGGAAACTCGCCCCTATTTCTCACAAAATACAGCAATATCAATATGATGAATGCGAACTCTCGCATTCGGGATGAGGAATCATGTCTGCAAGGAACATCATCGACTCAGCCCCTCTCGGGGCGCTGATCCGCTACACCGACGGCAGTCCCAAGCCGCCGGCACGCTTCACCAAGAAGTTGGCAGCTTGGGAAAGGTCAAACGGCCTCGGTCGTCTCGTGAAAAAGGAACCGCCCCGGGTCTATCCGACCTGGACCGCTCCGGCCTCCTTCACGCTGCATGAAGGGAACTTCTCCTCGGACGGGGTCATCCTCGTCACCATCATGCGCAGCCACTCGGCGGACAGCCGGCTGGTATTCGAGGTCGCTGAGGAGCCGAAGCCCGGGCAGGTGCGTGTGCTCCTCGACTTCGGCGGCAACACCGAGCTGCTGCACCTGGCGGAATCTATCACTGCGGCCGAGCTCTGGATCGCCAAGGAAGGATACCGCAGCGCGCGACTTGAAATCGTCGGTGCCGAGGACGGCGATAGGGCAGAGGGCGCGTACCTGGCCGCCTGAGCGCTGCTAAGGCGTGAGGGGCCAGCCCACAGGCGGGCCTCTCACCGACCACAACCCCGTCCCGCGATCTCGCGGGGCACCAAAGGATCCATCCCCCAAGACGGAGGTCTTCAACCAAGAGCCCGGCCGGGAGGCTGGCGGCGTTACAAGCATCAGCGCGACAACCGGCTCCTGACGTTGGGGCACCATCCCCCGCTCGCCATTCCCTTCCTTGCCCCGAATCCCGTCTTCGAGATCAACCCGCAAAGGGGTCGGACTACGGGCGAGCCCGTGCCGCCGGGTGGATTCGGGCGAGCCGAACGCACCCGGTGATGTCAGCCAGTCTTCGGGCCTTCGGGGTCCTGTCGCGCGGGGGATGGTCCCCCGCCTCCCAGACAGGAGCCAAACAGATGTCTCGCAAAGATGCACACGCCTTCGCAGCCTCCCTCGCCGCCACGCTCATGGTCTCGATCGTCGTCTTCCAGGCAGGGGATGGAACCTTCGGCGCTGTCCCCGCCGATGAAATCGACGGCGACGAGGTTCAAGTGATCGCTGAGGTCGACCCGTGGGCATGATGCTCACGGTCTCAACGAGGGCTCGGCGTCGGGGCAAGGGCCCCGATCCGAGCCTGTCGCCTGTCCGCTGTTCCAAGCGAGCGGCAGAATGTGCCGACGATGGTCGGCATGTCGATCCTGACACGATTGAAGCACGCCTCGGCACTCGGCGTCTCTATCGGCACTATCCGTCAGTGAGGGCGCCGTGAAAGCCGCTTGATCATGGACGGGCTTCGTCGGAAGCTGTCGCGTGTCAGGTTGAGGGCCCATCGCATGCTATATAAATCATTGATTTCATTATATGGATCATCGCTGGCGGGTAAATCGGCTCCCACTGACGACTTGGTCTGGCACTTCACGCCGTCCGAAGACTTGAAACTATTTCGCGAGTATGCGCTCGAGGCTTTGCAACAGGCCAAGGTTTATCTGCTTGATCACTTGGCAGCAGCCTATGCCGATACGCTTCATGACGCTGTTGCCAAACAGGCCGCCGAAACCGGTTTGCCGGCGATGGCTATTCTTGGTGAGGTGAAACTACCTGCTGACGTCGTTTGGGTAGAGTTCGACGATCGAGAGCTGGGCGTTGCACGCTTCGAACGCGCTTCACCGGTGACCAAGCATGACGACAAGCCATTGGGCACTGGCTTGCGCGGCTACCTCCTTGATGACCGGAACGATGGCCATCTGCGGATCACGATGTTCCATCGCCGCGAAAATTCGCGTGTCGTCGACCCGATCTGCGCTCTGCTTGTCAAGCGCACGCCAACGGGAGAGCTGAATTACGACGACGTCGAAGTCGAACTCAGCCGTTCCGTGGTCGATTTCCGCGTGAGGAGCGGAGATACGATGGAAATGATCAACGGTCGACGCACGGTGCACCAGGTTGAAACGGGGTACGACCTGTTCATTCCTTACGCGCTCTTTGCCATGTTGGTTTCACCGGACCTGGGCGGGATCATCCCCACGGAAGCCGAAACCTTCACCCCCAAGGACACGAAGACCGCACGGAAGTTCGGCAAGTCGTGGATCCTTGGCGCCCAGAGATCACATCTGACGATCCGGATCGGCCCGCAGGCTGCTGCGCACATGGCGGAAAGGACTGCTCGCCTTGAATTCGAGCGGCAAGCACTTGAGGCGCGGAATGGACCCATCCGTCACTGGGTTGCCGAGCATGAGAGGCACTATCGGAGCGGCAAAGTGGTTCTGGTCAAAGGACATCACCGAGGTCAGGTGCCGATGCCATATCTGCCGACGCGCGTGATGGGTCCGAAGTCTGATGCGACCAGTTTTGAGTTTCCGGCGACCGAGCCGTCAAACCAAGACTGACCCGGCATTTTCCGGCCGTGATTTCAGACCGACAGGTCGCTCGGTTCTTTGCCCGAATTGATGTGATCCGCGAACCACTGCGGTTTCCGGCCACGGCCCGACCAGGTGAGAGCGGCGTTCTCCAGGTGTCGGTATTTCGCCACGGCTGGCGCACGGGTGGTTTTCACTTCGACTCCGATCAGGTCGGCAAGGGAGTAGCCCATCTCTTTGGCGATGACCTCCAGCTTGGCGCGGGCATCTGCCTTGTGCCGGTCCTCGTAAGTGGAAATCGCCTTGGCGAGGTCCTTCTGCATTTGCCGCAGTTCCTTGAGCGACATCGCCTCGAGATTGAAATCAGCCATTGGGCCCTCGTGTCCTGAATGATGCATACGGGATAGCCGTCAGATCGCAACATCGCAACTCACACGGAGGTCACCGCGATAGGGCAGGGGGATGAGGTTAGCTTGAGCCGCATGGTCAATTCTTTCGCAAGAGCTTCAACCCCGTTGCCTTGGCTAGGAAGGCCGAGTTCTGCAAGAGCCCCACGTCGCTCCTATCCCCGGCGCCATCCCTTCGACTGACAATCCCCTAAGCCTGTTCGGCCTCTGGCGCGCAACCCCGCGTCAGTCCGGGCCGTGTTGCCCCTTTGGGGCTGCCCGCTCCACCCCGGCCCTCTGGAGGTTTCCGGTCGCCGTTCCGTCTCCCGTGCACGCCTCAGCCGACAGGCTTTTTCCGGGTCTTGTCGAAGGGACGGTCCCAGGGACAGGAAAAACAGGAGCTACCAAATGCAGAACATCGTCATCCTCGCCGGCAACATCGGTCAGAAGCCCGAAGTGCGCTCGACCCAAAGCGGCACCAAGATCACCAACTTCACCCTGGCCACCTCGCGTCCCCGCCTTTCGGAAGGTCGCGCGATCCGCGACGAAAACGGCTACCGGGTCATGGACACCGAATGGCACCGCATCACCTGCTTCAACGGTCTCGGCAAGACGGTCGCAGAGCACTGCGAAAAGGGCATGAAGGTCCTCGTCCACGGGCGCATCCACTACACGAAGTGGACCGACGCAACCGGCACCGACCGCTACGGCTGCGAGATCATCGCCGAGAAGGTCGACTTCCTGAGCCGCCCGAAGTCGGCCGAGAACGAAAACCCCGAGTTGGTCGATCGCGACGACGAGATCCCGTTCTGAGGAATGGGGTCTCCCCCTCGGGCCCGGCGGGGAAACCCGCCGGGTTCAGTTGAAAAATCTGATCGGACGCTCGTACTACAAGCTATCGTCGAAGCACATCTTCTCCAAGTCGCCTGGGCGATTTACAGTGCGGTCGTACAACGCTCGGTTGGCGCGCGCGTCAACTTCGAGATATCGCGCACATCTTTCGGAACTTCATGAAGCTTAGCTATGAAAGCGGAAAATGATTGAACGTATTCAACTTATTAGAAATATTGGCCAGTTTGATAGTGTCAGCCCCCCGCCGCAGACAGCCTTGACCCCGTTCTCCTTGATTTATGGTGAAAACGGTCGTGGCAAGACGACAATCGCCGCAATTCTTCGCTCTCTGGCGACGAATGATCCCGGCTTGGTGACAGACCGGCATAGGCTTGGTGCGCAGCATCCGCCCCACATTGTTATCGGTCGCGCAGGTGGTCAATGCGTGTTTCAGAACGGCGCTTGGACGCAACCGCTGCCGCAGGTTTCCATTTTCGATGATGCCTTTGTCTCCGCGAACGTCTGCTCCGGCATTGAGCTCCAGACGGCACATCGCCAGAACTTGCACGAGCTTATTCTGGGTGCACAGGGAGTCGCGCTGAGCGTCGCGCTTCAAGGCCATGTCACACGCATTGAAGAACACAATACCCGACTGCGTGAGTTGGCCGACGCGATACCTGCGAACGCGCGGGGCCCGTACAAGGTCGATACCTACTGCAGTCTTGAGCGAGACCCCACCATCGACGCGAAAATTCAGGACGCTGAGCGCCGATTAGCTGCCGCACACTCCGCCGAGGCGATACGCCAGCGACCAGGCTTTCAGGACTTTGGTCTGCCAGATTTCGACCTCGAAGGAATTGATGCCGTGTTGGATCGCAGTTTGCCCGATCTCGAAGCCGCTGCTGCAGACCGGGTTCGCGCGCATATTGCTAAGCTTGGGCGTGGCGGCGAAGCTTGGGTCTCGGATGGCATGGTGCGCATCGAACCGGTCTCCCAGGGACATGACGGCGAGATTTGTCCCTTCTGTGCTCAGGATCTCGATGGCTCCGAGCTGATTGGTCACTACCGTGCCTATTTCAGCCAAGCCTACGAAGACCTTAAACTTACCATCAGGCAGACCGGCCTTGCGATACGCAATACGCACGCAGGCGACATTCCGTCTGCTTTCGAGCGGGACGTTCGGACTGCTGTTCAGGCTCACGAATTCTGGAAGGACTTTGCCGACCTGCCGGAAATCGAGGTTGATACTGCCGCCATTGGTCGTCAATGGAACGCAGCCCGCGAAGCAGTGCTCGAACAGCTTCGCGCCAAGGCCGCTGCACCTCTGGATCGCATGGAACTATCGCCTGAAGTTCGTCGGTCCGTAATGGATTATCGTGCGCGCATTGTCGAAGTAGCCGCTCTGTCGCAGCGCCTCGTTGCCGTCAACGCGCGGCTTGATATCGTGAAGGAACAGGCGCAAGCCGATGATCTCGCCGCCCTGACCGATGACCTTGCGAAGCTGAAGGCGCAGAAGGCCCGCTTCGATCCTGCCGTCTTTCCGCACTGCGATACCTACACCGCAGAAAAGACCGCCAAGGCGGCAACTGAAACGCTCCGAACCCAAGCCCGCGCTGCGCTCGATCAGTATCGGGAACAGATTTTCCCTGCCTACGAGACTGCAATCAACGAATATCTAAGGCGCTTCGCTGCGGCATTTCGCTTGGGGGAAGTCCAGTCCGTTAACAACCGCTCCGGATCATCCGCGTCTTATTGCGTGGTCATCAATCAGCAAAACGTCAACGTCACGGCAGATCAGGGCCCGTCCTTTCGAAATACCCTAAGCGCAGGGGACAGAAACACGCTCGCATTGGCTTTCTTCTTTGCCTCGCTGGACCAAGACCCTGACCTCGCAAACAAGATCGTTGTCATCGATGATCCCATGACCAGTCTGGACGAACATCGCACCCTCCGGACGCGCGCGGAAATCATGACGCTATCCGCAAGAGTGAGGCAGGTGATTGTGCTGTCCCATTCGAAGCCGTTTCTCTGCAGTCTGTGGGAGCAATCTGACCGGAACGTTTCGACAGCGCTGCGCATCAACCGAGCCGCAGTCGGCTCAGAGATTACCGTTTGGGACGTTCGGAGCGATAGTATTTCGGAACATGACAAACGCCATGAACTCGTAAGAGGCTATTTGCAAGCGGCCGATCCCGACAAAGAACGTCAGGTTGCGGCGGCTCTTCGGCCAATCCTGGAAGCCTTCATGCGAGTTGCTTATCCAGAGTATTTTCCGCCGGGGACGCTTCTAGGCCCGTTCCTAGGATTGTGCGACCAGCGCGTTGGCGCGAACAACGAGATATTGTCGGCGGGCGACATCGCGGAACTGAGAGTCTTGCTCGGGTATGCAAACTTTTTTCACCACGATACCAACCCCGCTTGGCAGACGGCTGCGATCAATGATGCTGAACTGACTGATTTCGCGGAGCGAACACTATTGTTTGCCTCGCGGCGCTGATCTGCCGTGCGCCTGCAAGCGGAGGCCATTCAATGTCCACTCCTGGCGTCAGCGCCTGATGTGTTCGCACCCGTCGATAAACTAGGCTTCCCGTACAAAAGTGCCCTTAGAGTAAGAGTAGTGCTGGTTTCACGGTGACGGGTTGAAGGCTGGGAGAGTGGCTCCCGGCGCCTGTCGCGGGAGATAGCCGATGGGCGTTGTGGAAGTTCTGGATCCGGTCGCACCGGCGCGGGCGGGTGGCTGGAAGGTGGATGTGAGCCGGGGTGAGCGGAACGGGCGGGTGTCGTCCGAATGGTTCAACCGGCCCGATGATGAGCGGTATCTGTCGCTCGACGATCTCTGGGCGTCGGTAAAGGGCCGGTCCGAGCGCAGCCGCAGCCGGGTCGTGCAGACCGCCGACATCCGCGTCGAGGCCGCGCGTGATAATCCCGAACGGTTGCACTTGATGCTGCCGAAAGCGCATGAACCGGTCGCGCCCACGCATTGGGCTTTTGGCCAGCTTGCCAGCATCGTTGGGGCCCCGGCATCGTATCTGCGACAGTTGCCCGCGCCGCTGGCAGGGATCAACCTGCAGTATGGGCTGACCAACCACCGCGCCGAGCAGGTGAAGACCTTCGAGACCGAAGACGGTCGCACCGAACTGCGCGCGGTGACCGGCCCCGACTATGGCCGCATCCATGACCATGAGCTGGTCGGGGCGGTGCAGCGCATCGCGGGCAACGGCACGGGCGACACGCGCTGGAAGGTGCCGGGCGTGCTCGACTGGTCGACCGGGGTCTACAACCCCGATGTCGAGATCAGCCGCGACACGACCACGCTCTATGCCTCGGACCGGGACGTTTTCCTGTTCTTGGTCGACGATCACAACCCGATCGAGGCGGGCCGGTTGCCCGATGGTTCCCCCGATCTCTACTTCCGGGGTTTCTATTGCTGGAACTCTGAGGTCGGGGCCAAGACCCTCGGCATGGCCAGCTTCTACCTGCGGGCCGTCTGCCAGAACCGCAACCTCTGGGGCGTCGAGAATTTCCAGGAGATTACCATCCGCCACTCGAAATACGCCGCCTCCCGCTTCGCCCATGAGGCGGCCCCGGCGCTGACGCGGTTCGCCAATTCCTCGCCGCAGGGCTTCGTGAATGGCATCAAGGCCGCGCGGCAGCAGATCGTGGCGCGGACGGACGAGGACCGGGATGACTTCCTGCGGAAGCGCGGCTTCTCCAAGGCTGAATCCGGTAAGATCATCGAAAAGGTGCTGATGGAAGAGGGTCGCCCGCCCGAAAGCATTTTCGATTTCGTGCAGGGCATCACGCGGCTTGCGCGTGACAAAACCCAGCAAGATGCCCGCCTCGACATGGAGGGGCGGGCGAAGAAGCTCCTCGACCGGGTCGGCTGAGGCCGCGCGTCATCCGCTTGACCGCCCAAGCCTGTTGGGCGGTCAACTTTCCTCCAATTGCGCCGACGATCCGCCCTTCGACAGGGCAGGTGCGTCGGCGTTTCATTTTTTCGGAGACCCCCGATGACCCCGCAAGAAGAAACCGTCATTCTCGAGGCCCGCGAAATCCTCGGTCGCTATCTGAACCAGAACCCAGTCCTCGGCAATTGGCAGGCTGTTCGCGATTACTGTGCGGTGGCCGTACGCGGCGAGGTGGAGCGCTTCCATGTCCTCTACCTCGACCGACGCAATCGCGTCATCTCGGACGAGCAGCTTTCGATCGGAACCGTGGACCATGTCCCGGTCTATCCGCGCGAGATCATTAAGCGGGCGCTTATGTTGAACGCAAGTGCCCTCATTGTGGTCCACAACCACCCCTCCGGTGATCCGACGCCTTCCGAGGCGGATATCACCATGACGAAGGAAATCCAGAAGGGCTGCAAGTATCTCGGGCTGACCTTGCATGACCACATCATCGTGGGTGGGGGCCAGGAACTCTCTCTTCGGGGTTTGGGCAAGATGTGACCCGTCCTTCGGATCAACGCCTTCCGTCGCCCCTTCGAGGAAGAGGGCGGTGGTTTTGTCTTTGACGCTTGATGCGGGGAGAGAGGCTTCCCGCACCGTCGGAGATATTTCCCATGTTCGACCTTTCCTTTCTGGCTCTCTCGGTCCCGTTTCCGGCTGACGTCATGCCGGTCATCGCGCACAGCACTTCTGACCCCTCGCTGCCCTTTTCCCTGACGCTACCTGACCGCTACCTTGCGGCTGCGATGTCGGGAGAGGCGCGTCCTCGGATCATCGGCCATTTCGCCACGCTGACCGAAGCCATGCGGGGCGCGATCAAAATGGCGGACGAAATGGAGCCTGATGCTGCACCGCGCATGCTGGCGATCCTTGACCGCGACGAGCGTCTTGTCCTTGCCGGTGCTGCAGCGAATGGCGCTGTCGCTTGGTGCGCTCCGGTCATGACCGCGACTGAGGCCCGGGTCGTGGTTATGGAAGCAAGCCAGCTTCGGGCGCAGGCAAGCCGTGCGGCGGACTGGCTGGAAAGCGATCTTGCAACCCGCCTGCGGCAGCGTGCCGATCTCTTGGAGGCTCGCCTCGTCGATCCACTCTGGCGCGCCTTTGCCACGCGCGCCCTGCAGATCGCGGCATGACCCCAAAGAGGCAGAGGAGGGCAGGGGGCTTTTGTGAGCTTCGCCGGGGCAAGAGAGTGCCCGGCGGCTCCGACCCTTTCCCCTTCTTCGGAGACCCCAATGACCCAGGTTGAACCCACGCTTCCGGCGCCGATGCCGCCGTCCACGATCGACTTCGCCGCAGTGTTCGCGGTGCAGGCCAAACAAGCCGCCCGCGAGGCCGAACTGCGTCCGGCCAACAAGGATCGCCTGTTAGATGCCCTGACCGCCGCCGGCATTTCCCATGTCACTGTCACCTTCGATGGCGAGGGTGACAGCGGCCAGATTGAGAGCATCGCGGCATGGGCGGGGGAGACAGCTGTCGCTTTCCCTGCCGTGGAAATTCTCTATGCCGCCATCACCTGGGACAGCCCCGAGGTCGAGATGCGGCGGCTTTCGCTCGAAGATGTCGTCGAACAGCTCGCCTATGATTTCCTCAGCGACACCCACGGCGGTTGGGAAAACAACGACGGCGCTTATGGCGAGTTCTGCTTCGACGCCGGTGCCCGCTGCATCCATCTCGAGTTCAACGAACGGTTCACGTCGTCCGAACTCTTCACCCACGAATTCTGAGGGGGCGACGATGGCACATCCATATCATCACGCCCTCTCTTCGGTAAAAAAATGGGGCGGCACGGTCGACGATTACCAGCCCATCCATGCCTGGTACGATAGCTCGAAAGCCCACTCTGCGGATTTCCGCCATCGCGCGATGTTTCATCATGCGGCTGGAATCTGGCTTTCCGAGACTGTCTTCGGGCCGACGATCACGCTGTCGACCGGCAGGATCATTCCGACCCGCTGGGTGGGCGAGCAGCACGTCCGCGAGGATCTGGGGTTCATTCCGAGCTTCACCGACTGGGTCAAGGCGATCCGGCCAGAACC
>NZ_QXXQ01000014.1 GCF_003570715.1 Gemmobacter lutimaris | reverse complement strand
CGACTGCGGGTCCAAGGCCGGGTTCCTTCAGGCCACTGTTGCCTTCGGCATGGCTCGCCCGGATCTGCGGGACGAGTTCACCGCCTATCTTCACGATACGATCGCCCAGCAGAAAGCCGCCCAGTAACGCGCGTGCCGCAGCTTTCACAGGCCCGCCCTCTGGCGGGCCTGCTGCGTTTCGGGCCTCCGGCTCAGATGAAGTCGAACATATGGGCGCGCAGATCCTCCTTCTCGAACCCTTCCAGCAGGATACGGTTCTGACCCAGCACGATCACCGTATCGAGCCCGCCATTCACCGACCGGATATCCAGATCGCGGAATTCCAGCCCCCGGCCCGACAGGTCGATCACATCGCGGCCCACGCGGAAATCGGTGATGGCGTCGCGCCCGAAATTGCCGGTGAAATCGAACCGGTCGGCCCCGGCGGCGCCGGTCAGGCGGTCGTTCTGCGCCCCGCCCTTCAGCGTGTCATTGCCCGATCCACCCGCCAGCGTATCGGCGCCATTGCCCCCCTCCAGCCGGTCGTTGCCATCGCCGCCCAGAAGCACGTCACTGCCGGCCTGCCCGTCCAGCCGGTCATTGCCGCCACCGCCCAGCAGCCGGTCATTGCCCGTGCCACCCTTCAGCACATCGGCCCCGCGCGCGCCGTCCAGCGTATCATTGCCCTTGCCGCCGTTCAGCGTGTCGTTCCCCGCCTCGCCGCGCAGGGTATCGGTGCCGCCGCCGCCCAGCAGAAGGTCATTGCCGGTGCCGCCGCGCAGCAGGTCATTGCCATTGTCGCCCGACAGCCGGTCGTCACCCGCCAGCCCGCGCAGCACATCATCCCCCGCAAGACCGCGGATCGTATCGGCCCCCGCCGTGCCCGACAGCGTATCATCCCCGGCCGAGGCATCGGGCAGGTTGCCGATGGCGATGGTGAAGCTGCGGCTGAGCGTGCCGCCCGCGCCGTCATCCACCTCGACCGTCACCCTGTGCGAGGCGGCCGTCTCGAAATCCAGCGCCCCGGCCACCACCAGCCGGTCACCGTCAATCGCAAAGCGGCCACCCGCGTCATCGGTCAGCCGGAAGGTCAGGCTGTCGCCATCCGGATCGCTGGCCGACAGCCTGCCGACCAGCGTGCCCGCAGCCGAATTTTCATCCACCGCATTGTCCGACAGCGCCAGATCCTCGGGGGCGCCGTTCACATCGAGAATGCCCATGATCTGCGGGAAAGACCCGTTGGCGCCCGGATTGACATCCTCCACCCGCTGCGTGCCGGCGGCGGTGCCGTCGGTCACCCAAAGCTCGGTGCCGCCCTCGGCATCATAGGCGCCGAAATAGACCAGATCGCCGACCGAGGTCAGCGCATAGGGATTGGAGGAACCGCTGCCCGCCACGATGTCCTTCAGCAGTTTCGTTCCCGTCGCCGTGCCGTCCGAGAGCCAGAGTTCGGTCCCGGCCGATCCGTTGGTGCCGGCAAAGAGCACCGTGCCGGTGTCGCCAAGCGCCGCGATCTGGCCGATGCCGTAACCCGCGCCACTGGAACTGCCGTTGAGGTTCAGCACCTGCTTCGTGCCCGCCGCCGTGCCATCGGTGACCCAGAGCTCGTTCCCGTCGCCATTGACATAGGCGGAGAAGAACAGCCTGTCGCCTGCCAGCGTCATCGGCTGCGGGGTGCTGCTGGTGCTGCCGGGATTGATGTCCTTCACGATCTGGGTGCCGCCCTCGGTGCCGTCGCTGCGCCACAGCTCCAGCCCCTGCCCCGGCGTCGCGGCCGCGAAATAGGCCACGCCGTCCAGCAGCGCCATATTCTGCGGCCAGGAGGAATTCGTGCCGGGGTTGATATCCTTCAGCAATTGGGTGCCATCTGCGGTGCCATCGGTGACCCAAAGCTCGGTGCCCTCGTCCGCGGTCATGGCGCTGAACAGTGCCCGCCCGTCCCCAAGGTCCAGAAACTGAAACGGATTGCTGCTGTCGGTGCCGGGATTGATGTCCTTCAGCAGCCGGGTGCCGAATTCGGTGCCGTCGCTGATCCACAGCTCATAGCCACTGGTATCGGCATAGGCCTGGAACAGCAGCTTGCCATCCAGATCCAGCATCGACACGGCATAGGAGCTGCCGGTGCCGGGATTGATGTCGCGCACCAGCAGGGTGCCGTCCGGGGTGCCGTCGGTCTTCCACAGCTCATAGCCGCTGTCCGGTTCATAGGCCGAGAAATAGAGCGTATCGCCCACGGTCAGGAAATTGGAAGGATAAGAGCCGTTGGGCCCGAACCAGATGTCCTTCAGCCGCGAGGTGCCCGCCTCCGTCCCGTCCGAGACCCAGAGTTCGGCGCCCGCCGTGCCGTCATTGGCAGAAAAGACCATCCGCCCGTCCAGCAGGGCGAAGGGGCTGTAGGACATGCTGGGGGTATTGCCGTCCCATATGTCGCGCACCAGCGAGGCAGAAGAGCCGGTGGTATCGGTGATCCAGAGTTCATGGCCAAGCGTGCCGTTGTCGGCCGCAAACAGAAGTTTGTAGGTCATTGCGGTAATCCCTGAAATAAACAAAATCTGTAACCAGAGTGCCACAGTCTGCTTTTCGGTCAAGAAAAACGCACCCCGAACCGGCCCGCTGGCGGATTTCCCCGGCAAAGCCTGCCGCTTCCCTCTTGGAGAGGCCGCGAAAATTTGCCAAAGCGCAGGTCAGCCAGTTTCAAAGGGGCTATTCATGACGACGCGCACCTCCGCCACGGCCGGTTCGGGCCAGGGCACCCTTTCCCCCGACAGCTTTTCCCGCAGCACACTGACCCACCTGCAACGCCTGGAAGCCGAAAGCATCCACATCATGCGGGAAGTGGTGGCCAATGCCGAAAACCCGGTGATGCTTTATTCCGTGGGCAAGGATTCGGCCTGCATGCTGCATCTGGCCAAGAAGGCCTTCTATCCGGCGCCGCCGCCCTTCCCGCTTCTGCATGTCGATACGACATGGAAGTTCAAGGCGATGTATGACCTGCGCGACAAGGCTGCGAAAGATGCCGGGATGGAGCTGCTGGTCCATCACAACCCGGAAGCCATGGAAAAGGGTATCAACCCCTTCGACCACGGCAGCCTGCACACCGACATGTGGAAGACCGAAGGTCTGAAACAGGCGCTGACCAAGTATAACTTCGACGTGGCCTTCGGCGGCGCGCGGCGCGACGAGGAGAAATCCCGCGCGAAGGAACGCGTCTTCTCGTTCCGCACGGCCAATCACCGTTGGGATCCGAAGAACCAGCGCCCCGAACTGTGGAAGCTTTACAATACCCGCAAGGCCAAGGGCGAAAGCATCCGGGTCTTCCCGATCTCCAACTGGACCGAGTTGGACATCTGGCAATACATCCACCTTGAAGGCATCGAGATCGTGCCGCTTTACTTCAGCGCGCCGCGCCCGACAGTGGAACGCAACGGCCTGCTGATCATGGTGGATGACGAACGATTCCCGCTTCAGCCCGGCGAAACCCCGGTCATGCGCTCGATCCGCTTCCGCACGCTGGGCTGCTATCCGCTGACCGGCGCCGTGGAATCCGAGGCGCAGACCCTGCCCGAGGTCATTCAGGAAATGCTCTTGACCACCACCTCGGAACGTCAGGGCCGCGCCATCGACCATGATCAATCGGCCTCAATGGAGAAGAAGAAGCAGGAGGGGTATTTCTAATGACCGCCGAAATGAATGCTGGCTCGCAAGACCCCGTCTACGTCACCGATGCGCTGATCGCCGAGGACATCGACGCCTATCTCCTGAAGCACCAGCACAAGACCATGCTGCGCTTCATCACCTGCGGCTCGGTCGATGACGGCAAGTCCACCCTGATCGGGCGGCTGCTTTACGACACCAAGATGATCTTCGAGGATCAGCTGGCAAGCCTTGAGCATGACAGCAAGGCCGTGGGCACCCAGGGCGGTGACATCGATTTCGCGCTTCTGGTCGATGGCCTTGCCGCGGAACGCGAACAGGGCATCACCATCGACGTGGCTTATCGCTTCTTCGCCACCGACAAGCGCAAGTTCATCGTGGCCGATACCCCCGGCCATGAACAATATACCCGCAACATGGTCACCGGCGCCTCCACCGCCGATCTGGCCGTGATCCTGATCGACGCGCGTCAGGGTGTGCTGACCCAGACCCGGCGGCACAGCTATCTGGTGCAGCTTCTGGGCATCCGCAATGTGGTGCTGGCCATCAACAAGATGGACCTCGTGGGCTACAGCCAGGAACGCTTCTACGAAATTGTGAAGGACTATTCACATTTCGCGCAGCAGATCGGGATGGAAAGCTTCCTGCCGATCCCGATTTCCGGCCTGAAGGGCGACAATATCGCGGCCCGCAGCGCCGGCATGCCGTGGTATCAGGGACCGACGCTGCTGCAACATCTGGAAGAAGCGCCGGTCAACGATGCCCGCATGCAGGATTATGCCTTCCGCATGCCGGTGCAATGGGTGAACCGCCCCAATCTCGACTTCCGCGGCTTCGCGGGCCAGATCGGCACCGGCACCGTGCGCCCCGGCGATGCGATCCGCGTGCTGCCCTCGGGCAAGACCACCACGGTGAAGCAGATCGTTGCCTATGGTGGCAATCTGGATCAGGCGGTGGCGGGCCAGTCGGTCACGCTGACCTTCGCCGACGAGATCGACTGTTCGCGCGGCGATGTCATCGTGCAGGCCGACGAACCCTGCGAGGTCGCCGACCAGTTCGAGGCGACGCTGGTGTGGATGGATGAACATGCCATGCTGCCGGGCCGTCCCTATCTGCTGAAGATCGGCACGCAGACCGTGACGGCGACAGTGACGGAACCCAAGTATGAGGTCAACGTCAACACGCTGGAACATCTGGCGTCGAAGACGCTGGGCCTGAATGCGATCGGTGTGGTGAACATCTCGACCGACCGGGCGATTCCGTTCGAATCCTATGGGGTGAACCCCGATCTGGGCGGGTTTATCCTGATCGACCGGATGACCAATGCGACCGTGGCCGCCGGGATGATCCATTTCGCGCTGCGCCGCAGCCAGAACATCCACTGGCAGGCTGTCGATGTGAACCGCGAGGCCCATGCGGCGCTGAAGAACCAGAAGGCCGCGGTGGTCTGGTTCACCGGCCTGTCGGGCTCCGGCAAATCCACCATCGCCAATCTGGTGGAAAAGAAGCTGCATGCGCTTGGCAAGCACACCTTCCTGCTGGATGGCGACAACGTGCGCCATGGCCTGAACCGTGATCTGGGCTTCACCGATGCCGACCGGGTGGAAAACATCCGCCGGGTGGGCGAGGTGGCGAAGCTGATGACCGACGCCGGCCTGATCGTGCTGACCGCCTTCATCTCGCCCTTCCGGTCGGAGCGCCGGATGGTGCGCGATCTGATGGCGCAGGGCGAGTTCCTCGAGGTCTTCGTCGATACGCCGCTGGACGTGGCCGAGGCGCGCGACGTGAAGGGTCTCTACAAGAAGGCGCGCGCGGGCCAGCTGAAGAACTTCACCGGCATCGACAGCCCCTATGAGGCACCGGAACTGGCCGATGTCACCGTGAATACGGTCGAGCTTTCGGCCGAGGAAGCCGCCGAGCGCATCGTCGAGGCAATCCTCGCCCGTTGAGGCCGCGCAAAGACCACGAAAGCCCCCCGCACCCGCCGGTGCGGGGGGCTTTCTGCTGTCAGGGCCGGGACTTTGTCGGCGCCAGATCTTTGTCGGAGCCGGTCAATCCGCCTGCGGGTCCGTTTCCGTCTGCTCCTCCGCCGCTGCCGCCGGGGCAGGCGGGGCAAAGGCCGAGAAATCCAGCAGGTCGTCGCGGATCAGGAAGGTCTGGCGCCGCAGCGCCTCGTTGCGGCCCAGCAGTTCGCGCAGGCTGTCGGCATCGCTGCGCCGGGCCTGGGTCTCGCGCCGGTGCAGGGCCGAAAACTCCAGAACCGCCAGCAGCCGCAACGCAAGGAACGAGGCCGGCACCGGCGGCAGATTGGCCGCCGCCCCTGCAGTTTCGGCGGCCAGATCCTCGGGCGGCGGGACCCATTCGGGCATGGCCGGATCGGAGCCGCGCACCAGCAGTCCCTCCTCCACCAGAATCTGCGCCGCCTCTGCCATGCGGGTCAGACCCGCCGCCTGCGCCCGCAGCATCTGCACGATCTGGCGGCGCAGATCTTCGGGACGGTCGGGGCCGGCGGGCGCACCGGGATCGGTCAGCCGCAGCAGTTCGCCCCCCGGCGCGGCACAGAACGGCAGCAGCCGGCTGACTAGCGGCCGGTAGCTGCGCAGATAGCGGCCCTCGGCATCGAAGGCCGGGCGGCGCAACCGGCCGGGCGCCAGTTCCGCCATGACCAGCGGCCCGCCCGGCTGGTCCACCACCACCAGCGGCAGATGCCGGGCGATCTGGTAAAGCTCCTGCGGCAGCACCGGGCAATGGCGCAGATGGCAGAGCCGCGCCTCCATCGCGCGATCGGGCCAGGCGGCCAGCAGCCCCTGATCCAGCGGCAGCGCCCCGGTCACGCCGGGCAGATCGTCGAACCAATGGGTCATGCGGTGGCTCCGGCCTGGGAAATGAGCCGCGCCATGGTGTAAAGCGAGATGCGCTGCGCGGCGAGAAAACGCGCCACCGTCAACCAGTGTTCGCGTGGCAAGGCCCCGAAGATCAGCCCGTCCTCGGGGGCGGGCAGCACGGTAAAGAAATCGGGCAGGGCGAATTTCGCCGACAGATCGCCGGGCAGCGTCACCGGCTCCACCAGCCCGTGCCGGAACACCGTCTCGGTCAGCAGGGCGCGCAGTTCCAGCTCGGCCCCCCAGCTTTCCAGCGCGCGGATCTTCAGCTCGGCCCCCGGCAGCAGATTGCCCCTTTCATCAAGGATATAGGAACCCGCATCGCGTTCCTGCATCGGCGCCGCCCGGTCCAGACCGATCTCGTCGCCGCGTGTCATGTCGTGGTAGCGGAAGGGAAAGGCCTGCACCAGCAGGGGCAGCGAGGTCCGGCTCTGGGTGCGGGCCTCGGGCAGCTCGGCCCCCGGCACGAGGCCGCGCAGCACCACCAGTTCGGGGTCGCCATGGCCGTCGCGCCGCCACATCACCGGCCAGCGCTCGGCCAGACGCGGGGTTTCCGACAGGCAGACCGGCACGATGCGTTCATGAAGGGCAGGCCGGTAGGCAAAAGGATCATAAATCCGCAATGCGGCGCCCGTCGCCTCCTCCCAGCGATCAAATGTGCTGTACATGCTTGTTTCCGGCTTCCAACTGTGGTCCCTGACCCCTGAATTGACCAGGGACGCTTATGATGACGGTTACCTCTGTATTCCAGAAGGCCCGCGGCAGCTATGCACGGATCTGGCTGCACAGCATCTTCATCGCCTTGCTGGCGCTGAGCCCGTTTCTCTACATGATGCAGGTGACCGAACGTGTCTATACCAGCCACAGCTGGGAGACGCTGGGCTTCATCACCGTCCTGATCGGCTTTCTCATGCTGGTCTGGGGGATGCTGGACCATTACCGCACCAATGCACTGCATGCGGTGGGCTACCGCATCGACCATGAGCTGCGGCAGGGCATCTTCGATGCGGTGCATCGCGGCGACCGGCCCGAGGCCTTCCGCGCCTATGCCGATATTGCCACGCTGCGGCAGGGCCTGACCGGATCGCTGGTCGAATCGCTGATGGATGCGAGCCTCGCGCCGCTGTTCATCGTGGTGCTGTTCATCCTGCACCCGGTCTTCGGGCTGGTGGCCATCGGCTATATCCTGCTGCTTGCGCTGCTCAGCGCGCGGGGACGGTCGATCTGGAAGACCGTGCGCGCCGAACAGCGCGTGCCGGAGGATCAGGCCTTTGCCTTCGGCATGGCGACGGCGGCCCGGCGCGAGACGATCCGCGCCATGGACATCCTGCCCGGCGTGCGGCGCGAATGGGCGGGGCTGGAGGACCGGGCCTCGGACATCGTGCTGAAGGGGCATGAGCGCGCCGGCATTCTCGACAGTGCGATCGGGGTGTTGCAGCAGGCCCAGCTTGTGATCCTCGTCGGCACCGGCGCCACGCTCTACCTGCTGGAACAGGTTTCCGCCACGGCGGGCATGGCGGCCTTCATCGTGATGATGCGCGGTGTGGGGCCGGTGGTCGCGGTGGCGCGCAACTGGTCGGTGCTGAACGAGGTGCGCATGGCGGCGGAGCGGCTGGACGCCGTTCTGTCCGAAGAACCGGAAGAGCCGCAAAGCCCGTTGCCCGACATGCAGGGCCATGTCGCCTGTGACAATCTGGGCTATGCCGGGGCCGATGGCAAACCCGTGCTGACCGGCATCCGCTTCAGCGTGCCGGCCGGGTCCATCGTCGGCGTGGTGGGGCCCAGCGGTGCGGGGAAATCCACCCTGATGCGGCTGCTGTCCGGCGGGGCGCGGCCCACGGCGGGCAGCGTCAAGATCGACGGTTTCCCGCTGGCGCTCTGGCCTGCGGCGCAACATGGCCCCGCCACCGGCTATCTGCCGCAGGCGGTGGACCTGCTGCCCGGCACGATCTGGCAGAATGTCACCCGCTTCGCGCCTTTCGACCCGGCGCTGACCCCCGCCGTGACCGAGGCGCTGCGCATGGCCGGCGCACTGGACATCGTGCAGGGCCGCGGAAGGGGGCTGGATTTCCGGCTTCTGGATGGCGGCGCGCCCTTGTCGGGCGGCCAGCGCCAGCGCATCGGGCTGGCGCGCGCCTTCTATCGCATGCCGCGCGTCGTGGTGCTGGACGAGCCGAATTCGGCGCTGGATGCCGAAGGCGAGAAGAACCTCGCCTATAGCCTGACCGAGCTGAAACGTGCCGGCTCGACCATCTTCTTCAGCACCCACAAGGCCAATCTTCTGGGGATCTGCGACTATATCCTCGTCATCATGGATGGCTACATGCATTCCTTCAGCACCCGCGACGACATGCTGGGCCGGCTGAACGCGGCGGGCAATCCGCTGCTGGCCGCCGACAAGGAGGCAGGCGCCGGCGCCGATCAGGGCGGCGATCAGGATGCGGGCCGCGTGGGAGAACAGGCATGACATTGCAGCACAGCCCGGCGCCCGTGCCAGTTTCGCCCATGCAGGTTTCACCCGCGCTGGCCACCTGCGACCGCATGCTGCGCCGCTCGCTCCGCGCGGCCAGCATCACCATCCTCGTCTCTTTCGGCATGGTCGGCGGCTGGCTGGCGGTGGCCCGGCTCGACAGTGCCGTGGTGGCCCAGGCCGTGCTGGAAAACGCCAATACCACCCGGCAGATCCAGCATCTGGAAGGCGGGATCGTGCGCGAATTCTTCGTGCGCAACGGCGACCGGGTAAAAGAGGGTGACCTGCTGCTGCGGCTCGATTCCACCCAGAGCGCCGCCTCCGCCGAACTGTTCCAGGGGCAGATCCTCGGCAATCGCGCCCGTCAGGAACGGCTGGAGGCCGAGCTCTCGATGGCCCCCGCGCTGGTGTTTTCCGATGCGGTCCGCGACCAGCTTGCCGCCAATCCCGCCGTCGCCCGCCTCGCCGAGGACGAGCAGCGCCATTTCGCGCTGCAACGCAAGGAACTGGAACAGGCGCATGACCTGCTGCAGACCAATATCGCCCAAGCCGAGGCCGAGATCCATGCCAACGAGGTGCGCCGCGGCATCGCCAGCCGCGAGATCGAGCTTGTGCGTTCGGATCTGGAGGACCAGCGCAGCCTGCGCAAGAAGGGGCTGACCAATCAGGCCCGCGTGACGGAACTGGAACAGGAAAGCCTGTCGCTGGAGGAAAAGATCGCGCAATCCGATATCGACATCGCCCGCATCCGGCAGGGCATCGCCGGGCTTCAGTTGCAGATCGCGCAGCTGGAACAGGAATACCGCCGCCGCGCCGCCGAACAGCTGGAAACCGTCACCCGCGAAACGCGGGCGCTGGAACGCGACCTGACCATCGCCAATGACTCGCTGACGCGGGTGGAAATCCGCGCGCCGGTCGATGGCACGGTGCAGGAAAGCATTCTGGGCACGGTGGGCGCGGTGATCCGCAGCGGCGAGACCATCCTGAAGATCGCCCCCTCCGAGGATGATTACATCCTCGCCGCCCGCGTCGCCCCCAATGACATCGACGGCATCCTGCCGGGGTCGGAGGCGCTGATCACCTTCCCGGCCTTCCAGTCGCTTGACCTGTCGCCGGCCGAGGGCGAGCTGATCACCCTGTCGCGCGACCGCATCGTCGATCCCTATACGCGCGACGATTATTACGAGGCGCGGGTGCGGCTGGACGAAACCACCCTGCCCGAGGCGCAGCGCGCGCGGCTGGTGGCGGGGATGTCGGCCACCGTCATCCTGCCCACGGGCGAGCGCACGGCGCTGAACTATCTGGTCGGGCCGCTGATGCGGCGGCTGCAAAGCGCCATGCGCGAGGAATGAGCGCGCCCGCCGCGCCGGAGGATCCCCCATGTATCAGACCGTCAAGCTGCAACCCGGCCTTCTGACGCTGACTTTCGTGGCCCCCGCCGAGGGCGAGGCCGATGCACTGATCCGTCCGGTGGTGCCACCGGCCTCGCGGCAGGCGATCAGCCTGATGTTCGAGGCGGGCAATGTCACCGGGGCGCTGACGGCACCGGGCGAATTCTGCGTCATCCGCTGCGGGTGGCCCGCGTCGCTGGGGATCGAGATCACCTCCCGCAAGGCCGGGGCACAGCCGCGCGGCGGGATCGAGCTGAACTATCTGTCAAGCCGCGGCCCTGATCCGGCCCCGGACGAGACGGCCGGGGCCGATTACATCCTGCATCTGTCGGACCATGGTGACCGCCCGGCACGCTTTGGTGGCTGGGCCGGGGGCGACACGCCCGAACAGGCCATCGGCGGGCTGATGATCCGGGCGCGCAGCGGGCGGCCCCGCATCCTGGCACAGGATCCCGCCACCGGGCAGATCGCCCAGCCCGGCGATTTTCTGGGCAGCCGGGGCGGTTTTCGTCCCCTGGCCGAGCTGCAACTCTGGATTGATGAGCCCGATGGCCGCAACCGGCTGGCCGTCGAGGCCGAGTTTGCCGAAGCGGGGCGGGTGAGCGCCTCGGGCACCATGGTCAGCCTGCATGGATCCGGCCCCGGCGACCGGCTTTTGCGGCTGAACATGGCGCTGGAGCAGATGCCCGCCGAGAGCGAAAAATCCGCAACCCCAAGACGCAACGACCGCATCCGCATTTTCCGCAAAAGTTGATTCTGCACAGCAGAATCAAGCGGTAGCTACACTTTGCCAGAGCGGAGAAAATTGCTGCGACCGCGCACCAGATTTCGATGATTTGTGCGGCATATTCTGAACAATATGCCCATACTGCGGGCAAATGGACTCCATCTTACCCGCAATGTTTCTTGTTTCCGTTACCATCCAATGCTATCGAATGCACATTGTTCGGAAGTATCGGTAAATTATCGATTGTATAGAGGTCCCCCAGGCCGAAAGCCGAACGTGTTGACGTGATCATTTATGGAGAGATGCCCAATGTCCTCATCCGAATACAGTTCCCTTGAAGACGTCGGGCAGGGCCTTGACGATCTCGGGCTCAACGATTCCCAGATCAATGATATCCTTGGCGAACTACCGGAAGGCGAAGACCTGACCGTTGCGATCGTCGGTCCGGGCGAAAAACCCGACCCGGATGCCGATCTGATCGTCAAGCAGAATGCCGATGGCACCATCCGCATCCAGGTTCCGGGTTCGCCCGACAAGACCGTGATCGGCACCACCGGCAGCGACAGCGTTGCAGGCGGCGCGGGCGATGATGCGCTCAAGACCGGCAGCGGCGATGACGCGGCCAAGGGCGGCGCGGGCGATGACTCGCTTTCGGGCAACAAGGGCGACGATTCCCTTGGTGGCGGCGCGGGCGATGACCTGCTGGATGGCGGTCAGGGCAACGACACGCTGAAAGGCGGCGCGGGCAATGACGAGATCCATGGCCGGTCCGGCGATGATGTCCTGTTCGGTGACAGCGGCAATGACACGCTTTACGGCGAATCCGGCAATGACACGCTTTCCGGCGGTGCAGGGGACGACAAGCTGGATGGCGGCGCGGGCAATGACTTCCTGGATGGCGGTGCAGGCAGTGACACGCTGGCCGGTGGCAGCGGCTTCGATACGCTGATCGGCGGCGCGGGCGATGACAAGATTTCCGGCGGCGGCAACGGCGACTGGCTGAAAGGCCAGGAAGGCGATGACTCGCTCTATGGCGGCTCGGGCAATGATACGCTGGAAGGCGGCAATGGCGATGACTTCCTCGGCGGCGGTGCCGGCAAGGATCTCATGCTGGGTGGCAAGGGCGACGACACGTTCAACGCCGGGGCCGGTGACACCATCGACGGCGGCGCAGGCGACGATACCGTGATGATCGACGCCAACTTCGACGATGTCAGCATCAATACCGCCGGCGGCACGACCACCATCACCTTCTCGGATGGCACGTTCGTCACTGTCTCGGGGGTCGAGCATATCGACTTCAACGACGACAACGACGTCGATCTATAATCCTGATCCTGCGGCCGCCCGGATGTTCCGGGCGGCCGTTTTCCGTGCAGCCCCCGCGTTCCGAAGACCGATCCGACGCCGCATGAGCCAGACGTCCGGACCTCCGGCCCCCTTTCGCACCGCCGACCGGCTGCTGACCCTCCAGACAGCGCTGCATGATGATGCCGCCGCCCCGGCTTTTGTCGAACGGGCGGTTCTGCTGCATCGGCTGGGCCATGACGGCCCGGCGCTGGCGGATGCCCGCCATGCCCATCGGCTCGACCCGTCGGACCCGCAGGCCATGGTGCTGTGTTGCAGCCTTGGCGCGCGGCAGGGAGGCAACCTCCATGACATCGCGGTGGCGCTGCTGGACAGCCCTTTCGCCAGTGCCGCCGAGCGGCGGCAGGCGCTGGCCGCGCTTGATCCGGCACGACTGCCACTGATGCGGCGGCTCGACCTGCCGCTGGGTCTGCGGCTGACACTGGTGCAGCGGCGTGGCGACAGTCTGGAGCTGTCAGGCACAGGGCCCGAGGACCGGATCAGCCCGCTGGGGCAGGCCGGGGCACAGCGGCTTGTCGCGCTGGAATGTCATATCCCACGCCCCGTCCGGGGAACGCGGCGGGTGATCCTGCATGGCGCCGGGCCGGACCTGCCGGTCGATGTGGCCGCCCCTGCCCCGCCCCCGGTGCCCCTTGCCCCCGAAGGCCGCCCCCGTGCGCGGCTGTGGATCATCATGCCACTGAAGGATGGCGGCGCGGTGCTGCGCCGTTGCCTGCAATCGGTGCTGGACAGCCTGCGCCGGTTGCGCGGCGCGCGGCTGGTGCTGGTCGATGACGGATCGGAACAGGCCGAAACCCGGCAGCTGCTGGAGGAATGCGCCCGCCAACCCGGCGTCAGCGTCACCCACACACCCGGCACTCTGGGCTTTACCGGCGCGGTCAATCACGGCCTGCGGCAGATCGGCCCCGGCCCGGTGCTGCTGCTGAATTCCGATACATGGCTGCCCCGGCAGACCCTGCCCCGACTGCTGGCCCATCTGCGCGACCCGACGGTCGGCACGGTCACGCCGCTGTCGAACAATGCGGGCTCGGTCTGCCTGCCGGGGCCGGGCCGCGCGGCGCCGATGCCCGATCCGGCGATCTGCGAAAGGCTGGCCGCCGCCGCCTTCCGGCGCAACGCCGGGCTTGCGGTCGATCTGCCCAGCGGCAACGGCTTTGCCATGCTGATCGCCGAGCCCTGCCTGCGCGCCATCGCACCGCTGTCGGGGCTGTATGACAGCGGCTATTATGAAGAGGTCGATTTCTGCCTGCGCGCCAGCCTGCGCGGCTGGCGCCATGTCGCGGCAGCGGATTGCTTTGTCGGCCATGCCGGATCGGTCACCTATGGCGCCCGCAAGCACCTTCTGGCCACCGCGAACCACCGTCGCCTCGTGCAGCGCTTCCCGGAATATCCGGCGCTTTACAAGGCTTTCGCGGCACTTGATCCATTGGCCGGGCCAAGGAACCGGCTGCTGGCGGCACTGGCCCGCGACTGGGCCCCCGAGACGGGGCGCGATACGCCGCCCCATCCGGGCGCGGCGCGGGTCGTGCTGCCGCTCCCGCCCGAGGGCCCGCTGGTCCTGCCACTGCGGGGGGCGCTGCCCGAGGCTTTGCGCGCACAGCGCTTCCGCCGCCTGCGGCTGGTGCCGGAACCCGCGCTGCGGGCCTGTGGCCTGACCTTGTCGCCGGGCCACGACCTGCGGGCCGAGCATGATGCCGCGGCCGGGCTGCTGCTGATCCGCTCCGGCGCGGAGGCCACTGCCTTGGCCGGGTTTGCCTGCGCGGGAGCCACCGCCGCCGATTGCGCGGATTTCGAGACTGCCCTTCTCGACATTCTGGCCGGAAGGGCCGAAACCGGAGGGGACCATGCCGTTCCTGTCTGACGTCGCCTTCACCGAACCGGGCCTGGTGCAGGGCCATGTCCTGCTGGACAGCCAGCCGGAGCGGCACTGGCATGTCGGGCTGTTCGTAAACGGCCGTTTGATGGGCGCCATGACGGCCGGCCTGCCGGACGAATCCGGCGATCACGGCTTCCGCTTCAGCCTCAATCCCGCCGCCTTGCAGGGCGACGACCTGCTGCGGATCGAGGTGCTGAACGCGGGCCATGTGATTGTTGAACAGACATTCCTAAACCTGCGCGGCCGTGCCATCCCCGCCCCCCGTGCCGCGGGGGCGATCCATCACCAGCACGGGCTGATGATCAGCGGCACGGTCGAGAATGGCGTGACGGACCTCCCCTCTTACGAAATCCTCGCCATGGAGGGCGACCGGATTGTCGGCCGCTGCCGGGTCACGCGCTGGGAACATGTCGGCAATCCGCAGGATCCCCTGGGCCGCGCCGCCGCTTTCGACCTGCATCTTGATCCCGGTCTGGCCGATGGCCGGATGCACCGGCTGCATGTCGAAACCTCGACCGGCCTCGTGCTGGAGGGCAGCCCGGTCGATATGGTCGCCTGGCCGAACCGGCTGCGCACCGGGCTGATCGCGGCCGGATCAGGCGGCACTGCCGCCCATGCGCGCCGGGTTGACATGATGCTTGACCGGCTGATGGGGCTGGGCATGCCGCTTGCGGCCTATGCCGCACTTTACCCCGAGCTTGAATGCATCCCCGCCATGGCACCCGAGGGTCGCATCGGCACCGACGGGGCGTGGTTCCGGCTGGGCGGCACCGGCTGGGTGCTGTGCTGCCATGAAACCGTGCAGCCGGTGCCGGGCTTTGCCGCCCGGCTGGCGAGGGCGCTGCCCGAAATGCCCGGCGCGCGGGCGGTGTTCTGCGATCTGGCGCTGCGGCAGACGGATGGCGGGATCTGGCCGCTGCTGATGCCCGCCTTCGATACCGAACGGTTGCTGGAACAGGGTCATGCCGCCCTGTGCTTCGCCCTGCCGGAAACGGCACTGACCGCGGCGCCCTCGCTGGTGACGCTTTTGCTGGATCATCTGGCACCTGAAGGCGGCCTGCCGGCGGCAGCCGATCTCTGGCATCTGCCGCATCCGGGCGGTCTGGCCGATGAATCGGCACTGGCGGAAAGCCGGGCGCCGCGCGCGCGGGCGCTGGAAGCAGCGCTGACCCGGCCGGGGCGCCTGCCCGAAGGCAGCCGGATCATCGCCACCCCGACCCGCGCGGGCGCGCTGTTCCCGGCGCTGCATCTGCGCCGCCCGGTCCATGACCGCACCATCAGCGTGATCGTGCCGACCCGCAATCAGGGTGCCCTGCTGCATGCGGCGGTTACCGGGCTGATCGCGGCCAATCCGGGCTTCGATCTGGATGTGATCGTGGTCGATAACGGCTCGGACGAGGCTGAAAGCCTTGAGGTGCTGAACCGGCTGGAGGATGGCGGCGCACGCATCCTCGAATTCGGCGAGGGGTTCAACTTCTCTCTGATCAACAATCTGGCCTGCGAGCATGCCCGCCATGCGCAGCTTTGCTTCATGAACAACGATGTGGCCTTCCCCTGGCCCGGCGTGCTGGAGGAGTTGTGCAGCCGGCTGGCCGATCCGGCGGTCGGGGCGGCGGGGCCGCTGATGCTGCGCGCCTCTGACATCATCCAGCATGGCGGTGTGGTGCTGGGCCCCTGGCATGGCGCGGCCCATGCCTTCGAGGACCGGATGCTGGGCGATCCCGGTTATGGCGAACTGCTTTGTGCCGCCTCGGAGCCCGCGGCGCTGACCGGGGCCTTCCTGCTGACGCGGCGGGCGCTGTTCGAGGATCTGGGCGGGTTCGACACCACACGCTTCGCGGTGAATTTCAACGATGTCGATTACTGCCTGCGGCTGCGGCAGGCCGGATACCGCATCGTGCTGTCGCCGCAGGCCCGCATCCGCCATTACGAATCCGTCAGTCGCGGCCGCGAGAAGGGCAGCCCGGCCGGGGCGCGCCTGCAACGCGAACTGGCCTGTCTGCGCGCGATCTGGCGTGACGCGATCCTGAACGATCCGCAATATCACCCGCTGTTCGCCCCCGATGCCCTGCCCTATCGCGCCCTCGCGCTGGAGCATCGCGCGCCCGCGCCGCGCCCGGCCGGGCGCTGGCACCCTGCCGCCCTGCCCCGCTGGGCATGACCCCCCTTCCCCTTGCACAGGTTCGCCGATGTCTGCCGCCCCCCGCACCCTCTACAATCTCGGTTCCGGCCCCCGGCGCCTGTTCCGGCAATTGCCCGATGCCGACGCCTTCGAGGGCTGGCAGGAGATCCGGGTGGATGTCGATCCCGATTGCCGCCCCGACATTCTGGCCGATCTAACCGACCTGCGTCACGCCATCCCCGATGGCGCGGCGGGGATGATCTATTGCTCGCATGTCATCGAACATTTCTTCGATCATGACGTGTCGAAGGTTCTGGCCGAATTCGCCCGCATCCTGCACCCAAACGGCGCGGCGGTGATGCGGCTGCCCGATCTGGCGGCGGTGGTGCGGGCCTTCGACGAGGGCGATTTGGAACGCCCGCTCTATCAGTCACCCTCGGGGCCGATCGCGGCACTGGATGTGATCTATGGCCATCGCCGCTCGATCGAGGAAGGCAATGCCTTCATGGCGCATCGCACCGGATTCACCGAAGCCTCGCTGGCGCGGCGGCTGCTGGCAGCGGGCTTTGACGAGGTGCAGACCGTGCCAGGCCCCTCGGTCGAATTCTGTGCCTTGGCAACAATGCACCAAACCGTCTTTACCAAACAGGTGGAGGTTCTGTTGTCCTATGTGAACCCCTGACCCCGGAACGTCACCGCTCGCTGCTCCCAGCACTTTCTCTTAACTTCATCAGGAAAGACCACTACGCTGCAGTTGCATTCATTCTGTGACCGGCCAATCGTCCCCTGTCCGTCACGCTGCCGTCAATGACAGACGAGATCATGAACAATTCGATTGCCGAAAACCCGTCCGACACCGCCATACCTTCCTTCGCCGGCAAGATTCGTATCGACATTGCTCAGGTGACACGGGTCGAGACTGATACCGAAGGCAAGCGTCAGATCCGCGCCGGGATCGTTTCAGGGTGGGCCATCGGACCCGAACCATTCACACGAATCGAGATCGTACTTGGAAACCAGCGAATCGCCCGTGCCAGAATCGGACGCTACAGACCGGATATCGCCGATATCTACCCCGCGGTCCCTCATGCCGAGTATACGGGCTTTGAGGCCGTACTGACCCGAGGTGATCTACCCACAGGCCCCTGCACCCTTATCCTCATGGCCTTCTCCACCACGGGAAAGGTCTTTGTGAAACGCTTTCCTCTGGCAGGCACCGACGGCCATGACGACAACGCCATGGCGGCAATGCGCACCCATATCGAGCGCTGTGAGATCGATTCGTCTGGCATGCTTTGCGTGGCGGGATGGGCTGTGGCCAAGGCCCCCGTCATCTCGATTCAGATCTTTAGTGGTGGCCGCAAGATCGCAGGCACACTGCCCGGCTTGCCGCGTCCGGACGTGGCCAAGATGTTTCCGGCCTATCCAACGGCTGGACGGTCCGGCTTTTACGTCACTACGCCGCTGTCGGCGGGGGGCGCGGACATCGTGACCATCGAGGTACTGGCTCGCGACGGAGCCCTGCGCCGGGTGGTGACCACGCCGCAGCGCGTACAGCAGATCATGCAAATGCCTGAACCGCTAGGGGAGGCCCCGGTGCCCACCGCAGCGGAACCAGCCATTCCCACGCCCACCGCGCCCGAACCGGCAATCACCGAAAAGCCCGAAGCCGAGGATATCTGGTTCTTCTGCGACACCACCGAGGTAGACAGTGCCGGCCACTGCCTGCTGTCGGGCTGGAGCGCAGCTCGCGCAGGGCTGACGGCGTTGACTTTGCATTACGGCGGCATCGAGGTTGGCACCGCCACCCTAGGCCTGCTCCGGCCCGATGTAGCCCGCGCCTATCCCGACCTGCCTAAGGCCGATAAGACCGGGTTCCGCTTTGATCTGACTCATGCTCCGGGGTTCCCCGAGGGACCGGCGAGCCTGGTCGTCACCGCGACGCTGCGCGACGGCAGCCGACGCAGCTTCGAGGTGGATACGGTGATCGTGCCTCCGACGGCGCGGGTCTCACATCATGAGGACATCGTTCTGGGGATCGATACCTTCCAACTGGAGAACGGCCAAGCCACGAAGGCGGTGACCGGGGCATTCCGACTCAGCGGCTGGGCGGTCGCGCGGGCCGGGGTGCGGCAGATCGAGATCTTTCTGGACGGCACCTCGCTAGGCCTTGCCTATATTGGCATCCGGCGCGAGGAACTGCCGGAAATCTTCTTCGATTTCCCCGATACGCTGCTGGCCGGTTTTGCCCTGTCGGTGCCGGCGCGGGTGCTGAAGGACGGCCGGTCCGAATGCCGCATCGTGGTGACCGACCGCCAGGCCGAAACACTGGAATCGCGCTTCACCATCGACATCCGCAAGGAGGGCGACAGCACCAGCGGACCCCAGGCCCTGCGGCGGAAGCTGCCCTTCTCTGAGGTAGTAACCGGGCTGGACATCCTGACCACGCGCGGTGCGCTGCCGCTGTGCGACATCGTGATGCCGCTGGACGGCAAGGCGAAACTGCGGGACCGGATGGAGGACAGCCTGCGCAGCCTGCTGCGGCAGGCCTGGTCACACTGGCGGCTCTGGCTGGCCCCGGCGCGGGGGCAGGATGTTGCGGCGCTGCTGGCCAGACTGGAACAGGCCCTGCCCGAGCTCAAGGGCCGGGTTGCCCAACTGGCGGAGGCCGCCGGGGCAGGCAGCCATGCGATGCGGCTGCGCCCTGGCGACATCCTGGCGGCCGACGGGCTGCTGGCGCCGCTATTGGCCGCCGGCGATGCCGGCGGGACGGCGGATTTCATCTACGCCGACGATCGCCGCGCCGATCCGCTAGCGTCCGGATCGGTCGCCGCCTATTTCAAGCCTGCCTGGTCGCCCGACCTGCTGCTGGCACAAAACTATATCGGTCGCGCTTGGCTGGCCTCTGCAGCGCTGATGGCGCGTGCCGGCCTGACGCTGGAGGATCTGGCGACGGAGGGCGATTATGCCTTGGTGTTGCGGCTGACTGCAGCGGCCGGGGCGGCGGCGATCCGCCATGCGCCCGGGCTGATGCTGGAGGCCGCCGGCCGGGCCGAGACCCCGGCAACTGAACGCCGCGCACTGCAAGCACATCTGAAGAGCCTGAGCGCCACTGCCCGCGTACTGCCCGGCGCCGTCCCCTTCCTGCACCGTGTGGAACGCCAAGCACCGTCCGGCAAGGTGTCGATCATCATTCCAACGATAGGATCGAAAGATCACATCCGGCGCTGCATCGACAGCATCCGCCACCATTCGCCAGACGCCGACTGCGAGATCGTGGTGGTCGACAATATCCGCCGCCGCAGCATCACGCCCGAGGGCCGGGCTTGGAAGGCATGGTTCTGCGATCATGCCGATGTAGTGGTCGAGGTGGACGAAGCCTTCAACTGGTCACGGCTGAACAATCTAGGCGCGGCGGCGGCCAGCGGCGATTATCTGCTGTTTCTCAACGACGATATAGAGGTGCTGAGCCCCGACTGGCTGGCGGTACTGATGGCTGAGGCCGCGCGCCCCGAGGTCGGTGTGGTGGGGCCGCAGTTGCTGTATCCCGATGGCAAGGTGCAGCATGCTGGCATGTTCCTGTCCCGCGCCATGCCGGGCAGCGCGCGCCATGCCTTCCGCTTTGCCGAAGCCGATGATCCCTGCTATTTTGGCCTCGCGCTCAGCCAGCGCAACCTGCTTTGCGTCACCGGCGCCTGCATGATGATGCGGCGCGCGGTTTTCGAGGCGGTGAATGGCTTCGACGAGACTCATAGCGTGGTGAACAACGATCTCGATTTCTGCCTGCGCCTGAACCGCGCCGGCCTGTCGGTGGTCTATACCCCACATACGCGGCTGATCCATTACGAGCTGGCCAGCAGGGCCCATCTGAAGGACGACTTCGACCGCGCGGGCTTTCTGAAAACCTGGGGAGATCTCTGCCTTGCGGGGGATCCCTATCTCAATCCCGCGATCAGCAGCGAGGCCGACGATTACGCCCCCGAGGAAGAGCCGCTGCGCGAGGTCTATGCCGGGCATCCTTTGGGCGCGCGCACTGAAATCCGGCGCATCCTTGCGGTGAAGCTGGATCATATCGGCGATCTGGTCACCTCGCTGCCCGCCTTCCGGCGGCTGAAAGAGCTGTTCCCGCAGGCGCATCTGACCGCGCTAGTCGGCCGGTCCGCCATGGGCATCGCCAGCATGGAAACCGCCATCGACGAGTTGATCCCCTTCGAATTCTTCGATGCGCGCTCGGGCCTCGGACGCAAGAAGTTGACCAAGGCTGATTATGCCGCGCTGGAGGCCGATCTGACAGCGCGGCGCTTCGATCTGGCAGTGGATCTGCGCAAGCTGGGCGACACGCGCCATGTGCTGCAACTGAGCGGCGCCCCCCTGACGGCGGGGTTTGATCGGCAGCAGGACTTCCCTTGGCTCGACATCGCGCTGGAATGGGAGACCGACCGGCCGCAGACCCGCAAGCGCAATCATGTCGCCACCGATCTGTTGAACTTAGTCGAGGCGATCGGCACCGCCTTCTCGGCCGACCGCCAGACCATCTCCACCGCCCTCGACCGGCTGCCGCCGCTGTCAGCAACGCTGCGCGAGGAATTCGCGGAGCTCTTCGCACGCGACTATGTGGTGGTGCATGCGGCGGCGGGCACGGCGCTGCGGCAATGGGCGCCAGCGCATTTTGCCCGGCTGATAGACCTTTTGGTGGCGGAGGACGACGTGAATGTCGCGCTGATCGGCGGTCCCGACGAGAAGGAGATCGCGGCCGAGGTCCTGGGCCATATCCGCGACCGCGACCGGGTGTTCAATCTGGTCGGCCGGTCGAAACTGTCCGAGGTGCCGCGCATCATGGCCGAAAGCGTGCTGTTCGTCGGCAATAACAGCGGCCCCAGCCATATCGCCTCGGGTCTGGGCGTGCCAACGGTGGCGGTGCATTCAGCGCTGGTTTCATCGGAGGAATGGGGGCCGCTCGGCCCCTCGGCGGTGGCGCTGCGCCGCGACATGAGCTGCGCACCCTGCTACATCGCCATGGCCGAACAATGCCACCGCGCCATGGCCTGCCTGCATTCGCTGACGCCCTTCACGGTGCACCGGATCTGCCGGCGTTTCCTCGCACTGCGCCGGAAGGCCTGACGATGTCCGAGGCGGGCCCGACCATGTCCGGCAAGGCTGTCATCGGCAAGGACGGCTGGCTTTTCCTGTCCAACGATACCAACCGCACATGGGATCAGTTCGAAGGCCGCCTGCTGCTGGACGACACTGAAATAACGGCATGGACACAAGAACTGGCGCTGCGCGGGGCCTTCATGCGCAAGCACAATATCCATTACAGGTTCATCGTCGCGCCGAACAAGGAATGCATCCTCCCCGACAAGGTACCGGCAGAGATGCAGAAAGCCCCGGCGCGCCTGGTGCATCAAGTCGAGACAGCAACCATGGGCCTGGTCCATGGCATGTTTCTCGAACGGTTCATTCTGGGGCATGCCGCGCGCCTGTCCTTCTATGACAAGGGCGATACTCACTGGAACGCACTCGGCGCCTGGCACGTCGCAAACCATGTCTTCAAAAGCCTGCAACTCCCGCAAGAAATTACACTGATAACGGAGGAAGAGCTCGCCCTCCATCCGTCCGAGACGATGATAGGCGATCTGTCGAACAAGTTCGACCCGCCCATCAGCTGCGGCGGCATGCAGGCCACCCTCCGGGACAGCCGCGCCAGATGCAGCTTTGACAACCGGATCACCAATCACGGGCATGTCAGCATCTGGGAAGGGGGCGATCCGGAGGGGCCGTCTATCCTACTTTTCGGTGACAGTTTCGCGGGGGCCTTGGTAAAATATCTAGCCCATCGCACCCGTCGCCTTGTCCGGGTGCATAGCAGTTCCATCGACCGGGAAATCCTGTTCCGCGAACGACCCGAAGTCGTGCTTTCAATCGCGGTCGAGCGGTTTCTGCGATCGGTGCCCACCGGGATTGCCGAATTTTCCTACAAGACAGACCTGCGGCAGAAGATACAGGCACTTGATGGCGAAGCCCGGCAAAAGCTTTTTGCCGGGATGCGCGAGCGGCAATCCCCGGCCAATGCGGCCTATGCAGCCGACGTCCTGTCCGCGATGCCATTCGAATGAGGCCGCCCACCCTTGCCACCTGATCCGGTGCAAAAGAGGGCCTTCAGGCCCCCTTTCCGGCTTGCCCCGGCTGCGCCCTTGCGGATCAGGCTGTCTTCAGCCGGTCAAGTTGCTGGCCCAGTTCGCCGATAGCGCAGGTGATGTGATAGAGGCTTGAGGCACGGGCGGGTTCTTCGGGATCGTGCGGGCGGCCGTCACGACCCAGATGCTCCCACCACGATCCGGGGACCGGATGGTCGAAATAACGCCGCAGCCCGCGGGCGGCGCGGGCGGCCAGACCGGCGGCACGGTCCTGCACCACCGCGTCGGGGGCGGCGGCCAGGGCGCTGGTATGGGCCTTCACCCGCTCGGTCTGCGGCCAGAGCCGGAACAGCCCGTCACGCACCGACAGATCGGCGTTCAGCTCGTTCATCGCCAGATCCTGCGCGGGATCGACACCCGGCCCCTCGCCGATTTCGGCCAGACGCGCGGCGGCGGCCAGCGCCTCGGGGCGGTTGCGCGTTGCCCCCCAGCGCCGCAGCAGCCAGGCCCATTCGAACTGGTGCCCCGGCTCCACCACATCCTGCGGCGCGGGCAGCGCCAGCCAGTCGCCATCGAAATGTTCCTTCAGCGCGCCGGTCGCCGAATCGAGGAACCGGTCAAGGCACAGCCCGGCGATGCTGTCGGCCAGTGCGGACCAGCCCGGATCGTCCGAGACTTCCTCCCAGGCCAGCGCCGCCTCGAAGAGATGCATATGCGGATTGGCCTTCAGCGGCAGGCTGCGCGGTACCGCCTCTTCAAAGCCGCGCTGCGGATGGGTCCAGGGCGCCATGGCCGCACGCAACGCCGCCGCACGGGCCGCCAGCGCCGGGTCGCCGCCACGCATCCGGGCCGCCGCCGCGAGGGCAAAGAGCACGAAGGCATGGTCATACAGATCGAAGTCGCGGCGCAGCACCCGGCCATCGGCCGCAACCGTGGGGATCACGATCCCCTCGGAGGGCAGGTGGCGGCGGAACAGGTTGGCCAGACCGTAATCGACCATCCCCGCCGCATCGCCGGCCCAGCCCAGTTGCCCGGCCGTGGCGAAGGAAAAGATCTGTCGTGCGGTCACACGGGCGCGGCGCGGATCGTCCAGCGGCAACCCCTGCGGGGTCAGCTTTTCAAAGAAGCCGCCGGTCGGCCGGTCGGTTCCGGTTCCGGCCCAGAGCGGCAGCGCCTGACCAAACAGCCAGTCGCGGAGCCAAACATATTCCGCCCGCAGCTCGGACAGGCTCATGATCCCCCCCCCTGCCCCAGCAGCGGCGCGATGAACCTGTCCAAATTGCCACCCGAGAACAGATGCCCCGCGATGCCCACGGCGGCTGCAGCGCGCAGGTCGCTGTCCCGGTCACCGATCATCAGGCTGCGGGCGGGATCAACCGGCCAGTGTCGCATCAGATCGACCAGCATACCCGGCCCGGGCTTGCGCCAGTCACTGTCGCAACGCCATTCCGGCAAGGGTGCCTCGGGCAACCAGGGACAATGGCGGATATCGTCGATCCGGCCACCGCTGCGGGCTGCCAGATCGGCCCGGACATGGGCCATCAGCGCATGAAACTGATCTTCGGTGAAGAACCCGCGCGCGATACCCGACTGGTTGGTTACCACAAAGACCAGCCAGCCCGCCGCATTGGCACGGCAGATCGCCTCAGGGGCGCCCTCGATCCAGTTGAAACGATCTAGCGTGCCGACATAGCCGTGATCGTGGTTCAGTACCCCGTCACGATCAAGGAACAGCGCGGGCCGGGAGATCATCGGGTGACTTCTGGTGTGCCAGCGACGGCGCGGGCCACGATGCCGGTGGTCGACCGGCCCGGCAGCAGATCCAGCAGCACGGTCTCGCCGCCCCAGGCGTGGATCTCCCGAGCGCCCACCACCTTGTCGATCGTGTAATCCGATCCCTTGAACAGCCGGTCAGGCCGCAGCGCCAGGATCAACTCCAGCGGCGTATCCTCGCCGAACCAGGTAACGGCATCCACCGCCCCAAGACCCGCGACCACCGCCGCGCGATCCACCAGCGGGTTGATCGGCCGCGCCGGCCCTTTCAGCCGGCTGACGCTGGCATCGTCGTTCAGGGCCACGATCAGCCGGTCGCAGTGACGCCGCGCCTCGCGCAGCAGGCGAACATGACCGGCATGCAGGATGTCGAAACAGCCATTGGCAAAACCGACGCGCAGCCCCTCGGCCTGCCACTCGCGCAACCTTTGCGCCGCCGCCGCAGGGCGGAGAAGCCCCCCGCCACCGCTTTCGGCATGCAGCGCATGGTCAAGCTCGGCGAAGGAGCAGACCGCCGTGCCCAGCTTGGCGACCACGATGCCGGCGGCGAGATTGGCCAGATGCATCGCCTGGGGCACCGGCAGACCGGCGGCCAGCGCCAGCGCCAGCGTGGCGATCACCGTATCGCCGGCACCGGAGACGTCGAAGACCTCCTGCGCGGTAGCCGGCGAGGTCGCGACCTCACCCACACGCGGGATCAGCATCATGCCCTTCTCGCTGCGGGTGGCGATGACCGCACCGATGTCGACCCGTGCCAGCAGCGCGCGCGCCGCCGTCTCGACCTCGGCATCGGTGCCGGTGGGCAGGCCGGTGACCTCGGCCAGTTCCGAGGCATTGGGCGTCACAAAATCGGCCCCGGCATAGCGCGCATAATCGCGGCCCTTGGGATCGACGACGCAAAGCGCCCCCGCCGCCCGCGCCATGGTGATCGCCCGGGCGCAGACCTCGGGCGTCAACACGCCCTTGCCGTAATCCGACAGGATCAGCGCCCGGGCCCGCGGCAGGCTTTCGGCCAACCCCTCCAGCACCCCCGCGGCCTCGGCCATGGTGGCGGGACGCGGCGCCTCGTCGTCGATGCGCACGATCTGCTGTTGCTGGGCGATGACGCGCAGCTTGACGATGGTTTTCCAGTCGGGGCTGCGCGTCAGCCGCGCCGGCGCACCGATGACGCGGGCAAGTTCATCCCCGGCGCTGTCGCAGCCGGCCAGACCGAACAGGACCGGCCGGCCGCCCAGAGCCGCGATATTGCGTGCCACATTGCCGGCGCCGCCCGCCATCATGGTCTCGCGCGTCTTGCGCACCACCGGCACCGGCGCTTCGGGCGACAGCCGCCCGGAACTGCCATAGACGAACCGATCCAGCATCACGTCGCCGACGACGATCACGTCATGGTCGAAGGTAGGTATCACCATTGCCCCGCATTACAGAAATCACGTCCCGGACATCACACCCCCGGGTCCGGAGGTCCGGGCCTGCGCCCCTCGGCATAACCGAATTCTATGAAATGCTGCCGGGCAGAAGCGAGCGCCCCCGACCGGACAGCCTCGGCAATATCAGGATAGGCCTTGAAATACCATTCCTCATCCACCTCGACCGCCTGCGGCAACCGCCCCTCGAAATAGCCGCTGGCCACGAAATGTTCATGTGCACTGCACAGCGCGCCCTCGCGGATCGCCTGTTCCACATCGGGATAGGTGCGGCGATACCAGTCCTCGTCGATCTCGACCGCCTGAAGGACCTGCCGCAGCAGGTTTTCGAAATCCTCATAGCGCATCCGCACCCAAGGGGTGCCCTGCTCGCTGCTAAAAACAAGATCGCGGGTCAGGCTGGACAAAGGCGGAATATAACGCATGCGTCAATTCCCTCATCTTGCTCATATCTTCTTTAAAAAAAATGGGAAACCACTCACCTACGCCTGAAATCATCCGCGATTCCCGGTTGTTTTGCAAGCGCCTTGCTGCACTGCGGCACGGCTTAGGCTGCATGACGAAGCCCCCGCTCGGCCCGACCTGAAAATCAGGCCTGCAGGAGGCGCATAAGCGCTGCAAAGCCCTCGCCGATCTGCGGCATAGCTTCGATCGCCAGCTGATCTTCCCGGGGATGATCCTCGATGAATGAGGTATTCTTCGCACCGTCGCCCGGCAAGCCGAGCACCGGCAGTTGCATCATATGAGCAAAGACAAGCCCGTGGAAACGCCGGGTGATCAATCCGTCCAGACCGGCATAGGTCCGCAGTACCTCAAGCGGCTCGTCGGTGAAAGGCTGTCTGGAGAATGCCAGATGTCGCCCTTCCAGAAACCCGTTGATCCCCGACGCGATCTTGGCACCGACCACCTCATCATTATTGCGGAAATCCACATGGGACACGGAATGCGGAATATGCACGAAGCGGACCGGGGTCGGCGCTCGGTCTGAGGTGAACTCCCGCACCAGATTCATAAGCGGCCCGATCTCTTCCATGTGATCGCCGCCGGTGACCAGACCGATCCGCGGCACCCCGGCAGACCGCTCTGGGCGCGGAGGAAGCTCGCCCGCCAGTTCCAGCGCGAAATCCTCCTGTCGTTCCACATCCATGCCGCAGATATCACGGACGATCTGCTGCGAGATCGAACTGCGGACCGTCACGCTGTCGGCCAGCCGGAACAGCCCGGCGATCACATCGTGATACTCGGGGCGCGCCGCTTCGCAACCAATGCGTTCGACCCGCACGGCGGCACCCGCCGAACGCGCACGGCGGGCCAGATCGACCAGAATACCGATAGCCCCCGCATCATAGAGCAGCCCGCCACCGCCAATGACCAGCGTATCCCCGGCACGGAACTTGTTGCCGTCGCGCAGCATGCTGTACATCTCGACCGCCGGAAACTTGCGCGGCGCATTGATGTAAAGCTGGATCGCATTCGCATGGATCCGGCGCGCCCCTTCGAAGATGGCCTCGTCCCCGACATTGCGGGTGCCATAGGCACCCACAACGAAGACCCGCGGCGCCTCCGAGACGATCGCGTGGCAGCGCCGCCCCTCCTTGTGGCCAAACCGCTCGAAATGCTGCCGTCCAGAGGCAAAAAGGCCATTCCTCACCGAAGCCAGAACATCGGGATGGTTCTCGAGATAGGCATATTCGTCGAATTCGAAATCGACGGATCCAGTCTTATCCTTCATCGGCATATGCGGTCCGCAATTCCCTGATCTGTTCGGCTTTCTCATGTCCTTTGGCACAATTTCCCACCGGAGGGAAAGCCGCATCCCCGCAAGCTCCCATGCCGCACGGAAGGTCCCGCAGCCACATGCCGCGAATCCAGGCAGGGATCGCCTGTTGCGCTGCAATGCGGCGTGGCGGGCTGCCTGCTCAGAGGACGGTGACGCTTTGGCGGCAAGGTGGCCCGGTTCCCGACCCAATCCCGGTCGACCTGCCACCAGAGGAGCCCTCAATGCCCGATCCCTTCAAATCCATGACCCGCCCGCTAACCGCCCCCGCGCTCGGCTCGCTGAGCGTCACGCCATCGGACAGCACCGATCTGGTCACGCCGATCCGGGCGCTCACGCTGAATGCCGGAGGCACGCTGGCCTGGATCAACCGCGAGGGAGTGACCCAGGCGACCGGGCCGCTGCCAGCAGGCACCTACCCGCTGATGGCCGCCCGCATACTGGCCACCGGCACCACCGCCAACGGCCTCACGGGGTGGATCTGATGTTGAGTTTCAGGCTTGCGCTTTCAGCGAGCGCCCTGCGTGGCCCGTCCTGGAGCCCCCGGGCGCTGTTCCCGCCCGGCACCTCCGGTCTCTGGCTGGATCCGTCCCAACGGCCAGCGCTGTTTCAGGACGCAGCGGGCACTATCCCCGCCATCGCCCCTGGCGACCCGGTCGGGCTGGTCCACGATCTGGGCGGCCGGGGCAATCACGCCAGTCAGGCCACGGCCGACGCACGACCGACGCTGGCCCGGCATCCGGCCAGCGGATTGCGGCAGTTGCTGCCGGTCTCCACCTCCTTCGCGCCATGGTCCGGCATCGCGGCGTCAGGGGTGGCAGGGGCAGCTATCGGCGCCGGTGGTGCGCTGACCATGAGCAAACTGATCGAAAACACCGAAGACCGCGCGCATTACCTGCAATATTTCCTGACAACTACGGTGGGCAAAGCCTATACCCTGTCAGTGGTGGCGAAGGCCGCCGAGCGGTCGGTGCTGCAACTGCTGCTGCCAGCCTCGGCCTTCGGCAGCAACATGGCTGGGTTCTTCGACCTGACCAACGGCGCGTCGATCATCCGGGCCGGCGCCTCCGGCGGGGCCATCCCGCTGGGCGACGGCTTCTATCGCTGCTGGGTATCCGCCCCGGCCAGCGCCGAGGTCAGCGTTGATCTGCAAATCCGTGCCCACACTACCTACGCCGATACGTTGGCGGGCTATCAGGGCGATGGGGTTTCCGGGCTTTACATCGACACGCCACAGATCGAGGTCGGCGCAGCGCCAACGCCCTATCAGGCGGCGACGTCTGTTCATCACGTGACCGAGGCTGGCCATGGCGATGTCTGGGGCCTGCGGTTCGACGGCATCGACGATTGGCTGGCCACGACCGGGCTGATCTGGGGTAGCGACGCGATGACCGTGGTCTATGCCGCTCGCAAGCTCGGAGACGCGACCAAGGGGGTGATTGCCGAATACGGCCTAGCCTCTTCCGACGGCTCCTGGACGGTCGGCCTGCCCGGGGCCCCGGGCGGGACATGGGATCGCTACGGCTGGGCCTATTCGCGTGGGACATCGAATGTCGGCGCCGGCATTGCGGCGACCAATACGCAATATGCCGGGCCGCTGACCATGGTAGGCAGCTATCGGGCCAGGATCGGCACCGATACGCTGATCCCGCGCCTCAACGGGCTCGACCTGCCAAGCGCAACTGGGTATCAGGGCAGTAGCGACTATGCCAGTCGCCCACTGCGCATCGGCATCTCCGCCAGCGGTGGTGCACCGTTCCTGGGCACACTCTATGGTCTGCTGGTGGTCAACCAGTTGCTGTCGGTAACGGATCTGGCACGCGCCGAAGCCTGGATGGCGGCCCGTTGCGGCGTGATCCTTCCATGATCCGCGTCACCATCGCCTGCCCCGAGGCGCTGATCGGGGATGCGAACCAGCTGGCGCTGTGTCTGGGCTATGGCCCCGAGGATGGCCAGACCTATGGTGCGGCGCTCTGGCAGGATGACGCGGGCAACCGCTATGCCCTGGCTTCGGCAGTGGTGGGCGAAGGGTTTGTCGCCCTTGCCACCGGCCCCCTGCCCGCGCCCCGGTGGGGGGCCGATCCGGCGGCGGTGGCACGGGCACAGGCGGCGCTGACCCCCGGCCTGCCCGCCGCCCCGGACCGGATCGCCACGATCATCGGCGACGATCCGCAGGTGGCGGTGCAGGCGCTGGGGGTCCGCCTCGCCACCGGAACGGAAGTCTGAGACCGGATCGGCCCCGGCGCAGAGGATGCACCGGGGCCGGTTCTTGCATCTGTCGGGGGTGTTTCGCACGCGAAACATCCCCACTGCATCAGGTCCAGCGGCCGATCACCAGCGCATCGAGATTGGCATAGACCGCCGCCGTATGGCCGTTGAACACGCCGACCGCCCCGGCACTGGCGCTGCCGCCCCCGCCCACCGCCCGCAGATACCGCGCCGCATTCTGGCGCCCGGCGGCATCGTTGTAGCTGCGCGCGACGACCATCGGATAGGGCACACTGCCCGCCGCGAAGGGCATCGGATAGACCCAGGTCAGCTCTGCATAGCTGCCCGCCGCGACCGACTGGCCCATCACCGCCTCTTTCCAGCAGATCTGGGTGCCATCGGCATGGCGAATGTAGCGGCCATTGGCCGTGCTGCCGCTTTCGACCAGCGCGCCGGTCGGCAGGCCCGCCACCTGGGCGACCGTGCCCACCGCATTGCCGCGATGGAAGGCCAGCTGCCCGCCGATCTTCAGCCCCGCCGCCATCTCGGCCGCACCGCTGGCGCGGGCGATACGCAGCGCCTGGGTCCAGGCGCTGCCATCGGCGCTGACCTTCACGCTGAAATCATCGCTTCCCGCCAGGCCCATCTCGGCCCGTCCCGACCAGCCGTCCTGAAACAGCAGCGAAGCGGTGTCACCCGCCGCCGCCTTGTTCACCTTCACCTGATGCCCGGCGCCGGCATGGCTGAAGAGCGTGGCGGGGGACACCACGGCCAGCCGGTTGGTGCCGTCATGCGTGGTGCCGATGCCTACCCCCGGCAGATCATCGAGCGGCGGCTGTTCCCAGGCGGTGCCGCGCCAGACCCGCAGTTGCGCCTCGGCCAGTCCCCAGGCCCGCCAGCCATCGCGCGGGTCGAGGAAGGTCCAGGCACCGCCCAGAAAGGTGGCGAGCTTCCCCGCCTGCCCCGCCCAGTCGCCACCCGGCGCTGGCCCCAGCGCCCAGATCCGGCCCTCGGGCGGCGCGGCGGGCGGGCTTTCGGCATCGAAGCGCTGCAGGGTCAGCTGGACGATCAGGTCCAGCCGCTCCAGCGCCTCATTATGGGTGACGTGTTTCTGCGCCTGCGCGGGCAAGAGAAAGGGCAGGTCGAGATTGGGCGTGGTATCGGGCATCGGCGGCTCCTGACGGGTTGCGCGCCCGATCCTTCACCGCCCTGGCTGACAAACCCCGAAGCCGCAGGGCCCACAGGGGTTTTTCGTTAACCCTTCCGCCCCATCACCCCCGGCGCGCCCGCACCCAGCCCAGGAAGGCCTTGTCTGGCGCCGACAACTGCGGCCGCCCGGCATCGGCCCAGAAGGCGCGCCACTCTGCCTCCAGCGCATAGACATCGGCGCCGGGGGCAAGGGCACGGGCGGCCTCCAGCACCTCGGGACCGAACATCGGGGCGGTAACGGCGGGCGCCTCTTCCTCGATCACGCCCTGGCGGGTGAAGCGGATCAGGTCGCCCGGCTCTTCCGCCATCCGGTAATCGGGCAGGCCCGCCTCCTCGATCATCTTGCGGATCGCGGCGCGGAACACCCGCACCGGCGCGGCCGAGCCCGCCTTCTTGTGCAGCGTTCCGACCGAGACGCGCCATTCCGGCTGCCGCCCGCAATGCTTGCGCGCCAGTTCGTAGACCCGTCGCTCCAGCGGTTTGCGCAGCCCGAAATAATCAGGGCTCAGCGTCAGCACCGAACGCGCCAGCACCGCGCGGAACAGCCAGTCCGACAGCGTCACCATGACCGAGATCATCCGCCCGCCCCGCGTCTTGCGCAGGATTTCCCAGCTTTCGATCAGGCCGAAGCCGCTGGTGCTTTCGATGCCGCCGGTGGCGATATTGGTGGTGATGCGGGTGCCCGCCAGCCGCTCGAAAGCCTCGCGCAGCCGCAGATAGCTGTCGCCGCCGGTATCGCGCTGCGTGGCGGTCAGCAGGTCATGTGCCTTAAGCTGCAAGGTGCGGCTGATCTCGCGCCCGGCGTTCAGCCCCGCCATCAACTGGCTGATGCAATAGATCAGGATGTCCTTGTCGAAGATCGTGGCGCGCCCCTTCACCGAGGGCGTGACCTGCACCGAGGCGCCGTTGTGATCGTAGCTCAGCACCCGCAGGTCGGGTTTGGTGGACAGCGAGAAAATGGGATGTTCCATGGTGCCAAGGTCATCCTTGGCACTGGCCGCCAGCACATCGCAGACGAACAGATCGCCGATCGCCGCCGGCTCGGACTTGCGTCTTGAAATGCCCTGCCTTGCGGGGAACCTGCCCGCAACCGCCTGTCCTGCCATCACTGCCTCTTGGCCCCGTCTGTCGCGGGATTTTTTGCTCGATCCTGCCCCCGATTTTTATCGGGGTTTCAGTGACACCCAGCCTAGAGTTATCCACAGCACCCGTCCAGCCCGGCGAATGGCGGATCAGAGTCACCCGAGCGGGGGATCAGAGTCACCCCAACGTGGGATCAGAGTCGCCGAAAGCTCAAGAACCACGGTTTCTTCCTGCAAATTCAGGAAGATGGAGAAAAGGCTCTGCATTCGTAACAGAATCCCTTAACATCCCTCTAACAAAAAAAACCGCATATGAAGATCAGGCCAAAGCCGCAGAAGCCTCGGAAAGATCCCTAAACCTCACGCAGCAGAGCTGCCAAACCATAGAATCAGCTACGAAAATTCATCCACATGCCGAGTTTTCTTCCATATGCTATGTTTTTCGGTATATTGCGGAAAACAGCATACATGAGGCAGAGATGAAGCCCGAGGCAGGCACCCCCCTTCCGCCCTATTTCGGCATCGATCCGGATGCAGCCATGGCCGCGCTTGGCGCCCCCACAACCACCCAAGGCTTTGGCGCCATCGCCCGCGCCTGCGAGATCGGCCGCGACGATCTGGCGGGGCGCGGCCTCGATGCCGGCGGGCGGCGGCAGTTGCGGATGTTCTCCACCTGGGAAATCACCCGCTATCTGATCCCGGTCGCGCAGGCCCATTTCCGCCGCGTGCTGAAACAGAACCCCGACCTGCCGCAAGGCGCCTCGGAAACCGAGGGTGGGGCCAAATGGTTCACGCTGGACGAGGTGCTGCGCCTGCGCGCCTTCTTTGCCGCCGAAGGGTCGAAGACCAAACCCTATCTGCCCTATCGGCCGAAAGGGCTGCCAGCCAAGATGCTGGCAGTCGCCAATTTCAAGGGCGGCGTCGGCAAGACCTCGACCTGTGCGCATCTGGCGATGTCAGCCGCGCTGGATGGCTACCGGGTGCTGGTGATTGACCTCGACAGTCAGGGCTCGATGACCTCGATCTTCGGGGGCCGGGTCGCCGATGAATGGCAGACCGTCTTCCCGCTGCTGGCGCGTCATTATGCGGCGCATCTGCGCATCGACAACCAGCGTCGTCTGGATCGCGGCGATGCCCCCGTGCCGCTGGACGAGACACTGACCGAGGCGCTGACCGTAAAGGCCGACAGCCTGATCCAGAAGACCCACTGGCCGAACATCGACCTGATCGGGGCACAGCTGAACCTCTACTGGGCGGAATTCCAGATCCCGGTCTGGCGCATGCAGTCGCGTGGCTGGAAACTGTGGGATGCGCTGACCGAAAGCCTTTCCGCCGACGGGGTGCTGGATCAATATGATCTCATCTTCCTCGATACCCCGCCCGCGCTTGGCTATCTGACGATCAATGGTCTGGCCGCCGCCGATATCCTGCTGGTGCCGATGGGCGCCTCGTTTCTGGAATTCGATTCCACCGGCCGTTTCTTCGACATGCTGCATTCCACCTTCAACTCCATCGAGGAGGGCGAGAACATGGCCGCCCGTGCACTGGGGCGGCCGGAACTCAGCTTCGAATGGGATGCCGTGCGCGCGCTGGTCACCCGCTTCGATGGCAACCAGCAAGCCGAGCTTGCGGCGCTGATCCAGGGCTGGATGGGAAAGACCCTGTCGCCGCAGCGGCAGGAGTTCACCGCGCTGATCGGGCAGGCGGGCGAACAGGTGCGCGGCATCTATGAGGCCGATTACCGCGACTTCAACCGCGAAACCTATGCCCGTGGCCGCGAAACCTTTGACGAGACCTGGGCCGCGGTAAAGGCACTGGTTCTGGGGTCCTGGCGACGGGATGAGATCGAACAGTCGCAAGAGGCCGCACAGTGACGGTTTCTTCCCACATGTTTCGCGCGCGAAACACCGTCGAACGGCGGTTTAGGGCCTTCTTCAGCCGCACCGCCCTACCCTGCCCTCCCCGCAAGCGGAGCTGAGATATGGCCAAACGCAAACGCCTGATCCCTTTTGGCGAACCCGCCCTTTCTGACGATACCGCCCACGACCTGCCGCCCGATCTGGAAACCAAGGCGATGTTCACCCGCTATCCGCAGGGCCATGCGGGCACCTATGTTCGCCCGGCGCCGATTGCCGATATGGCGGGCGCCGCCGCCGCCACCGCCGCGATGGAGGAAATGGCCGAGGCGCTGCGTAAGGCCCGCAAAAGCGGCCGCATGGTGCTGGCCTTGCCGCTGGATCAGGTGCAGGCCGATCACCTGATGCGTGACCGGATCACGCTGGACAGTGACGAAATGGCCGCTCTGGTCGACTCGCTGCGCGTCCGTGGCCAGCAGACCCCGGTCGAGGTGCTGGCGCTGGGGCCGGATCGCTATGGGCTGATCTCTGGATGGCGGCGGCTGAAGGCGCTGCGGCAGCTTCTGGCGGAAACCGGGGATGTGGCGAAATACGGCTCTGTTCTTGCCCTTTTGCGGCAACCGGAACAGGCGTCGGATGCCTATGTCGCCATGGTCGAGGAGAACGAGCTGCGCGTCGGCCTGTCCTTCTACGAACGCGCCCGCATCGTGGCCAAGGCGGTGGAGGCCGGGGTTTATCCCGATGACAGATCGGCTCTGCGCGGCCTTTTCGGCAATGTCCCGCGGGCGCGGCGATCCAAGATCGGCTCTTTCCTGATCGTGGTGCGCGGGCTGGATGGTGCGCTGCAATTCCCCGAGGCGATCAGCGAAAAGCTGGGCCTTGCGCTGGCGCAGGCTTTGGAGGCCGACCCGGCGCTGGCCCCGCGTCTTGTCGCGGATCTGACCGCACAGCCCCCCGCCGATGCCAGTGCCGAAATGGCATGGTTGTCCCGTGGCATCGCACCGCAGAAACAGGCTCTAACTGCGCCTGTAGAGACGATTGAGCCTGTTCCCGGCCTGCGGCTGAAGGCCCGCCGGGGGCAGGTGGTTCTGGAGGGGCCAAGGGCCGATGCCGCCTTGATGGCGCGGCTGGCGGAATGGCTGAAGGCGCAGGACTGGATGTAAAGGAAGGCCCCGCAATCGCGGGGCCTTTCTGTTTCGCATGCGAAACGGCAGGGTCGTTTGTTTCGCGCGCGAAACGGGGGCGTCAGGCCGGGACCGCCAGATCCAGCCAGATCATCCGCCCGTCGGGCCGCGCCGCGCGTGCCTTCACCTCGGCCAGATCGCGGGCATAGGCGGCGTCCAGCAGCGCCTTTTCCCCCGCGCTCCATGGCATGAAGCCCGGCCGCCCCGGACCGCGCGGCAGATCGCGCACCAGACGATGGACCTCGGCCTGGCTGACCGGCCCGGCCTCGGCCATGGCATGCAGCCGCATCACCGCCTCTTGTGAAAAGCCCACCCGTTCCGGTGCCCCCAGCAAGGTGAAGGCGCTTTCCGGCAATCCGGTCACACGGGACAGAAGCCGCGCCTCCTGCCCCGGCAGATCCTCGGCGCGGTAAAGCAGGAGGTCGCTGCCCGGAAAGGCGGCCAGAAGCCGGTCGATCAGCGGCAGCCAGCTCATCGCTTCGATCGGTTGGCGCAGAAAGGCCCTGAACGGTTTGAAAGGCGTGGATTTCAGTGTCTCGCAATAGAGCGAGGGCACGAAGCTGGCAAAGCCGCGCAGACCCAGAACCAGCCGCGGTCGTTCCAGGCGCAGGTGATCGGCAATGATCCGCGCCCGCTCGCCCGCACGGGGGTAGAAACCGCGCGGCTTCAGCCCGTGCTGCACCAGCGCGGGGATGTTTTCGTCAAACACCAGCCGGTGCCGCAGGCCGGGGGGCAGGTCGGCCGGGGCAGGGGGCGTGTCATGGCCGTCATGCAGCAGCGGCCGCGTCCATTTCCGGCGGAACTCGTCCAGCGAGACCCAGGCGATGCCGGCGGCGATCAGGGCGGGTTGCGACAGGTCCAGCGACTTTTGCAGAAAGGTGGTGCCCGTCTTGTGCAACCCCAGCCACAGCACATCGCCCTGCATTACCCGCTCCTTCATCGTGACGGCTCCTGCTACCCGCGCGACGCCGAATGTGCAACGGCCCGCCTTTGGGGGCGGGCCGTCAGGGGGGCAAGGCGGGAAGGATCAATCGTAAAGGATGGTCAGGTGGTGGCGGCGCACCAGCAGCAGACCAAGCGCCAGCAGGGCCAGCGTCACCAGCAGCACATAGGACATGCTGACATAATCGGCATTGTAGGTCGGATAGAAGCCCGTGCGCATTTCGCCCACGATATGCAGCAGCGGGTTCCACCACAGCACATCCTGCGCCACGCGCGGCAGGCTTTCATACATCACCAGAACGCCCGAGGCGATATAAAGCGGCCGTGTCGCCATGCCCCAGAACATGTCCCAGACCGGAAACAGCCCCGTCAGCGCGCAATTCACCAGCCCGGTCGCCATGCCCAGCAGTGCCGCCATCGTCATGGCGGTCAGGATCGGCCCCAGTTCCAGCACCGTGCGGGTTTCGGTCATCACGATCGTGCCGGTCAGCAGGATGAAGGAGATGATCATCGAGGTGATGGAATTCAGCAGGAATCGCGCCAGAACCGCGTCGATCCAGCGGACCGAGGGATACATCAGCAGGGGTTTGGAAAAGCCGAGACTGCGCGACACCGCATTGTCCACCCGGCTATACAGCGTGAAGGGCATGTTGCCGGTGGCGAAATACAGAAGGAAGCTGGTGCCGATCGGCGGGTTGCGCATCACCAGCGCAAACCCCATCGACAGCACCAGCAGCGCCCCCAGAGGTTCAAGCACGGCCCAGATATATCCGCCGGGCGACCGGCCGTAGCGGGTGGTCATCTCGCGCAGCATCAGCGCCACGATGGTGCGCAGCGTCGAGGCGGTATCCCCGCGCGAGAACGGACGGCCCAGGAAGGCGGGCTCCAGCGGCGATGCCAGCGGGCTGGCGGGCAGGGGGGCCTCGGCGAGGGCTGAGGGCGGGATCTGGGCCTGCATCTGGAACCTGTGAAGCATGCTGGTGTTTCGAGGCGACATTATGTAGAAGGATGCAAGACAGATCAAATCGGTTCCTTCTGAGGTAACGCTTTGAAAGATAAAGACAACCTCTCGCCGGAAACCGCGACCTCGCCAGATGGTGATGCCGGCGGCGAAACGGAAGCCGTATCGCAGGCCGGACGCAAGGGACGGGCCAAGGCCGCAGGTGTGGCCGGAACCCGGCGGAAAACCGCGCGGGCCGCGACCGGAAGCCGCAAGGCCGCCGGCACGGCCGGCAGCGGCAAGCGCGCCGCCTCGGGCACCGGGCGCAAGACCCGCGCCGCCCAGAGCGATGAACCCGAGGAACTGAGCCCCCGCGTGGCGGGGATCGTCGCCCATCTGCGCGACGGCGAGCCGCTGGACCCGATGACCAGCCTCGCCACGCCGGATGATGCCGCACCGCCCCCGGATGGCCAGACCGCTGCTGCCCCTGCCGCAGATCCGGCAGAGCCGGGCCGCCGTTCCGGCCGTGGCGGCGCGGCCCGCGTCATCGAGCTGCGTCCGCCCGCCGGGGCGGCCCGCGTCCGCCGCCGTCATCGCGGCGTCATCCTCAGTTTCGTTCTGGTGGTGATCCTGCCGCTGATCCTGGCGATGTCCTACCTGTTCCTCGTGGCGCAGGACGAATATGCCTCGACGGTGGGCTTTACCGTGCGGCGCGAGCAGGGGTCCACTTCCTCGACCGAACTTCTGGGCGGGCTGGCGCAATTCGCAGGCTCCAGCGGATCGTCGGAAAGCGACATCCTTTACGAATATATCCAGAGCCAGGAAATCGTTTCGGTCATCGACGAACGGATCGGGCTGGGCAATCTTTACGCAGTGCACTGGCCGGGCGATCCGCTGATGTCGCTCTGGCCCAATCCGACCATCGAGGATCTGCACTGGTTCTGGAAACGCATGGTGCGGATCTCGTATGACCAGTCAACCCGGCTGATCGAATTGCGGGTTCTGGCCTTCTCGGCCGAGGATGCGCAGCGTATCGCCACCGAGATCGTGGCGGCCAGCCAGAACCGCATCAATGACCTGAACAACCAGTCGCGGTCCGATGTGATGCGCTATGCGACCGAGGATCTGGAAACCGCGCTGGCGCGGCTGAAGGCTGCCCGCGAGGCGCTGAGCCGCTTCCGCACCCGCACCCAGATCGTCGATCCCTCGGCCGATATCCAGGGCCGGATGGGCGTGCTGAACAACCTTCAGCAGCAACTGGCGCAGGCGCTGATCGACAATGACATCGTGCTGGGCACCACCCAGCAGAACGACCCGCGCCGCGAGCAGGCCGCCCGCCGCATCCAGGTGATCCGCGACCGTATCGCGGACGAGCGCAAGACCTTCTCCTCGGATGTCGAGACCAATATCGCGGGCGAGAACTATCCGGCGCTGATCGCCGAATTCGAAAGCCTGACAGTCGATCTGCAATTCGCCGAGGAAACCTATCGCGCCTCGCTGGCCGCGGTGGATGTGGCCCGCGCCAATGCCTCGCGGCAGACGCTGTATCTGGCGCCCTATATCACGCCGACCCTGCCGCAGACCGCCGAATTCCCGCAGCGCATCATGCTGTCGGGGCTGATCGGGCTGTTCCTGCTGCTGGCCTGGTCGATCGGGGCGCTGATCTACTACAGCGTGCGCGACCGGAACTGAGCCGGGCAGGGCGATGATCCGGTTCGAGAACCTCTGCAAGAGCTATCGCATCGGCGAGACCCGCAAGGTGATCGTCGATAATCTCACCCTGACTTTGCCCACCGGGCAGTCGCTGGCGCTGCTGGGGCGCAACGGGGCCGGGAAATCGACCCTGTTGCAGATGGTGGCAGGCACCATCCTGCCCGACAGCGGGCGCATCACCTCGGATGGCACGATCAGCTGGCCGGTGGGGCTGGGCGGTTCGCTGCACCGCGAGTTGACCGGGGCGCAGAACATCCGCTTCATTGCCCGTGTTTATGGGGTCGATACCGAGGAGCTGGTGGATTTCGTCGAGGATTTCGCCGAACTGGGCCCGCATTTTCACATGCCGGTGCGCAGCTATTCCTCGGGGATGCGCTCGCGCCTTGCCTTTGGCGCCTCGATGGGCATCCGCTTTGACACCTATCTGGTGGACGAGGTGACGGCGGTGGGCGATGCGCGCTTCCGCCGCAAAAGCCGCGCGGTGTTCCGGGACCGGATGGCGAAATCGGGGGCCATCCTCGTGACCCACGACCTTGGCGCCCTGCGCGACTATTGCGATGCCGGGCTTCTGCTGGAAAACGGTCGGCTTTACTATTTCCCCGATCTGGACGAGGCGATCACCGTCCACAAGGCCCTGATGGAATAGGCGTCCCGATGGGTTCGGGCGCAGACGAAGCGGCCCCGACAGGCGGGGCCGGTTCCGGGCGGTCTTCAGGCCCTGCTCCGCCTGATCAGGGGGTCTCTGCCCCGGCCAGAAGACTGTATCCCACGGTTTCGGCCTGCGGGAAATTGACCCGTTCGGCCAGTTCGACATAGGGCCGGTTGGCCGGGGCCTTCCAGCTTTCGGAGGGGCGGATGGTGATATGGTCGGCCTTGTGCTTCAGCACTTCCTCGTTCACCGGCGGGAACAGATGGGTGCGGTCCCACGAGACATTGGCCGCATTCGGGGCAGTGAAGAAGCCGGTATTTTCCTCCAGCCCGGCCCAGGACTGGATGGCCTGCACCATTGGCAGCGGCGAGGTGGCGAAATCCTCATAGCGGATGCGGCGGAAGGCATCGGGCATCAGCGCCTCGAACTGGCCCATGCGGGCAAGGCGGCGGTTCCAGGCGCGCTGGTGGCCCTCCAGCTTGGCCGGGTTCTTGTTGAGCTTCGACCAGCTGGCGCAGACGGCGCGCGGGTCGCGGACGAGGTTAAGCATGTAAAGATCCACCTCCCCGGCCAGGGCCAGCGCAAGGCCAAGGCCGGGGGTCTTGGAGGAATCGATCAGCGCCCGCGTGCCCGCCACCTCGCGGCAGATCCGGTAAAGCCCGGCGGTCAGGTCAAGGAAGGCGGCATGATCCGCCGCCAACGCCGCCAGATCGGGGCGCACCGACCAGTCCCCGATCAGCTCGGCGCCTTTCGAGAAGGCCTCCAGCCCCTCCTTGAAACGGCTCAGCGCATGGATGCCGTAACCGGCCACCAGACGGGCCGCGACCTCGCCCCAGAAATCGCAGGTCACCAGCGGCTTTCCGCAGGAACAGACATGCTTTTTCGCAATGCCATCCGGCAGGTCGCGGATCTGGCCGATGTCGAAACAGTCATGGTTCTGCGACAGCAGCAGGCTGACGAAGGTCGTTCCCGACCGGCCGGCGCCCCCGAGGTAAACCACTTTCGTCCTTGTCATCCCGGTCTTTCCTTGCAGCATGGTGACGTATCCCTGCGCGCCTTGCAGGCCGCCTATTCGGTGAAGATGAAATCCAGCACTGTCGCGGCAAGGCCGCTGCCGGTGGTGGTGGCCAGCCTGCGGTCGATGCTGGCCATGGAATGCCGCGCGCCGGGCACCAGATCCAGCCGGAAGCTGGCCCCGGCCGCCGCAAGGCTCTGTCCGGCGGCTTTCGGGCTGTCATGCACGATCCGCGGATCGAAAGGGTTCACCCCGCCCGTCACCGGATAGCGGGTGTCGGCGGTGCCGTTGATATTGAGCACCCGCAGACCCTGAAGCCCGGTGCAGCCCTGTTCCGCCCGCCCGCCCGAAATGGCGACCAGCGCGAAAACCCGTTCGCCATGTTCGCAGGTGAAGCGATAGCCCATCTGCGCGCCGTTCGAATGACCCACCACCGCGACCGTGCGGCCCGTCCCGATCAGGCCAAGCGCGGCCAGATGATCCACCACATCGGCCAGATAGGCGGAATCGTCACTGTCCGGCCGGATGCCGGTGCCGCAGCACACGCCGTCATTCCAGGCGATGATGCGCTTGCCGCTTGCCGCCTGAAAGCTGGTCGCGGTCAGATAGGCCACGCGGAAGGGCACGGCAGCCTCGGTCCCGGTCAGGGGCAGGTCGCGCTGCATCCGGTCGGCCGTGCCGCCCACCCCGCTCAGCGCGAGGATCAGCGGCAGCGGGCCGGTCGCCCCCTCCGGCTGCACCAGATCGAAGGGCCGGCCATCGACGGTCATCGTCACCGTCCCGGCCCGCACGGCGGGGGCCAGTGCCGAAACCGCCAGCAGGGCCAGCAGCAGCGCAACGGTGGCGCGGCGGATCATCTGCCGATCCGGTCGAGCGCCGCGCCGACCAGCCGTGTGGTCAGCTTCATCGGCCCGGTGGAGCGGTTGGTGTGGTTGTAATCGCGGAAATCGCCGGGAACGAGGCCGAATTCGGCGGGCAGAACCACCTGCGTGCCCGTGCTGTCGGTGATCCGGCGCAGCAGGGCGCTGAAGCGGTTGCCGGGGTCCGCCAGATCCGGCGTGCCAACCTTTTCGGCGCGGATCGGATGCACGAAGGCGGTGCAATTGTCGGTCAGCCCGGCAATCGCACGCCAGGCGGTCAGCCAGATCTCGATCTCCATCGGGATGAAATCGCGCTTGCCGAGGAAGGTATCGCGGTCCTCGCGCTCGCGTTTCTTGATCCAGCCCGCTCCGGCGGTCACATCCTCTTCATCGGGGGCCGTGTCTTCGGGCGTATCGGGCCGGGCCAGCGGACCCAGATCGCCGCCCCATTCCGGCGCCCAGCGGCTGCGGGTATCGCCCGAGCGGACCTTGCCCAGCCGGAAATGCCCGGCCAGATACTTGTCCACGATCTCGGAATGGGCCGGATAGGGCAGGGTGCTCAGTTCAGAGGGTTCCAGCTCGAAAACCGCAAAGGCCACCGGCCTGCCGCTGCGGCGGATCACCTCGCAGGCATGCAGCACCAGTTCCGCCGTGCCCAGATTGCTGAGCGAGGCCGTGCCGAAATTGATCGCGGTGACCGGGCTGCCACGTTTCTGCGCCTCTTCTTCGGCCACCGTGGTGGAAATGGCGTTCATCGTGCCGGAGGAACCGAAGAACAGCGCCAGAGGATGCGGCGCGGTTTCGAGGAAGGCGGGCAGATGGGTCAGGCATTCGATGACCCGGCGGGCACGGATGTCCAGCGTCTTCTGCGCCTTGCGTGCCTTGGCATCCGTGGCCTGATCCGCCTTGCCCGTCTGCTTTGCGGCCTTGCCCGGCGCCTTCTTCTGGCGGGCCGCGGGCTGCGGGGCCTCGGCTTCCGCCTGTTCCTGATGCTTCTTCACGAAGCGGACCAGCCGGGCGACCGGCATTTCCGACAGGCGGAACACCTGATCCTGATCCAGCGGGATGCCATAGGTCTTTTCGATGGTTAGCGCGAATTCGGTGAAGGCCAGCGAATCCATTCCCGCATCCATCAGGTTCACCGCCTCCAGAATGGCGGCGCGGCTGAGAGCGGGATTGATCCGCATCGCGGTATCGACAAGGAACTTGCGGATCGGAACCATGGGCGGGGCGGCGTCCTTGGGCGCGGCAGGGGAGGTCTGCGCGGGGGCGGATTTCAGGTTAGCCGGTTTTCGGGCGGCGGGCTTCCGCTCCGTCTGCGGCTCGGCCACCAGTTCGCCGATGCGCGGGCGGTCGGCCTTGCCGCTGCCGTTGCGCGGAAATTCGTCGAAATGCCGGAAGGCGCTTGGCACCATATAGGCGGGCAGCACCGCCTTCACCCTGTCATGCAGCGCAGCGTCATCGCCGCGCCAGCCTTCCACTGCCGCGACCAGCGCGGTGGGATTGGCCGATTTCAGCGGCAAGGGCACCACCACGGCATTGCAGCCATCGGTCAGCTTGCGGATGGTGGCCTCGATCTCGCCGATCTCCACCCGGTAGCCGCGGATCTTGATCTGGTTGTCCATCCGGTCCACGAAATGCAATTCGTCCGGCGCGGCAACCACCACCCGGTCGCCGGTGCGATACCAGATCCCGTCCTCGCCGGGCAGGCGCACGAAGGCGCGGGCGGTCCGTTCGGGATCGTTCAGATAGCCCTCGGCCACCTGCGGCCCGGCAACCAGCAATTCCCCCATGCCGCCCGGTGCGACGGGCTGGCCCGCCTCGTCCAGCACCAGCGCCCGCATTCCCGGCAGGCAGGCCCCGATCGGCGTCAGGTCCAGCGGCGCCTGAACCGTCTGGCCGGGTTCGGGCAGGCGGTAGCGCAGGCAGACGATGGTGGCCTCGGTCGGGCCATACCAGTTTTCCACCCGCTGACAGGTCGCCCGCTGCCAGGCGCGGGCCAGCGCCAGCGGCAGCGCCTCGCCCACGAAGAAGGACAGCCGCAACTGCGACAGCGCGCCGGGGACCAGCGCGCCCTGAAGGCTCATCTTCTGGCCAAGCGAGGGCACCGAGAACCAGCAGGTCACCCGGTCGCGCCAGACGTAATCGGCAGGCCGTTCCAGATCGCGCGCGCTTGGCACCATCAACTGCCCGCCCGCCCGCCAGGCGATGAACAGGTCATGGACCGAGACATCGAAGGTCAGGTCGAAATTCTGTGAAAAGCGGTCTTCGGGGCCGAAATCCGCCACCTGATTGGCGGCTACCAGATAGGCATGCAGGTTGTCATGGCGGATCGGCACGCCCTTGGGCTGGCCGGTGCTGCCCGAGGTGAACAGAATATAGGCGAAGGGATTGTCATGGCGCCGCTCTGGCAGGGGGGCGGGGGCGGGCAGACCCGCGACCAGCCCGACCCCGGCGGTCTCTTCCAGAATGGCCTCGGCCCGCGCCCGCGCCTGCGTGCTGCTGACAAGGAAAGAGGCGCCCGAGAGCGTGACGATCAGCCGGTTGCGCAGATCGGGGAAGATCGGGTTCAGCGGCACATAGGCATGGCCCAGCATCAGTGCCGCCAGCACGCCCGCATAGCTTTCGATGCTGCGGTCGGCATAGATCGCGGTCACGCCGCGGCTGTCCGGGGTTTCCCGCGCGCCGATCTCTGCCGCGAGTGCCAAGGCCCGTTCGCCCAGTTCCCGATAGGTATAGTCGCGCCCTTCGACCCGGATCGCCAGCGCCATCGGTGTCTGCCGCATCCGCGCGGCGAAATCATGCCAGGCCCGCCACGGCCCCTGTGCGGGAATGGCCAGAAAGCGGGACATGTCGCCCTCATCAAAACCGGCACCGGGTGCCTGACCGGGTGCTTGAAGGAAACTCTGCATGTCTTGTCTCGGGTTGTCGGGCAAGGCCGTCTGCCTTCCGGCAGCCGCCGCCCGGTCTGGAAAGATACTGGCACCGAGATAGCCGCCACCGTCACCAAATGCCACCGGGAATTGCACAGTCCCGAGGCGGTTTGAAAAGGTCTGCCGCACCACCAGAGGCCCGCGGCGATCCGCTGCCCCGGTTGTGCCGCGCCACGAAGGCTGGCGCCTGTCTGCGCCGCCAGCAATACGCCGTGCGGGGGCGCCGCCGCGGCGCACCGGGGCGGGGTCTCAATTCATGCCTTTGGAAAATCAGGATTTCCCGGCACCCTTCCGCGGGGTCTTGGCCTTCTGGGCAGGTTTGCCCGCCTGCGGGCCTTTCGTGGGCCCGGCGGGGTCTGCGGCTTTCGCGGTGGCCGGGCCGGGGGCGGGGGGCTCGATTCCCAGCCGTTTCATCTCTTTCGCCACATCGGCACGTTTCTGCCGCTGGCGCTGGACCGCGGCCGTGTCCTTGCGCTGTTGTGCCAGCCGCAACTCGGCGCTGTGGCGCAGCCAGCGTTCGCGCAGCAGTTCTTCGGTGAAGCGGCGCACCATATGGCCAAGCTGCGGCTCGAAGGGGCAGGGCGTATCCAGCAGATGCAGGTTGCCCTCTTCGGGATAGGCGTCCCAGTCGGGGGTCAGGTCGGCGGCGGGCAGTTCGGGGTGGCGGGCCTCCAGCGCGCGGTTGGCTTCCTCGAAGCGGGTATGGATCTGCCGGGCCTGCGCACGGCCGGGCTGCACCTTCTCGCGGCCGGGCATCTCGTCGATGAAATAGTCCACCCGCTGCGGATGGCCGGCGGCGGCAAGGCTGCGGTTGATCGTATTGCCAAGCGCCACCGCCCGCCAGTCCAGTGCGGTATTCACCCGTTCCGGCTCGGTCAGGCCGGTCATGTCGATGCCCAGATCCTCGATCAGGGCGCGGGTGATGTCGGGGCGGCGGCGGAAGGGGATCAGCCGGATATTTCCGGCACCGAAGACCGGCTCCCATTCATCCAGAAACCGGCCGTAGCCATAGAAGCGGTTGTCGGGGGCGATGGCCGGGCGCGACAGGCTGGCGGCGGTGATATGCCGCCCCATGCGGATCAGCTGCGAGGCATTGGACATCAGCAGATCGACCTGCGGGCGCAGATGCAGCCAGACCTCGATCTCGTCGAACAGCGGCGCCAGCAGCGCGTGCAGCCGCTCGGCCATGGGGCGGCGGTCGATCTTGCTGTAGATATGTTCGTTCGACATCACGAAACAGCGCATGCCCGGATGGGCCTCGACCTCGCGGGCGATGGCGCGTTGCAGCTGGTTGCGGAATGCGGCGTGGCTTTCGTCCGAGGTGATGCCGAAACGGGCGAAGCTTTCATCGGGCTTGTCGGTATCGCGGGCATAGGCCATCAGGCGGCGATGGTTCTCGGCCCCCGGCGCGCGGGCATAGCGGATGCCCTGCTGCGTCAGCGCGGCGCGGTTCTGCGCGAACCAGCGCTGCATGCTGGTGGTGCCGGTCTTCGGGGTGCCGATATGCAGGATCAGTTTCATGCCGCGTCATTTCCGTTCCGGCCCGGCCGATCCGGGCACCGGGGCTTTCTGGCGGATTTCCGTCAGGGAATCCAGCCTGACCGGCGGGTCCGGGGCTTTCGGTGCGCGGGTTGCCTGCTTTGGGGCCGCGGTCAGCCGCGGGTGCCCGGACCGCGGGCATAGGCATCCTCGTAGCGCTGGATGTCATCCTCGCCCAGATAGCTGCCGGTCTGCACCTCGATCAGCACCATGGGCAGCTTGCCGGGGTTTTCCAGCCGGTGCCGGACCCCCAGCGGGATATAGACCGACTGGTTTTCCGTCACCAGCCGCACCTCATCGCCGATGGTGACCCGTGCGGTGCCCTCGACCACGATCCAGTGTTCGGCGCGGTGATGGTGGCTTTGCAGGCTCAGCTGTCCGCCGGGGTGCACGAGGATGCGCTTGACCTGAAAGCGTGGCCCGCGGGCAAGGCTTTCGAACCAGCCCCAGGGCCGGTGGTCGCGGGGGAATTCCTCGGCCTGCGCCACGCCCCCGGCCTTCAGCCGGGCCACCGCCAGCTTCACATCCTGCGCATGGGCGCGGTCGGCCACCAGCACGGCATCGGGCATGGCCACGGCGATCAGATCCTTCACGCCGATGGCGACCAGTTGCAGCCCCTCGGCCTCGCTGCGCAGCAGGCTGTCGGCACAGCCGAGCGCGGTCACCGCGCCCTGCGTCACCACGCCTGCGGCATCGGGGCCGGTCTCGCGCCAGACTGCCTCCCAGCCGCCCAGATCGGACCAGGCGCCACCATAGGGCAGCACATCCAGATTGCCGGCCTTTTCCATCACCGCATAGTCGATCGAGATATCCTCGACCGCCTCCCAGGGGGCAGGGTCAAGCCGCTGGAAGGCCAGATCGGGCTGCGTGCCCGCGACCGAGGCGCGCACCGCCGCCAGCAGGACCGGGGCATGGGCTTCGAAAGCCGCGATCAGCGTGGCGGCGGTAAAGAGGAAGATCCCGGCATTCCACAGATGGCGGCCATCGGCCAGCATGGCGGCGGCGGTGGCGGCATCGGGTTTCTCGACGAAGCGGCAAAGCGGCCGGGGCGCGGGGGCGGTGAAATCCGCCGGGGCGCTGCCCTCGGGCTCCAGCCAGCCATAGCCGGTCTCGGCCCGGTCGGGGCGGATGCCGAAGGTGACGATGCGGCCTGCGGCAGCGGCAGGCAGGGCGGCGGCAACGGCGGCGCGGAAGCCTTCGGCATCGGGCACCACATGATCCGAGGGCGCGACCAGCAGCAGCGCGCCGGGGTCATCCGCCGCCAGCCACAGCGCGGCGGCCAGAATGGCGGGAGCGGTGTTGCGCGGGGCGGGTTCGATCAGCAGCGCGGCGGGCGCGGTCTCGATCTGCGCCAGCTGTTCCAGCACGATGAAGCGGAAATCGCTGGCCGTCACCACCAGCGGCGCGGCAAAACCCGGCCCCGCCAGACGCCGGGCCGAGGCCTGAAACAGGCTTTCCGCCCCGGTCAGCGGCGCGAACTGCTTGGGATAGCTCTTGCGCGACAGCGGCCAGAGCCGGGTGCCGGAGCCACCGCACAGCAGCACGGGATGCACGACCGGAGACCGGGGCGACGGGGGGGCGGAGGGGGGCACAGCTTGGGCAGTCACGGAACGGGCCTCGGGGATCGCGGGATGGCGCAATGTGCCGGGGGCGAATGGCGGTTTTGTGGCGCGGGCGGGGCGCGCGTGCCCCCCAGTGCCGCGCGCGTCCCCCCGCGCCGGATCAGGATTGCAGCGGGCCCGCGTCGCCGTCTTCTCCGGCCATCTCGGGGGCCATCTCGGGCAGCAGGCTGGCGGGCAGGGCGGGCGGCAGGTCCGGCATCGGCAGGTCGCGCAGCGCTGCATAGCGGGCGATTTCCTGCCCGATCCGCATTTGCCGTTCCAGCGCCCCGGTGCGCTGGCCCTGATCGGCAAGCGCGGTTTCCAGCCGCCGCAGATGCGACTGCACGCCCGACAGCAGGCTCTGGGTGCGGCTGGCCGCCCAGACCGCCACCACGCCCGGGACATCGCCCCGGCGCAGGGCACCCGCCACCGCGCCGATCTGGGTGCTGGCAAAACGCTCGGCCGCGGCCTGCCAGACCGGCTCGGGCACCTCGGCCAGAACCTGCGCCGCGCGGCCAGCATAGGCCCAGTAGGCGGAGGGGGCGAGCCGCTCCACATGCCAGGCCATGTTGTTCAGCAGCCAGTCCAGCGCGGTGCCCGCGCGGGCGGTTTCATCGCCAGTGGGCAGGAGCCCGCGGATCGTGCGGTAATGATCGAAGAAGGCCGCAAGCTCGGCCCCGGTCGAGGCCATGGTCTGTCCGGGCCGGTTGATCCGGTGCTGACAGAGCAGCGCATCGTGGAAGGCGATGCTTTCGGCCTTCAGGCAGACCGCCCAGTGAAACGGGTTGTCCTCGAAGAAGAACCGCCCCTCGGGGAAGCGCAGCCCGTGGCGGCGCAGGAAATCGCTGCGATAGAACTTGCGCCAGGGCACGGCGATCATGGCCAGCGCCAGATCGCGCGCCGCCTCGCCGGTGCCGCCGCGCCGCAGGGCGGGCACCCGTGCCCAGCGGGCGGCATCGGCCGGGCGGCGGTGGCTGTCCTTCGCCTCGTCATATTCGGCGTAATTGCCGATCAGGATATCGGCGCCCGAGCGTTCGAAGGCGGCGCGGCAGGCATGGAAGCCCGGCGCCTCCAGCCAGTCGTCGCCATCGACGAAGAACAGCCCCGCCAGCGCCGGATCGGCCAGCACCTCGGCCATGCCGGTATTGCCCGCGATGCCGACCCCGCCGATCGTATTGGTGCCGAACAGGACGGGCGTCACCGTCACCCCGGCGCCCAGACCGGCCGCGGCGCGTTCGGCGATGCGTTCGGCGCTGCCGTCGGAAGATCCGTCATCCACCAGCACCACCCGGTCGCCCGGCCGCACGCAGGCGGCAAGGCTGTCGAGGCAGCGGTCGATATAGGGCAGGATGTTGTAGCTGGTGACGACGAAGCCCAGCGGCATCTCGCGGCTCATGTCCGGCCCTCCGCCAGAAAACGGTTGATCCGCCCGGCCAGATCCGGGTCGGCCTGTGCGACAAGCGTGAACAGCGCGGGCGTCAGGGCGCGGCGCAGGAAATCCTGCGCCCGCCAGCGGAAGGTGGCGCGCAGTTCGGGTTCCAGCGTCTCGTCGATCCAGCGAAAGAGGTTGAGGTAGAATTCCGCCGCCGCATCGCCGAAGGCCGCCGCCCGCGGGCCCGAGGCGGTCAGCGCCGCCTGCACCGCCTCCAGCGCGTGAAACACCTCGAACCGGTCGAGCCCGCTGCGGTTGGTCAGCCGGCTGCCGCCCTGCGCCACGAAATGCTCGCAGCCCTCGCGGGTGGAGACGAGGATGCGCCGGGCATGGAAAAAGCCGGTCCAGTGCAGTTCCACATCGTTGTGCACCGGGATCTCGGTGCAGCGGATGGCGGCCGCGCGCAGAAAGGCGGTGCGGTAGATCTTGTTCCAGGGATAGGCGGCGATGCGCACCATCCGCGCGGCCTGCGCCCGGTCGATCAGAGCCGGGGCCTCGGCCGCGCGCAGCAGATCCCACAGCCGCTGGTCGCCCGCCAGCGGCCCCGGCGTGCCACTGGCGCGGGTGCGGCTGTCGATATGGCGGAACAGGCAGAAATCGAAGGGCGCGTCTTCGGAGGGCAGGGCGGCCAGATCGGCCAGCAGCGCGGTCAGGCCGGGGAGCGGCAGATCGTCGGAATCGAAGAACAGCACATGCGGGCAGTCCACCCGCGCAAGGCCGAGGTTTCGGGCATGGCCCGCGCCCTTCTGGGTCGCGCTGCGCAGCCACAGGATGCGGGAATCCGTCGCCAGACCGGGCAGGCCGATGCTTTTCGCGCCGACCGGCACATCCGAGGCATCGTCAACCACGATGATCTGCGCCACACCCGGCAGGGCGGTCAGCACGGGCAGCAGCCGCGCCAGCCCCTCGGGGTCGTTCCAGACCGGAATGACAACCGACAGCGGCAGGGCCGGTGCCGGTGTCGGTGCGGGTACAGACCCTGCTTCGGGCCCCGGTTCGGAAGCGGCCACCGTATCGGCCTGCATCTCGGCCCCCATGCCCGGCCCCGTCAGATCACGAAGACCCGCAGATCCTGCAGGTCGATCGTTGCGGTTTCGGGGCGGAAGAACAGCACCAGCTCGCGCCAGGGCGCGGGGGCGGCCAGATCGGGGTGATCGTCGATCACCAGCGCATCCAGATGCAGGCTCGGTTCCGCATAGGCGATGGCGGTCTTGCGGAAGAAGATGTCGCGGAAGCCTTCGGCCGTGCCGGTGCGCAGGCAGGGGCGGAAGGTGGTCGATTGCGGCGCGGCGGAGCGGCAGACAAGGCCGAACATCATCCGACCCGACAGATCGCATTCCTCCAGCGCGATATGCAGCGCCAGCCAGCGCGCGCCTGCGGGCACGGTGAATTCGGCCCGCATCAGCGCGCCGGGGCGGCTTTCGATGGCGATGCCGGTCGGCGCCTCGGGATCGGTGTTGAAAAAGACGCCCGGGACCAGCGGTTCCCCCGCGGGCAGCGGGGCCGTGGCACGGTCGAGCGCGCGCAGTTCCGCCACACGGGCATTGATGCCGGCTTCCGGGCCGAGATCGAGGCTGTGGGTCATACGTGGTTCCTCAGCGGTTCTCGGGGGCATGTGCCCCGCAGGGAATTCTGGCCCGGTTCCGGGCCGGGTGCGACAGGTCAGGCCCGAGTTACGGGCCGGGGGCGGGGCTTGTCAATCGGCGCGGGTGCCGACGGCGGTGCGGTGCGGGTCTCAGAACAGCTCCCGCAGGCGGGCGGTGATCCGCCGGGCGCGGGCGGCAAAGGTATGGCGATGGCGCACCAGCGCATGCAGCGCGGCCGCGCGGGCGGCGCGTTCGGCCGGGCGCGCGGTGAAATGGCGGATCGCGCGGTCCAGTTCGGCGGCATCGCGCACCTGCGGCAACTGGCCGAAGAACATGCCCGCCCCTTCGAACCCGTCCGACAGCGGAAACCCCCCCGCCATGGCGATGTCGAACAGCCGGTTCGAGACGAAGCCGCGTGCCGCCATGTCGGGCCAGTGGTCGTTCAGCACGATTCTGGCCCGGCGGTAATAGGCGCCGAGGCTGGCATTGGGCAGCGATTGCGCCCGCACGAAGGGTTCTGCCGGGGTATCCTCCCATTCCGCGCCGTAGATCGCGGGCGGATGCCCGGTGGCCAGCGCGGCCGAGACGATCCAGCGGTCGGCCCGGCGCGAATTGCCGACAAAAAGCAGCGGATGGGCGGGCAGGCTGGCCTCGGCCTGCCGCGCCGCGCCGGTCTGCGTATCGGGGGCGAAGCGGTCGGGGTCGGAACATTGCAGCAAGGCCGAGACCCGCGCGCCCATCAGCGGTTTCAGCGCCGCCGCATGGGGCAGCGAGGCCACGAAGACATGGTCGTAACGCAAGAGTTCCGGCGCCTCCACCCGGTCGGGGTGGCTCAGCATCCACATCAGGTTCACCGGGCCGGGGCGCGGGCGGCAGCGCCGCACCCCGCGCAGCAGAAGCGTGGCATCGGGGGCGGAATCCTCCGGCATCTCCCAGTCCTCGGCCAGCGCCACCCGCACCGTCACCCCTTCGGCGCGCAGCGCCACGGCAAGGCTGCCCGCGAAGTGATAGTCGCCCCAGCGATGCGCCCGCGCCGGATCGGGGGCGGGGCAGCGGATGGTCAGGCGCGGTGCGATCTCGCCCTGCCGCAGCCTTTGCCGCCGCCCGGTCAGATGCAGCGCCGCCGCGCGCGGCGGGGCGGGCACCGGCACCGGCGGATGATCGGGCCGCGGCAGTGGCCGCAGAAGGACCGGCCCCGCCGCCTCGGCCTGCAGGATCCGGCCCAGCTCGGCGGCATCGGTGCCGGCATCGGCCAGCACCAGCCGCAGCAGCCCCGCCCGCAGCGCGGCCATCCCCTCGGGCAGCCGGGTCAGCATATGCGCGACCGCATGGCCGGGGCTGGCATCCAGCACCAGACATTCGGCCCCCTCCGGCCCCTGACCGGCAGCCTTGCCGGCAAGGCCGCGCCGGATCAGTGCCAGCGCGGGCCCGGCCTCGGCCCCGTCCTGCACCGCCAGCACGAGGCTGGCGCCCGCCGTCAGCCCGCCGCGGATCTGGCGCGGATCGGGGTCCAGCCCCCGCGCCCAGCCCTCGCGCGCGTAATGCAGGATCGCCGCCTCCTGCGGGTCGCGCCGCGCCGCGCTCAGCACCTCGTAGCCGGTCGGGTCGAACCAGGGGGCGGGTGCCTCCCCGCGCCGCCAGCCCCCCGCCAGATGCGCCAGCAGCGGCCCGCCCGGTTGCGCCGCCGCGGTCGCGGGCGCCTCGAACAGGCAGACCAGCCGCAGCAGCGCGTCCGGCTCGGGGCAGAACCCGCGCAGCGCCGCCAGCGCGCTGGGCGACCGCCCCGTGCCGGGGGCCAGCAGCCCGCGCGCCACGGTCAGGGCGGTCTCGTCCGGCAGGGCACAGAGTTTTGCGATCCGTGCGGCCAGCACTCCCGGTCCGGGGAGGGGGAAGGCCGGGCGGGCGCTGCTCATTTTTTCACCTCCTCGGCACCTTCGGTGGGCAGGGTTCACTATTTTTTGCCATATTGGCGGGCATCTGCCTTTCGGGGGGCGGAAACCTGCCGGCCATTCTGACACATCTGCGGCTGCGAAGCGTGCGATCCTGCCCAGTATGGGAGGCGCCGGAGAGGTTCCACAAGCCCCCGCGACACGCGGGTTGTCATGCTGATATGGCTGGGCTAGGGAACAGGCTATCCTTTGCCGAAGGAAATTGATTATGCAGATCGAACAGACGGCGCTACCGGGTGTCGTGGTGATTTCGCCCCGGAGATTCGGGGACGCGCGCGGCTGGTTCAGCGAGACCTGGAACGCGGCCCGGATGGCCGAGGCGGGGCTGGATATGGGCTTCGTGCAGGACAACCATTCCTTCTCGGCCACGCCGGGCACCCTGCGGGGGCTGCATTACCAGCGTCCACCGCATGCCCAGGACAAGCTGGTGCGCTGCACCCGCGGCGTGATCTTCGATGTGGCTGTCGATATCCGCAAGGGGTCGCCCACCTACGGGAAATGGGTGGGGGAGGAGCTTTCGGCGGAAAACGGCAGGCAGTTGCTGATTCCCAAGGGCTTCCTTCACGGCTTTGTCACACGCACCCCCGATTGCGAGGTGCAGTACAAATGCACCGACCTCTATGCGCCCGACTGCGATGGCGGCATCCGCTGGGATGACCCATCCATCGGCATCGACTGGGGGCTGGGCCCTACACAACCCGTGCTGTCCGACAAGGATGCGGTGGCGCCGCTGCTCGCCGGTTTTGACAGCCCTTTCACCTGGGAGGGTGACAAATGAAGATCCTCGTGACCGGCGGCGCCGGGTTCATCGGCTCGGCCGTGGTGCGGCTGGCCATCGCGCGCGGGCATGCCGTGGTCAATCTGGATGCGCTGACCTATGCCGCCTGTCTGGAAAATGTGGCCGGGGCGGCGCAAAGCCCGCTTTACGCCTTCGAACATGCCGACATCCGCGACCGCGCCGCGCTGGACCGCATCTTTGCCGCGCATGACCCCGATGTGGTGATGCATCTGGCCGCCGAATCGCATGTGGACCGTTCGATCGACGGGCCGGGCGATTTCGTCGAGACCAATATCACCGGCACCTACAACATGCTGGAGGCCGCGCGCGCATACTGGATGCGCAAGGGCAGGCCCGCGGGCTTCCGCTTCCATCACATTTCCACCGACGAGGTCTTCGGCTCGCTGCCCGCCGATCCTTCGGTCAAGTTCACCGAAGAGACGCCCTATGACCCGCGCAGCCCCTATTCGGCCTCCAAGGCCGCCTCGGACCATCTGGTCCGCGCCTGGGCCGAGACCTATGGCCTGCCGGTCGTCCTGACCAATTGCTCCAACAACTACGGGCCCTATCACTTCCCCGAAAAGCTGATCCCGGTGATCATCCTCAACGCGCTGGCCGGCAAACCGCTGCCGATCTATGGCGATGGCAGCAATATCCGCGACTGGCTTTATGTCGAGGATCACGCCGATGCGCTGCTGACAGTGGTGGAAAAGGGCGAGCTGGGCCGCAGCTACAATATCGGCGGCGAGAACGAGCGCACCAATCTGGAACTGGTGAAGACGCTCTGCGCCATTCTGGACGAGAAGCGTCCGAAGGCGGAAGGCTCCTATGCCGACCAGATCACCTTCGTCACCGACCGTCCCGGCCATGATGCGCGTTACGCGATCGACCCCGCCCGCATCCGCACCGAGCTGGGCTGGAAACCCAGCGTGACGGTGGAGGAAGGTCTGGCGAAGACCGTGCAATGGTATCTCGACAACGAGGCCTGGTGGCGCCCGCTTCAGGAACGCCACGGGGTCGGCCAGCGGCTCGGGACCAAGGCATGAGCGGCGCCGGTCTTCTGATTTTCGGCAAGACCGGCCAGGTGGCCACCGAATTGCAGCGCCTCGCACCGGAGGCGCTGTTTCTGGGCCGTGACCGGGCCGATCTCATGGACCCGGCCGCCTGTGCCGCCGCGATCCGGGCCGCAGGCCCCGCAGCGGTGATCAATGCCGCCGCCTGGACGGCGGTGGACAAGGCCGAGACCGAGGAAGAAGCCGCCACCGTGGTGAACGGCGCGGCGCCCGCGGCCATGGCGGCGGAATGCGCGGCACTGGGCATTACCTTCATCCATATCTCGACCGATTATGTTTTCGACGGCGCGGGCGAGACGCCTTTTGCCCCCGGTCACCCGACCGCGCCGCTGGGGGCTTATGGCCGGTCCAAGCTGAAGGGCGAGGAAGGCGTGCGCGCCGCGGGCGGGGTGCATGCGATCCTGCGCACCTCCTGGGTGTTTTCGGCCCATGGCAACAATTTTCTGAAGACCATGCTGCGGCTGGGGCGGGAACGCGACAGCCTGACCGTGGTGGCCGACCAGATCGGCGGCCCGACCCCGGCGCGTGCCATCGCCAAGGCCTGCCTTGCCATCGCCGCGCAATTGCAGGCCGATCCGGGCAAGGGCGGCACCTATCACTTCTCGGGCGCGCCCGATGTCAGCTGGGCCGGTTTCGCGCGCGAGATCATGACACAGGCCGGGCTTTCCTGTAGTATCGGTGACATTCCGACCAGCGCCTACCCGACCCCGGCCCGGCGGCCGGCGAATTCGCGGATGGACTGTGCGGGACTTTCCATTTTCGGCCTCACCCGCCCTGACTGGCGGGCCGGGGTCACGGACGCATTGACAGAACTTGGAGCACTTTCATGACGCAGGCACCGGCGCTTTCGCGCAAGGGCATCATTCTGGCGGGCGGCTCCGGCACGCGGCTTTATCCGATCACGCAGGGCGTGTCGAAACAGCTGCTGCCGGTCTATGACAAGCCCATGATCTATTATCCGCTGACCGCGCTGATGCTGGCGGGCATCCGCGAGATCGCGCTGATCACCACGCCGCAGGATCAGGACCAGTTCTGCCGCACCCTGGGCGACGGCAGCCAGTGGGGGCTGAGCCTCACCTATATCACCCAGCCCTCGCCCGACGGGCTGGCGCAGGCCTATATCCTGGCCGAGGAGTTTCTGGCCGGGGCGCCTTCGGTCATGGTGCTGGGCGACAATATCTTCTTCGGCCACGGGCTGACGAAGCTTTTGGCCGAGGCCTCGGCCCAGCCGGAAGGCGCCACGGTCTTCGGCTATCGCGTCTCGGACCCGGAACGCTATGGCGTGGTGGCCTTCGATGCCGAGGGCCGGGTGGAAAGCATCATCGAGAAGCCGGAAAAGCCGAAATCGAACTATGCGGTGACCGGGCTTTATTTCATGGACGGCACGGCACCGGCCAAGGCGCGGGCGGTGCAGCCCTCGGCGCGGGGCGAGCTGGAGATCACCTCGCTCCTGGAGATGTATCTGGCCGAGGGCACACTGACGGTGCAGCGCATGGGCCGCGGTTATGCCTGGCTCGATACCGGCACCCATGGCAGCCTGCTCGACGCCGGGAATTTCGTGCGCACACTGGAAAAACGGCAGGGCCTTCAGGTGGGCTGCCCCGACGAGATCGCCTTCGAACAGGGCTGGATCGACGCCGCGGCGCTCAGGGCGCGGGCGAAGCTGTTTGCCAAGAATGACTACGGGGCCTATCTGGCGCGGCTGATACACGAGTGACGGCAGGAAGGCGAGGGACGGCATGGCGAAACAGGATGCGGCGCCCGTGGCCGGGACGGCTGCGCAGGACCGGATCGCCGCGCTGACCGCCGAAACCCGGCGGCAGGCGCAGGAGCTTGCCGATCTGGCCAGTCTGCTGGACCGTGCCGAGGCCCGCTGTGCCGCGCTGGAGCACGATCTCGCGGCGGCGCGCGAAATCCCCGAGGAGACCGGCACGGCACAGGCCCCCGAGGAATATCGCCGTGCGCTTTCCAGCCTGCGCCGCCGGGTGGCCGAGCTGAATGCCGAAAGCGACGGGCAGGCGCAGGATCTGGCCCGTCTTGCCCGGCTGGTCTTCGACAAGGAAGAGGCGCTGAAGCGCCGCAACGCCGCCGCGCATGAGGCCGGGCAGGCTGCGGCTGCGGCGCGGCGCGACCTGCTGGCGGCACAGGAGGCCGAGGCGGCCTGCGCCCGGCGTCTGGCCGAGGCGGAGGCGCGGATCGAGGCGCTGCTGCACAGCAGTTCCTGGCGGATCACGGCACCGCTGCGCGGTCTGGCCCGGCTGTGGAAGCGGTAAGCCGGACATGCCGGGCAAGGAACAGATGAGCGTTTCGGACGAGGTGAAAGGCTCGGGCCTGTTCGACCGGGACTGGTATCTGAAGACCTATCGGGATGTCGCGGTGTCGGGCATTCCGCCGCTGGCGCATTTCGTGCGGGTCGGCATGAAGATCGGCCGCGATCCGGGGCCGGGCTTCGACAGCCGGCATTATCTGGCGCAACTGCCCGAGGCGGAAGCCACCGGCCTGCCGCCGTTGCTGCATTACCTCAGGATCGGGCGGGCACGGGGGCTCAGTCCCTGCGGGGTCAGGGAGACCCCGGCCGCTGCGGTTCCGGTCCCTGATCTGGCCCCCGATCCGGTCGCCTCCGGCCCTGGGCGCAGGGGGCCGCTGTTCCGGGATGGCCGGGCCGCGTTCCTGTTGCGCAGCCTGCGGCCGCTGGCCCCGGTTGCCGTGGTGGCCAATGTCGCCGACGAGGCGGCATGGGAGATGGTGCTGGCGCGGCTGGCGCGGCTGGGCATCGCGCATGACCTGTTCCTGCTGGGCGTGGTCGAGCCGGAAGGCGCGGTGCATGTGCCCGAAACCCTTTCGGTCACCGAAACCGGCCCGGCCGATGCGCCGGGGGCGGCGGCGGAATTCCTGTCGCTGGTGCAGACGCAGGTGCTTGACGATTACGCGGCGCTGCTGTGGCTCTCTCCCGGCGAGGGCGGGGGCTCCGACCTGTCCGGTTTTGCAGAAGATCCCGGCTGGGGGATCGGCGCGGAAACGGAGCCTGCCGCAGAGCAGGGCACAGCCCCGGTCCGGCAGGTATTGGCGGCCACTCTGGGGCTGCGGCCGCCCGAAGGCGGGCTGACGGTGCCGCGCGGCGCGGAAATCTGGCTGAAACCCCTGCTGCTGCGCGGTCTGGCGCGGGCCTTCCCGCCTGCCGGTGCCGAAATGCCGGATCGCGGCACGGTGCTGGCCGCGCTGGCCCTGCTGGCGCGGGAGGCGGGGCTTGATCTGCGGGGCAGCCCCGTGGCGCGGCCCGCCGCGAAGGCGCGCACGGTCAAGGCCGTGGCCTTCTACCTGCCGCAGTTCCACCCGATCCCGGAAAATGACCTGTGGTGGGGCAAGGGCTTTACCGAATGGGCCAATGTGACACGGGCGCGGCCGATGTTTCCGGGTCATGACCAGCCGCGTGTGCCCACCGAACTGGGTTATTACGACCTGCGGCTGGAGGAAACCCAGGTGGCGCAGGCCAGACTTGCCAGCGCCTTCGGCATCCATGGCTTCTGCTATTACTATTACTGGTTCGACGGCAGGAAGCTGCTGAACCATCCGGTCGAGCAGATGGCACGCTCGACCCGCATCGACACCGGATTCTGCGTCTGCTGGGCCAATGAGAACTGGTCGCGCAACTGGGACGGGCAGAACCGCCATGTCCTGATGGAACAGACCTATACGATGGAGAGCAATCTCGCGCTGATCCGCGAATTGATCCCCATGATGAAAGACCCGCGCTGGATCCGCCACGAGGGCAGGCCGGTGATGATGGTCTACCGGATCTCGATCATCCCGAACTGGCTGGAAACCGCCGCAGCCTGGCGCGAGGAATGCCGCAAGGCGGGCCTGGGCGAGATCCATCTTTGCGCCGTGCGCTTCGGGCTGGAAACGCTTCAGGGCGGGCCAGGGGATCACGGGCTCGACAGCTATGTGCTGTTCCCCCCGCATGAGGCGGCGCGGGTCGATCTGCGCGACAGGATGCCGGATCTGGCGCCGGATTTCCGGGGCCAGATCTTCGATTATACCGCAGTGGTCGAGGGCGATCTGGAAACATTCGGTCAGGGCTACGGCTGGCCGGTGCATCGCGGTGCCATGCTGGGCTGGGATAATACCGCCCGCCGCCTGACCGAGGCGCGCATCTTCCACGGTGCCACGCCCTACGGCTTCCGCCGCTGGATGCAGGGCATTCTGGAACAGGAGCAGCGGCTGAACGGCAAGGACGAGTCGCTCGTCTTTCTCAATGCCTGGAACGAATGGGCCGAGGGGACCTATCTGGAACCCGACCAGCGCTGGGGGCGCGGCTATCTGACGGCTCTCGCCTCGGCGGTGGCGGCCACACCCGGCGTCACCACCCCGGTTCTGCCCGCAGGTGTCGCTGCCCTGCCGCGCGGCACCACGGCGCTGGAGCGGCTGGGCAATCCCGATGCGAAAGCGCTGGCGCCGCCGGTCTGGCATCCGGGCGCGCGCATCCGCAACCCCGACTGGCCGACGGTCATGCTCTGCGCCCATATCTCGGGCCACCACCTGTTCGGCGGCGAGCGCAGCCTGCTTGACGTGCTGGAGGCGCTGGCGGAACTGCCGCTGAATGTGGTGGTGACGCTGCCCTCGGACCGCAATGCCGCCTATCTGGCGGCGATCTGCGCCCGCGCGCTGGGGGTTCATGCCTTTCCCTATCCGCAGTGGAAGGACGACCGCGACAGCCAGGGCTGGCTGACCACCACTTTTGCCGACATCCTCGCCCGGCATGCGGTGGATGTGGTCCATGCCAATACGATCGTGCTGCTGGAGCCGCTGGCGGCGGCGGCGCGGATGCGGCGCATCCGGGTGACCCATACGCGCGAGCTGATCTCGCTGGACGATGCGCTGCGCGAGAAGATCGGGCTGGGCGTCTCGGAGATCCTCGGCCGGGTCCATGCCCGTTCGGACTGGGTGATCGCCAACAGCCGCGCCACCGAAAAGCTGTTCTCGCGGCCGGGCCGGACGCTTTATGTGCCCAATGCCGTGACCCCGTCGGATTTCGACATGGAAATCACGGCGGGACCCATGATCCGTTTCGGCATCGTCAGTTCCAATATCCCGCAGAAGGGCGTGACCGATTTCGTCGAGGTGGCGCGCCGGGCCGCCGAACGGGCGCCGCGGGCGCAGTTCGTCATCGTGGGCCCGGTGAACGATCAGGTGAAACGCTGGCGCGACGAGGTGAAGGCCGGCACCCGCCCGGCCAATCTGGTCATCGCGGGCTATGCCGATCATCCGCGCACCGCGATGGCGCAGCTTGATGTGCTGATGAACCTGTCACGCTTTGCCGAAAGCTTCGGGCGCACCGTGGCCGAGGGCATGGCGGCGCGGCGTCCGGTCATCGCCTATGACTGGGGGGCGCTGTCCGAACTGGTGCAGCACGAGGAAACCGGCCTTCTGGTGCCTTACCGCGATCTGGACGGCGTGGTCGATGCGGTGGTGCGCCTGTGCGCGGAGGACAGCCTGATCGTCCGGATGGGCGAGGCGGGCCGTGCCTTCGTCAGCCGCCATTTCGGGCAGGACAACCTGCGCGCGCGCCTTGCCGAAGGCTATGGCGCGATCCTGAACCGGCCGATGACCGGAACAGGGGCGGGGGCAGGGGCGGGCGAGGCCGCCCCCACCGCCGCACCCACCGCCGCGCGCGCCGTGGGCCTGCCGCCCGCCCGCACCACGGTCATCGTTCCGGTCTACAATGCCCCGGAGGAGGTGCGCGACTGCCTCCGTTCGGTGCTGAAGCACACCGACCTGACCCGCGACCGGCTTCTGGTGATCGACGATGGCAGCCCCGATCCGGCGGTCGCCCCGATGCTGGCCGAATTCGAGGGCACGCCGGGCGTGACCCTCCTGAAGAACGAGCCGAACATCGGCTATACTAGGACCATCAACCGCGGCATCCGCGAGGCGGGCGGCGACGATGTGGTGTTGCTCAATTCCGATACCGTGGTGACACCGCGCTGGCTGGAGGGCTTGCGCAGCGCGGCCTACAGCCGGGCGAAGGTCGGCACGGTGACGGCGATGAGCGACAATGCCGGGGCCTTCTCTTTCCCGAGGTTCAACGAATACTGCCCCCGCCCCGCGCATCTGACGCATGAGGATTACGCGCTGCTGATCACCCAGGCCACGCGCGACTGCACGCCGCCCGAGGTGCCCACCGGCTCGGGCTTCTGCGTCTACATCCGCCGGGCGATGATGGAGGAATGCGGGCTGTTCGATGAAGAGGGCTTCCCGCGCGGCTATGGCGAGGAGAATGATTTCTGCATGCGCGGCCTGACGGCGGGCTGGGTCAACCTGATCTCGCCCTGGTCCTTCGTCTATCACATCCGCACCGCCAGCTTCAAAGGCGAGAAGACCGCGCTGGTGAAGGCCGGGGTGGATGTGGTGACGAAACGCTACCCCGATTACGCCAAGCGGGTGAAGGCGGCTTTTGCCGGGCCGGAGATGGCGGCCCTGCGGGCGGCGGCGGAACGGGCGGCGCAATGAGACGGCCGAACCTGCTGATCGCGGGGGCCCAGAAAAGCGGAACCTCCAGCCTCTACCGGATGCTGGCGCGGCATCCCGAGATCTTCATGGCGGCCCGGAAAGAGCTGAACTTCTTCAACCGTCAGGGGCTGACGGCGCAGGATTTCGCGGAATATCTGGAAAATTTCGCCGATGCGGGCGCGGTGCGCTATCTTGGCGAGGCGACGCCGCATTACTTTTCCAGCGACCGCGACGGTTCAGGGCGCAGTCAGGTGGCGGAACGGATCGCCGGCTGGCTGGGCACGGATCTGCGCATCGTGCTGATCCTGCGCAACCCGGTTGAACGCGCCCTGGCGGGATGGCGTCACAATTATGTCTACGGGCGGCTTAGCGAGGCGGTCTCGATCTTCGAGGCGCCACCTGCCCAGGGCCTGCTGGAACTGAGCCATTATGCGCGGCACTGGCGGGCCTGGACGCAGCCGTTCGATCCCGGCCGGTTCTCTGTCCATCTGTTCGACGATCTGGCCCTGCGTCCGCGCCGCTTGCTGCGGCAGGTGCTGGCGGGGCTGGATCTGGATTTTCCCGAAGCGGCCTATGCGGAATTTCCGTTTCGCCAGCCTTTCAACAACATCCGCTCGAACATGACGCGCCAGCAGGTCGAGGCCATTCCCGGCTTCGATGCCGGAACGATCAACCGGCTGGTCGCGCTGTTCGAGGCCGATATTGCCTTTGTCGAGGCCATGACCGGACGGGCCCTGCCGGAATGGCGCGATGCCGGCCGGATCGCGGCGGCCTTTGCGGAAATCCGCTAGGCCGGCGCCGGAACGTGTTCCTCGGCCCGGAACATGTTCCTCAGAACGTGTCCCAGGGTGCGGCGCGGAACCCCAGTTCGGCGGCGGTTTCGGCATCCCACTGGTTGCGGCGGAACATCAGTTCGAATTCCGCATTGCGCCCGTCCTTGCCGCGCAGCCGGTCTGTGGCCTGTTGCAGCTTGTGGATCACATGCGCCTCCGGCACATAATAGAGCTTCAGCCCGGTCAGGCTGCGCATCATGTCGCAGAAGACCCGGTCCGACCGGTAATGGCGGCCATATTCCGCATCCAGCGGGCCCAGTTCCGCCAGAACCTCGTGACGGATATAGACCGCGAAGAAGGGCGCAAAGCCCAGTTCCAGCGCCCCGCCATCGTGAAAGACCGGCACATCCGCGAGATTGCGGTGATGGGCCGAGATGTTCACGTCGCAATCCAGCCCCGGATTGGCGAAGGGCACATGATCGGCGATGGTCTTGGTCTTGCCGGGCAGGATCTGGCGCGGCACGGTCATCCCCGCCGAGGGCAGGGTCAGCGCCGCGCGTTGCAGTGCCTGGATCGCGCCGCCCTGCACGATGGCATCATTGTTCAGCAGCAGGATGTCGCTGCCCGGCCGGGCAGCGGCGATCCCCAGATTGGCGGCATGGGTGAAGCCGTAGTTGCGGCCGCTTTCGATCAGCCGGAGCCGCCCGGCGGCCGCCCCGGCGCGCAGCGGCTCCAGCACCGCCTCGTCCGAGCCGTTGTCGGCCACCACGATTTCCAGCAGGCCCTGCCAGTCGCGTGCGGCCAGTGCGGCCAGACAGTCACGCAGATCCTCGGGGGATTGCCAGTTCGGAATGACCACGGTGACCGGCCGTTCCAGCCCGGCGCGGTCGGCTGCGGCGCGTTGCGCCGCCTGCCGTTCGGCCAGCCGCGCCCGGATCACCGCCATGTCGCCCGCATGGCGCGGGTCGCTGGTCATGGCATTCTCGGCCTTGTCATAGAAATAGTGGCACAACAGCACCGGCACCGAGACCAGCCGCCCGGTTTCGGAAAAGCGCAGGATCGCATCGTAATCGGGATAGCGGCGCAGCGTCTCGTCGAAGAAGGCGGCCCCCGGCCCCAGTGCGCGGCGGCGCAGCGCGATCACATTGGTGTCGATGTAATTCTTGTTTTCCAGCAGGGCGCGGTTGAAGTGGCCGTAGCGCACCGCGAAGGGATCGGGTTCCGTGCCGCGATAAAGCAGCATGCCCGAATAGATCGCATCGGCGGCGGGCAGGCTGTCGAAGGCGCCGACCATCGCGCCCAGATAGCGGCTGTCCCACTGGTTGTCGCTGTCAAGAAAGGCCAGAAGCGTGCCCTGCGCGGCCGCCAGCCCGGTATTGCGCGCCACGGTCTGCCCGCGGTTTTCCGGCAGGCGGATCAGCCGCAGCCGCGGATCGGCAAAGCCTTCGGCCACCGCGACGCTGCCGTCGCTGCTGCCGTCATCGACCACGATCAGTTCGAAATGCGGATAGTCCTGCGCAAGGACCGAGGCGATGGCCTCGGCCAGAATGGCCTCGCGGTTGAAGACCGGCATGACGACCGAAACCAGCGGCGGCGCCTCCAGGGCGGCGGCCCGGGCGCAGAAGCGGTTGGCGATCCCCTCCATCACCGCGAAACAGCGCTTGTCCTCTTCTGCGAAGGGCCCTTCGATCAGCGGCTGGGTCATGCGATGGCGCAGAAAGCCCTGAAAATCGGCATATTCCGGTTTGGGCTTGCGCCAGCTGGCCTGACGGCGCGCCACGACCCGGCCGGTTTCGGCATCGCGCAGCACGACATCGCGGGGCTGCCCGTCGCGCTCGGACATGGGGACCTGCACCTGAAAGCCGTGCCAGCCCGCATTGATGCCGTTGCGCAGCAGATCGTCGCGGAAGCTGCCTGCGGTGACCTCGATCTCGCAACTGCCGATGCTCAGCCGGGCGCGGCGCGGGGCGGTGTCGCCCTGAAGCGCAAGCCAGCCCCGCAGCGTGGCACCTGTGGGCAGGTCGAGATTGCCGCGCAGCCCGTCCGGCGCCTGCCCCTGCGGGCGGTCCTGCTCGATCCGGGACCGCCGGATCTGACCGGCTTGCCGGAACCGGACGCCGATGCCATTGCCCGCAGCGGCCAGAAGGCGTTCGGCCGGGTCGGCGATATCCTCGGTCCGGGCCAGACGGGCGATCAGGCCGGGCCGGAACCAGAAGCAACCGGCGCGCAGCAGGTCGAGACAGGCCGCCCGTGCCGCCGCCCGCGTGGCGGGAAGGGGGGCAACCGACCCGCCCAGCTTCAGGCCGCGATCGGCGCGGAAATCGGCAATCGTGGCGGCGATGGTTTCGGCATCGGGCAGGGCGTCCGCCAGGGTCGCCGCCGCATCCGGCACGGGGGTCCCGTCCGGGGCGGTCAGCGGCGGGCCGATCCGGCAGAACAGGCCATAGGCGGCAAGATCCACGGCTTCGGCAAGCGCTTCCAGCCCGGTCAGGGCGGCATCCCCGGCGCCGGGGGGCAGGTCGATGCGCTGCACGCCGGGGAAGGCGGCCAGGGTCGGGGCGGGGGTCTCCGCCGGGCAGAGCAGGAAGCGATCCGTGCGCGGCGGATACAGCGCCGCATGCCGGGCCAGCGCTGCGATCCGCCCGGGCGTCATGTCCTCCGCCGCAAGCTGGAGGATCAGCGCATGGCGATCCGTGCGGCGCAGGGGCGACAGGCCCGCGGCCTCTCCCTCGTCCAGAAAATGCAGCAGCGGATTGACGTCGGGCGGAATGTGGTCGCCATAGGCTTCCAGATAGGCCCGGGTCGAGAATTCCGGCCCCGGATCACGGCCCAGCCGCCAGCCGATGCGCAGGTAATGCGCGGCCGGCCCCAGTGCGCCGGGCCTGCGCAGATCGGGATGCTGACCGATATACCATTCGGCATCGAAGAACGCGCTTGCCGTGATGCGGTCTGCATCCGCCTGGGTCCGGGTCATGGGGCCAATCGGTCCTTTGTCTTTGTGCGGCGCCTGCGGGGGCGAGGGGTCAGTCCTGCCGCCGCCGCACCGCCAGCGAAAGCTTGCGCAGCGGGGCGGTGACACGCCAGGAGGTGCTGTCGCGCAGGGCGGCATTGTCGGCCTCGATCTCGCGCATCCGCGCCAGCAGCGCCTCGCGCTCCTCGTGGCCAGCCTGACGCAGCGCCTCGGCCTCGGCCACGCTTTCGGCGATCCGCGCCTCGGCAGCGGCACGGCTTTCCTCCAGCTCGACCGCCTGCTGCGACATCTGCGCCGCCAGTCGGCGGATTTCGGCGGTGGCGTCGCGGGCCTGCTTGCGCAGGCGGTCGGTCTCGGCCTTGCCGGTCTTCTGCGCTTCGGCATGGGCCTCGCGCAGACGGGTCAGTTCCTGTTTCAGACCGCTGGTTGTATCGGTTCCGGCCTGAAGCTGCCGGACTTCGGCTTCCAGCCGGGCCATGTCGGCGGCATGGCGGGCCTCGGCGGCCCGCAACGCGGCATCACGGGCCGCCAGCTCGGCTTCCAGCGCGGCACTGGCTCCGGCCAGCCGGTTCTGGGCCACGGCGGCTTCGGTCAGCCGCGCCTCGTATTCCGAACGGATCGCCGCCTGTGCGGCCTCGGTCAGGGCAGGGTCGGGGGCGGGGAGCTCGACCGGGGTCTCGGCAGCGGCAGCGGGCGTGGCCGATCCGTCCAGCCGGGCCAGAAGGTCGCGCCGCATTGCGGCCGCGACCCGGCGGCTCATCTGGTCCAGATGCCCGGCGCTGCGGCGGGCGCGGCGGTCGAGATCGGCATGTGCCTGACGCAACTGGCCAAGGGTCGCCTCCATGGTGGCGATCCGGGTCTGGTCTTCCAGATGCTGGCGCTGCATGTCGTCAATCTCCTGGCTGCGCTGAAGCAGCATGCTTTGCAGCCGGTGCAGATCCTGTTCCTGCTGGCTGCGGGTCTCCTCGCTGCGGGACAGTTCCGCCTCCAGCGCCTCCTGCCGAGCCTGCAGCGCTTCGGCCCGGTCCTGCCCGGCCTGCACCTCGGCGGCCTGAAGCTCTGCCATCTGCTGCATTTCGGCGATCCGCGCGGTCAGGGCTTCGGCACCGGCCTCTGCGGCGGCCCGGGTCAGCTGTTCGGCACGATGGTTGGCGGCATGGCTGTCGGCACTGGCGCGGGCTTCGGCCAGGGCCGCGGCGAGGTCATTCGCGCGTGCCTCCGCTGCGGCCCGGGCCTGTTGTTCGGCACGATGGTTGGCGGCATGGCTGCCCGCACTGGCGCGGGCTTCGGTCAGGGCAGTGGCGAGGTCATTCGCGCGTGCCTCCGCTGCGGCACGGGCCTGCTGCTCGGCGCGATGGTTGGCGGCATGGCTGTCGGCCGTGGCATGGGCTTCGTCCAGCGCGCGGGCAAGGTCATTCGCACGGCTTTCCGCCGCGGTGCGGGCCTGCTGTGCGGCGCGGAGACTGGCCGCCTGGCTTTCGGCACTGGCGCGGGCCTCGTCCAGGGCCTGCGCCAGATCCTTCACGCGGGCCTCTGCCGCGGCGCGGGCCTGCTGTTCGGCGCGGTGATTGGCGGCATGGCTTTCGGCACTGGCGCGGATCTCGTCCAGGGCCTGCGCCAGCTCCTTTGCGCGGGCCTCTGCGGCGGCCCGGGTCTTCTGTTCGGTGCGGTGATTGGCGGCATGGCTGGCCGCCTCCTGCCGGGCGTTGCGGGCCTCGTCGGACAGACGCTCGACACTCTGCTGCCGGTTTTGCCCTTCCAGCCGCAATTCCTGACTGCGGCGCACGATCGGCACGAAAGAGGGGCTGGCCGCATCGAGCCCGTCCCGGATGCGGTCCAGCACGGGATGATCGGCCGCATCCTCGCCCGTCACCGCCCAGCGATCCAGAATGGCATGCGCCTCGGCCACCCAGTCGGGCAACACCTGCCCGCGGCGGTCGGCATCGGCCGTCTGGTTGAAATGGCGCAATTCGTTCGACAGGAAACCGGCGACCGCCGGGGCGGCCGTTTCCGGGCTGCGGGGCCATTTCAGCCCCAGCCCCTGCCCGATGCGGCCGATCTCCTGCGTCCAGTCGGTCAGCAGCCGGTCATAGGAGGTGAACACCCGTGCCCGGCCCCGGCTTTCCGCCTCGGCATCCAGCACATGCCGCAGCCACAGCACCAGCCCGTATCCCGGCTCGTAATTGGCCCAGCGGGTCAGCGAGGCGGCAACATCCAGCGGATGACGGTGGGTGCAGACATGCAGCGGGCGGCAGTCTGCGGTTTCCAGCGCATCATGCCAGAACGGCAGCAGGCGGCAGATCCGCGGGTCCTTCATCACGAAAAGATGCGACTGGCCGAATTCGTCGCGCAGCACCTCCTGCGCGCGGAGCGCGAATTCGCCCGCCTTGGGCGAGGCGAACCAGTCCGCCGGAAAGCGCGGCACGGAATACCAGGTGAAGCCCGCCGAGGCCAGCAGCTCTTCGTTCAGGCCGGTGATGCGGTTGGATTCGAAGAACCCTTTCGCATTCATCGGTGCCGGCTCCATCAGATCCTGCGGCAGGTCGCAGCCCATCTGCCCCAGAACCCCGGCCAGGGCCGAGGTGCCGGATCTGTGCATGCCCAGCACGATCAGGGCAGAGCGTCCGGCCCCGGACGGGCGGGCGGCATCGGCGCGGCGCGGTTTGGTCTTGCGGGCGGTCTTCATGGCCGGGCACCATCCGTCTTCGGGGGTGTTGTCTGATCGGCAAGCTGCTTTTGCAGCGTTGCCACCTGATGACGCAGCCCGCCGAGTTCGGCGGTCAGGGCGAAAATCAGCTTCAGCATCAGCTGGTCCATTTCCCAAGGGGAGGGATGCAGGGTCTGGCGGGGCGGGCTGTCGAAGGCCAGCGGCGGCTCGCCCGAACGCGCCAGCATCGCGTCGATCTGCGCAATATCCGCCGCACGGTCGCGCACCAGATCGTGCAGCACCCCGGCCGAGGGCATCAGGCGGTCGATCGGCGGCAGCGGCGCCCCGCCGGTCTGGTCATGGCGGCGCAGCATGTTCTGCACCCCGTCGAAAGCCGTGGGCAGCACCTGATCGCGCCGCATGGTGTTGAACACCGTCTGGGCGGCGGTGATCGCCGGATCGGGCGAGACATTCTCGGTGATGCTTTCAACATCGTGCAGGCCGTTGGCGGCAAGGAAATGCTGCACCACATCCCCGGCGGCATCGAAGTTGAATACCCGCAGATCGGGGCCGAAGGCGGCTTCCCAGATGGCCAGCGCCGGGGCAAAGCGGAATTCGCGGTCGCCGAAGACCGGCAGCCAGCTGGCGAAATCGCGGATCGGGCCGGCGTAGGATTTGTGCTTCAGCCCCCATTGCGCATAGGCGCTTTGCGCCCATTTGTCATGGCGGCGCACATAGCACTGGATCTCGATCGCCTGGCCGCGGCGCTTGAGGTCGCACAGCGCAGGCAGGACCGAGCGCGAGCGTTCAAGCAGCCATTCGTTGCTCCAGATCGCGCGCGCCACGCCCGCGCGGTCCAGCCGGGCCAGTTCGCTTTCCAGCACCGCCAGCAGTTCGGCATTGGCGGTGGCCGGGTCCGTTCCGTCGAAGAACTGGTTCGAGCCGGACATGATCTGCCAGGCCGGGCGCGGCGCATTCTGCGCATGTTCCAGCATCAGGCCCAGATAATGCACGCCCTGGGTGGCGAGGGCAGGCCGGGCCGCCAGCAGGCTTTGCTGGATCGAGGTCGAGCCGGTCTTGCCGTGACCGATATGAACAACAAGCTTCACCACGGGCTCAGGTCCTTTTCTGGTCCAGCTTGTGCACGAAGACCGAGTCGAGCCCCAGATGGGTCGCCATCGCGGGCCAGAGCCGTTCGATCAGGTGGAATTCCGTGCCGTCATTGGCGATCGGCTCGTTCGGCCAGGGGTATTCCGGTCCGAAGACCGCATTCATCGCCAGAACCACCGGGCGGCGGACCCAGAACATGTTGCCGACCGGGAAGAGCAGCGGGTTCTCGGGCATCGGTCCCGGCAGGCGGGAGGCGAATTTCGGCAGCAGCCCGCGCGCGGCATTCCACGGGATGTAATAGGGATCGAAGGGCGAGACCAGCCCGGTGCCGGGATCACCGATCCGGGTCAGCGCATCCGACAGGCCGGTTTCGTCGCCCAGCAGGATCCGCATCAGGAAGCTGCGCCAGATGTCGCCGGTCGAGGTGGTGTTGAGCGATTTCTTCTGATGCAGGTGGCACCAGATTTCGTCCTCGCCCGCCGCGCCGCCTTCGTGGAACAGTTCCATGAAGGGCAGGATGTCGCGGCCGCGGTTCTTCACCAGCACGATCTCGGGCTCCAGCCCCTCGGCGCGCATGGTGGTGCGGATCTCGTCGGCCTTCTTCTCGGTATCGGTGGTCACCACGATCCGCCGGGCGGCATGATAGGCCCGGTAGCGTGCCAGATCCTCGCCCAGTTCGTCGGTATAGAAGGCGTGGATATGCATCGAAAAATCGGGCACCTCCGCCGCTTCGGCCACACCATAGGGGGCAAGCCGGCACTGGCGGTGGATCCAGTTGTCCGAACGGTCCAGACTGTGCTGCACCTCGGCCAGATCGCGCCAGACCAGACGGCGGCCGTAGCGCAGCATCTTTTCGCGTTCGCGGATGCGCAGCGGGCGATCCTCCGGCGCGCTGGTGAACAGCATCGGCACGTCGATTTCGGAAGCCCCGCGCAGGAAATAGCGCTGTGCCTTCAGCCGGGTCCGCAGCGCGTCGCAGATCGCGGCAAAGAGCTGCGGGCGCGGCGGCGCTTCCGGGATTTCGGCGGCGGGCTGCTTGCGGGGCAGGGCCAGCAGCGCGGTGGCGGCCGCTTCGGGATCGGCATAACCGACCGCGGTGAAGTGATCCGAGGCGCGATAGAGCGGATCGTTGAAGCCGGTGGCGCCCTCGAACTGCACGATGCGGCAGCCCCGGTCCAGCGCGTCGAAGACGACATTGGGCAGCGGATCGAGCCGCGACGAGACGAACATCGCATCCGAGGCTGCCATGACATCGGGATAGGCCGGGCCGGCGGGCAGCAGGAACAGGTTGCTGTCGGGCAGGTCCGCCCCGATCTGGCGCAGGTGATAGCCCATCCAGGCGCCGAAATGGGTGTCTTCGGCATTCAGCCCGTCGCCGATCCACAGAAAGACGGTCTCGGGGTCGCGCCGCCGGCAGATGCTGGCGGTCATGGCGAAGATGTCGGTGCCCTTGCGCCATTGCAGATGGCCCGCGCCGCAGACCAGCCGCACCTGCGACAGGTCGCGCCCGACCAGGGCCGACAGCCGGGCCCGCGCGGCCGCATGGGTTTCGGCATCGACACCGCCGATGATGAAATCGCGCTGCGGCAGGATATGGGTGTCGCGCGCCACATCGAATTCGATGTCCCTGAGCCGCCCCGCCCAGCTGTCGCGCACATGTTCGGTCGAGAAGACCAGAAGATCGGTGAACAGCGCGGTGAAGGTCGATTTGTAATGCGGGAAGGTGTAATCCGCATATTCGTGCACATAGGCGGCGAAGGGGATCTCGCGCGCCACGAGGAAGGGCGCGAAGGCATAGCATTCCACCGAATTGGTGATCGCAAGGTCGATCTTCGAAAAGATCTCGCCGAAATAGAAGGGGATGTCGATCAGGGGCCGGTTGGTGACGATCACCTCGCAGGCATGGTCGCGGAAATCTTCCAGCAGATCGCCGCCCTTCAGCGCGGCCACGATCACATTGTGGGTCAGCGCCGCCTCGCGCACCAGATCGAGCCCGACGATCGGCGCCCCGGTGCGCGAGAATTCATGCACCATGATCATGCAGGTCGGCCGGGCCGGCGAATAGGCCAGATGGCCGCGATACTGGGTCTTGCGCAGGTCCGCCAGCGTCCGGCGTCCCTCGGTCGCACCGTAAAGCAGATAGTGCATCAGCGGGTCCATCCCCGCACGGGCGATGTCGGGATGGGTGATCAGATAGCCCCGCAACGAGAAATCCGAGATCGCCGCATCGACCGGATCGCCAAGCCGGATCAACTCGCAGGCCAGATGGCAGGCATCGGGCTGACCGGCGGCAATGGCCTCGGCCAGTTCGGGCAGCAGCACCAGATCGGCCAGAACCGCGTCGATCGCGGGTTTCTGCGCCTTGTGCAGGGCATAGAAAGTCGGAGACCGGCCCTCTGCCCGCCCGGCGCTGCGGTAATGCGCGGCGAGCGTCTCGGGGTCCTGCGGCAGATCGGGCTGGCCCGCGCCGTAATGGACCGGGTCGAACCGGAAATCCGGGCGGTCCCGGAAGACATTGGCTTCGGTGGCATATTTCTGCCACAGCAGGTCGAGATCGGTCATGCGGAGGTCCAAGCGAAAGCGTCGTGAAGCAGGGCGGCGAAGGTGGCATCCTCCACCGGGCGGCCCCGCAGGACGGCAAGGAATTCGGGCATCAGCGGGCTGGTCGCGATCATCTCGCCCAGACGCAGCGACAGCAGCCGCCCCTCCGGTGACAGATCTGCCCGCAGGTCATGCGGATGGCTCTGTCCGGCTGCCGCCTCTGCGGCGACGAAGGCCGCCCCGGCCGGATGGTCGAGATAGAGCAGCGGCCAGTCCGCCTCGCGCAGCAGCGGCGCCAGCCAGCCAAGCGCGTCGCACAGCAATGCCGCCGCGCCGCCGGCCGGTTCAAGATGTTCGACGATGATGAAGTCGCGGTTCAGGCGCTCGACATCTGCCGGGGACAGGCCGGTGTCCGGCCGCAGGATCAGGACACGCGGTCCCGGCCAGGATGCGGACAGCGTATCGCTGTTGTCTGCGATGGTGTCCGAAGTCAGGATCAGCATGAGTGACTCAAATTGTTCGGCTTCAAGAAGTCGGGGCCGATGACCGGGCGGGAAACCCTCGCGGCACCGGCAAAAGGGTGATAAACAGTGACTGGAGGCCCGTCTACTTGATTTCCGGGCCGAGTCGTAGTTTTTTCCGCCGCGGCGCCATTTACCCCAACCGGGGTATTACGGAGCCGGAAAGGCACGGTTAAACAGGCGAATCCAACCGGATCGGATGCCTGGGCGTTTCGTTCCTTTTCCATTATTTTAGGCAGTCTGGGGAGACGCATTTGAAAATCCTGTTGATCGGAGGTTGCGGCTTCATCGGCTCCCATGTCGTTGACAGTCTGCTTGCGCAGGGCTTCCAGATTCGCGTTTACGACCGCCGCCCCGAGCTTTTCCGCGAGCCGGTGCCCGGTGTCGAATATGTATCGGGCGATATCGGCGACATTTCGCTGGTCTACGAGGCGATGAGCGGTGTCGATGCCATCATCCATCTGGCCAGCACCACGGTTCCGGCGACCTCCAACCTTGATCCGGTGGCCGATATCACCGGCAATCTGGTGTCGATGGTCCGCCTGCTGGAAATGATGCGGGCGACCGGGTTGAAGAAGATCGTCTATCTGTCCTCGGGCGGCACCGTCTATGGCCCGCCCGAAACCGACCCGGTGGCGGAAAGCCATCCGCTGCGGCCCATCAGCTCCTACGGGATCGTCAAGGTCGCCATCGAGAATTACCTGCACATGGAACACAAGCTGCACGGGGTGCAGCATGTGATCCTGCGCGCTTCCAACCCCTATGGGCCTCGGCAGGGCCATACCGGCATTCAGGGCATCATCGGCACGCATCTGTGGCGCGTCGCCCGCGGCGAGCCGGTCGAGGTCTGGGGCGACGGCAGCGTGGTGCGCGACTTCATCCATGTGCGCGATCTGGCCGATCTCTGTGTGCGGGCGGTGCAGTCGGATGTGGCGGGCTGCTACAATGCGGGCAGCGGCAGCGGTACCTCGGTCGCCGAGATCGTCGCCAGCATCGACCGTATCGTGCAGGCGCGGGGCGGGGCGCCGGTCCGGCCGCTTTACAAGCCCGGCCGCAATTTCGACGTGCCGCGCGTGGTGCTGGACATCACCCGCGCCCGCACGGAGCTGGGATGGGCGCCGCGCATCGGTCTGGACGAGGGGATCGCCGAAAGCTGGGACTGGGTGCGCAGCCGCAGCTGAGGCCGGTTTCCCGCCATCTTGCGGAAAAAGGGCCGGGCAGGCCGGAAAAGGGTTGCGACCTGACCGCAATCGTGGTCCATCCGGGCCGCCCCGCAGCAGGACAGGACCACAGCCGTTTCATGCCGCCGAAGCTCATCTTCCACATCGGCCAGCACAAGGCCGGTTCGACCGCCATTCAGGACGCTTTCTCGACCGGCAGCGTCAGCATCGAGGGGCAGCGCATTCTTTATACCGCGCCGCTGTCACACAACCATCTGCCGGCGCAGTTCGAGGCCTGGCTGAAGGCAGATGCGGCGGCGGAGGTGCCCCCGGTTCTGGCGGCGCTGGAAAAGAAGCTGGCGGAAGGCGGCTATGATCACGCCGTCTTTTCGGCCGAGGATTTCGAATGGAGCGACCCGGAAGGTGTCGCGCGGGTGCTGGAACGGTTCTTCCTGCCGTTTTTCGACGAGATGGCGGTGATCTGCTATGTCCGCCCCCATGCCGCGCGCTTCCTGTCAAGCTATGCCGAGCGGGTGAAGATCGGCTGGTTCCAGGGCGGGATGCGCGACTTTCACGCGGCGGTGGTGAAGGACCAGCAGTTCTTCTACGCCCCGCGTCTGGCGATGTGGGCCGAGGTTTTCGGCGCCGATTTCCACCTGCGGCCGCTGCGGCGCGACCTGCTGGCGGGGGGCTCGGTGGTGCAGGATTTCGCGCGCACCGCCTTTGGCCCCGATGCGCCCGTCACCATCGCGGCGGAACGGATCAGCAATGAAGCGCTCTGTGTGGAGGATCTGGTGCTCCTGCGCCATGTCCAGCGGCAGTTGCGCAAGCTGCCGCGGCTGCAACGCCATGCGGCGGGCTGGGCGCTGGCGCAGGCGCTGCTGAACCGGCCGCGGGCGGGTGCCAGCACGCCGCTGGCGCTGGACCGCGCCATGGCCGCACAGATCCGCAAGACCTATCTGGCAGATGCCCGCATCCTTGACCGCAGCCCCTTCGCCGCGACCCCGGTGATGGAGCAGGAACTGGACCGCGCGGTGGACGAGGCCCCGGCCGAGCCGCAGTCGCTGAACCCGGCCGATCATTTCGACGCCGACGAACTGCGCCGGGTCGAGGCCATGGCCGAGCTTGCCGCGACCCTGATCGCCGCCGATCCCAAGGGCGCGCGCAGCGCGCTGACCCGGATGCGCATGGGCTATCAGGCCAGCCCGGACCAGACGGATGAAGATCCGTCTGACGAGGACCCGGCGGACGACTGACGCCCCGGCGCGGGATCAGGGCCGGGGGGCGCCGGTTTCCGCGGGCGCATCCAGCCCCAGACGGCCACGCCAGAAGCCGGTGCTGGCCAGCCGCTCGTAGCCCTGCCGCCATTCGGCCCGCAGCGCCGGATAGCGCAGCATCAGGCGCAGCAGGTCGCGCAGGAAGACCCCGGTTGCCCGCAGCGCCGCCAGCTTGGAATGGCGCACGGTATAGATCTGCCCGGCATCGTTGCGGCAGGTGACCGCAGCCGCACCCCAGACCCGGCGGATGGCGCCGCGCTCGCCGGTTTTCAGGACCAGCCGGTTGCCGAACAGGCCGAAGAAGGGCAGCAGATGTCCGTTCAGCGTGGCTTTCATCGCCAGCCGCACCAGCGGGTTTTCGGGGTTCAGCCTCTTGCGCGGGGCGGGCAGCGGCCCTTCGGGTGCATGCCAGGCCTCGACCTTGCGCAGCGCGGCCAGATCGGCGCGGCGCTGCGCCATATCGGCGTTGGCGGCAAAGAAATCCGGGCCGCGCATCACATCCTGCACGGCAAGGCTCTGGGCCGCGATGGTTTCGTAATGCATCTGGATCAGGCTGCGCAGGAAGAAGAAGGCCAGAAGCTTCACCAGCCCGATGCGGCCGATCTCCATCGATGGCAGCGACAGGTGATGCACCAGATGGCTGCGCAGATCCAGATAGACGGTCAGCGGGCTTTCCTTGTCCGAGAAATCCGCCTCCTGGCTGGAGACGACGCCCGGCAGGGTCACGATGTCGAAAGTATTGGCGAGGCTGAAGCTCACATCGTCGCCGCGCACGAAGAAGGGGAAGGGCCGATACTGCGCCGAAGCCAGCGGGAAGGCGAAGAACCACCAGCCGCCATAGAAGTTCGGCGCATTGCGCGGGGTCGATTCCATCTCCATCTCGACGGTCTGGAAGATGTCGCGCAGGTCGGTGCCCATGAATTGCGGCCGGCAGACCCGGTCGAACAGCGCGCCGTTTTCCCACATCGCCCAGCGGTGCCGCGCCGACAGAAGCCCCGCCGCCACCGCCGTCGCCGGATCGGTGGCATAGGCGAGGAACATCCATGTCCGTTCCAGCGCCGCCATATGGACCGAGGCATCGTCATCCATGAACAGGCAATGGCTGGCGCCGCGGGCCTCGGCCTCCAGCAGGCCGCGGGCAAAGCCGCCCGCCCCGCCGAGGTTCTCGTTCGGCACCGGCGTCACATGGGCCGAGGCGGGGATTTCGGCGCTTTGACCGTTATCGACCACCACCATGTGCAGATAGGGCGCGAGGGGGGTTGCGCGCATGAAGTCCTCGAACCGCGCCACGCTGGCCCGCACCGCCACCTCGCGCCGGAAGGTGGTGACGGCGATCACCAGATCGGGCTGTCGCAGCGGCTGCTGCGGGGTGATCCAGTCGGCCCCCGAGAAGCGGCCCGCGTCCAGCGCCTTCAGGGTGAACCACAGCACGCTGCCCAGCGGATCTTCCACCGGCGCCAACGCCAGATCCAGCGGCAGGCCGGGCTCCAGCGTCACGATGCGGTTGACCAGCCGTTCCCAGGACCGCCCCGGCAGGGCCTGAAACACCGCGAGTTCGAACCGCCCCGCGCCATGCAGCCGCAGCCCGATCTGGTCCAGCGCGCAGGACCGCCGCCATTTCCCGAGGTTGAACAGGTTGAAGGCGGTATCGAAACGCAATTCGCCCGCCGGGCCGAAAGACACCTCATTCGTGTCATCGGTCCAGAAGGCCGGACCTTCCAGCCGCAGATAGAGATCGCGTTCCGAGGAAAAGCCCGCCTCGGGCCAGAGCAGCGATTGCAGGACGACAGGGGCGGGGGCAGGGCTGGCGGCCGGGACAGGGGCGGAAAGGGCGGTTGCGTCTTGCATGGCGGGCTCCGGGGCAGGGCGCGGCGATCGGGCGCGCGGGGTCCGGGGCCGGCCCCGGACGGGTGTCGGACGGGGCGGCTCAGGGCTGGGCGCGATGGGTCTCGCGCAGGCCCGCGACGAAACCGCGGGCTTCCGGGTGGCTCAGCCGGGCCAGATGTTCGGGGGTGATCTGGTCCAGAACGCGGTGCAGCGCCTCGGCTTCGGTCAGCGGGCGACACTCGGCCATCGCCTCCAGATCGGGGAAGAAGGCCTCGCGCCCGGTGGTCTGCGACAGCCAGTCGTGGATCGGGCGGAAGGCCTCCATCATGCGGGCGCGCTGAGCGGGGCCGAAGAATTCGACATCCTTCTGCGATGGCATTTCCAGCCCCTCGGTCAGGGTGGCGATCTCATGCGCCAGCGCCAGCGAGGCGGGGCGCGGCAGGGCGCGGTTGGCCTCGCGCAGCAGGGTGAAGGTGGCGGCGGGGAAGCTCACGTTCATCGTGCGCGCTTCCAGCAGGCCCTCGGGGAAGGCGATGCCGGCATGGTCGATGAAATGCTGCACCGATCCGCCCGCTGCCATCAGCTCGGCATAGGGGGTGATCTGGATCTTCGCCTGCGGCAGCCGCGCGATCCAGGGTTCCAGCACGCCGCGATAATCGAAATGCAGCGCCTTCAGGTTGACGCCCTTGTCCGGGTCCGACAGCAGGGCGGGCGACTGGCCGAAGCGCAGCTGCTGGCCATGCCAGGACATCAGATGTTCGTCGGGCCGCCGCAGGGTGCAGTAAAGCTGTGTCTCCGCCTCGCCCGCCACCGTGCGCAGCCGGTCGATGAGCTGGGGCGCGGCGATGCCGAAATGCGACATGACCTCGGAGCAGAGCACCACCGTATCGGGCATCAGCGCCATGATCTGGTTGCGCATCGAGATCAGCATCTGGTTGGAATGCGGCAGTTCGCGGTGATATTGCGGAACCTTCCAGTTCGGCAGCGTATCGGCCAGCATGCGGAAGGCCAGCGCGTTATGCGCCTCGCGCATGTTGATCGGCAGCACATCGGCGCTGTCGCCGCCAAGCGCGCGGGCCAGCATCAGCGCCGCACCCTGGCTTTCCACCGAAGGGTAAAGGATGCCCGCCTTCAGCAGGGCGATGGCATTCTGCGACAGGAAGACCTGAAGCGAGGTGGTGCCGGTCTTGTGATGGCCGATGTGGCAGACGAATTTCATGCGCGGCGCGATCCTGAGAGGCCGGGGCCGGGACGCGGCCCTGAGATGCGGCCGGGCAAGGGCCACGGGGTTCGGCGCCCTGATTACTGGCCTGCCGCCCAGAGGTAAAGCGCGGCTTGCGCTGTTTCGCCTGCCGCTGTTGCCTTTCGCCCCTGCCCTGGCCCATAGAAGGGGGAACGGCGCTCCTCCGGGCGGGGAGGCGACAGCAATGGCGGCAAGGCGGATGCAGACGGTTCTGGTGACGGGCGGCGCGGGCTATATCGGGGCCCATGCCTGCAAGGTTCTGAAGGCGGCGGGCTTCACCCCCGTCACCTTCGACAATCTGAACACCGGCTGGGAGGAGGCGGTGAAATTCGGCCCCTTCTTCAGGGGCGATCTGATGAACCGCGCCGATGTCGATGCGGCTTTCGTGCAATATCGCCCGGTGGCGGTTCTGCATTTCGCGGCGCTGAGCCTTGTGGGCGAAAGCATGAAAGACCCCGGCAAATACTGGCGCGTCAATGTCATGGGTGCGCTGAACCTGATCGAGGGCGCGCTGGCCGCAGGATGCAGGAATTTCGTCTTCTCCTCGACCTGCGCCACCTATGGCGATCAGGACGGGGTGCTTCTGGATGAAAACTCGGTGCAGAAGCCGATCAATTCCTATGGCGCCTCGAAACGCGCCATCGAGGACATGCTGGTCAATTTCGGTGAAAGCCACGGGCTGAACCATGTGATCTTCCGCTATTTCAACGTCGCCGGGTGTGACCCCGAGGGCGAGATCGGCGAACAGCATGTGCCGGAAACCCATCTGATCCCGCTGATGCTGGATGCGGTGGCGGGCAAGCGCCCGGCGCTGACGGTCTTTGGCAGCGACTATCCCACCCGCGACGGCACCTGCGTGCGCGATTATGTGCATGTGATGGATCTGGTGCAGGCGCATGTGCTGGGCCTGCAATGGCTGCTGGAGGGCAAGGGCAACCGGGTCTTCAACCTTGGCACCGGCACCGGATTCACCGTGCGCGAGGTGATCGAGGCCAGCCGCGCCGTCACCAACCGCGAGGTGCCGATCATCGAGGGCGCGCGCCGCGCGGGCGATGCGGTGGCGCTGGTTTCGGGTTCGGCCCGCGCCATCGAGGAACTGGGCTGGGAGCCCGTGCATTCCACCCTGCGGCAGATGATCGGCGATGCCTGGGGCTGGGCGCAGGGACCCGGCTATACGAAGTGACGGGGCCGAAGTGACCCCGGTTTCCCCCGCGCCCCGGACATGCTAGGGGCGGCGCGGGGTTACGGAACGGCACCGGCACGGCCGGGCAGGGTAAGGATATTGCCATGACGAAACATTGCCTGATGGTGGGGGCCGGGTTGTCCGGCGCGGTGATCGGCCGGATGCTGGCCGAGGCGGGCCATCGCGTCACCGTGCTGGATGCGCGCGGCCATATCGGCGGCAACTGCCATACCGAGCGCGATGCCGATACCGGGGTGATGGTCCATGTCTATGGCCCCCATATCTTCCATACCGACGATGCCGAGGTCTGGGACTATGTGAACGGGTTCGAGACTTTCCTGCCCTACAAGAACCGGGTGAAGACCACCTCGCAGGGGGCGGTCTATTCGCTGCCGGTGAACCTGCACACGATCAACCAGTTCTTCGGCCAGACGCTCCGCCCCGACGAGGCCCGGGTGTTTCTGGAAAGCAAGGCCGATACCTCGATCTCTGACCCGCAAACCTTCGAGGAACAGGCGCTGCGCTTCGTCGGCCCCGAGCTTTATGAGGCCTTCTTCAAGGGCTATACGATCAAGCAATGGGGGTGCTCGCCTTCCGATCTGCCCGCCTCGATCCTGAAGCGGCTGCCGGTGCGGTTCAATTACGACGACAATTACTTCTTCCACAAATTCCAGGGCATGCCGGAAAACGGCTATAGCGCGATGATCGGACGCATCCTCGATCACGCCAATATCACCGTCACGCTGAATACCCCGGTCAGCCGCGATCAGGCGGCGGGTTATGACCATGTGTTCTATTCCGGCCCGATCGACGGCTGGTTCGGCTTCGATCTGGGCCGTCTGGGCTATCGCACGCTGGATTTCGAACGCTTCGATTACAGGGGCGATTATCAGGGCTGCGCCGTGATGAACTACGGCGATGTCGATGTGCCCTATACCCGCATCACCGAGCACAAGCATTTCGCCCCCTGGGAAAGCCACGAAGGATCGGTGCTTTACAAGGAATTCTCGCGGGCCTGCGGGCCCGATGACATCCCCTATTACCCGATCCGTCAGGTGGCCGAGAAAACCCTGCTGGCCGAATATGTCGCCAAGGCCGAGGCCGAGGCCAATGTCACCTTCGTCGGCCGTCTGGGCACCTATCGTTACCTCGACATGGATGTGACCATCCGCGAGGCGCTGGATTGCGGCCGCCGCTATCTGGCCACGCTGGAGACCGGCGAACCCATGCCTGCCTTCACGGTGAACCCGCTCTGACCGGCGAAGCCCGGCCCGGAAAACCGGGCCGGGCATGGGCGCGTCTGCCGTCGCTCAGAGGATGAAGTCGCCCACGACGACGGAGGTCACCCCCAGCAGCGCCACGTTCAGATCGGCGTTCCCGTCGCCATCGGTATCGCCCAGCAGGAAGCTGTTGGCCCCGGATACTGCAAGGCGCAACTGCCCCGCGACGCCGGTGAAGGCGGCGGTGCCGAGGAAGGTGAATTCCTGATCCCCCGCTGTGCCGCTGTCGGCATCCATATGGCCAAGGTTGATCCTGTCGGTGCCGCTGACGAAATCGGTGATCGTGTCGCGGCCCGAGATCAGGTCGCTGTCGGCCGCACGGGTGAAGAAGAACACATCCGCCCCGGCGCCGCCGGTCAGCGTATCCTGCCCCAGACCGCCGATCAGCCGGTCCACCCCGCCGCCGCCCGAGATCGTGTCATTGCCCTCGATCCCGTAGATCACATTGTCGTCCGCATTGCCGGTCAGCGTGTCGCCGAAGCCCGAACCCGACAGGTTCTCGACATTCACCAGGGTATCGAACCCCTCGCTGGCCGAGATGGCCTGTGCCCCGGTGATCGACAGATCCACGGTGATGCCGCTGTTTGCCGCCGGGCGGTAATCGGCGAAATCGAGACCGTCCCCGCCGTCCAGCGTGTCGTCGCCCGCACCGCCGAACAGCCGGTCATTGTCTTCGCCGCCGAACAGCTGGTCCGCGCCATCGGCGCCGTAAAGCCCGTCAACCCCCGCGCCACCGAACAGCGTGTCATTGCCGCCGACGCCGAACAGGTTGTCGGCCCCGGCATTGCCGGTCAGCACATTGGTGCCGGCATTGCCGACCAGCCGGTCGCCGCCCGCGCCGCCAAGGATATTCTCGATCTGCAGCAGCGTGTCCGAACCTTCGGTGGCCGAAATCACCTGCGGCACGCCCGAAATGCCCAGTTCGACCACCACCCGCGCCGTGGCGGCGGAATAATCGGCGGTGTCGGTCCCGGCGCCGCCGGTCAGGGTGTCGTCCCCCAGACCGCCGCGCAGCGTGTCGTCGCCATCGTCCCCGCGCAGCGTATCATTGCCTGCGCCGCCGACCAGATTGTCGTTGCCCGTCCCGGCATTGATCTCGTTATTTCCGGCGTCACCCAGAATATTGTCGGAAAAGTCCGAGCCGGTGACATTCTCGAAGTTCACGATACCGACCGAACTGCCGCCATTCACGATCTGCTGGCTGGCCATATTGACGATCGTGCCCGCGGCGAAAGCGGTGCCCAGTTGCGACAGGTCCAGCCAGTCGGTTCCGGCGCCGCCGTCCAGCGTATCGCCGTCCAGCGCATTGGATCGCACGAGGATCTGGTCGTCGCCGGTGCCGCCATAAAGCGCATCCGTCGCACTGCCGCCGCTGATCGTGTCATTGCCGCCATTGCCGAAGACCGTATTCGCGCCGCTGGTGATCTGGTCCCCTTGCAGGTCGGTATACCCGATCGCCATCCCCTCGGCGGTATCCAGCCCTTCGACCACGCCATTGCTGGTGGCGGGCAGGGTGAAGGGGGCATCCGCGTCGATGGTCAGATCGACCAGAACCCCGCTCAGCAGGGGCAGGCCGTCGGGGGCATAAAGATAGATCTGCCCGCCGACCTGGAAAGCGGCCACCGGCCTGCTGAGCAGCGGGATGCCGAGCAGGGTCAGCGTCTGGATGGTGCCGGAGCCGAGATAGGTGATCGCCGCACCACTGCCGCCGCCGAGGGCAAACGTGGTGATCCCGTTGTCATCCGTTGTCAGCTGGCCGTTGTTGTCGATGAAGCTGCCACTGTTCGGCCCGCCCGAGACATTGATCAGGCTGGCACTGATAATGCCCCCCGTCGTGATGTCGAGCAGGGTGCCGTCGAAAGCATAGATATTCGTTACATTCGAAGTGATGGTCATGGGTGTTTTCCCGGAAATATGCGATTGGTCGTGAGCACTTGCAAAAAACCGATTACACACGGGTATGCGCATCAAGGCCCTCAACCATGGGAAGCATGGCGGGCTTTTAAAGATGTATTACAGACGCGTCTTTTCAATCTTGGCGAGATTTGCGTCAGAAAAGTGTCGAAACTTTGCGCTCTTTGGGAACGGAAGTGGCAATTTCCGGGCAGACAGGATCGTGTCACGCGCGGCCTGAACGCAGCCCGGCGCCGACAGGGCTGTCGGCGCCGGGGCACATGTTTCGCAAAAGCAGATGTCAGAGGATGATGTCGCCCGCGACGATGGAGGTCACGCCCAGCAGCGCCACGTTCAGATCGGCGGTGCCGTTGCCGTCGGTATCACCCAGCAGGAAGCTGTTGGCCCCGGATACCGCAAGGCGCAACTGCCCCACGACGCCGGTAAAGGCGCCGGTGCCGAGGAAGGTGAAGGCCTGATCCCCCGCGAGGCCGCTATTGGCGTCGATCTGGGCGAGGTTGAGCTTGTCGGTGCCGCTGACGAAATCGGTGATCGTGTCGCGCCCCGAGATCAGGTCGCTGTCGGCGACACGGGTGAAGAAGAACACATCCGCCCCGGCGCCGCCGGTCAGCGTATCCTGCCCCAGACCGCCGATCAGCCGGTCCACACCGCCGCCGCCCGAGATCGTGTCATTGCCCTCGATCCCGTAGATCACATTGTCGCCCGCATTGCCGGTCAGCGTGTCGTTCCGGATCGATCCCGACAGGTTCTCGATATTGATCAGCGTGTCGCTTGCATCGGCGCTGGAGACGAATTGCGCCCCGGCGATTGCCAGGCTGACCTGCACGGCCAGCGCCGCCGGGCGGTAATCGGCGAAATCGAGACCCGCGCCGCCGTCCAGCGTGTCATTGCCCGCGCCACCGAACAGCCGGTCATTGTCGGCCCCGCCGAACAGCTGGTCCGCGCCATCGGCACCGTAAAGCCCGTCATTGCCCGCGCCGCCGAACAGCGTGTCATTGCCGCCGACCCCGAACAGGTTGTCATTGCCGCCATTGCCGGTCAGCACATTGCTGTCCTGCTTGCCGACGATGCGGTCGCCAGCCGCGCCCCCGGACACGTTTTCAATATCGGCCAGCGTATCGAGCCCCTCGCTGGCCGAAACCATCTGCGGGGCGCCCTGGAATTGCAGCTCGACCACCACCCGCGTGGTGGCGGCGGAATAGTCCGCCGTGTCGATCCCGGCACCGCCATTCATGTTGTCCAGCCCGGCGCCACCGCGCAGCGTGTCATTGCCCGCCCCGCCCCGCAGCGTGTCATTGCCGGCAAAGCCTTCCAGCAGGTCGTTCTGGCCGCTGCCGGTCACGAGGTCATGCCCGCCCGCCAGCCCCGCCAGCAGCGCCGCCGCCAGGTTCGGTGCGGCATCAAGCGCGGCGGAATCCATCGACAGGCCGCTGACCTCGGCCACCAGCTGCCCGTCCCATGGCTGATAGCTGGAGGTCAGGATCTGGTTGTTCGGGTCGTCGAAGGTCAGCAGGTTTTCGTAGCGGTCATAGATTTCGATGCCGGTGATGGTGCCGGAAAACGGCACCGGATTGGTCTGGCTGAAATCCCCGGCGATGGACAGCGAACTGTCCCCGGTGAAGCGCACCAGATAGCCGGCAAGGGGCCCGGTCTGAAGCACGGCAAGCTGGGCGTCATAGACCGGCACGACCTCGTAGCCGACCCCGTTGAACACGACATAGGGCGAGATGCCGGCCAGCCATGTCTCGGCGGTCCATCCGGCCCAGGATTGTGCCGAAAGCGGGGCCAGCCCCGTATAAGTGACGGTTGCCATAGGTATTCCTCCTGAAAATCATATCCGGCGAAAAAGTGAACGGGTCATACGGAACAGGCCCGAAACGGGCAGGCAGAAAATAGCAGATGCAGGCGCCCCTGTCAGTCCGTCATGGCCCCAAATGCAACGGGCGGTCCCGCAGGACCGCCCGTTTTTCCCGGTTCCGCACGGGGCGTGCCGGGGTCAGAGGATGATGTCGCCCGCGACGATGGAGGTCACGCCCAGCAGCGCCACGTTCAGATCGGCGGTGCCGTTGCCATCGGTATCACCCAGCAGGAAGCTGTTGGCCCCGGATACCGCAAGGCGCAGCTGTCCCGCGACGCCGGTAAAGGCGCCGGTGCCGAGGAAGGTGAAAGCCTGATCCCCCGCGACGCCGGTATTGGCGTCGATCTGGGCGAGGTTGAGCTTGTCGGTGCCGCTGACGAAATCGGTGATCGTGTCGCGCCCCGAGATCAGGTCGCTGTCGGCGACACGGGTGAAGAAGAACACATCCGCCCCGGCGCCGCCGGTCAGCGTATCCTGCCCCAGACCGCCGATCAGCCGGTCCACACCGCCGCCGCCCGAGATCGTGTCATTGCCCTCGATCCCGTAGATCACATTGTCGCCCGCATTGCCGGTCAGCGTGTCGCCGAAGCCCGAACCCGACAGGTTCTCGATGTTCACCAGGGTATCGAAGCCTTCGCTGGCGGAAACAAGTTGCGACCCGGCGATCGACAGGTTGACATTGACGCCGGTGCCCGCCGCCGGGCGGTAATCGGCGAAATCGACACCCGCGCCGCCGTCCAGCGTGTCATTGCCCGCGCCGCCGAACAGCCGGTCATTGTCATTCATGCCGAAGATCTGGTCATTGCCGGCGCCGCCATAAAGCCCGTCATTGCTGTCGCCGCCATAAAGCACATCGCTGCCATCCACCCCGAACAGGTTGTCGGCCCCGGCATTGCCCGCCAGCACATTGTTTGCGGTGCTGCCGACGATGCGGTCATTGCCCGCGCCGCCCCGGACATTCTCGATATCGACCAGCGTATCGGTGCCCGCCGTGGCCGAAACGAGCTGGCCGACCCCGACGATACCCAGTTCGACCACGACCCGTGCGGCCTCGGCCGAATAATCGGCGGTATCGCCGAAGCCCGCGCCACCGTTCAGCGTGTCATTGCCAGTGCCGCCGATCAGCAGGTCATTGCCGTCACCGCCGCGCAGGATGTCATTGCCGCCATTGCCGGTCAGCGTGTCATCGGCCCCCAGCCCGTTCAGCGTATTGGCTCCGGCGCCGCCGGTCAGGGCATTGGCGCCGTTGTTGCCGAAGACCGTGGCCGCGTTGCCGGTCGCATCCATGGCGGCGGTGCCCGTCATGGTGAAAAGGCTCACCCCGGCGCCCAGCACGAAATCGGCCTCGAAGGGGCCATTGGCCTCGACCGTCAGATTGTCGCGGATCACGTTATGGGTGCCGACATTGCCCAGCGTGGCGGGGGCGTTGACGACGACAGCATTGCCGGCCTGGGTATTCTGCATCGCAAGGCCGAAGGGGTTCGGCCCCAGACCCGTGCTGTAAAGAAGCTGGGTCTTGGCGGATGTGTTGAAGACGCTGACCAGCGCGGTGCCGGTGTCGCCATCCGTGATGGAGCCGTTCAATGTGCTGGTGCCCAGCTGCTGCGTCGGGCCACCGAAGGGATCGGAAATCCCGGTCAGTTGCAGGGTGAAGGTCTCGATCGGCTCGATCAGCGCGTCATCGGCGATCTGGAAGGTGACCTGGATGCTGTTGGCCCCATAGGCGGCGAAGTTGACCGAACCCGAGGGCAGCACGCCGCCGGTGAAATCCGCGGCGACAAGGCCGGGATGCGTCGGCGTCAGTTGCCAGAACACCGTGCCCGCTTCCGAGGCCATGCCGGTGCGGTTGATGTAGAAGGTGTAGATCGTTGATCCGCCGCCGGTTTCGGTGACGCCGGGCGTGGCGGAATGGATGTAATAAAGCGTATCGGCATCGGTGACGCTGCCCGATCCGGCCCCGAGGTTCAGGCTGTTCGCGCTCGCCTGCCCGTTGCTGCCCGCACTGCCGTTGCTGCCACTGCCGCCAGATGTGCCGGGGGTGCCGTTATAGCCGCTGGGGGTGCCGAAGCCGCCGTAGCCGGCGCCGCCGCCGCTGCCGCCACCGCCGCCATAGCCCGCGGTGCCGCCGTTTCCGGCAGCGGCATAGTTATACTGGAAAGCACCGGTGCCCGACAAAGTGCCATAGTTCAGGATGGTGGCGGCATTGCCGCCATTGCCACCATTGCCGCCCGAACCGCCGTAGCCGCCATCGCCGCCATTGCCGCCATTGCCACCCGGCCCAAAGCCACCACCGTAGCCGTAGCCATAATAGGAATAGGCTCCGCTGCCGCCTGCCCCGCCCGAGCCGCCGCTGCCGCCATAGCCGCCCCAGCCGCCGTTGCCGCCGTTGCCGGCGGTCGTGTTGTTATAGGCAATCATGGTGTCGCGCAGGTTCAGCGAGGCGCCGGCATCGTTCAGGATGATGGCGGCATTGCCGCCGGTCCCGCCATCGGCCCCGTTGCCGCCATTGCCACCAGCACCGCCGTCACCGCCTGCGCCGCCGCCATAAGAGCCGTAATATCCGTTGCCGCCGGTCCCGCCGCCGCCGCCACCGCCGCCGCTACCGCCATAACCGCCCCAGGCGCTGTTGCTGGTGATCTCCGACTTTTCGATGACCAGAGATCCGGCATTGTGAATGAAGGCCGCCGATCCGCCATCGCCGCCGGGAGTGCCGTTGCCGCCATAGCCGCCGGGGCCACCACCATAACTGCCATAGCTGCCGGGGCTGCCGCTGCCGCCATAGCCGCCATATGTTCCGTTGCTCCAGCCCGATTGCAGCCGCAGCGATTGCAGGGTCAGGCTGGCGGTGCTGGTGATGTCGAGGATCGTGGCGCTGCTGCCGTTGAGCATGATGTCGGCAAGGCCATCGCCATTGGTATCGCCGTTGATCGTGATGGCCTCTCCGGCGGCGATGGTCAGGGGCGCGGTGATGTTGATCACCGACAGCGAAGCGTCGAAGATGACGGTATCCGCTCCGGCGGATCCCTGCGCGATGGTCAGGGCTTCGCGCAGGCTGGTCAGCCCGTCGTTGCCGACGACATCATTGCCGGTCGTTACGGTAATCACGGCCATTTCGATACTCCGGGGAAAAGGGGTTCAGGTTAAAGGAAAAGGGACGGATCTGACCGGCGAAGCCCGGCCCGGAAAACCGGGCCGGGCATGGGCGCCTGCCCTCGATCAGAGGATGATGTCGCCCGCGACGATGGAGGTCACGCCCAGCAGCGCCACGTTCAGATCGGCGGTGCCGTTGCCGTCGGTATCACCCAGCAGGAAGCTGTTGGCCCCGGATACCGCAAGGCGCAGCTGCCCTGCGACATTGGTAAAGGCGCCGGTGCCGAGGAAGGTGAAGGCCTGATCCCCCGCGAGGCCGGTATTGGCGTCGATCTGGGCGAGGTTGAGCTTGTCGGTGCCACTGACGAAATCGGTGATCGTGTCGCGCCCCGAGATCAGGTCGCTGTCGGCGACGCGGGTGAAGAAGAACACATCCGCCCCGGCGCCGCCGGTCAGCGTATCCTGCCCCAGACCGCCGATCAGCCGGTCCACCCCGCCACCGCCCGAGATCGTGTCATTGCCCTCGATCCCGTAGATCACATTGTCGCCCGCATTGCCGGTCAGCGTGTCGCCGAAGCCCGAACCCGACAGGTTCTCGACATTCACCAGGGTATCGAAGCCTTCGCTGACCGAGATGGCCTGCGCCCCGGCGATCGACAGGTTGACGGTGACGCCGGTGCCCGCCGCCGGGCGGTAATCGGCGAAATCGAGACCCGCGCCGCCGTCCAGCGTGTCATTGCCCGCGCCACCGAACAGCCGGTCATTGTCGGCCCCGCCGAACAGCTGGTCCGCGCCATCGGCACCGTAAAGCCCGTCAATCCCCGTGCCACCGAACAGCGTGTCATTGCCGCCGACGCCGAACAGGTTGTCATTGCCAGCATTGCCGGTCAGCGTGTTATCGACGGTATCGCCAACGATGCGGTCGCCGCCCGAACCGCCGAGGACATTCTCGATCAGCACCAGCGTATCCGAGCCTTCGGTGGCCGAAATCACCTGCGGCACGCCCGAAATGCCCAGTTCGACCACCACCCGCGCCGAGGCGGCGGAATAATCGGCCGTGTCGATCCCGGCGCCGCCATTCATGTTGTCATTGCCTGCGCCGCCGCGCAGCGTGTCATCGCCATCGGCCCCGCGCAGCGTGTCATTGCCGTCGGCGCCGCCGATATTGTCGTTGCCGCCCCCGGCATTGACCTCGTTATTGCCGCTGTCGCCCAGAATATTGTCGGCGAAGGCCGAGCCGGTGACATTCTCGAAGTTCAGGATGCCGACCGAGCTGCCGCCATTCACGATCTTCTGGCTGGTCAGGTTGACGACCGTGCCCGCGGCGAAAGCGGTGCCCAGCAGCGACAGGTCCAGCCAGTCGGTTCCGGTCCCGCCGTCCAGCGTATCGCCGTCCAGCGCATTGGACTGCACGAAGATCCGGTCGCCGCCCGCGCCAAGGTTGATGTCATCCACCCCGGTATTGCCGAAGACGGTATCATTGCCGCCATTGCCGCGCAGGGTGGTATTGCCCGCGCCGTCATGGATGGTGTTCGACCCGTCATTGTCGAGGTAGACCTCGATGCTCTGCATGTCCAGAACCGCGGTCGAGGCGAATGTGGTGGTCAGTGTCTGCGCCACCATGTTGATGACCGCGCCATCCACGTCGGAGACGCTGGAGGCCGAATTGTCCAGCGTATCGGTGCCGCTGCCGCCATAGACATGGTCGAGGAACTCGCCGACCTGCACGATGAACCGGTCGTTGCCCGCGCCGCCGTCAAGGGTGTCGGTGTTGAAGCCGCCGTAAAGCGTGTCGTTGTCATCGCCACCAACAAGAGAGTCGTCGCCGCTGCCGCCGAAGAGCACGTCATTGCCGCCATTGCCGCTGATCGTGTCGTTGCTGCCCTCACCATTGACCGTATCGTCGCCTGTGCCCGCAGAAACCACATCGGCACCGGAGCCGGCGCTGACCGTGTCATTGCCGTCGCCGCCATAGATCGTGTCTGCGCCGCTTGACCCGATGATCGTATCGGCATTGTTGGTGGCGTAAAGGATCTCGAACCCGTCCATCACTTCGGTGTTGGCGCCGACCGTGGCGGTGCCGGCCCCCATGTTGAAGGTGGCGTTGGAAACGCCCGAGCTGGTCCAGGAAATCGTGTCGATCCCGTTGCCACCGTAATAGGCATCGAGATTGACCGCCGAGACGACGACGATGGAATCGTTGCCCTCGCCCAGATAGTAGGTCTTGACGATGCCATTCGCGGTGACGACATCGTTGCCATCCCAGGCATGCACGACATCGGCGCTGGAATCGGCGGTGAAGGTATCATTGCCCACCGTGCCGATCTGGTGGCTGTCGGGGCTGTAGACCGCGGGCGAGTTCACCCCGTCGCGGGTATCGAAGATCTGCAACTCGATCTCGCCGCTTTGCTTGACCAGCGCCACGCGCCCGTCCCCCAGCAGGATCGCATCCACCACGCTGCCATCGGACGGGTCGAAGACAAATTCCGCCCCGACAAGGCTGCCGGTCGCGGAAAACCGCTGGCCGCGCCCGGCATTATTGCCCGATTCGTCATCGTCCCACAGGATGATGAACCCGCCATCTTCCAGCGCCACGACCTTCGACTGGTTGTTGTTGTCGGTGAAGGCACTGCCCGCGACCGTGCCGCTGCCCGTCTGGACGCCAACCGCACTGTAGATGCGGAAGTTGACGTCGGTATCGTTGCTGTCGGTATTGGTATAGGTGATGACGAAACCACCGCCGGTCAGTGCGGTGATCGCGGGTTCGCGGTCATTCTGGCCGTTGTTGTCGGTGCCGGTCACGAAGCTGGCGCCCAGCACCGAGGTGCCGGCCGCATTGAAGATGCGATAGACCAGCGAATTGTCGGTATCGCTGCGCGTACCGACAAGGACATAATTGCCATTGGTCAGCGTGGCGATCTTGACATTGCCGGTCGCGGCACCAGACATTCCAATGGTTTCCGCGCCATAGGTATCCGTGGTGGGGTTGTAGATCCGGAAGGAGACATTGCTGACCCCCGCGCCGGTGGTCACCGTATAGGCGATCATCACCGAAGTATCGCTGGAGGCCGCGATCTCGGGGTCGGAATAGTTCGGAACGGCGGTGGAGCCGTCACTGACGACCGAGGTGGAGGCCGTGACCGAGGTGCCGCTGGCATTGAATTCCTGAAGCCGGATCGAGGTGCCGTTGGCATCCGTATCCTCATAGGCCACGATGAAACCGCCGCCGGGCAATGCGGCGAGGCTGAAATCGCGCTCGTCATCGACGTTGAAGGCGATGTTCAGCCGGAATTCCGCACCGATCTTGGCGCCGAACGGATCGAGGATCTGGCCGATGATGTCGGTGCCGTTCGGGCTGCCGACGCCGGTGTCGTCGGACGACGTCCAGGCCACGATCATGTTGCCGTTGGTCAGCTGGATGATCCGGGGTTCGGACTGGATGTTGTTGACCGTGGTGTTGACGACGGTTTCGGGAAGCCAGGTTTCGGGAGTAAGAGGCATGAGCGTGATCCAATGATTTGGCGGCAAGCCCGGCACACGAAGAATATCGGAAACGGGATGGGCAGCCGCGGTTAAGAAAAGAGGTTCCGGCGCAGCACGCGGAACGGGGAAGCAAGGACTTTCCGGAACCTCCTTTCGATATTTCGCCGCTGGTGTCGTGGCGCCGGTATAAAATTCCTGAAAACTCGCCATAATTTTGCGCCAATTCGGGGAACCGATCAACAGTCAACTTTTGAAGAGGGTCCGAAAACCCGGTTCGCCCCCCTGTCGGGGACATATCGCCTTGACCTTCGTGCCGGGGGTGCGATCTATGAACGGGGGCTGCGGGTCGGCCTGCCGGGCCGCTGCAGGGCAGGCCGGGACCACCGGGTTTTCCGGGGGTCTGACTTGCCACCGCCCGACATGTCTGCCGCCCCGGAGCGTCTGCTGCCCCGAATCTTCTGCTGCAAGGACATTTTCATGCGAGAACCCATTCTCTGTTTCGGTCACAGCCACATGGTCGCCCTGCGCGCGGGGCATCTGTGGCGGGTGCGGCATGGCGAGGCCGCCGCAGATGACATGGAATTCGTGCCGCTGAACGACCCGCCCTGCCAGCTCAGGACCGTTCTGGTCGAGGGTCGGCGCGAACTGGCGCCGGACCTGGTCGAACATGTCTCGACGCTGCTGGCCGGGTGTCGGCCGAAGGCGGTGGTGCTGCTGGTGACGGGGAACGAGCACAATATCCTCGGCCTGTTCCGCCATCCCGATACGCCCGCCCCGCCGGATGTGGACTGGCCCGAAAGCGGCCTGCCGCTGGCCGAGGGCCGTGATCGGGTGCCGGCCGACCTGCTTTTCGCCGAGATGCAGAACCAGCTCGACCGCGCCAATTTCCGCTTCTGCCGCTGGATCGCGGGGCAGGTGGACTGCCCGCTGGTCATCGTTGGCCCGCCGCCCCCCATCGTGGACGAGGCGCATATCCGCGCCCATCCCGGCGTCTTCGCCGACCGGATGGACAAGCTTGAAATCGCGCCGGCCGATTTCCGGCACAAGCTCTGGCGGATCGACGCAAGGCTGCGGCAGGATCTGGCGGCGGAACTGGGGGCGGCTTTCGTTCCGGCCCCCGCCGCCGCGATCACGGATCTGGGGCTGGCCGAAAGGCTGCGCGGCAATGATCCGACCCATGGCAATCAGGAATATGGCCGGATGCTTCTGGCCGATGTGCTTGCGGCGCTCGCTGCCGCCCGGACGGAGGAATCCGCATGACCCGCCCCGAAAAACCCGCAAATCCCTATGCCGGACTGCCGGCGCATTGCTTCTGGTCGCGCAGCCATCGCGGCCGGGAGGTCTCGGAGATCGACCCGGTGGTGTCGGGCGCATTCCGGCTGAAGCCCGAGATGCGCATTGCCACGGCCGGAAGCTGCTTTGCCCAGCATATCGCCCGGCACCTTCAGGCGCGGGGCTACAATTACTTCGTCACCGAACAGGCGCATCCGCTGATTTCGGACGAGGTGGCCCGCCGCTATGGTTATGGCGTGTTCTCGGCCCGCTATGGCAACCTTTATACCGCACGCCAGCTTCTGCAACTCGCGCAGCGCGCCCATGGCCGCTTCTCGCCGCTGGAAGACGTGTGGGAGGCGGCGGATGGCCGGCTGATCGACCCGTTCCGCCCCAATATCCAGCCCGGTGGCTTCTGTAGTCTGTCGGAATTCCGCGCCGCCCGCGAAACCCATTTTGCGGCGGTGCGCCGGATGATGGCCGAGGCGGATGTCTTCGTCTTCACCTTCGGCCTGACCGAAGGCTGGCGCGCGCGCGCCGATGGCGCGGTCTTCCCGCTGGCGCCGGGGGTGGCCGGGGGCAGCTTCGACCCGGAGAAACATGAATTCGTCAATTTCTCGGTGACCGAGACCATCGCGGATTTCACCGAATTCGCCAGCATGATGCGGGCGGTGAATCCCGGCGTGAAGATCCTGATGACCGTCTCGCCGGTGCCGCTGATCGCCACGGCGCGGGCCGGGGAAAGCGTGATCGCCGCCACCGCCTATTCCAAGGCGGTGCTGCGCGTGGCCTGCGAGGAACTGCGCAACAGCCTGTCCGACTGCCACTATTTCCCCTCTTACGAGGTCATCACCGGCAATTACACGCGGGGCGCCTATTACGGCCCCGACCTGCGCGAGGTGGAAACCGCAGGGGTGGAACATGTGATGGGGCTGTTCATGCGCCATTACACCGATACGCCCCCCGGCGCGGCCCCCGCCAGGGCAGCGCCGAAAACCCCGGCGGCCGATTTCACCGCCAGCGTCCAGAAGGGGCTGGAGATCATCTGCGACGAAGAGATGATCCAGCGTTCGGTGGACTGAGCGGCCTGACGGGGCCGGGGGCGCTCCCCCGGTGCCCGCCTCAGCCTTTCGGGGGGGTGGCCTTCGGGGGCAGGGGGGTCTTGCCCTCCTGCGCCAGTGCGGCCTCGGCCCTGGCAAGGCGGGCGCGCAGCCCCATGATCTGTTCCTGCAACGCGAAGATCATCTTCAGCATGAACTGGTCCATCTCCCAGGGGGCGGGATGCTGGCTCTGCCGCGCCGGGCTGTCGAAGCGCAGCGCCGCCTCGCCCCGCGCCGCGAAGGCCGCGTTCAGCGCCGCGATATCCGCGGCATTTTCCTCGACCACACGGGCCAGATCCTCGGGCGTGGGCATCAGCGCATCCAGCGGTGGCAGACGCGCCTTCAGCGCATCCTGCGCCAGCGTGGGCTGAAGCAGTTGCGGAAAGCGGCCCGCCGCGATCACCTCGTCAAACCGGTTGTTATAGACGCTCCAGGCCGCCAGTTCAGCCGCGTCGGGCGAGATATTGTCGTTTTCCGGCACGAGGCCGGTCAGGCCGAGCCGGGCGTTGAAATGCGTCACCACATCGCCCACCGCGTCGAAATTGAACAGCAGGCAATCCAGTCCGAAAGCGTCGATCCAGGGCTGCACCGCCGGCATCTGGGCGAAGGAACGCCCCTGTTTCCACGCGCCATAAGGCCGGATCGGCCCCGGATAGGTCTTGTTCTTCAGGCCCCATTGCGTATAGGCGCTTTGTACCCATTTGTCGTGGCGGCGCAGATAGCAGATCACCTGCACCGGATGGCCCGCCGCGCGCAGGCGCAGCAACGCCTCCAGCACGCGGTCGTGCCGGCTGTACATCCATTCATTGCTCCAGATCAGCGTATGCAGACCCGCGTCAGACGCGGCGGCCAGCTCGTCCGACAGGATGCGCTCCAGATCCTGCGCATGGTTCGCTGGGGGCTCTGCCCCGGCGAAGAACGCGGGAGAGCCGGGCGTGCGCTGCCAGTCCCGGCCGGTCTGCGTCACCGCATGTTCCAGCATCAGGCCCAGATATTTCACCCCCTGCGCCGCAAGCGCCGCCGCATTGTTCGACAGGGTCAGCTGGATCGAGCTGGAGCCGGTCTTGCCGGCCCCGATATGCACGATCAGGCGGGGGCGGTCCGTCATGGCACTATCCTTTCTGCACGGGGCCTGTCCGGCGCCGGGCATATCAAATTCCGGCCCTCTGCGGCCATCAATCCGCCCTGTCATCGCGTGTTTGCCCTGCGGTTTCAAGCCGCGGTGCCCCGGCGGTGAGGTCAGGCGGTGCGGTCAGGCGGTGCAAGGCCATTGACCGCCCGATACCGGGAACGGCATGTTCGGGGGGTTCATACGGGAAAGCATGATGCGCAAGATCCATTTCATTTCCGGCCTGCCCCGCTCCGGTTCGACCCTGCTTTCCGCCATCCTGCGCCAGAATCCGGCCTTCGACGCCGCGATGTCGAGTCCGGTCGGCACCATCTTCAATGCCTGTCTCACGGCGATGGGCCCCGAGAACGAATTTTCCGTCTTCCTGACCGAACAGCACAAGCGCGACATCCTGATGGCGACCTTCGACGCCTATTACCGCGACCGCGGCCCCGACCGCCTGGTCTTCGACACCAACCGGATGTGGACCAGCCGCCTGCCGGCACTGCTGCAACTGTTTCCCGGCGCGAAGGTGATCTGCTGCGTCCGCAATCCCGGCTGGGTGCTCGATTCGGTGGAAAGCCTGATCCGGCGCAATGCCTTCGACGTGTCGCGCATGTTCTCGAACCCGGCCGAGCGCAGTTCGGTCTATGCGCGGGCCGAAGCGCTTCTGGGACGCAACCGGATGATCGGCTCGGCCCTGACCGCGCTGAAGGAAGCCTATTGGGGCAACGAGGCAGGGGCGCTGCTGCTGGTCGATTATGACCTGCTGACCGCGCGGCCGCAGGAGACGATGAAGCTGATCTACCAGTTCATCGGCGAACCCTGGTTCGCGCATGATTTCGAACATGTCGAATATCAGGCCGAGGAATTCGACACGCAGATGATGGCACCGGGGTTGCATACTGTGCGCGGCCGGGTGGAATACCGCAGCCGCCGGTCGATCCTGCCGCCCGAACTTTTCCGGCAATTCGCCGATCTCGCCTTCTGGTCAAGCCGCAACAACACCCTGGCCCATCACATCGTCTCGGAGCCCTTGCCCGCCGTGCCACCGCCATCGCCCGCTGTCTGACGGTGGCCGTCAGGCGGGCACGGCTCATATGTATTACATAATTAACCTTATCTGATAAACTTGGTGTAGCGGTCATGTTCTAAAATGTCACCCGTAGCGCGAAACGGGAGTGCCATGCCTACGGCACTCTGGCGTGCGGCGGAAGGTTGGCCGTGGGAAGGATTCTGATGCGCTGGATATCCCTTATATCGCCATGGTTCTGGCCAGCCCTAGAAGTGCTTCCTTTTGATCGCTGGAAAGCCTGCTGAAAAGCTTAACCAGAAGCATGAGATCTTTTGGAGGTAACTCAGGCTGCCATTTCTGGCCGCACGAGGCTGAGGTACAGGCATCGTCGGTAAAGAAATAGGAGACAGGGGCTTCTAGGCTTTCCCCGATCATCCAAAGCCGTGACGCGCTAACCCGGTTGGCGCCCGTCTCATATTTCTGGATTTGCTGGAACTTGACGCCAACACTTTCGGCCAGTTCCTGCTGTGTAAGACCCGTGAACCACCGTCTTTGCCGAATGCGCCGACCGACGAGATGATCTATTTCATGTGTCACTCGGCGCCACCCTTCCTGCTCAGCAAGCCACTACCTGTATCGCCAAGGCAATAAAGCAGAGGCAATCCGGTGATCCGCCTGACCTGCCACTTTTCTCGAGCGTGAAGCACGCTTGATCGTACTCAACTCATATTTACCTTACAATCGTTCAGATACCTTTTTGAAGAGTATACTCCGTAGATAAATACTCTTCAAGGAATAGCTCTCGCGATCATGGAAATCCGAGAGATATTTGCACGCAATCTGAGAGTGATCCGCCGGTCCCGGGGGTTATCACAGGAGGAACTTGCTTATCGCGCGGGACTGGATCGAACTTACATCAGCGCCTTGGAGCGCTGCCTGTATAACGCCAGCATTGACGTTGTTGATCGCCTGGCAAGGGAGCTTGGAATAGAAGCAGCTGATCTGCTCAAACGGTCATCGAAGGACGAGGACAGGGTAAGCCCAGCCTGCCGCCCAACCGAGTAGAGCACAACCAGCACCTCGTCAGGGCAATATGCTGAGCGTCACTGAGGGGGCGCTGTTCATCAGGTCCCGCTCCCTGACCAGAACAGCCTTCGCCTTGCTCACTGCTCCCAATCCTTTGTGTCGGTGGGTTCCCGCACATCGCTTAACTGCCGCTCCGCCACCGTCGCCTCTTTCAGCATCAACCCGAAGGCCACATGCGACCTTGCGGCTGAGACCACTGCGCGGGCGATCCAGTGACGATCGGCCTCGTCCCCGACATCCTGCGCCAAGGCATCTGTCCGGCCTGCGGTGAGGTCTGTCACGATGCCCGCCCCATACCGCGCCCGCAATTCCGCCGCGAACCGCTCGGCATGGGTATCGTTGCGGAACTCGACCTTGCCCTCGGCCTGCATGATCCGTCCCATTGAGCGCAGCGTGCAGACCAGTCGGTCATTTTTCTGCACGACCTCGTGGGTAGCAGCATGATCGATCAATTGGGCAGACTTGTCATAAAAGGCCTGCAGGTCCCCGGCAATGCGCCGTCCCTGCTCCGGATTGCGCAGGTCCAGCCGCCGCCGTCCGGCGAGGACCAAAAGATCACTCCGGACCCAATCCCGCTCTTCCCAGGCGTTCGCCGCGCCCGTTTCCAGACGGCTGGCGATACGATCGCCGCTCAGGCCAATTGCACTCGCGCTGGCCACGATCTCCGCGCGCAGCCGCTCCGCCGCCCCGGGCTGCAGGGTCGTTTCCACACGCCCCCGCATCAGGACATCGCCATCGAGCGCCATGCCGTAAACCGCCGACTGCGGCATCATCTGCAGAAGCTGCGCGCCGCGGGTATCACCAAGCCCACGCGCGATGTCGACGGCATAGCCATAAAGCTCATCCCGCAGGTCCTTCCGCTCGGCCATGGGTGCCTTGCGGATCCTGGCTTCTGTCTCCGTCATCCAGCCGCTGAAGTGCAGATCCAGATCAGCGCGCTCAAGCGTCGCCGCCTCGGCCGGGAAAGGATGCAGCACCCCGCCCCGCCGAAGTACCTCCTCCGCTTCGGCGATCTTTTCCCCGATCTCCGGCAACCCGGTCAGAGCCGCGACATGGTGCAGGCTGCGCATGGTGTCGGCCGCACGCGCCAGAGTGGCCAGCGCATCCTCCAGCGCCCGGCCCTCGCGCGGTCGTTCTTCCGGCGCCCGGCCTTCCGTCCGTGCCTGCTCGATCTCAGCGCGCGACGGGCCATAGGTCAGCAGCCCCCGCTCCGCCCGGGACGTGGCATCGAGGAACACGCCTTCCTCGGCCGCGATGGCCACCATGCGGTCCTTCATCCTGTCGAGGTTGAACGCATGCTCCTTGGCCATGAAGAACCAGCCGTCGTTCAGCGTGCCCCGGTTGTTCACCACGATATGGACATGCGGATGCGCCCGGTCGGTATGCAGCGCCGCGACATAGGACCAGACATCGTCCTGATGTTCGCCCGACTGGAACATCTCGAAGGCCCAGGCCTCGGCGATCAGCTTCGCCTTTGCGGGACGGACATGGGACGGAAAGCTCAGCAGCAGATGACTGGTGTGCCCGTTCCTGGGCGACCCTCGCCAATCCTCCACCCAGTCGCCGACGATCTCGTTCCGTTCGTCCTTGGTTAGACCCTTGGCATCTGCATCCAGCACGACGCCATTGCCGAAGATCGCGGCCGATTTCGAGAACAGATAGTCCATCTGCGCCGCCAACTCCTTCGCATTGGCCGTACCGCCCCTGCCGATCTTCTTGATGACCGCGGCATGCGAGCCGAGGGCAAAGCGCCACATCTGGCTGGCCCGCGCTGAGAACCGGAAGCCCTGCCGGGAGGGGGAGGATACCCCCGCCTTCACCCGCCCCTGCCGAGGCCGCAGCACTTCAAGCTCACCCAGAACCGCCTGAGCGAGGCCAACAGGACGCGAACCAGGCTTAACCATGGCGCGCGCCTTCCTGACCTTCGGCAAACTTGCGGAACAGCGCCACGCCCTGCCGCCGACGTTCTGCGATGATCTGGTTCAGGACCCGCGCCACGACCGGCAAGGATCGCCGCAGTTCCCCGACCGTGGCCCATTGCGCCCGCACCATCGGCGCCCGGCCCCGGTTCGCCGCCAGCGCGATCTGGTTCACATTGGTACCGATCTTCGCCAGCTCGTAGCGGATCTCCTCCAGACGCGCGCTGTCCTCCCTGCTGAACTCGAGGAAGCCCGAGGCCATCCGCACGACCGACCGCACCCCGTCCGAGCGGGATTTCGCGCCAAGCTGCACGCAAAGCGCATCGAAGGCTCGCAGCTCTTCAGCCGGCAGACGGCAGCTGACGACCTGTCCCCGATCCGCCGACCGGGGGCACCCGCGCCCGGCGGATTTCCGGGGCACCGGATCAACGGCATTCCTCTCCGCCCCATCCGAATTCCGGTCTTTTCCATGCGCGTCATATTTTACCACAGACCTCATCCACCGAATATTTGTAGACACATCGCATTTCTTGCCACCCTTCCTATTCCCCTCCATTCTTTCCAATCAAGCACAATCAACGGGGGATCAATTAAATCTGTGATTGTGTTGACCTTAGGGCATCCATCCATTACCCGAGGCCTGTCACGGATCACGGGCGGCACCGGAAACTGGCCGATACGATGTCCCTGCGGGCATCGCAACAAGGCGGGCTTCCTGAATGATACATGCAGTAATGCATTGTTTTTGTTTTATTTGAACCCAGGAATTCCGTACCCTGGATCGGAGAAAGGACAGGTGGGATGCGGGGTATGGCATCAGGGAAGCGCGTCAGGTCTTGTGAATTGCGCCACACGCATTGCGCGATCAGATAAAAGACAAACGCATCCGGTCATCAGGCAAGGGATAAAAGACAAAGGACTTGCGCATTACGTTTTTCGCGGGGCGCATTCTGATATCCGGCCTGCGGGATCGGAATAAAGGGATGCGCATTATGATAAAGGAATTCGGCCTCCGGCATTCAGAGAAATGCCGCAGGACATGTAGAATGTGGGAAAGGTGCGATGGAATACGGAATACGGGTTGTGCTGGTGATGAACAGGAAGGGCGGATCAGGCAAAAGCACGCTCTGCCGCGCCCTCGCGTCAGCCGCAGTGGCCCGCGGCGAGACGGTGACCATCTTCGACACCGACAGTTCGAAATCCTGTCTGAACTGGATGCGGGCCGGGCAGACGGCGGGCCACTGGTCCCCTTCCGTCGCGGTGATTCATACGCTCGATGCCCACCGGGTCGCCGAGGCGATTGACCAGATCTACGAACAGCCGGATCAGGAGCATCTGATCCTGATCGACACCTTCGGCGGCGGGTCGGAGGCCCAGGATATGCTGGCAGTCGCGGCCCACCGCATCGTCTGTCCGATGATGCTGTCGCGCGGTGATCTCAGCGAGACCATGGAAACCGCCCGCTGGTATCTGACCCTGCGCCAGCGGATCGACAGGCCGGAGGCATTGGCCAGTTTCTCGGTGATCCTCAGCCGGGTGCCCGCACGGTTGTCAGAGACTGAACGTCTCGTGGCGGAGGAATTGTTCCGCTCCCTGCCCGCCTGTGAGGCCTGGCTCTCGAACCGCAGCGCCTATGTCCGGATGGACAGGGAGGGACTTCTCGGTGTCATCGCCGACAAGACCCCGAACCGCGGGCTGGCCGCGCATCTGCAGGCCGCCGTGACGGAGGCAGGCGCGCTTCTCGATGAGATCGACCAGTCGATCCTGTCCCCGGCAGAGGTCGCCTGATGGCGCCGCGCAAGGATCAGATGCGGATCATCCGGCAGGATGCAGGCTTCTCGGCCAAGCTCGGATTTGGTACGGCGGGTGGAGAGGGGCCGGTCGCCGAAACGCCAGCACCGCCGTCCCCAAAGGTGCCGCCCGCCACAATCGACAGCGCAGAGGTCATGCCGCAAGGCGATGACGGCGGGCGGCCCGGTCGCATCCGGGAAGAAGCCCGGAAAGAGGAGGGTGAACCTCCGGCCGCCGTAACACCCCCCATACATTCCGCAGCCTCTGCCCAGCCCCCCGCCGCCCGCGGGCAGGTCGTTTATGTCGCGGTCTCGCTGACACCCCGTCAGGCGGCGCGGGCGGAGGTCTGGGCTGCGGCAGCCCGGTGCCCGGTCCGGTTCCTGATCCGCCGCGTAGCGCAAGCCCTGCGCGATCAGGTCTTTGATGACTGGGCGCGCGATGGCATGCCGGAGGTCACCGAGCCGCGCGGGGTGCGGGGCAAACATCCGACCAGCGTGACCCTGACCCTGCGACAGCAGTTCGCCACCGATCTGGCCGCCCGGCATGATCCGCTGGGCCTCATGGGTCTGGCGCGCGTCATGGGCCCGGCCTACCGCGCCCGGTTCCACGAGGCCTTCGATGTGGCTCTGGAAAAGGCGGAGCGTCAGATGAAACCCGGAGGGAAAGCAGAATGACAGACCACAAGCCAGACGCCCGCACCTGCCTCCAGCTAGCAGCGGAATACGACGTGGGCAATCCCGTCGAATGGATGGTCGACCCACATCATCCCGACAAGGTTCTCGGTGTCACCTACGAGTTCAGCCAGACCGGCACGCGAAAAACTGTCTGGTACACGCAGAACAAACGGCGCGCGAAGAATTGCACTGTTGTGACCGATCTAGATGGGACCTGAGGTGTCATGCTGTGGTGACCAACCGCTTCAACTCCGTTCATTTGAATGGGATCAATGCACCAGTACAATACCATGGCGGAATACTTTGTGTAGATCTGCTCCCGGCGGCTCGATAATAGGCCAACTCATTGGATTTTTCTATCCTAGGTAGATTGAGGCTGTCAGCTGATCCTGCGACCAGTGCTGGCTGCTGCCGCGCGTCGAGGCCTGATACATTGAGCGCTTGACATATGTCTCATACATCTCCTGATCGGGGATGATGCCCAGCGTCGTCGTCTCCTCCTGTCCCAGCGCCGCGATCCAGGCACCGGGGCCGGTTACGCTCCAGACATTCTGGTCGGTTTGCAGGCTCATCGCCTGCAGGATATGATAGGCAACCTGTTTGAGATCGGCAGAGCCCTTCCGGGCATAAAAAATGCTGTTCACGATCCGGCCATGGAAGCGCCGCATGACGACCAGATCTTTGCCTGTCGCTGCGAAACCCGGGCAGACTAGAGGGGCGAGGGTGATGTCGCTGTAGATCCCACCCTCCTCTATTGCCCAGAATACCCGGAAGAAATCCGCCTGCATCGCGGGTAGTCGGCATTTCCTGAACAGCCGGGCGATTTCGACGCCGCATCGGTCCTGCAACCAAGCCCCGGCCGAGGCTTGCGAAAAAAGTGTCACCGTCCAGTCCGCATAGATCTCCTGCCATTGTCCGACCACATCGCGCACCGAGGGCGGTGGCGTGTCATCGGCCCAGTAGAGCATCACATTGCGGCAGAGGTTTTCAATAGGAGCGGGAATGGGCGTGGGCTGCTCCGGCCGGGCAGGCGTGCGGGCTGCGGCTTTCCCGTGCCGTTCGAGAAAGAAGGTGCTGAATTGTCCGGGATGCAGGCGATGCGCGTGGCGAGCATATTCCATGGCCCTATCCTCATCGCCCGCCTGACGGCAGGCAACCGCATGGGCAAGCAGCAGAACATGGTTTTCCGGGGTTTTCTCCAGCGCCCGGCGCATCTCGTCTTGCAACTGTGCCCCGTAACCCGCCTGGCAAAGTGGCAGCAGGATATTGGCCCAGCCCCCGGGGTCTATTGCCGCACATCTTGTCTTGAAGATACGAAAGGCGGTTGCCTTGTGCCGTCTGCTGGCCTGCAAGGCGACACGCAGCGGGCGGGTGAGGGCGCCGCGGCGCCAGCGTTGGATATCATGGCGCAAGCCGACGATGTTTCCGCTGGCAAGATTATGCAGGACACGAGCCAGCCGCTCCGTTCCGGCCACAAGCTCGGCGACGACATGGCCAGCATTGCGCACGGGCAGCGGAACGACCTCCCCGGAGCGGGTGATTTCACGCATATGGGCATTGTCGACCACATCAAGTGGATCGAAAAGGGCGACTACGGGGAAATCGATGTCCTGAGGCTGAAGCTTCATGGCCGGATGCAGTGCTGGATCGAAGAACCTGTTGAAACGAGGGTCCGTGATGTCCGCCGGGTCAATCGAACATTGCGGTGCCAGAACGAAGGCCATGTCCAGTTGCAGCGCTTTGCCGTAGCGCAACAGGGCATATCCCCCCATGCTGGAGCCATAACCCAACCGCCTTTTAAAGCCCTGCAATGCAGGGTCATTCGCGAGATGGTCAATCGCCCGTTGCATATCGCGCTGCGGATACCAGTTCGGTGCTTTCGCCACGAATCCAAGCACGGAGCAGCCGAGCTTTTCCAGCGGCTCTTCGGCCCAGACCCGGTTGCGCTGTGGCCGAAGGCCGGACCCGGCGAAGGTCATGACAAGTTGGTCGCTGCCACGGTCATGCAGGATGCAGACTAGGTTTTCCGTCTCGAACAAGATAGTTTTGCGGGTGGATACCCAGACGGCTTGCGCCGAGCCTTCAGAGGCGGGCATGGTCGGCATCTGTGGTGTAAATCGTAGGTTGGCATGATCCTGCAAGGCCTCAGCCTGCCGGTCGTAGCAGGCGAAGCTCCAATCGCGCAATTGCGACATGTCCAGGCGTTCCGGCGGATCGGGCAGATGAACTCCAGACTGCTGCAGATCGGGGAGCAGCCCCTGAAGCGGGAAGCCGCTGTCCGGCCCGTGCCAGAGCGATGGCGGCACGATCCGCGCCAGCGGCTCCTGCTCCGGCGGTGTGAAGGGGCGCGGGATCAGGCCGGCCCGGTCGCAGACCCGCTGCACCAGCCGGTGCAGCAGCCAGTTGGCAGGATGATTGAAGGTGAAGAACAGCGGCCGCCGGTGCGCTTCGGCCTCGATCAGGTCGGAGACGATCACATCGCAGTTCGCCTCGCGCAGGCGCAGATCGTCCAGCGCGCAGCGCGTCACCGCATCGGGGTTGATCACAGGCAGTGGGTTGTGTCCGGTGCGAGCCTGATACCAGTCCCCGAGGATGCGCAGGTCGTGATAGGTGTCGAGCGGCCCGAGGATGCGACCCAGCCGTGCATGGGTGACATAGCGCAGCCAGGGTTGCTGGCCAGCATAGAATAGGTTGGGCCAGACCAGCACCTTGCCAGCATGTCGCGCCCGGATACCCGACGAGGCGACATGGGCGGGAGAAAAGGCGTCCTGTGTCGCCTGCGCGACAATCAGATCTACCTCCCGCATCCGGGCCTCATGCACGGGCGCTTCCTCGGACCGGGCAAGATGCAGCACCACCGGCTCCAGCATCGTGGCTCCGGTCGCCAGACCGAGAAGCTGCGAGACGGGGCGGGCCTGACAATTGCCCAAGACGAGAATCTTCATGTGCTGGCATCCCTGACGGAAACGAATGAAATGCCTACTGGATGTGCGGCCCGGCGGCCCTGTTCAGAATGTTGCCTTCACCCAGTCCAGCAGGGCAATGTCCTGAGCATTGGCCTCGCGCAGAAGCGCCTCCAACGCGGGGTTCATCTCGACCGGATCGGCCTTTTCAGAGGTATTCGCTCGAGTTTGCTGCCAGTCGAATGACGGCCAGACCGGTCGGAGCCGTTTGGTCAGCCGCTCCATCGTCTCGTCGAAGCGCGCGACTAGGCCGACCACGCCGGCGTCCCGCAGCCTGCTGACCGAGGCCTTGGCCCGCGTCAACTCGTCCCCCGCACCCGGGATCATCCGGGCGAGGATGGTGGTGTGAAAGTTACGGCACTGGCGGTCGCCTGCAACCTCCAGACGGGCGCGGACATAGCCCTCGAAGTCATGGGCCCTGGCCAGCTGGGTGCCCAGCGTATTGGCCACCTGCCGTCTTTCGAACTGATAGGCCGAGCGGATACGTGTCAACGGATCCCGTAGAAGTATCACCGGAATGACACGGACCCCTTCGATCTCCGGCAGCGGGCCGGTCATTGTATGGGAGGAATAGGCAGCGCCCTTCGGGCTGCCTGCGATCCAGTCCGCGACCAGCGCGCTGTTGTTACCGGACATGGCCGGAAATTCCTGCGTGACCCAAGCATCGTCGAAATTACGCTTGAGAACTGCATCGAGCGACGTGCCCGCATTTTTGAACAAATGGTAGTGCAGAACGACGGTTCGCAACCTGTGCCCCCTGAATGCCGGGACCGGCCGCGGGAACCGCGCCTCTACCCTGCCCTAAATTTCAGCAAGTGCGGCAACCATTGATAGAATGATGTCGCTTCCTTGAATTCCCCCCCTTATTCGAGCATCCCGAAAATATCAACGGTTTCGAAGGCGTGGCGCATATCCTTCCGTCCTTTTGTAAAGGAGTATACATCTTCGACCAGTTCCCGCGCATGGGTGGATATCCGGTTCCATAGTCCTGCGTCGTCCAGCAGACGCAGGATGGCGCTTTCCCATTCTGCTGGTGTATTGGCGATGAGGCAGTCATAGCCGCTGCGGAGGCCAATACCCTCTGCCGCCACTGGGCTGAGCACGCAGGGAATGCCATGCGCCAAGGCCCCCAGTACCTTTCCCTTGATCCCGGCCCCTGACAGCAGCGGTGCCACAAAAGCCATATGGCGGTCATAAGCCAGATCGAGCGTCTCGATAAAGCCGACGGGATCAATCTGCGGCGAAGCAAGATTGCGGATTCTGTCGTTCATGCCCGAGCCATAGATCGACAGAACAGTCTCGGGTCGCGTATTGGCCAGCCGTGCCATGACTTCGGAGGTGAACCACAAAACACCTTCCTCATTAGGATCATGTCGGAAGCTTCCCAAGAATGAAAGCCCCTTACGCCCTTGGCGCTCCGGTACCGTCGCCGGGGCCTGGACGACCCAAGGACATTTCGCCACTTTCACCGCCCCATTGGTATGCGACTGGATCACTGCATGTTCGACTTCGTTGTAGGACAGTACCAGATCAACAGAGCGCATCGCGGCTAGCTCGCGGTTGCGCAGCATGTCGACATCGGATATCTGCTCCATCCCCTTGTTCGTCAGCATCTTGCGCATGACGCGCAAGAAATGCAGATCAGCATTGTTCAGAATGATCCGGGCCTGCGGATTGATACGTCGCAGGGTCGAGGTGACATTCTCGGCCACATGGTAGCGGGTCAAGTAGAAGGCATCAAATTCCCGGCCACGCGCTTCCAAGAATTCGTTCACCGACAGCACGAAGGGAGCGGTGATGACCTCAACCCCCATGCGCTGCAATTCGGTAGTGTAATGGCCGAGATCGGCGATATTCTCGGGCAGGAAGGTAACCTTGAAGCCCAGCGACTGCACTAACCGGATTTCCTGGATCGCGGCATAGCTACCGGCATCCTGATCCGGACGGGGCAGCATATAGTCGATAAACAGCACCCGTCCAATGCAGCCGCGATCCTTCTCCAGATCGGGCAACTCGCCCTCACGGCCATGATTGGCGAAGGCGCGCGACCAACGGCGCTTGAACTTGGGTCGGTTGACTTCTTGGAAGCGCTTGAAGCCCGAGGCGGTGCTAGTGCCGCTGGTCATCCCCTCGTAGTGATAGACGATTGAGGTTGGCATAAACCAAGTGCTGAACCCCGCTTCGCGCACCTTGAAGGCAAGGTCGGTATCCTCGAAATACATCGGCTCGAGATACTGGCTCAGCCCGCCGATTCGGTCCCACAGATCGCGCGGCATCATCAGCGCCGCACCCGACAGGTAATCCGCCTGCCGGGCATAGCAGAAGCGCGGGTCCCAAGGATTTTGGCGGTTGCCATAGTTCCAGGGATTGCCGCTGCCCCAGATGATGCCACCGGCATCCTGCAAGGTGCCGTCGGGATAGATCAGCTTGGAACCGACCATGCCCACCTTGTCGAACCGGTCGAAGGTATCGCGCAGCTCGTCCAACCAACCGGTCGTCGGTTCGGTGTCATTGTTCAACAGAACGACGTATTTGCCTCGCGAGGCCGCCACACCGGCATTGCAGGCCCGGATGAAGCGCTGCGGCTCGACGTTGCGCACCACTTTCAGCCCGGACACCAGCCGTTCGATCGTGGCTGTCTCGTCACTAGAGGCATCATCGACGAGGATCACCTCGAAGCTGGTGCGGTTCCAGGCCAGTAGCAGCGCGCAGAGCCCGGCATAGGTTACCTTTACCTTGTTATGGGCTGGGATAATTATCGAAACCTCGGGCTCTTCCACTTCGGGCAGAGTCAGCGGGCGCAGTTTCAGATTGTCATAACCCGCTTCCAGCGTGTCGATGGCATGGGCAAGCTGCGCCAGAACCTCGGGCGGGCTTCCGGCTTCCAGATGGGCGCGCAACGCCTCGTACCGTTTGGCTGATTGGCTGAACATCTGTACCGGGAAGGGACGCGAGGTCTCGCGCTGCAACACTTCGGTCGGGGTCAGAACGCGCGGCGGCAGGATCCAGGTTTCATAAAGCGTGCGCAATCCGGCGCTGTCGCGAATCTCCAGCCGGGCTGGCTCGCCGGTCAGGGCCTGGGCGGGCAGACGCAACCAGCTGTCATCGGGTTCGATCCGGCAGGCGCAGATCGAGCGGCCGTTGAGAAACAGCCGCGCATCGACCGGCTCGCTGGCCTGGAAGCAAAGCGAATGGCCGTCATCGCGCAGCAGGCGGATATTGCTTTGCGGCGGTGGCGCCAGAATCGTCATCCTCTGGTCGCCCACCACCAGATCGAGCCCGGCCGCTCCGGCCCGCACTGACGGCACCGTGGCGCGGAACCAGCCAGCATCGACGAGATCCGGGCCCTGATGCAGCATTGTCTGATGCGACAATTGCGCCCCGGGATCGGTGGAGAGCACCGGCTCCACGAGAAAGACATAGGGATCATGCGACGAACCCGGCGCATTGGTGGATAGGTAGTTCAGCACCAACGCGACCTTGTGGGCCTTGTCGGTCAGCGGCAGCGTCAGGTCGATCTTCTGGTAGAGATCGAGCGTCCGCCCCCCCTGCATATTCGGCTGAAGATCCACGCCGGCGCGCTCCAGAACCTGACCGGTGGCATCGAGGATTTCCACCTCCAGCGTCGCGGCGGCCCGGTGGCCGGCGATATAGGTGCCGATGGTGATGCTGGGCAACCCCTCGGCCAACGCAACCGGGGAGCCCAGCGGCAGGGTCCGGCTGCGTTCGCGGTTCTTGAACTGGATCTGATAGGTCCGGGTGCCCTCGGCGGCCCAGTCCTCCAGACCGTTTAGGATGATGTCGGCCTCGTCCAGTTCCTCGGGCGTGATCTCAACCGCCGCACGGAACATCTTTTCGGCCCCCAGAGGCTCTAGGGCGATCATGGCTTCCCCGACGGTGGCATGCAGGCCCCGCTCCATCGCGACGGGGGCTGCCTTGACAAAGAGATCGCTACCGCTCAGCGCGACGTAAGAGATGTGGTCCGAAAGCATTATCTGGAAATATCCCCGTCCGTTTTCTTGGCTACAGGTAAGATGTTTCGCGAGCGCCACGCAACCCGGCTTTGGCCGGGAGCGGCGTTTTGCGAGGCTTTGCCCGAAGCCGTACCCCTGCTACCGCGCGCTGGTCGGAAAACGGGCAGGTACAGGCTCTGCCTCAGACTTTCGCACCCTGACCGCGGGCATAGACATCGTCGAAGCGGATAATGTCATCCTCACCGAGATAGCTGCCGGTCTGTACCTCGATCAGCACCATCGGCACCTTGCCCGGGTTTTCCATCCGGTGCACCGCCCCCAACGGGATATAGACTGACTGGTTCTCGGTCAGCAGGCGCACCTCCTCCCCCACGGTCACCCGGGCGGTACCCTCGACCACGATCCAGTGTTCCGAGCGATGGAAATGCGATTGCAGCGACAAGGCCGCCCCGGGATGGACATGGATGCGCTTCACCTGGAAGCGGTCGCCGATCACTAGGCTTTCATACCACCCCCAGGGGCGATAGTCGCGGGGCAGTGTCTCGGCCTGGGGGGCGCCGCGCGCCTTCAGCGCCGAGACCGCCTGTTTCACATCCTGCGCCCGGTCGGCCGCTGCCACCAGTACCGCATCCGGCATGGCTACGGCAATCAGCCCCTCCAGCCCGATGCCCACCAGTTCCACCGCCGGGCTCTCGGAGCGCAGCAGCGTGTCGCGGCAGTCGATGGCGGTGGCATGGGCCGAGGTCACATTGCCGGCCGCATCCGGCCCGCCCGCACGCCAGACCGCATCCCAGCCGCCCAGATCGGACCATCCCGCATCATAGGGCACAACCGAAAGATTGTCGGATTTTTCCATCACCGCATAGTCGATCGAGATGTCCTCGAGCGCGGTCCAGGGCCCTTCGGCGAGTCGCAGGAAGCCAAGATCCGGGCGCCCCGTTGCCAGCGCCGCCTCGACCCCGGCCACCATGGCCGGTTGCAGCCGGCGATAGGCCGCAACCAGATCGGCGGCGCGGAACAGGAAGATCCCGGCGTTCCACAGAAAATTCCCCGCCGCCATCATCGTCCCGGCCTGGGCGGAATCGGGTTTCTCGACGAAACGTGACAGCGCGACCGGGGTGCCGTCGGCCGAGACTGGGCCGACGAGCTCCAGCCAGCCATAGCCTGTTTCGGGCCGCTCGGGCGTGATGCCAAAGGTCACGATCCGGCCTTCCTCCAGCGCCGGCAGACCGCGGGCGATGGCGGCGTGGAAGGCGGCCGGATCGGGTACCGCGTGATCCGAGGGCGCGACCAGCGCGATGGCCCCGGGATCTGCTGCCAGCAGATGCAGCGCCGCCGCCAGCACCGCAGGCGCGGTATTGCGGGCCGAGGGCTCGATCAGGATCGGGCCGGGGTCGACGCCGGCAGAGGCCAGCTGTTCGGTCACGATAAAGCGGAAATCGCTGCCAGTCACCACCAGCGGGGCTGCGAAATCGCAGCCCTCCGCCCGCCCGGTCAGCCTGAGCGCGGTGGCCTGGAACAGCGACCTGCTGTCGATTTCCAGCGCGAATTGCTTAGGGTAGCTCTTGCGCGACAGCGGCCAGAGCCGGGTGCCAGACCCGCCGCACAGCAGGACAGGGGTGATCTGGGGCAATGTCATCTCATAGACCAGTGGGTTAGAGTTTCCAGATATGCTGAGGCTTGTGGTTAATAAAATACTTGGCAAAAGTGTATCGACCCAGCGGAATCTGCACAGGTTAAGCCGCTAATGCGAATGCCTCAGCGGGGGTTTTCATATCCAGCGCCTGATGCGGGCGTCGGTTGTTGTAGAAGCTGATCCAGTCACCGATGGCGCG
>NZ_QXXQ01000013.1 GCF_003570715.1 Gemmobacter lutimaris | reverse complement strand
CACGGCCGCCGCTGGTGCCGGGCTTCGTGCTGGGCTTTCTGCTGCTCGCCGGGGCCAATTCTTTCGGCCTCGTTCCCATGGCCTTGCGCGACCTGCTGGAGCCGGTGGTGCGCGCCTGCCTGCTGATGGCAATTGGCGCCGTCGGCCTGCGCACCGATCTGCGTGGTCTGATGTCGGTCGGCATCACCGCCGCGCTGATGCTTCTGGCCGAGACGGTGCTGCTGTTCCTCGTGATCCTCGCAGCGGCCATCTGCCTGCCGCAATGACCCGACAGACAGACCGGCGGCTCAGGCCGCCGGTGCCACGGTCAGAAACCGACGCAGGGCAGCAAGCTCCGGCGGCCGGATCTCATGCCCGCCGGGTTCGATCAGGCTTTCAACCGCTGCATCCTGCGCCTTGAACCAGTCAATCAGGGCAAGCGATTGCGGCAGCGGACAGATCGGATCGCTGCGACCGGCGGTGACAAGGATCGGCAGCCCCTGCAAACCGGGCTGCGGTGCAGGTCTCCAGGGGATCAGCGGATGCAGCAACGCCGCCCGGTCGAACAGGCCCGGCTGGCGGAACAGCATGGCGGCAAGGATATTCGCCCCGTTGGAATAGCCGAAGGCCAGAAGCGGGCGCGATGGCGCCTCGGCCCGCACCTCGGTCACGAAGGCCAGCAGGGCATCGGTGCGATGGGCGAGATCGGCCATGTCATAGACCCCTTCGCCCGTGCGCCGGAAAAAGCGGTTGGCGCCATATTCCGACACGTCGCCGCGCGGCGCGACGATCCCCGCCCCCGGCATCATTTGCCGGATCAGCTCGACAAACTGGAACTCATCTCCCCCGGTGCCGTGCAGCGCAAGGACAACCGGCTGGTCCGCCCCGGCAGCGGCACGGAAACTGTGATAGCTCATATCAGGACTCCTCGGCGGAAAGCGGCCCCGGCCATGATGGCCGGGGCGGTGGGGCGTCATGCCTCCAGCGGCTCAAGATGCGCCTCGATGCGGTCGCGATACTGTTCGTAGCGGCTCGGCAGTTTCAGCGCCTCGCCCAGATGCGCGGCATCTTCATCGCGGTCAAAACCGGGCTCATTGGTCGCGATTTCAAACAACACCCCGCCGGGCGTGCGGAAGTAGATCGCCCAGAAATAATCGCGGTCGATCACCGGCGTAACCTGATAGCCGGTATCCATCAGCGCCTTGCGCACCTCAAGCTGCGCGGCCCGGTCCGGCACCGCGAAAGCGATGTGATGCACCGATCCGGCACCTTGCCGGGCAAACGGCGTGCCCGACAGGGCCTCAAGGTCGATGGTATCGGCGCCATTGCCACCGGGCAGGATGAAGCGGGTGACATTGCCCTCCACCCCCGCTTTTTCATAGCCCATGAAGCCCAGAAGCTCGGCCGTGGCAGCAGTATCATTCAGTCGCAGGCTGGCCCCCGAGAAGCCACGGATCCCCGCTGCTTCAGAAATGCCGCCACCCGTCCAGGCGGCGCGGCTGTCGCCCTCCGTCTCGACCAGCGAGAAGCCATCGCCATCCGGCCCCCGGAACCGGAGCCAACCCGCACCGAAGGCCGAACCCTCTTCCAGACCGGCAACACCGGCAGCAGCGAAATGGTCTTTCCAGAACCCAAGCGCCCCCTTCGGCACCGAGAACCGGGTTTCCCCCACCTCGCCCACGCCGGGGCGGCCCCGCATGATCTGCGGGAAGGGGAAATAGGTCATCACCGTGCCGGGAGTGCCCGCCTCGTCGCCATAATACAGGTGATAGACGCTGGGTTCGTCGAAGTTCACGGTCTTCTTCACCCGGCGCAGGCCCAGAGTCCCGGTAAAGAAGTGGTTGTTCTGCCGGGCATCCGCCGCCATCGAGGTGACGTGATGCAGGCCCTTGATCTGATTCAGCATGGTTTCTGCCTTTCTGCGGTCTTGCCGCGACACGACTGGATTGCCCTCTAGATAACCCGCCTGATAGTTTCATAGAATTGCCGCAAAACTTGCGATAGCATTACACTGGACGTAATAATCAGCATGAACGACCTCAAGGCGCTTCGCACCTTCCTGCTGGCCACCGAAAAGCGCAGCTTCGCCCAGGTTGCACGCGAGATGGACACCACACCGGCCTCGGTCACCCGCACCATCGCGGCGCTGGAGGATCAGGTAGGCGCCCAGCTTTTCGTGCGGACCACCCGGCAGGTCTCGCTCACCACGGATGGCGCGGTCTTTGCCGCGCGCATCGCCCCGGCAATCCGGGCGCTGGACGAAGCGCGCGCCGATCTGCGCAACGCCCGCAAGGCTGACGAGGGCCGGTTGCGGATCAATGCGCCGATGTCGCTTGGCCAGCGGGTGCTGCCGCAGATCCTGTGTGGCTTTCGCGACCTCTATCCCCGGATTGACGTCGAGATCGCACTGAACGATCAGCTTCTGGACATGGTGGAGGAAAATTATGACCTGGCGATCCGCATTTCCGGACCGCCCTCGGACAAGTTCACCATCTGGCGCAAGATCTGCGAAATCCGCCGCCTGCTGGTGGCAGCGCCGGGCAGTCCCTGGGTCGCGGCCCGGCATCCGAATGACCTGCCCGCCGATGCCTGCTTGGGCTACAGCGGCGAAAGCCGCCGGGAAAGCTGGGTGCTGGCCAATGGCGGCGTCAGCGTCACCCTGTCTGCCGGACGGGCAGTCAGCGCCAATAACGGCGAGGTTCTGGCGCATCTGGCCGCCGATGGGGCCGGGGTGGCGCTGTTGCCGGTCTTCATCGTGGCCGAACAGTTGCGGACTGGACGGCTGGTGCCGATCCTGCCGGACTGGCAGCCGCCGCAACTGTGGCTCACCCTGTTCTATCCGCCCTACCAGAAGCTGCCGCCCCGGATCGCGACCTTCTCGGATTTCTTCGAGCGGCAGATCCCCGCGCTGGTCTCTGCCATCGAATAGTGCATCGCGCGCGGAGAAAGCTCCTGCCGCGGTGCTCCGGCACGGCCTCGACACAGTTCGGCATCTGAATCTTTCAGGAAATTGGTCAGGTGGTGCCTGATCGTCTTTCCTGCGGCAAGTGTTCGTTTTAGGCCTGCGGCGGGTGGTTTCGCGCGGGCGAAGCCGGTAAGGTCCGGCACAGCGGGCGGAGCGGCCCGCCCTGCCGAAGGATACCCCATGAAATCCGAACATGTCGCGCTTGCCAAAGCCTCGATCCTGCTCGCCTCGGCGCCCGAACCTGTCGTGCAATCGGTGCTGGAGGAAGCACGGATACGCCAGTTCCCGCGCGGCGGCACGATCTTCCTGCAAGGCGAACGCGCCAGCGCGATCTATATTGTGGCCGAAGGCTGGATCAAGCTTTACCGCATCGCGCCAAATGGCGCCGAGGCGGTGGTGGGCGTGTTCACCAATGGCGAATCCTTCGGCGAGGCGGTGGCCTTTCGCAGCGACACCTATCCGGTCGCGGCTGAGGCGGTCACCGACTGCACGCTGATCCGCATTGAGGCCGACAGCTTTCTGCGCCAGATCCGTAACAACCCGGAAGTCGCTATCTCGATCCTGTCGGCGACCTTTACCCATCTGCACAGCCTTGTGGCGCAGGTCGAACAGCTCAAGGCCCGGACCGGCGCGCAGCGGGTGGCAGAATTCCTGCTGGAGCTTGCGCCCTGCCCGGCTGGCGCCTGCGAGGTGACGCTGCCCTATGACAAGGTGCTGATCGCCGGGCGGCTTGGGATGAAACCGGAAAGCCTGAGCCGAGCCTTTGCGCGGCTGAAGGAACAGGGCGTCACCATCCGGCAGAATATTGCCCGGATCGAGGATCTGGAAACGCTGCGCAACTATACCGAGGAAGACCCCGCAATGGCCTGGGCGCGCTGATCCCGTCAGGGAATCGCAACCGCGAGGCTGGTCAGGGCCAGCATGAACAGCGCAAGCCCCAGTGCGAATCCCCGCGCGATGTTCGGGGCCTGCGCAAGATGCAGATAGCGGTTCAGGATCAGTTCCGCCTTGGCCCAGGCAAGCGCAAGCACCACCAGTGCCAGCCAGCGCCCGGAAAGGCCGATCGCGGCAACGGCGGTGGAGGTGGCGGTGAGGGCGATCAGCCAGGCCCAGGCTCGGGTGACGCTCATATCAGGTAAACCACCGGAAACAGCAGCACCCAGACCAGATCGACCATATGCCAGAAGGCCGCCCCCGCCTCGACGGCGCGGGGGGTGGCCAGCCAGCCAACCAGACCCAGCAGCAGGATCCCTGCCAGCACATGCGCCGCGTGAAAGCCGGTCAGCAGCATGTGGAAGGTGTAGAACGCATGGCTTTCAAAGGTCAGACCGGCGGCCCAGAGATCGGCATATTCCTGCGCCTTCAGAAACAGGAACACGCCACCCAGCAGCGCGGCCCCGGCCAGCAGCGCCCGCAACCGGGCACGCCGCCCTGCCCGCGCCGCCTCCAGCGCCAGCGCAGCCAGCCAGCCGGAGGTCACCAGAACCAGCGTGTTGATCCCGGCCCCGGTGCTATGCAGATGCGCCTGCGCCTCGGCAAAGCCCGGCGGATCGGTCAGCCGCACCGCAAGAAACCCCATCAGCCCGGCGCCGAACACCGCGAGTTCCGACAGGATCAGCACCCACATCATCAGATCGCCGGGCAGATCGTCCAGCACGGATGCCTGCGGCGTGGTCATGCCGTCACCAGTTGCCGATAGATCGCGGGCAGCGCACGGGTCAGCTTTTCGGGATCGGCGATCACCTCATAGGCCCCTGCGCCGAAGATGCGCGGAAACCAGTCCTTGCCGTCGCGGTCCACCGTGATGCCGAACACCGCATGTCCGGCGCGGCGGGCCTCCTGCACCGCTTTGCGGCTGTCCTCGATACCGTGACGACCCTCGTAATGGTCCAAGTCGTTGGGCTTGCCATCGGTCAGCACCAAGAGAAGCCGCCGCTTGCGCGCCTCGCGCGTCAACCCGGCCGAGACATGGCGGATGGCCGCACCCAGCCGGGTGTAATGGCCGGGCCGCAGCCCGGCGATCCGCTGTTCGGTGCTGGCCGACATGGGTTCGGTGAAACCTTTCACCTCCTGCACGAAGACCCGCTGGCGGCGGAGCGAGGAAAAGGCGTGGATGGCGAAACGGTCGCCGCAGGCATCGAGGCCCCAGGCCAGTGCCGCCAGCGCCTCGCGTTCGATGTCGATGACGCTGCGCCCGTCATGGCCGTGCCCCGGCAGCGCGCTTTCGGTGCTGCGCGAGACGTCCAGCAGGATCGACACGGCCAGATCGCGGCGTTCGGCCCTTGTCTGGCGCCAGACCCGGTCTGTCCCTTCGCCGGTTGCCAGAAAATCGACCCGCGCGCGCACCGCCCGTTCGGTGTCAAGCACATCGCCTTCCGGGTGGCCAGCGGTCGAGACGAAGCCGGGACGCAGGGCCTCGAACTGGCGGCGGACGGCGCGGATACGGGCGGCGGCGCGCGGATCGTCCCGAAATGCAGGTATTGCCGGGCTTTCCTCGGCCCGTGACTGCAACACCCGGATATGCGCGGGCAGATAGACCCCGCCGCGCACATCCCATTCGGGATAGGTGGTAACGCCCGACAGCGCCTCGCGGTCCACATCCTCGGGCGCAAGGTCGAGATGCAGTTTCAGCCGCGTGGCCGGGGCTTTGGAAATCTGGGCCAGACCGATCTCTTCCTGATCGTCGGCGGCCTTGCCGGCGGTGTCCTCGTCGTCGTCCTCGATCCGGCGGTTGAGGTTGAGGAATTCGGTCATCGACAGGATCGCCTCGAACTTGTGGAGGATGAAACTGTCCTTGCGATCCGCCTGATCGGCCTTGCGGCGGCGGGCGCGGCGGGTGGTCTTTTCCTCGGTCTGTTCCGGGGTGCCTTCGGTCGCGCGAGTTTCGACAGCAGTGGCCTCGGACCGCGACAGCGCCCGCAGATCGGGCCAGAGCGGCACCGGCCGGAACGGGCGATAGCCGCGCGGGGCGCACGCGGGCAGCGGCGGCAGATCAAGCGTCGCACCAAGCGCCGCGCGGATGCGCGCCTCCACCGCCGCCTCGGCGGGCGGCAGGGCGGGCGTGCGGCGCAGCGCCAGCACGGCGGCGCACAGATCGCGGTGCAGCGGGCGGAAGCCCGGCGCATTGGCCAGCGCGGTTTCCGTCATCCGCTGCGCCAGATCCAGCGCCGCCAGATCGGCCAGCAGCGGGTCAACCTCGACCTGCGGCGCGCGGTCTTGCAGCGCCACCGCCGCCGCCGCGAGCCACAGGTAAAGCGCTGCATTGGCCTCGGCCGCCGGAAAGATGGCAAGCGACTCGGGCAAGCGCAACGTGGCGCCGTCAAAACTGGCGCGGGGAATTTCGTCGCGCCATGTGCCCAGCCTTCGTAGCAGGCTCAGCCGGTGCGCGCTGGTTTCCGCCGCCACCGGCTTGATCTCGACGGCGCCATCCCCGCCAAGACCGCGAAACAGGACTGCCAGCCGCCTGCCCACCTGTGACAGCGGGACACGGGCTCCATCGTGGACGGGATCAGCGTCCAGTCGGCTGGCAAAGGCGTGCCACAGTTTCCCGACGGTTTCTTCGGGTTCCCATGGCTCGAACTCGATCCGTGACATGGCCTGCCTCACCCGAATACGGCCGTCACGAGATCGCGGAGCCCGGCCTTCACATCCGGGTCATCGGTCAGCGGTTCAATCATCGCCGCGCGGATCGCGGCCTCGGTTGCCATGCCGCCGGCGATCAGCGAGGCGCAATAGATCACCAGCCGGGTGGAAACCCCTTCCTCCAGATCCTGCCCCTTCATGGCGCGCAGCTTGCCCGCCAGCCGCACCAGCGGCGCCACCCGATCCTCGGGCAGGCCGCTTTCACGGGCGACCACCGGGATTTCGTGTTCCGGTCGCGGGAAGCCAAATTCCAGCGCGACGAACCGTTGCCGGGTCGAGGGTTTCAGCGTCTTGAGGATATTCTGGTAGCCGGGGTTGTAGCTGGCGACCAGCAGGAAGTCGGGATGCGCCTCCAGCTCTTCGCCGGTGCGGTCGATCGGCAGGATGCGGCGATCATCGGTCAGCGGGTGCAGCACCACCGTCACGTCTTTGCGCGCCTCCACCACCTCATCGAGATAGCAGATCGCACCCTCGCGTACCGCGCGGGTCAGCGGCCCGTCCACCCAGACCGTCTCGCCGCCCTTCAGCAGCCAGCGCCCGATCAGGTCCGAGGCAGACAGATCGTCATGGCAGGCTACCGTAAAAAGCGGGCGGCCAAGCTGGTGCGCCATGGCGGCGACAAACCGGGTCTTGCCGCAGCCCGTCGGCCCTTTCAGCAGGACCGGCAGGCGCCGCGCGGCGGCGGCGGCGAAGATCTCGCATTCCGCGCCTTGAGGCCGGTAGAAAGGGGCGTTCGCCGCCCCTTCCGTGATATGGGATCCATCCATCTGCATCACTCCGCCGGCTGGCTTGCGCCGCGTTCGATGATCTCGCGCCGGGGCACGAGCACGGCATAGATGAACAGCACCGCGCCCAGCACCACCGCGACACCCGAGCCGAAGCGCATGGCGTAGAACAGCCAGAGCTGGTCCTGCACATCCATGTAGCCTTCGCCGTTCACCCGTTGCAGGTGCGTCTGGATCGTGCCCGCGAAAGTCAGCGTGAAGGTCATGAACACCACGCCGCCCGACATCAGCCAGAAGCTGACCATGTTCAGCACCTGGTTATACGGGTCACGGCCCAGCAGATGCGGCAACGCATAGGTGATGATCGCCAGATTGAGGCAGACATAGGCACCGTAGAAGGCCAGGTGGCCGTGTGCGGCGGTGATCTGCGTGCCGTGGCTGTAATAGTTCACCCCGTGCAGCGTGTGCAGGAAGCCCCAGACCCCGGCCCCGAAGAAGGCGAGCGTGGCGCAACCAAGGCTCCACAGCAGGGCGGCCTTGTTCGGATGGTCGCGGCGGCCCTTCCAGACCATGACGAAGGCGAAGGACATCATGGCGAAGAACGGCGCCACCTCGAAGCTGGAGAAGATCGAACCGATCCACTGCCAGTAACCCGGCGTCCCGATCCAGTAATAGTGGTGTCCGGTGCCAAGGATGCCGGAAAACAGCGCCAGTGCCGCAATGACATAAAGCCATTTCTCGACGACCTCGCGGTCCACCCCCGTCAGCTTCAGCATGAGGAAGGCGAGGATCGAGGCCATCACCAGTTCCCAGGTGCCTTCGACCCACAGATGGACGATGTACCACCAGTACATCTTGTCGAGCGCGAGGTTATCGGGGTTCACGAAGGCGAACAGGAACAGCAGCGCCAGCCCCCACAGCCCCAGAAGCAGGATATTGGTGATCGCGGTCTTGCGTCCGGCCAGCACCGTCATCGAGATGTTGTAAAGGAAGATCAGCGCCGCGACGACGATGCCCACCTTCACCCAGCGCGGCTGTTCGATGAACTCGCGCCCCTCGTTGCCCAGCAGCCAGTTGCCGTCAAACAGGTTGAACAGATAGGTGACAACCACCCCCGCCGTCCCGATGACGAAGATCGCCAGTTGCAGCCAGGCGAGCTTGGGCGAGTGGATCTCGCGTTCCGCCTCTTCCGGGATCAGGTAATAGGCGGCACCGAAGAAGCCCAGCAGCAGCCAGACGATCAGGCTGTTGGTGTGCAGCATCCGGCCCACGTTGAAGGGCAGGATTTCTGACAGGAAATTGGGCGAGATGTAGATCCAGCCCAGCACCAGCCCCATGGTCACCTGCACGGCGAACAGCGCCATGGCGACAACGAAATAGGCCAGCGCGATCTTTTGCGTTTGGTATTTCATGGCAGTCTCTCCTCAGCCCGCATCATTCGGCGGCCAGTCCTGCGCGCGGATCGTATTGGTCCACAGCAGGAAGTCGGCGATCTGGCGGTATTCATCGTCGGTCAGCCCGAAGTTGGGCATCTGGCGGCGGCCCTCGATCCCGGTCGGCATGGCATCCATCCAGCCTTTCAGCGCGGTGAAGGCGCCTTCATGGTCACCCGGCTCGACGCCCCAGCGCGTCATCACATTGGCCAGTTCCGGGGCGAAATAGGCGCCTTCGCCCAGAAGGGTGTGGCAGTTGATGCAGGCATGCTTTTCCCAAAGCAGTTTGCCCTGCGCGACGCTTTCGGTCAGCGTTGCCTTGTCGGTCGAGGTCTTGGTTATGTAGAAGTGCGAATGGGCCGTCAGACCCACGAAGATGAGGATGAAGAACAGTGACCCGCCGTAAAAGATATTGCGGGCCATGCTCTTGGTCATGACTTCGCGCATGGCGAGGTGTCCTTCCCTGAGCGGTTGCAGTCACCCTTCTGTGAAGAAGCCGCCCGAGTCTGGCCTTAACCAAAGTCAACCCGGCGATGTGACATTCACGCCAGAAGCACGATTTCTGTATCTGGGAAGGCGGCCAGAGCGCGGGTGATGGCGGCGCGGTCCATCAGGCAGAAGGCGGTGGACAGCGCATCGGCAAGCGCCGCGCGCGCGGCAGTGACACTGACGGTCTGCCAACGCGGCCTGAGCGACGCGCGGGGTCCGACGATATGCGGCTGCCCCGCCCCGATCAGCGTGCCGCGCGGCGACGAGGTGGCCATGGCGCCACTGCGCAGCGCAAATTCGCGCAGCGCCTGCCCTTCCGGCCCTGCAATGGTCACGCGCCAAGGGGTGCGGTCGGCGCGTGGGCCGGTGATGGCAATTTCACCCATGTCGATCAGCGCATGGCCATAGCCTTCGGCCCGCAACAGCGCCGCAATGCGGTCGGCGGCCCAACCCTGCGCGATGCCGTTCAGTGTCAGCGCCTGACCGGGGGCCAGCCGGATTTCACGCGCGTCAATCTGCACGCGACCCAGCCCGATGGCAGCGCGGGCAGCCTGTTGGTCGCCGCCTGTCGCCAGAGCCTGCCACAACGGCTGCACCGTGGGATCGAAGGCGCCACCCGTCGCGGCATGCACCTGCCGCGCCAGTGCCAGAACCTCCAGCAGCGCGGGCGGCGGCCCTGCCAGACGGCCATCGCGGTTCAGCCGGGTCAGCGCGGAGTCGCGGTGCAGGCTGAAGACCTGCTCGATCCGGTCGATCTCGGCCGTCAGGCGGGCGAAGGTCAGACTGGCACGAGCCGGGTCTGCCGCCTCCAGCCGCATGCTCACGGCGGCGCCGAAGGCGCGACCTTCCCATGTAGCGGCCTGCGCGGCATGGGGGGCGACCAGCGCGGCGGCGCTGAGGCTCAGGAACCGGCGGCGGTTCATCGCGGCGCTCCGACCGGGGCGCGTGGCAGGCGCGGTTGCCACCAGACCAGCCAGAGCTCCGCCAGATACAGGGTGAAGGCCATGACCCACAGCACGCCGGAGGCCAGCACCGCCGGTTCATAGACCTGCGGAACGGCCGAACCGATCCAGCGCAGCGCAGCGGCGAACGGCAGCAGCGCATAGGCCAGCACCACGCCGCGCGGCGCGACAAGGGCGCGCCCGCTGTGCCCAAGGCTCGCGCGCGACATGACGGCCAGTGTCATGCCGCCGACACCGCCGATAGCCAGCACATGCAGCGCCGCGATCTCGGACCCGAAGCCCAGACCTGCCAGCCCCAGCAGCACAAGGCCAAGCGCGTTCAGCGCATAGGACAGATGCAGCGTCCAGAGGATTGGCCGTCGCCAGGTCCAGCCCCCCCGCCACAACGCGACCCGGCACAGGGCCAACGCCCCGGCCAGCAGCGCCACCGCGCCGGTGAGCGTCTCGGGCAGACCGGCCAGACATGCCACCGGCACCGCGATGGCCGCAGTGACCGAACCCGCCGCCAGCGGACGCGGGTTGACGGGCAGCCGATCCTCACGCCCGCTGGCGACCATGGCGTTGCGGGTAAAGCCCGGTGTCAACCGCCCGCCCATGACGACGATCATCCCGGCCAGCACCAGCAGCCCGCCGCGCAACCCCTGCCCCGCGCTGGCTGTCAGGCCCAGCCAGTCCAGATGCACCAGCAGGTTCGACAGCCAGAACAACGCCAGCATCGCCACGAACAGCAGTTGTGGTCCGCGCGGGCGGCGCAGAAGCTGCATCAGCAACTGAACAGCAAGCAGCGGCGCGAAGGCCAGATCCGCCACCGCCACAACCGGCAGCGGCAAGGCGCCAGAGAACCACAGCGCCAGCCGCCCCGCCAGCCACAGCCCCGCCGCAAGCGCGATAAAGCGATGTGGCGCCGCCTTCCCGCCAGTCCAGTTGGGCACGGCTGTCAGGAAGAACCCGGCCAGCGCCGCGCCGCCATAGCCAAAGATCATCTCATGCGCATGCCAGTGCTGCGGCGCCATGGTGACCGGCAGATCGGCCAACCCGCCCGCGGCCTGAAAGGCCAGCCAGCCGGTCCAAAGCACCATGGCCAGCACGGCAAACAGCCCGGCCGACAGGAAAAAGACCCGGAAGCCTTCAGAGAACAGGCGTTTCACAGCACTCATGGCGTGGCTCCTTCCGAGGCACGGGCGCGGCGCTTCAGCACCGGGCATTGCGTGCCGTCATTCATGATGACCTGACAGCGCAGGCACAGGACACATTCATTGGGGTTGATGCGGCCGATGGTGTCGATGGCGCCGACGGTGCATTTCGTCTCGCACATCCGGCATTCGCGGCCGCATTGCGGGCGGCGCTTCAGCCAGTCGAAGATCTTCAGCTTGGCCGGGATCGCCAGCCCCGCACCCAAGGGGCACAGATAGCGGCAATAGAACCGTTCGATGAACAGCCCCGCCCCAAGGATCGCGGCCACGAACAGCAGGAACGGCCAGGCCCGCAGGAAGCGCAGGGAAATGGCGGTCTTGAACGGCTCGGCCTCGGCCAGCAGCAGCGCGTCATGCATGGAATAGAAGGACAGCGCGAGGATGGCGACGAACAGCGTGTATTTGATGACCCAGAGCCGTTCGTGCAGCGCCTGCGGCACCGCGATCTGCTGCAAGCCCAGCCGCTGCGCCAGCGTATTGGTCAGCTCTTGCAAGGCGCCGAAGGGGCAAAGCCAGCCGCAATAGACCCCGCGTCCCCAGAACAGCATCCCCAGCGCCGCGAAGGACCAGAGAATGAAAATGACCGGCTCGATCAGGAAGGTCTCCCACCGGAAGCCGGTCAGCAGGGAATGGATGAAGGCGACCACCTGCACGACGGAAAGCTGGCCGTTCAGCCCCATGCCCAGCACGAGGAAACTGGCGCCCAGAAAGCCGATGCGCCCGGCCCGCCACAGCTTCGGGCGCCGAGTGATCCATTCCTGCGCGAACAGGATCACCGTCAGCACCAGCAGCATCAGGAGCACGACGCCCGCCTGCACACGCTTGGCCTGCCAGATGCTGCGCCAGAGCGGTTCGGGCGTCGGCGCTTGCAGGATGAAAGCGGCCGGGAGCGCCACCGGCAGGCGGGCGATCAGCGCCACCTCGTCCCCCGTCGCGGTGGGGCGGCTGGCGCGGACCTCCAGCGTGAAGGGCTGCGTCGGGTCGATGGCGGCGGGCAGGGCGAACAGGCTGATCTCCTTCATCGCGGGGGCGTCCTTCAACGCCAGCCGCTTGATCAGGCGATAGCCGTCCGCGCCGGGCTGCCAGCGGGTTTCCCCCTGAACCACGGTCAGCCGGTCGAACCGGCCCGAGCGTTTCCAGTCGATGCCGCGATGCGATTGCAGCCCTGCGGACATGACCAGAAGCGCCGCCTCGCCCGGCCCCAGCGCGCCAAGAGCACGGGTGAATTCCTGTTGGCCCAGCAGGTTCTGGCCGATGGCGGGCGGGTCGATCACCCCGGCCCAGAGATGCAGGAAATCGCCGGGACCGGGCGTGACCGGCACTTTGGCGCCCGCCAGCGCCGTCGCCGCCTCGGTCATGCCGATGCGTGTTTCGCTGATCGCGCCGCTCGCCAGCAACTGCTCCCACCCGGCGGGCGCGAAACTCAGCCGGTCGATGGCGCCACCCGCGATGACGCCCCGCCCCACCGCCAGCGTGCGCGCGCTGCGCAGGATGCCGTCGCGGATGACCCCGGTCGAGACGGTAGCGCGGCTGATGACGTCGGGCGCCTGCGGTGGTTTGGGCGCCGCAAGGTCCAGCCCGGCGAAGCCGCTGACATAGGCGGCAATATCGGCATCCGAAATGCCCAATGTCAGCACCGGCTCGTCATGCCGGATCAGCCGCGCGCCGAGGATCACCCCTTTGGGCGATACGGCGACCAGCACATCCAGCGGCCGCCCGGAATACCCCACCGAACCGGCAATTTCCCATGTGGAGCCGATATGCCCGACCAGATCGCCCCCGGCGCGGACCTCCCAGCCCGGCACGCCATCGTCGATCCGGCGCAGCGTTACCGGGCCCGGCACGCCGGTCAGCGCCGCCGCCTCTTCGGGTGTCGGTCCTTCTTGCGCAAGGGCGATGCCCGCACCCAGCAGCCAGAGTAGCGCTATCAGGATCTGTCGCATGGCGGCGCCCTTCGGCTCGTCGTCTTTCCGCCTCGCACCCTGCCTGCGCGGGAACGTCGCGGCCTTAACCAAAGTCAAAGCCATCACAGCGCGATCACGGGAATGTGCACGCAGCCTCACCAGCTGAACGGAGAGATTCCCATGACCCGCCGAGCCACCCGAGCCAGGACGATCCTGTGGACCAGCGCCGCCCTCGCCCTCGGGCTGATAGCTGCGCCTGCCCTTGCGCAGGACAAGCCAAAAGAGCACGCAGACGGCCCCGCTGCCGCCTATGAACCCTCGATGACCACCCTCGGCCAGTTGCAGGTCGAGATTCCGGGCCGCAAGCCTGACGATCCGGTCATGTCACAAGAGGAGTTTCAGCAGGCGACGCAGATCTATTTCGAACGCTGCGCCGGTTGCCACGGTGTGCTCCGCAAGGGCGCGACGGGCAAGCCGCTGACCACCGACATCACCCGCGCCAATGGCTATGACTACCTGCACAGCTTCATCACCTATGGCTCGCCCGCCGGGATGCCGAACTGGGGCACCTCGGGCGAGCTGAGCGAGGCGCAGGTCGATCTGATGGCGCGTTACCTGTTGCTGGAACCGCCCTCGCCGCCGGAATGGGGCATGCCCGACATGAAGGCGAGCTGGCAGGTGCTGGTGAAGCCCGAGGACCGGCCGAAGCAAAAGGAAAACGACATCGACATCGAGAACCTGATGTCGGTGACCCTGCGGGATGCGGGGCAGATCGCGCTGATTGACGGCGGCACCTATGACATTCGTGCCGTCATCGACACCGGCTATGCGGTGCATATCAGCCGTATCTCGGCCTCGGGGCGCTATCTGTTCGTGATCGGCCGCGACGGTCTGGTCAATATGATCGACCTGTGGATGAAGGAACCGGCCTCGGTTGCGCAGATCAAGATCGGCATCGAAGCGCGGTCGGTCGAGACCTCAAAGTTCGAGGGCTGGGAAGACAAGCTGGCCATCGCCGGCGCCTACTGGCCGCCGCAATATGTGATCATGGATGGCGAAACGCTGGAGCCGCTTAAGATCGTCTCCACCCGTGGCAATATCTATGACGAGCAGGTCTATCACCCCGAACCCCGCGTCGCCTCCATTCTGGCCAGCCATTACAAGCCGGAATTCATCGTGAACGTGAAAGAGACGGGCAAGATCCTGTTCGTCGATTACACCGACCTGAAGAACCTCAAGACGGTGGAGATCGAAGCCGAACGCTTCCTGCACGATGGCGGCTTCGACAGCACGCATCGCTATTTCCTCGTGGCGGCCAACCAGCGCGGCAAGATCGCGGTGGTGGACACCAAGGAAGACAAGCTGACCGCGCTGATCGAAACCGGCGGCCAGACCCCGCATCCGGGCCGGGGCGCGAACTTCACCCACCCGGTCTATGGGCCGGTCTGGGCGACCTCGCATCTGGGCGACGAAAGCGTGGCGCTGATCGGCACCGACCCGGAGGGCCACCCCGATCAGGCGTGGAAGATCGTGGACAACTTCTTTGGTCTGGGTGGCGGCTCGCTGTTCATCAAGACCCATCCGAACAGCACGCATCTTTATGTCGATGCACCGCTGAATCCCGATGCCGAAGTGTCGGCCAATGTCGCGGTGTTCGACATCACCGCCATGGGCGGCGATCCGGATGTGGACCCCGAGTTCACCACCCTGCCGATCGGCGAATGGGCCGGGATCGCGGATGGACAGCCCCGCGTGGTGCAGCCCGAATTCAACAAGGAAGGCACCGAGGTCTGGTTCAGCGTCTGGAACGCCAAGGACAAGGAAAGCGCCATTGTCGTGGTTGATGACACGACGCTGGAGTTGAAGCAGGTCATCAAGGATCCGCGTCTGATCACCCCCACGGGCAAGTTCAATGTGCTGAACACCCAGAAGGACATCTACTGATCGCGCTTCCCCGCCGCGCGGCCTCAGGGGCGCGCGGCATCCCGGCGGGCACATCCTTTGTGCCCGCCCCCTTTTTCAACCAGCCAGTCGGGACCGACAGCCATGAAAGACCTCGCCCCCTCGCAATCCGGCGGTATCGTGCATCTGGTCGGCGCCGGCCCGGGCGACCCCGAGCTTCTGACCCTGCGCGCGCTGCGGTTGATCCAACTGGCCGATGTGGTGGTCCATGACCGTCTGGTCAGCCCCGAGATCATGGCGCTGGTGCCCCCCGCGACGCGACGCATCGACGTGGGCAAGCTGCCGAAACATCATCTGCTGCCGCAAGAAGACATCAACGCGCTGCTGGTCGCTCTGGCGGCGCAGGGGCTGTGTGTGGTGCGGCTGAAAGGCGGCGATCCGCTGATCTTCGGGCGCGGCAGCGAGGAGGCGACGGCGATCCGCGCCGCAGGCCTGCCCTGCACCCATGTCCCCGGCATCACCTCGGCACAAGGGGCCGCCGCCGCGACCGGCGTGCCGCTGACCCACCGGGGGCTTGCCACCGGCGTGCGCTATGTCACCGGACACCGCGCGAAGGACGCGGCGCTGGATCTGGACTGGCGCTCGCTCGCCCATGCCGAGACCACGCTGGTGGTCTATATGGGCGCCGCCGCCATGGCCGAGATTTCGACCCGGCTGCTGGACCACGGCCTGCCCGCCGATCTGCCGGTTCTGGCCGTCGCCGCAGCGACCACGCCGCGTGAACGGCGGGTGCTGTCCACCCTTGCCGACATCGCAACCGCCGTCGCGGATGCCGAGCCGGGGGTGCCGCTGCTGTTCATCATCGGCCGCGTCGTCTCGCTTTACGCGCCCCTGCCCGACGCGGCGCTTCAGGTGGCCCATGCCTAAGCTTGCGCTTTTCCTTGCGATCCTGCCCGGCATGGCACTGGCCGAGATCGCGCCCGAACAGGCGGCGCGGCTGGAACATATCGTCACACAGGATTGCGGCTCATGCCATGGGCTGACGCTGCGGGGCGGGCTTGGCCGCCCGCTGACCACCGAGGCTCTGGCTGGCGCCGACCCCGCCACGCTGGCCACCATCATCCTCGACGGTGTGCCGGGCACCGCCATGCCGCCCTGGCGCCCGCTTCTGACCGAGGAAGAGGCGCGCTGGATCGCCGATTACCTGACCACGAAGGACCAAAGATGAAACGCGCGCTTGCCCTTGCCCTGCTGACCCTTCTGCCGCTGCCCGCGCTGGCGCAGGCGACCGGCGACCTTGGCCTTGTGGTCGAACGCGCCAGCGGCAGCCTGCTGCTGGTGGATCGGTCCGACCGCGCGGCGTTGACGCGGATCGAGGGCTTGGGCGACCTCTCGCATGCCTCGCTGACCTACAGCCCCGACGAACGCTTCGCCTATGTATTCGGCCGTGACGGCGGGCTGAGCAAGGTAGACCTGATCGACCGCAAGGTGGTGGCTCGGACCATGCAGGCGGGCAATTCCATCGGCGGCGCGATTTCCGATGACGGCAGGCTGGTCGCGGTGTCGAATTACGAACCCGGCGGGGTGAAGGTTTTCGATGCCGGGACGCTGGCGCCGGTGGCCGACATCCCGGCGGAGGGCAAGACCATCGGCCTTGTCGATCTGCCCGGCCGCCGCTTTGCCTGGGCGGTCTGGGATACCGGCGAGGTGTTTACGGGCGATTTCTCGGGCGCTGCGCCGGTGGTGACCTCGCTGGGCATCGCCGGGGTCAACCCCTTCGATGCCGTGCTGACGGCGGATGCCCATACCTATCTGGTGGGCCTCTTCGGTGAAAAGGGCGTCATGTCCTATGACCTGTGGTCGCCCGAAACCCCACCGCAGAAGTTTCTGACCGATTACGGCAAGACGGGCGAAGACATGCCGGTCTACAAAATGCCGCATCTGCAAGGCTGGGCCTTCACGGAAGGCCAGTTCGCCCTGCCCGCCGTAGGGCGGCACGAGGTTTTGTGGGTGGACAGCGAAACCCATGCCGACCGGGGCGCGACCCCGGTGCATGGCCAGCCGGTGTTCATCATCGCGCAACCGGCCTCGCCCTATGTCTGGGTGAACTTCGCAACACCCCTGAACGATACCGTGCAGGTGATCGACAGCCGCGACCACAAGGTCGTCGCCACGCTGACCCCCGGCAAGGCGGTGCTGCACATGGAATTCGCCCCGCGCGGCGCCGAGGTCTGGATCAGCGCACGCGATGACGACAGGGTGTTGGTCTACGACACGCGCACCCGCGAGAAGCTGGCAGAGATCGCGGCCAAGGCGCCCTCGGGCATCTTCTTCACGGCGCGCGCGCATCGGCCGGGGTTGTGACCATGAACGCCCTTGACCTGCGTCTGCTGGACGAATTTCAACGCGACCTGCCGCTTTGCCCGCAGCCCTTCGCCGCAATCGGTGCGGCCCTTGGCCTGACCGAAAGTGCGGTGATCGACCGGCTGATCCGGTTGCGGGCCAACGGACAGGTGGCTCGGGTCGGCGGCACGGTGCGCCCCAATACCGCCGGGGCCTCGACCCTTGCCGCCATGGCGGTGCCGGAGGACCGGATTGAGGACATCGCCGCGCTTGTAGGGACCGAGCCGGGGGTGAACCATTCCTATTTGCGCGAGGCCGACTGGAACCTGTGGTTCGTCGCCACCGCCGCCGACAGCGAGGAGCTTGCGGCGCTTCTGGACAGGCTTCGCAGCGCATCAGGGCTGCAACTGCTCGACCTGCGGCTGGTGCGGCCCTTCAACATCGACCTCGGCTTCCGGCTGACAGGCGGTTTGCGGGCCATGCCTTCGGACCGCCCTCCCCTGCCCTATCAACTGCATCCCGGCGACAGCGCCCTGCTGCATGAACTGTCTGCGGGGCTGGCCCTGACCCCGCGCCCCTTCGCCGCGCTGGCGGAGGCACTTGGCCGCGATGAAGACGCCGTGATCACCCGTGTCGCCGCGCTGCTGGCAGCCGGGATCATCACCCGGCTGGGCGTGATCGTGCGCCATCGTGCGCTGGGGTTTACCGCCAATGCCATGGTGGTCTGGGACGCCCCGCCCGAACAGGCTGAGGCTGCGGGCCACGCCCTTGCCGCCCATCCCGGCGTGACGCTGGCCTATGAACGCCGCACGGTGCCCGGCCTCTGGCCTTGGCGGCTTTATTCCATGATCCACGCCCGCAGCAGGCCCGAGGCGCTGGCAGTGCTGGAGGCCGCGACCCGCCTGCCCGCCTTGCAGGGAATGGCCCATCGCGTGCTATTCTCCACCCGCTGTTTCAAACAGACCGGCGCCCGGTTGCGGAGGGCGGCGTGATGCGGCGGCAACTGCCCCCCGAGGCGCTGGACGCCACCGACCGGAAACTCCTCAACCACCTGCAGGACGGGATCGAGATCACCGCCGCCCCCTTCACCGCACTGGCCCGCGAAACCGGCCTGACCGAGGCGGCACTGCTGGACCGTATCGCGCGCCTGCGCGAGATCGGCGCCATCACCCGCTTTGGCCCCTTCCTTGATGCCGCCGCCATGGGCGGGGCCTTCTGCCTTTGCGCCATGGCGGTGCCCGAGGACCGTTTCGAGGAGGTCATGACTTTGGTCAATGCCCATGCCGAGGTCGCGCATAATTATGAACGCCAGCACCGGCTGAACATGTGGTTCGTTCTGGCCTGCGAAAGGGCCGAGGGCATTGCGTCCACAGCCGCCGACATCGAGGCGGAAACCGGGCTGACCGTGCATCTTTTCCCCAAGGTGCAGGAATTCTTCATCGGCTTCCGGGTAGAGGCATGAACATCGACGCCACCGACCGCCGCATCCTTCAGGCCACCGCCGGCGGCCTGCCGCTGACGCCGCATCCCTTCGCGGAAATCGCCCGCTGGCTCGACCTGACCGAGGCCGAGGTGATGGACCGCATGGCCCGGATGCAGGCGGCGGGGGTGATCCGCCGCATCGCGCTGGCGCCCAACCATTACGCGCTTGGCATGGTGGCGAATGGCATGAGCGTCTGGGACGTGGCCGACGACCGTGCGGCCGGGCTTGGCGCCCAAGTCGGCGCCCTGCCCTTCGTCAGCCATTGCTACCTGCGACCGCGCAGTCTGCCCGACTGGCCCTATAACCTGTTCGCCATGATCCACGGCACCAGCCGCCCCGAGGTCGAGACGAAACGCGGGCAGATTGCCCGCCTCCTCGGCCCGGCCTGCCGGGCGCAGGATATTCTCTATTCCACCCGCATCCTGAAAAAGACCGGGATGCGCCTTGCCGAAGGGGGCTGAGCCATGTTCCGTCTGACCCAATACATGCGCGAACTGGTGGCCCCCACCCCGGTGCGCCGACGCGCGGGTGCGGTGAAGCCCGTGGTGATCTGGAACCTGACCCGCACCTGCAACCTGCGCTGCCGGCATTGCTATACCACCTCGGCCGACGTTCCCTTTCCGGGGGAACTGAGCCACGAACAGGCCATGGCGGTGCTGGACGACCTGTATGCTTACGGCATCCCCGCGCTGATCCTGTCGGGCGGCGAGCCGCTGAGCCGGTTCGATTTCTTCGACCTTGCCACGCGGGCGCAGGAACTCGGGTTCCGTCACCTGTCGCTGTCCACCAACGGCACGAAGGTGGCCGAACACATCGACCGTATCGCCGATCTGGCCTTCGATTATGTCGGCATCTCGCTGGACGGGATCGGCGCAATGAACGACTGGTTCCGCGGCATGGACGGCGCCTTTGATGCCGCCCTCGCCGGGGTGCGAGCCTGCAAGGCGCGGGGCGTGAAGGTGGGGCTGCGCTTCACCATCACCGAGGACAATGCCGCCATGCTGTCCGCGATGATGGACCTTTGCGACGCCGAAGGGGTGGACAAGTTCTATCTGTCGCACCTTGTTTATGCCGGGCGGGGCGACAAGAACCGGGGAGAGGATACCGCCCACCGCCGCACCCGTCATGCGATGGATCAGCTGATGGATCGCGCATGGATCGCGGTGGCCGAGGATCAGCCGCTGGAAATCGTCACCGGCAACAACGATGCTGATGCCGTCTATTTCCTGCGCTGGGTGCGGCGCAATTTCGATGCAGACAAGGCCGCACAGGTCGAGGCGCATCTGGCGGCCTGGGGTGGCAATTCCAGTGGGCTGGGCGTCGCCAATATCGACCCGCAGGGCAAGGTGCACCCCGATACCTACTGGTCCGACTATACCGTGGGTTCGGTGAAGGACACGCCGTTCAGCCAATTGTGGACCGGCACCGACCCGATGCTGGCGACGCTGCGCCAGCGGCCGCGCCCCTTGAAGGGCCGTTGTGGCGCCTGCGCCTTCAAGACGATCTGCGGCGGCAATACCCGCATCCGCGCGCTTCAGATCACCGGCGACCCCTGGGCTGAAGATCCGGCCTGTTACCTGAGCAACGCTGAAATCGGGCTGGATGCGGCCGAGCGGCTGACCGTCACGCCATTCCGGGGGAAAAGCCATGATCCGGCGCATCGTTTCCTGTAACCGCGCACCCGGTGGCGCGGACAGGACGCCTCCGGCGGGGGGATATTTTCGCCAAGGTAAATGGGCAGCGGCGGTTCTGCTGGGGCTCGCCGAAGCCGCGCTGGCGGGGCCGGACGGGGCGGCGATCTATGCTGATCTTTGCGCCTCGTGCCATGCCGAAACGCGGCTGGGCGGCAAGGGGCCGGCGCTGATCCCGGAAAGCCTTGGCCGTTTGCAGGGCGACAGGTTGCAGGCGGTGATCGCCGAAGGGCGGGCCATGACGCAGATGCCCGCTTTCCGCGATACGCTGCGCCCCGAGGAGATCGCGGCGGTGGCGGATTATGTCTCGGCCCCGCTGGCGGCCCCGCCCGTCTGGGATGCGGCGGCGATCGGCGCGACGCGCGAGATGACCGCCGATTACCAGGCCGCGTCCGCGCCGGTGTTCGCCGCCGATCCGATGAACATCACGCTGGTGGTGGAAACCGGCGACAGCCATATCTCGGTGCTGGATGGCGACAGCCTTGCGGTGCTGGATCGGTTCGAAACCCCCTTCGCCGTGCATGGCGGCCCAAAGTTCAGCCCAGACGGCCGCTATGTCTTTGTCATGTCGCGCGATGGCTGGGTGCAGAAATACGACATCTGGTCACTGCACGAGGTCGGTCGGGTGCGCGCGGGTCTCAACAGCCGCAACATCGCCATGAGTGCCGACGGCAAATGGCTTGCGGTGGCGAATTACCTGCCTGCAACACTGACGATCCTGTCCACCGATGACCTGAGCGTCGCCCGCGTCATCGCGGTGGCGGATCGCAAGGGGCGGCCCAGCCGGGTTTCCGCCGTCTATCAGGCGCCGCGCCGCAAGACTTTCGTGCTGGCACTGAAAGATGTGCCCGAGATCTGGGAGATCGCCACGTCCGAGGATGGCGGCCCCTATTCCGAGGGGCTGGTCCATTCCAACGAGAACGGTATGGAAGAGGCGATGGGCGTCGAGCGCGGCTTGTTCGCGAGGCGCCGCATCGCGGTTTCGGCGCCGCTGGACGACTTTTTCTTCGACCCCGATTACCGCAACCTGATCGGCGCCAACCGCGAGGGCGAGACCGGCGTGGTGGTGAACCTCGATGTCGGGCGCGATATCGCCACCCTGCCCCTGCCCGGCATGCCGCATCTGGGCAGCGGCATAAGCTGGATGCGCGACGGTCGCCGCGTCATGGCGGTGCCACACCTGAACGAGGGGCGGATCAGCGTGATCGACATGCAGGACTGGCATGTGCTGAAGGTGATCGAGACCTCGGGGCCGGGCTTCTTCCTGCGCAGCCACGATGGCGCACCGCAGATCTGGGCCGATGTCTTTACCGGGCCGCACAAGGGCGAGATGCATCTGATCGACAAGCAGACGCTGGGGGTGGTGAAGGTGCTGAAGCCCGAACCCGGCAAGACGGTGGCCCATACCGAATTCACCCGCGACGGCAGCAAGGCGCTGGTTTCGGTCTGGGAACAGGAGGGCGCAGTAATCGTCTATGACAGCCACAGCCTTAAGGAACTCACCCGCCTGCCGATGCGCAAGCCTTCAGGAAAATACAATGTCTGGAACAAGATCACTTTCGAAGACGGCACCAGCCATTGATCCGCGCCGGATGTGGCGGCTCAGGCTGTGGATCTGGCCCTTTGCCACCGGGGCGGTGGCGATCAACCTTTTTCTTCTGGGGCTGATCCTGCATTCCGTCGGTTTTGCCAATATCGCCCCCGTGTCCGCGTTGGTCTGGAGCCTGCCACTCGGCCTTCCTGCAACCTTGGCCGCTGCACGCTGGATTGGCGGGCTGATCGCCGAGGCAGAGCGGTAACAACCCTGCCTTGCCCTCAGCGCAATGCTGCAATGCAGCATCTCCGGTTGTGAGCTCGGCCCTGCCGACGTAAGTTCAGCCGCAAGGGGGGAAACCAACCGATCCATGCTTCAGGAGGTTTCCATGAGCTATACATCAGACATTCCGAGCCGCAATGCAGGCCTTGGCAAGAAATTCGGCGCGCAGGTTCTTGCATATATTGGCGCCGCGCTGGTCCGCTATGGCGAAATGCGGTCGCGGGCCGACCGCGTGGAACGGCTTCAGGCGCTGAGCGATGCGGAACTGGCCAAGCTTGGCCTGACCCGCGACCGGATCGTGCAGCACGTCTTCCGCGACCAGTTCTACTACTGATCTGTGGCGCCCCTCAACGCCGCAAGGCGTTGATAATGCCCGGTGCCATCGTGCCACTGAATGTGACATGGGCGATCCTCGGATGGCGCATGCAATTCCCCGCCGCGCCCCAAATCGCGGCAGGGATTCCCTCGTCGTCACGGGCCGAGCGTGAACCCCCGCTGTTTCGGGATGCGATGGCAAGGTCTGAGCCGCGCTTTCAGATCCCGCATCCCCCGCCAAGCAGGCCGCTGTCACCAAAGCCAAAGACTGACTGCGCCGCGTGCCGGAGCGGTTGGCACGCCAAGCGCCCTGCCCTCCCCCATCTGAAACCCACCTGTCGCGCCCTGCGCGGCGCGATGTGGACGGTGATGGCCGCCGCGGGGCTAAAGCGTTTCAGCCCGGCGGGCGGCTTCGTCCAACTGACTGGCGGCGCTGCGCTCAAACTCGTCGCTGTCGATCCATTCAGCCAGCCGGTCCATCATGCTGCTGAACGCCGCAACCTCGGCGGCGTCGAAATCCTGAAACAGCAGCTTCAGCCCCACCTCTGACAGAAGATCGGCGCGCGCCCGCGCGGTGCTGCCAGTTTCGGTGATGTAAAGGCCAAAGCGACGGGCATCCTGTGGGTCGTTGTGGCGCTCGACATGCCCGCCACGCACGAGACTCTGGATCAGGCGCGAGGCAAGGCTGCGTTCCAACGCGCCATAGGTGGCGATTTCGGCAAACCCGATGCCGGGGTTATCGCCGATCAGCCGCAGCACCCGCACCGTTCGCACATCAAGCCCCACCAGCGCGACGAAACGGTCATCAAGCGCCCTGACAGCAGCCGTGCCCAGCATGTTCAGCTTGTAGACCGCGTTTCCCTGCCGAAACGCCTTTGACCAGTTCCTGTACATCGCGGCCTTTCCATCGCGTTTCGGCATGCGCCCCCTGTGCAATACCGGCCCTGATCCATCAAGCCGCAAATATTCGTTAGGCACAATAGTATCAATATGAGACTATTTCTGAGTGAAATAATATCAGATGATTCGGGAGGAACAGGATGGGGATGATCGAAAGCATCGTTGCGGCGCAGGACGAATTCGCCCGCATGCGCCGGGCCATGCACGAAAATCCGGGGCTCGGCTTTCAGGAGACCTTCGCAGCGGAACTGGTGGCAACCAAGCTGCGCGAATACGGGATGGACGAGGTGCATACCGGCATCGGGGGCACTGGTATCGTGGGCGTGTTGCGCGGCAAGCGGCCTTCAAACCGCACCATCGGCCTGCGCGCCGATATGGATGCGTTGCCGATCACCGAAGAAACCGGGAAGCCCTACAGCTCCAAAGTGCCGGGGGTCATGCATGCCTGCGGCCATGACGGTCACACCGCCACCTTGCTGGCGACCGCTTGGCATCTTTCGCGCGACCGCGATTTCGCGGGCAAGGTGCATTTCATCTTTCAGCCGGCGGAAGAGGGTCTGGGCGGCGCGCTGGCCATGCTGAAGGACGGGTTGCTGGAGCGGTTTCCCTGTGACCGGATCTATGCCTATCACAACGCGCCGGGCTATGCGAAGGACCACATCTTCACCCGCAGCGGGCGGATGATGGCGGGCAGCCGCTTCTTCACCATCCGGGTGCAGGGCCGCGGCGGCCATGCCGCCCTGCCCCAGACCACCATCGACGCCACGCAGATCGCCGCGAACATCGTGATGACGGCGCAAAGCATCGTGGCACGCAATGTCGATCCCATCGAATCCGGCATCGTGTCCTTCACCGACGTCTATGCCGGGACCAACAGTTTCAACGTAATCCCCGACAAGGCGTCGATGAAGGGCTGCCTGCGTTACTTCAACAAGGCGGTGGGCGACCAGATGACCCAGCGCCTGACCGAGGTGGTGCAGGGCGTGGCTACCACCTATGGCGGCAGCGCCGAGATCACGTTCGAAGACATCTTCGTGCCGCTGGTCAACGACCCGGACGCGACCGCCATCGCGCTTGCCGTCGCCACCGAAACGGTCGGCGCCGAGAACGTGCATGGCGATGTGGCCCCCTTCACCGGCAGCGAGGATTTCGCCTTCATGGTCGAGGATGTGCCCGGCAATTACATCATGGTTGGCGCCGGTCCCGGTGCCATGCCGCACAATCCGGGCTTCGATTTCAACGATGACATCCTGCCCACGGCAGCGAGCTATTTCTGCCGCCTGATCGCGGCGGAACTGGCCTGATCCCATAATCAGCAACAGGGAAAACCAAATGGAACAGGTTCTTCAGATTGCGAACGGCCCGGTCTTGTGGCTGTTCGCAACGCTCGTGATCGGCGTTGTGGTGGTGCAGTCGTTGCTCTATCTGCGCATGACGCTGGATTTTTCGGACCGCTACGCCATCCTGACGCCCGAGGAGCGGCGGATCGTCTACAAGACAGCGGCCATCAACTCGGTCGGCCCCGCCATCGCTATCTTTTTCGTCGCGGTTTCGCTGATGGCCATGGTCGGCGGGCCAGTCACGCTGATGCGGGTCGGTGTCATCGGCTCGGCGGTGTTCGAATTCCTTGCGGCCGATCAGGGCGCCAAGGCGCTAGGCGCGAAGCTGGGCGCCGACAGCTATACGCTTCAGGCCCTTGCCGCCTCGGTCTGGGTCATGACGCTGGGCGGCATGGGCTGGCTGCTTTCTGCCTTCCTTCTGACCAAGGGGCTGGACCGGGCGCAGAACAAGATGTCGGTCAGCAACCCCGGACTGATCCGCGCCGTGGGCACCGCGACCCCCGTCGCCATCTTTGGCCTGCTGGGCGTGAATGCGGTGATCGACAAGACCTGGCTCAGCAATTTCAAGTTCGAGTTGGATGACATGGCTGCCGTCGTCGTTGCCGCGCTGTGCATGGTGATCCTGCACATGATGGGCAAGCACCGGGCCTGGCTACGGGAATGGTCGGTGGGCTTTGCGCTGATCGCGGGGCTGGTCGCGGGTTCGGTCGCCAGTCACCTGCTGGCCTGATCGCACAATACTGGAAAGGAAGTGAGATGACCCAACAGAACATGGAAGGCTTCTACAGAAGCATTTTCATCCCGCGTGCCCATCGCATTGGCCGACTGACCCTTGCTGTCGCCATGGTGCTGTGCCTGATGCCTGCGCTTTACCTGTCCTTCGTGCTGGGGGCCTTTCCGGGTATTGGCCCGATCCTGACCGGCTTTCTGGCCATTGCCACCATCGCGGGCATCATGTGGGTGGTGGAGCCGGTTTCCTATTTCCCCGTCCTTGGCGTCTGCGGCACCTATATCAGCTTTCTGTCGGGCAATATCGGCAACATGCGTATGCCAGTAGTAATTTCCTGCCAAAGCGCCATTGCAGCCGAGGCCGGAACCCGCAAGGCCGAGGTCGCAGCGGTGCTTGGCATCGTGGTGTCCGTGCTGGTGAACCTGGTATTCCTGATCGCGCTGGTGTTGATCGGCGGTGCGCTGATCGCCATTCTGCCGCCACCTATGGCCGATGCGATCAAGGCCTATACCCTGCCCGCGCTTTACGGTGCCGTGGGGGTGATGTTCTACAACAGCGCCACGCGGCGCAATGCAATGACTGGGATCGCAGCGGGGCTTGCCATCTTCCTGTCGCCGATCCCGGAAATCTATAGCTCTGCCGCCGCCGGTATCCTTGCCATCGTGCTTGCGGTTGCACTGAACTGGGGCACTCGCACTGCTGTCGCAAAAGCCACCTGAACGCCCTGCCGTTTCTGCGGGCCGTCTCCAGACAGGGGCGGCCCGTTCGGCATCACCCCAGAGGTCGAGGTGAAGCCCCTGCGCCCGCCACTGGTAAAGCGGTTTCGCTTCGAGTTCTGGCTGACGATCCGATAGAAGCCAGCAAAGAGCGTGCGGGATGTTACGGAGCTGCTCACAACGCCCCTTGCAAGCTTAGGAATGCTGAGTTGCGCAAGGGCTTTGCCAAACTCTGTCAATATACAATCCTTTCGCATTCGTAACTGTAGCGTGCATCGGGCGGGGGCATGGCCGCTATTCTGTTTTCGATCATATTGCAGCACGAGGTCATGTTTACCCCGGTATACGGCTTGTTTGGGGCCGAGAGAGCGGATGTTTACCCCGGTAAACATGGCGATGCTAAGGACACCGCGTGGCGTCTGTTCTGGCAACTGACCAAGGATCGGAACATGCGGACAAGATCAAAGCCCTGTTCCTGCGCCTTGTCAGAAAGACGGGATAAATAGGCCTGAGGGTTGCGAATTCGTCCGAATGCCTGCACCAGACCCAATACTGCGAGGGCAGCACCATGTGGGCCAAGACGGGTTCGCGCGGTCTCTATAACGGTTCGCGAAAGTCCTATTGCAGGTGCAAGGGAAACAGACAGATCAATAATGTCTGACCAACAGCGCGGCCTTTCCAATGCAAATTCCACAGCGGCTGGGGCCAAGCTAATGCATTCTTCAATCGAAAGATCGCTATCAGTGGCGGGCTCTTTTTCTCGTGCGCTGTGCAAACGCAACTCTTGTTCTGCACATTCGTCACCGTGTTCAGATTCATAAGATTCTTTTTCTGGAATCTGAATGTGCCGGTCATTTTGACTGTCGCTGTCGGTCAGATACGATGTTTCCGACGGCTGATCGATCGCCGCAAGAAGCTTCCGCAACTGGTGGCTGTCAACAGAGCGGCGCAGGGCAAGACGGGCTTCTTCGCAAGCCTCGGCTTTCGACGGTTCAGATTGGTGATACAGCGCGTGGCGGATCATTGCGCGCAAGGTTTTGCGCTGCATCTCTTCCCGCTGTTGATCTTCAGCCAGCGCGTCAAGGTCCGGGCGGAGGCGAAAGAGAGGGGTAAGGTCAATGCCATAGGTCAGACAGGTTTCGGCCTGCGCGTCGCGGATCTGATACCGCTTGCCGTTCGGGCTGAGTTTGCGGGTCAGCAGGCCTTTCGATTGAAGGTGAACGATCCGGCGGCGGAGGGTGCGCTCGTCAATCCCGTCACACCGCTCCATCAGCGCGCGATTGGAGGCAAAGACAACCAGTCTCGCAGGTTCGGCAGATTCTGGCACAAAGGACAGCAAACCGCGCAGGACGGTGATGTCACGGTCGCGCAAGCCAAGCGGGCTGCGGCAGATGCGGACAAGATCGAGCACCCGCCAGCGAGGGTCTGCGGATTTTGTGGCAGCCCGCTCGGCTTGCGCGCAGACGTCAGAGCCTGCCCGCCGACCAGCCCGCACGGGCGATGACGAGATGTGTTCCATGGCATGTTCAGTGGAACGATCCAGGCGCTCCGCGGGTCCCGTGCAGACATCAGACCGAAGAACGACACTTTTCCCCAGAAAAAAGGGCAAAAAACATCGGTTCACCGCGATGCGATGTTGCGTGTGATTCGGGCCTGCGCTAGTTTGCTCTTGCTAGAAGATGAGCATTCTCAGGGTTGGCGCCCTGTGGTTTGCGCGGGCCTTCCGGGTGGGTTCCATTCGGGAGGCCTATCCTTTTCCGATCCTGCTCCTCTGTTGGTTTCGGTGTTTCAACTGTCAGTCATCCGTCTTGGGCCGGGTGACGAATTCCTGGTGCAGACGCGAGAAAACGGTTTCCGCATTCTCGTGCAGCCAGGCAGCGAAGTCGGTTTGGCGCGCAGAAGGGCGAAAGCCGAGCTTGCCCCTGTTCAGTTCGACTTCGCCAATGTCTGTGCCATCTTTCGCCGTAATGCTGATCGGCGAACGCGGCTTGGCCGGTGCTTTCGGCGGTGCGGGCAAGGCCTTTACCCAGGCCGCAAACCGCTGGTCTGATGTAAAGCCGTCAGGAAACGGGGCAGGGTGGATCGCCGAGGCGTCGATTCCCTGTTCAAGCACCTTCACCGCCAGCTCATACCAGCGTTTCCAGCCGATCGAAGGCGCGGCCCCGATGCGTTCCAGCACGTCACGCGGAAAGGCCTCGCGCACCTTGCGCATATGCGATGTATGGCTGCGATTCACGTTCAGCGCATCCTGAACAACCCGTGCATCATAGCCCGCATCTTCCAGATCACCGGCGAACAGCGCCTTTTCGATGAAGGAAGGGTCTTTGCGCAGGTTGTTTTCCTGCCCCTGCGCCAGCACCGCCTCTTCATCTGAAAGCGTGCGGATCAGTGCCTTGACCGGAGTTCCCAGCCCCCGGATCGCCGCGAGCCTGCGGCGCCCATAGACAACCTGATAACGCCCGCTCAGCTTCGGATGCGGGCGCAGAAGGATGGGAACCTGCTGGCCATGCTTGGCAATGCTGTCGCGCAGATCGGCGATATCATCATCCAGTGCCCCGATGCGGTCCTTCAGGCCGGTATCTTCGACCAGTTCGGGGTCGATGTCCTGAATGGACCGGCTGCCGACGCTGCGCAGATCGTTGCGGATGGCGGCGATCGGTCCGGCACTTTGAAAGACCTCGGGCATTTTCGGTGCGGTGCGGGGCAGGGGGTCTTTTCCTGCGTCGTCGGCCCGTGCGGCCGGGGCGATGCCTTCGAACATGTTTTTGCGTGCCATGTCAGATCCTCCCCCACGCGCGATGGATGTCCTGCTCCAGCTCACGCGCAACCGCATTGATCGCTTCCATCGCGCGGTCATAGGTGTTGCGGTTCATGCTGCCCCTGCCGACCTCGAAAAGCGTCTGATGCGTCAACCCGGCATCGGAAACGGCGGTTGATTTCAGGAAGGTCTCGGTCATCACCCGCTTCCCGAAATTCGCCCGCAAAAGCCCGGCAACCTGCGCCTGTGGCCCGTCTGATGGCTCAAAACGGGACACCAGATAGCGCAGGAAATCGTATTCCAGCGTCATGCCTGCGTCGCGGATCGTATCCAGCAGCGACGAGGTCATGGTCAGGAACTGGGCCAAAGACGCCACGTCGATAAAGTTCGGCACGACCGGAATGATGATCGAGGAAGAAGCCACCAGCGCAGAGAGCGTAAGGAAGCCCAGTTGCGGCGGACAATCAATGAAAACAAGATCATAGCTTGACTCTACGGATTGGATCGCTTCGCGCAGACGCAGATAGAACGGCGGTTCGGAGCCATGCCGAAGGGCATAGGGCGTTTCGGTTTCATATTCCGAAAGGATCAGCCCGCCCGCCGCGATATCAAGCCCGTGGAAATAGGTCTTTCGCACGACCTCGCTCATCGGCAGCGGGTTATCGTAGCGGATCGCGTCGTAGATCGTGCCCTTCTGGGTAAAGTCGATCTCAGGGCGAAGCCCGGTCATGGAGGACAGCGAGGCCTGCGGGTCCATGTCGATGACCAGCACACGATAGCCGTGCAGGGCATACCACTGGCTCAGATAGGCCGCGGTGGTTGTCTTTGCGCTGCCGCCCTTGAACGATACGCAAGAGATGATCTGCAAGGGCTCGGTGCCGACCCGCCCCCGCAGATACAGTGACGGGTCGCGCGTGGTGCGCGCCAGCGCCAGCCGGATCTGCGCCAGATCTTCGGCGGAATAAAGTTTGCGCCCACGTTCATCCAGGGGAACGTCGGGGATCTTGTCTTCGGCATGCAGTTTGCGCAGGTGGCCCGGCGCGAGCCCAAGAAATTCTGCCGCTTCGGTCGAGGAAAAGCTTCTGAGGTGCTTGCGGGCATCGGGCGCAAAATTGCGCTCCAGATGCAACCGGATCGACTCATGCAGTGTGGATGCGTCGCCTTGAAGCTCGGCAAATACCTGCTCTGCTGCCATGCTGCCCTCTCATTTCAAGCTGGCGCGGTTGGTCCGCACTCAGCATACTCTTCCGAGTCCTTGGTTCTTCGTAGCGCAGAAATCCGAAATTCTCGCAGTTTTCCGCTACGAACAGAAATGCGCCAAGTCGGCCAGTCACGCAAGGAAATTCTACAACTGGTGTGGGGTCACGGTCCCCGATGGCATTCCGCAAGATGTGTAATGAAATTAACGTAATGATAAATATACATAATTCAGGAGACTCTTGAAAGGTGATCCACCCAGATCTTGTTGGTGGCGGTGTCGCAGCTATTCGGTGCAGTGGCAAAAATGGGGATCATTCGAATCGCAGGGCAGGGCGGTCACGGTGCCAAAGCGGGCCCAGACTAGGCGACGCGGCAGTTTCACCGCCAATCCGCCGCGGTTTCAGCCAGATGCGCCACGCCAGCCTTGATCCTGTCCTCGCCGATAGAGGAATAACCCAGACGGAAGTGGCGACAGATGCCGGAGGGGGCGGCAAAGAACGGATGGCCCGGCTCGATCAGCACGCCTTTTGGCCGCAGCGCTTCGGCAAAACTGGCGCTGTCGATGGTTTCGGGGGCGGCAACCCAGAGGCTCGATCCCCCGTGGCGGGCGGCGCCCACCACTTCCAGCGGGGTCTGTGACAGGGCGCTGACCAGCGTTTCGCGTCGGCGGCGGAACACCTCGCGCAGGCGCACCAGATGGGCGTCGTAATGGCCGAGCGCCAGAAAATATCCGGTCACACGCTGCATATGTCCGGGCGCATGGCGCAGCATCATCGCGCGCAGCGCCCGTGCCTGCCGGATGAACGGCTCGGGACCGACCAGATAGCCGATGCGCAGGCCCGGAAACAGCGATTTGGAAAAGCTGCCCAGATAGATCACCCGCCCCGAGGCATCCAGCGACTTGAGCGAAGGGGAGGGGGGTTCGAGAAAGCTCATCTCGGTTTCATAATCATCCTCGACCACCAGAAAGTCATGCCGGTCGGCGGCGGCCAGCAGCGCGCGGCGGCGCTCCAGTGTCATGGTGATGCCGACGGGGATGGAATGGCTGGGCGCAACCAGAACCAGCCCGGTCTGGGGCGGAAGGTCATCGGGGTTCAGCCCCTCTGCATCGGTCGGAACGAACAATGTCGGCATCCCGTGCAGCCGGAGGCTTTCTGCGAAGTCAGGAAAACCGGGGTCTTCGACGACCGCCAGCCGGTCCGGCAAGGCCAGCAGCCCGACCGCGATCCACAGGGCGTTCTGCGCCCCCAGCGTGATCAGCACCTCTTCCGGCCGGGCGCGGATGCCACGGCGGGGCAGGGTGTTGCGGCAGATGTAATCCACCAGCACCGGGTCATCCTGCGTCAGGCTGTCATCCGCCAGTTCGGCAAAGTCGCGCGCCCCCAACGCCCGGCGGGCACAATCGCGCCAGGCGGTGTGGTTGAACAGCTTCGGGTCTGCCTGCCCGTAGATGAACGGATAGGGATAGCTGCGCCAGTCCAGCGGCTTCACGATGCGCCGCCGCCGTGTCAGATCGGGCAGGCGCGCGGCCCAGTTCACCCGGCTGACCGCTGTCTGGTCGATCGCCTCCAGCCGCCGGTGCGGCACTTTCTGCGAGACCGCAAAACCGGAGCGCGGCAGGCTTTCAAGATAACCCTGCGCCACAAGCTCCTGATAAACCAGCGTGACGGTCAGGCGAGACAGGCCAAGATGCGTGGCCAGCGCGCGGGTGGAAGGCATCCGGCTTCCCGGCTGTGCCCGCGTATCCAGCAGGGCCGAGGTGATCGAGGCCGCAAGCTGCATCTGCAACGGCTCGCGCCGGTTGCGATCCACGAAGAACATGTCGGGCGAGATCTGGCCGGTCAGCGGCATGCGAAACTGGACCTAAGTTTGTGCGTAACTGGATATAAACATGCCCGACGCCGCGTGACAACCTGACGCAGCCCGACCGTGAGAGTCGGTAGAACAGGGAGTTCCACCATGACCTTTTCGCCCCGCACGCTGCGCCGTGCGACTGTCCTTGCCATGCTTCTGGCCAGCGCCGTCCCGGCCGCCGCACGCGATTTCCGTATTGCGGTCGGTGACGGGGCAGGCGGCACACAAGAGGCGCTTGGCCTTGCCTTCATCAAGGCGCTGGAAGAAAAATCCGGCGGCGCGGACAGCGGCACGCTGTTCCTGAACGGCCAGCTTGGCGATGAACAGGATACGGTGACCGCAGCCGCGACCGGCACGCTGGATTTCTCGATCCTCGCCATCAACAACATCACGCCCTTCTCGCCCTCGGTCGGCACGCTGACCCTGCCCTATGTCATCCTGTCGCTGGAGGATGCCGAGAAGATCACCCAAGGCGAAATCGGGCAGCAGATGGTTGACCGCACGGTCGAGGACGCGGGCGTGCGCATCATCGGCTGGGCCTATTCAGGGTTCCGTGTTCTGACCAACTCCAAAAAGCCGGTGACCACGGTGGCCGATCTTCAGGGCCTCGTCGTGCGGGTGCCGAAGAACGAGATCATGATCGAGACCTACAAGTCCTGGGGCATCAATCCGACGCCGATGGCCTGGTCGGAAACCTTTGCCGCGCTGCAACAGAAGGTCGTGGACGGGCAGGACAACCCCTACATGACCGTGCACGCGATGAAGTTCGACGAGGTGCAGAAATATGTCACCAACATCCGCTATATCTTTTCGATCGAGCCGCTGATCGTCTCGGAACAGTTGTTCCAGTCGCTCAGCCCCGAAGAGCAGGCCAATGTGCTGGCGGCAGGGCACGAGGCGACGCTGGCCTCGGGGCAGTTCCTGCGAGATCAGGAGGCCCAGATCAAAACAGATCTGGCGGCCAAGGGCATGGAGATCAGCGATCCGGCGGATGGCGAGGCAGAGTTCATCGAACGTGCCACCGCGACGGTCTGGCCCAAATTCTATGACAGCATCGGCGGCAAGGAGGTGCTGAACGGCGTCCTTGCCTCGCTCGGCCGCCCGACCGTCGAGTGATCGCCACCGGGGGCCGCCTCCTAAAGCGCGGCCCCGCCCCTGTCGTCTAGCAACAAGGGTCAGCCATGTCTTCCTTCTGGCGCCATCTCGACAAGCTGGAAAGCTATCTTTGCCAGCTTCTGCTTGCCTGCTTCGTCTGCCTGCTTTTCGTGCAGATCGTCGCGCGGTCGGTTTTCGGCAATTCGATCACCTGGATCGAAGAGCTTTCCGTCATCCTGTTCGTCTGGTTCGCCTATTTCGGGGCCAGCTATGCGGCGCGCATGTATGCGCATAACCGCGTGTCCTTCCACATCAACCGGCTGCCGCGGTCCGTGGCCCGCTGGGTCGAGGCGGCGGGGGATCTGGCATGGATCGGTTTCAATCTCGTCTTCATCCGCTACGCCATCGAATATCTGAGCCTGATGAAGCCTTTCGTGAAGGCGCAGACGCTGGGCTGGCCGATGAAATGGGTCATGCTGGTGCTGCCCGTCGCCTTCACGCTGATGACGCTGCGCATTCTTCAGGTCAACTATCTGAAGCTTGTCCGGGGTCAGGACCCGCGCGACCCTGACGAGGTGGACATGGCCGCCCTTGCTGCCGCAACCAGGGCGGAGGCGGTGTGATGGACGGTCAGATCACGCTGGTCCTGTTTGGCACCTTCCTCTTCCTGATGATCCTCGGGGCGCCGATCTCGGTCGGGCTGGGCGTCTCGGCACTGACGGCCATGTGGTATCTCGGCGACAACCCGATCAAGATGGTGCAGATCGCCTTTTCCTCGGTCGGGGCCTTTCCGTTGATGGCGCTGCCGGCCTTCATCCTTGCCGGGGCACTGATGGAGGCGGCGGGTATCTCGCGCCGTCTGATCACGGTCGCGGAAAGCCTTGCCGGCCCGTTCACCGGCGGTATCTCAGCCGCCACGGTGGTGGCCTGCCTGTTCTTCGGCGCGATTTCCGGCTCTGGCCCCGCCACGACAGCGGCGGTGGGGATGCTGATGATCCCGGCCATGGTGCGGGCGGGCTATGCCAAGGGCTATGGCGCCGCCGTCACTGCCGCTTCGGGCGGGCTGGGCATCGTCATCCCGCCGTCCATTCCGATGGTGATTTTCGGCATCTCGGCCATGGGCATGCAGCCCCCCGCCGAGGCGGTGGAGAAATTCGGCAGCTTCCAGACCGTGTCGATTTCCAAGCTGTTCATCGCGGGTTTCCTGCCGGGCTTCCTGATGGCGGCGGGCCTTCTGGTGATGAACTGGTTGCGCTGCCGCGCGGCAGGCTATTGCGGCGGGGCCGACCCGCTGTCGTCCGCCCATATCTTCGACGCCTGCCGCAAGGGGTTCTGGGCGCTGATGGCCCCCTTCGTGATCCTCGGCGGCATCTATGCCGGGCTCTTCACCCCGACCGAGGCTGCCATCGTCGCCATTGCCTATACGCTGTTCGTCGGCATCTTCATCTACCGGGAGATCCGCCTGACCGAGGTGATGAAATCGCTTGAGGCGACCACCTGGCTGACGGGGCGTGTGCTGCTGGTGCTGTTCACCGCCACGATCTTCGGCCGCATTCTGGTGGAAAACCAGATCCCCGCGCATATCGCCGATGCGATGCTGGGCCTCACGCAGAATATCGCCGTGATCTGGGCGCTGATCATCGTCTTCCTGCTGTTCGTCGGCATGTTCATGGAAACGCTGGCCGCCATCATGATCCTGGTGCCGGTGATGCTGCCGGTGGCCTATTCGGTGGGGATCGACCCGATCCACTTCGGCATCGTGATGATCTGCACCCTTTCGGTCGGGTTCCAGACCCCGCCGCTGGGCGAGAACCTGTTCATCGCCGCCGGGATTTCCAAGGTTTCCATCGAGGAAATCTCGCTGCGCGCCCTGCCATTCGCCGCCGCCAGCACCGCGATGATCGCCGTGATCGCGGCCTTCCCTGAAATCACGCTCTGGCTGCCCAGGGTGATGGGCTACTGACCCCCGTTTTCCGGCCCGCCCGTTCCGGCCCGGCCACTCTTGAAAGGACCAACCATATGACCCTGACCGCCGATGATCTGAAGGCTACGTTCGATGCCTTCAACCGCCATGACATCGACGCCGTGATGACCCATTTCGCCGAAGATTGCGTGTTCACAACCGTCGGCGGTTCCGAAGTGTTCGGCACGCGGATCGAAGGCCGCGACGCCATTGCCCAGGCCTTTGTCGCGGTCTGGACCGCGATGCCCGACGCCGAATGGGCCGATCACCGGCATTTCGTCTGCGGCGACCGCGCCGTGTCGGAATGGACGTTTCGCGGCACCGATGCCGAAGGCCGCCGGACCGAGGCGCAGGGGGTGGACCTGTTCACCCTGCGCGACGGCAAGCTGGTGATGAAGCAGGCTTTCCGCAAACAGCGCCCCGTCATCCAGACGCGCTGATCCCACCCCCACCATAGCAGGAATGCGTCGATGCAAGGCACGACACCAAGACGCGCACGCGCGCCATACAACCAGAAGTATGATCCGGTTACAGATAAATCCATCGGAAGTGGGGGCGATTATGCCCCGACCTACTGGATCGGCACCGCAGGCCCCGCCCCGCAGGATGATGGCCCGGTGACAGGCGACATGGATGTCGATGTCGTCGTGATCGGATCGGGCTATACCGGGCTGTCCTGCGCGCTGCATCTGGCCAAGGAATTCGGGATCAAGGCGCATGTGCTGGAGGCCAACGGGGTGGCCTATGGCTGCTCCACCCGCAACGGCGGACAGGCACAGATCTCGTCCGGGCGGCTCAAACGCTCGCAATGGATCGAGCGCTGGGGTCTGGAAACCGCGAAGGGCCTGCATGCCGAGGTCACCGAAGCCTTCGATCTGTTCCGTAGCCTGATCCGCGATCACGCCATCGACTGCGAACCGCAGGACGGCGGGCATTATTACATCGCCCACAAGGGATGGATGATGCCGAAGCTGGCGAAGGAAGCCGCACTGCTGCGCGAGACCTTCGGTTACGGCGCCCGGATGCTTGACCGCGAGGAACTGCACGAAACGGCGGTGCGCGATCAGGAAGCCCATGGCGCCCTGTGGGAGCCGGACGGCACCGCGATCCATGCCGCGAAACTGGCCTTCGGCTATCTGCGGATTGCGCGCGAACTGGGGGCGAAGGTCCATACTGACAGCCCTGTAGAAAGCTGGCAGACGATCAATGGCATTCACCATCTGCGCACCCCCGGCGGCACGGTGCGGGCGCGGGCGGTGGCGGTGGCGACGGCGGGCTATGCCCCGCGCGGCCTGCATCCGCGCCTGCGTGACCGGATCATGCCGATCATGTCGAACTCCATCGTCACGCGGAAACTGACCCCGGCGGAACGTGAGGCCTGCGGCTTCAAGGTCGGCTCGCCGCTGACCGACACGCGCACCCTGCGCCACTACTATCGTCTGCTGCCCGATGGGCGGGTGCAGATCGGATCCCGCGCCGCGATCACCGGGCAGGATGCGGATAACCCCTCCCATCTGGCGGGCCTGCGCGAAGGCCTGGCCCGCAAGTTCCCTGCGCTGCGCGGCATTGATCTGGATTACAGCTGGTGGGGCTGGGTCGATGTCAGCCATGACATGATGCCCCGCATCACCGCCATGCCCGGCCTGCCCAATGCCTTTTACGCCATGGGTTATGGCGGCAATGGCGTCATGTATTCCGCCCAGGCAGGGCGGCGCATGGCGCAGATGGTCGCCGGGCGCGCCTCGGATGTGCCGCATCTGCCGATCTTCCATCAGGAACTGCCCCACGAGGGCTGGAAGACGCCGTTCCGGCGGCTCGGCCAGTGGGGACTCTACAAACTTTACCACTTTCAGGACGAACGCGGCTGACGGCTGCGCAGAAGGAGACACGCAATGAAAATGACCACTGAAGAAGCCTTCGTGAAAGTGCTTCAGATGCACGGGATCGAACATGCCTTCGGCATCATCGGTTCCGCCATGATGCCGGTTTCGGACCTGTTCCCCAAGGCGGGCATCACCTTCTGGGATGTGGCGCATGAAACCAATGGCGGGCTGATGTGCGACGGTTTCATCCGCGCCACCGGCAAGATGGCCATGGCGATTGCCCAGAACGGGCCGGGCGTCACCGGCTTCGTGACGGCAGTGAAAACCGCCTACTGGAATCACACGCCCATGCTGCTGGTGACGCCGCAGGCCGCCAACAAGACCATCGGTCAGGGCGGTTTTCAGGAGATGGAGCAGATGCGCCTGTTCGCCGACAGCGTCTGCTATCAGGAAGAAGTGCGCGACGCCTCGCGCATCCCCGAGGTGCTGAACCGCGTGATCCTGCGGGCATGGCGCAATTCGGCCCCGGCGCAGATCAACATCCCGCGGGACATGTGGACGCAGGTGATCGACGTCGATCTGCCGCAGATGGTGCATTTCGAACGCCCGGCGGGCGGCGAAGAAGCGGTGGCCGAGGCCGCGCGTCTGGTGTCCGAGGCCCGGTTCCCGGTGATCCTGTCGGGCGCGGGTGTGGTGCTGGGCGGGGCGATCCCCGATGTGGTGGCGCTGGCTGAACGGCTGGATGCGCCGGTCTGCTCCAACTACCAGCACAACGACAGCTTCCCCGGCACGCATCCGCTGGCCATGGGGCCTTTGGGCTACAACGGCTCGAAAGCCGCGATGGAGGTCATCGCCAAGGCCGATGTGGTGCTGGCACTGGGCACGCGGCTCAACCCGTTCTCGACCCTGCCGGGCTATGGCATCGACTACTGGCCGAAAGAGGCCAAGATCATTCAGGTCGATATCAATGCCGACCGGATTGGCCTGACCAAGAAGGTAACGGTCGGCATTCAGGGCGACGCGGGCAAGGTGGCGCGCGGTATCCTCGCACAGCTTTCGGGCACGGCGGGCGACGAAGGCCGGGCCGATCGCCGCGCGCTGGTTTCGCAGACCAAATCCCGCTGGGCGCAGGAGCTTTCCAGCCTCGATCATGAACAGGATGATCCGGGCACTGTCTGGAACGAGGAGGCCCGCAGCCGTGACGCCGATCTGATGTCGCCGCGTCAGGCCTGGCGCGCCATTCAGGCCGCGATGCCGGACGAGGCCATCATTTCGTCGGACATCGGCAACAACTGTGCCATCGGCAACGCCTATCCCGCTTTTGAAAAGGGCCGCAAATATCTGGCACCCGGCCTGTTCGGCCCCTGCGGCTATGGCTTCCCCGCGATCCTCGGCGCCAAGATCGGCTGCCCCGATACCCCGGTGATCGGCTTTGCCGGTGACGGTGCCTTCGGTATCTCGATGAACGAGATGACGGCCTGTGGCCGCGACGACTGGCCCGCCATCACCATGGTGATCTTCCGCAACTATCAGTGGGGTGCCGAAAAGCGCAACACGACGCTGTGGTATGACAACAACTTCGTCGGCACCGAACTGGACCGCGACACCAGCTATGCCGCGATTGCACGGGCTTGCGGGGCGCATGGCGTGCAGGTCCGCTCCACCGCCGATCTGACCGAAGAACTGCGCCGCGCGGTAGAGCGTCAGATGAAGGACCGCCAGACCACCTTCATCGAGGTTCTGCTCAATCAGGAACTGGGCGAGCCCTTCCGCCGGGATGCGATGAAAAAGCCCGTGCCGGTGGCGGGGATCAGCCGTGAGGACATGCGCCCGCAACGCGGCGCGGTCTGAGACCTTCGGCGCGGCCCCGATAATGCGGGCCGCGCCGCCCCTTCCCCTTGAGGTTCGTCATGCTTGACACCGTTACCCGCGCGCCGTCGCAGATCCGGCTGCTGTTTCCCGGCCTCATCACCGCCACGCTGGTGGGCGTGACGGCACAATTCCTGTCGGAACATTACGGCGCGCCCGCCATGCTGATGGCGCTGCTGCTGGGCCTCGCGCTCAATTTCCTGTCCGAAGATGGCAGCCGCACGGCGCCGGGCATCGCCTTTACCGCCCGCACCGTCCTGCGTCTGGGGGTCGCGCTGCTGGGGGTGCGGATCTCGGTCGAGATGCTGGGCGCCCTTGGCCCCGGCCTGATCGCGCTGACCGTGGCGGGGGTGGGGGCAACCATCCTGTGCGGGCTGGCCTTGGCCCGGCTGACCGGACGCGACTGGCGCTTTGGGCTGCTCACCGGCGGGTCGGTGGCGATCTGCGGCGCCTCGGCCGCCATGGCGATTTCGGCGATCCTGCCCCGGCACGAGAAATCGGAACGCGATCTTGTGTTTACCGTGCTGGCGGTGACCGTGCTGTCAACCGTGGCCATGGTGGTTTACCCCATGATTTCCAACGCGCTCGGCTTCACCGCGATCGAAAGCGGCGTGTTTTTGGGCGGCACCATCCATGACGTCGCGCAGGTCGTGGGTGCCGGCTTCTCGGTCGGGCAGGAAGCGGGTGAAACCGCGACGCTGGTCAAGCTGATCCGAGTGTCGATGCTGGCGCCGGTCGTGCTGATCGCCTCGCTGGCCATCCGGGCGAAGGGGCTGGCGGCGAGTGAAGGCGCCCGTCCGCCGCTGCTGCCGGGCTTCGTTCTGGGCTTCGTGGCCTTGGCCGCCCTCAATTCTATGGGTCTGATCCCGGCAGAGCTGGCCGAGGGCGCGGCACTTCTGTCCCGCTGGGCGCTGCTGATCTCGATTGCTGCGGTTGGCATCAAGACCTCGCTGGGGAAAATGCTGGAGGTCGGTCCTGTCGCCATCGGCCTGCTGGTCGTTGAAACCCTGTTCATCGGCAGCTTCGTGCTGACCGGCCTGCATCTTCTGGATTGAGCCATGAAACCGCTGGACCGCATTCTTGAAGCCTGCCACGCCGCGCCGCGCCACATCCTGCTGCCCGAGGGCGAAGACCCCCGCATCCAGGCCGCTGCCGTTCAGGCGGTGGCACGGGGGCTGGCCCGTATCACCCTGCTGGGCGATCCGGCGCGTGTGGGTCCGGCGCTGGTTGCGCTGGGGGCTGCGCCCGGCGCGGTGGCGGTGATCGACCCGGCCCGCGCCCCGGATCTGGAGACGCTGGCGGCCGAATGCCACCGCCTGCGCGCGGCGCGGGGGGTGACACCGGATCAGGCCCGTGATCTGGTGCGCGATCCGCTGGTGCAGGCCGCGCTGCGGGTGCGGCTTGGTCAGGCCGATGGCACCGTGGGCGGGGCGGTCGCCACCACCGCCGATACCGTGCGCGCCGCCTTGCAGTTCATCGGGCGCGCGCCGGGCATCAATACGGTGTCCAGCTTCTTCCTGATGCTGTCCTGCGCCAAGGACGCGCCGATCAAGGGCGGCATGGTCTTTGCCGATTGCGGGCTGGTCATCACCCCGACAGCGGCAGAGCTGGCCGACATCGCCCGCGCCTCCGCCGCCTCGGCCCGCGCCCTGCTGAACGAGCCGCCCCGCGTGGCGCTGCTGTCCTTTTCCACCGCTGGATCGGCGGAACATGACAGTCTCGCCCGTATCCGCGAGGCGCTGGAGCGGGTGCGGACGGCCGAGCCGGATCTGGAAATCGACGGCGAAATCCAGTTCGATGCGGCCATCGACGATGCGATCCGCAGCCGCAAGGCACCGGGCAGCCGTCTGTCGGGGCGGCCCAATGTCTTTGTCTTTCCCGATCTGGCATCGGGGAATATCGGTTACAAGATCGCGCAGCGGCTGGGCGGGCTGACGGCCATCGGGCCGGTGTTGCAGGGGTTGAACCGTCCGGCGAACGACCTGTCGCGCGGATGCAGCGCCGAGGATGTGCTGGCGGTGATCGCCGTCACATCGGCCCAGTGCAGGGACGCCGCCTGATGAGCACGATGCTGCCCGCCGTGCTCGCGGCCATTCTGGTCGCCGGGCTGGCGCGGGCGCTCACCGGCTTTGGTTTCGCGCTGTTGGCGGTGCCGCTGCTCAGCCTGCATATGGCTGTGCCCAATGCCGTGGCGCTGACCATCGTTCTTCAGGTGGCGATGGTGCCACGGGATGTGTTTGTCTCATGGCGGCGGCTGGACCGGGGCTATCTGCTGCGGCTGCTGGTCTGGGCGCTGCCTGCCATACCGCTCGGCCAACTCGCGCTGCTGTCGGTGCCTGCCGAGGGCGCGCGCATGGCATTGGCGGGGCTGGTGCTGACGGGCGTGGGGATGAGGGCGGCCCCGCCGCCCCTCGCCGGACTTCTGCGCCGGATGCCGGTCGGCGTGGCCGGGTTTCTGGCGGGTTTCATGGGTGGGCTTGCCGCGATGCCCGGCCCGCCCGTTGTCCTGCATGCCCTGTCGCGCCCCGATGCGCCTGATCGGACGCGGGCCACCCTGCTGCTGTTCTTCGGGGCGCTTTCCATCTGCGCACTGCCGGTGCTGGTGCAAAGCGGTGCGGCGGATGCGGGTCTTGGCTGGTTGGCGCTGTCTGCGCTGCCCGTGCTGCTGCTGGCCGACAGTCTGGGCCGCCGCCTGTCTGGATATATCAGCGTCTCTGCCTATCACAATCTTTCCGCCGGGCTGCTGTGCCTGTCGGCCTGTCTGGCGGTTTACCCCGTGCTGCGCTGACAAAAGCCAGACAGCGGGGCAGGGGGATGGTAAGCCCCCGGTCCGCCGAACCGGGGACCAGTTCTTTCGCCGAAACTACTCGGGTGCCTTTACCAGAATCTTCACCTGCGATTTTTCGGCCACCAGCGCCTCGAACCCCTGCGCGACGATATCGTCAAGCGCGATGCGCTTGGTGACCAGCTTCTCGGCGCTGAAATAGCCCTGCACCATAAGCTCCATCACCGCCGGATAGATGTGGCGATAGGCAATGGTGCCCTGAAGCTGACGCTCTTTCAGCACGACGGTGTTGGGGTGAAAGGCCGCGTCGCCTTCCCAGATCGAAACGATCAGCGTCTGGCCCTCATGCCGGGTGCTGTCGATGCACTGCGGCAGTACGCGCGGAACCCCGGTCACCTCGAAGGCCACATGAACGCCGCCGGTCACCGCGCGGATCATCTCGACCGGATCGGCCGTCATCGGGTCAATCGCGGTGGTCGCACCCAGTTCCAGCGCCTTGCGCCGCCGCTCGGGCGAGGGTTCGACGACGTGGATCTGGGCGGCGCCGGCGACGCGCAGCGCCTCGACCACCAGAAGCCCGATGGGGCCCGCGCCAAAGACGGCAGCGGTGTCCCCGGCCCGGATCGCCGACATCCGCACCGCATGCAGCGCCACGGCGGCGGGTTCGACCAGCGCGCCTTGTTCCATCGACAGTTCGTCCGGCATCTTGTGGACCATGCGTGCGGGCACCACCGAGGTTGCGGCAAAACCGCCGTGACCGCCGGAAAGCCCGACGAAACCAAGTCTGTCACAGAGGTTGTATTTCCCCTCGCGGCAGCCCGGACAGGTTCCGCAGGCAAAGATCGGCTCTATGGCCACCCGATCGCCGGGGCGCAGCCCGGTCACGCCCTCGCCCAGCTCGGTGACAGTGCCGCAATATTCGTGGCCCATGGTGATCGGCGCCTTGTCGCGGCTCAGCGGATGGGCCTCGCCTACCGGAATGAAGATCGGCCCGGCCAGATATTCATGCAGGTCGCTGCCGCAGATTCCGGTCCAGGCAACCTTGATGGCAACCTCACCGGGGCCGGGGGTAGGGGTGTCGATGTCTTCGACGCGAATATCCTTCACGCCATGCCAACGTGCGGCTTTCATGGAAGTCTCCTTCAGTGTGGGGAAAATGCCCCGGCCTCAGAGGCCGGGGCAGGGCGGCGCGGCCGGGTCAGGACAGGTGATGAACCTCTTGCAGCCCGTAGACCGGGGTCTCGATCCCCTCCATCCGGGCCTTGAGCTGAAGCGCCAGATACAGCGAATAATGCCGCGACTGGTGCAGGTTGCCGCCATGGAACCAAAGCTGCTCCTGCTGCGTCGGCTTCCACATGTTGCGCTGTTCGCCCTCCCACGGGCCGGGGTCTTTCGTGGTGTCCGAACCAAGCCCCCAGACCTTGCCGACCTTGTCGGCGACCTCCTGGCTGATCAGATCGGCCGCCCAGCCATTCATCGAGCCATAGCCTGTCGCCAGCACCACCAGATTGGCGGGCAGCCGTGTGCCATCGGTCAGCACAACGGCATCTTCCTCGAAATGATCAATACCGCCCTTGGCCAGCTTCACCTCGCCGTCGATGATCAGCTGGCTGGCGCCCACGTCGATGTAATAGCCCGAGCCGCGGCGCAGGTATTTCATGAACAGGCCCGAACCATCATCGCCCCAGTCCAGATCGAAGCCCGCCTTTTCAAGCCCTGCGTAGAAGGCCGCGTCGCGTTCGCGCATCTGGTCGTAAAGCGGGATCTGGAATTCGTGCATGATCTTGTAGGGCAGCGAGGCGAAGATCATGTCCGCCTTTTCGGTCGTCATGCCATTGGCCACCGCCTGTTCGGAATAAAGCGCGCCAAGGCCGATCTCCATCAGGCTGTCCGAGCGCACGATATGCGTGGACGAACGCTGCACCATCGTCACATCGGCATCGCCTTCCCAAAGCGCGGCGCAGATGTCGTGGGCCGAATTGTTGGAGCCGATGACCACAGCCTTCCTGCCTGCCCATGCATCCGGCCCCTCGTGCTGTGACGAATGCTGGATCGTGCCCCTGAACGTCTCCATGCCGGGGAAACGCGGCATGTTCGGCTTGCCTGACATGCCGGTCGCCAGCACCAGATGGGTGGGTTCCAGCGTGACCGCCTCGCCGTCGCGGCTGACCTCGACCCGCCACTTTCCGGTGGCCGGATCATGGCTGGCGCGCGTCACTTCAGAGCGCGTCCAGTAATTGATCTCCATGACCTTGGTATACATCTCCAGCCAGTCGCCGACCTTGTCCTTGGGGGTGAAGACCGGCCAGTTGTCCGGAAACTTGATGTAGGGCAGGTGGTCATACCAGATCGGATCATGCAGGCAGAGCGACTTGTAGCGGCTGCGCCACTGGTCGCCGGGCCGGTCATGCTTGTCCAGCACGATGGTGGGCACGCCAAGCTGGCGCAGCCGCGCGCCAAGCGCGATGCCGCCCTGACCGCCGCCGATGATCACGACATAGGGCTGGGTGGTGTAGCCAAGGCTTGCCTCCTCCGCCTCGCGGCGTTCCTTCCAAGAACTGCGGTTCTTCTGCGCGCCGTGTTCGGCCCCCATCGGACGACGGGTGCCGCGGGGTTCCTCGAAGCCCTTCAACTCCTGAAGGGCGGTCAGCAGGGTCCAGATCCGGCCATCGCGCAGCCGTATCAGGCCCCAGCCGCGCCCGGCCTTCGTCTCGAAGGTGATCCACGCCGTGATCACACCGCCCTCCTCGGCGGGGGTCTCTCCGGTCTGGATCTGGAAGTTGCCGGGCCGGGTGTGGGCAAGCTGGCTGTGCAGCAGGTCCGCAACCCCCGCAGGCCCCTCGACCGTCTTGAGGTTCCAGCTTACCGCAACCAGGTCGCGCCAGTAGCTGTCGGTCGCAAACAGCGCCGCCGCGCGGTCGGCATCGCCGCCCTCCAATGCGGCGTTGAGGCTGTCCAGCATCTCCTGTGTCTGGCTGACCACTGTCATATCAAGCATCGCGTCTCCTCCTCTGCGCGTGTCTCGCGAGGAAGTATCGGGCGATGAATCAGGCGCGATCCACGTTTGCGAGGGCTGATGCCGGGGAAAAGTGCTCGCTGCGGCGCGGCATGTTGCGCATGCAACGCCTGCGCAACAGATCACGCGGGCGGCTGCAACCCGGCGGCGCGTATCCGGCGCAGGATGGTCGAACGGTTGACCCCGAACCGCCGGGCGGCACGGGCCATGTTCCAGTCGCAGGCGACCAGAACCTGCTCCAGCGCTGCCCACGGATCGGCAGACCCCGTGGTTGGCGCGTCGGACGAAGGCGCAGAATAGACCGGGCCGGGCAGGTCGGGCAGGTCGATGACCGGCCCGATGCAAAGCGCCGCCGCAACGTCCAGCACCTGTTCGAGTTCACGGATATTGCCGGGCCAGCGCCGTCCCATCAGATCGGCGCGGGCAGAGGGCGACAGGCGGATCGTGTCGGCCGCGTGGCGACGCAGATGGCGTGTCATCAGCCAGTCGATATCCCGCCGCATCCGCAACGGCGGCATCTCCAGCACACAGCCCGCCAGCCGGTGAAACAGCGGGCGCGGCACGCCGATCCGGGCCGGGTCGAGACAGGTCGTGGACAGCGGGCGCAGGCTGGGCCTGCGATCCAGCAGCCCGCTCAGCGCGATGGCGGTGTCGGGTGCCAGATCCTCGATCCGGCGCAGGACGAGCGTCGTCAGGCCAATAGCCTCCAGACAGGCATCGGTCAGGGCCTCGGGCGTCAGCCCCGCACATTCGAGGCTGATGAACCCCTGCGCCTTTCCCGTCATGTGGATCGCCCGTGCAAGCTTGGTCTTGCCGGTGCCGGTTTCACCCGTGATCAGCAGCGGCACGGTGCCGGGGGCCAGCCGCTCGGCCTGATCCAGCAGGCGCAACATTCCTGCGTCGCCGCCGGTCAGCCCTGCCAGCGCCCCGCCGGTGCGCATACGCTGATGTGGCTGGCGTGGTGCCTTGGGGGCGATGGCATGCCCGAACAACGCCCCGCCGTCCCGCGTTTCAATCACACGTTCTTCGGTCGGACGGTCGCGCATCAGATCGGGGAGGTCGTCAACGCTCATGTTCAGGACCTCGTCGATCCGCTGTCCGAGGATCGTTGCGCCCTCAGGGAACAGCCGGCGTGCGGCACGGGTATAGCCCAGCACGCGCCCGGCGCCATCCAGCCGCACCGCCGCCTCGGGATCGACGTCCAGAAATTCCGGGCTGGATGAAAGCCGCAGCACCCAGTCGCGCGGGCTTTCGGCCATCAGGTTCGCCATTTCGACCCGTCGCGCCGCCGTGGTCACGAGGCTCATTGCAAGGTTCTGGCTGGTCTTGGGCGCAGGAGAGCGCAGCAGCGAGATATCCAGCACCGCGGCAAGCTGCCCGAGGCTGTCGAAGATCGGCGCCGCCGTGCAGGACAGGGCGGTATGCGCATTGCCGAAATGATCATCCTGATGCACCGTCACCGGCTCCTGCAAGACGATGCAGGCGCCCACGCCGCAGGTTCCGGCCAGGTTTTCCGACCAGTTCGATCCAAGATATAGCCCAGAACGGCGCAGATCCTCGGTGAAAAGGTCGTCACCGAAGAAATCCACGCAGACCCCTTTGGCATCGGTCAGCAGCAGCACATAGTTCTGACCCGCGACCTGCCGGAACAACGACTGCAACCCTGATCGTGCGGTGGCAATCAGCCATTCGGCCTGCTTGCGATGATCACGCAGTTCCGCCTCGGTCACGATATGGGCCGGGTCAGCGCGGGTCGGGTCCATGCCATAAAGCTCGACACAGCGCCGCCAGGAGGCAGAGACAAAGCTGTCCCGCCCGGTCTGGCTGCCGTCCAGCACCCGCCCGATCTCCTCGACATGCCGCAGGTCTTTCATGGCGCATCGCCTCCCGCAGGGACTGTAGCACAGGACACAGCCATCGGAGATGGAACATTGGTCGAAGACAGCGGGCATCCGCCGGCGGCCTTGTGATGCTTGCGGGGCAAACGGCGTGGCAGGCGCATAGCCAATAGCCTGTCCGAACCGGGCGATATGCCCGGCTCTGTCCGTGCCCGGATACTGGCCGTTCTGGTTGCGGCGGTCCTGCTGGTGGTCGCTGGTGCCTTCACGGCTTCGGTGCGCGAAATGCGCGATGTGGCAGTCCGGAACGTCACGGCGCCAGATCAGCCAATGCAGGTTTTCATGGCAAGGGCCAGGTATCAGTCTCGGGGTATGCGCTGAAGTCGCAGCCGATAATCTGCTGATGCGGGGGCCGAACGGAACCGGCAAGCGCATGCATGATCCGGCGCAGGCGGCCCTGCTGGTGTCAGACGGGCTGACCACCGACCGGACCTTCCTGCACGATCTGGGGCACCTGCCGCGCGGAAGGTCTGTCGCAGCAGTCTATTCCGCAGCCTGGGGTCGGGCCAGTTGCGACAGAAGTGCGGCAATCTCGGGTCGGCAGGCCCCGCAATTGGTGCCTGCCCCCGTTGCCTGCCCGATTGCAGCCAGATCGCTGGCGCCGGCGCGGATGGCAGATTGCAGCCTGTTCCGGCCGACACCTGTGCAGGCGCAAACCAGCGGCCCGTTGTCGGCCCGGTCGGTGGTGCCGGCACAGGGGGCGAGTGTCGCGGCGTTACCCGGCGTGCCGATCCGCGCGATGGCCGTGTCCCGCGCAACCACCACGGGGGAGGGGGCCGCGAACAATAACGCCGCCACCCGTCCGGCCCGGATCAGCGCGATGGAAACCTGTCCGCGCGCCGCATCTTCCGTTTGCATGACTTCTGCATCCGGCAGGTCAAACAGGGTCCGGGCAAAGGCTACGGGATCATCCGGGGCTTCCAGTGCGGCGATCTCGGCGGCAAGGCCGGTTTCGGTGACCCGCCGCGCCCAGTAGCCCCCGCCCGGCACGATGCTTCCGGCGGCGCAGGCAAAGGCAAACCAGCGTGCGGGCCAGGGCCGCAGCGATACTGCGGCGGCTTTGGATTCGGGCTGACCTGACAGCGGGTCCGTCACGGCGCTGACCACGGCGTCTATCCGGCCAGTGGGGGCCGTTTCCCCGGTCCAGTGCAGCGGGGCGAAGATCTGCCGGGGGCGCACGCGATCGGTGACCACCACGCGCAGCACCGCATTTCCGGAGGTAGAGCGGACCTCGGCCAGTGACCAGGGCGACAGGCCCGAACGCAGCGCGTCAGAGGGATGAACCTCGACAAAGGGTTCGCCAAGATGCTGGTTGAGCCGGGGCGCCTGTCCGGTGCGCGTCATGGTATGCCACTGGTCGCGGATGCGCCCGGTGTTCAGCCGGAACGGATGCTCCGGGGTCAGTGCTGCCTGCGGGGGGGTGCTGGTCACCGCTATCATGCGGGGCCTGCCGTCGGGGGTGTAATATTGACCATCGCCAAAGAACCGGCCCCCTTGTCGCACCGCAGTGCTGGGCCAGCGGAAGGGCTCCATTCTGTCATAGTCGGCATCGCTGATCGCGGCCTTGCCCGAAATATCGAAATCGCGCCCCAGCGCCCCCGCAATTCCAGACAAAGCGGCATGTTCGCGGAAAATCGCGGCCGGGCCGGACCAGTCGAACCCGTCAAAGCCCATGCGCTGCGCCACCCCGGCCAGCATCCACCAGTCGGGGCGGGCGGCGCCGGGTGGCGCAAGCACCGCACGCTGGCGGCTGATCGTGCGGTCGGAATTGGTGACGGTGCCCGATTTTTCGGCCCATGCGGCGGCAGGCAGCAGAACATGGGCCAGCCGTGCGGTATCTGTGGCGCCGGTCACGTCGCTGACAGCAACGAATTCGCAGGCTGCGATGGCGGCGCGTACTGCATCGGCCTCGGGCAGGGTGACGGCGGGGTTGGTATGGATGACCCACAGCGCCTTTACCCGCCCGTCGCCCACGGCGCGGAACAGGTCCACCGCCTTCAGCCCCGGTCGTTCGGCCATGCGCGGGGCTTGCCAGAACTGCGCGACCGCCGCGCGATGGGCCGGGTTTTCCAGCGACAGGTGACAGGCCAGCTGATTGGCCAGCCCGCCCACCTCGCGCCCGCCCATGGCATTGGGCTGGCCGGTCACGCTGAAGGGCCCCATGCCGGGGTGGCCGATGCGGCCCGTTGCCAGATGGCAGTTCAGGATCGCATTCACCTTGTCGGTGCCCGAACTGGACTGGTTCACACCCTGCGAAAACACCGTCACCACCTTTTCGGTGCGGCACCACAGATCAAGGAACCGTGCCAGATCCGCAGGGGCGAGGCCGGTTTCGCCGCTGTCGGCGCGGGCGGATTGCACCGCCGCTTCCAGCCCGGTTACACCGCCAGTCAGAAACCCCCGGTCCGCCAGCGCCGCCAGCAGCCGGTTGAACAGTGCCACATCCGCGCCGGGGGCGATGGGCAGATGCAGGTCGGCCGCCCCTGCGGTGACGCTGCGCCGGGGGTCGATGACCACGATCTTCGTGCCCCGCGTGGCCCGTGCCGCCTCGATCCGCTGCCACAGGACCGGATGGCACCAGGCGAGGTTCGACCCGACAAGGACGACCAGATCCGCCTCCTCCAGATCGTCGTAGATGCCGGGCACGGTATCGGCACCGAAGGCCCGCACATGCCCCGCCACGGTCGAGGCCATGCAGAGCCGTGAGTTTGTATCGACATTGGCGCTGCCGATGAACCCTTTCATCAACTTGTTGGCGACATAGTAATCCTCGGTCAGCATCTGCCCGGAAAGATAAAGCGCCACCGACTCCGGCCCGTATGCGGCAATGGTCTGGCGAAAGCGGGTCGCGATCAGGCTCAGCGCCTGATCCCAGTCTGCGGGTCTGCCGTGGATCTCGGGCGTGGTCAGGCGGCCGGAGCGCCCGACCGTCTCGCCAAGTGCGGTGCCCTTGGAACACAGCCGCCCGCGATTGGCCGGATGATCCGGGTCGCCCCGCACGATCAGCCCGCTTTCACCCGCAGGGGCCAGCAGGACACCACAACCGACACCGCAATAGGGACAGGTCGAGCGGATCATGCGACGCGCTTTCCGGCCAGCCGATCCACGTCGATCAGCACGCGGCCCGCCATAACCTGCGCGGGATAGGTGGCCACCGCGCCCTCATCCGCGCCCTGTGCCCGGCCGGTTTCCAGATCGAAGACCCAGGCATGCAGCGGGCAGGTCACGGCATGGCCGTGCACGATGCCATCGGACAGCGGCCCGCCCTTGTGCGGGCAGCGGTCATCCAGCGCGAAGACCCGGTCGTCATGTGTGCGGAACACCGCGACACAGCCTTCGGGCGTGCGCAGGGTGCGGGCGCCCCGCAGCGGAATATCTTCCAGCGCGGCAATGTCGATCCAGCGCGTCATTCTGCGGCCTCCTGCATCAGCGTGGCAAGGGGGTGGAACCGCCGCGCCGCCTCGGGCGTGGCGCGTTCGGCCCAGGGGTCTTTCTGGTAGACGGATTGTGACAGGTCGAAGCGTTCGATCAGCCCGGCGCGGATTTCCGGGTCCAGCACCCGATCCTTTACCCAGTCCAGACCGACCTTCTTCAGCCATTTGTAGGGCCGGTCCAGATAGCGGGCATTCTCGCGGTAAAGCTGGATGAAGGCGGCGGTGAGGGCAATGGCCTCGTCCTCGGTGGCGACGGCGGCAAGACGCTCTGTTTCTTTCAGATCCATGCCCGCCGCGCCGCCGACACCGATCTGATAGCCGCTGTCAACGCAGATGATCCCCACATCCTTGCAGGTCGCTTCGGCGCAGTTGCGCGGGCAGCCCGACACCGCAAGCTTGACCTTGTGAGGCGTCCATGAACCCCAGAGCCGTTGTTCCAGCCTGACGCCCAGCCCCGTTGAATCCTGCGTGCCGAAGCGGCAGAATTCGGACCCCACGCAGGTTTTCACCGTGCGCAGGCCCTTGGAATAAGCATGACCGGAAACCAGACCGGCGGCATTCAGATCGGCCCAGATCGCGGGCAGATCCTCTTTCCGCACACCCAGCAGGTCGATCCGCTGTCCGCCTGTGACCTTGACCATGGGCACGTCATATTTGTCGACGGCATCGGCGATGGCGCGCAGCTCGGCGGCATTGGTGACGCCGCCCCACATGCGCGGCACGACGCTGAAGCTGCCGTCCTTCTGGATATTGGCATGCAGGCGTTCGTTGACGAAACGGCTCTGGCCGTCGTCGCAGTAGTCCAGCGGCCAGTCGGCCAGAAGGTAAAAGTTCAGCGCCGGGCGGCAGGTGGCGCAGCCGCACGAGCTGTTCCAGCCCAGTTCCTGCATCACCGCGGCCATGGATTTCAACGCATTGGCCTTGATCAGGCGGCGCACCTCCTCATGTGTGAGGCTGGTGCATTTGCACATCGGCTGCGCAGCGGGCCGGGCGAAGGCATCGCCCAGTGTCGTGGCCAGAACCTGTTCCACCAGCCCTGTGCATGTCCCGCAGGAGGCGCTGGCCTTGGTGCGGGCGCGCACCAGCCCCAGATCGGTTGCCCCCTCGCCGATCGCCCGGACGATCTGTCCCTTGCAGACGCCGTTGCAGCCACAGATCTCTGCCTCAGGCGGCAAGGCTGCAACGGCTGCAAGAGGGTCCGACTGGGCACCCCCCTCGAACGCGGGGCCGAAGATCAGCGTCTCGCGCCGGGCCGAAATGTTGGCGCCCTCCTTGATCTGCTGGAAGAACCAGTTGCCATCCGCCGTGTCGCCATACATCACCGCACCGATCAGCCGGTCATCCGCGATCACCAGCCGTTTGTAGATGCCGCGCGCCGGGTCGCGGAACACGATTTCCTCGCGCCCCGGCGCCTCGGCGAAATCACCTGCGCTGAACAGGTCGCAGCCGGTGACCTTCAGCTTGGTGGCGGTCTGCACCGGGGCGAAGGCTGCCACACGGCCGTTCAGCACCCCGGCCAGCACCTTTGCCTGATCGTAAAGCGGGGCGACGAGGCCGAATAGCTGGCTGTCGAACTCGACGCATTCGCCAAGCGCGAAGATCGCCGGGTCCGATGTGGTCAGTTGTGCATCGACCACGATGCCGCGCCCGACCTCAAGCTGCGCGTCATTAGCGAGGCGCACCTCGGGGCGGATGCCGACGGCCATGCACACCAGATCGGCGCCGTAGACGGTGCCATCCTCCAGCAGCACGGCTTCAACGTGGTCGGTGCCGAGGATCGCCTTGGTCGCCCCCCGGCAATGGACACGGATGCCGCGCCGTTCCAGATCCTTCTGCAAAAGGTAACTGGCGGCGGGGTCAAGCTGACGCTCCATCAGGTGGCCCATCAGGTGAACCACTGTCACATCGGCACCGCGCGCGGCCATGCCCGCCGCGGCTTCCAGCCCCAGAAGCCCGCCGCCGATCACCACGGCCCGCGCGCCGGGGCGGCTGGCCGCGATCATGGCGTTGGTATCCTCCAGATCGCGGTAGGTCACGACGCCCGGCAGATCCTTGCCCGGCACCGGAAGGATGAAGGGCGCCGAGCCGGTGGCGATGACCAGCCGGTCATAAGGCACCGGGCCGCCTGCGCCGTGAACCACCTTCGCCGTGCGGTCGATCCGGGTCACGCTTTCCCCGAAGCGGCAGTCGATGCCATGTGTGGCATAGAAGGCGTCGTCATGGGTGACGATCTCGGTGTAAGTCTTTTCGCCCGACAGCACCGGGGACAGCATGAGGCGGTTGTAGTTGCCGCGCGGTTCGGTGTTGAACAGGGTGATGTGCCAGGCGTTCGGGGCGGTGTCGCGCAGATGCTCGATCAACCGGCCGGAGGCCATTCCGGCACCGATGATGACAAGTCGCTGGGTCATGGGGTGTCCTCGCGGGTTCAGGCAGGTTGACCATCGGGAAGGCGGCGGATCGCGGACTGCATCCAGACGAGGCTGGCCAGCACGATCACGAACAGGGCGGCAAAGCAGCTTGACCAGTCGCCGGTCACGTCGCGCAGCCAGCCGAACAGCAGCGGCAGGACGAAGCCGCCAAGCCCGCCGATCATGCCGACCATGCCGCCGACGGCCCCCACATTCTGCGGATAATAGACGGGGATGTGTTTGTAGACCGCAGCCTTGCCAAGCGCCATGAACAGGCCCAGCACGAAGGTGATGGCGATGAAGCCCGCAGGTCCGATGCCCAGCGGCAGCGCCAGCAGCAGGGTCGCCACCGCCGAGACACCAAAGGTCCAGTAAAGGATCGCCCGCGCACCGTATTTGTCGGACAGCGCGCCGCCCCACGCCCGGAACACCGAACCGGGCAGCGAATAGGCCGCGCCGATCATGCCTGCCGTCGCCACATCGAACTGGTAAACTCCGATCAGGTAGCGCGGCAGCCACAGTGCCAGCGCGACGAAGCCACCAAAGACGAAGAAGTAGTAAAGCGAGAAGCGCAGCACGCGGATGTCGGCCATGACGGCAAATTCTGCCTTCAGGCTGCGCGGAGTGGCGGTGGCCTGCTGCGGGTCATCCTCGGACATGAGCCAGAACAGGATGGCGGTCACGGCCAGCACGGCGGCATAGACCTGCGCCGCGCCCTGCCAACCCAAGGCGATCATCAGGAAGGGCGCGCCGAACTTGGTCAGCGCGGCGCCGACATTCCCGACGCCGAAAATGCCAAGCGCCGTGCCCTGCCGTCCGGCGGGATAGAACCGCGAGACATAGGCGACGCCCACCGCGAAGGTGCCGCCTGCCAGACCGACGCCAAGCGCCGCGACAAGGAATTGTGCATAGGTGGTCGCAAAGCTGAGAAGCAGGGTCGCCAGCGCGGCGGCCAGCATGGTCAGGGTAAAGACCGATCTGCCGCCGATACGGTCTGTCCAGATGCCAAGCACGACGCGCACCAGCGATCCGGTCAACACCGGCATGCCGACCAGCAGGCCGAACTGGGTGTCGGTGAGTTGAAGCAATTCACGGATTTGCAGGCCGATGATCGCAAAGATCGTCCAGACGGCAAAGCAAATGGTGAAGGCGAAGGTGGACAGGGTCAGCGCCCTGGTCGGCGAGGAAAGAGAAATCTGGGCCATGGGTGCGGGCTCCGGTTTCGTCAGAGGAGGGGGAGGGGCGAGGCGGCGGCAACGTGGCAGCCGGTCGGACGGGTGCCCGTGCGGGCTTGCGGGACAGGCCATCGGATCAGCAGGATGGCCGGGTTGGTCATGTCGGCGGCTGCGGCGGCCATGCCGCGCAGCGCAGTGGTCAGGATGCGCTCTGCAGCAGTTCCGGCCTGCTGGACGATTTCGACCGTGCAGGTTTCGGGGGCGCCGGTGGCCAGCAGTTCCGCCTCGACGGCGGGCAGGCGGTGCATCGCCATGTAAAGCGCCAGCGTGGTGCCGGGCCGGAAGCTGCCTGCCAGATCGGCGGTTTCGCCGGGACGACAGGTGGCAGTGGCGAGCACCAGCCGCTCGGTCTGGCCCCGCTCGGTCAGCGGGCGGGTCAGCGCGGCGGCGGCGGCGCTGGCCGCCGTGATGCCGGGCACGATCTCGACCGGCACACCCGCAAGTCGGGCGGCCTCGATCTCTTCGCAGGCGCGGCCGAAGACCGAAGGATCGCCGGATTTCAGCCGCACGACCCGCAGTCCCGCCAGGGCGGCCGCGATTACAACGCTATTGATGCGGGGCTGGGGCCAGAGGTTCGCACCTACCGCCTTGCCGACATCGACCTTGCGCGCCGGGGTCAGGGCCAGCACCTCGGGGCTGACCAGCCGGTCATGGAACACGACATCGGCCTCGCGCAGCCGGTTCAGCGCCCGCGTGGTCAGCAGATCGGCCGCGCCGGGCCCGGCGCCGACAAGCGCAATCCTGCCCAACGGGTGCCCATGTGGCGGGTCGGGGGGCAGCAGGCTCATGTTTTCACCGCAGTCGGGATCATGGGTTCGTCCCTTTCTGGAAAAATGAAAAAGCCGCACGACAGCAGGGAACAGACCCTGCGGTCGAGCGGCTTTGCTCGGATGATGTTCGGGGGGAGTCTTGCGGGAACGCCATTGTTCCCGAAGTCCCCTTCACGCTGCGCCCTGCTGCCGGTCTGGTCAAGCGATCCGCCGGGCCAGCCGGTGAGGGCGCGGAAAATGCCTAGAATATGTGCGGATCAGGCGGTGTCGGGGTCAAAAACCGCACCGTCGAAGAACCTGTCTGGCAGCAGAAGCACCCGTCCCGCGGCTGCCGGATGCAGGCCGGGCTCGCTGACCGCGCCTTCCAGCCTGGAAGAGGCGGCGGGCAGGTCGGCCCCTGCCGGTCCCAGATGGAGACGGTAAAGATCGCTGCGAAACACTGCCTGCGCGGCATGGCGGGCCTGCGCGACATCCAGCCCGTGTCGGCGGGCAAGCCTTGCGCCGATCCATTCGGCCTGACTGCGCCAGGGAAAGGTCGCGCAGCCTTCGAAGAACTCCACACCGCTGTCCATCGCGCGCTCGATCAGGTCGGGCGGCAGGTCGAGATAGGGGCGGCGGGCCATGATTTCGGCAGCGGTGATCCGGTTTTCGCGCAGGCGCAACCAGCGGCAGGCCCGCCAGACCGCCCGCATCAGACGGCCGGTCAGATCGGGGTCTGCCTCCGCCCTGTCGTGCCGCATCGCCAGCACCTTGTCGGGCGGCGCGCGCCAGATCGTGGTGCCAGGAAGCAGAAGGCTTGCGATGCCCCGGTCCATTGCCCCGGTGGCCCAGGGTTCGCCCACGATGAAAAGATCCAGCTCGCCTGCCGCCATGGCATCGGGCAACAGGGGTGGCGGCACGGTCTGCACCGTGATCCCCTCGCCCAGCCAACGATACAGAAGCTCTGCATGGATCGAGAAGGGAAAGGGCACCCCGATCCGAAGCGGCATCGGCAGCGCGGCCCGCAGCGCAAAGGGATCGGCACGGTCCACCCCGTCCAGTTGCCGGGCGATATGATCGGGAAGGGCGATCATCTCGCCCCCTAGCGATGTGACCATCAACGCGTCCAGCGCCGCCGCGCCGCCGCCCAGCCCAAGCGCCTGCGCCACGGGAATGGGCGACAGCATCGAGGCCGCATCGACCTGCCCGAAAGTCAGCAGATCGCGCAGCGCCGACCACGAGGGCGCGCGCCGCAAGGTCAGGTCGAGCCCCTCTTCCTCGGCGAAGGCCAGTTCGCGCGCCACGATCAGCGGCGCGGCGTCGATCAGCGGCAGAAACCCGGCGGTGACGGACAGATGGCTCATTTCAGCAGGTCCGCCGCCGTGAGGATGGCCTGTGCGATTTCGGCGATCTTCTTCTTCTGGTCCATCGCGGTGCGGCGCAGCAGGGCATAGGCCTCGTCCTCGCCGATGCCGCGCGCCTTCATCACGATGCCCTTGGCACGATCCACGATCTTGCGTTCTTCCAGGGCCGCACGGGTGGCGGTGAGTTCGGCGCGCATCCGCTGGAACAGGTGAAAGCGCGCGATGGCCGCATCCAGCACAGGGCGCAAGCGTTCGGCCCTGAGGCCGTTTACCACATAGGCCGAAAGCCCGGCCTCGATCGCCGCGCGCGTCAGATCGCGGTCGGAACGATCGACGAACATTGCCACGGGCCTTTCCATCGGCGAGGAGGCGAGGCTGAGTTCCTCCAGCGTATCGCGCGAGGGGTTGGCCACGTCGATCAGCACCAGATCGGGGGCGATTTCGGCAATCCGCCGCGCCAGCCCCTGATCGCTGTCGATCACAGTGACCTCGCATTCTGCACGCAACGCCTCGGTGATCAGCACGGCGCGTTCGGGGATTTTCTCTATCAGAACGATGGAAAGTGGTTTCATCAGGCCGGTCAGATCAGCGAGGCAGGGTGATCCGCAGCATGCAGCGCGCCCCGCAGCATGGCAATCCCGCAGCCTTCGATGGCGCCCCCCGCCCCCCGAACTGCCCGCCATTTCCGCATCGGCGCTGCAAAGGCCGTCATTTCGTGCCTTATGTCCTCCAGCGCGGCGAATGTCGCCAGATCGACCGCCCGCGCCTTTCCCGCTGCGGCATGCGACACGCTGGACGATTCCACCGGGCGTCCAGCAGCCGGTGTCGCGGCTTTCGCCCCATGCCGGGCATGTCGTCCGCAGATCCCGGAGCCCTGACAACGGGCTGACCAGTCAGTCTTGACTATGGTCAAGGCTGCGAAGGCCCTGCGGGCCTAGACCCGCCGCATGCGCCACCTGTTCCATGCCCTTCTCTGCCTGTTGCTGACGCTGGCTTTCGTGCTGTCGGGCGCGCTGCGCAGTGATGCGGCCCTTGGCGGTGTCACCGAAATGGTGATCTGCGGCGATGGCGGAGCCACCACGATCCTTCTGGATGCGCAGGGCAACCCGGTCGAGGGCAAGCGGTGCTGCGATTGTGTGAAGTGCCTGCCATCGCTGACGTTCCTTCCTGAACCCGCTGTCGTCCTTCGCGCAGCACCTGTCCGGTTTGTCCGGCTGGGCAGGGTATTGTCCGGTGTGACCGCCGTGCGGCGCCAGCACCTTCGCCCGGTGGCGCGCGGTCCCCCGCAGGCGTGGCATGTGCCCCATTGCCAGCGCGGCGACCTGCCGCAGCCTCGACGTTTCGCCACGGGTCTTGAGTTTGGTCAAGTCCTGTCGCGCAGCGCCGGGGCAGAAACCGGGAACCTGAAAGAGGTTGCCCGATGATTCTGCTTGTCCGTCTGATCCTTGTCTGCCTTGCGCTGATGCTGCCACGGCTCGCGCTGGCCGAGCCGCTGTTGTCCGGCCTTCTGGCCAAACTGCCAGCCGCTGAACTGGTGCCACAGGCCGATGGCTATGGTCCGATGCGTGACGACCTGCCGGTCGTGCCCGTCCTCAAAGGTGGCGAGACCATCGGCTGGGCTTTCGTCACAAGCGACTTTGTCGGCACCACCGGCTATTCCGGCAAGCCGATCCACACGCTTGTCGCGCTGGATCCGCAGGCGCGCATACTGGGGGTAGCGCTGGTCAAGCATTCCGAACCCATCGTGCTGATCGGCATTCCCGACGCGAAGATCAAGGCGATGGTCGCGGGCTATATCGGGCTGGATCTGGTGGCCGAGGTCAATGCCGGCGGCACCGGACATGACATCGACATCATTTCCGGCGCTACGGTCACGGTCATGGTGATCGACGATTCCATCGTGCGGTCCGGGCTGAAGGTGGCACGGGCCCTTGGGCTTGGCGGTTTGCACCCCGATGCGCCTGCGCAGGGGCCGGTGTTTCAGGTCGATCCCGAGGTCGCAGCCCCTGCCGACTGGGCCACGATGGAAGGCAACGGCACGCTGCGCCGCCTGTCGCTGGACGTGGCGCAGGTGAACGAGGCTTTCGCCGCGCTGGAGGACAGGCGCGCGGGCGAACGCGCGCTGAAGGATGCGCCCGACACCCGCTATATCGAAATGCAGGCGGCGCTGGTGTCCGTGCCGGGGATCGGCCGGGCGCTGCTGGGCGAGGCCGAATACACCAACCTGCAAAGCTGGCTGCCACCCGGCGATCACGCGCTGATGCTGGCGGGACGCGGCCTCTACAGCTTCAAGGGGTCGGGCTATGTGCGCGGCGGTATCTTTGACCGGATCGTGCTGATTCAGGATGATGTTTCGGTGCGTTTCCGCGACCGGATGCACCGCAGGCTTGTCAGCCTCGCCCCTGCCGATGCGCCGGATTTCACCGAGAAAGATCTGTTCCGCATTCCCGCCGACAGCGGCTTCGATCCGGCGAAACCCTTCCGCATCCAATTGCTTGTGCAGCGCGAGGTCGGGCCGATTGAAAAGGTCTTCACCACGTTTGACCTGAGCTATCAGTTGCCCGCCGCCTATCTGCGCAAGGTCATGCCTGCCCCGGCCGCTGCCGAAGTGGTCGCCACGCAAGAGGAAGGCAGTGCGCAGGCCGATCTGTGGAAGAAGATCTGGCGGGGGTCACAGGCCGACATCATCGCGCTTGCCGTCATGCTGCTGGTGCTGACCGGGGTTTTCTTCTTCCAGACCTTCGCCACCCGCAATGCGCGGCTGTTCTTCTGGTTCCGCATGGGCTTTCTGACCGTCACGTTGGTCTGGCTGGGCTGGATCGCCAATGCGCAACTGTCGGTCGTGAACCTGATGGCGTTGTTCGGCGCGCTGGTGAACGGGTTTTCCTGGCAGGCGTTCCTTTTGGACCCGCTGACCTTCATCCTGTGGTTTGCCGTGGCCGCCGCGCTGCTGTTCTGGGGGCGCGGGGCCTATTGCGGCTGGCTTTGCCCCTTCGGCGCGCTTCAGGAAATCACCAACCGCATCGCGCGGGCGCTCCATGTGCCGCAATGGACACTGCCCTGGGGCCTGCATGAACGGCTCTGGCCGGTGAAATACATGATCTTCCTCGGCCTGTTCGGGGTCAGCCTCATGTCCATCGAACAGGCCGAGCATCTGGCCGAGGTCGAGCCGTTCAAGACCGCGATCATCCTGAAATTCATCCGCGCCTGGCCCTTCGTCGCCTATGCGGCGGCGCTGCTGATGGCGGGTCTGTTCGTGGAGCGGTTCTATTGCCGCTATCTCTGCCCGCTGGGGGCGGCGCTGGCGATCCCCGCGCGTATCCGCATGTTCGACTGGCTGAAACGCTACAAGGAGTGCGGCAGCCCCTGTCAGAGCTGCGCGAACCAATGCCCGGTGCAAGCCATTCATCCGACAGGGGAAATCAACCCCAATGAATGTGTGAACTGCCTGCATTGCCAGGTTCTGTACCAGTCAAAAACCATCTGCCCGGTGGTCATCAAAAAGATGAAGCGGCGCGAGGCGATCGGCACGCCACCCGCCGGGCATCCCAACGCAAAACCCGTCGCCTCTGAAGGAGTGACCCCATGACCACCGAACCGAAATCCGGCCTGAGCCGCCGTTCCCTGCTGGGCGCCACCGCAGGCGGGGCCGCCCTTGCCAGCACCCTTGGTGGACGGCTGGCGCTTGGCGCCGGTGCCTCGGGCCTTGCCACCATGGCCGCGACAAGCGCCGCCCGCGCCGCGGGTATCGAGGTCGCGCCGGGGCAGCTTGATGAATACTATGGCTTCTGGTCTTCAGGCCAGACCGGCGAGATGCGCATTCTGGGCATCCCCTCGATGCGCGAGCTGATGCGCGTGCCGGTGTTCAACCGCTGCTCCGCAACCGGCTGGGGGCAGACGAATGAATCCATCCGCATCCACCAGCGCACGATGAGCGACAGCACAAAGAAGCTGCTGGAGGCCAATGGCAAGAAAATCCATGACAATGGCGACCTGCACCATGTCCACATGTCCTATACCGAGGGCAAGTATGACGGCCGCTACCTCTATATGAACGACAAGGCCAATACCCGGGTGGCGCGGGTGCGTGGCGATGTGATGAAATGCGACGCCATTCTGGAAATCCCGAATGCCAAGGGCATCCACGGCATGCGCCCGCAGAAATGGCCGCGTTCCAACTATGTCTTCTGCAACGGCGAAGATGAAGCGCCGCTGGTGAACGACGGTTCCACCATGAAGGATGTCGGCAGCTATGTGAACATTTTCACCGCCGTCGATGCCGACAAATGGGATGTCGCATGGCAGGTGATGGTGTCGGGCAACCTTGACAACTGCGATGCCGATTACGAGGGCAAATGGGCCTTCTCGACCAGCTACAACAGCGAGATGGGCATGAATCTGGCCGACATGACGGCCAGCGAGATGGACCATGTGGTCGTCTTCAACATTGCCGAGATCGAGAAGGCCATCGCGGCCGGGCAGTATCAGGAGGTGAATGGCGTCAAGGTTCTGGATGGCCGGAAAGAGGCGAACAGCCAGTTCACCCGCTATATCCCGGTCGCCAACAACCCGCATGGCTGCAACATGGCGCCCGACAAGCGCCACCTCTGCATCGGTGGCAAGCTGTCGCCCACCGTCACGGTGATCGACGTGACGCTGCTGGATGCAGTCTTTGCCGGCGCTGAACCCCGGTCCTGCGTGGTGGCCGAACCGGAACTGGGCCTTGGCCCGCTGCACAATGCCTTTGACGGGCAGGGCAATGTCTATACCTCGCTGTTCCTCGACAGCCAGGTGGTGAAGTGGAACATCGACAAGGCGATTGCCGCCTACAAGGGCGAAAAGGTCGATCCGATCCTCGACAAGGTGGATGTGCAGTATCAGCCCGGCCACCTGAAGACCTCGATGGGCGAAACGCTGGAGGCCGACGGAAAATGGATGGTCTGTCTCTGCAAATTCTCGAAAGACCGCTTCCTGAACGTCGGTCCGCTGAAGCCCGAGAATGACCAGTTGATCGACATTTCGGGCGACAAGATGGTGGTGGTGCATGACGGCCCCACCTTCGCCGAACCCCATGATGCGATTGCGGTTCATGCCAGCAAGATGACCAACATCAAATCAGTCTGGGATCGCAACGATCCGATGTGGGCCGAAACCCGCAAGCAGGCCGAGGCGGACGGGGTCAACCTCGACGACTATCAGGACACGGTGATCCGCGATGGCAACAAGGTGCGGGTCTACATGTCCAGCCAGGCGCCGCAGTTCGCGCTGGAAGAATTTACTGTCACGCAGGGCGACGAGGTCACGGTGACCATCACCAACCTCGACGACATCGACGATCTGACCCACGGCTTCACCATGGGCAATCACGGTGTTGCCATGGAGATCGGGCCGCAACAGACCTCGTCGGTGACCTTCGTCGCGGCCAATCCGGGGGTATACTGGTATTACTGCCAGTGGTTCTGCCACGCGCTGCACATGGAAATGCGCGGCCGCATGTTCGTGGAGCCGAAATGACCCTGCGGCTGGCCCTTGCCCTGTGCCTTCTCGCACTGCCCGCCCTGGCGGAGCAGCGTGCCGTGGCGCCGGGGCCGGGGCTGGCCGCCGCCATCGCCGGGGCGGCCCCCGGCGATGTGCTGCTGTTGCAGGGCGGGGACTACCCTGGCCCCGTTCGCATCGACCGCCCGCTGACCCTGCGCGGCCCGCGCGAGGCGCGGGTTGACGGGCTGGGGCAGGGCACCGTCATCACCATCGCCGCCCCCGATGTGGCGCTGGAAGGATTCAGCGTCACCGGATCGGGCAATGCCAATGCCGATCTGGACTCGGGGGTGAAGATCCTCAAGGGCGCCGACCGCGCCCGCATCTCGGGCCTGCTGCTGCAAGACAACATGCACGGGATCGACGTGCATGGCGGGCGTGATGCACAGGTCACCGGCAATGTGATCGAGGGCCGCCGGAACCCCCGCATGAATGACCGGGGCAACGGTATCTACATCTGGAACAGCCCCGGCACGGTCGTCACCGGCAATTCCGTGCGCTGGGGACGCGACGGCATCTTTTCCAACACCTCGCGCAAGGGGCTGTATCGCGGCAACCTGTTCCGCGACCTGCGCTTTGCCGTCCACTATATGTATACCCATGACAGCGAGGTGTCGGACAACATCAGCATCGGCAACCATCTTGGCTTTGCCATCATGTTCTCCGACCGGGTGAAGGTGCAGGGTAACCGCAGCCTCGGCGATCGCGAGCATGGCGTGATGCTGAACTTCGCCAACAGCGCCGATGTCTCGGGCAATCTGGTGCGGGGCGGCACGAAGAAATGTCTGTTCATCTACAATGCCCACAAGAACCTGATCTGGGGCAACAGGTTCGAGGGCTGCGGCATCGGCATCCATTTCACCGCCGGATCGGAACGCAATGTTCTGACCGGGAATGCCTTCATCGGCAATGCCGAGCAGGTGAAATATGTCGGCACAAGGCTTCTGGAATGGAGCTTCAAGGGGCGCGGCAATTACTGGTCGGATCATCCGGCCTTCGACCTGAACGGCGATGGTATCGCGGATTCGGTGTTCCGCCCGAACGATCTGATGGACCATATCCTCTGGTCGCAGCCTGCGGCCCGGCTGCTGACCGGCGCGCCATCGGTGCAGCTGATCCGCTGGTCGCAATCGAACTTCCCCGCCACGCTGCCCGGTGGCGTGGTGGACAGTGCGCCGCTGATGGCGCCGCTCACCCTTCCCGTATCCGCAGACATCGCCGCGATGGAGGCCGAAGTGGCCGGCCGTTGGGCGAAAGGCAATTTCGATGACTTCAACCCTGACGATCTCGGGTCTCACTAAGCAATTCGCGGGGGTGACGGCCCTGTCGGACGTGACGCTTTCCGTCGCGCCGGGCGAGCGTGTCGCACTGCTGGGCCATAATGGTGCGGGCAAGTCGACGATGATGAAGATCATCCTCGGGCTGATCCCGCAAACGGCGGGGCAGGTTACGGTCTGCGGCGCCGCGCCGGGGTCGGCTGCGGCACGGGCGCAGGTGGCCTATCTGCCGGAAAACGCGGCCTTCCACCCGGCGCTGACCGGGCTGGAACAGATGCGCCACTACCTCGCGCTTCGCGGTGAGCCTGCAACGGCGGCGCTGCCACTGCTGGAGCAGGTGGGGCTGGGCGCGGCCGCGCGGCGGCGGATCGGCACCTATTCCAAGGGGATGCGGCAGCGTGTCGGCCTTGCGCAGGCGTTGATCGGCAGCCCGCGCCTTCTGGTGCTGGACGAACCGACTTCGGGCCTTGATCCGGTGTCGCGGCGCGATTTCTATGCGCTGCTGGACGGGCTGGCGGCGCGCGGGGCTTCGATTCTGCTCTCCTCGCACGCGCTGACCGAGGTGGAGGCGCGGACGGATCGTATCCTGATCCTCTCGAAAGGGCGGCTCGTGGCCGAAGGCCCGCTGGCCGATCTGCGGCGGCAGGCGGCGCTGCCCGTCGCGCTGCATGTGACGCCGCGCGCGGGGGCAGAACTGGATCTGCCGGGCGCGGTGGCAGTGGGCGGTGTGCTGCATCTGACCTGTGCGCAGGACGAGAAGCTGGCGCTGTTGGCGCGGATTACCGCGATGGGCGATGCGGTTGCCGATCTGGAGGTGCTGCCCCCCAGCCTTGAAGACATCTACAGCCATTTCAGCCAGAGGGCCGGGCAATGATCCGACGCATTCTTGCCACCGCCGGCTGCGAGTTCCGCATCGCGCTGCGCAATCGCTGGGTCTCTATCGCCGTTGCGCTGATGGGTCTGTTCTCGCTGGTGCTGGCCGCCGCAGGATCGGCGCCCACCGGAGGGCTGGGGGTGGACCGGCTGTCGGTCATCGTGGCCTCCCTCACCTCGCTGGGTGTCTATCTTGTGCCGCTTCTGGCGCTGCTGATGAGCTTTGATGCCATCGCGGGCGAGGCGGAGCGCGGCACATTGCCCCTGCTGCTGACCTATCCGGTCGCGCGGGCCGAGGTGCTGGCGGGCAAGATGCTGGCACATCTGGCGGTGCTGGCCCTGGCTTGCGGCACGGGCTACGGGCTGGCCGGTGTTGCGGCGCTCTGGTCCGATCCGGGGGCGGTTGCCGGGCTGCCCGCGCTGGTCCGGCTGTTCTGGACCTCGGTTCTGCTGGGCGCCACCTTCATCGGCGCGGGCTATGCGCTGTCGGCCCTGTCACGGCGGCCCTCGGGCGCGGCCGGGCTGGCAATCGGGCTGTGGCTCGGGCTGGTGGTCCTGTATGACCTTGGCTTGCTGGCCGCGGTGGTGGCCGACAATGGCGGGTGGTTCACGCTCAACGCCTTTCCGCTGGCCTTGCTGGCGAATCCGGCCGATGCGTTCCGGCTCTACAACCTTGCTGCATCCGAGGCGACGGCGGTAGCGGCGGGCGTGGCGGGCGCGTCGGCAAGCATTCCGCCGTGGCAGTCGCTGGCCTCTGTGCTGTTGTGGCCGCTGCTGGCAATGGCGTTTGCCGTGCTCGGGTTTCGCAGGGTGACGCCATGAGACATCTGTTCCTCCTCCTGCTGCTGGCCGCCTGTCAGGAACAGGCCACGCAAGTCACCGATCCGGTGGCGCTGACCCCCGATGCGGTGGGCTACTATTGCCAGATGAACCTGCTGGAGCATCCGGGCCCCAAGGCGCAGGCCCATCTGGAGGGGCTGCCCGGCGCGCCGCTGTTCTTCAGTCAGGTCCGCGATCTGGTCGCCTATCTGCGCGCGCCTGAACAAAGCCACCGGGTGCTGGCGGTCTGGGTCAATGACATGGCCGCGCCCGGCGCCACATGGGAAACCCCCGGCGCGACCAACTGGATCGACGCGCGGATTGCACATTACGTTGTCGGGGCCGCGATTGAAGGTGGTATGGGGGCGCCGGAATTCGTGCCCTTCTCCGATTTTGCCGCCGCCCGCGCCTTTGCCGCGCGCCATGGCGGGCAGGTCATGTCCTTGCAGGCGATCCCCGATGCGCTTGTGACCCTTGCCGCCCCCGATACCGCAGAAGACGCCGACTGGCAGCGCCGCCTGCAAGACCTGTCCCGCCAGACCGGAGGTTGATCCGATGCTGACCCGTCGCCGTTTTCTTGCCATTTCCGCCGTGCTGGCGCTGCCCGCAGCCGCCCGCGCCGCGCCGCCCTTGCATATTGCCACCGGGCAGGCGCTCGGGGCGCGTGTGACCTTGCGGCTGGCCCATCCCGAAGCCCCGGAGATTGCCGCCCGCGCCTTGGCCGAGATTGCCCGGCTGGAGGATGTGTTCAGCCTTTACCGCCCGTCATCGGCGCTGATGCGGCTGAACGCGGCGGGTGTGCTGGAGGCACCGCCATTCGACCTGCTGGAGTGCCTGACGCTGGCGGGACGGGTTCATGCGGCAAGCGGTGGCCGCTTCGATCCGACAGTGCAGCCGCTTTGGTCGTTGCAGGCCGAAACCGCGAGCCGGGGCCGGGTTCCTGATGCCAGTGAACTGGCCGCCGCCCGCGCCCGGACCGGCTGGCACCGGCTGCGCGCCGAAGCGGGGCAGGTCCGGATCGACCCCGGCATGGCGCTGACACTGAACGGTATCGCACAGGGTTATATCGCCGACCGGGTGGCGGATCTGCTGCGGGCAGAGGGGCTGGGCGATATTCTGATCGACACCGGCGAGATGCGCGCGCTTGGCGGCGATCCGCGTGGCGGCGACTGGCCGGTGCGCTTGCAGGATGGCGGAACCGTGCCGCTGCGTGACCGGGCGCTGGCGACCTCGGGCACACTGGGCACGACTTTCGATGCGGCGGGGACGCGGGGCCACATCCTTGATCCGGTGACGGGCAACCCCGCGCGGCCGGTCTGGCGTGCCGTGACCATCGCCGCCCCTTCGGCGGCGCTGGCCGATGCGCTGTCAACCGCAGCCTGCCTGATGCAGGACCGCGCCGAAATCTCCGCGCTCTGTGATCGGTTTGCCGAAACCGCTGCCCTGTCGCTTGTGCCGTTATGACGCTGCCCGGCAGGACCGTCATCCTCCAGAATTCAGGGCGGGTCTTGAGGCACATTCCTCAACAGGGTTGAAGCAGGCTCGCGCCATCTTCCCCATAGCGTTGCCATGTCCAGAAACATCCGCTGATGCCGGGTGTTTCTGGCCACTGCAATCGCGGATTTTCCGTGCGCTTATCCTTGCGGGGCAGGACTTGCCTTCTTGCGGACATAAAGCTCCAGCCGGTGATGGACGATTTCGTAGCCCATCGCATCGGCGATCTCGGCCTGAAGCCGCTCGATCCGTTCGTTCGCAAATTCCACCACCTCGCCGGTTTCCACGTCGATCATATGGTCGTGGTGATGCGTCTCGGTATGTTCAAAGCGTGCGGGCGTGCCTTCGAACTGATGACGCAGGATCACACCCTGCATCTCCAGTTCGGTCAGGGTGCGATAGACGGTCGAGAGGGAAATTCCCGGCACCACTTCTTCGGCGCGGCGATGAAGCTCGGTGGCTTCGGGGTGGTCTTCGGCATCGGCAAGCACCGACAGCAGCGCCGCCCGCTGGCGGGTTATGCGCACGCCTGCCTGACGCAGCGCGTCTGTCAGCTTTTCGGTTCTGTGGTCGTGGTCGGTCATACTTTCTCTTCGCGCATTTTCCCGTGCGGATGCAAGTCTCAGATGCAAATGGCTCGCATCTGGCTTGACAGTTGCAAATCATTCCTAAATGCATGTGGGGCGACAGGGAGAATCCGATGATTTACAGACGAGCACTTTTGAGCATGGCAACAAGCCTTGCCCTGACCGGCCTGACGGGTGCGGCCGCCGCGCAGGAGCGGCTGAAGGTCGTGACCACCTTCACCATCATTGCCGATATGGCACAGAACGTGGCCGGTGATGCGGCCGAGGTGGTTTCGATCACCCGCCCCGGTGCCGAAATCCACGGCTACGAGCCGACGCCGCGTGATCTGGTGAAGGCGCAGGGGGCGGATCTGATCCTCTGGAACGGGCTGAACCTTGAACGCTGGTTCGAAAAATTCTTTGTGAATCTGCGCGATGTTCCCGCCGCGACCGTTTCGGACGGGATCGCGCCCATCGCCATTGCGGGCGGCGACTATGCAGGCAAGCCCAATCCGCATGCCTGGATGGCGCTCGATTCCGCCGAAATCTACATCGACAACATTCGGGATGCGCTCAGCGCCGCAGACCCGGACAATGCCGCCGTCTATGCCGCAAATGCCGATGCCTACAAACGGCAGGTGGCTGCGGTCATCGGCCCGCTGCGCGAGGCCGCGCGAGCCCTGCCGGAAGGGCGCCGCTGGCTGGTGACATCGGAAGGCGCATTTTCCTACCTCGCGCGGGATTTCGGATTGCAGGAGGTGTACCTCTGGCCGATCAACGCCGATGCGCAGGGCACGCCGCAACAGGTGCGGTCGGTGATCGACACCGTGCGGGCCGAAAGCATCCCGGTGGTCTTTTCCGAAAGCACCGTATCGGACAAACCCGCGCGGCAGGTCGCACGCGAGACCGGCGCTGCCTATGGCGGTGTGCTTTATGTCGACAGCCTCTCTGAACCGGACGGGCCGGTGCCGACCTATCTTGACCTGCTGCGCGTCACCTCGGAAACCATCGTGACGGGCCTTCAGCCATGAGCGACGGCATCCGCGCCAGCGGCCTGACGGTTACCTATCGCAACGGTCATACCGCGTTGCGGGATGCCAGTTTCGCCATCCCGCGCGGCAGTATCGCGGCGCTGGTGGGGGTGAACGGTGCGGGCAAATCCACGATGTTCAAGGCGCTGATGGGGTTCATCCCCGTTTCCGCCGGAAAGATCGAGATTCTGGGCCAGCCGGTTCAGGCCATGATGAAGAAACAGGCCGTCGCCTATGTCCCGCAATCCGAGGAGATCGACTGGACCTTCCCGGTGCTGGTGGAGGATGTGGTGATGATGGGGCGCTATGGCCATATGGGCTTTCTGCGCCGTCCGCGTGCGGCGGATCATGCGGCCACGACAGCGGCGCTGCAACGGGTCAACATGGTCGAATTTCGGCATCGCCAGATCGGCGAACTGTCGGGCGGGCAGAAAAAGCGCGTCTTTCTGGCCCGCGCACTGGCCCAGAATGCGCAGGTGATCCTTCTGGACGAACCCTTTACCGGCGTGGATGTGACGACCGAGGAACAGATCATCACGCTGCTGCGCGAGATGCGGGCCGAAGGGCGGGTGATGCTGGTGGCCACGCATAACCTCGGCTCGGTGCCCGAGTTCTGCGACCGGGTGGTGCTGGTGAAGGGCACGGTTCTGGCGCATGGCCCGACCGAGGAGGTCTTTACCCCGGACCGGCTGCGCGAAACCTTCGGCGGTGTGCTGCGGCACTTTCTGCTGGAAGGGCCACGGCTGCATGACGACGCCGACCCGCGCCGTCTGGAAGTCTATTCCGACGATGAACGGCCGCTGGTGGTTTATGATGACCGGGCCCGCACCCTGAAGGGCCGGCAATGAACTGGTTCGAGCCCTTTCAGTATGGCTACATGACCAATGCGATCTGGGTGTCGGCGCTGGTCGGTGCGGTCTGCGCCTTTCTTTCGGCCTATCTGATGCTGAAAGGCTGGTCGCTGATCGGGGATGCGCTGTCCCATTCTGTCGTGCCGGGGGTGGCCGGGGCCTATATGCTGGGCCTGCCCTTCGCCCTTGGCGCCTTCCTGTCGGGCGGGCTTGCCGCGCTGGCGATGCTGTTCCTGCGCAGCCGGTCGGGATTGAAGGAGGATGTGGTGATCGGTCTGATCTTCACCGCCTTCTTCGGGCTGGGGCTGTTCATGGTGTCGCTGAACCCGATGGCCGTGTCGATCCAGACCATCATCATGGGCAATATCCTTGCCATCACACCCGAGGACACGCTGCAACTGGCGCTGATCGGGGGGGTGTCTCTGATCATCCTGCTGGCGAAATGGCGGGATCTGCTGGCGGTCTTCTTCGACGAGGCGCATGCGCGTTCCATCGGGCTGAATGTCACGGCACTGCGGCTGGTCTTCTTCACCCTGCTTTCGGCCTCGACCGTGGCGGCGATGCAGACGGTGGGGGCGTTTCTGGTGATCGCACTTGTCGTTACACCGGGCGCGACGGCCTATCTGCTGACCGACCGCTTTCCCCGGCTGCTGGCGCTGTCGGTGGCCATCGGATCGCTCACTTCGGCCTTCGGCGCCTATCTCAGCTATTTCCTCGACGGTGCGACCGGGGCGGTGATCGTCTGCCTTCAGACGCTGCTGTTTCTGGCCGCGTTCTTCTTCGCCCCCAAGCATGGCATGCTGGCGGCGCGCGCGCGCGCGAAATCTGCCGCTGCTCTCCCCGCATCGGCTCAAGCGCAAGACCTGCTGGCGGCGCGCGCGCGCGCGAAATCTGCCCTGAAGGAGCCGCTGTGATGGCCGACCTGTTGTTGCCGTTCCAATTCCCCTTCATGCAGAACGCGCTGCTGATCATCCTGCTGATTGCCCCGGCGGCCGCGTTGCTGAGCTGTTTTCTGGTGCTGAAGGGCTGGTCGCTGATGGGCGATGCCACCAGCCACGCGGTTCTGCCGGGCGTTGTGCTGGCCTATGTGGCCGGTATTCCGCTGCTGATAGGCGCATTTCTTGCCGGTCTGATCTGCGCGCTTGGCACCGGGTTCATCAAGGACAATTCCCGCATCAAGCAGGATACCGTGATGGGCGTGGTCTTTTCCGGCATGTTCGGTCTGGGTATCGTCATCTACACCCAGATCGAGACCTCGCTGCATCTGGACCACATCCTGTTCGGCAACATGCTGGGTGTTGGCGCACAGGATCTGTGGACGAGCGGGTTGATCTCGGGCGGGGTGGCGCTGATCCTCGGGGTGAAATGGCGCGACTTCCTTGCCCAGAGCTTTGACCCCGTGCAGGCGCGGATGATCGGGTTGCGGGTGGGGGCGCTGCACTACGGGCTGCTGGCCATCCTGTCCGCGACCATCGTTGCCATGCTGTCCTCGGTCGGGATCATCCTGTCCGTGGCCTATCTGATCGCGCCGGGCGCCATTGCCTTTCTGCTGACACGCCGGTTCGTGACCATGATGACGGTCTCTGTAGCGGTTGCGGTGCTGGCAGGTGCTGGCGGCGTCTATGCGTCCTTCTGGCTGGACGCCGCCCCGGCGCCCACCATTGTGCTGATCCTGACCGGGCTGTTCGTTATGGCGCTTCTGACCCGCAATCTGCGCGATGGCCGCATGGCCTTGTCTGGCGCCAGAACAGGGGAGGGGTCCGGCCGGTAACGGCTGGCCTGTCCCCGATCTTGGGTCAGCCGCGCTGCTTCGACGGCATGGGTCAGATCCACCTGCACGTCATCTTCGCGTCAGCTGATGAAGGCGGGGACAGCTTTTCAGATAGACTTGCCAGCCGTGCAGGAGGGCAACGTCATAACCAGTCCACCGAATGCAGGTGCGTTCCGGCATCTGTATTACCGCGGCAGATGCGCCGCTGCACTTCCGCGTGCTGGTGTGACCATGACCGCCACGATTGCGGATGGCGGCAGGCAGGTTCGGTCGGACGCCATGGCGGCCGATGGCACGATCCGACCGGACCTGGCCTGCCGTTTGTGGCGCCGCTACCCGGCCGGACCATGAAGGCAAAGGAAGCACATCTCGGTTCCCGCTTTCACCTTGCCGCTGGCAAAGATCACCGCCCCGTCATGTGGCGCCGTGATCGGGCTGCCGTCCGCACGCTGGCCGATCACCTCGCCCGCGCGCACCGGCTCGCCAGTGACGAAGCTGCGCAGCAGACGGTCGTCATCGCTTTCCGCAAAGATCGCATCCCCGATCTGGAGGATCTGCGGCGGTGGGGGCGGCGGGCCTGCCTCGCCCAAGATCAGGTCAAGCGCCGCCAAACCGCGCGCGATCACGTCATAGGCCACACCGACCGAGGCCGGGTCCTTGTGTGAGCCGCATTCCACCGTGATCGCCGCCCCACCGACAAAGCGCATGAATTCTGTGGTGCCGACGGCATGGGCGATGTCCTGTGCCCGACCCTGCTGCGCCAGTGCCTTCAGATGGGCGGACATCCAGCCCTGCACTGCGAAGGGCAGACCCAGCGCGCGGATCAGGCGGCGTTCTTCTTCCGGGCGGGCATGGGGTTCCAGCGTGCCGCCCGGTGCATCGGGACCGAACAGCGCAAAGGCGGGCCCTTCCGAGCCGAAGGAATGCAGGTCGATCAGCACGTCATGGGCGCGCAGCAGCGGACACAGCACATTCGCCACCCGGTCCTCGTTCACCTGCGGCACCGGATAGTCGCGGAGGTTGCGGTTCAGGTTCCGCTCGCCCTCGCGCTGGTCAAGCCGATAGGCCAGGGCATTGACCACCGGCACGAAGGTGACCGAGCCACACAGAAGCTTGCGGCGCCCGCTGCGGAACTCGGCGATCATCCGAGCGATGGCCTTTGGCCCGCAGACCTCGTTGCCATGGACAGCGCCGGTCACGATGACGCGCGGACCGGGCCGCAGGCTGTGGAAGCTGACACTTTCCAGACTGTCGGGCAGGGCAAGCGGCCCGGCCGCCTGATCGGGTGCGGCGATGTCGATGACCATGCCCGGCCGCAGGCGGCGCGCAAGGTTCAGCAACTGGTCATGCGGCACGGCGACACAACCGGCGGTGCCCGTCATCTCGGTGCGGGCGGCATGCAGGAAGATCGCGCTGCCCCCGGCCGCGCGCGGCACCGCATCGTTCCAGCCCAGCGGGATGAAGATGTCGAACAGCTTCGGCGCGCGGTCGGGCGGCGGCTCGTTATGGCTGCGGGCGCGCATCCGGTTGTAATCGGGGCTGGCCGGGTTCTCGATCCAGTCATAGCTGTCGGGCTTAGGCTTGAACGGAAAGGCCATGGCGGCCATTTCGGCGTCGGCAAAAACGCCCGGCTCGTAATAACCGTAGCGCAGGGCAAAGCGCCCCGCCGGGGTGGCGCCATCGCCCTCGCGTTTCAGCGCCGGATCGACGATGCCCGACCGGCCGACGGCACAGGGCACAGACCAGTCCCCAATCGTCAGCGTGCCGCGATGCGGGGCGGCAGGATCATCCCCCGCGCGCACCGTGATGATCAGGTCCGGCCCGATTTCGGGAATGGGGGCGGCAAAAAGCTCAGACATGGGGATTTCCGGTTTGCAGCAGATGACAGCGTGCCCGATGATCGGCGCTGATGCGGGTGAATTCGGGGCCGCCCCCACTGTGGCAGCGGGGCATGGCCAGCGGGCAGCGCGGATGAAAGGCGCAACCTTCCGGCGGGCTGAGCGGGCTGGGAATTTCGCCCCCCAGCCGGGCGGGTGCCCGGTCGCGGTGCATCGGATCGGGGATCGCAGAGATCAACGCGCGGGTGTAGGGATGGGCCGGAGCGGTGAAAATCTCGCGCCAGCCGCCTTCCTCGACGATCCGGCCCAGATACATGACAGCGATCCTGTCGCTCATGTGTTCGACCACGCCCAGATCATGCGAGATCAGCAGCAGCGCAATGCCCAGCCTGTCCTTCAGTTCCAGCAGAAGGTTGATGATCTGCGCCCGGATCGAAACGTCCAGCGCTGAAACGGGCTCATCGCAGATCACCAGTTTCGGCCGCAGGATCAGCGCGCGGGCGATGCACAGCCTTTGGCGCTGCCCGCCGGAAAATTCGTGCGGGTAGCGGCTGGCGACTTCGGGAGCCATGCCGACAAGCGACAGCATTTCGGCCACGCGGGCCTCACGCTCGGCCCGGTCGGTCATGCCATGCAGACGCAGCGGACCGGACAGGATCTCGCGGATGGTCTGGCGCGGGTTGAGCGATGACATCGGGTCCTGAAACACCATCTGCGCCGACCGCGCGAGCGCCATGGCCGGAACCTTGGCCGTGCCGGTGATCTCGTGCCCGTCAAGCCGGATCACGCCTTCGGTGGCGGGCACCAGACCCAGCAGCGCCTGCGCGATCGAGGATTTTCCGCAGCCGCTTTCCCCCACCAGACCAAGGCACTGGCCCGTGTGCAACGTCAGATCGACCCCATCCACCGCCTTGACGGCAAGTGGCTTGCCGCGCCAGCCGTGCCGCACCGGATAATGCACCTTGAGACCCTGAACCGACAGCAGGGGTTCGGCTTCGGGGATCATTGCAGCCTCAGACATGATGCAGACACCGGACCCGGCCCCCCTTGTTCAGATCGGTCATCGAAACGGGCGCCGCACGGCATTCAGGGGTGACGCGGCCACAGCGTGGCGCAAAGCGGCAGCCCTGCGGGAAATCGCGGATCGCAGGCACCACGCCCCCGATCTCTGTCAGCCGTTCCTGCCCGCGCTCCAGCCGACGCCCCAGCCGGGGCAGGGCATCGACCAGCCCGCGGGTATAGGGATGGGCCGGGGCGGTGAAGATATCCCCTGCACTGCGCTGTTCGACGATCTGGCCCGCATACATCACCGCCACACGGTTGCAGATGCGCGCCACCAGCCCGAGGTCATGCGAAATCATCATTACCGCCGTGCCCCGCGCGCGGCAGAGGTCCAGCACCAGTTCGACGATCTCGGCCTGAATGGTGACATCCAGCGCGGTGGTCGGCTCGTCGGCGATCAGCAGGGCCGGATCGCAGGCCAGCGCAATGGCAATCATCACCCGTTGCCGCATCCCGCCTGAAAGCTGATGCGGATAGGCATTGATGCGCCTTTCCGGGCTGGAGACCTGCACCTGTTCCAGCGCCTCGATGGCTTTCATCCGGGCGGCGCGGGCGGTCAGACCACGATGCAGCACGAACATCTCGCCGATCTGGTCGCCCACTGTCATCAGCGGGTTGAGCGCGGTCATCGGCTCCTGAAAGATCATCGACACCTTGTTGCCGCGCAGATGGCGCATCTCGCGCGGGGGCAGGGTGGCCAGATCGCGACCCTCCAGCAGAATCTGCCCGCCGCTGATCGCCATGGGCGCCTTCAGAAGCCCGGCCAGCGCCAGTGCGCAAAGGCTCTTGCCGCAGCCGGATTCGCCGACAAGGCCAAAGACCTCGCCCCGGTTGATGCTGAAATTCACCCCTTCGACCGCCGCGACGGGCGTGGGGCCGTCACACAGGCTGATCGCAAGATCGCGGACGTCCAGAACCGTTTCGGTCATTTGCGGCCCTTTCCATGCGGGTCCAGCAGGTCGCGCAGGCCGTCGCCCAGAAGGTTGAAGCCCAGAACGGCGGCAAACAGTGCCAGCCCCGGAAAGATGGCGACCCAGGGCGCGACCATCAGTTGCTCTCGCGCCGAGGAGAGCATGCCGCCCCAGCTCGGGTTCGGGGGCACCACGCCAAGGCCCAGAAAGGACAGCGATGCCTCCGCCATGATGGCGGAACCGACACCCATGGTCGCCACGACGATCAGCGGCCCCGCGATATTGGGCAGCAATTCACGGAACATCACATGCAGCGGGCCGAAGCCCATGGTGCGGGCCGATTGCACATAATTCAGCGACTTCTGCGTCAGCACCTGCGCGCGCGAAATCCGGCAGCTATAGGCCCAGTCGGTCATGCCAAGCGCGATCAGAAGGCTCAGAAGCCCCGGCCCGAGGATCGCCATGAGCGCCAGCGCGAAGACGATGGTCGGGATCGACAGCATGAGGTTGGTCAAGCCCTGCACCATCTCGTCCCACCAGCCGCCGATATAGCCGGCCGACAGGCCCAGCGAGACGCCGATGGCCGTGTTCATCACCTGCACCGCCAGACCGATGAACAGCGAAATCCGCGCGCCATAGACCATGCGGGAAAAGATGTCGCGGCCCTGTTCGTCGGTGCCCAGCCAGAACTGGGCGCCGGGCGGCTCTTCGGCATACATCAGATTGGCCGAGGTGACCGGGTCATAAGGGGCGATCAGCGGGGCAAAGATTGCCAGCACCGCGATCAGCAGGATGATCCCGCCACCGACGTAAAGGTTGGCTCCGGCTTTCATGGTGCCTCCTCAGCGGTAGCGGATGCGCGGATCGACCACCAGATAGGCAAGGTCTACCAGTGTGTTGATCAGAAGGAAGAACAGCACGATCACCAGAATGGCCCCCTGAACCGCAGGCAGGTCACGCAGCCCGACCGAATCGATCAGCAGCGAGCCGACGCCCGGCCAGGCAAACAGCTTTTCGATGACGACCGACCCGCCCAGCATCGAGCCGAATTGCAGCCCGATCGTGGTCAGCACCAGCACGAAGGCGTTGCGCGCCAGATGACGCAGCACAAGGCGCTGCTCTGACATGCCCTTGGAGCGGGCGGTGCGGATGAAGTCGGCATTCAGCGTCTCCAGCACGGCGGCGCGGGTGGTGCGGGCCAGAAGCGCCATGGGCGCGATGCCGAGCGTGATGGCGGGCAGGATCAGGTGACGCAACCCGCCCGAGCCATAGCCGAAGGTCGGCAACCAGTGCAGCTTGAGCGAGAACAGATACATCAGCACCAGCCCGGCCCAGAACGCGGGGATGGACAGGCCCGATACCGCCAGCGACATCGTGGCGGTGTCGAGCCAGGTTCCCCGGCGCATCGCGGCAAAGAACCCCAGCGGCAGCCCGATGCAGACCGCGAACAGGATCGCGCCGCACGCCAGCCGGAACGAGGCCCAGATCCGCCCCGCCAGCATGTCGGCCACCGGACGCTTGGTGGCGTAGGAGGTGCCCAGATCGCCCTGCACCAGCCCCGCCATGTAGCGGCCAAAGCGTTGCGGCAGCGGATCGTTCAGACCCAGCTCGGCCTCGATCCTCTCCAGCACCTCGGCAGAGACATCGCGCTTGTCGGCCTGAAGCGACGAGGCATAGGTGCCCGGAATCACGCTGAAAAGCAGGAAGACAAGGGTGATGACGACAAAGACAGTCAGCGCGGCCTGAACAAGCCGTCTGAGCAGGACATTCAGCATGACGGACCCACGGGCTAGGAAAAGCGGGCAAGGGGGCGGTCAGCCACCCCCCCGGCAGGCAGATCAGCGCGAAGGCGCGTTTTCGTCCAGCCAGACCTGATCGACCTCGATGATCGCGGCCTCGGTCACATTGGCATCGACGCCATGCACCCAGGGCTGCGTCGCCAGCACCGCCTTGTTGTAGTTGTGGAACCAGACCGGCGCCTGCTCGAAGATATAGGCATCGGCTTTCCTCACCAGTTCGATCCGCTTGACCGGATCGACCGTCGCCATGGCCTCGTCCAGCATCGCGTCATAGGCCGCATCCTTGAAGCCCGCCCGGTTGGTCGAACGCGGGCGGCGGCTGTCAAAGCTGCGCAGCGCCGAAATCGGGTCCGGCCCGGTGCCGTTGGAACGGAACCACGCGGGCGCCTCGCCCTTGTTGATCGCCTCGACCAGCACGCCCGCCTCGACCACCTTGGGGGTCACGGTGATGCCCACGGCCGCAAGGAAGGGGGTCATGGCCTGCAACACGCCCAGCGACGAGGTGGCATCGGTCACCCAGGCTTCAAAGCTGACGCCATCGGCCAGCCCGGCCTCGGCCAGCAACGCCTTGGCCTTTTCGGGATCGAAGGCATAGGGCTTGCGGTCGGGGTCGAAGCCCGAAGACGGCGTGGGCAGCCAGCCCACCGCCTTGAATGCCTTGTTCTTCAACAGCTTTTCGATGATGATGTCCCGATCCACCGCATAGTTGATCGCCTGCCGCACCCGAACATCGTCAAAGGGTTTCATGTCGAGGTTCATGCCCATGTGGCGGGTGAACATCTCGGCAATCTCGATGATGCCCTTCGACAGATCCGGGTCTTGCGCATACATCACATAGCCGTTTTCCGACAGAACGGTCGCGTCGATCTCACCGGCGCGGAAGGCCACGTCCAGCGCCGAATAGTCGTCTGTGATGGTGAATTCGATGGCATCGGCATAAGGCTTGCCGGGCTTGAAATACTTGTCGAACTTCTTGCCCGAGATGCGCGAGCCCTCGATATGTTCAACGAAGGTGAAGGGGCCGCAGCCGACCGGGTTCGACAGGAAGGTGCCGCTTTCCACCGCCTCGCGCGGCAGGATCGCCGTGACCGCCTCGAACAGCAGATAGCCGGGATCGGCGAAGCTTTCGAAGGTGATCGAAAAGGTCATGTCGTCGATCTTCGCCAGACCCGCCACATGATCGGCCTTGCCGTCCAGATAATCCTGCGCGCCAAGGATGTTTTGCAGGTTGGAAATGGCCGAGAGGCTGCTGCCCGGCGCAAGGATGCGCGAATAGGACCAGATCACATCATCGGCGACCAGTTGGCGACCGTTGTGGAAAAAGATGTTGTCGAGCAGCTTGTAGGTGAAGGTCTTGCCATCCTCGCTGACCTGCACCTCGGAGGCCAGTTCCAGCACGACCGAATTGGTCGCCGAATCCCAGTTGTACAGCGAGCGGTGGAAGGCTTTCGACACCGCCATGTCCTGCGATTCATAGGTGGCATGCGGGTCAAGGCTTTGCAGCGCCGAACCGAAGGGCGCCACCATCTGCAACTTGCCGCCGGGGCGCGGCGTGCCCGCGTCCTGCGCGCGGGCGCCGAAGGGGGCAAGGCCGGTGGCCGCGGCCGCGGTGCTGGCAAGCATGGCGGCCAGCATGCGGCGGCGGCTCAGGGTCAGGGAGACGGGCGAATGGGTCATGGTCAGCTTCCTGTTGTATATCGGCTTGTTATGTTTGAAGGGTCAGTCAAAGGCTTCGGCGATGAAGGCGCGGGCGAAGGCAGGCAGGGTGCCCGGATGGGCGGCAGCGGCAGGGCCTTCCGTCATCACCGCCAGCGTGGCTGAACGACCATCGGGGGCGGAAATCGCCGCCACATCATGCCGCGTCCACGAGGTATGCCCGGCCTTGGACCAGACGCGAAACCCTTCGGGAACGCCGCCGGTCAGGTAACCGGCAATCTGGTCGCCCTCGGGGTCCGGGGCTGCGGTGCGCTGCCAGTCGCGTGACAGATGCCCGGCCATCCAGTCGCGTCCGGGCAAGGCACCGCGCAGCATTTCATGCAGCATCGCGGCGCAGGCGCGGGCGGAAAGCTGGTTGCCGGGCCGCACCTGACGCGCCTGACGGGCGCGGCCATAGGGGCTGTCCTCATAGGTCGAATGAATCAGATGGATGCCCGCCAGCGCCGGAAGGCCCAGCCCCTCCAGCCAGTCTTGCACCTGATGGCGCGCAGTCACCCATTCCTCCAGTCCGGCGGGGTCGAGCACCGGGCCATCGAAAGCGCCGGTCAGGCGGCCCAGCAGATAGGTGGTCGCATCGTTGGACGATATGCCGATCATCGCCTTGGTGGCCCGATGATCCTCGTCATCCAGCACAAGGCGGCCCTTTGCCTCGAAAGCGGCAAGCGCGGCCAGATAGAACATCTTGCAGACCGAGGCCGGATAGATCTGTGCATCGCCACGATGTTGCCAGACAGGTTGCACGGCGAAGGGACCGGGATCGGCCTCGACCAGCGGGCGGTCGTTCAGCACGGCGCAAACCGCCACCTGACCGGCCCCGAAGGCACCCCCGGCTTCGCGCAACAAGGCATCCAGCCCGGCCTGCGCGGCGCGGTTCAGGCGAAAGGTGCTTGCCTCGGCTGGAATGGTCACAAGCTGTGTTCCCGGCTGGAAGGACGACGAAATCCTGATGGATGCTAAGCGGTGCAAGGCAGTCGGGGATATAGAAAAGGCTATGGAAGTTCATTCATTTTGGATATGAATATCGGCGATGATCGGAGGCCCGTGTGAACCCAGAGCTGAACTTGCGACAGGTCGATGTGTTCCGCGCCATCGTGAAATTCGGCACCGTCACGGCGGCGGCGGCCGCGCTTGGATCGTCGCAACCCACCCTGACGCGCGAGGTGTTGCGGCTGGAAGCCTCGGTCGGGTTTCAGTTGTTCGAACGCCGCCGACAGCGGCTGCACCCGACGGCGCGGGCGCTGAAACTCTATCACGCCATTGAAGAGGCCTATTCCGGCCTCGACAAGATCAATGCCTCGCTGCAACGGATGCGCGCCGCCTCTGGCGAAATTCTCCAGGTCTCGACCTTGCCGACCTTCGCGCAAAGCCTGCTGCCAGAGGCGGTGGCGCGGCTGCACAGCGAGGCACCGGGTCTGACCATCGAGATCGACAATGGCGATCCCCGCAGCCAGTCGCCCATCTCGGGGTTCAACTTCGACATTGGCCTGATCGAAGGCGAATATGACGACCCTACGACCGAGGTGATCCGGCTGGGGGCGTTCCGTCAGGTCTGCCTGATCCCTGCGGGGCATCCTCTGGCCAGTGGCACGGGGCCGCTGCGTTTGCAGGATTTCGAGGATCAGGCATTTGTCTCGCTGGGACCGAAAGATCCCTACCGGCTGATCCTCGACCGGCTGTTCGAGGAGGCCGGCGTAACGCGGCGCCTGCCTGTGACCATGCAATCGGCCAACGGTGCCTGCGAGATGGTGCGCAGCGGCATCGGGGTCAGTATCCTCAACCCGTTGACAGCGCTCGGCTATCTGGGGGATCGCGTCGTGCTGCGGGCCTTTGCGCAGGCACCGGCCTTTGAGGTTTCGGCCCTGCATCCGGTGGACCGGCCATGGGTCGATACCGCCGGGCGGCTGACGGGGCATCTGAAGGCAATCTGCGCCGAGGCGCAGCAGCGTCTGCAAGCGCTGCACCTGATCTGAGCGGCGCTAGGAGCCGGTGACAAGACCCGCTTCGATCTGCGCGACCAGAAGCGCCATGCGGTTGCGCGCATGGTCGAGAATCGGCCCCGAAACCCGATCGGGAAAGCCAACCGGCAGGGCATCCGCGACACGTTCGATGGCGGGAAGACCCGCCGCCGCAAGGTCGGCGAAGGCCCTGCGCCGCAACGCGGGCGGCACCCGCGCGCGGGCGGCCGTTTCGTCGAAATGTCGCGGTTGGATCTGGTCCAGCCGGTAATGCCGCCTGCGCCCGACCGACATGGCCAGCCGCAGCTCGCGGTGTCGGAAGGCGCCGGACCCCATGGCAGGGGCGGCGCTGAGAATGTCGTAAAGCGGGGTCATCCGAAACCCGGCTGGCCCGAGGAAGACCGAGTAATTCTTGGAATGCCCGTCGATGGCCGCCAGCAACCAGTTCACGATCTGGGCTTTCAGAAACAGAAGCTGATCGCCCGCCCGTTCGGCCGAACCTTCCAGCAGATGCAGCCCGTCCTGCACCCCCGGACCGCCATGTTCCTGATATTTCTGTGCCGATTCAAGCCCCTGAGCCTGAAGGAAATCTTCTTGCGGCAGTCGCAGAATACCGCCGCGCGGGCGGGGCGCACGGTCAAAGCGGGTGACGACCAGAACCGTCTGATCCTCGAAGCTTTCGATCCGCGCCTCGTTTACCGGCAGGCCAAGCGCGGCGGCAAGACGCAGGCACAGCCATTCATTTTCGACACTGTCGGTCATGTCGATCCCGTGCGACACGATCCCCATGCGCCGCTTGAAGATATGGGTGGTGGGCGTCAGCCCGACGGGTTTCAGCCAGCGGCCCTCCTGCCACAGGAAGGCGGTCTTTTCCTGCGCCCCGGCCAGCGAGATGCGGAAGGACTCATCCGCATGCAGGCCCAGCGGTGCGGTGGCAAGCTCGCGCAGCGTGGCTGCGATTTGCACCTCGTCCTGTGGCAGCCCTTCGATGCGGAAAGGATCGCCCGGATCGCTGCCCTGCGGCAGGAACTGCATCGCGCCAATGCAATCCCGCCCGATGGCGGCCAGCAGGTCATGCGGGCGGTCGCTGCGCGCGGCAGTCCGTTCCGCGATGCGGCGGCGCAGATCGGCATTGTCGGGCAGCAGGTTTTCAAACACCGCGCTGACATGTGCCCCGGACTGATTGCCCGTCATCAGCGGCAACTGGCGCGAGATCGGGAAGGCAAATTCCCATGCCAGCCAGTCGGCATCATAGGCAAAGCTTACCCCACCCGCCGGGGTATAGCGGTATTCCCCGGCCAGCCGTCCGTTGATGCGGACATCCAGCCGCCGCGTTACCGGCGGGCGCCCCATCAGAAGATATCCGTGATGGAGGGAGCAGGGGCGACCTTGCCCGCCTCACCCAGCACAAGGTCCAGCCCGAGGGCGGAAATCAGTGCGAAAAGGGTCGATACCTTGGGTTCATGTGTGCCATTCTCGATCCGCGATACATGCTTTGCCGCAAGCCCTGCGCGCTGGCCAAGCTCTTCCTGCGTCAGCCCCAGCGCACGGCGGCGACTGCGTAGCGCTTGTGTCAGGCTGGTTGCGTCACGAAGGATCTGGGTCTGCATGGTCCTGCCCGCAAGGTGATGAGAACGTGGATTTTTAGAAATAACCCAAATACATCACCATTGCAAGAAAGCCCGAAAACATCACCTTTCGGAAAAAAGTTGCGGTGACAATCGCACCGCGGCCTGAGAAGGCCGCGCAACCCGTGCAGCAGTTTATCCTGGACAGCAGATCGGTCACGGGCACCGCTGAAAGGTCACAGGCGCCACGGGCCTCCGGCTCTCTGCGAGAGGCAGCACAGCGCCAGAATGATCACCGCCAGCACTGTGCCGACCCATACTCAACTGATAATGAATTCTGGCGCGCCCGAAATAGTGTCCAACGGCCAGATCGGTCTGCGGACCTTCGTGTAATCGCGGATCTTGTAGTCTGGCGAGGCGATGGCGCCGCAGTCGCAAACGATAACCTCTGCGGCAATCGGCTCAAAGGCGGCGCGGAAGTGCTGCTGCGACTTCAGCCCCAGCACCGAGCATTGCTCGGGAGTGATGCCGAAAGCCTTGAACTGTTGCAGGTCATAGGCCTGTCCGCGCTCTGTCACGATCAGGATATCGACCCCGTTCACCCGCAGCACGGCGGTCTTGCCGAACCGGAAGGTGATGCCACCGATCACCGGCCCGTCACCGACCAGCAGCCCTTCGGTCGAGAGGTGGCGGATCTCGCCGGTCAACGTCAGCGGGCCACCACCGAAACGCGGGTCGCTTTTGCCGCCGACCGCGAGGGTGACCGTGTCGCCCTGCTGAGACTGGTGCAGGATCGCGGCGGCTTCGGGGTCGATCATGGGGCCGAAGGCCGCATTCTCCAGCCCCAGATCCAGCATTCCGGCCAGCATGTTGGTGGCATCGCCATAGGCACCAGCCCCCGGATTGTCTGCGAAATCGGCAATCACAAGCGGGCCGGGGCGCGCGGGTTTGAAGGCGCGCACATATTCGGCCATCTCTGCCACACTGAGGAAGCGGTTCACGCAGGAATTGCGCGCCTCCCAGATCGACTGTGCCAGATCGCGGGCGATCTCTTCTGCCCGCGCAGCGGCACCGGCGGTCAGCTCATCATAGCTGACGAGCACAGACGGCCCGGCCTCCAGAGTATCGGCATCGGCAAAGCCCGCATTGACCGAAACCGCCAGAATACCCGGCTCGGTTTCGTAGCGGCGGGCGCGGTCATAAAATTCCATCGTGGGCATCACATCCGACCGCCCGCCATTCGCCTCGTCCAGCATCGGCAGCTTCAACCGCAGGGTGCGGCCCTTTGCGCTGCCCTCCATCAACCGCTTCAGGACGCGGGCTGCCTGCGCGCCGGTCTCGACATGGTCGATATGGGGATAGGTTTTGTAGGAAACGGCCACATTGGCCCCGGCGGCCATTTCCGGCGTGGTATTGGTATGCAGGTCCAGCGTGATGCCAATGGGCAGATCGGGGCCGAGGATCGCGCGCAAGCGGGTGATCAGCTCGCCTTCCGGATCGTCAAACCCCTCGGCGCCCATGGCGCCGTGCAGGCCCAGCAGAACCCCGTGGATGCGGCCCTTCTGCGCGCGGGCCGCATCGGTGATGATGCCCGCCAGATGCTCGAACGCCTCGGCGGTGACAATCGGGCCGGGGGTCGCGGTTGCCGAAAGCGCATGCGTCACCTGCCAGCCCTCGGCCTCGGCGACATCAAGAAACCCCTTCAGTTCGGCCCGGCCTTCCCGCCGCTGTGCGATGGCCTCGGTTCCGGTGGCCAGAATTTCCACCCGGTATTCGTCAAGCCCGGTGCGGCCCGTATTGAAGGTGCTGCATTCCTGGATCAGCTCGGCGGTCAGGATATGGAAGGACATGACATCAGGCCTCGATTGGGTTGAAACAGCTCACACGGCCGATGGTGGTGGCCGTGGGTTGTGGCAGTTCGCTGCGGCAGCGGTCTTGCACACGGGGGCAGCGCGGCGCGAAGGGGCAGCCCTGCGGCAGCGCGAAGGGCGAGGGGATCTCGCCCTCCAGCGGCACGATGGTGGCGCGGGCTTCGGGGTCGGGCACGAAGGAGGATTCCATCAGTGCCCGTGTATAGGGGTGGCGTGGCGCGGCATGGGGATCTTCCATCACCTCGACCACGGACCCCAGATACATCACCACGATGCGCGAGCAGAAGTAGCGCACCAGCCCAAGGTCATGGCTGATGAACAGATAGGTCAGGTCGCGCTGCCGGTGCAGATCCTGCAAGAGCGCGATGATCTGCGCCTGGATCGAGACATCCAGCGAGGCGGTCGGTTCATCCAGCACGACAAAATCCGGCGCATAGGCCAGCGCGCGGGCGATGCCGACACGCTGGCGCTGGCCGCCCGACATCTGGTGCGGGTAGCTTTCGGCAAAGCTGCGCGGCAGGCCCACCTGATCCAGCAGGTCTTCGACCCGGCCGGGGGGAACCGGCTCTCCCAGTGCGCGGAACGGCTCCTCGATGCAGTCGCGCACGGTATATCGCGGGTCCAGCGAGGAATAGGGGTCCTGAAACACCATTTGCAGCTTCTTGCGCAGGGATTTCAGGGCCCGCCCGCCAAGATGGGTCACATCCTGCCCCTCGAAACGGATCGTGCCATCGCTTGGCTCAAGCAGTCGCATGGCAAGACGGGCAAGGGTGGATTTGCCGCAGCCGCTTTCGCCGACCACCCCCACGATGTCACCGCGCGCCACTTGCAGATCGACACCGCGCACGGCCGTCATGCTGCGGGCAGGGCGCAGGAAGCCACCGCCGGTCGAGAAGCGTCGGGTCAGTCCCGACAGGGCAAGGATCGGTTCAGACATCGAGGGCCTCGGGCTGTGCGGCAATGCCTTGCGGATGATGACAGGCGACCCAGGCCGCGCCCTGGGCATGCGGCAGGGGCCGGGTGGTATGGCACAGGGCGTCCGCGCGGGAACAGCGGCTGGCAAAGCGGCAGCATTCGGCACCATAGTTCAGCGCCGAGGGCACGGTGCCCGGAATGCCCTTCAGCGCACCGGTCGCCATGCCTTCGCGCGGGATGCAGCCGATCAGCGCCGCCGAATAGGGGTGGCGCGGCGCGTCGAACAACTGCCCGACCGGCCCGCTTTCCGCCACGCGGCCCGCATACAGCACACAGACCTTGTCGCAGATCTGGGCCACCACGCCCATGTCATGCGTGATCAGGATGAGGCCGATGTTGCGCTTCCTCACCAGCTCGGAAAGGATCATCACGATCTGGGCCTGCACCGTCACATCCAGCGCGGTGGTCGGCTCATCCGCGATGATGAGATCGGCATCGGCGGCCAATGCCATGGCGATGACCACCCGCTGCTTCATCCCGCCGGAAAGCTGATGCGGATAGGCGCGGGCTACGGTTGCCGCCTCGGGGATGCGCAGCCGCGTCAGGATATCGACGGTATGTGCCCGCGCTGCCTTGCGCGACAGGCCCAGATGTAGCCGCGAGACCTGATCGACCTGATCGCCGATGGTTTTCAGCGCATCCAGCGCCGACATCGGGTTTTGGGTGATGAAGGCGATCCGCTTGCCGCGCAGCTTGCGGTAGGCCGGTTCGGGCAGGTCCGAAAGCTCCTGCCCGTCAAAAACGATGCTGCCGCCGGTGATCCTGCCGCCGATGCGGCGCACAAGCCCGGTCAGCGCCAGCGCGGTCAGCGATTTGCCCGAGCCGCTTTCGCCGACCAGGCCCAGCACCTGCCCGCGATCGACCGCGAAACTGACCCGATCCAGCAAGGCAACCTTGCCGATGGACAGCGAGAGATCCTTGACTTCCATCAGCATCAGGCGGTCCTCACCCGTTCGCGGACATCCAGCTTGTGCAGCAGCGCGTCGCCGAACATGTTGATTGCCACCACCGTCAACGCGATGCAGAGGCCCGGAAACAGGATGATCCATGGCCCTTTGAACAGCAGCCCGGACCCCGAGGACATCATGCCGCCCCAGGACGGGGTCGGGGGCTGCGCGCCGAGGCCGAAAAAGCCCAGCGTCGCCTCAAGGATGATCGCATCGCCGGTCGCCAGCATCCCGGCCACCAGCACCGGACCCAGACAGTTCGGCAGCAGATGGCGGAACAGGATCGCGGCATTCGATGCGCCCATACCGCGGGCCGCCTCGACAAAGGTTTCCGATTTCAGCGCCATGACCTGCGCGCGGGTCAGGCGGGTAAACTGCGCCAGATAGGCGACGCAAATCGCAACCAGCGTTCCGGTCGTGCCGGGGCCGATGATCGCCACCAGCATCAGCGCGACAAGGATTTCGGGAAATGCCCAGGTCAGATCGACCGCGACCATCACCGCCCGGTCGAAACGCCCGCCAAAGTATCCGGCGCTGGCCCCCAGAACCATACCGCAGAACAGCGAAATCGCGATTGCCACCGCCGAGACGGAAAGCGATGTCCGCGCGCCGTAAAGAATGCGGGTCAGCACGTCGCGTCCGAATTCATCGGTTCCCATGGGGTGCGCAAGGTTGGGGGGCTGAAAGGCACCCGGCAGGTTCTGCACGTCAAAGCCGTAGGGCGTCAGCCAGGGTGCAAAAAGGGCCCCCAGCACGACAAGGATCAGGAAGGTGCCGGCCACACCGCCTTTCCAGCTTGCAAAAGCCTGGACAGGGGCCGAGCGGCGCAGCGCGGGCAGCAGGCCCGAAACAGGAGCGGTCACGGTCATTTCAGATTGTCCCGGATGCGCGGGTCCATCGCAGCCTGCAACAGGTCTCCCAGCAGTGTGCCCAGCAGGACCGCCATGGCAAGGATCAGAAGCGAGGCCTGAACGACCGGATAATCATGCTGGTTCAAGGATTTGATCAGCAAAGAGCCAAGACCCGGCCGGGCAAAGACCACCTCTACCGTAACGGCCCCGCCCATAATCCAGCCGATCCGCAGCGCCAGAATGGTGACGACCGGGATCAGGGCGTGACGCAGGACATGCCGCAACTGGATCACCGCAGGATGCACGCCCTTGGCATGCAGCAGCATCACGAAGTCGCGCCCCTGCGCGTCGATCATCGCCACCCGCGTCACCCGCGCCACCAGCGCGGTGCCGCCCAGACCGATGGTGACCACGGGCAGGATCAGGCTTTCCCAGCCGCGGGCACCGGACACCGGTGTCCAGCCCAGCGATACCGAAAAGACAAGGATCAGCAGCAGGCCGATCCAGAAATTCGGCAGCATGGAACCAAAGAGCACCCCGCCCATCAGCCCCTGATCCAGCCAGCTTCCCTTGAAGCTGGCCGCGATGATGCCCACCGTGACACCCAGCACGGTGGAGACCAGCAGCGCCAGCCCGCCCAGTGTCAGCGAATAGGGCAGGGCCTGGCCGATCAGGCTGGCCACGGGACGGCGCTGCACGATGGCATTGCCGAAATCCCCCTGCACCACATTGCCGATCCAGTAGAGGTATTGCTCGTACAGCGGGCGGTCGAGGCCGTATTTCTCGGTCAGGGCCGCCCGCTGATCGGGCCCCGCCCCGATCCTGAGCAGATTGTCGATCGGATCACCCGGCAGCATGTGGATCATCAGGAAGATGATCACCGACACCGCAAGGAACACCGGAACCAGCATCAGGATGCGTCGGATGGCGAAGCCCAGCATCTTGCGCTTATTCTTTCACTTCAAGCTGAAGGAAGCCCAGCGTGTTGAAGCGCGCGGCATGAAGCGGTTCCGGCAGGGTCACGCGGTCGGTATTGTAGCCCATCAACTGCACCGGCTCGTAGATCGGGGCGTAGGGATACAGCGAGTTGATATACTCGTGATAGGCTCGGAAGTTCGCCTCGCGTTCGGCCGAGTTCTTGGCCCCCGTCATCGCCGCCGCCTTCAGCTCTTCGGCCTTGGGATCATTCAGCATCGAGATGTTGGGATAATAAAGCCGCTCGCCACTGAAGAACCATTCCAGGATGTCGGCATTGTCCCAAAGATAGGTGCGCACCGCCAGTTGCTGTTCGCCGGTCTTGTATTGGTCGCGGATCGCCGCATTGTCGAAGGTCAGGATTTCGGCCTCAAGCCCCACCGCCTTCAGCTGCGCCTGCACCACTTCCGACAGGCGACGGAAGATGCTGTCCGACTGGGTCCATAGCGTCACTTTCAGCTTCTCGCCACCTTTTTCGCGGATGCCGTCAGCCCCTTTGACCCAGCCCGCGTCATCCAGTGCCTTGTTGGCGCGCTCGGGGTCATAGGTCATGCGGTATTCCGGCGCGATCTGCGATTCCGGCAGCGCCGAAATCAGGAAGCCATCGGCCGCCTTGCCCCGCCCGCCGAAGACCGCATCGACGATTTCCTGACGATTGATGGCAAAGGCCACGCCTTCGCGCACCTTGATGTCATCGAAGGGTGGCTTGGTCACATTGATCGGCATGTAGACAAGATCGGTGCCCGGCAGTTCCAGCAATTTCAGATTGCCGCTGCCTTCGACCTCGCCCACGAAATCGGTGGGCACGTTCATCAGCATGTCAACGCCGCCGGTCTTCAGTTCAAGGAACGCCGTCGAGGCCTCGGCGATTTCCCGCAGGGTCAGCGTTTCGATCTTGGCCGGATGGCCGGTCGCATCGCCCGGCCCCCATGCGTAATCGTCATTGCGCAGCAGGACGGTCTGGTTGCCGATCTCGAAACTGTCCAGCTTGAACGGCCCGGTGCCGACCACCTCGGCCACGCCGAATTCCTCGCCCAGCTCGGTGAATGCGGCCGGATCGGGGATCGAGGCATAGACCGTGGACAGGTTGTAAAGCAGGTTCGGCTCGGGCCGCTTCATCACGAATTTGACTTCGGTATCTGAAACCACCTCGGCATATTCGATGGCGTCGAAAAGATATTCGTTCTCCGACCCCTTGTAGAGCGGCAGCCAATCGACAACGGTCTGTGCGGTGAAGGGGGTGCCGTTGTGGAAGGTGACGCCGGGCTTCAGCTTGAAGGTCCAGGTCATGCCGTCCGGCGCTTCTTCCCAGCTTTCGGCGAGGTTCGGCACATATTGCAGGTTCTCGTCCTTGACGACGAGCCGGTCATACATCAGCCAGGCGCCAACCGACAGCAACGTCGCCGATACCGGATTGTAGGAGGTGGCGCCCGTCTCGTTCTGCGAGAGGACGGCAACAACGTCCTGTGCCTGCGCGGGCAACATCATGCCACCGGCAAGGGCCGTGCCAAGCAGCAGCTTTCCAAGGGATTTCATACGGACTTTCCTTCCTGTTGAAATGCCGGTTCCGGTTCAGGCCGGTCGGCTTGACTAAGGTGTCACCTCTGGTGACCCACGAATTGCTGATAGTGGCGGCTGATCCCGTTCAGGCGCGCTTCGATACCGGGGCCCAGCTCGCCGAAGATCCGGTTGACCAGCAGGTTGATCAGACCCGCGATCTGGCCGGTGGCATCCCAGTAATGGTTGAAATCGGTCTCGACCCGCAGCACCTCGTCGGCGACCTCGGTCGCCCAGCCGCAATAGGGATCGGTGATCAATGTCACCGGAATGCCCTGTGATCTGGCCGCCTTGGCAAGATCATAGGCAAGACGCGAGTAGCGCCGTGTCTCGATGATGACGAGCGCGGTATTCGCCGGATCGTCCAGAAACACCTCGGCAAAATGGCCGCTGTCCAGCGCCAGCGACGTGACACGGGGGCGCAGATAGCTCAGGTTATGGGCCATATATTGCGCCAGACCGCGTTCGGTCTGGAAACCTGCGATCTGCACCTGACCGATGGAGGCAAGACGCCGGGCGCAACGGGCGAAGTCCGGCCCTGCCGCCGTTTCATGGTTGCGCATGACTGCATGGATTTCACGCTCCAGCGCGGCGGGGCCGCCATCGGGCTTGCTTCCCTCGCTGCGGGCAAAGCGTTCGGCAAGAGCCACCCCCTTCAGCCAGGGGCTGTCACTGACAGCGGCAATGGCCTTCAGATCAGCCTCGGCCTTCAGCGCCTCTTTCATCTCTTTCAGGTTGCGATAGTCCAGAGCCCGCGCGAGACGGCCGATCGACACTTCCGAAACCCTGATCCGCGCCGCGAGGCTGGCCGCGGTTTCAAACGGCAGATCGGCGATATGGTTCAGCAGATAGGCCGCAATTGCCCGTTCAACCGGGGTGCCGGTGCCCAGAATCGCCTCAAGCCGGGCGTGCAGGCCTGTTCCTTCGGCTGGTTCCATCAGCTTCCCCAAGGCGTTCAAGGGCAGGTGCGCCCCTTTGCCGAAAGGGCCGCGTCTGCGGTTGGTCAGTGCTTCAGTCCGCTTGGAATCGAACATGACAGCAAACTAACAGTCGGTCAATCTTGACCGTAAACTAAAAATGGATTTCTCTGAGCTCGTCGTCGCGCCCGGACCACCGCACATCCCGCGTGCCTGAACCCGGCCAAACCCGTCGCGGGAAAAACCCCGTTTCGCAAAGGAAGACCCATGCCGCTTTCGCCCCTCCGCGACCCTCTGGTGATCGAATCGGCCGAGCTGCGGTTGATTGAATTGCCGCTTCTGCAACCCTTCACCATCGCCACGGGCACCATGGTTCGGAAGGTCATGCCGATTCTGGTGCTGCGCGGGGGTGGGCACGAGGGCTATGCCGAGGGCGTGGCCGATGTGCTGCCCGATTACCTGCCCGAAACGCTCGCTTCTTCCATGATGATGCTGCGCGACGTGTTCCTGCCGCAGGTCGTGGGCAAGAGCTTTGCCAATCCGCAGGAAATCGAACGGCTGTTCCGGCCCTGGCGGGATCACCAGATGGCCAAGGCGACGGTCGAGATGGCGTTCTGGGATCTGTGGGCCAAGGCGCAGGGCCTGCCCCTGTGGCAGGCATTAGGCGGCACGCGAAGCGAGATCGAGGTGGGCGTTTCGCTTGGCATCAAGGACATCCCGCGCACGTTGCGGGATGTCGAGATTCATGTGCAGCAAGGTTATCGCCGCATCAAGCTGAAGGTGATGCCAGGGCATGACCTGAAGCTGCTCGATGCGGTGCGCGCGGACTTTCCCGATACGCACCTGACCATCGACGCCAATTGCTGCTATACGCTGGCCGATATGCCGGTGCTGCGTCGCATGGATGACTATGCGCTGGACTACATCGAACAGCCGCTGGCATGGAATGACCTGCATGATCATGTGCGACTGCAAGCGGCACTGCGGACCCCGATATGTCTGGACGAATGCATCCGCACGCTGCCCGATTGCCGCAAGGCACTGGTCTCCGATGCGGGCCGGGTGATCAATATCAAGGTCGGGCGACTGGGCGGCCATACCGTTGCCAAACAGGTGCATGACCTGTGCCTGTCCCATGACGTGCCGGTCTGGTGCGGCGGCATGCTTGAGGCCGGAATCGGCCGCGCCCACAACATCCACCTTTGCACGCTGGAACAGTTTTCGCGGCCGGGCGACACCTCGTCATCGTCGCGTTATTTCGAGCGCGACATCGTGGTCGAAAAGCTTGAAACGGAAAACGGCCTGATGCCGATACCGCAGAATGGGGCAGGGATCGGGGTCACGATGGACTGGGATTTTCTGGACAGCATCTCGACTTCGGTTCAGGCGTTCCCGGCATGATCACCTATCGCGACCTGCGCGGGCTGACCGAGTTTCAGGCCGCCTATGACTTGCAACATGCTGTCTGGGGGATGGATGATCTGGCGGACCCGCCCGATCTGATGATGGTGGTTCAGTCCGAGGGGGGCATCGTCGCCGGCGCCTTCGACGGGGACCGGCTGGCTGGGTATGTATTCGGATTTCCGACGTCCGATCCCACCGTGCAGCACAGCCACCGGCTTGCCGTTCTGCCCGAATATCGCGGGCAGGGTCTGGGCGTGGCGCTGAAAGCCTATCAGAAAGACTGGTGCCAGTCGCGCGGCATTCGCCGCATTCGCTGGACTTACGACCCGCTGATGACACGCAATGCCAATCTCAACATCAACAATCTCGGAGCCTTCGGCACGGGTTATCTGGTGAATTACTACGGATCGGGCGGCAGCTATCAGGCCGGCGTCGAAAGTGACCGGGTGGTCGCCGAATTGTTCGTGACGGGTCGCCCCGAGGTGCGGGCCGAGGACAAGGTCGCCGTGGTGCCGGATTTTCACAAGCTGCTCCGCAGTGACGAGGCGGCCGCCCGCGCCGCCCGCGCCGAAGGCCGCCTCGCCATGCAAAGCCGCTTTGAGGCGGGCCTGCAAATCATCGGCTTCGATCCGGGGTGCAGCACCTATATCTTCGGCAGGCTCCTCCGCGAAGTCGCCTGAACGGACCGGCGAATGCCCGTGCCCGCCGCCCAAGGCAAGGTTGCGCGCCGCGCGTTGCCTCTCGGCTCATCCCAAAAACCTTGCGCCAGAGGCGCCGGTCATTCGGGCAGAAGCCCGGTCCTGACCGCGACGTGCCGATAGGCGGCCCCGGCAATGAAACCGCCGTCTATCAGGAAATCCTCGCCCGTGACGAAGCGCGCGGCGGGGGAGGCGAGGTATAGCACCAGTTGCGCCACCTCCTCCGCCTCGCCCGAGCGGTGGGCCGGGGTCAGGTCGATCATCGGTTGCAGATGCGGCGAGTTGCGGTTGAGGTCGGTCACGATCAGCCCCGGACAGACCGCATTTACCCGGATGTTCTGCGCGGCATATTCCATTGCGGCCGAGCGTGTCAGCCCGCGCAGGCCCCATTTGCTTGCGGTATAGGCAGGGTCCGCATGGCCGCTGAAGGCCGAGTTGGACGAGATGTTGATGATCGCCCCGCCACCACCTTCCGCCATCAGTGGCGCCGCCGCCTGAATGCCAAGGAAAGCGCCGGTCAGGTTCACATCCAGCAGGCGCCGCCATGCCTCGGGCGTGGTCTCGGCAATCAGTGTGCGGTTGATGATGCCCGCGTTGTTCACCAATACGTCCAGCCGCCCCGTCCAGTCGCGGCAGGTCCGGATCGCATCGGCCCAACCTTCGGCGCTGGTCACGTCAAGGCGCAGGAAGCGCGCGGCCTCGCCCAGATCTGCTGCCAGCGCGGCGCCGTCCTGATCTAGCACGTCGCAGATCAGCACCCGCGCCCCGCATTCGGCCAGAAGCCGCACCTCGGTCGCCCCCTGCCCGCGCGCGCCGCCCGTCACGATCGCGGTCCTGCCCGCCAGATCGGTCAGGGCCTGCCGCCATTCTGCGGGGCCGGTCATGCCGCAATCATCCGCTGGCGCTGGGTGCCCAGCCCCTCGATCCCCAGCGTGACCACCTGACCCGCGCGCAGATAGACCGGCGGTTTCATCCCCAGCCCGACGCCGGGCGGTGTGCCGGTCGAGATCACGTCACCGGGCAGCAGGGTCATGAACTGCGACAGATAGCTGACAAGATGCGCCACGCCGAAGATCATGGTGGCGGTGGTGCCGGTCTGACGCCGCACCCCATCGACATCGAGCCACATCGACAGCGACTGCACATCGGCGATCTCGTCGCGCGTCACCAGCCAGGGGCCGATGGGGCCAAAGGTGTCATGGCTCTTGCCCTTGGTCCATTGCCCGCCGCGTTCCGACTGGAAGGCCCGTTCCGACAGATCGTTGATCAGGCAATAGCCCGCCACATGGTCCATCGCCTCGGCCTCGGAGACATATTTGGTCCGGCTGCCGATGACCACGCCCAGTTCGACCTCCCAGTCGGTCTTTTCCGATCCACGCGGGATTTCCACATCGTCATCCGGGCCGCAAATGGCGCTGGTGGCCTTGGCGAAGACCACGGGTTCCTCGGGGGGTTCCTTGCCGGTTTCGCGGGCGTGATCTGCGTAGTTCAGACCGATGCACAGGAACTTGCCCACCGCGCCAACACAGGCGCCGATGCGCGGCGTGCCCTCGATCAGCGGCAGGCTGTCAGGGTCCAGCGCCGCAAGACGCGCCAGCCCCTCCGGAGAAAGCGCGGCGCCAGCGATATCAGCAACATGGGCCGACAGATCACGCATCTGTCCAGCCGCATCCAGCAGCGCCGGTTTTTCCTGCCCAAGGGGGCCCACTCGCATCAGTTTCATGCCTTCGTCCTTTCGTGTCGGGCCGCCCGCCCGGTGCTTCAGCTTCGATAGACCGGGGCGCGGCGCGGCTTGGCGGCGGCGCCGGGGGTGATCGCATCGAAACGGTTGGCGCGGCTGATCCCGCGCTGGATGCCTCGTGACAGTTCGCGGATTTCCTCGGCCAGTTGCTCGGGGTCCGAGGTCTGGTAGCGCTGCACCGTCAGCACGAAGACCACGCTGCCCAGAATCTGCCCGTTGAGATCCAGCACCGGCGCCGCGACACCCACCAGATCGGCAAAGACCTCGGCCCGCGTGACCAGCGCCCCGGCGGCGCGGATCGCCGCCATCTGGTCAAGGAAGGCAGCAAGGTTGTCGCCCAGCCCGGCCTCGCGGATCTGCGTCTCGTTATGGGTCCAGATGGATTTCAGCAGCGCAAGCGAATGATTGGCCAGAATGACCTTGGCCATCGCGCCGCGAAACAGCGGCATCGAACGCCCCGGTCGATAGATGTCCGGGGTGCTGCGGTCTGCCCATGCGAAATCGGTGCACAGAACCTTGTCGCCGTAATAGCTGCACACCATGATGTTCAGCCCGGTGGTCTGGCTGTAATGGCGGATCAGGTGATGCGAGGCGCGATACAGCGGATCGTTGACGCGGCGCACCATCTCCAGTTCGATCACCCGCGACCCCAGCGCATAGGTGCCGCCGCTGGCCGGGGTCAGCAGGCCCGAGCGTGTCAGCGCCTGAAGATAACGGTAGGCACTTGGGCGCGACGAACCCGAAAGCGCGGCCGCGCGGCCGACATCCAGCACCACATGATCCTCGTCGAACCCGTCAAGGATGGCCAGCATCTTTTCAAGGCTGTTCGATTTGCCGCCGCCGTCTTCGTCCTGCATCACCCTCTCCTCACTGCCCCGAGATAAACCCGGCGGGTACGATCACGATTGCAGGAAAAAGGATCAGCAGCGCAAGCACCAGAAGCTGTGCGATGATGAAGGGCCAAATGCCTCCGATCACCCGCGTCAGCGGCACCCGCGACACGCCCGCCACCACGTTCAGCACCGATCCGACCGGCGGGGTCAGCAGGCCGACCGCCGTGGCGATCATGAACACAACCGAGAAATAGACCGGGTCGATGCCCGCCGCCTTGACGCCCGGCAGCAGCACCGGGAACAGGATCAGGATGATCGGCACCATATCCATGGCGCAACCGACCACCAGCACCAGCGCCACGACCACCAGCATCAGAAGCCGCGGATCATGCGCGAAGGGGGCAGTCAGTGCCGCGATCTGGTCGGTCAGGCCCGCAATCGTGACCATCCAGCTGGACACCATGGCGGCGGCGACAAGAAACATCACCATGGCCGTAGTCTTGGCCGCGCCCAGAAACACCGGATACAGATCGGCAGGCTTCCGTCGGGGTGAACATGCCCATGCGCAGGCCGACCAGAATGATCACCGGCAGCATCAGTGCCCAGATCCCGGCGCGCGCCTCGGCCAGCACGGCGCCGCGGGGTGCGCGCGGCAGCGGCTCTACCCGGTCGTGACGGGCCACCAGCATCCAGGTCAGCGCCAGAACCCCGCACATCAGAATCCCGGGCACGATCCCGGCGATGAAAAGCCGGGTGATCGAGATATTGCCCACAACGCCCAGCAGGATGAACCCGATGGAGGGCGGGATGATCAGCGCCGAGATCCCGGCCGAGGCAATCAGCCCGGCCGACCGGCCCGGCCCATGTCCGGCGCGCACCATCATCGGCACCAGAATGGCCGACAGCGCCGCCGCATCCGCCGCGGCCGAGCCCGACAGGCTGGCCAGCACCGCCGCCGCCAGAATGGCAACATAGCCCAGCCCGCCCCGCACATGGCCCACCGCCGCCACCGACAGGTTGACGATGCGGCGCGACAGGCCGCCGGTGTTCATCACCTCGCCCGCCAGCATGAAGAAGGGCACGGCCATCAGCGGGAAACTGTCTGCCCCGTTCAGCAGGTTCTGCGCCACGATCTGCGCATCAAAGAAATCCAGATAGACCATCAGCCCGATGCCGGACATGATCAGCGCATAGGCAATCGGCATCCCGATCGCCATGCCGCCCAGCAGGCAGCCCAGAAAGATCAGCAGCGTCATATCATTTCACCCCGGCCTGATGCAGCGCGGCGGCCTCTTCGTCGATGATGGTGATGCGGTCCAGCCGTCCGGTCAGGATCAGCCAGATCCGCCACAGCAGGATCGCGGCAGTGGACAGGCCGAACACCAGCCCGACCCCGAACAGAAGCGACATTGGAAGGCCAGTGGCGGGGGCATAGGAATTGCTGTTGACCGAAACCAGCACCCAGCTTCCGGCCAGCACCAGCCATGTCGCATAGACCATCAGCCCGTGCGCCAGCACGAGGCACAGGCGGCGCAGCGGGCGGGGCAGGGCGTTCACGATGAAATCCAGCCCCAGATGGCCGTTTTCATGCAGCACCACGATGGCACCGACGAAGGTCATCCAGACGAACAGCCAGCGCGAGAACTCCTCGGACATGGTCAGTCCCGAGTTGAAAGCATAGCGCAACACAACATTGCCGAAGACCAGCACCACCATGCCGGCAAGGCAAAAGACGATGAAGCCCTTCAACAGGCGCAGATAAAGTTGGAACAGGGTCGTCATCGGCTCCTCCCCGGCGGGCGCGCGACAGGCGCGCGGCCTCAGTTCATGTGCATGCCGCCGTTCACGTCGAGCGACGATCCGGTGATGTAGGATGACAGGTCCGAAGCGAGGAACAGGCAGGCCCGTGCCACATCGTCGGTTTCGCCAAAGCGGCGCAGCAGGATCTGCGACATGACCTTTTCGGTCAGGTCGTCGTCATAAAAGCCGCGGGTCATGGAAGACAGGATCACGCCGGGATTGATGGCATTGACCCGGATGCCGGAGGGCGAGACATCGCGCGCCATGGCCCGGACCAGCCCCAGAACCCCCGCCTTGGAGGCGGCGTAATGCGGCCCGCCCATCAGCCCGCCGCCGCGCTGCGCAGCGATGGAGGCGATGCAGATGATGGAGGCGCCGGCCCCCATCAGCCCCAGCGCCGACTGGCACATCTGCAAGGTGCCGCGCAGGTTCACATCCATCACGGCGTCATAATCCTCGCGTGTGATGTCAACGGTGCGGCGGGCCTGCACGCGGCCTGCGGAATTGACCAGAATGTCCAGCCCGCCGAAACGGTCGCGCGCAAGGGCGCAAAGATCGGCGCAGGCCCCGGCATCGGTCACATCGGTCGCCGAGCCAAGCGCCGCCGGACCCAGCACCCCGGCCGCCTCGGCCACGCCCGCCGCATCGCGATCTGCCAGAATGACCCGCGCGCCTTCGGCCACGAAAAGGCGGGCGACGGCAAAGCCGATCCCGTCCAGATTCCCGGCGCCGGTGACGATGGCGGTCCGACCTTGCAACAGCACGCGTTCTCTCCTGTTTCTGGTTGGCAGCAGGGGCGATGCCCCTGCCGCTGCGGGCTCAGTTGCCCTTGTTGGCTTCGACTTCGGCCTTGAAAGCCTGCACGAAGGCAGGGTCGAACCGGGCATTGATCTTTTCCACCACCGGCGCCACGGCTGTGCGGAACCGCGCCAGCTCCTCGGGGGCGATCTCGTCGATCTGCATGCCTTTTTCCGCAAGGAAATCAAGCGTGCCCTGCGCGCCGTCATTGATGATCTGGCGGTTGAACTCCGAAGTTTCGAGGCAGGCTTCGCGCACGGCGGTCTGCTCCGCCGGCTCCAGCCCGTCCCAGAGCTTCTTCGACACATACATCACAGACAGCGTCGTGAAATGCCGTGTCTCGGTCAGGTATTTCTGCACCTCGAAGAACGATCCGGCGCGCGTCACGTCATTGGCGATCTCGTTGCCGTCGATGGCGCCGGTCTCAAGCGCGGTGAAGGTTTCGGGGAAGGGCAGGGGCGTCGGATTCATGCCCATGGCCTGAAGCGAGTCGATATAGACCGCGTTCTGGATGGTGCGCACCCGCAGACCGCTGACATCTTCCAGCGTCTTCACCGGGCGCTTGTTGTTGGTGATGTTGCGGAAGCCGTAATCCCAGTAGCACAGGCCAACGATGTTGTTCGGCTCCAGCTTGGACAGAATGTCATTGCCGACCGCGCTGCGGGTCACGGCGTCAAGCTGGGCGTAGCTGTCAAAGGTGAAGGGCGCGTTGAACATGTCGAATTCAGGCACCATGGCGGCAAGACCTGCCGTGGTCGTCACCGCCGCCTCGACGATGCCGCCCTGCGCAGCCGAGATCGACTGGATTTCATTACCAAGCTGCGCGCTCGGGAATGCCTTGACCGTGACCGCGCCGCCGGTCTTGGCCTCGACCAGCTCGGCAAACTTGTTCACCGTCTGGCCCATGGTGCTGTCCTCGGCCACCGGATAGCTGAACTTGATCACATCCGCCTGCGCCGCGGTGGCGCCAAGCACGATCAGGGATGCCGCGGTGGCGGCCTTAAAGTTGGTCATGACTCCTCCCAGAGCGTTATGGCCGCTTTCCTTGCGGCGCGATACCTGTTTCGCAGATAGTGAGATTTGATGTCAACAAATTATTAGTAAGTGATATATGTTTCTTGTGAGCCATACGCCGAGATGATTGCATGGCCGAACAGAAATCGTTAAAATTTCAATATATTACGCGTAGTTCTTCGATTCTACGCCAGAAGGCAGAGGCTACCCTTCGGTTGCCTGGCGCGGATTTGCACAGGAAATAGTATCGAAATACGATACTGGTCACAGATTGAGATTCAGGCACGCATCTCTGCGTGCCCGTTGATGTTGCGCCGCGGTCAGGCCCTGCGATAGCCCTCCAGCGCCGAATCCGGCACGTCAGGCAGGTTGGTCACCAGATTGTCCGGCGTGCGGCAGGTCAGCCAGACCAGCTCCTCGGTCGTGGACATGTTCACCTCGACATGCGGCATGAAGGGCGGCACGAAAACGAAGTCGCCTTCATGAAGATCGACATATTCGCTGTAATCCTCGCCGTAATAGATCCGGCCGTGCCCTTTCAGCACATAACCCCCGGTCTCGCATTCCTCGTGGTGATGCGGGGGCGAACGGTGGCCGGGTTCGTTCGAGACACGGCCGAACCAGATCTTCGTCGCCGGGGTGTTCTGAGGGCTGACACCGGACCGACGGACGCATTCGCCCGATTGCTGTGTGCTGTCGTCCAATGCGAGGGCGCGAGTAACGACCGGGATAACTCTGGCTGCCATGTCGGACATCCTTTTCTTCATTGAGGGGCAAAAGCTGTGCAGGGCGGCGGGCGAAGACAGCGGGGCGCCGGCCCGCGCCGTCCTTGATGAAGAGGCTCGACAGGGGAGCAGCTTCGCAATCATCAGCGCATTTTCCCTAACCTTGCGGTTCTATGTTACATCAATTATTGAATGTCAATAATTGTGTAGACTATTAGTCATATTTTGCAAATAAAGGCGCGTTAGGTGATATACGATACTTAGGAATCCAGCTTGGCATGTGGGCAGACGCGGCACAGCCACGGGCAAGATCGGCCGCGCTGATCGCCTCTCAGTCAAGTTCTGCGATCCGATCTGGATGCTGATGGGAGCGGGTCAGGGGGCTTGGTGACAGGGAAAACCGGGCCTGTTCGTCCCGACAGTCGCCCTACAACAGCAATAGCCACAAAGCATTCCGGGGTTCGAGTGAGCCACCCGCTACGACTGATGCCCCAAGATGGTCCTCTCCACCGTCACCCTGGCTGCGACCGTCATGTTCCGGCCATGACGCAAGGCCGAGCCTGACCCCGGTCTCTGGAAGCGGAGTTTGACCGGGCGTCTTCACAGCGTTCTGCGGCCCGCTTCTCAGGTCCGATTCAGGATGTTACACTCTGTATTCCCTGACCGGGCCAGCGGTGTCATTCCCGTATCTGCGTATCGCTGGTTCAGGGTGCCTTTCCGGCTGACATGGAAAACACCGGGACGAAACTTGCCGGAGCAAGCGAGCCGTCCACCACCGCGCGGCCAGCGGTTTCTGCCGTCACAACCAGAATGGGCGGCCCGGCCTGTTTCAAGCCTGGCTGCTCTTCCAGCGAGCGGACTGCCATTTCCACCGAAAGCCGCCCCTGTTCGACCGGAAAATCGGTCGGCGCCGCCATGATCCGCCCCCGGATGATCCCACGATAAACAGCATGGCTAAGATAGGTGGAAACAATCCTGACACGCCCTGTCAATCCGCGTGCCCGCAGGATCGACACCGCCGCCTCGGCCATCGGACCGCTGCCGACCAGATAGTCGATGTCGGGACGTTGCTCCAGCGCCTGTTCGACCAGCAAGACCTGCTGCTCCAGCCCGGTATCACCGTAAAGCGTGGTCACGATCTCGGCCGCGCTGCCTGCGATTGCGGCGCGGAAACCCTGCTCGACGAAACTGACCCAGCCCGCCCCACGCGGCCCCGGAAACCATGCAATTCTCACCGGCGCGCTGCCCGCCGGATGGCGCGCGGCGATGAACCGTCCTGCCGCGGCGCCCATCTCGGCCCAGGGCACGCTGGCCTTGCCGGTGATACCCCGGTCGTCAATGTCGTTCACCGCCGCGATTACCGGCTTGCGGGCAGCCAGCGCCTCGACCACCGGGACCAGCCCGTCATAGGACACGGTTCCGAGGATCACCGCGTCAAATTCGGCGGAAAAGCAGCTTTTCAACTGCTGGATCTGACGGTCGAGATTGGGGTAGCCGCCCGCCTCGAACACATCAAATCCGACACCCAGCCGCCGTGCCTCCTCGACCATGCCATAATTGACCGAAAGCCAGTAAGCGTCTTTCAGATGCGGATACAACACACACAACCGCCACGGCCGCGTTGCACGGTCCAGCGGCCGATAGGTCAGGGGCACCGCAGGACTGTTGCTGTCGAACGGCAGGCTGCGTGCCTCCAGCCGCCATGTGGTTTCGGCCCGGCCCGGCCCACCGCCCGCAAGACCTGCGGCAAGCACAAGGGTAAGGCCCGGAAGAATGCGCATCTGCGGTCACTCCCATTCTGCGGAATTGATGTTAACCTGCGGTGAACACCCGCCCGGAAGCAAGCCCGGAGACATCCGTTGCGCATCCTCGACTACAGATCCAGCCTTGGGGGGCGGCTGATGCTGGCCGTCCTGCTGATCGCCGGCTTCCCGGCGGCGGCGGGTCTTCTGGGCTGGTTCGAACTTCGGGATGTGGCGCGCATCCAGTCCCGCGTGGTGACCGAGGCAATCCCGGCGATTTCCGAGGTGCGCGGCGTGGCCGAGGAAACCAGCCGTGTCGTCGCCATGGCACCCGAACTGGCCGCCGTCACTGACGAGACGCTGCGCACCGAACGCTCGGATTTCCTGTTCTCAAGGGCAGATGCGCTGCGCGACCGTCTGGCGCGGCAATCCGATGTGCCGGGAGAGGCTTTGCCCCGCGCCATGGAGGCCGAAGCGGCACTGCGGCGGGCGCTGGCGGCGATCGACGGTCAGGTGCGCCAGCGCATTCATCTGATCGCGCGCCGCGACACGCAACTGCAAGCCGGACGCACCGCCGCCGCCGAACTGACCGAAATCGCCGATACGCTGGTGGCCAATGCCGAAACCGGCGCGGCGGCGGTCATCTCGGGCCTTTACGATCTTGAGATGGACCCCGCTTCCAGTCTGGATACCCGGCTGGAAGCGCTTGACAAGCTGATTGAGGTCGATCTGTTCCAGATGGGCCTGATGTTTGAACTGCGTGCCCATGCTTCGGAAATCGGGCTTCTGCTCAACAGGGTGACCGGCGTTCGCAGTCAGGACGAGCTTGATACGATCCGGCAGGATCTGGACCTGCGCGCCAAGGTAATCGCGCGACGTCTGGCGTCGGTGAACGATCCGCGGCGCGCTGAACGCGCGCTGGTGCTGCTGCGCACCATCGGCACAGGCGTGGCCACGCCACCTGAAAGCGCCACGCTGTTTGAAACCGCCGCCACCGTTCTGGTGCTGACCGACCATATTGCGGCGGCGGAAACCGAATTGCGGCAGGCGGCAGTGACGCTGGAGCTTGCAGCGGCGGCTTTGGCCGATGAGATCGAGGCGCGCGCCATGTCTGCGGGGCAGGCAGCCGAACAGGCGATCACCGCGACCCGGCGGCTCTATGCCTTTTCCGCCCTGCTGGCGCTGGTGCTGTCGCTGGCCGTGCTGTGGCTTTATGTCCGGGGCAACCTGATCCGGCGCCTGAACGTCCTGTCTGCGCGGATGACGGGGCTGGCAGAAGGCGATCTAGGCCCCGAAATCCAGCCTGACGGGCAGGACGAGATCGCCCGGATGGAAAGTGCGGTCGAGGTGTTCCGCCAGCAGGCGATCGCCAACCGCACCTTCGCGGCAGAACGCGAACGCCATCTGACCGAACTGCATCGCCATCGCAACGAACTTCAGGCCCTGGTAGACGAACAGACCGAGCAACTGCGCGGCGAGGTAGCCGCCCATGATGCCGCCCGTGTGCGGGCCGAGGCGGCCGACCGTGCGAAATCGGACTTCCTTGCCATGATGAGCCACGAAATCCGCACACCGATGAATGGCGTTCTGGGCATGTTGCGCAGCCTGTCGGACGAAGGGCTTTCCCGTCGTCAGGCCGAACGGGTCAACGTAGCTCTGGCTTCTGGCAACGGGCTGATGGGGCTTCTGAACAGTATTCTGGACTATTCGAAACTGGATCAGGGCGGCACAAGCGAAAGCAGCGTCACCTTCGATCTTGCGATGGCGCTGCATGATATCGCCCTGCTGATGGCCCCGGTCGCCGAGGAAAAAGGGCTGCGTCTGCGCTGCATCCTGCCTGATGCGCCGGTCCCGCCCTTGCAGGGCGATATGGGCAAGCTGCGGCAGATCCTGTTCAATCTGCTGTCGAACGCGGTCAAGTTCACCTCCGAAGGCGAAGTGGTGCTGCACGCAATCCTGCAACCCTGCGACGGCCCCGAGGCGCCGCTGTGCCTGCGTTTCCGGGTGGAGGATACCGGCAAGGGTATTGCCCCCGACGCGATGGAACGCATTTTTGCCCCCTTCCAGCAGGAGGACAGCCAGACCGCCCGCACCTATGGCGGCACCGGGCTCGGCCTGTCGATCTCGCGGCGGCTGGCCGGAATGATGGGAGGCGCGCTGAGCGCCGAGAACCGCCCCGGAATGGGTGCGGCCTTCACGCTGACTGTGCCATTCCAGCGTGCAGAGGCGGTGCCGGAGCCGGAGCTTGCCCCTGCACCCGTCGCCCCGCCGCGGGCGCTGAAGGTGCTGGTGGTCGAGGATCACCCCGTCAATCAGGAGGTGGCGCGGTCCTTCCTGCATGCGCTGGGGCATATCTGCGTCCTTTCCGAAACTGGCGAAGATGCTGTTGCCCGGCTGGCCCGTTGCGACTTCGACGCCGTGCTGATGGATGTCAACCTGCCCGGTATCTCCGGTATCGAGGCCACACGCCTCATCCGTGCCCTCCCGACACCGGGCGCCGCGCATCTGCCGGTCATCGGGCTTTCGGCCCATGTCCAGCCCGAGGAAATGGAGGCCTGCCGCGCGGCCGGGATGAACGACATGATCGCCAAACCCCTGACACCCGAGGCACTGGCAGCCGCGCTGAACCGGGCTTGCCCGCTACCCGCCGTTCCGGCCTCGGTTCAGGCTGCGCTGACCGATCTGGGGCCAGACCAGACCCGTGCGCTGGTGGCGCTGATGCTGGAAACTCTGCGGCCGGGGGCCGAGGCGATCATCGCCTCGGCGCGCTGCGACGACCGCCCGGCACTGGCGCGTCATGCCCATCAACTGAAAAGTGCCGTCGGCAATTTCGACATGCCCGAACTGGTAGACTTGCTTGCCGGGCTGCACCCGCCTGTGCCGGAAACCGTGCTGTCCCGCTTTCTGGCAGCGGTCGCACGGGCAGAGCAGGATCTGCAATCGACCCTCGCGGCCTTAAAGCCCCGGATAGAAGCGACATCCCTCAGTCCAGCGGCGCGGTGAAGACGTAGCCCTCGCCATGCGAGGTGCCGAAAATGCGCGGCACCTTCGGATCATCGGCGAATTTGACACGCAGGCGTTTCACCAGAACATCGACCGTGCGTGTGCTGGTCGCCAGTCGCCGATGGGTGATCGCCGACAGCAGGCGGTCGCGGTTCATCACAATACCGGGGTTCATCACGAAAGCGCGCAGCAGTTCATATTCCGCCCGCGTCAGTTGAATCGGTGCGCCATCGGCGCCGCTGACATGGCGCGCGGCGGTGTCGAAGGTGAAGCCTGCGAAATGCACAACCCGCCGCGCCAGTTGCCGCATGGCCGCCGTGCGGCGCAGCAGGTTCTTCACCCGCGCCAACAATTCGCGCCGGTTGAATGGTTTGCAGACATAATCGTCGGCGCCCAGTTCCAGCCCGACGATGCGATCCACGTCATCTGTGCGGCCCGACAGCAGGATGATGCCGATCTCTGACCGCGCGCGTTGTTCGCGGGTGATCTCCAGCCCGTCCTTGCCCGACAGGTTGATGTCAACGATCAGCAGATCCGGGTTTTCCTGATTTAGCACCCGTTCGGCCGCTTCGGCACCAGCACAGACCGTCACGCGATAGCCGAAGGTTTCCAGATAACCGGCCAGCGCCGAGCGTGTAACCGCGTCGTCCTCGATCACAACGATATGCGCCGCTTGAGAGGTCACGGTTTGGCTTGTCCCGGCTTGCTGGTCTTCATTCTGTTAACATCTTGTAACATCTTTTTCCAGCCCGTTCATCCCGACAGCCTGACCTGTTCACAAGTGCTGGCTAATATTGCCTGTCAGGAAAGACGTGCTCTTTCCGGGGAAAACGCCGCCCCGAACCCGGCGCCAGATAACAGGGATTGAAAAACATGCAAAACAGACCGTGGCTGCTCATCTCTGCCGCAGTGCTTTCGCTGACCGCCGGAACCGCATTTGCCGAAGATTCAAGGGATCCGATCGTCATTCCCGTTCACAACTGGTCCAGCCAGATCGTGATGTCCAACGTGGTCGGGCAGATCTTCCAGTCGCTTGGCGATTCCGTCGAATATGTCTCGACCGACAGTCAGGCCGTCTACGAGGCGATCCGGCTGGGGGATGCCACGCTGGAGCTGGAGGTCTGGGAGGGCGCCTTCGGCAATTCCTTCCGCGCCGCGATGGAAAAGGGCGGCATTCACGATGTCGCCACCCATGCCGCCATCACGCGCGAGGACTGGTGGTATCCGATGTGGACGAAAGACGCCTGCCCCGGTCTGCCCGACTGGAAGGCCCTGAATGCCTGCGCAGCCGCTTTTGCAACGCCGGAAACCGGCGACAAGGGGCGCTTTCTGGGTGGCCCGGTAGACTGGCTGAAGCATGATCAGGAAAAGGTCGATGCGCTTGGCATGAATTTCGTCGTGGTCAACGCAGGATCGGCCGCGGCGCTCTGGGCCGAGATCGCGGCGGCGGAGAAAAGCAAGACGCCCATCGTCCTGTTCAACTGGACGCCCAATTTTGCCGAAGCGGTCTGGCCGGGCGAGTTCGTCGAGTTTCCGGCATGGGAAGACGGCTGCGACAAGGATCCGGCGAAAGGTCCGCTGCCCGACAAGGTGTATGACTGCGGCAACCCGGCCAACGGTTATCTGAAGATCGCGGCCTGGGACGAGATGAAGGTCAAATGGCCCAAAGCCTATGCCACGCTTCAGAAGGTGAACTTCACCAACGCCCAGATCGCGGAAATGGCCAAGCTTGTCGATGTGGACGGCATGGAACCCGAGGATGCCGCCGCCGAATGGCTGGGCGCGAATGAAGCTGTCTGGAAACCCTGGACCGAGTGACTTCGCCCGCGCGTTCATCCGTCACCTCCCTGTGACAGGACGCCCAACTCCACCCGGCTCTTCCGGGTGGCCTTTCCCTGCTGCGAGGTCCGACCATGGGTCAGAACGACAACGTCATTTCCTGCAAGAACGTCTGGAAGGTATTCGGCGATCACCCCGAGCGACTGACCGGGCACCTGAAGCCTGAAACCACTTCGGAAGAGCTGCGCGCGACCGGCCATGTCGCGGCGGTGCGCAATGTGTCGCTCGACATCGCGCGGGGCGAGATGCTGGTGGTCATGGGGCTTTCGGGTTCCGGCAAATCCACGCTGATCCGTTGTCTTGCCCGGCTGATCGACATTACCGACGGCGCGATCACCGTCGAGGGCCGTGACCTGGGCACAATGACCGAAACCGAGCTGATCGACCTGCGTCGCCGCAAGATGGGCATGGTGTTTCAAAGCTTCGGCCTGCTGCCACATCGCACCGCGCTGGAAAACGTGGCCTTTCCGCTGGAAATGCGCGGGCAGGACCGGATTTCGCGTATCGCGCGGGCCAGCGAGATGCTGAATCTCGTGGGCCTCGGCGGGCGCGAGGGCTATTTCCCGCGCGAGCTTTCGGGCGGACAGCAGCAGCGCGTCGGCATCGCCCGCAGTCTGGCGGTAGAGCCGGACATCTGGTTTCTGGACGAACCCTTTTCGGCGCTGGACCCGCTGATCCGGCGCGAGATGCAGGATGAATTCCTGCGGCTGAAGGGGATGCTCGCCAAGACCATCGTTTTCATCACCCATGATTTCGACGAGGCGCTGCGGCTGGCCGACCGCATCGCCATCATGAAGGACGGCGCCATTGAACAGATCGACACGCCGGAACGCATCGTGATGGCACCGGCGACCCCCTATGTGGCCAAGTTCACCTCGGCTGTAGATCGCGCGCGGGTGGTGCATGCCGGGGCGCTGGCGCTGGCGGTCGAAGGACGGGCCATCGACGGGCCGGCGCTTCCCGCGATCGAGACGTTGCATGCGCTGGCCCGGCGCATTCTTCAGGACGACCGTGCCCTGATCCCGGTCGCGGGCCGTGACGGCGTGGTCACCGGCCTGATCGACCGCGCTGCGGCACTGGACCTGCTGCTTGGTCCCGCAGCATGAACCCGCGTCTTTCCCACCCCGCGCTCATGCTGCTAGGTCTGGCGTTGCTGCTGTGCCTTGGCCGTTTCGCCCTGCCCGAAGCACTGATCCGACTGCCCGAACCGTTGATCCTGCCTTTCGCGGACTGGATCAACGCGGTCTTTGCCTTTCTGCGCGACGATCTGGGGTTGATGGCGGTGACTCGTGCCTTTTCCGGCGCGGTGGAGTTTTGCCTCGATGTGACGGCGAACCTGCTTTACGGCAAGTCGCGCTGGCCGCGGCTGGGGCCGATCCCCTGGGTCGTCATCGCCGCCACGATGGGCATGGCGGGGTATGCCCTGGCCGGCTGGCGGCTGGCGCTGCTGTCGGCAGGCACATTCGTCTGGATCGCCGTCATGGGGCAATGGAAATGGGCGATGGAAACCCTGTCGGTCATCATGGTCGCAGCGCCTTTTTCGGTGGCTCTGGGCCTGTCGGCGGGCACACTGGCCTGGCGGTTCCGCGGGGTCGAGCGGGTGATGAACCCGATCCTCAACATCGCGCAATCGCTGCCTCATTTCGCCTATATGATTCCGGTTGTGGTGTTCATCGGCGTCGGGCCGAAAGCGGGCGCCATCGTCACCATCATCTTCTCGGTGCCACCGATGATCCGCATGACGCTGCTGGGTCTGCGCGCTGTGCCGCCCGAGATCATCGAAAGCGGCAAGATGAGCGGCACAACCAAATGGCAGCTGATGCGCAGCGTCCGCATTCCGGCTGCCCGGACCGAGCTGCTGATCGGTATCAATCAGGTCATCATGCAAAGCCTTGCCATGGTGGTGCTGGCCTCGTTCATCGGGATGCCGGGGCTGGGGCAGAAGCTGCTGAACCTGTTGCAATCACTGAAAATCGGACTGTCCGTCGAGATCGGTATCACCATCGTGTTGCTGGCCGTGGTGCTGGACCGGCTGTCCAAAGCCTGGGCGATGAAGCAGCCCGCGCATCTGGAACCCGGCGCCACCTGGGCCGCGCGCAACCGGCTGTTGCTGATCTGGCTGGGGTTGTGCGCCGCGGGCTTCGCGCTGGCAGCAGCGCATCCCTATTTCGCGGGGGTCGAACGCAAACAGGCGCTGAGCCTCGCGGTGCCGATAGATGCCGGGGTGGACGGATTCATCCGCCTTGTGACCCCGCTGACCGACTGGCTCCGCTGGTTCCTGATCACATGGGTTCTGATACCGCTGCGCGACGGATTCCTGTGGCTGCCATTCAGCGCCGTTCTGGCATTTATCGCTGCCCTTGGCTGGCTGGTGGGTGGTGTGCGTTCGGCCCTGATCTGCCTTGCCTTCATCCTGCCGATTGCGCTGTCGGGTTGGTGGGACCGGGCGATGATTACCGTATATACGGTGACCGTAGCTGTAACCATCGCGCTTCTGATCGGGCTGCCGCTGGGGTTATGGGCCGCCGCCCGCCCCAACCGCGCGCGGCGATTTCTGCTGCTCTGCGACACGCTCCAGACCTTCCCGAGCTTCATCTACCTGATCCCGGTCGTGATGCTGTTCGGGGTGAATGATGTGGCGGTCGTTGCGGCTGTCATGGTCTTTGCCACAGTGCCGATCCTGCGCTTCACCATCGAGGGGCTGTGTGGAGTTCCGCCCGAAACGATCGAAGCGGCCGAAATGTCGGGCGCGGGCCGGGCGCAACTCTTGTGGCATGTGAAGCTGCCCCTGGCCTTGCCGACCCTGATGATCGGTGCAAACCAGTCGATCATGTTCGCCCTGTTCATGGTGATCATTGCGGCCTTCATCGGCACGCAGGATCTGGGTCAGGAAATGCAGCGCGCCTTGTCCTCCACCGATGTCGGCAAGGGGCTAGTGCTGGGTCTTGCCGTCGCTTTCATGGGGTTGATGGCGGATCACCTGCTGACGGGTTGGGCCGCACGACGGCGCAAGGCAGCAGGCTGACCCGCGACCGTGGCCCGCCTTCAGTGCGCGGGCCACAGCCTTGTTGGTGACCAGTCAGTCATATAGCTGCCGCGCGGGGGGCAGGGTCCGAAGTCCGGCTTGCACCTATGGTGGGCGTGGTCACAGTGGAACCGGCGCCCGCATCGCAACTGTCTTGATGTTCAGCACTGCGGCGCAGCCCTTGGCCGTGATATTTTGCGGATAATCAATGTTATGTTGCTTGATACGCAAAGCTGATCCTGCCGCCCATTCCGGGCGGCAGAACAAGATCAAACCATCAGATCACACCGTCGCCTCGGGCACAGCATGGCGCAGATCCACCGCCTGACCTGTGCGGGCGCTTTCCTGTGCGGCCATGCCGATGGCTACGGCCCACCAGCCGTCCGTCAGGCTGACTTCGGGGGCTTGCGTGCCTGCAACCACACGGGCAAATCCCTGATGCTGATAGAAGGTTGATCCGTTGTGATCGCCCGCCGCCAGCAGATCTGGGTCCACCGGCACTTCCAGCAGACGCGGCCCTTTCGGCTCACGCGGGCTGACAATCACCTGCGGCACCGGCGGGGCGCCCAGATGCGCCGGCCAGAACCGGCCCGGTCCCGGCACAAGGCATTCGATCTTGCCCGACGGCCCGACGGCGCTGATCTCTTCCTGATAGCGGCTGCCCTCGGCGAACATGCAAAGTTCCAGCATCGTGCGCATGCCGTTTTCAAAATCGACGATGACATAGGCATGATCCCAGATGTCCGGCGTCGCGCCCTCGTAACATTCGTCCAGATGGTTCACCGCCTGCCCGCCCGAAGCCATGACCCGGACCGGATCACATTGCGCGATCAGGCGCATCAAATCAAAGAAATGGCAGCATTTTTCAACAAGTGTGCCGCCGGTCCGGGCGTTGAACCGGTTCCAGTCGCCCACCTTTTCCAGAAAGGGAAAGCGGTGTTCGCGGATTGTCAGCATGCGGATGCCGCCGGTCGCCGCTTCGGCCTCGCGGATCAGATGCGCGACGGGGGGCATGTAGCGATATTCCATCGCCACCCAGATCGGCGCGGGATAGGCAGCGCGCAGGGCCGCCAGCCGGGGCGCATCCGCCGGATCGGTGAACAGCGGCTTTTCGCATAGCACCGGCAGCGGGCGGATCTCCGCAATTTCCTCAAGCTGCGCAAGATGCAGGAAGTTCGGGCTGGCGATCAGCAGGCAGTTCACCTCGGCCACAGCCAGAACCGCCGCCACCGAATCGACGAGCCGCGCACCGGGGCAATGACGCGCCGCCTCGGCCCGCATGGCGGCATCGGGTTCGAAAATGGCCACCACCTCGGCATCGGGCAGCAGCGCGATATTGCGCAGATGTTCCTGCCCCATCATGCCGCAGCCGATGATGCCATAACGCAAGGTTTTCATGGGAATCCTCATTTCAGCCGCGCGACATAGCGCACGGTATCGGGGTCATACCAGGTGAAGGACGCTTCGGCAGACTGGCCCCCCTGGGACCAGCTGATCCGGGTGATCAACGGTAGCGGCGCGCCGGGCCGGTGGGTAAAGCGCGCAGGTGCCCAGTCGGGGCAAGGGCCGAGGCCGATACGGTCTTCGGCGCGTGCAATCCACAGGCCAAGCCGTTGCCGGTAGAACAGGTAAAGCGATTCCGACAGGTCATCGGCACCGATCTGCGGAACGATGTCACCGTCGAGCCAGATTTCCTCGACCGCCGCGACCTGCCCTGACAGAAAGCGCAGGCGGCGGATGCGGTGGCCTTCGGCGCTGGTGCCAAAGGCTGGCAGGTCGGGCGATTTGGCCAGGCGGTCCACCGAAAGCACCTCGGCCGTGGGCAGGCCACCCCCCTCCACCCGTTCCAGCCGAAACATGGCATAGACCGAAGCCGGGTCCGATTTCGCCCGGATATAGTTGCCCGACCCCTGCACCCGGTCCAGCAAACCCTTTTCTGCCAGCGATTTCAGCGCCTGACGCAGGGTTCCCACCGCGATGCCAAGGCCGGAGGCCATCTCGCGCTCTGGCGGAAGGCGTTCGCCGTCAATCAGCCGACCGGCCGCGATGTCACGGATCAGCAGTTCCGCAACCTGTTGATAGACGGGCAGAGAGCCGGGCTTCGCCATGACCACCTCAAATTGATATAGTATTGATCTACATATTGGCGGATGCTACGCAAGAGAAAAGATGCATGTGGAATAGAGAGAATCGATGACCGTCGTTCCTGTAACCTCCGCCGATCTGGATGCCGCCGAAGTCAGCTGGTTCGCGGCGCTTTGCTCCGATGATTATGAATATCTCGGCGTGCCGGACGGCCGCCTGCGCTCCAGCTGGGCGCATTGTTCCTCGATCGTGCAGCGCGCCGAGGGGCACGGGTTTCGCAATATCCTCTGCCCGTCCTCCTATCAGGTCGGGCAGGATACCCTGTCTTTCGTTGCGGGCTGCGCGCCGATCACCGACCGCATCAACTTTCTCGCCGCCATCCGCTGCGGGGAGATGCAGCCTGTCATGCTGGCCCGCACCGTGGCGACACTGGACCACATGTTGCAGGGGCGGCTGACACTGAATGTCATTTCCTCTGATTTTCCGGGCGAGGTGGCCGACAGTGCCTATCGCTATCGCCGCAGTCACGAGGTGGTCGAGATCCTGCGCCAGGCATGGACCCGCGATCACATCGAATATGACGGCGAGGTCTACAAGATTGCAAAAGTCAGCAGCGATCCGGCACGGCCCTATCAGCAGAACGGCGGCCCGCTGCTGTATTTCGGTGGCTACAGCCCCGATGCGCTGGAACTCTGCGGGGCGCAATGTGATGTCTATCTGATGTGGCCCGAACCGCAGGAGATGCTGGCCAACCGGATGCGCGCGGTTCACGAACGCGCGGCGGCGCATGGCCGCACGCTGGATTACGGGCTGCGGGTGCATATGATCGTCCGCGATACCGAGGCAGAGGCCCGCGAATATGCCGGTCATCTGGTCAGCAAGCTGGACTATGAATATGGCAAGCTGATCCGCGACCGGGCGCATGACAGCATCTCGCTGGGTGTCGCGCATCAGGCCCGCGCGCGCGAACTGGCCGATCAGTTCGGCTATGTGGAGCCGCAATTATGGACGGGCATCGGACGCGCCCGCTCCGGCTGCGGCGCAGCGCTGGTCGGATCGGTCGATCAGGTGCTGACCCGGATCGAGGAATACCGCAAGATGGGCATCCGGGCCTTCATCTTCTCGGGCTATCCGCATCTGGATGAATGCGACCACTTCGGGACCAAGGTTTTGCCACAGATCAAGACCTGCTCGCTGCCCCATGCCTATGGCCGGGTGCCCGCCAGCCCTCCCGCCACGCCCCTTGCAAACGGAGAACGCCGCTGATGATGGAACGCATCACGCTTGGAAACATCACCCTGTCGCGGCTGGTCTATGGCATGTGGCGGCTGGGCGATGATGCCGATACCTCGCCCGCCCATGTGCAGGCCAAGGTCGAGGCCTGTCTGGCGCAGGGCATCACCACGATGGATCAGGCCGACATCTATGGCGGCTATACTGCCGAGGGGCTTCTCGGCGCGGCCCTGCGCGCAGCGCCCGGTCTGCGTGACCGGATCGAGATTGTCACCAAATGCGACATCGTGGCGCCGGTGGGTCGTCATGCCGCCGCGCGGGTGAAATATTACGACACCAGCGCCGCCCATATCACCGCCAGCGTCGAGACCAGCCTGCGGGAGATGGCGACCGACCGCATCGACCTTCTGCTGATTCACCGCCCCGATCCGCTGATGGATGCGGATGAAACCGGGGCGGCGCTGGATGCGCTGGTGGTCAGCGGCAAGGTGCGCGCGGTGGGTGTGTCGAACTTCCGCCCGTGGGATTTCCGCCTGCTGCAATCGCGCATGGCCGCGCCTCTGGTCACCAACCAGATCGAGCTGAATCTGCTGGCACGCGAGGCTTTCGTGAACGGCGATCTGGCGTTCCTTCAGGAAAACCGTATCGCGCCGATGGCATGGAGCCCGCTCGCCGGCGGGCACCTGCTGGCGGAATCGCGCGAAGGCTTGCGCCTGCGTCTGGCCGAGCTTGGCGCCGCGGCCGGGGTGGACTGGTCGGCGGCGGCAATCGCCTGGCTGCTGCATCACCCTGCGCGCATCCTGCCGGTGCTGGGCACCAATACCCTGTCGCGCATCGCGGGCATATCCGATGCGCTGCGGGTGCCTATGGACCGGCAGACCTGGTTCGAGCTTTACACCCTTGCGCAGGGGCAGGAAGTGCCATGAGTTCCGAAACCGCCTTCACCCCCGACGCGCTGAGCGCGCGCGCCTTCCGCGATGCCCTTGGCTGCTTTGCGACCGGCATCACCGTCGTCACCATCGACAGCGCCGAAGGCCCGATGGGCTTTGTCGCCAACAGCTTTTCCAGCCTGTCGATGGACCCGCCTCTGGTGCTGTGGTCGCCCGCCCGCGCGTCGCGCCGGTTCCGCTTTTTCGCGGATGCGCCGCACTATGTGATCCATGTCCTTGCCGAGGATCAGACCGACTGGATCGCCCGTTTCGGGCGGGACGGCGGCGGATTTTCCGGTCTCGACGTGCCGCGCAATTCCGAGGGTGTCCCGCTGATCCCCGGTGCGCTGGCGCGGTTCGACTGTGCACAACACGGCACGCATGACGGCGGCGACCACCTGATCATCGTGGGCCGTGTGCTGCGGGCCGCGATGCAGGAAGGCGCGCCGCTGGTATTTTCCCGCGGGCGATACGGGCAGTTTATGCCTGCCGCCTGAAGGCAACGCATACGCGCCCCCGGGGAGGGGTGGCGCGACAAGGGAGGGGGAATTCATGGGGGCCTTCACAAGGCTTTTGAACGGTCTGGGCGCCTTCAATGCGGCCCTGCTCTGGTTGGGACGCTTGCTTGGTGCAACGGCCATGGGCCTTATGGTGCTCATCATTCTGGCACAGGTTTTCTTCCGCTATGTGATCGGCAATGCGCTGCCCTGGCCTGAGGAAGCGGCGCGGTTCCTCATGCTCTGGGCGACCGGGCTGATGATCCCGACCGCCTATCGCCGGGGCGGGTTCGTCTCGGTCGAAATGCTGGTGTCCTTCCTGCCCCGCATCGTCGGGCGGCTGCTGGGCCTTGCACTTCTGGCGCTGGCGCTTGTTGTTCTGGTCGCGGGCTTTCGCATCGGCCTGTCCGAGGTCACGGGCTTTGGCGGCAGGTTTGCGACCGACAGTCTGAAGGTGCCTGCGTCTCTTGCCCTCGATACCTGGGTGAAGGTGCCGAAATCCTGGATGATGGCCTCGCTCGTCACCGGGCTGGCCATGCTGATCCTCGTCAATATCGAACTCATGCTGCGCGGGCTGGCCGAGCTGACCGGGCAGCATCACGGACTGGTGGCGATCACCGATGCCGCCGATCTGAGGGCCGAGTGATGCTGAACCTGTTCCTTCCCCTGTTCCTTGTGCTGCTGCTGATGGGCCTGCCGGTGTTCTTCGGCCTTATCGCGGCACCCGGCCTGCTGCTTTGGGCCAACGGGCAAGAGCGTGATCTCGTCCTGCTATACCGAAATGTCTACAACGGCATGGACAGCTTCCCGCTGATGGCGATCCCGTTCTTCATGATGGCGGGCGAGGTGATGAACCGCTCGAACATCACCTTGCGGCTGGTCGAGTTCAGCCAGGCCATGATGGGCCATCTGCGCGGCGGGCTGGCACATGTGAATGTGCTTTCATCCATGCTGTTCGCGGGTCTTTCCGGCTCGGCGGTGGCGGATGTCTCCGCCCTCGGGTCCATGCTGATCCCGGCGATGGAGAAACAGGGCTATACCCGCCGTTTCGCCGCCGCGATCACCGCTGCATCGTCGATCATCGGGCCGATCATTCCGCCTTCGGGCATCATGATCATCTATGCCTATGTGATGGGCGAAAGCGTGGCCGCGCTGTTCCTTGCCGGGATCGTGCCGGGCATCCTGATCGGGGGTGGTCTGATGCTGGTCATTCACCTGCTGGCCGACCGCTATGACCTTCCGGCTGCCACCCGCCGCGCCTCTTGGGGCGAACGTGGGCAGGCGAGTATCAAGGCAATCTGGCCGCTGATGACGCCAGTCATCATTCTGGGCGGCATTCTGGGCGGTGTGTTCACCCCGACCGAGGCCGCTGCCGTGGCCGTCGGCTATTCGGTGCTGATCGGGATGTTCGTTCTGCGCAGCCTGCGGCTCGCCGATCTTCCGGGCATCCTGACACGGGCGGGGATCACCTCGGCTGTGGTATTGCTGCTGGTGGGCGCCGCCATGGCGTTCAAGACCGTCGCCTCGCTGTCGCACACGCCCGAGCTTCTGGCCTCGATCATCCTTGGCCTGTCCGACAATCCGCTGGTCCTGCTGCTGCTGATCAACCTGCTTCTGTTCGTGGTGGGCATGTTTCTGGATGCCGGCCCCGCCATCATCATCCTTGGCCCCATTCTCGGGCCGATCTTCACCTCGCTGGGCGTCGATTCCGTGCATTTCGCCATCGTCATGGCGGTGAACCTGACAGTTGGTCTGCTGACCCCGCCGATGGGGCTGGTGCTGTTCGTGACATCCTCGGTGTCAGGCCTGCGGGTCGAGACCGTCGCACGCGCCACCCTGCCCTTCCTCGCGGTCGAAATCGTCGTGATCTTCCTGATCACCTATTTCCCCGCGCTAAGCCTGACCATCCCGCGCCTTGCGGGTTTCGTGAACTGACCAAGAGAAAATGACAGGGAGGATGACATGATCTCGAAGACGCTGAAGGCGCTGCTGCTGGCATCGGCGCTGGCCGGGGCTGCCGGTGGTGCGTTCGCACAGGATATCGTTCTGCGCGCCACCGCCAATTCCAACGAGAATGACGAGGATTACGACGGGCTCGTTGTGTTCAAGAACTATGTCGAGAATGCCTCGAACGGGCAGATCGGCGTCGAGCTGTTCATCGGCACCCAGCTTTGCGCCAAGGGCGATGAATGCCTCGCGGGCCTCGCCGACGGGTCGATCGACATCTATATTTCCACCAGCGGCGGCGCGGCGGGGCTGTTCCCCTATATTCAGGTGCTGGACCTGCCCTATCTGATGTCAGATGACCGCGTTGCCGAAACCGTGCTGGAGGGTGATTTCACCCGCAAGCTGCGCGACATGGTGCTGGAGGATTCAGACAGCAAGATCCGGCTGATGACCATTGGCAATACCGGCGGCTGGCGCAATTATGCCAACACCCGCAAGCGCATCGCCGCCCCTGCCGATCTGGCCGGGATGAAGATGCGCACCGTTCCGGCTGATCTGCCGCAGACGCTGGCCACCACGCTGGGCGCCGCGCCAACGCCGATTCCGTGGCCGGAACTGTTCACCTCGCTTCAGACCGGGGTGGTCGAGGGCACCGCGAACGGGATCACCGACATCATGTCGATGAAGTTCACCGATGCCGGCGTGAAATACCTCACGCTTGACGGGCACAGCTACATGGGCGCCTTCTGGTGGATGGGCAATGACCGCTTCAACAGCCTGACGGACACTCAGAAACAGGTGGTTTTGGACGGGTTCGCGGCGCTGCAACAGGCCACTTTCGCCTCGCCCAAGCGCAAGGAAATTCAGGCTTACGCAGATTTCCGCGCTGCGGGTGGCGAAATCTATGTGCCTTCGGCGGAAGAGAAGGCCGCGTTCAAGGCTGCCGTCGATCCGGTGTTCGACTGGTTCCGCAACAATGTGGCGCGGGGCCCCGAGGTGCTGGACCTGTTCAACGCCGCCGTTGCCGAGGCGCAGGCCAAGGTCGATGCCGACCGCGCGGCCGATCTGAAGTAAGACAAGACAGGGGCGGGGCGCAGCCCCCGCCCCGTTTCGAGATCAGCCATGCACAGCCTTTCCCTTTCCGCGCGCCGCTATTTTCCGGGCCTTGCCATTGCGGCGGTCGTGGCGCTTTCGGCGCAGTTTCTGGCCGATCATTACGGCCCACCCGCCATGCTCATGGCCATCCTGATCGGGCTCGCGCTCAACTTTCTGGGGGCAGAGGCGCGCACGGCACCGGGGATCGCGCTAGCGGCGCGTCATGTGCTGCGGCTGGGCGTGGCACTTCTGGGTATCCGCATCAGCGCCGACATGCTGCTGGGGCTGGGCGCCCTGCCGCTGGTGATGGTGGCGCTTTCGGTGCCGCTGATCATCGGCTTTGGCCTGTTGCTGTCGCGTCTGCTGGGCCAGCCGGGGCGGTTCGGATTTCTGACAGGCGGGTCGGTGGCGATCTGCGGCGCCTCTGCCGCCATGGCCATCGGTGCCCTGCTGCCACAGGATGACCGCCGCGAAAGGGATATTGCCTTCACCGTCATCGCGGTGACCGTGCTTTCCACCCTCGCCATGATCCTTTATCCGATCATCGCCGCAAACCTTGGCCTGTCGACCACCGCCACCGGGCTGCTGCTAGGGGGCACGATCCATGATGTCGCGCAGGTGGTCGGCGCAGGCTTTTCGGTTTCGACCGAGGTGGGCGAGGTGGCGACCCTGTTCAAGCTGTTCCGCGTGATCATGCTGGCCCCGGCCGTGGTGATCGGCGCGCTGATCCTGCGGGGCGCGGCGGCGGGCGGCGGCACACGGCCGCCGCTGGTGCCGGGCTTCGTGCTGGGCTTTCTGCTGCTCGCCGGGGCCAATTCTTTCGGCCTCGTTCCCATGGCCTTGCGCGACCTGCTGGAGCCGGTGGTGCGCGCCTGCCTGCTGAT
>NZ_QXXQ01000012.1 GCF_003570715.1 Gemmobacter lutimaris | reverse complement strand
ATTCAATAGTCCCATGTGGATCACTCCGTTGCCCCCGCCGCTCACCGCTTTGGGGGAAGGTTCACATGGCTCAGTTCTCAGTGAAAATTATGCGCCTAACCGGCTCACTTCTGGGTGAAAATCAACAGTCATATCGCTCTCCTTCATCTCTGACGCCAACATAGCTCTCGACCAGCTCTTATATAATCGGGATAATATGGCATCTTGTGATGACATAATCGGGATAGTTGTGGAGCCGGGGCTGAAGAGACTGGAGGCCGTTCTGGCCATCGCGCGGCGCGGGTCATTCCGTGCGGCGGCGCTGGATATTGGCATCTCCACCACTGCACTGTCCCATACCATCGGGCGGATGGAGGCCGAGCTTGGCGTGCGTCTTTTCAACCGCACCACCCGCAGTGTCGGGCTGACCGATGCCGGGCGCGATTTCGTCGCCCGCGTCACACCGGCGCTGACCGAAATTCGCGCGGCGATAGATGGCGTTCGGGCCCAACGCCAGACGCCGACAGGCCTGTTGCGCATCAATGCCTCGGTTCAGGCGGGCAGGGCGGTGGCGCCCCTCGTGCTGACTTTCCTCCACCGCTATCCTGACATGCAGGTTGATCTGGTGACCGAAGGGCGGTTGGTCGATATCGTTGCCGAAGGTTTCGATCTGGGCATCCGCCCCGCCGATCTGGTGCCGCGCGACATGATCGCGCTGCCAATGGGCCAGCCGCAAAGGCATGCTGTTGTGGCCGCACCGAAGTGGCTGGCCCTGCATCCTGCGCCTGCTTCGCCGGCCGATCTGAACCCCGATCATTGCCTGCGCGTGCGCCTGCCCAATGGCGCCCTGCTGCGCTGGCCGTTCGAGAAAGACGGTATATCTGTGCCCTTCGACGCCAAGGGCCGCCTGACCGTGGACGAAGCCGCCATCGCCCGCGCGGCCGTGCTGGATGGGGCAGGGATCGGCTATTTCATTGAAGCGGACGTGGCCGAAGACATTGCCGAAGGTCGCCTGATCCGCCTGTTGCCCGACTGGACACCCGCGCGGCCGGGCTTTTCCCTCTATTACCCCGGCCGCCGCAACCCTTCCGCAGGCTTCACCGCCTTCCTTGCCATGGTGCGGGGGTAATGGCCCTTTCCGGTCACTCACACCGAGATCAGTGAATGTCTGTTTTTCTGGGCCTGCGCCGCAGGTCTGGACATATCCGCTTCGTTTGGGTCACCAGATGGGCAATGTCGCTGATCGCGCTGCGGCTCTGTCACCAAAACATCGCCTACCCGTCATTAAACTCTGACGCCGCGGGCGTAGTCGGCGGGGACCGATGATCCTTTGGAGACACCCCGTGCTGAAGTCATTCCTTTCCGGCGTCGCCTTCGTCGCGCTCGCCACGCCCGCCCTCGCGCAGGAGCTGCCGCAGGCTTCGAGCCCCTGGTTCACCGCCGCGCAGGAGACCATCGCCGCACGCCTCGCGAACCAGCCGATCACCGGCAGGGCGAAGAACGTGATCCTGTTCACTGCGGATGGCAATGGCGTCGGCACGAACTACGCGATCCGCCTGTTCTCTGGCCAGCAGGCCGGAGGGCTGGGGGACGAGTATGTCCAGCCGCAGGAAACCTTCCCGAACGTGGCTCTGGTGAAGACCTATTCGTCGAATGGCCAGACCCCGGACTCCGCCCCCACTGCCATGGCGATGAACACCGGCATCAAGGGCAAGAACGGGATGATCAACATTCAGGACACCGTGGCCGAGAAGGACTGTGTCGCCGGTCTGGATGCCGGTGTGAAGACCTTTGCAGAGATCGTGTCGGAGATGGGCAAATCGGTCGGTGTGATCTCCACCGCGCGCATAACCCATGCGACCCCGGCGGCGGTCTATGCCCGCACCGCGTCGCGCGATTGGGAAGACAACACGGGCATCCCCGAGGGCTGCGCCCAGAAAGACATCGCCGACCAGCTTATCGAGCAGATGAAGGCTGGCGTGATCGACCTCGCGCTCGGCGGTGGCCGCGCCCATTTCCTGCCCGAGACTGTCACCGACGTCGAGGGCAAGGCCGGCAAGCGCACTGACGGGCGTGACCTGACCGAGGAAGCCAAGGCGATGGGCGCACAGGTGGTCTTTGCCGACACCGACTTCGCCGCGCTGACCAAGGGCGACAACGCCCCGGTGCTGGGCCTGTTCGAAGCCTCGCACATGAAATACGAAGCCGACCGCACTGGCGAGCCTTCGCTGGCCGAGATGACCGCCGCCGCGATCGAAACGCTGTCGGCCAACGAAGAAGGCTTCTACCTGAGCATCGAGGCGGGCCGCGTGGACCATGCCAACCATGACGGCAATGCCTATCGCGTGCTGACCGACGGCAAGGCCTTCGCCGATGCCATCGCCAAGGCGGTGGAGATGACCAACGCCGAGGACACCCTGATCATCGTCACCGCCGACCATGAGCACGCCATCTCGTTCAACGGCTACTGCGGTCGTGGCTCGAACATCCTTGGTCTGTGCATGAAGGAGGACGGCGCCGGGACCGCGCACAGTGGCGAGCCGAACCTTGCTGCCGACGGCAAGCCCTATACCGTGATCGGCTATCTCAACGGCGCAGGATCGGTCCTCGTCGAGCAGGCCGACAAGACCTATGCCGGTTCGCGTCCCGACCTGACAGAAGAACAGGCGACCGACATCGACTATCTGCAACAGGCGCTTATCCCGATGTCGTCGGAAACGCACTCGGGCGAGGATGTCGCGGTCTATGCCCGTGGCCCCTGGGCGCATCTCTTCGGCGGCACCATCGAGCAGAACGTGATCTTCCACGTCATGCGTCACGCTGTCACCGCCGAGTGATTGCACGATAAAGCGACGCGAGGCCCCGAGGCGATGCGGGGCCTTTGCGTCACATGGCCGCCATCGAAAGCTGCCAGACTGCCCGCAGGAGGTTCCCGATGAATCGACGTCAGGCCCTTGGCCTTCTTCCCCTCTTCGCGCTGCTGCCGTGTCTTGCCCGTGCCGATGCGCCGGTCAGGATGCGCGACCTTTACAACAAGGATCTGGGCTTTTCCAATCTCGCCCTGGCGAACGAAGGTCAGCGTATTGCCGTGTCAGGTTTCATGGCGCCGCCTCTCAAGGCCGAGTCGGTGTTCTTCGTGCTGACCAAGAAGCCCATGGCTGTCTGCCCGTTCTGCGAACCCGGCACGCCCTGGCCCGATGACCTTCTGGCAATCTACGCCAAGCGGGTGATCGAGGTGGCGCCCTTCAACGTGCCCATCGTCGTCGAAGGGGTGCTGGAACTCGGCGATTACGTTGATCCGGAATTCGGTTTCTACAGCAAGGTTCGGATCACCGATGCCAGCTACAGCCGCGTCTGAATGTCCTGGGCTGGCGCTCAGCGTGACAGACCTTCGGGTCGCCGCGCCGGGCGGACGCCTGCTTTTGTCGCTGCCCGGCCTCGATCTGCCAGCGGGTCGGTCGCTTGCTGTTCGCGGCCCGTCTGGCGCGGGCAAGTCCACGCTTCTCCACGCGCTGGCGGGCCTTCTGACGGACGTCGAAGGCGCGGTGCGCTGGGGTGAGACCGACCTGCTCTCGCTGACCGACCCTGCCCGTGCCGCGTTCCGCCGCGCCCGCGTCGGCCTCGTGTTTCAGGATTTCCTTCTGTTCGAAGAACTCGGGGCCGAGGCGAACGCGGCGCTTGCCGCGGGCTTTGCGCCTGCGTCCCAGCGGGCGGCGATTCGTCAGCGCGCGCGGTCTGCGCTGGACCGGCTGGGGCTTGGTGGAACATCGGGGCGGCTCGCCGCGAGCTTTTCCGATGGTGAGCGGCAACGGATCGCGATAGCGCGCGCTCTTGCGCATGACCCGGCCGTGATCCTTGCCGACGAACCTACGGCGAGCCTGGATCGCGCGGCGGCCGACCGGCTGATAGATGATCTGGTGGCCCTCTCGCGCGAAGATGGGCGGACGCTTGTCGTGGTAAGCCATGACCCGGCGCTAACCGAACGGCTGGACCAGTCGGTGGAGATCGTAGACGGACACCTGCGCGAGGGTCACCATGCCTGATGTCTTCTGGTTATGGGCCGGACTACCGACCACCCTGCAGGACGCCCTTCTGGCGCTGGCGCTTCTGGCGCCGGGTCTGGTGGCCGGGATCGTGGTGCTGCGCGGCCTGTCACCCTGGCCGCTGGTCCGCGCGATGCTTGGCCGGTTTTCCGCCGCGAATGTCGTTTTCGTCGCGCTGATCGCCATCTCGGTCGGTATCGGTGTGGGCCTCACCGCGCAGGAACGCGGGCTCCGGCAGGGCAGCGCGCTGGCGGCCGAGAAGTTCGACCTTGTCGTCGCGGCGCCGGGCAGCGAGATCACGCTGATGCTCGCCGCGGTCTATCTGCAACCTTCTGACGTGCCCCTCGTCTCTGGCGCGCAATATGCCGAGATCGCCGCCACCGAACGCGTTTCTCTGGCCGCACCAATCGCCTTCGGCGACAGCCACGACGGGGCGCCGGTCGTGGGCACCACGGCGGATTTCGTGGCCCACCTGTCCGGCGGTCTCGCCGAGGGGCGGCTGTTCGAGACCGCAGAAGAGGCTGTGGCGGGGGCCTATGCGCCGGTCGCGCTCGGCGAGGCGCTCACACCCGAGCATGGCCACGGGCCGACGGCGGAAGACGAGTCGCATGCCGATTTTGCCTATACCGTTACCGGAAGGATGGCCCCAACCGGCAGTCCTTGGGATCGTGCAATCCTCGTCCCGGTCGAAGGTGTCTGGGCCGTTCATGGCCTTGCCGATGGCCATGCCCCCGAGAATGCGGGGCGCATCGGCCCCCCCTTCGACCCGGACTATTTTCCGGGAACCCCTGCGGTCCTCGTCCGCTCGGACGAGCTTTGGGCCCACTACGGCCTGAAGTCCCGCTTCACCCGTCCCGACCTGATGGCCTTCTTCCCCGGCACGGTGCTGGCGCAACTGCATGTGATCATGGGCGACGTGCGCGCGGCGATGTCGCTTCTTGCGGTGGTGACGCAGGTGCTTGTCACTGTCGCGGTGCTGGCAGGGCTGATGATCCTCACCCGCATCTTCGCACGCGGCCTTGCGCTACTGCGCGCGCTGGGGGCGCCGTTGCGTTATGTCTTCGCGGTTGTCTGGGGCTATTCGGCCGCGCTGATCCTCGTCGGTGCGCTGGCCGGGCTGGTCGTCGGACTTGCCGCCGCCTCCGTGCTGTCGCGGATGGTCACCGCGCGCACCGATGTCCTTGTTTCGGCTACGCTCGGCTGGCCGGAATTGCACCTCATCGCGGGTTTCGTAAGCCTCACGCTGCTTCTTGCCCTGCTTCCTGCCTGGTCGGCCGTGCGCCGCCCCATTGTTCCTGATCTCCGCGCCTGAAAAGGTCGGCGATGCACCGCATCCTTTCCTGCGCTGATCCTTGGACTTCTTGCCGCGAAACCCGTCTTCGGGGCTGATGATCATGCCCACGTCGCCGGGGCCGGGGGGAGGTGCGTCGTCCACGCCTGCGCAAGGGCCACGGACACGGAACATCGCCGGGTTACTGCCGGGCAAAGCTATCGGAGCATTGCCGGTTATGGGCCCGACACAATAGTAAAAGACCGCTAGGCCCTATTCACCTGCGTTGCGCGAAGGCGGGGTGCGGCTGGCGGCGGAACACCGCGATGCGTATCCGTCTGAGGCCGCGGTGCTGAGCGTGATCGCAGGCAAATCGGGCTGTTCGCCGGACAGTCATCACTGTCTTTGCGCGCCGGATCGTCGGCTGGCGTGCCCTGACATCAATGAAGATCCCGTTTGTGCCCGGCGCAACGGGGCAAGCAGTATGGCAGGGGAAGACACCAGATAACAGCAGCCTGGTGCATCATTCAGACCGATTATCTCATGCCTTCCAATCAAATGCACCGGGCGCCAGATCGAGACAGGCAGCGATCTCCCGTCCGGCATCTCCGGCGGCGCCTGCGACAATGCCCTTGCAGAATGCGTCAAGCGTCGTGGCGTCGGTGTGGAATTGTCGCCTTTTGATCGCCACAATGCGGGCGCACTATCTCTGGGTGGACGGAAACGGTGTGAGTCTCATGCGGTGAGGCGATGCTTCGGTTCACATGGATCATCAGGGGATGGAAACGATGTCAGATCCCAGAATCATTCATGTTGATGACTGTCCGGACATCAGGGTTCTGGTGAAGATCGCGCTTGAGACAGTTGCGGGGCTTCCCCTTGTCCAGTTCGAAAGTGGCGACGAGGTGGTCCGCCATGCCCAGGACATCGAGGCGGATCTCTTTCTGCTCGACGTGATGATGCCGGGGCTGACGGGGCCTCAGGCGTTTCAGCAGCTGCGCGCCATGCCAAGATTCTCCGCCACCCCCGCGATCTTTCTGACCGCGAAGGCGACAGAGCGGGAATTGAAGGATCTGAAAGGGCCGGGCATCCTTGGCACGATCACCAAACCCTTTGATGCCCTGACCTTGGGCCAGCAGATCCGCGCCCTTTGGGACGCCAGCCTGTTCGGGCGGGTGGCATGATCATCCGTTCATGACATGTTGCACCCTCATGCCCTGTCCTGTCGTGTCCGGGTCAGTTCACGAACTCGGCCACCGGGAACAGTGCGGCGCAGACCTTGTCACCATCAATGACAAGCGGCGCACCGACGGGCGAGGCAGACATGCCGATCCGGGCCATCCAGCGCCTGAACACCGAGGGAACGATACCGATGACATGCGTGGCACCTGCCTCGCGGGCAACCTGCGCCATCTCGGTCATCAGCATGGTCTGGACCTGTGCCCGCAGCTTGGCCGGTACGTCCGTCCTGATGAACAGGCGGGTCGCCTCCCAGATCAGCGGGGATACCGGCGCCTCGAAAAACAGGATGTCGCGGGGCAGGCTGTCCAGCAGTCCAAGCTGGGCATCGCGCAGCATGTAGCTGTGCAGGCCGACTCTGGATGTGGTGGGCAACAGGCGTATCCCGGCCAGCACCTCGCCATAACTGTGAATGGCGATCAGCCGCGCCTGGGCGGTATCATACTGATCGAACTCGATTCCTTCGGTTTCAGGCAGATCCCAGCCCTTGCCTTCGATGAAGACCTTGTGCCGCATCCGCATGAAATCGACGAAAAGATCGCCATGCTTGTGAATGTTCGTGAAGGTCAGGGTGGTCGCCTTCAAGGCGCCGCCCACCAGGGGTTCCACCCTGTTTTCCTTCGGATGAATGACCGCAGTCTTTTTCAGGACGATGCGATCGGTGGCGTTGCTCTCGGGCAGAAATTGCGGACTGGTTACAGGAAAGAACAACCGAGCTGAACGCAACCTAGCCGGTTTCAGACCTTCCATGCCTACCTCGACGTTTCGTGTTCTTCTCTTTTGATATGCACGTTTATGGCGAAATGTGCCACAGTTTTTCCTCTTTTTGGCGACAATGTTTCGTCATTCAGGTTAATAATATCAACCTGGAGTGGTGAGTTGAGCGAAGTGTCGGCCTACAGACCCAACGAAACACGCGGTGCAAGCCGTGTCGCGGGCCAGTTCGGGTTGTTGTGGAAACGACTGACGACCACCCGCACGGACGAAGATCGCCTGCAACGGCAACTTCTGGACTATGCAGAGGTCGGACAAAGGTTGTTCTGGCAGCGCCAAATGATCTTTGGTGTCGCACTTCTTCTTGCCGGTGTCTACTACAGCTTGCCGCTTGCGGTGCTGAATCTTGTCATGGTCGTGGTCAGCGAGGCCTATGACTTCCGGGTGTTCCAGAACATTTCCAAGGCCAAAGACCACGGGCAGAAGCCGGGTCAGCGGCATTTCTGGAGTGTCGTGATCGGCACGATCATCAGTTCCGGTGCCATCAGCTTCTTCGCTATCTGGATCTCCATCCTTCAGGGACAGGGCTCGCATTTCATGCCCATGTTCTTCCTGTTCGCGGCGGGTGTGTTTGCTGCCATGAACAATCACCACCTTCTGTGCATCTTGGCGCTGCGGCTGGCTATCTATGGGGTGACTTTCTTCGCAATTCCGATCCGCGACGTCGTCCTGACAGGCGCGGATCTCGGGTCAGAGCTTTGGGTACAGTTGTTCACCAGCGTTTTCGTGGCCTATTTCATCATTGATTGCTCGCGGATATTCCTGTCCATGTATCGCACGAACATGGAGCGGCTGATCGAGCTGGAAGTGCAGAACAAGAAGATCGAGGCCGCCCTTGCGGCCAAGTCGGCCTTCCTGTCCACCATGAGCCATGAGCTGCGGACCCCGCTGACCTCGATCAGCGCCTCGCTGGATCTGGCGCTGTCGGGCAATCTGGGCAAGGTGGACGAGGCACCGAAGCGGGTGCTTGAAATCGCGCAAAGAAACTCCAAAACGCTGAAATCGCTGATTGACGAGGTGCTGGACCTTCAGAAGGCGAGTGCTGGCAAGCTGCAACTGCAATGTCACACCACGGATCTTGTGGCGCTGGTGCAGGAGGCGGTCGATGTGAATCAGCCCTACGCGGGCCGTTTCGGCTGCGTCATCCAGTTCGTCAGGCCGGCAGAGCCGATCTATGCCTCTGTGGATGTTCAGAGAATCACGCAGGCGCTTAGCAACATGTTGTCGAATGCTGCGAAATTCTCGCCCGCCGAAAGCGAGATCGAGGTGAGCATCATGATGCGGCAGGACATGGCGCTGATCGAGGTCCGCGATCAGGGTGAGGGGCTGGACGAGGCCCGAAAGGACGAAGTGTTCGAGCCTTTCACCCAGCTCGATTCGGGGGACGGGCGCAAGGCTGGTGGCACAGGGCTGGGTCTGAGCATCACCAAGCAGATCATCGAGGCGCATGACGGCCGGATTGATTACTACCGGGGGCCGGTGCGTGGCACGGTGTTTGCGATGACCCTGCCGGTGCAGGGCAAGGCCGCAGCAGCCTGACCGCATCGCGCTTGTGGCAGGCAGTCCGGGCGCAGGACATCGACGGCCGGATCTGCAAGCATCCTGCCATCTGCAAACGCAAAGTATGAATTTGCGGCAGGGCGGCTGTTGGGGTGGCGGTTAGGGCCGCGATATATGCCTTTATTGCGGGCCAAGTGGACTTGGACCCGGTTTTGCCCTATGTTTGTTGCACATTTTACCGCTTCGGCGGGCCTTCCAATATATTTTTGCAGGAGAACGGCATGTCGAAATACATGTTCCCCGGCGCTCCGGTCACCGGGATCTTGGGGTCGGACACGGATCGTTTCAATTCATTCGATCTTGCGACACTGGGGAATGGCAAGGTGGTTGCCGTTGCCGGTTATTCCAGAGGCGAGGGGGATGATGCCCGGTCTTTCATCGCCGTGACGCTTTTGAATGCTTCCGGTCAGGTGACGGGTAAACCCGTTGTGCTGGATCGTGGCGCGCCGGTAGAAGGCCCCTTCGGTGCGCTGGACCGGGTAGCTTACGCGCGGGCGGTGCCGATGGAAGACGGTTTTCTTGTCAGCTGGACACGGCTGCGCGCGGACGAAACACCGACTGTGATGATGCAGCGCTTCGATAAGGCGGGAAAGGCGCGCGGCGAGGCGGTCGATCTTTACGCGACCGAGGATACCCCGCCCAGAGGTGTGCAGATCGCTGCGCTGTCCGGGGGCGGCTTCATCACCGTGCGCACGATCAGCAACTTTTTCGACACGGCCGACAACGGCGTCTGGGTGCAGGTGCGTGGTGCGAATGGTGCGGCGAAGGGCAAGGAATTCCGGCTGGAAGGGTCGCAGAGTGTTTCATCCTCCTCGCGGGTGGAACTGTCTGTCGGGGCCGATGGCGAAACCATCGTCAGCTTCGACAGCGGTCTGACGCGGGCGGTCAGGCTGGATGCCAAGGGAAAGCCGCTGGATGATTATTTCGTGGCGAACGGCTTTCCCGACGGCATCACCCCCGGCTATACGACACCGGCCCTGCTGGCGCCGATCGCGCCGGGCAAGATTGCCGCGGTCTGGACGGGCACGTTCAAGGAAGGTGTCGGCACCGACATCATGATCCGCGTGATGCAGGCGGATGGCAGCGAGCCGGGCCAGATTTATCGCGTAAACAATTATGCGCAGGGCACCCAATCCGATCCGGTCGTTCTGGAACGTCCCGGCGGCGGGTTGATCGTGCTGTGGCGCGACAGCGATGGGCATGGTGATGACGAGGCGGGAATCTACGCCCGCCAGATCGGTGCGAACGGCAAGCCTCAGGGGCCGGAACTGCGCATCAGCCCCTTCGACCAGACGGTGCCGCGCGAACTTGACGCTGCGCTGACCGGCGACGGCCATCTGATCGCCGGCTGGAGCCAGACGGGATTCTGGCCCGGTCTCTGGCTGGAGCGCGTGCAGACCTGGTTGTCCGATGACGTGGACCTTGGCACCCGGCGGGCCAATACGATGACCGGCGACAATGACGTCGATTCCTTTTCCGGGCAGGGCGGGGCCGACCGACTTGTGCTGAAAGGGGGTGACGATCTTGGATATGGCGACAGCGGCAAGGATACGGTGGATGGCGGCGCGGGGCAGGATCTGCTCAACGGTGGCACAGGCGATGACCGGTTGAGCGGTGGAACCGGGGCCGACATGATATTCGGCGAGGCTGGCCGGGATGTGCTGCTGGGCGGCTCGGGTGCCGATTACATGCGGGGCGGGACTGGCGATGATCGGCTGTCCGGGCAGGCGGGCAACGACGATCTGGCGGGCGATATCGGCAACGACCTGCTGTTCGGCGGCGGGGGCAATGACCGGCTGGACGGCGACGCAGGCAATGACCGGGTGAACGGCGACAGTGGCAGCGATACGCTTTTGGGCGGGGCCGGGGATGACACGCTTTCAGGCGGCGCAGGGGATGACCTGCTTACTGCCGCGCAGGGCGATGATGTTCTGAAAGGCGGTGGCGGCAACGATACGCTGCGCGCCAGTGACGGGACCGACAGGATGACCGGCGGCGCAGGGGCCGACAGCTTTGAATTCAACCTGTTCAACGAAAGAATGGTAGTTACCGATTTCGAGGCTGGCACCGACAGATTGGGTCTTGTCAAATCCGGCTTCAGCCGCATTGCCGACATGACGGTAGAACAGATCGTCGATACCTATGGCCGCGTCGTCAAGGGCGATGCGGTGCTGGATTTCGGCACCGGCCTCTTCGGTTATGATCAGGTCATTACAATAGAGGGGATGGGCAGTCTGAAAGTGCTGGCCCAGAACATAGATCTGCTCTGAGCCGGGTTGTGGGCTGTGGCCGCACGGCCCCGTTTTCAGCGCTTGCGCGCGTCCAGTTCCGCATTGAACAGGCGCAGGCGGTGGGTCAGGTTGTCGCTGTCGATCACGCTGGTCCAGTTTTCAAACAGGAATGACAGCGCCTCGCCCTCGTCCAACCCGGCCTCCTGCGCGAATTTGCGCAGGCGGCGATAGCCGTCCTCGGTCATGGCAACGGGAAAGCGGCGGGTCAGGCGAAAGCGGCGGGGCATGGGCGTCTCCGGTCGGGCTGGGGCAAAATCCTTTGTGCAAGGATTTTGCCCGATGTCGCCCGCAGCTTAGAATGCCTCGGCCGCCAGCGCCATAACCGGATCGGCGCCGCTTTCGATTCTCGCCAGATGCGCGGCGCAGGCCGGAAGCTGACGCGCCATGTAATACCGCCCCGTGGCGATCTTGGTTTCATAGAAGGCTTTATCTGCGGCACCCGCATCCAGCGCGTCATGGGCCGCTTTCGCCATGCGGGTCCACATCAGGCCAAGGCAGACATGCCCCATCAGATGCATGAAGTCGTAAGACCCGGCCAGCGCGGCATTGGGGTTCTTCATCCCGTTCTGCATGAAGAACATGCCCGCCGCCTGCATCTGCTTTGACGCTGCCTTCAGCGCTTCGGTGAAGGGGGCCATGCGGGCATCGCCTTCATGTGCCTTGCATTCGGCCTTCACCATCTCGAAAAATGCCATGACATGCTTGCCGCCATCCGCAGCCAGTTTGCGCCCCACGAGGTCCAGCGCCTGAACACCGTTCGCGCCCTCATAGATCATGGCGATCCGGGCATCGCGCACGAACTGCGACATTCCCTGTTCCTCGATATAGCCATGCCCGCCGTAAACCTGCTGGGCCTGCACCGCCATCTCGAAACCCTTGTCGGTCTGGAAGCCCTTGATGACAGGCGTCAGCAGACCCACCAGCCCGTCGGCCGCCGCGTCGTTCTGGCGGTGGTGGCGGTCGATCAGCGAGGCGCCCCAGAAGGTCAGCGCGCGGGCGCCTTCCACGAAGGATTTCTGGTCCATCAGGCTGCGGCGGATGTCCGGATGCACGATCAGCGGATCGGCAGCCCCGGCGGGATTCTTGGCCCCGGTCACATCGCGGCCTTGCAGGCGGTCCTTCGAATAGGCGACGGCGTTCTGATAGGCGGCTTCCGCCACCGCATAGCCTTGCAAGCCCACACCCAGACGCGCCTCGTTCATCATGGTGAACATGGCACGCATGCCCTTGTGCAATTCGCCCAGCAGGAAGCCGGTCGCGCCGTCATAGTTCAGCACGCAGGTGGCATTGCCGTGAATGCCCATCTTCTCTTCGATCTTGCCGACGGAAACCGCATTGCGGTCGCCCAGGCTGCCATCCTCCTTGACCATGAACTTCGGCACGATGAACAGCGAAATGCCCTTGGTGCCCTCGCCACCGCCCGGCGCCTTGGCCAGCACCAGATGGATGATGTTTTCGGCCATGTCATGCTCACCAGCCGAAATGAAGATTTTCTGCCCGGTGATTTTGTAACTGCCATCCGCCTGCGGTTCGGCTTTGGTGCGCAGAAGCCCCAGGTCGGTGCCGCAATGCGGCTCGGTCAGGTTCATCGTGCCGGTCCATTCACAGGACACCATCTTCGGCAGATAAGTTGCCTTCTGGTCGTCCGTGCCATGGGCATGGATCGCCGAATAGGCGCCATGGGTCAGGCCCTGATACATGTTGAAGGCCATGTTGGCGGAAACGAAGATCTCGCCCACGGCGGTGCCCATCAGGTACGGCAGGCCCTGGCCGCCATATTCCGGGTCGCAATCCAGTGCGGTCCAGCCGCCTTCCTTCATTGCCTCGAATGCGGCCTTGAAGCCTTCGGGCGTCCGCACCACGCCGTTTTCCAGAACACAGCCCTGTGCATCGCCCACCGCATTCAGTGGCGCCAGCACCTCGGAGGCGACCTTGCCCGCCTCATCCAGCACAGCCGAAGTGAAGCTCGCGTCCAGATCCTCATATCCGGGCACGCCGGTTTCGGTGACGCGCAGCACATCTTGCAGCAGGAACTGCATGTCTTTCACGGGGGCGGTATAGGTGGGCATGTCTCTCTCCCTTCGGGTCTTGCTCTGGGCGGGTGCCGGTCAGGCGCCGCCACGGTTTCTGAGGCCGGCCATCATCTCTTCGCCCCAGGCCATCTGGGTCTTGAGCTCGGCGATTGCCTCGTTCAGTTCGTCGCGCTGCGCCTCCATGGCGTGCAGCCGCTCCTGTGCCAGTTCATAGGTGCGCTTCAGCTGCGCCTCCTGCTGGCTCGGGTCGTGGTCATACATGTCCAGAAGCTGCCGGATATCTTCCAGCGAAAAGCCGAAGCGCTTGCCGCGCAGGATCAGCTTCAGCCGCGCGCGGTCGCGGCGGGTGAACAGGCGGCGTGTGCCCTGACGGATCGGGAACAGCAGTTCCTTCTGCTCATAGAAGCGCAGTGTGCGGGGTGTCACCTCGAAGGCGTCACACATTTCGCGGATCGACAGGGTGTCCGACAGGTCGGTTTGCGTCAAACGGGTCATACGGGGTCTCGTGCAGAGTTACTCTGCGTCAGAGATGCGGGGTCTGACCTTTTGATACCAGAGGGATCGAAGTTGACGTAAACATAACGTCACGTCAGTTTTTCGGTGACGTAATGTCCTGAAATCTGACGCAACGTCAGCGCAATTTTCTGACCCCGTGTGAACCGGGTTTCAGGTCTCGCCCAGTTCCTTCACCGCCGTTTCGCGCAGGGCCTGCAAATCCGCGATGGTCACATCCAGTTCGTTACGCTGGCGGGCCAGTTCGGCCAGTTGCCGGTCAGCGAGGCCGATCCAGGCTTCCAGTTGCGGCCGGGTGCCCTGTTGCTGATAGATCAGAAGCCACTGGCGCAATTCCTCCAGCGAAAAACCGAAGCGGCGGCCGCGCAGGATCAGCGTCATCCGGGCAATCTCGCGCGGGCCATAGAACCGGGCGCGGCCTTCGCGTTCGGGGGCCAGAAGCTCTATATACTCGTAATAGCGCAAGGTCCGGGGCGTGACGTCGAACCGGGCGCACATTTCCTTGAATGTCAGGCGGGTATCGGTCATGCACGGTCCTCCTTGCCTGCCCAACCTAAGGGCAAACCGCCCCCGGTTGCAATCGGGCTTGGTGCGAAGGCTGCGGCAGGGGTTGCGGCGGAGGCGCGCAAGATGTCACATGGCGCGGCAGGTTCCGGCACAAGAGGCAGGCCATGAGCAACGACAGGCGCGACATCGCGCGCAAATTCATCGAGGCGCTGCCCCATGCGCGGGCGCTGGGCATGCGGCTGGAAGAGTTTGGCGATGCCCGTGCGGTGATCGCCATGGCCTATGATCCGCGGTTCATCGGCGATCCGGCGACGGGGGTTATCCATGGTGGCGCGGTTTCGGCACTGATGGATACAGCAAGCGGTGCGGCGGTGATGGCGCATGGCCTTGCCCCGGCGGGCACCGCCACCATCGACCTGCGGATTGATTACATGCGCGCGGCGACGCCGGGCCAGACCATCCGCGCCCGCGCCGAATGCTATCATGTCACCCGCAGCGTGGCCTTCGTGCGGGCAACCGCGCTGGACGATGACGAAAGTCGCCCCGTCGCCTCGGCCACCGGCGCCTTCACCATGGAACCCGGCCCCGGCACGCCGGTGGAGGGCGGCAAATGAGCCCGCGTCAGAAGCCCGAGCCTGTTCAGGTGCTCAAACAGCGCCGCGACGGTGCGCTGCGCCGTCTGGTCGAGGGGGTGCCCTATATCAGCTTCCTCGGGATCCAGTTTGACCGGCGTGGCGACGAGTTGACCGCAATCCTGCCCTTCAAGGACGAGCTGATCGGCAACCCTCTGCTGCCCGCCCTGCACGGCGGCGCCACAGCGGCGTTTCTTGAGGTGACGGCGATCATCGAACTGAGCTGGTCGATGCTGTGGGAGGAGATGGAGAAAGGCAGTCTCGATCCCGCCACCATCGACGCGACGCATCTGCCACGCCTGCCCAAGACGATTGATTTCACCGTGGATTATCTGCGTTCGGGCCTGCCGCGCGATGCTTATGCGCGGGCGCGGGTCAACCGTTCGGGCCGCCGCTATGCCAGTGTGCATGTCGAGGCGTGGCAGGACAACCGTTCGCGGCTGTTCGCGCAGGCGACCGGGCATTTCCTGATGCCGGACCGCGAGGGCTGACCCCGTGACCCCGGTGACCCATCGCCGGGTGCTGCATATCGCGGCGCCCATTGTGCTGTCGAATGCCACGGTGCCCCTGCTGGGGGCAGTAGATACCGGGGTGGTCGGGCAGATGGGGACGGCGGCACCCATCGGGGCGGTGGGCATCGGCGCGATTGTGCTGGCGACCTTCTACTGGATCTTCGGCTTCCTGCGCATGGGCACCAGCGGCCTTGCCGCGCAGGCGCATGGCGCGGGTGACGCGCCGGAACGCACGGCGGTGCTGCTGCGGGCGCTGATGATCGGCTTCGCAGTCGGCGCGGTGTTGATCGTGACGCAAGGCGCCCTGTTCTGGGCGGCGTTTCGCGTGGCGCCAGCCTCCCCCGAGGTCGAGGCGCTGGCGCGGCAATACCTTACCCTGCGCATCTGGGGCGCCCCGGCGACCATCGCGCTTTACGCCGTCACCGGCTGGCTGATCGCGCTGGAGCGCACGCGGGGCGTTCTGGTGTTGCAGCTTTGGATGAACGGGCTGAACATCCTTCTGGACCTGTGGTTCGTTTTGGGGCTTGGCTGGGGTGTGCGGGGCGTGGCCGGGGCCACGCTGATCGCCGAATGGTCAGGGCTGGCGCTGGGTCTCTGGCTCTGCCGCGATGCTTTTGGCCCTGCACTGGCCTCTGCGCGGGTGCGGCTGTTTGACAGTCCGGCGCTGCGCCGCATGGCCTTGATCAATGGCGACATCATGATCCGGTCCGTTCTGCTGCAAGGCGCCTTCACCACCTTCCTGTTCCTTGGGGCGGGGCAGGGCGACGTGACGCTGGCCGCCAATCAGGTGCTGCTGCAATTTCTGGAAATCACCGCCTACGCGCTGGACGGTTTTGCCTTCGCGGCCGAAACGCTGGTGGGGCAGGCGGTGGGTGCGCGTTCGCGTCCGGTGCTGCGACAATCGGTGCGGCTGCCGTTTCTCTGGGGGCTGGGCGGGGCCGCCCTGATGGCTGCGGGCTTCGCGCTGGCGGGCGGGGCCATCATTGATCTGATGACCACATCCTCCGAGGTCCGGGCCGAGGCGCGCGCATTCCTGCCGTGGATGGTGGTCGCTCCGCTGATTGGCACCGCAAGCTGGATGTATGACGGCATCTATATCGGCGCCACTGCCACGCGCGAGATGCGCAACGCCATGATCCTGTGCGTCGCGCTTTACGCCGCTGTCCTTGCCGTTCTGTTGCCTCTTTGGGGCAATCACGGGCTCTGGGCCTCGCTGATGATCCTGAACGCGGCGCGGGGGCTGACACTGGGTTGGCGCTGGCCCCGGCTTGAGGCGCGGCTGGCCATCGTATGAACCCTAAGGCCGAAGCCGCGCAAACAGCGCCGAGGCACCCCATCCCGCCAGCGCCGCAATCAGCAGCGAGGCAAGGCCGTAAAGCAGCGGCCAGTCATGCGCGCTTTGATACAAGAACCGCTCCAGCCCGGCCTTGCGCACCCAGATCCGCCGTTTGATCGTATCGACCACGCGGCCCTCGCGCGTCAGAAAGATGCGGACAGTATAATCGCCCTCGGTCAGCGCGGCAGGCAGGGCGACATCGGTGCGAAACAGCGTCTGTTCGGTCAGTTGCACCCCGCCTTCGCGCAGGGAGTATTTCCCATCACCCGTGCGTATGCGTTGCAGCGCATCCACGAAGGCGGGCGCCTCGTCCGCCTCGGACGCGATCCCGACCGAGCGGATGGCGCGGGGAATTGTGATGCGATGGCGCAGGTCATCGGTTTCCGACAAGACCTGTGCCAGCGGACCCGAGGTCACTACGGCATAGAAACTGGGCGCCCGGTCAATCTCGACCGCCGCGTTGTTCTGCCATATCCCCCAGACCCGATCCTTGCGCCGCACGGCGACCGGGCCTTCCGGCCCCTCGACCGTAACAATGACCTGGATGGTCGGGCCGCGCGGCGGCGGCGCCTCGCGCTTCACCGCACCGTAGATCAGGATTTCCGCCCCGGCATAATCGGCGGTGATCGACACGGATGACTGGCTCAGCCCCGCGACGATTTCCTCGCCGGGGTCATTGGCAAGGGCAGGCGAGGCGACCAGAAGAAGCGCGAGAAACAGCCCCTTCATGGCAGGCGCCCCGGCGTGATCGAATAAAACTCCTCGGGTGTCAGCAACAGGTCCAGCCCGACGCGGAAACAGACCGCCAGCACCAGAAGCGCCAGCATGATGCGCATCTGGTCGGCCCGCAGCTTCACGCCCACCCGCGCGCCGATCTGTGCGCCGATCACGCCGCCTCCGATCAGGGTCAGTGCAAGAAGGATGTCAACCGTCTGGCTGGACACCGCATGCATGACGGTGGTGAATGCGGTGACGAAGATGATCTGAAACAGCGAGGTGCCGATCACCACCTTGGTGGGCATGCCCAGCAGGTAGATCATCGCGGGCACCATGATGAAGCCACCGCCTACACCCATCACCGCCGACAGGAAGCCCACGATGGCGCCCACGCCCAGCGGCGGCAGCACGCTGATGTAAAGGCCCGAGGCGCGGAACTTCATCTTCAGCGGCAGCCGGTGCACCCAGGTATGGACATGCGCGCGTCGCACCTCCACCTTGCCCGCCTTGCGGGCGCGCAGGATGGCCCGCAGGCTTTCCTGAAACATCATCAGTCCGACGAGGCCCAGAAACAGCACATAGGACAGTTGCACGAACAGATCGACCTGCCCCGCGGCGCTGAGCAGCGAGAAGACCCAGATGCCGAGGGCCGAGCCGATGAAGCCGCCGACCAGCAGCACGACCCCCATGCGGAAATCCACCGCCTTGCGCTTCAACTGTGCCAGAACGCCGGAAATCGACGAAGCAACCACCTGATTGGCTCCGGTGGCCACCGCCACGGCGGGCGGAATGCCGATGAAGAACAGAAGCGGCGTAATCAGAAAGCCGCCGCCCACCCCGAACAGCCCCGACAGAAAGCCGACGATCGCACCGATCCCGATCAGCGCGAAAGCGTTGACAGAGACCTCGGCGATAGGGAGGAACAGCGTCATGGGCGGGTCCGGTCGGCGAAGGGTCTTCAGGGAGCGGGTGTCTTCAGGAAACGGGCAGGCCCGTCCTCAAGACTTGCGTTCTTCCGCCTGCCTTGTCAAACGCTTGTCCGGCGCAGTGGCTGCACCGGACTGTCGCACGTTGCATCCTTGCCGCGCTGCGGCGCGATCAGCGTTCCTTCACATAAGGCTCGCCGCCCGCGCGCGGCGGGACTGCCTTGCCGATGAAACCCGCCAGAATGACCACGGTCAGGATATAGGGCAGCGCCTGGGTGAACTGCACCGGGATCATCACGAAGCCGAGGTCGATGCTCTGATACCGGATCGACACCGCCTCCAGCAGGCCGAACAGCATGCAGGCCGCCAGCGCATACCATGGCCGCCATTTGGCGAAGATCAGCGCGGCCAGGGCAATGAAACCCTTGCCGGCCGTCATCTCACGTCCGAAGCCCGCCGCCAGTGCCGTTGAAAGGTATGCCCCCGCCAGACCGCAAAGAATGCCGGTGATCGCCACCGCCGCATAACGGATGCCGGTGACGGACACGCCGGCCGTATCCACCGCCGCCGGGTTTTCGCCCACCGCCCGCAGCCGCAGGCCAAAGCGGGTGCGATACAGCAGCCAGGCCGAAGCCGGAACCAGCGCGATGGCGACATAGACGAGGATCGAATGGCCCGAGATCAGTTCCGAATAGATCGGTCCCAGCACCGGCACGGGTGCAAGGCTGCCCGCGAAAGGCAGGGTGATCGGCTCGAACCGTGCGGCACCTTCCAGCGAGGGGGTGCGCCCGCCCAGCCCGAACCATTTCTGCCCCAGCAGAACGGTCAGGCCAGAGGCAAGGAAATTGATGGCCACCCCGGAAATCAGTTGGTTGCCCCGGAAGGTGATAGAGGCCAGGCCATGGAGCCCCGCCAGCATCAGCGAGGCGAATATCCCCGCCAACAGCCCCAGCCAGACGGATCCTGTTGCCGCCGCCGCCGCCGCCGAGGCGAAGGCCGCGATCAGCATCTTGCCCTCCAGCCCGATGTCGAACACGCCGGATCGTTCGGAATAAAGCCCCGCCAGACAGGCAAGCAGCAAGGGGGTGGCCAGTCGCACCGTGGAATCAAGAAGCTGGATCAGCGCTGCGAAATCCATCATTGCCCCCCCCGGCCTGACGCAAGGAACATCCGCTTCAGCGGCGCCCGCACCATTTCATCCAGCGCGCCGGTGAACAGGATGACCAGCGCCTGAATGACAGTGATCAACTCGCGCGGGATCTTCGTCCACAGCGCCAGTTCCGCGCCGCCCTGATACAAAAAGCCGAACAGCAGTGCCGCGAAGAACACGCCGACCGGATGGCTGCGCCCCATCAGCGCCACCGCGATGCCGATGAAGCCCGCACCCTCGACGCTGTTCAGCAGCAGCCGGTTTGCCTCGCCCTGCACGGTGTTCACTGCCATCAGACCCGACAGCGCGCCGGAAATCAGCATCGCATACATGGTGATGCGCACGGGGGAGATACCGGCATAGATCGCGGCCTTTTCCGATTTGCCGAAAGACCGGATTTCATAACCCAGTCGCGTGCGCCAGATGATTGCCCAGACCACCACGCAGGCGATCAGCGCGACAAAAAGGCTCACATTGGCGGGGGTGCCCTTGGCAAAGGGAATACCGATCCAGCCCAGCATCTGATGCAGGTCGGGCAAGTTGGTTTCTGCCGGGAAACGGGCCGAGGCCGGGTCCATCTGGCCGCGCGGGCGCATGACATTGACCAGCAGATAGTTCAGCAGTGCCGCCGCGATGAAGTTGAACATGATCGTGGTGATCACGATATGGCTGCCGCGTTTCGCTTGCAGCCAGGCTGGCACCGCCGCCCATGCCGCGCCAAAGGCTGCCGACAGCACGACCGAGGCCAGGAGCGCAAGGCTCCAGTGCGGCCAGGGCAGCATCAGGCAGGCGATGGCCACGCCCAGCCCGCCCAGCGTCGCCTGTCCTTCGCCGCCGATGTTGAACAGCCCGGCGTGGAAGGCGATGGCCACTGCCAGCCCGGTGAAGATGAAGTTGGTGGCGTAGTAAAGCGTATAACCCCAGCCATAGGTGGACCCCAGCGCCCCGGTGACCATGATCTTCAGCGCCTCGACGGGATCTTCGCCGATGGCGAGGATCACGAGACCCGAAATCACGAAAGCGATGATCAGGCTCAACAGCGGCACCAGCACCGCATCGGCCCATTTCGGCATCCGGCCCATGTTACGCGGCCTCCCCGCTGACACCGGCCATCAACAGGCCCAGTTCCCGTTCGTTCGTCTGGTCGGGCAGTCGTTCACCCATGATCCGGCCATCGAACATCACCGCGATACGGTCGGCGAGCGACATGATCTCATCCAGCTCGACCGAGACCAGCAGCACTGCCTTGCCCGCGTCGCGCAGCGCGACGATCTGCTTGTGGATAAACTCGATCGCGCCGATGTCCACGCCGCGCGTCGGCTGCCCCACCAGCAGCAGGTCGGGATTGCGCTCGATCTCACGTGCGACGACGATCTTCTGCTGGTTACCGCCCGAGAAATTCTTGGCGGCCAGTGTCGGGATCGGCGGGCGCACGTCGAAGGTCGCCATCTTCTTTTCGCAATCGGCGCGGATGGCATCATTGTCCATCAAAAGCGCCGACTTCTGATATTCCGGCGCATGGTGATAGCCGAAGGCCACGTTCTCCCACGCCGTGAAATCCATGATCAGCCCCAGAACCTGCCGGTCCTCGGGCACATGGGCGATGCCATCGGCGCGACGGCTTTGCCCATCGGAATGGCGGCCGGTCAGATCCAGCTCGCGCCCGTTCAGCCGGATGGTGCCGGTGCCGCGCGCGATGCCGCCCAGCACCTCCAGCAGTTCCGACTGGCCGTTGCCTGCGACGCCCGCGATGCCCAAGATTTCGCCCGCGCGGATGGTCAGGCTGATTCCTTTCAGCCGCTCGACCCCCTGCGGATCGCGGACGCGCAGGTTTTCGACCTCCAGCACGGTCTGGCCGGGGGTGGCGGGCTTCTTCTCGACCTGCAACAGCACCTTGCGGCCCACCATCAACTCGGCCAGTTCCTCGGGGCTGGTCTCGGCGGTGCGCACTGTCGCTACCATGGTGCCGCGCCGCATGACGCTGACGGTATCGGTGGTTTCCATGATCTCGCGCAGCTTGTGGGTGATCAGGATGATGGTCTTGCCCTGATCGCGCAGTCCTTTGAGGATGCGGAACAGATGGTCCGCCTCGGCGGGTGTCAACACGCCGGTCGGTTCGTCCAGAATGAGGATGTCGGCCTGCCGATACAGCGCCTTGAGGATTTCGACACGCTGCTGGTGCCCCACGCTCAGATCCTCGATCAGTGCGTCGGGGTCCACATCCAGTTCATATTCGCGGGCCAGATCGGCCAGCACCTTGCGCGCCTTCGCCAGAGAGGGCGCCAGCATGCCGCCCTCTTCGGCGCCAAGGATCACGTTCTCCAGCACCGTGAAATTCTGAACCAGCTTGAAATGCTGGAACACCATCCCGATGCCGGCGCGAATGGCGCTCTGGCTGTCGGGGATGGAGGTGACGCGGCCGTCAATGACGATCTCGCCCGCATCGGCCTTGTAGAAGCCATACAGAATCGACATCAGCGTCGATTTCCCGGCGCCATTCTCGCCGATGATCCCGTGGATCGACCCCTTTGCGACCTGGATCGAGATGTCCTTGTTGGCCTGCACCGGCCCGAACGCCTTCGAGATGCCCCGCAACTCGATTGCGAAGGGGGCGGCAGATGCCTGCCGCCCCGAAATGTCTGCGCCGCCCATGCGGATCAGAAATTGGCCGCCGGACAGGTATCGTCCGACATGTAGTCATGCACGACCAGTTCGCCGGACTTGATCTTCTCGGCAGCGGCATCCACCGCGGCCTTCATCTCGTCAGAGACGAGGGGCGCGTTGTTCTCGTCCATCGCATAGCCCACACCGTCTTCCTTCAGGCCCAGCACATTGAAGCCGGGTTTGAGGTCTGCACCTTCCTTGAAAGCCTCGTAAACCGCGACATCGACACGTTTCAGCATCGAGGTCAGAACCTTGCCGGGGTGAAGGTGGTTCTGGTTGCTGTCCACCCCGATGGACAGGATGCCCTCATCCGCCGCGGCCTGAAGCACGCCGATCCCGGTGCCGCCCGCCGCCGCATAGATCACATCAGCGCCTTGCGATTTCTGCGCTTTCGCCAGCTCCGCACCCTTCACCGGATCATTCCATGCGGCAGGGGTGGTGCCGGTCATATTGAGGATCACGGTCGCATCCGGGTTCGCCGCCTTGGCACCCTGGGCATAACCACAGCCGAACTTGCGGATCAGCGGAATGTCCATGCCGCCGATGAAGCCGACAGTGCCGGTTTTCGAGGCCAGGGCGGCCATCATGCCAACCAGATAAGACCCTTCATGTTCCGAGAACACCACCGATTTGACGTTCGGCTGTTCGACCACCATGTCGATGATGGCGAATTTGGTATCCGGGAAATCGGGGGCCACGGTGTTCAGCACATCGCCAAAGGCGAAGCCGGTCATCACCACCGGGTTGGCGCCGGATTCGGCCAGACGGCGCAGCGCCTGTTCGCGCTGGGCTTCCGACTGCATTTCCAGTTCCTTGTAGGAACCGCCGGTTTCCTTGGCCCATTTTTCGGCCCCGTTGAAGGCGGCCTCGTTGAAGGATTTGTCGAACTTGCCGCCCAGATCGTAGATGATCGCCGGATCGGCCGAAGCTACTGCCGAAGACAGCGCCAGCGTTGCCGCCGCGCCGAGCAGGGTTTTCATCAGGGTCATGGAATACTCCCGGTTGTCGTTACAGTGACCAGCCCCCTGCCATCAGTCACGGGGCGGGGGTCTTGCAAGCATTGTAGGGCGGCGAGACCGGGATCGGTCAAGATGGAATCGCGGGATGTGGCTCCGGGGTTTGATCTTCCGGTCAAAATGCCTTCATTTGCTGCATTCCGGGGCAGGGCCAACTGTCCGGGACATGATCAGCCCGTCGATGCGCCGCCCGCCTGACGCTGCGTAATATCCGCGCCTGCAACCGCTTTGAGCGAATCCCTGCTGCTGGTAAAGTGCAATTGCGGGGGTATTTTCGGCCGAGACTTCCAGAAACGCCATTTCGGCCTGCCGCTTCCGCGCGGCGTTGAGGAACCCCGCGACCAGGCGCGCGCCGATGCCCTGACGCCGCGCCTCGGGGAGGACAGCAAGGGTCAGCAATTCCGCCTCGCCAGCCACGGCGCGACCCAGCAGAAAGCCCTGCGGTTCGGTCAGCAAGAAACACAGGGGATCGGTCGCCAGACCGGCAAAGTCGCGCGCCGACCAGGGGGCGGGCGTGGTGAAGCAGCGCGCGTGCAGGGCGGCCATGTCCTCGGGCGTCATGGCAGGATCACAGGCGGTGGGTCGGCGGGGGGCGCCGCATCGGCTCCGCGCAGGTAGAAGGGGGCCGGGCGGGGGCCGGGGGCGCGGGTCGCGGCGATCCGCGCAATCGCCTCGGCCAACGCAACGGCCGGGGGCAGGGCGTCGGGCAGGGCGCTGCCGGTGACATGCGGCGCCTCCGGCAGGGCATTGGCAGGCATCAGCCGTGCTGTTTCCAGCCCCGGCAGGCCGAAACCCTGCACGTAGGCCTCACCGCGCCTTGCATCCTCGGCCACCAGAAGCGGGCGAGGCAGGCCATCGGCCAGCGCCTCCAGCCGTGTGACACCGATCGCCGGGACGCCAAGCCCCAGCGCGAGGCCGCGCGCTGTCGCCACGCTGATCCGCACGCCGGTAAAATTGCCAGGTCCGGTGCCGACGCCAAGCCGCGTCAGATTGCCCCAGCCGATATTGGCTTCGGCCAGAAGCTCCTCTAGCAGCGGCAGCAGACGTTCGGCCTGACCTTTCTCCATCGGTTCCAGCCGGTTCAGCACACGACCGTCCGGCAAAAGCAAAGCGGCCGCGCAATGCGCGGCCGATGTGTCGAAGGCCAGAACGGTCTCAGGCGGCAACGGGGCGCACCTCGGTCACCTCGGGGATGTAGTGGCGCAGCAGGTTCTCGATCCCCATCTTCAGCGTCAGGGTCGAGGAGGGGCAGCCCGCGCATGCGCCCTGCATGTGCAGGTAGACCACGCCGCGATCAAAGCCATGGAAGGTGATGTCGCCACCATCCTGCGCCACGGCCGGACGCACACGGGTATCCAGCAACTCTTTGATCTGGCGCACGATGTCGTCATCTTCCGCCGCGTGATTGCTGGCGTGACCGCCGCCAGAAGCTTCGCCCTGCATCACCGGGGCACCCGACTGGTAATGTTCCATGATCGCGCCGAGGATCGCGGGCTTGATATGGTCCCAAAGGCTGCTTTCCGCCTTGGTTACCGTCACGAAATCCGAGCCGAAGAACACGCCCGTCACACCCGGCACCGCGAAGATGCGGCTGGCCAGCGGGCTTTTCGAGGCAGCCTCGGCGCTTGGAAAATCGGCAGTGCCGACATCCAGCACGGCGCGGCCGGGCAGGAATTTCAGCGTGGCGGGGTTCGGGGTCGATTCGGTCTGGATGAACATGGGTAATCTCCGACGGTATTCATCGGATATGCGCCCGGTGGGCGGTCAAGTCAAGTTTGGAACCGTTCTAAATCTGTCCGCCCGATCACTCGTCCGTGTAATAGGCATACATCTGTTCCAGTGCGGTCATCGGGCGCAGTGGGCGCGTGTCGGCCTGATGCGAGAAATAGACCAGTGAATCCTCTGGCTTTTCAGGAGCCGGCTGCACCGGGGTTGCGGGGGTTTTGCGGAGGCGCATGAACATGGCGGAACCTTTCGTTCGTGTCCGTCCTCCCTGTGGTCAATATATGCTGCATTGCGGCGATAATCGAGTCCGTATGCTGCAATTGCGAAATTCCGTTACGGCATGGCTTCAACCAAGACCGCGCCGCAGCCGGTTCAGCATGATGCGCACGATCAGCCGGTGCGCTGGCCCGACTGGCAGCATGTAGACCCGGCCAAAGCGATTATGCGTCACCACCGAAGCGGTGATCGCTACATCTGGCCCGCTGCAATCGGTCGAGATCATCACATCCAGATGGCGGTCGCGGGCGGTCAGCACAAGCTGGTCGTCGCTGATCGCCTCGACGGTGAAGAAATCCATCCGGTCGCCGGGTTTTGGCACACCCGCCGGGCGGCCACTGAAACCGCCGATGCGTTCCACCCCGAAGCGGGAAGAAATCGCGTCGCGGATGCGGAAGGCGAGTTTCAGTCCGGGCAGCGGGTCCGCCATGATGCGGTTCCAGACCTCAAGCGGGCCAAGGGCGCGGGGCAGGGTGACATGCTGGCTGGCGTAATAGGCCAGCCGGTCACGCGGGGCGACAAGGGCGGGGGTCATGCGCGCCGCCCCGCGAGGGCCGTATCGTCAGGTTCGTGGGTGGTGTTCATGCGCGCCTCCTGCTGTATTCAGAATGCCGCAGCGCGGCGTGCGGGGCAAGGCGGCGCGACGATTTGCCTTTTGCCGCAGCGATGCCCAGATTGCGGGCATGACGCGCCGCCATGCCCCTGTCCGTGCCCCGATCCGTCGCCTTGCACGGCTGGCTCTGGCTCTCCTGCTGTTGGCGTCGCTGGGGGGCGGTTTCCTGAGCCTGCGGGCACTGGCCCGCGATCCGGCGCTGCATCTGTTGGTCGAACGCGGCGCTGAGGAGTATCGCGCCGCTGTCGATGCCGCCCTTGCCCGTCGGGCGACCGAGGGGCGGGTGGCGGGCCTGCTGTCGGGCTATCTGGCCGCCAGCCCGAGCGACTGGGTGGCGTTGCGTGCGGTCGAAAGGGTGGCGGCTGAACGGGGCCTGCCGCTGCACCCCACATTGGTCGGGCGGATTGAAGCCGCCTGGGCCGAGGATACCGCGCCCCTTCGGTTGGCCGCCGATTGCGCCGCCTGTGCCTGGGACATGGGGAATTGTTCCCTGTCGCAAGGGTTGATCTGCAACGCGCCGGTCACGCTCTCGCCCGTGGGCGACATGCTGGGCCTCGCCCGGCAATCCGGCAACTGGTGGGCGGGGGCCGAGGTGGACCGGCTGGATCTGGCGTTATCAGCGGTGGGGCTTGGGGCGACGGCCCTCACCATTGCCTCGGCCGGCACCTCCTCCGGGGCCAGCCTTCCGGTAAAAGCGGGCGCTTCGGGGCTGCGGCTGGCCAAGGGGATGCGGCTGATGAACCCGCGCCTCACCGCACGGCTGCTGCGCGTCGCCGACGAGGCGCTGGACCCGGCCGCCCTGCGCGCCGCGCGCAGCCTCGACGACCTTGGCGCCGCGATCCGTCCGGCCGCGCGGGCCGAGATCACCGGGCTGGCGACCGGCCTTGTGCGGATGCAGGGGGCCACTGATCCCACAACCGCCCTGCGCCTGATGCCTCATATCGATGATGCCGCCGATGCGGCGCGGCTGGCGCGCGGGGCCGAGGCGCTGGGGCCTCGCACCCTTGGCGCGGTGGAGGTGCTGGGCAAGGCCCGGTTCCTGCGGCTGGGTCTGCGGGTCAGCAAGACCGGCGTTCTGCTGGGGGCAAGCCTCGCGGGCCTGATTGCCGCGCTTGCGGGCCTTGCCGGTCATCTGGGCCAAAGCCTCGCGCTGCGTCTGCTGCGCCGGGCTGTGCGCTAGGCGCTTCCGACTCTAAGGCATCGCATGGGGCGGTGCAGGCACAGTTCCGCACAGACCCTGTGCCCGCCTGCGCCTTATCGCAGAGCCCGTCTGGCGCTACCTTGGGGCAAAGCACAGGAGTTTCCGATGACCACCCCGCATATCGCCCCGCCCGACGCCCGCATCGGCCATGTTCACCTCAAGGTCTCCGATCTCGACAGGGCGCTGGCCTTCTATTCCGACATCCTCGGCTTTCCGCTGACCCAGCGCTATGGCCGCGACGCGGCCTTTCTGGGCGCGGGTGGCTATCATCACCATATCGGCCTGAATACTTGGGAGTCGAAGGGCGGCAAGCCGCCTGCGCCGGGCACGACCGGGCTTTACCACACGGCCTTCCTTTATCCTGACCGCAAGGCGCTGGCCAATGTGCTGAAGCGGTTGGTCGAGGCTGGCATCCAGCTTGACGGTGCCGCCGACCACGGCGTCAGCGAGGCGATCTATCTGCGCGACCCCGATGGCAACGGGGTGGAGCTTTACCGCGACCGCGACGAAGCCGACTGGCCGCGTGATGCGGCGGGCAATCTGGCCATGTTCAACGCGCATCTGGATCTGCACAAGCTGCTGTCCGAGGCGGATTGATCGTCAGGCCGGCTGTGGGCTGGCGCGGCGGGCGGGGGCAAACATCACTGCATTCCCTGCCAGTGTCAGTGCCAGCCCGGCCACGGCCAGCGGCGTCCAGACAAAGCCCTCCCACACGGCAGAGGCCATCAGCGCGATCACCGGGAACAGCACGGTCGCATAGGCCGCGCGCCCGGTGCCGATACGCGCTACCAGCATCAGGTAGGTGGTGAAGCCGACGATGGAGCCGATGATGGACAGATAAGCCAGCGCCGCCAGATAGCGGGGCTCGTGCGGCACCACCATCGGCGTCCCGCTGAAGGCCATCGCCGCCAGCAGCATCAGCGCGCCGTAGCCCATGCCCCAGGCATTCGCGGTCAGAGGCGGGATGCCCGCCGCCGAATTCCGGCGTGACACCATGTTGCCCAGTGAAAAACTCAGCGTGCCGCCCGCCGCCAGCGCCAGACCCTTCAGCGTATCCACATCGACGGCATGACCCCAGAGATCGGGCGCGAACAGCAGTGCCAGCCCCGCCGCCCCCAGCGCCGTCGCCAGCAGGGCGCGCGGGCGGATACGGTCGCCAAAGATCAGCCGCGCATTCACCGCGTTGAAGATCGTCGCCAGCGAGAAGACCACGGATACAAGGCCCGAGGGGATGAACCGTGTCGCATTGTAGAAGCACAGGAAGTTGACCGAGAACAAAAACACCCCTTGCAGCAGGATGAAGCGATGCGCGCGCAAGGGCACCGGCGTCAGTCGCCGGAACAACGCCAGGACCGGCAGCATCAGCAGGGCCGCCAGCGCGAAACGGTAGAATACCGAGGTCAGCACCGGAACGGGACCGATCTGGAAGGCAATGGCGATCCAGGTGGTTCCCCAGATCAGGACAGTGGCGGCGAAGAGGGCAATGTTTGTCATGCCGCCTTCCTGCCATGCGGCGCGAGGACGCGCTTGCACGATCTTGCGCAATTCACGCGCCGCCCCGTTCCGGCGGCGCGGGCGGGCTGCTAGTCTGGCGGCATGACCACGCTCGCCGCCTCTGTGTTCCAACGCCTCAGCCGCTCCAACGCGCGACTGCTGGGCGCGCGCGATCTTGGCGCGGGCTTCGGGCTGGCGGCATGGGAAAATGCGCAGGATCGGGTACGCTATGAAGAAACCCGCCATCACGTCCTGAGCCTTTATACAGAAGATGGCACCAAAAGCCGCCGGGTGGACCGGCAGGTCGCCGTGGGGCATCCCGGTGCGCTGTCGCTGATGCCGCAGGGCGCAAGCTCGGAATGGCAGATCGACGGGCGGTTTCGCTTCGTACATCTTTATATCCCCGATGCCGAACTGCGCGCCTTTGCGGCCGAAACGCTGGACCGTCCGCCTGCCGCCGTGGTGCTACCCGAGGTGACTTTTGCGGATGACCCGGTTCTGGCAGGGCTGCTGGGGCAACTGGCGCGGGCTGAAGGCGTGCTGGCCAGCCGGGGGATACAGGTCGAGCTTTTGCACCACCTGCTGACAGCGCCGGGCTGGGGGCAGGCTGCGTCCGCCCCCCGGCGCGGCGGGCTGGCCCCGGCGACGCTGCGGCGTCTGCGCGCCCGGATCGAGGAGGAACTGGATCAGCCTTTGCGCCTTGCTGATCTGGCCGCCACCGCCGGATTGTCGGAGTTCCACTTCCAGCGCGCCTTCCGCGCCAGCACTGGCCTCAGCCCGCGCGCCTGGGTCGAACGCCGCCGCATGGTGCGAGCCGAGGTGCTGATCGCGGAAGGGCAGCCACTGGCCGAGGTGGCTGCCGCCTGCGGCTTTGCCCATCACGCCCATCTGACCCGCGCCTTCCGTAAGGCGCATGGCGTGGCGCCCTCTGTCTGGCGCGCGGGATTGTAACCGCACATCCTCGCGCTGGACCTTGCCCCGCCCGGGTGGTTTAGTGCCGGGGAAAGGAGTCCTCCCATGGCATTCGGCAAGAACATCCGCACCTTTTTTGAAGGCAAATGGCACGAGGGCGACGTTTCCGTCATGCGTGCCGCCGATCACGGCATCTGGCAGGGATCTTCGGTCTTTGACGGCGCGCGCTGGTTCGACGGCATCGCTCCCGACCTTGACCGCCATCTGGCGCGGGTGAACCGTTCGGCCGAGGCGCTGATGATCACGCCGACGATGGTGGTGGAGGACATGCTGGAAATCGCGCGCGAGGGCCTGCGCGCCTATGGCCCGGATCAGGCGGTTTATATCCGCCCGATGTATTGGGCCATCGACGGGTCGGATCTGGGTGTTGCCCCGGCGGAAAACTCGACCGGCTTCGCGCTCTGCCTTGAGGAAGTGCCGATGCCGCCCGCCACCGGGCAAACCACGCTGACCCGCACACGCTTCCGCCGCCCCGTGCTGGAAGATGCGGTCTGCAATGCCAAGGCGGGCTGCCTTTACCCCAACAATGCCCGGATGCTGGTCGAAGCCAAGCAGAAGGGATTCGGCAATGCGCTGGTGGCGGATGCCATGGGCAATGTGGCCGAAACCGCCACGGCCAATGTGTTCATGGTGAAGGATGGCGCGGTCTTCACCCCCATCGCCAACGGCACCTTCCTGTCGGGTATCACCCGCGCGCGCCACATCGCCAATATGCGGGCAGAGGGGATTGAGGTGCAGGAAACCGTGCTGACCTTCGCTGATTTCGAGGCGGCGGACGAGGTGTTCCTGTCGGGCAATTTTGCCAAGGTCACCTCGGTTTCGCGCTTTGACGACACCGAATACCGCAGTCGTGCCATGACCGACCGCATTCGCGGCCTTTACATGGACTGGGCGCACAGCGCCCCGGCCCGTGCGGCCTGACGGCACGATCTTGGAGCAGACGGTCTTCAGCTTCCGTGGCCTGTTCGGCGTGCCTGTCGAGGTGCGCCAGTCGGTCGCCATTCTGGCGCTGATGATGGCAGGATTTTCGCTGATGCGGGGCGGCAGCCTTGTCATCACCGCGATTTTCCTGTGCATCCTCATTGCCTCGGTCTACCTGCACGAGCTGGGCCACGCATGGGGCGCGCGCGTGCAGGGTCTGACGGTCAACCGGATCGTGCTGCATGGCGGCGGCGGCTTCTGCGAACATCGCCGCAGCAGTTTCAAGCAGGACGAGCTGATCGTGGCCATGGGGCCGCTGGTGAACCTCGCGCTCTGGGCCGTGCTGGGGCTGGGGCAGGAGGCGGTGTATCAGCTTGCGATTTCCGACCCGTCCTGGGCGCGGTTCGGCATTGCCATCGTGCCCTGGCTGGGCCTTGCCGCGACGATGAACCTGTTCCTGTTCTTCTACAACATGGTCCCGGTGCTGCCGCTGGACGGTGGGCGGCTGTTGCAGATCGGTCTTCGGCGGTTCTGGCCGCCCGCGCAGGCCATCCGCATCGCAGGGGCCATCGGGGTGGTGTTCTGCATCCTGTGGTTCCCGATGCTGATCTGGGTCTTCCTCAACACCGGCTGGCTTCTGTTCTTCATCCCGTCGCTGGCGTTGCATCTGGCCATGGCGCGGGGTGAGGCGCATTATTGACCCGGCACGGGCCGCGCTTGCCAAGCCGGCGCCGCCCCGCCACTATGCCCGCACCGGGATACCGCCGGGCAGGAGAGAGAGATGCGCAAGTTTCTGGTCGTGCTGGACGACAGCCGCGAATGCCTCAACGCCATGCGCTATGCCGCGCTGCGGGCGGCCCATACCGGGGCGGGGGTGCAGATCCTGTCGATCATCCCTCCCGAGGAATTCCAGCACTGGATGGGTGTCGCCGACCTGATGCGCGCCGAGGCGCGCGAGCGGATCGAGGCGCATTTCGAGGTCTTCGCCAAGTGGATGCGCGACAAGCAGGGGGTGAACCCGGAACTGGTGATCCGCGAGGGCGACCCGGCCAACGAAATCCTTGCGCAAGTGCGCGAGGACACACAGATCGGCGTGCTGGTTCTGGGCGCGGGCACCGAGAAAAGCGGCCCCGGCCCGCTGGTCACCACGCTGAGCCGCAATTCGGGCACCCTGCCGATCCCGGTGACCATCGTGCCGGGGGATATGTCGAAGGAACGGCTGGAGGCCATTACCTGACGGCCAGAGCGGCGGAGGGTGCGGAGGGGGCTCTGCCCCCGCGCCTGCGGCGCCCCCCGGGATATTTAAGGACAGAAAATGCAGATGTGGTGCACCCGGAGGCCGGGCGCACCAACAGTGATCACACCTCGCGCGAGCGGATCATGCCCACGATGTCATAGACCTCGTTGATGATCGGGCGGGCGATGGCTTCGGCCTGTGCAGCACCGCGGCCTAGGATTCGGTCGATTTCGGCCGGGTCCTGCATCAGGCGGTTCATCTCGGTCGTGATGGGCGAGAGTTTCGCCACGGCGAGTTCGGCCAGTTTCGGTTTGAAGCTGCCGAATTGCGCGCCCGCATATTCCTTCACCACATCCGCGGCGCTCATCCCCGCGAGGGCGGCGTAGATGTTCACCAGATTGCGCGCCTCCGGCCGGTCCTTCAGGCCATCGAGCGTGTCGGGCAGCGGCTCGGGGTCGGTCTTGGCCTTGCGGATCTTGGCTGCGATGGAATCGGCGTCATCGGTCAGGTTGATGCGGCTTTGATCCGAGGGATCGGATTTCGACATCTTCTTTGACCCGTCGCGCAGCGACATGACGCGGGTGGCCGCACCCTCGATCACCGGCTCGGTCATCGGGAAGAAGGTCACGCCATAGTCGTTGTTGAATTTGGCCGCGATGTCGCGGGTCAGTTCCAGATGCTGTTTCTGGTCCTCGCCCACCGGAACATGCGTGGCCTTGTAGGCCAGAATGTCGGCCGCCATCAGCGCCGGATAGGCGAACAGCCCCAGCGAGGCGTTCTCGCTGTTCTTGCCGGCCTTGTCCTTCCACTGGGTCATGCGGCCCATCCAGCCCATCCGCGCGACGCAGTTGAAGATCCATGCCAGTTCGACATGCGCCGTCACCTGGCTTTGGTTGAACAGGATCGAGCGCGCCGGGTCGATGCCCGCCGCGATGAAGCCCGCCGCCATCTCGCGCGTCTGGTGGCGCAGTTTGGTCGGGTCTTGCCAGACAGTGATCGCATGCATGTCAACAAGGCAATAGATCGTCTCGCCACCCTCGTCCTGCTTTTCGACAAAGCGCTTCAGTGCGCCAAGATAGTTGCCGAGGGTCAGGCCACCCGAAGGCTGGATGCCCGAAAACACGCGGGGGGTGAAAGTCTGAGGCGTTTGGACCGGCTCGGACATGATGTTCTCCGTCTGGAAATGGCTGTGCCTTCCGCTTACCTTTGGCGCGAAGGGGCGTCAATGAAGGCCCTGCGCGACATGAGGCGAAGATGCAGAACCACGACGATTTGACCGAACCGCCGCTGAACCCCTTGCCCTGGGTGGTCTGGGCGCTGGTGCTGCCCATCCTGGCGATGGAGGTGGTGGTGAGCCTTGGCCAGCGCGGGATCGTGGGCGGGCCGGGCGGCGTGGGCTGGCGGCTGGACGCAATGGAACGCTTTGCCTTTTCGCCCGACCTTCTGCGCTGGATGGCGGAAAATCATGTCTGGCCGTTGGACGGGCTGATCCGGCTGGTCAGCTATCCTTTCGTGCACACGAGCTTCACCCATGCGGTGTTTGTCGTGGTGATGCTGCTGGCGCTGGGCAAGATGGTGGGAGAGATCTTCCGCTGGTGGGCGGTGCTGGTGGTGTTCTTCGGCGCGGCCACGGCCGCGGCGGGGATCTATGCCGCCGTGCCGGGTCTGGTTCAGCCGCTGGTTGGTGGTTATCCGGCGATCTACGGGCTGATCGGGGCCTTCACCTTCCTGTTGTGGGTGCGGCTGGCCGGGGAAGGGGCTAACCAGTATCGCGCCTTCACGCTGATCGGCTTTCTGCTGTTTGCGCAATTGCTGTTCGGGGTGTTTTTCGGCGGCGGCACCGAATGGGTGGCCGACATCGCGGGCTTCGCCACCGGCTTCGTGCTGAGCTTCGTGGTCAGCCCCGGTGGTTTTGCCCGCGTGCGGGCGCGGTTACGCGAACGCTAGGCGCGCTTGCGGCGCAGCGCCGCTTTGAACTCGGCCAGACGGAAAGCGCCGATCAGCGTGCCGAAGCCGAAGTAGCTGACGATACCGCTGGCGACCAGCGCCCCCAGCGCCAGCCAGCGCCAGCGCGCGGCATCCAGCGCAGGCCCCAGCAGCAGCGCGGCCGCCCAGAGCACGACACCCATCACCAGCGCGGCGACCACAATGCGCCAGATCCGGGCGCGGAAACGGGCGTCGAAATGCGCCTCCGGTCCCATGGCGCGTGATCCGCGCCAGAGCTGCCAGACCATGACCCAGCCCGAAACAGTGGTGGCCAGCGCCGCCGCCATGAAGCCGATCACCGGCATCATCCCGATCGCGAAGGCAAGGTTCACCACCATCGACCACAGCGCATAGCGGAACGGGCTGCGGGTGTCTTCGCGCGCATAATACAGCGGCTGGAACACCTTGTGCAGCACGAAGGCGGGCAGGCCAAGACCATAGGCCGCCAGCGCCAGTGCGGTATTGGCGGCGTCGTCCGACCCGAAGGCGCCGCGCTGGAACAGCACCTGCACCAGCGGCAGGGCGATCACCACCAGCGCCACGGCGGCGGGAATGGTCAGCGCAAGCGCGAATTCGGCGCCCCGGTTGAGGCTCGCCCGCCCGCCCTCGGCATCGCCCGCGCGCAGCCGGCGGCTGAGGTCCGGCAGCAGCGCCGTGCCGATCGCAATGCCCACCACGCCCAGCGGCAATTGGTAAAGCCGGTCGGCAAAGGACAGCCATGTCACCGCGCCCTCGGTATGCGAGGCGACCTGACGACCGACCAGCAGGTTGATCTGCACCACCCCGCCCGCAAGGATCGCCGGGCCTGCGATGATCGCCAGCCGCTTCAGATCCGCGCTCCACCGGGGCCAGCCAAGGGTGAAGGTATGCCCGGCGGCGCGGGCCGAAAACCAGACGAAGCCGAATTGCATCACCCCGGTCAGCGGCAGCGTCCAGGCCAGCGTCATTCCCATGTTCCAGCCCTGCCAGTCGGCCAGTCCCATGGCGGCGATGAAGGCGAGGTTCATCAGAACGGGCACAAAGCCCGCCTCGGTGAACCGGCCCTTGGTGACCAGCACGCCGGAGACCAGCGCGACAAGGCTGATGAACAGGATGTAGGAAAACCCGATCCGGCCATAGATCACCGCAAGGTCAAAGCGTTCGTCCCCGGCAAAGCCAGAGGCCATGGCCCAGACGAGCGCGGGCATCGCTACTGTCCCGAGGATGGTGAACACCACCAGCAGCCATGCCATGCCGTTGAACGCCTCTTGCGCAAAGCCCTGCGCATCCTCGCCTGCCTCGACCTTCTTGGCGAACATCGGCACGAACGCCTGATTGAAGGCGCCCTCGGCAAAGAAACGGCGGAACATGTTGGGCAGCGACTGCGCCACGAAGAACGCGTCCGACACCGCGCCCGCGCCCAGATAATTCGCCATCAGGATGTCGCGGGCAAATCCCGCACCGCGCGACAGAAGCGTCCACCCGCCAAGGGTGACGACATTGCGGATCAGGCTTTTCGTCATGTGCTACCCTTGGGCCTGCGCCCGTTTGGCCCCCTCGGCAATGGCTTGGCGCAGCTTCCTGTCCAGCGCCTCCTGCCGGTGTTTCTGGTGCAGTTTCAGGCCGAACATGTCTTTCACATAGAAGCTGTCCACCACCTGCGCGCCGAAAGTGGCGATCACCGCCGAGGCGATATAGACATTGTTCGCCGCCAGTGTGCGGGTCAGATCATACAGAAGCCCCGGACGGTCGCGGGTATCCACCTCGATGATCGTGTAGATTTCGGAGCCTTCGTTGTCGAAGGTGATATGGGTCGGAAAGCGGAACTCGCGCTCGCGCTTCTTCACCTTGTCGCGGTCGGCCAGCGCCTCGCGCGGGACAACCTCGCCGCGCAGGGTCTTTTCGATCATCTGGCGCAGGCGGGGCAGGCGGCTGACCTCGTAAGGGTGGCCGTCGGCATCCTGTATCCAGAAGACGGCCGTGGCATAGCCGTCCTTTGACGTATAGGTCCGCGCATCCACCACATTGGCGCCCACCAGTGCCAGCGCGCCAGCAAGGCGCGAGAAGATGCCAGGATGATCGGCCAGCGCGAAACAGGCCCGCGTCGCGTCGCGCGCCGGATCCGGGTGCAGGTCGATGCGGATTTCGGCATCGTCCAGCCCGCGCAGGAGCCGGGCAAAGACCGCCTGTGTTTCCGTCAGCAAGCCTTGCCAATAAGGGGCGTAGTGCCGCGCCAGCTCGGCCCGCAGATCCTTGGCATCCCAGTCGGCCAGAACCTCGCGCAACTGGCGTTTCGCCTCGTTCTCGCGCCGCTCGCGGTTGACGTTTTCCAGCCCGTTTTCCAGCGCCTCGGCGGTTTCGCTGTGGAGGCGACGCAGCAGCATGGCCTTCCAGTTGTTCCATGTGCCGGGGCCGACGCCGCGAATGTCACAGACTGTCAGCACGGTCAGCAGGTCCAGACGTTTGCGGGTTTTTACCGCCTTGGCGAAATCGCGCACCGTGCGCGGATCACCGATGTCGCGTTTCTGCGCCATGTCGGACATCAGCAGATGATAGCGCACCAGCCATTCGACGGTTTCGCATTCTTCCTCGTTCAGCCCCAGACGCGGCGCCACGCGGCGGGCGATCTGCGCGCCGAGGATCGAATGATCCTCGGGCCGGCCCTTGCCGATGTCGTGCAGGAGCAGGGCGACATAAAGCACCCGGCGGCTTACGCCCTTTTCCAGAATGTCCGAGGACAGCGGCAGTTCCTCGACCAGTTCGCCCCGTTCGATCTGCGCAAGGGTCGAGATACACTGGATGATGTGTTCGTCCACCGTGTAATGATGGTAGACGTTGAACTGCATCATCGCCACGATCGGTTCAAACTCGGGGATGAAGGCGCCCAGCACGCCGAGTTCATTCATCCGCCGCAAGGACCGTTCCGGGTTGCCGTGCTTCAGCAGCAGGTCAAGGAAGATACGCTGCGCCTCGGGGTCTTCGCGCATTTCGTCGTCGATCAGCCGCAGGTTCGCCGCGATCAGCCGCATGATGTTGGGATGCAGCAGATAGCCGGTGCGCAGCCCCTCCTCGAACACCCGCAGCATGTTCAGCTTGTCGGCAAGGAAGGCGCGCGGCTCGGCCGCGTCGATGCGGCCCTGCACCAGACGGAAGCCCGCCCGCACCGATTTGCGGCGGCGGAACAGGCCCATGATTCCGGCCTCGGGCTTGGCATGGCGGGCTTCAAGCTGCGTCAGGAACACGCGGGTCAACTCGCCTACCCGTGTGGCGTGGCGGAAGTAATCCTGCATGAACACCTCGACCGCACGGCGCCCGCCGCTGTCGTGATAGCCCATGCGCGCTGCCACCTCGACCTGCATGTCGAAGGTCAGTTGATCCATGGCGCGCTTGCAGATGTAGTGCAGATGGCAACGCACGGCCCAGAGGAAGTTCTCGGCCCGGTTGAAGGTCTCGTATTCGTCCTGCGTCAGAAGGCCCGCCTGCACCAGCCCCGCCGCATCCGGCACACGGTTGAGGTATTTCCCGATCCAGTAGAGCGTTTGCAGGTCGCGCAACCCGCCCTTGCCCTCTTTGACATTAGGTTCCAGCACATAGCGCTGGCCACCCTGCCTCTTGTGCCGGTCGGCCCGCTCCGCCAGCTTCGCCTCGATGAATTCGGGGCCGGAGTTGCGGAAAAGCTCGGCCCAGAGCGCGGTGTCCAACTCATGCGCCAGCGCGGCGTCGCCGGTGATGTGGCGATGTTCCAGCAGCGCGGTGCGGATGGTGATGTCCTCGCGCCCGAGGCGGATGCAATCCCTGACCGTGCGCGAGGAATGGCCGACCTTCAGCTTCAGATCCCACAGGATGTAAAGCATGGTCTCGATCACGCTTTCGGCCCAGGGGGTCATCTTCCACGGCGTCAGGAACAGCAGGTCCACATCGGAAAAGGGCGCCATTTCCGCGCGCCCGTAGCCCCCGACCGCAAGCACCGACAGGCGTTCTGCCTCGGTCGGGGTGGGCAGCGGGTGGAAATGGTGGCGGGCCAGTTCAAAGGCGGTGCTGACCAGACCGTCGGTCAGATGGCTTTGCGCCCGCGTCAGGGCGCGCGCCTCCAGCGGACGTTCCGCGAAGGCCGTCGCCAGCACCGAATTGGCGGTGGCCTTGGCCTCGGCCAGATGGCGGACGGCTATGGCGCGGGCTTCACGCGGGTCGGTTTCGGCCGCGATCGCGGCACTGATCTGGCTGGAAAGCGCGCGGGGGTCGATGATCTCGACCCCCGGCAGCAGCATGTCCTGCATCGACAGGGCGGCGCGGTGCACGCTTGTCCCCGGCCTCAGAACCCGGCGCCGGCAAAGCTGCGCGGCGCGGGATCGAGGATTGAAATCTGGCCGTTCTGGATGGTGGCGACCGCCAGCCCGCGTTCATTGGTGCCGTCGCCCCGCAGGCGGAAAATGCCGTTCACGCCGACGAAACCCGACCCTTGGGTCAGCCCCGAAGCCGTCAGTGCGTTGCGGTTGCCTTGCTTGACCAGCGCGCCGATGGCGGCAATCCCGTCATAGGCCAACCCAGAAATCGGCAGCGGCGGTTCGCCATAGGCCGCCTGATAGCGGTTCTGGAACTGGTTGTAGAGTGCCGGGTCCGGCAACGCGAACCAGCCGCCCTGCACACCGGGCAGGCTCAGCGTGGCGGCCGGAATGTCCCAGCGCGTCAGGCCGATCAGCGCGGTATTGGGCGGGCTGACACCATTGTCGCGGAGCGTCTGGCTGATCAGCGGCAGCGCGCCTGCGGTATCGGCGGTGAGGAACACGGCCTGCGCGCCGGAATTGCGCGTTGCGGCGGCGATTGCAGGCGCGGCGGAGAGGATGCCGTTCTGCGAGAATTCATAGGATTCGACACCGACGATCTGACCACCCGCGGCCGAGACTCCGCGCTGGATCGCGGTGCGGCCCACTTCGCCCTGGATGTTGCGGTCATGCACCAGCAGCACGCGGCTTTTGCCCGCGCGCACCGCGAAACGGCCCAGCCGGTCGGCCGTGTTCTGGAACGTCGGGCCAAGGACAAAGACATTGCCCCCCGCGATGTCGGTGTTGTTCGAGAACGACAGCACGTTCACGCCCCGGCTTGCGACCGCCACCCCGACTGCATTCGCCTCCTGGGCATAAACCGGGCCAAGGATGATCTTCGCGCCTTCGTCCACGGCCTTGATCGCCTGCGCCTGCGCCCGGCCCGGCTGTCCGGCGGTGGGATAGACGCGCAGGTCGATCCTCACGTCGCCCAGATCCGAAATCGCCAGCCGCGCCGCATTCTGAAGGCTGCGCGCCAGAAGTTCGTCGCTGGCCTGACCCGAGCCCGAGGGAATCAGCAGCGCCACCGGCACCGGCGCGCCGGGGTCGATCTGCTGACCTCCGCCTGCACCCGGCCCCGCAACAGGAACGCAGGCTGCCAGAACGGCAGCGCCGACAACAGCAGTCGCGCGGGCGGCGGCGCGCAGCGGCACCATTCGGGCCAGCGACTTGCGGGCCAGACGGAAAACGGGGAACATACGGACTTCCTCACTGTCAGGGCGTAGCGGTCGCAGGCGAGAATACGCGCCACCGCCGCCGAAGTAAACTTGGAGGCCGCAGCCCATGTCCGATCCGCGCCTGTCCGCCGGCAGACCCCCGCCGAAACCCGCACCGGGGCTGTATTTCGTGGCTACTCCCATCGGTGCTGCCCGCGACATCACGCTGCGCGCGCTGGATCTTCTGGCGACCGCTGATGTTCTGGCGGCCGAAGATACCCGCACCCTGCGGCATCTGATGGAAATTCACGGTATCCCGTTGGGCGACCGCCCGCTGGTGGCCTATCACGATCATAATGGCGAACAGGCCCGGCCCCGTCTGCTTGCAGCACTGGCCGAGGGGCGTTCGGTTGCCTATTCCTCGGAGGCGGGAACGCCGCTGGTGGCCGATCCAGGGTTTCAGCTGGGTCGTGCGGCCATCGCAGCAGGCCATCCGGTGCATACCGCCCCCGGCCCTTCGGCGGCCATCGCGGCGCTGACGGTTTCCGGACTGCCCTCGGACCGTTTTCTGTTCGCAGGATTCCCCCCGCAAACCGGAGAGGCCCGGCGCAAGTTCCTGGCCGGCATCGCCCGCAGCGACGCGACCGTGATCCTGTATGAAAGCCCCAAGCGCGTTAGGAAATTATTAGATGAATTGCCGCAGCATACAGGGGATGAAAGACAGATCGTCATCTGCCGGGAACTGACCAAGCGATTCGAGGAAGTATTGCGCGGCGCGGTCGCCGAAGTGCGTGCCCGGATCGGCGATCAGGATCCCAAGGGGGAAATTGTGGTGCTGATCGACCGGGCGCCGGATCGGTCGGCCAGTGCCGAAGATATGGAAACCGCGCTGCGTCAGGCGCTGCGCGATCATCGTGTGAAAGAGGCTGCCGCATTGGTGGCCGAGGCGCTGGGTCTGCCACGGCGTGAGGTTTATCAACGGGCGCTTCAGCTTGTCGGAGAGGATTGATGCGGAACCAGAGGGCAGATCGCGGGGCAAGGGCGTGGCAGGCGGGGGCGGCGGCCGAAGGCTCGGTTGAACGGCTCTATGAACGCGGCGGGAGGCAGATCGTCGCCCGGCGTTGGCGCGGGCAGGGTGGCGAGATCGACCTTGTGGCACGCGACGGTGCCGAGATCATCTTCATCGAGGTCAAGCAAAGTGCTACACATGCGCAGGCGGCCGAACATCTCGGGCCGCGCCAGATGGCCCGCATTTACATGGCGGCCTCGGAATATCTGGCGCGGGAACCGTTGGGCCAGCTGACGCCTGTCCGGTTCGACGTAGCGCTGGTGGACGGGCAGGGGCGCATCGAGATTCTGGAAAACGCCTTCGCAGCCTGATTGCATCGGCCCGCCCCTTGCGGCAGGAAGGGGCGTCAGCAGGAGGATTGCCCATGCGTCTCAAGGTCGCGTTGCAAATGGACCCGATCGGTTCGGTGAACATCGACGCGGACAGCTCACTCCGTATCGCGCTGGAGGCCCAGGCCAGGGGACACGAGCTGTTCTTCTACACGCCGGACAACCTTGCCTTTGTCGAAGGCCGGGTCATGGCGCGCGGCTACCCGATCGAGTTGCGGCGCGAGCATGGCAACCATGTCAGCTATGGTGCGGAAACCGAAGTTGATCTGGCAGATTTCGATGTGGTCTGGCTGCGGCAAGACCCGCCTTTCGACATGGGGTATATCACCACCACCCATCTGCTTGAGATGATTCATCCGAAAACGCTGGTGGTGAACGATCCGTTCTGGGTGCGCAACAGCCCGGAAAAGCTGCTGGTCCTGCGTTTCCCGGAGTTGACGCCGCCGACCGCCATCGCGCGCGACCTGCGGACTATCCGCGCCTTCAAGGAAAAGCATGGTGACGTCATCCTGAAGCCGCTTTACGGAAACGGTGGGGCGGGGGTGTTCCGGCTGGACCCTAACGACCGAAACCTTGCCTCGCTGCACGAATTGTTCACCTCGATGAGCCGCGAACCGTTGATCGTGCAAAAGTTCCTGCCCGCTGTTTCCAAGGGCGACAAGCGGGTGATTCTGGTCGATGGCGAGCCGGTGGGCGCGATCAACCGTGTGCCGCAGGCGGGGGAAACACGGTCGAACATGCATGTCGGGGGACGGCCCGAAAAGGTGGGGTTGACCGAGCGCGATCTGGAAATCTGCCGCACCATCGGTCCGGTCCTGAAGGAAAAGGGGCAGGTCTTCGTCGGGATCGACGTGATCGGCGACTGGTTGACCGAAATCAACGTGACGTCACCCACCGGCATTCAGGAACTGGAACGGTTCGATGGCACCAATACTGCCGCGCGGATCTGGGAGGTCATCGAGGCGAAACGTCTGGGTTGAACGCGGCTGCGTCGCCTGACCAGGGGCCTTTCGCTCCCGGTCTGGACGACGGGCCTGTTCAGCGCGCGGGGGGATTGCCCAGCGACAGACGGTAGCTGACCGCCTCTGCCACATGCGGGCTGCGTACCTCTGCCTCGCCGGCCAGATCGGCGATGGTGCGAGAGACGCGCAGGATGCGGTGATAGGCGCGCGCCGACAGGCCGAAGCGTTCGGCGACCCGCGTCAACAGCGCGCGCCCTTCGGTGTCGGGGGTCGCGATCTCTTCCAGCAATCTGCCCTCGGCATCGGCATTCACCCGCAACTCGGGGTAATCGGCGAAACGGCGGCTCTGCACCGCGCGCGCCATGGCGACCCGTGCCGCGACGGTGGACGAATCATCGCCCGAGGCCGGCAGGTCGAGGTCGGTGAAGGCGACGGGGGGCACATCGACCCGCAGGTCGAAGCGATCCATCAGCGGACCAGAGATGCGGCCAAGATAATCTTCACCGCAGCCGGGCGCGCGCGCGCAGGCGCGAGAGGGGTCGCTGAGATAGCCGCATTTGCAGGGGTTGGCGGCGGCCACAAGCAGGAAGCGGCTGGGATAGCGGATATGCGCATTGGCGCGTGCGACCACCACATCCCCGGTCTCGATAGGCTGGCGCAGGGTTTCCAGCACGGCGCGGGGAAATTCGGGCAACTCGTCCAGAAACAGCACCCCGTTATGCGCAAGGCTGATCTCGCCCGGTTTCGCGCCGCGTCCGCCACCGACGATGGCGGCCATCGAAGCGGTGTGATGTGGTTCGCGGAAGGGGCGTTCACGCGAGATGCCACCATCGCCCAGAAGTCCGGCAAGCGAGTGGATCATCGAGGTTTCCAGCGCCTCGGCGGCGGAAAGCGGCGGCAGGATGCCGGGCATCCGGGCCGCCAGCATGGATTTTCCCGAACCCGGTGTGCCGACCATTATCATGTGATGTCGCCCGGCAGCGGCGATTTCCAGCGCGCGTTTCGCCCGTTCCTGCCCCTTCACATCGCGCAGGTCACGGGTCTGGGGCGGGCGGGCGATCTCGCCTGCTTCGGCCGGCGTGATCGCGCTTTGTCCGGTGAAATGCCGCACCACCTGATCCAGTGCTCCGGCGCCCAGAACCTGCGTGGCACCCACCCATGCGGCTTCGGCGCCGCAGGCCCGAGGGCAGACCAGCTTTCGGTCGGCTTCGGCTGCGGCCATCGCGGCAGGCAGGGCGCCAACCACAGGCACCAGCCGCCCGTCGAGCGACAGTTCTCCCAGCGAGACCACCTGTTCCACCTCATCGCGTGGCAGGATTTCCAGCGCAGCCAGAAGCGCCACCGCGATGGGCAGATCGAAATGCGAGCCTTCCTTGGGCAGATCGGCGGGCGAAAGGTTCACCGTGATCCGCTTTGACGGCAGGGCAATCGACATGGTCGCAAGCGCGGCCCGCACCCGTTCCTTGGCTTCGGACACCGCCTTGTCGGGCAGGCCCACGACCGAGAAGGAGGGCAGGCCCGCCGCCACGGCGCATTGCACCTCGACCATGCGGGCCTCGACCCCTTCGAAGGCGACGGTAAAGGTGCGCGCGACCATGCTCTGCCCCGTTCAGCTTCGTTAACGGGTAGAGGCGAATGGTTTACGAACGGTAAATGGCCATGAAGGCGGGCCAGGCTTCCGGGTCGGCCACCGTCTTGTCGCGGCAGAAGGCATTGCAGAAACCGAAGCGTCGGCCGTCCAGTTCAAGGGTATGGGTGACGGGCTTGCCGGAATAGGGGCAGGTGTCGTTTTCGGCCTCGGTGCCCTCGACCGCCCGAGCGGGCATCACTGCCGGGCCGGGCCATGCGCGCTGCGGCCATTCGCGGCGGTAAAAGGGCTGATCGGCCCCGTCCACCATACCCATCGCCCGCCAGCGGCGGAAGGCGGGATGCGCCAGATGCGCTGCGACATAGGCCGCAGCTTCCGCCCCCACCGGCAGGTTGTAGCCGACGATCCGGCCCGCGACCGGGGCAAAGAAAACATCGGCAACCGAATAGGGGCCGCAAAGCCAGTCTCCCGTCGCGCCGGTTTCCTTGCGCGCCCAGGCCCAGATCTGTTGCAGGCGTTCCAGATCGGCCAACACCGCGGGGGGCGGTTCGCAGGTTTCATAGGAAACCCGCAGGTTCATCGGGCAATGGCTGCGCAGGGCTGTGAAACCTGCGTGCATTTCGGCCGCCAGCGCGCGGGCGACGGCGCGGGCGCGCGGATCGGCGGGCCAATGCCCGGCCTCGGGGTGGCGGCTGGCGAGTTCCTCGGCCATGGCAAGGCTTTCGGCCACCACCACGCCATCGGGCGTGCGCATCACCGGCACGGTGCGGGCGGGGAAGAAATTGGCCAGAAGGGCCGGGAATTCCTCGGTATAAAGCCGGGCGCGTTGCTGTTTGAAAGGAATGCCAAAAGCCTCGAACAGCAGCCAGCCGCGCAGCGACCAACTGGAATAGGCGCGATCACCGATGGCGAGATCGTAGGAAAGGGTCATCGAAAGCTCCGTCTTTTCCGCACCCTAGCGCGAGACTTTCAAGTGCGGAAACGAAACTCTGTCGGATGATCCATCACGGAATGTGATTGATCGCTTCGGCCCGCCAGCGTCGCCCCTCGAAGGCGAGGCAGGTCACCGACAAAGGGTCGATCCGGTGTCCCAGCGCCTCGGACGGGGTTTCGTCCAGCGCCAGCGCCAGACGGGTCAGGATGACCCCCATATGTGCCACGATGACAAGATCGGGCGTGGCCGCCGACATCAGGGCCTGCACCGCGCCGTCAATTCGCAGCGCGGCGGCGTTCCAGCTTTCGCCACCGGGGGGGGCGATGTCGCCGGGATCTTCCCAGTAGGCGCGGGACAGCTCCGGGTCACGGGCCGAGACCTCGTCGAAGCGCAGCCCTTCCCATTCACCGAAATGCAATTCGCGCAGATCGTCGCGGGCGGGCAGGCGGGGACGGCCCCCCGCAAGCGCGTCTGCCGTGGCACGGGCGCGCAGCAGCGTGGAGCAGACGACCGGCGCCCCTGCGGGCAGATGGGCGGCGAGCCGGGCAATGGCGGCAGTGTCAGACAGATCGGCGGGCACGTCGCGCCAGCCGCAGAAGGCGCGTTCATGCGTCGGCCCGTGCCGGACCCACCAAAGCCGCTTCATGGCAGTTGTCCCTTCAGCACGACAGGTAGCCCGGCGATGACGGCGACAACCAGCCCCGCCTCCTCGGCAAGCCGTTGGTTCAGGCGACCCTGTTCATCCCGGAACCGCCGTGCCAGTGCGTTTTCCGGCACGATGGACCAGCCGACCTCGTTGCTGACCACCACGACCGGCGCCGGGCAGGCAGCAAGGGCGGTGACCAGTCGCGCTGCCTCGGCCGCCAGATCTGCCTCGGCAAGCATGCGGTTCGTGAGCCAAAGCGTCGCACAGTCCACCAGCACCACCGCCTCAGCAGGCACCTTTGCCAATGCGTCGGGCAGATCGTGCGGCGCTTCCATGGTCTGCCAGTCTGCGCCGCGGTCGTTGCGATGGGTGGCGATGCGGTCGCGCATCTCGTCATCCCATGCCTCGGCCGTGGCGATGTAGACGCGGGGGCGGCCTGTCCCGGTCACAAGCCGTTCAGCAAATCGTGACTTGCCGGAACGGGCACCGCCCAGCACGATTGAAAGTTGTGGCAGGGATAGTTGTTTTCCTTGTGATCCGGTCACCGGCTTGCCTCGTATCTCTTGCAACCGGCGACAGATCACACCGGGCACCGACGGGGGAATGTCATGGCGCTTGACGGATATACAGATCAACGCATGTCCCGCCAAGCGATGCGGGCGGAACTGCTGGATGCGGAAACCGAGCTGAAATTGGCCCGTGCCTGGCGCGACGAGCGCGATCAGGCCGCGCTGAACCGGCTGATCCATGCCTATATGCGGCTGGCGATTTCGATGGCGGTGAAGTTCCGCCGCTATGGCACGCCGATGAACGACCTGATCCAGACCGCCGCGCTGGGGCTGATGAAGGCAGCCGACAGGTTCGACCCGGATCGGGGGGTGCGCTTTTCCACCTATGCTGTCTGGTGGGTAAAGGCAGAGTTGCAGGATCATGTCATGCGTGACTGGTCGCTGGTGCGCACGGGTTCTACCTCTGGCCAAAAGGCGCTGTTCTTCAACCTTGCCCGGGTGCGGGCGCGGCTGGACCGCGAGATGGGCCATCCCGGCCCCGGCGCGCTGCGTGTCGCCGTGGCAGAGGAGCTTGGCGTTTCCCTCAGCGATGTCGAGATGATGGAGGCGCGGTTGTCCGGCGGTGACTTCTCTCTCAATGCCGTGCAATCGTCCGAAGGTGAAGGCCGCGAATGGGTGGATCTGCTGGAAGACGACGCCCCCCGCCCGGCCGAGGTGGTGGAGGCCGCGCATGACCGCGATGTGTTGCGCAGTTGGCTGACGCAGGCGATGGCCGGGTTGACAGCGCGCGAGCGGCTGATCGTGACCGAACGACAATTGCGGTCACCGGGCCGGACACTGGAAAGTCTGGGGCAGGAACTTGGCCTTTCAAAAGAGCGGGTGCGCCAGATCGAGGCCGCCGCCCATGGCAAGCTGCGCGTCGCGCTGGAAACCGACGCGCCGGGAATTGCCGATCTGCTTTAGGGGGCCGCACGGGCGATCAGCGCCAGAACCTCTGGCCCCAGCGCCGCGACGATCTTGCCCACCCCTTCGGCATTGGGGTGGATGCCGTCGCCCTGCATCAACCCACGCAACGCTGCGGGGTCTGCGTTGCCCAGACCAGCCATGAAATTCGGCACCAGAAGCGTGCCGTATTTCGCCGCCAGATCAGGATAGATCGCATCGAATTCGGCCTTCCAGTCGGGGCCGAAATTCGCGGGGCCGGGCAGGCCGATCAGCAGGACGGGCAGGTTGCGCATCTGTGCCTTGGCCAGAATGGCATCGAGATTGGCCCGCGTCGTCGCCGGGTCCAGCCCGCGCAGCAGGTCATTGCCGCCCAGCGTCACGATCAAAGCATCGGTTTCCGGCGTCAGCGACCAGTCAAGCCGCGCCAGCCCACCCGCCGTTGTATCACCCGACACGCCCGCATTCACCACCACCGCATCACTGCCCTGTGCCCTGAGCCAGCCCTGCAACTGTGGCACCAGCCCCTCGCCCTCGGGCAGGCCATAGCCTGCGGTCAGGCTGTCCCCCAGTGCAACCACGGTCACAGGTTCGGCACCTGCGGGCAGAACCGTCATCGCAACTATCGGCAAGGCTTTGCAAAATCGCGCCACCGTCCCATATCCAACCGAGGCAGACAGGCAAGAGGCGAAGCGGATGACGGTCAGCGGCATGGGCGATCCCATTCTGGTGTTGCAGGGGGCAGGGCTTACCCTGAACGGAAATGCGGGCGCGGTCGAGATCCTCAAGGGCATCTCACTGACGGTTGATCGGGGGGAGACGCTGGGTCTGATTGGCCCCTCCGGCTCGGGAAAATCCTCGCTTCTGATGCTGATGGGGGGGCTGGAACGCGCCACACAGGGTCAGGTCAGCGCGCTGGGGCAGGATCTGGGCGCGATGGACGAAGACGCGCTGGCCCGCTTTCGTCGGGGCAACATGGGGGTGGTATTCCAGAGCTTCCACCTGATCCCCACCATGACCGCGCTGGAAAACGTGGCCGTGCCGCTGGAGCTTGCCGGCGCCCGTGACGCTTTTGACCGTGCGGAGGCCGAACTGCGCGCCGTGGGCCTTGGCCACCGGCTTGATCACTACCCGGCCCAGATGTCGGGGGGCGAACAGCAGCGCGTGGCGCTGGCGCGCGCCGCGGCACCGCGCCCGGCGATCCTGCTGGCAGATGAGCCGACCGGCAATCTGGACGGGATGAATGGCGCCGCCATCATGGACATGCTGTTCGGCCTGCGCGACCGCCATGGCGCCACGCTGGTGCTGGTGACCCATGCGCCGGAACTGGCCGCGCGCTGCGACCGGGTGGTTCGGCTGGTGGATGGTAAAGTCGCGGATGGGCAGGTGGCGGCATGAGCTGGCCTCTGGCGATTCGGCTGGCGCGGCGTGAATTGCGCGGCGGCATCCGGGGCTTCCGCATCTTCCTCGCCTGTATCGCGCTGGGTGTCGCCGCCATCGCGGCAGTGGGCGAGTTGCGCGGCGCCATACATGCCGGGCTGGATGCGCAGGGCGCGGTTTTGCTGGGCGGCGATGCGCAGATGGAATTTACCTATCGCTATGCCGATGACGATGAACGCGCCTTTATGGCAGGTGTCGCGGGCCGCGTGTCCGAGGTGGTGGATTTCCGTTCCATGCTGGTCGCGGGCGCGGAACGCGGGCTGACGCAGATCACGGCGGTGGACGATCTTTACCCGCTGAAAGGCGAGGTGCTGCTGGACCCGCCGATGCCGCTGGCCGAGGCGCTGGCGCCGCGCGATGGCTTGCCCGGCGCGGTGATCGACCCGGTTCTGATGGACCGGCTGGGCCTTGCACCCGGCGCCACCGTCAAGCTGGGCACACAGGCCTTTCGCGTCGCGGCGGCCCTGATCCGCCAGCCCGACAGTGCAACGGGGGGCTTTGGTCTTGGTCCGCCAACGCTGGTGCGCAGCGCGGATCTGGCAAATTCGGGCCTGCTGGTGCCCGGTGCGCTGTTTGAAACGAAATACCGGCTGGACCTGCCGCCGGGCACCGATCTGGATGCCGTGCAGGCGGCGGCCGAGTCGCGGTTCACCGACAAGGGGTTGCGCTGGCGCGACAGCCGGCGCGCCGCGCCGGGGGTAGAACGCTTCGTGGATCGGATCGGGTCTTTCCTCGTGCTGGTGGGGCTGGCCGGGCTTGCGGTCGGCGGCGTCGGTGTTTCCGCCGCCGTGCGCGCCTGGGCCGAGGAAAAGGTGCCGGTCATCGCCACGCTGAAGACGCTGGGCGCCGAAAGCGGGCTGATCTTCCGGCTGTTTCTGGTGCAGGCGGCCGTGCTGGCGGCGGTGGGGGTGGTCATCGGGCTGGTGCTGGGTGCGCTGGTGCCGGTGCTGGCCGGGCCACTGATCGCCGGTGCGCTGCCCTTTCCGGTGGAATTTGCCGTCTATCCCGGCCCTCTGGTCGAGGCGGCCTTCTATGGTCTGATCACCGCGCTGCTGTTCACGCTCTGGCCGCTGGCGCAGGTGGAACATGTGCGCGCGGCGGCGCTGTATCGCGGGGCCGGGCGGGGCGGCTTGCCTGCGCCGGGCCGCATTCTGGCCATCGCGGCACTGGCGGCGCTGCTGATCGGTGCGGCGGTCTGGCTTTCCGGCATGTGGGGCCTTGCGCTGGGCACGGCGGGCGGCGTCGCGGCGTCGCTCGGCGTGCTGGCCTTGGCGGGATTGGCGCTGCGGCGCGTTGCGCGCGGGCTTGCGCGGCGGATGCGCGGCCGCGTCGCCCTGCGCGCGGCCCTGGGCGCCATCGCCGCCCCGCGCGGCGAGGCATTGCCGGTGGTGCTGTCGCTGGGCCTTGGCCTTTCGGTGCTGGCCGCCGTGGGGCAGATCGACGCAAACCTGCGCGCCGCCATCGACCGCGACCTGCCGACCCGCGCGCCGGCCTATTTCTTCGTGGACATCCAGCCCGACCAGATCGGCCCGTTTCTTGACCGAGTGAACAGTGATCCCGCCATCAGCCGTGTCGAAAGCGCGCCGATGCTGCGCGGCGTCATCACCCAGATCAACGGCCGCCCGGCCAAGGAGGTCGCGGGTGATCACTGGGTGGTGCGCGGTGACCGCGGGCTGACCTATGCCGAAACGCCGCCCGAGGGCACCAAGGTCGTCGCGGGCGACTGGTGGCCCAAGGGCTATGACGGTCCGCCGCAGATCAGCTTTTCGGCCGAGGAGGCCGCCGAGATCGGGCTGAAGCTCGGCGACAGTATCACCGTCAACGTGCTGGGCCGCGACATCACAGCCACCGTCACCAGCCTGCGCGCGGTGGATTTCGCCACCGGCGGCATGGGGTTCGTGATGACGATGAACCCCGGCGCGCTGTCGGGGGCGCCGCATACCCATATCGCCACGATCTACGCCCCGCCGCAGGACGAGGCGCGCATCCTGCGCGATCTGGCGGGCACATGGCCGAATATCACCGCGATCCGGGTGCGCGACGCCATCGCCCGCGTGACCGAGGCGCTGGACGCCATTGCCACGGCAACCGCATGGGCGGCGGCGGCGGTGCTGGCCACGGGTTTCGTCGTGCTGATCGGCGCGGCGGCTGCGGGCGAACGCGCCCGGGTTTACGAGGCGGCGGTGCTCAAGGTGCTGGGTGCCACGCGCGGGCGCATCCTTCTCAGTTTTGCGCTGCGCGCCGGGTTGACCGGGGCGGCGGCGGGGCTGGTCGCGATCTTTGCGGGCGGCGTGGCGGGCTGGGCGGTGATGCGCTTTGTCATGGACGCGCCATTCGCCTTCGAGCCGTGGTCGGCCTTGGCCATCGTCGCGGGCGGCGTCGGGCTGACCTTGCTGGCAGGACTGGCCTTCGCGCTGCGGCCCTTGGGGGTGCGCCCGGCGCGGGTGTTGCGGGCAGGCGACTGAGCCGCACCCGCCGGGCGGGTCTTATGGGGCGCATGGGCAGAGCGGAGTGGCGTTGAACAGGTGCATGGCGGCGTGCAACGATACCTTTGCCACCCTGTCCGGTGGTGGGGGAGGAGAAAGCTTCGATGCGAGATCACAGCCAGACGGTCGCCGTCATTGCGGGGGGCGCGCAGGGCCTTGGCCTTGCGATCGCCGAACGTCTGATTGCAGAGGGGTGCCACCGCCTTGCGATTGCCGACCGTGCGGTTGCACAGGGCGAGGCCGCCGCCGCGCAGTTGCGGGGCAGCGGTGTCGATGTGCTGTTCCTGCCTGCCGACATGGGCGTGGTGGCCGAGGCTTCCGCCATCATCGACCGCGCGGCCGATCACTTTGGCCGGGTGACCGCTCTGGTCAACTCGGCCGCCGCTACCGATCGGGGCTCGATCCTCGACACCACGCCCGAACGGTTCGACCACATCTTCGCCGTCAACACCCGCGGTGCCTTCTTCGCGCTGCAACGCTTTGCCCAGCTTGCGATCCGCAACGGCCATCCTGCGCAGGCGGTGAACATCCTGTCCATGGTCATCCATGGCGGGCAAAGCTTTCTGGCGCCCTATTCCGCCTCCAAGGCGGCGCTGGCGAATATCACCAAGAACGCCGCGCTGACGCTGCGCCGGCATCGCATCCGGGTGAATGGCATCAATTGCGGCTGGATGGATACGCCGGGCGAAGACCTGATCCAGCGGACCTATCACGGCGCGGGCGACGGTTGGCTGGCCGAAGTCGAGGCGAAACAGCCGATGGGCATGTTGCTGAAACCGGCGCATGTGGCCGGGCTTGCCAGTTTCATGCTGTCCGATGCGTCGGGTGTGATGACCGGCGCGCTGGTGGATTTCGACCAGCAGATCGCCGGGGCCTATCCCGAGTGACGGGGGCCGGGTGTCGTGGTGCGCCGGTTATTCCGTCAGCAGCCAGTAGCCGTTCACCCCGTCGCCTGTATTGCGCAGGGTCACGGTGACAAAGCCGCTTTCCGGCAGCTGCAGCGCGCAGGCAAGCGCGGACCCGTCCTGCTGGCACAGCGGCCCGGTCTCGGTGCCGATGGTCAGGTTCAGCGGGCTGTCGCCATCGCCGATGACCCCGATTGCCGTTTCGGCCCCACCATCGACGGCCAGTTGATAGCGATGCACCTCGCCCGGCCGCAGCACGGCCGCGCTTTGGCGCAGGGTTGCCTTTGGCAGCAGCTCGGCCGTGGCGGCGGCATCCTGCAACAGCAGGGCCAGCGTCTCGTCGGCCTCGACCGCGACACGGGCAAGTTCCATCATCGCGGCGGGGTCGCGTGGTGCGGGGCGCTGATCTTTCCCCCCGTCACGGCCGCCCTCGGCCTCGGGCGCGCGCTCCACCGGATGCACCTCGATTCCGGCGGCCAGACGCGCGGCGGCGATCTGGCTCAGCCCGTCCTGCGCCGCCACCCCCAGATCGAACAGCCGATAGGCGGTCACCATCTGATCCACCGCACCGGCCACGGCGGGTGTGGCCGTCAGGACCAGCAGGGCAGGGGCAAGAAACAGGCGCATCGGAACCTCGGGATTGAACGGACGCGAGACTGCCAGCAAGCCCCGGCGAAGAAAAGCCCGAAGCGGCGCTTCGCCGATCCGGGCTTTCGCCGCGTCTCCGGGACGGTTATTTGTGCACACAAATGAAAGGGAACCCGCGATGCGCGACATCTTTGCCCGGCTGATGGAATTCGACACCACAAGCGCCAAGCCGAATATCGCGCTGATGCATTATGTGCGCGATCTGCTGGCCGGTGCCGGGATCGAGGCGGTGCTGATCCCCGATGCGGGGGGCGGCAAGGCCAATCTGTTTGCCACGGTCGGGCCAGCGGGCATGGGCGGCGTGATGCTTTCAGGCCATACCGATGTGGTGCCGGTGGAAGGGCAGGCCTGGACCAAACCGCCTTTTCACCTGACCGAGGCGGATGGCCGTTTCTACGGTCGGGGCGCGGCGGACATGAAGGGCTTCTGCGCGCTGGCGATCGAGGCGATGCTGAAGGCCGCGACCCGCCCGCTGAAGGTGCCGCTTCATCTGGCGTTGTCTTACGACGAGGAAATCGGCTGCATGGGCGTGCGGTCCATGGTCGAGATGCTGGCGCAGGCGCCGGTCAAGCCGCGCTTCTGTATCGTGGGCGAACCGACGGCGATGCAGGTGGCCACTGGCCACAAGGGCAAGGTGGCGCTGCGCGCGACCTGCATCGGGCGCGAGGGGCATTCGGCGCTGGCACCACTGGCGCTGAATGCCCTGCATCTGGCGGCAGATTTTCTGGGCGAGGTGCGGGCACTTCAGGCCCGCGTCGCGGCCAGCGGGTTGCGCGACGGTGATTATGACGTGCCCTATACCACGATCCATGTCGGCAAGATGCAGGGTGGCGTGCAGGTCAATATCGTGCCCAACCGCGCCACGCTGGATTTCGAAATCCGCAGCCTTGCAGGCGACGACCCCGAAACGCTGATCGCCGAATTGCGCACGGGCGCCGAACGTATCGTGGCGCCCTTGCGAGCCGAGTTTCCCGAAGCGGCGATCACCGTAGAACGGCTGTGGGATTACCCCGGCCTCGGCACCCCCTCGGATGCGGCGGTGGTGAATTTCGTCAAGGGCCTAACCGGGGCAAACGGCACGATCAAGGTGGCCTTCGGCACCGAAGGCGGGCTGTTCTCGCGCGATGTGGGCGTGCCGACGGTGATCTGCGGCCCCGGTTCGATGGCGCAGGGCCACAAGCCCGACGAATTTGTCACGGTGGAGCAGATGGAACGTGGCCAGGCTATGCTCGACGCGCTGCTGGTGCGGCTGGAGGCCGGTCTCTGACCCCCGTTGCGCCGTGCCCCGCGCGGCCCTAGTGTCGCGCCCATGGCCATTACGCTTTCTTCCCTGACCGATGTGGCGACCCTCAGGTTCGACACGATCATCGATGCCCGCTCGCCCGCCGAATGGGCCGAGGATCACATCCCCGGCGCCATCAGCCTGCCGGTGCTGAGCAACGAGGAGCGCGCCGTCGTAGGCACGATCTACAAGCAGGAAAGCCCGTTCAAGGCGCGCAAGGTCGGCGGTGCGCTGGTGGCACGCAACGCCGCTGCGCATCTGGAAGGCCCGCTGGCCGAGAAGGACGGCGCGTGGCGCCCGTTGGTCTATTGCTGGCGCGGCGGCATGCGGTCGGGCTCTTTTGCCACCATCCTGAAAAGCGTGGGCTGGCGGGCAGATGTGGTGGAGGGCGGTTATCGCAGCTGGCGGCGGCTGGTGGTGGAACAGGTTTATGACCGCCCTGTCGCAAGCCCCGTGGTGCTTCTGGACGGCAATACCGGCTCTGCCAAGACGGAACTTCTGGCGCTGCTGAAGGCGCAGGGCGCGCAGGTGATCGACCTCGAGGCGCTGGCGCGGCATCGCGGCTCGCTGTTCGGCGCCATGCCGGGCGGGCAGCCATCACAAAAAGCGTTCGAGGGCGCGCTGGCGCTGGAACTGGCGCGGCTCGACCCCGCCCGCCCGGTGCTGGTGGAGGCCGAAAGCGCCAAGGTGGGCGATTGCCGCCTGCCGCCGCGCCTTTGGCGCACGATGGTCGCGGCGCCCCGGATCGAGATCGCGGCGCCGCGCGCCGAACGCGCCGCCTATCTGGCCCGCGCCTATGCCGACCTGAGCGCCGATCCATCGCGTCTGGCCGCCACGGTGGGTCTGCTGCGTCCGCTGCATGCGGGGGAGGTCATCGACAACTGGCTGGAACTGGCCGCGACCGGCGCGCATGAGGCACTGGCCGACAGCCTGATGGCACACCATTACGACCCGCGCTATGCCAAGCATCGCGCCCGGATGGAGGTGCCGCGTCAGGTGGTGGAGACAGACAGCCTGCGCCCCGAGGCGCTGCCCGATCTTGCCGGGGCGATCCTTGCCCGACTTGATGCCCTCTGACACCCGCCCCCGTCAGGTTTGCAATGCAACCTGTCGCATTTCCGCTCGCCATTGCCTGCCGCCGTGGCATGCTGGCGCGAACAGGGAGACGCAGATGACACCGATGACTTTGCTCCGTATGCGGGCGGCCGACTGATGTTCCTTTCGGTTTTCGACATGTTCAAGGTCGGCATCGGGCCGTCCTCCTCGCATACGATGGGGCCGATGGTGGCCGCCGCGCGCTTCCTTCAGACGCTGCGGGACAGCCCGTTCCATGCCCATGGCCTCAGCGCCTCGCTGCACGGCTCGCTGGCCTTCACCGGGGTGGGCCATGCCACCGACCGCGCCACGATCCTCGGCCTCGCCGGGTTCGAACCTGCGAGCTACGACCCTGAAAAGGCCGAGGCCACGCTGGTCACGATCAATGAAACCCGGACCATCTCGCCCCCCGGTCTGGGCACGCTGACCTTCGACCCGAAAACCGACATGGTATTCGACTACGGCCCCTCGCTGCCCGGCCATGCCAATGGCATGATCCTGCGCGCCACCGATGCGCAGGGCGACGTGATCTTGCAGGAAACCTATTACTCCATCGGTGGGGGCTTCGTGCTGACCGCTGCGGAACTGGCGGCGGGCGAGGCGGCGAAGCCGAAGGCAAGCTGCCCCTATCCCTTCGAGACCGCCGCGCAGATGCTGGAGATGGCGCGCGAGTCGGGCCTCAGCATCGCGCAGATGAAGATGAAGAACGAGCTTTGCTTCCGGAGCGAAGCCGAGATCAAGGCAGGAATCGCCCGGCTTTGGGAGGTGATGAACAACTGCATCACCCGTGGCATGGCGGGCGAGGGCATCCTGCCCGGCGGGTTGAAAGTGCGCCGCCGCGCCAAGGGCATCCATCAGGCGCTGGAGGCCGAACGCGGGCTGAACATGACCGCGCCGCATACGATCAACGACTGGATGTCGCTTTACGCCATGGCGGTGAACGAGGAAAACGCCGCTGGTGGGCAGGTGGTGACCGCGCCGACCAACGGCGCGGCCGGCGTGCTGCCCGCCGTGTTGCGCTATTATCTTGACCATGTGCCGGGGGCGACCACGTCGAAGATCCCTGATTTCCTGCTGACGGCTTCGGCCATCGGGGGCTTGTGCAAGCATAATGCCAGCATCTCGGGCGCCGAATGCGGCTGTCAGGCCGAGGTCGGCAGCGCCGCCGCCATGGCGGCGGCGGGGCTTTGCGCGGTGATGGGCGGAACGCCGGAACAGGTGGAAAACGCGGCTGAAATCGCGCTGGAGCATCACCTCGGCATGACCTGCGACCCGGTGAAAGGGCTGGTGCAGGTGCCTTGCATCGAACGGAACGGTCTGGGCGCGATCAAAGCGGTCTCGGCCGCCAGTCTTTCGCTGCGCGGCGATGGCCAGCATCTTGTCAGCCTCGATGTCTGCATCGAGACCATGCGCCAGACCGGCCATGACATGCACGAGAAATACAAGGAAACCTCGCTGGGCGGTCTGGCGGTCAACGTGCCGAACTGCTGACGCGCCGCAACGCCGGGGGAGGGCGCAAATTTCTTGCTCAAGAAATTTGCAAATTCGTTTGGAACGAATTTGCCGCGCCTGAGCCCTGCGGTGGTCGCTTCCGGCTTGGACCTGCCTGCCGGGCCGGGCTAGACAGGGACCATGACACAAGATCGTATCCTCCCCGGCGTTCTGTTGATGATCGCCTTCTGTGTGCTTGCGCCTCTTCTGGACGTCGCCTCGAAACTTGCGACCGCGACCATTCCGGTGGGGCAGGTGACGCTGGCCCGTTTCGTCGTGCAGGGGGCCTTGATGCTGCCCATCGCACTGGCCCTTGGCAGTGCGTGGCGGATGAGCGCGCGGATGGCGGGGCTGGTCATGCTGCGCGCGCTGTTTCTGGTGCTCTCTACCTATTGCTTCATCGCGGCCATTGCGATCATGCCGATTGCCGATGCGCTGGCCATCGTGTTTGTGGAGCCGTTCATCCTGCTGTTCCTTGGCCGTCTGCTGTTCGGCGATGAGGTCGGGCCGCGCCGTATCGCGGCCTCCGTCGTGGGCTTCGGTGGCGCGCTTCTGGTGATCCAGCCTGCCTTCGCCACCTTTGGCGCGGTCACGCTTTATCCGCTGGGGACGGCGTTTCTGTTCGCCTTTTACATGCTGGTGACCAGGGCGATGTCTACAGGGATGCACCCGGTGGCAATGCAGCTTCATACCTCGCTGGCGGGGATACTGTTGTGCCTGCCGGTAATCCTCTGGGCCGAAGGGACGGGCATCGCCGACCTTGATCCGGTCTGGCCAGAGGGGCTGGCATGGCTCTGGCTGTTTGGTGTCGGGTTCTGGGCCGGGGTCAGCCATATGTGCATGACCTATGCGCTGAAATTTGCGCCTTCGGCCACGCTGGCGCCGCTGCACTATTTTGAAATCGTGGTGGCGGTGGCGCTGGGCTATCTGGTGTTCGGCGATTTCCCGAATGCGATGACCTGGGCGGGGATCGTGGTCATCACCGGATCGGGGCTTTACGTCATCTGGCGCGAGCGGCTGGGGGCCAAGGCCCGCGCCACCCGCAGCCTGACGGATGCGAGCTTCTAGGCGGGTTGCGGGGTAAATCCTGCGGACAACAGCCCTGCAAGCTCAGGCGCCGAGTTGCCCCAGCAGTTCCGCCGCCGCCTCGTCCGGGGTGCGGCGGCCTTCGGCGACCTGCGCACCCAGCGAGTGCAACACGCCGCGCATCGGTTCACGGGTCAGGCGGGCAAGAAGGCCCTGACGCACCTCTTCCTCGAACCAGTGGCGGGCCTGTGCGGCGCGGCGGCTGTCCCAATGGCCATGCGCACGGCGCCATGCGGTCAGGGTCTGCATCTCCTCCCAGGCCTGCGCCAGCCCGTTTTCCTCCAGCGCCGAAACGGTCAGCGCCTTGGGAAAGCCCTCGGGGTCTTGCGGGCGGCGGCGCAGCAGGCGCAGCGCACCTGCATAGTCGGCCTGCGTGCGCATCGCGGCGGGTTTCAGATCGCCATCGGCCTTGTTCACGAGGATCAGGTCCGCCATTTCCATGATGCCGCGCTTGACGCCCTGCAATTCGTCGCCGCCGGCCGGGGCCAGCAGCAGAAGAAACAGGTCGCACATCTCGGCCACCATGGTTTCGGACTGGCCGACGCCGACGGTTTCGATCAGCACCACGTCATAGCCCGCGGCCTCGCATAGGGCGACAGCCTCGCGGGTGCGGCGCGCGACGCCGCCAAGGTGGGTCTGGCTGGGGGAAGGGCGGATGAAGGCCATGGGATCGCGGCTCAGCCGTTCCATCCGGGTCTTGTCGCCCAGGATCGACCCGCCCGAGCGGGCAGAGGACGGGTCGACCGCCAGAACCGCGACGCGCAAGCCTTGCGCGGTCAGGAAACAGCCGAAACTCTCGATGAAGGTCGATTTGCCCACGCCCGGCGTGCCCGACAGCCCGATCCGCAGCGCCTGCCGTCCGGCGCGGGCGACCTCGGCCACCAAGGCGCGGGCCTGCGCGCGGTGATCCTCGCGCGCGCTTTCCACCAGCGTGATGGCACGGGCAAGGGCGCGGCGGTCGCCGGATTTCACGGCTTCGGCAAGAATTGTTACATCCATCGTCTGTTCCGGGCGTCAGAAGGCGATCAGGGTCGGTCTTGGCGCCGATCTCGGCAAGGAGGGGCCGATCACGGGCTTGTCGGGATGTAATGCCCGTTTGATCCGATATATTCCAGTGCCGAAGGCGACGGATCGGCGGCAGCACCCGCCCCGGAGCCGCCCGCAAGCATGGAGTGGTTTGGTGAAAGCAGGATTCTCGCGGGCGCTGTGCGCCGGGGTCATGGCGATGACCGTGATGGCAGGCCCGGCACGGGCGGAACAGGCGCAGTTTGACTTCGTGTTGAAAGGGATCACGGCGGGCAGCCTGACCTGGAATGGCGAGGGTCAGCCCGGCGGCGGCTATGCGGTGGCGGGGCGGTTGCAGACCACCGGCCTTGCGGCGCTGCTGAAGAAGGTGCGCTATGACGCGCAATCGCGCGGGCGCATCACCACCAAGGGCACCTATCTGCCGCAGTCCTATACCGAGGATGCCGATACCGGGCGGCGGCAGTCGCAGGTTTCGATGGTCTGGCGCGACGGCGCGCCGTCGATCAAAAGCTACAACCCGCCGCGCGATCCGCGTCCCTATGACGTCGATCCCGCGACGCAGAAAGGGGCAGTCGATCCGCTGACCGCGATGTTCGCCAGCCTGCGGGATGTGAAGGCGGGCGAGGAATGCCGCGTCAATGTCAATATGTTTGACGGGCGCCGGGCCAGCCGACTGAGCCTTTCCGCCCCGAAGGCCAATGGTGACAAGGTGACCTGCTCTGGCGAATACCGCCGCGTCGCGGGCTTTTCACCAGAGGACATGGCCGAAAAGACCCGCTTCCCCTTCACGCTGACCTATGAACCGGCGGGCAACGGGATGATGCGGGTGGTCGAAGTGGCAACAGACACGCTTTACGGCAAGGCCCGTCTGGTGCGCCGCTGATCCCCGGTTCGGGGGAGGGGACGGAATTTTCCGTCCCACTGCCGCTCCGAATCACGCTACGCTGCGGGCGTTGATGCCCGGATCGCATTTTTGGTCGGGCCAAAGTCATTTGACCAGACAGCTTGCGGGGGCATGCAATGGTGTTGATCAGGGGAACTTCCGGCAACGACAATCTTCGTGATAGCGATCCCGATTACATCCGTCGGGAAACGGCAAACCGGATCGAAGGGCTGGCGGGTAACGACACGCTGGAAAACAGCAGCGACAACGATACCATATTTGGCGGTGCCGGCGACGATGTGATCACGCGCAGCATCATTGGCGAATCCGAGGAATTCAATTTTACAGCCGAGAATTACACAGGCCCCTATACCGAGAAAATCATTCCCGCGGGCACAGACATCATCAATGCAGGCTCTGGCAATGACGCCATTCAGGCCAGCGGCGGCGATGACAGCTATGATGGCGGGTCGGGTTATGACCTGCTGGATTACAGCTCGTGGTCTATCGGGTCCGGCACGGGGGTAGTCTATTACATGGCGCGCCGGGTCACCACATCCTTTCCGAAAGGCGTGACCGTTGACCTCGGTCAGGGGCTGGCGACCTTCGATGGCGGCACGGTGACGGTCGAACATTACAGCAGCACGACCGGGAAGGTTTATGGTTCGGGCACCGCCTCGGGTGTCGGGAGGTTTTCGCACAGCTTTGTGGGGTTTGAGGCGGTTGTCGGCTCGATCTATGCTGACCGCCTGACCGGCACCGACCGCACCGATGTGACCGAGTTCTTCGATACTGGCGGCGGCACCGGGGCCGGCAAGGACCGGATCAACGGCGGCAAGGGCGAGGACATCGCCAGTTTTGCCACCAACTATAACGGCGTGGTCGCCGATCTTTCCGCCCGCAAGGCCGAAGTGAATCTGAGGGTCTTTGACGACGGTAGCACAAGTGGCGGAGAAACCGTGATCCTCATCGGGATCGAAGGGCTTTATGGTTCGATCACGGCGGATGTCCTGCGGGGCGATGGCGGTGCAAACACGTTCAATGGTCGTGCCGGAGATGACACGATCGAAGGCGGCGGCGGGGTCGATACCGTCGTTTACAACATGGATGTGTTGCCGAATGCCGGGCGCGCGCTGGGTCTGAATTTCCGCCCGGCGACAGGTGTGAATGTCGATCTGGACGATGGCAGCGCCACCGATGAATGGGGCAATACCGACAGCCTCAGCGGGATCGAGAATGTCGAAGGCTCGCATAACGACGATACGATTGCCGGGGATGATGGCCGCAACATGCTGATGGGTCTTGCCGGTGCCGACGCGATCTACGGCGGCGGCGGGCTGGACGCGATCTATGGCGGTGATGGCGCCGATACGATGGAGGGTGGCGCTGGCGGCGACAAGCTGTGGGGCGACGAAGACGATGACGACATGTCCGGCAATGCCGGAGATGACCTGATGGAAGGCGGCAACGGCAATGACCGGCTGGACGGCGCGGCCGACAATGACCGCCTGCGCGGGCAGGCGGGCGATGACACGCTGCTGGGCGGCAAGGGCGAGGATACGCTGGACGGTGGCGACGGCAATGACAGCCTCGACGGCTCCAAGGGCGATGACACGCTGGAAGGCGGGGACGGGGCAGACACCCTGATCGGCGGCGCAGGCGACGACAGCCTGATCGGGGGCGACGGCGCCGATGTGGTGAAGGCGGGCGGCGGCGGTGACCGTATCATCGCGGGCGACGGGGCCGACAGCTATGATGGCGGCAGCGGCAAGGATTATCTCAATACCTCTGAGGCAACCGGCGGACTGAAGCTGGATCTGGCCGCCGGGACGATGAATGCCAAGGGTCTTGGTGCCAATACGCTGAAGGCGATCGAGAATGTCTATGGCACCGATTTCGCGGATCGCATGGTCGGCGACGGCAAGGACAACCGGCTTTACGGTTTCAACAAAAAAGACCTGATCGACGGCGCAGGCGGCAATGACACGCTGCTGGGCGGCGCGGGGAATGACAAGATCGAGGGCGGTGCTGGCGACGACAAGATCGACGGCGATGCCGAGTTCGAAACCACCGGCCGGTCGACCGGTTCGGGCCGCGACACTTTGTTCGGCGATGGCGGCGATGACCTGATCCTCGGGGGCGGCGGAAACGACAACCTGTTTGGCGGCACGGGGGCCGATACGCTGAACGGTGGCGATGGCGAGGACGTTCTGAACGGGGGCGGTGGTGCGGATGTCTTCGTCTTTTCCAGGGGCAGCGACACGATCCGCAACTTCAATCTGAAAGAAGATGTGATTGACGTGGCAGGGGGCGACAGCATCGCCCGCTTCCGCAATCTGGAGGATCTGGGCGCGGCTGTCACCGAACGCCGTGGCAACCTGACAATCGAGGTTGGCGGGCACAGCCTGACCATCCTGGGCGTCAGCTTCGAGCAGCTGAAGCCGCATAACTTCGATTTCCTGTGACCGGGCCATGATCCGGGCAGCGGCGATGGGCTCTCGCACTATGGGCGGTAACATCCTATAAGGCTGCGCAGCAAAAGCCGAGGAGTTGCCATGCCCGCCGATCTTTCGCCCATCGACAAGGCCAAGTTCGTCGCCGCCAAACGCGCGGTGGAATATGTGGAATCGGGCATGAAGCTGGGCCTTGGCACCGGCTCGACCGCCGCATGGATGGTGCGTTGCCTGGCCGAGCGCATCCGCGAGGAGGGGCTGAAGGTCAAAGGTGTGCCAACCTCCAGCCGCACCGCCGAACTGGCCCGCAGCCTTGGCGTACCGGTGGTCTCGCTCGACGATGCGAAATGGCTTGATCTTACCATCGACGGGGCCGATGAAATCGACAGCCAGCTGAACCTCATCAAGGGCGGCGGTGCGGCGCTGTTGCAGGAAAAGATCGTCGCGACGGCCAGCGACCAGATGATCGTCATCGCCGATGCCGCGAAAGAGGTGGCGCAGCTTGGCGCCTTCCCGCTGCCGGTCGAGGTGATCCCCTTCGGTTGGCAGACCACCAAGGCGCTGATCGAGGAAACGCTGGTCAGCCTCGACGTGCTGAACCGCGACTGCACGCTGCGCATGAACGGCGATGCGCCGCTGGTGACGGACGAGGCGAATTACATCGTCGATCTGCATCTGAAACGCATCGGCAATCCGCGCCAACTGTCGCTCGTGCTGAACCAGATTCCGGGCGTGGTGGAAAACGGGCTGTTCATCGACATCTGTGACATCGTGGTCGTCGGCCATGGTGATGGCCGGGTGACGGTGCGCGACATCAATTCGGGCGAGGTCGAGGAGGATCACATCGACCTCGTGCCCAGCGATAACATCTTCTCGGATTCGGATGACTGACATGGCTTTCGACTACGACCTTTTCGTCATCGGCGGCGGCTCGGGCGGGGTGCGCGCGGCGCGGATCGCGGCTTCCGAAGGCGGCGCCAAGGTCGCGCTGGCCGAGGAATACCGCATGGGTGGCACCTGCGTCATTCGCGGCTGCGTGCCCAAGAAGCTGATGGTCTATGCCAGTGAATATCCGGGCCTGATCGAGGATGCCCGTGCCTATGGCTGGAAGGTCGAGGCGGGCGCCTTCAACTGGGGCCATTTCCGAGTGCAGCTTGAGGCAGAGCTGAACCGGCTGGAGGCGGCCTATCGCGGCGGCCTGACCGGCGCGGGCGTGGAAATCTTCGATCAGCGCGCCACAGTCGCCGATCCGCATACGGTGGAACTGGCCGATGGCCGTCGCTTCACCGCGAAACACATCCTGATCGCCACGGGCGGGCGGCCCTTCATGCCCGATGTGCCGGGTGCAGAACTTGCCGTCACTTCGAACGAGATGTTCCGGCTGGACATGCTGCCCAAGCGGGCGCTGGTGGTGGGCGGTGGCTTCATCGCCTCCGAATTCGCCTGTATCCTGAACGGTCTAGGTGTCGATGTCTGCCAGTATTATCGCGGCGCGCAGATTCTGCGCGGCTTCGATGACGAGGCGCGCGGCCATGTGGCGACGGCCATGCAGGCAGCAGGCGTGACCATCCATTGCGGCACCGATGTGCTGCGGATGGAGAAAACGCATACCGGCATCCGCGTCGTGGCGACCGATGGAACCGAACGCGAATTCGATCTGGTGCTTTACGCCACCGGCCGCAAACCCAATACCGCCGGTCTGGGGCTGGAACCGCTGGGCGTAGAACTCGGCCGCAATGGCGAGGTCAAGGTGGATGAATGGAGCCAGACCGCCGTGCCTTCGATCTATGCGGTGGGTGATGTGACCGACCGCATCAACCTGACCCCTGTGGCGATCCGCGAGGGCCATGCCTTCGCCGATACGGTGTTTGGCGGCAAGCCGCGCAAGGCCGATCACGAACTGGTCGCCTCGGCCGTGTTTACCCAGCCGGAACTTGGCACCGTCGGCCTCAGCGAGGAAGCCGCCCGTGAACAGGAGCCGGTGGAGGTTTACGTCGCCAGCTTCCGGCCGATGCAGACGCTGTTTGCCGGCCGTCAGGACCGTGTGATGATGAAGCTGGTGGTCAGCCAGTCCAGCCGCAAAGTGCTGGGCTGCCATATCGTCGGCCCCGGCGCGGGAGAGATGATCCAGCTTGCGGCGGTGGCCGTAAAGATGGGGGCGACGAAGGAAGATTTCGACCGAACGGTCGCGGTCCATCCGACCATGGCCGAGGAATTGGTGACAATGCGCAACCCGGTGCGCCGCGGATAGGGGCAGGGCTGCGGCCAAAGCTCTCATACCGGGGGATCAAGGGTTGATTTCCGCGCCGGAATGACCAGTTAGCTGGAAACGAAAACAGTTAGGGAAAAGTCGATGTCGAATGGAGGACCGTGGGGCGGTGGCGGTGGCGGGGGCGGTGATGACCGCGACAGCCGCGACAACGGGCGTGGCGGGCCGCGCAGGCCCGGAAACGATGGACCCCAGATCCCCGAGATCGACGAGATCGTGAAGAAGGGGCAGGAACAGCTTCGCGTCCTGATGGGCGGGCGTGGCCGTCCCGGCGGGCCGGGCGGTGGCGGCGGCAACGGCGGCTCGCCCGTCGGGCCGATCCTGTCGAAACCCGGCATCGCGCTGGCCGCGCTGGTGCTGGCGGGGCTGTGGTCCTATGCCTCTTTCTATACGGTCAAGCCCGAAGAACGCTCGGTCGAGCTGTTCCTTGGCAAGTTCAGCGCAGTGGGCAACCCCGGCCTGAACTTTGCGCCCTGGCCTTTTGTCACCGCCGAGGTGGTGCAGGTGACCGGCGAACGCACGACCGATATCGGCGCCGGCCGCAATGGCGAGATGGATGGCGGGCTGATGCTGACCCGCGACCAGAATATCGTGGACATCGATTTTCAGGTCGTCTGGAACGTGTCTAACCCGGCCGATTACCTTTTCAACCTTGCCGACCCGGCCGATACGATCCGCGCGGTTTCGGCCTCGGCCATGCGCGACATCATCGCGCGGTCGGAGCTGATCCCGGTCCTGAACACCGGGCGCGGCCCGATTGCCGCCGAACTGCGCGAGGCTGTGCAGAACACGCTCAACAGCTATCAGGCGGGTATCAATGTGGTGCGGATAAACTTCAACCGCGCCGATCCGCCGGACGAGGTGCGCGACGCCTTCCGCGAGGTGCAGGCCGCGCAGCAAGAGCGTGACCGGCTGGAGAAGGAAGCCGATGCCTATGCCAACCGTGTGACTGCGGGCGCACGGGGGGAAGCCGCGCGCATCACCCAGGATGCCGAAGCCTACCGCGCCCAGGTGACCAATGCTGCCGAGGGTGAGGCCAGCCGCTTCAACGCCGTCTATCAGGAATATGTCAAGGCGCCGGATGTGACGCGCAAGCGGATGTATCTGGAAACCATGGAAAATGTTCTGGGTGGCATGAACAAGGTCATTCTGGACGAGGCCGATCAGGGTGGTTCGGGCGTCGTGCCCTATCTGCCGCTGAACGAACTGGTCCGCCCGGCGGATCAACCCAAGCAACAGGGGAGCAACTGACATGTCGAAAGCCCCCTTCCTGCTTGGCGCCGCCTTCGTGGCCATCGTTACCGGCCTGTCGTCCATCTTCATCGTGGATGAACGCGATCAGGTGCTGGTTCTGCAATTCGGTCAGGTCAAGCAAGAGGTGACCGAGCCGGGTCTGGGCTTCAAGCTGCCGTTCATTCAGGACGTCGTCAGCTATGAAGACCGGATTCTGGGCCTGCAAACCCAGCCGCTTGAAGTGACGCTCAGCGACAACCGCCGTCTGATCGTCGATGCCTTCGCCCGCTGGCGGATCGACAATCTGATCGACTTCCGCGAGGCGGTGGGCGCCGGTGGTGTCGATGCGGCGCAAGCGCGGCTTGGCTCGGTGGTTTCCGCAGCGATCCGCGAGATTCTGGGTTCGGTGCCGCTGAACGCTGTGACTTCGGATGACCGGACCGCGCTGATGAACCGCATCCGCGACATTGCCGGGCGTGAAGCGGCCAGCCTTGGGGTCGAGGTGATCGACCTGCGGCTGACCCGCACCGATCTGCCCGACCAGAACCTTGCCGCGACCTTCGCCCGGATGCGGGCCGAACGGCAGCGCGAGGCGGCAGACGAGATCGCGCGTGGTAACGAGGCCGCCAGCCGTGTGCGTGCCGCCGCGGACCGGAGTGTGGTCGAGGTGACCTCGGACGCCAAACGTCAGGCCGAGGTGATCCGCGGCGAGGCCGATGCCAAGCGGAACGCGATCTATGCCGACGCCTTCGGCAAAGACCCGGAATTCTTCGCCTTCACCCGGTCGCTGACCGCCTATGAACGCGCGCTGAAATCCGGCAATTCCTCGATCGTGATGTCGCCGGACAGCGAGTTCTTCGATTACCTGCGCGACGCGCAGGGCCCGCAGCAGCAGTAACGGGCATGGCGCTGATCCTCTGGCTGATCGGCGCGGCCTGCGTGGTGGAGGGGCTGGTGCTTGCACTGGCCCCTTCGCGCATTCCGCAGCTTCTGGCGCTGATTGCGGCGATGGAAGTTTCGCAACGCCGTCTGATCGGCCTCGCGGCCCTTGCGGCGGGCGTCGGCCTGTTGTGGCTGGCGCGCAGCCTGGGCTTCGGGCCGGTGGGCGGCTGAACAGGCGGTTGAAACAGTATCTCACACCCAGTTGACGCGGCGCGACTTGGTTTGCATTGCGCCGGAACCGGCTTACTGTTGTCTATAGCGCCATAGCCGGACCGCGTCCGGGACGGAACTTGCAACCGAAAGGAGAGAGCGGTGCAATCCAGAGCCATTTCCATGGAAACCGCATCGGCCCCGCCGCGTGCCGGGGTGATCCGGCTGGCGGGTGCGATGCTGCTGGGCCTCGCCGTGGCCATGGGCCCGGTGGCCCGTGCCGAGGCGCGCGGCGCCCCTGAAAGCTTTGCCGATCTGGCGCAGCAGATCAGCCCCTCGGTGGTAAATATCACCACCTCGGCCGTGGTCGAAACCTCGACCGAAAACATGCCGCAATTGCCCGACGGTTCGCCCTTCAAGGATTTCTTCGACCAGTTCCAAAGCCCGAACGGCGAGCCGCGACGGTCCGAGGCGCTTGGCTCGGGCTTCGTGATTTCCGAGGACGGCTATATCGTCACCAACAATCACGTCATCGAGGGCGCGGATCAGATCGAGATCGAGTTCTTCTCGGGCGACCGTCTGCCCGCGAAACTGGTGGGCACCGACCCCAAGACCGACATCGCGCTGCTGAAGGTGGAAAGCGACAAGCCGCTGCCCTTCGTCAACTTCGGTGACAGCGATCTGATGCGCGTGGGCGACTGGGTGGTGGCCATGGGCAACCCGCTGGGACAGGGCTTCTCGGTTTCGGCCGGGATCGTCTCGGCCCGCAACCGGGCGCTGGCGGGCACCTATGACGATTATCTGCAAACCGATGCGGCCATCAACAAGGGCAACTCGGGCGGGCCGCTTTTCAACATGGACGGGCAGGTGATCGGGGTGAATACCGCGATCCTGTCGCCCAATGGCGGCTCTATCGGCATCGGCTTTTCCATGGCCTCGAATGTGGTCAACAAGGTCGTCGATCAGCTGCGTGAATTCGGGGAAACCCGCCGCGGCTGGCTGGGCGTGCGCATTCAGGACGTGACGCCGGATGTGGCCGAGGCGATGGGCCTTGCCAAAGGCTCCAAAGGGGCGCTGGTGACCGATGTGCCGGATGGCCCTGCCAAGGACGGCGGCATTCTGGCGGGCGACGTGATCTTCAGCTTCGCGGGCAATGAAATCAAGGACGTGCGCGACCTGACCCGCCGCGTGGCCGATGCGCCTGTGGGCGAGGCCGTCAAGGTCATGGTGTTGCGCGAAGGCAAGTCCGAAACGCTCAGCGTGACGCTGGGCCGCCGCGAAGAGGCCGAAAAGGTTGAAAGCGCGGCTGCCAAGAAGGAAGGCACCGCCCCGGCAAAGCAGGAGCTTCTGGGCCTTACCCTGTCCCCGGTGACCGAAGAGCTGTCGGCCGAGATGAACCTGCCGGAAGGCACCGAGGGCCTTGTGGTCACCAAGGTCGATGGCACCTCGGAAGCCTTTACCAAAGGTCTGCGCGAGGGGGATCTGATCACCGAGGCGGGCCAGCAGAAAGTCAGCCGGATTCAGGATCTGCAAGACCGGATTTCGGAAGCCAAGGATGCGGGCCGCAAGTCGATCCTGCTGCTGATCCGTCGCGACGGCGACCCGCGCTTCGTGGCGCTGTCGGTCGAATAAGCTGCCATTTGGCAAGACAACAGGGCGGCGGGGAAACCTGCCGCCCTTTTTGTCTGTCCGGGGCTGACGGGGCTTCCCCCCTGCGCCGCATCGCGGCATTCTTGCGCTGCAAACAGGAGCCACCGCCATGCCAGACACCCTTCCAACGCCGCCCGACCACGAGCCGGTGATCCGCACCATTGCGATGCCCGCCGATACCAACCCTGCGGGTGACATCTTCGGCGGCTGGCTGATGGCGCAGATGGACCTTGCGGCGGGCAACCTTGCCGCCCGCATCGCGCGGGGGCGGTCGGTCACCATCGCGGTGGACGGGATGACCTTCCTCAAGCCGGTGAAGGTGGGGGATGTGGTCTCGATCTATGCCGATCTGGAAAGCACCGGCCGCAGTTCCATGCGCATCCATGTCGAAGCCTGGCGCCGCCACCGCTATGACACTGAAAACATCAAGGTGACCGACGCCACCTTCACCTTCGTCGCCATCGACGAAACCGGCCGATCCCGGCCAATCCCGCAGGATTAACCGATCTCGCGCAGCAGGCGGGACCGGAAGGACATCAGCCATTCGGCGCCTTCTTCGGCCATGCGGCGGCCCTCGGTCGTCTGCATGGTCTCGACCAGCGGCAGCAGCTTCACCTCGATATGGTCAAGCGCGAAGGCACGGTCGTCCAGCGGGCGTCGGCTGGCCAGCGGGTCGTCGGCATCGAAAAGCGCCCCACCCATCGCCCCGGCGACATAGAACATCCGGGCAACTCCCAGTGCCCCCAGCGCCTCCAGCCGGTCGGCGTCTTGCAGGATGCGCGCCTCTGTCGTTTCGGGCGGAATGCCGGCGGAAAAACTGTGGGCGGCGATGGCATGTTCGACGGCTGGCAGTTTCTCGGCCGGAAAGCCCTGCGTTTCCAGCCATTCCGCGGCTGTGCGGCCCGACAGCCGCGAAGCCTGCGCCCGGTCCGGATGGTTCTTCGGCAGGTTGACCAGATCGTGAAAGAAGGCGGCGGCCAGCAGCACTTCGGTATCGGCGCCACCTTCGACCAGTGCGATCGTCTGGCAATTGCGCCAGACGCGGCGCAAATGGCCCAGATCATGCGCGCCGTCGCTTTGGTCTTGCCAGCGGCGAGCCACTTCTGCCTCGTAGGTCGCCTGTCGTTCGGTCAGGGTCATTCCAGGTCGTCCAGATTGGTGGTCACAATTCCCAGCGCCCGTGCTGCGCGGAGGGACAGCGTGGGGCTGTCGAGGCCCAGCGGCTCCTGAAAGCGGCGGATCGCCTCGGCGGTTTCGGCATCCATCGTGCCGCTGACCGGCGCCATGTAATAGCCGCGCGCCTTCAGCGCCCGTTGCAGCGTTGCCACGAAAGCCACGGTCATCTGATCGGGGCAGGGGGTGCGGAAATGCACCGCCTCGCGTTCCTTCACGACGCGCTGATGCGCTTCGCTGCTGTAGACGGGGGGCACGATGACATTGCCCGCCTCATCGCGCTGCGCCTCGGTCACCAGCACCTGTTCGGTCACGGTCTCGAACACGGCGGGGGTGACATCGGCGGCCCAGCATTCGCCGGGGCCGCCCTTGGGCAGCGGATCGAAGGGCGAGGGTGGGCGGATCACGTCGGCGGCCAGATTGGCGGTAGATGGCGCCTGCGTGCCGGGCTGGCAACCCGCCAGCGCGATCATCACAAGAAGGCAGGCGACCGGGAGGGCGCGGGATCGGATCATCGGGTCTCTGGTCGCTCGTTCTGCCTCGGGGCCGGGGGCAGAGTAGCGGCAAAGCCTGCGCGGCGGAAGGGGGGCGCGACCTGTCGCCGCCGGGCTGGAAGCCCGCGCCGAATTCGCCTATGTCTTTGCCGCAACCTCGTGAATAAAGGCCCGGCGAAATGGCGAAGATCACCTATGTGGAGCATAACGGAACCCAGCATGTCATCGAGGTCGCAACCGGCCTGACGGTGATGGAAGGTGCGCGTGACAATGGCGTGCCGGGGATCGAGGCCGATTGCGGCGGTGCCTGCGCTTGTTCCACCTGCCACGTCTATGTCGCGCCGGAATGGGTGGACCGCCTGCCCAAGAAGGATGCGATGGAAGAGGACATGCTGGATTTCGCGTGGCAGCCCGACCCCGTGCGCTCGCGCCTGACCTGCCAGCTGAAAGTTTCCGACGCGCTGGACGGTCTGGTCGTCAATCTGCCGGAAAAACAGATCTGAGGGCGCTTGCGGCCCTTCTGTTGATGGCGGTGCCGGCAGAAGCTGCACCGCGCATCCTTGCGGCGGACTATGCACAGCCGGTGGATCGTTATGATCACCGCATCCTTGGCGGGCTGCCTGATCATGGCACGCTGAGGATAAGGCTTGCCCCCTGCGCGGGCTGCACAGCCGAAACGCGGCTGTTCCGTCTGCCCGAGACCCATGTGTTCGAGGATGTGCGGCCGCGTCTGGCCGATGTGACTGGCGATGGCCTGCCCGAGGTCGTGGTGGTGGAAACCGACATCCGGCGCGGTGCCTCGCTTGCGGTCTATGGCCCCGAAGGGCGCATCGCCGCCACCGAGCCGATCGGGCAGACCCACCGCTGGCTCGCGCCCGCCGGGATCGGTGATTTTGACGGCGATGGCCGGGTGGAAATCGCTTATGTCGACCGCCCGCATCTGCGCCGCGAACTTGTCTTTGTGCGGCTGGAGGGTGGGGCGCTGGTCGAACGCGCCCGCCGCGCCGGCTTCAGCAATCACAATATCGGGGATGAAGTTATCCTCAGTGGCACGCGCGATTGCGGGCAGGGGGATGAACTGGTGCTGCCCGATGTGCAAGGGCGGCTTGTCGCACTGGGTCGGGATGCAGGCTTCGCGGGGCGGCCACGCGATCTGGGCAAGGCCAGCCCCACACGGCTCCGCGCGGCGCTGGCCTGCCGCGACTAGGCTTCAGAACGGATGGGATCGGCCGTCCCAGGTTTCAAACCGGCCGGTCGTCTGCACCGTCAGCGCGTCCAGCCGGTCCAGAATGCCTCTGGCAGCCGCATCGGGCGAGATCTCGGCCGCCGCGCCGCCCATATCGGTCTGCACCCAGCCCGGATGCAGGATCGAGACGGCGATGCCGTCGGGGGCCAGATCGGTTGCCAGATTGCGTCCGAGGTTCAGCACCGCCGCCTTGGACGCGCGATAGGCATAGCTGCCGCCGGGCGCGCGGGTGGTCGATCCCATCTGCGATGACAGGATGACGATGCGCCCTCGTGCTGCCCGCAATTGCGGCAGCAGCGCCTGCACCGTCAGAAAAACGCCTGTGACGTTGGTGGCAAAGCTTTCGGCCCAAAGCTCCGGCGCATAGCCATCTTCCAGCCGTTGCCCGCGATCCAGCAGCACACCCGCATTGCAGATCACCGCATCCAGCGGGCCAAGCCGCGCGGCGAGTGCAGCCTGCGACGCGGGATCGGTGACCTCCAGCCGCTCCCACCGGATTGCGGGGCTTTCGGGTGGGGCACCGCGGGTGGTGCCTGTGACCTCCCAGCCGCGCGCCAGCGCCGTGGTGGCCAGCGCCCGGCCAATGCCGCGCCCGGCGCCGGTGATCAGAAGATGGGACATCAGTTGGTTTTCCGTGCGGGCAGGAAGGGCAGGGGCGCGACGGGCACGCCTTCTTCAATCAGCTTGCGTGCCTCATCGGGGCGGGCCTCGCCATGGATGGCGCGTTCGGGGCTTTCACCCGCATGCATGCGCCGCGCTTCCGAGACGAAATTCACGCCGACATATTCGGAATTGGCCTCCACCTCGCGCCGCAATGCGGCCAGTGCGGTTTCGACCTCCGAGCCGGGCGCCTTCAGATCGGGACGTGCAGGGGACGCAGCCGGAGTGGCGACGGCGGGCGTCATCAGCGCCTTTTCCACTTTGCCGCCGCCGCAGATCGCGCAAGTCACCAGCCCGCGCGCTTTCAGATCATCGAAAGCGGCGGCCGAGGCGAACCAGCTTTCGAAATCATGTTCTTCGGCACAGTGCAGCGAGTAGCGGATCATGGCCTTTTCCTGTCGGGTCTGAATCACACATGGCGCGACCGGGCAGTGAAATCAAGCGTGCCGGACCGGAGGCTCCGGCTTCAGGCCCGGCGGGCGGGTTTGCTTTTGCCCTGCGCAAGCGACTGGCGGTCAAGATCGGCCAACAGGGCCTGCAACTCCGGCTCTGCCACCTTGCGGGCGGCTTTGCGCGGGGGAAACCACTTGCGGCGGCGCTGCTTTTCCTCGGGGAAGCTGCTGGCCAGTGCCGAAACCTGCAACGGATAGACCGCCACGACACAGGGCACCGTCTCGCGTTTTGGCCCCTCGCCACGTCCCAGCCCCTTGTCGTAGGAATAGAGGCCGAGACAATGTGCATCAGGCTGTCCCTGAACACCTGCCTCCTCCCAAGCCTCGCGTGCGGCAGAGGCTTCGGGGCTGAGCCCGTCGATCGGCCAGCCCTTCGGGATGACCCAGCGCCCGGTATCGCGGCTGGTGATCAGCAAGACCTCGATCCCTTCGCGCCCGGCACGCCAGCACAGCGCGGCATATTGCGTCCTGGTTGCGGATGGGTCGGAAATCTGAAGCGAGGACTTGGGGTCAATCGTCACGTCTTTGCCTGCCTGTCGCGGCCCGCTACACAAGTTCGGGTATGATTTGTTGCGGGATTCTCTGTATCTTGGGTTGTCAGTGTGATCAGGAAATCTAGGTTTTCCAGAGCAAATGCGCAACCTCTGTCGAAAAATGTTGATTTGGCAGGAACAGGTGAGGCGCAAGCACGTTGAAAGAGCCGCAAGCGGCGGATCGCGGGAGGACAGGAAGATGGGGCCGATCTATCGTCGTTCATTCATCAGTGCGATGGTTTTCGCCAGTCTTGCCGTGCCCCTTCGGGCGGCCGGTGCGCCCGGTTTCCGCTTTGATGCCATTGAGGGCGGAACGCTGGATACTGCTGATTGGCGCGGGCGCCCGGTTCTGGTGGTCAACACGGCCTCCCTCTGTGGGTTCACCCCGCAATATGATGCGCTGCAAGAGTTGCAGGATCGTTATGGCCCGCGCGGGCTGGTGGTGCTGGCCGTGCCGTCAGACGACTTTGCGCAGGAGTTGAAGGACGATGCCGCAGTGAAGGAATTCTGCACCCTCACCTTCGATCTGACGCTGCCGATGACCCGCATTACCCATGTCAAGGGCAAGGGCGCGCATCCGTTCTATCGCTGGATGGCTGATGAGCACGGTTTCACCCCCGGCTGGAATTTCAACAAGGTGCTGCTTGGCCCCGACGGGCTGCCGCGCGGCACCTGGGGCGCGCCGGTCACGCCGATGTCCTCGGCCATCACAGGGGCGGTGGAGGCTGTGCTGCCGTGACAGGGGCGCCAGTCGGGCCGCTGTTCCTTGGGTCCGAAATCTATCGTGGGTCGTCTTATGGCGGGCTGCATCCGCTGCGTGTGCCGCGTGTGCCTGTGGTCATGGATCTGTGCCGTGCGCTTGGCTGGCTTCCGGCCGGGCAGTATCGCACAAGCCCACGCGCCAAACCGGCAGCGCTGCGGCTGTTGCATGACGCTGATTACCTTGAGGCACTGGCCAGAGCGGAGGCCCTGACCCGTGCGGGACAGGCGATCCCGGATGACTGGCGCGCGCGCTTCGGGCTGGGCACCCTGACGAACCCCTGCTTCCCGGAAATGTTTCGCCGCCCCGCCACCGGGGCGGGGGCGATGCTTTGGGCGGCGGAGGTGCTGGCCGCGGCGCCTTCGGGTGTCATCCACGCGCCAGGCGCGGGCACACATCACGGGCTGGCGGGGCGGGCGGCGGGCTTCTGCTATCTGAACGATGTGGCTTTGGGGGTGGCGGCGCTGCGTCGGGCAGGGCTGGAGCGTGTGGCCTATGTCGATCTTGATGCCCATCATGGCGATGGGGTTGAGGCGGCCTTTGCCGGGCAGCCCGAGGTCTTGCTGATCTCGGTGCATGAGGAAAACCGCTGGCCCTTCACCGGGCGGCTGGAGGAGGATGCGGGCGGCAATGCCTTCAACCTTCCGGTGCCGCGCGGCTTTCACGATGACGAACTGGCGCTGGTAATGGACCGTCTGGTTCTGCCGCGTGTAGCGGCGCACCGGCCCGATGCCATCGTGCTGCAATGCGGGGTGGACGGGCTGACCGAAGACCCGCTGGCGCGGCTCGCACTGTCGAATCGCGCCTATCTGGCGGCGGTGGCGGCGCTGCGCCCTCTGGCGCCCCGGCTGATTGTCACGGGTGGCGGTGGCTACAATCCCTGGACGGTGGGGCGGGCCTGGGCCGCGATCTGGGGGCTGCTGTCGGGGCAGGAGATGCCGGACCGCCTGCCGCCCGAGGCCGAGGCGGTGCTGCGCGGGTTGGGATGGAACGGCGGTTCGCGTCCGCTGCCACCTGAGCCGATCCTTACCACTCTGCTGGACCCGCCGCGCGGGGGGGCGGTGCGGCCCGAAATCCGCGACCGGCTGGCAGTTCTGGCGCGGCGCTGAAGGCTTGCGACCAGGCGTCCGCGCGGGCAGCATGGCACCATGTCGATCCGCGCTTTCATCGCCATCGGTCTTCCCGAAGGTATCCGTCGTGACCTGATGCTGCTTCAGGCCCTGTTACCCTTGCCCCGGCGGCAAGAGCCCGAAGACCTGCATCTGACGCTGGCCTTTCTGGGGGAGCAGCCCGAGCCGCTGCTGGAGGCGCTGCATGACGGGCTGACGGCGCTGCGCGCGTCGCCGTTTCCGTTGCTGCTGCAAGGGGCAGGGCTGTTCGGCGGGGCCAGGCCGCGGGTGATCTGGGCCGGTGTCGCGGAAAATCCCGCGCTACGGCATTTGCAATCCCGTGTTGCGCGGGTGGCAGTGCAGGCGGGCATCCCGGTGGCGGCGCAGGGCTTTGCCCCGCATGTCACGCTGGGTCGCGCCGGGTCGCTGGAACCTGACCAACGCGCCCGGCTTGAGGCGGCGGCGGTGGCCGCCGATGGTTTTCGCGCCGGACCTTGGCAGGTGGAGGCAATCGGGCTTTACGCCTCATACCTTGGGCGCAAGGGCGCGCGTTATGATGTGCTGGCAGAATATCCGCTGGCCGGTTGAAGCTGTGCCAGCAGGGCGGCCAGCAGTGCTTCGGCGGCATCGGCGCCGCCCAGAAGTTCGGTTGCGCAGGTGGCCAGACGTTCCTGTTGCGCCGCATCGCATCCGGCCAGTGCCGGGCCGAGGGTTTCGGCCTGCGCCGCCTGCGCCCCTCTGCCTGTGTCCAGCGCGGCAAAGACCTCTGTGAAGTTATGAACCGACGGGCCGTGCAGGATTGCCGAGCCATGGGCGGCGGGTTCAAACGGTGTATGCCCGCCTTTGGGCACGAAGCTGCCGCCGATCACCGTAGCCCCGGCCATGGCATACCAGAACGGCATCTCGCCCAGCGTATCCGCAAGATAGACAGCGGTTTCCGGCCCCGGAACCTCGCCCGCCGACCGCGTGGCAAAAGGTAACCCGCGCGCAGCGATCAGCGCCGCAATGGCCGCGGCGCGGCGCGGGTGGCGGGGGGCAAGGATCAGCAGATCGAAATTCCCGCGGGCGGCGGCGAAGGCATCCAGAACCACCGCATCCTCCCCCTCATGGGTCGAGGCGGCCAGCAATATCTGCGGACGCGGATGCGGCGGCGCGAAGGGCAGGGTGACCGGCATGATCCCGGCGGCGCGCGCCTTCAGCATCAGTTGTGGGCCAAGGCTGCCTTCGGGCAGGCCCAGCGCGACCAGCCGCGCCTCGGACGCGGCATCCTGCGCCGAGGCCAGCGTGACCCTGCCCAGAATCGCGCGCACCAGATCCGGCGCCAGCCGTGCCCAACGCGTGGCCGAGCGTTCGGACATCCGCGCACCCAGCAATATCACCGGGCCGCGTTCTGATATGCGTCCGATCCGCTCGGGCCAGAGTTCATTTTCAAGCAGGATCAGCGCGCGGGGCTGCCAACCCGCGATGAAACGGGCGACTGCGCCCGGCGTGTCGAAAGGCGCCAGCCGCGCCTCCAGCCCCGGCAGGGCCCAGCCTGCCACCATGGTCCGAGCTGTTCCGGTGTTGCAGGTTACCACCAGCCGCATTCCGGGCCGTGCCGCGACGATCCGTTCCACCAGCCAGCGCACCGAGGCCAATTCGCCGTTCGAGGCGCCATGCAGCCACAGATCGACCGGCTGCCCGCCATGCCCCAGCCGCTCGGCCAGTGCCCCGGCACCGCTGCGCCCTGTCAGCCGCTGCCAGAGTGCCACGCCCAGCAGAACCGGAAATGCAAGCCGCAGGATCAGGCGATAAAGCCGCATTCGGGCATCCTTTGAAACTCTGGACCCGTGCTTAGGCGGGACTCGCGCGGCTGGCAAGCATGGCGGAGGAAGGCTCTATCTCAGATATTAGATTTAGAATTGATCTAACTCAAGGTTTCAGGGAACGAGTCGGGGCAGTCTGTCCCCGGACGCGCTGCAAAGACTCGAGGAGAGACAGGGATGCGCAAGCTGACCATCCTGCTTCTGGCCACGGCCCTCACGACGGGGGCTGCGCAGGCCGACGCCCTGCGCGATGCCGCGCTGGAAGTGTTCAAGCCGCTGCCTTCCACCGTTCCGGCGGTGAAGGACAACCCGGTGACACCGGACAAGATTGACCTCGGCAAATCGCTGTTCTTCGACCCGCGGCTTTCCGCCTCGGGGGTATTCTCCTGCTATTCGTGCCACAATCTCGCGACGGGTGGTGACGACAATATGGAGACCTCGGTCGGCCATGGCTGGCAGAAGGGGCCGCGCAATGCGCCGACCGCGCTTAATGCCGTGCTGAACGAGGCACAGTTCTGGGATGGCCGCGCCGACGACCTGAAGGCACAGGCCAAGGGGCCGGTGCAGGCCGGGGTCGAAATGGCGAACACGCCCGAGAATGTCGTGGTCACGCTGAAATCCATGCCCGCTTATGTGACTGCTTTCGGCGCCGCCTTCCCGGGCGAGGCCGATCCGGTGACATTTGACAACATGGCCAAGGCGATCGAGGCGTTCGAGGCCACGCTGATCACCCCTGCGCCCTTCGACGCGTGGCTGAACGGCGATGACAATGCCATGTCCGCCGATGCGCTGGCCGGATTGCAGCTGTTCATCGACAAGGGCTGTTCTTCCTGCCATTCGGGCGTGAACGTGGGTGGCCATGGCTATTACCCCTTCGGTCTGGTCGAAAAGCCCGGCGCTGATGTGCTGCCCGTTGGCGACAAGGGTCGCTTTGCAGTGACCGAGACGGCGGATGACGAATATGTTTTCCGCGCAGCGCCCCTGCGCAACATTGCGCTGACCGCCCCCTATTTCCATTCCGGCAAGGTCTGGGATCTGGATGTCGCGGTGGAAATCATGGCCGAAAGCCAGCTTGGCGAGGCGCTGAAGCCTGAAGAAACCGCGCAGCTTGTTGCCTTCCTTGACAGCCTGACCGGCACGCTGCCGCAGATCACCGTGCCCGTATTGCCGCCGGAAACCGGGGCAACCCCGCGTCCGACGCAGGAAATCCGCTGATCCCTGATTGCGTTCCGGGTGTTGCCCACGACACCCGACTGCCCTCGCCCCCAAACGGGCGGGGGCTTTTGTCCCTGTTCCCAGGCGCCGGCTTTTGGCAGGATGCGGCGACCTGATTGACTGCGGAGTGCCATGCGCCTGTTGACCGCCCGTCTGCTTTGCCCGGCCGCTGCCGTTCAGGCCGAACCCTCCGGCCCGCTGGCCGGGTGCGAGCCTGGCTGGGGCGGTCACCGTCCTTGACCGGCAAGCCTTGGCCGTCATAGCGGGCGAGGAGGCGGGGCTTTGTCGCCTGCGCTTCGACAGCGGCGAGCAAGACCTGCGTCACCCGGCGCTGCTGATCCCGACCCCCGCAGGCGACAGCCCGCCCGAGGCTCTGCCCGAGGCTCAAAGCACGGGCGTTCACAGCATGGGCGGCTGACGCCCCGGCCAATCAGTCGCGCGGTGATATTGCTGCCCGATGGCCAGCACCTTCGCATCCGCCCCGGTCGGGCCGAAAATCTGCATCCCCATCGGCAGGCCCTGCGGCCCGAAGCCGCAAGGAACGGCCAGCGAAGGAAGGCCGATCAGGCTGACCGGCACCACCACCTCCATCCAGCGGTGATAGGTGTCCATCTTCCGCCCCGCGATTTCCTGCGGCCAGCGCCATTCGGCCGGGAAGGGCCAGACCTGCGCCGTCGGCATCACCAGCGCATCATACTGCCGGAACAGCTTTGCCGCCCGGGCATACCAGCGCGAGCGGATCACGCTCGCCTCATGCACCTCGGCGGCGGTGACGCGCAGGCCTTGCTCGATCTCCCATTGCGTCTCGGGCTTCAGCAGATCCCATTTTGCCGGATCGTCGCGCATCACCCCCTTGGCGCCCGCATTCATGAAGGCCCGCAGCGTGAGCCAAGCCTGCCACAGCTTTTCGGCCGGGAAGGGCGGGGCGATCGGCTCGATCACCGCGCCCAGATCAGCCAGCACCCGCAACCCGGCCTGACACAGGTCCAGAATTCCCGGCTCGCAACCATAGGCGCCGCCCCAGTCGCCCAGCCAGCCGATGCGCATGCCGCTGAGGTCGATCTCCAGCCGCTCGGCGTAAGGCTCGGCCGCGCGGCCAAAGGGCACCTCCGGGTTCTCACCCGCCAGCACGCCCAGCAGACGCGCCACATCCTCGATCGTGCGGCCCATCGGCCCCTCGGTCGCCATAGTGGCGATGAAACTGTCGCCCACCGCATCGGCGGGGACTAGACCCCAGGTCGGGCGGAAGCCATAGACATTGCAGAAGGCGGCCGGGTTGCGCAGCGAGCCCATCATGTCGCTGCCATCCGCAACCGGCACCAGCCGCGCCGCCAGCGCCGCCGCCGCCCCGCCCGACGACCCGCCCGCGGTGCGCGATAGGTCATAGGGATTGCGCGTGACGCCGAACACCGGGTTGAAGGAGTGGCTGCCATGTCCCCATTCCGGCGTATTGGTCTTGCCGGTGAAGATCGCCCCGGCCGACCGCATCCGCGCCGCCACCAGATCGTCTGCCGCCGGCACGAAATCCGCAAACAGCGGCGAGCCATAGGTGCTGCGCAGCCCCTTCACCGCCACCAGATCCTTCACCGCCACCGGCAGCCCGTGCAGCCAGCCGCGCGGTGCCATCTCGTCCGCTGCCCGCGCCTCGGCCATCAGCACCTCGGGATCGCGCACTGACACCACGGCATTCAACGTCCCGTTCACCGCCGCCATGCGGTCGAGATGCGCCGCCATCACCTCGGACGGCTTCACCTCGCGCGCCGCGATCAACCGCGACAGATCCGAGGCCGAAAGATCGCTCAGCGCCAAGGCCGTCTCCCATTTTCTGTCTGAAAATATCCTCGGGGGGTGCGGGGGGCAGACAGCCCCCCGCCCTGACATCGAAGCCTGCGCTTACTTCTGAAGCTCGGTCCAGATTGCGGTCATGTATTCCTGCGCCTTGGGCGAGCAGGTGGGCAGGAAGTGGCCCGATGCCTTGAATTCCTCGGGGATCACCACCTCGGGCGCGTCCTTCATGTCATCCGGCATGAAGGCTTCCGACCCGGCGACGCCATTGGCATAGCGCGCGAAGGCCGAGATCAGCGCCGCATTCTCCGGCATCAGGATGAAATCCAGAAACTTGTAGGCTTCTTCGACGTTCTTGGCGTCCTTCAGCAGGCCGACCGAATCCATCCACAACGGATAGCCTTCCTTCGGATAGCCGTATTTCACCGCCGGATTGGCCAGACGCGCCCGCATGGTGGAGCCGTTCCAGTTCACGCTGGCCGCCCAGTCGTTGTTCGACAGCTTCTCGGTCGCGCCGTAATCCATGGAAATCCAGTCAGGCTTGGCGGCCAGCAGGCCGTCGCGCACCTTTTTCAGCACCTCGGTATCCTCGGTGCAGGCCTCGCCGCCGTAATACATGATGGCAAGGTTCACCACGTCGTTCATCTCGGGCACGACGTTGATCTTGCCCTTCAGCGCATCCGGCACGTCGAGGAAGATGGCCGAGGTATTCACATCGCCATCATAGACAGAGGTATTGACGGCCACGCCGGTCGAACCCCATTGCCACGGCACGGTGAACTTGCGGCCCTCGTCCCACGGCACATTCACCCATTCGGGCGCGATATTGCCGATATTGGCCAGTTTCGAACGGTCCAGTTCGGTGATCAGGCCCTTTTCGACCCAGATCTGCACATAGTTGGCCGAGGGCACCACCAGATCGAAGCCGTGACCGCCGGCCTCGACCTTGGCCAGCGCGGTGTCATTGCTGTCGTAATCGGTGACGGTGACCTTGATGCCGGTCTCTTTCTCGAATTTCTCCAGCAGCTCGGGGCTGGTGTAATTGCCCCAGTTGAACAGTTGCAGTTCGCCCGCGGCCTGCGCAAGGCTCGCGCTTGCCAGCAGCATCGCGGTGGCGGATAGCAGTTTCTTCATGTCGTCTCTCCTTGTCGGTTTCTGGTTATGGACGGGGCTTCAGCCCTTCTTGCGGGTCAGCAGGAAGAACGCTGTCAGAAGAACCACGGTCAGCGCAAGCAGCCCGGTGGAAATCGCGTTCACCTCGGGGGTAATGGCGCGGCGCATTTGGCCGAGCATATAGGTCGGCAGCGTGTCCTGCCCGCCTGCCTTGACGAATTCGGTGATGACCACATCGTCAAGGCTGATGACGAAGGCCAGCATTGCCCCTGCGATGATGCCGGGAAACAGCAACGGCAGGGTGACATAACGGAAGGTCTGCCAGTCGGAGGCGTAAAGATCGGCCGCAGCGGTTTCAAGGCTGAGGTCCATCCCCTCCAGACGGGCGCGGATCGGCAGATAGGCGAAGGGGATGCAGAAGGCGGTATGGGCAAGGATCAGATAGCCCAGACCCTGATAGCCGGTCGCCTGCTTGACCACGCCGAAGAAAATCAGCAGTGCCACGGCCGTCACGATTTCCGGCACCATCAGCGGCTGGTTGATCATCACATAGATGAAGGTCTGCCCCCGGAAATTCGGGCGGCGGGTCGTGCCAAGGGCGGCCATGGTGGCGACGCTGGTGGCGATGGCCGAGGCGGAAACCGCGATGACCAGCGACCGCAGCGTGGCGGATTTCACCGCCTCGTTGTCCCAGGCGCGGGCGAACCAGTGCAGCGACACGCCTTCCCATACCGCGATGCTTTGGCCCGCGTTGAAGGCATAGATGACCAGCGTGAAGATCGGCAGATACAGGATCACGAAGGCGGCGATGGCGATGGCGGCGAAGCCCGGAATGCGGGTGGCCGAAAAGTTGCGGTCAGCCATGCGGGTTGCTCCCCTTCGTCGCAGCGCGCACATAGACCAGCAGCGCCACCATGACGATCATCAGAAGCGCCATCGATAGCGCGGCGCCCAGCGGCCAGTTGCGACCCTGACCGAATTGCAGTTCGATGAAATTGCCGATCATCATGTTCTTGCCGCCACCCAGCACCCGAGGCGTCACATAGGCCCCCAGCGAGGGCACAAAGACGAGGATCGAGCCCGCCACGATCCCCGGTTTCACGATGGGCAGGATCACCCGGCGCAGCACGGCCAGACGGCTGGCGTAAAGGTCGTATCCCGCTTCCAGCAGCCGCATGTCGAAACGGTCGATCGCGGCGAAGAGCGGCAGCACCATCAGCGGCAGATAGACATAGGCCATGCCCACCAGCACCGCGAAATCGGTGTTGATCATGCGGATCGGTGCGTCGATCAGCCCCGCTCTTGTCAGCACGGTGTTGATGATGCCCTCGTTACGCAGCACCTCGTTGATGGCGAAGGTGCGGATCAGCAGGTTGGTCCAGAAAGGAATGGTGATCAGGAACAGCCACAGCGCCCGTGCTTTTGGGGCGCGGGTGGCGATGAACCACGCCGTCGGGAAGCCCACGGCGAAGGTGATGATCGTGGTCAGCAGCGACAGTTTCACCGACCGCCAGAAGATCGTCAGATGCGCATCGGCGAGTTTCAGCGTGCCGTCGAAAATATCGCGCGTGTAAAGGATGCCGCGCCAGCCATCGAGGCTGAAGCCCCATTCCACATTGCCGTATTTGCCCGGCAGCAGAAAGGAATAGACCAGCACGATCATCAGCGGCCCGGCGGCCGCAAGGAACAGCAGGAACAGCGCCGGGGCGGAAAGTGCCCATGCGCGGCGGGTCTGACGGGAACGGGCCTCGCTTTCCATGCTCATGGCTCAGTCCCCCAGGATCTGTAGCGCGCCATCGGTGAAGCGCAGGCCTACCGCCGCGCCCTTTGTCAGGGCGCTGTCGCCGGTCGCCTCGCTTTGCAGGCGGGCCACCACCTCGGTTCCGTCGCGCAGTGCAAGGTGCACATGGGTATCCGTGCCGAAATAGACCCAGCCGGTGATGGTGGCGGGCAGGCTGCCCGGCTCGCCCGCCGACACGATGCGCACCTGTTCGGGGCGCACGGCAAGCGTCGCCGGGCCGGTCTTGCCGCCCGCGTTCAGCGCCAGCGCGTCGCCGCTGCCCAGCACCGCCTCGGTTGCGCCCAGCACGGCGGGCAGGAAATTCGTCTCGCCGATGAAGCTCGCGACGAAGCGGTTGACCGGGGTCGTATAGATCTCGCGCGGGGCGCCCACCTGTTGCAGCTTGCCCGCGCTCATCACCCCGATACGGTCACTCATGGTCAGGGCTTCTTCCTGATCGTGGGTGACGAAGACGAAGGTGATGCCGGTCTCGGTTTGCAGGCGCTTGAGTTCGACCTGCATTTCCTTGCGCAGCTTCAAGTCCAGCGCTGAAAGCGGTTCGTCCAGCAGCAGAACCTTCGGTGTGGGGGCCAGTGCGCGGGCCAGTGCCACGCGCTGTTGCTGCCCGCCCGAAAGCTGCGAGGTCTTGCGCCCGGCCATCGGCTCCAGCTTCACCAGCGCCAGCATGCGCTCGACCGTCTGATCGACTTCCGCTTTGGGGCGGCCCAGCATCTGAAGCCCGAAGGCCACGTTCTGCGCTACCGTCAGATGCGGAAACAGCGCATAGCTTTGAAATACCGTGTTCACCGGGCGTCGGTTCGGGGGCAGGGCGGTGATGTCCTGCCCGTCGAGCAGGATTTGCCCCGAGGTCGGCGTTTCAAACCCGGCGATCAGCCGCAGAAGCGTGGTCTTGCCGCAGCCCGAGGGGCCAAGCAGGGTGAAGAATTCTCCCTTTCTGATCTGGATGGAAACGTCGTCCAGCGCCCTGACCGCCACATCGCCTTGCCCGAACGCCTTGACCGCGTTGCGGGCCTCGATCGCATATTCCGTCACTGGATTGGCCCCCTGTTGCCGATTCCGTTATGGATTTTGATCATATTTTCCGGGTTATCCCCGTGGCGCAAGCTATTTTGCCCGCAGTTTGGGCTTTCTTCCTGACCAAGGGGCTGCTTTTTCGACTTCTGCACACAAAGCGATCAGTTCCTCGTCGGCGCCGAAACGGGCCGCCAGATGGATGCCGACGGGCAATCCGCCCTTCGTCATGCCCAGCGGGACCGAGGCCGCGGGCTGGCCCGAGGCGTTGAACACTGCGCAGAAGGGCGAGTAATCGAAGATGCCACCGGGGCCGGTGCGGTAGCCGACGTAATCCTCGGTGCCATGGGCGAAGCGGCCCACCTTCGCAGGCGGCTCGGCCAGCGTGGCGGACAGGATGATGTCAAACCCAGGTCCGGTTTCGGGGTCGAAGACCGCAGCCATCTGCCGCCCGAAGGCGTGAATCTGGCCTACCGCCTCCAGATAGCGGGTGGGGTGCAGTGTTTCGGCATGGGCCACCGCGCCGCGGCCGACGCCCTCGACCAGATCGGGGGTCAGGGGGCGCCCTTTCAGCGCCTTGACGATGCCCAAAGCGGTGCCGACACCCACGATGTCGGTCCATGCCCGCATCATCATCGGCACATCGGCGGCGGGCAGGCCCGGCGTCACCTCATGGCCAAGGCTTTCCAGCAGGCGCGCGGCGGCAAGCACCGCCTCGCGCACCTCGGGGTGAATCGCTGTGCCGGTAAAGGTGGTGTTCACCAGCATCACCCGCAACCGGCGCGGTGGGCGGCTGATCGCATCGGCATGGCTGCGCGCCAGCGGCGGCGCGTGATAGGGCGCGCCAAGGTCCGGCCCGGCGCAGGCGTCCAGCATCCGCGCGGTGTCGCGCACCGAATGGGTCAGGAAGCCGTCGATCGCCATGCCGGCCCAGCCCTCGCCCGCATAGGGGCCGTCGGGCAGCCGCGCCCGCGTCGGCTTGAACCCGAACAGCCCGCAGGAGGAGGCCGGGATGCGCACCGATCCACCGCCGTCCGACCCATGCGCAAAGGGCACGATCCCCGCCGCCACTGCCGCCCCGGCCCCGCCGGACGAGCCGCCCGAGGTATGGTCAAGGTTCCACGGGTTGCGCGTCGGCCCGCCGTAAACGGCGGATTCGGTCGCGGCGCCCACGCCGCCCTCGGGGCTGGTGGTGCGGCCCCAGGTCACCACGCCTGTCGCGCGGATGCGGGCATAGATCGCGCTGTCGCGATCATAGCGTGTATCGGCCAGCAGGCGCGAGCCGTTGTGCGAGGGAAACTCCACCGCCTCGCAACCAAGATCCTTCAGAAGGAACGGAACGCCGGTGAAAGGGCCGCGTGGCAGGCCCCCGGCGATGTGGTGTTCGGCCACCTCGATCTGCGGCAGCACCACGGCGTTCAGCTTCGGGTTCAGCGCCGCCGAAGCGGCGACCGAGGCATCCAGCAATTCCTGCGGGCTGACCTCGCGCCGCGCCACCAGCGCGGCCAGATCGGTGGCATCCTGTGCGCCAAAGGTTTCCAGCATGTCTACTCCCCGTCGTTTTCAATCATGCTGGACCAGCGACAGGCGGGGGGGCAATGCCCGTGGCGACGGGCTTGCGTCGGTTTTGCCTTAGCGGGGGATCGTGATTTCCTGTCTCAGCGCCCCGTCGGGCGCAAAGACGAACATCCGCCCGTCGGTCGTGACAACGCCGATCCAGCCGGGGCCGCGCGTGATCGCCTCGGGCGTGGCGCCTTCGGGCAGGACGAGGCTCGCCGGAAAGTCGGCCACCGGGGTCACGCCCAGCGGCAGGCGGGTGACAAGCAGGCCGACGATGGTTATGACGCCGAGGATCAGGGTAACGGTCAGCGCCGTCACCAGCCATTTCAGCCAGCGCAGGCTGGGCGGCAGTTCCAGCTTATCCGAGGTATCATCCATGTCCCGGCCCCTTGAAGATGACGATGACGCGCCCGAAGGCGGGCTGCTGCGTGTGGTGATCGGGGAAAACCCGCCTGACCGTCTGGATAAGGCACTGGCGCGCGAGGTGCCAGAGGAAGCCGCCCTGTCGCGCTCGCGGCTGATGAAGATGATCGCGGCGGGCGATGTCACGCGCGACGGCGTGGCGGTGACCGATCCCAAGACGAAGGTGGCCGAGGGCGAGGCCTATGACCTTGCCGTGGGGCGTGTGGCCGAGGCGGATACACTGCCCGAGGACATCCCGCTGGAGGTGATATGGGAAGATGCTGACCTGATCGTGATCAACAAGCCGGTCGGGATGGTGGTCCACCCCGCGCCGGGGTCTTACAGCGGCACGCTGGTCAATGCGCTGCTGCATCATTGCGGCGATACACTGTCGGGTGTGGGGGGCGCGCGCCGCCCCGGCATCGTGCACCGGATCGACAAGGATACCTCGGGTCTGCTGGTTGTCGCCAAAAGCGACCGGGCGCATCACGGGCTGGCTGCGCAGTTTGAAAAGCATACGGTGAACCGCCATTACCTTGCCGTGGTGAACGGCGCGCCTTCCGCCGCCGATCCTCGCTTGCGCGGGGTGCGGGGCGTCAGCTTCGAATCCGGCGGTATCCTGCGCATCGCTACCCATCTGGCCCGTCACCGCACCGACCGGCAGCGGCAGGCGGTGGTCTGGAACGAGGGCCGCCATGCGGTGACCCGCGTCCGGGTGCTGGAATCCTACGGCACGCCCGAGGCGGCGAGCCTGGTGGAATGCTGGCTGGAAACCGGGCGGACCCATCAGATCCGTGTGCATATGGCCCATGCCGGGCATGGCCTCATCGGCGACCAGACCTATGGCGGCAAGCGCCGGGTGGCGGCCAAGGCGGTGGGCGAGGCGGCTGCCGATCTGGCCAATGCCTTCCCGCGTCAGGCGCTGCACGCGGCGACGCTGGGGTTCATCCATCCGGTGACGGGCGAGGAATTGCAGTTCGAGGCGCCGCTGCCCGAGGATATGGGCGTGCTGGTCGCGGCGCTGCGCGGGGCGGGGACGTAACCCTTACCCGCGCGCGGCCTTCTCGGCGATGCCCGAGGTGCCCTCGCGCCGGGCCAGTTCAGCCTCCACATCCGCGAGTGTGACGTCGCGGGCGGCAAGCATGACCAGCAGGTGATAAAGCACATCCGCCGCCTCGGCGGTCAGCTTGGCGCGGTCACCCTTCACCGCTTCGATGATGGCCTCCACCGCCTCTTCGCCGAATTTCTCGGCGCATTTCTCGGGGCCTTTGGCGAACAGATTCGCCGTCCACGAGCTTTCGGGGTCAGCCCCCTTGCGGGAGAGGATGGTGGCGGCAAGATCGTGCAGCGTGCTCATGTCAGTCTCACCGGGATACCGGCGGCGGCCATATGGGCCTTGGCCTCGCCGATGGTATATTCGCCGAAGTGGAAGATCGAGGCAGCCAGCACCGCGCTGGCGCCGCCTTTGGTGACGCCCTCGACCAGATGGTCCAAGTTGCCGACGCCGCCCGAGGCGATGACCGGCACCTTCACCGCATCGGCGATGGCGCGGGTCAGCGGCAGGTTGTAGCCGCCCTTGGTACCGTCGCGGTCCATCGAGGTCAGCAGGATCTCGCCCGCGCCTTTTGCCTCGACCGTGCGGGCAAATTCCACCGCGTCGATGCCGGTGGATTTGCGCCCGCCATGGGTGAAAATCTCCCACCGCCCTAGCTCGACGGTCTTGGCGTCGATGGCGACGACGATGCACTGGCTGCCGAACCGATCGGCCGCCTCGGCGACCACATCCGGGTTGGCCACGGCGGCGGAGTTGAATGACACCTTGTCGGCGCCCGCCAGCAGAAGTGCCCGCACATCCGCATGGCTGCGCACGCCGCCGCCCACGGTCAGCGGGATGAAGCATTGTTCGGCCGTGCGGGTGACCAGATCGAACATCGTGCCGCGGTTTTCATGCGTGGCATGGATGTCAAGGAAGCAAAGCTCGTCCGCGCCCGCCGCGTCATAGGCACGCGCGGCCTCGACCGGGTCGCCTGCGTCGATCAGGTTGACGAAATTCACGCCTTTCACCACGCGGCCATCGGCCACGTCGAGGCAGGGGATGATGCGGGTTTTCAGCATGGCCGGACCTTAGCGCGGGGCGGGGGATGTGGGAAGGGGGGCTGTCTGCCCCCCTCGGCCTGCGGCCTCACCCCCCGAGGATATTTTCGGACAGAAAATCATCAGGCTTTCAGGGCAAGGAGGGCGGTGGCGAGGTCGATGGCGCCATCATAAAGCGCGCGGCCCGAGATGGCGCCGGCGATGACGCCGGTGTCGCGCAGCGCGATCAGGTCTTCCATGCGCGAGACGCCGCCCGAGGCGATGACGGGGATGGTGACGGCCCGCGCGAGGGCCTCGGTTGCTTCGATATTCGGGCCCTGCATGGCACCGTCGCGGTCGATGTCGGTGTAGATGATGGCGGCGACACCGGCGTCTTCAAAGCTGCGGGCGAGGTCGGTCGCCTGCACGTCAGTTTCTTCAGCCCAGCCCTTGGTGGCGACAAAGCCCTTGCGGGCGTCGATGCCAACCGCGACCTGACCGGGGAAGGCGCGGGCGGCCTCGCGCACCAGCGCGGGGTTTTCCACCGCCACGGTGCCGAGGATGACGCGCGACAGGCCCTTTTCCAGCCACATGCCGATGGTTGCCATATCGCGGATGCCGCCGCCAAGCTGCGCGGGCACGGTGCAGCGGGCGAGGATCGCCTCCACCGCCGCCGCATTGACCGGCTGACCGGCGAAGGCGCCGTTCAGATCGACGAGGTGCAGCCATTCACAGCCCGCGGCCTCGAACTTCGCGGCCTGCGCCGCCGGATCGTCGCCGAACACGGTTGCCGCCGACATCTCGCCGCGCAGGAGGCGCACGCATTGGCCGTCTTTCAGGTCGATCGCGGGATAGAGGATCATGGCGGGCTCCGTATGCGGGATGCGGGTCGCGCGCGGTTTGGCATGCGGGCGACGTGACGGCAAGGGCGAAGCGGGGGCCGTAGCGTCACGCTTGCGGGAATCGTGGTGCCGGGCCGATGATCGCGGGATCGAAGGGGAGGAGGAACCCATGCGGACTTATCTTTTGGCGGCGGCCCTTGTCGGGCTGGCCGGTGCGGCATCTGCCGATCCGGTGGAAGGGGTGTGGCAGACGCAGGTGGATGACGGGGCCTATGCCCATGTTACCATCGCGCCTTGCGGCAGCGCCTTCTGCGGCAAGATCAGCCGGACCTTCAAGGATGGCGCCGAATACAAATCCGAGAATATCGGCAAGAAGATCGTCATCGACATGGTGCCGGTCGGTGGCGGCAAATACGAGGGCCAGGTCTGGCGGCCGTCGAACAACAAGGTCTATTCGGGCAAGATGAACGTCTCGGGCAATGCGATGAAGCTGGCCGGGTGCGTGGCGGGCGGGCTTCTGTGCAAGTCGCAGGACTGGAAGCGCGTGAAATGAGCAGGAACCGGGTCGCCCTGTGCGGCCCGGTGCTGCGACATCGGGCCAGACCATGGAGTTTGGCATGAAATCCGATGACTGGGCTCGCCTGATTGCGCTTTCGGTGCTGTGGGGCGGGTCTTTCTTCTTTGTCGAAATCGCGCTGACCGGGCTGCCGCCGTTTTCGGTAGTCTGGGGTCGGGTGGCGCTGGGCGCGCTGGCGCTGGCGGTGATGCTGCGCGGGCGGTTGCCGCAGGGCTGGGCGGTGTGGCGGGCGCTGGCCGTCATGGGCTTTCTGAACAATGTGGTGCCCTTCTGCCTGTTCGCCTTCGCGCAGGGCGAGATCAGCGGAGCCTTGGCCGCCATTCTGAATGCCACGACCCCGCTGTGGGGTGTCGTTGTCGCCCATCTGGCCGGGGCCGAGCCGCTGACGGCGCGGCGACTGGGCGGTGTGGCGGCGGGGATCGCGGGGGTGGCAGTGATGGCCGGGGGCGGGGCGGGGGCGCTGCCTGCGATGATCGCCTGTCTGGCGGCGGCGCTGAGCTACGCTTTCGCCGGGCTGTGGGGGCGGCGGTTCCGCGAGATGGGTGTGCCCCCCTTGCAGGCGGCCTTCGGGCAGGTGACGGCGGCGACGGTGATCCTGTTGCCGGTCTGGCTGGCGGTGGATGCGCCCTGGCGGCTGGCGATGCCGCCCGCGCAGGTCTGGGCGGCGGTGGTGGGGATCGGGGTTCTGTCCACTGCGCTGGCCTATGCGCTCTATTTCCGGCTGCTGGTGACGGCCGGGGCGGTGAACCTGATGCTGGTGACCTTCCTGATCCCGGTCAGCGCGGCGGCTTTGGGGGCGCTGGTGCTGGGCACGCGGTTGGGTCCGCAGCATTTCGCCGGGTTCGCGTTGATCGCGCTGGGGCTTTGGGCGGTGGCGAAGCGGGGCTAGCCGAACACCGACCAGCCGGTCGCCCGCGCCAGCCGCTCCACCGCCAGTGTGCCAAGCTGCGAATTGCCCTGTGCGTTCAGCCCCGGCGACCAGACCGCGATCGAGGCGCGACCGGGCGCGATCACCAGAATCCCGCCGCCCACGCCGGATTTGCCGGGCAGGCCCACGCGATAGGCGAATTCGCCCGAGCCGTCGTAATGGCCGCAGGTCATCATCAGCGCGTTGATGCGCCGGGTGCGACCGGGCGCCAGCATACGCGGCAGGTCCGGCGCGCCGATCAGGAAGCGCCCGGCAAGGGCAAGCTGCCGGGCCGACATCTCGATGGCGCATTGGTGGAAATAGGTGCCGCAGGTCAGGTCTGGCGCGTGCAGCAGATTGCCATGTGCCGCCATGAAATGCGCCAGCGCCAGATTGCGGTGCCCGGTCGCCTGTTCCGAAGCCGCTACGGCCTTGTTGATGTGGATGTCATCCTCGCCCGCTGCCTCGCGCAGGAAGCGCAGGATTTCCCCCAGCAATTCCCGCGGCTTGTGACCGGCAAGGATCGCATCGGTCACGACAAGGGCGCCCGCGTTGATGAAGGGATTGCGCGGGATGCCGCGTTCATATTCCAACTGGACCATGGAATTGAACGCCAGTCCCGAAGGCTCGCGCCCGACGCGGGTCCAGAGTTGGTCGCCCAGACGGCCAAGCGCGATGGCAAGGGTAAAGACCTTGCTGACCGACTGGATGGAGAAGGGCGTGTCAGCTTCGCCGGTGATGAAGGTCTGCCCGTCGGCAGTGCAGACCGCCATGGCGAAGTGACGATCCGAGATGCGGGCAAGCTCGGGGATGTAATCGGCGACGCGGCCCCGGTCGGGGGCCGCCGCCATTTCGGCGCCGATCCGGTCGAGGATGGCGCCCAGATCGCTCATGGCGCCCAACGCAGGAAGTTGCCGATGATGCGCAGACCCACGGCCTGCGATTTCTCGGGGTGGAACTGGGTGCCGACCATGGTGCCCGCGCCGATGATGGCGGTGATGTCGCCCGCGTAATCGACATGGGCCAGACGCTCCGCCGGGTTCGCCACGCGGAAGGCGTAGCTGTGCACGAAATAGGCGTGATCGCCGGTGGCGATACCGTCGAGCACCGGATGCGGATGGTCGATCACCAGATCGTTCCAGCCCATATGCGGCACTTTCAGATGCGGGTCGGCCGGGGTGATGCGGGTGACCTCGCCGCCGATCCAGTCGAAACCGGGGGTGTCCTCGTATTCGCGACCCCAGGTCGCCATCATCTGCATGCCGACGCAGATGCCCATGAAGGGGCGGCCCTTTACGCGCACTGCCTCGGCAATCGCCTCAAAGAGGCCGCCATGATCGCCGAGGGCGCGGCGGCAGGCCGGGAAGGCGCCGTCGCCCGGCAGGACGATCCGGTCGGCGCGGGCCACATCCTCGGGGCGCGAGGTCACGATGACCTCGCCCGCGCCGGTTTCCGCCGCCATGCGCTGAAACGCCTTTTCGGCGGAATGCAGGTTGCCGCTGTCGTAATCGACGAGGACGGTGAGCATGGCGCTTCCTTTCCGGCTGTGGCGCGGGCGGAGGCGGCGGGAGCCTCCGGCGGGGATATTTGAAGACAGAAAATGACCAGGCGGTCAGAGCTTGCCCTTGGTCGAGGGTATCTCGTCGGCCTTGCGCGGATCAGTCTCCACTGCCATGCGCAGGGCACGGGCCACGGCCTTGAAGGCGGCTTCGGCGATGTGATGGCTGTTCACGCCATGGCGCATGTCGATGTGCAGGGTGATGCCGCCATGCGTGGCCAGCGCCTGAAAGAACTCGCGCACCAGTTCAGTGTCGAAGGTGCCGATCTTCTGGCTGGGGAAGGTGACGTTCCAGACGAGGAAGGGGCGGCCCGAGAGATCCAGCGCGCAATGCACATGCGCGTCATCCATCGGCAGGCTGCATTCGCCGTATCGGCGGATGCCCTTCTTGTCGCCCAGCGCCTTCACCAGCGCCTGACCCAGCGCGATGCCGGTATCTTCAACCGTGTGATGGTCGTCGATATGCAGGTCGCCCTTGGCGCGCAGGGTCATGTCGATCAGCGAATGGCGCGAAAGCTGATCCATCATGTGATCGAAGAACCCGACACCCGACTGCATGTCGTAGCGGCCCGTCCCGTCGAGGTTGATGGACAGGGCGATCTCGGTTTCCGAGGTGCTGCGGGTGACTTCGGCCTTGCGCATGGGGCTCTCCGGCGTTTGCTTCGGGGGCCTTATAGGACGGGGGCGGGCATGGGGGAAGGGATTCCGGGTGGCCCAAGACGGCAGGGCAAGGAAAACGAAAAAGGCCGCCCGAAGGCGGCCTGTTTTTCGATTGGAGCGGGCGATGAGATTCGAACTCACGACCCTAACCTTGGCAAGGTTATGCTCTACCCCTGAGCTACGCCCGCGCAACAATCGGTTCCGAACTGGAGCGGGCGATGAGATTCGAACTCACGACCCTAACCTTGGCAAGGTTATGCTCTACCCCTGAGCTACGCCCGCGCTGCCGGTTCGGTGGAGGCGGATTTAGTCCGGGGGCGCGGGGGGCGCAAGGGGAAAAACGCGGGGGGCAGAAAATTTTCTGCGCGGGCAGCAAGGTGGCGGTTCGCGGGAACCGGACGCGGGGGGCGGGGGTTGTTCTGGCACAGCGGCGACGATGGATGCCGCCGCGCGAAACCCGAAAGGAATGCACCATGAACAGCGACCAGATTGCCGGCAAGTGGAAGCAGCTGAAGGGCGAGGCCAAGATCATGTGGGGCAAGCTCACCGATGACGAGCTGGACCGGATCGAAGGCCACAAGGACAAGCTGGCCGGGCTTGTGCAGGAACGCTATGGCCGGTCGAAGGAAGAGGCCGAGAAGGAAGTGAACCGCTTCTTCGATGACAGGGCCTGAGACCGGGCCTGATCTGGCTGCATCACGGCCGGAACGGAAAAGGGGGCCTTTCGGCCCCCTTTGTCATTCTAGTTCGATCAGCAGATCCTTGGCGTCGATCTGGCTGCCGGGCGTGACGTGGATCGCCTTCACCGTGGCCTCGCGGTCGGCATGCAGGCCGGTTTCCATCTTCATCGCCTCGATGGTCAGCAGCAGATCGCCCGCCCGCACCTTCTGGCCCGCCGTCACTGCAACCGAAGCGATGGAGCCGGGCATCGGCGCACCGATGTGATTGGCGTTGGCGCTGTCGGCCTTGGGTTTGGCGGCGGTTTTGGCCTTCACCGCGCGGTTCGGCACCCGGATCACGCGGGGCTGGCCGTTCAGTTCGAAGAACACCTTCGCCTCGCCATCCTCGCCGGTTTCGCCCACGGCTTGCAGACGGATTTCCAGCGTCTTGCCGGGGTCGATCTCGGCGGTGATCTCGTCTCCGGGTTGCATGCCGTAGAAGAAGGTCTGGGTCGGCAGGGTGCGGACCGGGCCGTAAAGCCGGTGGCGGCCCATGTAATCCAGAAAGACCTTCGGATACATCAGATAGCCGTTCAGATCCTCGTCATCGACGGTGAATCCGTTCAGCTCGGCCGAAAGTGTGGCCCGCGTCTCTTCCAGATCCACGGGCGCCATGCCAAGGCCGGGGCGCGCGGTCTGCGGCTTTTCGCCCTTCAGAACCTTCTTCTGGATGCCCGCGGGCCAGCCGCCATGCGGTTGACCCAGATTGCCCTTCATCATGTCCACGACCGAATCGGGGAAAGCCACATCAACGGCAGGGTCTTCGACCTGACTGCGCGACAGGCCCTGTGCCACCATCATCAGCGCCATGTCGCCCACCACCTTGGACGAGGGCGTGACCTTCACGATGTCGCCGAACATCTGGTTGGCATCGGCATAGGCCTGCGCCACCTCGGGCCAGCGTTCCTCCAGCCCCAGACTGCGGGCCTGCGCCTTGAGGTTGGTGAACTGGCCGCCGGGCATTTCGTGCAGATAGACCTCGGATGCGGGCGCGGCGAGGCCGCTTTCAAAGGCGGCATATTGGGCGCGCACATGCTCCCAGTAGTTCGAGATGTCGCGGATCGCGCCGATGTCCAGCCCGGTGTCGCGTTCGGTATGGCGCAGCGCCTCGACGATGGAGCCAAGGCAGGGCTGCGAGGTGCCGCCCGAGAAGGCATCCATCGCCGCATCCACCGCATCCACACCCGCATCGCAGGCGGCGAGGATGGTCGCGGCCGCGGCGCCGCTGGTGTCGTGGGTGTGGAAGTGGACCGGCAGGCCGACCTCCTGCTTCAGCGTCTTGACCAGAACGCGGGCGGCGGCGGGCTTCAAAAGACCCGCCATATCCTTCAGGCCCAGCACATGCGCGCCTGCGGCCTTCAGTTCCTTCGCCATGCCGACATAGTATTTCAGGTCATATTTGGCGCGCGCCGGGTCCAGCAGATCGCCGGTATAGCAGATCGTGCCTTCACAGACCTTGTTCGCCTCGATCACCGCATCCATGGCGACGCGCATGTTCTCGACCCAGTTCAGGCTGTCGAACACGCGGAACACATCCACCCCGGTCTCGGCCGACTGTTTGACGAAAGCCTGCACGACATTGTCGGGATAGTTGGTGTAGCCCACGCCGTTGGAGGCGCGCAGCAGCATTTGCGTCATCAGGTTCGGCATGGCGGCGCGCAGGTCGCGCAACCGCTGCCACGGGCATTCCTGCAAGAAGCGGTAAGCCACGTCGAAGGTGGCCCCGCCCCAGCATTCCACGCTGAAAAGCTGCGGCAGGTTGGCGGCATAGCTGGGTGCCACGCGGATCATGTCGATGGAGCGCATGCGGGTGGCCAGAAGGCTCTGGTGCCCGTCGCGCATGGTGGTGTCGGTGATCAGCACCTTGGTCTGGGCGCGCATCCAGTCCGCCACGGCCTGCGGGCCCTTCTGTTCCAGCAGGTTGCGGGTGCCCATCGCAGGCTCGGCGCACGGGGCGGGGGCCTTGGGCGTTTTCACCTCGGCCGGCGGTTTCGGGCGGCCTGCCGTTTCGGGATGTCCGTTCACCGTGATGTCGGCGATATAGGTCAGGATCTTGGTCGCGCGGTCGCGGCGCTTGCGGAACTGGAACAGCTCGGGCGTGGTGTCGATGAACTTGGTGGTATAGGTGTCGTTCAGGAAGACCGGGTGTTTCAGCAGGTTGATGACGAATTCGATATTCGTGCTGACACCCCGGATACGGAATTCGCGCAGGGCGCGGTCCATCCGGTGAATCGCCTTGTCGGGCGTCTGGGCATGGGCGGTCACCTTCACCAGCAGCGAATCGTAATAGCGTGTCACGACCGAACCCGCATAGGCGGTGCCGCCGTCCAGACGGATGCCGTTGCCGGTGGCGCTGCGGTACGCGGTGATGCGGCCGTAATCGGGGATGAAGTTGTTCTGCGGGTCTTCGGTGGTCACCCGGCATTGCAGGGCGTGGCCGTTCAGCCGCACGCCATCCTGACTGGCAACCCCGGTGGCTTCGGCCAGCGTCTTGCCTTCGGCGATCAGGATCTGCGCCTGCACGATGTCAATGCCGGTCACCTCTTCGGTGACGGTATGTTCCACCTGCACGCGGGGGTTCACTTCGATGAAGTAGAACTTGCTCTCATCCATATCCATCAGGAATTCGACGGTGCCGGCGCATTCGTAATTCACATGGGCACAGATCTTGCGGCCCAGCTCACAGATCTCGGCGCGCTGTTCATCCGTCAGATAGGGGGCGGGGGCGCGTTCGACGACCTTCTGGTTGCGGCGCTGCACGGTGCAGTCGCGTTCATAAAGGTGGTAGATCTCGCCATGCTTGTCGCCGAGGATCTGCACCTCGACATGACGGGCGCGCTGGATCATCTTTTCCAGATAGCCCTCGCCATTGCCAAAGGCGGCTTCTGCCTCGCGGCGGCCTTCCAGCACCTTGGTTTCCAGTTCCTCGGCGTTCAGGATCGGCCGCATGCCGCGTCCGCCACCACCCCAGGAGGCTTTCAGCATCAGCGGAAAGCCGATCTCTGCCGCTTCCTTGCGGATCGCGTCGAAGTCATTGCCCAGAACCTCGGTCGCGGGGATGACCGGCACACCGGCGGCGACGGCCACGCGACGGGCGCTGGCCTTGTCGCCAAGGGCGCGCATGGTTTCGGCGCGCGGACCGATGAAGGTTATGCCGTTCGCCTCGCAGGCCTCGACGAAATCGGGGTTTTCCGACAGAAGCCCGTAGCCGGGGTGAATGGCATCGGCACCCGCAAGCTTGGCTACGCGGATGATCTCGGGGATGCTCAGGTAAGCGCTCACCGGCGACATGCCCTGACCGATCAGATAGGCCTCGTCGGCCTTGAAGCGGTGCAGAGACAGCTTGTCCTCTTCGGCATAGACGGCGACCGTCTTCTTGCCCATTTCATTCGCGGCGCGCATCACGCGAATCGCGATTTCGCCTCGGTTGGCGATCAGGATCTTGCGAAATTCGGTCATCTGTTCCTCCCCGAAGCTCTGCACGGCTGGGTCACTTTAGGGGTGCTGCGGTGCAGCGCAAGGGCAGGAACCGACGTCAATGCAAAGTTTTGCGAAATATTCAGGGACACTTTGCAATTGCAAACTTTCGGGCGCAAAGATTCTTGAATATGCAGAATTGGCGGAACATTGATGGAACACAGGCTTCCCAAGGCCGACCCGCGCGTCTATCTTGCGGATATGAGCGGATATGATGATTCAGAGGCTTTCGAAGCCGCCATTCCCCTGTCGCAGCGTGCCATGGCGGCGCGGCCAGCGCCCTATCTGGACGATCTGAATCCCGCACAGCGGGCAGCCGTGCTGGCGCTGGACGGGCCGGTCCTGATGCTGGCAGGGGCGGGCACTGGCAAGACCAAGGCGCTGACCTCGCGCATCGTGCATCTGCTGGCCACCGGCAAGGCGCGGCCAAATGAGATTCTGGCGGTGACCTTCACCAACAAGGCCGCGCGCGAGATGAAGGAGCGCGTGGGCCGGATGCTGGGGCAGGTCGAGGGTATGCCCTGGATGGGCACCTTCCATTCCGTCAGCGTGAAGATCCTGCGCCGCCATGCCGAGCTTGTGGGGCTGAAATCCAACTTCACCATTCTGGATACCGACGACCAGCTTCGCCTGCTCAAACAGCTGATCGTTGCCGCCAATATGGACGAAAAGCGCTGGCCCGCGCGGCAGTTGGCCGGGCTGATCGACCACTGGAAAAACCGCGCCTGGACGCCGGAAAAGGTGCCTTCGTCCGAAGCCGCCGGGTTCAACAATCGCGGGACCGAGCTTTATGACCAGTATCAGGCGCGCCTGCGCAGTCTGAACGCCTGCGATTTCGGCGATCTGTTGTTGCATTGCGTCACCATCTTTCAGGCCCATGCCGACATCCTGACACAATACCAGCGCTGGTTCCGCTATATCCTTGTCGACGAATATCAGGATACCAACGTCGCGCAGTATTTGTGGCTGCGTTTGCTGGCGCAGGGCCATCGCAACATCTGTTGCGTGGGTGACGACGACCAGTCGATCTACGGCTGGCGCGGTGCCGAGGTGGGCAATATCCTGCGGTTTGAAAAGGATTTTCCGGGCGCGCAGGTGATCCGGCTGGAACAGAACTACCGCTCTACCGAACATATCCTTGCCGCAGCCTCGGGTGTGATTGCCGCCAATGCCGGGCGTCTTGGCAAGACGCTCTGGACCGAAGCCGAGGGGGGCGAGAAGCTGCGCCTGATCGGCCATTGGGACGGCGAGGAAGAGGCACGCTGGATCGGCGACGAGATCGAGGCGCTGCAACGCGGCTCGCGCGGGCTCGGGCCTTTCGGGTTGAACGATCAGGCGATCCTGGTGCGCGCCAGCCACCAGATGCGCGCCTTCGAAGACCGTTTCCTCACCATCGGGCTGCCCTATCGCGTCATCGGCGGCCCGCGATTCTATGAACGGCTCGAAATTCGTGATGCCATGGCCTACTTCCGCCTCGCCGTCAGCCCCGACGACGATCTGGCGTTCGAGCGTGTGGTGAACACCCCCAAACGCGGCCTCGGTGACAAGGCGCAACAGGAAATCCAACGCGCGGCCCGCGAAAACGGTGTCAGCCTGCTGGAAGGCGCGCGCGAATTGCTGGCGCGCGGCGGGATCGGCGGCAAGGGTGCCGGGCAGTTGCGTGCCTTCGTCGATGGGGTGGACCGCTGGCACGATACCGTGGTGAACAGCCGCCCCGAAATCGCCGACGCGGTGATCGAACCCCTGCTGCCCGAAACCGCGCCCGCGCGCGATCATGTGCATGTGCGGCTGGCCGAGGTGATTCTTGAAGAATCCGGCTATGTCTCGATGTGGCAGAACGACAAGACACCCGAAGCGCCGGGTCGTCTGGAAAACCTCAAGGAACTGGTGAAGGCGCTGGAACAGTTCGACAGCCTGCAAGGCTTTCTGGAACATGTCGCGCTGATCATGGACAATGAAACCGAAGAGGCGGCGGAAAAGGTCACCATCATGACGCTGCACGCCGCCAAGGGGCTGGAATTCCCGGTGGTCTATCTGCCGGGATGGGAGGACGGACTTTTCCCCAGTCAGCGCAGCATGGATGAAAGCGGCCAGAAGGGGTTGGAGGAGGAGCGCCGTCTGGCTTATGTCGGGATTACCCGCGCGGAACGGCTCTGCACCGTCAGCTTTGCCGCCAATCGCAGGGTCTATGGTCAGTGGCAAAGCCAGTTGCCTTCGCGCTTCATCGACGAACTGCCCGGCGCCCATGTCGAGGTGCTGACCCCGCCGGGCCTTTACGGCGGTGGCTTTGGCGCGGCGGCGCCCGCCTTCGGCGGCTCGCGGATCGAAGAGCGCGCGACGCGGGCCGATGTCTACAACTCGCCGGGCTGGAAACGTCTGCAAGATCGCGCCGGCCAGCGCCCCGTCGCACAGCCGCGCGAAAGCCGGAACATGACCATCGACCTTCATGCGGTCTCGGCCTACGCCTTGCAAGACCGCGTGTTCCATCAGAAATTCGGCTATGGCAGCGTCATCGGCATCGAGGGCGACAAGCTGGAGGTTGCCTTTGACAAGGCCGGCACCAAGAAGGTGGTCGCGGGCTTCATCTCGCCCGCGCATGAGGCGGGCGACCTGCCGTTCTGACGCTTTTCATCTTGGTCTAAATATCCTCAGGGGGTGAGGCCGCAGGCCGAGGGGGCGCGAGCGCCCCCTAGCGCCGTTTCAGCCGTTCCAGCGCGTGAAAGGCAAGCCCCGCCATCAGCCCCCAGAAGGCTGCGCCTATCCCCAGCACCGCCGCACCCGAGGCGGTAACCGCCAGCGTGATCGCGGCCGCAAAGCGGGTTTCCGGCGGCGTGAAGGCATGGGTCGCCGCCCCCATGAACGGTCCCAGCAGCGCCAGCGCCACGATAGCGGTGATCAACTCGACCGGCAGCGCCGACAGCAGCGCCAGAATCGGTTGCGTAAGCAAGCCCAGCAGCACCCAGAAACCGGCATAGACCAGCCCGACGATCCAGCGGCGGCTGCGGTCGGGATGCACGTCGTCGCCCAGACAGATCGCGGCGGTGATCGCGGCCATGGAAATCGTATGCGCGCCAAACAGCCCGATCACGGCGGAAATCCCGCCCGTCGTCACCAGCCCGGCGCGCACCGGCGGCTCGTATCCGGCGGCCCGCAGCGTGGCGAATCCCGGCAGATTCTGCGAGGCCATGGTCACCAGATAAAGCGGCAGGCCAAGGCCGATCAGCGTGCCGGGGTCGAATTCGGGCGCAATGAAGGTCAGGTTTGGCAGCGGCAGGCTCAGCGCGGGCAGGGTGGCCATGCCGCTGGCGAAGGCCGCACCGATGCCCAGCACCAGCGCCACCAGAACCGCAAGGGCCGGATTGCGCAGCCGCACCAGCGCGAAGGCGGCGATGACCGGCAGCACCAAAACCGGCACCGCCTGCGCCGCGGCAGGCAGCTTCATGCAAAAGGGCAGCAGAACGCCGGCCAGCATCCCCCCGGCAATGCCATCGGGTATACGTTGCGCCAGACGGCCCAAGGGCTGAATCAGCCCTGTCGCCAGCACCAACAACCCCGCCAGCACGAAGGCGCCCACCGCCTGCGCCATACCGATGCCCTCGGTCGCGGCAATCAGCGCGGCGCCGGGGGTGGACCAGGCCAGCACGACCGGGATGCGGTTTGACCAGCTCAGCCATGCGGAGCCGACGGCCTTTCCGATGCAGATTGCCAGCACCCAGCTTGCGGTCTGCGCGGGCGAAGCCCCCAGCGCCGCCGCCGCCGCCAGAACCAGCGCGATGGTGGAGCCATAGCCAACCAGGGCGGCAACAAGGGCAGCGGAAATGACGGAAATCGGCACGGGCGCATCCTCTGGTGGCAATCTGCCGGACCATGGGCGCGGGCGTGGCGTGATGCAAGGGGGGGGATGGCCCACCAAAATGGAAACGGCGACACCCAGGGAGGAGGAGGGGTGCCGCCGTCCATTTTCAACATCCGCCCAGGGAGGAGGAGGGGCGGCTGTTTCGGTGCGACACCCCAGGGAGGAGGAGGGGGCGCCGCGTTTTCCATGGCCCAGGGAGGAGGAGGGGCCATGAACCTGTTGGGTCATACGACCCGAATGGATTGCGACAACCCCAGGGAGGAGGAGGGGGCTGTCGCCGATCCCACGGCCTAGGGAGGAGGAGGGGCCAGGGAACCGTTCCGGGCAGGTAAGGCCCGTATGGCTTGCGGCAATCCCAGGGAGGAGGAGGGGATCGCCGCTTTTGCGACAGGCCCAGGGAGGAGGAGGGGCCGCGCAAACTCTGGAAACCGGGGTTTCCGTTATAGAAGGGCGGCGACATCTAGGGAGGAGGAGCGATGTCGCCGCTTTTGCATCGGGTTCCGGGAGGAGGTGGAACCCGGCAAAGATACTTATTTGCCGTAGGCCGCTTCTTGCGCCAGACGGGTGATCATCGAGCGATGGATGCCCAGATCCGCCAGTTCGCGGGTGCTCAGCGCATTCAGTTCACGCAGGGTCTGCCGGTAGATCGCCCGGCGGGCCTGCATCTTGCGGATGCCGTCCACCAGACCCATGATACGGTCGGCAACGCTGATATGCGCGACGCGGGTGGTGTTTACATAAGCCATTTCAGTCAGCCTCAAGTCTTCGGTTTAGCGCTCACATCTTCGGGTCTGTCGATCCCTGTCCTGCGCTGTTGAGATCAAAATGGGGCAAATGCTGCATGTGCACAATCCTGTTTCGCCGCATTGCAGCTATGCGGCTTCCGCATGGCTGACGCGAGGAAAATCTTGATCATTTCCAAGCGCATCGCCAGTTTTTTGAGCAAATGGTAAACGGGCCTTGCACTTTGACGTAACGTGAACAAGGCTCTGCCCGCAAGACAGGAGGTCCGCATGACGGTTTCACGCGAAGAGGTTCTGGCGGTTCTGGCGCGGGTCGCGCTGCCGGGGGGCGGCAATCTGGTCGACCGCGACTTGATTCGCGCGCTGCGGGTCGAAGGCGATACCGTGGCCTTCGTGATCGAGGCGCCCACCCCGGCCGAGGCGCAGGTGTTGGCGCCGGTGCAGGCCGCGGCCGAAGCGGCGCTGCGGGCGCTGCCGGGTCTGCGCAATGTTCAGGTCGTGATGACAGCCCATGGTCCCGCGCCCAAGGCAGCCCCGCCGCAGGGGCTCAAGATCGGTGGCCATGCCGCGCCGCATCAGGGCGGACCCAAGCGGGTCAGCGGGATCGACCGCATCGTGGCCATCGGCTCGGGCAAAGGGGGCGTCGGGAAATCCACCGTCTCGTCGAACCTCGCGGTGGCGCTGGCCCGGCAGGGCCGACGGGTTGGGCTGCTGGACGCCGATATATATGGCCCCAGCCAGCCGCGCATGATGGGGGTGAACAAGCGCCCCGCCAGCCCGGACGGCAAAACCATCATCCCGCTTCAGGCGCATGGTGTCACCGTCATGTCCATCGGCTTCATGCTGAAAGAGGACGAGGCGGTGATCTGGCGCGGCCCGATGCTGATGGGGGCGCTGCAACAACTGATCGAGCAGGTGGCCTGGGGCGATCTGGATATTCTGCTGATCGACCTGCCACCCGGCACCGGCGATATTCAACTGACGCTCAGCCAGCGGTTTGCGCTGACCGGGGCTGTTGTGGTTTCCACCCCGCAGGATGTGGCGATGCTGGATGCGCGCAAGGCGCTGGATATGTTCGGCAAGCTCAAGGTTCCGGTGCTGGGTCTGATCGAGAACATGTCTACCTATGTCTGCCCCAACTGCGGGCATGAGGCGCATCTGTTCGGCCATGGCGGCGTGGCGGCCGAGGCGGCAAAACTCGGCGTGCCCTTCCTTGGCGAATTGCCGCTGGATCTGGACACGCGGCTGGCGGGCGACGCCGGCACGCCGATCGCGGCGGGGCAGGGGGCGATGGCCGAGGCCTATGCCCGGCTTGCCCGTCGCCTGATTGACGGTGGCATGGCCTGAGCCGCCTTTCCCATGCGATCCCGGACGCCCGCCTTCTGGCGGGCGTTTTCGTTTGTGCAGCCCGAAACGGGATTTTCCGGATCGGGACGGCATGGGGCTGCCGAGAAATCAGGGGAAGACCGGGAATTCATGGGAACGGCCTTCCAGAAATCAGGGAATCCCATGGGATCGGGCCGGGCTTCACGCGGAATCGCGCTGTCTCACGAATCACTGAGGCGTGATTTAGCCCCGAGTCGGGTGTGAGATCCGCGATTTCGGGGGTGAAATGTGCTTTTCAGGTCAGTTGTCGCGGTGCCATACGATCCCATGGGGCAGAAGTGGCTGCTCCGTGGCGAAAAAAACACGCCCCAATATCTAGTGGGCGCCTGCTGATGTTTTCGCCACAATTAGCCGGATTTGCGACCTTGCACCTACCAGATGCTGTAACTCTTTGGGGTGCTTCTCAACATCTTCCAGGTCTGGGCCGAAAAATCCCATTGATTACCATGAAGTCCCATGGCATCCCTTGGTCATCGAGTGGCGGCGGAAATGAAAAGCACGGGGCAGCAAGACCCCACAGGCGAAAAGTCAGGCTTCATACAGGCACCTCCGTTACTCGACGATACGACCGGCGCGCGGGCGAGCAGACATCTCCCCCAGGTGGCGCGTGCAGCCGGGCCGACCCAGCGATGGGACAGACGGCGGATCGGGCAGTGGCAGCCGCCCGATCCGCCGCTTTCGTTTCTGGGTCTCGACCACGAATCATGCCTGAGAGGGGACTCCGGCGCAACGAAAATAACAGGACCGGGCAGGGACAGCAGACCGTGTCGGAAAGCTTCAGAGGCGAGTTCAACCAAAAGGTTGACGGAAAGGCGCGGGTCTCGATTCCTGCATCGTTCCGGCGTGTCCTCGAAGCAGGTGATCCTTCCTTCGACGGCAGCCGCCCGAAATTCGTTCTGGTCTACGGCCGCCCCGGCGCGGAATTCATCGAAGGTTATACCATGGCGCAGATGGCGCGGCTCGAAGCCCGCATCCGGCGCATGCAGATCGGCTCCAAGCCCCGCCGCGCGCTGGAGCGCAATTTCATCACCCTCTCGCAACAGGTTGAAATCGACGACGACGGCCGGATCGTTCTGCCGCCCAAGGCGCGCGACAAGATCGGTCTGGATGCCGAGATGCTGAAGGACGGTGCCGAGGCGACCTTTGCGGGCACGCTGGATACCTTCCAGATCTGGCGCCGCGATTCCTATGACGCGCTGAATGCCGCGGCCGAGGAAGAGGACGATCTGGACGATCTGATCCCCGAGGGCGCCGACCTGCTGGCGCTGCTGTCCGACGAGCCGGAGGAATAGCCGGTGGAGGAGCGCGCACCGCATATCCCGGTGCTTCTGCGGCCGCTGCTGGATGCCTGCGCCCCGGTTTCGGGCCGCTGGCTGGATGGCACATTCGGGGCAGGGGGCTACACGCGCGGTCTGCTGGCGGCCGGGGCCGATCATGTGACGGGCGTGGACCGTGACCCGCTGGCGTTGCAGATGGCCGCCGCATGGGCCGGCGACTATGGTGACCGGCTGAGCCTCGTGGCCGGAAACTTCTCGCAACTGGATGAATATGCACAGGATCTGGACGGTATCGTTCTGGATCTGGGTGTCTCGTCCATGCAACTTGATCAGGCGGATCGCGGCTTTTCCTTCCAGAAGGATGGCCCGCTGGACATGCGGATGAGCCAGGATGGCACCTCTGCCGCCGATCTGGTGAACGAGGCGGATGAGGCCGTGCTGGCCGATATCCTTTATCACTATGGTGAGGAGCGCGCCTCGCGTCGCATCGCGCGCGCCATTACCGAGGCGCGTAAGGTCGAACCGATCACCCGCACCCTGCAACTGGCCGAAATCGTTGCGCGCTGCCTGCCACGCCCGAAACCGGGGCAAAGCCACCCGGCAACGCGCAGCTTTCAGGCCATCCGCATCGCGGTGAACGCCGAATTCGACTCGCTGGCCGAGGGGCTGGCGGCAGCGGAACGCGCGCTGCGCCCCGGCGGGCTGCTGGCGGTGGTCACCTTCCACAGCCTTGAAGATCGCATCGTCAAACGGTTCTTCCAGAGCCGCAGCACCGAATCGCAGGGCAACCGCTATGCCCCCGCCGCGCAGACGCAGACACCCAGCTTCGCCATGGTCACCCGCAAGGCGGTGGGGCCGGATGATGTGGAGCTGGCGGAAAATCCGCGGGCGCGCTCTGCCCGGCTGCGTGTCGGTCGCCGGACCGAAGCGCCCGCGCACCGGCTTGACCCTGCGGCGATGGATGTGCCGCTGCTGCCCCGCAAAGGAGGACGCCGCTGATGCGTGCCCTTGTCTATCTGCTGACCTTCGCGGCTGTCATCGGGCTGGGCTTCTGGGCCTACAAGGAAAACTACGCGACGCAACAGGCGCTGAAAGATGTGTCGCGGCTGAACTCGGAAATTGCGGATCTGCGCGAGGCATTGTCGATCCAGCGTGCCGAATGGGCCTATCTGAACCGCCCCGACCGGCTGCGCGAGCTTTCGACCATCAACTTCGACAGGCTGCGCCTGTTGCCGATGGAGCCGGAACAGTTCGGTCTGGCCAGCGAAGTGGCCTATCCGGTGCCGGTCGTGCCGCTGCCGGATGTGAATGCACCTGTCGATGTTTCCGGCGAACAGGAGGGGAATCCATGACCCGCACGCCGCTTCGTCCGCTGGCCCGTATCCTTTCGGCCCGTGCAGCCGGGGAAAACCCCGACAGTATCGAACGCGAGAACCTGCGTGCCCGGCACGAAGTGATGCGGGAAAAATCGCGCAAGCGGGCCGAAGGGCGGCTTCTGCTGCTGGGCCTGTCGTTCTTCATGGCCTTCACCGTGGTCGGGGCGCGCATGGGGCTGCTGGCGGCTTCCGAACCGATGGAGCCGCGTTCCGCCGCGCCGGGTGCGGCGATCCTCGCGCAGCGTGCCGACATCACCGACCGCAATGGCCGGGTGATGGCCACCAATCTGGTGACACACGCACTTTATGCCCAGCCCAAGGATATGGTGGACCCGTCCCGCGTGGCGCGCGAACTGGCGGTCATTTTCCCGGATCTGAAGGAAGAAGACCTGCACCGCCGCCTGACCGATGGCCGCAGCTTCCTGTGGATCAAGAAGAAGCTCAGCCCCGAACAGATGCAGAAGGTGCACGAGATCGGCGATCCGGGTCTGCTGTTCGGCCCGCGCGAGATGCGGCTTTACCCCAACGGGCGGTTGGCCGCGCATGTGCTGGGCGGGGCGTCCTTCGGCACCGAGGGCGTGAACAGCGCTGAGGTGATCGGCACGGCGGGGCTTGAGAAGTTCCTCGACGACCGGCTGCGCGATCCGGCGCAGACGGCGGAACCTTTGCAACTGTCGCTGGACCTCACGCTGCAATCGGCGGTGACCGAAGTTCTGGACACCGGCATGAAGATGATGAACGCCAAGGGTGCTGCCGCCGTGCTGATGGATGTGCGCACGGGCGAAATCCTCAGCCTCGTGTCGCTGCCCGATTTCGACCCGAACGATCGTCCGAATCCGCTGGTGAAGGGCGATCCGGGTGACAGCCCGCTGTTCAACCGCGCGGTGCAGGGGGTGTATGAGCTTGGCTCCACCTTCAAGATTTTTGCGGTGGCGCAGGCGCTTGAACTGGGTCTGGTGAAGCCCGACACGCTGGTCGATGCCAATGCGCCAATGGTGTGGGGCAAGTTCCGCATCAAGGAATTCCGTAACCACAATTACGGGCCTTATCTCTCGGTTGCGGATGTCATCGCGAAGTCGTCGAACGTCGGCACGGCGCATGTGGCGCTGATGGTGGGGGGGCTGAAACAGCAGGCGTTCCTGAAGTCTCTGGGCTTCTTCGAGCCGACCCCGATCGAGATGGTCGAGGCGAAAAGCTCGCGTCCGCTGGTGCAGAAGAACTGGTCCGACATCGTGACGATCACGGTGTCTTATGGCCATGGCCTGTCGGCCAGCCCGATGCACCTGGCCGCTGCCTATTCCGCCATCGCCAACGGGGGAATCGCGGTGCCGCCGACGCTGCTGCGGCGCAAGACCGCGCCCGAAGGCACGCGCGTCATGTCGGAACGGGTGGCGCGGCAGGCGGTGGATATGCTCGCTGGCGTGGTCGAACATGGCACGGCGTCTTATGCAAAGCTGGAAGGCTATGCCATCGCGGGCAAGACCGGCACCGCTGACAAGCCCAAACCCACCGGCGGATATTACAAGGACAAGGTGATCAACACCTTCGCCAGCATGTTCCCGGCGGAAAATCCGCGGTATGTGCTGATCGTGACGCTGGACGAGCCGGTTGATACCTCAGGCCCCGAGCCGCGCCGGACCGCCGGTTACACTGCCGTGCCGGTCGCGGCCGAGGTGGTGCGTCGTGTCGCGCCGCTTCTGGGGATCAGGCCGCAGATTGAACTCCCCCCCGCGAATGCGCTAACAGCCGTCGTCCATAACTGAGACGGGGGCTGTCCCATGACAGAACGCAGCGCGACACTGGCTGAACTGGGGCTGACCGCCAAGGGCGGGGCAGAGGTCCGGGTGACCGGGCTTGCGGTGGACAGCCGGGCGGTGAAGCCCGGCTTTCTGTTCGCAGCCATGCCGGGCAGCCGGATGCATGGGGCGGAATTCGTGGAATATGCCCGCCGCATGGGCGCCGTCGCGGTGCTGACCGATGCCGAGGGCGCGCGCATCGCCGCACCCGTGCTGGAGGGCATGGCGCTGGTGGTGGTGGCCGATCCACGTCAGGCACTGGCGCTGGCGGCAGCGCTCTGGTTCGGGGCGCAGCCCGAAACCATGGTGGCCGTCACCGGGACCAACGGCAAGACCTCGGTCGCGACCTTCACCCGGCAGATCTGGATGGCGCTGGGCCATGCCGCCATCAATATCGGCACCACCGGGGTCGAAGGTGCCTGGGCCGCGCCCTCTGCCCATACCACGCCGGACCCGATCACCCTGCATGCCATGCTGGCGGCGGCGGCCGGGGCGGGCGTGACCCATGCCGCGATGGAGGCGTCGAGCCACGGGCTCGACCAGCATCGCATGGATGGTGTGCGGCTGAAGGCCGGGGGCTTCACCAATTTCACGCAGGACCATCTGGATTACCACGGTACCTTCGAGGCCTATTTCGCCGCAAAGGCGGGGCTTTTCGACCGGGTGCTGCCGCCCGACGCAACGGCGGTCATCAACATGGACGATCCGCGCGGCGCCGATATGGCGGCGATCGCCGAGGCCAAGGGCCAGCGGCTGCTGACCGTGGGGCATGACGCGGGCTGCGATCTTTGCATCGCAGGCCAGCGGTTCGATGCGACCGGGCAGGATGTGCGCTACCTCTGGCAGGGGCAGCCGCATCAGATCCGGCTTGATCTCATCGGCGGTTTCCAGGCCGAGAATGTGGCGTTGGCCGCCGGTCTTGCCATCGGCGCGGGCGAGGCGCCGGGCGATGTGTTCCGCGTGCTGCCGCAACTGACCGGCGTGCGCGGGCGGATGCAGCTTGCGGCGACGCGGGCCAATGGTGCCTCGGTCTTTGTCGATTACGCCCATACGCCCGATGCGCTGGCGACTGCGCTGAAGGCGCTGCGCCCGCATGTCATGGGTCGGCTGATCGTGGTTTTCGGCGCCGGTGGTGACCGTGACCGGGGCAAGCGCCCGCTGATGGGCGCTGCGGCGCGCGAGGCGGCGGATGTTCTGTTTGTGACAGACGACAACCCCAGAAGCGAGGAGCCGGCGGCTATTCGTGCAGCAATTCTGCAAGCCTGCCCCGAGGCCAACGAAGTCGGCGACCGGGCCGAGGCCATCTTGCGGGGCGTCGATGCCCTGCAACCGGGGGACGCGCTGCTGATCGCCGGCAAGGGGCATGAAACGGGGCAGGTCATCAAGGGCGACGTCTATCCCTTCGACGATGTGGAACAGGCGTCGATTGCCGTCGCCGCGCTGGACGGGATGATCTGATGGCCGCGCTCTGGACCTCTGCCGATGCCATCGCCGCCACCGGCGGCACCTCGCCCTGCGACTGGGCGGCGAATGGCGTTTCCATCGACACCCGCAGCCTGCGACCGGGCGATCTGTTCGTGGCGCTGAAGGATGTGCGCGACGGCCATGATTTCGTGGCGCAGGCTTTGGCGCAGGGCGCCGCCGCCGCGCTGGTCAGCCGTATTCCCGAGGGGGTTTCGCCGGAGGCGCCGCTGCTGCTGGTTCCCGATGTTCTGAAGGGGCTGGAGGCGCTGGGCCGTGCCGCCCGTGCGCGGACGGCGGCGAAGGTCGTGGGTGTCACCGGCTCGGTCGGCAAGACCTCGACGAAAGAGATGCTGCGCGCCACGCTGACCGGGCAGGGGCATGTGCATGCCGCCGAGGCCAGCTACAACAACCATTGGGGCGTGCCGCTGACGCTGGCGCGGATGCCTGCCGATACCGATTTCGCCATCATCGAAATCGGCATGAACCACCCCGGCGAAATCGCACCGCTGGCGCGCATGGCCGATCTGGACGTGGCCGTCATCACCACAGTCGCGCCCGCCCACCTGTTCGCCTTCGACGGGCTTGAAGGAATCGCGCAGGAAAAGGCCGCGATCCTTGACGGGCTGCGCCCCGGCGGTATCGCGATCCTGCCTGCGGGGCTGGACGTATCGGACATCCTGCTGGCGAAAGCCACCGAAACCGGCGCCCGTGCCGTCACCTTCGCGGCAACCGGCGCCGACTGGCAGATTGACCGCGCCGACTGGGGCGCGGAGGCCAGCGCCGTGCAGGCCATCACCCCCGCCGGACCGCGCCTGTTCCGCGTGCAGTCGCCAGGCCGCCATTTTGCCGTCAACGCGCTCGCCGTTCTGGCTTCGGCCGAGGCGCTGGGCGCCGATCCCGCGCTTTCGGCGCAGGGGCTTGGCCGCTGGTCGCCCCCGGCAGGCCGGGGTCAGCGCGAGCGGATCACCACCGATCCGGTCGCCGATGAAGGGTTCGAGCTGATCGACGACGCCTTCAACGCCAACCCGGCCTCGATGGCCGCCAGCCTTGACGTGCTGTCGATCCTGCGCCCCGAGGATAACGTGGGCCGCATCCGTCAGGGCCGTCGCATCGCCATTCTGGGCGACATGCTGGAGCTTGGCCCGACCGAACTGGCGCTTCACGCCGAAATCGCCCACCACCCAGCGTTTGCCAGCCTTGCCATTGTGCATTGCGTCGGCCCGCGCATGAAGGCGCTGCATGAGGCTCTGCCGCAAGGCCGACGCGGCGAATGGGTGGAAACGGCGGCCGAGCTGCTGCCGCGCCTGCGCGCGCTGGTCGATGCCGGTGACATCGTGCTGGTGAAGGGATCAAAGGGCATCAAGGTCAGCCTGCTGGTCGAGGCGCTGCGCAAACTGGGGCAGGCCCGCCCCCAAGACGACAAGGGAACAGAGTAATGCTGTATCTTCTCACCGAGTTTTCGGACGGGGGCGACGTGTTCAACCTGTTCCGCTACATCACTTTCCGCGCGGGGGCAGCCTTTGCCACCGCGCTGATCTTCGGATTCCTGTTCGGCAGACCGCTCATCAACCTTTTGCGCCGCAAGCAGGGCAAGGGCCAGCCGATCCGCGACGACGGCCCGGCCTCGCATTTCTCCAAGGCGGGCACGCCGACCATGGGGGGCTTGCTGATCCTGTCGGCGCTGATGGTTTCGACCCTGCTTTGGGCGCGGCTCGACAACCCCTATGTCTGGATCGTGCTGCTGGTGACGCTGGGCTTCGGGCTGATCGGCTTTGCCGACGATTATGCCAAGGTCACCAAACAGAACACCAAGGGCGTCTCGGGCCGGGTGCGCATGGCGCTGGGCCTGCTGATTGCCGCGCTCGCCGCCTATGCCGCCGCGCGCTTCCATCCCGAAGCACTGACCAATCAGCTTGCCTTGCCGCTGTTCAAGGACGCGCTTCTGAACCTCGGCTGGTTCTTCGTGCCCTTTGGCATGATCGTCATCGTCGGCGCCGCCAATGCGGTGAACCTGACTGACGGGCTGGACGGCCTTGCCATCATGCCGGTGATGATCGCGGGCGGCACGCTTGGGGTGATCGCCTATGTCGTCGGCAACTTCAACTTCACCGAATATCTGGGCGTGCATTTCGTGCCGGGCACCGGGGAACTCTTGATCTTCTCGGCTGCACTGATTGGCGGCGGGCTGGGCTTCCTGTGGTATAACGCGCCCCCGGCGGCGGTGTTCATGGGCGATACCGGCAGCCTTGCGCTGGGTGGCGCGCTGGGCGCGATCGCGGTCTGCACCAAGCACGAGATCGTGCTGGCCATCGTCGGTGGGCTTTTTGTGGTCGAGGCGCTGAGCGTCATCATCCAGGTGCTTTACTTCAAGCGCACCGGGCGGCGGGTGTTCCTCATGGCGCCGATCCACCACCATTTCGAAAAGAAGGGCTGGGCCGAGCCGCAGATCGTGATCCGCTTCTGGATCATCTCGCTGATCCTTGCGCTGATTGGCCTGGCCACGCTGAAGGTGCGCTGATCCGGTGGCGGGTGCGCGGCGGCGCGAGGCCGAGCTTTACCCCGCGCTGAAAGCCTGGCTGGAAGGGCAGGGCTATGCGGTGAAGGCCGAGGTCGGCCACTGCGACATCCTCGCCCGTCGGGGCGAGGAGGCGCCGGTGGTGGTGGAGATGAAGACCAGCTTCACTTTGCCTCTGGTGCTGCAAGGCGTGCGGCGGCTCAGCCTTTTTGACACCGTCTACCTCGCTGTGCCTGCGCCCGGCCCGCGTGGCTGGCCCGCGCGCTACCGCGACATCCTTGCCCTCTGCCGCCGTCTCGGTCTTGGCCTGCTGGCGGTAGAGGAAAGCGGCAAGGTGCAGGCCCATCTCGACCCCGGCCCTTACCGCCCGCGGCCGCAGAAGCAACGGGCCGGAAGGCTCCTGCGCGAGTTCGACCGGCGGGTGGGTGACCCCAATACCGGCGGCACGCCCGGTGGCGCGCGCATGACCGCCTATCGGCAGGATGCGCTGCGCCTTGCCCGCGCGCTGGCGACCGGCCCCGCCGCGCCGAAAACACTGGCCTCCGCTACCGGTGTTGCCTGCGCGGGCGAGATGCTGCGGGCCGATCACTACGGCTGGTTCGAACGCGCCGCGCGCGGGATCTATGCGCTGACCCCGAAGGGCTGCGCCGCGCTGGAAGATCACGCAGGGGCGCTGGCGGAGCTGTAGCAAGGTCAGGGGCGCTGCCCCTCCGGGCCTGCGGCCCGTTCACCCCGGGATATTTATTGCCAAGATGAACGCCCTTGCCATTCATCTTGGTCCAAATATCCCGGGGGGGGCGCCAAAGGCGCGGGGGCAGAGCCCCCTTACGACAGCAGCGCTTGGACCTGAGCGGTGAAATCCTCGCCGCGTTTTTCGAAGTTCGGATACTGGTCAAAGCTGGCGGCAGCGGGGGCAAGCAGCACCACATCGCCCGGCTCGGCTTCCTCTGCTGCGCGGGCTACGGCGCGCGCCATCGTCTCGCAGATTTCGTGCGGGGTGCTGCCGATCTGAAGCGCGAAGTCGCGGGCGGAATGGCCGATGAGATAGGCTTTCACCACCGAGCCGAGGAAGGGCTCCAGCGCGGTGATGCCACCATCCTTGCCCATGCCACCGGCGATCCAGCGGATCTTTGGAAAGGCTTGCAGCGCCTTGGCGGCACTGTCGACATTGGTGGCCTTGCTGTCATTCACGAAGCGGACGCCATTCCTTTCGCCGACCAGCTGGCTGCGATGCGGCAGGCCGCCGAAGGATTGCAGCGCCTGTTCAATCAGCTTGGGTGCCAGCCCCAGCGCGCGGCAGGCGGCATAGGCGGCGCAGGCATTCTGGTGGTTGTGGGCACCGGGCAGCCCCGAAATCTCACGCAGGTCGATGGAGGCCATCTGCTTGCCGCGCCGCCATTCGGCAAGGAAACCCTTGCGGGCAAAGACCGACCAGCCAAAGCCTTCGAGCTTCGTGCCGGAGGAGACGCGGATCACCCGGTCGTCTTCTGGTCCCTGCGCCATCTGGTTGGCGAGGAAGCGCCCCTCGGTCTCATCCACGCCGACGATGCAGCGATCCGGGCCGCCCTCGGCGAACAGCCGGCGCTTGGCCGCGAAATAGCCGCCCATGCCGTTGTGGCGGTCCAGATGATCGGGCGAGAGGTTGGTGAACACCGCCACATCGGGCGTCAGGGCGCGAGCGAGGTCGGTCTGGTAGCTGGACAGTTCCAGCACGATGACCTCGCCATCCTGCGGCGGGTCGATATCCAGCACACCGCGGCCGATATTGCCCGCCATCTGTGTTGGCCGCCCGGCGACTTGCAGGATATGGTGGATCAGTGCCGTGGTGGTGGATTTGCCGTTCGATCCGGTGACGCAGATCACCCGGGGGGCGGTGTCGAACTTCGCCCAGTCGGCGGCACCGAGGCTTTGGAAGAACAGGCCGATGTCATTATCGACCGGCACACCAAGGTCGAGCGCGCGGGCGATCACCTTGTTGGGCTGCGGATACAGATGCGGGATGCCGGGCGAGGTGATCAGACAGGCCACGCCGTCAAAGGCGCCCTGTTTCATCAGATCGGTGCAGGCAAAGCCCTCGGCCTCGGCCTTGGCCCGCGCTTCCGGGCTGTCGTCCCACAGCAGGGGTTCGGCCCCGCCTGCCTTCAGCGCACGCGCCGTGGCGAGGCCCGAACGTCCCAGCCCCAGAACTGCCACCTTGCGCCCTGCATATCCCTGAACCGGAATCATCCCGCCCCCCGCCGTCATTTCGGCGCGCAGAATGGGCGACGGGGGCGGCGCCTGCAAGCGGTGGAATTTCCGGGCGGGCCCGTGTTTTTTCCGGCACCCGCGCACGGTAGCGTGATGCCTCGGGCGCCGAACCTGCCATGCAATTCCACTGGCCTTGCGGGCGGAATCCCGTTAGGCTGATCCTCAAGCCGGGCAAACCGGCAGCTTTAGGCAAGCAGGCAAATCAGGCGGTTCCCATGACTGAGATGGTCTATGGTTCGATGCCCGTACGGGTCACCGAGCCGGTTCTCCCCCGTTGGTGGCGGACGCTCGACAAATGGACATTGGCGGCGGTGTTGATCCTGTTCGGCATCGGCATCCTGCTGGGACTGGCGGCCTCGGTTCCGCTGGCGACGCGCAACGGGCTGGATCCGTTCCATTATGTGCAGCGGCAGGCGTTCTTTGGTGCGCTGGCGCTGGTGGCCATGCTGGGCACTTCGATGCTGCCGCCCGAGATGGTGCGGCGTCTGGGAATCGTTGGTTTTGCATTGTCCTTCGTGGCGCTTGCGTTGCTGCCGGTCTTCGGGACCGATTTCGGCAAGGGCGCGGTGCGCTGGTTCTCGCTGGGCTTCGCCTCGTTCCAGCCTTCCGAATTTCTGAAACCCGGTTTCATCATCGTGACCGCTTGGCTGATGGCGGCCAGTCAGGAACTGAATGGCCCGCCGGGCAAGAGCATTTCCTTCGTCATCACCCTTGCCGTGGTAGGCTTTCTGGCGACGCAGCCCGATTTCGGGCAATCCATGCTGGTGCTGTTCGGCTGGGGCGTGGTCTATTTCGTTGCAGGTGCTCCCTTCCTGCTGATTTCTGTCGTTCTGGCGCTGATCGCGGGCGGCGGGGTTGTGGCCTATGGTGCCTCGGAACACTTCGCGCGTCGGATTGACGGGTTCCTCGCCGCCGACATCGACCCGCGCTCGCAGCTTGGCTATGCGACCAATGCCATTCAGGAAGGCGGCTTCTTCGGCGTGGGCGTCGGTGGCGGTCAAGTGAAATGGACGCTGCCCGACGCGCATACCGATTTCATCATTGCGGTGGCGGCCGAGGAATATGGCCTGCTGCTGGTGCTGTGCATCCTTGCGCTTTATGGCACGGTTGTCGTGCGGTCGATGTTCCGCCTGATGAAAGAGCGCGACCCCTTCGTGCGGCTGGCCGGTGCCGGGCTGGCTTGCATCTTCGGTGTGCAAGCGATGATCAACATGGGTGTGGCGGTGCGTCTGCTACCCGCCAAGGGAATGACGCTGCCTTTCGTCAGCTACGGGGGATCGTCGGTTATCGCGGCGGGCATCACTGTCGGCATGTTGCTGGCGCTGACCCGGACCCGGCCGCAGAACGAGCTGCACGACCTGCTGTTCCGTCGGGGGCGCTGAGATGACAGCGCAGGCACCACTTCTGCTGATCGCGGCCGGGGGGACCGGGGGTCATATGTTCCCGGCGCAGGCCCTGGCCGAGGCGATGATCGCGCGGGGCTGGCGGGTGAAACTGTCAACCGATGCGCGCGGTGCCCGCTATGCCGGGGGCTTCCCGACCAAGGTGGTGGTGGAACAGGTGGCCTCGGCCACCTTCGCCCGTGGCGGGGTCGCGGCGAAAGCGCTGGTGCCCTTCCGCATCGCGGCGGGCGTGGGCTCGGCGGTGCTGGCGCTGCTGCGCGACCGGCCCGAGGTCGTGGTGGGCTTCGGTGGCTATCCGTCGATCCCGGCGCTGGCCGCTGCGACCCTGCTGCGGCTGCCGCGGATGATCCACGAACAGAATGGCGTGCTGGGGCGGGTCAATCAGGTCTTTGCCCGCCGTGTGAACCTTGTCGCCTGCGGCACTTGGCCCACGGCCCTGCCCGACGGGGTCGAGGGCATCCATACCGGCAATCCGGTGCGGCAGGCGGTGCTGGATCGCGCCGGCGCCCCCTACATTCCGCCCGGTGACTATCCGATGAGCCTTGTGGCCATCGGTGGCAGTCAGGGCGCGCGTATCCTGTCGGATGTGGTGCCCGCCGCCATCGCGGCACTGCCCGAAGAAGTGCGCCGCAACCTGCGTGTCGCCCATCAGGCGCGCGCGGAGGATATGGATCGGGTGGCGGCAGCCTATGCAGAAGCCGGGATCATGGCCGAGGTCGAACCCTTCTTCGCCGACATCCCGCGCCGCCTGTCCGAGGCGCAGCTTGTGGTGTCGCGCTCGGGGGCTTCGTCCATCGCCGATATTTCGGTGATCGGGCGCCCGGCGATCCTGATCCCCTTCGCGGCGGCCACCGCAGACCACCAGACCGCCAATGCGCGGGGGCTGGTTTCGGCCGAGGCCGCCATCCTGATCCCCGAATCCGCCCTTGACCCCGCCACCCTGACCGCGCAAATGGCCGCCGTGCTGACGCAGCCGCAGGCGGCCGGGCGTATGGCCGCCAATGCCCTTGCGCAGGGCCGACCCGATGCCACCGAACGGCTGGTCGACCTGGTTCTGCGCCTTGCCCGGAAAGAGTGACCCATGAACGCGACCAAACTGCCCCTTGAACTGGGGCCCATCCACTTTGTCGGCATCGGCGGCATCGGCATGTCGGGTATTGCCGAGGTTCTGATGACGCTGGGCTATCGCGTGCAGGGGTCGGATGCAAAGGCCTCGAAGATCACCGACCGGCTGGTCAGCCTTGGCGCGCGTTTCTTCGAAGGCCAGCGGGCCGAGAACATCGGCGATGAGGTCGGCGTCGTGGTGATCTCTTCCGCCATCAAGAAGGGCAACCCGGAACTGGAGGAAGCCCGTCGCCGCAAACTGCCGGTGGTGCGCCGTGCCGAGATGCTGGCCGAGCTGATGCGGATGCGGTCAAACATCGCCGTTGCGGGCACGCATGGCAAGACCACGACCACGACCATGGTGGCGACGCTTCTGGACAAGGGCGGGTTTGATCCGACCGTCATCAATGGCGGCGTGATTCACGCCTATGGCTCCAACGCCCGCGCCGGCGCCGGGGAATGGATGGTGGTCGAGGCCGATGAAAGCGACGGCAGCTTCAACCGCCTGCCCGCGACCATTGCCATCGTCACCAATATCGACCCCGAACATATGGAGCACTGGGGCAGCTTCGATGCGCTGCGCAAGGGCTTCCTCGACTTCGTGTCGAACATCCCCTTCTATGGTCTGGCTGTCTGCTGCACCGATCACCCCGAGGTGCAGGCGCTGGTTGGCCGTGTCACCGACCGCCGGGTGGTGACCTTTGGCTTCAACGCGCAGGCGGATGTGCGCGCGGTGAACCTGACGTTCGAAAATGGCATAGCCCACTTCGACATCCTGCTACAGAATGAAGGCGAAGGTTCGAAAATCGAAGGCTGCACCCTGCCGATGCCGGGCGATCACAACGTCTCGAATGCGCTTTCGGCGGTCGCCGTGGCCCGCCATCTGGGCATGAAGAAGGAAGAAATCCGCGACGCGCTGGCCAATTTCGCCGGTGTGAACCGCCGTTTTACCCGCGTGGGCGAGGTGAACGGGGTGACCATCATCGACGACTACGGCCACCATCCCGTCGAGATCGCCGCGGTGCTGCGCGCCGCGCGTCAGGCCACCAAGGGCCGCGTGATCGCGGTGCATCAGCCGCATCGCTATACCCGTCTGTCGTCGCTGTTCGACGATTTCTGTACCTGTTTCAACGAGGCCGATGTGGTGGCGATTGCCGAGGTCTACGCGGCGGGGGAAGACCCGATTCCGGGCGCCAGTCGTGATGATCTGGTTTCCGGTCTCATAGCTCATGGTCACCGCCATGCCCGCGCGCTGATCGACGAGGCCGATCTGGCGCGGCTGGTGCGGGAACAGGCACGGCCGGGCGACATGGTGGTCTGTCTTGGTGCGGGCACCATTTCGACCTGGGCCAATGCTCTGCCGACACGTCTGGCGGAGCACGCGGCATGAGCGTTTCGCTGGCCCTTGCCTGTGTCTGGGTGCTGCTGGCCTCGGCCGTGGCCATGGGGCCGCGCCGGTTTCACTGGCCTGCCGCATTGATACTTGCGGCCAGTGGCATTCCGCTTCTGGGCTGGGTCACCTGGGAGAACGGCGCCTATTGGGGCCTTGGCTGCCTGATCGGTGGCGCCTCGATCCTGCGCTGGCCGCTGATCCATGTGGCGCGCCGCCTTGCCGGTCGTGCGACGCCCTAAACGAGTTCCTTCACCGCCTCCATCGCCACATAGGTCGAGGTCGCCGCGACATGGGGCAGGGCGCTGATGCGTTCGGCCAGAACGCGGCGGTAATCCTGAATATCCGCCGTCCGCACCTTTAGCAGATAGTCGAAGCGCGAGGCGATCATGTGGCATTGTTCCACCTCGGGGATCAGCCGCACCGCCTTGTTGAAGGCTTGCAGCGCCAGTTCGCGCGTATCCGACAGCCGCACTTCGACGAAGGCGACATGGGCAAGGCCCATGGCGATCGGGTCCAGCATGGCGCGGTAGCCCGCGATCACCCCGCCTTCCTCCAGCCGTTTCAGCCGCGTTTGCGTCGGGCTTTTCGACAGGCCGATACGGCGGGCAAGCTCGGTCGCGGTGATCCGGCCTTCCGCCGCCAGAACCCGCAGAATCGCCTTGTCGTAGGAATCCAGCTCCATCCGCGCGTTTGACATCGAAAGACCTTTCATCTTCGGGCGATCCGCCTGCATGTCGCCATATCATCGGGAAAATCGCCTGCGCAATCCACTGTATTCTTCCGGGAACTGACAGCGGATTTCCACGAGGTTTCCCCATATGCCGCGCGACATGGCCGATAGCTGGAGCATCATCGACACACAAAGCCTGCGCGACGAGGCGGCGCTCTTGCGCAGCCTGATCGCCGAGGCGGGACTGTCCCCCGAAGATCGCGCGCGCATCACTGCCGCCGGGGCTGATCTGGTGCGCCGCATCCGCGCCAGCGTGAAACCGGGGCTGATGGAGGTGTTTCTGGCTGAATATGGCCTGTCCACCGACGAGGGCATCGCGCTGATGTGTTTGGCCGAGGCGCTGCTGCGCGTGCCGGATGCCGAAACGATGGATGCGCTGATCGAGGACAAGATCGCGCCGTCGGACTGGGGCCGCCATCTGGGCCATTCCGCATCGAGCCTCGTCAATGCCTCGACCTGGGCGCTGATGCTGACCGGCAAAGTTCTGGACGACCGCGAGCCGGGCGTGGTGGGCCATCTGCGCGCCGCGATGAAGCGACTGGGCGAGCCGGTGATCCGCACCGCGGTGGGGCGCGCGATGAAAGAGATGGGCCGGCAATTCGTGCTGGGCGAAACCATCGAAGCCGCGATGAAGCGCGCGCGTGAACTGGAGGCCAAGGGCTATACCTACAGCTATGACATGCTGGGCGAGGCCGCGCGCACCGAGGCCGATGCCCGCCGTTACCACCTGTCCTACTCCAAGGCGATCACCGCCATCGCCGCCGCCGCGACGACCGGCGATATCCGCAGCAACCCCGGCATCTCGGTCAAGCTGTCGGCGCTGCATCCGCGTTACGAGGTGGCGAAGCGCGAGCGGGTGATGGAAGAGCTGGTGCCGCGCGTCCGTGCGCTGGCGGGGCTGGCGAAATCGGCGGGCCTTGGCTTCAACATCGACGCGGAAGAGGCTGACCGGCTTGCCCTTTCTCTGCAAGTGATCGAGGAAGTGCTGAAAGACCCGGCGCTGCGCGGCTGGGACGGGTTCGGCGTGGTGGTGCAGGCCTACGGGCGTCGCGCCGGTGCGGTGATCGACTGGCTTTATGCGCTGGCCACGAAGCTTGATCGCCGCATCATGGTGCGGCTGGTGAAGGGCGCCTATTGGGATGCCGAGGTGAAGCGCGCGCAGGTCATGGGTCTGGACAGCTTCCCCGTCTTTACCCGCAAGCAGGCGACCGACGTCAGTTACATCTCCAACGCGCGCAAGCTTCTGGGCATGACCGATCGCATTTATCCGCAATTCGCCACCCATAACGCGCATACTGTGGCGGCGATCCTCGACATGGCGACCGATCCGCGCGCCTTCGAGTTCCAGCGCCTGCATGGCATGGGCGAGCGGCTGCATGATCTGGTGCTGACCGACCGGGGCACCCGCTGCCGCATTTATGCTCCGGTGGGCGCGCATCGTGATCTTCTGGCCTATCTGGTGCGGCGCCTGCTGGAAAACGGCGCCAATTCGTCCTTCGTGAACCAGATCGTGAACGAGGATGTCAGCCCTGAAACCGTGGCGGCCTGCCCGCTCAGTTTCATGGAAACAGTCGATCCGGTTGCCAATCCGGCGATCACCACCGGGCCGCGGCTGTTTGGCGCGCGGCAGAACTCCAAAGGTTGGGATCTGACCGATACCGCGCATCTGGCGGCGATCGAAGCGGCACGTGCACCGCATCTGACGGCGATCTTCGATGCCCGGCCGCGCATTGCCGGGCCGGTGGCGGGTGGGCAGCGGCTGGATGTGGTGAACCCGGCGACGGGGGAGCATGTCGGCAATCTGATCCCCGCCGCGCAGCCGGATGCCGAAATGGCGCTGGCCGGTGCGCGCATCTGGGACGCCGCCGCGCCCGAACGGGCCGAGGTGCTGCGCCGCGCTGCTGACCTGTATGAGGCCGAGTTTGGCGCCATCTTCGCCCTTCTGGCGCGCGAGGCAGGCAAGAGCCTGCCCGACGCCGTGGCCGAACTGCGTGAGGCGGTGGATTTCCTGCGCTATTACGCCGATCAGGGGCAGGCACTGACAGCCGCGCCGCGCGGGGTCTTCACCTGTATCAGCCCTTGGAACTTCCCGCTGGCCATCTTCACCGGCCAGATCGCCGCCGCGCTGGTGGCCGGGAATGCCGTGCTGGCGAAACCGGCGGAACAGACGCCGCTGATCGCCACGCTGGCGGTGGATCTGCTGCACAAGGCCGGTGTGCCGCAAACCGCGCTGCAACTGTTGCCGGGCGACGGGCGGGTGGGCGCCATGCTGACCTCGGACCCGCGTGTCAACGGCGTGGCCTTCACCGGCTCGACCGAAACCGCGCTGATCATCCGCCGCGCCATGGCCGCCAATCTGGACCCCGCAGCGCCGCTGATCGCGGAAACCGGCGGGCTGAACGCGATGATCGTCGATTCCACCGCCCTGCCGGAACAGGCGGTGCGCGACATCCTCGCGTCCTCCTTCCAGTCGGCCGGGCAACGCTGTTCGGCCTTGCGCTGCCTTTATGTGCAGGAGGATGTGGCTGAAAATCTGCTGGAGATGCTGTCCGGCGCGATGGATGAGTTGCGGCCCGGCAACCCCTGGCATCTGGCAACCGATGTTGGCCCGGTGATTGACGCCGAGGCGCGCGATGCCATTGCCGCCTATGTCGATGCGGCGCGGGCCGAGGGGCGGGTGCTGAAGGAAATGACCGTGCCGAACGCGGGCACCTTCATCGCCCCGGCGGTGATCCGCGTTTCTGGCATCGAACAGATGGAACGTGAGATCTTTGGCCCGATCCTGCACGTCGCCACCTTCCGCGCCGCCGATCTGGACAAGGTGATCGGCGCGGTGAATGCCACCGGCTATGGCCTGACCTTCGGCCTGCACACCCGTATCGACGACCGGGTGCAGCGCGTGGTGGACCGGCTGCATGTCGGCAACATCTACGTCAACCGCAACCAGATCGGTGCCGTGGTCGGCAGCCAGCCTTTCGGGGGCGAAGGGCTGTCGGGCACCGGGCCGAAGGCGGGCGGGCCGGACTATCTGGCCCGTTTCACCGCGCAACCCGCGCCGGTGGTGGAACCGGGCGCTGCTGGCACCGCGACCGAGGCCGAGGTGAGCCGCGCGCTGAAGGCCGCGGCGGGCGTGGGCGAGGTGATGCAGGTGCATGACCTGCCGGGGCCGACCGGCGAAAGCAACCGCCTTTCGGCGCATCGCCGCGCGCCGCTGCTGTGCATGGGCCCCGGCACCGCCGCCGCGCTGGCGCAGGCCGAGGCGGTGCGCCGTCTGGGCGGCACGGCGGTGGAGGCGGCGGGGCTTGACCCGCAGGCGCTGAGCCGGCTCGACGGGTTCTCGGGCGTGCTGTGCTGGGGCGAGGGCGCGCGCGCCTGCGCCGAGGCGCTGGCCACCCGCAAGGGCCCGATCCTGCCGCTGATTGGCGGCCTGCCCGACACCGCCCATGTGGCGCTGGAACGCCACGTCTGCATCGACACCACCGCCTCGGGCGGCAATGCGCAACTGCTGGCCGAGGTCTCCGGCGCCTGACCCGAAATCCCGCCGATACCCGATCCGGGCGCCCCTGTGGCGCCCGGTCACCTTTCGTAGCGATACATTTCGCTCGACCTGTCCAGATGGCGGCGCATGGCATTCACTGCGCCCTCCGGGCCTTTCTGGCCGATCAGGGGCGGATTTCTTCATGCTCCGCCAGGGTTTTGTGCTCGTTTTCAGGCCCACGCAGCAGCGCGGCATTGATGCCGAGACGGTTGGGGTCACAAAGAGGTAACGGTCCCCCCGTCCGACATCTTCCGCGCTGTTTTTGAAGACTTGGCATTCTTGCAGGCATTGTCGGTCAAAGTCATGTTGGTATCGTCTCGCCGCCCGATACCAGCAATCGTATGGACGTATAGGGGCAAATGAAAAAGATCATCTATCAAAAATGCCTTGTTTTCATGCGTCTAAGCCGATGTGTCGGGCGGCTCTGGACGCATGAAAAAGGCGAATGGTAGGCCCGGAGGGACTCGAACCCCCAACCAAGGCGTTATGAGCGCCCTGCTCTGACCATTGAGCTACAGGCCCGGCCGATCTTGCGTTTAGCACAAGGGGGCAGGGGGTCAAGTCTGCGGGCGGGGGCTGTTTCCTCTGGTCCCGCTGGCCGCCTTGCGGTAAGCGCAGGGCCGGATGAATCGCCGTGACGAGGGGCCCGCCATGACCACGCAGAAGAACGGACTGACCTATGCCGACGCCGGTGTGGACATCGACGCGGGCAATGCGCTGGTGGAACGCATCAAACCGGCGGCGAAGCGCACCAACCGTTCGGGCACCGTTTCGGGGCTGGGCGGCTTTGGTGCGTTGTTCGATCTGAAGGCGGCGGGCTACAACGACCCGATCCTTGTTGGCGCCACCGATGGCGTGGGCACCAAGCTGCGCATTGCCATCGACACCGGCAATGTCGATACGATCGGGATCGACCTCGTGGCGATGTGTGTCAACGATCTGGTCTGCCAAGGCGCCGAGCCGCTGTTCTTCCTTGATTACTTTGCCACCGGCAAGCTGGACGTGGATCAGGCCGCCCGCATCGTCGAGGGCATTGCAGAGGGCTGCGTTCAGTCGGGCTGCGCGCTGATCGGCGGCGAGACGGCCGAAATGCCGGGCATGTATCACAAGGGCGATTTCGACCTTGCCGGTTTCGCGGTCGGCGCGATGGAACGCGGCGAGGATCTGCCGAAGGCTGTGGCCGAGGGCGACGTGCTGCTGGGGCTGGGTTCCAACGGGGTTCATTCCAACGGCTACAGCTTCGTGCGCAAGGTGGTGGAACTGTCGGGTCTTGGTTGGGATGCCGCCTCGCCCTTCAGCGAGGGCACTCTGGGCGCGGCCCTGCTGGCGCCGACGCGGCTTTATGTGAAACAGTCGCTGAAGGCGGTGCGGGCGGGCGGCGTGCATGCGCTGGCCCATATCACTGGCGGCGGCCTGACCGAGAACCCGCCCCGCGTGCTGCCCGAGGGGCTGGCCTGCGAGATCGACCTTGGTGCATGGACCCTGCCGCCGGTGTTCCGCTGGCTGGCGGAAACCGCGGGGATGAGCGAGCCGGAGCTGCTCAAGACCTTCAACTGCGGCATCGGCATGATGCTGGCGGTCGCCGCCGACCGCGCGGACGAAATCGAGGCACTGCTGCGCACCGAGGGCGAGACGGTCTGCCGCATGGGCCGCGTGGTGGCGGGCGAGGGCGTGATCTACAAGGGCCGCCTGCTGTGAAGCGCGTCGCCATCCTGATTTCCGGGGGTGGCTCCAACATGGTGGCGCTGGTCAATTCGATGACCGGCGATCACCCGGCGCGCGCGGTTCTGGTCGCGTCGAACGATCCGGGCGCGGGTGGGCTGGCGAAAGCGGCAGCGTCCGGGATTACGATGGCGGCGGTGGATCACCGCCCCTTCGGCAGGGACCGCGCGGGCTTCGAGGCCGAACTTCTGAAACATATCGAGGCGGCGGAGCCGGATATCTTGTGCCTCGCGGGCTTCATGCGGGTGCTGACCCCGGCTTTTGTTAGCCGGTTCGAAGGGCGGATGCTGAACATCCACCCCTCGCTCCTGCCGAAATATCCCGGCCTGCACACCCATCAGCGCGCGATTGACGCGGGCGATGCGGAGGCGGGCTGCACGGTGCATGAGGTGACGGCGGTGCTGGATGACGGCCCGATCCTTGGTCAGGCGCGGGTGCCGGTGTTGGCGGGCGACAGCGCCGATGACCTTGCGGCGCGGGTGCTGGTGCAGGAACACCGGCTTTATCCGGCAGTGCTGCGCCGCTATTCCAGCGGTGACCGGACGCCGATCTTCCTGCCCTGATCCTTAGCGCGCCACGATGCGCGGCGGGCCGTCGGTGATGGTGCCGATGCGCTGCGCCGGGCTTCCGGCCGCGTGCATCGCCTGAACCACCGCCTCTGCCCGATCCTCAGGCACGGTTGCCAGAAACCCGCCTGAAGTCTGCGGATCGAACAGAAGCGCTGTTTCCGGCCGGTTTGCAGGCGCGTTCAGCCGCCCGACCAGCAGCGCGCGGTTCGATGGTGCCAGCGTCGAGGCCACGCCTACGGCCGCCAGAGCCTTCGCGCCGGGCAGCAGAGGCAGGGCATCCAGCACCAGTTCGGCACCAGTGCCCGAGGCCTCGCAGATCTCCAGCAGATGCCCGGCAAGGCCGAATCCTGTCACATCTGTCAGCGCCCGCGCCTCGGTTGCCAGCAGCTTTGCCGCTGCCAAAGGCGCGGTGGTCATCGAGACCAGAGCCGCCGCATAAGCCTCGCCCAGCAGACCGCCTGACAGGCGGGTGCCCGCCATCTCGGCCGCCAGAATGGTGCCGGTGCCTAAGGGTTTGGTCAGCAGGATCGCGTCACCCGGTTGCGCGCCGCCCTTGCGACGTATTTGCGTGGCTTCGCCGGTGACGGTGAAGCCCAGCGTCAGTTCCGCGCCGATGCTGGTATGCCCGCCGATGATGGTCGCCCCCGCCTCGGCGAAGGCGGCGCCGGCCATGGCCATGATCTCGGCCAGCATTTCCGCCTGAAGCCGGTCTGACAGGCGAGGCAGGGTGATCTGCGCCAGTGCCGCGCGCGGGGTGGCGCCCATGGCCCAGACATCGCCCATCGCATGCAGCGCGGTGATGCGGGCCATGATGCCGGGATCGAGGCTGAAGGCGCGCAGATGATCGGTAGTCAGCACCTCGAACCCCGTGCCGCGCCGGATCACCGCCGCATCGTCGCCGGGGCCGGTGAGGATGTCGGGGTCGGTCGCGCCGGGCAGCCGCGCCAGTGCCCTCGCCAGCGTGCCCGCCCCCACCTTCGCCCCACAGCCCCCACACAGGGGTTTCGGTCCCAGCGCCTCGGCCAGACCGGCGGCGGCGGGTTGCGGCAGGGCTGGCTGCGGCATCGCAGGGTAGGCCGCGAATTTCGCCATGAAGGCGCGGTCGATCCGGTCTTTCCAGCGCCAAAGCAGCGGATGCGACAGCCGCAGCCCGAATTTGTCGGCCACCGCGTTCCGCCGCCCGGTCGAGACCAGCTTCAGGTAATCGCGTTGCGGCTGATAGGGGCGCATTGTGCCGGTTTCTGCCAGAGCCACGCGCAGGTTATGCAGCAGCACCGGCGCTTCGCGCACCGCGAAGACCCCGGCTTTGGGGCGGGGCGCATGGGACAGATGCGCGCAATCCCCTGCGGCAAAGATCGCAGGGTCCGAACTTTGCAGCGTCGGGCCGACGGTGATGAAGCCCTCGTGCAGATCCAGCCCGGTTTCCGCAAGCCAGCCCTGCGGCCGCGACCCGGCGACGGAAAGCGTGAAATCCGAGGGTAGCTGGCGCCCGTCGGTCAGCGTCACGCTGTCCACCCCGATCCGCGCAGGCGTAGCGCCGGTCAGCAGCGTCACACCCTCGCGCGTCAGTTCTGCCAGCAGGGCGGCACGCGCACCTGCGCCGATATGGGGAAGGGCGGTTGCCTCGCGCTCCAGCAGCGTGACCTGTGGGGTTGTGCCAGCACCGCGCAGCCGATGCGCCGAGGCCAGCGCCAGTTCGACCCCGCCGACCCCGGCGCCCACGATCACCACGCGCGGGGCGGGCAGGGCGCGGGCGACGAAGGACTCCCACGCCTCGGCATAGGCACCCAAAGGCTTGGCAGAAACGCCATGCGCGGCATAGCCCGGAAGCTCGGGCAGGCCCGAGCCAATGCCGATGTCGACCGAGGCGATGTCATAGGCGATCGGCCCGCGCCCCTCCAGCAGCACATGGCGGCTGGTGCGGTCGATCCCCACAGCCCGGTCAAGGATCACCCTTGCCCCGGCAAAACGTGCCAGAGGCACAAGGTCGATCATGATTTCGTCGCGCCGGTAATGCCCGGCGATCAGGCCGGGCAGCATGCCGGTATAGGGCGCCACCGGGCCGGGGTTGATCACGGTCAGCCGTGCGCCGGGAAGCGGCCGCATCCCCCACATCCGCAGCACCAGCGCATGCGCATGGCCGCCGCCCACCAACACCAGATCCTTTGTTTGCGGTAAACCCTGCATCCTGCCCCCGTCGCGCCTGCCGCAGCCTATCTGCCTCCAAGGGCCATGGCGAGAGGCGCGGCTGCGACATCTTGGGTCGCAGGCGGGGATGACCAGTCCCCGTGCGGCGGCTATCGGAAAGAGACGGAACAGGAACGGCGAGACATGAAATATCTTCTGGGCGTGGATACGGGCGGCACCTACACCGATGCGGCGATCATGGACGAGGCAGCGACGCAGGTGGTGGGCAAGGCGAAATCGCTGACCACGCGCGGCGACCTCAGCCTCGGGATTGGACGCGCCGTCGATGCGGCACTGGCGGTGGCGCAGGTCGCACCCGCCGATGTGGCGATGGTGTCGCTGTCCACGACGCTCGCCACCAATGCGCTGGTTGAAGGGCAGGGCGGCCGCGTCGCGCTGGTGTTCATCGGTTTCGATACCGCCGATCTTGAACGCGGCGGGCTGACCGAGGCTTTGGGCGGCGATCCGGTGATCCGTCTGGCGGGCGGGCATGAACATTCCGGTGCCGAATCCGCACCGCTGGATCTTGCCACGCTGGAGGCTGAAGCCGCGCGGCTCGCCCCCGATGTCATGGGCTTTGCCGTGGCCGCGCGTTTTGCCACCCGCAACCCGGCACATGAGGTCGCGGCGCGTGCCGCGATCCGGGCGGCGACCGGGCGGCCGGTGACCTGCTCGCACGAGCTTTCGGCCGGGCTGAACGGCCCGAAACGCGCGCTGACCGCCGTTCTGAATGCGCGGCTGATCGGGATGATCGACCGGCTGGTCGCGGCCTGCGAGCGGCATCTGGCCGCCGTGGGCATCGACGCGCCGCTGATGGTGGTGCGCGGCGACGGGGCGCTGATTTCCGCCGCGATGGTGCGGGAGCGTCCTATTGAAACCATCCTCTCCGGCCCCGCCGCCAGCATCGTCGGCGCGCGCTGGCTGACGGGCGAGCCTGATGCGCTGGTCTCCGATATCGGTGGCACCACCACTGATGTAGCTCTGCTGAAAGACGGGTTGCCCGAGATCGACCCCGAAGGCGCCCGCGTCGGCGGCTTTCGCACCATGGTCGAGGCCGTGGCGATGCGCACCACCGGCCTTGGTGGCGATTCAGAGGTGCATCTGCTGCAAGCAGGGCTTGAGGGCGGGTTGCGGCTTGGCCCCCGGCGGCTGGTGCCCGTCTCGCTTCTGGCTGTCGATCATGCGGAGATGGTGCATGCGGCACTGGACCGCGCGCTGTCGGCTGAGGTGTCGGGCGATTTCGACGGGCGTTTCGTCATCCCGATGCAGGGCCAGACCGGCGGGCTGACCGCGCGGGAGGCCGCGCTGCTTGCGCGGATTGACGTGCCGATGCCGATGGCCCGCCCCATAACCTCGCGGCTGGAGGTGGCGGCGATGGACCGGCTTGTCGCGCGCGGGCTGGTGATGATTTCCGGCGTCACCCCTTCGGATGCCAGTCACGTTCTGGGCGGTCTGGCCGACTGGGATGCCGCAGCCGCCGAAAAGGCGCTGCGCCTGCTGGGACGGCGGCGGACAGGCCGGGGCGAGCGTTTCGCCACCGATCCTGCGGTTCTGGCGCGGATGATCGTCGATCAATTGACCGCGCAGACCATTGATTGCCTGCTGGAGGCCGCCTTCGCCGAAGACCCGGCTTTCGCAGGTGAGGCGCCCGAGGTGCTTGCCCGTCACCTGCTGACCCGGCAAGGGCTGGTGCGGCATCGCGGCGTGGTCGATCTGGGGCTGCGGCTGGCGGTGCCGGTGATCGGCCTCGGCGCCTCGGCGCCCTTTTATTACGGCGCGGTCGGGGATCGGCTGGGCAGCCGGATGATCCTGCCGGAACATGCCGGGGTTGCCAATGCCATTGGCGCCGTGGTCGGCCAGGTCAGCCAGCGCGCCACCGGCCTTGTCACCAGCCCCGGAGAAGGGCGCTTCATTGCCCATCTGCCCGCCGGCAACGTGCTGTTTTCCAGTGCTGATTCCGCCATGGCCGCGCTGGAGACCGCACTTGCCGACGAGGCGCGCAGCCGCGCCGCCCGTGCCGGTGCCGAGGACGTGCATATCGCCACCCACCGCGATATCCGCGAGGCCGAGGTGGAGGGCAACCGCATGTTTCTGGAAGCCACGCTCAGTGTCACCGCCTCGGGGCGGCCGCGCGTGGCGCATGGCTGAAGCGGCAGGTGAGAAAAGTTGCGATTCCCGCTTGACCTCCCCGCCGCGCTTCACTAGGAACCGCGCCAGTGGCTAGGTAGCTCAGTTGGTTAGAGCACACGACTCATAATCGTGGGGTCGGGGGTTCAAATCCCCCCCTCGCCACCACTCAATCAAGAAATGATAACATGCGGTTGGGTGGTTTGCGCTGCTGGGTGCAGTATACCGTTCCACCAGTCATTCGTGTTCTGGCGGTTTTCTCGGACAAAAGGCGGGCAGTCTTTCGGCGATGCCATGCCATGCAATGCATTACGAAGGTCTCGCCTGCCTTGAGGCCCCGAAAACCGCCCACCTTCAGCACCCGGCAGGCCGTGGTGTCGTTGGGATATGATGTCGAACGAGGCCGAGCGTGGCGCGCATCCGGCAGATATGAGGGACGCGAGTGCGCTTTGGCTATCGGTGTGTCCACACTCGGCCGGCTGTACCGAAAGGTCGGCTATCCGCAGACCGTGTCGGCCGATCAGGTCGCAAGCTCGTCCCGCGCGACATGGACTTCCGGGCTTATCGGCGCGGCGTGGTTCTGGATTACTCGCACCCCGGAAAGCCCACCTGTAACGCCTTCATCGAAGCGTGCAATGGTCGGTTCCGGACGGAATGGTTGAACCGGCACGGATTCATGGCCCTTGCGGATGGCACCGAAAGGCGGGAGGCTTGGCGCAGATGCCACATCGAGGAACGGCCACGCGGTGCGACCGAGAACAAGGTTCCGATCATGCTGACGCAATCGGGGGCGCCACCAGCCCGTCACCCTGAGCGAAGCCGGAACCCTGCTTCTTGACGGCTCGACATTGGCGGGCGGATCAGCTTGGACGGACTTTACAAAGTATGGATGAGGTTCAGGGGCTCAGGTCATCACCCCAGAAAGAAAATTCGTTCACCTTACCATCGAAACTGCTTGTCTCTCGGATACCCAGAAAATATACGGGGCGACGGAGACGTGGCCGAGTGGTCGAAGGCACACCCCTGCTAAGGGTGCAGGCCCGGAAGGGTCTCGAGGGTTCGAATCCCTTCGTCTCCGCCACCACCTCAAAATTTCCCTTGTTTTTATGGCCATTGGCCATATTGTCGTGTCTCGAATTGTGGTTCAAAATGTGCATCGTTCTGGGTGTGGCGCAGGAGGCAGCGCGGCGGCTTTGGGTGCCGCAGGTCGCGGGTTCGATCCCCGCCGCCCAGACCACGGAATCACTGAGGTTTGACACTGAGTGAGGTTTGACAGATAATCTTGCAGTCAACCCGGAAGATCCCAACTGACCCCGGAAGACCTCGGATAGGTCAAGAAAAACATTGGTTTGCACTGATTACAGGCAGATTTCAGCGCCGAGGCGGGCTGTCATGCAGTAAGCCGTGAAAAGCCCCTTCAATAGGTGTTGAAAGCCGATAGACGGGATTGCGGACGCAATGTGCTGGAAGGCCGAACACCCAAGAAAACAAGGCGGAATCAAGGGACTTGGAAAGCAGACCGCCGATGAGCGCCGGTTCCGAACCTGCAAATCAGGCCGCAAGTTCGCTCCAGCAGTTGCATGTTCGATTAAGATGCTGAAAAATATATAAAACTTTTGGGCATGCCACCGTTTTGAACGGTCGAGAACCTGCAACGGATTTTACAGCCCTTTTCCGGTTCGAGATCTTGATAGGCACTGCCCGTTCGGCGCCGCTCAAGGTGCAGAGTCTGCGCATCTTGCACGGCAGGAACGGCCCAAAGCTGCCATCCAACCCGATTTTCGATGCTGCGGTCGCAGCCCTCATTGCTGCCATTCGCAGCAAGGGTCAAATTAGCGTCGTTCGATTCTCGGGGTTAGTAGGGCAAACAACCCATACTAACTGCGCTTCTTCTTGCGCCTGCCTTTTGCTTTCTCACGTCGCCGCTCGGCACGATTGAAGCCCGTGCTCTTGTTAGACGAGGGCTTCCTTGCCCGTACGCGCCTCAATGCTTCGACGACGGGTGGATTCTGGACATCGGAAGGGATTATGGGATCGTGATCAGGTTTTAGGACGATACAGTCAGGATCGTGCTCGCCGATCTCCCAGGCGCTCCTAACACTCAGGTGGCGTTTTCCTAGGCCAAACTCAGGCATGAATTTTCCATCCGACAGATCGCTCTTGGCGAAAATTGGCGCAAGAATGTAGGGTCAGGACCCATTGATCGTCAAAGCCAGAAGATGACGGTTGCAGCGAGGGCGACTGCTGACAGGAAGACCTTGGGGCATCTGTCATAGCGGGTGGCGACGCGGCGCCAGTCCTTGAGCCTGCC
>NZ_QXXQ01000011.1 GCF_003570715.1 Gemmobacter lutimaris | reverse complement strand
CCTGCTCGAGCCGATCGGGAACGTCCCTCCGGCAGAAGCAGAGGCAAACTTCTACGCCGCTCTGGAAACTGAAGACATCGCCGCGTAACTAACCAAAATCAGCCTCCGGCAAACCCGGGGCGGTTCATTTCTCCGGTGAGTTGGAGTTGCATGACGGCATTGGTCGGGCGCATTGTGTAGTCGGAAATTTTCCGCAGATCATTGTTTTCATGCTGTTTTCACCTTCTTGAGGCGTATCAGGCCGGCGGCAAGGATCTTGCACAACTCGGCACGACGTTCCTTTGGGGTCATTTTGAAGGCCGGCATCGGATTGGAGCCTACGCAGGTCATTGCAGGTTCCCTTCCATCGCGCGGAGGTGAAGTGGTGCGCGCGGTCCGACGTGCCTTGCTCGCAGTTTCCATCGCCCGAATGACGCGAAAAACGACCGCGTACCCTGCGCACCCAAAGATGCGCACTCACGTGCGCACCCAGATTTTTCTTTTGACACTAGCGTGTTAGCGGGACCTCGCCCCCCGTATATGGTGCGCGCCCGGAAGGACCCGCCGACAACCGCGCGCGGAAAAAGGGTGCCTGCAGCCGATGGAGGGATGTAAGGGGAGAGCATCATGGCTGCTCCCCATCGGGTGGCAATGAGTCTTTGGGGGGCCTTTTTTTCTCCAGCTTCAGCGCAAGATTTCGGATCGGTTCCCAGAAATACTTCCATACCCTCAGGGGCGGCGCCTTCGTCGCATGGCTGCTTTTCTCCGCCAGCACGGGAAGGATATGTGTCTCGAGATCGAAGTCATCAAGCAACGCGGAGAAGCCTTGGACATCGTTTGTGAGGCTGTTCCGGTTTTGGTCATTTGCCCAAGGGCCGAGTGCCTTCAGACATCGTTCAAGCGCGATGGTGATTTCCGCGGCTGTAGTAGAGTCTTTTATTGAAAGACATTGATTCAGCAATGTCGCTGAGACACCACCCCCTTGCCGCTCTGACTGCAGGTCTTCGTGAAGGTTGCGGGTATGACGCGTCTCCAGGATATCCATCCCGTGTCTGGGATGCCCCGTTTCTGGGATAAGAACCCGCCCGGGCCAGCCGATCAGGATGTAGAAGGAACTGATCCGGCCATGATGCTCTGCAAAGCGAGCTTGGCTGACGACAAGGTTCCGCCGCGCAAACTCCCGGAGATTACGTCGAACAGTGCTTTTAGAACACTGGGAGTAGATTGCCAGCGTGTTCCAACTGGGAAAACACACTCCATGAGTGTCGGACATATGTGCCATGCTCAGCAGGATCGACCTGCCCTGAGCCCCCAGACCGGAAACGCCTGCAGCCCAGCGCGCGGCTTTGAAGTTCATGTGAGGATTTCGACGCATCTCAGATGCCCCTCGCATGATTGTCGGCCTTGTTTTCGAGATTGGAACGGTTCCGTTCGATGCTGCGGCCATCCTGATGCGCGCGCAGACTGCTCGCAAGTGGGAGATCGATGGCTCTGAAGGCGCGCCCATCCGTACCTAGACCAGCGCATTTCATTGTCTGACTTCGGTTGTGTGAATGTCATTGGAAACCTCCTGCTTTCACACCGCCATCGCATCACAGGGTCGCCAGCGGCGCGTAGGCGGTGACCGGCGATGAACGGAGTGATGCTGTCCCGGGTGTGCGGATTTCGCGGGATTGGGGGCCGTTGCTGCCGAGATCGGGGGTATATTTTCCGGAGAGATAGGCCCGATTCGTTTCGACAGCACATTTTCATGCAGACGCATAGGTGGTCAGCGGTGGTGAGTTTCCGTGATGTCCACCCGATCCACGAGGGCATTGCCCCGGGAATGTTCGAGCAAGTCCGAATCGGCGAGGCGGACTGCGCCGCCTGTTTCCAGTTTTGTGTGAGGCTTCAAGTCCAGCCGATGCTGCTCATCGAAGCGTCGCCCTTGTTAAGATTGGCGATCTTCGGCGGAAATCAGATGTCAGCAGGTATGCACACGCCGTCTGTCATGAGCGGATTGGTTTCGGCCGAAGCGAAATCTGCAAAGCGTCAAGCTCGCACGGTGCGAGTTGTGCGGCGGCTGAGTCGAGGATCGACAACAGATCGTCTTGCCGCGGCTGACCAAAGGCCAGGCGATAAAGCGCCACCGAGCGGTTCAACCAACCCAAACGGGTGCTTTCGCGGCTGAAGGGAAGAGAGAGCACATGGCGCTCGACCTTGTGATCTCCTTCGAAAAGCCAGTAGGGCACCATGTCGGCGCTGCTCTCGGCCCCCTGACGCGCCGCCTCGAACATCCGCGCCCAAGGGTCTTCCCGCGGCTCTTCCACCAAGCTTCCCTGATGCGCCTGCGCCAGATTGAGCCGCACCGCATGGTTCTTGTAGCGATGCACCCGGCCCTCGCGCTGTTCCATGTCAACGGGGTTCCCCGGCAGGTTCCAATGCACCACCCGGTGGCAATAAAGGTGGAAATCGAGCCCCTCTTGCCCGATCGAGGTCGAGGCGAGAACGAAAGGGCGAAATGGCGAGTTGAAGGCCTGCCGAACCTGATCGACGCGCTGGGTGCCATCCTCGCCACTGCCGCCCGTGACGAGGCGAGTGGCGAACCGGCCGCGCATCCGGAAATTGGCGCGTCGGCGGTGCTGCCGGTCGATCACGATGCTTGTGCCGCGCAGCGCATAGTGGCGCAGGTCGATTTGCGCTGGCAACAGCGACAGCGCCTCTAGCACCTTTTCGGCAAGCTGTGGCAAAGCGACATCCGAAGGCTGCTCGGCGAGCCCTTCCGCCTCACGCAGGACATGCAGATATTCGTCGAGCACGGCAGAGAGATCGTTTCGCGCACAATGATCCAGCACCGCGCGCCAGTAAGCCTCGTCGCTGTCGGCGCGCAACAGCGCCTGTGCCTCGGGTTGGTTGAAAAGACGACGGAACCCCATCGCGATCTTCGTCGCCGCCGAGAGCAGCGCGGGATCGTCGAGTGACAGGTCAGGCGCTTGTCGAGCCAGAGCGCGCAGCGCACAGGTGGCAGGGCTGCCCAGCGCCAGATCGACCAGATGATCGAGAAGCACAGCTTGCCCGGGCCGGCCAAGAAGCTCGGCCCCGCCCGCAGCGCGCAGCGCACTCAAGTGCTCGCGCCAGCCGGTCTCGTCGCCCTCGCGCTCGGCTGCGCCGCCGGGCGCAAGCCAGCTGGCGAAGCCAGCCTGTGTCAGATCGCATGCAGCGACCCCGGCCCAGTCCCAGGTGACTTCGCGCTCGGCCTCCGCGCAATCGGCCGCAATCTGCTTGGCAAGCGGTTCGAGGCGCGCGCAAGCTGCGGCCCGCAAGGCGGCATAATCGGGCAGCGGCGCCCCATGCGAGAGCATCAAAGGATCGACGACGCGGGCAAGATGCGGCGAGGGCAGTATCAGGGGAAGGAGCCGAAGTCCCGCGAGGCGCTCCTCGGTAACGGTGAAGCGCAACGGTCGCGCGGTGAGCTGCTCGGAATAGACATGCGCCCGGGCATTGCCGCGCGCCTGCCCCATGCCCATCCGCCGCTCGGCCTCATAGGACAGAAGCGCCGCGATCGCATCGGGCACCATCTGCCAGTCGGAGAAGACAAGCACTTTGCTTGCGGGCACGGTGACGCCAAAACTGGGCAGGCTCGGGGGCATCCACAACCGACGCTCCAGATCATCGCAAAAGGCCAGATCGATCAGCGCCCGCATCCGTGCATTGCCCGGTTCCACCGGGGCATAGGCCTCGAGTTCATGATGCGAAAGCTGGCAGCGCAGCGCGGCCTTGAGCGCCTTGCGTTGCGCCTGCGTGGGCTGGTCCTTCGCCAGTTCGATCCGCCGTGCCAGATCGTAATCGCGCATGAAACTCAACAAATAAGGCGCCGACTTCCAGAAGCCGGTCACATCGGCGGCGTCGAAGGCCTGCGCCAGGGCGTTCATGGCTTTCGCATCGCGCAAATCGTCGGGCAACACGCGCAAAGCGGGCACCACCTCTTTCACCATGCCGTCGCGTGCTTTGGTCTCTTGCACCCGTTCGGTCCGAGCGATCACTTGCCGCAGCCTCGTCTCGATCTTTCGCGCAGCCCCCTGCGCCTCGGGCTGCGACTGAGGCAATTGCGCCAGCGCCGCCCGATAGCGCCGCATTTCCGCCTCAAGGTCCGCCAGCAGGTCGGGCGCGCGCTCGGGCCCGAACAGAAACCCCAAGACCGAAAGAAACTCGCGGTAATGCTCGCCGCTGTCCTGTTCCTCCTCACCCAGCTGGCTGTCCCCCTCAAGCGTGAGCATCCGGTAGGGTGTGGCCGACAAGAGCAAGGTCCGGGCATTGTTGCCCTCCTCGTCGATGAAGCCGAAAAGCCTGCGGGCCAGATCTGCGGCTTCGTCGTTGCCTGTCAGAACAGCTTGAAACCGCTGGAATTCGTCGAGCACGATCAGGTCGGGCTCGAGTGCATGAGCACTTTCCCGAGCGAGCAGCGTGCGCAACCGCCCAAGGGTCGCCTCGCGTTGACGGTTGAAAGCGCTATCGGACGTGCCAAGCCCCTTTGCCTTCGCAGCAAGCTTTTCGAACGCGACCAACAGATCGGGATCACCTTGCACCGCAGATCGAAACCGCGTGGCTATCAGCTCTTCCATCGGCGCGCGCTCGATCATGGCGCGGGTCGTCTCCCATCCCTGCGTCCCCGCCCAGCTTTGAAGGAAGGCACTCGCCGCCGCCTCATCGCTCAAGATCGGGCGCAGCATCCGCAGGATCAGCGCGCGCTCTTCCTTTTGGCCGCCGCCTTCCTTGAGATCGAGCGATGTGCCCGGCGTGAGCGAGAAGAAATTCACCCCACGCGGCCGAATGCCACCCGCACGGGCCAGTTCCAGCGCCAGCATCGTCAGTCGCGTCGGCAGCACATTCGCACGACCATCGCCCAGAACGTTGAGTTTCTTCACATTCTGCCGCGCAATCGCGGCATTCGAGCAGATGTAAACGATATCGATCCGCGCGACCCTGTCCTGCAACGCCTCGATCGTGCGCGCGATCACGCCGCGCGCCACCATCGTCTTGCCAAGCCCCACCTCGTCAGCCACCAGAAACTGCGTCACCCGATCGGGATCGGTCAGCAAACGCGCCGCGACATGTTCGACCGTGGCGCGCTGAAAGGCCTTGAGGGGGCGCAGTGCGGCCTCGGCGTCGAAACGGTTCGTCAGCTTTTCGGTCATCGTCTTGCAGCCTTGCGGTTGGGGCGGGTCGAGGTCGGGCGCAGGCTGCGAAAGCTTGCCCAGAGCGTCAGGAATTCGGGCGGTATCAGCGGTGCGCCCGTATCGTCGCATGCGCCTTCGAGCCTTGTGATCAGCCGCTCGACATCGGCAAGGGCGCTTCCCTCGCCCGAGAGCGCGCGGACCATCGCCTCAAGGAGCGGCACTTCGCTGAATGACCCGAATGCAGCGCGCGCAGCGCCCGCGCGGGAGGCGTTGAGAAAGGCTTGTGCGGCGGTCTCGGGATCGGAGAGCAAAAGCTGCAGATAACGCAGGAAAGCGCCCCGATCCGCGATCATCGCCCGCAAGATCGCCGCGTCGCGGCCTTCGGGCAGGTCCTCAAGCCGCGTGCCAAGCGAGAAGTCGAGGTTCAGCCCGGTTTCGACATCACTCAGCTGAACCCCCAGCCAGCGCGTGACATCGGGCAGAGCCAAAGCGCCAAGCGGCTGCGGCGCTGGGTCGATCCGCGCCAGTTTCGTGCCCTGCGCCGCCCCCGCCATCAAGGGCCAGAGCCGCATCTCCAGTCCCTCGGGTGGGACGACGGTGGCGGCGCTTGCCAGTTTCAGCGCCACCCGTTCCCCCGCCTCGGGCACGCAGCAAAGTCTGAGCCCCGCCCGCACGATCTGGCCACGCAAGTGCTCAAGGCGCTTTTCGGCGGCGTCGAAAGACGCCGTCTCGGGTAGGTCAACTGGCTGATATTCTGTCAGAAACCGCCCCAGAGCCGCCTTCGCGTCAAGCTGATCCTCGCAGCTGCCAAGAGTGCGCGACGGCCCGGTCAAAGTGGCAAAGACCTCGACATTTGCACCGTTGAGCAACGCCGCGTTGGTCGCGTTGCCCGAGCCCATGGTAATCTCGGTGCTGGAATGGTGTTCGGTGACAAAAGCCTTGGCATGAAGCCCGCGGCGCGGCGCCTGATCGGCTCGGCAGGTCTCCTCGGCTTCGCTCTCCTCGCCATCCTCGGTCTCGGCCAGATCGTCGAGCACCAGAACCTTGCCGAACCGCGCCAGTACCGGCGCGGGTATCCGCGCGAGTTCCTCGGTCCGGCTCACCAGCCGCGCCGCGTCGGGGGCCATCCCCTGCGTCAGTCGCTCGAGCGCCTCGGCGCTGACGAAAGGCGAGATCACCGTCAGCCCGCGGCATGGCGAAGGGTGCCAGGGCGGTCTGCCAAGCCCGTTGACGTGAAAATCGATCCGCCGGACCCCCTCGGGACGAGCCCAGCGCACCTGCGCTAGCGCGCCGGCAAAGCTCGCCACCAGATCGCGGTTGCGCCTCGGGGTTGTGCTGCGGGGGTCCATCCCCGGCAGCGCCGAGATCAACGCGATCAGCGCGGTATTGTCGTCAGGCTCGGGCGCAGGCGTGCCATCGAGCACCAGCGACAGGTCCCAGGACTGGTCGGTGGTCAGGTTGCGCGACAGGATCGCCAAGCGCAGCACCACTCTGCTCGGGTCGTCGGGGGCGATGAAGCGCAGGACCCAAAGCTTGGGGTGGAAGGCCCCGCCTTGCGGCGCGAGGACCTCGGTGATCGTGTCCTCCAGCAGCGCGGTCAGTCGGTTGGGGTGTTTGGGCACCGCCTTGATGCGTCCTGCCTCGCAAAAGATCGCGATGCGGTCGGCAAGCCGTTCGAGCCCCTCGAGCAGCGCAAGCGGCGTGTCGAGCAACTCGGAGCGTGCTTCGGCGGCCTGAAAGGCGAGTGTCGCGGGGATGGTGAGCGCCGTCTCGAAATCGAGCGAATAGGTGGTGGCGAGAGCGGCATCGAAGACGAACCCGGGCGGGGCGCGCAGAATGTCGGAATAAAGCCTGCGGGTGGCGGGGTCGAGCGCGGTTTCAGGCATCGGCAAGGTCCTTCAGATGCGCGCGCGTTTCGTGCCAGCGGAAGGTGAGCGGCCGAACCCCCGAGGCGCCGCCCCAGCGCGCAAGCGCCGCATCATTGCAAAGCCGCGCCTTCCCCCGCTTCAGCCAACGTTCGCGGTTCTCGATCAGACGCCGTGCCTCGGCGTTGCCGCCGCGCGCTGCCGCCCCCAGCAGCACGAGATCGCGCCAGCTTTCGACGAACTGCCGTGTGGGGTGGGAAACCCGGTGGATCGTGCGCATGCAAAGCGCCCAGAGCGCGTCGAGATCCCAATCGATCGCAAGGCCCGGATCGAGCTCGGTGCGCCAGTCCTCAAGGCGGGTGCGATAGTCTTCGACCCGCGCTTCTCCCTGTTCCGCGCCCGCACCGTGAAGCGTACGGGCACGCTCGGCAAGGCAAAGATTGTAAAGCAGCGCCGCCCCCTGCATCAGCCGTGAGAACCGCTCGGCCTGTGCCACGAGTATTCGGTTTTGCGCCGAGAAGCCCGCGCGATCCGGGTGGCTCCAGATCGTGTCGCACTCCGCCGCATCGCGGGCCTCGGCCAGATCGCAATAAAGCGTTCCGGGGGCGGCAAGGCGCAGCCGATCACGCAGGAAATCGGCCTCTTCGGCGCGCAGACGGAACGTGGTTCGTGTCAGTAACTCTTCTTCCGGTGCCGGCAGGTTCGCAGCCCAAAGCGCGGTGGGATCACGCATCTCGAGACAGGCTCCGCGACCGATCGGCAGGCGACGAATGCCCAGCGTGAAGAGCGCGGCCCAGTACACGTCGCTCGGCAGCCGCTTGAGCCCCTCGCGCGCGACGCTGCCGATCACGCCTTCGCTTTCACCGCCCGCCTCGAGCGCCTTGATCAGGGTGATTTCGAGCGCCCGCGCACGCTCCAGTGGGGCGCGCTGGATACGGTCCCGCGCCACGATCCGGTAGATCCAGGGCACGAAGAGCATGTAGCGCAGCCGCGTCTGGATCGTCGATGTGCCCGGAAACATCAGATCCGACAGCGCATCACGAACCGCACCAAGGCCAAGTTCGTCGCGCGTATCCTTCTCGTCGAACAAATCTATGATCCGACGTGTGCGGTCGCGGTCGGCCTGATCGAAGTCGATCCAAGCGAGTCCATACATCAGACCGGCACCTCCTGCAGGTCGAGGACCGAGATCTTGCCCTCGTTCATCCAGTTGACCGCCAGCCCCCGCACCGGCTTGCCTAAGGCGCGCGCGGCGACCCCGGCATAGGCGTGCAGCTGCGGGGCATAGCCGGAAAAGCGCGCTTCGGGGTCGGGGCAGGCGCCGGATTTGTGATCGACGATCATTAGCCCCTCCGGCCCCTCGGCCAGAAGGTCGATGATGGCGTTGATCTCTGACCCGTCGGCGGCTGTTTCCTGCAGAGGCAGCTCGAAATGTAACCGGTCGAAGCTTCGGGTCAGGAGCCAGTCGCGCAGGGCCGTGGCCTGGGCGCCGATCTCGGCCAGGGTGTCGGAGGCAAGACCAGTGGCGCGGCCGACCTCGGCCAGACGCTCGGGGCGCTCGCAGGCGACGCGAAAGGCAAGGTGCCAGGCCGAGCCGCGCTCGGTCGCCAGATCGAAGCCGTCGCGCTGGCGGCGCACCGCCGCGCCAAGGGCGATGTGGCGCAGATTGGGCCGGGCGGCGTCTGCGGGCGCAATGAGGCCCGAGGGGGTGGCGCGCCAAGGCCGCAGTGGCGTGTAGGAATGCGGGCGGGAAAGACCGAAGCGTGGCACTAGATGCGGATCGAGCTCAGCATCCGGGCCAGCGTCAGGATCGGCGGTCATCACCACCCGCGCTGGGAAGGTCTCGCCGCAGATCGTCAGGCCCGTGCCGTCGGTGGCGACGGTGAGCCCGCTGCGTGCGCGCAGCAGATCGACCATCCGTTCGGGGCGCGGCCTTTCCTTAGACTGCGCAGGCGGCAGGGCGAGGATCAGCCGGTCACGCGCGCGCGTCAGCGCCACATAAAGCTCGCGCGCGGCATCGCGTTCGTCTTCCTCGATCAGCGCCTCGGCAAAGGCCGCCTGCTTTTCGGGCGCGGCAAAATCGGGCAGCCAGCCGAGCCCCGCATGATCCAGCACCGCATCCAGATCATCGAAACCGTCAAATTCGGCGCGCAGGGTGTTGGGGCGGGCGATGAATTTGTAATCGAGCCCGGCCACCACGGTGATCGGCCATTCCCGCCCCTTCGAGGCATGCCAGGTGCAGACCTCGATCCCCGGCGCGGACCATCCGGCGGCGTTGGGATGGCGATCGACGTCGCGCCCGGTCTGCGCCGCAAGCCAGCCCAGAAACACCTGCACTGACGCGCCATGAAACCCCGCCGCAGCCTTCAGATCGGCGGCCAAGGTGTCAAAAGCCAGCGCCTCGGCCTCGAGCCGGGCGAGATCTGCGAGCGCCTGCGCGGGTGCGTCAAGTGTCGCCGCCCAGTCGCGCAGCCCGGCCGCCGGGATGATCTGTGCGAGCAGCGCCGCCACGGTCAGATGCGGGGCCTTTTCGACAAGGGGCAAAAGCGGCGCCAAAGCGGCATGGGTGGCAAGCGTGCCGTCGATGGCCAGCGTCAGCGCGGCTTCAAGCGGCACGCGCGCCGGGCCAAGGGTAAGATAGCGCAGCGCGGCATGGCTGTCCTCGGGATCGGCCACCAGCGCGAGCGCCGCCCGCACCGCCCGGATGATCGGCGCAGACCGCCAGCCATCGGCTTGAATCCGAACGGCAAATCCTTGGGCGCGCAGGGCCTTGGCCACGGCGGAAGCCTTGGCGGCAGTGTAGCACAGGACCGCCACATCCGAGGGCTGCGCGGGCCTGAGCTGGCCGGTGGCGCGGTCGGTCACCTGTGCGCCGTCTTGCAGCAGCGCCGCGACATGGGCTGCGATGCAGGGGGCGCTGACATCCTTTCGCCCCCCGGGCAAGACCAGCGCCTCAAGCGCGGTGACCCCGGTCTCGGCACGATGCGGCGTCAGGTCGTCATAGCCTTCGGGGAAAAGCACCGGGCCGAGTTTATTCACGAAGCGCATGATCCGCGGGTCGGAGCGGTAATTGTGATCGAGCGGATCGACCGCCTCGGGGCAGGCCGCGTGCAGCGCGCCAGAAAGCCGCGGATCGGCGCCCTGAAAGCCCATGATCGCCTGTTTCGTGTCGCCCACGATCAGCGCGCGCGCCGCCCCCCGCGCGAGCCGCCACAGAAGCGAGAATTGCACCGGGTTCGTATCCTGAAACTCGTCGATCACCACGCAGTCGATCTCGCCCAAGGTGGCGGCGAGGATCTCGGGGTGGGTGGCAAGAAGCGCCTCGGTCTCGGTGATCATGTCGGCGAAATCGATCAGACCGCCCGCGCGCTTCGCCGCGTCATAGCCCGCCATGAGCGCCTGCGCGCCGTTGATCAGCGCGCTCAGATGCGCGCGGGCGTCCGTCAGCGGCCCGGGGTGGATCAAGAGCCCCTCGGCCGCCTCCATCACCGCCCGCGCTAGCGCGTCATAGCCCTCGGGCGTGGGGGCGCCGCGTTTCGATTGGCGCAGCGCGCGCAATTTTTGCCAAAGGCCCCAGTCGCCGCTCAAGGCATCGGTTTCGACGGCGCGGCGAAGCCGGGCATGGTCGTCGCGGAAGGCTTTTATCGCCGCGTCGCTCGTGGCGTGACCCGCAATCCCCTCGGGGAAACGTGTCAGCAAGGCCTGCGCGGCACGGCGCAGCGCCTCTGTCAGCGGGGTTCCATCGGCGGCGCGGGCACCATACCCCGCCTCCAGCGCGGCAAGCGCCCCCGCCAGAACGCCGGGATCCTGCCCTCGCGCGCCAAGCCCGCGCAAGAGGTCGATCGCGCGCAGCACATCGGCGCGGAACTGATCCTCGGCGCTGGCCCCGGTCTGGCGGTTCCACGCATAGCCAAACCGCGCCAGATCGCCCATCACCTCCTGCAGCGGGGCGCAGCCGCCCATCTGCAACCGGATCAGCAGATCGCGTTCGGCCTCGGTCAAGAGACGGCTCACCGGCGCCCGTCCGGCGCCGAAAGCGTGTTCGGTCAAAAGCCGCTGGCCGAGGCTGTGGATCGTGCCGATATAGGCGCGTTCCAGCTCGAGCGCTTCGGCCACCTGGCCCTGCGCGATCAGCTGGGCGCGGATGCGGGCCTTGAGTTCCGACGCCGCCGTCTCGGTGAAGGTCACCGCCAGAATGCGCCCCGGCGCGACCAGCCTGTCGCGAACCCAACCCGCCACCGTGCGCTGGATGCGGGTGGTCTTGCCGGCCCCGGCCCCGGCGGGCACAAGCGTCAGATCAGTCATCGGACCCCTCCTCGGCGTCATCCTCGGCCTCGGGCAGCACCAGCGCGGCGACAAGCTCGTCTTGCGCCAGCGCATAGGCGGTGATGCCGCGCTCTTTTTCGAACCGCTCCGCGTCGCCCGCGTGATTGAGCCGAACCCGCCCGGCGCCAACCTCGGCCACCACCTCGGCCAGATGCGCAAGCGCGTTGTTGGCGGGGTCCGCTGCCGGGCATTCGGCGCGCGGCAACCCCGCCCCGGCGCCGTCGGTCAGCACCGTGCCATCGAGTGTCGTGTGATAAGCGGTGATGATTGGGCTACCCGCGATCTCGGTCACGGGTGAGGCAAGGTTTGGCCGTTCCAGCATGGCAAGGTAAAGTGCCACCTGCAGATCCCAGCCCAGCTCCATCCGCTTGCGCCGTTTCGCGGCAGAGGCGCGTTTGAGGTCGATCACCAGATGCCGCCCGTCGGGCAGACGAAGCAGGCCGTCAGCACGACCGGCGATCAAGAGCCCGCCGTGCTCGCCGGCAAGCGAAATCTCGTTGGCCAGCGTCACCGCGCCGGTCTCGGACAGGAACCGTGCCCAGCCCCGCACCACCCGAAGGGCCTCGCGCGAAAGGCTGGCGCGTTCCGCCGCCCAAGCGGGTTCCGCCAGCCAGACCGCCTTGCGCGCGATCACCTCGGTCAGCGCGGCCTCGGTCAGGCGGGGCATGTCCTCGGGCGCGGGCGGCAGGGTGTCGGGCGGAAAGACACGCTCGATCACGCCATGAACCAAGGTGCCAAGCACCAGAACATCGAGCGTTTCCGGGGTCCAGCTGCGGTCGCGGGCGTCGATCTGCTCGAAAAGCCAGGCCAGCGGCGAGACGATCAGCGTTTCCAGCGTCGATGGCGATTGCGGCAGTGGCTCGGCCTCGGCTGCCCCCCGAAGCGCCAGAAGATCGCGGCCAAGCGTGACCGCGCCACTTTCCGGCAGATCGGGGTGGCCCGCCATCGGGTCAGGCTGGCGCGAGGTGAGGCCGAAGGGCTGTTGCCCCTCGGGCAGCGCGCGCGGGTCCAGCACAAGACGCGTCGGATCGGGGGCCCCCAGAAGCCGGGCGATCAGCGCGAAGGCGGTGGTGGGCGGCAGCACGCCCCCGGCCATGTCGCGCGCGGGTGCCAGAAGCACCGCCGCCTCGGTCGCGGCACAAAGCTGGCGGCGAAAGAGCTCCAGCCGACGCGCGGTTTCGCTTGCACGGCCGGGCAGATGCAGCCCGGTGGCGGTGCCGATCTGCGCGATCTCGGTTTCGGTGAAAAATGGGTTCGCCGGTTGCGGCCGGGGCCAGCTGCGCCCCTGCATCCCGAGCACGATCAGCCGCCGCACCGAGCGCCACGGCAGGTCGGGTTCCATGAAGACGCTGACGCCTTCGAGCGTGCGCGGCGCGGCGGGACCGGGCAGCGGCAAGGCCTCGACAAACGCCTGAAGCGCGGGCCAATCGGGGCGCTCGCCGCTTTGGCTGCGCAAAAGTGCGATCTGCGGCGCAAGGCTGCCGGGCGGGGCAAGAAGCGCGTCGATCTCGCCCAGCCGGGCAAACAGCGCGGGCAGGCTGGCGACCGGGCGCAGCGCCGCAAAGAGAGCGGCGGCGGGGACCTCAAGCCCGCGCCACAACCGTGAATAGCCGCGTGCGATCAGTTCGCGCGCGATGGCGCGCCCGGTGGCGGCGGGCCATGGCATCAGCGGCGAGAGGACGAGGCTTGCCAGTGCCGTGCGCGGTGCGGGCCCACGCAGCACCGGCAGAAGCACGGCGATCAGATCGCGCGCCGGATCGCGCTGGCTGGTCGCGGCGGGCGCGCCGGAAAGCGGCAGGCCGACCCGATCGAAGGCCTCGGCCAGCGCGCTCGCATAGGCGGGATCCTCGGGCACGAGCAGCCCGGCCTGATGGGCGCCGTCGAGGAGACCGCGATCAAGCCAGCCCTGCACCATGGCGGCGGCAAACTCGGCCTCCTCCATCGGATCGCGCAGGCCGAAAACATGCAGGCTAGCATCAGGGTCCAGCGGCGCGGCAAGGCTCGTGAGGTTCGCCTGCACATGGCCAAGGGCGCCCGGAGCGGAGGCCGAACGCGAAGGTTGGCGCGCCAGCCACGCTTCCGAGAGGCCTGCGGGCACAGCCCCGTGCTGGCGATGCAGCGCCCGTGCCAGCGCCGTTTCGGCGGCCGTGGCATGGGGGCAATCGATGGGGGCAAGCAGCGGCAACGGTTCCAGCGCCGCCCCGGCCCCGGCCCCGATCACATGGCGCCAGACGTGCAGATCCTCGGGCAGTGCGCCGCCCAGATCGGACCACATGTCCCGCAGCGCCCCAAGATGCGTCCGCGCCCGCCCCGCAGGCAAGCGCTCGGGTTGCACCTCGGTGGGGGTCAGCGTCTCGGTCGCCCGCGCCAGCGCGTCGAGCGCGCGGCGCACCGCAAGCCCGGTTTCTGTCGGCGCGACGGCCAGACTTTGCATCCAAGGCCCGCGGGGCCGCAGCGCAAGGGCTGCATCGGGGTCGTAGCTGGCGCCGGGAACAAGGTAGCTGTCGCGCAAGAGCCCCGTCGTCACGGGGCGAATGGCGCCGGTCACCGGCGAGGCGGTCTGCAAAGGGCTGAGTCTCATGGCGTTCACAAATCCATTGGGCTAGGCAAAAAGATGACAATGAGGGGCGTCAAAATAAGACACCCTTGCGGTCTCAGCCTCGGTCGTCGATCACCGGATAGAACGGTCTGCCCCAATTTTCCTGAGGATTTTCCATCATCAGATCGACAAAAATCGGCAACAGGAAGCCCAGGATCTCCGCTCCATCGCGAACCTGCGACCGATTGACGCCACTGTTCCAGGTTGCACCGCCATGCACCAGCTGATTGCGCAACACATAGAGGCGGTCGAATAGCGCGCTTAGAACGCGCGCGCTGTCGCCGGACTGAAACGCCTGCGCGACCCCGCGCGCCGCGGCGCGAAACCGGTCTTTCCAGTCCTCGAAACCCTCGATGCCGTTGTGATGTTGCCAGAACGGATTGAATACATAGCGGTTTTCGAGCAGCAACCGCACCGGCCCGGAAAATCGCTGCCAGACCGCATCATAGATCCGCCGGTCGGTATCGAGCGCGGCCAGCTTGCCGAAGAACTCGAGAAAACTCGCGCGCTCGCCCTGCTGCACGACCTGAAACTCGCGCTCGTCGGCATAGGCGGCGTTGAAGGCGATCCAGAGAAAGAGAAAACGCGCGTCATCATCAGTGCCGCAAGCTTCTGCCCGACCGATCCAACTGATCGCGCGGTGCACACGCAGACCCATCGTCTCGGGAAAGCCCGCGCGCAGCGCGCGCTGCTTGGTCTTCAAATCCTCGAAGGTCAAACCGTCGCCCATCACAACTCCCTGAATTTCTCCTACGGCAGCGGACCGAAATCTGCCCTGCGATGCCCCTCGACAAGCTTGCGCAGCTCCGGCGGCGACAAGACCTCGACCTTGTCTCCCCATTGGTAAAGGTGCCACGCCATCTCGAGCCAACCCGCCGCGTGAAAGCGCACGATCAAGCTGCCATCCTGCTGCGGTTCGAGAACCTGCATCGGGTGGAACCGAAACCCCGCAGCACGCGCGGCCGCGTCTGGCAGGAACCGCCAGACGACTTCTCCATATTGCGCAGGGTCCTGCCAGACCCCGAAGGCTTGGGCCGCATAATCGGCAATGGTGAAGCCATCTTTCAAGGCGAAGCTTTCATTGAGGGTCTCGGCGGTGTGAATGAGATCTATGCGGAAATTTCGCACTTCCTCCGACTTTGCGGGGTCGCGTGCGGCCAGATAGGTTCGGTGCCCCAACAGGACGCCATGCGGTTCGAGAATGCGCGGCTTGCTGTCCTGATTGTAAAGCACGCGCAGCCTGAACGGGCCGCGCAAGGCCTCGATGATCGCATCCAGAATTTCGGGCGCGAGGCTCACCTTGGGACCGGGCCGGGTGACTTGCCCCATCGCCGCCAGAACCGCCTCGGCATCCGCCTCGACTCTCGCACGTGCCGGCGCCCCCGCGAGCAGGCCGTCACGCAAATCGTGCAACGCCCGGGCATGGCGCAACCTTCCCTCGGCCTGAGCCGATCGCGCGGCGATCTCTAGAGCTTCGATGCCTGTCTCCTGACGCAGCTGCAACCGTGTCCGCCCGGGATCGACAAGACGCCAGCGTCGTTTGCGGTCGTCTCCGTCCACCGTCTCGACGGTTCCGAACGTGGCTTCCAGCGCATCGGTCATGCGTTGCGCGGTGCGGTGCGCCACACCGAACTCGGCGCAGATTTCCTCGAGACTGATGCCCCCGCGCCGCGCCGCCGCCAGCTGTGCGAGCCGAACCAGGTCCTGAGCCTTGGAAAAAGACATAAGCCCTCCCGAGAGGCCTGCCAAATTTTGACACCCCCAAGGGTTAGGATGCAGATCAGCATCTGTCGAGGCGATTTCGGGGGGCAGTCGCGCTAAACACTTCCGGGAGGTATCGACGACAATCCTGTTTCGACAAAAGCCGCTGCGGATAGCCACACCATGGTTGCGGCTTTACGCTCTTGTTGGCTTGGAATGACTGGACTAGAAGAAATAGCCACGTGATGCTGCGGCATGACATTGATAAATATATAATTTGTCGACTGAGAACGCGAGTTCAGCGTAGGTCGAACCACCGAATCGAGAGGAAGCATGTCGATTCTGTTGCGCACAATCCGGGCTTTTCCGCGTGGGCGCTCCACGGAGGAATTGCACGCTTTGCTGGGCACCACCTTCCAGAACGAGGAACGGCGGGCGCTTCTGGCGGAACTTGAAACGCTTCTCGCGCAGGGGCTCATCCGTCGGCAGGCGAACGGGCGCTGGGTGCCCATCGCATCGGTCCCGCAGCCGCCCGGCCAGGCCCGTCCCGGGGGCAACGAGCTTGCGCCGGTCGCCGATACCACGACCCTTGTCGCGGCGCCCTTCGTTCGCTCCGATCTGGCCGTGGAACTACTGCCAGAGGAGGCGGAAGGTGACACCGCCGCCATCGCCCCGCAGGCGCTTTTGCGCTATTGGCGATCCGCGCTGCGCTCCGATCCGCGTGGCACGATCACCGAAGCCTTCGATCGGCATGGCGCGGTCTGGCACCTGATTTCGGGCAAGGGCGGGCTCGTGCCCGACGATGGACAGGTTGTGCGGCTCCGTATCGCACTTGATGCGCTCGCCGACGACTTCCGCGCGGCCTTGATCCGGCGAGAGGCCAACGAGAATGCGCTGGCGATCGGTTGGCCTTTGGCGATCGGGCGTCGCACGGGGGTGCCTGCGATCTGGCCGATCGGGCTGATCGCCGCCGAATGGCGCCGCACCGAGGGGTTCCTCGAGATCGAGATTGCAGCCGACGATGTGCTGGTGAACCCGGCCTGGCTGCGCGGCGCCGCCCGCAGCTCGGGCTGGAAGGCGGCCGATCTTGAAGCGATCTTCGCGCAGGCGGACGGCATCGGTCTGGAGGCGCAGGAATTTCTGGCGCGTCTGCGCGATGCCGCCGCAAGCCAGATCCGTGGTCCGTTGACCGGCACTGCGCTGGCGAGCCAGATCGACACCGCCGCGCAGGGGGTGTTCGACGCAGCGGCCCTGTTCCTGCCCGAAGACAGCAGTTTCACCGCCGGTGCGGTGCGCGATCTCGATACGATTGCACAGTGGCCCGAGGCGCAACTGGCCCGCACGGCGCTGGCGCCGCTTCTGGGGCTGCGGTCAGCCTTTGCCCCCACCGAGCTGCCCGCGATCAATGTCGGCAGTCTGAACGCGGAGCAAATCGCCGCGGTGCGATCGGCCTGCGCGAAGCTGCTGACCGTGGTGACCGGGCCGCCGGGCACCGGCAAATCGCAGGCGATCGTGTCGATGGCGGCTTCGGTGCTGCTCTCCGGCGGCACGGTTCTGGTGGCCTCGAAGAACCATCAGGCGCTCGATGCAGTGCAGGATCGGCTGGGCACGCTTGCTCCCGATGCGCCGTTCATCGTGCGCACGCTCGACCCGGCGCGTGACATCGACCGTTCCTTCGCGTCGGTTCTGGCCGAGTTGGTGCAGGGCCATGCAGGGCGCACCCGGCCGCTGGACATAGGCCTGAAGGAGCGGCTCGACGCACTGGCGACGGCGCGGGCAGAGGGGCTCGACCTGCTTGCCCGGCGCAGCGCGCTGGAATGCGAGATCACCGAGCATCTCGACCGTATCGCGGCGCACCAGCGATTTGCGGTCGCCAAACCGGCACCGCCCGCCGCCGAGGCCTTGCCGGAGACGCGGGGGCTCGCGCGCCTCCTCGCGCTGTTGCGCAGATTGTTTGCCGGCGCCCCGAAAGCGATGATGCCGCAGGCGACGCCCCTTTCCGCGCTCGAGGCGCTTGAGGCCGCGCTGGCCCGGTTGCGCACCGCGCGCGATGCTCTGGCAGAGCCGCCCGACGTCATCGCCCTGACCGAAGATATCGCGGCGCTCGCGCAAGCCGTGCTGGCCGCCCAGCTGACGACCCGCGCGACCCTGTCGCTGGACGACCGCGACCAACTCGATCAGGCCAAGGCGGACCTCGATTTCATGGGCGGACGCGCCAGCCCGCCACCCGATCTGATCCGCGCGGTGCTGACGCATCGGCCGCTCTGGCTGGTCTCGGTGCTTGGAGCACCGAAGCGGTTGCCGCTGGAGGAGGGCCTGTTCGATCTGGTGATCTTCGACGAGGCCAGCCAATGCGATATCGCCTCGGCTTTGCCGCTTTTTGCCCGCGCCCGCCGCGCGGTGGTGGTCGGCGACAACCGGCAGCTCAACTTCATTCCGCAACTCGGTCAGGCGCAGGACCGCAACCTGATGCAGGCGCAGGGCCTGCCGGTCGCGCGCATGAGCCGCTTCGCGCAAAGCCGCCAGTCCCTCTTCGATTTCGCGCAAAGAATGCCCGAGGCCGAACGCATCCTGCTGCGCCAGCAATACCGCTCGGTCGGGCCGATCGTGGACTATATCAGCCAGGAATTCTATGGCTCGGCCCTGAAAACGGCCTACGATCCGAAAACGATCCGCGCGCCCGACGGTCTCAAGCCGGGATTGGCATGGGCGCATGTGCCGCCCCCTGCCGTGCTCGAGGGGCAAAACGTCAATCGCGCCGAGGTGCGCGCGATCACCGCCTTTGTCGAGACCTTGCTCGTGCGCGAGGGCTATACCGGCACGCTCGGGGTGACCTCGCCGTTTCGCGGACAGGTGCATGCGATCGAACAGGCGGTGCGCGCGGCGATACCGGCGCACAAGCTCGAGGCGTCAGAGTTCCGCGTCGCCACCGTGGACGGGTTTCAGGGGCAGGAACGCGATGTGATCCTTTTCTCGCCCACCCTCACCGCAACAAGCCCGATGAGCGCCGTCAGCTTCGTGCAAAAGGACCATCGTCGGCTGAACGTGGCGATTTCGCGGGCGCGGGCGGTGGCGCATGTGTTTGGCGATCTTGATTTCGCCCGCGCGGGCAAGGTGCGCACGCTCGCCCGACTGGCCGCCGCCGCAACCGGACCGCGCAAGCGCAGCGGCGAGGGCGTGTTCGACAGCGACTGGGAGCGCATCCTGTTCCACGCGCTCGAAACCCGTGGCCTCAAGCCGATGCCGCAATATGAAATCGCCGGCCGTCGGCTCGATTTCGCGCTGTTCGGCAGCGGCGAGATCAAGCTCGACCTCGAGGTGGACGGGCGGCAGTTCCACGAAACCGCCGATGGTCTGCGCAAGAGTTCCGACCTGTGGCGCGACCATCAACTGAAATCCCTCGGCTGGCGCGTGCGCCGGTTCTGGGTGGATGAACTGGCCCGAGATATGGAGGCATGCCTTGACCTCGTCGAACGAGACCTTTCGTAAATCGCGACCCCACACGATCATCGCGGCAAGCCTGTCAGTGATGGCGCTGGCCTCGCTGGGCGTGCTGGGGGTGCAGATGAACGGGTTGCACCAGAAATACGGCCAGATCGCGGGCGATATCGACTATTACGCGACCGAGCGGGACCGGCTGAAGACGGGGCGAGATGCGCTGGTTGGCGAGCGCAACGAGATCGAGGGCGCGGTTGCGCGCCTGCGCGACGAGGTGCTGCGCCTGAGCCTCGAACGCGACGCGGTGGTGCGTGATCGAGATGCGGCCTTGGCGGCGCAGGAAAAGGCTGCGGGCGCGCTGGAAAAGCTCGCGACGGATCGAGACGAGGCAAAGGCCGTGATCGCGCGGGCCGACAAGCTCGCGGCGGAGGTGCGTGCGCTTGACAAGAGCAAGGCCGGGCTCGAGCGCGACATCGCGGCTTTGGAAAAGGAGCGGGCGAGCGGTTCGGCGGCGCTTGAGGCGCAGGGCGCGGAACGTGAGGGCCTGACGCGCGAACTCGACCGGATGGCAAAGGAGCGCGCGGATCTCGACGACCGTATTGCCGAGGCGCGGGCGAGCTTGCAGCCGCTGCTGGAGCAGGTGGCGACGCTCTCGGCACAGGTGAAGGGCTTCGAGGCGCAGGCGGAAGACCTTGCCGATGTCGAAAAGCGGCTCGCGGACGCCCGCGCGGCGCTCAAGGAAGCCGAGGATCGGCAGGCCGAGCTTGCGCCGCGCGTTGCCGATCTGGAGGGCAGCAAGGCGGCGCTGGCGACGGCCGTCGACGACCTCACGAGACAACGCGAAACGCTGGCGGGCGCGGTTTCGGCGGCGCAATCGCGGCAGGCCGATCTTGCCGCCAGCGCCAACGCGGCGCAGGCGCGTCTGACGGATACGCAGGCCCGTCTGAAGGCCGAAGAGGACAAGCTGGCCGAGATTCGCACGGCGCTAGCCAAAGCCACGGCGGAGCGCGACGAGGCCGAAGGCAAGGCCGGTGCGCTGGCCGCGCAGGTGGCCGAGCGGCAGAGTGTTCTGGCGCAAACCGAGGCGACGGCGGCCTCGATCGCGCAGCTTGGCGAAACCCAAGCCCGACTCGAACATGCGGTGTCGCAACAGCGGAGCGCGCTGGCCGAGGCACAGACATCGCTTGCGGGCGTGGTCTCGGAGACCGCGGCGGCGCAGCAGGCGCTGACCGAGGCCACGACGCGCAAGGCTGCGCTTGATCAGCGTATCATGCAGGCCGAAAGCGATCTCGCGCGCCTCAATGGCACGGTGCAGACCCTCAAGGGACAGGCGGAAGAGCTGCGCAGACAGGTCGATACCGCCTCCGTCGAACTGGGTAGCCTGAGTGCCCGACGCGATGCCTTGCAGATCCCGCAATCGACCCCGACCCCGGCCCAAGAGAACTGAGGCTTCTGAATGTTCACCGCAAATATTGTCGCCTTCGTTGCGCTCTCGGTCGCGCTGGCGATCTTGTCGATCATCACGCTCATTCTGGCCAGCCGCCACGACAAGGTGGTGGCGCTGGCCGGGCCCATCGAGGAAGAAAAGGCCGTGCTCGCCCGGATCGAGGAAAAGCGCGCCACGCTGAACGATCTGGAAGAGGAGTTGACGAAACGCCGCGAAGCGCTGGCGAACCTTGCCGACATGGGGGCCGAGGTCGATGCGCTCGACCGCAAGCTGGCCGAGTTGCAGACCGAATGGAACCAGATGGAGCATCGGCGCGAAGAAGTGGCGGCGATGCGGCGCGAGGTCGAAGAGGCGCAGACGGTGAAACTGACGCTCGAGGCCGAACTGGCCGCCGCCCGCGCCGATCTGGCCGAGGTGCGCGAGCGGCTCGAGAAGGCGGAAAGCCTCGTGCATCGGATCGAGGAGTTGACGGAGGAAAGCCAAAGGCTCGAGGCGCGCGTCGCCGAATTGCAGCAGGCGCGTCTTGGGCTTGAAGAAGCCGAGGCGCGTGTGGCGGAACTGACCGGGACGGCCGTGCAGCTGGAAACGGATATTGCCGAAACCGAAGGGCGGTTGACCGCGCGGCGCTCGGAGCTTGGCGAAACCGAAGAGCGCATCGCGGCGACCCGTGCGGCGCATGTCGCGGCGCGTCAGGATCTCGACCAGATCGGCGCCGAACTTGCCGCCGCGCGTCAGAAGCTGGCCGATCTGCGGTCGGATGAGGGCACGGCCTCGGAGCGGATGGCTGCGCTCGAAGCGCGCAAGGCCTCGCTCGAACGGGAGATCGAGAAGGCGAAGGGGATCGCGGCCGGGGGCACCGGCGAGGCCGAGGACGATCCGTTGCGCGAGCTCAAGCAACCGCCGCAGGTGGTGGAGCGGCTTCTGGCCTGGGGCAAGAGCGGTCTGGTGGCCGAGGTCGAGGCGCTCAAGCGCGTCCGGCAGCGGTTCGAGGCCTTCGGGCTGGAATACCCCAATCGCACCCTGTGCGCCTTCCACACCGCGATGAAGGTGAACGACACCACGCAAATGGCTGTTCTGGCGGGGATTTCCGGCACCGGGAAAAGCCAGTTGCCGCGCCAGTATGCGGCCGGGATGGGGATCGGTTTCCTTCAGGTTCCGGTGCAGCCGCGTTGGGACAGCCCGCAAGATCTGATGGGGTTCTACAACTATATCGAGGGCCGGTTCCGCCCGACCGACCTCGCGCGCGCGATGTTTGCCCTCGATGCGCAGAACAACCCCGATGCGGTGCAGGACCGGCTGTTGATGGTGCTGCTTGACGAGATGAACCTTGCCCGGGTCGAATATTACTTCTCGGATTTCCTCAGCCGCCTCGAAAGCCGCCCCGCGCGCGGCAAGGAAGGCGACAAGACATTGCGCAAGGATGCCGAGATCGAATTGGAGATTCCGAAGGCGCAGATGCGGATATTCCCCGGCTACAATCTTCTGTTTGCCGGCACGATGAACGAGGACGAGAGCACCCAGTCGCTTTCTGACAAGGTGGTCGACCGCGCCAATGTGATGCGGTTCGGCGCGCCCAAGCGGATCGCGAAATCGCAAGCGGGCGACAACCGGGTCACCGAGGAGGCGCTGAGCCGCACGATTTGGGAGAAATGGTGCGCCCGCGGTTTGCAATCCGACGACCAGAGCCGGGCCGAGACGCGGGTGAACGACATGCTCATGCTGATGCAGGATTTCGGCAAGCCCTTCGGGCATCGCCTTGGTCGTGCGATCCTTGCCTATGCCGGGGCCTATCCCGAGGCGGAGGGCGTGGGCGACCGGGTCGCGATGGCGCTGGCCGACCAGATCGAGATGCGCCTGCTGCCGAAACTGCGTGGCGTGGATGTCGAGGAGAAAAGCCAGCAATTCTCCGAGTTGCAGAAGATGGCCGCGCAGTTCGGCGACGACACTCTCGCCGATGCCATCCGTCTTTCGGTCGAGGCTGCGGGGGCTTCGACCGGACAATTCGTCTGGAAAGGGGTCATGCGCTGATGCTGCGGCTTGCGCGCCCCTGGGCCGGCGCCGGGCTGGGTGCCGAGGCGGTTTTCGGGCCGGGCGATTGCCTTCTGAGCGAGGTCGCGCCCTCCGATCGGGCGGGCGAGCATGTGGTGGTGATGCGTGGCGAAGCTCGGGGGGAGCCACGGTTGCTGGTGCAGCATCCCTATCCGCGCCGCGATGCCGCCCATGCGCCCGAGCGGCGGGGCTTTCCGCCGCGCCCCCGCAAGGGCAAGGAGGCCGAGGCCGCACCCGAGGCTCTGGCGGCGCTCGCGCGGATGAACGAGGTGACGGCGCGGGTTCAGGAACTGGGCGAGGCGCTCGACGATCCGACCGCGCTCTGGCCGAGGTTGCGCGCCGCATGGGACCGGGCCGAGCAGGAGGAAGACCCCCGCATGGCCGAAATCGTGCGGCAGGCGCGCGAGTTGACCCCCGTGCTCAAGGCTTTCCGCGAGCATATCCGGCGCGTGCTGCGGCGACATCGGGAGCTCACCCCCCTCGACCGGGTGCAGGAAATGGACCGCGCCGCGATGCGCTGGCTGTCGCGCCAACCCGGGCGCAACACGGCCGAGCGGGCGGGCGCGGATCAACGTATCCTCGCCGTGGTGCGGCATCAGAATTTCGACACGCTGGAGAACCGGGTCGCACATGCCTATCTGCGGCTCGCGTCGGATGTGGGGCGCGAATGGCTGCGCGAGCATCCGCGCGCCGCGGGCAGCAAACGGTTTCAGTCGGTTCAGGCCTATGTGAAGCTGTGCAAGGCGGTTGCGGCGGAGCTTGCCGATCTGGGCGTGGCGATCGCCTCGGTCGATGTTACGCCGAATTACGTCTTGCTCGAAGACCGCACCTACCGGCTGATCCGCGAGGCTTGGGAGGCGCTTCTCAAGCGCGAGAAGGCGCTCGACGAGCTTTGGGCCTGGCAGGCTCAGACCTGGACCGATTTCTCGGTGCTGGCGATCGTGCTGGCGCTGCATGATGTCGAGGGGGCAGAGCTGATCGCGCAATCGCCGATCCGGTTCCTTTCGGAAGCCGTCAACGGGCTCTGGTTCGAGCAGGAACGGCCGATTGCCGTGTTCTGGCTGCACCGCCAGGGCCGCGTGGTGGAAGTGATGGCGCGGCCCGAACGGCCCGGCACCCTGCTGACCTATGCGCGGGCGCATGTGGCGCTGCGCATCTCCGACCCGCTCGACCGCAGCGCCTTTCCGCATCGCGTTGCGGTCTGGACCCCGCATGCGATGGCGCGGCTCGATCTGCGGGAGGCTGCGGATCAGGCGGGCCTGCGTCTTGCGGAACTGGCGCGAGTTACGGGGCAGCAGGAGCGCATCAGGCACGGGCTGATCCTGACGCCGGGGCATCATGCGCCCGAAGCGGTGAGCGCCGAGCGGGGCGGGCTCTTCGTCGAGGCGATCGCGCTCGATGGCGCGGGGGCGTCGCTTGCGCAAGGGCGCGCCTCGATCCGGGCGTTTCTGGGCCGCGACATCTGGGGGGCCGCATGAGGGGGCGGAAGCTTTGCGGATACGATCTGAATGGCTGGGGTGACCGCGCCGCGCGGAACTGGTGTATCGGGCCGGACGGTGAAGAGAGTGCGGGTGCCGGCATTCTCCAGGTGACCGGGGTGGTGCTGCAACCAAGCGTCGTGCGCACGGGCGAAGGGCGCGGCGCACGCTGGATTGGCGGGGCTCAGGCGCGCCTCGCGCCGCATGGGCGGGGCGGCGGCTGGGGCGATATCGGCGCCCCCGACCGGCGCGCGACGGTGCGCGATCTGATGGCCGCGCCCCGGCCCGCGACGCAGCCGCTTGCAGCCGCCCTTGCCGGGCTTGCCAGCGGCGCGCGGGTTTGCGCGATTGCGCTCGATGATCACCCGGCCCGAACCGAAGACCTGCAAGAAGCCCTGCTAGCCGCGGTGGCGCAAGGCCGCCTGGGGCGCGGTCTGTTGGTCTGGCGTTCAGTGCTGGCGGTGCTGGGCTGCCTTGCCGAGGAGGCGGATTGGCTCGCCCCCGACGAGGGGCTGACGCTTGGCGTCATCAATCACGTCGGCGAAGGCTTCACCTTACAAAAGCTGCGGTTGCGCCACGAAATGGGCCGGGGGCGCGCCCTTTTCGCCCCCGAGCGCAGGCGGGTGGCGCAGCCAATCGACTCGCCGCTGGGCTATGCGGGGCTCTTCGATGCCGCGCGCAAGGCCTTGATCGCGGGCGGCGCGGGGCCTCGCGGGGATTGGGCCGATCATGCTCAGGCGCGCGCGGCGCTGGCTTTGGGGCGCCCCGCACGCGCCGAATTGCTGCGCACGGAGCGCGGCGATTTCTTCCAGATCGACCCGCCCGGTGCCCTCGAGCTGCCGCCCGACGACCGGCTTGGCGCGATCGCGGGCGGAATGGCGGACTGCGCCATGATCCTGTTCGAAAGCCTCACCACGGGCGCCATGCGCGACGCGCTTCTGAAGCCTTTGCGCGCGGTTTGCGGAAGCGCGCTGATCGATCTGCCCGAGGACATCATCGCGCGCGGTGCGCTCGAGGCCGCGCGGCGACATGACGAGGGCGAGCCGGTCTACTTCGACTTTCTGCCGCAGATCTCCACCATTGTTCTGGGGCAGGACGGAGCGCGCAGCCACGATCTGATCGAACCCGGGGCGACCCTGCCCGCAGGGCGCATCTATCGCTCTGCCGAACCCGCGAAATTCGCCATTCAGGCGGGTCAGGCCGAGTTTTCCGTGCATCTGCGCAAGGAGCTCGCACCCTGGCCGCGCAAGGCCCGGGTGGAGATCGGTGCGCCGGTGTCGGAAATCGTCCCGGTCTCGCTCAGTGTCGAACAGGTGCCCGCAGCCGGTCGGGCGCGGCTGTTGATCGACGCGCCGAAACTGTCGCGCCATTTCACCGTCGATTGGGAGGGCGCGATCGAACTTCATCGGCGGTGGGAAGACCTCGTCGTTGAGCTCGACGGGCCCGCCCCGACGATCCCGAAACGGCTGGTGCTGCCCTGCGGCATGGAGCTATGGGAGGATAGCCCCGCGGGCCAGGGTTTGACGAGCCTTCTGGCGCAGAACCTCCGCTGCCCGCAGGTGGACTGGAAGGTGCTCGCCGACAAGCTTTCGGCGCGAAAGCTGAAGCGCCACTGCATTTCGAGCGACGGGGATATCCCCGATCAGGTTCCGGAACAGAGCCGCGCGCATCTTGAGCAGTTGACCGAGCGTGCCTTGGCCGAGCTTGAAGATCGCCGCGCCGGGCGCCGTGGGAGCAATGACAACCACGCGCTCAAATTCCTCACCTGGCAGTTCCGCCGCGCCCCCGACGCTATCCCCGCGATGCTGCTCGAGGCGTGGCAGGACAGGGCCGCCCGACGCAAGCACCCGTTCGCGCTCAGCGAGGCAAGCTGGGTGCTGATTTATCAAGGTCTTGGCCGAACCTGCCGGTCGGAAAACGACGAGCGCATCGCCCTTGCGCGTCTGTTCGCGCGGCCTATCGAGAAATGGTCTTACCGCCAAGAAACCGCCGCCGCCGCCTTCTTGCTGTCGCGCTCGGACACGGCACCCTTGCTGCTGGAGCGTTCGCATGTCGAGCAATTGGCCGAACGCGTGCTGATGGAATTCGCGGCGGAACACGACACCAACTATACACGCTTCAATTATGCGCCCTTCCTGCTTGGAGGGCTGCTGCGGTGGCGCCTGAAGGAAGGGAATGCCCTTGTTAGAGGCCTCGATCCGCTTGCCGACGCCCTGAGCGTGGCAATCGAGAGAACACTTTCGGATTTTGCGCGACACGAAAATCGCAACGAGACCTTCCTGCGCGCCGTCTCGCACTACGAACCCCTGCTCGAGCAACTGCTCGACGAGTTGGCCGGCGAAGGGCGCAACCCGGATTTGCTGGTGGATCTCTACGATGCCTGAGGGGCGGGCCGTTCGACGACCACCTGCGCTTGGGGCCTTTTGGAAGACTCTTGCGGCGAGGCGGGTCAGATCCTGCGATGTGATGACGGCGAGGCCCCCGCAAGCATGTCACGTTTTGACGCCCACGGCGATTAGAAGAACATTGCGGTCTGCCTCGCCGAGTCGCCTCGGCCCGTATCGCCATCACCACTTCGCGGCAGATGCATCGGATCAGGAAAGACCTGCAACGCCCGCAGGTCGGGTAAACAGGAGAATTAACCTCCATGAGCGACATCGACTCCGTCAAAGCGCTGGTTCACAAGGTCATGCGGCGGGATTTCGATCTTGTGCCGACCGCTTCGGGCCAGGGCAATCGTGTTCACCTCGAAGTCTGGACCCACAAGGCGACGAAATTGCCGATCGGTCTCGAAATGGGGCATTCCACGCTCGTCAATTTCTGGCTCGTCCGTTCGGACCTGCCGCGCGATCTTCCCGAGGGCGTGACGCGGACCGAAAAGGAGCCGACCGGGGACGGATGGACGGACGCGGAAAACGATGGCGCCAATCACAATCTGAAGTCCTATCCGCAGTTCGCAAGGCGACCGCTGACTCGTCTCGGCATCCTGAGCCTTGATGACGCGAGCCGTGTTCTTGCGGCGATCACGCGGGGCGATGTGACGGGTCTCGTCGACGCGGCTGGGCGCAAGGGGGCGGTGCGCGGGGCTTTCATCCTGAAGATCAACGGCGCGGTTCATGCCCCCGGCGGCATCTGTCGGCCGAAATCCGGCACGGATTGGGAGGGCGGAACGCTGCGGATGCCCTGGTCAGGCGAGCGTGCGTCTTCCAAAAGTGACCGCGCGCCCGGTGACAAGATCGCGCCGGGGGACCGGCTTTACATCTGGGCGCATGAGGACAAGGCCTATGGGCACGGCCTCGGTCTGACGGCGACGGCCATCGCGGATCGGGTCGAGACGGGGGAGCAGGAGCTGGCGATCGGGCTGCGCGATGTTACGCTGTTGCCGCGCCCGTTCGGCTTCAGGATTCTGGGATCGCGGGCTCAGGATTTCCCCATGCTCCAGCGCATGGACGAAGACCGCGGGTTGCGGGCCTGGCAGATGAACGCCGCCGAAACCGATGCGATCGATCGGCTCATCCAGGAGTTCGGCTCCGAGTTCGCCGCCAAAAAGGCGCAAGCCGAGGCCGCCTATCTTTCGCCGCTGGCGCGTGCCGTCATGCAGGATCTCGTTGAAATCGAGCAAGCCGAGGAAGACCGCAAGACCGCAATCGTCAAGGCGCGCCCCGGCCAGCAGAAGTTCCGCGACATGGCGATGAGGCATCATGGCGGGCGGTGCGTCTTTACCGGCGTGCGGGTCGCGGCGGCGCTCGAGGCCGCCCATGTCATTCCGCACACCGGCAATCCCGCTTTCGAAGTGGCGGAAAACAGTCTGGTGCTGCGCCGTGACATCCACGCCCTGTTCGACGCCAGTCTGATTGCCATCGATCCGCGCTCGGGCAGGCTGGTCCTCAGCCCCTCGTTGGAGGGCTCGATCTATGCGAAAAACCTTTCAGGCAGGGAGGTCGATCACAAACTTGCCCGCGAGGCGCTGCAGTATCAGTTCCAGCGTTTCATGGCCGCCCAGGCGCAGGAAGGATGCGCCGAAGCGGCGGGGTGAGAGGCAGGGGAGCCGTGCCATGTGGACCTTCGCCAGCATGGCCCTGCTCGTTCTTTCGGGCCTTGTCGCCCTCTCCGCGAGGCCCGTTCAAGCTTTGCTCCACATCGCGATGATTGTTGCAATCTTGGCGTTCGCGGTGTGGCTTGTCGGCATCGTTCTTTGGTTGGCCATTGCCGGGCCGCGATGAGACCGGGCGCACTGAAACTGCATCGGCGTGAAGGCGCGCCTGAATTCGGGGGACGTTCCTTGATCAAGATCCTGCATACCGCGGATATCCATCTCGACTCGCCGCTCAAATCGCTCGCGCTGCGCAACGAGACCCTGCGCGATCACATCCAGTCCGCGACGCGGCAGGCCTTCGTCCGGATCATCGACACCGCGCTGGCAGAGGGCGTGGCCGCGCTCTTGATTGCGGGTGACCTCTTTGACAGGGCGCAGCGCGGCGCAAAGACGGCGGCCTTCCTCTCGGGGCAGATCGAGCGGCTGCGCGCGGCGGGGATCGCGGTTTTCTACATCAAGGGCAATCATGACGCCGAAAACCCGATCACCGGCGAGGTGGCGCTGCCGGACAACGTGCATGTGTTTGACGGGCGCGGCGGCAAGGTGCGACTGGGCGACACCGATATCTGGATCCACGGCGTCAGTTTCACCGGCCGGCACGCCCCCGACAGCCTGCTGCCCAAATTCGCTGCGCCTGTGCCGGGGGCCGTCAATGTCGCGATGCTGCACAGCTCGCTCGCCGGCGCGGTGGGGCATGACACCTATGCGCCCTGTTCGGTGGACGATCTGGCGGCGCTGGGCTTCGATTATTGGGCGCTGGGGCATATCCACAAGCGACAGGTGTATCGGGATGCGCCCTGGATCGTCATGCCGGGCATCCCGCAAGGGCGCGACATCGGCGAGGCGGGGGCGAAATCGGCGACGCTTCTGACGATCGAGGCGGGGCAGATCACCGTGCAAGAGGTGCCGACCTCCGTGGTCACGTTCCTCCTGCACGATATCGATGTGACCGGCGCCGAAAGCGACGACGAGATCCGCCAGCGGGTCCGCAGTGCTCTTCACGCTCTGAGCGCAAGCCTCGCGCCCGGTGAGACGGTCATCTTGCGCTTGACGCTGGCCGGGCGCAGCGCCCGCCATTGGCAGGTGCGGCGCGATGCCGCGATCTGGGCGGAAACCGCCGTGCAGATCGCCGAGGAGACCGGGCGGCTGTGGGTGGAAAAGTTCTGCCTTGCGCTCGAGACGCCGAGCGCCACGGCTGCCGACACCACTGCCACCGACGAAATCGCCCGGCTGATGGCGCAGATTTCGACCGAGGCGGGGTTTGCCGCGCAGGCTTTGGCGGAGGTCGAGGAGGTGTTGGCGCAACTGCCGCCAGCGCGGCGGGCGGCCTTGCTGCCCGACGAAGCGGCTATGTCGGCGCTGGTGCGCGATTTTGCGGCATCGGGGGGGACCCATCTCGTCGCCTTGATGAAAGGGGCTTCGGAATGATGCGGTTGCGACAGCTCGACCTCGAGCTTTTCGGTGGTTTCAGCGGCCAGAGTTTCGATTTCGGGGCGCCTCGGGGCGACGGGGAGCCGGACTTCCATGTGATCATCGGCCGCAACGAGGCGGGCAAGACCACGACGATGGAGGGATTTCTGCGGTTGCTCTACGGCTTCCCGCATCGGGAGCCTTACGATTTCCTGCATCAACGCAAGAACTTGCGGGTATCGGGTGTGCTCGATATCGACGGAACGGAAATGGCCTTCACGCGGCTGCCGAACCGCGAACCCTCGCTGCGCGATGCCCGGGGCGCGGAGGTGCCGAATAGCGCCCTGCAGGCCCATCTGGGCGGGCTCTCGGAAGAGGACTACCGCAACCTCTTTTGTCTCGATGACGCGACGATCGAGAGAGGGGGCGAGGAAATCACCAGGGCGAAGGGCGATATCGGCCGGTTGCTGTTTTCCGCCGCTGCCGGGATCAGCGACCTTTCGGAGGTGCTCGACCGCGTCCGGGCGGAAGCCGACGGCCTTTATCGCAAGCGAGCGAGCACGACGCGGCTGGCAAGCTTGAAGAAAGACCATGCCGAGGTTGAACGGCAAATCCGTGAGCTCGACATTTCGGCGGCGCAGTATCGCAAGCTCAAACAGGCGGCCGACGAGGCCGATGCGGAAGAAAAACGCGCTTTGGAGCATCGCAGGGGATTGTTTGCGGCCAAGGCGCAGCTTGAGGCCCGGGGCAGGGCCTTGCCCCTTCTTGGCGAGATCGATGCGCTCGGCGCGCGCCTCGTGCCCTTCGCGACCTGGCCTGCGCGCCTTGATATCGACCCGGAAACGCTGGTGCGGATGCTCACCGATCAGGCCACGGCGCAGAGCCGCGAGCACGCCCTTGGCGCAGAGATCGACACCTTGCGCGCGGAACTGGCAGGGATCGAGCGGCACCCGGAGCACCTGGCGATCTCGGGGGAGATCGAAGCGTTGGACGCGTTGCGAAGCCGGTACATGACGGCGGAACTCGACCTTGACCGGCGGCGTCGGGCGCTCTCGGGGATATTACAGGACATGCGGCAGGTGGTCGCCCGCGATCTTGGGGCCTCCGGTGATGTCGATCCCGCTAGACTGGTTCTCTCCTCCGCAGCCCTTTCGGACCTCGACGCGCTGCGCGACGCGATGCGGGATGCGGAGCGCCTAGCCGAAACCGAGCGTTCGGAGGTGGCCGATCTGGCGGACAGGATCGTGGCGGCCGAGGAGGCGCAGAGCAAGCTTGCAAGCGAGATGTCTGCCGGAAGCGATCTGGAAGAGGTTTGCGCGCGTTTCGACATCGATGCCTTGTCGCAACGGTTCATTGCCGCGACCAGCGCCGTGGAGCCTGCGCGAGGGCGCGCGCAAGGTGCTCTCGACGCGCTTTCGATCAAGGGGCAGAGCTTCGATACCGTGCCGACCTGCCCGCTGACCCTCGAAGAGGCCGAAGCTCTTCTCGAGACCGTGCAACAGGTCACGCTTCGGCACGATACCGCGCTCCGCGAGCTTGAGGACAACCGGGCGGAGCTTGCCGAACGCGCCGCGCGGATCGGCCGGATCAAGGCGACCAGCGGGCTGATCGAGGATGCGCAGGCCCAAAGCCTCCGGGCCGGGCGCGACGATCTATGGGCGGAGCACAGGGCGAAGCTGAATGCCGCAACGGCGGCGGAGTTCGAAGAGGCGATGGTGCGGGTCGACACCGCCATGGACCTGCGCCTCTCGCATGCCGCGGACCTCGGCACATTGCGCCAGCACGAACAGGATCTGGCCGCTCTGGAGGCTCGCGCAAGCCTGATGGACCAGCAGATCGCGGCCTTGGCGGCAGAGCGGCAGACGGCGCTGGACGGCCTGACATCCGCCGCGCGACAGACGGGCATCGGCGCGCCGATGATGCCGGAGACTTTTGTCGCATGGCTGCGCAAGCTGGGAACGGCTGCGCAGGCCGCGGCGGAGTTGCGGCGCCTGCAGGAGGACCACCGCGAGACATTCGCAAGGGCAGAGAGGTTGATCGAGGGTCTCGCCCCGCTTCTGCGCCGCGAGGAGCCGCGCTTCGAGGACATTGTCGCCGAGGCGAAGGCCATTCTCACCGGGCAGCGCGCGCACAAGGAAAAGCTGCGGGCGGCCCGGTCGCGCATTGACGATCTCATGGGCGAGCGGGAAAAACGGGTCGCAAAACTGGCGGATATGGAACGCAAGGCGGCGCAACTTCGGCACGATTGGGCGGCGAAAATCGCCAAACTCCTTCCCGAAGCCATGAACGCAAGCCTGCTCGAGGCATCCCTGAAACCGCTTCATGATCTGCGCGCGCTCGACACCGAGCGGATCGCGCTGGAACGCCAAGTGCTGGGCATGGAGGCGGATCAGGCTCAGTTCTCGAAGCGGGTGCGAGACCTCGGCGAGCGGGCAGGCGTCGAGATTTCGGAGGCGCCGCGCGCTGACTATGATGCCTTGGTGGCGAAAGCCGACGAAGCGGTCGCCGCCGAGGAAAAATCGCTCGATCTCGCGCAGCGGATTGTGGCACTGGACGAGGCGCTCTCAGAGACCAGAAGAACGCTGGACGATATCCGTCTTGCTGTCGAGAAGATGGCGCGGCTGTTTCCGGAGGGCGTCGAGACGGGCTCGCTGGAGGCTCTTCGGCAGGCCGTCAGCACGGCTGCGCAGGTGATCGGCGACCGCGGCAGGCTTGCGCACCTTGAACGCGATCTGTTGGCGACGCTCGCTCTTGCGGATCTGGACGCGGCGCGGCATGCTCTGGCCGAGACCTCGCAGGCTGATCTGCGGGCCCGATTCGAGGAAGTCGAGGCCGATCTCGAGACCGCCGAGGCTCTCTACAAGGCGAAGATCGAGGCCCGCGCCGCGGCGGTGCAGGAGTTGCGCTCGATCGGCGGGGATGCCGAGGTGGCGCGTCTGGTCGAACGGAAAACGACGATCGAGCTGGAAATGCAGGAAGCGGCGCTTCGGCACCTGGAGTTGAGCCTCGGATATCACCTGGCCGACGCTGCGATCCGGCGCTACCGCGATACGCATCGCAGCGCGATGATGCAGGCCACTGAAACCGCCTTTGCCGAGTTGACGAACGGCGCCTATTCGCAGCTGCGAACCCAGGTCGATGGCGCCTCCGAAACGCTTTTGGCGTTCGATTCCAAAGGCATGGCCAAGCAGGCGCAGGACATGTCCAAGGGCACCCGGTTTCAGCTTTACCTTGCCCTGCGCGCCGCGGCCTATGAACAGCTTGCGCATCAGGGAACGTCGCTGCCGTTCTTCTGCGACGACATCTTCGAAACTTTCGACGAAGATCGGACGCGTTCGGCCTGTTGCGTGATGGAAAGGCTCGGCCGGCGCGGACAGGCGATTTACCTGACCCATCATCGCCATGTCGTCGATATCGCCCGAGAGGTCTGTGCCGACCGCGTGCAGATCCACAGGATCGGGGTTTGAGGCGATCGGATGGCCGAAAAATTGCCGGGAGCGCATGATCAACGGGCAGATCGGAGCACCGCGCACAGCCGAAAATCCGGCGGCGCAACCGGGGCCAGATGTGTTTCGCGGTGCGGATGGATGCGAAAGGCAAGCCTGCATCGATGCGCACGGCAAGACGCCCTCGCATCACCGGCGAGGACGACGCGCCGAATGTCTGCGCCTGCGATCAACTCGGTCGTGGGTGCAGTCATGGACGTGCAACCTCATCGGCGCACCGCACCTGTCAGGAACTGACACCCAAGACTGCTATTGACGACCCTGCGACCCGTCGAGACAGTCAAGCTTCGGGTTGTGCTCATTCTCGATTGCAAGGCGACCATGCGGAACCTCGGCGACAGCATCCTGTTCTCGGCAACCGATCTGATGCGGTTCATGGGGTGTGCCCATGCCACCACGCTCGATCTGATGCACCTGCGCGGCGAGGGGCCGGAACCGGGCAAGGAGAGCGAGGATGCCGCCTTGTTGCAGAAACAGGGCGACGCGCATGAGGCGGCGCATCTGGCGAAGCTCAAGTCCGCTGGAAAAGTAGTGGTGGAGATTCCCCGCGGCGATCTGCTCGCCGATGCGCAGGCGACCCGGCACGCGCTGGCACGGGGGGCCGAGGTCGTGTTTCAGGGCGCCTTCCTGTCGGGCAACTGGGGCGGCTGGTCGGATTTCCTTTTGCGGGTGGATCGCCCCTCGGCCCTTGGCCCGTTCAGCTATTTGGCCCGTTCAGCTATGAGGTGGCCGATACCAAACTGAAACGCAGCCCGCATCCCAAGCATGTGCTGCAACTCGTGCTTTATTCCGACTTTCTGACCGAAGTGCAGGGTATCGCGCCCGAGTTCACCCATGTCGAACTGGGCACCGGTGAACGCGCGACGTTGCGGCTGGCGGACTATGTCCATTACGCGCGGGCGGCGCGGGGGCGGCTGGAGTCCTTCGTGGCAGCCCCAATGCCCACGCGCCCCGTGCCTTGCGCCGATTGCGGCCCGTGTCGTTGGGCAGATCACTGCGAAAGCCTCTGGCAGGCCGAGGACAGCCTGTTCAACGTGGCGAACATAAGCCGCGGGCAGGTCAAGAAGCTGGAGGTGGCAGGGATCAACACGATGGCGGCCCTTGCGGAAGTGGATCGTCCGGTGCGGGGCATGGCCGAGGGCACCCGCGCGCGTCTGGTGACGCAGGCCCGGCTGCAGCACGCCCGCAAGACCGGCTCCCCGTCCTTCGAGTTGCGCTCAGCCGAACCCGGCAAGGGCTTTGACCTACTGCCCGCGCCGCAGCCGGGCGATCTGTTCTACGACATCGAGGGCGATCCGCATTACGAGGGAGGCCTCGAATACCTGCACGGGGTCTGGGCCGACGGGCAGTTCCGCGCCTTCTGGGCACTGGGCACATGACCACGTGGCAGAGGCCAAGGCACTCTCGGAGCTTCTCGCCTTCTTCCGCGCGCGACTGGAGGCGTTCCCTGCTGCACGCATCTATCATTACGCCGCTTACGAGATCACCGCGCAGCGCCGCCTGACCACGAAATACGGGATCGGCGAGGCCTTCCTCGATCGCATGCTGCGCGAACGTCGCTTTGTCGATCTGTTCGCCGTGGTGCGTGGCGGGCTGATCGGGTCGGAACGGAACTATTCCATCAAGTCGATGGAGGCCTTCTACGGCCGGGTGCGTGAGGGCGAGGTGAAGACGGCGGGCGGATCGGTTGTCGCCTACGAACGCTGGCGCGAGACGGGCGAACAGCAGATCCTAGACGAGATCGAGGATTACAATCGCATCGACTGCATCTCGACCGAGGAACTGCGCGACTGGCTTGTGAGTATCCGGCCTGCGGGGCCGTGGCCGACCCTGGCCCCTGACGCCGGGCCGAAAGAGGCCGAGGAAGATGCCGATGCGCAAGCCTTGCGCGCGGCACTTGCCGGATCAGGCTTGCCCGAGGACCGGCAGGCGCTGCTGTTCAACCTCGGCCTTTTCCACAAGCGCGAGGCCAAGCCCGCGCAATGGGCGGTGTTCGACTCCGCGTCCAAGGACGAGGACGACCTGCTCGACGATCTGGACGCGCTGGCGGGGCTGGAAGCGATTGGTCCGATCGAGCCGGTCAAGCGGTCCTTTGCCCGCAGCTATCGCTTTCCCCTACAGGAAACGAAGCTTCGCCCCGGCAAGAGCGCGACGGTGCCAGTGTTCGATGGTCCCCCGATCTCGGTCAGCATCACAGAGATGGATCGCAAGAGGCGGCAGGTCACGGTGAGGGCTGGGCCCGGAAAAGATCATCTTCTCGGCAACCGGGTGAACCTGCACCCCGACTGGCCACTTGATCCCAAACCCATCCTTGGCGCCTTACGTTACGTCATTGCCGACCAATGCGGGCCGCGTGCCTGGCGGGCCGTCGATGATCTGCTGTCGCGCGCGGCGCCCCGCCTGACGACCGGCCCGCTGATGCAGGTGAGTGACCCGGTGGCGGGCACGATCACGGCGGTCGGCGCAATGGACGAAACCGTGTTGCCGATCCAGGGGCCGCCCGGTACGGGCAAGACCTATGTCACCGCCCGGGCGATCCTGTCCTTGGTGCGCAAAGGCGCCCGAGTCGGTGTGACATCGAACAGCCACGAAGCGATCCGCAACGTCCTGATGGGATGTCTTGCTGCGCTCGAGGATGAGGATCTGCCGATCACGCTCGATCTGGTTCACAAGACCAGCGGCGACGATGACGGCTACCCCGACGATTGCCCGGTGCGCCGCACTACCAGCAATGACGAGGCGGCTTGTGGCCCGCATGTTGTCGGCGCGACGGCCTGGTTCTTCTCTCGCGACGAGAATGTTCAGGCCTTCGACTGGCTTTTCGTGGATGAGGCGGGGCAAGTAGGGCTGGCCAATATGGTCGCCATGGGCCGGGCGGCCCGCAACATCGTGCTGGTCGGCGACCCGCGCCAACTGCCGCAGGTGATCCAGGGCGCGCATCCTGAGCCTGCGAACCTGTCCTGCCTCGACTGGATGCTGGGCGAGCATGCGACGGTCCCGCCGGATCGCGGCATCTTCCTGCCCGTCTCTCGGCGAATGCACCCCGAGGTCTGCCGTTTCATCTCGGATCAGGTCTATGAGGGGCGGCTGACCAGCCACCCTGACACCGCGCGTCAGGCTCTCCGTGGCACGCGGTTCCCCGAGGTGGGGGCATTCTGGGTGCCTGTCCTGCACGAGGGCAATGCGCAGATCGCGGCCGAAGAGGTTGAAGCGATCCGCGCGGCCGTAACCGACCTCCTGACAGGCACGTGGACAGAGAAGGACGGCACCACCCGACCGTTGCAGGCGACCGACATTATCGTCGTCGCCCCCTACAACGCACAGGTTAACGCCCTGCGCGACGCGCTGCCGGAGGCCATCCGTGTGGGCACAGTGGACAAGTTCCAGGGACAGGAAGCCCCGGTCTGCCTCGTCTCGATGACCGCCTCATCAGCCGAGGAAACCTCGCGCGGAATGGAGTTCCTGTTCTCGCTCAACCGCATCAATGTCGCGGTGTCCCGCGCCAAGGGGCTGGCGCTGGTTTTCGGCGCACTGCGTCTGCGGGAAGCGAAATGCGAGACTGTCGAGCAGATGCGATTGGTGAACACGCTGTGTGCTTTGAATACGCCTTGTTCACCACCCACAGTACCCAGTGACGCTATACCTCCCGCGCTCCTTGCGACCTTGAAAGCAAACAAAGCCTGATTACAGTGAGCTACTCCCCGATCCTTGGACAGTTTTTCGGGTTGTTTAAGCTACTGCCTGCACCTGCTGATCGGTTTCGGTGGTGTTGAAGTAGACCACGGCGGGCGGTTGACCGCCATGGGCGGCGTGAGGCCGCTGGTGGTTGTAGAAAGTGATCCAGCGGCCGATGCCAGCTTTTGCCTGTGACCCCGTCTCCCAAGCATGCAGATAGACGCATTCATACTTCAGGGAGCGCCAGAGACGCTCGATGAAGATGTTGTCGGGACAGCAGCCCTTGCCGTCCATCGAGATCCGGGTGCCGATCCGTTTCAGCCGGTCGGTCCAGGCGAAGGACGTGAACTGCGATCCTTGGACGCCCTTCTAAGAGTCAAGCGGCGATTTGGGACTGATTGATCTGCTTCTGGCGCCGCATGATGATGCCGAAGACTTCTCGGGCGACATAGCGCTTGAGGCTGCGAATGGCTTCCAGCTTCGAGTTGCCGGCAGCGATGCGCTTGGTAACGTAGGCTTGGGTGCGCTGGTCCAGTCGCAACCGTCCGATCGCGATAATGTGGATGGTGCTGTTGGCCGCGCGATCACCGCCTCGATTCAACCTGTGCCTGACGGTCTTGCCTGATGACGCCGGGACAGGGCTAACGCCGCAGAGCGCGGCGAAGCTGGCTTCGGATTTCAGGCGCTCTGGATTGTCTCCTGCCGTCAGCAGGAGTTGCGCCGCACTGTTCAGACCGATCCCTCTCCGTTCGAGCAGCTCGGGGGCAAGATCTTTGACGATGGCTTCGATCATGTCATCCAGATCGGCGATCTCGTCATGCAATTCGAGATAGCGCCGCGCCAACGATTTGAGCGAGATGCGATAGGCTTCTTCGACTTCCCGATACGCCGTGAGATCAGGCCGCCAGGCTGCCAACGTCCGGATCAGTTGCAGGCGCGTCATCTGCCGCAACGGGTCTCGCAACTTGTCGGGCGCGCAGACAATCGTCGTCTGGATCATCTGCAAGGCGATGCGGCGCGCCTGGATGGCCGTCTTTCGACAAACCCTTAGAACGCGGAGGCTTTCGACCATTCCATCCCGGCTTCGCGGTGTTTCGCGCGCGTCGTCGGGCTGATCCCAGCAAGGCCTTCGTCCCATTCAGCCTTCGCGGAGAACAGTACATCGAAGCTATCGAGCGGCAGGTCAAACTGGAACGACAGGAAACGCTCATGGATGACTTCGGTCGCGAACTCCCGGACAAAACGGTATGCTCGACAGGCGGCAAGCCACAGCAATGCCTGCTGGTCTTGGCGGTCTGCGCCATCAACCAGAAACTCGAGCTCTGCCTCATCTAGCATTGAAATCCGGTTGACGATCTCACGAAGGGTGCGACGGCGCGAGGCGGCTTTGGGCAACGAGGTGACGCCTTCCTCCAACGCGCGCTGCAAGGTGACGTCCCACGCTTCTGTCGGGACATGAAGCCGGGCCACTTCCACGCTTTCGTTCAGGAGCAGACCGCCGGTCGCGAAGGACATCTTCTAGGGTTGTAGATTTGCGGTCGTCATGGCGCGGCGCTTCCAGCGCGAGAATGAATCTGATCGCGGTTGATCAGCACGATTTGCTGATCCTGCGGCTTCCTGGCGGATGGATCCGTGTCCAGTCCAAGACGCTTGAGTGTGTAATAGAGCAGCGCGCGGCGAACCTTGATTTCGGCTTTCCCGTCTTGCATGCCGTAGTCGAGCGCGATCACCTTGGCCTGTGTATCGGACAGGTCCGGGTGGGGGCCTACCTCCAGCGTGACCTCCGAATGCCAGTCGTCGTCTTCGGCGGCAGAGGTTGCAGCCTCGGCGGTCCCGCGCACTTCCAGCATCCGCGACAGCAGGAAGTCCTTGAAGCAATCGTCCGTCATACAGAAGGCTCGCGCATGCCAACGAAACCCATCGAAGGCGATGGCATGGGGCGCAATCCAGCGCCAACGCGGCTCGGGATGGGAGAGAGATTGGTAATTGACCTCTATCGCCTCTGTGCGACGAATGGCACCAACGACTGCGCGCAAGGTTTCAGGTTGGACGCCGCGCGCAGGAGTTGGCGTCGAGCCAAAGGCCGGCAAGTCAGTGGTCCAGCAGTCATCGCGGTCGAGGAGCCCATCCTCGAGGGAGCGCAGCTGGGCCAGGTAGCGGCCAGCGTCCAGCTTTCCGAACACAGACTTGAAGCCCGGGCCGCGCACATAGGTGCGCGCGCTCTTGTCGTAGGTCATGTTGTCGGGGGCAAAGCTGATGTAGCGATTCAGGTCGGATGAAGCCTGGTTCACCGACAGCCCGAACTGCTCCATGACATCGCTTCGGTTCACATGCCCCTCCCAGAACAGGCGAAACTCGATGAACTCGAGCCGCTGCTCGACGCCCCAGCGAAGTTCCGACCTGTCGTTTTCCACTACGCGCTCCCGCCCTGGTCGATGCGCACGATTACTATGCGCGCCCAATTATTGGGTTCTAGCCGACGCTATCCGACGGGGTGAGCGCGCGCAATCGAAATTGCGCGTAAAGTGATTGATATTGCTGGGGGTTGTGGCGGGGCCTAATTCCAGCAGGGACCGCACAGTCACCGATCAGGCATTGATGGCGGTCCTCACTGTTCAGCTTCCCTGCGGCACGCAGCACAGGGGACGTCAGGCTGTATGGTTCAGCCCCCGGCCTTTTCCGCTGGGATCTCGCTCAGCTCCCGGTTCTCGAATGCCACGACATCCTCCATCCGGTAGATGACCAAGCGTCCGATCTTGATGAAGCGCGGCCCGTCGCCTGTGGAGCGCCAGTATTCGAGGGTCCTGTGGCTGATCCTCCATCGTGCTGCCAGCTCAATTTGGGTCAGACGTGTGTCGAACATTTTCGTTTCCTTTCGTGCAACCTCAAAGGCCGAAATGCAAACTCCCTGCGCGTCCAACACGATGCTTCGCGCAGGGTTTTGCTGATGTTGCCCGCGCCGGATTCAGCGCCCGGCCTTTATCTCCTCCAGGTCGCGCAATTCTTGGTTTTCGAACGCCAGCACATCTTCGAGGCGGTAAATCACGCGCCCGCCGAGCTTCATGAAGCTCGGTCCTTCGCCGCACCACCGCCACCGCTCAAGTGTCCTCGGGCTAATTCTCCATCGGGCAGCCAGATCGATTTGACTGAGGCAAATTTCTCGCATTTTCGTTTCCTTTCGAACGACCACCGTGGTCGCACGACAACGAATGCGTAGAAATAAAACGTATTCAAGTCAGTGTGTTGCGGGAAGCTGCGCGTTGCGGGCGGAGCCTATCGGACGGTCGGCGCAGCAGCGAGTTTCAGGCCAAGGCCATGTCAGATCACGCAATTTCCGTCAGAACATCGCAAGACACGTTAGCCTGCCGGAGCATTCTCAAGGGTCACAGGAGACGGTCCAGTTGGAAGGGCACCCCATCCGTGACTTTGCCGAAGCCATGGCGCAGACCGAAAAGCAAATTGCCATGCTGAATGCGGAGACGGCGGCCTTCCTCGCATCATCGCAATAGGCGATGCGCTGGAAGCCTTGATTGTGCAGGACTGGCCCGACCCCGGCGCGGCATCGGTGCAGGGCTGACCATGCCGCTAGATGATCACGGCACGCGCCTTTGATGCCCATGTGGCTTGTTCCCCCGGCGTTCCCCAAAGTCAAAACGAGAAAAGCCCCCTTGCGGGGGCTTGCTCGTAAATCCTTGGTATTTCAGGGATTTTTGGCTCCGGCGGTAGGGATCGAACCTACGACCAATTGATTAACAGTCAACTGCTCTACCGCTGAGCTACGCCGGAACACGAGGCGGTGTATAGCTTCGGGTTTCGGGGGTCGCAAGAGGGGTATTGCAGAAAAATGACGGGGGTGGAGAAGAAATTTTCTGGGATGTCCGGGCGGGGTGCGGGCGTTTACCGGGCGGGCGTTCAGGGCAGGGAAAATCGGGCCGAGGGGAGCGGGGCTCCTTGGGCGGCTATCTTCTTTCCATGAAACAGATCAATGAGATGGGCCAGAAGGTTGCGGCGGGCAGCGGGCAGGAGGGCGGGGGCGACATCGGTGTAGACCCGCGCGGTCAGCGTCCCGAGATCGGCGGGGCCATGGGTCAGGGCGGCCAGAATGGCGGCCTCGCGGGTGCGGCGATGGGTGGTCAGTTCGGCAAGCCGCGTGGCGGGGTCGTCCATCGGCAGGCCATGTGCCGAAAGGAAGCGCCGCCAGCGATGCCCCGCCAGCCGGTCGAGCGAGGCCATGTAATCGGTCATGTCGCCCTCTGGCGGCGAGACCAGCGAGGGCGCCCAGCCCATGACATGATCGCCGGTGAACAGCAGATCCCCCAGCGCGAAGGCCATGTGGCCTGCCATGTGGCCCGGTGTGTGCAGCGCTTTCAGATGCCAGCCCGGCCCCTCAATCACGTCGCCGTCTGCCAGGCGCACATCCGGGGTGAAGCTAGTGTCGATGCCCTCGCCGCCGCCCAGCCCCTCGATTCCGGCCATGCGCGACGAGATCCCGCTGCCGGCCGGGCCGAATCCCAGAACCGGGGCGCCGGTCGCCTCGGCCAGCGGGCGGGCCAGCGGCGAATGGTCAAGGTGCGGGTGGGTGACGAGGATATGGCTGATCCGTTCACCGGGGGCGAGAGCCGCCAGAATCGCCGCCAGATGCGCGGGCAGGGCGGGGCCGGGGTCGATCACCGCCACCGCACCTTCGCCGACAATATAGGTATTTGTCCCCCAATGCGTCATGGGTGAGGGGTTGGCGGCCAGCACCATGCGCACCCCGGTTTCGGGGCGGATTACTTCACCAGGTGTCCATGGCTGCATCGTCGCTCTCCTCTTTCGCGGGGCGCGGGCTGCCGCTAGGCTGGGGGGCATGAGCTTTCGCCTGAAATCCATCCTGCCACGGGGGCTATACGGCCGCGCGCTGCTGATTTTGGTCGTGCCCATCGTCACGATCCAGCTTGTCGTGTCCATAGCCTTCATCCAGCGCCATTTCGAGCGTGTCACCCTGCAGATGACCGGCGGCATCGCGGTGGAATTGCGGCTGGTGCTGGACCGGCTGGCCAAAGGTGACAGAGCCGGGGCTGAAATGGTGGCGTCGGAACTGGGCTTCGGTCTGGGCCCGGCGGCACCGCCGCTGAGCGGGCTGCGGTACGATGCGCTGGACCTGTCGGGCCGGGTGGTGGCGGAAACGCTGCGCGACGAGGTGCCGGGACTTCTGGGTGCGGATCTGACGCGCGAGGATGGCCGGGTGATCGCCGATTTTGCCACACCGGAAGGTCCGGTCCGGTTGGGAATCGACCGGCGCCGCACCTCGGCCACCAATCCGCATCAGCTTCTGGTGCTGATGATCGTGACTTCGGCGGTGATGACGCTGATTTCCTATCTGTTCCTGCGCAACCAGATCGCACCGATCAAGCGGCTGGCGCAGGCGGCAGAGGCGTTCGGCAAGGGCCAGCACATCCCTTATCGCCCGCGCGGGGCGACCGAGGTGCGGGCAGCGGGGGCGGCCTTTCTGGATATGCGGGCGCGGATCGAGCGGTCGATCGAAAGCCGGACGCGGATGCTGTCCGGCGTCAGCCACGATCTGCGCACACCGCTCACGCGGTTGAAACTGGGCCTGTCGATGCTGCCCGAGGATGAGGAGACCGGCGCGTTGCTGGATGACGTGGCCGAGATGCAGCGGCTGGTGGACGAATTTCTGGCCTTCGCGCGTGGCGATGCGACCGAGGAGACCGAGGCCGTCGATCTGCCCGCCCTGTTGCGGCGCATGGCCGAGAATGCCGAGCGCAGCGGGCAGCGCGTCACCTTGCGCGGATGTGACGGGGTGCTGGTCCTGCGGTTGCGGCCGCAGGCCGTGACACGGGCGGTGGAGAATCTGCTGGGCAATGCCGCGCGCTTTGGCACCCGGGCGCGGCTGAGTCTGCTGACCGGCGAGCGCAGCGTGCGGATCGTGGTCGAGGATGACGGGCCGGGCATCCCGATGGAGCGGCGCGACGAGGCGGTGCAGCCCTTCGCACGTCTGGATGGCGCGCGTGACCCCAATCGCGGCGGCGGGGTGGGTCTTGGCCTTTCGATTGCCGCCGATGTGGCGCGCAGCCATGGCGGCGCGCTGCGGCTGGGCGAAAGCGAGGATCTTGGTGGGCTGAAGGCCGAGCTGGCGCTGGCGCGCTGAACCTCAGCGCGGCACGGCAAGCTCCAGCACCCAGGCCGAACGCGCGCCCTGCGCCAGCCCCAGCGCGGCTTCGGTCACGCGCGGGTCCAGCAGATTGGCGCGGTGACCGGGGGAATTCATCCAGAAGGCCACCAGCCGGTCTGGATCGTTTTCAAAGCCGTAGCCGGTATTTTCAGCCGCGCGACGGGGCGCATAGCCATAACGGTGCAGCCGGGTCTGAAGAGTCGCACCATCCGATCCGGTATGCGAATAGCTGCCGCGCGCGGCATTGTCACAGGCATGGGCCTGTGCAACCTGCCGCAGCCTTGAGGAAGGGGACAGACGGCCCAGACCGCGCGCCGCCCTCAGGCCGTTGACCTGCGCCAGAACCCGCGCTTCGGCGGCTGCGGCTTCATGCGGGCGCGCGCAGGTGGCACTGGCCGGGGCGGGGCCGGGTGTCGGGCCACGCGGGGACGAAACCGGAATCACCACGCAGCCCGACAGAAGGATGCCCAGAAATGCTGCAAGGGCGGGGGTGGTTCTGCAAATCATGCGTGTCATCCGGGGGCTCCGTCATCCTGTCTGCCTGCCTTGGTTAGCCTGCCCGCGCGACGCGGTCCATCCACCCGCCCACCACATCCTGTTTACCCTTGCGCCCTTGCAGCCCCCGGCGCGCGACACTAAGACTCGGGTAACTGGACGACGATATTGCTCGGAACATAGACAACAGGCAGGCGAAGATGAGAGACCCGATCGACACCTACATGAATACCCTTGTCCCCATGGTCGTCGAACAGACCAGCCGGGGCGAACGTGCCTACGACATCTATTCGCGCCTGCTGAAAGAGCGCATCATCTTCCTGTCCGGCCCCGTGCATGACGGCATGTCGAGCCTGATCTGCGCCCAGCTTCTGTTCCTTGAGGCGGAAAACCCGTCGAAGGAAATCAGCATGTATATCAACAGCCCCGGTGGCGTCGTGACCTCGGGCCTGTCGATCTACGACACGATGCAATACATCAAGCCCAAGGTCTCGACCCTCGTGGTCGGGCAGGCGGCCTCGATGGGGTCGCTTCTGTTGACCGCCGGTCATCCGGGGATGCGCTTCTCGCTGCCCAACAGCCGCGTCATGGTGCACCAGCCCTCGGGTGGCTATCAGGGTCAGGCGACCGACATCATGATCCACGCCCGCGAGACCGAGAAGCTGAAGCGTCGGTTGAACGAGATTTACGTCCGGCACACCGGCAACGACTATGAAACGGTCGAGGCGGCGCTGGAACGCGACAATTTCATGTCCGCAGAGGATGCGAAAGCCTGGGGTCTGATCGACGCGATTCTGGAAAATCGCGGCAAGGCCGAACCGGAAGACAAGTGATCTTGCCGCCCCCGGCGGGTGATCCGCCGGGGGCGTTTTCGGATTGTGAAGGCGAAAGGCTTGGCCTAAGCTTCCCAGATTGCGCCGCAAGGCGCGCACGGCAGAGGACGACAATGGCGACGAATACCGGCAGCGACAGCAAGAATACCCTCTACTGCTCGTTCTGCGGCAAGAGCCAGCACGAGGTGCGCAAGCTGATCGCGGGTCCGACCGTGTTCATCTGCGACGAATGCGTCGAGCTGTGCATGGACATCATCCGCGAGGAAACCAAGTCATCCGGGCTGAAAAGCTCGGACGGCGTGCCGACCCCGCGCGAGATCTGCAAGGTGCTGGACGATTACGTCATCGGGCAGGAACATGCGAAGCGTGTGCTCTCGGTCGCGGTGCACAACCATTACAAGCGGCTCAACCATTCCTCGAAGCAGGATATCGAGCTTGCGAAATCGAATATCCTGCTGATCGGCCCCACCGGCTGCGGCAAGACGCTGCTGGCGCAGACGCTGGCGCGGATTCTGGATGTGCCCTTCACCATGGCCGATGCCACCACGCTCACTGAGGCGGGCTACGTCGGTGAGGATGTGGAGAACATCATCCTCAAGCTGCTTCAGGCGTCGGAATATAATGTCGAACGCGCGCAGCGCGGCATCGTCTATATCGACGAGGTCGACAAGATCACCCGCAAGTCCGACAACCCCTCGATCACCCGCGACGTGAGCGGCGAGGGCGTGCAGCAGGCGCTTCTGAAGATCATGGAGGGCACGGTTGCTTCTGTGCCGCCGCAGGGCGGGCGCAAGCATCCGCAGCAGGAATTCCTGCAAGTGGATACGACGAACATCCTGTTCATCTGTGGCGGTGCTTTCGCCGGGCTGGAACGTATCATCGCGCAGCGCAACAAGGGCACGGCCATGGGCTTTGGCGCTGCGGTGCAGGGCCCGGATGAACGCAGTGTGGGCGAGCTGTTCAAGGAGCTGGAGCCCGAGGATCTGCTGAAATTCGGTCTGATCCCGGAATTCGTCGGTCGTCTGCCGGTCATCGCCACGCTGACCGATCTGGACGAGGCGGCGCTGGTCACCATCCTGACCGAGCCGAAGAACGCGCTGGTCAAGCAATACCAGCGGCTGTTCGACATCGAGGGCGTGAAGCTGACCTTCACCGATGAGGCGCTGACCGCCATCGCCAAGCGCGCGATCAAGCGCAAGACCGGCGCGCGCGGCCTGCGGTCCATCATGGAAGACATCCTGCTGGACACGATGTTCGAACTTCCGGGCATGGGCGATGTTTCCGAGGTGGTGGTGAAGGACGAGGCGGTGAACGCCGGGGCGAAACCCCTGCTGGTCCATACCGACGCCAAGAAGAAAGAGCCGGCGGCGGCGGGTTGACCGCCCCGCAAACGGCTGCGAAAGGCGGGCACTCGCCCGCCTTTTTCTTTTGCGGAACTTGGCACTGGACGCCGGAAGGCCCTTGGTCCATATGAAGGCAAACACCTTCGGAGATCGGCCCATGGAATTCCTCAAGCGTCTCGTCACCTGGTGGAACAGCCAGACGCTCGGCACCCAGATTTTCACCGCGCGCAAGGGCGTGAAGGTGGGCGAGGACGATCAGGGCAACATCTATTACGAAACCCGTGACGGCAAGCGCCGCTGGGTGATCTTCAACGGCGAGGCCGAGGCCAGCCGCGTGTCGCCCGACTGGCACGGCTGGCTGCATTTCACCTGGGACCAGCCGCCGACCAAGGCGCCGCTGGCCCACAAGACCTGGGAAAAGCCGCATCAGGAAAACCTGACCGGCACGCTGGCCGCCTATGCGCCCGCAGGTTCCATCCGCCGCGCCGCGCCGGTTGAACGGCGCGATTACGAGGCGTGGCAACCCGAATAAGGGGCCCAACACCATGGCGGAAAGCACCACCGAAGTCATCGCGGGCGGCGCCGTTCTGGCCGTCGCTCTCGGGTTCCTGATCTATGCCGCGCAGGGCACGGGCTTTGCGCGCACGGGCGGCAGCTATGACCTGCGCGCCTCGTTCCAGTCGGCCGAAGGCATTTCTGTAGGCACCGATGTGCGGCTGGCAGGGGTGAAGGTCGGCACTGTCTCTAAGCTCGACCTGAACCCGCAGACCTTTTATGCCGATGCGGTGTTCAGCATTCGCAGCGGGGTGGACCTGCCGACCGATTCCGCAGCGCTGGTATCTTCCGAAGGGCTGCTGGGCGGCAATTTCATCGAACTGCGTCCTGGTGGCCTGCCTGACAATCTGGCGGCGGGGGACGAGATCGAGGATACGCAAGGTTCGGTGAGCCTTGTGGGCCTGCTGATGAAATTCGTCGGCAAAGGCGCAGGCGATGCCATGTCCGGTGACGCCGGAGCGACGGAATGAAGTGGCTGCTTGCCCTTGCCCTGCTGACGACGCCGGTTGCCGCGCAAGAGGTGTCTTCCGCGCCCGGCGGCATCCTGCGGTGGCTGGACAAGATGACGGGCGAGACCGCAGACATCGAACTCAGCCGTGGTCAGGCGGCGGTGTCGGGGCGGCTGACCATTCAGCTTGACGAATGCCGCTATCCTTCTGCCAACCCCTCGTCGGACGCCTATGCGCATCTGACGATCATGGAGAAGGGCAGCGACGCCCCGGTGTTTTCCGGCTGGATGCTGGCCTCCAGCCCCGCACTGTCGGCGCTGGAACATCCGCGTTACGATGTCTGGGTGCTGCGCTGCGTGATCCCCGGCCAGCAGCCGCTGGACCTTGGGCCGGAGCCTGAGCCCGAAGATCAGCCCGACGATCTGCAAGAGGCGCCGCAGGAAGGCTAGAACCGGCCCTCCCGCTCCAGCGCCTCGGCCAGCCGCGCGTGATAGTCTGCGCGACTGATTTCCACCCCGCCCAAGCTTGCCAGATGCGGTGTCAGGAACTGGGTGTCGCACAGGGTAAAACCGCCGTGCCGTAGCCGCGCCACCAGATGCGCCAGCACGATCTTCGAGGCGGAGCGGCGGCGCGAGAACATGCTTTCGGCAAAGAAGGCGGCCCCCAGCACCACGCCATAAGTGCCGCCGACCAGCGCGCCATTCTCCCACATCTCAAGGCTATGGGCGTGGCCCATGCGGTGCAGATCCTGATACAGCGCGAAGATGTCGGCGTTGATCCAGGTGGTTTCTCGGTCGGCACAGCCCGCCACCACGCCCGCGAAATCGCGGTCGGCGCAGATTTCAAACCCGCCGCGCCGGATGTCCTTTGCCAGACTGCGCGAGATGTGAAACCCGTCCAGCGGCAGGATGCCCCGTCTGCGCGGATCGACCCAGTGGATCGCATCGCTTTCCGCGCTTTCAGCCATCGGAAACACCCCGGCCGCATAGGCGCGCAACAAAAGCTCGGGCGTAATCATGCGCATGATCCCGCTTCCGGCGTCAGACTTGTATCCTCGCAGAAATGTCCCACGGGGGTCCGGGGGTGTGAAACCCCCGGGCGCACCGACAGCCCATGGCCGGGACGGTGCCTCAGGCGAATTGCTCCGCCAGCCATTTTTCCAGCCAGTGAATATTGTATTCGCCGTTCTGGATGTCCGGCTCGGCCAGCAGCATGTGGAACAGCGGGACCGAGGTTTCCACCCCGTCGATGATCAGCTCGCTCAGCGCACGTTTCAGCCGGGCCAAGGCCTCGGGCCGGTCGCGGCCGTGGACGATCAGCTTTCCGATCAGACTGTCGTAATAGGGCGGGATGGAATAGCCGCCGTAAAGCGCCGAATCCATCCGCACACCCAGACCGCCCGGCGCGTGGAACACCTTCACCTTGCCGGGGCAGGGCGCGAAGTTCGGCAGGCGTTCGGCGTTGATCCGCACCTCGATGCAGTGGCCGTTGATTTCCAGATCGCTTTGCGTGAAGGACATCGGCAGGCCCGCCGCGACGCGGATCTGTTCGCGCACGAGGTCCACGCCGAAGATGCCTTCGGTCACCGGATGTTCGACCTGAAGCCGGGTGTTCATTTCGATGAAATAGAACTCGCCGTCCTCGTAAAGGAATTCGATCGTGCCCGCGCCGATGTATTTCAGCTTGCGCATCGCGCTGGCGCAGACCTCGCCGATTTCGGCGCGCAGCTTGGGCGTGATGCAGGGGCCGGGGGCCTCCTCGAATACCTTCTGGTGGCGGCGCTGCAAGGAACAGTCGCGCTCGCCCAGATGCACGGCATTGCCCTTGCCGTCGCCGAAGACCTGAATCTCGATATGCCGCGGCTTCTGGAGGTATTTCTCGATATAGACCTCGTCATTGCCGAAGGCGGCCTTCGCCTCGCTGCGGGCGGTGCGGAAGGCGATCTCCAGCTCCTCGGCGCTGCGGGCGACCTTCATGCCGCGCCCGCCGCCGCCGGCGGTGGCCTTGATGATGACCGGATAGACGATCTCTTCGGCCACTTTCAGCGCGGTTTCCAGATCGGGCACACCACCGTCAGAGCCCGGAACCACCGGAATCCCCAGCGCCTTGGCGGTATCTTTCGCGGTGATCTTGTCGCCCATGATGCGGATATGATCCGCGGTCGGACCGATAAAGGTGAGCCCGTGATCTTCCAGCGCCTGCGCGAAGCCCGCATTTTCCGACAGGAAACCATAGCCCGGATGCACCGCCTGCGCGCCGGTGATTTCGCAGGCCGAGATGATGGCCGCCTTGTTCAGATAGCTTTGTCCCGAGGGCGCCGGGCCGATGCAGACCGATTCATCGGCCATGCGGACGTGCATCGCATCGGAATCGGCGGTGGAATGCACCGCGACCGATTTGATGCCCATTTCGCGGCAGGCGCGGATGACGCGCAGCGCGATCTCGCCCCGGTTGGCGATCAGGATTTTCTCGAACATCTGGGTCACCGGGCGGGCCTCACTCGACGATCATCAGCGGCGCGCCGAATTCGACGGGGGTGCCATCGGCGACCAGAATGCGCTTCACCGTGCCGGCTTTCGGCGCGGGGATGTGGTTCATGGTCTTCATCGCCTCGATGATGAGCACGGTCTGGCCTTCGGTCACGGTGCTGCCCACGGCAACGAAAGGTGCGGCACCCGGTTCGGCCGCCAGATAGGCGGTGCCAACCATGGGCGAGGTCACGGCACCCGGATGCTGGGCCGGATCCTCCGGCGCGGCGGCCGGGGCTGTGGCGGCAGCGGCGGGTGCGGCTGCCGGGGCGGCCATGGCCACCGGCGCGGCGGCGACCGTGGTGGTCACGATATTCGCCTGTTTCACCACGCGCACGTCAAGGCTGTCATCCTCGCCATATTCGCGTTTCACCGAAAGCTCGGTCAGTTCATTCTTGTTCAGAAGTTCAGCCAGGGCCTGGATGAAGGCAACGTCGGCGTCGGGGGAATGTTTGCTCATGCCATCCTCGTTTGTTCTGTCGGCGGGCGATGAGCGGCGCGTGATAGCGCAAGCAGCCCTGCCGTGGCTGACGCGGTTATACGCGAGGCGGGCAGGGGTGAAAAGCCTCCGTGTAACGTGGGCAGGCGCCGCAGCCGGCAGGGCGGTTGCTCCGGGCCGGAGCAAGGGGAAGCTTGCGCCCATTTTCCCCGCAGCCGCCTTCGGATTGCGCCTGCCTTGCGGGCAGAGGGGAAAAATCGCCCCGGCATTAAAATTTACCGATTGATAAAATTTTTGCCTGTGGCAGAGTGGAGGCAATCAAGAAAACAACGGGAGGTTTGCGCCTTGTCCAACAGCCAGCTCACGCCCGGCATCGTGCCCGCGCGTCTGCCCGCCGCCAGCTATGAGGCGAATTTCGCCGATCACGAGCCGCCACTTGACCGGCACGAGGCGCAGGTGGCCGCCGACCGCTGCTATTTCTGCCATGACGCGCCCTGCATGACGGCCTGTCCGACCTCGATCGACATTCCGCTGTTCATCCGGCAGATCGCCACCGGCACGCCGGATGCGGCGGCGAAGACGATCCTCAGCCAGAACATCATGGGCGGCATGTGCGCCCGTGTCTGCCCGACCGAAACGCTGTGCGAAGAGGTCTGCGTGCGCGAAGTGGCCGAGGGCAAGCCGGTCGAGATCGGCCGGTTGCAACGCTATGCCACCGACACGCTGATGGCGAAGGGCGTGCATCCCTTCACCCGTGCCGCTGCCACCGGCAAGCGCGTGGCGGTGGTGGGGGCAGGGCCCTCGGGTCTGGCCTGTGCGCATCGTCTGGCGATGAAGGGCCATGAGGTGACGGTGTTCGAGCGCCGCCCCAAGGCCGGGGGACTCAACGAATATGGCATCGCCACCTATAAATCGACCAACGATTTCGCGGCGCGCGAGGTGGACTGGCTGCTGAAGATTGGCGGCATCACGGTTAAAACCGGCGTGACGCTCGGCAAAGATGTCGCGCTGGCCGATCTGCTGGCCGATTACGACGCGGTGTTCCTTGGCATCGGTCTGGCCGGGGTGAATGCCCTGCGCGCGGCGGGCGAGGATCTGGCGGGGGTGGAAAACGCCGTCGATTTCATCGCCGGGTTGCGGCAGGCGGGGGACCGTTCGACCGTCGCCGTGGGCCGCGACGTGGTGGTGATCGGCGGTGGCATGACGGCGGTGGATGCCGCCGTGCAATCAAAGTTGCTGGGCGCCGAGAATGTCACCATCGTCTATCGTCGGGGCAAGGAGAAGATGAGCGCCTCGGGCTACGAACAGGAACATGCCACGCAAACCGGCGTCCGCATCATCTATGGCGCCGCGCCGGTGAAGGTAACGGGCGGTGCCCGCGCCGAGGCGGTGCAGTTTGCCTATACCGAAGACAGCCCCGACGGGTTGAAGCTGCTGGATGAAGGCTTCACCCTGAAAGCGGATCAGGTGTTCAAGGCCATCGGCCAGACCCTTGCGGGTGTGCCGGAGGGCCTCACCGTTGCGGCGGGCAAGCTGCCGCGCCATCCGGCACCGAAACTCTGGTGCGGCGGTGACTGTGCCGAGGGCGGCGAGGATCTGACGGTGACCGCCGTGGCCGAGGGCCGCGACGCCGCCGAAGAGATTCACGCGGCACTGACGGGGGCGGCGGGCTGAGCGCCCGCATCAGGAGACAAGCATATGGCCAATCTCGAATCGAATTTCATCGGCATCAAATCCCCCAATCCGTTCTGGCTGGCCTCGGCGCCACCCACCGACAAGAAGGTCAATGTCGAGCGCGCTTATGAGGCGGGCTGGGGCGGTGTGGTCTGGAAGACGCTGGGGTCCGAAGGGCCGCCGGTCGTCAATGTCAACGGGCCGCGCTATGGCGCGATCTGGGGCGCCGACCGCCGCCTTCTGGGGCTGAACAATATCGAGCTGATCACCGACCGCCCGCTGGAGGTGAACCTGCAGGAAATCAAGGAGGTCAAGCGCAAGTGGCGCGACCGCGCCCTGATCATCAGCCTGATGGTGCCCTGCGACGAGGAGTCGTGGAAGGACATCCTCAAGCGCATCGAGGATACCGAGGCCGATGGCGTGGAGCTGAACTTCGGCTGCCCGCATGGCATGGCCGAACGCGGCATGGGCAGCGCCGTGGGGCAGGTGCCGGAATATATCGAGATGGTCACCCGCTGGGTGAAGCAATATTCCCGCATGCCCTGCATCGTGAAGCTGACACCCAATATCACCGACATCCGCAAACCGGCCGAGGCGGCCAAACGTGGCGGGGCCGACGCGGTCAGCCTCATCAACACGATCAACTCCATCACCTCGGTTGACCTCGACGATTTCGCCCCGGAACCGACGATCGACGGCAAGGGCACTCATGGCGGCTATTGCGGCCCGGCGGTGAAACCGATCGCGCTGAACATGGTGGCGGAAATCGCGCGGTCGCGCGAAACGACCGGTATTCCCATCAGCGGCATCGGCGGTGTCACCACCTGGCGCGACGCGGCAGAGTTCATGGCACTGGGCGCGGGCAATGTGCAGGTCTGCACCGCCGCCATGACCTATGGCTTCAAGGTGGTGCAAGAGATGATCTCCGGCCTGTCGGATTACATGGACCGCAAGGGGTTCACCGATACGTCGGAACTGGTGGGCCGCGCGGTGCCCAATGTCACCGACTGGCAGTTCCTGAATCTGAACTACGTCACCAAGGCGCATATCAGCCAGGACGACTGCATCAAATGCGGCCGCTGCTACATCGCCTGCGAGGATACCAGCCATCAGGCCATCGCCATGGGCGCAGATCGCACCTTCACCGTGAAGGACGAGGAATGCGTGGCCTGCAACCTTTGCGTCAATGTCTGCCCGGTGGAGAATTGCATCACCATGGTGCAACTGCCGAAAGGTCAGGTGGACCCGCGCACCGGAGCGACGGTGGGCGATTACGCCAACTGGACGCAGCACCCCAACAACCCCTCGGTGCGCGCGGCGGAATGAGGCGGGATCAGCCGCCGCGCAGGATGCGCAGATTGTCTTGCCACGCGATCATGGCAAGCTGCGCATCTTCCAGCGGCATCAAGGCTGCGGGGGCTGACCTCGCCTCGGGGTCTGCCGCATCCTGCGGCGGGCCCGGCCTTTCCCAGTCATCGACCAGAATGCTTTCGTCACCGGGTTGCGGCACATTGTCGAACGCGTCGGGGTCGGGCCTGCCCGCGCATTGCAGGACCACTGCCGCGCTGGCGGCGGTGGGTTGCACGGCCGAGGCCAGCTCCGTGGGGGTGATCCGCAGGCTGGTGGGCGGCTCGGACGGCTGGCTGCCCCGTGCCGAGGTTATGCAGGGATCAGGCAGGGACAGGGCGCGTGCCAGTTGCGCGCCGATGGACGACATGAGTGTCATCGGATCTTCCCTTTCGGTCAGAACGCCCCCGATTAAGCCTAGCACGCCTCCCCGGTATATGCGCGGCCCGAATACCGTGCATTTGAACGACCGCTCAGATCGCCAGCATCCGGCGATACAGCGTCTCCAGAAAATCCCCCGCCTCGGCGAAGGGATCATGGCCGGGGCCCAGAACCGCGCGGACCTGCACGTCGAAATCGGCGTAATGCTGGGTCGTGGCCCAGATCGAGAAGATCAGATGGTAAGGGTCCACCGGCGCCAGGCGCCCCTCGGCCACCCAGGCCGCAATCACCGCCGCCTTGTCATCGACCAGTGGCTTCAGCTCCCCTTGAAGCGCCCCGTCGATGCGCGGCGCACCTTGCAGCACCTCATTGGCGAACAGCCTGCTTTCACGGGGAAAATCGCGGCTCAGTTCCAGCTTGCGTCGCACATAGCCCAGAATCTCGGCCACCGGATCGCCGCCCGAATCCAGCGCCCGCAGCGGATCGAGCCAGACCTTCAGAAGCCCTGCGATCAGCTCGGCATGGATCGCCTCTTTCGAGGAGAAGTAATACAGAAGATTGGGCTTCGACAGGCCCGCGCGATCCGCGATCTGGTCCAGCGTCGCCCCCCTGAACCCGGCCTGCGAAAACACCTCCAGCGCCGCATCGAGGATCGCTTCGGAGTTCTTCTGCTGGATACGGGTCTTCGGCTTGGCGCGGGTCATCGGACCTCCCGGTGGAAGCATTTGATCAAAGTGTCGGAAATGGACCGCCGGAACGGCCAATCCCGATTGAGACGCGACGGCAAACCCGTCAATATGCGGACAGCCACGCCCGGTGCTTCGGGTGCTGACCGGATGAATTTTGACCCCGAGGTCAAGGAAACTCAAGCCGTCGCGCGATTCCCCGTGACGGATAAATGCGGAGATGATCATGGCGCTTGACCGCAAGCCGACGCCGAACGACCTGAATGCCTTCTGGATGCCCTTCACGGCGAACCGGCAGTTCAAGAAAACGCCGCGCATGTTCGTGGCCTCGAAGGACATGCATTATACTACCTCGGACGGCCGTCAGGTGCTGGATGGCACGGCGGGCCTGTGGTGCTGCAATGCGGGTCACTGCCGCCCCAAGATCACCGAAGCGATCCAGAAACAGGCGGCGGAACTGGATTACGCGCCCGCCTTCCAGATGGGGCACCCGGTGGCCTTTGAACTGGCCAACCGGCTCGTGGACATCGCGCCGAAGGGGATCGAGCATGTGTTCTACACCAACTCGGGCTCCGAGTCGGTAGAGACCGCGCTGAAGATCGCCATTGCCTATCACCGGGCACGGGGCGAGGGCGCGCGCACCCGTCTCATCGGGCGCGAGCGTGGCTATCACGGCGTGAACTTCGGCGGCATCTCGGTCGGCGGTATCGTCAACAACCGCAAGATGTTCGGCACGCTGCTGGGCGGCGTTGATCACCTTCCGCATACCCATCTGCCGGGCCAGAACGCCTTTACCCGCGGCCAGCCGGAGCATGGCGCCAATCTGGCGGATGATCTGGAACGCATCGTGGCGCTGCACGGGGCCGAAACCATCGCGGCGGTGATCGTTGAACCGATGGCAGGCTCGACCGGCGTGCTGATGCCGCCGAAGGGCTATCTGGAGAAGCTGCGCGCGATCACGAAGAAACACGGCATCCTGCTGATTTTTGACGAGGTCATCACCGGCTTCGGGCGGCTTGGGTCTGCCTTCGCGGCGCAGCATTTCGACGTGCTGCCCGACATGATGACCACCGCCAAGGGCCTGACCAACGGCGTCATCCCGATGGGCGCGGTGCTGACCACAGCCGAGGTGCATGACGCCTTTATGAACGGCCCGGAACACATGATCGAGCTGTTCCACGGCTACACCTATTCCGGCAATCCGATCGCCAGCGCCGCCGGCATCGCCACGCTGGACACCTACAAGGAGGAAGGGCTGTTCGAACGCGCGAACGACCTCGCCCCCTATTGGGAGGATGCGCTGCACAGCCTCAAGGGCCTGCCGCATGTCATCGACATCCGCAACATGGGCCTGATCGGCGCGGTGGAGCTGGAGCCGATGGCGGGCGAGCCCACCAAACGCGCCTTCACCGCCTTCCTCAACGCCTATGAAAAAGGAATCCTGATCCGCACCACCGGCGACATCATCGCCATGTCGCCGCCGCTGATCATCTCGAAGGCGGAAATCGACGAGCTGATCGGAAAGCTGGCCGAGGTTCTGAAAGCGCTGCCGTAAGGCGGCCCGTGAAGGCGGGGGCACCCCGCCTTCTTCGCAATCGGGGAGGGGAAGGGATGACTGAAGGGGCGATGCAGCTACAGGCCACGGCGACCCTGCTGATGGAAAATGACCGCGTGCTGGTCTGGCGCTACGATTTCGAGCCGGGCGCCGAAACGGGCTGGCATGTGCATGGCCACGAATATGTCATCACCACGCTGACCGATTGCGCTCTGGTGCTGGACTTGCCGGGGGGTGAGCGACGCGAGAGTTTCATCCCTGCCGGTAGCGCCTATTCGCGGCCCAAGGGCACCGAACACAATGTCATCAATGGCGGACCCGCGCCGATGAGCTTTGTCGAAGTCGAACTGAAAGACGTCTGACTTGCGTCAGGGGCTTGCCTGCCGCAGACTGAGGTCATGATGACGGAGCGTTCCATGACTCTCACCCGCCTTTTGTGTGCTGCCGCGCTGGTCTGCGGCGCCACCCCTGTGCTGGCCGACGATTTCATCACCGCCACCAGCGACGATGCCTTCGACGATGTGACCTTCGCGGTTGAAAGCGCCATCGTCGGACGGGGGCTGGTGATCGACAGCCACACCCATACCGGCGACATGCTGGAACGCACACGCGCCGATGTCGGGTCGGACGTTGTGCTGTTCGACGGGGCCGAGATCTTCCTGTTCTGCTCGGCCGAGGTGTCGCGCAAGGTGATGGAAGCGGACCCGACGAATATCCGCTACTGCCCCTATGCGATCGCGGTTTACCAACGTCCGGGAGAGCCGGTGACGGTGGGGTACATGCACCGGGACGAACCCACCATGGCGCCTGTCAATGACCTGCTTCACGGTCTGGTGGACGAGGCCATGAACGGCTAGGCCGTCCGCTAGTGGCCGATTGACAGGTAACCCGGGCAAGCGCACAGTGAATGGGCTTCCTGCCTTTTCATTGTGCAAAATCGGACTCCTGACATGGATATACTGCAAGAGGTTCGGGACGTGTCGCCTTTGGTCTGGGCGACACGCAAGGGCGATATACTGACCATTTCCGCCACATATCAGACCGACGGCTGGCTGATCGAGGAAACGGGCTATTACCAATATGACAGCGGCTTCCTGCTTCTGACCGTGAACGGGCAGGACACCCACGATTCCGCCGGGGGCGACGATGATGGCTGGATGTTCGTCACCGCGCCCATGCAGATTGCGGCGGGCGAAACGGCCCGATTCTCGCTGGTCTTCGGGCTGGATAATATCGACGCCTCGGGCTGGCGTTTCGACATTTCCGCAAGTTGGCTCGCGCGCTCGGGCAGCCTGACCGGCAGTGATGGTATTGACTTTCTGCTGGGCTCCGCGGGCGCCGATACCCTGTCGGGGGGCGCCTCGGGCGATGCGCTGAAGGGCGGCAAGGGGGGCGATCTGCTGGATGGTGGCGCCGGGGCTGATCTGATGACCGGCGGTCTTGGCGACGACATCTATGTCGTGGACGATATGGGCGACCGGATCATCGAAGGCGGCGCTGCGCTGGGGTTTGATACGGTGCGCAGTCTTGTGGACTTTCGACTGTCCGGGCCGCAGGTGACAGGCCGCTTGGAGCGGCTGGAACTGACGGGCAACGGGGATACGGTCGGCATCGGCAATCAGGTCGCAAATGATTTGCGGGGCAATGACGGCAACAACCTGCTGGAAGGGCGCCGCGGGGCCGACAGGCTTGCGGGCGGCGCCGGGGATGACACGCTCAGCGGCGGGGCAGGGAACGACCGTTTCGTCTTTGATCTTGCGCCGGATGGATCGGGGCTGGATCTGATCGTCGATTTCGACCAAGGCGAGGATCGTATCCTCTTGTCAGGTGCGGCTTTCGGCGATCTGGCGGTCGCAGCGGCGGGCCGGTTGTCAATCGTCGCTTTTGCTGCAAATGCAGGAGGCGTGGCGCAGGACGCCCAGGATCGTATCCTGTTCGACACCGCCACCGGACGCGTGCTTTATGACCCGGATGGCAGCGGCAGCGCCGAGGCGGTGGCTTTCGCGCGGTTGCTTTCGGTTGCGACGCTGTCGGCCAGCGATTTTGCTGTGATCTAGGCGGTTACAACACCCCGATGCCGCGCAGGATGATTTGCTTGACGCTGGCCTTGGCCGCATTCCATTGCGCCTCGGACAGCGGCTTGCCGCCGTTCAGCGTTTCGATCTGATGGCCGAAATCGGCATAGTGCTGCGTCGTGGCCCAAAGCATGTAAAGCAGGTGCTGCGGATCGACGGGGGCCATCCTGCCCTCGTCGATCCAGCGCTGGATCAGCGCGGCCCGTCCCGCCGTCCAGTCGCGCAGCGTGGTTTCCAGATAATCCTGAATGACCGGCGCCCCGTGCATCACCTCGGATGCCCAGACTTTCGAGCCGTCCGGGTGGCGGCGGGAAATATCCATCTTGGCGTCGATATAGGCGCCGATGCCTTCCGCCGGGGTTTCGGCGCCATCCATGCTGTCGGCGGCATGCAGCCAGATTTCAAAGATATTACCGACGACGCGGCGGTAAAGCTCTTCCTTGGTTGCGAAATAATAGTGCAGATTGGCCTTCGGCAGCCCTGCAACATCGGCGATCAACTGCATGGTCGCGCCGCCAAATCCTGCCTCTGCAAAGACTTTTTCCGCTGCCTGAAGAATGAGCGTTTCATTCATCGCGCGGATCTCGTTGCGGCGCATCGGGCGGGGCGTTTCGTTCATCGGGCCTCGGATCGCAGGGGGCTGGCGGGGAACTGAGATTTTCGTTGACCGGATAGTCAGCTTCTATAGCCTGCAATCTGACCATACGGTCAGGAAGAGATTCGCCGCAAGCCCGCAACAGACGGGCGGCACACAGGGAGAGCAAGCTGATGCCAGCACCCGGAGAGAACCTTCGCATCAATTCGGCGCGGCTGTGGGACAGCCTCATGGAAATGGCGCTGATCGGCCCCGGCGTTGCGGGGGGCTGCAATCGCCAGACGCTGACCGACGCCGATGGTGAGGGCCGCCATCTGTTCAAACGCTGGTGCGAGGCGGCGGGCATGACCATGGGCGTCGATACCATGGGCAACATGTTCGCCTCGCGCCCCGGCACCGACCCCGACGCGCTGCCGGTCTATATGGGCAGCCATCTGGATACGCAGCCGACGGGCGGCAAATATGACGGCGTGCTGGGTGTTCTGGGCGCGCTGGAGGTGGTGCGGACGATCAATGACATGGGGCTGAAGACCCGGCACCCGATCGTTGTGACCAACTGGACGAATGAGGAAGGCGCGCGGTTCGCCCCCGCCATGCTGGCCTCGGGCGTGTTCGCGGGCATCCATACGCAAGACTACGCCTATGACCGCACCGACCCCGAGGGCAAACGCTTTGGCGACGAACTGGCCCGCATCGGCTGGGTCGGGGATGAGGTCGTCGGCGCGCGCAAGATGAAGGCGATGTTCGAACTGCATATCGAACAGGGGCCGATCCTTGAGGCGGAAGGAAAAAGCATCGGCGTCGTCACCCATGGGCAGGGGCTTTGGTGGCTGGAAATCACCCTGACCGGCAAGGATGCGCATACCGGATCCACCCCCATGGCCATGCGGGTGAATGCGGGCCTCGGCATGGCGCGGATCACCGAGCGCGTGCATCAGATCGCCATGAGCCACCAGCCCAATGCCGTGGGGGCGGTCGGGCAGGTCTTCGTGCATCCGAACTCGCGCAACGTGATCCCCGGCAAGGTGGTGTTTACTGTGGATATCCGTAGCCCCGAACAGGCCAAGCTGGACGCCATGCGCGCCGAGGTGGAGCGCGCGGCCCATGCGGTTGCGGCAGAGCTGGGCCTTGGGTGCAGCATCGAGCCGGTCGGCCATTTCGACCCGGTGACCTTTGACCCCGAACTGGTGGGCATCGTGCGGGCGAGTGCGGAAAAGCTGGGCTACACCCACATGGACATCGTTTCGGGCGCCGGGCATGACGCCTGCTGGATCAACCGCGTGGCGCCGACCACCATGGTCATGTGCCCCTGTGTGGACGGGTTGAGCCATAACGAGGCCGAGGAGATCAGCCCGGAATGGGCGGCAGCGGGCACCGATGTGCTGCTGCATGCGGTGTTGCAGGTGGCCGAAGTCGTCGAGTGACGGAAAGGCCGGGGGCGCTGCCCCCGGACCCCCGGAGTATTTGGACAAGAAGCAAAAGCGGATCGGGAGAGAGCGGCATGGCATCGACGGTGATCAAGGGCGGGACGGTTGTCACGGCGGATCTGTCCTATGAGGCGGATGTGCTGGTCGAGGGGGGCGTGATCACTGCGATCGGTGCGGGGCTGACCGGCGACACGGTGCTGGACGCCTCGGGCTGTTACATCATACCGGGCGGAATCGATCCGCATACCCATCTGGAAATGCCTTTCATGGGCACCTATTCCGCCGATGATTTTGAAAGTGGCACACGGGCGGCGCTGGCGGGTGGCACCACGATGGTGGTGGATTTCGTGCTGCCGGGGCAGGGCCAGGGGCTGATGGATGCCGCGCAGATGTGGCACAACAAATCGGGCCGGGCGAATTGCGATTACTCCTATCACATGGCGATCACCTGGTGGGGTGAGAAGGTCTGGGAGGGGATGGAGGACAGCGTGAAGGCGGGCATCACCTCCTTCAAGCATTTCATGGCCTACAAGGGCGCCCTTATGGTGAATGATGACGAGTTGTTCGCGTCGTTCCGCCGGGTGGGCGATCTGGGCGGCCTCGCCATGGTCCATGCCGAGAACGGCGATGTGGTGGCCGAACTGACCGCGAAGCTGCTGGCTGAGGGCAATTCCGGCCCCGAGGCGCATGCCTATTCCCGCCCGCCGCAGGTGGAGGGCGAGGCGACCAATCGCGCCATCATGATCGCCGATATGGCGGGGGTGCCGCTTTATGTGGTGCATACCTCTTGCGAGGAGGCACATGAGGCGATCCGCCGGGCACGGCAGGCCGGCAAAAGGGTCTGGGGCGAGCCGCTGATCCAGCATCTGACGCTTGATGAGAGCGAATATTTCAACCCCGACTGGGACCATGCCGCGCGGCGCGTCATGTCGCCGCCCTTCCGCAACAAGGCGCATCAGGCGAGCCTTTGGGCAGGGTTGCAGGCGGGCAGCCTGTCCTGCGTGGCGACAGACCATTGTGCCTTCACGACCGAGCAGAAACGGTTCGGGGTGGGGGATTTTTCCAAAATCCCGAATGGCACCGGCGGGCTGGAAGACCGGCTGCCGATGCTCTGGACCCACGGTGTGAACACGGGGCGGCTGACTCCGAACGAGTTTGTTGCGGTGACCTCGACCAATATCGCCAAGATCCTGAACCTTTACCCGAAGAAGGGCGCGGTTCTGGTTGGTGCCGACGCCGATCTGGTGGTCTGGGACCCGGCGAAAGAAAAGGTGATCTCGGCGGGCAGCCAGCAGTCGAGCATTGATTACAACGTGTTCGAGGGGCAGGCTGTGAAGGGTCTGCCGCGGTTCACCCTGTCGCGCGGCAAGGTCGTGGTGCATGACGGTGAGATGCGGACCGAGGAAGGCCATGGCCAGTTCGTTGGTCGCGCGCCGCGCCCGGCGGTGAACCGGGCGCTGAGTGCATGGAAAGAACTGACCGCGCCGCGGCCGGTTCAGCGCTCCGGCGTCCCTGCGACGGGAGTTTGAGGCAGCACCGGCGCTGGTGGCGGGGGCGGGGCGAAAGTCAGGACCGGAGGGGCGAAGAAATACTCCTCCAGATCCTCCTCCGTCGGGGCGAAGGCGAGTGTTGTGATCATGGTATCCTCCCTGAATGTCCGAACATGCGGGGAATCGGTAAACGGAATATGAACCGGCCCGAGGCGGCCGGATGCGGGGATGGATGAAGGACAGGGCAGAGAACGCGGGGCCGGTTGTCGAGGCACGGGGGCTGGATCTGGTGTTCCAGACGGCCGACGGGCCGGTGCAGGCCTTGAAGGATGTGAACCTGACCATCGACAAGGGCGATTTCGTCAGCTTCATCGGTCCCTCGGGCTGTGGCAAGACCACCTTCCTGCGCTGCATCGCGGCGCTGGAGCATCCCACCGGGGGCAGCCTGACCGTGAACGGCATGACACCGGACGAGGCGCGTCGCAAGCGCGCCTATGGCTATGTGTTTCAGGCGGCGGGGCTTTACCCCTGGCGCACCATCGCGGGCAATATCCGCCTGCCGCTGGAGATCATGGGATTTGCGCGGGACGAACAGGATCGGCGCGTGAAGGACGTGCTGCAACTGGTTGATCTGGAAGGATTTGGAGGCAAATTCCCCTGGCAGCTTTCCGGCGGCATGCAGCAGCGCGCCAGCATCGCCCGCGCGCTGGCCTTCGATGCCGACATCCTGTTGATGGACGAGCCTTTCGGTGCGCTGGACGAAATCGTGCGCGACCGGCTGAACGAGGAATTGCTGAAGCTTTGGGCGCGGACCGGCAAGACCATCGGTTTCGTCACCCATTCCATCCCGGAGGCGGTCTATCTGTCGACGAAGATCGTGGTGATGAGCCCGCGTCCGGGGCGGATCACCGATGTGATCGAAAGCTCGCTGCCGAAGGAGCGGCCACTGGACATCCGCGACAGCCGCGCATTCATCGAGATCGCCCATCGCGTGCGCGAGGGGCTCAGGGCGGGGCATGGCGATGAGATGTGAGGGCGCGAAAGGCAGGGGGGCTGTCTGCCCCCCTCTTGCGCCTGCGGCGCAATTCACCCCCCGAGGATATTTTTCGACAGAAAATGAGCGGGGCGGGCATGCTGCGTAGTCTGGTCCCGGTTCTGACCGTTGTCGCGGCGATTGTCGGCTTGTGGTATCTGGCGGCGATCTGGATGAATGCGACCTGGGTTTACGATCAGGCCGCGCGCGAGGGGCGCGAGGTGATGCTGGTCGATCTGGTGACCGAGACACTGCATCAGGAGCGTCCGGTGCTGCCTGCGCCGCATCAGGTGGCCAAGGGGCTGTATGACGGATTCTTCGGGCAGAAGGTGACGTCGAAACGCAGTCTGGTCTATCATGGCTGGGTCACGCTGTCGGCGACGCTGCTGGGCTTTGTGATGGGGTCCGGTCTGGGTATCCTGCTGGCGGTGGGGATCGTCTATAACCGGGCGATGGACATGAGTGTCATGCCCTGGGCCATCGCCAGCCAGACCATCCCGATCCTTGCCATCGCGCCGATGATCATTGTCGTCCTGAACAGCATGGGGGTGCAGGGGATCGTGCCGAAGGCGATCATCTCGGCCTATCTGTCGTTCTTCCCGGTGGTGGTGGGTATGGTGAAGGGGCTGCGCGCGCCTGACGGGATGCAACTGGACCTGCTGCGCACCTATAATGCCAGCGCGGTGCAGACCTTCGCCAAGCTGCGGCTGCCGTCCTCGATGCCCTATCTGTTCGCCTCGCTGAAGGTGGGGGTGGCGGCTTCGCTGGTCGGCACCATTGTCGGCGAATTGCCGACCGGGGCGGTGGCGGGGCTTGGCTCGCGGCTCTTGAGCGGGTCGTATTACGGGCAGACGGTGCAGATCTGGGCGGCGCTGTTCGCGGCGGCGCTGCTGGCGGCGTCTCTGGTGGCGATCATCGGGCTGGCGGAGCGGGTGGTGTTGCAACGCATGGGGCTGGTGCGATGAAGGGGCTGGCGATCATGGCCGCCGTCGCGGCGGCGGGGTTTGTGGCCGACTGGCGGCTTGGGCTGGTGCTGGCGGTGTGGTTCGGTGCATGGACGCTGAACGCCGGTCTGGCCGAAGGGCGCGGCCCCTGGGTGCGGCGGGTCGTTCCGCTGATCTTTGGCATCACACTGCTGGCGCTGTGGGAAATGACGGTGGATCTGTTCGAGGTGAACCCGGTGATCCTGCCCGCGCCCTCGGCGATCTGGGTGCAGCTGATTGACAGCATTCCGGTGCTCTGGGCCGATTTCGTGCAGACTTTCGTAAAGGGCGCGTTAAGCGGCTATGTGCTGGGCTGCGGCGCGGCCATCGGCACGGCGATCCTGATCGACCGCTCGCCCTTCTTGCAACGCGGCTTGCTGCCGGTCGGCAATTTCGTCGCCGCCCTTCCCATTGTCGGCATCGCGCCGATCATGGTCATGTGGTTCGGCTTTGACTGGCATTCCAAGGCGGCGGTCGTGGTGGTCATGGTGTTCTTCCCCGTGCTGGTGAACATGGTCGCGGGGCTGAAGGCGACCGAGCCGATGCAGCGCGATCTGATGGCGACCTACAGCGCAAGCTACTGGCAGACGCTGCTGAAGCTGCGCCTGCCTGCCGCCTTGCCCTTCCTGTTCAACGGGTTGAAGATTGCCACCACACTCGCGTTGATCGGGGCCATCGTTGCCGAATTTTTCGGCAGCCCCATCGTCGGCATGGGGTTCCGCATCACGGCAGAGATCGGGCGGCTTGGCCTGCCGATGATCTGGGCCGAGATTGCGGTGGCGGCTTTGGCGGGATCGGCCTTCTACGGCTTGGTCGCGCTGATCGAGAAACGGATGACCTTCTGGCATCCGTCGCAGAGACGACAGTGAAAAAACGGGAAAACCGGCAACATGGAGGTTTGACTATGAAATATCTGATGACGAGTGCGGCGGCGCTGGCCTTCATGGCGGGTGCGGTTCAGGCCGAGGATGTGACGCTGCAATTGAAATGGGTCACGCAGGCGCAGTTCGCTGGCTATTATGTCGCCAAGGACAAGGGGTTCTACGACGAGGAAGGGCTGAACGTCACCATCCTGCCCGGTGGCCCGGATGTCGCGCCGACGCAGGTGATTGCAGGCGGCGGTGCCGATGTGGTGGTGGACTGGATGCCCTCGGCCCTTGCCGCGCGCGAGAAGGGGCTGCCGCTGGTCAATATCGCCCAGCCGTTCAAATCCTCGGGCATGATGCTGACCTGCCTGAAGGAATCGGGCGTGGCGACCCCGGCCGATTTCAAGGGCAAGACGCTGGGGGTCTGGTTCGGCGGCAATGAATATCCGTTCCTGAACTGGATGAACAAGCTGGGGCTGAAGACCGACGGCACGGATGTCACGGTGCTGAAACAGGGCTTCAACGTCGATCCGCTGCTTCAGAAGCAGGCCGCCTGCATCTCGACCATGACCTATAATGAATATTGGCAGGTGATCGACGCGGGCGTGAAGCCCGAGGATCTTGTGACCTTCAAATATGAGGACGAGGGCGTCGCCACGCTGGAGGACGGGCTTTATGTGCTGGAGGATAACCTCAAGGACGCAGCCTTCGACGAGAAGATGGTGAAATTCGTCCGCGCCTCGATGAAGGGCTGGAAATACGCCGAGGCGAATCCGGACGAAGCCGCGATGATCGTGCTGGAGAATGACGAGACCGGCGCCCAGACCGAAAGCCACCAGAAGCGCATGATGGGCGAGGTGGCGAAGCTGACCGCAGGGTCGAACGGCGCGCTGGACGAGGCCGATTATACCCGCACGGTCGAGGCGCTGATGTCGGGCGGCTCCGATCCGGTGATCACCAAGGCCCCCGAAGGCGCCTGGACGCATCAGATCACCGACAAGGCGCTGCAATAAGGGCGGAAGGGCGCGCGGATTTCCGCGCGCCTTTTCTCCAATGCAGCCGGTGCTTGAAACGAGGCGCCGAAAGTGATATTTTCAACTGGCTAAGCTTCTTCTCTCGACCTTCTGTTTCCTTATGGCTTCAGTGGATCCGACGACGACACTGAGCCGGGCCGCCGCACTCCGCGGGCGGCAAACACAAGGAGACACACGATGGCCAACGGCACCGTGAAATGGTTCAACAGCACCAAAGGTTATGGCTTCATTGCCCCCGAGGGCAGCTCGCGCGACGTGTTCGTGCACATCTCGGCGCTGGAGCGTTCGGGCATCCGCCAACTGAATGACGGTCAGGCGGTGACCTTCGACATCGAAAAAGGCCGCGACGGCCGCGAATCGGCGACCAACATCGCCATCGCCTGATCGCACTTTCCGATCAAGACAGGGGCGGTGCCAACTGGCACCGCCCTTTGTTTTTTCGCGCCTTTGTAAAGTTTACAATTCAATGTAAATTGGCGGCGGAGGTGACCCATGCCGCTGAGTGCCCTGACCGGAAGCCGTGTGCGCGAACGCCGTCTGGCGCTGGGGCTGCGTCAGGCCGATGTTGCGAAAGCCGCCGGAATTTCCGCGGCTTATCTGAACCTCATCGAACATGGCCGCCGCCGGGTGACGGGGGATGTGCTGGTGCGGCTGGCCTCGGTTCTGGGCATCGAGGCGGCTGAACTGGAGCAGGGCAGCGAGGGCGCGCTGGCCGAAATTTTGCGGGCCGCCGCCACGGCCGAGCCGGAAGCCGCCGCCGAGCTGGAGCGGATCGAGGAATTCATCGGCCGCTATCCCGGCTGGGCGCGTCTGGCCGGGGGCTTGCAGCGCCGCATCGGGCAACTGGAACAGGCGGTCGCGGCGCTGAATGACCGTATTGCCCATGACCCGCACCTGAGCCTGTCGCTGCACGAGGTCTTGTCGGCCGTCAGTTCCGTGCGATCGACCGCAGCGATTCTGGCCGAGACGGAAGATATCGAACCCGAATGGCGCGCGCGCTTCCATGCCAACCTGCACCATGACAGCGAAAGACTGGCCACCGGGGCCGAGGCGCTGGTGGCCTATCTGGACGGATCGGACCGGGCCGAGACGCCAGGTGCGGTTTCGCCGCAAGAGGAGTTTGACGACTGGCTGGCCGCGCGGGGCTGGCATCTGCCGGAACTGGAACAGCCGGGGGGCGAGGTTGATCTGTCGCCGCTGGCCTCGGCCGCAGCGCGCGCGTTGGCGGCGGTCTGGGTGGCACGGATGCGGGCCGACGTGGTGGCGTTGCCGCTCAACCGGCTGGAAAGCGCACTGGCTGAATGCGGCCCTGACCCTGTGCTGATCGGCGCGCGCAGCGGGGCGGGTGTGCTGGTGGCGATGCGGCGGCTTGCGCTGCGCCTTGGCTCGGGCCTCGGGCTGGTGATTGCCGATGCGGCAGGGGCGCTGGTGTTTCGCAAACCCGTGCCGGGCTTCGTGCCTCCGCGCTTTGGCGCGGCCTGTGCGCTTTGGCCACTCTTCGAGGCGCTGGCCCGTCCCATGCTGCCCGTTCTGGCCGAGATCGAGATGGCGGGCCGCCGCCGCGCGCGTTTCGCAGCCCGTGCCTGGGGCGAGGCGAGCTGGCCTGCGGGCTTCGGTGGGGCCGAGGTGCGGCAAGCGGCCATGTTGCTGTCGCCCGTGCCCGATGCAACCGGCCCCGTGCGCCGGGTGGGCGCCACTTGCCGCATCTGCCCCGAACCCGCCTGCCCGGCGCGGCGCGAGGCACCCATCGTCAGCGAGGCTACCGGATTGCGTGGCTGACCTGTTCGAAAGTCATAGCCGCTTTCCCGTCGCCGCTTTTGACACGGCGCGGATTTCCGCCGATAGTCGGTTTCAGGCGCGGGGAGGCGCCAGCGCGACCGGGGGAGGTGCCGTGAGCCATCACGCCATGCTGATCGAGGACGAGCCCAATATCGCCGAGGCGATCCGCTTCCTGCTGAACCGCGATGGCTGGCAGGTGACCACACTGGGGGATGGCGGCGTGGCCGAGGCCGAGGTGCGCGCGCGAAGGCCGGATCTGGTGATCCTTGATCTGATGTTGCCGGGACGGTCGGGGCTGGAAATCCTGCAAGCGTTGCGGGCCGATCCGGCGACGGCGGCGCTGCCGGTGATGATGCTGACCGCCAAGGGCCAGGGCCGCGACCGCGAGGCGGCGGAACGCGCTGGCGCCAACCTCTTCATGGCGAAACCTTTCTCAAATACCGAATTCGTGGCGGCGGCCCGGTCGCTTCTGGGCACGGGATGAGACCGCGCGGCCCGGTCTTTCTGGCGCGGCGCAGCTATCGCCAGCGCCGGATGCGCGATGCGGCGCGGCTTCTGCCGGTGGCGGGGGCCTTCCTGTTTCTGCTGCCGATCCTCTGGGCCCCTGCGGAAACCGAGGCGCGGGATACCGCCATTGATGGCGCCTATCTGTTTGTCGTCTGGTTCGTGCTCATCGTGACGGCGGCGCTGATGGCGCGCGGTCTGGGCAGGCAGGAGCAGGAAACAGGGGCCGAGACGGAGGGGCGCGGCTGATGCCCTTCAACCTGCTGGTTCTGGCCTGTCTGACCTATGTGATCTTCCTGTTCCTCGTGGCTTTCATGGCCGAACGGCGGGCCGAGCATGGCCGGGCGCGCTGGCTGCGGTCTCCTGTCGTCTATACGCTGTCGCTCAGCATCTATTGCACGGCCTGGACGTTTTATGGCGCTGTCGGCTATGCGGCGCGGTCCGGGCTGGAATATCTGACGATCTACCTTGGCCCGACGCTGGTTTTCGTCGGCTGGTGGTGGATCTTGCGCAAACTGGTGCGGATCGGCCGGGCCGAACGCGTGACATCCATCGCCGATATGATTTCCAGCCGTTATGGCAAGTCGAACGCGCTGGGGGTGATTGTCACCATGATCTGCGTGGTCGCGGCCACGCCCTATATCGCGCTGCAACTGCAATCCGTGACGCTCAGCTTCGGGGTTTTCGCGCAGCCCGGCACCTATGCGTGGATGATCCCCGACACCAATTCCACTGCGCTGTGGGTTGCGGGGGGGCTGGCGCTGTTCACCATCCTGTTCGGCACCCGCAACCTTGACGCCAACGAACAGCACACCGGCGTCGTCGCCGCCATCGCGGTAGAGGCGGTGGTGAAGCTGGTTGCCTTGATAACGGTCGGTATTTTCGTCGTCTGGTTCGTGGCCGATGGGCCGTCCGACATCGCCAGCCGCATCAATGCCTCGGCCATTGCCGACTGGGATCTGCTGCCCTCCCGCTGGGCCGGGCTGACCTTCCTGTCGGCAGCTGCCGTCATCACCCTGCCGCGCATGTTTCAGGTGCTGGTGGTGGAAAACAGCGACGAGAGGTTTCTTGGCACCGCAAGCTGGGCCTTCCCGCTGTATCTGCTGGCGATGAGCCTGTTTGTCGTGCCCATCGCCGTGGTGGGTCTGGGCCTTCTGCCGGTGGGGGCGAATCCCGATCTGTTCGTGCTGACCGTGCCATTGAGCCAGGGGCAGGGCGGGCTTGCGATGCTGGCCTTCCTTGGCGGCTTTTCCTCGGCCACCTCCATGGTGATCGTCGCTTCCATCGCGCTGGCGACCATGGTGTCGAACCATATCGTCATGCCGCTCTGGCTGCACCTGCGTCCGGCCAAGGCGGTGTCCGGCGATGTGCGACGGCTGGTCTTGATGTCGCGGCGGTTTTCCATCGCGGCAGTGCTGGGGCTTGGCTACCTGTATTTCGCGCTGTCTGGCGGATCGGCGGCGCTGGCCGCCATCGGGCTGATATCCTTCGTTGGTGTGGCGCAGATGCTGCCCGCCATGCTGGGCGGCATCTTCTGGCGCGGTGCCACCCGGATCGGCGCGGCGGCGGGGCTGTTGATCGGCTTTGTAGTCTGGGCCTATACGCTGTTCCTGCCCAGCTTCGGCCCCGGCGCCATCCTGCCGCTGGATATGTTTCTGAACGGTCCTTTCGGCATCGGCTGGCTGCGCCCCCGCGCGTTGTTCGGGGTAGAGGGAATGGACCCGCTGATCCATGCCCTGTTCTGGAGCCTGTCTTTCAACACCGCTGCCTTCACCATCGGCTCGCTTCTCAGCTTTCCGACGCCGATCGAGCGGGCGCAGGGTCTGGCCTTCGTCTATGTCTTCGATACCGAACGCGCGGAACTGCGTGGCTGGGGCGACGGGCTGGCAGAGCCGGAGTCGCTGCTGATCATGGCGCAGCGCATTCTGGGCGACGAACCGGCGCTGACCTTCTTCGAAGAACAGGCGCGTGCACAGGGCAAGGCCGGCTATCTGCCCGACCCGTCCCCCGCCTTCCTTGCCGCGCTGGAGCGGCAGTTGGCGGGTTCGGTCGGCGCGGCGGCGGCCCATGCGATGATTTCCGAACTCGCGGGGCGCGCGCGCGTCACGGTGGATGATCTGATGCGGGTGGCCGATGAAACCGCGCAGATCATGGAATATTCCAGCCAGCTCGAATCGCAGCGCGCCGAACTGGAACGCACGGCCCGGCAGTTGCGCGAGGTGAATGAAAAGCTGACCCAGCTTTCGGTGCAGAAAGATGCCTTCCTCAGCCAGATCAGCCATGAACTGCGCACGCCGATGACCTCGATCCGCGCGTTTTCCGAAATCATGATGGAGGGCGGCATGCCCGAAGGCATGTCCGAGAAATACGCGGGCATCATCCATGAAGAAGCGATCCGCCTGACCCGGTTGCTGGATGACCTGCTGGATCTGAGCGTGCTGGAAAACGGCACTGTGCAGCTTGACCTGAAGCTGGCCAATTTGTCGGAGCTACTGGACCGTTCGCTGCGCGCCGCCGCCCAGACCCGGCCGGAGCGTGAATTCCTCATTCACCGCGACCTGCCCGCCGAGGCGATCTTCCTGCGCACCGATCCCGACCGTCTGACGCAGGTGTTCATCAACCTGATCTCGAACAGCCGCAAATATTGCGACGCCACGCGCCCCGAGTTGCGAATCGCGGTGCGGCAACGTGGCGGTCGGGTTCTGGTGGATTTCATCGACAATGGCTCGGGCATCCCGAAGGACAAGCAGGCGCTGATCTTCGAGAAATTCGCCCGGCTGACCGACCAGACCCGTGCGGGCGGCGCGGGCCTCGGCCTTGCGATCTGCCGCGAGGTTATGGCCAATCTGGGCGGCACGATCACCTACCTGCCGGGCCAGGGCGGGGCGGCCTTCCGCGTGTCGATGCCGCTGCGTCTGGAAAAACCGCCATTGGCTGAAGCTGCGTAACCCTTTGGTAAGCCTCTGCTGCGAGGGTAGGGGAAGGATTTTCGGGGAACGGCAGTGGATCAAGGGGTTATCAGGCGCAAGCTCGCAGGGGCACAGGCGGCCCGTCTGCCCGATGGCGGGGTGGAACGTGCCTTGCCCCTGGCGCTGGCGCGCGCGGCGCGTGAAGGGCCGGGCTGTGACGTGATGATCAGCGGGCTTACCGCGCATCGGTATTCGCTGGCCGAACTGCTGGAACTGCCCCCCGATCTGGCGCTGATCGCGCTGCTGGAAGGCCCACGCGAAGCGACGGGGGTGATGATCCTTGATCCGGGGTTGCTGGCCGCCCTGATCGAGGTGCAGACGCTGGGCCATGTCGCGCCGCTGGCCGCCGATCCGCGCCGCCCCACCCGCACCGATGCCGCCATGGTGGCCGATTGGGTGGATGCCGTTCTGGCCGCGCTGGAAGAGGCGCTGCTGGCGGAGGAGGATCTGGTCTGGACCGACGGGTATCGCTATGCCTCCTACCTTGATGAAGTGCGACCACTGGCCCTGATGCTGGAGGATGCGCCCTTCAAGGTACTGGCCTGCGAATTGCAGTTCACGCCGGGCCGGATGGGGCGGGTGATCCTCGCCCTGCCAGCCGAAGGTCATGGCCGCCGCCCGCAGCGCAAGGCGCCAATGCCCACGCCCGACCCGATGGCGGGGCCAGGGTTCTCGGCCGCACTGGCGGATCGGCTGGCAGAGGCTGAGGCGGTGGTGCAGGCGGTTCTGTGCCGTGTGACCGTGCCGCTGGCCGAGGTTTTGCAACTCGGGTCCGGCGCAGTGCTGCCATTGCCCGGTGCCCAGATAGACCATATCCGGCTGGAAGGCAGCGATGGGCAGACGGTCGGGCAGGGGCGTCTTGGCCAGAATTGCGGTATGCGGGCAGTTCGGCTGACCGTGCCAGCCGAAGATCAGGTCGCGCGGCCAATGGCTTCAGCTGTGCAGGTGCCAGCCATGGCACCGGCCCTGCCGCTGACCGGGACGGGATGAGGATGACAGGCATCCTCGCCATTCTCTGGCTGGTTCTGCCCGTCATGCCCGGCCCCGAAAGGCCGGGGCGGCTTTGCGCGAACCGATCAGGCGTTTTCCAGCGTCGGGCGCAGCCATTCAAGCGAATAGCCGAACCGCGCCGGAATCCCGATCAGATCATCTGTGGACAGGCGCCCGGCATGGGCAAGCGCCCAGACCACCGACGAACGATTGCCCGAGGCACAATAGGCAAAGACTGGCCCACTGGCGCCATCAATCGCCGCGCGTTGTGTGATCACATTCTCTTCGGTGATCGCGCCGCCGATCACCGGATTGGCGATGAACTGCAACCCCAGCGCCTCGGCCGCCGCGCGCATTTCCGTGGTATGCAGATCCGAAGGAATTTCGGCGTCGGGGCGGTTGTCGATGACCGTCACATAACCTGCCGCCTTGATCGCGGGCAGGTCAGCGGGGCTGATCTGCGGCGAAACGGCATAGGTCGGGGTCAGGGCACGGATATCCATAGGCGGTCCTCAGTCGGTGGTGGCGGGCCGAAACAGCACCGCACGAATGGCAGGCGCGACGACCATACCCGAGACCATCGCCAGAAAGAAGAGCGCTCCGCCCCAACCGCCCAGCGCGAAAGAGGCCAGTGCCGGGCCGGGGCAAAGCCCCGCCAGACCCCAGCCCGCGCCGAACAGGACAGACCCCCAGATCAGCGGCCCGTCCAGCCGTGGCGCGGTGCGTGCCGGGATCGGATCGCCGAACAGCGAGATCCCGCGCTTTTCCGCGATGCGCCAGACAAAGAACATCGGCAGCACCGCGCCCCCAAGAACGAAGGCAAGCGTCGGATCCCAGTCCCCGAAGAAATCCAGCCAACCCTGCACCTTGGTCGTGTCGATCATTCCCGACACCAGCAAACCCGAGCCGAACAGGCCGCCGGCCAGAAAGGCCACGACCTCGCGCGGCTCGGGCATTCCGGGAAGACGTGCCATTCAGATCACCCCCAGAACATGCCGGAACAGATAGACGGTGACCGCCCCGCCCAGCAGGTAAAAGCCGGTTGCGGCAAGGCCGCGCGGCGCCAGCCGCGAAATTCCGCAGACCCCGTGCCCCGAGGTGCAGCCATTGGCCAGCCGTGTGCCGATCCCGACCAGCAAACCCGCAGCCACGATGATCAGCGGGTTGGCTGTGATATGGGTATCGACCACCCGGTAAAGCGGCACCAGCAGCGGCGGCACAGCCAGCACGCCGAACAGGAAGGCCAGCCGTTCCACCATACTGTCGCGGCCGGTCCCATCCACCAGCCCGCCCAGTATCCCCGAGGCACCCATGATGCGTCCGTTGACCAGCAGATACAGCCCCGCCGCACCGCCAATCATGAGACCGCCGACGAGGCCCCAGATCCAATCCATTGGTATCATTGCAACTCCCTGTTCGGATCGGGGAGGCGGCTGCACGTCGCGGTGCGCCCGCCTCCGATTGTCGGACGGGTCTTACAGCCCGTTCACCGGCACTTTCAGATAGCTGACACCGTTCTCTTCCGCCTCGGGCATCTGACCTGCGCGCATATTCACCTGAAGCGAGGGGATGATCAGCCGCGGCATCGCCAGCGTCGCGTCGCGCGTGGTGCGCATCTTCACGAAATCCTCGCGGCTTTTTCCGGCACCGACGTGGATGTTCAGCGCCTTCTGCGCGCCAACCGTGCTTTCCCAGGCATAATCGTCACGCCCCGGCGCCTTGTAGTCGTGGCCGACGAAGATGCGGGTCTCATCGGGCAGGCTGAGGATCTTCTGCACCGAATCAAACATGACCTCGGCGGAGCCGCCGGGGAAATCGCAGCGGGCAGTGCCGAAATCCGGCATGAACAGCGTGTCACCCACGAAGGCCGCATCGCCGATCACATAGGTCAGGCAGGCAGGCGTATGGCCGGGCGTATGCAGCACCTCGCCGCGCAGCTGACCGATCATGAAGGTGTCGCCCTCAACGAACAGCCTGTCGAACTGCGACCCGTCCCGTTGAAACCGTGTGCCCTCGTTGAAGATCTTGCCGAAGGTTTCCTGCACCACGGTGATGCGGTCGCCGATGCCGATCTTGCCGCCCAGCGCCTCCTGAATATAGGGGGCGGCCGAAAGGTGGTCGGCATGCACATGGGTTTCCAGAACCCATTGCAGATCAAGCCCCTGATCCCGGACAAAGGCGATCACCGCATCGGCCGACCGCGTATCGGTGCGGCCCGAGGCGTAGTCGAAATCCAGAACGCTGTCGATCACGGCGCAGGCCCGGCCCTCGGGCTCTTGCACGACATAGGTGATCGTATTGGTCGCCTCGTCGAAGAAGGCATGCACTTTGGGTTGCATCGGTGTGGTCATCGGGTGGCCCTTTCCATCGCTTGCCAGGAGGATATAGCGTGAGCATGACGTATTGCAAGATTTGAATGTGATTTGGCTTGACCTGAGTCAAGGCAGGCGGCGGGCCGCCGGGGCAGATTTGTTCCACGCGAAGAGGAGGAAGGCCATGACCCCCATCACCACACGCAAGGCCCAGCTTGAACGACGCCTGTCGCAGTTGCAGGATCGTCTTTCCGCCATCGAGACCGAGCTTGACAGCCATGACGCCCGCGACTGGGAGGAAATGGCGACAGAGCGTGAGGGCGACGAGGTGCTGGAGGGGATGGGCCTGTCCGGCCAGCAGGAAATCCGCATGATCGAGGCCGCGCTTCAGCGGATCGAGGCCGGGGAATATGGCTTTTGCGTGAAATGCGGCGCCGAAATCGGACAGGAGCGGCTGGATGTTGTGCCGTTCACGCCGTTCTGCCGCGAATGCGCCGTGTGACGATGGAGGAGAGAGCGATGACCGACAAGCAGCAGGAACGCGCAGAGCAGCAGGGGCTGATGGGTCTCTTTGCCGAAATGCAGGCCCTGATCGGGGTATTGCCCGCGGCAATGATGCCGCTTGCCCCGATCACACCGAAAACGGCCGCCGAACGGGCGGCCGAGGATGCCGAGATCGAGGCCGGTTTCGACAATATGCCGGTCTGACGCCGCAGTCCCGAAGGGAAAGGGCGGGCGATCCGTCGCCCAAAACGGCGGCAAAGGCTTGGTCTGACAGCAAAACCGGGCGTGGCGGGATTGCCAATCGCCCGGTTTGGCGTCTTACTGCCCCTATGTGCAAGGGGGCGGGCATGGCGGAAAACGGGCATCCGGTGCGGCTGGAACATCGGGATACGGTTGCGGTTCTGGTGTTGGATTCTGCCCCGGTCAATGCCTTGGGCAAGGGGCTGCGCGCCGCGATCCTTGCCGCTTTGACCAAGGCCGAGGCCGATCCGGCGATCACCGCAATCGTCATCCGGGCCGAAGGGCGCAGCTTCCCGGTCGGCGCCGATATTTCCGAGTTCGGCCAGCCGCCCGCCGACCCGGCCCTGCCTGATCTTTGCGACCGCATCGAAGCTTGCACCAAGCCGGTCGTCGCGGCGATCCATGGCACGGCGCTGGGGGGCGGGCTGGAACTGGCGCTTGCCGCGCATGCGCGGGTGGCGCTGGCTTCGGCGCGGGTCGGGTTCCCCGAGGTGACACTGGGTATCCTGCCGGGCGCGGGGGGGACGCAGCGGCTGCCGCGCCTGATCGGTGCCGAACATGCGCTGCGCCTTATGCTGGGTGGCAAGCCGGTGCAGGCGGCCGAGGCGCTGGCGCTGGGGCTGTTGGACGAGGTAGTCGAGGACGGGCTGGAGGCAGCGGCGCTGCGCCGCGCGCAGGCGATGGCGGGTCAGCCCTTTCTGCGCAGCAGTGACAGGACCGACGGGCTGCGCGACGGGATCGCCTTCCATCGCGCCATCGCGTCGGCACGAACCAAGGTAGAGCGGGGGCGTCTACCCGCACCTGCCCGCATCGTGGATTGTGTCGAGGCGGCGCAACTGTTGCCCTTCGACATGGGGCAGGCATTCGAACGCGCGGCCTTCGACGATCTGGTCGGCACGCCGGAGGCGCAGGCGCTGCGTCATGCCTTCTTCGCCGAACGCGGGGCGCAGCGGCTGCCGGTCGGGACTGTCAGCCCTCCGGCGCCGCGTCGCATCGGGATCTTCGGGGCCCGCACCGCCGATCTGGCGCTGCCCGCCTTGATGGCCGGGCTGGAGGTGGTGCTGGTCGATCCCAACCGCCCCCGGCTGGTCGAGGCGCTGGAACGGATTGCCACCGCGCAGGAACGGCAGGTGACCGAAGGGCATATGCAGCCTGCGGCCCGCGATGCGCAATGGGCGCGGCTGACGCCTGCCTTGGGGGCTGCGGCGCTGGAGGGGTGCGAGCTGGTCCTGCTGGGCGAGGCGGGCTTTCTGGCCGAGGCGGTCGAGGCCACGATGCCGGGCACCACGCTGGCGCTGATCGGTCGGGCCGATCTGGCGGCGGATGCTGCACGCATGGCCGATATTCTGGGCTTCCGTCCGGCGGGAGGGCGGCTGATCGAGGTCGTCGCGGGGCCGCAGACCTCGGGGGCTGCTCAGGCGCGTGCCATTGCGCTGGCCCGCCGTCTGGGGATGGAGGCGCTGCGTTGCGCCGCGCCGGGCGGCATCGGCGCCCGCGTCATGGCCAAGGGGCGCGCGGCGGTGGCCTATCTGATTGCGCAGGGTGAGACACCTGCGGCACTGGCGGGGGCGCTGCTGGATTACGGGTTGAAATCGCTGGTGCCGGATGCGCCGGAACAGCCGGCCGCCGCTGTCGTCCCGCGTCTTTCCGGTCGTGTTCTGGGCGCCATGGCGAACGAGGGCGCGCGACTTCTGGGCGAGGGGCTGGTGGCACGTCCGTCAGATGTGGATTTCGCGCTGATGGCGGGCAACGGCTTTGCGCGCTGGCAGGGGGGGCCAATGTTCTGGGCTGACCGGCGTGGCCCGATCCTGTTGCGCCACGATCTGCAAGGCTGGGCGGAAGAACGCCCCGACCTGTGGTCCCCCGCGCCTCTGATCGAGGATCTGGGCGCGCGCGGCGGTCACTTCGCGGATCTGAACCGCTGAGCTGGCGGATCAGGTCAGCAGGATGCCGGTGACTACCAACATGAGCCCGATGGCCGAAACGCCAAGCGCACCCATGTTCATCACCACGACGCGCTGAAGCCGGACGCGCAGTTCCTCGTCATTGGCCGAGGTGCTGCGTGCCTTCACGGCCAGCAGGATGCACCAGATCAGCCCTCCGATTCCGGCAAGCGATACGGCGGCCCCGAGCAGGATCAGCAGTTGCATCGTGTTATCCCCTTCGTCTGTCGTGCCTGTCGTTCCCTTCTGTGCCCTTGCCGGGGGCGGGAATCTGTGCAGGCTGGCCGCAGGCCAAGTTCCGGCCTAACCGAAGCGGCGGGGCGCTGGCAAGTCTGCAATAGCATTACGGGAGGTGCGGGAATGACGGAAATGGTGACGGTCGAGCGGATCGAGGCGGCACGGGCGGCCATGTCCGACCTGCCGGAAGCGGGGCTGGACCTGCTATTCCGCGCAGCGCAGACCCATCACGGCTGGCAGGACCGTCCCGTTCCGGCGCAGTTGCTGGAACAGGTGCTTGATCTGGCGAAGATGGGGCCGACCGCCTTCAACCAGCAACCGCTGCGGGTGATCTTCGTCACCACGCCCGAGGGCAAGGCCCGGCTGTCCCCGGCAATGAGCCGGGGCAACCATGACAAGACCATGGCAGCGCCCGCGACGGCGATCCTGTGCTACGATCTGGAATTCTGGCGGAACCTGCCCGAACTTTGGCCGCAGGCCGATGTGCAGGGATATTACAACAAGTCCCTTGATGCGGCGCGGGAAAGCGCGCAGCGCAACGGCACATTGCAGGCGGGCTATTTCCTGATCGCGGCGCGGGCTTTGGGGCTGGATTGCGGGCCGATGTCGGGCTTTGACAAGGCGAAGGTGGCCGATGCCTTTCTGCAGGGGCGGCCGTGGGAGGTGAATTTCCTGATGAACCTTGGCTATGGCCTGCCGGAAAAGGTGAACCCCCGCGCCCCCCGGCTGCCTTTTGCCCGCATGGCCGAGATCGTCTGACGCTGCGCTTGATCCGCCCCCGCACGGGCGCTAGGGAAGGCGGGGCCGCGATCCCGCGCAAGAGGAAGAGCAAGATGAGCCAACAAGACGCCTATGAGGTAACCGCCGACGAACTGCGTCAGTTCGTCGAACGGATCGAGCATCTGGAGCAGGAAAAGAAGGACATCGCCGAACAGATCAAGGAAGTCTATGCCGAGGCCAAGGGCCGGGGCTATGACACCAAGGCGCTGCGGTCGATCATTTCCATGCGCAAGAAAGACAAGGATCAACTGGCAGAGGAAGAGGCCGTGCTGGAGATCTACAAGCAGGCTCTGGGTATGCAGTGATGACCGGCCCCGCCTGTCGGGCGGGGCAGTCTTACCGCGACGGGGGCGCATCCCGTGGCAGGCGCCAGACCTGACCGGCAGTCAGCGTCATCCAGTCGCCCGCCGTGCCATCAGGCCAGATCACCCGCACTTCGGCCTCTGACGCGGTGCCAAGGCCGAAATGGCGCGGGCCAAGCTGTCCACCGCCATGGCCGCCGCCCACAGTGATTTCCTGCCTTTGGGTTTTGCCTTCGGTCCGCACTTCCACCCAGCCATTCACCGCGTCGCGGTTCGGTGCGGGCTGTTCGGGGCGCAGCGCGATCCACGTGCCGGGCGCCCCGGTGCCGGTGTTACGCCAGATCTCGACCGGGGCGTTGCGGTTCACCACCACCAGATCCAGCCAGCCGTCGCCATCCAGATCGGTGACGGCACCGCCACGCGCCACCTTCATCGACGCCACACCCGCCTCGGCCCCGGCCTCGTAAAACGTGCCGTCGGCACGTTGCAACAGCAGGTTGTTCGGGTCGTCCGCCGCGAAATCCGGCATGGCAGAGACATTGCCCTTGGCAACGAACAGATCGGCGCGGCCATCGTTGTTCACATCGGCAAACTCGGGGTGCCAGGCGGTCGAGGGCCGCACATCGCCGCCGGTATAGGGCCGCTGGGCATGGGCACCGCGCGGGAAGGCATCGTCGCGGTAGCGCGGCAGAGCCTCCGGGCCGGGCTGTGCCAGCACCTGCAACTTGTTGTCGGCCATCGAGGTGAGGTAAAACTCCGGGTAGCCGTCGCCATCCAGATCGGACCCGGCGATGCCCATGCCCCAGATGCGCAGTCGCTGCCAGCCCTCGTCCGGCGTATAAAGCCGGGGCGACGCGCCGGGGTCGAGATGCCAGAGCTGTTCCTGCCCGCCCTTGTAATATTCGCGGTCATTCGACACTCGCAGGCTGGGCCGTCCGCTGCGGTTCCAGTCGGTGAACAGCATCGACAGGCTGCAATAGGATGGCGTCAGCGCCAGCGGCGGGGCAAAGCCGGTGGCGGTGCCGCGATGCAGCCAGTTGTCGGTGCAGCTTCCCCAAGGGAAAGCCTCTTCCGCGCGGTCGATGTAATTGCCGATGGCGAGTGTGGGGAAGGCGCTGCCTGCCTCCCATGTGGCGGCGAAGGCAGTGGACCATGCGTCGCCCCCGTCGAAGCCCCAGAGCGCGTTGGCCGGTTCAAACCGACAATCGCCCAAGCCCCGCAACAGGTGATTTTCTCCGACGCGCAGCACTGCCAGATCGGTGATGCCGTCGCTGTCGATGTCGAGGGGCCAGGCTCCGGTCACACCGTCCAGCGCGGTTTCCGCACGATCCAGCGGGGTGAAGGCCAGCTTGCCGGGCGTGCTGTCATTGCGCCAGAGGCTCGCGGGGGTGGTGCCGCCTGCCATGAACAACTCGGGCCGCCCGTCGCCGGAACAGTCAAAAGCCGCGACGCCGCCGCCGACCATATATTGCCATTCGCCGGTGAAGCTGTGTTCCGGGCCGCCGATGAAGGCTTCGAACCGGGGCACAGCCGGGGTTTCGGCCTGTGCGGGCAGGGTGCCCAGAGTCAGCACCAACAGGGCGCGGGCGGTCATTGCCGCATCCTCAGCGCATTGGCGTGGCCTGCAATACAGGCGCCCTGTGCCAGCCCGCGCTCAATGGCGGCGCGGAAATGGATGCCGCCATAAAGGCGCGAGACCGCCGCTTCCTGCGCCGCCGCGCGGAAATCGGCGAAATGGCGGGCGGGCAGGCCGTCATCCTCATGCGTGCTGTCGTCGAAGGCGTGATCCTCCCCGAAGATTGCCGTCATCACCTCGGCCGCCGCGCCGGACAGGGTGCTGTGGCCCGACGGGTATTCGGGGAAGGGCGGGGTGATCAACTGCGGCTCCCACGTCGGGTCGATCACGCGGCGGATATAGGTGACGGGGCGCACCAGATCGAATTCGAACTTGCTGTGCCAGCAGCCGATGAAAGCATCTCCCATGCCGATGCCCAGCCGCGCCAGCGCCTCGGCCAGCCGGTCATCGGACAGATTGGCAGCCTCCGCCTGATCCAGCAGGATGGTCAGCCAGTGGCCGGGCGGGGTGGGCGACAGCATCGGATCGTCCGACCAGAAGCGCGCGATGGCCAATTGTTCGGGCGTCAGGCTGCGCGAGGTGTCGTAGACCTCCTGCGCCTCGGCATGGAAGGCCGATCCCGGCGCCTCGCTATAGGCGGGCGGTGCGGGCAGCGGGCAGGCATTGCCTTCCGGCATGGCGAAGGGACGGTTGCGGCCCCAGTCGGGCAGCAGGGGTTTCTGTTGCTGCACGATGGCCGACGTGGGCACCCAATGCGCGGGACCAGCGGTCAGCACATAGGTTTCGGGGAAACCCATATTCTCGACCTTCGCGCCGCCGTCGCTTTCGGACCAGGCGATGATGTGATCGGCGATGCGCTGCCCGGCGGCAAGGCTTTCAGCCACAAGCGTGGCGTCAGAACCTGCGCCCAGCCGTTCGGTCAGCCGCTTGTCCATTGCCGCCATGGCGCGCTGGCCGGTCGGGCCGGTATTGCCAAAGAAATAGGGCACGGCGCGGGCCATGGCACCCTGCATGGCGATGGCCGGGTCCAGCCCGGCGGACAATTCGGGCCGCGGCGACAGCCCGTTCAGCTGCCCGGCCAAAGTGTCGCCGCGGCCCGAGGTTGCGGCCTCCACTTCCCAGACCGTGACGCCCAGATAGCCGAAGGCGCGGGCGGCGACCGGCGGGGAATAGGTGGGCGTGTGGCGCACGAGTTCAAGGATCAGCCGATACCAGCCTGTCATCACCTCTGCTGCCGACACCTCGGCCGCGCGGGCTGACCCCGGCAATGCCAGACCTGCACAGAGCAGAAGAATGGCGACAAATCGCTGGAACATGGCGCTTCCCTCCCCGTTGGCGCTAACACGTTGTCGGGTGGGAGGGGGGAAAAGTCAAACCTTGTCTGTCGGGCCCTGTCTTGCGGGCCCTGTCTGGTAGGTCGGGTCAACCCGGTGGCTGGCAGAACAGTTCGTAGACCATGCCGATTGCGGTGGCGACCTTCGGGTCCTGGATCGAGTAATACATGACCTTGCCTTCGCGGCGGCAACTGACCAGCCCCTCCAGCCGCAGCCGGGCGAGTTGCTGGCTGACGGCGGCCTGCCGTGACGACAGCAGGTGTTCCAGTTCGGTCACCGACTTCTCGCCCGATTGCAGGTGGCACAGGATCATCAGCCGCCCTTCATGCGCCAGCGCCTTCAGAAAGCCCGCCGCCGCCGTGGCCTGCACCATCATCTCTTCGGCCGAAAGCCCGCCACAGCCCTCCAGCGGCTGCATCGTGTCTTCGGGTTCGACGGGTGTAAGTGCGGATGCGTTCATGGTCCCCTCGGCGCAGTCACTTGGCGCGGTCACTTGTATCAACATATGCAGATATGGCGCATGATGCAAATGCGGCACTCAGCCGCCATGGGCAAAACCGCCCCATGCACCCTGGCTGAACACCAGTGGCGCGCCCTCGCGCAGGGTAAAGCGCAGCACGCGGCCCACGATGATCAGATGGTCGCCGCCATCATGGGTGGCATGTTGTTCGCAGTCGAACCGCGCAAGCGCACCGGGGATCAGCGGCACGCCCTCGGCATTGCGGAGGGGCTGGCTGTCGCCGAAACCGGGGCCGCCGCGGCCGAAATCCGCGATCCGGGCGAACTGATCCACCCCGAGGATATGGATGGCATAATGCCGGGCCGCGGCGAAAGCGGGAAAGCGGCTGGCGCTGCGGGCAGGCGACCACAAGACCAGCGCCGGGTCCAGCGAGACCGAGGCAAAGCTGTTGGCGGTGAAGCCCAGAGGGCCTTGCGGCCCTTCGGTGGTGACCAGTGTAACCCCGGTCGCAAAGCGCCCAAGCGCATCGCGGAAGTCGCGCGCGGTTTCAGGGCCGGGCACCCGCTCCGGGTCGAAAAGCTCTGCCGTCATGCTGCGGTTTCCTGCCTCGGACATGATGGACCCGTTTTGCGGCATCGCGGCGGGCAGGGCAAGACCGGGCTGTGCCCTTTTCCTGCCGGACATGGCGGGATAGGCAGGGACACAGGCGGCGGGCGAGGGGCAGCGATGGGCGATTTCATTCTGGGCAATGCGGTTCTGGTGCTGCCCGACCGGCTGATGCCCGGCGCTGTGGTGGTTGCGGGGGGCGAGATCGCCGAAATCCGCGCAGGCACAGATCTGCCGCCCGGCGCGTTGGATTGCTGTGGCGATTTTCTGGCGCCGGGCATGATCGAGTTGCATACCGACAATCTTGAGCGCCATACCGAGCCGCGCCCCAAAGTGCCATGGCCGCATGAGGCGGCGATTCTGGCCCATGACGCCGAGCTTGCGGGCTGTGGCATCACCACGGTTTTCGATGCCTTGCGGGTGGGGTCTTTGCCCTCGCGCAAGAAGGGGCGTTATGGCGAATATGCCCGCGCGCTGGCCGATGACATTCTCGGCCTGGGAATGGCGGGCGTGCTGAAGATCGACCACAGGCTGCATCTGCGGGCGGAAATCTGTTCGGAAACCCTGCCCGAGGAACTGGCCAAGTTTGGCGCGGCCGACGGGGTGGGGATCGTCAGCCTGATGGACCACACGCCCGGTCAGCGGCAGTTCCGCGATCTGACGCAACTGCGGCATTACCTGATGGGCAAGCATGGCTTCACCGAGGCCGAGTTTGACGCCCATGTCGCTGACCGTCTGGCGCTGTCGGCCAAGGTGGGCGCGGCGCATGAGGCTGCGGCGGTTGCGGCGGCGCGGCGGCTGGGCGCGCATCTGGCCAGCCATGACGATACCACTGACAGCGATGTCGCACAGTCCGCCGCCCATGGTGCGCGCTTTGCCGAATTTCCGACCACGCTGGAGGCCGCACGGGCCTGTCAGGCGGCGGGAATCGCGGTGATGATGGGGGCGCCGAACGTGATCCGGGGCGGGTCGCATTCGGGCAATGTGGCGGCCGAAACGCTGGCAGTGGCCGGGTGTCTGGACATCCTGTCATCGGATTATGTGCCTTCCGCCCTGCTGCTGGCGGCGCTGCGGCTGGGCGATCTGTGGTCTGACCTGCCGCGCGGGATCGCCACAGTGACAGCGGCCCCGGCGGCGGCTGTGGGCCTGAAGGATCGCGGGCGGCTGGCACCGGGGCTGCGTGCCGATCTGCTGCGCTTCCGCCGCCACGGCACGGCGGCGCTGCTGCGCGGAACATGGGTGGCGGGGCAGCGCGTCGCCTGATCCGATGTCGCCGTCAGTCATGCCCGCGCCATGAAACCGTGGCAGGATCAGCGACGACATGGAGGTTTCGATGCGTCTTTCCGCCTTTTCCGCCCCCGGCCGTTTCTGGCGCGGCAATCTGCATACCCATTCCACGCTGTCCGATGGTGTGCTGCCGCCTTCGGAGGTCTGCCGCCGCTATCGCGCGGAAGGCTATGATTTCATGGCCCTGACCGATCACTTTGTCGGCCGCTACGGCTATCCCGTCGCCGATACCGTGCCCTTCCGCGCCGAGGGCTTCACCACGCTGATCGGGGCCGAGTTGCATTCCGGCCCGATGTCCAACGGCGAGCTGTGGCATATCCTCGCCGTCGGCCTGCCGCCGGATTTCGCGCCGGGGAATGCGCCGGATTTCCGCGTCTTGCCGGGGATGGAGACGGGACCGGAGATCGCCGCCCGTGCGGTCGCGGCGGGGGCCTTTGTCGCCATCGCCCATCCGCAATGGTCGGGCCTGACGCTGGCGGATGCGCGCAGCATTGCGGCGGCCCATGCGGTCGAGGTTTACAACCACGGTTGCGCCATGGGTTGCGACCGGCCGGACGGCTTTGCCATCGCCGATCTGCTGCTGACCGAGGGGCGCGACCTCAGCCTGATCGCCACCGATGATGCGCATTTTTCTGAACCCGATCACTTTGGCGGCTGGGTCATGGTGAAGGCCACCGAGAACACGCCCGAGGCGCTGCTGGCGGCGCTGAAGTCGGGACAGTTCTACAGTTCACAAGGCCCGGAACTGCGTGATGTGGTGGTCGAAGACGACCGGGTGATCGTGGAAAGCTCTGCCGTCGTCTCGGTCATCGCGCAGGGCGCGGGGATGGGGGCGAAGGCGGTGCATGGCCAGTCGATGACCTGCGCCGAAGTGCCGCTGGAGCGGCTGGGCGCCTCGCCCTGGCTGCGCGTCTCGGTGATCGACGCGGCGGGGCGGCGCGCATGGTCAAATCCAGTGTGGCGCTGATTACTCGTCCAGATTGACGAGTTGCAGATAGGATGTGCCGCTGCGCGTGGGCTTGACCGCGAATTGCGGCCCGGCGGCTTCCAGCATCCGCAGCGCGGGTTCCCTCAGGTCCGGCGTGGCCGGATCGACCGGATCGACACGCAGCGCGCCGGGGATCAGGCGGCGCGGCTGCCGCCCTACCGTGCCGGACAGCGCAAGGCATCCCAGCGCCGTTTCGGCGCGGGTGCCATCGCTGGCCAGCGGCAGCAGGATCATCCGGCCGGTCAGGGCAGGGCGGCCCAGCCCGGTTTCGGCGGTCAGTTGCGTGTCGAGAATGGCGGGGCGCAGGAAGCATTGATCCAGCGCCACCGCCAGCCTGCCGCGCGCCATGGGATCGAACAGCGCCGACAGCGGCATGCCGCGGGCGTCCATGCCCAGAAGCTCGGTAAAGCTGCTGCCCGCGATGCGCAGGCGGCCGACGCCGGGCGCAATGCGTTCTACCAGAAAGGCCCCGCCCAGCGCCCCGGCAATGCCGCGCGGGTCGATGTCGGCCCGCAGCGGCAGCGCCCCGTCGCGGCGCAAAGCCTGCCAGTAGCCGCGCACTTCGGCGATCATCGCGGCACAGGCGGGCGGCGGCTCGTCCCGGCCCGACCCGCCGTGACCCGCGCCATTCCCGAAAATCCGCAGCGCCATTGCAGAACCCTCCGCCGAGACCGTGATTGCTTACCCGAGTATTAACATACAGGGATTTGCGCTGTCGGGGGCGGGAATCTATACAAATGGTTAAATGCAGTGCCCCGACCGGGCCGAAGCGAGGATGAACATGACGCATTCGATGACGGGCTTTGCCACGCGACGGGGGCAGGGTGCCGGGGCGGGCTGGATCTGGGATCTGCGCTCGGTCAACGGGAAGGGGCTGGACCTGCGTTTGCGGGTGCCGGACTGGATCGACGGTCTGGAACAGGCGCTGCGCGCCGAACTGGGCCGGGCGTTGGGGCGCGGCAATGTCAGCCTCAGCCTGCGCGTCACCCGCGACGCGCCGGAGGCCGAGGCGCTGCGGCTCAATCAGGCGACGCTGCGTGCCGTGCTGGGGGCGCTGGCGACGGTGGAGGCGGCGGCGATGGAAACCGGCGTGACGCTGACGCAGCCGTCACCTGCCGATGTCCTGACCTGGCGCGGTGTGGTGGAAAGCGGGGGAATGGACGAGGATACCGCTCCGCTGCGGGCCGCCATCCTTGCCGATCTTCCGCCGCTTCTGGCCGATTTTGCCGCCTCCCGTGCGGCCGAAGGGGCGGCGCTGCAAGCGGTGATCGCGGGCCAGATCGACCGGATTGCCCTGTTGCGCGAGGAGGCCGCAGCCCAGGCGGGTCTGCGCGGCACCCGTCAGGCTGAGGCGTTGCGCGCGCAGGTCGGGCGCCTGCTGGAAGCGGCCGAGGCGGCGGATGAAACCCGGCTGGCGCAGGAACTGGCGCTGATCGTGGTGAAAACCGATGTGACCGAGGAACTGGACCGCCTTGCCGCCCATGTGGAGGCCGCGCGCAAGCTGCTGGCGGAACCCGGCAGCGTCGGGCGCAAGTTCGATTTCCTGATGCAGGAATTCATGCGCGAGGCCAATACGCTGTGTTCCAAGGCGCAGGACATCGGCCTGACCCGCATCGGGCTTGACCTCAAGACGGTGATCGACCAGATGCGGGAACAGGTTCAGAACGTGGAATGACCATGACGCGCAAGGGTTTGCTGCTTATCCTCTCGTCGCCCTCGGGGGCGGGCAAATCGACACTGGCGCGGCGGCTGATGGACTGGGATCCAACGCTGCGGTTTTCCGTCTCGGCCACCACCCGCGCGCCGCGTCAGGGCGAGGTGGACGGGCGCGAGTATTTCTTCAAGTCCCGCGCTGAATTCGAGGCGATGGCGGCGGCGGGCGAGATGCTGGAACATGCCGAGGTGTTTGGCAATTTCTACGGCTCGCCCAAGGGGCCTGTGGAGGCAGCGATGGCCGAGGGGCGCGACACGCTCTTTGACATCGACTGGCAGGGTGGGCAGCAGATCCGCAACTCCAGCCTTGGCCGTGATGTGGTGTCGATCTTCGTGCTGCCGCCCTCGATTGCCGAGCTTGACCGGCGCCTGCGCGGCCGCGCGCAGGACAGCGACGAGGTGATTGCGGGCCGCATGGCGAAAAGCCGTGACGAGATCAGCCATTGGGCGGAATATGATTACGTCATCGTCAACCATGACATCGACCGGGCCTTCGAGGAGCTGGTGACGATCCTCAGGGCCGAACGCATGCGCCGCGACCGTCAGCCCGGCCTGTCGGAGTTTGTGCGCGGCCTGAACAGGGAGTTTGACGCGCGATGATCTATGAGCTTGACGGTGTGGCGCCGCAGATCGCCCCGGATGCCTGGGTGGCGCCGGATGCCAATCTGATCGGCAAGGTGGTGCTGGAGGCGCGCGCCTCGGTCTGGTTCGGCGTGACCATGCGCGGCGACAACGAGGAAATCCGCGTCGGCGCCGGATCGAACGTTCAGGAAAACTGCGTGCTGCATACCGATATGGGCTATCCGCTGGTCATCGGCACCGATTGCACCATTGGCCATAAGGCGATGCTGCATGGCTGCATCATCGGCGACGGCAGCCTGATCGGCATGGGGGCCACGGTGCTGAATGGTGCGAAGATCGGCAAGGGTTGCCTGATCGGCGCCGGGGCGCTGATCACCGAGGGGAAGGAAATCCCCGATGGCAGTCTGGTCATGGGCGCGCCGGGCAAGGTGGTGCGGCAACTGGACGAGGCCGCGCGGGCGCGGCTCTTGAAATCTGCGGAAGGCTACCGCGCCAATGCGGCGCGGTTCCGGGCCGGGATGAAGCCGGTCGCGGGCTGATTAGATTACGCCTTGCCCTCCAGCCCTGCCGCTGCCGCGCCGGTCGCGCCGGGAATGGGCATGGTGAAAGTTTCGGCGAAGCTGGTGTAATCGTGATAGCCGACGCGGGCGAGCGGCCGGATTTTCGCGTAGTCCAGCTTGCCATCCGGTGTCAGCACATGATCGGCGACATGGATGCGCACGACCTCGCCGAACACCACATCCACCCAGCCGTGCCCTGAATTGCCGCGCAGACGGTGGGTGGAGAGGTAACGGCATTCGAAATGCGCGGGGCTTTCGGCCACGCGCGGCCCCGGCGCGTCGATGCAGGGCGCAGCGGTGACGCCCGCGCGCAGGAATTCATCGTCGCCCTCGGGCCATTCCACCGCGCTCTGGTTCATCGCCTCGCGCAGGTCATAGGTGCACATGTTCCAGACGAACCAGCCGGTTTCCTCGGCATTGATCACGGTATGCTTGCGGCGGCCGTCGGAATACTGATTGGCGGCGAACATCACCATCGGCGGATCGAAGGTCAGGTTCTGCCACTGGCTGTAGGGCGCGAGATTGGGAATGCCCGATTTCGAAATCGTCGAAAGCCAGCCGATCGGGCGCGGCACGGTGCAGGCCTTGAACGGGGAGTAGGGCAGCGGGCAGGGCTCGGACCCCGGAGCGTAATGCATGTAAGGTTCCTTCCGTTGGCGCGGGTTTTGCGGTGCGGACCGGGGGTTTCACACCCCCGGACCCCCGTGGAGTATTTTGGCAAGAAGCAAGAGCCTCAGTTGCCGAGGATGCCGGGCAGGCGCAGGCCGTGGTCGCGGGCGCAATCCAACGCGATGTCATAGCCTGCATCGGCATGGCGCATGACGCCCGAGGCCGGGTCGTTCCACAGCACGCGTTCGAGGCGTTTGGCGGCCTCGGGCGTGCCGTCGGCCACGATGACCACGCCTGCATGTTGCGAAAAGCCCATGCCGACGCCGCCGCCGTGATGCAGGCTGACCCAGGTGGCGCCCGAGGCAGTATTGGTCAGCGCGTTCAGAAGCGGCCAGTCCGACACGGCATCCGAGCCGTCGCGCATGGCCTCGGTCTCGCGGTTGGGCGAGGCGACGGAGCCGCTATCGAGGTGGTCGCGGCCGATGACGACAGGCGCCTTGAGTTCGCCGCTGGCAACCATGTCATTGAACATCAGCCCCGCGCGGTGGCGGTCGCCAAGGCCGATCCAGCAGATGCGCGCGGGCAGGCCCTGAAAGGCGATGCGTTCGGCGGCCATGTCCAGCCAGCGGTGAAGATGCTTGTTTTCCGGGAATAGTTTCTTCATCGCGGCGTCGGTTTTCGCGATGTCCTCGGGGTCGCCCGACAGCGCGGCCCAGCGGAACGGACCGATGCCCTTGCAGAACAGCGGGCGGATATAGGCCGGCACGAAGCCGGGGAAGGCGAAGGCGTTGTCCAGCCCCTCGTCCGTGGCCACCTGACGGATGTTGTTGCCGTAATCGAGGGTGGGCACGCCGGCCTCATGGAAGCCGACCATGGCCGCGACATGCTGTTTCATCGAGGCGCGGGCGGCGCGTTCGACCTCGGCCGGCGCGGTTTCCTGTTTTGCGCGCCAGTCGCCGACGCTCCATCCCGCAGGGCAATAGCCGTGCAGCGGATCATGGGCGGAGGTCTGGTCGGTCACGATATCGGGGCGGGGGCCGCCCGATTGCATGCGCTTCAGGAGTTCGGGGAAGACCTCGGCGGCATTGCCCAGAAGGCCCACCGATTTGGCTTCGCCCTTCGCGGTCCAGTCGTCGATCAGCGCCAGCGCCTCGTCCAGCGTTTTCGCCTTGGCATCGACGTAGCGGGTGCGCAGGCGGAAGTCGATCCGCGTCTCGTCCACCTCGACCGCGAGGCAGCAGGCCCCGGCCATCACGGCCGCCAGCGGCTGCGCGCCGCCCATGCCGCCAAGCCCGCCGGTCAGCACCCATTTGCCGGTCAGATCGCCCGCATAATGCTGGCGCCCGGCCTCGGCGAAGGTCTCGTAGGTGCCCTGCACGATGCCCTGGGTGCCGATATAGATCCATGACCCGGCGGTCATCTGGCCATACATCATCAGGCCCTTGCGATCCAACTCGTTGAAATGTTCCCAGGTGGCCCAATGCGGCACGAGGTTGGAATTGGCGATCAGCACGCGCGGGGCGTCGGCATGGGTGCGCACGATGGCGACGGGTTTGCCCGATTGCACCAGCAGCGTCTCGTCCGCCTCCAGATCCTTCAGCGCGGCGCAGATGCGGTCGAAATCCTCCCACGTGCGGGCGGCGCGGCCGATGCCGCCATAGACCACCAGCTCATGCGGGTTTTCCGCCACATCGGGGTGGAGGTTGTTCATCAGCATGCGCAGCGCGGCCTCGGCCTGCCAGTTCTTTGCGTTCAGTGTGGGGCCGGTGGGCGGAAAGATGTCGCGGGTGTTGTGACGGCTGTTCATGGAGGCGATCCTCAGGCAAGCAGATGGGCGGCGATGATGCCGCGCTGGATTTCGGAAGAGCCTTCGTAAATCCGCATGATGCGGACATCGCGGGCGTGGCGTTCAAGCGGGAAGTCGGCGGTGTAGCCATAGCCGCCATGCAGTTGCAGCGCGCCGTCGGTGACGCGCCCGGCCATTTCGGATGCGGCGAGTTTCGCCATGCTGGCGGCCTCGCTGAAGCGCAGGCCGAGGGCGCGTTGCCGCGCGGCCTCCAGCGCCAGAAGGCGGGCGGCGCGCAGGTCCAGCGCCATGTCGGCCAGTTGCCAGCGGATGCCCTGACGATTGGCCAGTGGCTCGCCGCCGATGATGCGGGTCTTGGTCCATGCGACGGCGGCATCAAGGGCGGCTTGCGCGATGCCAGTGCACATGGCAGCGACCTCGACCCGGCCATTGTCGAGCACCTTCATCGCGGTGCGAAAGCCGGTGCCCTCGTCGCCCAGCAAGGCGTCGGGGGGCAGGTGGCAATCCAGATCCAGTTCCCACACATGGCCGCCGCGCAGGCCCATGGTGCGTTCGGCGCGGCCGGGTGTCAGGCCGGGCGTGCCCCTGGGCACGAGGAAGGCGCTGATGCCCTTATGGGCTTTCGAGGGGTCGGTGACGGCGTAGACGATCAGGAAATCCGCGACACCGCCATTGGAGATGAAGCATTTGGCGCCCTTGAGGTGCCAGCCCTCCGCCGTGCGGGTGGCTCGGGTCCGCATATCGGCGGGGTCGGACCCGGCATTGCGTTCGGTCAGTGCAAAGGCGCCAAGCGCGGTGCCCTCGGCCGCCCGGGGCAGCCAGTGGTCGCGCTGCGCCGCGGTGCCGCCGATCAGGATGGAATCGGTCGCGAGGTAATGCGCGGTCAGCGCCGAGACGGTGGACCCGCAGCCGCCCGCCACCAGTTCAACGGCCCGCAGCAGCGCCTGCGCGCTGATGCCCGGCCCCCAGGGTTCGGGCAGGTTGGCGCCCATCATGCCGGTCGCGGCAAGGGCGGCAAGCTGGTCATGGACGAAGGCGCCGCTTTCATCTGTCGCGGCGGCTTTCGGCGCCAGTTCCTGCGCGCAAAAGCGGGCGAGCATGTCGAGGAAGGCGCGTTCCTCATCGCTGAGCATGTGGAAAAGGTCAGTCATGGTCGGTAAGTCCAAGGCGGTGCAGGATCGCGGCGCGGTCGGCGCCAAGCTGCGGCGCGGAGGTGGGTGATATCGGCTTTTCGCCATTGAAGCGAACGGGTTGCCCGATGATCTTCGCATTGCCCAGCACCGGATGCGGCAGGTCGGAGACCAGCCCACGCGCCTGCGCATGGGGGCTTTCCGCCGCCTGCGCCAGCGTTTGCACCTCGGCCGTGGGAATACCCGCTGCCGCAAGGGCGGCGACCACCTCGGCCGTCGAACGCGGGCCTGTCCAGCTCTCGATCATCGCGCGAACCTCGGGTTCATGTGCGGTGCGGGCCTCGTCCGTTGCCAGATGCGGTGCGGGCGTCACGCCGATCAGGGCGCAAAGCCGCTGCCACTGACCATCGCCCAGCACCGCGATCACCGCCTGCCCGTCGGCGCAGGTGAAACATCCGAAGGGCGTGGACAGCGGGTGACGGTTGCCGGTGCGCGCGGGCGCCTTCCCGGCGTAGAAATGCAGTGCGTGGCTGGTGGGCAAGAGCGAGAACAGCGCGTCAAACATCGCCACGTCGATCGTGGCGCCTTCGCCGGTGCGATCCCGCTGGTGCAGCGCGGCAAGAATGGCCCAGCTTGCGTAAAGACCGGCCATCAGATCGCCGTAGCTTTCGCCCACCTTGAGGGGGGCGCCGCCTTCCTCGCCGGTTGCGGCCATCAGGCCGGACATGGCCTGCGCCACAAGATCATAGGCCGGCAGATGCGCCGCCGGCCCGGATTGGCCGAAGCCCGAGATCGAGGCATAGATCAGCCCCGGTTTCGCCGCGCGCAGCGTCTCGGCGCCCAGCCCCAGACGGGCCGCGACGCCGGGGCGGAAGTTTTCCACCACCACATCGCATTGCAGGGCGATGTCGCGGGCAAGCGCCTGATCCGCCGGGGATTTCAGGTCCAGAACGATTGACTGTTTGCCGCGGTTCACCAGCGTGAACAGCGCGCTTTCACCCTGCACGAAGGGGCCGATATGGCGGTAATCATCGCCTGCGGGCGGCTCCAGCTTGATCACCTCGGCGCCCAGATCTGCCAGCAGCGCGGTGCAGAACGGACCCGCCAGAACGCGGGTCAGATCCAGCACGCGCAGACCGTCCAGCGGCTTCATGCCAGCGCCGGGGGCGCGATGCCCGCCGCCTCCACCAACGCGCCGCTGCTGGCCAGCCTTGCGGCGGTGGCCAGATCTGGCGCCATGTAGCGGTCGTCCTTCAACGCAGGAACTTCGGCCCGCAGCCGTGCCACCACCCCGGCCAGCGGCGCAGAGGTCGCCAACGGTGCGCGGAACTCCACGCCCTGCGCGGCACACAGCGCCTCGACCCCCAGAATGACGTTCAGGTTCTCGACCATCCGCCCCAGCCGCCGCGCACCATGCGCAGCCATGGAGACGTGATCCTCTTGGTTGGCGGAGGTAGGCGTGCTGTCGGTGACGCAAGGGTGCGCCAGATGCTTGTTCTCGCTCATCAGCGCGGCGGTGGTGACCTCGGCGATCATCAGGCCCGAATTGAGGCCGGGGTTCGGCGTCAGGAAGGGCGGCAGGTCGAAGCTGAGCGTCGGGTCCACCATCAGGGCCACGCGGCGTTGTGCGATGGCGCCGGTCTCGCTGATCGCAAGTGCAATCATATCCGCTGCAAAACCAACAGGTTCCGCGTGAAAGTTACCACCCGAGACGATGGCCCCGTCGCTGAGCACCAGCGGGTTGTCGGTGGCGGCATTGGCCTCGATCTCCAGCGTGCGGGCGGCCTGACGCAGGATGTCCATCGCCGCGCCGGTCACCTGCGGCTGGCAGCGGATGCAGTAAGGGTCCTGCACCCGGCTGTCGCCCTCGCGGTGGCTTTCGCGGATTTCCGAACCGTCCAGCAGCGCACGCATGAATCCGGCGGCCTCGATCTGACCGGCATGGCCGCGCAGGGTGTGGATTTCCGGCCGCAGCGGTGCGGTCGAGCCCATGATGGCGTCGGTCGACAGGGCCGAGACGGTCAGCGCGGTCGTCGCCGCACGCCATGCGCCGAACAGACCGGCCAGCGCATAGGCGGTGGAAAACTGTGTGCCGTTGATGAGCGCCAGACCCTCTTTCGGGCCAAGCGTGATCGGAGAAAGCCCTGCATGTGCAAGAGCTTCTGCGGCGGGCTTTACCCTGCCTGCGAATTCGGCCTCGCCCGCGCCCAGCATGGCAGCCGCCATATGCGCCAGCGGCGCCAGATCGCCCGAGGCCCCGACGGACCCCTGCGCCGGGATCACCGGGGTCACGCCCTTGTCGAGCATGGCCTCCAGCATCGCCACAACCTCCCACCGCACGCCCGAGGCGCCACGGCCCAGCGACAGGAGTTTCAGCGCCATCATCAGCCGTGCGGTGGCACGAGGCATCGGTTCGCCCACGCCGCAGCAATGGCTAAGGATCAGGTTTTTCTGAAGTTTGGCGGTATCTTGCGCGGCGATCTTCAGGCTTGCCAGCTTGCCGAAGCCGGTGTTCACGCCATAAACAGGCACGTCACCCGCAGCGGCGGCAGCGATCTTTGCGGCGGCGGCCTCGACGCCCGCGCGGGCCTCGGGGGCCAGCCGTGCCGGGGCCTCATTGCGCCACAGCCGTTCAAGCTGGTCAAGCGTGGTTTGGCCGGGGATCAGAATTTCAGGCGTCAAGGCGGCCTCCGAAAATGCGGGCGTGAAGGGGTGTGGCCCCGATGCGATAGGCAAGCTCGGCCGGGTGCCGGGCCTGCCAGATCGCCACATCGGCGCGGAAGTCGGGGGCGATCTGGCCTTCCTCGGCCTGACCCAGCGCGCGGGCGGCGATGCAGGTGGTGCCCGACAGCGCTTCCAGCGGGGTCAGGCGGAACAGGGTGCAGGCCATGTTCATGGCAAGGCAAAGCGAAGTCATCGGTGCGGTGCCGGGGTTGCAATCGGTGGCCACCGCCATCGCCACACCGGCCTCGCGCAAAACCGCCACAGGCGGCAGTTGCGTTTCGCGCAGGGCATAGAAGGCGCCGGGCAGGATCACCGCCACCGTGCCCGCCGCCGCCATGGCGCGCGCGCCTTCGGCATCCAGATACTCCAGATGGTCGGCACTCAACGCCCTGTGCCGCGCCGCCAGCGCCGCGCCATGCAGGTTCGACAATTGCTCGGCATGCAGCTTGACGGGCAGGTTCAGGGCGCGGGCCTCGGCGAAGACGCGGGCGATCTGGTCGGGCGAAAAGGCGATGCCCTCGCAGAAGCCGTCTACCGCATCGACCAGCCCCTCGGCATGGGCGCGGCGCAGGGCGGGGATCACCTGTTCGGTGAGGTAATCATCGGCGCGGTCCTTGTATTCGGCCGGAATGGCATGGGCGCCCAGAAAGGTCGTGCTGATCCGCACCGGGCGCAGCGTTTCCAGCCGCCGCGCTACGCGCAGCATCCGCAGTTCGGTCTCGATGTCGAGGCCGTAACCCGATTTCACCTCGATCCGCGTCACGCCCTCGGCCAGCATCTGATCGAGCCGGGGCAGTGCCTGCGCGAGCAGGCTGTCCTCGGATGCCGCGCGTGTGGCGGTGACGGTGGAGACGATGCCGCCACCGGCGCGGGCGATGTCTTCGTAAGAGGCGCCGGTCAGCCGCATCTCGAATTCCCGCGCGCGGTCGCCGCCGAACACCAGATGGGTGTGGCAGTCGATCAGGCCCGGCGTCACCAGCCGGCCGCCAAGATCGGTCACCGGCGCGGCGCTGGCGGGCAGGTCGGCCATCGGCCCCACCCAGGCGATGCGGTCGCCCTCGATCACAATGGCAGCCTGCGGGATCAGCCCATAGCCCTCCTGCATCGTTGCCACGGTTGCATTGGTCAGAATCATCGCGCTCCCCGCTTGCTTTTGTCTGCGCTTGATGTGAATATGTCTGCACATAATAACGACTGTCAAGAGGATGCGATGACGGTGATCTGGGCGGAGGTGGCGCTGCTGCCGCAGGGCTGGGCCGAGGCGGTGCGGGTGGATCTGGCCGAAGGGCGCATTGCCGCCGTCACGCCGGGCGCGGCGCCGGAAGGCAGGCGCGTGGGCTGTCTGCTGGCGGCCGGGCAGAACCTGCATTCGCATGCCTTCCAGCGCGCCATGGCCGGGATGACCGAACGGCGCGGGGCGGGGCAGGATTCGTTCTGGACCTGGCGGACGCTGATGTATCGCTTTCTCGACCATCTGACGCCCGAGGATGTGCAGGCCATCGCCGCGCTGGTGCAGGTGGAAATGCTGGAGGCCGGTTTCGCCGGGGTCAGCGAGTTCCATTACCTGCATCACCAGCCGGGCGGCGCGCCCTATGCCGATCTGGCCGAGATGTCGGCGCGGATCGTGGCGGCGGCGCAGGAAACCGGCATCGGGCTGACACTGCTGCCGGTGGCTTACGAGCGCGGCGGTTGCGACGGGCGGGCGCTGACCACGGGGCAGTTGCGCTTCGGCAATGACCTTGACCGTTTTGCCCAGCTGCATGAGCGCGCGGCGCAGGCGGTGGCGGCGTTGCCGGACGGGGCGATCGGCGTGGCGCCGCATTCGCTGCGCGCGGTCAACCCGGACACGCTCGCCGCAATGCCGGGCTTCGGCGGGCCGGTGCATCTGCATCTGGCAGAGCAGGTGGCCGAGGTGGAGGAAGTGCAGGCGGCTTACGGCGCGCGGCCAACCGAATGGCTGCTGGACCATGCGCCGGTGGATGCGCGCTGGTGCCTGATCCATGCGACCCAGATGCTGCCGGCCGAGACCGCGGCGCTGGCCCGCACCGGCGCGGTGGCGGGGCTTTGCCCGATCACCGAGGCCAATCTGGGCGATGGCATCTTTGACGGCCTACGCTGGCAGGCGGCGGGCGGCGTGTTCGGCGTGGGGTCCGACAGCAATATCCGTATCTCGCAGGCCGAGGAGCTGCGATCCTACGAATATTCGCAACGCCTGCGCGATCGGGGGCGGGCGATGCTGGCGAGCGCCGAGGCCTCGAACGGCCGGGTGCTGGTGGAAGGTGCCGCGCGCGGCGGGGCGCAGGCGGCGGGACGGGCCGCCGGGGCGATTGCGCCGGGGCTCTGGGCCGATCTGGTGGCGCTGGACATGGGCGCGCTGATGCTGGAAGGACGGCGGGGCGATGCGATCCTCGACGCCTGGATTTTCGCGGGCGACGACCGGCTGGTGGCCGATCTGTGGTCGGCGGGGCGTCATGTGGTGCAGGGTGGGCGCCATGTAGCGCGGGACGGGATCGAGGCACGCTATCGCGCGGTGATGCGGCGGCTGGTGGGGGTGATGTGAAGGTTTCGGGCTGGGAGGACATCCGCGAAGAGGTGCTGCGCCGCATCCGCGCCCGCGACTGGGCGCCGGGCGCCGCCATTCCGACGGAAGAGGCGCTGGCGGGCGAATTCGGCGTGGCGCGGGCCACGGTGAACCGGGCCCTGCGTGAACTGGCCGAGGAGGGCGTGCTGGAACGGCGCCGCAAGGCCGGCACCCGCGTGGCGCTGCATCCGGTGCGGAAGGCGACGCTGGATATTCCCGTGACCCGGCTGGAGATTGAGGGGCGCGGCCAGCGCTATGGTTACCGCCTGCTGGCCGAAGACCGCGACGAGCCGCCGCCGGCCATCGCCTCGCGTCTGGGGCTGGCGAAAGGGGCCGCGCTGCTGCATCTGACCGCACTGCATCTGGCGGACGGGCGGCCTGTCCTGCTGGAGGACCGCTGGCTGAACCCCGAGGTTCTGGGGCGGGCCGCGCCGGATTTCCATGCGGTCAGCGCGAATGAATGGCTGCTGACGCATGTGCCCTATACCACCGGCGACATCGGTTTTTCCGCCGCCAACGCCAGTGCGGCGGAAGCGCGGTTGCTGGAGGTTGCGGAGGGGGCGGCGCTTTTCGTCATCGACCGCACCACATGGGAGGGCGAGCGGCCCATCACCTGCGTGCGGCTGGCCCATGCGCCGGGGTATCGGATGCAGACGATGGTCTGAGGCGTTGCGGTCCGAGGCGTTGCAAGGGGGGCGCTGCCCCCCGGCCTGCGGCCGTCCCCCGGGATATTTATGCCAAGATGAAAGGGGCGGGGTTCAGAGCACGGGTGCCTTGTCGATGCGTGACAATGTGTCGTTCACATCGAGGATCAGGCCCCGGATGCCGCTGACGCCGAAGCCCTGAAGCCGGGCGGTGTGCATGGTCAGATAGGCTTCGGCCTCCGTCCGGCTGGCAAATCCGTAGATGCCGCCCGCGATGCCCTGTGCCTGATCCTCGGTCCAGTATTTGAACAGGAAGCCCGGCTCGGCCGCGATGGATTGCGCCAGCCCTTCGAAGGCGGCGGCCATTTCGGCGCCCCAGGGGCCGGAATGGGGAAAATCGACCTGAACGAGGGTGACGGGCATCGGGACCTCCTGCATACGTTGCCGGGCGAGGCTAGGCGGCGCGGGGCGGGCTGTCCAGTGGCTCGGGGCCTGCGGCGGCAAGGCGGCGGCGCACGATGCGGGTGAGGCGGCGGTGCAGCGGCGAGATGCGGTGCCGCAGGTGCAACGCGGCATAGACCGGCTGGCGCAGCACCGGCGCATCGGTGACATGGCGGAAATGCCCGCTGGCAACGAGCCCGGTCGCGGTTTTCTCCAGCACATAACCCGCGCCGCCCATCGCGGTCAGCAGGCTGGCGACGGTGGCGCTTTGGCCCACCGAAATGGCGGAGCCCGCGAATTGCGGCGTCACCTCGCGGTGCATCCGCTCGAAGGCGGGCGAAAAATGCGCGAAGACAAAACTGTCGGGGCTGACCTGTTCCAGCGTCTCGGCCTCGGACGAGACCATGACATAGGGCACTTCGCCCACGGTTTCGAAATGCAGGTCGGGGTGGGGCTTGGGCGAGAACATCACCGCGAAATCCTGCACCCCGGTCAGCAGGTCGGCGCACATCTGGTTGGAATAATCCGGCTCGATATAAAAGGCGGTTTCCGGCAGGGCGCGGCGGAAATCGGCAACCCATTCGCCGATATGCTGGGCGGCAAGGTCATTCTGGATGCCCAGCCGGATCAGCTGTGCCGCGCGGTCGGGCAGGCGGATGCGGCGGCGCGCCTCGTTCCATTCATGGCGCAGGCTGCGGGCATGGGATTCGAAGCGCCGCCCTTCCATCGTCAGATCGGTGCCTGCGCGGGACCGGGCAAAAAGCCGGGCGCCCAACGCCGTTTCCAGCGCCGCGATCCGGGCCGAGACGGTGCTTTGTGTCACGTCCAGCCGTTCTGCGGTTCGGTTGAAGCTGCGCGTTTCACAAAGGTCGAGAAACGTGTCCAGAAGGTCGATCTGCATGGCGGCACCGTGATCGGGTTTTCCGATCAATAGGGCGCGTCCCGGTGAATTGAAAGCGCGAAAAAGCGGGCAGATACTCCGCCCAAACAGGGAGTGGATCATGGCGGATTTTCCGACAACGGCGCGGGTTGTGATCATCGGGGGCGGGGCGGTCGGAGCCTCTGCGCTTTACCATCTGGCGAAAGCGGGATGGAGCGACTGCGTGCTGCTGGAGAAGAACGAACTGACCGCCGGGTCCACCTGGCATGCGGCGGGCAATGTGCCGACGTTTTCCTCAAGCTGGTCGATCATGAACATGCAGCGCTATTCGGCGCAATTGTATCGTGGTCTGGGGGCCGAGGTCGATTATCCGATGAACTACCATGTCACCGGCTCGGTCCGGCTGGCGCATACGGCGGAACGCTTGCAGGAATTCAAGCGTGTCGTCGGCATGGGGCGCTATCAGGGGATGGACCTCGACATCCTGTCGCCCGAGGACATCCGCACGCGCTATCCCTTCCTTGAAACGCATGACCTGACCGGGGCGCTTTACGATCCCTATGACGGCGACATCGACCCGGCGCAGCTGACGCAGGCGCTGGCCAAGGGGGCGCGTTCCATGGGCGCGCGGATCGAGCGCTTCTGCCCGGCGACCGGCGTGCGACGCGAGGGCGAGGAATGGGTGGTTTCCACCCCCAAGGGAGAGATCCGCTGCGAGATCGTGGTGAATGCCGCCGGCTACTATGCCCGTGAGGTCAGCAAATGGTTCGGCCGCGACGTGCCGATGATGGTGATGAGCCATCAATACATGCTGTTCGACACCATCTCCGAGATCGAAAGCTGGTCGAAAGAGGTGGGCCACAAGCTGCCGCTGCTGCGCGACGTAGACAGCAGTTACTACCTGCGGCAGGAAAAATACGGCTTCAACCTTGGCCCCTATGAGCGGAACTGCAAGGCGCATTGGGTGACGAAGGACGATCCCTTCCCCGAGGATTTCAGCTTCCAGCTTTTCCCCGACGATCTGGAGCGGCTGGAATGGTATATCGCCGATGCCATGGCGCGGGTGCCCTTGCTGGAGAAGGCGGCACTGACCAAGGTGATCAACGGGCCGATCCCCTATACGCCGGACGGCAATCCGCTGATCGGGCCGATGCCGGGGGTGCCCAATGCCTTCGAGGCCTGCGTTTTCACCTTCGGCATCTGTCAGGCCGGCGGCGCGGGCAAGGTGCTGGCGGAATGGGTGACCGAGGGCGCGACCGAATGGGACATGTGGTCCTGCGACCCGCGCCGTTTCACCGGCTGGGAGGACCGCGACTATTGCGTGCAGAAGGGGATGGAGGTTTACGGTCACGAATATGCCATCCACTTCCCGCACCACGCCTGGCCGGTGGCGCGCGACCGCCGCCTCAGCCCGGTGCATGCACAGACCAGGGCGCTGGGGGCGCAATTCGGCGCCTATAACGGCTGGGAACGTGCGCTGTGGTATGCGCGGCCGGGCGATGACACTTCCGAGCAAGGCACCCAGACCTGGCGCCGCGACGGGCCGTGGTTCGGTGCGGTGGCCGAGGAATGCGCGGCGGTGCGCGATGCGGCGGGGATTCTGGACCTGCCGGGCTTCTCGCGCTTCCGGCTGACCGGACCGGGCGCGGCCGAGTGGCTGTCCCGGCAGATCAGCGGCAAGGTGCCGTCGGTCGGGCGGCTGGGGTTGGCCTATTTCGCCGATGACAAGGGCCGCATCGTGACCGAAATGTCGGTGGCGCGGCTGGCGGAGGACGAGCTTTGGCTCATCACCGCCGCCACGGCGCAGGCGCATGACCGCGAATGGCTGGAACGTCATCTGGAACCGGGGCTGAGCCTGACGGACGAAAGCGCCGATTGGGCGACGCAGATCCTGACCGGGCCGAATGCGCGCGCCATCCTTGCCGAAGTGGCGGAGGCAGATCTTTCCCGCCCTTGGCTGACCTGGCAGAAGGCGGTGATCGCCGGGGCCGACTGCCTGCTGATGCGCGTGAGCTTCGCGGGCGAGCTTGGCTGGGAAATCCATTCGCGCAACGCCGATACGCCGCGCATCTGGGAGGCGGTGATGGCTGCGGGCGAAGGCCACGGGCTGAAACCCTTCGGCATGTTCGCGCTGAACAGTCTGCGGGTGGAGAAGGGCTATCGCGCCTGGAAGGGTGACCTTTCGACCGATTACACCCTGCTGCAAGGCGGGCTGGAGCGCTTCATCGACTGGTCGAAACCCGCCTTCCGCGGCAAGGCGGCGCTGGAGGCGGAAAAGCAGGCGGGCGTCACCAAGCGCTTTGCCACGCTGGTGATCGAGACCGGCGATTTCGATCCGCCCTATATGTCGACGATCTGGCAGGACGGGCAGGTGGTGGGCGAGCTGACCAGTGGCTACTGGGGCCACCGCGTCGGCGCCTGCATCGGGCTGGGCATGATCCGCGCCGATCTGGCGGTGCCGGGCACCGAGGTCGAGGTGGAAGTCTTCGGCGAGCGGCTGAAAGCGCGGGTGCAGAAGGATGAACCGCTCTGGGATCCGGCGAATGCGCGGATCCGGGCGTGACGCAAATTTCTTGCAAAGAAATTTGCAAAAGTTTTCGGAAAACTTTTGCCTGCAAGCGGCGGGCGCAGGAGCGGTGACATGACGGAACTTCCGCAAAAGGCGCGGGCGGTGATCATCGGCGGCGGGGTCTCGGGTTGTTCGGTCGCCTATCATCTGGCGAAGGCCGGGTGGCGCGACATCGTGCTGCTGGAGCGCAAGCGGCTGACTTCAGGCACCACATGGCATGCGGCGGGGCTGATCGGGCAGTTGCGCGGTTCCGCCAACATGACGCGGCTGGCGAAATATTCGGCCGATCTTTACGTCCGGCTGGCGCAGGAAACCGGGGTTGAAACGGGGATGCGGCAGGTCGGCTCGATCTCGGTCGCGCTGACGAAGGAACGGCATGAGGAGTTGTTGCGTCAGGCCACGGTGGCGCGCATCTTCGACGTGGCGGTGCACGAGATTTCGCCCGCCGAGGTCAAGGCGATGTATCCGCATCTGAACACCGATGGCGTGGTGGGGGCGGTGCATCTGCCGCTGGACGGGCAATGCGACCCGGCCAATATTGCCATGGCGCTGGCCAAAGGCGCGCGGATGCAGGGCGCGACGATTGCCGAGAACGTCAAGGTCACCGGCGTCACCGAGGCGGCCGAGAATGGCCGCCGTCGTGTCACCGGCGTGTCCTGGCAGCGCGGCGAGGAGCAGGGCCATATCGCCGCCGATGTCGTCATCAACTGCGGCGGCATGTGGGGGCGTGATCTGGCGGCCTCCAGCGGTGTCACGCTGCCCCTGCATGCCTGCGAGCATTTCTATCTGGTGACGGAAGGCATTGACGGCCTCGGCCATCTGCCGGTGCTGCGGGTGCCGGACGAATGCGCCTATTACAAATCGGACGCGGGCAAGATGATGGTCGGCGCGTTTGAGCCGAAGGCGAAACCCTGGGGCATGGGCGGCATCCGCGAGGATTTCGAATTCGACACCCTGCCCGAGGACTGGGACCATTTCGCGCCGATCCTCGAGATGGCGACCAATCGTATGCCGCTGTTTGAAACGGCGGGCATCCATACCTTCTTCAACGGGCCGGAAAGTTTTACCCCCGATGATCGCTATTATCTGGGCGAGGCGCCGGAGCTGGGCGGCTACTGGATCGCGGCGGGGTATAATTCGGTGGGCATCGCCTCCTCTGGTGGGGCGGGCATGGCGCTGGCGCATTGGATCACCGAGGGCGAGGCGCCGTTTGACCTGTGGGAGGTGGACATCCGCCGCGCCCAGCCGTTCCAGAAGAACCGCCGCTACCTGAAAGAGCGGGTGAGCGAGACGCTGGGCCTGCTTTACGCCGATCATTTTCCCTATCGCCAGATGGCCACGGCGCGCGGGGTCCGGCGGTCACCGCTGCACGAACATCTGAAGGCGCGCGGCGCGGTCTTTGGCGAGGTTGCGGGATGGGAGCGGGCGAACTGGTTCGCGGCCGAGGGGCAGGAACGGGACTACCGCTATTCGTGGAAGCGGCAGAACTGGTTCGACAACCAGCGCGCAGAACATATGGCGGTGCGGACCGGCGTGGGCCTGTTCGACATGACGAGTTTCGGCAAGATCCGGGTCGAGGGGCGCGATGCGGCGGCTTTCCTCAACCGGGTCTGCGCCAATCAGATCGACGTGGCGCCGGGCCGGATCGTCTATACCCAGATGCTGAATGAACGCGGCGGCATCGAAAGCGACCTGACGGTGACGCGGTTGAGCGAAACCGCCTTCCTGCTGGTGGTGCCGGGGGCGACGCTGCAACGCGATCTGGCCTGGCTGCGGCGGCATCTGGGCGAGGATTTCGCGGTCATCACCGATGTGACGGCGGGCGAGGCGGTGCTGTGCCTGATGGGGCCAGAGGCGCGGGCGGTGATGGAACGGGTCAGCCCGAACGATTTTTCCAACGCCGCGCATCCCTTTGGCACTGCGCGCGAAATCGAGATCGGCATGGGCCTCGCCCGCGCGCATCGGGTGACCTATGTAGGCGAACTGGGCTGGGAGATCTATGTGCCGACCGATCAGGCCGCGCATGTTTTCGAGGCGCTAGAGGAAGCGGCGCCGGAGATGAAGCTGTGTGGTCTGCACACGCTCGACAGTTGCCGCATCGAAAAGGCCTTCCGCCATTTCGGCCACGACATCACCGACGAGGATCATGTGCTGGAGGCGGGGCTGGGCTTCGCGGTGCGGACCTCGAAACCCGGATTCATCGGGCGCGAGGCGGTGCTGCGGAAAGAAGAGGCCGGGCTTTCGCGCCGCATGGTGCAATTCCGCCTGACCGACCCCGAGCCGTTGCTGTTCCACAACGAGGCCATCGTGCGCGACGGCCGGATCGTCGGGCCGGTGACCAGCGGAAACTATGGCCACGCGCTCGGTGGCGCTATCGGCATGGGCTATGTGCCCTGCGCGGGCGAGAGTGAGGCGGAGGTTCTGGCCTCGCGCTACGAGATCGAGGTGGCGGGGGTGCGACATGCGGCCGAAGCCTCGCTGGTGCCGATGTATGACCCCAAGGCCGCGCGGGTGCGGATGTAGGGACGGACAGAAACCGGGGGGCTTTTTACCCCGCCGGACGGAACAAAAGCCGGGGGGCTGTCTGCCCCCCGGACCCCCCGAGGATATTTTTGCCAAGATGAAGGCAGGGCAGGAGCGTGCGATGAGTGAACAGGGCGAAGTTTGCGAGCCGTCGCGGGCGCGGCGGGCAGCGGGACGGACGGGCGGACGGGCGGCGCGGGTGGCAGAGCGGGCGGCGCCGCTGGCCGAGGCGCTGCGGCCGGTGCGGGCCGGGATGCCGGGCGGGCGCTACCGGCCGCTGAGTGATGCCGGTGTAGCGAAAATCCATGCGCAGGCTTTGGAGGCGCTGGAGGTCATCGGGCTGGCCAATGCGCCCGCCAGCGGGGTGGAGATCCTGACCGGGGCCGGGGCGGTGCTGGGCGATGACGGGCGTATCCGTTTTCCGCGCGCGCTGGTCGAGGACATGCTGGCGGTCGCCGCGCGCGACCTGACGCTGTATGGGCGCGACGAAAAGTATGACCTGCATTTGAGCGGCTCCAATGTGCATTTCGGCACGGCGGGCGCGGCGGTGCATATCGTCGATCCGGTGACATTGGAGTATCGTGAATCGACGGCGCAGGATCTGTATGACGCGGCGCGGCTGGTGCAGAACCTCGACAACATCCATTTCTACCAGCGAACCATGGTCTGCCGCGATGTGGTGGACAATTTCGACATGGATGTGAACACGCTCTATGGCTGCCTTGCGGGAACGCGCAAGCATGTCGGCACCTCGTTCAGCGACCCGGGCCATGTGGCGGGCTGTTTCGAGCTGCTGCATATGGTGGCGGGCGGCGAGGAGGCGTGGCGCGCGCGGCCTTTTGTCAGCAATTCCAATTGCTTTGTCGTGCCGCCGATGAAATTCGCCGAAGAAAGCTGCATGGTGATGGAGGATTGTGTGCGCCGCGGCATGCCGGTCCTGCTGCTGTCTGCCGGGCAGGCCGGGGCGACGGCACCCGCGCCCATCGCGCTGGCCATCGTGCAGGCCATGGCGGAATGTCTGGCCGGGGTGGTCTATGTGAACGCCATCCAGAAGGGCGCGCCCGCGATCTTCGGCACCTGGCCCTTTGTCAGCGATCTGCGCACCGGCGCCATGTCGGGGGGCAGTGCGGAACAGGCGCTGCTGACAGCGGGCTGCGCGCAGATGCACCGCTTCTACAACCTTCCCGGCGGTGCCGCCTCAGGCATCACCGACAGCAAGCTGCCCGACATGCAGGCGGGATGGGAACAGGGCATCACCAATACGCTGGCGGGCCTGTCCGGGCTGAACATGTGTTACGAAGCGGTCGGGATGCATGCCTCGCTGCTGGGCTTCTGTCTGGAAAGCCTGATCATGGGGGATGACATTCTGGGGCAGGTCATGCGGCTGGTGCGCGGCATTGACGTGACCGAGGATTCCACCTCGATCGACGCGATGAAGGAGGCCTGTCTGGGCGGGCCGGGCCATTACCTCGGCTCCGGCCAGACGCTGAGCCTGATGCAGACCGAATATGTCTATCCCGTGGTCGGCAATCGCATGTCCCCGAAGGAATGGAATGAGGCGGGCAAGCCGGTGTTGCTCGACCGGGCGATTGCGCGCAAGAATGACATCCTCGCCAAGGCCGGTTGCCAGATCGCCCCAGAGGTCGATGCGGCAATCCGCGCCCGTTTCAACATTCATTTCCGGTGATGCCATGATCCCTGCGAATCTGCTGAAATTCTATATCGACGGTGCGTGGGTCGATCCGCTGGGCGGCGAACGCATCGGCGTGGAAAATCCGGCGACGGAAGAGATCGTGGCCGAGGTGGCGCTGGGGTCGGAGGCCGATGCCGACCGTGCCATCATGGCTGCGCGTGCAGCTTTCGACAGCTATACCGCCACGCCGCTGGCGGATCGCATCGCGCTCGTCCGCCGGGTGCTGGAGGTCTATAACAGCCGCTATGAGGATTTCGCGCAGGCGATGAGCCTTGAGATGGGCGCGCCGATCGAATGGGCGCGCGGCGCGCAGGCATGGGCGGGGCAGGTGCATATCGAAAGCACCATCACCGCCGCCGAGGAAATGGTCTGGGAATATTCGCGCGGCAATACGCGGATCATTTACGAAGGCATCGGGGTCTGCGCGCTGATCACGCCATGGAACTGGCCGATGAACCAGATCGCCTGCAAGGTGGCGCCCGCGCTGATCGCCGGTTGCACCATGGTGCTGAAGCCCTCGGAAATCGCACCGCTGTCAGGCACGCTGTTTGCCGAGATCTGCCATGAGGCGGGCGTGCCGAAAGGCGTGTTCAACATGGTGAACGGCAATGGCCCGGTGGTCGGTGCGCGGATGAGCTGTCACCCCGAGGTGGATATGGTCAGCTTCACAGGATCGACCCGCGCAGGCACAGCCGTCGCGGCGGCGGCGGCGCCCACGGTGAAACGCGTGGCGCAGGAGCTGGGTGGCAAATCGGCCAATATCATCCTGCCCGGTGCCGATCTGGCGGCGGCGGTCAGCGGCGGGGTCGAGGGCTGCTTCGGCAATACCGGGCAAAGCTGTGACGCGCCGACGCGGATGTTCGTGCCGCGCGCCCAGCATGACGCGGCGCTGGAGATTGCGGCGGGCGCGGCGGCGGCCGTTGTCGTGGGCGATCCGCGCGACAGCGCCACCACCATGGGGCCGCTGGTCAGCCGCATGCAATTCGACAAGGTGCAGGCGCTGATCGAAAAGGGCATCGCCGAGGGCGCGACGCTGGTCTGCGGCGGACCGGGGCGACCCGAGGGCGTCAATCGCGGCTGGTTCGCGCGGCCGACGATCTTTGGCAATGTCACCAATGACATGACCATCGCGCGCGAGGAGATCTTTGGCCCGGTGCTGGCGATCCTGCCCTATGATACGGTCGATGAGGCCGTCGCCATGGCCAATGACACACCCTATGGGCTGGCCGCCTATGTGCAGGGGCCGGAGGCCGAGGCGCGCGCCGTCGGGCGGCGGCTGCGGGCAGGGCAGGTGAGCCTCAACTACCCCGACTGGGACACGTTCGCGCCCTTCGGCGGCTACAAGCAATCGGGCAACGGCCGGGAATATGCGGGCTGGGGCATCCATGACTTCTGCGAGGTCAAGGCGCTGGTCGGATACGGAGAGGCATGATGCGCTATGGCTATGTGGGTCTGGGCAATCTGGGCGGGCATCTTGCGGCCAGCCTGATCGGCGCGGGCTTCGATGTGACGGTCCATGACCGCAGCCCGGCGCTGGCGGAACGGCACCGGGCGCTGGGTGCGAAAGTCGCGGGGTCGGCAGCGGAACTGGCGGCGGAGGTCGATCACGTCTTCACCTGCCTGCCCTCGCCGCAGATCAGCGAAACGGTGCTGGCACAGATTCTGCCGGTGATGAAACCGGGCGCGCACTGGATCGAGAATTCCACGCTCGGCCGCGAGGATGTGCTACGGCTGGGTCAACTGGCGGCGGAACAGGGTGTCGCCATGCTTGAGGCGCCGGTGACCGGCGGCGTGCATCTGGCGGCGCGCGGCCAGATCACGGTTCTGGTAGGGGGCGAGCCTGCGCTTTACGAGACGCACAAGCCCGCGCTGGATGCCATCGGCGGGCAGCATTTCCACATGGGGCCGCTGGGCAGCGCGGCGGTGATCAAGGTCATCACCAACATGCTGGCCTTCATTCATCTGGTCGCCGATGGCGAGGCGCTGATGCTGGCCAAACGCGGCGGGCTGGATCTGAAAACCGCGTGGGAGGCGATCCGGGCCTCATCCGGCAACAGCTTCGTGCATGAAACCGAAGGTCAGCTGATCCTGAACGGCAGCTATGACATCGCCTTCACCATGGATCTGGCGCTGAAGGATCTGGGCTTTGCCATGGGCTTTGGCCGCGAATTCGGCGTGCCGCTGGATCTGGCCTCGGTGACCAACCAGACCTTCCTCAAGGGCAAGGCGGCCTATGGCGGCGCGGCGCAATCCTCGCAGATCGTCAAGCTGCTGGAGGATCTGCTGGGCACCGACCTGCGCGCCGAAGGCTTCCCGGCACGGCTGGAATAAGCCGCCGCCGTCCCACATCTGCCGCGAGGGCCGGTCTCAGATCAGCGCGACCAGACGCGCTGCCTCGGCCCGCACATCCGCCAGCGCGCTGCGGTCCTCGCCGGGGTGGAAGCGGGCGCGGGTGGCGGTGGCCATCGGTGCGGGCGTTTCGATCAGCACACGCGGCCCGACCTTGGCGGCCTCGGCCTGCCAGGATCGCGCCAGCGCGATCTGCGCCGCCTTGGTGGCACCATAAGCGCCGTAATACATCTCGCCGCCATGCGGATCGTCCAAAAACAGCGCCGTTGCCTGGTCGGAGCCGCGCAGCAGCGGCTCCATCATCGGGATCAGCACGCCGGTCGCCCGCACATTGGTGGCGATGGATTTGTCCCAATCCTTCACATCAAGGAAGTTCGCCGGGGCCAGCGGGGCGGCATGGATGGCGGCATGGACCCAGAGATCGGCATGGCCCCAGCGGTCATAGACCGCGCGGCACAGATGCGCCATGGCATCGTCATTGGTGATGTCCATGGGGGCGAGGGTCAGCTCGCCCGCGCCGGGCTGGCGGGCAGCCTTCACCCGGTCATCCACCTCTTCCAGCCCGCCAGTGGTGCGCGCCACCGCGACGACATGCCAGCCCCGGCAGGCCAGTTCCTCGGCCATGGCGGCGCCGAGACCGCGCGAAGCGCCGGTGACAATTGCGATGCGTTGGCTCATCGGGGTGACCTCCAGCCGGGGGAATGCGTTTGCCCCCGGGGGTTTCACACCCCCGGACCCCCGTGGGATATTTGAGCCAAGATGAAAGGACAAGAGCGGCGGCTGCGACGCGGCCGCGCAGGGCTTATTCGGCGGCCTTCATCTCGAAGCCTTCGGCGAGTTTGTCCGATGGCGCGATGGGGTATTCGCCCGAGAAGCAGGCGTCACAGAATTTCGGCGATTTCGGATCGCGGCCCGCCGCCTCGCCCGCAGCCCTGTAAAGCCCGTCGAGCGAGATGAACTTCAGGCTGTCAACGCCGATCCAGTCGCGCATCTCGTCTTCCGTCATGGTGGCGGCAAGGAGCTTGGAGCGTTCGGGCGTGTCCACACCGTAGAAGCAGGGCCAGGCGGTCGGTGGCGAGGCGATGCGGAAATGCACCTCGGCGGCCCCGGCGTCGAGGATCATGTCCTTGATCTTCCGCGAAGTGGTGCCGCGCACCACCGAATCGTCCACGAGGATCACGCGCTTGCCCCGGATCAGGGCGCGGTTCACGTTCAGCTTCAGCCGGACGCCCATGTTGCGGATCGCGTCGGTCGGCTCGATGAAAGTGCGGCCCATGTATTGGTTGCGGATGATCCCCATGGCGTAGGGGATGCCGGATTGCTGTGAATAGCCGATGGCGGCGGGGGTGCCGCTGTCCGGGACCGGGCAGACCAGATCGGCCTCGACCGGGGCTTCCTTCGCCAGTTCCACACCGATCTGGCGGCGGGTTTCATAGACCGAGCGGCCTTGCAGGATCGAATCGGGGCGCGAGAAATAGACCTGTTCGAAGATGCAAAAGCGCGAGGCGGCCTGATTGAAGGGGCGGGTGCTTTCGACCTTGTTGCCCTCGATCACCACCATTTCGCCCGGCTCGATCTCGCGCACGAATTCGGCGCCGATGATGTCAAGGGCGCAGGTTTCGGACGAGAGGGCCCAGCCGCTGTCCCCGATCCGGCCCAGCACCAGCGGGCGCACGCCATGCGGATCGCGCACGCCGATCAGTTTGGTCCGCGTCATGGCGACCACCGAGAAGGCGCCCTCCACCCGGCGCAGCGCATCCTTGATGCGTTCGGCGATGTTCTTCTGGATCGAGCGCGCCATCAGGTGAATGATGCATTCGCTGTCCGAGGAGGACTGGAAGATCGAGCCGCGCTCGATCAACTCCTTGCGCAGGGCGGCGGCATTGGTGAGGTTGCCGTTATGGGCGATGGCGGCGCCGCCCATGGAAAACTCACCGAAGAAGGGCTGCACGTCGCGGATGGCTGTCGCGCCTTTGGAACCGGCGGTGGAATAGCGCACATGGCCGATGCCCAGCGCGCCGGGCAGGGTGGCCATGACATCGGCGCGAGTGAAATTGTCGCGCACATAGCCGAAGCGACGGGCCGAGTTGAACCCCTGTTCCGGGTCATAGGTGACGATGCCACCGGCCTCCTGCCCGCGATGTTGCAGGGCATGCAGGCCAAGCGCCACGAAGTTTGCGGCATCGCTGACGCCGGTCACACCGAAGACGCCGCATTCTTCCTTGAGCTTGTCGCCGTCCTCGACGGGGTCGAAAGGGGTGCCGGGGATGGCGCGCATGGTGGCTCTCCGAATCCGAGGGGGGCTTTCGCGCCCCATGTAATGCGAAGGGGCGTGAGTGTCACGCCCCTTACACATTCAGTTGTTCGCTGCCGGGGCCTCGGGTGAGGCGGGTTGTGTCGGGGCGGCACAGATCCCCACCAGCCCTTCGTATTTGCTGACGATCCAGCCCGGCGCATCCGAGGGGATCTGATCGTCGATATTCCCTTGGAACGAGGCAAAAACCTTGGCCGAGCGCGAGTTGTCCACCATGGGGATGGAATTGTCGGCCACCGCACGGTCATAGACGATGAAGGCAATGGCGACGAGGACGACGCCGCGAATGACGCCGAACAGGAAGCCAAGCCCCTGGTCGAGACCGCCGAGCATCGTCTGGTTGACCCAGCCCGACAGCAGTGGCGTGAAGATCGCGGCGACCACAAGCCCCACGGCAAAGACGGCGGCGAAGGCGGCGATGACCGAAAGTTCGCAGCTGTCCGCCAGCATCGGGCCGACGACCGGCAGTTCCTTCACCAGTGGCTGTGCCTCGGCGGCAAACAGATAGGCCAGCAGTGCCGCGCCGATCCAGCCAAGGATGGCCATGGCCTCGCGGATCAGACCGCGCGAATAGGCGAGGATCGCCGACAGCACGATGACCCCGGCCACCACGCCGTCAATGATGGTGAAACCTTCCATTCCCGTCTCCCCTCGGGGCTTATCCTGCCCCGAACATTTCGCCGACAAGGGCCGTCAGATCGGCCATCTCGCGCAGGCGCATTCCCTCGGCCTGCCCGGATTTCGACCGGGCGGGCAGTGTCGCCTGTGAAAAACCAAGTTTCGCCGCTTCTTTCAACCTGTTTTCGGTCTGGCCGACCGGACGCAGGGCACCTGACAGCGAGATTTCCCCGAAAAGCACCATGTCGGGCGGAATTGCCACATCCTCGCGCGCGCTCAGAAGTGCTGCGGCCACGGCCATGTCGGCGGCGGGTTCTGTGACGCGCATGCCGCCCGCGACGTTCAGGAAGACATCAAGCCCGGCGAAGGGGATGCCGCAACGCGCCTCCAGCACCGCGAGGATGGTGGAAAGCCGCCCCGAATCGAGCCCGACGACCGTGCGGCGCGGCGTGCCGAGGTTGGAGGGCGCGACCAGCGCCTGAATCTCGGTCAGCACCGGGCGCGTGCCCTCGATCCCGGCAAAGACGGCAGAGCCGGGGGTGGCGGCCTCGCGGTCCGACAGAAACAGGGCCGAGGGGTTCAGCACTTCGGTCAGCCCGTCGCCTGCCATTTCGAACACGCCGATTTCATCGGCGGGACCAAAGCGGTTCTTCACCGCGCGCAGGATGCGGAACTGGTGGCCGCGCTCGCCCTCAAAATAAAGGACGGTATCAACCATATGTTCCAGCACGCGGGGTCCGGCAATGGCGCCTTCCTTCGTCACATGGCCCACGATCACCACCGCCGTGCCGCGGCGTTTGGCGAAGTTTACCAACTCATGCGCGGCGGCGCGCACCTGGCTGACCGAGCCGGGTGCGCTTTCGACATTATCGAGCCACATGGTCTGGATCGAATCAATGATGGCCAGTGCCGGGCGTTCGGTATCCAGTGTGGTCAGGATGTCGCGCAGGTTGGTTTCGGCGCCAAGGCCGACGGGGGCCTGTTGCAGGCCAAGGCGTTGCGCGCGCATGCGGACCTGCGCCGCCGCTTCCTCGCCCGAGATATACAGGCATTTCAGCCCCTTGCGTGCGAAACTGGCGGCGGCTTGCAGAAGCAGCGTCGATTTTCCGATGCCCGGATCGCCACCGACCAGAATGGCCGAGGCGGGGACGAGGCCACCACCCAGCACGCGGTCCAGCTCGCCAATGCCGCTTTGGGCGCGGGGCGGCGGGGCTTCCTCGGTCGCCAGATCGGTCAGGGGGATGGTGCGACCGCGCGCGGTGGGTTTGGGCCCGGCGGACAGGGCCGCTTCCTCGGCGATGGAGTTCCACGCCCCGCAGGCGTCGCATTTGCCCGCCCATTTGGTATAGGCCGCCCCGCAGGCGGAACAGACGTAGCTGACCGTTGCCTTCGCCATCAGACCCACGCCTCGGCGGTCAGGGTCAGCGAGCGTTTGCGCGCTTCGAAATCCCAGGTATCGGTGACGAGGATCAGCTCATCCGCCTGCGTGGCGGCGATGATCCCTTCCAGCCCCGCGCGCACCTGATCCGGGGTGCCGACGGCATGGCTGCTGAGCATTGCTGCCACATGCGCCTGTTCGCGCGGCGTCCAGTCCAGATCGCCGGGCGGCATCTGATAGCGGCGGTTGTTGCGGATCAGGCCCAGAAAGCCCTTCTGCATGGTGGTGAACAGATGCCGCGCCTCGGCCTCGGTTTCGGCGCAGACCACATTGGCGGCAACGATGGCATGCGGCGCCTTCAGCCGGTCCGAGGGTTTGAAATGCGCGCGGTAAAGATGCAGCGCCTCATGCAATGCCGCAGGGGCGAAATGCGAGGCGAAAGCATAGGGCAGGCCCAGTTCGGCGGCCAACATCGCACCGAAATGCGACGAGCCGAGGATGATGGTCTGCACCTCGGTCCCGGCGGCGGGAACGGCGGTGATGCCCAGATTGTTTTCGGGCGCGAACCAGCCCATCAGCTCCACCACATCCTGCGGGAAATGATCGGCCCCATGCGGGTTGCGGCGCAGCGCGCGGATCAGCGTCGCGCCGTCGGTGCCCGGCGCGCGGCCAAGGCCAAGGTCGATCCGGCCGGGGAACAGTTGCGCCAGCGTGCCGAATTGTTCGGCCACCACATAGGGCGCGTGATTGGGCAGCATGACGCCCCCTGCGCCAATGCGGATGCGCGAGGTCGCGGCGCCGACATGGGCGATAACCACGGGCGTCGCGGCCGAGGCGACGCCGACCATATTGTGATGCTCTGCCACCCAGTAGCGGGCAAAGCCCAGCGATTCGACATGCGCTGCAACAGATGCCGCATTGTGCAGCGCCTGAGCGGGCCCCTGATCCTCGCGCACACGGGTCAGATCGAGCAGCGACAGCGGGGGACGGGTCATTTCGGGCTCCGTAGAAACAGCGAGATCAGGATGAGGGCGGTGAACAGGTAAAGTCCCCATGCCACCTCGACCGTGGCAAGCCCCACGCCCTTCACGATCACGACATAAAGCGCGATCAGGAACACATCGGCCATGGCCAACTTGCCTAGCACGGCCAGTGCCGGTTCGGCACGCACGTCCAGCAGGCCGAAATCACGCAAGGCGCGACCCAGAACCTTCATCATGGGCGCAAAGACCGCGCAGAAAGTGACGACCAGCGCCAGCACGGCATCGCTTTGCCACAAGGATTGCAGCCCGGAAATGACCGAGATTTCCGACAGGCCGAACACCGGCAAGATCCCTGCGCGCAGCAGCGGCGCGAACCAGGATACGGGGAACAGCAGCACAAGGGCGAGATTCACATAGCGCGACATGGCCGCGACCATGGGGGCAAATGCGGGCCGCCGCAAGGCGCCCCGATCAGTGCAGCCCGTCGCTCTTCGGTCCGTCGGTCTTGCCGTTGTGCAGCGCCAGCGGCACCACATTCGCCTCGCGCGGTTCGTCGAAATCATAGCCGAGCGCGGGTAGAACCTCGCGCAGATCGGCCTCCAGCCGCCGGATCTGGGTATGGTTGCGGCGTTCCTCGGCCTCCACATCGGTCAGCCAGCGCTTGAGTTCATCGCAGGTCATGCGCGCCAGCTTGATACGTTCCGCCAGCAGATCGGCATCGGATTGCCGCGCCTTCAGGAATTCGCGCGCGCGGTTCACCTTGTCATCGGAATAGGCGCGGGCCAGATCGCGCGACTGGAAGGACATCTGCGCCGCCAGTTCCAGCAGCTCGGGTTCAACATGGCGCAGGTCGGGGTGCCTGCGCAGAAGCTCCATCCGCTGTCGCATCGATTCGAACTCGTTCGACAGGCTGAACACGCCTGTCCGGTCGGCGGCATGGGCAAGGCTGTAGGCGCGCTTCACATCTTCCATCCCGATCTGGAACGACCGATGGGTCTTTTCCAGCTTCGCCATGCGGGCATTTGCCGGGATGAAGAAGCAGATACAAAGCATCAGGAGGGTCAGCGCCAGTTGCACCCACATGCCGGCATCGGGCAGCGGCACATCGCCCCATGACAGTGTCATGCTCGGCCATGGCATCTGACCAAGCGCCGCCAGCAGGCTGGAAAGGCAGAGGAAAGCGGTAACCGAGACGATGGCCCCGAAAGCGAGGGATTGTGCAACGCCCTGGGCCTGCCGGACCAGAGGACCGTGACTGTCGAACATGCGAAACCCCCGTTAACGAATTTGTTCCAGAATTCCGCTCGACGCCTCAAAGGCAACACATTTTCGCCATGATTGCGGAAAACGCCTGAAAAATCCAGTGGATCGCATGTATTGTTTCCACGGCGGAAACGCCGGGTGCAATCAGAGCGGGAAACCGGCGAGGGCGCGGCCGTGATCAGCGCAGCGATTCGATGGGGCCTTCGGCGCGACCATGGATGAACTGCTGGACGTAAGGGTCTGGCGTCGCATCCATTTCCGAAACCGGCCCGGTCCACCGCACCTTGCCGCCATGCAGCATCGCCACATTGTCGGCGATGGCCCGGACCGAGGACATGTCATGCGTGATCGTCATGGCGGTCGCGCCCATTTCGGTCACGATCTCGCGGATCAGATCATTGATGACGCCCGACATGATCGGGTCCAGCCCGGTGGTCGGCTCGTCGAAGAAGATGATCTCCGGCTCGGCCGCGATGGCGCGGGCGAGGCTGACGCGCTTCTGCATCCCGCCCGAAAGCTCTGCCGGATAAAGGTCTGCGACCTGCGGGCCAAGGCCGACGCGGCGCAGCTTTTCAATGGCGATCTCGCGCGCTTCGGCCTTGGGCCGTTTCAGCGTGCCACGCAGCAGGCGGAAGGCGACGTTTTCCCAGATGCGCATGCTGTCGAACAGCGCGCCGCCCTGAAACAACATGCCAAACCGCGCGAGAAAGGCATCGCGGTCGCCCCGCGTCACATCCTGCCCGTCCAGCGTGATCTGGCCCGCATCCGGCGTCACCAGCCCGAGAATGGATTTCAACAGCACCGACTTGCCGGTGCCCGAACCGCCGATGATGACCATGGAGGTGCCGCTGGCAATGGTCAGATCCACGCCGCGCAACACCTTGTTGCTGCCGAAGGTCTTGTGGACGCCGGAAAGCTCGATCATGAGAAGAACAGCTCCGTCAGCAGGTAGTTTGCCGCGAAGATCAGCACCGAGGCAGACACCACGGCGGCCTTGGTCGCAGCCCCCACACCCTGCGCGCCACGCCCCGAATGCATGCCGTGATAGCAGCCCATCAGCGCCACCAGAAAGCCGAAGGCCGCGCCCTTGATCAGGCCCGAGGACACGTCCCAGACCTCAAGAAAATCCATTGTGTTCTTCAGATAGGCGGCGGAATTGAAATGCAGCCGGTTCACGCCGACCAGCCAGCCGCCCATGATGCCGATGGCATCGCCCACGCCCACCAGCACCGGCACCGCCAGCGTCGCGGCGACTACGCGCGGCACCGCTAGGTATTTCAGCGGGTTGGTGGACAGGGTGACCAGCGCGTCAATCTGTTCCGTCACCTTCATCGTGCCGATTTCCGCCGCGATGGAGGAGGCGACGCGCGCCGCCACCATCAGACCGCCCAGCACCGGCCCAAGCTCGCGCACCATGCCGATGGCCACGATGGCGGGCACCACCGCCTCGGCGCTGAAGCGCGCGCCGCCGGCATAGATCTGCAAGGCCAGCGCGCCGCCGGTGAACAGGGCTGTCAGCCCCACGACCGGCAGCGAGAACCAGCCGATCTGCATCAGCGCATGAAAGAACTCGCGCGGATACCACGGCGGGCGGAAGATGTGGCTGACCACCTGCGCGGCAAAGATGGCCACCCGGCCCAGATGCGCCAGCAGACCCAGCGTCACGCGCCCCAGCGCGGCAACCGGCGACAGAAGGCTCACACCTGCCCCCGGGTGGCGGTGGTGGCGTAACGGCGGGTATAGCGATGGCCCAGCGAGGTCAGCACCTCATAGCCGATGGTCCCGGCAATATCGGCCAGATCATCCACCCCCTGCATCGGTCCCAGCAGGTCCAGCGTGCGGGGGATGTCGCGCAGATGGCTGACATCGACAGTGATCAGGTCCATCGACACGCGGCCGACCACGGGGCAGGGCACCGCCCCGTCCCACAGCGTCGCCGCATTTGAATAGCGCCGGGTCAGCCCGTCCGCATAGCCAGCGGCAACGGTGGCGATCAGCCGCGGCTCCTCGGCAGTATAGCCGCAGGAATAGCCCACGATCTCGCCCGCCGCGACCTCGCGGATCTGGATGACCGGCAGGGCCAGGGCCACCACCGGCTGCGCGCTTTCCCACGGGCGGCCGCCATACAGACCCACTCCGGGGCGGGTCAGTTCGAAATGGTAATCCGCCCCCAGCAGGATGCCGCCGGTTGCCGCAAGGCTGCGCGGCACACCGATGCCGTCGGTCATGGCGTGAAATTCGGCCAGTTGTGCGGCATTCAGCGGGTGATCAGGCTCGTCGGCGCAGGCCAGATGGCTCATCACCAGTTCCGGGCCCTGTTCCAGCACCAGCGCCGCCACCGCCTCCCATTCCGGGGCTTCCAGCCCCAGACGGTTCATCCCGGTGTCAAGCTGGATGCCGAATGGATGGCCGGGCAGGCTTTCCAGATGCCGGGTGATCTGTTCCACCGAATTGAGCATTGGCGTCAGGTCGAGGTCATGCACCATCTCGGTGTCGCCGGCCATATGGCCGGACAGCACGCAGATCTGCGGGCCGGGGCCAAGCGCCTGCCGCACGGCGGCGCCTTCCTCGGCCACCGCCACGAAGAAGCGCCGCGCCCCGGCCTCGGCCAGCGCACGCACAACGCGTTTGGCGCCAAGCCCATAGGCATCGGCTTTCACCACCGCAGCAGTCTGGGTGGTCGGGTCACTCATCCGGTCCAGCGCGCGCCAGTTGGCGGCGATGGCATCAAGGTCAATGGTCAGGGTCGCGGTAGCCATGAAGCGGTTTTGACAGGGCGGGCGGGAAGGTCAAGGGGAAATGGCGGCCGCCCGGCGCACCAGATCCGTTCCAGCGGATTTGCAAATTTCCTTGAAGAAATCTGCGGCCGCGCAAGGCGGCGGGCCCGAGCCTCAGAACCCCTCGTCGCCACGCGGCTCCCAGTGCTTCTCCAGATTGCCGAAGCGGGTAAAACGGCCCTCGAAGCTCAGTTCCACCGTGCCAATCGGGCCGTGGCGCTGCTTGCCGATGATGACCTCGGCCTTGCCATGACATTTCGACATCATGTCCTGCCAGGCGGCCATCTTCTCAAGCTCGTGATCCGCGGGCTTTTCGCGTTCACGATAATATTCCTCGCGGAAGACGAACATCACCACATCGGCATCCTGTTCGATGGAGCCGGATTCGCGCAGGTCGCTCAATTGCGGACGCTTGTCCTCGCGGCTTTCCACCTGACGCGACAGCTGTGACAGCGCGATGACCGGGATGTTCAGCTCTTTTGCAATGGCCTTCAGGCCTTGCGTGATCTCGCTGACCTCCTGCACCCGGTTCGCCTCGGAGCCTTTGGACGAGCCTTTCAGAAGCTGAAGGTAGTCGATCATCAAAACATCCAGCCCGTGCGTCCGCTTCAGGCGGCGGGCGCGGGCGGCGACCTGACTGATCGGCAGGGCGGGCGTGTCGTCGATGTAAAGCGGGCAGGATTCCAGCTCTTTCGCGGCGTCCACGAACTTGCGGAACTCGAATTCCTCCATGTCGCCCCGGCGGATCTTTTCCGACGGCACTTCCGAGGCTTCCGAGAGAATCCGCGCAGCCAACTGCTCGGCGCTCATCTCGAGGCTGAAGAAACCCACGACACCACCGTCGACCGCACCTTCCTGACCATCGGTCTTGCGGCCCCGGCGATAGGCTTTGGCCACGTTGAAGGCGATGTTGGTCGCCAGCGAGGTTTTCCCCATCGAGGGGCGCCCGGCGAGGATGATCAGGTCGCTTTCGTGCAATCCGCCCAGCTTCTTGTCGAGGTCGATCAGCCCGGTGGAAATACCCGCCAGACCGCCGCCGCGCTGATAGGCGGCATTGGCGCTGTTCACCGCCTCGGTCACCGCCTTGAGGAAGGACTGGAAGCCGCGTTCGGCCACGCCCTGTTCGCCCAGCTTGTAAAGCCGCTGTTCCGCCTCGGTGATCTGTTCGCGCGGTTCCGAGGACAGATCGACCTTGGCTGCCTTGGCGGAAATGTCGCGGCCCAGCCCGATCAACTCGCGCCGCACCGCAAGATCATAGATCATCTGCGCATAGTCGCGCGCGGCAAAGGCGCTGATCGCGGCACCGGCAAGGCGCACCAGATAGGCCGGGCCGCCCAGTTCCTTCAGGCCCGCGTCATCCTCCAGAAACGCCTTCAGTGTCACCGGCGAGGCCAGTGCGTTCTTCTGGATGCGGGCAGCCGCGATTTCAAAGATGCGCGCATGGACCGGATCATAGAAATGTTCCGATTTCACCAGACTGGCGATACGGTCATAGACGTCGTTATTCGTCAGGATCGCGCCCAGAAGCTGTTGTTCGGCTTCGATGTTGTGCGGAAGCGTGTCTTCGGTCTCGGCCGATTTGACTGCCGTGATCTCGTTCATAAAACCCCGTGCCCCGGCCTGTCGGCCTGTCGTTTTTGTTTGGCGCCTGCCGCCCGCGCCCTGCGATACCCTGTGAGGCGCGGCTCGGGCAATTTGTAAAACAGGGCGCATAAGTGGCGGGATAAGCCTGTGGATTGATTTGGCCCGCCAACGCCCCCTTGTGGAGCGCCGCCATGATACTACCACATGATGCGGTGCGAAGGGCAGAAAAAACCGAAACCCGCGCGATTCGGCGGGGCAGTTATCCCGATCCGCCCACAGGCGGCCGCCTCGCCTCGGCGTGGTTCCGCCGATGGGGCTCAGCCCTTGCGGGCGTCCTGCCAGCCGCGCGGATCGTTCAGGAATTCCTCCACCCCGGCCAGCGTCTCGGCGTCGAAACTGCCCTGCGCGCGCGCCTCGGCCAGCATGTCCCACCAGGTGCAGAGATAGCTCAGCCGCACACCATGTTCGGCCAGCCGCGCCTCGGTTTCCTTGAAGATGCCGTAGTAGAAGATCACCGAGGTCCAGCCGCAGGTCGCGCCGGTTTCGCGGATCGCATCGACGAAGCTCAGTTTCGAGCCGCCATCGGTGGTCAGATCCTCGACCAGAAGCACGCGCTGGCCTTCGGTCATCGCGCCTTCGATCCGGGCATTGCGGCCATAGCCCTTGGGCTTTTTCCGCACATAAGTCATCGGCAGCGCCAGCCTTTCGGCCACCAGCGCGGCGAAGGGGATGCCGGCGGTTTCCCCGCCCGCCACATTGTCGAAAGCCTCGAACCCGGCGTCGCGCATCACGGTGACGGCCATGAAATCCATCAGCATCGAACGGATGCGCGGATAGGAGATCAGCTTGCGGCAGTCGATATAGGTCGGTGAGGGCAGGCCGGAGGCCAGCGTGAAGGGTTCGCGCGCGTTGAAATGCACCGCGCCGATTTCCAAGAAGGCGCGGGCGGTCAGGCGGGCGATTTCTTCTTTCGGGGGGAAGGCAGCGGTGATCATGGCGGTCCTTTCGGCGGGGTGGCGGCGTGGCTGCGACTTAGCCGAGCCCGCGCCGAAAGGAAAGACCGCCGGGGCTGCGCCTGGCCCCGGCGGCGGCGTTCAGAAGCGGTCAGAACAGGAAGTCGCCCGCCGAAAGATCGGCCTTTTCGACCCCGATCAGGGTGATCGTATTGCCCTTGCCATCGCTGATGACCGCGTTGCCGTCGACTTCGCTCAGGTGATTGCGGCTGAGATCGCGGAACGAGGTGATCGAGGAAACCCCGGCGAGGCTGATCTTCTCGACCTTCGACTCGAAGCCGAAGCCGGTGATGACGTCATCACCGAAATTGCCGCGGAAGATGAACAGATCCTCGCCGATGTTGCCGCGCAGGGTGTCGTTGCCCGCGCCACCGTCCAGCGTATCATTGCCATCGCCGCCATCGAGGGAATCACGTCCACCCAGACCGACCAGCCGGTCATTGCCGTTTTCACCCTCCAGTGTATCGGCACGGCGCGATCCGGTCAGCCGGTCGTTGAGGTCGCTGCCGCGCGCCGCCTCGAAATTGCGGATGGTGTCGCGGTCCCCGAACCCGTCGATGGCGAAGCCCTTGCCAAGGTTCACCGTCACGCCATTGTCGCCGCCGGTATGGCGGTTGTCCCGGTCATAGCGGACCTGATCATAGCCCTTGCCGCCGTCCAGCGTATCGGCTCCGCCAAGCCCCCGGATGATGTTGTCGCCATCATCGCCGGTCAGCTTGTCGGCATGGTTCGAGCCGCGCAGCATCTCGATGCTTTTCAGAACGTCCTTGTTGCCCCAGCCATCGGTGGCGCGGCCCATGGCAAGGCTGGCGATCACCCCGGCCGGATCCTGATCAAAGGTGACCTGATCGTAACCCGCGCCCCCCAGATAAGTGTCATTGCCCTTGCTGGAATAGAAATAATCATCCCCGCCGCCGCCCGACAGCCTGTCGCGGCCGGTGGTGCCGATGATCTCGTCATCCTCGGTGATGCTGTCGCGGTCAAGGCTGGTCCAGCGAATCGTCTTGCCAGCCGCAAGGGTGCCGGTCGCGCGTCCGACGGCGGTGATGCTGTCGTCCAGCGCCTCCCATTCGCTGACGCTCAGTCCGGTGGGAACAGGCGCGCCGTCAAGTGTGAAGATATAGCTGCTGTCGCTGGCCGGGCCGGTTTCGAGGTTCAGCACCAGCACGGTGGACTTCTTGCCGCCCCAGGTGACGGCGGCAATGCTGGCCGTCAGGTCATAATCGTTTTCCAGGTCGCCCAGCGGCTGCCAGTCCAGCAGGATCTGCGGCATCGCCTTGTCAAGTTCGATGACCGGCAGGTTTTCGTCGAAGCCCGTGATGCTGTAGCTGAAGGTCGCCTTCCGGCTGGGAATGGTGATCATCAACTGGCTTTCGCCGGTGCTGACGCTGTCGCCGTCAATATGTCCGACCCGAAGGCCGGTCAGCGTGATCGTGGTCATAGGGCCTCCCGCCTGCAATCCATTGAATGGAAAGGCGCCGAACCATGTTCGGCGCCATGATTGCCTCAGGCTGGTCTGTGCGGTAGCGCGCTGTCAACCCGGAAACTTGGGCTGACGTGCAGTTGCGCTGCTCAGGCGACGCCCCAGAACAGGGGAAAGCCGGGGTCGAACACCGTGACCGGCCCGGCCTCGGTGATGATCTTCGACGGATAGGCATGTGCCGTTTCGTGCTTCACCAGCCGGATCGTGCCGGGGTTGACCGGCAAGCGGTAGAAGGCCGGACCGTTCAGCGAGGTAAAGGCCTCCAGCCGGTCCAGCGCGCCCTCCTCCTCGAACACATGGGCGAGGATGGACATGGTATTGGTCGCGGTGAAGCACCCGGCGCAGCCACAGGCATGTTCCTTCAGCGCATCGACATGCGGCGCGCTGTCGGTGCCAAGGAAGAAGCAGCCCTCGCCACTGGTTGCCGCCGCGCGCAGCGCCAGACGGTGCTTTTCGCGCTTGGCGACCGGCAGGCAATAGTAATGCGGCTTGATCCCGCCCACGAGGATATGATTGCGGTTGATGATCAGGTGATGGGTGGTGATCGTGGCGCCCAGATCGGGGCCACCGGCACGGGCATAGGCCACGCCTTCCTCGGTGGTGATATGTTCCATCACCACGCGCAGACCGGGCGTCGCGCGGCGCAGCGGATCGAGCACCGTGTCAATGAACACCGCCTCGCGGTCGAAGATGTCAATCTCCGCCGTCGTCACCTCGCCATGCACACACATCGGCAGGCCGATTTCGGCCATCACTTCCAGCACACCGCGCACGCGGTCAAAGTTCCGCACGCCGGAATGGCTGTTGGTGGTGGCGCCGGCCGGGTAAAGCTTCACCGCTTTCACCAGTCCGCTTTCGGCTGCTGCGCGCACATCCGCCGGATCGGTATCTTCGGTCAGGTAAAGCGTCATCAGCGGCTCGAACGCGGCACCTTCGGGCAGGGCGGCAAGGATGCGGTCGCGGTAGGCCGCCGCCTGCGCCCCGGTCACCACCGGCGGCACGAGGTTCGGCATGATGATTGCACGGCCGAAATGGCGGGCGGTTTCGGGCAACACACCCTGCAACATTGCGCCATCGCGCAGGTGCAGGTGCCAGTCATCGGGGCGGCGGAGGGTGAGGCTCTGGGTCATGCCACGGCGCTACCGCAAGCCGCGCCGATTTTCCAGTGGATTCGGGGAGGCGCCTGCGCCTAGTCTGCGCCCGGAACCGAACAGGAGGTGACGATGCGGTATGAAGGGGGCTGCCAGTGCGGCGCAGTGCGGTATCATGTCGAGGCGAGCCTTGACCAGCCGGTGACCTGCAACTGCTCGCGCTGTCAGAAGCTGGGTTCGGTGCTGGTTTTTGCCCCGGCGGCGGATTTCGTGCTGGAGCAGGGCGGCGACAATCTGGCCGAATATCAGTTCAACAAGCATGTCATCCACCACCTGTTCTGCAAGACCTGCGGGATACAGAGCTTTTCGACCGGCAAATCCCCGGACGGGTCCGAGATGGTGGCAGTCAACGTCAATTGCCTTGATGGTGTGGACCCGCGCGAAGTGGCCACGCGGGCCTATGCCTATGACGGAAAGGCGCTTTGATGCTGAAACCTGCCTCCCTTGCCCTGCTGGCCCTGTCGCTGCCTGCCGCCGCGCAAGAGGTCGATTGTGCCAACCCGACCTTCCAGATGGAAATGACCTATTGTGCGGAACAGGACTGGAATCGTGCCGATGTGGCGTTGAACGCGGCCTATAAAGAGGCACGGGCGCTGTTGCAGCGGATGGATGCGGAATTGCCCGCCGATCAGCGCGGTGCGGCCGAGTATCTGAAAAAGGCGCAGCGGGCATGGATCGAGTTCCGCGACGCGGCCTGTGCTGCGGAAGGCTATCTGATGCACGGCGGATCGGCGGAACCTATGCTGGTCTATAGCTGCCTTGCGCGGCTGACCGATCAGCGCACCGGGGATCTGGCGGCGCTGGCCACCGCGCCCTGAGGCCCGCCTGAGGCGCTGGCCTCAGGCGGTTTCTTCCGCCAGCCGCGCCTCCAGCGTGGCGACATGGCGGCGGAAACGCGGGGCATTCATCCGCTCCACCACCGAACGGCAGATTGCCAGAGACCGCCGGGTCTGGCCGCGCGTTTCGGTCTGGTGCAGCAGCGCCTTCAGATAGGGGCCATGGTCGCGCCGCTTGCGCCATTCGCGGGCGAACAGGGCAGGGGTCAGCCGCCCTTCCCCCGCGGCGTCGATCAGCACAGGCAGGATGCCGGTCGCGGTCAGGCTGTCCGGCACCTTGTCGCCCAGCCAGGGGGTGCGCAGCTTGGTCACGAAGGGTTTGGTGAACAGCGCCGCATGCATGGAATCTTCAAGGCTGTGCGGATCGTGGATCACGAACACCTCGCCCGTGCCCTCCACCATGTCGGGGGCATAGCCATAGCGCGAGGTGAAATCCAGCCTGCGCTTCGACAGGTCGCGGCGATCCCAGGGGGCGATGGCCGGGTCCAGAGTGGCGCGCGGATGGATGGTCAGCACCGTCGCTCCCGGTGCGCAGACTGAAAAAGCGCAAGCCGCATAGCCGGCCATCCCGGTGCCATGAAACACCACGCGGTCGAAATCCTCGAAGAAGGCGTCATCGACCAGCCGGTCGAAATAGCGCCAGACCGCTGGGTCTCGATACCAGGTCTCGCCATCCGCGATGACGCAAAGATGCGACCAGCCGTTGCGCGTCACGGCATCGCAGCCCGCCGGCATCTGGTTCGGCCGGGCGCGGATTTCGTCCAGCGTCTCAAAGGTTACCAGAAGCGTCGGCCCTTCATCGGCGAAGAAGGCGAAGTGACGGGCGCCCAGAGGCTCGAAATACCCCTCTTCCTCGGTGATTTCTTCCAGACGGGCCGCCCATGACGCAAGATCGGTTGCCGCCGAAGCGTCGTAACGGGCACTGCGGTCTGTTTCGGCTACGGTCATCGCTTCGGTATCCAATCGTATCAATTCGGGTCTTCACACATACCCTGCCAGTGTCGCGTGACCAAAGGGCGCAGACAAGAGGGCAGCCAAGTGACATCTTGCCCGCAAACGGAAACAGTCCGTTTTTCAGTTCCGGTCACATTCTGTCGGCGGCGGTATTGGCCGGGCGGGCATGGCGCAGCACCAGCGCAGCTTCGGCACGGGTCAACACCCGGCTCGGCGGGGCCAGCAAAAGGCGACCGAACAGGGCGCGCCAGGGTTCCTGCTGCATCAGTTCCGTGAACCGTGCATGTCGCCATGCGCGCGCCGCCGTATCCAGACGGGCCAGCCCGGCATCGGCGAGCAGTTCGTCCCGCAGCCCCCGGCTGTCAAGCGCGAGGATCGACCGATCCTCGACCGCGCAGAAATTCCGTTCGATCCAGTAGCCCATGTCAAACGGCTCGGCCGTGCGATTGGCGCGGCCCCGGTCGCATTTCACCAGATAATCCGCCATGCTTCCAAGGGCATAGTGGTTCAGTTGCGCAAGGCTGTAGTTGTCCTGCCCGAAGTCGGAAAACACCCGGCCGGTGGCAAAGGCAGGTGCCAGAGCGCGCCCGGCCCCATCGAACCAGCGCGCGCCGTCCAGCCTTGCGCGATCCGGCGCGCGGGGGCGGTGGATACCCAGCTTGCCATAGATGCCATCATTGCGGAACAGCGTCTTGAACATCGCCGCCCGCCATGGCCAGTAAAGCACCGCAGGCGCCGCACGGGTGAAGGTCTCGGTCACCCGGCCCGCCAGTGGCCCCACCACGCCGCAATTGCCGAACATCCGCCATGTCAACGTGATTGCGGTGGCTTCGGGCAGGGCGGCCAGCAGGGCGGGAAGGGTGCGGTCGCCGGTGTGGATGTTCACGAATTCATCGACATCGAGGAACATCACCCAATCCGCCTGCGCCTTCAGCGGATGGCGGTCGGCGGCCTTCAGCGCCGCCCATTGCGGTCCTTCCTCCCAAGGGCCGGGATTGCGCACATGGGTCAGCCAGCCCAGCGTCTGAAGCCGGTCGAGCATCGCGTCCGTGCCGTCCTCGCAGTCGTTCGAGAACACCAGAAAGTCGGTGAAACCCACGGCCCGGTGATGGGCGAGCCATTCCAGCAGGAAGGCGCCCTCGTTCTTCACCGAGGTGACGGCCAGCGCGCGCATCAGGCGGCGTCGGCCTCGTCCTCGTCGCCGACATCGGTGTCGCCGCCATAGGCCGCACCCTCCGGTGCCTCGGCCTCGCCGGCCGCCATGCGGGCGCGGTGGCCTTCGATCCGGCCGATCATCTGGCTGAATTCGGGATCGGCATGCAGTTCGGCGATCTTGTTTTCATGCCAGCGCACGGATCGGTTGTGCAACGTGTTCAGCCGCTGGTCGGACAGCAGATCGTTCATCCATTTCTCGACCGCATCGTCATAGCGGCGGATCAGGTCGCAGGATTCCTCATTGGTGTCATTGCGCACCCAATAGCCGAATTCCATCTTGTCATTGACGTGGTTCACCTTGCCGCGCGCCGATTTGACCAGAAAACTGTCCATCGAGCGCAACTGGTAGTGGTTCACCTGCGCCTTCGAATAATCGGCCTGCACATGCAGGATCGACTTGCCCTGTTCGACCGGGATGCCGCCCGGCACCTCGCGGCGCAATTCGCGGCCCAGTTCTTCTTTCACCACCGGCGTATGCACACCCAGACGGCGCATGTGCTGCACCACATCGCCCCGGAACAGGGTTTTCGGGAAGGCATATTCGATGGCCTTCGGCCCGGTCGTGGCATTGGCGAGGGTGAATTGCTGCGTGATGCGGCCAGGTTTGAACTCTTTCTGCCCGCCTGTGCCGAAGCCGCGCCAAGGCACGCAGATCGCCTCCACCTCGGGCGTGGCTGCGGCCACCAGATCGCGGGCCGAGCCGTCGCCGATGCGCGAGGCCAGAAACTCGTCGGCATCGCAGACATAGATCCAGTCGGCCTGTTTCACCTCGTCATATTGCATGGCCTGACGCAGGGCACGACGCTGGATCGACTGGCCGGGGCGAAAGCGCGTGGCATGCCCCCGGCACAGGCCCATCTTCGACAGCCGCTTGATCATCTGCGCCGTCGTATCCTCGCAATCGTTGTGACAGATCACCAGATTGTCGAAGCCCAGCACCTTGTGATGCGCCACCCATTCCACGAGGAAGGCGCCTTCGTTCTTCATCGTGGTGATGAGCGTGTAGACATCGTTACTCATATACTCTCCTGTCAATGCTCGGCTTCGCCGTGGTGGTCCACGGTGAAGAAGAAGTCGGGGGGCAGGTCGCGTTCGTGCAGGTCGGGCGGGATGACACCCGGTCCGGCGGCAAAGACGGCCGATCCGAAATGGTGCTGCAAGCGGCAGAGCCGCTCCATCCGCGGGCCGGTCAGTTCGGCATAAAAGGCGCGGTAGTTATCGGTTTTCATCAGTTCCGCGATCTTGGCGCGGTGACAGGCGACGGAATGGTCATGCGCGGCGCGGATCTCGGGGTCGGCCAGCAGCCGGTCATATTCGGCCCGCGCCGCCGGGATCATCCGCTGGATCGAGGTGTCGCGGTCGATATTGTGGTTCATGCGGAACCAGTAGTTCAGCCCCTGATCGCGGTCCACATGGTTGACCCGGCCGCGATCCCGTTTGACCAGAAAGCTTTCGGCGCTGCGCACGGCGTAATGGTTCAGCTGCACCCAGTCATAGCCATAGGTTTCGGTATTGGACCGCCATGCGTTGCGGTAAGCCTCATGCGGCATCGGCTTGCCGGAACCGTTGAGCCAGCGCACCTCGGACCAAAGATCGGGTTTCAGCCCCTTGGGGCGGTGGACGCCCAGCTTCTTGTAGATGTCGATGTTGCGGAACAGGGTCTTGAAGCCCCATGCCTGATGCGGCTTGCGGATCAGCTCGGGCGCGCAGCGGTCGAACTGTTCTATCAGGAAGCGGTCCTCATAGCCGTGCACCTCGGCATTGCCGAATAGCCGCCATGTGAGCGAGATCATGTTGGCCTCGCCCATGGCATGATACAGTGCCTTCAGTGTGCCGTCACCGATCTTGATGTCGATGAATTCATCGACATCCATGCAGATACCCCAGCCGCAATTCTGCATCACGGGCTCGTTTTCGGCGGCTTGCAGCGCGGCGTGCTGCGGTTTCAGTTCGCCTCCCGGCACATAGGGGTTCACCCGGTGCTGCACGATGCCCTTGGCGGTCAGCATCTCCAGCATCGTATCGGTGCCATCGGTGCAGTCATTGGTGTAGATCAGAAAATCATCCACCCCGATGGCGCGGTGATAGGCCAGCCATTCCAGAATGAACGGCCCCTCGTTCTTCATCGTGGTGACGATGGCGGTGCGGCCGCCTTCGACGGCGCGGGCCGGGGCCGGGCGGGCTTTCGAGACCGGCGCGCGCACCGGATCGTGGCCAAGGGGGCCTTCGGCCAACGTCAGGAGCGCATCATCCTCGATCAGCGAGGTCTTGGGGGCCAGCGCCCCCGAAGGGGCGCCCGGCACCCGGATCGCCATGGCCCGCCAGAAATGCGCGGTGCCGCTGTCCTCGGGTTTGGCATAACTCACACGGACCATGCGCCAGCTGTTTTCCAGCCCCGCTTTGGCCGGCGCGACGCCCCAGCGGGCGATGCCGCGGCGCTGGTCGAACTGGCGGCAGATATGGTCGCCGAAGCGCGCCTCACGGTTGGCTCGCACCCGCCAGGGGTAGATGCGGTGCCCGACCAGCAGGATGACGCCGTTCTTCGCCATGGCGCAAAGGTCAAAGGCGGAATACCCGCCCGGTCGCCGCGCTGCGAGGATGTCGGTCACATCCAGCGTCAGCACTGCGCGCGCAGCCGCCAGAAACCGCCATTTGACCGCCTCGTAAACAATGCCCTCTGCAAGCGGGCTGCGCCACGGGTCCGGTGCGGGCGGGTCCATCCTGTCCTTGCCCGGCGCATCGGGGGCGAGGAACAGGTGGTTTTCCGGCCCGAGCCCCGGCTTGCCCAGCGGTACCGGAACATCCAGCACCACGATCTTCAGCGGCACATCGTCGAGATGCGCGCGCAGATCTTCGGCAAAGGCCGCGCCGGTTTCGGGAAGCCGGTTCACGATCAACGCGGCCTGAAGCCCGTGATGGCGCTGGTGATAGGCCAGCCCCTCGGCCACCTGGGCCGCGCTTTCTTCCAGCCGGAAGGCGAGGATGGTATTCAGGTCGCGGAACAGGTCATGTTCCGCCGGGGTGGGGGAAAGCTCCAGTCCGCTGCCATCTGCCAGTGCCAGCCGGGCGCTGCCCGAGGTATGACGGCGGGCACTCACCAGAGCAGAGCCCGAGAGCGGCCGGATTTCCAGCGGCAGCGCGCTCCCCTCGATCCCGTCTGGCAGGATGCGGCCGGTCTCCGTGCCATTGCCAAGAAAGACGCGGAAATGATCGCCCAGATCGACAGCATCCAGAACCAGCGGCAGACCTTCGTGCCCCGGCGCACAGGCGGCCAGTTCCCGGCGCAGCACCACCGCGCCGGCCCCTTTGGGCCGCTTGCGGCGCCCGGGCCGCGGTTCTGTCTGGTCTTTCGGCATAAGCCGCCTGTCCTTCGCCTCGCGTCGTTTTCCCACGACTTCACGCTAGGCTAGCATAATGGCCACAGTCGGGCAAAGCTGCGACAGGGGAATTTTATCCATTCTATTGGCAAATCAGTGGAACTTGGCCACACTGGCGACAAAATATGAACAATGATCCCCGATAATCCGGGGCGGGCAGCAAGGTGGCCACGGCCGCGCCGCATCGGGCGGGCCGGGTTTGTGACGAAGGGCAGGAAAATGGCACGAGTGCGCGAGGTCGGTAGCCTCTGGATCGGGGGCAACCTGAGCTGGATGGAACAGCTTTGCCTCAAATCTTTTGTGGATCAGGGGCAGAAGATCACGCTCTTTCATTACCAGCCCATCGAGAACGTGCCCGAGGGCGTGATCCTGCGCGACGGGCGCGAGATTCTCGATACCGAGGATTTCATCAAATACGAAGGCAAGGACAGCTATGCGCTGTTTGCCGATCTGTTCCGCCTGCACATGATGAAACATTGCCCCGGCATGATCTGGGTGGATACCGATGTCTATTGCTGGCGCCCGCTGGATTACGACAGCGATTATGTCTTCGGGCTTGAATTGCGCGAGGTCAGCCAGGGCAGTCCGCGCATCAACAATGCGGTTCTGGGCCTGCCGGCCGACAGTCAGATGCTGGCCGAGATGCTGGAATTCACCTCTGATCAATACGCGATCCCACCGTTTCTGAAACCCAAGGTCAGGGCCGAATATCAGGTGCTGGCCGATGCGGGCACGCCCCTGCATGTCAGCCAGCAGAAATGGGGCGTCTGGGGGCCGACGATGGTGTCCTATTTCGCGCGGAAGCTGGGCCTGACCGATCTGGCGCTGCCGGTGGATGCCTTCTATCCGGTGACCTTTCCCGAACGGCTGGACATCATCCGCGCGGCGCGGCGGGTGCATGAGAAGATTACCGAAAACACCACCGGCATGCATCTCTGGGCCTCGAACAAGCGCGAGCTTTCGTTGCGCCATAATGGGGTGCCCAGCAAGGGCAGCTTCATCCTTGAGCTGATGGAAAAACACGGGCTGAGGGCCGAGGATGCGCCACTGCGCGCGCGGGGCTGGCGTCTTCTGGATGGCGAGTTGGTGGAAAACATCGACCTTGAAGATGTGGACCTGTTCACCGACATTGGCGGCCGTTCGCGCCCGCTGGCTTATGAAATCTGGAAGCGCTGGGGCGCCGCCGTGCAGATCGTGGATGTGGACGGGCATGGCAAGTTTCCCGACCGCCCCACCAAGGCCATCGCGGAATACCGCGACTATCTGATTGGCCTAGGCCTGCCCGAGGATCGCGTGACCATCGCCCGCACGCTGGAAGACGTGCAGCCCGCCGATGTCATTGCCCATCTTCCGGGGTTCGAGAAAGAGGGCAAGCTGAAGGATTTCCTGCCGGTCTTCGGCCGTGTCCTGAAACCCGGCTCCCGTATGTTCACCGATATTCGCGGCGGCTCCGGCGGCTTTGGCGTGCTGCGCCCCATGGGCACCAACGAGGTGCTGTCAGAGCGTGAAAGCGAAGGGGTGAAGGTGGCGCGTGTGCTGTTCCGTGCAGGCGAGGCAGAGGAAATTGCGGCGACCGTGCCCACCCCCGAACCCGGCTGGTCCGAAATTGCCCGCGATCTGGCTGGCAAGGACGGCTTCTTCCGCGAAAGCGACACGCATTCCTTCCTTTATATCCCGCGCGGCAGCGATACGCTGGTGGTGACCTTCGACAATCTCGACATCGCGATGGAAAAGCGCGAGGACCGGCGGCCCTGGGGCTTCTCGTTCATCGAGAAACAGGGCTGGTCGATGCTGGGTGTCATGGCGAACGGCTGGACATGGTATCGTGACCCATGGGTCTGGGACCAGTTCGACGACCTCGCCACCTCGGATTTCTTCGACCAGTTCAAGCGCGTGGTGTTCTATGGCGCCTCGATGGGCGGCTATGCCGCCTGCGCATTTGTCGCGGCCTGTCCGGGTGCCCATGTGGTGGCGATCAGCCCGCAATCGACGCTGGACCGTTCCATCGTGCCCTGGGAAACCCGCTACAAGGCGGCCTGGGACCGCGATTTCAGCGGCCATTACGGCGATGCGTCGGAGGTGTCGAAAGCGGCGGGCAAGGTGTTCATCCTTTATGACCCCTATGAGCCGCTGGATTCCGGCCATGTCGATCGCTTCACCCACAACAATGTGCTGAAACTGCGCGCGCCGCTGCTGGGGCACCGGCTGGGGTCCAGCCTGCAACAGATGGGCGTGCTGTCGCCGATCACGCTTGGCGCGCTGAACGGCACGCTGACCGAGCTGGAGTTCTACCGCCTGATCCGCGCCCGCAAGACCTCGACCCGCTATCAGAAAGAGCTGTTCAAGCGGGTGGTCGGCAAGGGGCGCAAGGATCTGGCACGCAAGCTGGGCCGTTATGTGCTGACGCGGGGTGACAACCGCTATATCCGCAAGGAGCTGGCGCTGCTTTAGCGCCGCGCCATCCAGCGCGCGATCAGGGGCGCCGCGGTGATCACAAGGAAGATCCGGGTCAGGTGATGGGCCACCACGAAGGCCACATCTGCCCCGGTCATCAGCGCGATCACCGCCATTTCCGCCTGCCCGCCGGGCAGGAAGCTTAACGCGACTTCCAGTGCCGGGCGGCCGGACAGCAGCGCCGCCGTCTCGATAAATCCCAGCGAAAGGATGGCCAGCAACAGTGCATAGCCAAGCCCCGCCGTCACGTCATGGCGCAATTCACGCGGGGTGATGCCCGCGTATTTCGACCCGACCGCAATGCCGATGAAGAATTGCGCGGCCCAGATCATTTCGGCCGGCGGGCGGCCCTGAATGACACCCGCAAGGCTCAGGCAGGCCGTGAGGATCAAGGGGCCTAGGATCGAGGCACCGAACATGCCGATGCGTTCGGCGATCTTCCAGCCTGCGATGCCCGACGCGACCATCAACGCGATCTGCGACAGCGGCACTTCTGACGCGGGGCGCCCCGGCGCCTGCGACAGATCCACGTCATACAAAAGCGCCAGCAGGAAGGGTGTGGCGGTGACGATCACCAGAACCCGCGTTGCATGGATCAGCGACATGCTGCGCACATTGCCACCCGCCTCCTCGCCGAAGATCAGCATATCCTGCAAGCCGCCGGGCATGGCGGAATAGAAGGCGGTCGGATGGTCATAGCCCATGACCCGCCGGAAGAACGGATAGCCCACCAGCCCGATCAGCCCGACGAACAATGGCACCAGCGCCAGCGTCGCCCCCATGCGGGGCAGATCATGCAGCAGGGCGGGCGTCACGGTCGATCCGATGGCAACCCCCAGCCATGTGCGCAAGGCCGTGCCAAGGACGCCCATCCCCTGAAGCGGCGCCCCGGCCAGTGCCGCCAGCAGGCAACCCAGCATCGGGCCCAGCAGCAGGGGCAGCGGCAGGGCAAGCGCCAGAAACATCGCGGCGCCAAGGGCGGCGGCGGCCAATGTGAGGAGTCGGGGTCGGGTGATCATCGCGCGCATGATCGTCTTCGCTTACGCCCCCTGTCCAAAGGTCGCAAGGTCCGCCTTCACCCTTGACCCTCTGCCGCCCCGGCGCCAGCATGACCGCAAAACAAGGGGGGAACCTGTGAGCGGAATTCCGACGTCGATCGACGGGGTGGAGCAGATGCTCGGCGCCCATGGCTATGTGGCGGCGCGCGCGCTTTCGACGGTGACCTTCCTGTCGCTGAAACTGGGCCGCCCGCTGTTTCTGGAGGGCGAGGCCGGGGTCGGCAAGACCGAAATCGCCAAGGTGATCGCCCATGCGCTCGGCCGTCGGCTGATCCGCCTGCAATGCTACGAGGGGCTGGATGCCGCCTCGGCGGTGGCCGAATGGAACTTCGCGGCGCAGATGGTCGCCATCCGCACGGCCGAGGCGGCGGGCGGCGCCGACCGCGACACGCTGAAATCCGAACTTTTCACCGAGGATTACCTGATCGAACGCCCGCTGCTGGCCGCCATGCGCCCGCAACCCGGCGGCGCGCCGGTCCTGTTGATCGACGAGCTTGACCGCACCGACGAACCCTTCGAGGCTTACCTGCTGGAGGCGCTGTCGGATTTTCAGGTGACGATCCCGGAACTTGGCACCATCCGCGCGCCCGAACCGCCCATCGTCATCCTCACCTCCAACCGCACGCGCGAGGTGCATGACGCGCTCAAGCGCCGCTGCCTCTACCATTGGGTCGATTACCCCACGGCCGAACGCGAGATGCAGATCCTCGCCGCCCGCTGCCCCGAGGCGCAGGAAACCCTCAGCCGCGAAATCGTGGCCTTCGTGCAGCGCCTGCGCACCGAAGACCTGTTCAAGAAACCCGGCGTTGCCGAAACGATCGACTGGGCGAAATGCCTGCTGGCGCTCGACGTCATCAGCCTCACCCCCGAGGTCATCGCCGACACGCTGGGCGCCATTCTGAAATATCAGGACGACATCCAGAAGATCCAGGGTTCCGAGGCCAAGCGCCTGCTCGATGAAATCCGCAAGGAAGCGGTGCCCGCATGACGGCCCGCTCATTTCCCGCTTTCATCTTGGCAAAAATATCCCGGGGGTCCGGGGGCAGCGCCCCCGGCGCATCGCATGGCCAGCTACGCTGAACTCACCCTGCCGGAAGACGGCAAGATCAGCCGCAACATCCTGTGGTTCGCCCGCGCCCTGCGCAAGACCGGGTTGCCCATCGGATCGGGCCGGGTGATTGACGCGATCCGGGCGGTGGAGGCGGTGGGCTTTACCGAACGCCGCGATTTCTACTGGACGCTGCATGCCTGTTTCGTCAGCCGCCCCGAACATCGTGCGGTCTTCGATCAGGTGTTCCGCCTCTACTGGCGTGACCCGCGTTACATGGAACAGATGATGTCCCTCATGCTGCCCGCCATTCGCGGCGTGCAGGAAGAGCGCGTGGCGCAGGCGGCCGAGAAACGTGCGGCCGAGGCGCTGCTGGACGGTGCCAACCGTGACCTGCCCGAGGCCGAAAGCCCGCCGGGCGAAGAGCAGGTGGAAATCGACGCCTCCGCCACCATGGCGCGCGAAGAACGGCTGAAGACGCTGGACTTCGAGCAGATGTCGGTGGCCGAGATTGCCGAGGCAAAGCGCATGCTTGCCCGCCTCAGCCTGCCGGTGCAGCCCTTGCCCTCGCGCCGCCAGATCGCGGCCCCGCTGGGGCAGGCTATCGATCCGCGCGCCACACTGCGCATGGCGATGCGCCGCGGCGGCGAGATCACGCGGCTGGCCCGCCGCGACCCGGCGCTGCGCTGGCCCAATCTGGTGGTGCTGTGCGACATTTCCGGCTCCATGTCGCAATATAGCCGGATGGTGCTGCATTTCCTGCATGCGGTGGCCAATCGCAAAGGACAGGGCTGGGCGCGGGTGCATGGCTTCACTTTTGGCACGCGGCTGACCAATATCACCCGGCATCTGGCGACCCGCGATGTCGATGCGGCGCTGGCTGCGGCAGGGCGCGAGGCGCAGGACTGGTCGGGCGGCACCCGCATCGGCGCCTGTCTCCATACCTTCAACCGCGACTGGTCGCGCCGGGTGCTGGGGCAGGGGGCGGTGGTGCTTCTAATCACCGACGGGCTGGACCGCGACGACAGCGGCCAGCTTGCACGCGAGACCGAGCGGCTGCATCTGTCCGCGCGGCGGCTGATCTGGCTTAACCCGTTGCTGCGCTGGGAAGGCTTTGCCCCGCGCGCCACCGGCATCCGCGCCATGCTGCCGCATGTCGATGCCTTCCGCGCCGGTCACTCCATTGCCTCGCTGGAGGCGCTGGCCGCCGCCATATCGGACGGTGCCGATACCGGCGAGAAGGCGCGGCTGATGCGCGCGCTGGCGGGCTGAGATGGCAGTGATCGTCCCCGAGCTTTCGGTCACCGACTGGCGCGCCACGCGGGCCTTCTACACCGCACTGCTGGGATTTTCCGTCCGCTACGAACGCCCCGAGGAAGGTTTTTGCTACCTCGAACGCGAAGGGGCGGAACTGATGCTTGACCAGATCGGGCTGGGCCGTGATTTTGACCCCGGTATTGCCGAAACCCCGCGCCCGCTGGGCCGTGGCGTCAACCTGCAAATCGAGGTCAGCACCATCGCGCCGCTGTTGGAAGCGCTGGCTGGGGCAGGCCACCCGCTGATCCTGCCGCCCGAGGATCGCTGGTATCGTCGCGGTGATCGGGAGGTCGGCAACCGGCAATTCGTGGTGGCGGACCCTGACGGCTATCTGTTGCGGTTCCACGAGGATCTGGGCACCCGGGCGCGGCGCTGACAGATCAGGGGCTTTCCGCCCCCTCGCCCCTGCGGGGCTCACCCCCGAGGATATTTTTTACCAAGATGAAGGTGCGGGGTTTCATCTTGGTCCAAATATCCTCCGGGGGTGAATTGCCGAAGGCAAGAGGGGGCGGAAAGCCCCCTTCGCCGGTTTATTCGGGGCGCCGCGCAGTGAGGGTTGCGGCGACCTCGACGGCGAAGCCCACGGTGGCCTCGTCACCATAGCTTGCCCCCATGCCGAAGGCCCGGCGGTCGAGTGTGGTCGTGCCGGTCATGGTGGCGGTGTCGCCTTCCATGGTCAGGGTGAAGGGCAGGATGACGGGCACGGTCGTGCCGCGCAGGGTCAGGGTGCCTTTCGCCTCATAGCCGGTATCGGCGGGCAGGATATCGGCGTCGAAAGTGGCGGTCGGGTGGGTTGCGGTATCGAAGAACTCCGCCCCCTTCGCCTGATCGGTGACCGAGCCGAGTGTCAGGGTCGTCGTGTCGATGGCGACCGTGACATGGCCATTCACGCCATTGACCGGGGTTTCATCGAAACTGATCGTGGCCTGCCAGTTCGGCAACTGGCCGCTGACCTCGGCTCCCATCTGACGCACCGTGAAACCAAGGCTGCCGCTTTCGACCTGCCAGGTTCCAGTGGTCGCGACGGGGGCCGGGGCGATGGCGGCGCGCGCCGGTTCATCCCCGCCGGTGGCAAGGATCAGGGTGAGGGTGCCGACGGCAGCGTAAACCAGCCCGGCGGCAAGTGCGGGGGCACGGGGGGCGCTGCCCTTGCCTGCGGATGTGCCGCGGATCATCCGCGACAGCGTATGGTCGCGGTCGATCAGCGCATGTTTCAACGCACCCGCGACATGCAGCAGAACCGACCCGATCAGCAGTTTGGAGAACAGCCCGTGCAGCGCGCCCGTTGCCTCGGCCACGCTTTGCGATTTCGGCACGAAGGGCAGGCCCTGGCCGAAGGGCCAGAGGATCGGCGCGAAGCCGTCCAGCGCCGCGTGATGCACCCAGCCGCTGAGCGGCATGGCGATCATGGCGACGTAAAGCGACCAGTGGATCAGGGTGGCGATCCATGTTTCCAGCCGCCGCTCGGGGTGCAGCGGTGACGGATGCGGCTGGGTCAGTGCCCAGAGGATGCGGGCCAGCGCGGTGAAGAACGCAGCCACGCCCAGCGTCTTGTGCAGTGAATAGACCAGCGCCTTGGCCGCGACAGCGGCAGACGTGTCGACGGGCATGTCCTCGGCGTAAAGGCCAAGGCCGATGGCGGCAAGGATCAGCGCGGCGGTCAGCCAGTGCAGCAGGCGGGCGGCGCTGCCATAGCTTTGCGGGGTGTTGCGGGTGCTCATGCTCTCTCCGGGCTTTCGGTTTTCCTTTGACTATCACGCATGCTGCGGTGCGGAAATGCGAGGGCGGGCACAGGCTCTGTGCATTCACGAAGGGTTGCGTCGGTGATTGCGCGAGCGATTGCATGGCTCGCCCGCACGCGGTAAGCCGGTAAAAACGCTTGGAGGAACCATGTCCCGCGCATTCGTATTCCCCGGTCAGGGGGCGCAGACCATCGGTATGGGCCGTGCCCTGGCCGAAGCATACCCGGCCGCGAAAGCCGTCTTCGACGAGGTGGACGAGGCTTTGGGCGAAAAGCTGTCCTCGCTGATCTGGGAAGGCGACATTGCCGAGTTGACGCTGACGCAGAACGCCCAGCCCGCGCTGATGGCGACCTCGATCGCGGCGCTGCGCGCGCTGGAGACCGAGGGCATCGGGATCGAGACGGCGGATTTTGTGGCCGGTCACAGCCTTGGTGAATATTCGGCGCTCTGCGCGGCGAAATCGCTGGCGTTGTCGGATACCGCGCGGCTGCTGCGCATCCGGGGGCAGGCGATGCAGGAGGCGGTGCCGGTGGGCGTGGGCGCCATGGCTGCGCTGCTGGGCCTTGATTTCGAGGCGGCGACCGAGGTTGCGGCGGAGGCTGCGCAGGGCGAGATCTGTCAGGCCGCCAATGACAATGATCCGGCGCAGGTGGTGGTTTCGGGCCACAAGGCGGCTGTGGAGCGCGCGGTGGAGATCGCCAAGGCCAAGGGCGCCAAGCGGGCGCTGATGCTGCCGGTCAGCGCGCCCTTCCATTGCGCGCTGATGCAGCCCGCCGCGCATGTGATGGCCGAGGCGCTGGCCGCCGTGGTCGTGGACAATCCGGTGGTGCCGGTGGTGGTAAATGTCCGCGCCGAGGCAGTGATGGAGGCGGATCGCATCCGTGACCTGCTGGTGGCGCAGGTGACGGGCTCTGTCCGCTGGCGCGAAAGCGTGCTTTGGATGGAAGCGGCCGGGGTCACGGAATACTGGGAAATCGGCGCGGGCAAGGCGCTGTCGGGCATGATCAAGCGGATTGTCAAGGGCGTGGAGACCCGTGCAGTGGGCGCGCCGGAGGACGTGCTGGCGGCAAAGGGCTGAGCCTGGACCAAAATTCTTTAGGAAGAATTTTGGGCGCTGACCGGCGCGGTTTTCGTGGGGCGGGGGCTGTGGACGGGGGCTGTCTGCCCCCGCGGCCTGCGGCCTACCCCCGAGGATATTTGGCCCAAGGTAAAAGCCGGGCCGGGAAAAGGATGGAAACGATGTTCGATCTGGGTGGCAAGAATGCGCTGGTAACCGGGGCTTCGGGCGGGATCGGGGGCGAGATTGCCCGCGCGCTGCATGCGGCAGGGGCTGTGGTCACACTGTCGGGGACCCGGCTTGCGCCGCTGGAGGCACTGGCGGCGGAGCTGGGGGAGCGGGTGTTCGTCGAGACCTGTGATCTGTCGGATGCGGCCAGTGTCGAGGCGCTGCCGAAGGCCGCGGCCGCGAAGATGGGGTCTGTCGATGTGCTGGTGAACAATGCCGGGATCACCCGTGACAACCTGTTCATGCGGATGTCGGATGACGAATGGCAGTCGGTGCTGGACGTGAACCTGACCTCGACCTTCCGGCTGTGCCGGGGCGTTTTGCGCGGCATGATGAAGGCACGCTGGGGGCGGATCGTGAATATCAGTTCGGTCGTGGGCGCCACCGGCAATCCGGGGCAGGGCAACTATGCCGCCTCCAAAGCCGGGATGGTGGGCATGTCCAAATCGCTGGCGGCCGAGGTGGCGAGCCGGGGAATCACCGTCAATTGCGTGGCGCCGGGCTTCATCACCACCGCGATGACCGAAAAGCTGAATGACGAGCAGAAGGCGCGCATCCTGACGCAGGTTCCCGCCGGGCGCATGGGTGAACCGGGCGAGATTGCCGCTGCCGTGCTTTACCTGGCGAGCCCGGAGGCGGGTTACGTCACCGGAACCACCTTGCATGTCAATGGCGGCATGGCGATGATCTGACGCGGGGTGCGGCGGCACGGGCGCGCGGGAAAGCGTTTGCCAAGTGCCGGTGCGCTTGCTATAGCCGCGAACGGAACCACCAGTGCCGGAAGGCTCTGGTGCCCTGCCTGACGCGGGGAAAACAGCCAAGGGCCTGGCCTGCGGCAGGGACACCAGACCGGGGACCACCCCGCAACGATGAGGAAGTGACATGAGCGATATCGCCGATCGCGTGAAGAAGATCGTCGTCGAGCATCTCGGCGTCGAAGAGGACAAGGTGACCGAGAACGCCTCGTTCATCGACGATCTGGGCGCGGACAGCCTCGACACCGTCGAGCTGGTGATGGCTTTCGAGGAAGAATTCGGCATCGAGATCCCGGATGACGCCGCCGAGACCATCCAGACCTTCGGCGATGCCGTGAAGTTCATCTCGGGCGCCGTCTGATTTCAGGCATGCGCCGGGGCGATGGCCCCGACAGATACGAAAGGGCCCTCCTTCCGGGGGCCCTTTTCATTTGGAAATGTTGTGTCCGGAAGCCTTGTCGCGGTGCCTTGGGCATCAGGCCCCGGGCGCGGCCTCTTCGGGCAGCGGGATACGCTGGCGGGCATTGTCCAGAAGACCGAGCCACGCATCAAGGTCGATGTCATTGGCGCGATTGTAGGGCGCAAAACGGGTCATGCGTCCGATATGGGTATTGCCACTGATGCGGCGCATCTCGCCGGGCAGCAGGGCCGGGGCGTTGTCGGTGACATAAAGCAGCTGGCCGGGGCCGCGCCGGGCGATTTCGGTGCCGATCTCGAAGATTTGCGCATCGGGGATACGCTTGTTGCGCTTGTAGATGAACAGAACCGAGCCCTCGGCCAGACGTTGCCGCAGCTTGCCGGTCAGATACTGGATCTTGCCGGATTCCTGTGCGTGAATCCTGCGGCGCTCTGCCTCGGATGCGTTGAAAACACCGTCGGTCGAGGTAAGCTGCGTATGGAAGGCGATGTTATAGGCGCGATCCCGCACCATTCCGGCATTGGCAGGTTCGAGGTTCTCGAACTGGTAAAGCCCCGCGAAATCCTGCTTCAGTAGTTTCAGCAACCCCTCGGGCGGGGTCGTGGCCCAGCGCAGCAGACCGCCGGGTTCCAGATTGCAGGCACGTTGCACAAAACCGAGTTCGCAATTGTCGCCGATACTTTCAATGCGCATGGCAGTCTCCACCGCTTTCAATGTCAAAAGCGGTGTAGCGATCCTGACCGGCCTGTCAATCACGCGGGGGATCTCCGCCACCGCGGTTCGCGCCAGCGGGCTTCGTCATCCGCCAATATTGCCTCGTCCCGATGCCGCGTGTATCACGTCGGGGCAATCCGGGCTGCTTGGCCTGTCAGAGAAGGAAGATCGGATGCGTCGCGTTGTTGTCACGGGTCTTGGGATGGTCACGCCGCTGGCTTGCGGAGTGGAGGAGACCTGGAAACGGCTGCTGGACGGGCAATCGGGCGCCGGGCCGATCACGCGGTTCGATGCCACGAATGTCGTGACGAAATACGCCTGCGAAATTCCGGTCGGCGATGGCCGCGACGGCACCTTCAATGCCGACGACTGGATGGAGCCGAAAGAGCGGCGCAAGGTTGATGATTTCATCCTTTATGGCATGGCGGCCGCCGTTCAGGCGGTGAAGGATGCGGGATGGGAGCCGGAGGACGAGGAAAGCCGCCTGCGCACCGGCGTGATGATCGGTTCGGGCATCGGCGGGCTTTCGACGATTGCCGATACGGCGGTTCTGATCAAGGAAAAGGGGCCGAAGCGGGTTTCGCCCTTCTTCATCCCCGGTTCGCTGATCAACCTGATCTCGGGTCAGGTGTCGATCCGTTTCGGTTTCAAGGGGCCGAACCATGCGGTCGTCACCGCCTGTTCCACCGGCGCGCATGCCATCGGCGATGCGGCGCGGCTGATCATGTGGGGCGATGCCGATGTCATGGTGGCAGGCGGGGCGGAAAGCCCGATTTCGGAAATCGGCATTGCCGGTTTCAATGCCTGCAAGGCGCTGTCCACCAAACGCGCGGATGAGCCTCAGAAGGCCAGCCGCCCTTATGATGCCGACCGTGACGGCTTCGTGATGGGCGAAGGTGCGGGTGTCGTCGTGCTGGAGGAATATGAACACGCCAAGGCGCGCGGCGCGAAGATCTACGCCGAGGTGCTGGGCTATGGTCTGTCGGGCGACGCCTATCACATCACCGCGCCCGCGGAAGATGGCGATGGCGGCTTCCGGTCCATGAGTGCGGCCCTGGCCCGCGCCGGCATCACCCCGGATCAGGTGGATTACATCAACGCGCATGGCACCTCGACCATGGCCGACACGATTGAGCTTGGCGCGGTGGAGCGGCTGATGGGCGATGCGGCGGCGGGGGCTACCATGTCCTCGACCAAATCCTCCATCGGGCACTTGCTGGGTGCTGCCGGCGCGGTTGAGGCGATCTTCTGCGTGCTGGCGATCCGTGATCAGGTGGCGCCGCCGACGATCAACCTCGACAATCCGGCCATCGCATCGAAGCTTGATCTTGCGCCGAACAAGGCCGTGCAGCGCAAGATCGACGTGGCGCTGTCGAACAGCTTCGGCTTCGGCGGCACCAATGCCAGCCTCGTTCTGGGCAAGGTGCGCGGCTGATGTGGCGGTCTGTCGCCTCGAACGCGCTGACCCTGTTCATCGTGTTGCTGATTGCGCTCGCCGGGGTTCTGGCCTGGGGGCGGCAGGAATTCAATGGTCCCGGCCCGCTGGTTCAGCCGATCTGCCTGAAGGTGGAGCGCGGCGCCTCGCTGGGGGAGGTCAGCCGCACGCTGGAAACGCAGGGCGCAGTTTCCGACGCGCGGATCTTTCGCATCGGGGCGGATTATTCGGGCAAGGCCAAGGGGTTGAAATTCGGCTCCTATCTGGTGCCGGAAGGCGCCTCGATGGCGCAGATCCTCGATCTGGTGACGGCGGGCGGTGCCTCAACCTGCGGGCGCGAGGTGAATTATCGGATCGGTGTCGCCAAGGCGGAAATCATCCTGCGCGAACTGGACCCTGAAACCAATCGCTACGCCGAGGTGGCGAAATTCGCCCCCGCGACCGATGCGCCGCCGCAGGAATATGTGGATGCGGTGGCCGAGGGCGATCTGCGCTGGCAGGTGACGCTGGCGGAAGGCGTGACAAGCTGGCAGGTGGTGGACAGCCTGAAGCGGGCCGATTTCCTTGAGGGCAATGTCGAGGGCGTGCCGCCCGAAGGCTCGCTGGCGCCCGATGGTTATGAGGTGGACAAGGGGGCCTCCCGCGCGGCGCTGCTGGCGCAGATGCAGGACAAGCAGACCCGGATCATGGATGATCTCTGGGCGTCGCGCGCGGGTGATCTGCCCTATGACACCAAGGAACAGGCCATGATCATGGCCTCCATCGTGGAAAAGGAAACCGGCATTGCCGATGAACGCCCGCTGGTCGCCAGTGTCTTCGTCAACCGGCTGAACAAGGGGATGCGGCTGCAAACTGACCCGACGGTGATCTATGGCATCACCAAGGGTGAGGGGGTGCTGGGCCGGGGTCTGCGGCAAAGCGAACTGCGCCGCGCCACGCCCTACAACACCTATGTCATCGAGGGGCTGCCGCCGACCCCTATCGCCAATCCGGGTCGGCTGAGCATCGAGGCTGCGCTGAACCCGGCGCAGAGCGACTATCTGTTCTTCGTGGCGGATGGCAGCGGCGGCCATGCCTTTGCCGCCACGCTGGAGGAACATAACGCCAATGTGGCGCGCTGGCGCGCCATCGAGGCGGAGCGTGGTCAGGCGGACGAAGGCGGGGTGCAGGGCCAGTAAGGCCCTGCACTATCCGATCCGCGGCAGGGTCTCGGCCAGCCGCGAAACGCCCGGCGACAGCGGCAGCAAGGCCGCCTGCACCGAGTGATAGATGTCGGGCTTGCCGTGGAACTGCGTCACCGTAGGCTGGCCTTCCGCGTCGATTTCCGGGAACCAGCCGCCGCGCGCATGGTCGATGAAATGCGCATCCGCGAACTGCCAGAGGCGGCGATACCATGCCTCGTCGCCCTCGGTGCCGCCCAGCTTCATCAGGGATGACAAGGCACCAATGGCCTCGGTCACCGGCCACCAATAGCGGTCTCGGATCGCAGGCGCGCCGCCAAACTGAAGCGTGTAGAAGATACCGCCCTTTTCCGCATCCCAGCCATTGGCCAGCGCCTGTTCGATCACCCGGCGCGCCGTTTCCGGGGCGCCGTTGTCGGGACGGCCCGCCAGATCCCAGTGTTGCAGCATCAACCGGCCCAGTTCGAACGAATGGCCGGGGGTGGTGCCAGCGGGGCGGAACATCGGATTGCCGGAATAGGCGCGGTCGATCTGCCAGTTTTCAGTGTAATGCTCGGGCAGGCGCCAGTCCTCGGCGGGCGCGATGCGGTTGAGGAAAAAATCCAGAATGCGGCCCGCGCGGGTCAGATAGACCTCGCGCCCGGTCGCCTCGTAAGCTGCCAGCAGCGCCTCAACCCCGTGCATATTGGCATTCATGCCGCGATAGGCAGAAAACGGCGTCCAGTCGCGGTTCCATTCGTCGGCAAACAGGCCTGCGCCGTCCTCCCAGTAATGCCGGTCCAGCACGGCGGTCGCATCGTCGATCAGCCGGTCGGCATCGGGGTGGCCTGCAAGCCGGGCACTGGCCCCGGCCAGCAGAACGAAAACATGGCCATAGGCGAGCTTGTGTGTGTCGCAGGGAGCCGCGCCGTCCAGCGCCCAGAGGTAGCCGCCATGATCCGCGTCGCGGTGATGCGACCAGAGGTAAGCCATGCCCGCGTCAATGATCGCCTCGCATCCCGCCACCCCGGCGCGATGGCCCAGAGCGTAGGAATGTACCAGCCGCGTCGTGGTATGCAGTTCCTGCACCTCACCCGGCAGCGGTGTGCCGTCATGGGCCAGAACGTGAAAGCCGCCGTTCTTGCGCGGGCTGGCACGGAAGAAGGCGAATTGCCGCCGCGCCTCGGCGGCCAGCCAGGTGCGGTGCTGCGGATCGTCGATCCAGCGGGGGGCGGCGGGGCTGGCGAGCGGCGTGTCGGTCATGCATTCCTCCATGCCGGTCCTCTCCGGCGCGCCATGTTTACGCTAACTGCGAGGTCACGCCAAGTCAGGCAGAGGCTTCGGGCGGGTCCAGATCGTTGCCCGCGGTGACACCGCTGATCAACTGATAGGACAGCAGGTCCGGCATGTCGCGCGGATCGCGGCGCAGGGGGTGGCAGGCGGCGCGCAGGCTGGCCAGACGCGCGGCACGGGGGCGGGCCAGCGTATCGGCCTCGGCCAGCGTCACCCGCTGAAAGCGCAGCACCGCACCGGGGGCGGATTGGGCCGCGCGGGGCAGGTCGGCGGGCAGGACCGTGCCGATCCGGGGATAGCCGCCGATGGTCTGGCATTCCGACAGCAGGATATAGGGCCGCCCGTCGCCGGTCATCTGGATGTCGCCGGGCAGGATGAACTCGGAGGCGAGGCCGGTTTTCGGCAGATCGGCGGCAAAGGCCGGGCCTTCGCAATCCAGCCGGATGCCCTGCCGGTTGCCGGTGGGGGCACGGCGGAAGGCCGTGGTGCCGAAGCGCGCGCGGGTTGCCACGGGGAACAGGGCGGTCTGCGGCCCGTCGATCCAGCGCAGCAGGCCGCCGGTGAAGCGATCTTCGACCGGCAGAAACTGTCCGGGTGCGTCAGGCTCGGGGTCATCACCCAGGGGCAGCCGGTCGCCCGCCGCCAGTGCCGCGCCGATCCCCGCCACCAGATGCGCGGCACGGCTGCCCTGCCATTCGGGGCCCAGAATGCCGCCCGCCGGGGTGAGATAGCCATAAACCCCTGAGGTCGCCGCGCCGATGGTCAGACGCTGACCCGGCAGGATCAGATGGCTGGCCGACCAGCGCAGCGCGCTGCCGTCCAGATCGGCCCGCATCGGCGCACCCGTCAGCGCGATGCGGGTCGGTCGCGTCACCTCGAAACTGCCGCCCAGTGCGGGCATCTCCAGCGCGGCGACGGGCGCGCGCAGGCCCAGCAGGGCCGTGGCCTCCAGCAGCGCCAGCCGATCGGCGGCGCCACCGCGCGACAGGCCCAGCCGGGCCAGACCGGGGCGACCCATGTCCTGCACGGTCAGCCCCGGCCTGGCGCGATGCAGGATCAGCGCGCCGCTCATGCCCGCACCTGACAGCGTGCGCCGCCATCGGGATCGCCCGTATGCAGCAGCGCCTCCAGTTCATCGCCGGAACAGGGGATCAGCCGCAATGCGTCGCCCGCGCGCAGGGGGGCCGGGTCACGAGCCTCGGGGCGGAAGGGGCGGAAGGCCGCGCGGCCGATCTGGCGCCAGCCGGTCGGAGAGGCATTGGCAAACAGAACGATCTGGCGCACCGCCACCGTCACCGCCCCCTGTGGCACCTGCGGGGCAAGGTCCGACAGGCGCGGCAGGTTCCAGCCCTCGGGCAGCAGGCCCAGATAGGGCTGGCCGGGGGCAAAGCCGATGGCCAGCACCCGCAACTCGGTTTCCGCGACCTGCCGCACCGCCGCTTCGGGGCTGAGACCGGCAAGGGCGGAGGCTTCCTCCAGCATCGGGCCATGCACCCCGCCAAAAGCCACCGGCACCTGCCAGAGCCGCATTGCGGGCCGCGGTTCGGCTGCGTGCCAGTCACGCGTGCCTGTCAGCGTGGCCAGTCGGGCCGCCAGATCGGCGCGTGTCACTTTCGCGGGATCGAAGCGCAGCATGACCGAGGCGAGGCTTGGCAGGATTTCCGTCACACCCGGCAGGTCGGCCTTGTCCAGCATGTCGTGCAGCGCCTGCACGGCGGCGGTGGCGCGTGGCGTGACCGTCAGGCCAAAGCGCAACAGCAGCGCGGTGCTGCCAAGCGGCAGAACCTCCGGCCCTTCGACGGGCGTCTTGTCACGCTGCGATCCGCTGTCCATCTGCCCGCCATGCCGAAACCCCGTCATGGATCGGGGTTCGGGGACGGCTTGTCAACATTTGCGGCCGACGCGAACCGCGCCCACAACACACCGCGCGCGATCCCGATGGTGCGAGGCAGCGGCTCCTCCTGCGTCAGGGCAAGCAACGACGTGTAATGACCCAGCGGAATCTGCTCAGGTTAAGCCGCTAATCTGAATGCCTCTGTAGGCGTGTGAACCGCCCCGGGTTTGCCGGAGGCTGATTTTGGTTAGTTACGCGGCGATGTCTTCAGTTTCCAGAGCGGCGTAGAAGTTTGCCTCTGCTTCTGCCGGAGGGACGTTCCCGATCGGCTCGAGCAGG
>NZ_QXXQ01000010.1 GCF_003570715.1 Gemmobacter lutimaris | reverse complement strand
CCCTCAAAGAAGCATGGGACGCCGTCCGCGCCGCCTGCGACCCCAAATTCGCAAACTACGCCATCTACGAACACTGCCTCCCCTTCAACGTCGCTCGCGCATACGACGAAGCAAAAGGCATCGACACTCCACGCATCTGGACCGCAATCCGAGATCAACAAATGTGGCAAGAACTCCAAGCCTGAAGTGGCCTGAAACTGCCGGTCAGGCCTTGGCCTGACCGGTCACCGCGCGATGCAGGGCGGCAAGCCCCGTTTCCAGGGCCGCGCGTTCTTCGACAGACATGGCGCCAAGAATGGCATTCGCCCGTGCCTCGACCTGCCTGAAAGCCTGCGCAAATGTGCTCCGGCCCAGCGGCGTGATGGTGTAAAGCCGCAGCCGCCGATCCGTGGCGGGGATTGACCGCAGGATCAGCCCCTTGTCTTCAAGCCGCTGGGTTGCACGGCTTACCTGCACCTTGTCCAATGTGGTGCGCCGGGCCAGTTCCAGCGAATTGATCTCTTCCGCACCCTCGATGAGGAACAGAAGCCGCCATTCCTCGCGCGTCAGGCCATGGGCGTGGCCGTAAACCTCGACCAGCTGGCGGGAAAAGGCTTCGGCGACAACCGCCAGACGATAGGGGAAGAAGGATTCCAGTTGCATGGACTGCCATTTTGCTGCTTCTCCCCTCATTGCATATGTAATGAACCGGATCAAATGCTGCGTGCGACGCGGCGCTGCCGGAAAAACCGGCAACGGAATCATTCAAATTCGAAGCATTTCCGTGCAAAACCGCCATATTCGTTCGGCGCCCGCATAAATCTGTGGCGTGGGATGGCAGTCTGCCGTTTTTTTGACCGGAATTTCTGCATCGGCGAAGGCGAAGTTTCTGCGATGCGGCGTACGGCTTGCCGGAGGGGTGCCCCTGCGGCTTAGTTTCTCATGTGGCAGCATACCGCAGGCCCGGACGGCCGCGGACTCTGCCGCAAACGGACAAGAACAAACGTCGGACCGGCATTGCCGCGCCCTGTTCGCAGGCGCGGCCCGATCCCGGCATGCAACGGGGAATGGATATGAATCTGACACGTCGCTCGCTTCTGGCCACGGCCGCAGCCGCCCTCGCCGCGCCGCTGACCGCGCCGCGCTTTGCCTTAGCGCAGGAAGGGCCGATCAAGATCGGTGTCCTGCATTCGCTGTCGGGCACCATGGCGATTTCGGAAACCACGCTGAAAGACACCATGCTGATGCTGATCGAGGAACAGAACGCCAAGGGCGGCGTGCTGGGCCGGCAGCTTGAGGCGGTGGTGGTCGATCCGGCCTCTGACTGGCCGCTGTTCGCCGAAAAGGCGCGCGAGTTGTTGACCGTGTCCAAGGTGGACGTGATGTTCGGCTGCTGGACCTCCGTCAGCCGCAAATCGGTGCTGCCGGTCATCGAGGAGCTGAACGGCCTGCTGTTCTACCCGGTGCAATACGAGGGCGAGGAGTCCTCGAAGAACGTGTTCTACACTGGCGCGGCGCCGAACCAGCAGGCGATTCCGGCGGTGGATTACTTCCTCAACGAGTTGGGGATCGAGAAATTCGCGCTTCTGGGCACCGATTACGTCTATCCGCGCACCACGAACAACATTCTTGAAAGCTATCTGAAGTCGAAGGGTATCGCGGCCGAGGACATCTTCGTCAACTACACCCCGTTCGGGCACAGCGACTGGTCGAAGATCGTGGCCGATGTGGTGGCGCTGGGGGCCGATGGCAAGAAGGTCGGCGTGGTTTCTACCATCAACGGTGACGCCAATATCGGTTTCTACAAGGAGTTGGCGGCGGCGGGTGTCACTGCTGACAAGATCCCGGTTGTGGCCTTCTCGGTCGGCGAGGAAGAGCTTTCGGGGCTGGATACCACCAACCTCGTCGGCCATCTGGCGGCATGGAACTATTTCATGTCGGCCGATACGCCCGAGAACAAATCGTTCATCGAGGCGTGGCACAAGTTCATCAAGGATGACAAGCGCGTCACCAACGACCCGATGGAAGCGCATTATATCGGCTTCAACATGTGGGTGAATGCGGTGACAGCGGCGGGGACCACGGCGGTCGATCCGGTGATCGACGCCATGGTCGGGCAGAAGTTCCCCAACCTGACCGGCGGCATGGCCGAGATGCTGCCCAACCATCACCTGACCAAGCCCGTGCTGATCGGCGAGATCCGCGCCGATGGCCAGTTTGATATCATCAGCCAGACTGAGCCGGTGCCCGGCGACGCCTGGACCGATTTCCTCCCGGAATCGGCGGTTCTGGAGTCGGATTGGAAAGACCTGAAATGCGGCATGTATAACACCGAGACCAAGACCTGCGTGCAGCTGACCTCCAACTACTGATCTGATTCGCGGGGGGTGCCGTGGCGCCCCTCGCCCCATCGAAGGGGTTGGAATGTTCCGCTTCCTGCTGCCGCTTGCCATGGCGGTCTGTCTTGCCTTGCCTGCCCTCGCGCAAACCCTGCCCGAGGTGGTGGAGGCATCGCGCGCCCAGATCGAGAAACCCTCGCGCCAGACCATCGGCCCGGTGATCGACGCCATCGCCGCGACCGGCGATCCGTCGGCGGCGGCGATGCTACAGGCCTGGGCCGACCGCAAGCTCGGCGTGCGCAAGGCCGACGGCGCGATGTTCCTGCTGGAAAAGACGCCCGAGGGTTGGGCGTTGACCGGGCTGGACGGCCATGCTGCCGGAACTGCCCCGACCTCCGACATCACCGACCTCAAACCCAATGCCGGTGTGCGCGAGTTGATCGGCGCGGCACTGGTGCAATTCACCCTGACCGACCCAGATCCGGTGCAGCGCATGCGCGCGCTGGATGCCATCGCGCGCTCGCCCGCCAAGTCGCAGCTCGCCCCCTTGCGCGCTTCGATCGAGGAGGAGGCCGATCCTGTGCTGAAGGCGCGGAAGGAACGGCTCGCCAATTTCCTGACCCTGCAATTCGGAGACGACAGTGCCACCCGTGTCGCCGCCATAGAAAGCCTTGCGGGGGATACCGCGCTGGATGTCCGCGCCGCGCTGAACCCGCTGCTGGCCACCAGCCGCAAGGTCGCCGTGGCGCTGCCGCAGGGCGTGAACATTGCGGCTACCCTGACGCCGGGCAAGGACATCCCGCGCGAGGCCGCCTATGACCTGCTGGTCACAGCGGGTCTCGCACCCGCACGGCTTACGTTGGCCGATCAGAAGACCGCACTGGCCGCCCATGTGGAAAACGGGGCTGTCGGTGGCGTGCCGCTGGCTGAACTGGCCAGCCAGCCGCGTCGTGACGCGGCCTATGAGGCGCTGGAGAAATCGGGCCAGGTGCCTGCGGCCGCTACCGACGCCGAGGTCGCCGCTGCTCTGGCCGCGCATGTCTATTACGATCAATATGCAGAACCCGACCCGGCCGTCACCGATGCGGCCCGACGGACGCTTGCCAGTATCGAAACCCGCGTGGGCCTGATGACGGCCGCCGATCTGGGGCTCGATGCGCTCTCGCTCGCCTCGATTTACTTCCTTGCTGCTATCGGTCTCGCTATCACCTTCGGCGTGATGCGGGTCATCAACATGGCGCATGGCGAGTTCATCATGATGGGCGCCTATACCGGCTATGTCGTGCAGCAGATGATCCCGAACTATACCGTCTCGATCCTCGTCGCCCTGCCGCTGGCCTTCGCCGTCACCTTTGCCGCCGGTGTAGCGATGGAGCGGCTGGTGATCCGCCATCTCTACAAACGCCCGCTGGAGACACTGCTTGCGACCTTCGGCATCTCCATCGCGCTGCAACAGATCGCCAAGAACATCTTCGGCACACAGGCCCGGCCCCTGACCGCGCCCGCCTGGCTCGACGGTGCGCTTAGCTTCAATGACATCATCTCGATCAGCTATATCCGCGTCGCCATCTTCCTTCTGGCCCTGTTGTTCCTCGGTTTCTTCCTCTGGCTGATGAAGCGCACGCGGCTGGGGCTGGAGGTCCGCGCCGTGACCCAGAACCCCGCCATGGCTGCCAGCATGGGTATCGACCCCGACCGCATCAACATGCTGACTTTCGGCATCGGCTCGGGCATCGCCGGCATCGCGGGCGTCGCCATCGGGCTTTTCGCCAAGGTCACTTCGGAGCTTGGCTCGGATTATATCGTGCAAAGCTTCATGACGGTCGTGGTCGGCGGCGTTGGCAATATCTGGGGGGCACTCGCGGGCGCCGCCATGATCGGCGGCTTCCAGAAGGTGATCGAATGGCTGAACCCGTCGAACACGCTGGCCGCACAGACCTACATGATCCTTTTCATCATCCTGTTCATCCAGTTCCGCCCCCGCGGCATCATCGCCCTCAAGGGCCGCGCGGCAGGAGATTGAGCCGATGTTCAGACCGCCGCTGTCCTTCCCTTCATCTTGGCCCAAATATCCCACGGGGGTGCGGGGGTGTGAAACCCCCGCTGCAATGCCGGAGGCCCCGCAATGACCCGGACATTCCTGACCCGCAACCCCTCGACCCTGTGGTTCCTGCTGCTTCTGGCGCTGTTCACCCTTGGCGTGACCCTGCTGGCCGAGGGCTTTGGCATCGGCCTCATCCCCACCGCCTTCGTCAAGGTGCTGGGCAAGACCTTATGCCTCTGCCTCGTTGCCCTGGCGATGGACCTGATCTGGGGATACACCGGCATCCTTTCGCTGGGCCACATGGCCTTCTTCGCCCTTGGCGGCTACATGACCGGCATGTGGCTGATGTATGCCCGCACCGAAGAGATCGTGGTGCAGGCGCTGGCCGGATCGCCCATCCCGCCCACGCTCGAAGAGGTGGCGCAGGGGGTTGCCACACAGATCTTCGGCGTGGTCGGCGGCTCTGACCTGCCCATGGTCTGGAGCTTCGCCTACAGCGCCTTCCTGCAATTGCCTTTGGTACTGATCGTGCCGGGCGTTCTGGCGCTGATCTTCGGCTGGCTGGCGTTCCGGGCGCGGGTGAACGGGGTTTACCTGTCGATCCTGACGCAGGCCATGACGTTGGCGCTGGCGCTTTACCTGTTCCAGAACGACAGTGGGCTGCGCGGCAATAACGGGCTTTCGGGTTTGCAAAACCTGCCTGGCCTTGCCGAGATGCCGCAATCCACCCTGTCGATTCTGTTCTTCCTCGCTTCGGCCCTGTTGCTGGCGGCGGGGTATCTGTTGCTGGCCTGGGTCAGCTCGGGCAAGTTCGGCAGCGCGCTGCGCGCGATCCGTGATGATGAACAGCGGCTGCGCTTCCTTGGCTACCCGGTCGAGGGGTACAAGCTGTTTGTCTTTACCCTGACCGCGATGGTCGCCGCCGTGGCGGGCGCTTTCTATTACCCGCAGGCCGGTATCATCAACCCGGCCGAGCTTGCGCCCATTGCCTCGATCTACCTCGCCGTCTGGGTCGCCATTGGCGGGCGCGGACGGCTTTACGGCGCGGTGATCGGCGCGGCGGTCGTCTCGCTGTTATCCTCGTGGTTCACCGGGGGCATGGCGCCCGCAATCCCGCTCGGGTTCTACACAATCAACTGGGTGGACTGGTGGACGGTGCTGCTGGGTCTTGCCTTCGTTCTTGTGACCCTGTTCGCACCGCGCGGCATCGGCGGCCTGTTCGACCGGCTGCCCAGCCCGCGCCGCCATGGCGCCCAGCTTGGCCCCGATGACGGCGCCCTGCGCGAGAAGGAGGCCGACGCATGACCCCTTTCGCCCCGGCCCGCACAACCTCGCTGCTGGAGGTTTCCGGCGTCTCGGTCACCTTTGACGGATTCCGCGCCATCAACAACCTGTCCTTCGCCATCGGCCCGCAGGAACTGCGCGCAGTGATCGGCCCGAATGGGGCGGGCAAGACCACCTTCATGGACATCGTCACCGGCAAGACCCGGCCGGACGAGGGCACAGTGACCTTTGGCGAGGTGCCACGCTCGCTTCTGCGGATGTCAGAGGCGCAGATCGCGCGTGCGGGCGTCGGCCGCAAATTCCAGCGCCCCACAGTGTTCGAGGATCAGAGCGTTTCCGAAAACCTGATGCTGGCGCTAAAGGCCGCGCGCACGCCCTGGCGGGTGCTGTTCTGGCGCGAAACTGCGAAAGACCGCGCCCGCGTGGCGGAGCTTGCAGCACAGGTGGGCCTTGCCGACCACCTGCCCCGCAAGGCGGGTGAGCTGTCGCACGGTCAGAAACAATGGCTGGAGATTGCCATGCTGCTGGCTCAGGAACCGCGCCTGCTGCTGGTCGATGAACCTGCGGCGGGGATGAGCTTTCTGGAGCGCGAGCAGACCACCGCTTTGCTGGTGGAGCTGGCGAAAACCCGTGCCGTCGTCGTGGTGGAACATGACATGGAGTTCATCCGGAGGTTGAACTGCAAGGTGACGGTGCTGCACGAAGGCTCGGTCCTGGCCGAGGGCAGTCTGGATCACGTCACCAAGAATCCGCAAGTCATCGAAGTCTATCTGGGGCGCTGAACATGCTGACAACCGAAGGGCTGACCCTGCATTACGGCGGCAGCCAGATCCTGAACGGCATCGACCTTGAGGCCAAGGCCGGCGTGGTGACCTGCGTCATGGGCACCAATGGCGTGGGCAAAACCTCGCTTCTGAAGGCGCTGGCCGGCACGCATCCGCGCTCGGGCGGCACGGTCACGCTGGATGGCGAGGCGCTGCCGGTCCTGCCCGCGCAACAGATGGCCCGGCGCGGGTTGGCCGTGGTGCCGCAGGGGCGGATGATCTTTCCGCTGCTGACGGTGCGCGAGAACCTTGAAACCGGCTTTTCGCTGCTGCCGAAGGCGGATCACAAGGTGCCCGACGAGATCTATGACCTGTTTCCGGTGCTGAAGGACATGGGCCACCGGCGCGGCGGTGATCTGTCGGGCGGGCAGCAGCAGCAGCTTGCCATCGCGCGGGCGATGATCATGCGGCCCAAGGTGCTGTTGCTGGACGAACCGACTGAGGGCATCCAGCCCAATATCATCCAGCAAATCGGGCGGGTGATCGAATATCTGAAGGCCAAGGGCAATATGGCCATCATTCTGGTCGAACAGTATTTCGATTTTGCCTTCGATCTGGGCGACCAGTTCTATGTGCTCAAACGCGGCGCGGTGAACCTGTCGCATCCGAAAGAGGGCCTGACGCGCGAGGCGCTGCAAGCCGCGCTGAGCATCTGATTACGCCCCAAGCGCGTATTGGCGCAGCCGGTCGTAATGCGGCAGCGCGGCCTCGACCAGCCGCGCATATTCGGGCGCAAGGTCGGGCAGCGGGCCTTCCGGAGCATCAAAGCCGGTGGAGGCGTGAACCGCATTATACCAATGCGGCGCCCAAGCCCCGTCAAAGGGCTTCGGCCCCGCAGGCCAGCGCAGCATGTTTTCGGTGAACGGTATATTCAGGGCCGCGCAAAGGGCGCGCAGGCTGGTCGCCGGATTGGCGCGGATGTCCTCACTGTCCACCACAACCGGCGTCACGCCGGTCATGTCGGCTACCTGATCGAAAAGCTCGGTCTGCTGGGCAAAGCCAATGTCGGCCAGCGTCGGGCTTTCGCGCTTCCTGGAATAGCTTGCCACCACCCGCGCCGGATGGCGGATCAGGAAGACATTGGTCAGCCCGCGCAGGAAGCCGCGATCAAAGCCGGGGATCATGTGAAGCGTCATATGCTTTTGATACCACAGCGGTTTTCCGTCAGGGTTTGGCCCCAGACAGGCAGCGGCGACCTTTGCCGGATCGGTCTTGCCCGCCGCGATCACCTCTGCCGACATCGGATGGTCGATGCCGGTGGCAGCCAGATAGGCGGCATAGAAGGGTTCATCCCAGACCGCGCAATCACCGCGCGCGGCGAAGGCATACATCATGGCGGTCGAAAGATTGCGCGGGCCGCTCCACATCGCGATTTTCATGGTGCTGACCGTCATGCCAGCACGAGTTGCTTGTAAAGGCCGCGCAGGCGTTCGGTCATCGGACCCATCTGACCATCGCCGATCTGCCGTCCGTCGATGCTGCCGACAGGGGTTTGCGCGCCGAAGGTGCCGGTCAGAAAGGCTTCATCCGCCGAATAGGTATCGACGAGGCTGAAATTCCGCTCGAATACCGGAATGGCATTGGCCCGGCACAGGTCGATCACCTTGCGGCGGGTGATGCCGTTCATGCAATAATCGCCTGTTGAGGTCCAAACCTCGCCTTTCTTCACGATAAAGAAGTTGCAGGCATTGGTCGTGTTCACGAAGCCATGCACGTCCAGCATCAATGCCTCGTCCGCCCCGGCCTTTTGCGCGGCGATACAGGCGAGAATGCAGTTCAGCTTGGAATGCGAATTCAGCTTAGGGTCTTGCGTCATCGGCAGCCCGCGCAAATGCGGCACGGTGGCCAGCGTGATCGGGCGCGGGATTTTCGGGCGCGAGTGTTCCATGATAATGGTTACTGTCGGCCCCTGCTGCGACAGTTGCGGATGCTGGAACGGCCGGGTCTTCACCCCGCGCGTCACCATCAGCCGCGCATGGGCGTCGGTGGTCATGCCGTTCGCGGCCTGCGTGTCGCGCAGCGCCTGTTCCAGCTCTGCCGCGGTCATGCCGATGTCGAGGTCGATGGCCTTCGCCGCCTCGAACAGCCGGTCCAGATGTTCGCCAAGGAAGGACCAGCGCCCGTCGTAAAGCCGCATCCCCTCCCACACGCCGTCACCCATCATGAAGCCGGAGTCGTAAACCGAAACCACCGCCTCGGCCTTGGGCACGATGCGACCGTTCAGGAACAGCATCAGGTTTTCGTTGCGGGCGTCGTCTTCGGCCTGATGGGTGGAAACGTGATCGTTCATGGCGCTCTCCTGTTCGCGGCCCACGCTAGGGCGGCGCCCGACGGGGTTCAAGATGCCATGCCCTTGTCCGATCACGCAGGCTTGTGTTGTCCTGCGCACCTTCATCGGGCGAGCCTGTCTGAAGATATGATCGGAGGGGGCGATGCGACGGATCTATACGATTCTGGCGGTGGCTATCGTGCTGACGGCAGGTGCGGCTGTTGGCGCAGCGCGTGCGGCCGAGGAAAAGGCCGTGGTCGCCGGGGGCTGTTTCTGGTGCGTCGAGGCCGATTTCGAAAGCGTCAAAGGCGTGAAATCGGTCATTTCGGGCTATACTGGTGGAAAGGTGCAGAACCCCAGCTACAAGCAGGTTTCGGCCGGTGGAACCGGCCATTACGAGGCGGTCGAGATCAGCTTCGACAACAGCGTCATAAGCTATCACGACTTGATTGCGATGTTTCTGCGGTCAGTCGATGTCACGGATGCGGGTGGGCAGTTTTGCGATCGGGGCGACAGCTATCGCACGGCGATCTTCGCACGCGGCGGAGAACAGCAGGCGGCGGCAGAGCAGGCAGTGGCCGAGGCACAAGTCGCGCTGGGACAGAAGATCGTGACTCCCGTTGTGAAGGCCGGGCGGTTCTGGCCCGCCGAGGAGTATCACCAGAACTACTATCGGTCGTCCGACATCGTGCTGACACGGGCGGGCCCGAAGCAAAAGAAAAAAGCCTACAAGTTTTATCGCAAGGCCTGTGGCCGCGATGCACGGGTCCGCGCCCTGTGGGGCGAAATGGCCTTTCGCCACCCCTGAGCTTTCATCCCGTCTGATACGTCAGGCGGTGCGCAGGCCCTGTGTGCCAAGACGTTGAACATTGTCGCGGGTGCGGTCGCGCACAGGGGCCAGCGCAGCCATGGCAACCTGACCAGCACCCTGCCCACCCATGAGGGCCTGCCCCGCGGCCAACAGCGAATGCACCGCCGCTTCGGCCTTTTCCTGCACCATGCGGACAGGTTCGTCCGAGGTGACATTCCAGACCCCTGCCATCCCCCAAAGCCGCATCGCCACAACCATCTGCGCCTCTGCCAGCATCAGGCCGGTTTCCATCGACAGCAGCGTTGCCTCTTCCGGGGTAAAGAACATTACGGGTCTCCGGTTACACGGCTTTCATCAAGCCGTCACATCAGAATGACCGCATGTGATTGCGGCGCAAGCATGACGCTAGGTCAATGCGACAAAAGTCTTAATCCAGGATACCGCATTTCAGGCCCTCCAGCACCGCATCCTCGGCGCTGCGCGGGGTCAGCGCATCGCCGATAACCTCGATACGGCCGGGCCAACCGGCCAACGCCGCCGCCAGATCACGGTTGCTGTCATGACCCTGCACCAGCACCAGCGTATCCACGTTTTCCGCCAAGATGGCGTCGCCGCTGGCGGAATGGGTGAAATAAACGCTGTCTGTATCTGCCCCGAACAACCGCGCATAGGGCCGGATTTCAACACCCAGCCGGTGGAGTCGCGCGGCCATTTCGTCGCGCACATAGAAGGGGAGGGTTTCACCGGGCGCAATGCCCTCGACAAACAGGCGCACGGAACAGCCGTCACGGGCAAGCTTTTCCGCGAGCCCCATGCCAATCCAGTCGCCGCGCCAGTCGGCGATCACCACGCGACCGCCCGGATTGCCCTCTCCTCGCAGAACTGCCCAGGCATCCAGCACATGCGCCCCTTCGGTGTCGATCGCGGGCCAGCGTGGGCGGGCGCCGGTGGCGAGGATGAGCCTCTCCGGCGCCTCGGCCACCACCAGATCGGCTGTAACCGGCGTGTTCAGGCGAATTGTCACGCCCGCCTCACGCGCCTCGCGCAGCAGGTTGGTGACGATGCCACCGAACTCGGCCCGGCCCGGCAGCAGTTGTGCCAGAAGGGCTTGCCCCCCGGCCTGCGGCCCGGCCTCGCACAATGTGACCATATGACCCCGTGCGGCCAGAACTGCCGCAGCCTTCAGACCCGCCGGACCCGCCCCCGCAATCAGCACACGCTGCGGTCGCGCTGTCGGCGTCTTGCGCGCAGCCAAGGTGGTTTCCCGCCCGGTTTCCGGGAACTGGATGCAGGAAATCGGATAACCGCGGTGGAAATGCCCGATGCAGGCCTGATTGCAGCCGATACAGGCGCGGATCGTATCAGGCTTCCCGTCCCGCGCCTTGGCGGGCATCGCCGGATCGCAGATCATCGCGCGGGTCATCCCGCAAAGGTCGGCCTGACCCGCCGCAACGATGGCCTCGGCCTCCTGCGGCTGGTTGATCCGGCCCGTCACGATGACCGGGCGGCTGACCACAGCTTTCACCCGCGCCGACAGTGGTGCGGTATAGCCCGCAGCATAGAACATTGGCGGCACGATATGAATCGCCCCCGAAAGCGAGGCGGAATTTCCTGCGGTGATATGGAAGCAATCGACCAGACCTGCCGCATCAAGACGGCGGCATATCTCGACCGTTTCGGCCTGATCCAGCGCCTCGACATCGCGTTCGTCGCCGCTGATCCGCAGGCTGATCGCAAAGTTCGGCCCGTTGGCCGCCCGGACCGCGGTTGCGATTTCGGTCAGGAACCGCATGCGGTTGTCCAGCGACCCGCCGTAGTCATCGGTCCGCAAGTTGACGGCAGGGTTGAGGAATTGGGCTGGCAGATAGCCGTGCGAGGCCACGATCTCGCACCCGTCAAAGCCCGCCTTGCGCATCCGCGCTGCGCTTTCGGCATAGCCCTGCACGATTTCGGCAATCATGCCGGGGTTCAGCGGGATCGGCATGACACGGAAGCGCGAATTCGGCACGGCAGAAGGGGCGTAGGCGATGGCGGCGGTGCCATCGTCCGTTTCCATGATTTCGCGTCCGGGATGAAAAAGCTGGCCGAAGATCCGGGTGCCATGCGCCTGAACCGCCTGTGCCAAGCGGGCATAGCCCGGAATCGCGTCATCCGATGTCGCCATAAGCATATGCGAGGTATAGCGCGCCGTCTCATGCACACCCGACACCTGCACGACGATCAGCCCGGCCCCGCCTTCGGCCCGCGCGCGGTGATAGGCAATGAGCCGGTCCGTGACATGGCCGTCGTCAGCCATCACCGTGTCATGCCCGGTCGAAACGATACGGTTCGCAATTTCGACCATGCCGATGGGGATCGGGGAAAAGAGGGTCTCAAACATGGCTGGCTCCGGCTGCGTCAGGCCGAGCATCGTGCGTCAGGCCACCCTCGGCAAGCATGGAGCCGACACCGGGCGCGATAAATTGCGACCAAAAGCAATGCAATGTCGCAACGGATCGCGCATCCGGGCTGACCCCCCCCGAGGCAAGGGTGCCGGACATCGCTATTGCACGATGAATTCTGCATGCAGGGCGCCAGCCGCATTGATGCTTTTCAGAATGTCGATCATGTCATGCGGCGCCACCCCCAGTGCATTGAGGCCTGAAACCACCGATGACAGGCTGGTGCCTTCGGTCAGTTCGGCCAGTCCGGTGCCGGGTGCCTTGGTGACCGAGGCCTGGCTGCGCGGCACGACGACGGTTTCGCCCTGGCTGAACGGGTTGGGTTGCACCACCATCGGAGCCTCCTCAACCGTCAGGGTCAGGTTGCCTTGCGCCACCGCCACGCTGCTGATCCGCACATCCGCCCCCATTACAATGGTGCCCGACCGTTGATCGACAATCACGCGGGCACGGGTTTCGGGTTCGACCAGCAGGTTTTCCAGCCGTCCGATCACATGCGCGGGCGAGGCCATCCGGCTGCGCCCGAGATCCAGCGCGACCGTGCCCGCATCGGTCATCAACGCGACATTGCGGCCGAATTCGCGGTTGATCACATTTTCAATCCGTGCGGCTGTGGTGAAGTCTGGTTGGCGCAGGGCCAGACGGATCGCCGTGACCGAGGTAAAATCGAACTCCACCTCGCGCTCGACCCTCGCGCCGGAAGGGATCACGCCTGCCGTGGGCACGCCCTGAACCACCCGTGCTGCCTGTCCCTCGGCCGCGACTCCGCCTGCGATGATCGTGCCTTGGGCCACGGCGTAGATCTCGCCATCCGCACCGTTCAGCGGCGTCATGATCAGTGTCCCGCCCAGAAGGCTTTTCGCATCGCCGATGGCCGAAACCGTCACATCGATGCGCCCGCCGGATCGCGCAAAAGGCGGCAGCGCCGCCGTCACGAATACGGCGGCGACATTCTTGGGCCGAAATTCCTCGCCCGTGACATTGACGCCCAGCCGTTCCAGCAGGTTGGCCATGATTTCTTCGGTGAAAGGGGCATTGCGGATGCCATCTCCGGTACCGTTCAGCCCGACGACCAGCCCGTAGCCCACCAGATCATTGCTGCGAACCCCGTCAAATTCCACAAGATCCTTGATGCGGACAGGGGCCGCCTGAAGCGGCGCCGCCAGCGCGATCAGCAGAAGGAGTATGCGGATCATCCGAGATAATCCGCAAGACGCAGACCCGAAAGCCGGGCGGTAAGGGCGTAGATCAGCTGCAACTGGGTTTCCGCTTCCTGCACGCGGCTTGCGGCCACGTAGGGGTCGGCAGCGCGTATCCGGCTTTCGGCCAGCTTCAGTGCCGTGGTTTCCGCAGCGTTCCGGGCTTGCGCGTCGGCAATGCGCTGCTCGGTCACGCCGAGGTCGGCGGAAAGCCCGGCGCGGGCGCTGCCGCTTCCGATCAGCACATCCGCAGCTGCAGTCAGCATCGCCGCTTTTTCGTCGCCACCGGAACCGGGCAGGTCGCGGCCTGCCAATGCTGCAAGAGAGAGACCTTTAAGCGTCTCGCGCAGGCCATCCGACAATGCCGTCGGACCAAGCTGTGCGGTTTCGCCTTGCGCGATGGCAACGGGTTCCAAAGGCGCTCCGCCTTGCCATGCGACGGTTTCGAGACCGCCCCCCGCAGCAAACCAGCTGTCCAGCCGGTCGCGCAGTTCAGCCACCGTGGCAGAGCCGTCCACCGCCAGGGCGATTTGATCAAGCAAATCCTTCCCGTTCGGAAGGGGCGGGTGATCCGTCACCGTGCCGCCAAAGAGGGCGCGCCCGTCCAGCGAGGTGTTCAGATAGCCGACAACGGAGGCAAAGGCTGCCTCGGCATCACTGGACAGGGCTGCAAAGGTCGTCTCCTGTCGGGCCGACGCGGCAGAAAGCAATTGTGGCGCCAGCTCCGTTGCGCGGCTGTCGATGGCCTGCAACGCCGTCTGCATCGTGCCGGACCACAGTTGCATTTCCGAAGTCACCGTTGCGAAAGCGTCAAGCCGGGTCAGGGACGCCGAAATCGCGGTCAAGGGGCCAAGATCGGCGTGGGTCTGGTGCACGATGTCGGCGGCGAGGCCGGTTGTCATTTCCTGTGTGTGACGGGCCAGATCGGTCTTCACGAGACCCATGTGTCGCCGCAACATGAAGCTTTGGGCCATGTCGCCCAAGGATACGAGGCTCATCTAGATCTCCATCAGTCGGGCCAGAAGATCATCCAGCACCTGAAGCACACGGGCATTGGCCGACCAGGCATTTTCGATGGCCAGCAGCGATTGCATTTCCTGATCGGTATCCACGCCACCCGCGAGTTCCTGCTCATTCAGGGCGGTTGCGCGGGCGCTGGCAAAGCTTTGCGCTGTATCGGCCGAGAGGCGTTCAGCGGCGCTGGCAGAGCCAAGATCCGACACGCGAAGGGCAAGGCTGCGCGAACCGCCGGGCAGTGCGGCGGAATCCGCCGGAAGCGCGGTTGTCATGGCGCCCTGCAAGGCAATAATGCGACTTGCGTCCCCGGCAGGGCCGAGCGTGGTCGCGCCAAGGCCATCGCGCAGCCGCCATGTGGCGCCATCAAGCGCTCCATTGACGGCAAGCCGCGCGGCAAGCCCGGTTTCATCGCCTGAAAAGGCCGTCTGCCCGTCCGTGAACAGACCGGGCGCGTCGGTCGGCAGTGTATCGTCCAGCCCGGAAAACCGCTGGATCAGATCGCGCGCCAAACCGTCAAGACGCGCTTGGGCGGTGGGGGCAAGATCATCGCGGATGGCGAATTGCGCCGAGAGACTGCCGCCTCCGATCAGGCTGTCCGCGCCGGTCGTGATCATGCGGCCGTTCAGGGTAAGACCTGACAGCGCACCGCCGTCCTGTGTCATTCCGGCTGTAATCACAGGATGCGATGTGAAAGCAAAGACGGAGCCTTTTCCTTCTACAAGCGATGCGCCACCCGGCGTGAAAAGCGCGATTGCGCCATCGGCGCGGGCAACTTCGCGGATGGGCACGAGTTCGGCCACGGCATCAATCTGCTGTTGCCGCAGGTCAAACAGGGCGGATGTATCCTGTCCGGCGATCACACTGATCTGGATGCGCGTGTTCAGATCGGCGATCTGCGCAAGACCATCGTTCAGCCTTTCAACCTGCGCCGCGATACGAGTGTCGGCATCGGATCGCGCGGCCTGAATCGTGGCGCTGGCAGCCCCAAGATGCGCAGCCAATGCGGTGGCCGCCTCGACAGCAGAACCAAGCCGCACGTCTGACTCGGGGCGGCTGGCGGCGGCAAGCAGCGCGGCATCCAGCGTATCGACACGAGCAGAAAGTGATGTTGCGGAACCGGCGGTTCCGATGGCTTGTTCGACCCGCGAAAGAAAGTTTGCAAGCGCTTCTGTGCCGGCTTCTGCGGCCTCCGCCGTTCGGCGCTCGGTCAGAAGATGCGTGTCTGTGTTGCGCAACACGGCCGCCAGCCGGACTCCCTGTCCCTGCCCGCCCAGTTCGCGCGCGGCAAGTTCTGCCGTGCGGCGCACATAGCCCGGTGTCATCGCATTGGCGACGTTGGAGGACACAAGCTCGGCCATCCGGGCGCTGACCGTCAGGCCCGAAAGGGCCGCATTCATGGCAGAGGACAGGCTCATGGCGTGTTACCGTTTGATATTGGTGGTTTCCTGCAACATTTCGTCCACGGTCTGAATGACCTTGGCATTCGACGAATAGGCGCGTTGCGTCTGAATCAGGTTGGTGAGTTCGCCGGCCACATCAGTCGTGGAGCCCTCGCGTGCATAGCCGGCGACCGAGCCGGTGGGCCCGTCCCCGGCATTCCACAGGAAGAACGACCCGGAATTGGGGGAAATGCCGTAGGTCTGATCGTTGTAAGTGGCAAGGCCGTTCAGATTGGGCACATCCACCAGCGGGATCTGATAGAGGGTGCGGGTGAAACCTGTGTCATAGGTGGCGCGCAGCATGCCGTGTTCATCCACCTCGACTTCCATCAGATTACCGACGGGAGAGCCGTTCTTGGTGATCGAGGTCGGCGCGAAATTGTCGGAAAGCTGGGTGAGGCCAGTCGCATCACCCAGCTTTCCGATCGTCAGTTCCAGCGGGCCGCCCGCGACCGAAAGCACGATTGCGCCGGTTGTGGCGTCGTAACTGCCGCCCGAAACGGCGGTGACATTGGCCAACGTGCCGCCATTGGCGCGAGTGTCATCGAAGGTCAGCACATATTCACCGATCACTGCCCCGTCCTGTGCGGAATCCGCGATGGTCATCGTCCACTGGTTCGAACGGCCGCCGGTTCCCGGTGTGGGGATGAAGGTCACGTCCAGCGTTTCCGAAGTGCCCAGATTGCCGAAATACTCCACGGACAGCGGCAGCGGATCGCCTGTGGCCGTTTCATCTGTGGCCGTGGCGGGCAGGTTGACGCCGAGGCGCACCGTCGTCGTCGGATCGCCCGCCTGCTGGTTGGAGTTGACGACAACCGGGCTCAGCCCTGTCATCGTGTCGCGCGGCATCACCGGGATTGTGCCATCGGCGTTTGCGGGCCAGCCCAGCAACACCAACCCGGTGCCCGTTCGCAGCACACCGTTTTCATCGGGACGGAAGGCGCCCGTCGTCGTCATCAGCAATTCGCCGGTGCCGCCATCCATATCGACCGATCGCATCACAGGCAGCATGCCGCGCCCGGAAACCGCAAGGTCCAGTGCGCTGGACGTGGAAACGAGCGAGCCGCGTTCGTCGATCAGGCGCGAGGAATTGGCACGTACTCCGCCAGCGGTATAGCTGCCCGCATTCTGTGCCCCACTGAGCACCAGAGATTCGAATTCCGTCCAGGCACGTTTATATCCGTAAGTGCCGGAATTTGCGATATTGTCAGAAATGGAGGCCAGACGGGTGGCATTGGCGTTCAGCCCGGCCACCCCGGCATTCAGGGCAGAGGAAATGGTCATTCGGATGGGCACCTTTCTGCGTGTCGATTCCACCTGGAAACCGACCCTGCGCCCTTGCGCTTAAGATTGCCCTAACGCCGTAACTTATCTGTCGCGGCGCAGCAGGACGACATCGACTCGGTTGTTGCGGCTGGCCATCGGATCGGACGTCACCGGCCTGCGGTCGGCATGACCGGAAATACGCCGCAACCGTGTGGCGGGCACCCCCGCGCCTTGCAACAGTCCGCGCAGCGCATCGGCGCGCGAGGCAGAAAGCTCCCACATCGGGTTGCGGGCCAGCGCCATCGGGTAGGAGCGGACATGACCGTTCACCGCCAGTTCGTTGCGCGTTATGCCCAGAACCTCGGCCAGCATGGCGGCAATGCTGCGCAGCACGGGCTCGGGCGTTGCAGTTTCGGGTGCGAACAGGGGGGCGCCTTCAAGATCGAATATCTCGATCACCAGTCCCTCGTCGGTCACTCGGGTCACCACATGGCGCAGGGCACGCTGCATCGTCATGCTTTCGCCGCTGAAAGCGGTCAGATGCTTGTCGATCTCGGATTTGATCTCGCGCAGTTCACCCGCCGCGCCGTCGCCGGTTTCCGAGGGTGAGCGCCCGCCCGCCAGTCCGGTGCCGGACCGCGCACGGGCCTCCTGTGCGAATTGTGAATCCCCGCCAAGCACATCGACTCCGCCGCCTGACGGCGAAATCGAGGCGGTCGGGGCGAAATAATCCGCCACACCCTTGCGTTGTTCTTCGGTTGTCGCGCCCAGCAACCACATCAGCAGGAAAAACGCCATCATGGCGGTCACGAAATCGGCGTAGGCGACTTTCCACGCCCCACCGTGGTGACCCTCGCCCCCGACAATCTTTTTCCGTTTGATGATGACTGGCGCGGCAGAATTCTTGCCGGCCATCACACACCCATCCTTTTACACCCATGCCCAGACTAGCCCCAGCGGGGTGAACCGGCGGTTAAAGGATAAAAGGCGCAGGATTTTTCGGGAGTCAGACTCCGTGCAGCACCAGCGCAACGCCCTGCCCCACGCCGACGCACAATGTGGCCAGCGCAGTCTGGCCGCCGGTTTCCGCCAGTTGCCGTGCGGCGGAAAGTGCGATGCGCGCGCCTGACATGCCAAGCGGATGCCCCATCGCGATGGCGCCGCCATAACGGTTCACCTGTGGTGCATCATCGGGGAGGCCCCATTGTCGCAGACAGGCCAGCGCCTGCGCGGCGAAAGCCTCGTTCATCTCGATCACGTCGCAATCGGCGGGGCGCAAGCCGGTGCGGGCGGTGATGCGTTCAACGGCTGCAACCGGACCGATGCCCATGATGCGCGGCGCGACGCCCGCGCTGGCGGCGGCACCGATTCGGGCAAGCGGGGTCAGGCCATTCGCTTTCACCGCCGCTTCCGAGGCCAGCAGCAGCGCACAGGCGCCGTCATTCACGCCCGAGGCATTGCCTGCCGTCACGCTGCCCCCCTGCCGGAAGGGCGTGGGCAAGGCGGCGAGTTTCTCCAGCGTCGTCGCACGGGGGTGTTCATCCGCGGCCACCACGGTATTCCCCTTGCGGCCCGGAATGGTGACCGGCGCGATGTCGCCCGCATGCCATGCGGCATCGTAGCGGCTTTGGCTGCGCAGGGCAAAAGCGTCCTGATCGGCGCGGGACACACCGAAATCGGCGGCGACATTCTCGGCGGTTTCAGGCATCGACTCGACGCCGAACTCCGCCGCCATGCGCTTGTGGATAAAGCGCCAGCCGATTGTCGTATCGTAAACCGCATTCGAGCGCGAAAAGGCGCTGTCAGCCTTGGGCATCACGAAGGGCGCGCGGCTCATGCTTTCGACGCCGCCTGCGATCACCAGATCGGCGGCGCCGGTGGCGATGGCGCGGGCACCGAGGATGACGGCATCCAGACCCGAGGCGCACAGCCGGTTCACCGTGACTCCCGGTACGCTTTCGGGCAGGCCGGACAGCAGGACGGCCATGCGTGCGACATTGCGGTTGTCCTCGCCCGCCTGATTGGCGCAGCCGAGGATCACCTCGTCCACCGGCAGGTCACGGCCTGCCAGCGCGGCGGTGATGGCGTGGGCTGCCAGATCGTCGGGCCGCACCGCAGACAGGCTGCCGCCGTAACGGCCGATGGGGGTGCGCTTGCCGGAGCAGAGGTAAACGGCGGTCATGCAAGGGCCTCCAGCGCGGGGGATGCGTCATAGCGGGGTTTCAGCGCGTCGGGTGCGGCGGCGCGCAGGCGGGCGAGTTCGGCCCGGATCGCAGGCAGGCCACGGGCGCGGGCGCTTTCAAACGGGCCGCGCGGGAAGTTCAGCCCCAGCTTCAGCGCGGTGTCGATGCCTGACATATCGGTGCCGCCTTCGGCCAGCAGCGTTGCGGCCTCATTGGCCAGCATCGCTTCGATCCGCAGCGCAATCGCCGCCGCATCGGCGGGGGCGGCAGGAAGCGGGTCGGGGTGGAGGAAACCCCGACCCGTCTTGCGGCCAAGATGGCCGCTTTCCACCTGCGCACGCAGCGCGGGGAACACATGATAGCGCGGGCTGCCGCCCATTGCGGCCAACAGGCTTTCGGTGGCGGCAAGGTTGATGTCGGCCCCTACAAGGTCGATCAGCTGGAACGGCCCCAGCCGATAGCCTGCCGCAACCATGGCCGCGTCGATCTCGCCTGCGTTGCGGCCTTCGTCCAGCAGCGCCAGCGCCTCGCCGTAGTAAGGCCGGGCGCAGCGGTTGACGATGAAGCCGGGCGTATCGGCGCAGGGGACGACGGTCTTGCCGGTCGCTTCGGTCAACCGGCGGGCGGTTTCGGCTGCGCCGGGCGTGGTTCCGGGCAGGGTGATGAACTCCACCAGCTTCATCACCGGCGCGGGGTTGAAGAAATGCAGCCCGACCAGACGGCCCGGATCGGTCAGGCCAACTGCAATCGCCCCCACGGACAGCGACGAGGTATTGGTGGCCAGAACCGCGTCGGAAATCCGTTCAAGCTCTGCGAACAGCGCCTGCTTGGCCTCGATCTTCTCGGCAATCGCCTCGATGATCAGGGCGCAAGGGGCGAGGTCAGCCATATCGCAGACCGTTACCTGGTCCAGCAGCGTCTCCATCTCTGCTGCGGACATCTTGCCCGAGGCGACGCGCGGGGTCAGGCCATCACGCAGGCGCTGCATGGCGCTTTCACGCGCGGGCGCCCAGGCATCCGTCACGCGCACTTCGTGACCCGCTGTGGCATAGACCTGCGCAATGCCAAGGCCCATCACGCCCAGACCGACGACTCCGATAACCGCCATTCTCGCCCTCCTGCTTTGGATCCCATGCTGAGCCTTTGGCAAAAAGATTTCAAGTCAGAAATTTCAAGCTTGAAATAACGGCGCGACGGTGGCAGCATGATTGCAAGGAACGCGAAAACCGCGGGAGGTTTACGATGAAAGTGCTCTGCCTTGGGGGCGGCCCGGCCGGTCTCTATTTCGCCATCTCGATGAAGCTGCGCGACCCGTCGCATCAGGTGACGGTGCTTGAACGCAACAAGGCCAACGATACCTTCGGCTGGGGCGTTGTGCTGTCGGATGACGCGCTGGGCCGGATGCAGAAGAACGACCCCAAATCGACCGAGGCGATCCGGTCGAACTTTGCCTATTGGGATGACATCGCCACCGTGCACAACGGCGTGCGCACCGTCTCGGGCGGGCATGGGTTCGCCGGGATTGGTCGCAAGGCTATGCTGGTTCTGTTGCAGGAGCGGGCGCGCGAACTGGGCGTAGACATGCAGTTCGAGACCGAGTTCAAGACGGCCGAGGAATATCGCAAGGAATATGACATCGTGGTCGGCTGCGACGGCATCAATTCGCTGGTGCGGCGCGAATACGAAGCCGACTTCAAGCCCGATATCGACGTGCGCAAGTGCAAGTTCATCTGGCTGGGCACGCATCAGAAATTCGACGACGCCTTCACCTTCATCTTCGAGAAAACGAAGCATGGCTGGGTCTGGGCGCATGTCTACCAGTTTGATGACAAGACCGCGACCTTCATCGTCGAAACCCTGCCCGAGACCTGGGACAAATGGGGTTTCGAGACGATGAGCAAGGAAGAGATCATCGAAACCTGCCGCCAGATCTTTGCTGCCCATCTGGGTGGGCACGAGCTGATGTCGAACGCCAATCACCTGCGTGGATCGGCGGTGTGGATGCAGTTCCCGCGCGTGATCTGCGAGAAGTGGTATCACGAGAATGTCGTGCTGATGGGCGATGCGGCGGCGACCGGGCATTTCTCGATCGGTTCCGGCTCGCGTCTGGCCTTCGATAGTGCGATTGCGCTGGCCGAATACCTGCACAGCGAACCGACGCTGGAACGCGCCTTCGAACGCTATCAGGACGAACGCCGCGTCGAGGTGCTGCGCCTGCAATCGGCGGCGCGCAACAGCCTTGAATGGTTCGAGGAGGTCGAGCGTTACCTCGACATGCACCCGACCCAGTTCGCCTATTCGCTGCTGACCCGCAGCCAGCGCATCAGCCACGAAAACCTGCGCCTGCGCGACCCGGAATGGCTCGCCTCGGCCGAGGACTGGTTCCAGGAGCAGGCGGGGGGCGAAAAGGGCCGCCGCCCGATGTTCGCGCCCTTCACGCTGCGCAACATGACGCTGAAAAACCGCATCGTGATGTCGCCCATGGCGCAATACAAGGCGGTGGATGGCTGCCCGACCGACTGGCACTTCACCCATTACGCCGAACGCGCCAAGGGTGGCGCGGGTCTGATCTATACCGAGATGACCTGTGTGTCGGATACCGGCCGCATCACCCCCGGCTGCCCCGGCCTTTACAAGCCGGAGCACGAGGCCGCGTGGAAACGGCTGGCCGATTTCATCCATGCCGAAACCACGGCAAAGCTCTGCATCCAGATCGGCCATGCCGGGCGCAAGGCTTCGACCTGTGTGCCGTGGGATGGTGGCATCGACAAGCCGCTGCCCTCGGGCAACTGGGAGATCATCGCCGCCTCGGCAATCCCCTACCGGCCCGAAAACCAGACCCCCCGCGCCATGACCCGCGCCGATATGGACGAGGTGAAGGCGCAGTTCGTGGCCTCGGCGCAGATGGCCGACCGCGCGGGCGTCGACATGATCGAGATGCACGCGGCGCATGGCTATCTTCTGGCCACCTTCATCAGTCCGGTCACCAACAAGCGCGAGGATGACTACGGCGGCAGCCTTGAAAACCGCATGCGCTATCCGCTGGAAGTGTTCGAGGCGATGCGCGCGGTCTGGCCTGCCGGCAAGCCGATGTCGGTGCGGATCAGCGCACATGACTGGATCGACGGCGGCGTGACGCCCTCCGAGGCGCTGGAAATCGCCCGCATGTTCCGCGCGGCGGGGGCCGACATCATCGACGTTTCCTCGGGTCAGACCGACCCGGCGGAAAAGCCGATCTATGGCCGCATGTTCCAGACCCCGTTCTCGGACCGTATCCGCAACGAGGCGGGCATGCCCACCATGACCGTCGGCAATATCTCGGACTGGGATCAGGTGAATGGCATCCTGATGGCAGGCCGGGCCGATCTGGTCTGCCTGGCGCGGATGCATCTGGCGAACCCTTACTGGACGCTGCATGCTGCGGTCGAGCAGGGCGATACCGCCGCCGAATGGCCGGCGCCCTACAAGGGCGGGCGCGATCTGCTGTATCGCCTGCGCGAGCGCCAGCAGGAAACCATCCGGGTCTGAGGAGACGGGCATGAGCATCGAGGGCAAGCGCGTTCTGATCACCGGCGGCGGCACCGGCGTGGGGGCCGACCTTGCGCGCGGCTTCGCGGCGGCGGGCGCCGAAGTGGTGATCGCCGGGCGCCGCCTTGCCCCGCTGGAAGATGTGGCCGCGCGGGTCGGTGCCCGCACGGTGACGGCCGATGTGACGGATGAGGAGTCGGTTGCGGCGATGTTTGCCGCTGCCGGTCCCTGCGACATTGTCATCGCCAATGCGGGCGCCGCCGAAAGCGCCCCCTTGGGCCGCACGACGCTGGCGCAATGGAATGCCATGATGGCGGTCAACCTGACCGGCGTGTTCCTGACCTTCCGTGCTGGCCTTGGTCAGATGAAAGGCTGGGGGCGGCTGATCGCCGTCGCCTCCACCGCCGGGCTGAAGGGCTATGCCTATGTCGCGCCCTATGCGGCGGCGAAGCACGGGGTGGTCGGCCTGACCCGCAGCCTCGCACTGGAGGTGGCGCGGAAGCCCGTGACGGTGAACGCGCTTTGCCCCGGTTTTCTGGATACCGAGATGACCGAGCGGTCCGTCGCCAATATCATGGACAAGACCGGCATGGATGCGGCGGCGGCGCGCGCCTCGCTGGAGGCGACAAACCCGCAAAAACGGCTGATTCAGCCCGCCGAAGTGACCGCCGCGGCACTTTGGCTCTGTGCAAACGGGTCCGAGGGGATAAACGGTCAGGCAATTGCGATTGCCGGAGGAGAGACATGACCGACCCCGCGAAGCCCGATCCGCTGTCGAAGCGCCGCCTGAAAAGCTGGATCCGCCTCTTGGGCGTGACCCGCGCCGCCGAAAACCACCTGCGCGAATTCCTGCGGGTGAACCATGACACCACGCTGCCACGCTTTGACGTGATGGCCGCGCTCTGGCGTCGCCGCGACGGCGTCACCATGAGCGAGCTGAGCCGCATGCTGCTGGTGTCGAACGGCAATGCGACGGCGGTGGTGGACCGGCTGGAAAAGGACGGGCTGGCGAAACGCACGCAAAGCGCCACCGACCGGCGCACCGTTTATGTGGCCCTCACCGAAGAGGGCCTGCGCCAGTTCGAGCAACTGGCAACAGATCACGAGGGCGAGGTGAACAAGCTGTTCGCCAGCCTCACAGAAGACGACCTCGATGCGCTGACGGAAATCCTGAAGCGCGCGGGGCAGAGGGGAGAGACGGCATGACCGAACTGGAGCTGGCGGGGCTGAAGCCCGAACATTTTCTGTGGGAGGTGAAGGACCGCATCGCCACGGTGCGGCTGAACCGTCCCGACCGCAAGAACCCGCTGACCTTCGACAGCTATGCCGAGCTGCGCGACACCTTCCGCAAGCTGGTTTACGCGACCGATGTGGATGTGGTGGTCTTTGCCTCGAACGGCGGCAATTTCTGCTCTGGCGGCGATGTGCATGACATCATCGGCCCGCTGGTCGGCATGGACATGAAGCAGCTTCTGGCCTTCACCCGCATGACCGGCGATCTGGTCAAGGCGATGATCGGCTGTGGCAAGCCGATCATTTCGGCGGTGGACGGTATCTGCGTGGGGGCTGGCGCGATCATCGCCATGGCCTCGGACCTGCGGATCGCCACGGCGGAGGCGAAGTGTGCCTTCCTGTTCACCCGCGTCGGTCTGGCGGGCTGCGACATGGGCGCCTGCGCCATGCTGCCGCGCATCATCGGGCAGGGTCGTGCAGCGGAGCTGCTGTATACCGGCCGGGTGATGCATGCCGAGGAAGGCGCCGCATGGGGCTTCTGGAACGCGCTGCATGGCGCCGGGGCGCTGGAGGCCGAGGCGCAGAAGCTCGCCACCCGCATCGCCGCCGGGCCGACTTTCGCCCATGGCATCACCAAGACACAGTTGAACCAGGAATGGAACATGGGGCTGGAACAGGCCATCGAGGCCGAGGCGCAGGCGCAGGCGATCTGCATGCAGACCCGCGATTTCGAGCGTGCCTATCACGCCTTCGTCGCGAAGGAAAAGCCGGTGTTTCAGGGCGATTGAGTGCGGACCGGGGGCCAGCCCCCGGACCCCCGGGATATTTGAGGACAGAAAATGGCAGACCGGACTTTCCTGAACTGGCCCTTCTTCGACGAGCGTCACCGCGAGCTGGCGGAAGCGGTTGACGCATGGGCGGCGGCGCATCTGCCGGTGGACCATGGCGATGCCGATGCGGCCTGTCGCGGGCTGGTGGCCAGTCTGGGCGCGGCGGGGTTCCTGCGCCATAGCGGTGCGGCCGAGGGCGAGGCGCTGGATGTCCGCTCGCTTTGCCTGATCCGCGAGACGCTGGCGCGGCATGACGGGCTGGCGGATTTTGCCTTTGCCATGCAGGGGCTGGGCATGGGTGCGGTCAGTCTGTTTGGCAGCCCTGAACAGCGGGCCTGGCTGGACCGGACGCGGGCGGGCAAGGCGATTTCGGCCTTCGCGCTGACCGAGCCGGGTTCCGGGTCTGACGTGGCGCATACCGCGACAACGGCTGAGCGCGTGCCGGGCGGGTTCCGGCTGAGTGGCGAGAAGACCTATATCTCTAACGGCGGGATCGCCGATGTCTATGTGATCTTCGCCCGCACCGGCGAGGCGCCGGGCGCGCGCGGGTTGTCGGCCTTTCTGATGCCAGCCGATGTCGCAGGGCTGGAAATCCTTGACCGGATCGACGTGATCGCGCCGCATCCGCTGGCGCATCTGCGGCTGAACGAGGTGTTCCTGCCGGACAGCGCGCTGATCGGGCAAGCCGGATCGGGCTTCAAGATCGCCATGTCGGTGCTGGATGTGTTCCGCTCGACCGTCGGGGCGGCGGCGCTGGGCTTTGCGCGCCGCGCGCTGGATGAGGCGCTGGCGCGGGTGCAGGTGCCGCGCGTCAGTGGCGGGACGCTGGCCGATTACCAGATGGTGCAGGGCCATATCGCCGATATGGCGCTGGAGGTCGATGCCGCGGCGCTGCTGATCTATCGCGCGGCATGGGCCAAGGACAGCGGTGCCGCGCGGGTCAGCCGCGAGGCGGCGATGGCCAAGCTTTACGCCACCGAGGCGGCGCAGCGGGTCATCGACACCGCGCTGCAACTGCATGGCGGCGATGGCGTGCGGCACGGGTTCGCGGTGGAAAGCCTTTACCGCGAGATCCGGGCGCTGCGCATCTATGAAGGCGCGACAGACGTGCAGAAAGTGGTCATCGCGCGCTCGGTTCTTGGCTGATCAGGGAGGACGGCATGAGCAAGGCACTGGACGGCGGCATCACCCGCAACGGCACGGGGATCGAAGGTCTCGAATGGAACATCCTCGGTCAGCGGTATTTCCCGAAGGCCGATTGCGACGCGGCTTTCGCCTTTGAAACCAACAGCGAACCGGGCCAGTTCGTGCCCGTGCATATCCACCCGACGCAGGACGAGTTCATCCTCGTGCAGGAGGGAGAGCTGCATCTGAAGCTGGACGGCGTGTGGTCGGTGGCGAAGGCGGGCGATCTGGTGCGGATGCCGCGCGGCGTGCCGCATGGCTATTTCAACAAATCCGACAAGCCCGCGCGAGCGCTGTTCTGGGTCTCGCCCGCAGGCAAGCTGCGTGACCTGTTCGAGGTGCTGCATGACATGACCGATGTCGATGCGGTGGTGAAAGCCTCTGCCGAACACGATGTGGATTTCCTTCCGCCGGAGGCCAACGACTGATGATCTACGAGCGGCTCATCCAGATCGAGTTCAATCACTGCGATCCGGCGGGGATCGTGTTCTATCCCCGCTATTTCGAGATGACCAATTCGGTGGTCGAGAATTTCTTCGCCGATGTGGTGGGCCGCAGTTTCGCGCAGATGCATCTGCAAGGCGGGGCGGGGGTGCCTACCGCGCGGCTGGAGGCGAATTTCCGCGCCCCCTCACGGCTGGGTGAGAAGGTGACCTTCGGGCTGGAACTGCACCGCGTCGGCGGCAGCAGCGTCAACCTGACGATCACCGCCCGGCTGGGCGACGAGGTGCGGATGGTGGCGGAGATCACGCTGGTCTGGGTGGAAGGGCTGAAAGCCGCCCCCTGGCCCGAGGACATGCGCAGGCGCATGGTGGAATTCATGGAGGCAAAGGCATGACGATCGAGGCACTGCACCCGAAAGGGTGGAAGGCGACACCGGGCTATTCCAACGGGATGGCGGCAACCGGGCGGATGGTGTTCACCGGCGGCATGATCGGCTGGAACGACCAGCAGGAATTCGAGACCGATGATTTCGTGGGGCAGGTCGAAACTGCGCTGAAAGGCATCGTGGCGGTTCTGGCAGAGGCCGGGGCGAAGCCCGAACATCTGGTGCGGCTGACCTGGTATGTGACGTCGAAACACGAATACCTCGACAGCCTCAAGGATTTGGGCCGCGTCTACAAGGCGGTGATCGGGCGGCACTATCCGGCGATGGCGCTGGTGCAGGTGGTGGCGCTGGTCGAGGACCGCGCGAAAGTCGAAATCGAGGCCACGGCGGTCATTCCGCAGGGCTGACACATCCGGCAGAGGCGCGCAGAAGACGCGCCCTGCCATCATCACATGGGAGACTGACATGCCGGAACCGATCCTCGGGCCCACTGGCCATATCGACACGTTCACACGCGACAACCTGCCGCCTTTCGATCTGTGGCCCGAGATTGAACTCGGCCCCTATCGCTATCCCGACTGGCTGAATGCGGCGGTGGAACTGACCGATGCGATGGTCGCCAAAGGCTTTGGCGACAATGTCGCGCTGATCGGCAATGGCCGGATGCGGACCTACAAGGAACTGACCGACTGGACCAACCGCATCGCGCATGCGCTGGTCGAGGATTACGGGGTGAAGCCCGGCAACCGCGTGCTGATCCGGTCCGCCAACAACCCCGCGATGGTGGCCTGCTGGCTGGCCGCGACCAAGGCGGGGGCGGTGGTGGTGAACACCATGCCGATGCTGCGCCATGGCGAGTTGAACCAGATCATCGACAAGGCCGAGATCACTCATGCATTGTGCGATACCCGGCTGATGGAAGAGCTGGTGGTGGCGGCCAAGAACAACCGTTTCCTGAAAACGGTGGTGGGTTTCGACGGCACGGCCAACCACGACGCCGAGTTGGACAGGATGGCGCTGTCGAAGCCGGTGAAGTTTGATGCGGTGAAGACGGGTCGTGACGACGTGGCGCTGCTGGGTTTCACCAGTGGCACCACGGGTGAGCCGAAGGCGACGATGCATTTCCACCGCGACATCCTGATCATCGCGGATGCCTATGCGCGCGAAGTGCTGAACGTGCAGCCCGAGGATGTGTTTGTCGGCTCACCCCCCTTGGCCTTTACCTTCGGACTAGGCGGACTGGCGGTGTTTCCGCTGCGCTTTGGCGCTTCGGCCGCACTGCTGGAAAACGCCTCGCCGCCGAACATGATCGAGATCATCCAGAAATACCGCGCGACGGTCTGTTTCACTGCGCCGACCGCTTATCGCGTGATGCTGCGCGCGATGGAGGAAGGCGCCGATCTGTCCAGCCTGCGCGCCGCGGTTTCGGCGGGGGAAACCCTGCCCGGCCCGGTCTATGACGACTGGATCGTCAAGACCGGCAAGCCGATGCTGGATGGCATCGGCTCGACCGAGATGCTGCATATCTTCATCACCAACCGTTTCGGCGACAGCTTCCCCGCCTGCACGGGGCGGCCCGTGACCGGCTACAAGGCGATGATCATGGCGCCCGACGGCTCCGAAATGCCGCGCGGTGAGATGGGGCGTCTGGCGGTGAAAGGCCCGGTCGGCTGCCGCTACATGAGCGCGCCGGACAAGCAGCGCGCTTATGTGAAGAACGGCTGGAACCTGACGGGCGACAGTTTCTGGCAGGATGAGGCGGGTTATTTCCACTTCGCCGCGCGGACCGACGGGATCATTGTCTCCTCGGGCTACAATATCGCGGGACCAGAGGTGGAAGCAGCCCTGCTGGCGCACCCGGATGTGGCCGAATGTGCGGTGGTCGGGGCGCCGGATGCGGAACGCGGCCAGATCGTCGAGGCGCATGTGGTTCTGGCGGCGGGTGTGCTGGCCGACCGCGCCACGATCAAGATGTTGCAGGACCATGTGAAGGCGACCATTGCGCCCTTCAAATACCCGCGCTCCATCGTGTTCCGCGAGGCTCTGCCCAAGACCGAAAGCGGCAAGATCCAGCGTTTCAAGCTGCGTGACGGGATGTAAGGCCCGGCGGGGCGGTCAGTCGCGGCGCCAGAGCAGCGCATCCAGCGACCACCGCCCCGGCCCCCGTGCGATCAGCGCAAGGAAACAGGCCGCCCAAGTGCCATGCACCTGCCATGCCTCGGGGTAGACGAAGATCTGGATGGTCAGCGTCATGCCCAGCAGCGCCAGTGCGGATAGGCGTGTGGCAAGACCCAGAACCAGCAGGATGGGGAACAGGTGTTCCGACACCGTGGCCAGCACGGCGGCAAGGTCCGACGGAATCAGCGGCAGCGCATATTCGTTCCTGAACAGGAACCATGTGCTGTCCTTGATGCTGAACAGTCCTTCGACCTTTGTCCGACCCGAGGTGAAGAAGACGGCCGTCGGAAAGACCCGCAGCGCAAGCCCGGCGATGTCCCACAGCAGGGGGGCAAAGCGGGCTTCGGCTGTTTCAAGGCGAGTTTGCAGGCGGGGGGAGAGAAGCGCGGTCATGGGGTTTCTCCGAAGGTGATCTGGGTGATGGCGCCGTGGCGGATCAGCCGCATCAGGAACGGCCCGGCATCGTGCTGCGGTTCGGCGCGGCTGCCCGCTTCGGCGGCGACAAGCAGGGGATGACCCGCCATCAAGCTGGCAAGAAAGGTATCATCCCCAAGGCCAAGCCGTTCGACCTGCACCAAGTCCTGACGGTCGCGCAGCACCAGTGCGGCCTCGGTGCGGTCGGCGTCGATCTTGCCGGGCGCGGCGCCGCCGGGCTGGTTGGCCTGCCAGATGGTGACAAAGGCCCAGGGCGCCACCAGCCGCTGCACCGACGGATGCAGGGTCAGACGCGCGCGATCCGCCCCGGCAGCCGCAGCCGCCACAGCCTCGGGCGGGGCAGGTGCTGCATCGGCTGCGTGATAGGCGCGGCCGCGCGCCAGTTCCAGCCGGGCGACATCGGGCAGGTAGGGCAAGCCAGCCAGCGGCGGAAAGGCCGCGAGGAAATCGGGGAAGGTCTCGCCCCATTGGAACAGGATGGGCGAAGACGGCGGGCTGTCTTTCCAGTAGACCCCGGCCATGGCGGCGAAGAATTCCGCCCCCACCAGCCGCTCCACCACCGGGAAGCGCGCCTTCAGCGCCTCGGCCAGCGAATGTGCCACATTGTTGCGGTAGACAGCGAAGCGGCGCTCCGCCTCCTCCGGCGCGGTCGCGGTGACACCGGGGGGGAGGCCCCCCGCTGCGATGGCCTGCCCGAAGGCGGCAATGAACTCAGGATGCGAGGGCACGGCGGGCCTCTTGCGCAAGGGTCAGGATGGCGCTGGCGCGGTCGGCCTCGGCCATCAGATCGGCAAAGGGCGGCACGTCATTGTCCCATTCGATCAGCGTCGGCAGCGGGCCGCTGCGCATCACGGTTTCAGCAAACAGCGCCCAGACCGGATCGGCGACCGGGCTGCCATGCGCGTCGATCAGCAGCGGACCAGAGGGCAGTTCCTCCTCGGCATGGCCGCCCAGATGAATCTCGCCCACCAGATGCAGGGGGAAATCGGCCAGCCAGGCGCGCGGGTCCATCCGGTGATTGGTGCAGGAGACAAAGACATTGTTTACATCCAGCAACAAACCACAGCCGGTGCGTTGCGCGATCTCGGTCAGAAACGCTGTCTCGGGGATCACCGATTGTTCGAAGATCACATAGGTCGAGGGGTTTTCCAGCAGCATCCGCCGCCCGAGCGCGGTCTGCACTTCGTCGATATGATCGCAGACGACGTTCAGGGTTTCCGGCGTATAGGGCAGGGGCAGCAGGTCGTTCAGGTAATCGGTGCCATGGCTGGACCAGGCCAGATGTTCGGAAAAGCTCTCGGGTTGATAGCGATCTACAAGCGCACGCAACCGGGCCAGATGATCGGCATTCAGCCGCCCGGCGCCGCCGATGGACAGGCCCACCCCATGCAGCGACAGCGCATAATCCTGCCGCAGGGCGGTCAGCATCCGATGCGGCGGGCCGCCTGCGCCCATGTAATTCTCGGCATGCACCTCGAAGAACCCCAATGCAGGGCGGGTGTCACGGATGGCGGGAAAATGTTCCGGCTTGAAGCCAAGTCCGGCGGCGGCGGGAAGGGCGGTCTGCATCTTGTCCTCCTCAGGGCGGCAGGGTGGCCGGGGCTGTGGACGCCCCGGCCGGTCGCCTTGCCGGGACCATGCAAGGCCCCGGCGGTGGCGATCACATGTTGACCGGCTCCAGCGAACCCATGCCATGCGGGGTCTCGATGCTGGCGCAGGTGCCCGCGGGAACGTATTTCCATGCGTTGCCCTGATAGTCTTTCGTCGCGGTGCCGGCGCAGGTGGTGCCAGGGCCTGCCGCGCAATCGTTCTGGCCCGCCATGGCGACGCCATAGCATTTCTCCATATCGCCCTCGGCCTGCGCCTGCGCGGCGGCCAGTGTCAGCGCGGTGGCCAGCGTGGCGGTCAGCGACAGGGTCTTGGTCATCATGGTCATCGGGTCATCCTCCGTTGGATCAGAAACAAGGGCGCGTCCGGCCCTCGCAGTGCATTTCGCCGGACAGGCCGGGGGCGTTACGCACATCACGCTTGTGTGTTCACCCGTGATCCATTGCAGAAATGTCGTGAGCGGCTGTAACAAGGTCAGGCTGGCGGCGTAATGCAGGACAGTATGAGAGACAGCGAAAGCGAATGGTCGGTGCTGATGCGGGCTGCGATCGGCGGTGACGGGCGTGCCTATGCGCGCCTGCTGACCGAGATCACGCCGGTCCTGCGCGGGATCGTGCGGTCGCGTGGTCGCGCCCTGTCGCCGGACCGGCACGAGGATATCGTGCAGGACGTGCTACTTGCGATCCACGAGAAACGGCACACCTGGCGCCCTGACAGTCCGCTGAAGCCGTGGCTCTATGCCGTGACGCGGCACAAGGTGGTGGATGCCTTTCGGCGCCGGGGCGCTTCGGTGCATCTGCCCATCGAGGATTTCACCGACTTCCTCGAAAGCGAGCCTGGCCCCGACCCGCTTGCGCGGCGCGATACCGACCGGCTGCTGGCCGGGATCGACGACCGTTCCGCTGCAATCGTGCGGGCGGTGGCGATTGACGGGGAAGAAACCGGCGCCGTGGGCGCGCGGCTGTCGATGACCGAGGGTGCGGTGCGCGTGGCGCTGCATCGGGCGATGAAGAAATTGGCTCGTCTGGGCGCCGGGAACGGTGGCGACGGACCGGGCCGGGGACGTGACGAATGAGAACCGAAGATCTCATTTCCCGACTGGTGGCAGAGCCGCCGCGTCCGCCGCTTCGCGCGCTGGCGATGGCGCTGGCCATGCTGGTCGCGCTGGCGCTGCCGCTGGGGTGGTTTCTGGGCAGCATGGGGATGCGGCCTGATCTGGAGGCCGCGCTGCTCGCGCCGGTGACGGCGGCGAAATCGCTGCTGCCCTTCGTGCTGAGCGCTACGAGTTTCGCGCTGGCGCTGCATCTGGCGCGCCCCGAGGCGCGGGTGGGGCGGCGTCTGGTTCCGGCCGCGCTGGTGGCACTGGCCGCGCTGGGGCTGTGGCTGGGCTTCTGGATGCAGACGCCGACGCAGGCGCTGGGTGCGGCGATCCGTGGCTCTACCCAGGTGAAGTGCCTGACGACGATCACACTGATGTCGCTGCCGCCGCTGGCGGTGGGGCTGCTGATGTTGCGGCGCGGGGCCAGCTCTGCGCCCGCGCTGTCTGGTGCCGTGCTGGGCTTGGCTTGCGGTGGCATGGCGGCGGCTGGCTATGCGCTGCACTGCACAGAGGATAATCCGCTGTTCTACGTCACATGGTATGGCACCGCGATCCTTGCCGCTGGTGGCATCGGCGCGCTTCTGGGCTGGCGTTTGCTGCGCTGGTAAGGCTTGCCGCTTCGGGCGTTATCGTTTTAACCTTGAAGCATCAGCGACAGCGGAGATTTGGCGATGCAGGATATCGTGACGGGACTGGAAGAGCTTCTGGGTCCCGAGGTGGTCACCCGTGCGGGTGATGTGCCCGAAGCCTATCGCCATGACTGGTCTGGCCTGACCCCGGTGGAGCCGCTGGCGCTGTTGCGGCCGCGTGACACGGGGGGTGTGTCGGCGGCGCTGCGGTTCTGCAACGCACATGGCGTGGGCGTCGTGCCGCAAGGCGGGCGCAGCGGTATTTCCGGCGGTGCGATGCCGGTGGCGGGGGCGGTGGTGCTGTCGCTCGACCGGCTCAACCGGATCGAGGAGGTCGATCCGCAGATGGCCACGCTGACCTGCGGTGCGGGTGTGGTGCTGGAAAAGGCGCAGCAGGCGGCGGTCGAGGCCGGGCTGATGCTGGCGGTCGATCTGGGCGCGCGGGGGTCTTGCACTGTGGGTGGCGTGATTTCCACCAATGCCGGCGGCAATCAGGTGATCCGCTACGGCATGGCGCGCGAGCATGTGCTGGGGCTGGAGGTCGTTCTGGCCGATGGCACCGTGGTCACCGCGCTGAACAAGATGCTGAAGAACAACGCCGGGCTGGACCTGAAGCAAATGTTCATTGGCACCGAAGGGCTGTTGGGCGTGGTCACCCGCGCCGTGATGCGCTTGCAACCGCGCCCGCCGCATACCGCCACCGCTTTCCTTGGCCTCGCCGATACGGCGGCGGTGATCGACATGCTGGCGCGCGCCCGCGCGGCGCTCGGGCCGCAACTGACCTCTTTCGAGGTGATGTGGCCGAGCTTCTTTCACCACATGTCCGAAGGCACCGGCATCGGCAGCCCGCTGACCGGGCGCCACGGGGTCTATGTGGTGATCGAGGCGAGCGGCTTTGCCGAAGGCGGCGCCCGCGCGGCGCTGGAAGCCTGCCTTGAGGCCGCGCTGGAGGCGGGAACGGTTGAGGATGCGGTGATCGCCGCCAACAGCCGCGAGGAGCGCGGGCTTTGGGCGGTGCGCGAAAGCGTGGCCGAATTTGCCCGCGTGGTCGGCCCGATCATCGCCTTTGATGTGGGCATCCCGCTGATGCGCATGGACGAGGCGGTGCGCCGCTGCGAAAGCGGCATCGCCGCACGCTGGCCCGGCGCGCTGGCGCTCAGCTATGGCCATATCGGCGACAGCAACCTGCATCTGGTGGTCTCGGTCCCCTCAGCCGGGAAGAACCAGCCCGAGACCGAGGTGAAGAAGCTGGTCTACGGCATCGTGCGCGAGATGGCGGGCACGATTTCCGCCGAACACGGCATCGGCCTGATCAAACGCGATTATCTGGCCTACAGCCGCAGCCCCGAGGAAATCGCCACCATGCGGGCGATCAAGGCCGCGCTGGACCCGAAGGGGATTCTCAATCCTGGCAAGGTGCTTTCTTCCTGATTGAAAGCGCATGTGTCTGCAACCTTCCCATGGGCGGCCCCGTTGACGCGAGGCCGCCTATTCGTTTGGCGAATGGTTTAGAATTTTAATATTTTTCAATGCCTTGATATATTCTTTTTGGAGGATGGATTTCGCTTTCCGGATATTTCAGGTTTGAACTTGTTTTATTTGCATATGCATGTTTTAATCCGATTCATGAGAGTTTCGGCCGGGGTCCGGCGGGCATAGCCCGCACCGCCCCCGGTGACCGGAAAAGGTGGACGACAGAGCCACTGCCGGTCTTGCGATCCAGACAGAAAAGACATCCAACGGAGGTTAGATATGCGAATGTTCAAGGCCATCGCCGCAGCGGCCCTTATCGGCTCGTTCGGCACGGCCGCCGTAGCGGAAGACGTGATCGAAGCGGTCCACTTCACGCCGACCCAAGTGGGCTTTGCCCAGAGCTTCCTGAAATTCGTTGATCGTGTGAACGAGCGCGGCAAGGGCGTGGTGCAGATCAACGTGCGCGGCGGCCCCGAAGTGGTGCCTAATCCGCAGTTGGGCACCGCGCAGCAAAGCGGCCTGATCGACATGATGAACGCCCCGGCGGGCCTGTATCTGGAAATCGTGCCGGAAGGCGAGGTGTTCTCTGCCTCGGCCATCAAGCCCTGGGAAGCGCGCGAAAATGGCGGCTGGGATGCGATTGACAAGATCTATCAGGAAAAGGGCAATGCCAAGCTGCTGGCCCATGTCGATGCGGGCGCCGGTTTCTGGCTGTGGACGGTGGACGAGCCGAAGCTGACCGAGGATGGCCTGCTGGACTTCAGCAAGCTGGTGATCCGGGCCTCCCCGCTTTACAAGCAGTTCTTCGAAAGCCTTGGCGCACAGATGATCGTGCAGCCGGCCGGGGATGTGTATACCTCGCTGGAGCGGGGCGTGATCAACGCAAACGCCTATCCTTCCATCGGCTACAAGGCATTCGGCTGGGACAAGTTCACCCGCTACCGGGTCGAACCGGGGTTCTTCCACCTCGACGTGCTGATCTCGATGAACCTCGACAAGTGGAACTCGCTGTCGGATGAATCCCGGAAGATTCTGAACGAAGTCGCCATCGAATATGAACGCGAAAGCTATGACGCGATTGCCAAGGAAGACGAGGAATCGCGCGCCGCGATGGAAGCCGAGGGCATGAAGGTCGTGGAAATGACCGGCGCCGGCCGCGACAAGTTCCTCGCCGAAGCCGCCAAGGCAAGCTGGGACCGCATGAAGGACCGCGATCCGACCCATGTGGAAGAGCTGCGCAAGCTGTTCCCCTGAACCCTGCCGGGCCGCACCTGAAGTGCGGCCCTTTTCCTTGCAACGGGGTGCGTGACGCAGGTCCGGCCCCCTTGCGCGCCCGGATGCCCGCACAAGGCGGGTTGGCGCAGGCCCGGACGGGCCGCTTTGCGGATGGAGCGGATGACGACCTTCTTCGATATTGTCGGCCGGGTTTCCTGGCTGCTGGCTGTTGTGGCCAAACTGCTGATCGGGATGCTGATCCTGTTTGTCGTGTCGGATGTGCTGGCCCGGAACCTCGGGATGCGGGCGCTGACATGGGCGATTTCGGCCTCGGAATACAGCCTGCTGTATATCACCTTCCTGTCGATGCCCTGGTTGGTGCGCATCAAGGGCCATGTCTTCGTGGTCTTCCTGCGTGGCCTTCTGCCGCCTGCCGGGCGGGCTGCGCTGGAAAAGCTGGTCTATCTGGCCTGCATCGTGCTGTGCCTCTACCTCGGCTGGATCGCGGCAAGTTCGCTGTCGGTGGCGCTGGCGAAGGGCACTTATGAAACCCGCACCTTCGACATGCCGAAATGGGCGGTGTTCCTGCCGATCATGCTTGGCTTTGGCCTGTCCGCGCTGGAATGGCTGCGCTACCTGCTTACGCCGGTGTCAATGTATGACATCGACCCGACCGAGATGGAGGGCATGTGATGGATTGGCTTTATCCCTTCGCCGTTCTCATCGGGTCGATCATCACGCTGATGGGGCTGGGCCTGCCGGTGGCCTTTGCCTTCTTCGCCACGAATATCCTTGGCGCGCTGCTTTACTTCGGCGGCACACGCGGCATCACGCAGATGGTGGCCAATTTCAACGATGCGGTGGCGACCTATGCGCTGGCGCCGCTGCCGATGTTCCTTGTGATGGGCAGCCTGTATTTCCGTTCCGGTCTGGGTGAAAAGGTGATCCACGCACTTGATCTTGCCATCGGCAACCTGCGCGGGCGACTGTCTTACGTCGTGCTCAGCGCCGGGGCGATCTTCGCCGCGCTGTCGGGGTCAAGCCTTGCCAATGCCGGGATGATGGGGTCGCTGATGGCGCCCGAGATGCTGAAGCGGAAGTACAAGCCGCATATGGCCTATGGCCCGATCCTTGGCGCCGGCAGCCTTGCCGTCATCATCCCGCCCTCGGCGCTGGGGGTGCTTCTGGGTTCGCTGGCGCAGATCGACGTGGGGGCGCTGCTGATTGCCGGGGTGCTGCCGGGGCTGCTGCTGGTGTCGATGTATGCCGTCCTGATCTGGGTGCAGACCCGCATCGACCCCGAGGCCGCGCCGCAATATCCGGTGCCGCAGGTCACAGGCCGCGAAAAGCTGAAGGCCGTGCTGGTGAACATCATCCCCATGGGCTTTCTGGTGTTCATGGTGGTCGGCACCATCATCCTTGGCATCGCCACGCCGACGGAATCTGCCGGTCTGGGGTGCGCGGGCGTCGTGCTGCTGCTGATGGTCTATCGCAAGTTCAGCTTCTCGGTGCTGTGGAAGTCGCTGGACGATGCGATGAAGGTCACGGCGATGACCTTCCTGATCATCTCGGCCTCGATGACCTTCTCGCAGATCTTCGCCTTTTCCGGCGCCTCGAACGGGTTCATCCAGTATATCACCGGCTTCGATCTTGGCCCGCATGGCATCGTGCTGATGATGGTGGTGACGGTGCTGATCCTTGGCATGTTCATGGATCAGGTCTCGATGATGCTGATCACGCTGCCGCTGTTCATGCCGATCGCCAGCCAATACGGGTTCGATACGGTCTGGCTGGGTCTGATCCTGCTGCTGGCCTATGAGGTGGGCTTTACGACGCCGCCGTTCGGCATGTTGCTGTTCGTCGTGCTGGGTGTCGCGGAACCGGGAACATCACTGAAAACCATCGCCATGTCGGCACTGCCCTATGTGCTGCTGACGCTGGTGTTGATCGTGATCATCGTGATCTTCCCGCAGCTTGCGCTGTTCCTGCCGAGCCTGATCTGAGGAGCTGACCGATGACCTTCGCACTGGTGATGTTCTGGCAGGGCGGTGACGCCCTGACCGAGGCGGGGCGCGGCAAGCTGCGCGCCTTGCTGGGTGGATTGCCGGGGGTGGAGAGGTCGATCCTCTACACCCCCGCCAAGGCCAGTGATCTTTACACCGACGATGGCGCAGGCCCCGGTTTGGGGGTGCAGATCGAGGCACCGAGCCTTGAGGCGCTGGAGGCGGCTTGCGCCGCTGACGGCGCCTTGCAGGCGCTGGCCGATCCCGATTTCCTGCCGGAGCTGGCGGGGGCTCAGGCGGATCAGCAGATGTTCGTGCTGCGCCGCTATCCGGTGGATGAGGCGCAGATGCAGACACCTGCGGGCGAAATAGCCTGTTCCTATGTCGTGCATTATCCCGGCCCGGCGCAGGACTATAACGCCTGGATGACGCATTACATCGCCGGACATCCGCCGATCATGCGCCGCTTTCCCGGTATTCGCGGCATTGAGATCCTGACGCGCTGCGACTGGATTTCGGCGCTGCCTTTCGCCCGTGCCGGTCACATGCAGCGCAACCGTGTGCTGTTCGACAGCCCAGTCGCGCTGACTGCCGCGCTGCATTCGCCGGTGCGCCACGAGATGCGGGCGGATTTCCATACCTTCCCGCCCTTCGAGGGCGGGAATTATCACTTCCCGATGTCAACCGAGGTGGTCTGAGCGTTATGGCAACAGGATCAGCCGCCCGCGGCTGACCTCGCCAGCCGCGAGCCTGCGCTGCGCATCTGCCGCCTGATCCAGTGGCAGGCGGTCCGCAATCTGCGCTTTCAGCACGTCCTGCGCGGCAAGGTGCAACACCTCGGCCACCACACTTGCGTCGTCGGCGATCATGGCACGGGTGATGCGGACGCCGTATTCTGCGCCGCGATCTTCGAACGGGGCGGCGGTCAGCCAGACCAGATGCCCGCCGCGTTTCAGAACCGCGTAACTGGCCGCGTGGGTGGTGCCGCCCATCAGGTCGAATACCACATCCTGCGACGGCAAGTCGGACAGCGCGTCGCGGTCATAGGCGATGATCCGCGTGGCCCCCAGACCGCGCACATAATCGGCGTTGCGGCTGTGGCAGGTGGCGCTGACCTCGGCTCCCAGATGGGCGCAAAGCTGCACCAACAGCCCACCCACCGCGCCCGCGCCGGAATGGACCAGAACGCGCTGGCCCGCCGTCACCCCCGCCGTGCGGCAGGCGATCAGCGCGGAAAGGCCGGAATTCACCAGCGCGGCGCCTTCCTCCATCCCCACCGTATCGGGTAGCGGCACGGTCAGGGCTGCATCGGCGGCAATCATACTGGCATAACAACCCGCCGCACAGGCGGGCGGCGCCATGACGGCAACGCGCTGGCCGGGCGCAAAGCCGGTGACACCCGGCCCGCAGGCCAGAACCCGGCCCGTGCCATCCCGACCGGGGATCTTGGGAAATTCGGGCGTGAAATGTGCGGCCAGCATCCCGGCGCGCAGTTTCCAGTCCAGCGGCGCGACGCTGGCGGCTTCCAGCGCGACCAGAACCTGACCGGGGCCGGGCTCCGGGTCGGGCAGGGTGCCATGTTCCAGCACTTCGGGGCCGCCATAGCCGCGATAAAAGATCGCCCGCATCAGAACCCCTCCCGCGCGCGTGCCACGGCGGCACCCGCCGCATCGGCCAGATGGCGCGCATCATTGCCGATCAGGAAGAAGGTGATGCCCAGTTCGCGCCAGCCCTGCACCTCGTCAGGCGAGGCGCAGAACATGCCCACCGCCTTGCCCGCCGCGCGTGAGACCTTGGTGATACGCGTGATGGCTGCCATCAGCTTTGGCCGCCCCTCCGGCCCCAGCGCGCCCAGCGTTACCCCCAGATCGCCGGGGCCGATGAAGATGACATCCACACCCTCCACGGTCGAGATTTCCTCGATATTTTCAAGCGCGCCGGGGGTTTCGGCCTGAATGGCCAGCAGGATGCGGCTGTTCGCCGTCGCCAGATAATCGGGGATGCGATAGCCAAACCCCGCCGCGCGCCCTGGCCCGACCCCGCGCACCCCGACCGGCGGATAGCGCGTGGCGGCGACTGCGGCGCGCGCCTCGTCGGCGGTGGAGACGCGGGGCACCAGAACCCCGTCGGCGCCGCTGTCCAGCGCACCCGCGATGCTGTCGGGCAGATGCCCCGGCACCCGCATGATGACCGGCACCCGATGCAGTTGCGCGGCGCGGATCATTTCCTCGGCCCGTTCGCGGTCGATAGGGGCGTGTTCGCCGTCAAGGCACAGGAAATCCGGGCCGGTGGCGGCGCAGATCTCTACCCCCGTCGGATGCGGGATGGCGCAGAACAACCCGGCCAGCGGCTCGGGGGCGATACAGCGGCTGCGGAAATCGGTCATCTGGGCCTCGCGCGCAGGAATGATATTTCAGGATTAAAGTATTTCCGCGCCCGCGCCGCAAGCCCCCTCGCGGGCCATGGCCTGCGTGAGTTCGGCCAGACGGTCACGCGCGGGCGAGGGCGTGCCGCGATGCCAGACCAGCGCCAGATGCAGCCGCACCTCCATATCGATGACCGGCAGGAAGCGCACACCGGGCGGGGGGCGGTGCCGCTGGTTTTCATTCACGAAGGCCATGCCCAGCCCGGCATTCACGAGTGCGAGGATGTCGGCCTCGCTTTCCGTCTCGGCGATGCGGCGCGGGGTGACACCGGCGCCGCGCAGGGCGGCGGTCAGGTCATCCGACAGGCGCGGGCTGGCACCGCGACGAAAACCAATCATGTCCTGCCCCTCCAGATCGGCCAGCCGCACCCCAGTCCGCGCGGCGAAAGGGGCGCCAGAGGGCACGGCGAGGATCATCCGGTGATGCCCCAGCGCCAACTGCCCCAGTGCCGGATCGTCGGGCGGGTTATACAGGAACCCCGCATCCAGCGCGCCGCCCTGAATGGCGGCAAGCTGTGCAGGGGAGGACATGGCGCTGAGCGCGAGTTCGACCTGCGGAAATTCGGCGCGGAAGCGGCGGATGGTTTCGGGCAGCAGCCCCTGCCAGGCCGCCACCTCGATCAGCCCCAACCGCAACCGCCCGCCGGTGCCGGCCGCCGCCGAACGCGCCGCTGCCACGGCGCGGGCAAGCTGTGCCTTCACCTCGCGCGTCTGTTCCAGAAACACCCGTCCTGCCGGTGTCAGCCGCACCCCGCGTGGCAACCGCTCGAACAGGTCGATGCCCAGTTCCGCCTCAAGAAGCTGCATCTGACGGCTCAGCGCGGGTTGCGCGATACGCAGACTGGTCGAGGCGCGACCGAAGTGTTCGGTCTCGGCGATGGCGATGAAATAGTGAAGCTGTCTCAGTTCCATGAGTTTTGATAGTAAACTGCTATCAATCCGACAAGGCAATTGAATTGGAACGATGGGACAACGGCCCCTAAGCTGATCGAAAGAACAGAGGTGCCCATGCTGCTGCCGACGCCCTTTCATGCCTTCGACCGCAAGGCGAAAACCCGCCCAGATCTGCCCTTCGTCATGGCCCCGGCCAGCGCGGGCCTGCCGTATGCGCCGGAAGGGTTCAGCTATACTTACGGCGCGGCGGCGGAGCAGATTGCTGCCCTGCGCGCGGGCTATGCGGCGGCGGGTTACGGCCATGGGTCGCGCGTCGCGTTGATCTTGCAGAATCGGCCGGAGTTCCTGTTTCACTGGCTGGCGCTGAATGCGCTTGGCGCCTCCATCGTGCCGGTGAATGCCGATATGCGCCCCGACGAGCTGCGCTATCAGATGGAGAAATCGCAGGCAGAACTGATGGTGGCGCTACCCGAATTCGACGCGCTGGTGCTGGCCGGGTGCCCCGAGGATATGCCGCGCAGCCATCCCGGCGCAGCCATCCCGCCTGCGAAGGCAACCCGCCCCGCCGCCGAAGGCCAGCCGGGCGACGAATGCGCACTGCTGTTCACCTCGGGCAGCACCGGGATGCCGAAAGCCTGCATCCTGTCGAACTACTATTTCATGAATGTCGCCGACTGGTATGTCTCGACCGAAGGGATGGGCGGGCTGGCGGAGGATTGCGAGGTTTCGCTGACGCCGCTGCCGTTCTTCCACATGAATGCGCTGGGCTGCACGGCGGTCGGGATGATGGTCGTCGGCGGCTGCATCGTCGCGCTTGACCGCTTCCACGCCTCGCGCTGGTGGCAGACGGTGGCCGACAGCGGCGCGACCATCGTGCATGCTCTGGGCGTCATTCCGGCGATCCTGCTGCAACTACCGCCCCACCCGGCCGAAACCGCGCATAAGGCGCGCTTTGCCTTCAGTCCCGGCGTCGATGCCGCGCACAAGATTGAATTCGAGCGGCGCTATGGCCTGCCGATCCTTGAAGGCTGGGCGATGACCGAAACAGGCGGCACCGGCGTCACCTGCACCTTCGGCGTCGATTGCCCGCCCGGCCAGCGCTGCATCGGTGTCGCGCGCAGTGGCATGGACTGGCGGCTGGTGGATGACGAGGGCCGCGATGTGCCCACCGGCACCCCCGGCGAATTGTGGGTGCGGGCCAAGGGCGACGACCCGCGCAAGGGGTTCTTCACTGGCTATCTGGGCGATGAAAAGGCCACGGGCGAGGCCTGGGAGGGCGGTTGGTTCCATACCGGCGATGTGATGAGCGTCGATGCCGAAGGCCGGTTCTATTTCGTCGATCGCAAGAAAAGCATCGTGCGGCGGTCGGGTGAGAATATCTCGGCGCTGGAGGTGGAGATGGCACTGATCGCCGATCCGGCGGTGAAAACCGCTGCCGTCACGCCGGTTACCGATGACACGCGCGGCGAAGAGGTGTTTGCTTTCGTGGTGACGGAAGCTGCCGCCGACGCTGCCGCTGCAAATGCGCTGCTGGAACGTCTGGCGGCGAAGCTGAGTTACCACAAGCTGCCCGGCTGGCTTGCCTATACCAAGGCTCTGCCGGTCAGCTCGACCAACAAGCTTTTGCGCGGCGTGCTGAAATCTGATGCGGCCGAGGCGGTGGCATCGGGCCGCGCCTTCGATCTGAGGTCGGAAAAGACCGCGCTGCGCAAGAAGGCATGACAGGAAAGGACACGCGAATGACCCCCGAGAAAATCCTCTATACGGCTGAAATGACCTCGACCGCCGGACGTCAGGGCACGTCCAGCCGCCCTGACGGCAGCTTCCCGCTGGCGCTGACCATCCCGAAGGAACTGGGCGGTCCGGGCGGCGAAGGCACCAACCCCGAAGAGCTGTTCGCGGCGGGCTATTCGGCCTGTTTCATCGGCGCGCTGAAGCTGGTGGGGCGGCAGAAGAAAGTCAGCCTGCCGGATGACCTGAAGGTGACTGCCAAGGTCGGAATGGGGCCGGTGCCCACCGGCTATGGCCTGACGGTGGAACTGATCATCCACCTGCCGGGTGTCGAGCCGGCGCTGGCGCAGGAAATCGTGGAGGGCGCGCATCAGCGGTGCCCCTATTCCAATGCGACGCGCGGCAATATCGACGTGACGCTGACGCTGGTCTGACCGGATGGCGCGGCGCGGGTATGAGGATGTCGTGCTGACGGTGCCGGTGACGGTGCCCTATCAGCGCTATTCGGTCGAAAGCACCGCCTGGTGGGCCGGGCGGGCGCTGGCTGCGCTGGCTGCGGGCGCGGGGATGAGCCATCGGGACTTCGACGGCTTTTCCTTCGCCAGCTTTTCCGCCGCGCCGGACAGTGCCATCGGCCTGACCCAGCATTTCGGCCTGTCGCCGCGCTTTCTGGATTTCGTGCCGCTGGGCGGGGTGGCGGGGGTTGTCAGCCTCCGCCGCGCTGCGCGGGCGGTGCAGATGGGCGATGCCGATGTGGTGGCCTGCGTCGCCGCCGAAACCAACGGCGTGCATACTTTCCGCTACGGGCTGGAGAATTTCAGCCGCTTCTCGCAGGATGCCGTCTATCCCTATGGGGCGGGCGGGCCGAATGTGTCTTTCGCGCTGATCTGCCAGAACTACATGGCCCAGACCGGCGCAACGCGCGAGGATTTCGGCAAGCTCTGCGTCGCCATGCGGGACAATGCGTTGAAGAACCCCAATGCGCTGATGAAGAAACCGCTGACCCTGGCGCAATATCTGGAGGCCCGCGCTATCGCGCCGCCGATCCACCTGTTCGATTGCGTGATGCCCTGCGCGGGGGCCGAGGCGTTTCTGGTGATGCGCGAGGCAACCGCGAAGGCGCAGGGCCTGCCCTATGCGCATCTTCTGGGCAGTATTGAACGGCACAATGCCTTTGCCGAAGACCCGGTGCAGATGCGCGGCGGCTGGGCGAAGGACATGCCAGAGCTTTACGCCATGGCGGGCACCACGCCAACGGGGATCGACGTCGTGAACACCTATGACGATTACCCCTTCGTCTGCATGATGCAGTTCGAGGATCTGGGCTTTTGCAAGAAGGGCGAGGCGTCCGATTTCGTGCAGGCGCATGATTTCACCATCGCCGGGGATTTTCCGCATAACACCTGTGGCGGGCAGTTGTCGGCCGGGCAGGCGGGTTGCGGTGGCGGGCACATGGGCATTGTCGAGGTGCTACGGCAGGTCACCGGACAAGCCGGGCCGACGCAGGTTTCGGGTGCGAAACGCGGTCTGGCCTCGGGCTTTGGCATGATCAACTTCGACCGGGGGCTTGGCTCGGGCGCAGTGATCCTTGGCGGGGAGGGCGCGTGATGGCTCCGCTTCAACCACCGCGTCGCAAAGATCCGCTGAAACGCACGCGGCTGCCGCTGTTGCCGCCGGGCCAGCGCAGCCGTGCGGCGCATCACCTGACCGCTGCCGCCGCCGAGGGGCGCTTTGCCCTGCCGCGCTGTGCCGCTTGTGGCACCTTCCACTTCCCGGTGCGCGAGGCCTGTCCCGACTGCCTGTCGGCGCGGATCGAGATGGTAGAGGCACCGGCGGGTGCCACCGTCCTGTCACAGACCACCGCCGAGGTGCCCGCCGACAATTACTTCCGCGAGCGCGCGCCCTGGCGGGTGGGGCTGGTGAAAATGGATGCCGGGCCGACTGCGCTGGTGCATCTGCATCCCGAAGGCATTGCCGGGTCGCGGGTGCGGCTGGCGCTGATGCTGGACCGTGCCGGGCAGGCGGTGCTTTATGCGGGGCCGGAACAGAAGGGGGCCGATCCGATGACCGATCCGCAATGGCGGGAAATGACCGCCGATCCCCTGCATCGCCGGGTGCTGATCACCGATGCGCGCAGCTTCGCCGCTCCGGCGCTGGCAAAGGCGCTGGTGGCGGCGGGCGCGCGCGAGGTGCGGCTGGGCCTGCCCGAGGCGTGGAAGCCCTTTGCGGCGGAGAAGCTGACCGCCCTGCCGGGCGTGAGCGTGGTGCCGCTGGATCTGGGCTCGGAACGGTCTGTCGCCGATCATGTGCGCGACTACGGCGGCAAGACCGAGATCGTGATCAATACCGCCGATCATATGCGCCCCGGTGGCGCGCTGGGGGGCAGCCTGACCGCCACGCGCGACGCGATGGAGGCGGTGGTCTTTGACCCGATGCGGCTGGCACAGGCGCTGGCCCCCGCGATGATCGGGCGCGGCGCCGACGGGCCGACCGGGGCGGCGGCCTGGGTCAACCTGCTGTCGGTGCATGCGCTGGCGCCTTCGCCGGCGCTGGCCGGCTGGTCGGCGGCGCAGGCGGCGGCGCTGGCCTGGTCGCACAGCCTGCGGGCTGATCTGGCACAGGGCGGAGTGAAGCTTCTGAACCTGTTTTGTGGCCCGACAGACAGTGACTGGTTCCAGACCTGGCCGCAGCCGAAGGTCGGCGGCGCGGCTGTTGCCTCTGCCGCCGTATCCGGGCTGAAACGCGGGCTGGAGGAAATGTTCGTGGGCGATGTCGCCAAGGACATTCAGGCCCGGCTGGCTGCCAACCCCAAGGCGGTCGAACGCGAAATGCGGCAGGGATGAGGAGCATCGCATGACCAATCCGTTGACCTTGCTTGTCTCGGCGCTCGGTTCCGGCGTGGTGGAGGTGGTGGACCTGACGCAGACCCTGCGCGAGGACAGCCCCACCATCGTGCTGCCGCCGGAATTTGGCGCCTCGGCCCCGGTGCGGATCGAACGCATCTCGCGTTACGATGCCAATGGCCCGGCGTGGTATTGGAACAATCTCAGCTTCGGCGAACATACCGGCACACATTTTGATGCGCCTGTGCATTGGTTCACCGGCCGCGACCTGCCGCTGAACACGGTCGATACCCTGCCGGTGGCGGATATGATTGCCCCGGCCTGTGTGATCGACTGCTCGGTGGAAAGCGCCGACCCGGATTTCCTGCTGACCATCGCCCATGTCGAGGCATGGGAGGCGAAACACGGTCGCATCCCGGCGCGCGCCTGGGTGCTGATGCGGAGCGACTGGTCGAAACGGCAGGGCGCGGCTTATGCCAACCTGCGCGACGATGGCGCCCATACCCCCGGCCCCGATGCCGCGGTGATGCGCTGGCTGGTCGAGGAGCGCGGCATCCTTGGCTTCGGCACCGAAACCATCGGCACCGATGCCGGGCAGGGCGGGCATCTGACGCCGCCCTATCCCGCGCATCACTATCTGCATGGCGCGGGGCGCTACGGGCTGCAATGCCTTGCCGCGCTGGACCGCCTGCCGCCGACCGGGGCGGTGATCCTCGCCGCGCCGCTGAAGGTTCATGAAGGTTCGGGCAGCCCGCTGCGGGTGCTGGCCCTGATCCCGAAGGAGGGATGAATGCGCATCTACTGGCAAAGTTTCATCGACGCCACGGCCAGCGCGGCCTATCTGGCGAAGCTCTCGTCCTATCTGAACGAGATCGCCAGCCCCGGCACCACGGTCGAGGTGCATGGCATCTCGCCCCCCGACCGCGGCTTCGGTCGACTGTCAGAGTTCCGCTGCGCCGTGCAGGCGGTGGATCAGGGCATTCAGGCCGAGGCCGACGGCTATGACGCCATCGTCATGGGGCATTTTCAGGACCCCGGCCTTTACGAGCTGAAATCGGCGGTGGGCATCCCGGTCATCGGCACCGGCGAGGCGACGCTGCATCTGGCGGCGCAGCTGGGGCGGATGATCGCGCTGGTCTCGCTGGACGACGTTTACCGCAACATGCACCGCGAACAGGCCGATCTTTACGGCCTTGGCCACCGGATCAGCCATATCGCCGGGTTGAACATTCTGCCGTCGGATTTCTCGGCCGCCTTCGCGGGCGACGAGGTGGCGAAGGCGCGGATGATCGACGGCTTCCGCAAGGTGGCCGAACCGATGGTGGAAGGTGGCGCCGATGTCATCGTGCCGGCGGGCGTGTTGCCGGGGCTGCTGATCGGCGGTGAATACGGGCTGAAAGTCGGCGCCGCGCCGGTGGTGAACTGCGCTGCCGTCGCGCTGATGCAGGCGGAAATGCAGGTGCGGCTACACCGGCTGAACGGGCTGGAGCCGAACCGAGGACCGCATTGCTGCCGCGCGCCGGAACAGGCGATGGGCGATTTCCGCCAGCTTGCGGCGCAGGGCTTCCGGCGCGGCTGATAAACCGCTGTGGTCATGTATTTCATACTTGAAATATTGACCACAGTCTCTAGTCTGATCCCGACGCGCGCCTCCATTCCCCCTGACCGACTGACCTATGGTCAGCCGCCTTTTTAACGAGGCTCCGATGACGCGACTGCATCCCTTGAAAGGCCCCAACAAGCTGAAGCTCGGTATCTTTGCGGCCAATGCCGACGGCGGGCTGGCGATAACCGATGTGCCCGAACGCTGGCGCGCGCTGTGGAATGACAACCTGTCGGCTGCGCAGATCGCTGACCGCGCGGGGATTGATTTCTTCCTGCCTATCGCCCGCTGGGCCGGGTTCGGCGGCAAGAACAAGGTGCGCGAATGGTCGTATGAGACCTTCACCTGGGCGGCGGGGCTTGCGGCGGCGACGCAGCGGATCGGGCTGTTCATGACGGTGCATGTGCCGATCGTGCATCCGCTTTACGCCGCCAAGGCGCTGGCGACGGTAGACCATATCTCGGGCGGGCGGGCCGGGCTGAACATCGTCTGCGGCTGGAACCCGAAGGAATTCGGGATGTTCAACATCCCGCTGGTGGAAAAGGGCTATGATCAGGCCTCGGAATGGCTGCAGATAATCGAGCAGGTCTATGCCGCCGAGGGGCCGATTGATTTCAACGGTGATTTCTACCAGCTGAAACAGGCGGTCAGTCGCCCCGCTAGCCTGCAATCTCCGCGTCCGGTGACGATGAACGCGGCTTTCGGTGGCCCCGGCCGCGACTTCGCGGCGGCGCATTGTGAATATCTGTTCACAACATTCACCGAGATTGCCGAGGCAGGCAAGCATGTCGCGGATATTCGCGGCCGCGCCGAAAAGGTAGGCCGTGATGTTGGCTGTTATACCGTCTGTCATGTGGTCTGCCGCGAAACGCAGGCCGAAGCGGAAGAGTATTACGAACGCTATGCCGTGACACTGGCGGATAAGGAGGCCGTCGATCAGCATATGGCCGGCAAGAAGGAATTCTCGCATTCCCACGACGCCGATGCCTATGACCGCTATCGCAAGCGTTTTGCCGGTGGGGCGGGCAGCTATCCGCTGGTCGGCACGCCGGAAAAGATCGTCGAGGAAATGAAGGCGATTTCCGAACAGGGCTATGCCGGGATTGCGCTGTCCTTCGCCAACTACCTGTATGAACTGCCCTATTTCTGCGACAGGGTTCTGCCGCTTCTGCAAAAGGCGGGTCTGCGCACATGACGACGATTGCCGCGCTGCTGGCTGAAAAGGCCGCCGAACGCCCCGATGCACCGCTGTTCCTGCTGCCTGCCTCGGTTCAGGCGCTGTGGGGCGCGAAAGCGTGCTGGAGCTATGGCGAGGTTCAGGCCGAAGTGGCGCGGCTGGCCTCTGCCTTCGCGGCGGCGGGCTATGGGCCGGGACATCGGGTGGCGCTGCTGCTGGAAAACCGGCCCGAGCATTTCCTGCACTGGCTGGCGCTGAACAGCCTTGGCATCAGCGCGGTGCCGCTGAACCCCGATGGCAGCGCCGAGGAGTTCGGCTATGTGCTGGGCCATAGTGGTGCGGTTCTGGCGATTGCGCTGGAAGCGCGGGCGGGTCATGTCCGCACCGCCGCCGCGCCGCTGGGCCTGCCGGTGATCGGGCCCGGCGAGGTGCCGCCCCCGGCCCCGGCTGCCCCCGGCGGCCAGACGGGCGAGGAAGCCGAGGCGGCGCTGGTCTATACCTCTGGCACGACGGGCAAGCCCAAGGGCTGCATCCTGTCGAACCTTTACTTCCTGAACTGGGGACGATGGTATGCCGCGCAGGGCGGCGCGATCTCGCTGCGTCCTTGGGCCGAGCGGTTGATGACGCCGCTGCCGGCGTTTCACGTCAATGCCTCGGGCCATTCCTTCATGGGGATGCTGACCACCGGCGGGGCGCAGGTGATCGTGGATCGCTTTCATCCCCGCAACTGGTGGTACGAGGCGGCAGAGACGGGGGCGACCTGCTTCCACTATCTTGGCGTCATGCCCGCCATCCTGCTGGAACTGCCGGAAGGCCCCGAGGATCGCGCGCATGGGATGCGGTTTGGTCTGGGTGGCGGTGTGCATCCCGATCACCATGCGGTGTTCGAAGCGCGCTATGGTGTGCCGCTGCTGGAAGGCTGGGCAATGACGGAAACCGGCGGTGCCTGCGTGCTGTGCGCATGGGAGGAGCCGCGCGTTCTGGGCAGCCGTTGCATCGGCAACCCTGCGCGCCCCGGCCCGGCGATGGAGGCGCGCGTGGTCGATGACATGGGCGCCGATGTGCCCGACGGAACGCCGGGCGAGCTTTGGGTGCGGGCGGCGGGGGACGATCCGCGCCGGGGGCTGTTCTCGGGCTATCTGAAGAACGCCGAGGCCACGGCGGAGGCATGGGCGGGCGGCTGGTTCCATACCGGAGATGTGGTGATCCGCGACGCCGGGGGGCGGCTTTACTTCAACGACCGCAAGAAGAACATCATCCGCCGCTCGGGCGAGAATATTGCGGCCATCGAGGTTGAGGGCGCGGTGGCCTCTTGCGCCGGTGTCGCACAGGTTGCCGTGGTCGCCATGCCCGAGCCGCTGCGCGGCGAGGAGGTTCTGGCCGTCATCGTGCCCAAGACCGGGCAGGACGAGGCGGCGCTGGCGCAGGCTGTGTTCGACCGGTGCGCGACGCAGCTCAGCTATTTCAAGGTGCCGGGGGTGGTCGTGTTCGTGGACAGCCTGCCCACGACCTCGACCCAGAAGCTGCGGCGCGCCGATCTGGGCGCGCTGGCCGAGGCGCCCTTGGCGGCGCCCCGCAGTCATGACCTGCGGGCGCGCAAGCAGGGCCTGCGCGCCCGGTCGGATCAGTAGCGTTTCGCCATGACTTCGACCGGCATGACGCGGATCTTGTCGGCGTTGCCAGCGGTGCCGAAAGCCTCGAACCGCTGCTTGCAGACCTCGGTCATCATGCCCATCGCCGCCTTCAGATATTTGCGCGGGTCGAACTCGGCCGGATCTTCCGCAAAAGATTTGCGGATCGCGGCGGTCGCGGCAAGGCGGTTGTCGGTGTCGATGTTGATCTTGCGCACGCCCGATTTGATGCCGCGCTGGATTTCCTCGACCGGCACGCCCCATGTCGGCTTGATGTCGCCGCCATAGGCATTGATGATCTTTTGCAGATCCTCGGGCACCGAGGACGAGCCGTGCATCACCAGATGGGTGTTCGGCAGGCGGCGGTGAATTTCCTCGATGACGTGCATCGCAAGGATGTCGCCGTCGGGTTTGCGGGTGAACTTGTAAGCGCCATGCGAGGTGCCCATGGCGATGGCCAGCGCATCGACGCCGGTTTCGGCCACGAATTTCTCGGCTTCGGCCGGGTCGGTCAGAAGCTGATCATGGCTCAGCTTCTCGGTCGCGCCATGGCCGTCTTCCTGATCGCCCATCCCGGTTTCAAGGCTGCCCAGAACGCCCAGCTCGCCCTCGACCGACACGCCGCAGGCATGGGCCATATCGACCACCGCCTTGGTGATGTTGCGGTTATAGGCGTAGTCGGCAGGGGTCTTGCCGTCCTCTTTCAGCGACCCGTCCATCATCACCGAGGTGAAGCCGTTCTGGATGGCGGTCGCGCAGGTGGCAAGGTTGTTGCCGTGGTCAAGGTGCATGCAGACCGGGATGTTCGGGTAGGTTTCGGTCAGGCCGTCGATCAGGCGGGCCAGAACGCGGTCACCGGCGTAAGAGCGGGCGCCGCGGCTCGCCTGAATGATGACCGGCGAATTGGTCGCCTTCGCGGCGGCCATGATGGCCAGCCCCTGTTCCATGTTCGAGATGTTGAAGGCGGGAACGCCGTAGCCGTTTTCGGCGGCGTGGTCGAGCAGTTGGCGAAGCGTGATCCGGGCCATGGAATCATCCTTGTCGGGGGTTGGGGGCGCCGAGGTAGGTGCCGATTGTATCGACCTCTTCCGCGGCGCCGAAGATCAAAGCGGTATTTTCGTGCAAGGCTTGCGGCTGCCGGTCGAGGATCGGCATCGCGCCATCGGTGGCCTTGCCGCCGGCCTGTTCCATCAGGAAAGCGATGGGCGCGGCTTCATAGACCAGCCGCAGGCGGCCGTTTTCATATCCCTTGCGGCGGTCGGCGGGATAGAGGAACACGCCGCCCTGCAGCAGGATGCGGTGTAGTTCGCCCACCGCCGCCGCCAGCCAGCGCATGTTGAAATCCTTGCCGCGCGGGCCTTCCTTGCCGGCGCGCAGGTCGCGCGCCCAGGCTTGCAGCCCCTCGGGCCAGTGCCGTTCGTTCGAGGCGTTATAGGCGATGCTTTTCGTTTCCGGCTTCAGCGTCACGCCCTCGCGGGCAATGCGAAAGCCGTTCAGCTCGCGGTCGAAGGTGGCGATGATCACGCCTTCGCCCAACGAGAAGCCGAAGTCGCAGCTATGCCCGAAAGAGGCATAGCCCGCCGCCACGATGGCGCGGCCGGTCCGCAGAAAGCCCTCGGGCGCGGCGGGCAGGATGGAAAACAGCATCCCCAGCGGCGCGCCGATTCCGATAGAGCCGGAGCCGTCGATCGGGTCGATGGCCACGTCGAAGGTGCCCTCGGGCGCAAGGTCGATCACCGCCTCGGCTTCTTCCGACAGCACCTTGCGCACACCGGCGGCGGCAAGGGCCGCCAGCATGTGATCATGCGCGGCAACGTCCAGCGCCTTCTGCTTGTCGCCGGAATCGTTGGTGCCGACGATGGTCTCGGGGTCGCCATGCAGGCGCCCGGCGGCCAGCCGGTCGGCCAGCGGTGGCAAGGCATGGGCGAGTGCCGCGACGATAGCCGCCGCCCCGCCGCGCGCGCGCAGGTATTCGTCCAGCGGCGTGCCGGTGGCAGCGCCGTCATTGGGCAGGCGAAGCATCATTGCCCCTTTCGGATTTGCAGGGGTGCGGGCCAACGCACCCCGTCAAGCTCTCTCATCAAGCGATTACCGCTTGTTGTACTTCGCGTCCACCTCATCAATGGCGCAAACATTGCTGGCGGACCGGCCATTCGCGTCAAAATTCATCGTTTCGGCCAACCATGCATCCGCAATAGCCTTCGCAAGCTCCGTTCCGATGACGCGGGCGCCCATAGTGATGATCTGCGCATTATTCGACAGCGCGGCGCGTTCGGCGGAATAGGTGTCATGCGTCAGCGCGGCGCGGATGCCCGGCACCTTGTTCGCCGCGATGCAGACGCCGATGCCGGTGCCACAGACAAGGATCGCCCGGTCATAGGTGCCGGCCAGAACCGCGCTCGCCACGCGGTCCGAGAGGTTGGCGTAGAAGGTATCGGGGCCGGCATCGGTGCGGCTGATCTCGGCCACATCGTGCTTGCCTTTCAGGTAGTCGGCCAGAACCTTGGCCAGACCTTCACCCGCGCTGTCGCCTGCAATTGCCAGTTTCATGTCGTGATCCTTCACAGTTTGGCGGCGCAGCGGGCCAGAATGTCGAGGTAACCTTCGACATTCCACGCCGAGCGCCCGATGAACAGCCCGTCGATATGCGGGCAGGAAATGAGTTCCTCGCAGTTGCCCGGATTGACCGAGCCGCCGTAGAGGCAGGGGATGCGGCGGCCGAGCACGTCTTCGGCCACCGCGATGATCTCGGCCTGACGCGCATCGGCGTAATCGGAGGTCGCGGGGATGCCGTTCACCCCGATGGCCCAGACGGGTTCATACGCCAGCAGGATCTGCGCCTGTTTCTGCGCCCCCGAAAGCTTGCCCAGGGCGCCACGCACCTGCGTCTCCAGCACCTCTTGCGCGCGACCTGATTCGCGCTCAGCCAGCGTTTCGCCGATGCAGATCAGCGGGATCAGCCCGTGACGCACCGCCGCCTCGGTCTTGAGGCCGACGGTCTTGTCGGTCTCGCCGAAATGTTCGCGCCGTTCGCTGTGGCCCAGTTCCACGATGTCCAGCCCGCAATCCTTCAGCATCAGGGGCGAAACCTCGCCGGTCCAGGCACCGTCATCGGCCCAATGCATGTTCTGCGCACCGACCTTGACGCTGGTATCGGCCAGCGCCGCCTTGACTTCGCGCACAAGGGTGAAGGGCGGTATGACAAAGCGCTGGATGCGCGGGTCGCGTGCGGCGTCGGCAGCGCGCAGCCCTTCGGCGAAGGCGCGGCCATCGGTCAGCAGCTTGTTCATCTTCCAGCTTGTGCCGATCCAGACTTGCGGTTCCATGTGTCAATCCTTGGCGATGGTCAGGGCGATCCCCGCGCGGTCCAGCGCGGCGCGATCCTCGGGCGCGGGGGCATCGTCGGTGATGATGGTGTCGAATTCCGTCAGGTCGGCCAGCACATGCAGCGCCGAGCGGCCGAAACGGGTGTGGTTTACCAGCAGGCAGCAGCGGGCCGAAGCCGCCATCATGGCGCGCTTAGCGCGCACCACGGCGTCATCCATGTGAAAGGCTTGCAGGCCCGAGACGGCAGGGGAGGAGATGAAGGCGATGTCGGCGCGCAGCCGCGCCAGCGCGCCCTCGGTCACCACGCCGAAAAAGCCGTTGAACTTGGCGCTGAACACGCCGCCCAGCGCGATGAGGGTGATCCCGGCTTCATTGCGCAGCCGGTCGATGATGGCGGCGTTGTTGGTAATGACGGTCAGCGGCCGCTTTTCCACCAGCGAGGCACCCAGCAGTGCGGCCATGGAGCCATCGTTGATCATCACTGTCATGCCCGGTTCGATCAGCTCCAGTGCTGCGCGGGCCATGCGGGCCTTGGCGGCGCCGTCCTGCAATTCGCGGATGCGGAAATCGCTTTCGAACTGGGTTCCCGCCTCGATGGTGGCGCCGCCGCGCACCTTGCGCAGCAGGCCCGCCTGTTCCAGATCGTCCAGATCGCGGTGAATGGTCATTTTCGACACGGCAAAGCGGTCGGCCAGGTCATCCAGATCGACGGCGCGCGCCTCGACCAGCAGATCCATGATCGCCTGTCTGCGTTCCTCGCGCTTCACGATTCCCTCCTGCTGCTGATGGCTTTCTAACATGGGCGCGGCATATCACAACATGATTATTGTTATTTTGTGATTTATGATGTGATTTTTGTTGTGAAATCACAGAGCGGAAGTTACGTTAGCGCAAACAGGAGGACGCCCATGCCGATGGACAACGCCATCGCGGCCAAGGCCGCGCTTGACCCGCAGAACTTTGCGCTTGCCAACTGCCTGCGCGCGCTGGCCATCGACGCGGTGGAGGCGGCGAAATCCGGTCATCCCGGCGCACCGATGGGGATGGCGGATGCGGCTGCCGTGCTGTTCCGCAAGCACCTGAAATTTGACGCGAAGAATCCCGGATGGCCGGATCGCGATCGTTTCGTGCTGTCGAACGGCCATGCCTCGATGCTGCTTTACGGGCTGCTGCATCTGACCGGCTATGAGGATATGACGCTGGATCAGATCCGCAATTTCCGGCAATGGGGCGCGATTACGGCGGGCCACCCGGAATATGGCCATGCGCAAGGGATCGAGGTCACGACCGGGCCGCTGGGGCAGGGCATAGCCACCGCCGTTGGCATGGCGCTGGCGGAACAGCGGCTGGCGGCCGAGTTCGGCGCCGATCTGGTGGACCACCATACCTATGTGTTTCTGGGCGATGGCTGCCTGCAAGAGGGCATCGGGCAAGAAGCGATCAGCCTTGCCGGACATCTAGGGCTGGGCAAGCTGATCGTGCTTTACGATGACAATGCCATCACCATTGATGGGCCAACGTCAGTCAGTTTCTCCGAGGATGTGCCTGCGCGTCTGCGGGCCTGTGGATGGCATGTGCAAAGCTGCGATGGCCATGACGGGCAGGCGCTGGATGCAGCCATCGCGGCGGCCAAGGCGGAAACCGCGAAGCCCTCGCTGATCGCCCTGAAAACCGTGATCGGCTTCGGTTCGCCCGGCAAGGCAGGCACCTATGCGGTGCATGGCGCCCCGCTGGGCACGGCGGAGGCAGAGGCGACCAAGGCGGCGCTGGGCTGGACTGCTGCGCCGTTTGAAATTCCCGCCGAATTGGGCGCCGAATGGCGGGCCATCGGGGTGCGCGGGGCTGCGGACCGTGCGGCATGGGAGGCACGCCTTGCCGCCCGCCCCGAGTCGGAACGCACCGAATTTCTGCGCCGCCTGTCGTGCGATCTGCCTGCCGGTTATGAGGCGGCACTGGCCAAAGCGCGTGCGACACTTTTTGCCCAGCCGAAGAAAGCCGCCACCCGCAAGGCCAGCCAGATGGCGCTGGAGGCACTGACCCCGGCGCTGCCTGAAATGATCGGCGGCTCGGCTGATCTGACCGGGTCGAACCTCACGCGCGTTCCGGCGGTGGACAGCCAGTATACGCGCGAGGCGCCGGGCCGTTACATCGGCTATGGCGTGCGCGAATTCGGGATGGCTGCGGCGATGAACGGCTTCGCCCTGCATGGCGGGTTCCTCCCTTATGGTGGCACGTTCCTTGTGTTTTCCGACTATTGCCGCAATGCGATCCGGCTTTCGGCGCTGATGGGGCTGGGGGTCGTCTATGTGATGACGCATGACAGCATCGGTCTGGGCGAGGACGGTCCGACCCACCAGCCGATCGAACACATGGCCTCGTTGCGCGCCATTCCGGGGCTGACGGTGTTCCGCCCCGCCGATGTGGTGGAAACGCTGGAAGCCTGGGATATCGCCATTCGCAACCGCCATGTGCCCTCGCTGATGGCGCTGTCGCGTCAGGACGTGCCGCAACTGCGTCTGGAGGCGGGAGCCGAAAACCTGACCGCGAAGGGCGCCTATGTGATCCGCCAGTTCGGCGAAGGGCGGGATGTGACGCTGATCGCCACCGGCACCGAGGTCGCGTTGGCGGTCGAGGCGGCCGAGGCGCTGCATGGCGAAGGCATGGCGGTCGCTGTCGTCTCGATGCCGTCGTGGGAACTGTTCGAGGCGCAGAGCGCCGAATACCGTGCCATTGTGATGGGCGATGCCCCCCGCATCGCGGTCGAGGCTGCGGGCAAGTTCGGCTGGACCCGCTATGTCGCATCGGAGGATGACGTGATCGGTATGCCCGGCTTCGGCGCCTCTGCCCCGGCAGAGCGGCTGTATCAGGAGTTTGGCATCACCAAAGAGGCGATCATGGCGCGGGCGAAGCTTTTGGCGCGGGGCTAGCCCGCGTCCGCCATCAATGCCATGGCGGTGGCCTCGTCGGTGATGAGGCCCCGCAACCGCCCGCTGTTCAATACCGCCCGCACAGCCGCCACCTTGCCCGGACCGCCTGCGATGGCGACGACATGGCTGCCCTCTGGCCCGTCCAGATCCACGGCCAAGGTCCGTGCCGTCAGCGTGGTTTCCAGCACATGCCCGGTGGCGTCGAAGAAATGGCCCAGCATCTCGCCCGCGCCGCCCGCCGCATTGATCTCGGCGATCTCGCGCGGCTCGATCATGCCCGAGGCAACAAGCTGTGCATCGGCGTCGGCGGTGCCGATGCCCACCACCTTCAGCCCGGCGCCGTTTGACATGTCGAACACCTCGCGCACGCCGGGTTGTGCCAGCAGGATCGCCCGGTCCTCGGCCGAATTGGCGAAGAAGGGCACCGGCATGACATAGGATTGCGCGCCGGTCTTTTCGGCCATGCGGTGCATCACGTCATGCGGGTTGGCGGCGTAGTTCCGCGTCAACCCGCCCAGAAGCGAGACGAAGCGCGTGCCCCCGGCGTCAAAGCGCGGCAGTTGCTGAACGGCGGCGGCGAGCGTTCGGCCATGGCCAAGGCCGATCACCGCATGTTCACCGCTTTCAATGACCCGCCGCAGGAAGCCCGCGCCCGCCAGGCCCAGCGCGCGCAGCGGCAGCCCTTCTTCCCCCAGATCGGGGGCAACCTCGCAGCTTTCCAGCCCGTAGCGGGTGGCCAACTGTTGCTCCAGTTCCACGCATTCGACAATCGCGCCGTCGATGGACACCTTGACCGCACCGTCCGCCACCGCCCGCGCGATCAGCCGGTGGGTTTTCACCGAGGGCAGGCCCAGCCGTTTCGCCACGGCGGCCTGTGTCAGCCCGCCCGCGTAATGCAGCCAGGCCGCGCGGATGGCGAGGCTTTCCTCGGGGTCAAGCGGGCTGCGGCGGGCCATGGGCTTCCTTTCAGGCGGCGGCGTCTTGGACGGCGACAAGATCGGCTTCCGACAGAGCCGCCGGATTGGCCTTCATCGAGGACGAAGTGGCGGCGGCCTGTGCCGCTGCGGCGCGGGCCTTTGGACCGATGCCTTGCGCGGCCAGGCCGGGCAGACCGGCGCTTTGCGACCATACAGACAGAGCCTGTGCGGCACTGTCCATGTCGGGCGCCGTGTCGAAGGCTGCGGCAAGCCAGCCTGCCACCCGGTCCAGCCGCGCCGGATCGGTCACCGCACGGCGATTGGCGCGCAGCACATGCGGCAGAAGCGCGCCGCAGATCGCGCCATGCGCGGCGCCGGTCAGCCCGCCAAGCGGGCCGGCCAGCCCGTGCACGGCGCCCAGCCCGGCATTGGCCAGCGCGAGGCCGCCGCACAGGCTTACCCAAGCCATTTCGTCGCGCGCCGGTGCGTCCTCGCCCTGCATCAGCCGTTGCAGCGCCGCCAGACCGCGCGGGATGGCATCGGCGCAAAGCGCATCGGTCAGCGGGTTGGCGCGGGTGCTGGTGAAAGGCTCGATTACCTGCGTGATCGCATCCAGCCCCGAGGCGAGCGTTATGGCGCGCGGGCAGCCATCGGTCAGCGCCGGATCGACCAGCGCCAGACGCGGCAGCATCCGCGCGTCGCGCAGGCTGACCTTGCGGGCGTGATCCGGCACGCCGATCACAGCGTTGCGCGTGACCTCGGCCCCGGTGCCGGCCGTGGTGGGGATGGCAACGAAGGGCAGGGGGGGCACATCCAGCGGCAGGCCAAGGCCCACGACCTCCAGATGGTCCAGCATCGGGCGCGGGGCGGGCACCATGGCGGCGATGGCCTTGCCCGCGTCGATCACCGCCCCGCCGCCGAGGGCCACGACGACTTCGGCGCCCGTGGTGCGGGCCAGTGCCACCCCGGCCTCGATCAGCGGCACATCGGGTTCACGCGGCACGGCGATATGCGTGACCGTGCAACCTGCTGCTGCCAGCGCGGAGGCCAGTGGCGCCGCACGGGCAGGTGTCGCCCCGCCAACCAGCAGGACACGCCGCCCCAAGGCCGCGATGCGGCCCGGTGCCTCGACCAGCTTTCCGCGTCCGAACAGGATTTCGGTTGCGGTGGCGAAGGCGAAGGCTTGGGTCATCGGCGGGCTCCGGGGTTATGCGACCTCAGATATTCAGGTTTTGCGCGCCGCTGTCGATATGCGGCGCCCAGAAAGCCACGCTTTCGGCGATCTGCGCGATCACCTGCCGGTCATTCGGCTCGCGTTCCTTGAAGCTGAGTTCAAGGCAGATCTCGTTATCCATCGCGCCGCCTTCGGCAAAGGCGGCCAGCAGCGGTTCGGGCTGGATCGAGCCTTTGGCGTTGAAGGCGGCCGTAAAGGGGCGGTGGCCCGATTTGTCCATCATCGACTGCTTGATATGGATGATCGGGCTGACCTTCGGCACCGCCCGCGCCCAGGCGTAAGGGTCGGTATCGGCGGGGTTGGGGCTGGTCACATCGCCATGGTCAATGTCGGCCATCATCCACATCGGCACGGCCATATGCGCCGCCGTCAGCCGGTCTTGCAGCGCCAGCGCGGCGGCGATGGTTTCGCCAAATTCGCGGCCCACGCTCATCGGTTCCCAGAACACATAGCGCAGCCCGGCGGATTTGGCGTGTTCCGCCACCTCGGCCCAGCAGTCGATCGCGGTCTGGATCAGCGCCTCGCGCCGCGCCGGATCGTCGTAATCCTGATAGGTGAAGATGGCGAATTGTGTGCCGACCGAAGTGCCGCCCAAATCGGCGGTGATGTCGGCGAAGGTCTTGAACCAGTCCATATAATAGCGCCGCACGTCGCGGTCGGGATGGCCGAAATGGTTGAGCCGCCCATAAGGCCCGGTCATGCCGCTGGTCACCCGCACCCCGGTGCGCGCCAGCGCGGCGCCCATCTGCCGGGTCAGGCGGCGGATCACCGGGGCGGGCCAGCTCGGGTTGATGAACTCATGCGTCAGTTGCAGGTCGCGGATGCGCAGGTCGCGCGCCACGGTGTCGATCAGGTCATCGGGATCGGCGAAGCGGTTTACCAGCGGATTGGTATTGAGCGAAAGCGTCAGGGCCATGGGAACCTCAGGCGGCAAGGCGGGCGGCGTCGAACCAGTCGGCAAAGGCGGCGCGCTGGTCGGCGGTCAGGTGCAGGTAATGCTTGGTGCGGCGATAAAGGATGTCCTCGGCCGTGCGGGCCCATTCCTTGGTGGTCAGGTAACGCACTTCGGCCTCGTAAAGGTTGCCGCCGAAATGACGGCCCAGCCCGGCCAGTCCAGTCGCCGCGCCCACCACATCATGGGTCCGCGCGCCGTAAAGCCGACCGTAATGCTGCACCAGATTGCGCGGCATCCAAGGGTAGCTGTCGCGCAGGCCGTTGGCGAAGGTCTCGTAATCCGCGCCGGGCATCTCGCCGCCGGGCAAGGGGGCATGCTGCGTCCAGTCATCACCCATTTTCGGGAAGATATGGCGCAGCCGGTGCAACCCACGCTCCGCCAGTTCGCGGAAAGTGGTGATCTTGCCACCGAAGACGTTCAGAAGTGGCGCGCCGCCGGTTTCGTCCAGATCAAAGACATAATCCCGCGTCACGGCCGAGGGGTTGCCCTTGCCATCGTCGAACAGCGGCCGCACGCCGGAAAAGCTGTGCAACACGTCGGAACGGCGCAGCTTTTCCTTGAAATAGCGGTTCACGGCGGCCAGCAGATAGTCGATTTCGGATTCGTCTGCCGCCACATCCTCGGCCCGGCCCTCATAGGCAATGTCGGTGGTGCCGATCAGCGCCTTGTCGCCCTCGTAGGGGTTGATGAAGATGACGCGCTTGTCGTGGTTCTGCACCAGATAGGCGTTCGATCCGGCCCACCATTTTGGCACGATGATATGGCTACCCTTCACCAGCCGGACATTGCGCGCCGAATTTGACCCGGCGACATTGTTGATCACTTCACTGACCCAGGGACCGGCGCAGTTCACAAGACATTTCGCGCGGAAGGTCCGGGTTTCGCCGGTGGCGCTGTCGCGGGTGATGATGGTCCAGCCGCCGTTTTCGCGCCGGGCCGAAATGGCAGGTGAGCGGGTCAGCACCTCGGCCCCCTTTTCCGCCGCGCCAAGCGCATTCAGTACCACAAGCCGCGCGTCATCCACCCAGCAATCGGAATATTCGAAACCGCGGGTGAACTGGTCGAGGATCGGCGTGCCCTCGGGGTCGCGGCGCAGGTCCAGCGTGCGGGTGCCGGGCAGTTTCTTGCGGCCGCCAAGGTGGTCGTAAAGAAAGAGGCCCAGCCGCACCAGCCATGCGGGCCGATCTTCGGGGCTGTGCGGCAGGACAAAGCGCATGGGCCAGATGATGTGCGGGGCTGCGTTCAGCAGCACCTCACGTTCGATCAGTGCCTCGCGCACCAGCCGGAATTCGTAATATTCCAGATAGCGCAAGCCGCCATGCACCAGCTTGCCGGAACGGGACGAGGTGCCCTCGGCCAGATCGTCCTTTTCGCACAGCACGACCGACAGGCCACGCCCGGCGGCATCGCGCGCGATACCGGCGCCGTTGATCCCGCCGCCGATGACGAACAGGTCGATCATTCCGGGTTCGGTGGTCATGTCAGTCTCCTTCATGGAACGACCGGGCGGCGGCCAGCGCGTCCCAGGCGGGGACAAGGCCACGCCGCGCGGCGGCAAAAGCGGGAAAGATGCGGCCATAGGCGGCGACCAGCCCGGGGTCGGGGGTCTCGGGCGCGCCCAGAAGCGGTGTGACCCAGTCGGCGATGCAGGCGTGCATGTCCGGGTAGGCGCCGATGGCGACGGCGGCCATCATGGCAGCGCCCGCCGCCCCGGCCTCTTCGCGGGCCGACACGCGCACCGGCGCGTCGATGGCAGCGGAGAGGATGCCACGCAGCCCGTGCGAGCGCGCGGCGCCGCCGGTCAGGCGCAACTCACCGGGCAGGCTGCCCATTGCGGCGTAACAGTCGCGCATGGCATGGCCCAGCCCCTCGGCCACGGCGCGCAGGATGTCGGGGTAACGGTGGTTCAGAGACAGGCCGGTGAAGCCCGCACGGGCATCGGCGTTGACGAAGGGACCGCGTTCGCCCGCGGCCGAGATATAGGGCATATAGACGATCTGCCCCGGCGCGCTTTGCGCCAGCCAACCGTCGATCCGGGCGACCAGATCGCGCGGGGCGGTGTCGTGGCCGAAGTCACGCAACACATCGGCGGCAAGACCCAGCGCCCAGTCGATGTTCAGCGTGGCGGCCATGTTGGTCTGCACCTGCGTGACCAGACCGGGCACCGGCAGACAGATCACATAGCCGGTGCCCTCGGCGTTCAGATGCACATTGCCTGCCGCAACCGCGCGCATGTGCACGCCGGTGGAGCCGACGGTGGAACAGGCTACATCGCCCGCCCCGCCCACGACGCCGGCGCCCAGTGCTGTCATCACCATGTCCACATAGCCAAGGCTGACCGGCGTGCCGGCCAGAAGCCCGGTCTGCGCGGCGGCCTCAGGTGTCAACAGATGGGTGACCTGCGTGCCGTCAATGATTTCGGGCAGCAGGTGGCGTTGCGCGGTCAGGCCCAGCGCGTCAATCACCGCATCGTCATAGGCGCGGTTGCGGAAATTGCCGAAGGTGAAGCTGGCCTCCGACGGATCGGTGGCGCGCACCCCGGTCAGGTTGAGATAAAGCCAGTCCTTGCAATGCAGCGCGACCTCGGCCTGTGCCAGAAGCTCGGGATGATGCGTCTGCATATGGGCAAGCTGGCTGCCCTGCTGGCAGGTGTTCAGCCCGGTGCCCGTCGCCTCGAATCTTGCGCGGTTCGCCGGGGTGGCGGCCAGTCGCGCAACAGTTGGTGCCGCGCGGGCATCCAGCCAGAGCCAGGCATCGCCTGCTGGCAGGTTGTGCGCCCCGACAAGCCATGTGCCATCGCCCTGCCCGGTGACGGCCAGCGCAGCGGTGCGGAAGGCCAGCCCTTCGACCTTCGCGCCCAGACCGCGCAGCGCGGCGGTGCAATCAGCCCAGGTATTGGCCAGCGATTGCGTCACCGCCCCGCCCGCGCCGTTGGCATAGCGATTCGGAACGGCCGCCGAATCGATCTGCCGTCCGGTCAGATCGAAGGCCACGGCCTTGATGACCGACGTGCCCGCATCAATGCCGATCAGCAGATCGCGCCCGGACCCTGACGATGCCCCGGAGTCTTCTGATGCCATACCCCTTGTCTCCCAGCTTCCACGCAGCACCAGAACGCCGCACGGTCGTTTCCCTTGCGCCCCCTCCGGCGCCGGTCATCCGTTTCATAGCACAGGTTTGCAGTGAATGTGTATTTTTTTGCGGACAGAGAAATTTATTTCAGTTAGGGTTGGAACTGTCAAGAATGGGCTGGCCGGGTTTCGCATTGCCGAAGGATGCGGCGCATCCGGGGGGAGACAGCCAGAACGACAGGTGCCGGGGAGGGGTGCATGCCGTTGAAAATGAAAGAAATCATGTCATATCAGGCAGGCCGCCGCACGGTTGGCGCCGGGCTGTATGTATCGGCCGGGTGCGCAGTTGCCGCGCGATTCGGTGGCTCGGGCCACCTGCATTCCGCTTGCCGCACCTCGATCAGGGAGAGCCGCTGATGAGCACCGTAAACACCCCCGCCCCCAAGGCGCCCGCCCCTTCACGCCGTGGTCTGATGATTGCTGTCGGGCTGGGCGTCGCGCTTCTGGCTGCCATGGCGCTGGATACCAAGGTGGTGCATCTGGGGTCTGATCTGGATGTCCGCCAGCAGGCATTTTCGCCCGACAGCTTTGGCGAGGCGGAATTCCCCCGCATTCAGGCCAATATCGAGGAGCGTGCGGTCGATGCGCTTCTGGTGGCGCCCGAGGCGCTGGCAGACAAGGCGGCGGCGGGTCAGAAATACGGCACCGTGTCTTCGACAGGGGCCATCATTCCGGTGAAGCTTTCGGGTGTGGTGGGCGAAGGCAAGTCAGGCGTCTACCAGCTTGCAGTCGAGGGTATGCCAGCGGAAATCAAGGTCCGGCTGCAAACCGGCCCGGCGATCAATGGCACCGATCTGCGCGATGCGCCGGGAGACATCGCTTTCGGGAATTTCAAGAACCAGATCGAATATCAGGACGCTGGTTCGGGCATAAACCGCGCCATGAAGAAGGCGGTGCTGGACGGGCTGGATACCGCATCGTTGCAAGGCAGGACGGTCGAGGTCATCGGCGCGTTCCGGCTGGTGAATCCGAAAAACTGGATGATCACTCCTGTTAGGATCACCGTGAAATGACCGATGTTCCGCAGCAGAAGCCGGATCTGGCCGAGGTCGTTCTGGCGGCCCGCAACGTGGCGAAATCCTACGGCAATGTGCACGCTCTGAAGGGCGTGAACTTCGACATCCATCGCGGGCAGGTGACCACGCTTTTCGGTGAGAATGGCGCGGGCAAATCGACGCTGATGAAGATCCTGTCGGGGGTGATCCAGCCGACCAGCGGCGAGATCATTCTGGATGGCAAGCCGGTTGCCTTCAACAATTCGACCGAGGCGCGGGATCGCGGCATTTCCATCATCCACCAGGAACTCAGCCTCGCCCCGAACCTGAGCGTGCGCGACAATATCTTCATGGGGCGCGAGATCATGGGCCCGACCGGCGTCGATTTCGCCGAGGAAGAACGTCAGGCCCGCCGCCTGATGGCAGAGCTTGAGGAAGACATCGACCCGCTGACCCCGGTGGAGGAGTTGCGCCTTGGCCAGCAGCAGATCGTGGAAATCGCCCGCGCCCTGTCGGTGGACAGCCGCATCCTGATCATGGACGAACCGACCAGCGCGCTTTCGGCCTCCGAGGTCGAGGTGCTGTTCAAGGTCATCCGCGACCTGACGGCCAAGGGCGTCAGCATCGTCTATATTTCGCACCATCTGGAAGAGGCGTTGCAGATCACCGATCATGCCGTGGTGCTGCGCGACGGCACCATGACCGCCTATGCGCCGCGCGCCGAGATCGACCTTGAGTGGATCGTCCGCAATATGGTGGGCGACAATTACGATCTGGGCAGCCCGCCCGAGGGGCATGTCTTTGGCGAAGTGGCCTTGTCGGTGCGTGACCTGACGGTGGCCGATCCCAAGGGCGGCGCCTTCAACGTGGTGGACCGGCTGTCGCTGGATCTGCGCGCGGGCGAGGTGGTCTGCATCTACGGGCTGATGGGCGCCGGGCGGACGGAGCTTCTGGAAACTGTGGCGGGCCGTCTGCGCGCCAGCAGCGGCGAAGTGGTGCTGGAGGGGCGCGAAATCTCGCATCTGTCCATCGCCGAACGCATTGCGCGCGGTCTTGCGCTGGTGCCCGAGGATCGGCAGCGCGACGGGCTGGTGCAGACCATGAGCGTGGGGGAAAACCTGTCGCTTGCCTCCATCGCCAGCTTTACCAAAGGGCTGTTCACCCAGAAGAAGGCCGAACGCGCGCTGATCGACGCCTCTATCCGAGAGGTGACGGTCAAGACTTCCGGCCCGGCCGCCGCCATCGGTTCACTCTCTGGCGGAAACCAGCAGAAGGTCGTCATCGGCAAGATGCTGGCCACGAAACCCCGCGTCATCATGCTGGACGAACCCTCGCGCGGCATCGACATCGGCGCCAAGGCCGAGGTGTTCAAGCTGCTGGCCGAAGAGGCGAAGCGCGGCCTTGCCGTGATCTATTCGACCTCGGAAGTCGGTGAATGCCTGTCGATCGCGCATCGGATCATCGTCATGCACAAGGGCCGCATCTCGGCCGAATTCGATTCCAACGTCAGCAAGGAAAAGATCATGGCCGCCTCGGGCGAGTCCGTGGCGGCCTGACGGCCGATCCTCAGCGACCAAGTAACGGAGCCATCCCATGTCGGATACCACACTCGCCCGCACGGCCGCCGCGAAACCCGCCTTCAGCCTTGGCCGGCTGCTGCTGGAAGGTCGCGCCTTCTTTGCGCTGATCCTGATCGTCGCCGTGTTTTCCTTTCTGTCGCCGAACTATTTCACGGTGTCGAACTTCCTCATCATGGCCAGCCATGTGGCGATTTACGGCATCTTGGCCGTGGGCATGCTGCTGGTGATCCTGAACGGCGGGATCGACCTGTCGGTCGGTTCGGTGCTGGCGCTTTCCGGCGTGATCGCCGGGGCGCTGATGCAGGGGGTGGAGATGCAGGCGCTGGGCGTCATCCTCTACCCGCCGGTCTGGGCGGTCGTGGTGCTGACCTGCGCGCTGGGCGCGGCGGTGGGCGCGGTGAACGGCGTGCTGATTGCCTGGTTCAAGGTGCCCGCCTTTGTCGCCACGCTGGGGGTGATGTATGTGGCGCGCGGCATCGCCCTGCTGATGACCAACGGCCTGACCTACAACAATCTTTCGGGGCGCCCGGAACTGGGCAACACCGGCTTCGACTGGCTGGGCTTCAACCGGCTGGCGGGCATTCCGATCTCGGTTCTGGTGCTGGCGGGAATTGCGGTTCTGGCGGGGCTGATGCTCAGCCGGTCGGCTTTCGGGCGCTGGCTCTACGCCTCGGGCGGCAATGAACGTGCGGCCGATCTGTCGGGCGTGCCGGTCAAGCGGGTGAAGATCACCGTCTACACCCTGTCGGGCATGCTGGCGGCGGTGGCGGGGCTGGTGCTGTCGTCGCAGCTCACCTCGGCCGGGCCGACCGCGGGCACCACCTATGAACTGACCGCCATCGCGGCGGTGGTCATCGGCGGCGCCGCGCTGACCGGCGGGCGCGGCACGGTGCGCGGCACCATGCTGGGCGCCTTCGTCATCGGCTTCCTGTCCGACGGGCTCGTGATCATCGGGGTCTCGTCCTACTGGCAGACCGTGTTCACCGGCGCGGTGATCGTGCTCGCGGTGCTGATGAACTCCATCCAATACGGCAAAGGGGCCCGCAAGGGCTGAGCCGGACCGACCTTCCCGACCGGGCCGGACCCAACCGGCCCGCGCGGAAAGCCTTGCCAAGACGGCAAACGACCAAACCAAGGGAGAGAGAACCATGCTGAAACTGACCCGCCGCGCCCTGATGGCCGCCGTGGCCGTGACCCCGCTGATGAGCTATGCCGCTGCAGCCGAGGGTCTGATCTCGATCATCGTCACCGACCCGGCGAACCCCTACTGGTTCACCGAGGGCGAAGTGGCCAAGGCCACCGCCGAAAGCATGGGCTACACGGCCAATGTTTCGGCCCACAAGGGCGACACGAACACCGAAAGCACGCTGATCGACACCGCGATCACCAACAAGTCGGCCGCCATCATCCTTGACCCGGCAAATGCCGATGGCTCCATCGGGGCCGTGAAGAAGGCCGTGGATGCGGGCATCCCGGTGATCCTCGTGAATGCCGAGATCAACCAGGAAGGCCTCGCCAAGGCGCAGCTCGTGTCGAACAACGCGCAAGGCGCCGCGCTGGGGGCGGAACAGTGGGTGGCCGATGTGGGCGACGCCGGCAAATATGTCGAGCTGTTCGGCAATCCGTCGGACAACAATGCCGCGACCCGTTCCAACGGCTATGAGACCGTCATCACCCAATACCCGGATCTGGAAAAGGTCGGCAAGGAAGTGGCGAACTGGGACCGCACCCAAGGGTATCAGAAGATGCAGTCGCTGCTGCAAGCCAACCCCGACATCATCGGTGTGATTTCGGGCAATGACGAGATGGCGCTGGGTGCGATTGCTGCGCTGAAAGAGGCGGGCAAGCTGGATCAGGTGAAGGTCGGCGGCTTTGACGGTTCGCCCGATGCGGTCGCGGCGGTGAAGGCGGGCGAGATGCAATATACCGTCCTGCAACCCGTCGCCGTGTTCTCGGCCGAAGCCGTGCGTCAGGCCGACAACGTGATCAAGACCGGCTCCACCGGCGCGGCGACCGAAAAGCAGCTTTTCGACTGCCTGCTGATCACCAAGGACAACGTGGACAAATACACTGCGGCCTTCACCCTGTCCGAGTGATTGATGGTCGGGGCGCTGCCGTGCGCCCCGACGTTCAGGCGGGGCCGGGTGCATCTGCATCCGGCCCCGATCTTTCCGAAAGGGATCTGCCATGGCTTGCCTGCTGGGTATCGACAACGGGTTGACCGTCAGCAAGGCGGTGATCTTTGACGAGGACGGACGCGAGATTGCCGCCGCGCTACGCCGCGTGCCACAACAGATACCGCAGCCCCGGCATGTGGAACGCGACATGGCCGGTCTCTGGCGCGCGACCGCCGCGGCGGTGGCCGAGGCGCTGGCGCGATCTGGCCGCGCACCGGGCGACATCGCGGCGGTGGCGGCGACGGCGCATGGCGACGGGGTTTATCTGCTGGATCAGGCGGCGCAACCGCTGGGCGCGGGTATCCTGTCGCTCGACAGTCGCGCGGCGGGGGTGGTCGCCGGCTGGCAGGCCGATGGCACCGCTGCAAGGGCGCTGGCGCGCACGGGGCAGGAACCGCATGCCTCTGCCCCTTCGGCGCTGCTGGCGTGGATCGCGCGGCATCAGCCCGAACGCTTTGCCCGGATCGGGCATGTTCTGGCCTGCAAGGACTGGATTCGTTACTGCCTGACCGGCAGCATCGGCACCGATCTGACCGAGGCCAGCACCTCTTTCACCGATGTCACGACACAGGGCCATGCGGCGGACATCTCCGCGATTTTCGGGTTGGGCGGCCTCAACCTACCGCAGATCGACCGCCCCGATCAGGTGGTGGGCCATGTAACCGAAGCCGCCGCGGCTTTGACGGGGCTGCGCATCGGCACGCCGGTGGTGGCGGGGCTGCATGATGTGACGGCCTCGGGTCTTGGCATCAGTGGCTATGGCGAGGGGATCGTGGCCATCGTCGCCGGCACCTATTCGATCAACGAAACCGTGACGCGGCAACCGCTTTGCGATGCGCGCTGGTTCTGCCGTAACGGCATCGCGCCGGGCGAGTGGAACGCGATGGCGATCTCGCCCGCCTCGGCCACCAATTACGACTGGCTGCTGGATCGCACCTTCGGGGCCGAGCGGCAGGCGGCCGAGGCTGCCGGTGACTCGATCCATCCGCAGGCGGCGGCCGAGCTGCAAGCCGCGCTGGCCCGGCAATCGACGCTGATGTTCCACCCCTACCTGTTCGGCTCGCCCCATGGGGCGGGGGCCAGCGCGGGTTTCCTCGGTCTGCGCGGTTGGCATGACCGGGGCGACATGCTGCGCGCCGTGGTCGAAGGTATCGCCTTCAACCATCGCCTGCATGTCGATGCGCTGCGCGAAGGTTTTGCCCCGCGCGAGGTGCGGTTGACAGGCGGCATTTCCCGCAATCCCGCCATCGCGCAACTCTTTGCCGATGTGCTGAACCTGCCGGTCACCGTGCCCGGCACCGGCGAGGCCGCCGCCTGGGGCGCCGCGCTTTGTGCCGGTGCGGGGGTGGGGCTTTACATCAGCCCGCACCACGGCCCGCCCGCCCCGGAAGGCGCCACCTTTGACCCGCAGCCCGCCCGCGCGGCCGAGATGGCCCACCGCTATGCGCTGCATACCGAGATTGCTGCGCGGCTTGCCCCGATCTGGCCTGCGCTGGAGGCCCTGGCCTCCGAGGAGACCGCCTGAGATGACTGCAACCCCCATCGACGTGCTGATCCTCGGCGCCGGGATCAACGGGGCCGGGTTATTCCGTGACCTGTGCGAACAGGGGCTGACCTGCGTGATCGCCGACAAGGGCGATTACGGCTCGGGCACCTCGGCCGCGCCCTCGCGGTTGATCCATGGCGGCATCAAGTATCTGGAAACCGGCGAGTTTCGCCTTGTCGCGCAATCGACGCTGGAACGGAACCTTCTCTTGCGCAACGCCCCGCATTGCGTGCATCCACTGCCGACCGTGATCCCGATCTTTTCGTGGCTCAAGGGCATCGGCGCGGCGCTGCGCACGCTGATGGGATCGACCACCGCGCCACGGGCACGCGGGGCGGTGCTGATGAAGATCGGCCTCGCGCTTTATGATTTCTATGGCGCGCGGGCGCAGGTCATGCCGCGCCATGCGCTGTGGGGCCGGGCGAAGGCGTTGGCCGAGATTCCGCCGCTGACGCCGCGTATCGTGGCGGCGGGGCGCTACTTTGACGCGACGGTGGCGCATCCCGAACGGCTGGTGCTGGAACTGGTGCAGGACGGGTTGCGAGCCAGCTCGGCCTCGCGCGCCTTCAACCATTGCGCGCTGCTGGGGGCGGAGGGCGCCACGGTGCGGCTGCGCACCGTCGATGGCGCCGAACTGGCGCTGCGCCCGCGCGTGGTGGTCAATGCAGCCGGGCCGTGGATCGACAGCGTGAACGCTACGCTGGGGCTGCAAACCCGGCTGATCGGCGGCACCAAGGGTTCGCATATCCTGCTGGATCACCCGGCGCTTCTGGCGGCGCTGAAGGGGCGGATGATCTATTTCGAGGCCGATGACGGGCGCATCTGTCTGGTGTTCGATTATCTGGGCCGTGCGCTGGTCGGATCGACCGACACCCGCGCCGACGACCCCGATACCGTGCGCTGCGAGGAGCCGGAGATCGACTATTTCCTGCAAAGCCTGCGCAGCCTGCTGCCGGGGCTGCATTTCGACCGCAGCCAGATCGTCTATGCCTATTCCGGCATCCGGCCGCTGCCGGCCTCGGACGGGACGGCGGCGGGGCTGATCAGCCGCGACCATTCCGCCCCGGTGATCGAGGCGGCGGGCGCGCGCGACTGGCCGGTGATCTCGCTGGTCGGCGGCAAGTGGACAACCTTCCGGGGCTTTGCCGAGGAGGTGGCGGATACGGTTCTGTCGCGCCTTGGTCGGGCGCGGCAGGTCAGCACGCGCGATCTGCCCATCGGAGGCGGGCGGGATTATCCGGCTGACCCGGCGGCTTGGGCGGCACAGGCGGGCGGGGCGCCCGGACGTGCCGCCACGCTGCTGGCGCGTTATGGCACCACGGCACGCGCCGTTCTGGCGGCAGAAGGCGCTTCACCCACCCCGCTGCAGGATGCGCCTGATTACACGCTGGAAGAATTGGGTTGGCTGACCCGGCACGAACAGGTGCAATGTCTGGAGGATCTGGTGATGCGTCGCACGGCGCTGGCGGTCACCGGCCAGCTGAGCGCGCGCGATCTGGAGCGGATCGCCGGGTTTGTGGCTGAAATCCTGGGCTGGGACGCCCCGCGACGCGATACCGAACTGGCGCAGGTGGTCGCCCGGCTGACCGGGCGCCACTATTCGCGGCTGTAGGCTCAGCCCGCCAGCCGCGTCTCAAGGTCCAGAAGCTGCCGCACCGCGCTGGCGGCCTCGGCGCCCTTCTTGACGAAATGGTCGCGGTAGAAATCGGTCAGCACATCGACCGGCTGGTAATTGTGCGGCGTCAGCGAGACCGACAGGCAAGGCACGCCGGTTTCAAGGCCCACGTTCATCAGTCCGGTCACCACGGCACCGGCGACGAAATCGTGGCGATAGATACCGCCATCCACCACGAAGGCGGCGGCGACCACAGCGTCGAAACGCCCGGTCTGCGCCAGTTTCTTCGCGGCAAGCGGCATCTCGAATGCGCCGGGCACGTCAAAGGTTTCCACCTCGGCACCGGGGATCAGCCGGGTGGCCTCGGTCAGAAAGCCCTCATGCGCGCGGTCCACGATGTCATCGTGCCAGCGCGCGCGGATAAAGGCGATGCGGGGGGTCTTGGTCGTCATGTTTTCGGAACCTTCCGTTCAATTGCGTCAGGTCCCAGAGCACGAGTCACACCCGGCCCGCGGGATGCAGGCCGTGCGCGATTCTCTTCCATCCGGACTATACCGTCGGCCCCGGAATTACACCGGATCTGCTGACCCTTCGTTGCCGAAGGCGCTCGCGGGCTATACCGCCGGTGGGGAATTGCACCCCGCCCTGAGAACACCTTTGCCTAGCCCGAACAATGTGGAAAAACCAGCCCGCAACCGGCATCGGCATGTCGGAAACCGGCGCCAGTTTCGGGGTGGTTCCGGCATTTCGCCTGCGAAACTGTCAAAGCGCCGGTCCCAAAGCGGTTGCATTTGACCATTTGGTCGGTCTTACTGGGGCGATCAAGGGCGCGTGATGAACGGCGCCCTCTTTGCCAAGGGGAGATGTTGGGTATGATTCATCAGAAATTCTTCGCGGGTCTCGCGCTGACGGCGGGCCTTCTGGCGGGCGCCGCGCAGGCGCAGGACATGGCGTTTTTCCGCATCGGCACCGGCGGCACCGCTGGCACCTACTATCCGATCGGCGGCTTGCTGGCCAATGCGATCTCGAACCCGCCGGGCTCGCGCCCCTGTGAAGAGGGCGGCTCCTGTGGTGTTCCGGGCCTGATCGCCTCGGCGCTGTCGGCCAACGGATCGGTCGCCAATATCAACGCCATCGCGGGTGGCACGCTGGAATCGGGCTTCTCGCAATCCGACGTGGCAACCTGGGCCTATACCGGCACCGGCATCTGGGAAGGCAAGCCCGCAGTCGAAAAACTGCGCGCCATCGCCAACCTTTACCCGGAAAGCATCCATCTGGTTGCCAGCGCGGAATCGGGTATCAATGGCGTGGCCGATCTGAAGGGCAAAACCGTGTCGCTGGACGAACCGGGCTCGGGCACGCTGGTCGATGCGCGGATCATCCTTGAAGGCTATGGCCTGTCGGAAGGCGATGTGAAGGCCGAGTTCCTGAAGCCCGATCAGGCCGCCGACCGGATGCGCGACGGCGCGATGGATGCCTTCTTCTTCGTGGGCGGCTATCCTGCCGGTGCGATTGCCGAACTGGCCAGCCAGCACGCCGTGAAGATCGTCCCGATCACCTGTGACGAGGCACCCGCGATCTGCGAAAAATATGGGTTCTTCGCGGCTGACACCATTCCGGGTGGCACCTATGAAGGCAATGCCGACGATGTGAAGACCCTTTCGGTTGGTGCGCAATGGATCACCAGCGCCGACCAGCCCGAAGAACTGGTTTACCAGATCACCAAGGCGCTGTGGAACGACAATACCCGCAAGCTGCTGGATTCGGGCCATGCCAAGGGCAAGATGATCACCGCCGACACCGCGCTGAACGGCGTTGGTATTCCGCTGCATCCGGGCGCCGAGCGCTTCTACAAGGAAGCGGGTCTGCTGAAGTAAAGGACCGGCACAAGACCGGCCAGAAGAAGGGGCCGCGCCGCGATGCGCGGCCCTCTCGCGCTTTGTAACAGTCAGAACAGGGGGCAAGTGACCTATGGCGAAGGTAGAGGAAGACGAGGTTCCGCGGCATCTGACCGCGGGCGAGCTTCAGGCGCTGGAAGAAAAGTTCGACCCGGAAATGCGGTTCCGCGAGGTTGCGCGGCCGCTGGCTATCCTGACTGCGGCCATTCTGTTCCTGCTGTCATGTTATCATTATTATACCGCCGGGTTCGGCATCCCGCAGGCGACGGTGCATCGCGGGCTGCATATGGGCGTCACGCTGGCGCTGGTGTTCCTGAGCTTTTCGGCCTTTGGTGCCAAGCGCACCGAGCCGGGCATTCTTGCCCCTTGGGGCCTGCCGCTGATTGACTGGCTTCTGGCCATCGCCGGGACCGTGGCGGCGCTTTATGTGCCATGGATCTATTCGGAACTCGCGTTCCGCGTCGGCAATCCGCTGCCCATCGACGTGGCGATGGGGACCGTCCTCATCGTCGTTCTGCTGGAGGCTGTGCGGCGGTCGATGGGCTGGCCGCTGCCGGTCATTGCGATCCTGTTCATCGGCTACGCCTATTTCGGGCAGTCTATGCCGGGTATCCTTGTCCATCCGGGGGCAAGCTGGTCGAACATCGTCAACCACCTTTATCTGACCTCGCAGGGCATTTACGGCACCGCGCTGGGGGTAATCGCCACCTATGTGTTCCACTTCGTGCTGTTCGGCGTGATGGCGACGCGGATCGGGCTGGGGCAGTTGTTCATCGACGTGGCTTCGGCGCTGGCCGGGCGTTATGCGGGGGGGCCTGCCAAGGTTTCGGTGCTGTCGTCGGCGCTGCTGGGGTCGATCTCGGGTTCCTCCATCGCCAATACGGTGACGACCGGATCACTGACCATCCCGGCGATGATCCGCATCGGCTATCCCCGCCATTTCGCGGCGGCCGTCGAGGCGGCATCCTCCACCGGCGGGCAGATCACACCGCCAGTCATGGGGGCCGTGGCCTTCCTGATGATCGAATATCTGGGCGTGCCGCTGACCACCATCCTGACCGCCGCTCTGGTCCCGGCCTTCATGCACTTCTTCGGCGTGCTGGTGCAGGTGCATCTTGAAGCGCGGCGTCTGGGCCTGCGCGGCCTGTCGGCCGAAGAGCTGCCAAATGCGTGGAAGGTGCTGAAGGCTGGCTGGCTGTCGGTCTTCCCGCTGATCCTGCTGGTGGCGGTGCTGCTGTCGGGCCGCACGCCCTTCGCTGCCGCCTTCTGGTCGATCACCGCCTGTATCGTGGTTCTGGCGATTCAGGAGTTCATGAAGGGCGGCGTGACGCAGGCCATCCGTGGTACCGCCCATGGCGTTTGGGAGGGTTTCTGCCTTGGCGCGCGCCAATCGCTGTCGGTGACCGCCGCCGCTGCGTTGGTGGGTGTGGTGATCGGCGTCGTCACCCTGACCGGCGTCGGCTTCAAGATCGCCTATATGGTGACGGGCGTTGCGGCGGGCTGGGCGGCCTCGGTCTCGGGCTGGCTGTCGGTGCTGCCGTTCGAGATCATGACGGTGCCGACGCTGACCCTGCTGTTCACCCTGCTGCTGACGGCGGTGGTTTGCATCCTGATGGGCTGCGGCATCCCGACGACCGCCAATTACATCATCATGGTGGCGGTGGCGGCGCCCATCCTCGGCATGCTGGGGATGGAACAGATCGTCGCCCATTTCTTCGTGTTCTACTACGGGGTGCTGGCCGACATCACGCCCCCTGTGGCCATGGCCGCCTATGCGGCGGCGGGGATCGCCGGGGCGAACGCCTTCAAGGCGGGGAACACGGCGTTCCGGCTGGGCATGGGCAAAGTGCTGGTGCCCTTCGTCTTTGCCTTCCAACCTGCGCTTCTCTTGGTGACCGAGGGCTTTACCTGGGGCGCCTTCTTCCTCGCGTTCTTCGGCGCGGTGATGGGCATCTATGTGCTGGCAGCGGCTGTCACCGGCTGGCTGTTCGCCCCCCTGAAAGGGTGGGAGCGGCTGGCGCTGACCGTGGCCGCGCTGCTGCTGGTGGCGCCGTCGATGACGCCTACGATCATCGGCCTCATCCTGATCCTGCCCGTGGCGCTGAGGCAATTGATGGGGCGCGGCGGGGTGGCTGCCTGATGGCCAGAAGTTTCGGTAAAGCCAGAAGTTTCGGTAAAGAGTGACAGGGCGCGGGGAAACCCGCGCCCCTTTTCAATCCAGTGTGCGGCGGAAGCGCGCCAGCGCCAGCAGGCCATAGACCAGCACGAAGGCCAGCAACGCCGCCATCGGCTGTGCAATGTCGGGCTGGCTCGCCCCTTTCAACATCACTGCCCGGATCAGCCGCAGGAAATGCGTCAGCGGGAAGACCTCGCCCAGCGTCTGCGCCCAGCCGGGCATGCCGCGGAACGGGAACATGAAGCCCGACAGCATCAAGGACGGCAGGAAGAAGAAGAACGTGAGCTGCATTGCCTGCATCTGCGTGCGCGCGAGGGTGGAAATCAGGTAGCCAAGGATCACCAGCGCCAGCACGAAGGTGAAGATGCCCGCGGCCAGCACGCTGAAACTGCCGACGAAAGGCACGCCGAACAACAGCCGTGCCGCCAGCAGAACCACCGCCACCTGCACCGCGCCGACGCCCATATAGGGCACCACCTTGCCGAGCATGATCTCGACCGGCGTGGCGGGCAGGGCCAGCAGGTTCTCCATCGTGCCGCGCTCGATCTCGCGGGTCAGTGCCATGGACGTCATCATCACGAGGATCATCTGAAGGATTACGCCCAGAAGCCCCGGCACGATGTTGTATTGCGTGATCCCCTCGGGGTTATAGCGCTTGTGAACGACGATCCCGACAGGCGGCTGCGTCGGGCTGGCCCCTGTTTCGCGTTGCAGGGCCTCTGCCGCGACAGTGCCAAGGGTGGAAATGGCCCCCGAAGCGACGGAAGGATCAGTCGCATCCGCCTCGATCAGGATTTGCGGCGCGTCGCCACGTTCGACCCGCCGTCCGAAATCCGAAGGCAGGGTGACGACGAAAGCCACAGCTCCGCGGGTAATCAGCGCCTCTGCCTCTGTCGCGGAAATGCCGACATGGGTGAAATCGTAATATCCCGTCAACTCCAGCGCCGAAACCATGGCGCGGCTGAACCGATCCTGCGTCGGTGCCACCAGCGCGGCAGGCAGGTGTTTGGGGTCGCTGTTGATGGCATAGCCGAACAGCACAAGCTGCATCAGCGGCACCAGCAGCATCATGGCGAAGGTGATCCGGTCGCGCCGCATCTGGATCAGCTCTTTGCGCAGCAGGGCGCCGAGGCGGCGAAGGGAAATGCCGGTCATGCCATGTTGTCCCTGCTCTGGCCCATCAGGCGGATGAAGACGTCCTCAAGGCTGGTTTCGCCGGGCTGGAAGCTTGCACCGGCCTCGGTCAGCGCGCGTTCCAGCGCGGCGCGGTCAGTGCCGGTGACGTGCAGAGTGGTGCCGAACGGGGCAACCTGTTCCACCCCCGGCGCGGCCCGCAGCCGTGCCGCCACCTCGCCCGGACGGTCGGCGGTGACCAGAAAGGTGGTCAACCCGGCCGAGGCGATGACCTCGGGCACCGTGCCGCGGGCAATCAACCGGCCGTAAGCGATATAGTTGATGCGATGGCAGCGTTCTGCCTCGTCCATGTAATGCGTGGATACCAGAACCGTCAGCCCGTCGGCGGCAAGACCGTGAATTTCATCCCAGAACTCGCGCCGCGCCTTGGGGTCCACCCCGGCGGTGGGTTCGTCCAGCAGCAGGAGCTTTGGTTTGTGCATGATGCAGGCCGCGAGTGCGAGCCGTTGCTTCCAGCCACCCGAAAGGCTGCCTGCAAGCTGACTGCGGCGCGAAGTCAGGCCCAGCCCCGCCAGCGTGTCGCGCACCGCCTGCGCCGGTAGCGCGTAAAGCCCGGCGACGAAGGCAAGGTTTTCCTCGATGGTCAGATCCTCGTAATAGGAAAACTTCTGCGTCATGTAGCCGACCTGCCGCTTGATGGCGCGGGCTTCGCGGCGGATGTCATGGCCCAGCACTTGCCCGTTGCCCGCATCGGGCGTCAGCAGCCCGCACATCATGCGGATGCAGGTGGTCTTGCCGGACCCGTTCGGCCCCAGAAACCCCGCGATCTCGCCCCGCGCGACGCTGAGCGAGACGTCATCCACCACCTTGCGACCATGGAAGGCTTTCGTCAGTCCGGTGACCTCGATCGCGTTCATGGCGCCGACAGGTCCACATCGACGATCTGGCCGGGCTTCAGCCGATCCGATCCGGGATCTGGGCGGGCCTCGACCAGAAACACCAGTTTCTGCCGGTTTTGCAGCGAATAAATCACCGGGGGCGTGAATTCCGGCGCATCCGACACATAGCTGACGGTCGCGCCTTGCCCGGTGCAGCCATCGCAATTGACCACCAGCCGCGTGCCGGGGCGGATATGGGCCACCGCTGGTTCGGGGACGTAAAGCCGCAGCTTAACTGCGCCGTCGGGCAGGAAGGACAGGACCGGGGCTGACGGTCCGGCAATCTCGCCGGGTTCACGCACGACATCGTAGATCGTGCCGGGCGCGGGGGCAGCAAGGGCGCGTTGCGACACCTGCCATTCCGCCGCCTCGCGTGCCGCCTGTGCCTGCGCCAACCCGGCGCGGGCGGCCTCGATCTCTTGCGCACGGGCGGGCAGGCGGGCAACGGCCAGATTGGCCTCTGCCTCGGCCACGCGGGCGGCGGCAACCTCGGCGGCAGTGCGGGCCTGATCCAGTTGCGCCTCGGGGCTGACGTTGCGGGCGTTCAGGCTTTGCTGGCGCGCAACCTCTTTCGCCGCCTCATTCGATTGTGCGCGGGCCGAGGTCAGCGTCGCCTCCAGCACACGGATTTCCTCAGGTCGGCGGCCTTCCTGAAGGTTGGCCAACTGGCTTGCGGCCCGCGCTTCTGCCGCGCGCGCTTCGGCCAGCGCGATTTCGGCATCGCGCTTTTCCATCGCCACCAGCGGCGCCCCCGCTTCCACATGATCGCCCCGCGTCACGGTGACAGCCGACACCTGCGCCACGGCAATCGGTGCGATCAGCACGAAATCCCCCTCGACATAGCCCGTCGCAAAGGGTGGTGGCGTATCGCAGGCCGAAAACAGGGCGGACAGCAGCGGAACGGCGCAGATCAGGCTCATGGCAGGCTCCTGTGAAGGATGGCGCGCAGATTGGCGGCCAGACGGTCGGCGATGGCCTTGGTTTCGGCGGCGGAATAGCCGGTCCAGCCCATGCGGCGGCAGATGACTGGTTGACCGATGCGGAAATAGACCGCCTGTCCCAGCAGCGAGAATACCAAAAGCCGGGTTTCGTCGGCCTCTGCGGGTTGGCCGGTGGCCATGCCGGTCAGGGCGCAAAGCTCGCGGTGCTTGGGCAGGAAAAATGCGTCATAAACCAGATCGAAGGTCGGGCCGCCTTCGGAAAGTTCGCGCAGGATGAAAGCCACGGTGTCCTGCGCCTGCGGGCCCTGGGTCAGGAAAACCACCATGGCGCGCAGCATCGCCTCCAGCCGGTCCAGCGCTTCGCCTTGTGTGGCTGGGAGTTGCGTTGCAGGTGGTCCGGTGACCTGCCCGATGCGCCGCGCGACCTCGGCCCCGCAGGCAAGGCGCAGGCCTTCCTTGCTGCCGAAGTGATAGGCGATCGAGGCGACATTGGTTTTGGCCAGCGCCGCCAGCGCCCGTGTTGGTGTGGCGGCAAAGCCCTGCTTGCCGAACAGGTGCAGCCCGGCGGCGATCAGATCGGCACGGGTGCCGGTGGGGGGATCATCCTGTGTCATGCGATAATTTAATCAAACGATTGATTTAATCGCAAGTCCGAAAAAAGCCCGCCCCGGAAAGGGCGGGCCTTGCCGTGAAACGGCGTTTACTTGGCGACGCGGGCGTTGCGCGTGGCGATCAGTTTCAGCCGCAAGGCGTTCAGCCGGATGAAGCCCGCCGCGTCTTTCTGATCGTAGGCGCCGGCGTCTTCCTCGAATGTCACATGCTTTTCGGAATAAAGCGAATGTTCCGACCAGCGGCCGACGCAGGTTGCCGACCCTTTGTAGAGCTTCAGCCGCACCGTGCCGGTGACGTGTTCCTGCGACTTGTCGATCAGGGCTTGCAGCATTTCACGCTCGGGCGAGAACCAGAAGCCGTTGTAGATCAGCTCCGCATAGCGCGGCATGATCGAATCCTTCAGGTGGCCCGCACCGGCGTCGAGCGTGATCTGCTCGATCCCGCGATGCGCCTCCAGCAGCACGGTGCCGCCGGGGGTTTCATAGATGCCGCGCGACTTCATGCCAACGAAGCGGTTTTCCACGAAATCCAGTCGGCCGATGCCATGCTTGCCACCCAGTTCGTTCAGGCGGGTCAGGATGGTGGCGGGCGACAGCGCCTCGCCGTTGATCGCGACCGCATCGCCCTTCTCGAAGGTGACTTCGATATATTCGGGCTCGTTCGGGGCATCCTCGGGTGCAACGGTGCGCTGATAGACGTAATCGGGCGCCTCGTCGGCCGGGTTTTCCAGTGCCTTGCCCTCGGAGGAGGTGTGCAGCAGGTTCGCATCCACGCTGAACGGCGCTTCGCCGCGCTTGTCCTTGGCGATCGGAATCTGGTTCGCCTCGGCAAATTCGATCAGCTTGGTGCGGCTGGTCAGATCCCATTCCCGCCAAGGCGCGATGACCTTGATCGACGGGTCGAGCGCATAAGCCGACAGTTCGAACCGGACCTGATCGTTGCCCTTGCCGGTGGCGCCATGGGCCACGGCATCGGCGCCATGGGCATGGGCGATTTCCACCAGATGCTTGGAAATCAGCGGCCGCGCGATCGAGGTGCCCAGCAGATAGAGCCCTTCGTAAACCGCATTGGCGCGGAACATCGGGAAGACGAAATCGCGCACGAATTCCTCGCGCACATCGACGATATGGATGTTCTCGGGCTTGATGCCCAGCAGTTCCGCCTTGGCGCGGGCGGGTTCAAGTTCTTCGCCCTGACCCAGATCGGCGGTGAAAGTGATGACCTCGCAGCCGTATTCGGTTTGCAGCCATTTCAGGATGATCGAGGTGTCGAGGCCGCCGGAATAGGCCAGCACGACTTTCTTGGGCTTGGACATGGAACGCTCCCTCGGGGTTTGGCCAGCGATTAAAGGCAAATGACCGCAAGGGCAAGCGCGGGCTGGGCCGCTTGACTCTGGCGGGGCAAGCTGACTCAATCGCCGCGTGCAAATGGCGAGGACCAAGATGAAGGCGTGGCAGATTTTCACCCATTCGGTGCGGCAGGTGTTCGGCAACCTGACCGACGCGCTGCGCATATCGGGCCTGCTTTACATTGTGCAGATGATGATTGTCGTGGCGATGGGGGTGACCTCGGGCGATGTCATGCAGATCAACCCCGCGAAAATGCTGCTGGTCGTCGCTGTGGCGCTGGTGTTTTCGCTGTGGATCGCCGTTGCCTGGCACCGTTTCGTGCTGCGGGGTGAGGGCGGCACCAGCCTGCTGCCGCCGTTTCATGGCCCGGAGGCTCTCCGTTATCTGGGTCGATCCCTGCTGATCGGGTTGGTCATCGCAGCGGTTGCCGCGGTTCTGGGCATGGCCATCATGCCGCTTGGGCTGATGCTGGCTGGCCCCCTGTTGGGCGCGATGATCGGTTCGCTGCTGCTCATGGTTCCCGTTTTCATGGTGATGCTGCGGCTCAGCATCCCGCTCCCGGCCATTGCCATGGGGGAAAGCATCGGTTTTAACGAAGGCTGGAAGGCAACCTATGGGGAAACCGGGGTCTTTTTCGGGCTGGCGCTGCTGCTGGCTGTCTTCAGCATCCTGCTGGGCGTGCCGGAATCGCTGTTCCGGCCGGATTCCATCCCTGCGCTGCTGTGGACGCTGACCTCCGGCTGGGTGCAGATGATGGTCGGCGTGTCGATCCTGACCACGCTTTACGGCCATTACATCGAAAAGCGCCCGCTGGTCTGAGCTTGCCAATCCCGGCGGGACGGGTCTAATCGGCGCATGAGTGATTTCACCAGCCGAGCCCGCCTGACCACCGAAGCCCTGCGTGACCTGTTTCCGGCCACGCCGTTGCAGCGCAATGACCACCTGTCAAATCGCTATGGGGCGGAAATCTACCTCAAGCGCGAGGATCTGACGCCGGTGCGCAGCTACAAGCTGCGCGGGGCGTTCAATGCCATGCGCAAAGTGCGGGCGACAAACCCGGATCAGGGGCATTTCGTCTGTGCCAGCGCCGGGAACCATGCGCAGGGCATGGCCTATGCCTGCCGCCATTTTGGCGTGCGCGGCACGATCTTCATGCCGGTGACCACGCCACAACAGAAGATCGACAAGACCCGCACCTTCGGCGGCGATGCGGTGCGCATTGTGCTGACTGGCGACTATTTCGACCAGACGCTTGCCGCCTCGCAAAAGTATTGCGCCGAGGAAGGCGCGCATTTCCTGTCGCCCTTCGACGACCCCGATGTGATTGAGGGGCAGGCGAGCGTGGGGGTGGAATTGCTGGACCAGCTTGGTGCTGCGCCCGATCTGGTGATCCTGCCGGTCGGCGGGGGCGGTCTGGCCTCGGGCGTGACCACCTATCTGCGCGATGCCGCGCCGGGCGTTGCCTTCCGCTTTGTGGAGCCGCTCGGCGGTGCCAGCCTCAGCGCGGCACTGGAGGCAGGTGGGCCGGTCACCTTGCCGCGCGTCAACAGCTTTGTGGACGGGGCCGCGGTGGCGCGGTTGGGGGCGCATACCTACGACTGCCTGAAATGGGTCGATCCGGCACAGGTGCTGCTGGCGCCAGAGGATCGCATCTGCATCACCATGCTGGAGATGCTGAACGTTGAGGGCATTGTGCTGGAACCCGCCGGTGCCTTGTCGGTGGATGTGCTGCCAGTGTTGGCAGAGGAGATTCGCGGCAAGACGGTGGTTTGCGTGACATCTGGAGGCAACTTTGATTTCGAGCGTCTGCCAGAGGTGAAGGAGCGTGCGCAGCGCTATGCGGGCAAGAAGAAATACTTCATCCTGCGCATGCCGCAACGACCCGGAGCCCTGCGCGAATTCCTGATGATGCTGGGCCCGGATGATGACATCACGCGGTTTGAATATCTGAAGAAATCGGCACGCAACTTCGGATCGGTGCTGATCGGGATCGAAACCAGCAGCGCGGAGAATTTTGACGCGCTGGCGGCGCGCATTGATGCCGCGGGGTTTTCCTACCGCGACATTACCGGCGACGACGCGCTGGCCGAATTTCTGGTCTGAGGTTTCAGGCTGCGGAATTCCGCTGCAATCCGTTTGTGAAAGCCGCCTTGGATTCGGTGTAAAGCCGGATCAGTGCCGCTATGTCTACAGCCGCGCCTGCCCCGGCGTTGCACATCCTTTCGCCTTCCTGACACCGCAGGGCCAGATCGCGGAACCCGAGGTTCAGTGCGCTGCCTTTCAGGAAATGCAGGTCGCGCGGCAAATGCGTAACCGCGCCCGTCCGCAGCCGCGTGACCACCTCGTCGGTTTCTTCCAGAAACAGCGCCGCCACTTCGGCAAAGCCGTCCTCACCCACTTCGGATTGCAGTTCTGCAACCCTGCTCCAGTCAATCATATCACACCCCGTCTGCGGCCGGATTGGCCGTCGGCTCCACGTCCCACACAGAAGCAGGATCATGGCTGGCGCTTAACAAGCGGTTAGGAAAACCTGCGAGTTCTCGTGCATTTTATGTTTCACATCATCTTAAGACAGGGTGCCGAATCTGCTGCTATATTCGTGCGGAGACAGCGGCGTGAGCCAGAACAGCCCGGTATTTATTAGTGACAGGCCCGGCGCTGCGGCGCGCGGACGGGTGCTTGTGGTTGATGACAGCCGGGCGCAGCGACGCATCCTGGCGATGTCGCTGCAACGCTGGGGCTATCTGGTGACAGAGGCCGCGACGGGGGAGGAGGCACTGCGCCTTGCGCGGGAGGCTCCGTTCGATATCGTCTTGTCCGACTGGGTGATGCCGGGCATGTCGGGGTTGGAATTCTGCAAGGCTTTCAGGGCCTTGCCGCATGAAAGCTATGGCTATTTCATCATGCTGACCTCGAAGTCCGAAAAGGGCGAGGTGGCGGACGGGCTGGACGGCGGGGCCGATGACTTTCTGACCAAGCCGGTCAGTGCGGATGAATTGCATGCGCGGCTGCGGGCGGGGCAGCGCATTCTGGGCATGCAGGCCGAACTGGTGGAAAAGAACCGGCTGATCCGTTCGACGCTGGATGAATTGCAGAAGCTGTATGATTCGCTCGACCGTGACCTGATCGAGGCACGCAGACTGCAACAGACGCTGGTGCGCGACCGGCACCACGATTTCGGGCGGGGGGCGGCGGCGATCCTGATGAAACCTTCCGGCCATGTCGGGGGCGATCTGGCGGGGTTCTTTGAAATCAGTGCCCGTCGCGTGGCGCTGTATTCGGTCGATGTGTCGGGGCATGGTGTGGCCTCGGCATTGATGACCGCGCGGCTGGCGGGGGTGCTGTCGGGGGCGTCACCCGATCAGAATATCGCGCTGACCGGCGGGCTGGACGGGCAGCGTGATGCCTGGCCGCCGGAAATGGTCGCGGCGCGCTTCAACCGGATGATGCTGGAGGAAATTCAGGTCGATCAGTATTTTACAATGGCCTATGCCGAGGTTGATCTGGTCAGCGGCCGGGTGCAGCTTGTGCAGGCCGGGCACCCCCATCCGCTTATCCTGCGCGCGGGCGGCCCGATTGAACGACTGGGCGCCGGGGGGCTGCCCATCGGGCTTTTACCCAATGTGGCGTTTCAGCGGATCGAGGCGCAGCTTGCGCCGGGCGACCGGCTGTTTCTGGTTTCGGATGGCGTTACCGAATGCCCCACACCCGAGGGCGAGGAGCTGGGCGATGACGGCTTGACCCGCATCTTGCAGGCCAATGCGGCGCTGGACAGCCCTGCGCTGCTGGAGGCGCTGGTCTGGAACCTCAACGCCCATGCCGGGGGCGGCGATTTCCCCGATTATGTGTCTGGGGTATTGTTCGATTACCGGGGGAATGTCGATTGAATGGCGCGCGCAAGAAACGCCCGGTCCCCAGCATTGCCCAGCAGATCCAGCGCCTCAACCGCCGGTAGCCAGGCCGCGCTGTGCCCTGCCTCTGTCGGCGGGCAAATGGAGCGCACGGGCCGGGCCAGATAGATGGTGCAGAGCTTTTCGGCCCAGAGGTCGTAATCCGGCATGTAGCAGAACCGCCGGAACGCGCCAAGGCGGCGGGTGACGCGGATGCTCCACCCGGTTTCCTCCATCACCTCGCGGTGCAGGGCCGCGATGGGCTGTTCGCCGGGGTCGATGCCGCCACCGGGCAACTGGAACTCGGGCTTCGGTTTTTCCTGAAAGGTGGTCAGGATCTGGTCGCCCTCCAGCAGCACGGCATAGACGCCCGGGCGCCGCCGATAGTGTTGACCTGCCTTCACCGCTTCGCCATACCGCCTGATCATGCCTTTGGTCCTGTGCTTGCCGCGCCTATATGATCGCGGTATGCCAAGACTGGCGCCTTCAGGAAACCCCCATGACCATCGGATCACAGATCGCCTGGGACGATACCGTCCTGCCCTTTCAACTCGACCTGTCGGACATCCGCGGCCGCATCGCGCGGCTGGATGGTGTTCTGGATCAGGTTCTGAAGCAACATGCCTACCCGCCGCAGATCGAAGCGCTGGTCAGCGAAGCGACGCTGCTGACCGCGCTGATCGGGCAGACGATCAAGCTGCGCTGGCGGCTGTCGCTGCAAATCCGCGGCACCGGCGCGGTGAAGATGGTCGCAACCGATTACTACGGCCCGACCGAGGGGGGCGAACCCGCGCGGCTGCGCGCCTATGCCGATTTCGACCCCGATCACCTGCCCGAGGTCGAACGCCCCTTCGATCTGCTGGGAGAGGGCTATTTCGTCATCGTGATCGACCAGGGGCAGGGGATGACCCCCTATCAGGGCATCACGCCGCTGACCGGCAATTCGCTGGCCGATTGTGCGCAGACCTATTTCGCGCAGTCCGAACAGCTGCCGACGCGGTTCGCACTGACTTACGGTCAGGTGCAGATGCCGGGTAGCGCGCCGCATTGGCGCGCGGGCGGTGTTATGATCCAGCATATGCCCAAAGCCTCGCCCTTCGCGGCGGATCAGGGCGGTTCGGGCGAGGGCGGTCTGCTGACCGCCAATGACATTGTTGACGGTGAGGACGGTGAGAACTGGACCCGCGCCAATCGCCTGCTGGAAACGGTGGAGGAGATGGAGCTGATCGGCCCTGCCGTCTCGCCCACCGAACTGCTGGTGCGGTTGTTCCACGAGGAAGGCCCGCGTGTTTTCGATGCGCAGCCCGTGCGGTTCGGCTGTTCCTGCTCGGCCGAGAAGGTGCGGTCCTCGCTGGGGATCTATTCGCAAAAGGATCTGCGGCACATGACGACGCCGGAAGGCATCGTGACGGCGGATTGCCAGTTTTGCGGCGCGCATTACGAGTTTGACCCGCTGACGCTGGGCTTCGACGCGCCGAAGGCGGCCCCGGATGGGGCCTGAGGCGCTGCTGGCGGCGCTGGCGCGGCGCACGGGGGAAAGCTCGGATTTCGATCTGAATCCGGGCACCGTGCTGCCGCCCGGACGCAAGCTGCGGCCCGCTGCCGTGCTGATCGCCGTGTGCGACGGGGCGGGCGGGCCGTCGGTCCTTCTGACCAAACGAGCGTCGGGACTGAAGCATCATCCCGGCCAGATCGCCTTCCCCGGGGGGAAGATCGACGCGGGCGATGCCTCGGCCGAGGCGGCGGCGCTGCGTGAGGCGCGCGAGGAGGTGGGGCTGGACCCCGCGCTGGTGCGCGTGCTGGGGTCTTTGCCTGCCCATGAAACGGTGACGGGCTACACCGTGGTGCCGATCCTTGCCCATGTCACCGCCCCTTTCATCCCGCGCCCCGAGGCTGGTGAGGTGGAAGAGGTGTTCCGCGTGCCATTGGCGCATCTGGCCGATCCGGGGAATTTCCGGGTGGAGCGCCGGATGTGGCGTGGCGACTGGCGGCGCTATTACGCCGTCCCCTATGGCCCCTATTACATCTGGGGCGCCACGGCGCGGATGCTGCGTGGTCTGGCCGAGAGGCTGGTATGAGGGTTTCCGGTCTCTGGATCGACGCAGCCGAAACGCAAGCAGTTTGCGCGGCGCTGACCGGGGCAGGCGCACAGGCGCTGTTTGTCGGCGGTTGCGTGCGCAATGCGCTGCTGGGGGCGGCGGTAAATGACATCGACATCGCCACCGATGCGCGGCCAGAAACCGTGGCCCGCGTGTGCACGGCGGCGGGGTTCCGGGTGGTGCCGACCGGGATCGACCATGGCACTGTCACGGTGGTTGCCAAGGGCGTGCCGCATGAGGTGACGACCTTCCGTCGTGACGTGGAAACCGATGGCCGCCGCGCCACGGTCGCCTTTTCTTCCGATGTGGCCGAGGATGCCGCGCGGCGCGATTTCACCATGAATGCGCTTTATGCGGCGCCTGACGGTCAGGTGATAGATCCGCTGGGTGGCTTGCCCGACTTGCTGGCACGGCGACTGCGTTTCGTGGGCGAGCCGGAGCAACGCATCCGCGAGGATTACCTGCGCATTCTTCGCTTCTTCCGGTTCCATGCCTGGTATGGCGACCCCGCACAGGGGATCGACGCGGATGGTCTGGCCGCCTGCGCCGTGCTGGCCGAGGGGCTGGAGACGCTTTCGGCAGAACGGGTCGGGGCCGAGATGCGCAAGCTGCTGGCCGCGCCCGACCCCGCGCCCTCGGTCGCGGCCATGGCGCAGACCGGGATCTTGCAGCGGGTTCTGCCCGGTGCCGACCCGATGGCGCTGGCGCCGCTGGTGCATCTGGAGGCCGGGATACCGCCACGCTGGATGCGGCGGCTGGCGGTGCTGGGCGGCGATGCGGTCGATGACCGCTGGCGCCTGTCGCGGGCGGAAAGCCGCGATCTGGCGCTGTTGCTGTCTGCGGTGCGCGAGGGGGGCAGTCCTGCGGTTCTGGGCTATCGGCTGAAAGCACTGGCCGACGACGCCATTCTGGCCCGTGCCGCGCTGCTGGGCCAACCGCCCTTGCCCGGTTGGCAGGCCGAGGTCGCGCGTGGCGCGGCGGCCATCCTGCCGGTGCGTCCCGCCGATCTGATGCCGCAGTATCAGGGGGCGGATCTTGGCGCGCGGCTGAAGGCGATCGAGGCGCGCTGGCTGCAATCGGATCTGCGGCTGGACCGGGCCGCGCTTCTGGCTCCGTGATTGCGAACCCCGTGAAACGCGAAACGCCCGCAGCCATAGGCCACGGGCGCTCCGTTAAGCTGTGCGAAAGCTCAGCGACGCAGGCCCAGACGCGCGATCAGCGACTGGTAACGGCCTTCATCCTTGCCCTTCAGGTAGTCCAGCAGCTTGCGGCGCTGGGCCACGAGCATCAGAAGGCCACGACGCGAGTGGTTGTCCTTCTTGTGGGTCTTGAAGTGCTCGGTCAGCGTCGCGATGCGCGACGACAGGATCGCAACCTGAACTTCGGGCGAACCGGTGTCGCCTTCCTTGGTTGCGTACTCCTTGATCAGACGGGCTTTTTCTTCCACGGTGATCGACATCGGGATCTCCTTTACAGGTTGGTGTGACGGCACAAGCCGGGATGTCGTCCAGCAGGGCCCTTGGTTCCGCCTTGCAGCGGATGCGCGCGTATAGGGGAAAACCGGCCGCGAGGGAAGATGGATTCGCTGCGGGGATTTCTTCCGACTTTAACCAAATTGCAATAAACCATCGCGGCCTCGTGGCGCGCTTGCCCGGATTGTGCCATGATCGGCGGGTTGAATATTCTGTGATGACAAGGGCTTGCGCGAAATATTGGTTAACGCCGGGTCGAAGTTTCGGGGTAAGTGGGGGAAAAGGCCATGTTGGGGCTGATCGGTTTGCTGGGCGCGTTGAGCGCGGGGCTGATGCTGGATGCTTTCGTCGCGCGGCCGGGACCGGATGACGATACCCCCGGCGCCGGAGAAGATTCGCCGCCCGAAGAAGACAGCAGCGCCGATTCTTTCGCGCATGGCGACCTGCTGGACCCGCCCCCGGCGGTCGAGGCTCCGGCACCGGAAGATGATCATCCGCCGGTTCTGGGCAGCCCCGGCAATGACAAGCTGACGGGCGGGGCCGAGGATGATCTGATCCGTGGCCGTGGCGGCATGGATCAGATCGTGTCGCGGGGCGGGGCCGATACGCTGGGTGGCGGCGCGGGACAGGATTACCTGTATGGCGGGCGCGGCGATGATGTTCTGTCAGGCGGTCTGGACGACGATCTGCTGCGCGGCGAAGCGGGGGAGGATGCGCTGTCTGGCGGAGGCGGCAATGATCTTCTGGCAGGTCATGGCGGGGCCGATACGCTTGACGGCGGGCGCGGCGCCGACTCGCTCCTGGGTGGCAGCGGCAATGACCTGCTGCAAGACGATCTGGGCGACGACTGGCTGAACGGTGGTTATGGCGACGACACGCTGTTCGGCGGCTATGGTGCCGATACGCTGGATGGCGATGTGGGCAACGATCTGCTGATTGGCCACGATCCGCAGGCACCGCAGGATGGCGATGCCGATTTCCTGAACGGCGGTCAGGGAGACGATACCATGATCGCGGGGGCCGAGGATTACCTGACCGGCGGCAGCGGGGCCGATACCTTCCGTCTGGGCGACTGGCTGGAGGAGGGGGATGGCGCGCGGATCATGGATTTTAACGCCCGCGAAGATGTGCTGGAGGTGCAATACGACCCCGAGGCGCATCCCGACCCGGTACTGGAACTGCATACGGACGCCAATACCGGCGATGTGGCGTTGCATCTGGATGGCAAGCCGCTGGCCGTCGTGGCGCATGGCGAGGGCTTGGATGTGTCTCAGATCAGGCTTGTTCCGCGGGCGGCGTGATTTCCCACGCCTGCACGGTCTGTGCCAGCGGCACATAAAGCGGATGGCGCGGCTGCCCGGCGAAGGTCAGGCCCAGATGCGTGACCTCTGCCCCGTTGACGCGCAGCAGGTCCAGCACCGCCGCATCGCGTCCCATCAGCCCGCCATGGTTGCCCCAGCCGCAAACCACCGGCCCCGAGACCCGCGCCGCCCAGCGCAACAGCCGGTCGTTCAGCGGGCCGACCGGATCGTCGGCGCGTTTCAGATCGGTGGGTTCCTTGCTGCGTAGGGCGAACAGGTTCACCACCGCAAAGCCGCCCGCCCCAGCCATGCGCGCGCGTTTCTCGCAACGCGCAAGCGTCTGGTCATTCTTGCGTTCCGTCGCGGTGGAGGGGTTGAGCATGACAAACAGCATCAGCTTCCCCTCCCCCCAACGCCGGCTGAGGTAATAGCGATAGCGGCTACAGCGCGAATAGACGGCGCGTGATTGCACGCCCGCCTCGGCATGGCGACGGATCAGCAGCATCGGCTTACAAGTTGAACACGCGGCTCGGGTGCAGTTCGCCCGACTGATAGCTGCCCACCGCAACCGGCTTCCCCTGATACGAGGCCCAGGCGGTTTCGCCGTAGTCCACGCCAGAGGCGATGACCATGCCGGGATTGCCATTCTTCAGCCGCGCCGCGCCTTCCGGCGTGGCGGGCAGTTCCGGCAGATCGGCCAGCCCCAGCTCCAGCGGCAACAGCAGCGTGTCAATGTCGTCGGTGCGGGCCAAACGCTCGATCTCGTCAAGGCTCACGCCCTTGTCGGCCTCGAACGGGCCGGACCAGACCCGGCGCAGCCATTCGACATGGCCGCCGCAGGCCAGTGCCGCCCCCAGATCGCGCGCGATCGACCGCACATAACCGCCTTTGCCGCAGACCATTTCCAGTTCCACATGGTCGGCATCGGGGCGGGCGATCATCTCAAGGCTTTCCACCCACAGCGGGCGGGCGGCCAGATCCATCGCCACGCCGTCGCGGGCGAGGTCATAGGCGCGCTCGCCCTCCACCTTCACGGCGGAAAACTGCGGCGGAATCTGCATGATCTCGCCCCGGAACGGCGCCAGCGCGGCGGCAATCGCCGCATCTTCGGGGCGCGCGTCGAAGGTGGCCAGCGTTTCGCCCTCGGCATCGTCGGTGGTGGTGGTCACCCCCAGCCGCACCATGAAGCGATAAGCTTTCAGCGCATCGGTGATATAGGGCACAGTCTTGGTCGCCTCACCCAAGGCCACCGCCAGCACCCCGGTCGCCGCCGGATCAAGCGTTCCGGCATGACCGGCCTTCTGCGCCTGAAACGCCCATTTCACCTTGTTCACGACCGAGGTCGAGGTGATGCCTGCCGGCTTGTCGATCACGACCCAGCCGGAAACTGCCCGGCCTTTCTTGCTGCGCGCCATATCCGCCCCGCTTCTTTCAGAGAACCCGCCTGCTATCCGCCCCGGGGGCAGGCCGTCAAGGCAGCGGCGCCACCAGCCCGACGATGGGCCCCATGGGAAAGCCAATATCCGCCCGTCCCAGCCCCGGCGCATAAAGCCGCGAGACTTTGCCGTCGAAATACAGCGCATCGGGCAGGCCGAGTTGATCACGGAACAGCCGCGCGAAGGTTTCAAAATTCACCGCAGCATCCGAGATGGCAAAGATCGCGCGCTTGCCATCGGCACTGACCCCCACGCCGTTGCGGATATAGGTGCTGTCGCTGCCCGGAATGAACTTCGGATGCAGCTTGCCGCCGATCACCAGCATCGGCCCGGATTGTGTGGCATAGCGGCAGTTGCGCGGCGCCTTGGCAAAGCGTCGTGATTCGATCACCGCGAATCGTGCCTTTCCGATGCAGAACACCCCGTTCGGCAGCATCCCGAAATTCCCGCGAGAGGCCGGCAGCACGATCCCGTGCCGCTGCTGCCCTTTCTCGATGTAAAGCCCCACAGGCCTGCGGTCGGGATGATACATCCCCGCGTTCATCGCAAAGACCAGCGCCTTGCCCTCGGGCGCCAGCGCCGTATCCACAGCGCCGAACGACCCCAGCAGATCGCCTGCATCATCGCTGTGAAACAGCCGCAGATCCGCGCCAGTCTGCACTTCGCAAAGGGTGAAGGGGATGCCCTCGAAACTTGCCTGTCGGCACGGTTCTGCCAGCGCCGGGGCGGCCAGCAGACACAGCGCCGCCAACAGCTTAAGCATCGTCGTCGTCGTCGCCCTCATCCGGCGTATCCAGATCGCGGCGCACCTTTTCATCGGCGAACAGGCGCCGCGTCTCGTCCAGTTGGTCGAAAGTCGCATCAGGGCGGAAGCGCAGGTCGGGCGTGTATTTCAGAGTCAGCGCCCCGCCGATACGGTGGCGCAATTCGGCCTTGTTGCGCGCCAGCGCGGCAATCGCATCCTCCACCGGGACCGATCCCATCAGCGGCATGACATAGGCCGTCGCCACCTTCAGATCGGGGGAACAGCGCACCTCACCCACGGTGATGGACATGCGGTTCAGATCGGGATCGTGGATCTCGGCCCGGTTCAGCACATCGGAAAGCGTGCGCCGGATCAGTTCGCCGACGCGAAGCTGCCGTTGCGAGGGGCCATCGCCCGAGGAGAAGCGGTTTTTCGACATGACTTCCATCTAAGCCTTCCCCGTCGCCGCCGCAACAGGGCTTGGCCGTCTCCGCGCTTTCACGCTATGGGAAGGCGACCAGACAGGAGGGCGCAAGATGGACGCATTGCCGGGTATCGTCATTGCCGGGGCTTCGGGCCGCATGGGCCGCATGCTGATCGGTACGGTTCTGGCCAGCGACAAGGCCCGTCTTGCCGCCGCCATCCAACGGCCGGGACATGACTGGATCGGCCGTGATGTCGGCGAATGTCTGGGCGGCGCGCCGGTCGGCGTGAAAGTCACCGACGACCCGCTGGAGGCTTTCGCCAAGGCCCGCGCGGTGATCGACTTCACCACCCCCGCCGCCACGGTGGAATTTGCCGCCCTCGCGGCGCAGGCGCGTCTGGTCCATGTCATCGGCACTACCGGGCTAGAGCCGGAACATCTGGCAAAGATCGACGCCGCCGCCCGCCATGCGGTGATCGTGCGTGCGGGGAACATGAGCCTCGGTGTCAACCTGCTGGTCACCCTGACCCGCAAGGTTGCCGCCGCGCTGGATGCCGACTGGGATATCGAGGTGATCGAGGCGCATCACAACAAGAAGGTCGATGCCCCCTCGGGCACCGCGCTGATGCTGGGTCAGGCCGCCGCCGAAGGGCGCGGCGTCGATCTGGACACCATGCGCGACTCGGGCCGTGACGGCATCACCGGCGCCCGGCGTCCCGGCGCCATCGGCTTCAGCGCCATTCGCGGCGGCGACATCGTGGGCGAACATGACGTGCTGTTCGCGGGGGCGGGCGAGCGCATCGTGCTCCGCCACATCGCCACCGACCGCGCCATCTTTGCCCGTGGCGCACTGAAGGCCGCACTCTGGGGGCAGGACAAGGGCCCCGGTGCCTATGACATGATGGATGTGCTCGGCCTCTGAGGCCCGGCACACCGCTGCCCATTGCTTCTTGCAAAAATACTCAAATTCCGACGCTGCCGCCCATGCGGCCTGTCGGGACAGGGGTCGCGTCAGAAATCGACTGCGATGCCCTTCTTTTCCCAATCGCCAAAGCGCACCGGCTCCGGCCCGTCGCGCCCGCCCAGTTCGGGCGGCAGGGTCTGATCCTTCGCGGCGCGACGACGTTCCTCGGCCTCGGCCAAGGCGCGCAGTGCTTCGGGCGGAAGGTCAGGTTTGTCCTCATTCATCGGTCGGGTTCCTTGCAGGCTTCCATGTCATGATATACGGGCGACTGTCGGATGAACAAGAGCAGGGCGGGTCATGGCGAGAACAGCGCGGGCGGCGGCGGTGGCAATGCTGGACGGTGTGCTGGGCGAGGGCCTGCTGCTCAGCCAGTGCGAAGCCGCATTGACCGGCCTTTCCCCCGCTGATCGCGCGCGGGCGCAGCGGCTGACGGCGCAGGTGCTGCGCCATGTCGAACCGACCGACCGCCTTCTGAAACCCTTTCTCCGCAAGGCCCCGCCGCTGACGGTGCTGAACACCCTGCGCCTCGCCACGGTAGAACTGGTGCTGGGCGAGGCCGCGCATGGTGTGGTGAACGAGGCGGTGAACATTGTCCTCCATCATCGCCGCCATGGGGCTTTGTCTGGGCTGGTAAATGCTGTTTTGCGGCGCGTGGCGGAAAACCCCAGCTTCGGCAAGCAACCGCCGCAGCGCCTGCCGTTCTGGCTGCGCAAGCCGCTGGTGGATGCATGGGGCAAGCCCGCTGTCACCTTGATGGAGGCTGTGCAGGCCGCCCCCGCGCCAGTCGATCTGACCCTGCGTCCGGGGCGGGATGTGGGGATCGAAGGCGCCGAGGCCTTGCCCACGGGCAGCCTGCGGCTTGCCCCCGGTGTGCAGGTTTCCGCGCTGCCGGGCTATGCGACCGGCGACTGGTGGGTGCAGGACGCCGCCGCTGCGCTGGCGGTGCCGCTGCTGGCGCCGCAGGCAGGCGAGCGGGTGCTGGACCTTTGTGCCGCGCCGGGTGGCAAGACCTTGCAACTGGCTGCCGCCGGGGCGCAGGTCACGGCGCTGGATGTGAACGAGTCGCGCATGACGCGGCTGCGTGACAACCTCGCCCGCACCGGCCTTGTTGCCGAGGTGGTGGTGGCCGATGCGCTGGACTGGCAGCCCGAGGCCCCGTTCGATGCCATCCTGCTGGATGCGCCCTGTTCCGCCACTGGCACCATCCGCCGCCATCCCGATCTGCCCTTCGTGAAGGACGGGACGGAACTGGAAGCATTGGTTACCCTGCAAGCCGCGCTGATTGACCGGGCGCTGGGCTGGCTGAAGCCGGGCGGGCGGCTGGTGTTCTGCACCTGCTCGCTTCTGCCGGAAGAAGGCGAGGCGCAGCTTGCCGCCGCGCTGGCGCGTCACCCCGGCCTGCGCGTTGACGATACGTTGCCGCCCGGCGCCGACCCGGCATGGCGCGCGCCTGCGGGCGGTTTGCGCCTGCGGCCCGATTACTGGGCCGACCGTGGCGGGATGGACGGGTTCTTCATGGCACGGCTGGCGCGCTGAACGCGGCGACCAGCCCCGGCAGCGCATCGTGATGGGCGAAAGCCGCGTCATGTGGCAGCGCCTCGACCGGGGTTTTGCGATAACCTTCGGTGAACAACAGGAAGGGCAGGCCCGCGTTCTGCGCGGTTTCCGCATCGACCTCGCTGTCGCCCACGAAAATCGCCGGGCCGCCGCCCATGCGTGTCAGCGTTTCCAGCAGCGGCGCAGGGTCGGGCTTCTTCACCGGCAGACTGTCGCCGCCGATTACCGCCGCGAACAGGTTTTCCAAGCCGAAATGGCGCAGAACCGCAAGTGTCGGCGCCAGCGGTTTGTTGGTGCAAAGCCCCAGCTTGCAGCCCGCTGCCTGCAACGCCTCCAGCGCCGCGCGGGTGCCGGGATACAGCACGGTCAGCGCCTGCGCCCCTTCATAGACTTCCAGAAACCGGGCCAGAACGCGGTCGAACTCCGGCCCCTCATGCGGCAGGCCCCGCGATTCGCACAGCCGTGCCACAAGGTTCGGCGCGCCGCGTCCGACAAAGCCCTGCACCTCGGCGCGGGTGAAGGGTGGCTGGCCCAAGGCGGTGAAAACGGTATTGGCGCTGGCATGGATATCGGGCGCGCTGTCAATCAGCGTGCCATCCAGATCGAAGATAACGGAATGGGTCATGCGGGCTCCTTTGCGGGCGGAGAATGGCCTGCCCCGGCGCCGGGGTCCAGCCCCCGGACCGGCTCACACGGGGTTTTGCGGTGACAGGGGGCGCCCGCGCGGCTATGGTGCGGCGCAAGACCCGGCAACGGGCCAGACAGGCATTTGTGGATCAGTGAGCGGGGCATGAGAGCGGTTGCGCGCAGCGCATGGTGGGCAGAGGCTTGGGTGCAGGCGATGAACCGCCTTGCCGCCCGCAAAGCCACGCGCGCCAAGCCTGCCGCCGGTTTCGTCTCGCAACCCGAACCCCGCACTATAGGTCTTTACGCGCGCGGCAAGCAGCTTGTCGCCGGGAATTTCCTGTTCGCGGGTCATCTGATCGAGGCGCCGGGCGTTGAAATCTGGGACATCGCGCGCCCTTCTGTGGCTTTTGGCGCGGAGCTTCAGGGCTTCGGCTGGCTGGACGATCTGGCGGCGGTGGGGGACCCCACCGCGCGCAAGCGCGCGCAGGACTGGACCTTTGGCTGGATCAACCGTTATGGGCGCGGCGACGGGCCAGGCTGGTCGCCCGATCTGACCGGGCGGCGGCTGATCCGCTGGATCAACCACGCCATCCTGTTGCTGGGCGGGCAAGACCGCGATCATTCTCTGGCCTATTACCGCGCCCTGTCGCATCAGACGGTGTTCCTGTCGCGGCGTTGGCAGGCGGCCTCGCCCGGCCTGCCGCGCTTCGAGGCGTTGACCGGGTTGATTTACGCGGGCCTTGCCCTGATCGGGATGGAAGCGCATGTCGATCCCGCCGCTGCCGCGCTGGCGCGGGAATGCGAGCGTGAGGTGGATGAGGAAGGTGGTATCCCGACCCGCAACCCCGAGGAATTGCTTGAGGTTTTCACACTGCTGACCTGGGCCGCGCAGGCGCTGACCGATGCCGGGCGGCTGGTGCCGCCGTCGCATCTGGCGGCGATCGAACGGATTGCGCCGACCCTGCGCGCGCTGCGCCACGCCGATGGCGGGCTGGCGCGGTTTCACGGGGGCGGGCGCGGGCTGGAAGGGCGGCTGGATCATGCGCTGGCCAGTTCGGGGGTGAAGCCGGTTCCGCCGGGCGGGCTGGCCATGGGGTTTACCCGGATGTCGGCAGGGCGCAGTTCGGTCATTGTTGATACGGCGATGCCGCCGGGTGGGCTGGCAGGTGCCTCGGCCCATGCCTCGACGCTGGCGTTTGAACTGACCTCGGGGCGGCGGCCGCTGATTGTGAGTTGCGGCAACGGGGCGCCTTTCGGCACCGACTGGCACCGCGCCAGCCGCGCCACACAAAGCCATTCGACCTTGGCTATCGACGGGTTTTCCTCGTCGCGCTTTGCGCATGACCGCCGCGAGGTGCTGGAGGATCGCGCCCGCATCACGCTCATGCGGCAAAGCCACGACGCCGAGGCACATCTGCTTTTGGCCGGACATGACGGCTGGCGCGGCACGCATGGGTTGGTGCATCTGCGCGACCTGTCGCTTTCGGCCGACGGGCGGCGGCTGGATGGCACCGACATGCTGGCCGCCGATGCGCCCGCTGACAAGGAGCGGCTGCAATCCGTGCTGCGCCGATCCGGTGGCGGCATCGGCTTTGCATTGCGCTTCCACCTGCATCCCGATGCCGATGCCGAAATCGACATGGGCGGGGCGGCGGTGTCCATCGCGCTGCGCTCGGGCGAGATCTGGGTGTTTCGCCATGACGGGCAGGCGGCGATGACGCTGGAACCCTCGGTCTATCTGGAAAAGGGCCGGCTGATGCCCCGTGCAGCGCGACAGATCGTGCTTGCGGCATCTTTGCAGGATTTTCAGGCCCGGATCGGCTGGACCTTGGCGAAGGCACAGGATACTCCGCTCGCCATCCGCGATATTGACCGGGAAGAGCCCCCCTCCCGCCCCTGACTCAGGAGTGTCCGATGCATACCGCCGCCGCCGCACCCGTGAACCTCGTGCCCGTGGGGCGCGCGCTCCTCTCGGTTTCCGACAAGACCGGCCTTCTGGATCTGGCACGCGCGCTGGCCGCGCGGGGGGTCGAGCTGATCTCGACCGGCGGCACGGCGCAGACATTGCGCACTGCGGGCCTTGCCGTGCGGGACGTGGCCGAGGTGACGGGCTTCCCCGAAATGATGGACGGGCGGGTGAAGACCCTGCACCCGATGGTGCATGGCGGCCTGCTGGCGCTGCGCGACGATGACGAGCATCTGGTCGCCATGGCTGCCCACGGGATCGAGCCGATCGACCTGCTGGTGGTGAACCTTTACCCATTCGAGCAGACCGTGGCGCGTGGCGCATCTTACGCCGACTGCATCGAGAATATCGACATCGGCGGCCCGGCGATGATCCGCGCCGCGTCGAAGAACCACAAGTTCGTCAACGTGATCACCGATCCGCAGGATTACGACGCCCTGCTGGGGGAAATGAAGGCCCATGACGGCGCGACCACCTATGCCTTCCGGCAGAAGCTGGCGCTGACCGCCTATAGCCGGACCGCCGCCTATGATGCCGCCGTGTCGGCCTGGATGGCCGGCGCGATCAAGGAAGACACGCCGCGCCGCCGCGCCTTTGCCGGGCAACTGGCGCAAAGCCTGCGCTATGGCGAGAACCCGCATCAGAAGGCCGCCTTCTACACTGACGGCACGCAGCGTCCCGGTGTTGCCACCGCGCAGCAATGGCAAGGCAAGGAACTGTCCTACAACAACATCAACGATACCGATGCGGCGTTCGAGCTGGTTGCCGAGTTCGATCCGGCAGAAGGCCCGGCCTGCGCGATCATCAAACATGCCAATCCCTGCGGCGTGGCGCGTGGCGCCACCCTGACCGAGGCTTACGGTCGCGCCTATGACTGCGACCGCACCTCGGCCTTCGGCGGCATCATCGCGCTCAATCAACCGCTGGACGAAGCCACTGCGCGGGAAATCACTGGCATCTTCACCGAAGTGGTCATCGCCCCCGGCGCCTCGCCCGAGGCGCGCGCGGTCTTTGCCGCCAAGAAGAACCTGCGCCTCCTGACCACCGACCGCCTGCCCGACCCGCAGGCCAAGGGGTTGGCGTGGAAACAGGTGGCCGGCGGCTTTCTCGTGCAGGACCGCGACAACGGCTTTCTGCGCATGGAAGACCTGAAGGTCGTGACCAAGCGCCAGCCGACCGAGGCCGAACTGCGCGACCTGCTTTTTGCATGGACGGTGGCGAAACACGTCAAGTCCAACGCCATCATCTATGTGAAGGACGGTGCGACCGTCGGCGTCGGTGCAGGGCAGATGAGCCGGGTGGACAGCACCCGAATCGCCGCCCGCAAATCGCAGGACATGGCCGAGGCTCTGGGGATCGCCGCGCCGCTGACCCATGGTTCCGTCGTGGCCTCGGATGCGTTCTTCCCCTTCGCCGATGGCCTGATCACCGCCGCCGAGGCGGGGGCGACGGCGATCATCCAGCCCGGCGGTTCGATGCGCGACGACGAGGTGATTGCGGCGGCCGATGAACGTGGGCTGGCCATGGTCTTTACCGGCATGCGTCATTTCCGGCACTGACATGCGGCGCGTCGCTTCGGTTGCCCTTGCGATTTTCCTGATCGACCAGATCACCAAACTGGTGGTGGTCTTTGGCCTTGACCTGCGTGCGCGGGGCGAGATCGACGTGCTGCCGCCCTTGCTCAACTTCCGCATGGCCTGGAACCGGGGCGTCAACTTCGGCCTGATGTCCAGCGAAGGCGAATTGATGCGCTGGGGCCTGATTGTCCTGTCGATCCTGATTGTCGGCTGGGTCTGGCACTGGTCGGCGAAATCGGCGCACGGGCCATTGGCGCGGATTTCGGCGGGTGTGCTGATCGGGGGCGCGCTGGGCAATGTGGTGGACCGCGTGGCCTACGGGGCAGTGGCAGATTTCCTCAACATGTCCTGTTGCGGTTTCGACAATCCCTATGCCTTCAACGTGGCCGACATCGCCATTTTCGCGGGCGCGGCGGGCCTGGTCCTGTTCACCGGGGATCGTGGCGCGGCCAGCGGTGGCAAGCCGCGGCCAAAGCGCCGAAAGACCCCGTGACGTGCCAGCGCCTTTGCGCTAAAGACAACAGGACGGGTTTTCTGGAGAGAACGATGCAGGCAGCACGGCGGGTAGCGCGGGGGGCCATCCTTGCAGGGGCGGCGGCGCTTTCGATGACGCTGGCAGGCTGTGGTTCCGACCGGGAGCCGAAGCTGATGTATCTGCGGTCCACCACCAACGGACCCGACGAATTCGGCATCCTGCCGCCCAAGGCGCTGCAAATGCCGGATAACCTGAAAGAGCTTCCGGCGCCGACGCCCGGTGGCAGCAATATCACCGATCCGACGCCCGAGGCCGACGCCATCACCGCGCTGGGTGGGCGACCCGGCTCGGGTGGCAGCGATGCGGCGCTGGTGGGCTACGCAACCCGCAATGGTGTGTCGCAGAACATCCGGGGCCAGTTGGCCGCCGAAGATCTGGACCACCGCCGCAAGAATGACGCGCGCCTGCTGGAGCGCCTGTTCGGCGTGAACGCCTATTACCGCGCCTACAAGGACATGTCGCTGGATCAGCATTCCGAACTGGAATACTGGCGCCGCCGTGGGGTGGCCAATCCTTCCGCTCCGCCGCGCAAGGAAGGCGAGCGCTGACGCACGGCCGGTAAAATCGGCGTCAGGGCGGCTTGACCTCGGCCCTTTACCGCGTAGGTGTGATGGGGCGTCCGAGGGAGGCTTCCATGCGCAATACCGTCACCGCCGCACTGCTTTGGTCGGCTTCCGCCACTATCGCGCTGGCCGAAGGGCCGGTGACGGATTTTACGCTGGATAATGGCCTTCAGGTCGTGGTGATCGAGGATCACCGCGCGCCGGTCGCCGTCCAGATGATGTGGTATAAAATCGGCGCGGCGGACGAACCGCAGGGCCATTCGGGCATCGCGCATTTTTTTGAACATCTGATGTTCAAGGCCACCGACGATCTGAAACCGGGAGAATTTTCCGACATCGTCGAGGCGCAGGGCGGCAATGACAATGCCTTCACCTCCTGGGACCAGACTGCCTATTTTCAGCGTGTCGCGGCGGACCGGCTGGACCTTATGATGACGCTGGAAGCGGACCGGATGCGCGACCTGCAACTGACCGACGATGTGGTGGCCACCGAGCGCAGCGTGATTCTGGAAGAACGCAGCCAGCGCACCGACAGCGACCCCGGCAGCCTGTTCATGGAACAGCTTCGGGCGGCGCAGTTCCTCAACCATCCCTATGGCGTGCCGATCATCGGCTGGCGGCAAGAGATCGAGGGGCTGGGCCGGGCCGAGGCGGAAGATTTCTACCGCACCTATTACGCACCCAACAATGCCATCCTGATCGTGGCGGGCGATGTGACCCCCGATGCCGTGCGCGCCATGGCGGAAAAACACTACGGCCCGCTGGCCCCTACCGCCGATCTGCCGGTGCGCCAGCGCCCGAAAGAGCCGCCGCAACTGGCAGAGCGCCGTCTGACCATGTTCGACAAGCGTGTGTCCGAACCTTTCATGATGCGCACCTATCTGGCGCCGAACCGCCGGACGGGCGACCAGAAGACCGCCGCCGCGCTGGTCTATCTGGGGGAATTGCTGGGCGGGTCAGGCACGACGAGCCTTCTGGCACGTAAGCTTCAGTTTGAAGACCCGAAGGCGGTTTACAGCTATGCCTATTATGATGGCACCGCGCTGGATTACGGCCAGTTCACCATCGGCATGGTTCCCTTGCCCGGTGTGAAGCCCGAGGAAGCCGAGGCCGAACTGGATGGCGTGTTGAAAGATTTCCTTGCCACCGGCCCCGATCCGGCCGCCTTCGCGCGGCTCAAGACGCAGCTTCATGCCTCTGAAATCTATGCGACCGACGATGTGGATGGCCTTGCACGGCGCTATGGCGATGCGCTGACCACCGGACTGACTGTGGCCGATGTGCAGGCCTGGCCCGAGGTGCTGCAATCCGTGACGCCCGAGGATGTGATGGAGGCCGCGCGGCAGGTGCTGGACCGTCGGCATTCGGTGACCGGCTGGCTGCTGACCGAGGAGGAAACCCAATGATCGGCCGTTTTCTGGCGCTGTTCCTGCTGCTGGCCACACCGCTGCGGGCCGAGATCGCCATTCAGGACGTGACCTCGCCGGGCGGGTTGAAGGCCTGGCTGGTAGAGGATCACTCGATCCCCTTCACCGCGCTTGAAATCCGCTTTCGGGGCGGCACCGCGCTGGATGCGCCGGGCAAGCGCGGCGCGGTCAATCTGATGACCGGGCTATTGGAGGAAGGCGCGGCAGAGATGAATGCCCAGAAATTCGCGGAAGCGCGCGATGCGCTGGCCGCCGAATTCCGGTTCGACAATTCGCGCGACGATGTGTCTGTTTCTGCCCGGATGCTGACCGAGAACCGCACGCAGGCGGCGGAACTGCTGCGCCTCGCCCTGACGCGGCCGCGCTTTGATGCCGATGCGGTGGAGCGGGTGCGCGGTCAGGTGCTGTCGATCATCCGCAGCAATGCCAAAGACCCGTCGGCCATCGCAGGCCGCACGCTGGACGGGATCGCCTTTGGCGACCACCCTTATGGCAGTTCCGGCGACGGAACCGAGGACAGCGTGCAGGCGCTGACCCGGGATGACATCCTTGCCGCCCACAAGGCCGCGCTGGCCCGCGACCGGGTCTATGTGGCGGCCGTGGGCGACATCACGCCTGAACAACTTGGTGCGCTGCTGGATCATCTGCTGGGCGATCTGCCCGCAACCGGGGCGCCGCTTCCCGGCGTGGCCAAGCTGGATCTGACCGGCGGGGTCACGGTTGTCGATTTCCCGACACCGCAGGCGGTGGTCAGCTTCGCGCAGCCGGGGCTGGAGCGGGATGACCCGGATTATTTCGCGGCCTTCGTGCTGAACGAGATTGTGGGCGGCGAACGCTTCGGCTCGCGTCTCATGCGGGAATTGCGCGAAAAGCGCGGGCTGACCTATGGCGCCCGCAGCTATCTGATCGACTATGATCATGCCGATCTGCTGGCCGGGCAATTCGCCACCGACAACAAAACCGCCGGGCAGGCCGTCGATGTGTTGCGCACCGAGTGGGCCAGGGCCGCCGAAGGTGTGACGGCCGAGGAACTCGCCGCTGCCAAGACCTATCTGACCGGCGCCTATCCGCTGCGGTTCGATGGCAACGGGCCGATTGCGAATATCCTTGTGGGGATGCAGATGACCGGCTTGCCGATCGACTATTCCGCAACGCGGAACCAGAAGATCGAGGCGGTAATGCTGGACGATATTCGCCGTGTGGCGCAGCGGCTGATCCGGCCCGATGCGTTGCGGATCGTGGTGGTGGGCCAGCCCGAGGGGCTGCGCACGGCGCCCTGACGCGCCGCTATTCCTGTGGCCGAATCTGCGCCCCTGTGCTAGGTCTTGCGGCATGAAGCTGGAAACCCCCAACATGGCGCGGCCGGTCATCCGGCAACTGGATGAAGCGGCGATCAACCGTATCGCGGCGGGCGAGGTGGTGGAACGCCCTGCTTCTGCCGTGAAAGAGTTGGTGGAAAACGCACTGGACGCCGGCGCGCGGCGCATCGCGGTGGATTATGCGGATGGCGGCAAGACGCTGATCCGCGTTACCGACGATGGCTGCGGCATGACGGGCGACGACCTGCCGCTGGCCCTGTCGCGGCATGCGACATCGAAGATCGACGGCTCGGACCTGCTGAACATCCAGAGCTTCGGTTTTCGTGGCGAGGCGCTGCCCAGCCTCGGTGCTGTGGGGCGGCTGACCATCACCTCGCGCGCGCAGGGGTTCGAGGGCGTCAGCCTGACGGTCGAGGGCGGGCGCATGGGCGATCTGCGCCCCGCCGCGCTGAACCGCGGCACTGTGGTCGAATTGCGCGACCTGTTCTATGCCACCCCGGCACGGCTGAAATTCCTGCGCTCTGACCGGGCCGAGATGGGCGCGATTTCCGATGTGATGAAGCGCCTCGCGCTGGCGGAGCCGCATGTCGGTTTCACCCTGCGCGATGTCAGCGGTGGTGGCGACGGGCGGCTTGTCTTCCGCGCCGATGCGGAAAACGGTGATTTCTTCGACGCGCTGCATCACCGCGTCTCGCGCGTGCTGGGCAGTGACTTCGGCGAAAATGCCCTGCGCATCGACCTTGACCGCGAAGGTGTGCGGCTGGTCGGTTATGCCGCGCTGCCGACCTATTCGCGTGGATCGTCAGTGGCGCAATTCCTGTTCGTCAATGGCCGCCCGGTGCTGGACAAGATGCTGCTGGGGGCGTTGCGCGCGGCCTATATGGATGTGCTCAGCCGTGACCGGCATCCGGCTGCCGTGCTGAATGTGGTCTGCGACCCCGAACGGGTGGACGTGAACGTCCATCCCGCCAAGGCCGAGGTGCGCTTTCGTGAACCGGCGCTGGTGCGGGGGCTGATTGTCTCGGGGCTGCGGCTGGCGCTGACCGGGGCGGGGCATCGCGCCTCCAACACCGTGGCGACCGAAACGCTGGAGGCGTTCCGCCCGGAACCCGCGGAGCCCGCGGCTGTGCCGCCGCGCATCTATCAGATGGATCGTCCATCGCAGGCGACCTTCGCCCGTGCTTTCGCGGCCCAGGCCCCCACGCCGCAACCCGGCTTTGCCGAGGCACCCTCGGCCCGCGTCGAAACGATCGCCGCGCCGGAACCCGATCTGACCGAACGTCCGCTGGGTGCGGCCCGCGCGCAGGTGCATGAAAACTACATCATCGCCCAGACGGCCAATGGCATGGTCATCGTCGATCAGCATGCCGCGCATGAGCGGCTGGTCTATGAGAGGCTGAAGGCACAGGCATCCGACAAGGGGATTGCCGCGCAGGCGCTGCTGATCCCCGAAATCGTCGATCTGTCCGAGGCCGATGCCGCGCGCCTGTTGGAGATTGCGGAGGATCTGGCGACGCTGGGGCTGCGGATCGAGCCGTTCGGTGGCGGTGCCATTGCCGTGCGTGAGGTGCCCGCGATCCTTGGCCGCGTCGATGCTGCCGCGCTGATCCGTGACATTGTGGACGATCTGGCCGATCTGGGATCGTCAGAGCGCCTGAAAGGCCGCATCGACGCGGTGCTGAGCCGGATGGCCTGCCATGGCTCGATCCGTTCCGGCCGCCAGATGCGGGCAGACGAAATGAATGCATTGCTGCGCGAGATGGAGGCGACGCCGATGTCGGGCCAGTGCAATCATGGGCGGCCGACCTATGTGGAGCTGAAGCTGACTGACATCGAACGACTGTTCGGGCGCAGATGATCCGGCTGGGAACCATGGAACTGGCGTGGAATGATCCGGTCGTGCTGATCGTGGGTGGACTTGTCGGGCTGATCGTCCTGCTGCTGCTGCTTGTGCTGCGCGCCTCCGGTCGGGCTGCGCAGCCGCTGGTGCAGGAACTGGGCTGGCTGGGGCAGCGGGTGCAAAGCCTTGCCGACGGGCAGGAGCGGCTGGCGGGCGGGCTGCATCATGTGTCTGAGGCGCAGGCGGTCAGCCAGACCGCCATGTTGCAGGTGATGGAACAGCGTCTGGCTGAGGTTCAACGCCAGATGGGCGAAAGCCTGCACGGCACGGCAACCCGCACCGCGCATTCACTGGGCGAGTTGCAGCAGCGTCTGGAAACCATCGACAAGGCGCAAGCGAATATCGAGAAACTGTCGGGGAATGTGCTGGGCTTGCAGGATATCCTGTCCAACAAGCAGACGCGCGGCGCCTTTGGCGAGATCCAGTTGCATGATATCGTGCTGAAGGCGCTGCCGTCGGACAGCTACACGATGCAGGCCACGCTTTCCAACGGGCGGCGGGCGGATTGCCTGATCCACCTGCCCAACCCGCCCGGCCCCATCGTGATCGACAGCAAATTCCCGCTGGAGGCGTATGAAGCCCTCCGCCGCGCGCAAGGGCAGGCTGATCTGGACCTTGCTGCGCGTCAGCTGCGGCAGGCGGTGCGCACGCATATCAAAGCGATTTCAGAGCGTTACATCCTTGAGGGCGAAACCGCCGATGGCGCGCTGATGTTCCTGCCCTCCGAGGCGGTCTATGCTGAATTGCATGCCAATTTCCCCGAACTGATCCGCGACGGTTTTGCCGCGCGGGTCTGGATCGTTTCGCCCACCACCTGCATGGCGACGCTGAACACCATGCGCGCGGTGCTGAAGGATGCGCGGATGCGCGAACAGGCGGGGGCGATCCGCAAGGAACTGGCGCTGCTGTATCAGGACGTTTCGCGGCTGGGCGACCGGGTGGCGAACCTTGACAGGCATTTCGGGCAGGCCGCGAAGGACATCGAGGAAATCCGCATCAGCAGCGAAAAGGCTGGTCGTCGCGCACGGCGCCTTGATAACTTCGATTTCGAGGAACTGGCGCCGGAAAGCCCGGCGATGATCGGGGGCGCGGAATGAGGCTGGGCCGGGCGGATTATACCGAAATGCCTTGGGCCAATGGCAAAGGCCGCACGGTGGAACTGTGGCGCGAAGACGGGCCGCAGGGGCTGCGCTTCCGGTTGTCGATGGCCTCGGTGGTGGAGGATGGCGATTTCTCGCTGTTTCCGGGCATTGACCGGGTGCTGACCGTGCTGTCTGGTCCCGGCTTTGGGTTGGTTGGCGACGGGATTGACCTGCGCTGTGACCTGTTGGTCCCGGCTGCCTTTCCGGGGGATGTGGCGCTGCGGGCCGTGGATGTGACCGCGCCGGTCGAGGATTTCAACGTGATGACCGCCCGCGACCTGCCGGCGCCCGAGGTGCGGGTGGTGCAGGCGGGGCAATACGTCCCACCGCAGGGCGGGCGGCTGTTCGTCTTTGATCTGGCGTCGCAGGGGCTTGAGATCAGCGAGGCGCCGGTGACGGCTTCGGGGCCGTCCCTTCTGGTTCTGACCCGGTTCTAGGCGGCAAATCGCAGGGCAAACCTTGCAATCCTGCCTTGGGCTGCCGATCTGGCGGGAATGAAACGACGTTTGATGCTGATAGCAGGGGCCGCCGTGGCGGTGGCGGCGGGCTGGCGCTGGTCTTCGCGCCATGACAGTGCGGCATTCGCAGCGCAATATGCGGCCTTGCCGCCTCGTCCCCCCGGATCGGTCTATCACCTCGGCCACAGCCTTGTTGGCCGCGAGATGCCCGCCATGCTGGCGCAGATGATGGGGCCGGGCTACCGCTACAACAGTCAGCTGGGCTGGGGGGCCTCGTTGAACCAGCACCGCGCGGGTGACGTTCCGGGCCATGCCGAGGAAAATGCCACCCCCGCCTATCGTGCGGCCGAAGCTGCGATCGGATCCGGCGATTATGACGCAGTTGTTCTGACGGAAATGGTGGAACTGCGCGACGCCCTGCGCTGGCATGACAGCGCGGTGGCGCTGGCGCATTGGGCAGCACTGGCGCGGGCAGCGCGGCCGGATGTGCGGGTGTATCTCTATGAAACCTGGCATCGGCTGGACGATCCGCAGGGTTGGCTCTCCCGGCTGGACGGTGACTTGCCGGAGTTGTGGGAGCCGCTGGTGGCCGAGGCCATGGCCGATCCGGCGACCGGCCCGATCCACATTATCCCCGCCGGTCAGGCGATGGCGGCGCTGGTGCGGCGGATCGAGGCGGGCGAGGTGCCGGGGCTGACCAACCGGCAGGATCTGTTCGCCCGCGATGCGGCGGGCGAGGTAGACCCCATCCACCTGAATGATCTGGGGGCCTATGTCGTGGCGCTTGTGCATTTTGCGGCGCTGACCGGCCGCAGCCCGCAGGGCCTGCCCCACCGTCTGAACCGGGCCGATGGCAACCCGGCCACGGCGCTGCCCGTCGATGCTGTGCCGATCATTCAGGCGGTGGTCTGGGACGCGGTGCGCGGCTATGCTCCGTCCGGTGTATCCGGTTGATAAGGCTTAAGCATGTCCCTCCTCGCGTTTCTGGCTGACATCCTTTTCGTGGGCCACAGCCTCGTTGGCCCCAATCTTCCGCCCCTGCTGGAAGATGGCCTGCGCGCGGCCGGGGTCGAGGAGGTGCGTGTCGAGGCGCAGATCATCAATGGCGCACCGCTGAAATATCAGTGGGATCACGCGGCCGGGGCCGAGGGCGCAAATGGCCGTGCCCGGCTGGAAACGGGCCAGATCGGCACGCTGATCCTGACCGAGGCGATTCCACTGGCGGGGCAGGCGGAATGGAATGACAGTTCCGGGCAGGTGGCCAACTGGGCCGGGCTGGCATGGGCGCAGAACCCGGCGACGGCGGTCTATATCTATGAGACATGGCACAGCCTTGTCTCCGGTCCCGGTGCGGTGATCGCGGATGATCCGGGGGCGGGCGTGCCATGGCTGGCCCGGATCGCGGCAGATCGCGCGGCTTGGCTGGATCTGGCTGCGGCGGCCGAGGCGATCCGGCCCGGCACTGCGCCGCCGGTGCGGCTGATCCCCGCCGGGCAGGCGATGGCGCTGGCCGCAGGGGCCGCACAGGCAGGCGCCTTGCCGGGGGTTGCCGACATCCGCGAGCTGTTTGCCGATGACATCCACCCCAATGGCAAGGGCCAGTATCTGATTGCGATGGTGCATCTGGCCATGCTGACCGGAGAAACGCCCGAGGGTCTCCCCCCAAAACTGGGCCGTCGCTGGCAAAGCCGTGACGCGGTAATCTCGGCGGAATTGGCCGCCGCGATGCAGCGCATTGCATGGGCGGCAGCGCAGCCGGAGCTTGCCCGCAAGCCTGAACCGCGCGCCATGACTACGCTGGAACCTGCGAACGGTGAACCTGTTCCGGCCGATGCGAAACCTGTCGTCAAAGAAACTATGGCACCCGCCCCTGCGCCCGATCCCGTGCCACCGGAGGGGCCTGCGGCCTTCACCCCGGTCACCAATCCCGCGCTGGCGCTGGGGCTTGTGGGGGTGAATGACTGGTCGGTGCAGCAGCCGTTTCTGGACGTGATGAAAACAGCCCGGCCATGGACGGGCCATCTGGCGGGCCAATGGGGCGGGATGGATCATGATGCATTGGCGACGGGCGGCTGGCTGAACGCGAATGGCTGGCCGATTGCGCTCCCCCCCGGCATCACCGGGATTTCCACGCTGGTGCTGACCGATCTGCCAGAGGACGCGGGCGGGGTCGCCGGGCGCTATCTGGTGCACTGGCAGGGGCAGGGTGAGCTGACGGTGGAGGGCCGCGCGCAGAACCTGACGCCTCTGCCGGGCGGCGGTCTGGCCTTCGACTATACGCCGGGCGAAGGGGCAGTGCTGCTGACCCTCACCCGCACCGAAAGGGATGACCCGCTGCGCCGCATTACCATTGTGCGCGAGGATCGCGCGGCGGATTTCGCGGCCGGGCAGATCTTCAACCCCGACTGGCTGGACCGTATTCGCGGCGTGCGGGCGATCCGCTTCATGGATTGGATGGCGACCAACGATTCCACGCTCTCCACTGTCGAGGCCAGCCCCAAGCCTGATGATTACACCTGGGCGCGCAATGGCGTGCCGGTGGAGGTGATGGTGGCGCTGGCCAATGACTTGGATGCTGATCCGTGGTTCACCCTGCCGCATCTGGCGGGCGATCCGCTGGTGCGGTTCTACGCCGAAAGCGTGGCGGATCTGCTGGAACCCGGACGCGTTGCTTGGGTCGAATATTCCAACGAGGTCTGGAACCCGCAATTCGCCCAAGGCCAATGGGCGCGCGAACAGGCGAAGGCGCGCTGGGGCGACGAGGGTGCGGGGCTGCAATTCTATGGCCTGCGCGCAGCCGAGGTCATGGGGATCTGGTCGGCGGTCTTTGGCAATGATGCAGCGAAGCGGCTGGTCCGCGTGGTGGCCACCCAGACCGGCGTGCCGGGGGCGGAACGCGCGATCCTTGACGCGCCGCTGGCGGTGGCTGAAGGCAAGCCCGCGCCGAAGGGCAGCTTTGACGCCTATGCCGTCACCGGCTATTTCGCGGCGCTGCTGGGCAGCGAGGCCAAGCAGGCCATGGTCAAGGGCTGGCTGGCCGATAGCGCGCAGGCCGATCCGCAGCAACCCTATGCGCAGGCCATCGCCGGTGCGGCAGAGGAGTTGCGTGACGGCAGGCACTCGGGCGTGGCCGAGGATACGCTGGACGACTTGTTGACTCGCGTTCTGCCGCATCATGCCGAAGTCGCAAAGGCCGAGGGTCTGCGGCTTGTGATGTATGAGGGTGGCAGCCATGTCGTCGGCTATGGCCCGGTGACCGAGGATGCCGAACTCACCGCTTTCTTTCAGGCGCTGAATTACGCCCCGGAAATGGGAGCGCTTTACGCCGTGCTGCTGAAAGGCTGGGCTGGGCTGACCGATGCACCTTTCAATGCCTTCGTCGATGTCTACCGCCCGACGAAATGGGGAAGCTGGGGCGCGCTGCGGCATCTGGGTGATGAAAACCCGCGCTGGCGGGTGCTGGCGAAAGGCTGCGACGGGTGCTGAGCGTCATCCTCCCCGCCTCGAACGAGGAAGCCTATATCGGCGCCTGTCTGGACGCGCTGCTGGCCTCCGACCCGGTGCCGGGCGGGGCCGAGGTGATTGTGGTCTCCAACGGTTCGCGCGATGCGACGGCGACGGTGGCCCGGCAACGGCAGACGGCGGCAGAAGCAACGGGCTGGCGGCTGGAGGTGCTCGATCTGGTTGAGGGCGGCAAGCCCGGTGCGCTGAATGCGGGGGATGCAGTGGCGCAGGGCGGGCTACGGGCCTATCTGGATGCCGATGTCATCGTCTCGCCCCCGCTGATGGCGGCGCTGATTGCGGCGCTGGAGGGCGACCAGCCGCTTTATGCCGGGGGCACGCCGGTTATTCCGAAGCCGCGCAGCGTTGTGACCCGCGCCTATGCGCGCTTCTGGCGGCGTCTGCCCTTCAACCGCAGTGTGGCGCCGGGCTATGGGCTGTTTGCGGTGAATGCTGCGGGGCGGGCGCGATGGGCAGAGTTTCCGGCCATCATCTCGGACGATACTTTCGTGCGGCTGCAATTCGCGCCGGGCGAAAGGGTGCAGGTGGCGCCCACATATCTCTGGCCGATGGTCGAAGGCTTTGCCGCGCTGACCCGCGTGCGGCGGCGGCAGGATGCGGGCGTGCGGGAGATTGCGGCGATCTGGCCGGATCTGCCCGCGCGCGAGGGCAAGGCGCGCCTTGGCAAGGCGGCGCTGGCGCGGCTGGCCCTGGCCGATCCCGTCGGTTTCGCGGTCTATGCGGCGGTGACGCTCGCGGTGCGGCTGCGCCGTCAATCCGGCGGCTGGACGCGCGGGCGTTAGCCGGTCGCCAGTTGCCAGATCAGCCGCAGCGCCAGCGCGGTGGAGCTGATCACCAGCAGCGGCTTGATGATCCGCGCCCCGATCCGCATGGCCAGCCGCGACCCCAGCCGCGCGCCTGCGATCTGTGCCGCCCCCATCGCCAGCCCCATTGCCCACCAAGGCGCCCCTTGCGCGGCAAAGATCAGCAGCCCGCCGATGTTGGAGGCGAAGTTCAGAAGCTTGGTATGCGCCGTGGCTTTCAGCACGCCATAGCCCGCCAGCAGGACGAAGCCGATCATATAGAAGGCCCCGGCGCCCGGCCCGATCAGTCCGTCGTAAAAGCCGATCAGCGGGACAATGGTGGCCGAAAATACCACTGCGGGCATCCGGGCGGTGCGGTCGGCATCGGTCAGCCCCGGTTTCAGCGCGAAGAACAGCGCAATGCCGATCAGGATGACGGGTAGGGCATAGCGCAGCCCCTCGGTCGGCAGGATGCTGACGGCCAGTGCGCCAAGGGCGCCTGCGGCAAAGGCCCCGATCGCCGCGCGGATCTGGTGGCGCGGGTTCACATGGCCCGCGCGGGCATAGGAAATCGCCGCCGTCGCCGCGCCGAAGGTGCCCTGCACCTTGTTGGTGGACAGCGCCTGCACCGGGCTCGCCCCCGCCAGCAGCAGGGCAGGCAGGGTAATCAGCCCGCCCCCACCCGCGATACTGTCCACGAAGCCCGCCGCAAAGGCCGCCACGATCAGCATGGCGGCAAGGTCGTAAGTGACCTCGAACATCACAGATCGAACCGGCGCGAGACGCGGCCGACGACCTTGCCGCTTTTCAACGCATAATCGGGGTCGGTCGCGTAATCGACAAAGCCGCGCCGGGCGTAATAGCCAAGCCCCGGCGTATTGTCGGCCCGGATCGTGGCGTTCAGCACGATCAACCCCGCCGCGCGGGCGGCGGGCACGGTAGCGGCGAACAGTGCCCCGCCTGCGCCGCTGCGCTGGCGGTCAGGGCTGACGAAGCTGCCGATGTCGCCCCAGCCTTCGGGTAGCGCCGGGTTGTGACCGACACATTGAAACCCGATCAGCCCGGCCTCGTCCTCGGCCAGATGGCAGCAGATCGGCTCGTCGCCTGCGATGTAGTGGCTTGCCACGGCCTCGGGCGTAAACGGGGTCTCATGCGCCGTGGTGCCGCCGATGGCGATGATGCGGTTCAGCAGATCGGTCATCGCGGGCGCATCGGCGAGGGTGGCGGGTCGCACGATCATGCCGCGAAATCCTCGCGCCGGTAGCCCTGGATATACAGCAGCGCCGTCAGATCGCCGTGGTTGATACGGATGTCGCATTGTGCCGCGACCGAGGGTTTGGCGTGCAGCGCGACCCCGGCACCTGCCCGGTTCAGCATCGCCAGATCATTGGCGCCATCGCCCACCGCCATCGCCTGTTCCGGCGTGATCCCCATGCGGGCCGAGATCTGCTCCAGCGCCTCAAGCTTTGCGGCCTTGCCCAGAATGGGCATGCCTACTTCGCCGGTCAGCACGCCGTCCGCGGCAATCAGCGTATTGGCGCGGTTTTCATCAAATCCCAGCGCTTCGGCCACGCGGGAGGTGAAGGCGGTGAACCCGCCTGAAACCAGCGCCGCATAGGCACCATGGGCGCGCATAGTGGCCAGCAATTCGCGCCCGCCGGGCATGAAGGTGATGCGGTCGGTCCAGACCTGCTCGATCACGCCTTCGGGCAATCCCTTGAGCAGCCCCACGCGTTCACGCAGCGCGGCCTCGAAATCCAGTTCGCCATTCATGGCGCGGCGGGTGATGTCGGCGACGTAGGCACCCACCCCGGCCTCGGCGGCCAGTTCGTCAATGCATTCCTGCTGGATCATGGTCGAATCCATATCCGCCAGCAGCAGCGCCTTGCGTCGCCCTTCGGCCGGTTGCACCACAAGGTCGATGCCGTGGGCCTGCAACTGCTCCCACATCTGCCAGCGATCGGCTGGCATCGCCTCCAACGTGAATTCCACCGCCACGCCGGGATCGAGCCAGAGCGTTTCGCCGCCATTCCATGCAGCGCGCAGGGTTTCGACGGTGGCGCGGTCCAGTATCGGGCGGTCAGGGGCGGTCAGCAGCGTGGCGATGAACATGGGGTCTCCGGTCGGTCGCAATCGCGGGTTGCCTTGCCGCATATGACAAATCGGCAGGCCATGCCAGCCCGTCAGCGCCCGGCCAGAAAGCTTTCGAAGGCTTGCAGCGTCTGATCCGAGACGTGATGTTCGATCCCCTCGGCATCCAGTTCGGCGGTTTCCTCGGGCACACCGACAGCCATCAGCAGCGCGACTACGGTCCGATGCCGGGCGCGCACCTTTTCGGCCAGCGTGCCACCCGCGTCGGTCAGGAAAACACCGCGATAAGGGCGCGAGATCGCCAGCCCCTCGCGCTTCAGCCGCGCTACCGCCTTGGTTGCGGTGGGCTGGGCCACACCCATCCGTTCGGCAATATCGGCTACCCGAGCTTCGCCCATTTCGGCGATCAGGTCGCCGATCATCTCGACGTAATCCTCCAGCAATGCGACCGACTGCACCTCACGCGCGCGCAGAAAGCGGTCTGCCTGTTCGCGGGCGGGGATGGGCGCTTGGGGGATGTCCTCGGTCACGGGGCGGCTCCGGCAGCGATCTTCGGGGAATGCGTTATAGCCAAGGCTGTGCCTTCGGGCCAGCCTTTTCGGAGTAGGGAAAGCCTCTTGCACGAATTATAGCCTAAGCTATATCTTGACCCGCAGGCTAACTCGGGATGCGCAGGAATGTCTTCTTATTCGGATCGGACGCGGCAGGGCATGTCGGCGGTTCTGGCGGGCGAGCGGCAGGGGCTACGCGGCAAGCTGTTGTTCGCAGGGCCTGCCATCATCGCCTCGGTCGCCTATATGGACCCCGGCAATTACGCGACGAACATTCAGGCCGGCGCGGGCTATGGCTATACGCTGCTGTGGGTCGTGCTTCTGGCCAATCTGATTGCCATGCTGTTTCAGGCCCTTTCGGCGCGGCTGGGCATCGTGACCGGCAAGAACCTTGCTGAACTGTCGCGCGACAATTTCCCGAAACCTGTGGTCTGGATCATGTGGGCGATCAGCGAGATCGCCGCCATGGCCACCGACCTTGCCGAGTTTCTGGGCGGCGCAATTGGCCTTGCGCTGCTGTTCAACCTGCCGCTGATCGTGGGCATGGCGATCACGGCGGTCGTCACCTACGGCATTCTGCTGTTTGAGCGGCAGGGCTTCCGCCCGATGGAACTGATTATCGGGGCGATGGTCGGCATGATCGGTCTTTGCTATCTGGCCGAAATGCTGATCGCCCCGGTCGACTGGGGTGCGGCGGCGGGCGGCATGTTCAGCCCGGCACTGCCCGACCAGACCGCGCTGATGATCGCGGTGGGCATTATCGGCGCCACCGTCATGCCGCATGCGATCTATCTGCACTCCGGCCTGACGCAGGGCCGCGCCGCCGTGCGCAGCGAGGCGGAACGCCGCAAGGTCTTGCGCTTTTCCAACGTCGAGGTGGTGCTGGCGCTGGCCGTGGCCGGGATGGTCAACATGGCCATGGTGATGATGGCGGCCAGTGCCTTCCATCAGGGCTATGCCGAGGTGGCCGAGATCGAGACGGCCTATCACACGCTGACGCCGCTTCTGGGCGCGGCGGCGGCAGGGATGTTCCTTGCATCGCTGATCGCTTCGGGCATTTCCAGCTCGGTCGTGGGGACGATGGCGGGGCAGCTAATCATGCAGGGCTTCCTGCATATCCGGGTGCCGATCTGGCTGCGGCGGCTTGTGACCATGGTTCCGGCCTTCGCAGTGGTGGCCGCCGGGGTGAACGCGACACAGGCCTTGGTGATGAGCCAGGTGATCCTCAGCATCGCGCTGCCGGTGCCGATGATCGCGCTGATCATCTTCACCTCGCGCCGCGACATCATGGGCGAGTTCGCCACCAGCCTTTTGGTGCGGTTGCTGGCCATTGTCGGCGCCGTCGCGGTGCTGGGGCTGAACTTCGTGCTGCTGGCCGGGGCGGCAGGACTTGACCTGCCGCTCTGACCCGGAAAGGGCGGGCCGAGGCACGCAGCCCGCCCTGCCCTTTACCGCGTATCGCCGCTGCGGATCACCTTCTCGTCTTCTTTCAGTTCCAGCCACATCGCGTTCATCACCGCGAAGATGGCTGCCAGCGGCAGGCCGAGCATCCAGGCGAAATACCACATGATCGGTTCCTTTCAGTAAACGGAATGGCTGTTTTCGGTCACGTCCTTCGCCGTCACCTTGCCCCAGAGCACCCGGTAGACCCAGGCGGTATAGGCAAGGATCAGCGGCATGAAGATCACCGTGACCACCAGCATGATGAACAGCGTGAGATGCGAGGACGAACTGTTCCAGACCGTCAGCGACGAGCGCGGATCACTGGAGGACGGCATGATGAAGGGAAACATCGTCAGCCCGACCGAGGAGATCACGCCAAGGATCGCGAGCTTGGAAAACAGCAGCGTCGTGACCTCGCGCCCCGCCCGCAGACCCGCGAAGGTCAGCAAGCCACCAAGGATACCCAGCGCGGGGGCAATGGCAATCCACGGCCGGTCGGCATAGGCGGAAAGCCAGCTTGCCGTGCGCTCGACCTGAAAATACAGCGGGTTGGACGGGCCATTGGCCGCCACCTCGCCGACGATCCGATACCCGCCGATGCCATAGGCCAGCCAGACGCCCGCCAGCGCATAGGTGGCCACCGCGACCAGCGCGGCGATGGAGCCATAGGCGCGGGCGCGTTTCTGCACCTCGCCCGTGGTCTTCACCGTCAGCCAGGCGCCGCCATGCATCACCAGCATCGACAGCGACACCACCCCCGCCAGCAGCGAGAACGGGTCCAGCAAGCCGATGAACTTGGCATACCAGGCGCCTTCATAGATCGTGTGCAGATCGTCGGTAAAGTGGAAGGGCACGCCCTGGATCACATTGCCGACCGCCACACCGAACAGCAGCGCCGGCGCCGCGCCCGAGACGAACAAGGCCCAGTCCCAGCGGTTGCGCCACGCAAATCCATCGCGTTTGGAGCGGTATTTGAACGCGACGGGCCGGACGATGAAGCAGGCCAGCACCGCGAACATGGCAAGGTAGAAGCCCGAGAAGCTGACTGCGTAAAGCGGTGGCCATGCGGCGAAGATCGCGCCACCACCAAGGATGAACCAGACCTGATTGCCCTCCCACACCGGGCCGACGGTGTTGATGACGATGCGGCGCTCGACATCGGTCTGGGCGGTGAAGGGCAAAAGCGCGCCCACCCCCATGTCGAACCCGTCGGTCAGCGCAAAGCCGATCAGCAGGACGCCCAGCAGGCCCCACCAGATCACGCGCAGCAGATCATAGCTGAGAAGTTCATGCAGGATCATGGCGATCACTCCGCAGGTTGGGCGATGGCATCGGCATTGCGCCGGCCCGCCAGTCGGTCGTGGTGGCGCGCCACCCAGGCCTCGGTTTCCGCGACATCCTGAAACGGACCCTTGCGGATGTATTTCAGCATCAGGCCCATCTCGATGATGAAGAGCACGGTGTAGAACAGCACGAACCCGGCCAGCGTCAGTGCGACCTCTGTCATCGACAGGGCGCTGACCGACATGGCGGTGGGCAGCACGCCGTCCACTGTCCAGGGCTGGCGGCCGAATTCGGCGACGAACCAACCCATCTCTGCGGCGATCCATGGCGCCGGGATCATCCAGACCGCGACATGCAGCGCCCAGCGGGGATAGCGCATCTGCCTGAACGAGGCGCGCCAGAAGAAATAGGCCATGGTTCCGATGAAGCCGAAGCCCAAGGCCACCATGATGCGAAAGGCCCAGAACAGCGGCCAGACCGTCGGCACGGTATCATTGGCGGCGGCCTTGATCTGCGCTTCGCTGGCTTGCCGTGGATCATCGACATATTTTTTCAACAGGAAGGCAAAGCCCAGATCGGCGGAATGATCCTCGAAGGTCTGCATCACCTCGGGCGGTGTCGCGTCGCGTTCGGCGCGCACCGTCATCAGCGCATCATAGGCAACAAGGCCCGACCGGATTCGCGTCTCAGCCTGCGCCACCAGATCGCTGATCCCCGGAATCTGGGTATTCAGCGACCGTGTGCCGATCAGCCCCATCACATAGGGCACATGGATCGCATAATGCGTTTCGCGCGCTTCCTGATCAGGGAAGCCGAAGGCGGTAAAGGGGGCGGGGGCGGGCTCGGTCTCCCACATCGCCTCGATCGCGGCCATCTTCATCTTCTGGTTCAGCGAGGTGTCGTAACCCGACTCATCCCCCAGCAGCACGACCGAGAAGGCCGAGGCCAGCCCGAAGGCCGAGGCGACGGTGATCGAGCGGCGTGCCAGTTCCGCGTGGCGGCCACGCAGCAGATACCAGGCTGAAACGCCGATCACGAAGACCGAGGCGGTCACATAGCCCGCGCTGACGGTATGCACGAATTTCGCCTGCGCCACCTCATTGAACAGCACCTCGAAGAAATCCGTCATCTCCATGCGCATGGTCATCGGGTTGAATTCCGCGCCGACCGGGTTCTGCATCCAGCCATTCGCGATCAGGATCCATAGTGCCGAAAAGTTGGAGCCGATGGCGACCAGCCATGCGACGACCAGATGCTGCACCTTGCTCAGCTTGTCCCAGCCGAAGAAGAACAACCCGACGAAAGTGGCCTCAAGGAAGAAGGCCATCAGCCCCTCGATCGCCAGCGGTGCGCCGAAAATGTCGCCGACGTAATGCGAGTAATAGCTCCAGTTCATGCCGAATTGGAATTCCATCGTGATGCCGGTGGCGACACCGAGGGCAAAGTTGATGCCGAACAACATGCCCCAGAACTTCGTCATCTGTCGCCAGATGGGGCGGTTGGTCATCACATAGACGGTTTCCATTATGGCGACGAGGATCGACAGGCCCAGCGTCAAAGGCACGAATAGAAAGTGATACATGGCTGTCATCGCAAATTGCAGGCGTGACAGCTCGACGATGCCGAATTCCATGTCCAGCACTCCGGGTTGGGGGTGGAAGGCGCGAGATACGCATTCCAGATAATGAATGTCTTTAGCCGTTCAGACCAGAGCGGCCTTGATCTGTGTCAATAACTCGTATCACTGCCGTAAGTTAAAGAACTGTGACCTTTCGAAGCGCCTGATCTGTTTCCGCATCCCGGTGCGAAGCCAGCAGGATGGCGGCCTGCGGCAGATGCGCACGGATGCCGTTCAACACATGGGTCGCGGTCGCGGGGTCCAGCCCTTCGGTCGGTTCGTCCAGCAGCAGAATCGCCGGGCGGCGCAGCAGGGCACGGGCCAACACCAGACGCCGCGCCTCACCGCCCGACAGGCCGGTGCCGCGGCTGCCCAGCCGCATCTCCAGCCCGCCCCGTGCGCGGATCGTATCGGCCAGTGCGGTCGCCTCAAGAGCCTGCCACATCTGGTCTCCGGTGGCCTCCGGCGCGGCAAGGCGCAGCGCCTCGGCCACGGTTCCCGCCATGAGGACGGAGCGTTGCGGCACCAGCGTCAGCAAGGCGCGCAGTGACGGATCATCCCACTCGGCCAGCGGGCGACCGGCAAGCATGATCTGGCCGGAGAGCGGCGGATGCAGCCCCGCCAGTGCCAGCAGCACGGTGGATTTGCCCGCACCGCTTGGTCCGGTCAGGGCCACGGTTTCCCCCGGCGCGACGGCAAAGCTTAGCGGCGCGGTCAGTGACAGGCTTTCGCCGGGACGGGCAAGGCGAAGGGTGCTTACCTGCAAGCCGCCGGTTCCGGTGACCGTGGCAAGTGTTGGCAGGGGGCTGACCAAACCGCCCTTAATGCGCCGGGCCGCATCGGCCATCCTGCCCAGATCGGCAACGGCCCGGCGCAGCGGCATCAGCGTTTCGGCAAGCGCCAGCGCGGCAAAGACCCCAAGGGCCGCAATAGCGGGGGTGAGCCGCCCGTCCTGCGCCATGGTCAGCCCCAGCCACAAGGTGCCGCCTGCCACAAGGGCGGACAGCCCGGCCAGCACCGCCCCGGCGCGGCGGTCTGTCCGGTCAAGGCCCAGACGCCATTCGTGCCGCCGCGCCTCGGCCGATCTGACTGCGACCTGTTGCGCCTCCAGATGGCCATAGACCGCCAGATCGTCACGGGCGCGGATCATGTCGATCAGCCGGGTGCGAAATGCCTGCGCTGCGGCCTCGGCCCGGCGCGAGGGGCGCAGGGTATGCCGCGCCATATGCCAGAGCACGAGGGCGCCGCCCGCCACAGAGACGGCCATAACCCAGACGGCGACCTGCCACCCCGTCAACATCCACAGTGCCGCGAAAGCCAGAAGCTGCGTCGCACCCCCGGCCAGCAGCGGCAGGGCCAGCCGCAGCGGCAACCCGTCCAGTGCATCGACATCGGCGGTCAGCCGGTTCAGCGCCTCTGCCCCGCGCAGCCGGATCAGCTTTTGCCACGGTGCCGCCAGATGCCCTGTCAGCAGGCGCAGCCGCAGGCTTTCCAGCGCGCGCAGGGTCGCGTCATGCGTCGCCAGCCGCTCGCCGTAGCGCGCTGCGGCGCGGCCCAGTGCCAGAAAGCGCACCATGGCCGAGGGGCGGAATACGTCGAAGGTGGCGCCAACCCCCGCCAGACCGGCCGCTGCTGCGGCGGTGATGAACCAGCCCGACAGGCCCAGAAGCGCCACGCCCATGGCCAGCACCAGCACGGCCAGCGCCGCGCCGCGCACCATGGCCGCGCGCTGGTCGCGCAGCATCAGGCGCAGGATCTGCCAAAGCGCGCTCATGCCGGATTTCCGATACGGATGATGCGGTCCATGCGAGCGGCCAGCGCCGGGTCATGGGTGGCGATGACCAGCGTGACGCCACGGTCTCGCGCGGCCAGAAGGCCATCGACAACAGCGTGGGCGGTTTCGGCATCCAGATCGGCGGTCGGCTCGTCGGCAAGGATCACGTCTGGCGCGGCCAGAAGCGCACGGGCCAGCGACAGTCGCCGTGCCTCGCCACCCGAAAGGCCGCCGCCGGTTTCGCCGGGGCGGGCGGTCAGGCGCGGGGTCAGGTGACCGGCGGCCGCAGCCTTCATCGCCGTCGCAAGATCGCCCTCGCGGCCCATCCGCAGGCTTGCGCCAAAGCTGGTGCCAAGGAAATGCACCGCCTGTGGCATCCAGCCGATGCGCGCACGCCAGCCGTCAGCGGCGGCATCATCCAGCAACTGCCCCCCGGCCACCCGCACCATGCCGGGGGCTGCGGGCACCAGCCCCGCCATCAGCCGCAGGGTGCTTGTCTTGCCCGCACCCGACGGCCCCACCAGCGCCACCGCCTCGCCCGCAGAAATGGCAATCTCGGGAAGTGCAGCGCCCGAGGGCAGGCGGCACCCCGTCAGGCGCAGGTCTGCCGGACCGGACAGGCGCGTCACGCGGGCACCCGCGCCCGGCCGGGCCGGGGTTGCCGCTGCCTGCCACAGGCCCAGTTCGTCCCGCAGGGCATCGGTGGCGGCGCGGTCATGCCATGCGGCCGCCAGATCGCGTAGCGGCTGATAGAACTCTGGCGCGAGCAGCAACAGGAAGATCCCTTGCGCGGGTGTCAGCGGCCCGCCCCATGTGCCGAAGCTCACCTCACCAAGCAGCGAGAAGCCGACATAGACCGCCATCATCGCCACGCCGATGGCGGCAAAGAGTTCCAGAACGGTCGAGGACAGGAAGGCCAGACGCAGCACCGCCATGCTGCGCTGGCGCAGGTTGGTCGCCTCGGCCGCGAAGCCATCGGCCACCTGCCGCCCGGCACCCAGCAGGCGGATGTCGGCCAGTGCCGACAGGCGCTCGACCAGCAGGTCGTTCAGGCTGCCGATGCCAGCCAGTTGCCGGGCGCTGGCATCCTTTGCCGCCATCCCGACCAGTGCCATGAAGACCGGGATCAGCGGGCCGGAGATCAGCAGGATCAGGCCCGCAGCCCAGGACAGGCTGAAGCTCAGTGTCAGAAGCACGAGGGGCGTAACCATGACGCGGGCACGGGCCGGGCCGTAGCGCAGCAGCCATGGGGCCAGCGTCGCCAGCTTCTCGCCCGCCAGCGCGGCCACCGCCCCGGCGCCCCCGAACGCGGTTTCATACGCACGCGCAGCTTCGGCTGCGATGATCTGGTTGCGCAGGCCGGTGATGACGCTTTCGGCGGCCTGCTGTGACAATCGGTCAGCCCACAGGCCCAGCGCGGCCCGGATCAGCCCAAGCGCGACAAAGCCCGCCGCCACCGGCAGCGGCGCCACCGGAACCCCGTCCAGCAACCGGCCAAGCGCCCGTGCCACCAGCACCGCCTGCCCCGGCCAGATCAGCGCGGCCAGCACCGAGACCGCCGCCGCGATTTGCAACCGCCGCGCCTGTGGTGCCATTGCCAGTTCCAGCATGTCGTTACGGCGAGCCGATGGCATCAATTCATCCCAAGTCGCAGAGCGGATACCACATTATCCGACCCGTTGTCTGATCTGGATCAGATACAAGGGCGCGGTTTCGTGTCACATGCGATAAAGTCGCTCATGCCACAGGACTTTCATGCGCCTGACAACCCGAACCAACCTTGCCACCCGTGTGCTGATGTTCTGTGCCGTGAACGAGGGCCGGACCGTCCGCACCGCCGAAATTGCCGAACGCTGCAATGCCTCGGTCAATCACCTCTTGCAGGTGGTGAACCTGCTTCAGGCTGGCGGGTATGTCGAAACGCTGCGCGGACGCGCAGGCGGGTTGCGGCTGGCCCGGCCGATGGAGGCGATTTCCGTGGGCGAGGTGTTTCGCAGCTTTGAAAGTGGTATGCCCTTCGCGGAATGTTTCGATGCGCAAAGCAATACCTGCCCGCTGACCGCGACCTGCCGCTTGCGCAATTACCTGATTCGCGCGCTGGAGGCGTTCTTTCACGAGCTGGACATGGTGACACTTGCCGATCTGGTGAAGGGCAACTGCGGTCTGGCCGCGCTGCTGGATATGTGTCCGTCACCTGATGCCGCCTGCCACAACGCGCGGGTGACGGCCTGAAGGATCAGCCTGCCCTGTGCAACAGGGCAAGCCCCGCGAGGATGCAGGCTTCTTCGGGCAGGATCTGCGCTGGCACCCCCTCTGCGGCCAGTGCGATGCGGTGGCTTTCGGGATCGGCCCCCACCAGAACCACGCGCTGACCCAGCCAATAGGGACGGGCAGCGGTCAGTTCCGCCCCCAGAAGCAGCCCTGACCGGCGCGACCGCAGGGTGCGGGCGTCGAGGCCCGAAAGCAGGGCTTCGGCTTGCAGGCTGGCAATCTGCGACGCCAGCCGCTCGGGGCGTGATCGGCTGAGGGTCAGCGCCTCTGTGAAGGCGGTGCTGTCCGGCGGCAGGGTGGATACCCCTGCCAGCGTGGCAAGCAGATGGCCGGTGACGAAGCTTTGGAAGCTGACGACCTCGCCCGCGCTGAGATGCGCCCAGACGGTCGTGCGGCCGGGCAGGCAGATCACCCCGTCGAAATCACCCAGCACCCGAAGCGCCCCGGCGATCCGCACCTCGGCGCCCTGTGTCAGATCTGCCGGGCGGTCCTGACGCAGGCCGGGCACAAGGCGCAGGCTCAGGCGGGGATCGACCATCGTTGCGGGCAGGGCGGTTGCGACCGGGGTGCAGGGCACGGCGCGCAAGGCGGTGACGGGGGCAAGGCCGCTGGCGATGACCTCGACCTGCCGCCCCTCGGCCAGCCATTGCGCGGCGAGTCTCTGTAGTGTCACCAGCGGCTCGGCCCCGGCGGGGGCTTCGGCGCGGGCCAGAACGCCATCCGGGCCCATGGCCCAGAGGCGCAGGTGATTTGCGGTGCAATCGGCGGCGATCCAGTCGGGGGTCATGCCTAGGCCTTTCCGTTCAGGTCAGGGCCGTCTATCAATCGCGGAACAGCGCGGCCAGCCTTTCGCGCCCTATGGCCCGGCAGATCTTGCCGCGTGGCTTGACGGTCGGCACGTCCTCGCCCGCGACCATGGCATTGACCACGGCCTCGTCCACCGCTTCGACCGCTGCCAGATAGATCGGGTCCAGATGATCGGGGTTCAATTCGGTCACCTGACGCAGCAGGTTGGCGCGCTCGGCCATGCTTTGGGGATTGGCGGTGCTAAAGGCGAGGAAGATGTCGCCCGAGCTATTGCCCCCCGGCGTGCCGGTGCGCCCGATACCGATGGCCGCGCGCTTCGCCAGCGCCCGCAGGGAAAGCGGCGACAGCGGCGCGTCGGTGGCAAGGATCACGATGATCGAGCCGGTCTCGCGTGGCAGCAGCCGGTCCTCGGACAGCATCTGCCCGACCGGCTTGCCGAGGATGGTCAGCCAGGGCCGGATGCCGAAATTCGCCTGCACCAGCGCGGCCACCGTCCATTCGCCGCCCAGATCGACCCGGCGCGAGGCGGTGCCGGTGCCGCCCTTGAACTCATAGGCGATCATGCCATTGCCGCCGCCCGTCGAGCCTTCTGCAACAGGCCCGGTGCTTGCAGCGTCCAGAGCGGCGCGGGCGTGATCGGGCGTCACGCTGAGGCGGGTGATGTCGTTCAGCACGCCATCATAGGTTTCGGCCACTACTGGCATGGCCCAGGCCGTTCCGGCGAAATGCTCGGCATAGGTGTCGATCATCCATTGCACGGCGCCGGTGTGGCAGGCGCCAATGGCATGGGTGTTTGAAATCACCACCGGCCCGAGGAAATAGCCTGCGTCGTCGATCCAGTGGGTGCCCGTCATCTCGCCATTGCCGTTCAGCGCATAGTGGCCTGCGGTGACGGGGATCGGCGTGGTGCCCTTGCCGCGTGGCAGAATGGCGGTGACGCCGGTGCGCAAGTCGCGGGCCGGATCGGTCAGCGTGCAGAAGCCGACCTCCACCCCCGGCACATCGGTGATGGCATTCAGTGGGCCGGGCGTGCCGGGGAAGGGCAGGCCAAGGTCGCGGGCGCGGGGCGGTCGGGTCATCGGGTTACTCCTTCGCGGGATACGGTGCGGCGGTCCGCAGGGTGTAAAGCGGCAGGGGGCCGAAGCTGCGGATGTCAGCCTCGCCCAGCGGGCGCACATTTTCGGGGCAGCGGCGGGCGAGTTCGGGGCCGATGCAGGTGGAGGTGCCGAAGCGTTTGTTCGCCTCTTGCAGGCGGGCGGCAAGGTTCACCGCCGCGCCATGGGCGGTGTAGTCGATGCGCCCGCCGTGCCCCACATCGCCCAGAACCGCCGGGCCGGTTTCCAGCCCGATCCGGGTGCGACCGAAGCCGCCATGTGCGGCGCGGAAGCTTTCCGTCGCCGCGATCAGATCGGCGGCACAGGCCAATGCGGCGGCCTCGTGCCCCGGCTGGTCCAGCGGCGCGTTGAACAGTGCATGCACCGCGTCGCCCACCAGCTTGTCGATCATGCCGCCGTGTTTCAGCACGATGCCGCAGGTCAGCGCGAAATAGGCGTCCAGCAGGGCAACCATCTCGCGCGGGCCCATTTCGGCGGTGGCGATGCTGAAGCCTTCGATGTCGGTGAACAGGGCGGTAACCTCGCGCAGCTCGCCCTCCAGCCGCATCAGGCGGGGGTCGGCGGCGATGCGGGAAACCAGCGCGGGCGGAACAAGCTGCGCCATGCGGGCGCGCAGGGCACGCTCGGCCCGGCTGGCCAGCGCGGCGCGGGAGAGCAGCGCCAGTGCCAGCGTCCCGAAGGCGGCCAGCAGCGGGGTTGCGGGGTCCAGCAGCATGCCGGTGCCGCGCCACAGAACCAGAGCCGCCCCAACCCAGAGCGCGCCTGACAGAGCCAGCGCGAGGCTTGCGGCAACCGGCGTCAGCGCGGACAGTAGCCATAGGCCAGCGCCACCCAGACCCAGCACAACCAGCGCCTCGGTGGCCGGGGCCCAGACGGGGCGCCATGGCACTTGGCCCGAAAGGATCTGTTCAACCGTGTCAGCCATGATCTGCACAGAAGGGGTGACAGGGCTGGCTGCGGTCGGCCGCAGGCCGCCAGCCTCTGGCAGGCTGGACCCGACAAGAATCAATGCCCTGTCAGGAAGTGTGACTGAGCCCGACAGCACCCCGGCAGCGGGCAGGCTGCGTTGCAGCCAGCGATCCGGCGGGCTGGGAATGAAGCGCAGCAGCCCGTCAGGTGCCCTGAGCTGCACATCGCCCAGCCGAAGTGCCCTTGGCAGCAACAGCGCCGGGGCGTCGCCCTGCACGCGACGGGCCAGGGCCACGGGCAGCGAAGGATGGGCAATGCCTGCCACCGAAACGGCCGCCGGTATGCGCCGCACCGCTGCATCGGCATCGCCGGGAAGGGCGATGCTTGCCACAGCCGAGGCCGCAGCGGTGAACGCGGGGCAGGGCGCTTCTGCACCGGCCGCGGGCCAGAGTGTCACATCCTCTGCCACCGCCAGATCGCCGGGGGGCAGGCTGCCTCCCGGTGTGGGTGACAAGAGGAAGCCGAGCACCGCCCCGGACTGCGCGAAGCCATGGGCCAGCGCCGCATTTACCGGCCGGTCGCAATTCCCGGAAAACACGATGTCGAAGCCGGTTGCACGGGGCTTTGTCGCCGCGATTCTGGCAACCAGACGCGCCGTGGCGGTGCGGTCCCATGGCTGGCCAAGGTCGTCGGTTGCACCGATGTCGATCACCGTCACCTGTTCCACAGGTTCAGATGGGGGCAGGGCTGTCATCATCCGGTCAAACACCCGGTCCTGCCACAGGATCAGCCACGGTGGCGCGATCACGAACAGGGCGGCCAAGGCAAGGCTGAGAGCCAGAACCGCGGCGGGCCATGGGTTGCGCGGCAAGGATCAGCCCTCCGGCTCGGCCAGATCTGCCAGCCTGGCGGTGCAGCATTGCCAGATGTCGCCTGCGCGGTGCAGTGCGCCCGCCTCCTGCAAGGCCATCAGCGCACGGTTCACCTTGGGTCGACTGGCCCCCAGCACGGCGGCCAGTTCGGTCTGGCTGATCTCCAGCCGCAGGGGCGCTTCGGGTGGCGGTTCCTCGCCATGGATCTGGCGCAGGGTGAACAGCAGAAACCGGGCCAGCCGCGCTTCAAGCTGATATAGTGCGATGCCTTCAAGCTGATCGGTGGTGTCGCGCAGACGGCGGCAGAAATAGCGTGCGGCAGCCATGCCAAGCGCGGGATGCGTTTCGGCCAGTTCCGCAAAACGCGCGCGATCCAGCAGCCAGCCTTCGGTCGGGGCGACGGCGGTGGCATCGGCGGAGCGGGGGTCGCCGTCGATCAGGGCAAATTCGCCCAGGGTATCGCCCGCCTCGGCATGGCGCAGGATCAACTCGCGTCCCTGCGGGGTCAGGAGTGTCAGCTTCACCCGCCCCTCTGCCAGTGCCAGCATCCATTCGCCCTGCTCTCCCCGCTGGAACAGCACTTCGCCGGGCTGCCAGCGGCGGCGTTGGGCAATGGCCGCCAGTGCCGCCAGTGCTTCGGGCGGCAGTGCGGCGAACATGTCGAAGGACCGCCAGAAGGCGGGCCGGGGCAAGGGGCTGTCCATCGTCCGCTCCGGGGTGATCGCCGACTCATGCTGCGCCGATCCGCGCCGCTTCGGCAAGCCTGTTCCGCCGGGAACAGCGCGGGGGCTGACGCAGAGGCAATGTGATCCCAGACGAACAACCCCGGCACGATGGAGAAACGATCATGGCCGACATCATTGGCAGCAATCTTGCGAACTTCCTGGACGACCGCTTTACCTTTGGCATCCCCGGCTTCCGCAACGACAAGATTTCGGCGCTGGGCGGGAATGACCGCATCCTGATCACCGATGGCGATGACACTGTTTTCGCGGGCAGCGGCAATGATGTCATCGAGGATGGCAGCGGTGTGGTCGGCGGTTCTGGCAACGACTCGATCCTCGGTGAGGCAGGCAACGATACGATCCGTGCCGGCGAAGGCCGCGACACCATCGACGGCGGGACCGAGATCGACCTTGTGGATTACAGCGGCTCGACCGCCGCGGTGAACGTGAACCTTGCCCGGACCGGCGTGCAGTTTGGCGGCTTCGCCGAAGGCGACGTGCTGCGCAACATCGAAAACCTGACCGGCTCGCGCCACAATGACCTTCTGACCGGGAACAGCCTGGCAAATGCGATCCTTGGCGGCGACGGCCGTGACCGGATTTCGGGTTCGGCGGGCAATGACACACTGGATGGCGGCACCGGCAATGACACGATCTATGGCGGCACCGAAAATGACCGCGTGATCGGCGACAGCGGCGATGACAGCCTGTTTGGCGACGGCGGTATCGACGTGTTGTTTGGTGGCACCGGCAACGATGTGATGTCCGGCGGCACCGAGAATGATGTGCTTTACGGCGGGTCGAACAACGATCAGCTGAACGGTGATGACGGCAATGACCAGCTGATCGGCGACAGCGGCAACGACATCCTGTCCGGCGGCAATGGCGATGACCGGATTTTCGGTGGCACCGAGAATGATACGATCCAGGGTGGCAGCGGAAATGACCAGATCGACGCGGGCACCGGCGATGATCTGGTGCGGGCCGACAACCGCTCGGACGCCGATTTCATCAATGGTGGCGTGGGCACCGACACCATCGACTTCAGTGCCTTCACCCAGTTTTTCACCCTTGTCGGGGCGACGAACACCATCGGCGTGAACGGGCGTTTCGCCAATACCCAGTATACCGGATTCGAGAATGTGATCGGCACCGGCAATGCCGATGCGATCACTGGCGACAGCCAGAACAACATTCTGGACGGTGGCAACGGCAATGACCGGCTGACCGGCGCGGCAGGCGCCGATACCCTGCGCGGTGGTGAGGGCAATGATGTGCTGGACGGCGGCGACGGGGTCGATCTGTTGCAGGGTGGCAATGGCAATGACCGCTTGCTGGGCGGGGCCGAGAACGATCGCCTTTTCGGGGACGCCGGGGCAGATGTGCTGGATGGCGGTGCGGGCAACGATATCATGACGGGAGGAACCGAGAACGATACGATGGCGGGCGGCGACGGTAACGACATCGTAAGTGGCGAGGTTGGCGATGATGTGCTGACGGGCGGCGCCGGGAATGACCTGATCTCGGGCGGTGAGGGCCGCGACATCCTGACCGGAGGTCTGGGGGCAGATGTCCTGTCCGGCGGCGCGGGCGCGGATCGCTTCGTCTTTGACTTCACGGCGGAATCGCCGAATACGCCCGGCGGGTTCGACCGCATCACCGACTTCAGCGATGCCGAGGATCTGATCTATCTGGGCCGGATCGACACCAATCCGGCACTGGCGGGCGATCAGGGCTTTGCCTTCGTGCAGTTCGGCAGCGGGGCGGGCACGGTGCGCAGCTTCGTGCAGGACGGCAATACCTTCGTGGAGGCGCATGTGGATGGCGACGGCGTGGCCGATCTGGTGATCCGCCTTGACGGCATCCACGAACTGACAGCAGCCAATTTCTTCCTCTGATCCCCTCGGAGGATGGGCTGCCGCCCCCGGCCTGCGGGCCGGGGGTTCGGCGTTTCAATCCTGATAACCCGGCCCCAGCGCCGCCCGCAGCGTATCGCGCGGGGTCAGGCCGAAGCGGTGGCGATAGCTTTCGGCGAAGCGGCCGAAATGCGCGAACCCCCAGCGCAGGGCCACATCGGTGACACGGGTTCCGGGCACAGCGGCAATCAGATCGGCATGCGCGCGCGTCAGCCGCCGGTCTCGCCAGAAGGCCAGCGGCGTGGTGCCGCGATACTGGCGGAAGGCGAGTTGCAGGTTGCGCGCGCTGGTCCCCGCGGCCTCGGCCACATCCTCCAGCGTGATCGGCTGATCCAGATGCGCCTCGATGAAGCTCTCGGCCAGCCTCAGGTGGCGGGGTCGCGGCGCGGAACGGCTGCGGCCCAGATGCGCGGCATAATCGTGGCGATGCGCGCCCAGCAGGCCGGAAAGCAGCGTTTCCTCCAGTTGCCGCCCCATCAGCCCGGTCAGGGGCGCCGCGCCGTCATCCGCCTCGGCCACCAGCCACAGCACCAGCCGCCGCAGCGCCGCCCCCGCCCCGCTGCGCAGATCAAGCGCACCCTGAAAGGTGACCGGCGCCGATGCGGGGGCGCCAAGCTGGCGCGACAGATGCGACTGCATCGCCGCCCGGTCGATGCGCAACAAGACCTGCCGGGTGCCTTCCTCCCAGATCATCGTGGTTTCCCGATGGGGGTTCAGCACCGCCGCGCGGCCCGGATCGCTGGTGTAGTGGTCGCCGCCGTTGACGATGGACGCCCCGCCACACAGCGGGATCTGCACCAGATAGAAATCGCGCAGCGCGCCCGGCGCGATCATCGTCTTCGCGCCGTATTCGATGTAGTTCAGCGACAGCTTCTCGCCCGGAAGATGGTGCTGGCGGGCGTGAAAGTGGCCGCGCACGGTATCGAGTCGATGCGGGCAGAACACGCGCGCAACCTTGTCCCGCGCCTCGTCCAGATCGCGGCTTTCGAACAAGAGATGCGCGGCCAGCGGCCGCGGCGCATGGTCCAGCATCGGGTGCCCTCCATGGCGAAGCGTAACACGCTTTGGGCGCCTACGCGCAGCATTCCCGTCGATTTTTTCGTTTTGCGGATAGTCCGCGCTTTTGGCGGATAGCGGGCGCGGGCGCGCTGCCGGAGGCTGCTTCAAATTCAAAACAAACGGGGAGAATGCCATGCGCGGATTGCAGGGAAAAACGGCCATCGTGCCGGGAGGCGCGACGAAGATCGGTCAGGCGGTGGTTGAACGCCTGCGCGCCGAGGGCTGCCGGGTGATGGTGGCGGATCTGGCCGAAACGGGCGCTGATGCCGCGGACCTGGGCTATTGCCGTTGCGACCTGCGCAGCGACGCGGACATCGCGGCTCTGGTCGCGGCGACGAAGAAACGCTTTGGCCGTATCGACTTTCTGGTCAATGTCGCCTGCTCCTATCTGGATAACGGTGCCGCAAGCCCGCGTGCCGAATGGCTTGAGGCGCTGGATGTGAACATCGTGGGGTCCGTCATGTTGATGCAGGCCGCGCGCGAGGAGCTGGCGCGAAACAAGGGGGCCATTGTCAACTTCGGGTCAATCTCGTCGCGGGTGGCGCAGACCGGGCGCTGGCTTTACCCGGTGTCGAAAGCGGCCATCCTGCAACTGACCCGCAATCAGGCGATGGATCTGGCGCCCGAGGGCATCCGGGTCAATGCCGTTTCGCCCGGCTGGACCTGGTCGAACATCATGGATCAGCTCACCGGCGGCGACCGTGCCAAGACCGACCGCGTGGCCGCGCCCTTCCACCTGCTTGGCCGCACCGGCGATCCCGAGGAAGTGGCGAGCGCCGTGGCTTTCCTTCTGTCGGACGAGGCGAGCTTCATCACCGGCACCGACCTTTGCGTGGACGGCGGCTACACCGCGATGGGGCCGGAACAGGCGGTGCCCGCCATCCCGAAACTCATGGAATAGGCGCCGGGCTGGCCCGTCGGCTGCCTCCGGCGGGGATATTTGAACCAAGATAAAGACAGGGAGATAAAAATGCGGAAAATCACCATCATTGGCGGCGGGCAATCGGGGCTGCAACTGGGCATCGGGCTGCTGAAGGCCGGGCATCAGGTGCGGATCGTGCAGAACCGGACGGCGGAGGATATCGCCTCGGGCCGGGTGCTGTCGTCGCAATGCATGTTCCATACCGCCGTGCAGAACGAGCGCGATCTGGGCATCGACTTCTGGTCCGACACCTGCCCGCCGGTCGAGGGCATCAGCTTTGCCGTGCCGGCGCCGGATGGGTCGGGCAAAGCGGTGGACTGGGCCGGGCGGCTGGATCGCAATGCCTATTCGGTGGATCAGCGCGTGAAGATTCCGCGCTGGATGGCCGAGTTCACTCGGCTGGGCGGCCAGATGGTCATCGCCGACGCCGGGATCGCCGAGCTGGAGCATTATACCCGCACCGACGATCTGGTGATCGTGGCTTCGGGCAAGGGCGAGATCGGCAAGCTGTTCTCCCGCGATGAGGTGAAATCGGCCTATGACAAGCCGATGCGGGCGCTGGCGCTGACCTATGTGACCGGCATGACCCCGCGCGCTGACCATTCGGCTGTCTGTTTCAACCTGATCCCCGGTGTGGGTGAATATTTCGTCTTCCCGGCGCTGACCACCACCGGCCCCTGCGAGATCATGGTGTTCGAGGGTATCCCCGGCGGCCCGATGGATTGCTGGGGCGATGTGAAGACGCCCGAGGCGCATCTGGCGATGTCGAAACAGATCCTTGAAACCTTCCTGCCGTGGGAGGCAGAACGCTGCCGCGACATCGCGCTGACCGATGACAACGGCATCCTTTCCGGGCGGTTCGCGCCGACCGTGCGGCATCCGGTGGCGACGCTGCCTTCGGGGCGCAAGGTGCTGGGTCTGGGCGATGCGGTCTGCCTGAACGACCCCATCACCGGGCAGGGGTCCAACAATGCCTCAAAGGCGGCGGCGGTCTATCTGAAGCGCATCCTCGCCCATGGCGACGGCGCCTTTGACGAGACTTGGATGCAGGGCACCTTCGACGCCTATTGGGACTATGCGCAATGGGTGGTGAGCTGGACCAACATGATGCTGCTGCCGCCCCCGCCCTACATTCTGGAGATCATGGGCACCGCCTGCGCCGAGCCGCGTCTGGCGCATCGCATCGCCAACGGGTTTGACGATCCGCGCGATTTCTTCCCGTGGTTTGCCGATCCGCAGGCAGCGGGCAGCTATCTGGCGGACCTGAGGGCGGCGTGATGGGTGTGGTCGATCCCGACAGCTTTCGCAGCGCCATGGGGCGCTTTCCGGGTGCGGTGACGATTGTCACCGCGCTGGGCGGGGCGGAACGGCGCGGCATCACCGCCACCGCCGTCTGTTCGGTGACGGCCGAGCCGCCCAGCGTGCTGGTCTGCCTGAACCGTGCGACGGGCACCTGCGCGGCGGTGGGCGAGGACGGGCGGTTCAACGTGAACCTTCTGTCAGACGCCGCCGACGCACTGGCGCTGCGCTTTGCCGGGGTCGGTGGCGTGACGGGAGAGGACAAGTTCACCGAAGGCGACTGGCAGGCCGACAGCCGTGGCCTTCCGGTGCTGGCGGATGCGACGGTCTCGCTGTCCTGCGACGTGGCCGAGGTGGTGGAGGCGGCAAGCCACATCATCTTCATCGGGCATATCGTCGAGATGCGGAGCGCGGACGGGCCGCCCTTGCTGTATGAACAGCGGCGCTTTCACCGGCTTTCGCCGTTGAAATGACGAAGGCGCCCTGCGGGGCGCCTTTTCTGTTTCCAGTGCAAACTTCAGGCGAAGCTGCGAATTGTGTCGATCGCGCCATCCAGCGCCTTGCCCTCTTCATCCAGCAGCGCCGCCTCGCGCAACCGGCGGGCCCAGTCGGCGGCATCCTCACGCGATTCAACCAGCGCGATCCCGGCGAGCACGCGGTCGAATTTCGACTGGCCGCGCGCATGGGTGTCGGAATAACCCTTCACCAGTCGGCGGCATTTGACGATTTCCACCGCCAGATCGTAATTCTGCCCCAGCACCGCCGTCGCCCGTGCCATCCAGCGGTCAAGATGCGCCATTTCCTCGGCATGGCGCAGCGATTTCAGCCGCCACCCGCGCATACCGCCCAGAACGTAAAGCATCAGGAAGCTGGGCATGGTGTCGGTGCGGACGCGGCGGCCCTTGTTGAACCAGCGGTCCAGACGGGCCATCCATGCCGGGCTGTCCTGCACCTTGCGACCGATGCCGGCGGGCAGCATACCGGCGATCTCGGCCGGGCCGGGGTGCATGAATTCGGTCAGATGCAGAAGGTTGCCGTCTTTCGCGCCCATCTCGCGGCGGATGCGGCTGAAGCGCTCGCCCCGCGTCTTGAGGTCGGCGACGCGGATCACATCATCGTAAGCCATGGCATTGGCTAGGTATTTCGCGGCCTCGCGGCTGAAGGCATGAGCCTTGTCGGCCCGATCCTGCCGGACCAGCGGCTCCAGCCGGTCCAGATAGGCGGCGCCATAGGCGAGATCCTGAAACTCCACCACCTTGCGCAGACCGGGTAGCGCCAGTTCGGCCACTTCAGTCGGCAGGGCGGCGATGCGGCCGGTCAGGCGGTTCCATTCGGCCTGAAGTTTGGCACTGCCCTGCGGCACGATCTGCGCATGGTTTTTGGGCGCTGCCACGGGTGCCGGTGCGACACCGGCCTGCGCGGCCTCATAACCCACGGCGAAGGCGCGGAGACTGGCCTCCACCCCCTTGCCGCCTGCACGGATCGCCTCCTCGAACGCCTCGCGCGGGAAGGGCAAGGCGCCCGATCCGGCGAGACCGCCGAAGAGGCTGGCCGAGATCACCGACCCGGCCTTGACCGCCAGACCTTCAAAATCCGCAAGGATCAGCCGCTGCGCCGCGACTTCGGCCGCCGCGCGCACCTCCTCGGACGAGGCGATGCCATTGCCGGGCACCATCTTTTCCGACACGGCCAGTGCCCGGTGGGTGGAGGCGATCAGCGTCGTGCGGTCCGGCGTGACGAAGCCGCGCATGATGGCGCGCCCGGCTTCCATCATCTCGGCCGAGATCATGATGTCCACATCGCCGGAGGCGGGGGCGAGCGAAAACACCGGCATCGGCCCGCCGCTATAGGGGGCCATCTCGACATAGTAGATCGTCGCGCCGGTGCGCTGTGCCACCCCGGCGACCGAGGTCGCCTGCGCCGCATAGCCATTGGCGCGGGCCAGATCCTCGATCCAGCCGGTCAGCACACCGCCGCCCTGGCCACCGACGGCCAGACAGGCGAGCTTGATGATCTGCCCCAGCGCGGGGTCGGGCTGGCGGGGCGCAAGGCTTTGCTGCACGGTCATGCGGTTTCTCCGAAAGTCAGGCGGCCGGCGGCGCGGCGCGATTGCAGCCAGCCGATGACGCGGGCGCGGAAGGCGGCCCAGCGGCTTTCCCATGCGCCGGGATTATGCACCACATCGGCGCGGTAGAAGCTGGGGCACAGCACGGCGGCATCCGCCACTTCGCCGCAGTTGCCGCAGCCGACGCAGGTCTGGTCGATGCTGGCGACTGGATCGTCGCGCAGGGGATCATCCAGCGTTTTCAGGGACAGCGAGGGACAGCCCGACAGTCGCATACAGGCGTGGTCGCCGGTGCAGACGGCCTCATCGACACCAAAGCGCGGTGCCTCGACCCGGCGACCTTCCTTGATGGCCTTGGCGCGCAGGGGCTTTTCGCGGCGCTGCTTGTTCAGCATGCATTCCGACGAGGCGACGATCACCTTCGGCCCCTTCTCCTCGGTCGTCAGCGCCTCGATGAACAGCTTCTTCAGCCCCGGCACGTCATAGGTGCGGTTGACCTGCCGCACCCATTTCACCCCCACGCCTTCCAGCGCGCGGGAAATCGGGTTGTTGGTGGCCTTGGTGTCGTTCTTCGCCCGGGACGACAGGATGTCCTGCCCGCCGGTCGCGGCGGAATAGTAGTTGTCCACCACCACCGCCACGGAATCCGACTTGTTGAACACCATGTTCCCGATCGACGACGACAGGCCGTTGTGCCAGAACCCGCCATCGCCCACGATGGACAGCGCGCGCCGTTCGCCGCCACCATCAAACGCGGCGTTGGAGGCGGGGCCAAGCCCGTAACCCATGGTCGAGCCGCCCACCTCGAACGGTGGCAGCGAGGCGAACAGGTGACAGCCGATGTCCGCCGTGATCTGCACCTTGCCGGTTTCCTTCTGCGCCAGTTTCAGCGCGGCGAAGATCGGGCGTTCGGGGCAGCCGGTGCAGAAGCCCGGCGGGCGGATCGGCACGGTTTTCGACAGGTCGGGAATGGCGGGCGCCGTGAAATTCGGCGCGCGCACCTGACCGGGCAGCAAATCCTCAGCCTCTTCGCGGAAGAAGGCGGTCAGGCTGTCCAGCAGCACCTGCCCGGTATATTCCCCGGCCATCGGCAGGATGTCCTTGCCATGCAGCCGCACGTTACTTTTGGCGCGGTAAAGATAGGTCGCAAGCTGCTGTTCGATGAATTCGGGCTGGCCTTCCTCGATCACCAGAACGGCGCGTTTGCCCTCGCAGAAATCCAGAAACTCGGACGAGACCAGCGGATAGGTCACGTTCAGCACATAAAGCGGCAGTTCGGTCTTGCCGTGCAGATCGGCAAGGCCCAGCCGCTGCAAGGCGCGGATGACGCTGTTGTACATGCCGCCCTGCACCACCAGACCGACCGGGCCTTCCTTGCCGAAACGCTCGTTCAGGCCGCGTTCGCGGATGAATTTTTCGGCGGCGGGCCAGCGCACGTCGATCTTTTCCTGCTCGTGCCGATAGGTCCATGGCGGCAGAACGACCCGCTGGAAATCGCTTTGCGGATTGGCCAGCGCATCGCGCACGGTCAGGGCAGGGCGCTGGTTGTCACGGGTTTCAAACGTGCCGGTGACGTGGCAGGACCGGATGCGCACGGTCAGCATGACCGGCGTGTTCGACGCCTCTGACAGTTCGAACCCGTCGCCCACCGCCTTGACGATGGAGGGCAGGTTGGGGCGCGGGTCCAGCAGCCAGATCTGCGATTTCATCGCGAAGGCGTGGCTGCGTTCCTGCATGATTGAGGAGCCTTCGCCGTAATCCTCGCCCACGATGACCAGCGCGCCGCCCTTCACGCCGGAATCGCTGAGGTTGGCCAGCGCGTCCGAGGCGACGTTGACGCCGACTGGTCCCTTGAAGGTCACCGCGCCGCGGATCGGGTAATGCACGCTCGCTGCCAGCATGGCGGCGGCGGCCGCTTCGTTGGCATTGGCCTCGAACCGGACACCCAGTTCGGTCAGCAGTTCCTCGGCATCGGCCAGCACATCCATCAGGTGACTGATCGGCGCGCCCTGATAGCCGCCGACATAGCCCACGCCGTTTTCCAGCAGCGCCTTGGTGATGGCGAGGATGCCCTCGCCCGTGAAGGTCTGGCCGGCGCCCAGCCGCAGATGCTCTACCTCCGCCTTGAAAGACCGTTCGGCCATTCGCGCTCTCCGTTCTTACTTGGAAGGTTCGGTGTTCGACCACAGGACAGGGCCACCGTCCTTTTCATAGGCCATGCCCTGCGGGAAGGAGATCAGCTCCATCTGCAAACCCCAGGGCGCATAGAAATACAGGATCGACTGGCCCGCCGCCGGGCCTTCGCTGACAGGCAGCGGGCCCATCAGGGTGCGGATGCCACGGGCCTTCAGATCCTCGGCCGCCGCTGCGATGTCATCAACGTAGAAGGCGATGTGATGCCCGCCGATGTCGCTGTTGCGCGGAGTGACGGTGGCCTGATCCGGTGCAGTATATTTGAACAGCTCGATGTTGGAGCCGAAGCCGCAGCGCAGAAGCGTGATCTGTTCGATCACCGCGCGCGGATCGACATCCAGCAGATCCTGCATGAAAGTGCCGGTGTCGTCGCGGAACGGGCCGAAGGACATGGCTTTCTGGCAACCCAGCGCATCGGTGAAAAAGGTCTCTGCCTCTGCCAGATCCGGCACGGTCAGGCCGATATGGTTTACCCCGCGCATGCCGGGCAGGGGGGCGGCGCTGGCTGAAGCCGCGACAAGCGCGGCAGAGACGACGGCGAGAGCGGCGAATTTCATTCCTAACTTCTCCTGTCGGGTGAACGGGCCGCTTCTTCGGGCAGCCTCAGAATTCGTGTTTTCGGATGTTCGCCAGCATCTGTTGAAGAGTGGCGACGAAGGCGCGGCGGTCCTTGTCGGGGATGCCGCGGAACAGGTTGCGCTCGGCCTCGACCATATGGGGCCAGAGGCTGTCGAAGGCGGCCCGGCCGGCGTCGGTGATGAAGATGCGGGTGGCGCGGCTGTCCTGCGGGTCGGCCTCGCGCCGCACCAGCCCTTCGGTGGCAAGCTGGTCCAGTGCCCGCGACAGCGTGCTTTGCTCGGTCACGGTATAGACTGCCAGATCGCGGATCACCGGACCGTCCACCACCGCCAACGAAGCCAGAACCCGCGCTTTCGGCGTGGTCAGGCCCAGCGCCGCCATTTCGTCGCGGAAGCCTGCGTTATACCGGCCCATGATCCGGTTCATCAGATAGGGGGCGAAATTCGTCAGCCCGATCTCGCCCAGCCGGGGAAGGGTTTCATCATCACTCATGCACCAAGCCTCTTTGCCGCGTTGAACCCCGATCCGCCGCCAAGGCCCGGTCCGGGATGTGTCGAGGCTCCGATATGATGGAGTCCCTTGATGGGGCAAGCGCCGGGGCTGTGGGCGAAGGGGCGCCAGAGGAAGAACTGGTCGATGGTGCAGCTGCCGCCATAGGGGTCGCCGCCGACAAGGTTCATGTTCATCGCCTGAAGATCGGCGGGGGAATAAGCCCGGCGGGCAAGCTTGATCGCGGCGAAATCCTTGATGTGACGCGACAGGATCGCCTCGATCCGGTCGGCGAAGGCTTCGCGCGTTGCCTCGGTCCAGTCGGCCCCGGCGGTGATTTCGCCCGCCGCATCGCCCTTGATGACACGCGGCGCGTCGGGGATTTGCAGCCAGAGCACGGCCTTGCCTTCTGGGCAGCGGCTCGGGTCCAGTTGCGAGGGCTGGCCCACGCAGATCGTGGGCACGGCGGGCAGCAGCCCGCGCTCTGCCTCGTTGGCCGACCGCGATACCGCGTCGATCCCGTCGCTGAGGTGGATCAGCGCGACCTGATCCAGACCGGGCGTCAGCCATTCCGGCGCGCGGTCCAGCGCGAAATGCAGTTGGAAATCGCCGCGCCCATGGCGGAAGGCGCGGGTGGCCTCGGCCTCGGCTGGTGGGGCATCTAGCAGACGGCCCCAAAGCTGCGACGGCGTGACCGAAGCCAGCACGTTCTTCGCCGCGATCTCCTCGCCATCGGCCAGCCGCACGCCGGTTGCGCGGCCGTTGGTGGTGAGGATGCGGGCCACGTCAGCGCGTGTGCGCAGTGTGCCGCCCTTTTCCTCGATCAGCTTGCGGAACGCCTCCGCCGCCTGTCCGGCGCCGCCCTGCACGATGGGGGCGCCTGCCGCCTCCAGCGCGAAGGCGATGACCTTGCCCATCTGGGCGGAATAGGCGCTTTCCGGGGTCAGGCCGCAATGCAACACCCAGGGCGCCCAAAGCGCCTGCACCAGCGGGCTTTGGTATTGCGTTTCCAGCCAGCCACGCGCCGGGGCAAGGGCGCTGCCGAACCATGCGGCCATGCCCTTCAGCCCGCGCCGCCGCACCTGACCCAGCATCAGCTTCAGCGTGGGCCAAGACCAGAGATCACCGCCCAGCAGCGAGAACAGGAAAGGCGCATCGGCCTCAATCGCGCCGACATCGGCGCCGTGGCGGGTGCCGTCCCCTTGGGCCAAGGCATTGAAACGGCGAATATTCTCGGCCCGGTCCATCGTCAGCACCAGCGCTTCGCCATCGGGGCGCAGCACGGCGGTCGGATGCGGGGAATGGCAATAGTCCATCCCGTGCCGGGCAAGGTGGGGGCCAAGCGCGGCCCCCGCCGGGGATGTCATGAACAGAACGAAGGTGGCGGCCATCACGTCATGGCTGAAACCGGGGATCAGTTCGTCTGTGCGCAGGCAGCCGCCGATGCGGTCCTCGCGCTCCAGCACCAGCACCTTGTCGCCTTTCAGCGACAACAGCGCCGCCGCGACCAGCGCATTGATGCCCGATCCGATGATGACATGATCGACCGCCATGGCGTTACGCCTTCGGCACCAGCGCCAGCGCGCGGATGGGCGAGCCGGTTCCGTTCTTGATCTTCAGGGGCGCCGCAATCAGGATCGCGCCCTTCGCTGGCAGCTTGTCGAGATTGGCAAGCGAGGCGAGGCCGAAGCGGTTGTTCTTGTGCAGCAGGTTATGCGCCGGGAAGGGCGGGTTCATGCCACCGGCCTGACCCGCATCGGTGCCGATGCACTGGCTGCCCCAGCCGACGATGCCCTTGGCGATCAGATAGTCGATGACCTCGGCGGTCGGTCCCGGCGTATGCGGGCCGGTCGCATCGGCATTGAGGAACTTCGCCTCGTCATCGGCGAAACGATCCCAGTCGGACCGCAGCACGACCCATTCGCCGGCCTTGATCTCGCCATGCGCGGCCTCCCAGGCCTTCACATGGTCGATGGTCAGCAGGAAGTCGGGATTTTCGGCGCATTCCTTGCTGAAATCCAGCACGTTGACCGGCGCGATCAGGCGCTGCACGTCCAGCGTGTCGGTATAGCCGTCCGAATAATCCTTGCCGGTGATCCAGTGATGCGGCGCGTCGAAATGGGTGCCGCTGTGCTCGCCCAGCTCCAGCCAGTTCCAGGCCCAGAAGGGCCCGTCCTGATCGTATTCGCTGATGCGGTGGATCTTGATCGGCGGCGTGTCCTTGGCCAGTTCCGGCGGCAGTTTCAGAAGCGGCGTTTCCGGGCCCAGAACGCCCGAGCAATCCACAACGTCGATCCCGCCCGACAGAATCATTTGGCCGAGCTGGCCCAGAAGAGCCTGAGAAGTCATCGCTATCTCCCTGAATGGCGACCGCATCTGGCGGCGGTCATCGCATGAGAATCACTCTAGACAGATTTACATGCATTTGCAAATATCATTGTCAGACAGGGAGCAAAGAACGATGGCGGAAAGCCTCGATGTCATTCTGGTCGGCGCGGGTCACAATGCGCTGGCCGCAGCCGTGCATCTGGCGGCTAAAGGTTGGAAAGTCGGCGTCTTTGAACAGGCGCCGGTGGCTGGCGGGGCCGTCAAGACCGGCGAATATACCCTGCCGGGGTTCAGGCACGACTGGGCGGCGATGAATCTGTCGCTGTTCGCCGGATCGGCCTTCTTCAAAAGATATGGCGCAGAATTGCAGGGCCATGGCCTTGAATTCGTGCCGGTTTCACGGCCCTTCGCGTCAGCGTTCCCGGATGGGACGTGGCTGGGTGTCAGCACCGATATGGCGGAAACGCTGGCGCGGATCGAGGCGGTCTCTGCCGCTGACGCGAAACGCTGGGGGGAGCTGGTCGCCGGTTTCGGGGCAGAGGCGCCGCATTTGTTCGGCCTGCTCGGCAGTCGCATGAATATGTATGCACTTGCATCGTTCATGTTCAAAACGATTCGCGCCAAGGGCGTGGGTGGCACGCTGGACATGGGGCGCTTCCTGCTGGAAAGCCCGCGGCGCTGGCTGGACCGGACGTTCGAGTCCCCGAAGGTGCGGGCGATGCTGGGCGCCTGGGGCATGCATCTGGATTTTGCGCCCGATGTGTCGGGCGGCGCGCTGTTTCCCTATCTGGAGGGGATGGCAGGGCAAGCCTTCGGCATGGTGCTGGGGCGCGGGGGGGCGGATACGATCATCCGCGCCATGGTAGCGATGATCCGGGCCAAAGGCGGCGTCGTGGAAACCGGCGCCCGCGTCGCGCGGATTGATCATCAGGGCGGCAAGGCGACCGGCATCACGCTGGCGGACGGCCGCCGCTTCACCGCGACGCGGGCGGTGGTCGCCGGGGTTGCGCCGCGCGCATTGCCGAAGCTGACCGGCGGGACCGAGCCGGGATTCGATCGGGCGATGACCGAATACGCCCATGCGCCGGGCACGATGATGATCCACATCGCCGCCAGCGACCTGCCCGACTGGGCGGCGGGCGGCGCGCTGCGCGATTTCGCCTATGTGCATCTGGCGCCCTCGCTGGATCAGATGGCGCGGACCTATCAGCAAGCGCAGGCGGGGTTGCTGCCGGACGAGCCGATCCTCGTGGTGGGGCAGCCGACCGGGCAAGACCCGACCCGTGCACCGGCGGGCAAGCATGTGATCTGGCTTCAGGTCCGCATGGCGCCGGGCACCATCCGGGGCGATGCGAAGGGCGAGATCGCCGCGCCCGACTGGACGGCGGCGGCCGAACCCTTTGCCGAGCGTGCGCTGGACATCCTTGAACGCTATGCGCCGGGTTTCCGGTCAAAGATCCTCGCGCGCCGTATCGTCACCCCGGCCGAACTGGAGGCGGAAAACCCCAATCTGGTCGGCGGCGATCAGGTTTGTGGCAGCCACCATCTGAGCCAGAATTTCCTCTTCCGCCCCGTCCGATCCCATGCGGACGGGTCAACTCCGATCCGGAACCTGTTCCTTACCGGCGCGGCCGTCTGGCCCGGCGCGGGAACCGGGGCCGGATCGGGCTTTCTTCTGGCGCAGAAACTTGCCGGAAAATAACGACATAAAAACAAGAACAAAGCCATCAACCAACAGGGAAAACCCATGAAGCTCAACCGTCGCAGCCTTTTGAAGCTTTCCGCAGCCGGGGCAGCGCTTTCGCTGACCGGCCTTCCGGCCTTCGCCGCCATTGACGAACTGGTCATTGCCTATAACGTCAACCTGCCGAGCTGGGACCCGACGGTCGGCCCCTCGGCGGTGAACCCGACGATCCAGGGCATCTACCAGTCGGTGTTCGACCAATACATCCTGCAACAGCCCGACCTCAGCCCCGCCCCCGGCCTGCTGACGGAATGGGGCTGGAACGACGACCGCACGCAGGTCTGGATGACCGTGCGCGAGGGCGTGAAGTGGCATGACGGATCGGATTTCACCGCCGAGGATGTGGCATGGAGCCTCGCCCGCGTCGCCAACCCCGACACCGGCTCGCCCATCCAGTTCGTCTGGGGCACGCTGAAGAACCACCGGGTCGAGGGCAACAAGGTCATCGCCGATGTGGCGCAATTCGACCCGACGATCTTCAAGTGGATGTATTTCCTGACCGGCTATGTGCTGCCGAAAGCCTATTATGAAAAGGTCGGCGCCGAGGGCTTCGAAGCCGCGCCGGTCGGGACCGGCCCCTATATGGTCGAGAAATTCGAGCGCAACGCCTATGTCCGCCTGAAAGCGAACGAGGCCTATTGGGGCGGCGCGCCCGAGTTCAAGACGGTGACCATCAAGTTCGTGACCGATTCCGCCGCCCGCGTGGCCGAGGTGGAATCGGGGAATGCCCACGTCACGCTGGAAATGCCCTATGAGGAATATGACCGGCTGAAGAACGGCCCGCTGGCCGGGGTGGCGACGCCGGTTTCCGATATCGGAATGATCTTCCTCAACGATATCGACGTCATGCTGGACCCGAATGTGCGCAAGGCCGCCGCACTGGCCATCGACAAGCAAACCATCATCGACCGGCTGCTTTCGGGCTATGGCGTTGCCATCGACACGCTGCAAACCCCGGAATACGAGGCCTATGACGCCTCGATCAAGGTCGGCTACGACCCGGAGAAGGCGAAGGAGCTGCTGGCGGCCTCGGGCTACAGCCCGGAAAATCCGGTGAAGTTCAAGATCCAGACCACCAAGGGTTTCAAGCCGAAGGATTACGAGATGGTGCAGGCCATTGTCGGCCTGTGGCGCAAGGTGGGGATCGAGGCGGAGATCGAGGTTTACGAGATCGCCAAGCATTATGAACTGCGCGCCGCCGACCAGCTTGCCCCCGCCGCCTTCTACAACTGGGGCAATTCGGTGGGCGATCCGACCACCTCGACCGGCTTTGCGATGTTCGGCCCCTCGCCGCATTCCGTCTGGGATGGCGCCGATCTGATCGAGAAGATCGCGCCGCTTTGGGGCGAGGCGGACGAAGCCAAACGCATCGCGGGCTGGAAAGAGGTGGATCGCTACATCGCCGAGAACGCGCTGGTCATTCCGCTGCTGCAATATGTGCAACCGATCCTGCATGCGCCGGGCGTGAAGGTGGTGCCGCATGCCTCGGGCGCGCTCTTGCCGCATCTGATGACGCGGGGCTGATCCGTCGGCCGTGGGGGACTTCACGTCCCCCACACCCCCTGTGGGATATTTGAACCAAGATGAAAGCAGGCCGCGTTCGGGCGTGGGCAGGAGAGGCATGTGTTCTGGCAGAAACTGATCGCGCGGATCGGCACGACGGCGGTGACCCTGATCGGGGTGGCCGTGATCGTTTTCGTCGTCATCCGCGTGGTGCCCGGCAATCCGGTGGCGATGATGCTGCCGCCGGGTGCGACCGAGGCGGATGTGGCGCGGCTGACCGCGCTTTACGGGTTGGACAAATCCATCCCGGCGCAATTCCTGATCTGGGTTCAGGGTGTGTTGCAGGGCGATTTCGGCACTTCGATCACCACGCGCCAGCCGGTGCTGGATCTGGTGCTGGGCCGTTTGCCCGCGACGCTGGAGCTTTCGATCATGGCGCTGGTGATGGCGGTCATCATCGGCGGCATCGCGGCGCTGACCGGCACGCGGCTGCGTGGCACCAAGGCCGAGGGCGCCATCGACGTGGCGAATGGCATGGCGCTTTCGGTGCCGGATTTCCTGTGGGGGCTGGCCTTGATCCTGCTGTTCGGGGTGTTGGTGCCGGTCTTCCATATCTCGGGGCGCGTCACGCCGTCGCTGGACCTGCCGTTCACCACCGGGTTCTACCTGTTCGAAAGCCTGTTCCGGCTGCGCTTCGATCTTTGGGCCGACATCGTGAGCCATATGCTGATGCCTGCGCTGGCGCTGGCCATTCCGCTGGCGGCGATCATCGGGCAGTTGCTGAAGCAGAGCCTGAAGGAAACCATGCATCTGGATTACGTCACGCTGAGCCGGACCAAGGGCTATGGTGAAAACCACGTCATCACCCGCGAGGCGCTGCCCAATGCGATCCTGCCGACGCTGACGCTGGTCGGCGTGCAGTTCACCTTCCTGATCGGCGGCACGGTGATCGTGGAGCGGCTGTTTTCCTATGAGGGCTTGGGCAACATGGCGATTGATGCGGTGATCAACCGCGACCTGCCGCTGATCCAGGGTATCGTGATCCTGTTCGCGGTCATCTTCACTGCCGTCAATCTGGTGGTGGACCTGCTGTATACGGTTCTGAATCCGAGGCTGCGTCATGGCTGATCTGACCGATGGCCGCGGCGCGGTGAAGCGCCGGATCGGAACGCGGCTCTGGCTGGCGGGGGGCTGGCTGACGCTTCTGCTGCTCGCGGCGGTGTTCGCGCCGCTGGTGGCGCCGCAAGACCCGTTGGCGCAGGATCTGTTCCTGACCCGTCTGCCGCCGTTCTGGGAAGAGGGCGCGGAGGCTGGTTACTGGCTGGGCACCGACAGCCTTGGACGCGATGTGCTGAGCCGCATCATTTACGGCGCGCGTCTGGCGCTGGTGGTGGCGCTGGTTGCGGGCAGCATCACCTGCCTGATTGGCTCGGCGCTGGGGCTGATGGCCGGGTTCCTGCGCGGCTGGGTCGATCTGGTGATTTCGCGCCTCATTGACATCTGGATGGCCTTTCCGCCGGTGTTGTTCTCGATCCTGCTGATCGCGGTGATCGGGCCGGGGCTGCATTCGATCATCCTTGCCATTGTCATCATCGATTGGACGCGCTTCGCGCGCGTGGTGCGGGCCGAGGCGATGGCGCAGGGCGCGATGGATTACGTCGCCTCTGCGCAGGTGGCCGGGCGCGGGCGCATCGGCACCATGCTGCGGGAAATCCTGCCCAATGTGCTGCCTACCATCGTGGTGCTTCTGACGCTGGAAATGGGCATCGCAGTGATCGTCGAAGCGATCCTGAGCTTTGTGAACCTGTCGATTTCCACCGACGATCCCACTTGGGGCGGCATGATCGCCGAAGGGCGCGCCAGCGTCTATCAGGCGTGGTGGGTGCTGGTTTTCCCGCTGATCACGCTGTTCCTGACCGTTCTGGCCTTTTCGCAACTGGGCGAGGGGCTGAAGGACCGCTTTGACCCGGTGCTGCGATGAGCTTTCTGTCTGTGAAGAACCTGACGCTGCGCCTGCGCGACAATCGCGCGCCCTTGCTGCGCGATGTGTCGCTGGAGGTCAGCGCGGGCGAGGTGCACGGGCTGGTGGGCGAAAGCGGCGCGGGCAAAAGCATGATCGGCAAGGCCGTTCTGGGCATCCTGCCGCGTGCGGTGGAGATCGCGGGCGGCGAGATCTGGCTGGACGGGGTGGACCTGCTGACGCTGCCGCCAGCCGCGCGGCGCAAGCGGGTGGGCGGGTTGGCCGCGCTGATCCCGCAAGACCCGCTGACCGCGCTGAACCCCTCGCGGCGGATCGGGCCGCAGATCACTGACCGGCTTGTGGATATTCTGGGCTGGAAACGAACCGAGGCGGAGGCGCGCGCGCTGGATCTGCTGGGCGAGGTGCAGATCAATGATCCGGCACGCGTGATGCGGCAATATCCGCACGAGCTTTCAGGCGGGATGCGGCAGCGTATCCTGATCGCCAGCGCCTTCGCGGCCGAGCCGAAGCTGATCGTGGCGGACGAGCCGACTACCGCGCTGGATGTGACGGTCCAAAAGCAGATCCTGCGGCTGATCGCGGGGATGCAGGCCCGGCACGGCACAGCGCTCTTGTTCGTGACGCATGATCTTGGCGTGGTGTCGAAGGTCTGCCAGAGCCTGTCGGTGCTTTATGCTGGCCGGATTCTGGAACAGAGCACGGTGCGCGATTTCTTTGCCGCGCCGACGCATCCCTATTCGGCCGCGCTGCTGGGGGCGACGCCGAAATACACCGATCCCGAAGGGTCGCTGACCCCGGTGCCCGAGGCCATCATTGCCCGCCTGCGGGCCGAGATCGCCGCTTATGACGAGGCGCATCATGGCTGAGCTTTACACGGTGGAAAACCTGCGCCTGTCGCTGGCCGACATGACGCGCAAGCCGCTTCTGGGTGCTGCGCCGCGGATCGAGGTGCTTCGGGGGCTGAGCTTTTCAATCGCCAAGGGCGAGATCATTGGTATTGTCGGTGGCTCCGGTTCCGGCAAATCGACGCTGGGGCGGGCGCTGATCCGGCTTCTGGAACCCTCGGGCGGCAGCATCCGCTTCGACGGGCAGGACATTACCCATCTGGGAGAGGAGGCGCTGCGCCCGCATCGGCGGCGGTTCCAGATGATTTTTCAGGACCCGATGTCGAGCCTCAACCCCCGGCACCGGGTGGGCCAGATCATCGCGGGCCCCCTGCGTCTGCACGGGTTCGACCGGGTAGAGGCGCGTGTGATGCAGGCGCTGGATCACGTCGGCCTGCCGCGCGGCTTCGCGCAGCGCTATCCGCACGAGCTATCAGGCGGGCAGCGGCAGCGCGTCGGGATCGCCCGCGCCATCGCGCTGGAGCCGGAGTTTATTCTGGCGGACGAGATCGTCTCGGGCCTCGATGTTTCCAGCCAGGCGCAGGTCTTGCGGCTGCTGGAGGATCTGGTGCGCGAGTTGGGGCTGACACTGGCCTTCATCAGCCATGACCTGAGCGTGATCCGCCGGCTCTGTCATCGCATCATGGTGCTGTATCGCGGCGAGATCGTGGAACTGCGGCAGACCGCAGAACTGTTTGCCGATCCGCAGGCCGCCTATACCCGCGAACTGTTGGAGGCAATTCCGCTGCCCGACCCGGAACAGCGCTGGATCTAGCAAAGAAAAACCCCCGCCGTGGGCGGGGGCATACTGGTTACGAAAAGCTTTCGGTTACGGCAGGCGCTTGGCCACCGTATCGGCAAAGGTATCGACCAACGCCTTGTAGTGTTCCGGCGCGTCGGTCATGCTGGTGATCGCAACAGCGCCTTCGGGCAGGAAGCTGTTCATCATCTCCATGGTCACCATGATTTCGTAGGTATCCATGTTGGTGCCGTCGGCATCATGCAGGCGCACCATGCCTTTCAGCACGGAATCCTGCGCCCCGATGGCGGTCTGGAAGCTGTTGGCCAGCGACACCTCGTCGATGTCAACGCCCACAGTCAGGCCCTCATCGGCCACGCGGTCCTGAATGCGGGCAAGAATTGCCGATTGCAGGTCAGCGGCCAGGTTACCGTAATATTCGGCCGCTTTCGGATTGGCGATTGCGGCGACATCGGTTTCCACTTCGACTGCCTTGATCGGTTTCGCATCCGCCAGAGCCATGCCGGAAACCGGCAGCGCAAGTGCGGTGGACAGGGCAAGAATATGCAGAACTTTCATGGTCAACCTCTTGATACAGAGCAGAAATTTTATCTCTGCCTTCTGGGGTGACAACGCGGGGTCTTGCCGGGTGGTTCCCGAAAATGTTTGAAATTCCGGCGCGCCCCTCCCGGTGCTGGCTGTCTTTCGGACAACAAGAAAGGGGGGGCGAAGCCCCCCTTGCCGCGCGGCCAGATCGTTCAGGCGCGCAGGGTCTCGGTCGAGGAAAAGAACATCGCCTGACTGACAGCCGAGCGCACCTGCGTTTCGGAGAACGGCTTGGTGATCAGGAAGGCGGGTTCCGGGCGTTCGCCGGTCAGCAGCCGTTCGGGGAAAGCTGTGATGAAAATGACCGGCATCTGTTCCCCCGAGGCGAGGATTTCATTCACGGCGTCGATCCCCGACGAATTGTCAGCAAGCTGAATGTCGGCGAGGATCAGGTCGGGCTGTATGCGGGCTGCAAGGGCCACGGCTTCGGCGCGGGTGCGGGCGATGCCGGTAACCTCGTGCCCGCAATCGGTGACGATATCCTTGATGTCCATGGCAATGATCGCCTCGTCCTCGATGATCATCACGCGGCCCGAGATCGAGTTTTCCATCTCGCGCAGGGCGATGGCCACCAGCTCGGCCGCCTCTTTCGCGGAAACCCGCAGGATGGCACCGATTTCGTCGGGGGTGAAACCTTCGATCACCGACAAGAGCAGCGCCTCGCGCGAGTTGGGTGTCAGGTCGCGCATATGGCGCTGGGCACGTTCGGCCAGCGGGCTGTCGGCCTCGCCCACTGGGGCGCCGGCGCTGGCCCAGACCAGATGGAAGACGTGAAACAGGGCGACCTTCACGCTGGCGGCCTCTTCCAGCGGTGACAGGTCTTCGAGCAGGGTTTCCAGTGTTGCGGCGGCAAAACGGTCGCCGCTGGTCTGGCTTCCGGTCAGGGCGCGCGCGTAGCGGCGCAGATAGGGCAGGCTGCCCCCTACCGCTGCGGCGAGATCGGTTTTTGCCAGGTCAGTCATTCAATGCTCCCCGATGTGACAAGCAGTTGCTTTTTTCGGGAACCAAACGCTTCGGACGGCGTTTGGTTCCAGAGAATCCGCATGAATGTCAAAATGACATGAGGCCCCCCCTGAAGGCATGATGAATCCAATGACAAACGCATCCCGCAAATCAAGCCTGCAACAGCAGATCGATGAGAACCTGAAGCGTGTCTACGAAGAGACGTTGAAAGAGGAAGTTCCCGATCGGTTCGTGCAGTTGCTGGAGCAGCTCAAGGCCAAGGAGCGCGAAAAATGAATGATGCTCCCGGTGCGGCCGATCCGCGGGAAGAGATCTTGACGCATCTTCCCGCGCTGCGGGCTTTTGCAATCTCGCTGACCCGCAACCCCTCGCAGGCCGATGATCTGGTACAGGACACCATCGTCAAGGCTTGGTCCAATATCGACAAGTTCACTGTGGGCACCGATCTGCGAGCTTGGTTGTTCACCATCCTGCGCAACACGTTCTTTTCCGACCGCCGCAAGAAAAAGCGCGAGGTCGCGGACCCGGACGGGCTGCATGCGCAGTCCATGTTTGACAAGCCGCATCACGACGGGCGGCTGGCCTTCGCCGATTTCACCCGAGCGTTCTATGAACTGTCGGACGAGCATCGCGAGGTGCTGATCCTTGTCGGTGCCAATGGTTATTCCTGCGAGGAAGCGGCCGAAATGATGGGGGTTGCTGTCGGGACGGTGAAAAGCCGCACCAGCCGCGCCCGTAATCGCCTGGCGCAATTGCTGGGGATGGAGCCGGGCGAGGATGTTCTGGGCGGCGACAGCGGCGCAACGCTGGCCGTGCTCAGCCGGTCGGGAACACAGGCCGCATGATGCCGACAGGGGGGCCGGTGCGGCGGCGTCTTTCCATCCTTTCACGGCTTGGTTTTCGGCTGATGGTCATGTTCGGCATCGTCCTGATGCCGCTGGCCGTGCTGAGCTATGTGCAGATCCGGCAATACCAGCGCGAAGCGACGGCCCGCACCGAAGTTGCGGTTCTGGGCCAGACCATGCAGGCCGCCACCCCGACGGTGGAACGCATCATGCGCGGGCAGGGGGCGGTTGCCGGGTTGGCCGTTGCACTGCCGGGCATGATGACGGACCCGGCGAACTGCCGGTCGGTGATGGAGGGTTTTCTGGCGCAGGAGGAAAATCGCGTCTATTCTTTCGCTGGCTTCATCGACCGCGACCTGCAAGTGCGTTGTTCGCCGCAGGGCGACCGTGACATGAGCTTTCGTCAGGATCTGAAGGAAGCCATGGAACTGGACAAGCCGACCATGCGGCTTCGCACACGCGGCGCGATCAGCGGCACCAGCGTTCTGGTTTTCCTGCATCCCGTGCATGACGCCGCAGGGACAGTGCTTGGTCTTGCGGCGCTGTCCCTGCCACATCAGGCCGTGCAATATGACATGCTTGGCGAGCGCGCCTTCAGCGGCGGGGCGGAACCCAATGCGCTGATGACCTTTGACGCCGAGGGCGAGATCCTGACCTCAAGCCTGCCGCTGGAGGACACGCGCAGCATGCTGCCGGTGTCTGTGCCGCTGTCCGATCTTGCGGATGGCCAGCCCCACAGCTTTTCCGGCAGCGCGATGTCGGGGCGTCAAAGCGTGTTTGCGGTGGTGCCGATCGCCGAGGGCAGCCTGTTCCTGCTGGGCAACTGGCCAGTCACGGTGACGGATGCAACGATCGTCGAAACTTCGATCCCCATTGTGGTGTTTCCGGCGCTGATGTGGCTGGCGAGTCTTCTTGTGGCGCAGCTAGCTGCAGAACATCAGGTGCTGCGCCATATCCGCACCCTGCGCGATTCCATCGTGGCTTTTGCCGATGGCGACCGCCGCCTGCCCGATCTGGATCTGGAGAGCGCCCCCAGCGAATTGCGCCGGGTCGGCATCGCGGTCGAGCGGATGATGGAAAGCGTTCTGCATGATGAGGCCGAACTGGAAGACATGGTTCACCAGAAAGAGGTGCTGCTGCGCGAGGTGCATCACCGGGTGAAGAACAACCTGCAACTGATCGCCTCGATCATCAACATGCAGATCCGCAAGGCGCGCAGCCCCGAAAGCAAGGGCCTCTTGCGTGGCTTGCAGGACCGGGTGATGAGCCTTGCGACGATCCACCGCGAACTTTACCAGACCAGCGGCCTGACCGATATTCGTGCCGACGAATTGCTGCAAAGCATCGTGACTCAGATCATGAAGATGGCTGGCCGTCCCGGTGATCCGTTGAAGCTGACGACCAGCTTCGCGGATATAAGGCTGACCCCGGATCAGGCCGTGCCACTGTCGCTTCTGGTTACAGAGGCGCTGACCAATGCGTTGAAATATGCCTCTGCCGCGCCGGGCGAACGACCGGAATTGCGGGTTTCGCTGCGGCGCGACGCAGAGTCGCAGGCCGAGGTCGAGATCGTGAACAGCATTGCGCCCGAGGATCAGCGCGCGTCACCGTCGCCAGACAGCGCAGCGGAAAGCACCGGGTTGGGCGAAGCCTTGCTGTCGGCCTTTGCCGGCCAGCTTGGCACACGGGTCGAGGTGGAAAACACCGGCCAGGAATTCGCGCTGCGCTTTGCCTTCATGCCGAACGCACTTGCCGATGCCGAGGAACGCGCGGTCACCTGAGGCATGGCCGCCCTGTGGATGGCAGGATGCCGACGCCTCAGGCGCTGATTTGGCGCAGCGTGATGCGGGCCTGTTCCACCTCTGCCCGCAGGCTGCGCAGCAGCGGGGCGAGCTCCGGCTCGACCCGCGATTCCGCAAGGGCGACATCAAAAAGCCGCAGCAGCTCGGCCTCGCGGGCCAGAAGGTGCTGAACACCGGACGGGCCGGAAAACTGGCTGCGTCGGCGCGGGCGGTCCTTTCGGCTCAGCCGACTTCGCAGCGTCATGGCAGCACGGCGACGGCGCACCAGAACACTGTATAGCAGCGGTGTCGGTGACCTGGCCTGCATATTCTCCATCTCTTCGAGGCTTGTCTCGAATTCGATCAGCAGGGCAACAAGGGCACGTCTCAATGGCATAGGCAAACTCGTTCTGGTCTTTCAGGCCAGTCGTCAGGGCCAGTCGTCAGGGATTGAAGGACAGATGGGAAACCCGATGTCTGGCAATCGGTTCCACCCAGCGCACAGGGTTGTGACGAAACTGTCAAGAAAAGTCGTCAGCCGCAGTCATGAAAACGCCACTCACCGGGAAAACTGGCTCTGAACGGAACCATATCGTGCCTCTGTCGTTGTCAGGGTGGAAGCGCCGAAAGGCGAAAACCGCACACAACAGGAGAAGATCATGCTTGGTTGGGCACTTACCTTTCTGATTGTCGCGCTGATCGCAGCGGCGCTTGGCTTTGGCGGGATTGCGGGTGCGTCCGCCGGGATCGCCAAGATCCTTTTCATTGTATTCATCATCCTTTTCGTCGTTGCGATGATCGCGCGCGCGCTGCGGGGGCGCCCGCCGGTCTGAGCCGTTCAGGGATGAAATTCCGAATGGGACCGCGGGCATTCCTGCGGCCCCATTTTATTTCAGGGCTCGTTTCGCTTCGGGAATGGACGACTGAGTGATGCTGACCCCGCCAACCCGAAACGCCACGGCATTTCGCATGCCCGGCTGATGCCGATGCGAGGCCCCGTCAGCACGATGACAGAACTCGATGCGGTATGAATGCAGAATTCCGGCTGGTCAAAGCTCCGGCCATCCATGTCCGGCCCGACGGCCAGTGCCTGACCCAGCCGACCCGGCCCCGCTGCCAGCATCTTGTCGGGCATCTCGCCGCGTCGTGCCCGCATCTGTGTAAGACCCAAGGTCGGTTCCATCCCGCGCAGCAGCACGGCGGAGCCTTTGGCGCAGACCACGTTCAGGCACCAGTGGATGCCATAGCTGCGATAGACATAGGCGTGACCGGCTGGCCCGAACATGGCCGCATTGCGCGCTGTTCTGCCCCTGAAGCTGTGCGAGGCGGGATCGTCGCGTGTATAGGCTTCGGTTTCGCAGATGATGCCGCCGCATCCGTGGATGGACAGATGACAGCCGATCAGGCTTCGGGCGATCTCCGGTGCCGGTTGGTCGAAGGCGGAAGTGGCAATGACGGTCATGTCTGCGCCGCGTGGACCGCGCGGCATTCATGGTCAAGAGCCTCTGCATATCCGTCATGCCCTTGCGACGCCCGCAACGCACAGTGGGCCGCGATGCGCCAGTGCAGCAGCGGCGCCAGAAGATCATACCGGGCCAGGACGTCGGCCATGCCATAGGTCGCGCGGAATGCGGCAATTTCATCCGCAGAAAGGCGGCTGCCGCGGTAAAGAAGCTGCATGCCGGGCGAAAGAAAAAGCGCGATATCATCGACCGGGTCGCCCAGAGCCGGGCACTGCCAGTCGATCAGCAGAGCCTTGTCGTCATTGCCGATGATGTTGCCGGCAACGGGGTCGCCATGCAGAAACGACAGGCGGACAGGTGCGGACGCCGGAACCTGCGGGAGCGGCGGCAAGGTTTGCCGCACCGCCCAGGTCATGGCGTCGGCCAGAATGGCTGTGTTGCCGGTTGGGGGGCGGCGGAATGGCAGGGCCGTCGTGGGTTGGCCATGCAACTGTGCCAGCAGGCGACCGATACTTGCGGCGCCCTGTCGCCAAGGCTGTCCCTCGACAAAGCGGTAGGCCAGCCAGTTGTCGCCTCCCGCGACTGGCGACGGGGCCAGGCCCGTGCCCTCCAGCAGCCGCAGGGCGGTGTATTCTGCTCCAGCGTCGTTTGGGAACAACGGGGACGCGGCCGCCGGGTGATGAAGCTTGATGACCAGTGCCCCGACACGCCAGACCCGGTTCACGCGCCCACCTGCCAGCGGCTGCCAAACCTGCGCCCTCAGGTCCGGCAACGCCGCACAGACATGTGCCGCTTCGCGGGGAGACATATGAAGGCTGGGCGGCGTCAGGGCTGTCATGTCGGGGGGCGAAGCTAGGCTGCATTCAGCGCGCAGGCAAGGCAGAGCTATTCGCGCAGCGCCGTGACAGCACCAACTGCAATCTCGGCACCACCAGCCATCTTCAGCCGCATGCCGTCAGTACCGCCGCGCACCTCGAGAATGCGGCCATAGACCTCCACCGGCGAGGGATCGAGTTGAGTTTCCCCCTGATAGTTTTCCAGAGAGAGGTGATACTGGCCATTCGGCAAAGGCTCTCCTGTCATGTCCACTGGCGCCCAGTCCAGTTCGGTGGCCTCGGGCGGCAGATCCAGCCGGTTCACGACGCTGCCGTCGGCATCTGTCACGACAAGGACCACGCGATTCGCGCCCGAAGCCGGGGTTGTCGCCAAAGTTACCGGGGCTCCGTCCCTGACATATAGCGGCATTTCGGCGCGCGCCTCGTTGCCGACCCAACCCGACATTTGCGCCATGCCCAGAAGACCGAACTGCGTCTGCATCGCCGCCAGCAGTTGATTGGTCTTGGTCTGCTGTTCGACGCCCGAGAAAGTTGCAAGTTGCACGGCATAATCCGCGCTGTCGATTGGGTTGAGCGGATCCTGATTCTTCATCTGCGTGGTCAGCATCTTGAGAAAGGTGTCAAAATCCGAACTGAGGCTGCTTGCCGTATAGCCCGGCGTCGTCGGGGCTGTCGTCCCGGTCTGAGCGATTTCCATGTGTCATCCTTTCACAATCTGAGATCAAGGCCGTCGCTGATCCGGGGTTTCGAGGCGGAAAGATCGGCAGAGGTGGTGGCGACTGCCGGGTCTGGCGGGTCTGATGGCGCCAGTGCGGCAGGGGTATGCGCATGGCGCTCCCCGCCCTGCGCCCATTGTCCAAAGTGCATGTCAGCCTGACGGAACCCGGCGGCCTTGAATTCGGCCAGCAACTGCTCGCCGTTGCGGCGCAGAAGATCCAGCGTTTCAGGTTGTTCGGCGCGGATATGCGCATGCACGCGATCCCCGTCGCTGTGCAGGGTCAGCCTCACACGGCCCAGTTCCTGTGGGGCCAGCGAAAGCTCGATCCCCTGTTTGGCCGCTGTACTGGCCGCGTCGGCATTGGCCTGTGTTGAAGGGGCTGCCGACATCTGTGCGTGTTGCAGGACAATAGGGGGTTTTGGGGGCGGGCGCTCTGTGCCCAGACCGGCGCTGGCAGGGGGCAGTTCTGTCGCGTCGCTATCGTGTGCTATGGTCATGTTGTCGTCCGAAGGCAGGGGGAAGGCTGTCTCGGGCGTGGCTGGATGTTGCACGTCTGCAGGGCGGATAGGCAGCTTCGCGTGCATCCGGGCAGGCGTGTGCCCTGCTTCAACATCCCGGTGACCGGGCGAGGGTGCTGTCATTGCCCCGCCCTCGGCCAAGGTTTCAGCGGTGCGTGGGGCCTGACCCGTGGGCAGGACGACTGCTGGTGAATCAGGTTTGGTCAAGAAGTATGGCTTGAAAGGCGGCGCAGGTTCCGGGGCAGGCAGTTGTTCCGCCGGCACTGTGCTGATGCGTAGGCGGGCAGCTTCGGCACCCGATACTGTTGCAGGCGCAGGGGCCGTCAAACGTGTCCTGGCAGGAAGCTCGCCAGCGAGAGTATCCAGCCCGTTTGCGGAATGTGGTCGTGCGCCCGTCAGTAGGGTGACGGACGGTTCTGTGGATGGATGTTCCATGAGCAGATGCGGGACGGTGCCCTTCGGGTGTTGAACTGGCGCCGGTTCGCTGCCCACAGGTTTGCCGGATCGTTTCGCTGTTACAAGCCCGGTATCCAGCGGATCAGCGAGCGTTGCAGTGGCGCCAGAAGCGGCATGCTCGGGGGCGGGAGAGTGATGTGCGGGATATTGCTCTGCTCGCTCCGACAGGGTCGCGTCGAAATGTGACCAGAAAGCGGGAGTGGGCAGATCATCTGTGACAAACGCCGACATCGCCGGCTGAACATCGAGCGGAGCATTGCCCGTCGGAAGAGCCAGATGCGGCGCGGCCATGACATCCGGTGATGTATGGTCCGGCGCGGCAGGTTCGGTCTGGTAGACTGCATATCCTGTGCCATGCGGGATTTCAGGGTCTGTCAGCGTGATGGCCGCATCATTGTCTGCTGCTGCGCAAGCTTCCAGAACAAGAGGTTCTGGCGTTTCTGCGGCTTCGTCTCCCGGTAGTTCATGGCAAGCTCTCTCTGGCGCTTTGCTTTGTGCATTTGTGCCAAGCGGCATTCGGGCAAGCGGTGTTACAGGCACTGTCTCGGCTTTGACACCATCGCCGGATTCGGGATCAGGGCGGCGATTCCCGTGTGATCTCAAGGGGGCCTGACAGGATATGAGGCTGTCCTGCTCCAGCGATCCCAGAACAGCCAGAAACGCCAGTTCCGCCCCGGCGACCGTCTGGTGAAGGGAAGTCGCCGTTTGTGGTGTGGCAAGGAGCAGAAGGGGCGGAATCACCGATGCCTCTCATTTTCGATCCAGCTTCGGTTATCGCGGCAACGGGTTACCGGATGTTTACCGCCTGAGCGCAATTTGCAGGAAACCTGTTTCAAGGAGATACGGATGGTTGTTTCCATATCCTTCAAAGAACCAAGCTTGCCGGTTCGTGCACCCGAGTCCCGCATACAAGCCCGTGCTGCGGAGCTCGAAACCGCATTCCTGTCGGAAATTCTCGGCTACTCCGGGCTTTTTGCAGCGGAAACGGAGTTTTCTGGCGGTCCGGGGGCGGCGCAATTCGCCTCTTTTCTGCGAGATGAATATGCGCGCGGGATCGTGGGCTCCGGTGGCCTTGGCCTTGGCCGGGCCTTTGTCGATGCGATGTGGCGGGGGCAGACCCATGGCAACTGAAGCGGCATTGCGGGTGCTGAACCGGCTGGCGATGATTCGTCAGATACTGCTGTCGGGTGATCTTCTGGCCTTGGCGGAGCAGGAGAATTTGTTGCGGCAGGAATTGCAGGGTGCGGTTGGCGCATTGACTCCGAAGGAGCGCGCGCGCTTGCAGGGGCAGGCGCGGGAAAACGAAACCCTGCTCAACGCGACGCGGTGCGGTATCCGCAGTGCCCTGCGCCGTATGGCAGAGATTCGTGCCGCCGCGACCGCTTTTGGCACCTATGACGATGCCGGAAAGCGGCAGGATCTGCCACATCGGGCATCTGGCGTGAACCGGCTGTTCTGAACTGCATCAAATACCGGATATTGCGTCGGGTATGGCGGGGCGGATTTAGGGAAGTGTTAGAGATTCCCACCCATCAATCGAGGGGCATCCTGACAGGGTGGCACGGCAAGGTGGAAGCCGCCGTATAGCGCAGAAGGCCGATCCAGCCGCGATGCGGCAACATGCCCGGCGCAAAGCGTCGGCCCAGGAAAGGAAATGACATGTCGTCCATTCTTACCAATACCAGCGCGATGGTCGCCCTTCAGACGCTCAAGGGGATCAACAGCAATCTCAATCAGGTGCAATCGGAAATCTCGACCGGGAAATCGGTCGCCACGGCGCGCGACAATGCTGCCGTCTGGGCGATCTCGAAGGTGATGGAATCCGATGTCGAAGGCTTCAAGGGGATCAGCGACAGCCTTGCGCTGGGTTCGTCCACCGTGGCCGTGGCGCGCGAAGCCGCCGAAACCGTGACCGACCTGCTGACGCAGATGAAGGGCAAGATCGTTGCGGCGCAGGAAGACAACGTTGACCGCACCAAGATCCAGACCGATATTGTCGCTTTGCGCGACCAGATCGCTTCGGTCGTCGGCGCGGCGCAGTTCAATGGGCTGAACCTCGTCGATGGTTCGCAATCGACGGTGGATGTTCTGGCCTCGCTTGATCGTTCCGGCAGTGGGGTCAGCGCCTCCAGCATCACGGTCAATGCGCAGAACCTGTCGGCGGGGAATTATGCGGCCAAGAATGTCTTTGGCACCTCGGACGGCGTTTCCGCCAATGGCGATACCGCAGGTTTCCAGCTCGACAATGCCACGGGCACCGGAATGATCGAGATTGATGATTCCGGCGCGGCCTTTGCTGCGGGAGACAGCGTTTCGGTCACGATCGGCGGAAAGACCGCCACTTATACGGTGACGGCTGACGACGTGGGCGCAACAACGCCCTCGGATATGGTGGCCGTCGGGCTGAAGAACGCCATCGACAGCCTCGGGGTCAGCGGCCTGACGGTGGATTACGACAGTGGCTCGCCCGGCCAGCTTGCCTTCACCAACGGCGGAACTAACGATCTGACGGTCAGCGCGCAGTTCAAGAATGCGGGTTCGGGCGGGCTGTCGGCGCTTTCGTCGGTGGATGTCTCCACTTCTGGCGGGGCGGCTGCAGCACTTGGCAATATCGAATCGATGATCCAGACGTCGATCAATGCGGCGGCCGATTTCGGTTCCACCCAGAAGCGGATTGACACCCAGGCCGGTTTCGTCAGCAGCCTGACCGATTCCCTGAAAACCGGGATCGGCAGCATGGTTGATGCCGATATGGAAGAGGCGTCGGCGCGGCTTCAGGCGTTGCAGGTCCAGCAGCAACTGAGTGTTCAGTCGCTGTCGATTGCCAATCAGTCGCCGCAAAGCATCCTGTCTCTGTTCCGCTGATGACAAGGGCGGCGCGGTAATCCGCGCCGCCACCCCCTGATTTCATCCCGCACAGCAGGAAGGATCTCCCGTGCTTGCCAGCCAGTTTGCGCGGTCTGCCTATGGCAGCCCCCATGCCCCCGTTCGTTCGGATCGCCAGAACGAATATGATCTCTTCGCGCGTGTGACGCGCGTGCTTTCGGATGCGGCGCAACATCGTCAGACCGACTTTCCGGGCTTTGCGGCAGCCCTGAATGACAATTTGATACTGTGGCGCACTCTGGCCGCCGATGTTTCCGACGATGGAAATGCTTTGCCACCTCCGCTGCGGGCGCGACTGTTCTATCTTTATGAATTCACTGCTGCGCATAGCCGAAAGGTGTTGGCTGGGCAGGCCGGGACGGAGATTTTGGTCGAGATCAATACCTCTGTCATGCGGGGCCTGCGCGGCGAAAGGGCGCCGACATGACCGGTCTTGTGCTGAAACTCGGACCACATGAGCGGGTTCTGATCAACGGTGCCGTGGTCGAGAATGGCGACCGCCGCTCGCGGCTTTCCATCATGACACCAAATGCCAACATTCTGCGCCTGCGCGACGCCATTCACCCGGCGGAAGTTACGACTCCGGTGCGGCGGGTCTGCTATATCGCGCAGCTCGTGCTGTCTGGCGATGCCGATCCGTCAGAGGCACGGTTGCAACTGTTGCGCGGGATCGAGCAATTGAGCCAGGTTCTGACCGATGCCGACAGCAGGCAGCAACTCGCCGCGGCAACCGATGCAGTGCTGGAGGATCAGCATTATCAAGCGTTGCGGGCGCTGCGTAGTCTTCTGCCGAGGGAGGAGCGGCTGTTTGCCGCGCGCCCGACATGACCTTTACGCCGGTCATCCCATTTTCTGGCTATGCAGGCTGGAGCTTCCTCCAGAGGACGCTGGATGTCCAGAAGGCAGCCTTCAACGCTGATGCCGGGATGCAACGCGAGGAGGCTTATTTTCGGGGTCATATCGGGAATATCCAATCAGCGGAGCAGCTTGTTGCTGATCACCGCCTGCTGAAAGTGGCGCTCGGTGCCTTTGGTCTGGAGGCGGATATTGGCAACAAGTTCTTCATTCAGAAGGTATTGAGCGACGGAACGCTTGATGCCGGTGCGTTGTCCAACAAGTTGTCCAACAAGCAATACAAGGCAATGGCAAAGGCTTTCGGGTTTGGCGACTTCAACACCCCAAGAACCAGGCTTTCGGATTTCCCCGATGAAATCCTTGCGAGTTTCCGCGAGAATCGTTTCGAGGTTGCGGTGGGGGAGAGTGATGCCGATATGCGCGTCGCGCTTTATGCGCAGCATGCTTTGCCGGATATTGCCGCAGGCACAATCAGCGAAGATGGAAAATGGTTCAGTATCATGGGGTCAGCCCCCTTGCGTAGCCTGTTTGAAACGGCATTTGGCCTGTCCTCAAGTTTCGGCGCGCTTGATATCGACCAGCAACTTGAAACCTTGAAATCCAAGGCAAAGACCGCATTCGGGGAGGATAGTGTCGCGCAATTTTTCTCGATAACCGCGCAGGAAAAGCTGACCCGGCTTTATCTGGTGCGCACTCAGATCCGGCCGGGCATGAATCCCGGGCTTCTGGGGCTGAACACTGCCTTGCAACTGATGCGGTCGTAACGTCGTCAGCTGGTGGATCAGCCAATCAATTCCCCCGGTCTGCGATATCATGCAGGGGGGGCGTCCCACTCTGTCCAGAATACTGAACAATTTTACCGGCTGAAAAGGTGGATGTTGCCTTCAGATTGCCGGGTTCCGAAAGCCGATCGCCAGCATGGCTGCAAAGCGATCTGGCTTCGGTTGTATTTGCCTCGGCTCCAGACTCATTGATCGTCAAAGCCAGAACATGACGGTTGCTGCGAGGGCGACAGCAGAGAGGAAGGTCTTGGCACATCTGTCGTAGCGGGTTGCGATGCGGCGCCAGTCCTTCAATCTGCCGA
>NZ_QXXQ01000001.1 GCF_003570715.1 Gemmobacter lutimaris | reverse complement strand
TGCGGGTGAACGGGGTGCAGGTGGCGGCCGAAACTCCCCCCGGCGTGATGACCGCCCTGAACGCCGGGCTGATGATCGGCGCCCGTGACGGCGCGGGCCTCTTCGCCGGAATGCGGCTCTACGGCCTCCTCATCATCGACCACATGCTGTCCGGCACCGAACTCGCCCGCGCCGAACGCTGGGCCGCAAAACAGTGTGGCGCGATAATGGGGTAAAGCCTCAAAGCAGGCTTATACGCCCCTTTTATCGTCTGAGCCGAAAATCGCTCTGCTGCAGGATTCATTGTAAAACTCTGCAGCTTTTGCCGTCACGCTACACCCAGTCACGCTACAGCTACAGCCAGCGCAGGACACTGATGGCGCTGAGTCCGTTGCGCCACAGTCTGCCGCCCCAAGATGCGGTGTCGCAAAATTGCCTCTGGGCGAAGGCTGGGGTTCTGCGCTAGGGTCTGTGGATAACTGGGGCCCAAAGCCAAGGTGAACCCCGGACAACGAGGCAGAACAGACAGGACAAGGGGGACGGCCATGCGCTGCCCATTCTGCGGCAATATCGACACCCAGGTGAAGGACAGCCGCCCCGCCGAAGATCACGTCTCGATCCGGCGACGGCGCTTCTGCCCTGCTTGTGGCGGCCGCTTCACCACTTATGAACGTGTGCAGCTTCGCGACCTCGTGGTCATCAAGACCTCGGGTAAGCGGGAGGATTTCGACCGCGACAAGCTGGAGCGGTCCATCCGCATCGCCATGCAGAAGCGCCCCATCGACCCCGAACGCATCGACCAGATGATCTCGGGCATCGTGCGGCGGCTGGAAAGCATGGGCGAGACCGACATCTCCTCGCGCATCATCGGCGAGATCGTGATGGAAAGCCTCGCGCGGATCGACACGGTCGCCTATGTGCGTTTCGCCAGCGTTTACAAGAACTTCCAGGCTGCTGACGATTTCGACAAATTCGTCTCGGAATTGCGTCCCGCGCAGGAAAAGACCGAGGAGTGAACGACGCGGCCTATATGCGCTCTGCCCTCGCGCTGGCGGCGCGAGGACTGGGCAATACCTGGCCCAATCCGGCGGTGGGTTGTGTCATCGTGACCAACGGTCCCGGTGGGGGCCGTGTAGTGGGGCGCGGCTGGACCCAGCCGGGTGGCCGCCCCCACGCCGAACGCCGGGCACTCGATCAGGCAGGCGAGGCGGCGCGTGGCGCGACCGCCTATGTCACGCTGGAACCCTGTGCCCATCACGGCAAGACCCCGCCCTGTGCCGAGGCGCTTATCGCCGCTGGCGTGGCTCGGGTGGTCACGGCGCTGACCGATCCCGACCCGCGCGTGGCGGGGCGCGGGCATGCCATGCTGCGGGCGGCAGGCATCGCGGTGACCGAAGGCATCTGCGCCACCGAGGCGCGCGCCTTGCAGGCCGGGTTTCTGAAGCGCGTCGAACAGGGGCTGCCCTTCGTTACGCTGAAGCTCGCCACTACGCTGGATGGCCGCATCGCCACGGCGAGCGGCGAAAGCCGCTGGATCACCGGGGCCGAGGCACGGCGCGCTGTCCATGCCATGCGGATGCGCCACGATGCCGTGATGGTGGGATCGGGCACAGCACGGGCCGATGACCCCGACCTGACGGTGCGCGACATGGGGTCTGTGCGACAGCCGGTGCGCATCGTGATTGACAGTCGGTTGAGTCACAGCCCCGGCAGTCGCCTTGGTCGCAGCGCGCGGCAAGTGCCGGTCTGGCTGATCCATACCGCGACCGCGTCAGACGCCGCCCGCGCCGCATGGGCCGCCACGGGGGCCGAACTGATCGCGGTGCCCGAGGTCGACGGCCACGCCGATCTGCGCGCCGCGATGCAGGCGCTGGCAGGGCGCGGCCTGACCCGCGTCTTCTGCGAGGGCGGCGCTGATCTGGCTGCCGTCCTGATCCACGACGGGTTGGTGGATGAGCTTGCGCATTTCGGCGCCGGTGCGTTGATCGGGGCAGAGGGGCGCGCGGCGCTTGGTCCGTTGGGGCTGAAGGCGCTGGCCGATGCACCACGCTTGCGGCGTATTGAGACGACCCCGGTCGGCGCCGATGTGCTGACCCGCTGGACGCTGGTCTGAGCCTTAGCGGGGCAAATGTTTCGCGGCCTCTTTCCGGGCGAAGGCTTTCATCCCGGCGCCATGCTCGGCCAGAAACGCCTCGACCCGTGCGGCATCGTGTTTCGACAGATCACGCAGCCACCAGGCGATGGCCTTCTGGATGAACCAGTCGCCGTCTTGCACATAACCCGCCGCCCAGCCCAGCACGCGTTCGCGCGCCTCAAGCTCTGCCGGTTTGGGGAAATTCAGCTTGGTCAGCGGCAGGGTGATGACCAGCGCCGCACGGCGCTGCCACATCAGCGGGCTTTGGGTCCAGCTTTCCACCGTATCGAGCCGCGCAAGATCGGCCATCACCCGCTTTTCGCCCGCCTTGCAGGCGTGATCGGCAATCGCCCAGGCGTCGAACTCGGGCACCCAGCCACAGATCATCTGCCAAACCGCCTCGTCGGGCCGGATGCGGGCCTGCGTCAGCAGCTTCGCCGCCGCCACGCGGCCCTCATGCACATCGCTGCGCCACAGACCTTCGGCCAGCGCCAGCCGTTCCTCTGCCGTCACTTCCTCGCGCCAGGCCTTGGCCAGTGCGTCGATTTCGGGCACGGTTACGCCCAGATAGCGGCGCCCGGCCTTGTGATAGGCTGCCATTTCCGGCGCCTTCGCGGGATCAGCAGCGGCTTCCAGTTGTGCAAGGGCGGTGGCGGTGTCGATCATCGGCGGCTCCTGTCTGGTCTTCCCGATCTAGCAGCCACGACAGCGAAGGCCAGTGCTTTGTCACCCCTTGACCGAAGGGCAGGGCAGGCGGATGCTTTGCGCCATGATGACGGAGGGTCCGATGCGCCACCTGTTCGCTGCCTCGTTTTGTCTTGCTCTTGCGGCCTGTGTTTCGCCTGACCCGCCTGCCGATGGCGAGCGGATCGAGCTTTCCAGCGGCGGGGCGTTTTCCGGCTCCACCCGCCTTGTGCTGACCCCGGATGACAGGGCGGTGACTGCGATTTCGGGCCCGTTTTCGGACAAGAGCCAACGTACGGTGAAACAGTTGCGCCCCGGTGCCTTTGCGGCGGCGCGGGATTACATCCTCGCCCATCCGATTCCGAAATCGCAGCTCACGTCCGAGATTTGCGAGGACTACGGCGCCGACACGATCCTTTACGCCGGGCCGGAGCGTGAAATTCGCTATGCGGCGGGCTGCCCGAATCCGGCCATTACTGCGCTGGACGGCCAGATCCGCGCGCTTTTGTCGGGCGGTTAATCCTCACCCAGATTGGCGCCGATGCCGGTGGACAGCCCGTCGATCGAGGTGCGGTTCTTTTCGTCCCAATAGGCGGCCAGACCGGCCTCGCCCTTCTGTTCGGCCCAGTTGCGCAGCACCGGGCGTTCGCGCGGAGCCTCCATGAAGGGCACGGCGAAGCCGCAGGAGGTTTGCACCATCTCCACCGTCATGTCGAACACCTGCCGCGCGCCGGGCACGTCGGGCAGTTCTGCCGCCAGCGCGGGCCAGTCGGCATCGCCGCGGTGCACCGTCCGCGCCGTGCCATAGGCGCGCAGGATCAGCGGCCGCGTGCCGAAGCTGCACCACATTACCGTCATGCGCGGGTCCAGCGGCAGATGCGCCGCCGTCTCGTTCCCCGAGCCGGTGACGTTGAGCCACAAAAGCCGGTTCGTCCCGGTCACGCGCAGCGAATCCATTCCCTTCGGGCTGAGGTTCAGCCGCGCGCCCGGCGCGCTGGTCGCCACGAAAAACAGCGGCTGTTCCGCGATGAAGGCGCGGTGATCCTCGGTGAAACCGTCAAACTGCTTTGCCATTGCTTCTGCCTTGCTATTCCACGGTTACGGATTTCGCCAGATTGCGCGGCTGATCGACATCGGTGCCCTTCGCAATGGCGGTATGATAGGCGAGCAATTGCGCAGGCACGGCATAAAGGATCGGGGCCAGCAGGTCGGGCACCTGCGGAAGCGTCAGGCAGCGCCAGCATTCGGCGCCTGCCTCGGCCACGCCGGGCTGATCCGACAGCAGCAACACGCGGCCATGACGCGCCATGACCTCCTGCATGTTGCTCACGGTCTTTTCGAACAGCGCATCGCGCGGGGCCAGAACCAGCACCGGAACACTGGCGTCGATCAGCGCGATGGGACCATGTTTCAGCTCGCCGCTGGCATAGCCTTCGGCATGGATATAGCTGATTTCCTTAAGCTTCAGCGCGCCTTCCAGCGCCAGCGGATACATCGCCCCCCGACCGAGGAACAGCACGTCCTGCGCCTTGGCAAGTTCTTCGGCCAGTGCCTCGATCTCGGGTGCAAGGGTCAGCACTGCATTCATCAGCCCCGGCAGCAGCCGCAGGTCGGCCAGATGCGCCGACAGTTGTGCTTCGGTCAGACGGCCGCGATCCTGTGCGGCCTTCAGCGCCAGTGCCAGCAGCACGGTCAACTGGCAGGTGAAGGCCTTGGTCGAGGCGACGCCGACCTCGACCCCCGCCATGATCGGCAGCGTCACATCGCATTCCCGCGCGATGGAGGAGGTTGTGACATTCACCACTGCAAGCGTGCGCGCCACCTTGTCTTGCGCATAGCGCAGCGCCGCCAGCGTATCGGCGGTTTCGCCGGACTGGCTGACGAAAACCGCCCAGCCGCGTTCCGACAAAGGCGGCGCACGGTAACGGAACTCCGACGCGATGTCGATGTCGCAAGGCAGGCCAGCAAGGCTTTCAAACCAGTATTTCGCCACATGGCAGGCGTAATGCGCGGTGCCACAGGCCACCAGTGTCAGCCGGTCCACGCCGTTGAAATCCACCTCGGCCGGCAGGTTCAACCCGCCGTCGCGCAGATAGTGGCGCAGCGCATCGGCCAGCACCACCGGCTGTTCGGCGATTTCCTTCGCCATGAAATGCTTGAAGCCCGCCTTTTCGATGCGGGTCGCGTCGATCTGGATGCGGGTCATCGCGCGATTGGCATGGCGGCCTTCGGAATCGAAGATCTCGGCGCCCTTGCGGGTGATCACCGCCCAGTCGCCTTCCTCCAGATAGGTGATGCGGTCGGTCATCGGCGCCAGTGCGATGGCGTCCGAGCCCACGAACATCTCGCCATCTCCGTGCCCGATGGCGAGAGGCGAGCCCTTCCGGGCGCAGATTATCAGATCGTCTTCGCCCTCGAACAGGAAGCACAAGGCAAAGGCGCCGTGCAGGCGTGGCAGGATGCGGGCCGTCGCCTCGGCCGGGGTGCGGCCCTGTGCCAGTTCGTGCCGCATCAGCAGGGCGACGGTTTCGGTGTCGGTCTCGGACTCGAAGCTGTAACCTGCGGACGTCAGTTCGGCCCGCAGATCGCGGTAGTTCTCGATGATACCGTTATGCACCACGGCGACATTCCCGGCGCGGTGCGGATGCGCATTGGCCACGGTTGCCGCACCATGGGTCGCCCACCGGGTGTGGCCGATACCCGACCGCCCGGTCAGCGGCTCGTGCACCAGCAGGTCTGACAGGTTTACCAGCTTGCCCACAGCCCGGCGGCGATCCAGCCGCCCCTCGTTCACTGTGGCGATCCCGGCGCTGTCATAGCCGCGATATTCCAGCCGTTTCAGCGCCTCGACCAGCAGGGGCGCAACATGATGGTTTCCCAGAACCCCGACAATACCGCACATTATTTGGCGCCTTTCTGTCGTTTTTCTTTAATCGACTTATACATTTCGAACATCTTGGGGGCGAGACCGGGTTTGACGACCTGCCGCGCCCGTCCCAGCGCCACCGCCTCGGCGGGCACGTCCGCGGTGATGACAGAGCCCGAGCCCGTCATCGCCCCGTCGCCCACCGTCACCGGCGCCACCAGCATGGTGTCGGACCCGATAAAGGCGCGTTTGCCGATCCGGGTGCGATGCTTGTTCACCCCGTCATAATTGCAGGTCACCGTGCCCGCGCCGATATTGGTGCCTTCACCCACATCGGCGTCGCCCAGATAGGTCAGGTGCCCGACCTTCACGCCTTCTTCCAGAATGGCGTTCTTGATCTCGACGAAGTTGCCGACATGCACATCCTCGGCCAGCTCGGCACCGGGGCGCAACCGCGCGAAAGGCCCGACATCCGCGCCGCGGCTGACATGGCAGCCTTCCAGATGGCAGAAAGCCTTGATTTCCGCACCGCTTTCGATGGTGACGCCGGGGCCGAACACCACATTCGGCCCGATGATCGCATCGCGCCCCACCACCGTATCCAGCGCAAAGAACACCGTCTCCGGCGCGGTCAGGGTTACACCGTTGTCCAGCGCTTCGGCCCGCGCGCGCGCCTGAAAGGCGGCCTCCGCCTCGGCCAGTTGGGCGCGGGTGTTGACACCCAGCGTCTCGGCCTCGTCGCAGGTGACAACGCCCGCCGAAAGACCGCGCTTGCGGGCAAGCTCTACCACATCGGTCAGATAATATTCCCCGGCTGCATTGTCATTGCCAATCGCTGCGACCAGATCGAGCAGCAATGCGGTATCGGCACAAATCACGCCTGAATTGCAAAGCGTTATCGCGCGTTCCTCATCTGTGGCATCCTTGTATTCCACAATGCGGTCCAGCACCTCGCCCTGCGCGATCAGCCGGCCATAGCGCCCCGGATCGCGCGCCTCGAAGCCCAGTACCACCACGGCGTGACGCGCGCGGGCGTCCAGCATCGCCTCCAGCGTTTCGGGGCGGATGAAGGGCGTGTCGCCGTAAAGCACCACACAATCTCCCGCCTCCCCTGCAAGCGCGGGGGCGGCCTGCGCCACCGCGTGTCCGGTGCCAAGCTGCTCGGCCTGAACCACGATTTCGCAAGCCTCGTCCCAGGCGCGGGCCGCCTTGCCGACCGCCTCGGCTCCGTGCCCGGCAACCACCACCACACGCTCGGGCGACAGCGCGGCACCGGCCTGCATCGCGTGATGCAGAAGCGGCGCACCGGCCACCCGGTGCAGCACCTTCGGCAGATCCGAATTCATCCGCGTGCCTTGCCCCGCGGCAAGAATGACGAGAGAGACGGGCATGATACCTCTTTCCTTGGCGTTGCGCCCGTTTTAACCCCATGGCCGGGGCGCGCAAGCCATGCGCCTTCACACATCCTTTCGTCAGGTTTCAGGAGTGCGGGCGCATGAAAACGGTAGTCTTCGATCTGGATGGCACGCTGGCCGATACTTCTGCCGATCTGGTGGCGGCGGCGAATGCCTGCTTTCGCGGCCTCGGGCATGGTGACCTGCTGGACCCGGTGGCCGATGCGCTGACCGCGTTCCACGGCGGGCGGGCGATGTTGCGGCTGGGGTTCTCCCGCCTCGGCGGGGTGGATGAGGCGGCGGTGGATGCGCAATACCCGGTGCTTCTGTCTGCCTATGCCGAGGGGATCGACACCCACACCCGCCTTTACCCGGGCGCCGTCGAGGCGGTGGAGGCGCTGCGCACCGCCGGTTACGCGACCGCCATCTGCACCAACAAGCCCGAGGGCCTGGCCGAGACGCTGATGACACGGCTGGGGGTGCGAGGCCTGTTCGGCAGCCTGATCGGCGCCGATACGCTGCCTGTGCGCAAGCCCGACCCCGCGCCCTATCTGGCGGCCGTGCGCGGCGCGGGCGGCGATCCCGCACGGTCGATCCTCATCGGCGACACCGAAACCGACCGCAAGACCGCCGCCGCCGCCGGGGTGCCCTGCGTGTTGGTCAGCTTTGGCCCCGAAGGCCCGGCCATCGCCCGCTTGGCCCCCGAGGCGATGCTGGACCGCTACGCCGATCTGCCTGCGCTGGCGGACCGGCTGCTGGTTCAGGCCCCCGCACAAGCCCCACGTTGACAGTCACGCGGTGTGGGTGCAGAGGTCGGGGATGGAACGCTTTACAGGCAGCTTCACCCAGCAGGAACCGATCCCCGAGGCCGCCATCGCCGCCGCGCTGCGGGTGATGCAGTCGGGCCGCCTGCACCGCTATAACACCACCCCGGACGAGATCGCCGAGGCGGCGCTGCTGGAAGAGGAGTTCGCCGCCACCACTGGCGCGCGCTATTGCCTCGCTGTCGCCTCGGGGGGCTATGCGCTGGCAACCGCACTGCGGGCATTGGGCGTGCAGCCCGGCGAAAGGGTGCTGACCAATGCCTTCACGCTGGCTCCGGTGCCGGGGGCCATCGCTTCGGTGGGCGCGGTGCCGGTTTTCGTCGGCGTGACCGAGGGGCTGGTGATCGACCTCGACGATCTGGCGGCGAAGGCCGAGGGCGTGCGGGTACTGATGCTCAGCCATATGCGTGGCCATATCTGCGACATGGAGGCGCTGATGCGCCTCTGCGACGCGCGCGGCATCACGGTGATCGAGGATTGCGCGCATACGATGGGCGCGGCTTGGGACGGGCGTTTGACCGGGCGCTGGGGGGCAATGGGTTGCTTCTCGACCCAGACCTACAAACACATGAATTCGGGCGAGGGCGGGCTGATCATCGCCGATGACCCGACGCTGATGGCGCGGGCGGTGCTGCTGTCGGGCAGCTACATGCTTTATGGCCGCCACCGTGCCGCGCCACCGCCCGAAGCTTTTGCCGATCTGCGGCTGACCACGCCCAATATCTCGGGCCGGATGGACAATCTGCGCGCGGCGATCCTGCGGCCGCAACTGGCCGACCTGCCGCGCCAATGCACGCGCTGGAATGAGCGCTACCGGGTGGTCGAGGCAGGGCTGGCCGAAACGCCGGGCCTGACCCGGATCAAGCGCCCTGCGGCGGAGGGCTTCGTGGCCTCATCCTTCCAGTTCCTGCTGCTCGACTGGCAGCCCGAGGCGATCCATGCGGTGATCGCCCGCTGCGGCGCGCGTGGCGTGGAACTGAAATGGTTCGGCGCCCCGGAGCCGGTGGCCTTTACCAGCCGCTATGACAGCTGGACCTACGCGCCCAGTGCCCCGATGCCCGCGACCGACCGTATCCTCCACGGCATCATCGACATGCGCCTGCCGCTCACCTTCAGCGTTGAGGATTGCGCCCAGATCGCGCGTATCATCCGTGCCGAGGTTTCGGCGGTGTTTCAGGGCGACACCAGCGCCCCTGACCTGACACCCCGCGCAGATTGATCTGTCGCCGGGGGCTTTGCGCCCCCACGGCTCCTGCGGAGCCTCCCCCGCAGGATATTTTCGGACAGAAAATAGGGGCGGAGCGTTCCAGGCATTTTTTGTCGGGAAATATCCTCGGGGGTGAATTGAGCCGCAGGCTCAAGAGGGGGCAGACAGCCCCTTTCCCTTGCCTCAGGGCAGCGGCACCACCGACAGCGACATCTTGCCCGAACCTTGCGTCACCTCGCTGGCATGCGCGAGGTAGATCAGCGCGTTGTTCTTCGCGTCATAGATCCGGGTCAGCTTCAGCGACTTGAAGATCAGCGACCGGCCCTCGCTGAACACCGCCTCGCCGCCGCGGCCCTTGTCGATGTCGCCCAACGTGATCGGGCCGGTCTGCGTGCAGTCCACCGCCGAATAGCTGGGGTCTTCGAACCAGTTGCCCTGACTTAGCCGGTCGATCAGCGAGCGGTCGAAATAGGCCAGGTGGCAGGTGACGCCCTGCACCTTCGGGTCGGGGATCGCCTCGATGATGATGTCATTGCCGACCCAGTCCACGCCCACCTTGCCGACGGTTTCGGCCTTGGCGGGCAGGGCGGCAAGGGGGAGGCAGAGGGCGGCGATGGCGGTGAGCAGGCGCATGGGGCGCTCCTTTTTATGACGAATTCAAGGTGGGGGTCTGCTGGACAACCCGCAAGGGTGACGCGGCGTTCCATGGGCGCAGCCTGAAGGAAATGCTTGACGCGACTCGGATTCGGATATTAATTGAACGTGTGTTCATTTCTTGGGAGGGAACCATGTTCACATCGCCGATGCGCTTCGATCTGGGCGAGGATATCGCCGCGCTGCGGGACATGGTGCACCGTTGGGCTCAGGAGCGGGTGAAACCGATTGCGGCACAAGTGGACCGGGACAACGTGTTCCCGGCCCAGCTGTGGCGCGAAATGGGTGAGCTGGGTCTTCTGGGCATCACCGTTTCCGAGGAATATGGGGGGGCAGGGATGGGGTATCTGGCCCATGTCATCGCGACCGAGGAAATCGCCCGTGCCTCGGCCTCGATCAGCCTGTCCTACGGCGCGCATTCCAACCTGTGCGTCAACCAGATGAAGCTGAACGGCTCGCCCGAGCAGAAGGCGAAATACCTGCCGGGTCTGGTGTCGGGCGAGAAGGTCGGTGCGCTGGCGATGAGCGAGCCGGGCGCCGGCTCCGACGTGGTGTCGATGAAGCTGCGGGCGGAGAAGCGCAACGGTTACTATGTGTTGAACGGCAGCAAATACTGGATCACCAATGGCCCGGATGCCGATACGCTGATCGTCTATGCCAAGACCGACCCCGAGGCCGGGCCGAAAGGCATCACCGCCTTCATCATCGAGCGCGGCTTCAAGGGCTTCTCGACCTCTGTGCATTTCGACAAGCTGGGCATGCGCGGCTCGAACACTGGCGAGCTGATCTTCGACAATTGCGAAGTGCCCTTCGAGAATGTGCTGGGGCAGGAGGGCAAGGGCGTGCGCGTTCTGATGTCCGGCCTTGATTTCGAGCGCGTGGTGCTGTCGGGCATCGGCACCGGCATCATGGCGGCCTGTCTGGACGAGGTGGTGCCCTATGCGAAGGAACGCCACCAGTTCGGCCAGCCCATCGGGAATTTCCAGCTGATGCAGGCCAAGATCGCCGACATGTATGTGGCGATGAATTCGGCTCGCGCCTATGTCTACGAGGCGGGCCGCGCCTGTGACCGGGGCGAGATCACCCGTGCCGATGCGGCAGGCTGTGTGCTTTATGCCAGCGAGCAGGCCATGGTGCAGGCGCATCAGGCGGTGCAGGCGCTGGGTGGGGCCGGGTTCCTCAATGACAGCGTGGTCAGCCGGCTGTTCCGCGACGCCAAGCTGATGGAGATCGGTGCCGGAACCTCGGAAATCCGGCGCATGCTGATCGGCCGCGAGCTGTTGGCGCAGGGATGACGGGGGCAGGGGGAACTGGTGTCATGGAAAAGGGGCGCGGTCAGAACCCGCACCCCTCCGCACCTTTCCGTCCCGTGAAGGGATCAGAACTTCATGATGTAGGAAATACCGGCCACCACCGGGTCGATATTTACCTTGCCGATCTTGGTGCCGTTCAGCTTCACGTCGGCGTCGATGTCGATATAGCGCAGGTCCATCCGCAGCGCGGCCTTGTCGTTCAGCGCGTAATCCATGCCCAGATGGGCCGCGAGGCCGAAGCTGTCGTCGATCTTCAGATCGCCGAGGGGCGAGCTTTCCTCGAAGAAGGTCGTGTAGTTCAGGCCAAGACCAACGAAGGGTGTGATCGGGCCGCCGGTGGGGATGTGCCAGTTCACCGTGATCGTGGGGGGCAGGTGCTTGGTGTTGCCGGCATAGGCGCCGCCTACATTCACCTTGTGCTTGAAGGGCAGGGCGCCCAGCACCTCGATCCCGATATTGTCACGCACGAAATATTCGAAGGTCACGGTCGGGCGCGCATTGTCCTCGACATCCGCTGCCGCACCGGCCAGCGTGCCGTTGTTGCCCTTGGGCGCGACATAGCCGATCCCGAGGCCAAGCGTCATGTCGCCCGCCGATTGGGCAAGCGCGGGGGCCGTCAGCGCGGCGGTGGCCAGAAAGGCAATCGCAAGGGTTTTCATCTTGGGTCTCACAGGTTGTTTGCGGGGCGAACCTGCACCCTGCACCGGGCGGAAAACCTTGACGTGGATCAACTCCGCAGGCATTCCGGCTGCGACATTTATACATGCAATTATTTGATATGTATAAATAATGTGACTCTCTCGCGTCGCATTTTCCGCCCCTCCGCCCGCCTCGCCGCAGACCATCAACAGGACTGACCGACATGAAACTGACCTCGCGCATCCTCACCGGCTCTGACGCCTTCAAGGCCAATCGCGCCGCGCATCTGGGCATGCTTGACACGGTGGCGCAGGCGGCGGCACTGGCCGCGGCCGGGGGGGGCGACAAGGCGATGGCCCGCCATGTCGCTCGGGGCAAGCTGCCGCCGCGTGAAAGGGTGGCGGATCTGCTGGACCCCGGCTCGCCTTTCCTCGAGATCGGCGCCACGGCCGCGCACGGGCTGTATGACGGTGCCGCCCCCTGTGCGGGCGTGATCGCCGGGATCGGTCGCATCCACGGGCAAGAGGTGATGGTCGTTTGCAACGACGCCACCGTGAAGGGCGGCACCTATTACCCTATGACGGTGAAGAAACACCTGCGCGCGCAGGAAATTGCCGAGGAATGCGCGCTGCCTTGCGTCTATCTGGTCGATAGCGGCGGCGCCAACCTGCCCAATCAGGACGAGGTTTTCCCCGACCGCGACCATTTCGGCAGGATCTTCTATAATCAGGCGCGGATGAGCGCGAAGGGCATTCCGCAGATTGCGGTGGTGATGGGCTCCTGCACTGCCGGTGGTGCCTATGTGCCCGCGATGTCGGATGTGACGATCATCGTGAAGGAACAGGGCACGATCTTCCTCGCCGGTCCACCTTTGGTGAAGGCCGCGACGGGCGAGGTGGTCAGCGCCGAGGATCTGGGCGGTGGCGATGTGCATACGCGGCTGTCGGGGGTGGCGGATTATCTGGCCGAGGATGACGCGCATGCCCTCGCACTCGCCCGCCGTGCCGCCAGCCACCTGAACCGCGCCAAACCCGCGACGGTGCAATGGCAGTCTGTGGAAGCCCCGGCCTATGACCCCGAGGAAATCCTTGGCGTCGTGCCGGGCGATCTGCGCACGCCCTATGACATCCGCGAGGTCATCGCCCGCGTGGTGGATGGCTCGCGCTTCGATGAATTCAAGCCGCGTTTCGGCGAAACCATCGTCACCGGCTTTGCGCATGTCATGGGTTGCCCGGTCGGCATCGTGGCCAATAACGGCGTGCTGTTTTCCGAGGCGGCACAGAAGGCCGCGCATTTCGTCGAATTGTGCAGCCAGCGCAATATCCCGCTGGTCTTCCTGCAAAACATCACCGGCTTCATGGTCGGCCGGAAGTATGAGAACGAGGGCATTGCCCGCCACGGCGCCAAGATGGTGACCGCCGTTGCCACCACCAATGTGCCGAAAATCACCATGCTGGTGGGTGGCTCTTTCGGAGCAGGGAACTACGGCATGGCGGGGCGCGCCTATCAGCCGCGCTTCCTCTGGACCTGGCCGAACTCGCGCATCTCCGTCATGGGCGGCGAACAGGCGGCGGGCGTGCTGGCCACCGTCAAACGCGACGGGATCGAACGCACAGGCGGGACCTGGACACCCGAGGAAGAAGCCGAGTTCAAGCGCCCCACCATCGAGATGTTCGACCGGCAAAGCCACCCGCTCTATGCCTCGGCCCGGCTGTGGGACGATGGCATCATCGACCCGCGCCGCACCCGCGAGGTGCTGTTCCTTTCGCTTTCCGCTGCGCTGAACGCGCCGGTGGAACCCACGCGCTTCGGCGTGTTCCGGATGTGATGGCCGTGCGGGCGCGTGCGATCCCCCTTTGCAGGGCCAGAGGCGCGGCGCTTGCCCCGCGCCGCCCGGTCGCGCATCACAGGGCAAAGCCTTTGCAAAGCGAAGTCATGCGCCTCAATCCCGAACTCACTGCTTATATCTTCGTCACGCTTCTGGTGCTGTGGTCTGCCGCGCATCGCTATGCGCCGGTCGCGCCGCGGTCCGGCGAGGCGCAGAAGCCGGTGACGCGCGAGGCGCCGGGCGGTCTCGTCGGTTGCACGACAGGCTATGTCTATGACGGCGATACGGTCGAGCTGATCTGCGGCAACCGGCGGGACCGGGCCCGGCTTGCGGGCTATGATGCGCCGGAAACGCACGAGCCCGGCTGTGCCGCCGAAGCCACGCTGGGCGCCCGTGCAACCGACCGGCTGCGCGGGCTGCTGCGCGCCGCGACCCCCGCGATGACTGATCTTGGCATCGACAAATATGGCCGACGCCTGATCCGCCTGCGGCTTCCGGGGGGCGAGGATGTGGCGGACCGCATGATCGCCGAGGGGCTGGCTGTGGCCTATGACGGTGCGCAACGCATCGACTGGTGCGCCCGGATTGCCGCAAGCGGAGGCGCCAAATGGCTGAGCCCCTGATCGACACCCGCTTCACCCGCGCCTTCGGTCTGCACCATCCGGTCGCGCTGGCTCCGATGGCGGGCACCACGGGCGGGCGGCTTGCTGCTGCCGTGGCGCAGGCCGGGGGGCTGGGTCTCCTGGGGGGCGGCTATGGCGATGCCGACTGGATCGCCCGCGAATGGGCGCTGGCCGAAGGCGTGCCCATCGGCATCGGCTTCATCACCTGGCGGTTGACGCCTGCGCTGCTGGCCGAATGCCTTGACCGCGGCCCGCGCGCGGTCATGCTGTCCTTCGGCGATCCGACGCCCTTCGCCGACGCGATTCATGCGGCAGGTGTGCCGCTGATCTGCCAGTGCCAGACGCTCGATCACGCCCGCGCTGCGCTGGATGCCGGGGCCAGTATGCTTGTCGCACAGGGCGCCGAAGCGGGTGGACATGGCCAGTCTCGCGGCACCTTTACGCTGGTGCCGGAACTCGCCGACCTCATCGCCGCCCGCGCGCCCGGGACACTGCTGCTGGCCGCGGGCGGTATCGCTGACGGGCGCGGCCTTGCCGCCAGCCTGATGCTCGGGGCGGATGGCGCCCTGATTGGCAGCCGCTTCTGGGCTGCGACCGAGGCGCTGGTGCCGCCGGGCTTTCATGCTGCCGCAATCACAGCCGACGGCGATGCCACCCTGCGCACCCGCACGGTGGATGCGGTGCGTGGCTTCGACTGGCCCGCGCCCTTTGACATCCGCGTCCTGCGCTCCGCCTTTACTGACCGGTGGCATGCCGATCCGCAGGCCTTGCGCGGGCCCGGTGCCGCCAATGCCCGCGCCGACTGGGCCGCGGCACAGACGCAAGGCGATGCCACCAACGGCTCGCCCGTCGCGGGCGAGGCGGTGGGGCTGATCCATGACATCGCCCCCGCCGCCGATATCCTCGCCCGTCTCACGGCCGAGGCCGCGCAGCGCCTCTCGTCCTCATCTGTTCACAAATATCCTCGGGAGGCGGGGCCAGAGGCCCTGCGGGGGGCAGGCAGCCCCCCGTCCGCCCCCGATCACCCCGCGCCGGAGGTCTGACATGTTCCAGAAAATCCTGATCGCCAATCGCGGCGAGATTGCCTGCCGCATCATCGCCACCGCCCGGCGCATGGGCCTTGCCACTGTGGCGGTCTATTCCGAGGCTGATGCCCATGCCCGCCATGTCGCGCTGGCGGACGAATCTGTGGCCATCGGCGGCCCGGCCCCGCGTGACAGCTATCTGCGCGGCGATGCGATCATCGCCGCCGCGCAGGCGACCGGCGCGCAGGCCATCCATCCCGGTTACGGCTTCCTGTCGGAAAACCCCGATTTCGTCGATGCGGTGGAAGCTGCGGGCCTCACCTTCATCGGCCCTTCCGCGAAAGCCATCCGCGCCATGGGGTTGAAGGACGCCGCCAAGCGCCTGATGTCCGAGGCCGGTGTGCCGGTTGTGCCCGGCTATCACGGCGACAATCAGGATCCCGAACATCTGGCTGGCGCGGCCGAGGCGATTGGCTGGCCGGTGCTCATCAAGGCCGTGGCAGGGGGCGGCGGCAAGGGCATGCGCAAGGTCACCCGTGCCGAAGATTTCGCTGCCGCGCTGGACAGTGCGAAAGGCGAGGCCGCCACCGCCTTCGGCAATGATGCCGTGCTGATCGAGAAATATGTCGAAAAGCCCCGCCATATCGAGGTTCAGGTGTTCGGGGACGGCAGCGATGCCGTGCATCTGTTTGAACGCGACTGCTCTTTGCAGCGGCGCCATCAGAAGGTGATCGAGGAAGCCCCGGCTCCCGGCATGCCCGCCGAAATGCGCGCGGCCATGGGCGAGGCCGCCGTGCGCGCCTCGCGCGCCATCGGCTACAAGGGCGCGGGGACAATTGAATTCATCGTCGACGCCTCCGATGGCCTGCGCGCCGACCGTTTCTGGTTCATGGAGATGAACACCCGCCTTCAGGTCGAACATCCCGTGACCGAGGCGATCACCGGCGTCGATCTGGTGGAATGGCAGATCCGCGTGGCGGCGGGCGAGGCGCTGCCCCTGCGGCAGGATCAGCTTGCCATCAAGGGTCATGCCTTCGAGGCCCGGCTTTACGCCGAGGATGTGCCCGCAGGATTCCTGCCCGCCACTGGCACACTGGCGCATCTCGCCTTCCCCGAAGGCGCGCGTGCCGATACCGGCGTGCGGTCCGGCGATACGATCAGCCCGTGGTATGACCCGATGATCGCCAAGGTGATCGTGCATGGCCCGACCCGCGAAGTTGCCTTGCAACAACTGTCGCGCGCCCTGGCAGAGACGCAGGTGGCGGGCACGGTGACGAACCTTGGTTTCCTTGGCGCGCTGGCCCGGCATCCGGGTTTTGCGGCGGGCGATGTCGATACCGGACTGATCGAGCGGGATCTGGAGGCGCTGGTCGTCAGTCCCGTGCCTTCGGCAGGCGTGCGTGCGGCGGCGCTCCTGGCCAGTGCCGGACTGACTGCACGCCCTGCGCTGGGCTTCACACTCTGGGCGCCTCTGGCGCGGCGTCTGGCGGTGCGGCAGGGGGATGAGGTCACCGAGGGGCTGCTGACCCTCGACGCCGAAGGTCCGCGCATCACGGTCGAGGGGGAACGTCTCGTCCCGCCCGCGCTGCCGGTGGTGCAGGCGGGCGGCCTGATCCATGTCTTCGACAAAGGCGCCTGCCACAGCCTTGCCCCGGTCGATCCGCTGGCGCGTGAGGCCAGTGGCGGCGCGGCGGGGAATGCCACGCTGTCGCCGATGCCCGGTCTGGTGAAGGCGGTCTTCGTGGCCCCCGGACAGGCCGTCGCTGCGGGGGACCGGCTGGCCATTCTGGAAGCGATGAAGATGGAACACACGCTGACCGCCGCGCGCGATGGCGTGGTGGCCGAAGTACTGGTCACCCCCGGCACCCAGGTCGAGGCGGGGGCGGCGCTGATCCTGCTGGAGGCCGAAACCGCCGAGGTGGCGGCATGATCCGGCTGCATCACTGCCCCGGCTCGCGGTCCATGCGTGTTCTCTGGGCGCTGGAGGAGCTTGGCCTTGACTACGATCTGGTCAGCTACCGGCTGGATGACGGCTCCACCCGCCGTCCGGAACTGATGGCGCTGTCGCCCGCAGGGCGCGTGCCCGCGCTGGAGATTGACGGTCAGGCGATCTTCGAAAGCGGTGCCATCATCGAATATCTGTGCGAACGCTTTCCGGAGGCGGGCCTTGGTGTGGCCCCCGGCACGGCAGAACGTGCGCGCTTTCTGGAATGGGTGCATTTTGCCGAAACGCAGGCCAATATCCTGCAATCTCTGAACATCCAGCATATCTTCCTGCGCCCGGCTTCGGCCCGTTCCCCCGCCATGATGCAGTTGGAAACCCGGCGTCTGGTCAAGACCATGCAGGCGCAGGAGGCGGCGCTGGCAGGGCGCGATTGGCTGCTGCACCAAGGCTTCAGCGGTGCCGACCTGATGATGGCCTTCAACGTGACCGCCTGTTTCCGCTTCGTCCGTCCCGACGGCTTTGCCAATCTTGCCGCCTATGCCGCGCGGATCGCCGAACGTCCGGCCTATGCCCGCGCGCTGGAGCGGTCGGGGGAGGATGTCCTTTATACCCGCGATTTCTACGAATTGCCGGAGGCCTGAACCAATGACACAGGACCGCGCCGAAATCTTCGAAATGGGCCCGCGTGACGGGTTGCAGAATGAAAAGCGTCTGATCCCGGCGGCAGACAAGATCCGGCTGGTGGACATGCTGTCGCGCGCGGGATTCCGCCGGATCGAGGTAACCAGCTTCGTCAGCCCGAAATGGGTGCCGCAGATGGCGGATGCGGCCGAGGTTCTGGCCGGGATCTCCCGTGCGCCGTGCGTCAGCTACGCCGCGCTGACCCCGAACCTGAAAGGATACGAGGCCGCGCGCGCCGCCCGTGCCAGCGAGGTGGCAATCTTCGCTTCGGCCTCGGAAGGATTTTCCAAGGCCAATCTCAACTGCACCATCGCCGAAAGCCTTGATCGCTTCGCGCCTGTGGCCGAAGCGGCGAAGGCCGATGGCATCCCGCTGCGCGGCTACGTCTCGGTTGTTACCGATTGCCCCTTCGACGGACCGACCCCGCCCGCTCAGGTGGCCAAGGTCGCAGCCGTTTTGCGCGACATGGGCTGTTATGAAATCAGCTTGGGCGACACGATCGGTCATGGCACGCCTGAAACCATCCGCGCCATGCTGGAGGCAGTGCTGGCGGAACTGCCCGCCGAAAGGCTCGCCGGGCATTACCACGACACGCAGGGCCGGGCGCTGGAGAATATCGAGGCCTCGCTGGCGCTGGGCCTGCGCGTGTTCGACGCGGCGGTGGGCGGGCTTGGCGGCTGCCCCTATGCACCGGGCGCAGCGGGTAATGTGGCGACCGAGGCGGTGGCGGCGCGTCTGGCGGCGCTGGGCTTCGACACCGGGCTGGATATGGCGGTGCTGGACGAAGCCGCCGGATTTGCGCGCAGCCTGAGGGGGCAGGCGCAAATCTTTTGACCAAAAGATTTGCAAATTTCTTTGCAAGAAATTTGCGGCACGGAGGGACGGATATGTTCGAGACCATCACCATCGCACAGGATACGCGCGGCGTCGCGCGGCTGGTGTTGAACCGGCCAGAGAAGCACAATACGCTGTCGGCGACCATGATTGCCGAACTGACCGAAGCGGCGGCGCGGCTGGGCGGGGACGCTTCGGTGCGGGCCGTAGTTCTGGCCGCGGAAGGGGCCAGCTTCTGTGCCGGCGGCGATCTGTCCTGGATGCGGGCCCAGATCGACGGCGGGCCTGCGATGCGGCGCGAGGGCGCATTGGCGCTGGCGCGGATGCTGAACGCGCTCGATACCCTGCCGAAGCCTCTGATCGGGCGGGTGCAGGGGCAGGCCTTCGGGGGCGGTATCGGCATGATGTCGGTCTGTGATCTGTGCATCGGGGTCGGCGGCGCCCGCTTCGGGTTGACGGAAACGAAGCTTGGTCTGATCCCGGCGACGATCTCGCCCTACGTCGTGGCGCGGATCGGTGCGGCAGCGGCGCGGCGGCATTTCATGGCGGCGCGGCTGTTCGACAGCACCGAGGCGCATCGCATCGGTCTGTTGCATGCCGTGGTTTCCCCGGACGAACTGGATGCGGCTGTAGAGGCCGAGGTGACGCCGATCCTCGCCTGTGCGCCGGGGGCGGTCGCCGATGCCAAGGCGCTGGTGGCGCGGCTCGGTCCGCAGGTGGACGAGGCGCTGATCTCCGACACGGCCGATCTGCTGATCCGCCGCTGGGAAAGTCCGGAAGCCGCCGAAGGCATCGCCGCGTTTTTCGACAAACGCCCCCCCGCATGGGCGAGTCGCGCCTAGTCCGAGAGATTCCGTTGGGAAAGCCCTTTGGCCGGGCTTTCCGGAGGGGAGGGCGGCCACCCTATGCCGCGCTGCGGAATAATCCCGGTGTGCGACGGTATACAATCAACGAAATCACGCTCCCGCCTCGGGTTTTTCGTGCCGCCTTTGGTTGACCGCGCGTGAGGGCAGGAGTAAACGGGTCGCAGCAACGATCCGCGCGCGCCGGGCGTCCTGTGCCCCATGCCGCCAGCCGAAGGAGCCACTCGTGGACGGACTTCTCCGAGAATACCTTCCCATTATCATCTTTCTGGTTCTTGCCGTCGGTCTTGGCCTCGTGCTGATCCTCGCCGCCGTGATCCTTGCGGTCAGGAACCCCGATCCCGAAAAAGTGTCGGCCTATGAATGCGGTTTCAACGCCTTCGACGACGCCCGGATGAAATTCGACGTGCGGTTCTACCTCGTGTCGATCCTGTTCATCATCTTCGATCTTGAAGTGGCCTTCCTCTTCCCATGGGCAGTTGCCTTCGGGGACATGAGCATGGTGGGCTTCTGGTCGATGATGGTCTTCCTGGGCGTTCTGACCGTGGGCTTTGCCTATGAATGGAAGAAGGGGGCCTTGGAATGGGCGTGAGCACGAGCGCGAACCACGCGGCGAATGACCGTGATGCCGGCATGGTCGCGATGAACCGCGACTTGCAGGACAAGGGCTTTCTGCTCACCACCACCGAGGACATCATCAACTGGGCGCGCACTGGCTCGCTGCACTGGATGACCTTCGGTCTGGCCTGCTGCGCGGTGGAGATGATGCATACCGCCATGCCGCGCTACGACGTGGAACGCTATGGTTTTGCCCCGCGCGCCTCGCCGCGCCAGTCCGACGTGATGATCGTGGCAGGTACGCTGACCAACAAGATGGCCCCGGCGCTGCGCAAGGTCTATGACCAGATGCCCGAGCCGCGCTATGTGATTTCGATGGGCTCGTGCGCCAATGGCGGCGGCTATTATCACTACAGCTATTCGGTGGTGCGCGGCTGCGACCGTGTGGTGCCGGTGGATATTTACGTTCCCGGCTGCCCGCCCACGGCAGAGGCGCTGATGTATGGCATCCTTGCCCTGCAACGGAAAATCCGTCGCACCGGCACGCTGGTCCGCTGAGGAGGGGAAGATGTCCGAAGCTCTGACGCAACTGGGCGAGCATATCCAGCTGAAGCGCCCGCAGGCCGTTGTCGGCGTCTCCATCGCCTTCGATGAATTGACGGTCGAGGTGACGGCGGCGCAACTTGTCGCCTTTATCGACTTCCTGAAGACCGACAGTGCCTGCCGCTTTTCCACTCTGGTGGACATTACAGCGGTCGATCATCCCGAGCGCCCGGCGCGTTTCGACGTGGTCTATCACTTCCTGTCGATGTATCAGAACCAGCGTATCCGCGTGAAAGCGGCAGTGCGCGAGGACGAGATGGTGCCGTCCATCGTGTCGGTGCACCCCTCGGCCAACTGGTTCGAGCGTGAAGTGTTCGACATGTTCGGCATCCTGTTCTCGGGCCACCCCGACCTGCGCCGCATCCTGACGGATTACGGTTTCCGCGGCCATCCGCTGCGCAAGGATTTCCCGACCACCGGCTACACCGAGGTCCGCTATGACGAGGCGCAGAAGCGCGTCGTCTACGAGCCGGTGAAACTGGTGCAGGAATACCGCCAGTTCGATTTTCTCTCGCCGTGGGAAGGTGCGCAATATGTGCTGCCCGGCGACGAGAAGAAAGCCTGAGGGTCGGGATGCGGGCAGAACCGACATTCCTGATCTGCGTCGGCGCGACGAAGGCCAGCACGTCCTGGCTCTTCGACTATCTCGCCGCGCATCGGGACTGTCATCTGCGCAGCATCAAGGAACTGCATTACTTCGACATGATTTATCGTGGCAACTATGACCGTTACATCCGGGGTCTGGCGCGTCAGGTGGCGCGGCTTTCCTCGGCTCTGCCGGGGCTGACGGGGCGGCGCGCGGCGCTGTTCCGGCGGAAGTTGCGCGATGTGCAGGACTGGCAGGCGATTGTCGAGGCGCGTTGCGCCGACCTTCCTGCCTATCGTGCCTATCTGACCGAAGGGCTGGGTGACGCGCGTCTGGTGGCCGATGTGACGCCGGGCTATGCGCTGCTGCCCGAAGGGTCGTTCCGCGGCATGGCTGAGGTCGGGCAGGACAGCCGGTTGCTTTACCTGCTGCGCGATCCGGTCGCCCGGTTGTGGAGCCATGCGCGGATGATCGCCCGACGCCGGGTTGCGGACATGGCCGATTTCGCCGGGGCTGCGCGGGCCGAGGCATTGGCCATGATCGACCGGATCGGGGCAGGGGCGACCGACCGCGAGGATTATGCAGGCACAATCACGCGGCTGAATGCCGCCGTCGATCCACGCCGTCTGTATGTCGAATTTTCGGAACGCCTGCTGACGTCGCCGGGCCTTTCGCGTCTGTGCCGCTGGCTTGGCATTGCCGAGACGGAGGCCGATTTTTCCAGGCGCGTGCTGGAAGGCGCGCCGCTTGCCCTGCCGGGCGATTTGCGCGCCCGCGCTTTGGTCGCGTTGCGGCCGCAATATGACTTCGTCGCCCGCCAGTTCCCGGACCTGCCGGACAACTGGCGCAAGACCCTGAATGAGGTTCACGCATGATGGACGGACAATTCGACGACGCGCTGACGGGCGAGCAGAAGATCCGCAACTTCAACATCAACTTCGGCCCGCAGCACCCTGCCGCGCACGGCGTGCTGCGTCTGGTGCTGGAGCTGGACGGCGAGATCGTGGAACGCTGCGACCCGCATATCGGCCTGCTGCACCGTGGCACCGAGAAGCTGATGGAAAGCCGGACCTACCTGCAAAACCTGCCTTATCTGGACCGGCTGGATTATGTGGCCCCGATGAACCAGGAACATGCCTGGTGCATGGCCATCGAAAAGCTGACCGGCACCGTCGTGCCGCGTCGTGCCTCGCTGATCCGCGTGCTGTATTCGGAAATCGGCCGCATCCTGAACCACCTGCTGAACGTCACCACGCAGGCGATGGACGTGGGTGCGCTGACCCCGCCGCTCTGGGGCTTTGAAGAGCGCGAAAAGCTGATGGTGTTCTATGAACGCGCCTGTGGCGCGCGTCTGCACGCCGCCTATTTCCGCCCCGGTGGTGTCCATCAGGATCTGCCGCCCGCGCTGATCGACGACATCGAAGCCTGGACCGAGACCTTCCCGAAGGTTCTGGACGATATTGATGGTCTGCTGACCGAGAACCGCATCTTCAAGCAGCGCAATGCCGACATCGGCATCGTGACAGAGGAAGACATCCTGAACTGGGGCTATTCCGGCGTCATGGTGCGCGGCTCGGGTCTGGCATGGGATCTGCGGCGCGCGCAGCCCTATGAATGCTATGACGAATTCGACTTCCTCGTGCCGGTCGGCAAGAACGGCGACTGTTATGACCGCTATCTCTGCCGCATGGCCGAGATGCGCGAAAGCCTGAAGATCATGCGTCAGGCGATCGCCAAGCTGCGCGAACCGGCGGCCAAGACCGACGTTCTGGCGCGTGGCAAGCTGACGCCGCCCAAACGTGGCGACATGAAGACATCGATGGAAAGCCTGATCCATCACTTCAAGCTCTACACCGAAGGGTTCCACGTTCCGGCGGGCGAGGTCTATGCCGCCGTCGAGGCGCCGAAGGGCGAATTCGGTGTCTATCTGGTGGCGGATGGCACCAACAAACCCTACCGCGCCAAGCTGCGCGCACCGGGTTATCCGCACCTGCAATCCATGGACTACATCGCCAAGGGCCATCAACTTGCCGATGTCGCCGCCATCATCGGCACGATGGATGTCGTGTTCGGGGAGATCGACCGCTAATGCTCCGCCGTCTGCATAAAGAACAGCCTGCTTCCTTCACTTTCACGCCTGCCAATATGGAATGGGCGCAGGGGCAGATTTCCAAATACCCCGAAGGCCGTCAGGCCAGCGCCATCATCCCGCTGCTGTTCCGCGCGCAGGAACAACAGGGCTGGCTGACCCGCGCGGCGATCGAATATGTCGCCGACATGTTGGGCATGGCGCATATCCGGGCGCTGGAAGTGGCGACCTTCTACTTCATGTTCCAGTTGCAACCCGTTGGCACCGTTGCGCATATCCAGATCTGCGGCACGACGTCCTGCATGATCTGCGGCGCGGAAGAGCTGATCGCCGTCTGCAAGGAACTGATCGCGCCGACGCCGCATACGCCTTCGGACGATGGCAAGTTCTCGTGGGAAGAGGTCGAATGCCTCGGGGCCTGCGCCAATGCGCCGATGGCACAGATAGGCAAGGACTATTACGAGGATCTGAGCGCCGAGAAACTGCGCGAGATGATCGCGCGCTTCTCGAAAGGCGAGGTGCCGGTGCCGGGTTCGCAGACCGGGCGCTATTCGTCAGAACCGGCGACCGGGCTGACCTCGCTGAAGGAATATGACAGCGGTCGCACGCAGTATAACGCCTCGGTGGATCGCGCGGTGAAAGTCGGCGATACGGTGAAGCGGATTGATGGCACCGAAGTTCCGATCCTGACGCCCTGGCGCAAGAAGCCTGCGGCGGAAGCCCCGGCCGTGACCGAGGAAGCCCCGGCGCCCGCCGCGCGTGGCATTGACGAGGCCACCGCCGAAGTGCTGACCGCCAAGCCTGAAACGACGGCTACTGCCGAAGGCACGCAGCCGCAGGGCCTGACCGCCGCGCGCGATGGCCAGCCTGACGATCTGAAAAAGATCGAGGGCATCGGCCCGGCGCTGGAAAAGCTGTGTCATGAGCTTGGCATCTTCCACTTTGACCAGATCGCGCAATGGGGCGCGGCCGAGGTCGCGTGGATGGACAGCAACCTGAAAGGCTTCCGTGGTCGTGTGACCCGCGACAAATGGGTCAATCAGGCGAAGATCATCGTGACCGAGGGGATGGATGTCTTCCTCGAACGCGCCAAGACCAACGATTACTGAGGAGCCGGCGATGACGACCCCCACCCCCGAACAGAAGCGGCTGGCGCGTGACTCGCGTCTGGTTGCCTTCGTGATCGCGGGGACCATGCTGTTGTGGATGGGGGCGCAATGGGTTGGCGGGCAGGTGGGGTTGGAAGCCCGCTATGCCTTCCTGTTCGACCTCGCCGCACTGGCCGCGTTCTTCTGGGCGCTGGTCGTCACTTACCAGATCTGGCGGCGGCACAAGGCCGTCAACCGGGGAAATTGAGGGCACAAGATGCTGAAGGATCAGGACCGGATCTTCACCAACCTCTACGGGATGCACGACCGCAGCCTGAAAGGGGCCATGGCGCGCGGCCACTGGGACAAGACCGCCGATCTGCTGGCGCTTGGCCGTGACGGCATCATCCAGATCATGAAGGACTCCGGCCTTCGTGGCCGGGGCGGCGCGGGCTTCCCGACCGGCATGAAATGGTCCTTCATGCCGAAGCAATCCGATGGCCGCCCGTCCTATCTGGTGGTGAACGCCGACGAATCCGAACCCGCGACCTGCAAGGACCGCGAGATCATGCGCCACGATCCGCATACGCTGATCGAGGGCTGTCTGGTCGCCGGTTTCGCCATGGGTGCGGTGGCGGCCTATATCTACATCCGGGGCGAATACATCCGCGAGAAAGAGGCGCTGCAAGCCGCCATCGACGAATGCTATGATGCGGGTCTGATCGGCAAGAACGCCTGCAAGTCGGGCTATGATTTCGATGTCTACCTGCATCACGGGGCGGGCGCCTATATCTGCGGCGAGGAAACCGCGCTGCTGGAAAGCCTTGAAGGCAAGAAGGGCATGCCGCGGATGAAGCCACCGTTCCCGGCGGGTTCGGGCCTTTATGGCTGCCCGACCACGGTGAACAACGTGGAATCCATCGCCGTGGCGCCGACCATCCTGCGTCGGGGCGCCGCATGGTTCGCCAGCTTCGGCCGCCCGAACAATGCGGGCGTGAAGCTGTTTGCCATGTCGGGCCATGTGAACACGCCCTGCGTGATCGAAGAAACCATGTCGATTCCAATGCGCGAGCTGATCGAGAAGCATGGCGGCGGTGTGCGCGGCGGCTGGAAGAACCTCAAGGCGGTGATCCCCGGCGGGGCGTCCTGCCCGGTCATCCCGGCCGACAAATGCGAAGATGCCATCATGGATTACGACGGGATGCGCGCGCTGCAATCCTCGTTCGGCACCGCCTGCATGATCGTGATGGATCAGAATACCGACATCGTGAAGGCAATCTGGCGGCTGGCGAAGTTCTTCAAGCATGAAAGCTGCGGCCAGTGCACGCCCTGCCGCGAGGGCACCGGCTGGATGATGCGCGTGATGGACCGTCTGGTGCGCGGCGAGGCTGAGGTCGAGGAAATCGACATGCTGCTGAGCGTGACCAAGCAGGTGGAAGGCCACACGATCTGTGCGCTTGGCGATGCGGCGGCCTGGCCGATCCAGGGCCTGATCCGGCATTACCGCGAGGAAATCGAGGACCGCATCAAGGCCAAGAAGACCGGCCGCATGGGCGCGATGGCGGCGGAATAAGATGAACCTGACCCCCATCCTCCTTTCGGGCATGGCAGCGGGCCTTTCGGCCTGCGTTGCTGCGCCCGCGCCGCAGGGGGCCTCCGTGAAGGGGGGCGCCTATGCGGTGATGCAGGAGGGGGCGGAGTATCAGGCGCAGGTCAGTGCGGGCCGGGCAGGCAAGGCGCTGACGCGCGCGGGTGCGCAGCCGGTCTCGGGCGCGACAGTGCGCGTGGCGCCCTTCGGCATGGATCAGGGCAAGCACGCCAAGGACGTGGCTGCGCAGGCCTGCACGCAGGCCGGAGGCCGCTTCCAGCCGCAGGCTGTGGGCGGTTATGCCGCTGGCGCATGGGAATTCGAGGGGGGCTGCGTATGAGCTTTCAGCATGCCCTGATGCACCTCTATCCGGCGGTGATTGCTTTTGCCTTTCTGGTGATAAACCCGGCTCTGACATTCCTGCTTCTGCGCCGTGCCGGTGTTCGTGGTGCGCGACTCGGCTTGGCTCTCGTTTCGCCGGTGTCGATGGTGTTGGGTGGTTTGGTATTTCCGTTGATCATGGAAACCATGGTCCATCAGGCCATGAACGATGATCTGTCGGCCCCCCTCTGGGTGCTGTTCAATGTGGTCCCCCCCGGCAGCTTCATCGCGGTCCAGATCGCGCGAAATATCTTTCTGCTTCTTGGCTGCATCGCACCGCTTGCCATACTGGCCATGCTCAAATGGCCTGTTCTCAATAACTCCCGTGATCAAGTGGAGATCTGACGTGAGCAACCTCAAGAAAATCATCATCGACGGTATCGAGGTCGAGGTTGACGCCGCGATGACGATCATTCAGGCGGCCGAGGTCGCGGGGATCGAGATTCCGCGCTTCTGCTACCACGAGCGTCTGTCCATCGCGGGCAACTGCCGGATGTGTCTCGTCGAGGTTGTCGGCGGCCCGCCGAAGCCGGCTGCCTCCTGCGCGATGCAGGTGCGCGACCTGCGCCCCGGCCCGAATGGCGAGCCGCCGGTGGTCAAGACCAACTCGCCCATGGTGAAGAAGGCGCGCGAAGGGGTGATGGAGTTCCTGCTCATCAACCACCCGCTTGACTGCCCGATCTGCGATCAGGGCGGCGAATGCGACCTGCAAGATCAGGCCATGGCCTATGGCGTGGATTTCAGCCGCTACCGCGAGCCGAAACGCGCCTCCGAGAACCTGAACCTTGGCCCGCTGGTCAAGACCGAGATGACGCGCTGCATTTCGTGCACCCGCTGCGTCCGCTTCACCACCGAGGTCGCGGGCATCACCCAGATGGGCCAGACCGGGCGCGGCGAGGACAGCGAGATCACCAGCTATCTGAATGAAACGCTGGCATCCAACCTTCAGGGCAATATCATCGACCTTTGCCCGGTCGGCGCGCTGACCTCCAAACCCTATGCCTTCACAGCCCGTCCGTGGGAGCTGACCAAGACCGAAAGCATCGACGTGATGGATGCGCTGGGGTCGAACATCCGGGTCGACACCAAGGGGCGCGAAGTCATGCGCATCATCCCGCGCAACCATGACGGCGTGAACGAGGAATGGCTGGCCGACAAGAGCCGCTTCATCTGGGACGGGTTGCGCCGCCAGCGGCTTGATACGCCTTACATCCGGGAGAACGGCCGCCTGCGGAAGGCAAGCTGGGGCGAGGCGCTGGCCGCTGCCGCTGCTGCGATGAAGGGCCGCAAGGTGACCGGCATCGTCGGCGATCTGGTGCCGGTCGAAGCCGCTTACAGCCTGAAAACGCTGGTGGAATCGCTGGGTGGCACGGTCGAGTGCCGCACCGATGGCGCGAAGCTTCCGGCGGGGAACCGTGCGGCCTATGTCGGCACTGCTGCCATCGAGGACATCGACGCGGCGCAGATGATCCTGCTGATCGGCACCGACCCGCGCAACGAGGCCCCGGTGCTGAACGCCCGCATCCGCAAGGCCTGGGCGCGGGGCGCCGATGTGGCGCTGATCGGCCGCGCGGTCGATCTGACCTATGATTACGCGCATCTCGGCGCCGACCGGAACGCGCTGACCGCGCTGGTGGGCAAGGCTGCGGCCTCGGACAAGCCCGCGCTGGTGATCGTCGGGCAGGGCGCGCTGATTGAGGCCGATGGCGCCGCCGTTCTGGCCGAGGCGCAGGCCTATTGCGCCGCCAGTGGCGCCAAACTGCTGGTCCTGCATACCGCCGCCGCCCGCGTGGGGGCGATGGATGTGGGCTGCACCACCGAGGGCGGGCTGAAAGGCGCGACCGAAGGGGCCGAAGTGATCTACAACCTTGGCGCCGACGAGGTGGAGATCGAGGCCGGTGCCTTCGTGATCTATCAGGGCAGCCATGGGGATCGCGGGGCGCATCGCGCCGACATCATCCTGCCGGGCGCCGCCTATACGGAAGAAAACGGTCTGTTCGTGAACACCGAAGGCCGCCCGCAACTGGCGATGCGGGCCGGGTTTGCGCCGGGCGATGCCAAGGAAAACTGGGCGATCCTGCGGGCGCTGTCGGCCGAGATCGGCTCGACCTTGGGTTGGGACAGCTTGGCCGAGCTGCGCTCGCGCATCGTGGCCGCGCATCCGCATCTGGGCCGTATCGACGAACTGGCCAGCAACGAAGGCGCGGCGCTGCCGCGTGCGGCGCTGGGGAATGCGCCTTTCGGTCTGGTGGTGAAGGATTACTACCTGACCAACCCGATTGCCCGCGCATCGAGCCTGATGGGCGAGTTGCAGGCGATGGCTGCCGCGCGCACCGACGCGCCGCTGGCGGCGGAATAACCGGATGATGCGTGCCGCCGCCTCCCTGCTTGGCCTGACCACCGCTGCGGCGGTGCTGTCGGGCTGCGCGGGCGACAGCGACGCGGCGCCGCGTTCGGCCCGGTATGAGGGGATCGAGACGATCCTGCTTGACGGGGATCTGGTCAATTTCCGCGTCGCCATGAGCGGCGCGCGGAATGACGGGGATGTCGAGGCCTATGCGCGTTGCGCGGCGGCCCAATATGCGCTGATCCGGGGGTTCGGGTTCGCGCGGCATGTGCGCACCACGGTGGCGCAGGATGGAAACAACTGGCGCGGCGATGCGGTCTATGTGATCTCGGCCGCGCTGCCCCGCGGGTTGCGGACGATCGACGCCGAGGTAACGGTGCGCGATTGCGGCGCGCAGGGGATACCGACGGTATGAAAAAGACTTGGGCTGAGGGACCAGAGGCAAATGGCTGAATTTCTGCAAACAGGTCTGGGGACGGCGCTGCTGATCGCGGCGCAATGTCTTCTGGTCATCGCCTTCGTGATGATCTCCTTGTTGTTCCTCGTCTATGGCGACCGCAAGATCTGGGCGGCTGTCCAGATGCGGCGGGGCCCGAACGTGGTGGGCGCCTTCGGCCTGCTGCAATCGGTGGCCGACGCCCTGAAATATGTGGTGAAAGAGGTCGTGGTGCCCGCCGGTGCTGACCGGCCGGTGTTCTTCCTCGCGCCGATGCTGTCCTTCGTGCTGGCGATGATCGCTTGGGCGGTGGTGCCGTTCTCGGATGGCTGGGTGCTGTCGGACATCAACGTGGCCATCCTCTATGTCTTCGCCATCTCCTCGCTGGAGGTTTATGGCGTGATCATGGGTGGCTGGGCTTCGAACTCCAAATATCCGTTCCTCGGCTCGCTGCGGTCGGCCGCGCAGATGATTTCCTACGAAGTGTCGCTGGGTCTGATCATCATCGGCATCATCATCTCGACCGGCTCGATGAACTTTGGTGACATCGTGCGGGCGCAGGATACCGGCTGGGGTCTGCTGGGCTGGTATTGGCTGCCGCATCTGCCGATGGTGGCGCTGTTCTTCATCTCGGCGCTGGCCGAGACCAACCGCCCGCCCTTCGACCTGCCGGAGGCGGAATCCGAACTGGTGGCCGGCTATCAGGTGGAATATTCGGCGACGCCGTTCCTTCTGTTCATGGCGGGCGAATACATTGCCATCTTCCTGATGTGCGCGCTGATTTCTCTGCTGTTCTTCGGCGGTTGGCTGTCGCCCATTCCGGGCCTGCCGGACGGTGCGATCTGGATGGTCGCCAAGATGGCTTTCTTCTTCTTCATGTTCGCCATGGTGAAGGCCATCGTGCCGCGCTACCGCTATGACCAGCTGATGCGGATCGGCTGGAAAGTCTTCCTGCCGCTGTCGCTCGCCTGGGTGGTGATTGTGGCATTCCTTGCAAAATACGAAGTTCTGGGCGGCCTCTGGGCACGCTGGACGATGTAAGGCGAAACGCGGATGGCCGTCGATCTTGTGACCCTTCAGGAGTTGTGCGCCCTGTCCCAGCGGTTCAAGCCCGCCGGACGGACGCTCATGCTCGGGCGGCACGAATGGCGGCCTAACCCGCGGTTCAAGCGCGGCTTCCGCACCACATGGCGGAAGGCCGGGCTCGAAGGCAGCTATCTGGAGACCGTTCAGGACGACGGGTTCTGCGAGACACTGATGGCATCGCTTGGCTTCGGTGCGATGGAATCGCTCGATTTCTCGGATTACGAGGGCGCGACGATCCTGCACGATCTCAATCATCCGGTGGGCGAGGCACTGGAAGGCCAGTTCGACTTCATCTATGACGGCGGCACGCTGGAACATGTGTTCAATGTGCCGGTCGCGCTGCAAAGCGTGTTCCGCATGTTGAAGCCCGGCGGGCGCTTCGTGTCATGCAACGGAATGAACGGCTGGATGGGGCATGGGATCTATCAGTTCAATCCCGAGCTGGTCTGGAGCTTCTGGAAGCGCATGTGTGGCTGTAAGGTGCATGTCTGCCGCGCGATCGAGACCAGCCCAACCGAACAGGGCGAATACCGACTGGATTTCCCAGATCCTGCGATCACCGGGCGCCGGCTGCGCTTCCGGGGCATCAACTTTCCGACCCGTCGGGTCTATCTCTACTATGAAGTCGAGCGTTTGCCTGAAAGCGCATTGGGAGACAGGATGCTCCAGAGCGATTACGAGGTGAAATGGTCGTCGCACAACAATGCCGGCGAAATACGCGATGTGAAGGCAAAGGAAGCTGAAGATGGGCGTGATTGATTATAACCGCGCAGCGAAATATTTCCTGCTGGTGGATTTCATCAAGGGCTTCGGTCTGGGCCTGCGGTATTTCTTCGCGCCGAAATCGACGCTGAACTACCCGCATGAAAAGGGGCCGCTGTCGCCGCGCTTCCGGGGCGAACACGCGCTGCGCCGCTATCCGAACGGCGAGGAACGCTGCATCGCCTGCAAGCTGTGCGAGGCGATCTGCCCGGCGCAGGCCATCACCATCGACGCGGAACCGCGCGAGGACGGCTCGCGCCGCACCACGCGCTATGACATCGACATGACGAAATGCATCTACTGCGGCTTCTGTCAGGAAGCCTGCCCGGTGGATGCCATCGTCGAGGGGCCGAACTTCGAATTCTCGACCGAGACCCGCGAGGAGCTTTACTACGACAAGGCGAAGCTCTTGGACAACGGCGCCCGCTGGGAAGCCGAGATCGCGCGCAATCTCGAAATCGACGCCCCCTATCGGTAATCCCCATGAACGATGATTTCACCAAACTTTTCAAGACGATGATGGAGCAGGGACAGGAGATGGTCCGTGCCTTCAATCCGTCCTTGGAAAACATGTCGGTGAAAGGGTTCGAGAATTTCATCCCCACCATGACCAAAGACATGATGGAGATGTGGTTCGGCCGCACGTTCAACCGCGAGGGGCTGGATGCCAAGACCCGGCTTCTGGTCACCATCGCCGCGCTGACTGTTCTTGGTGCCCATGCGGAGGCGCAGCTGAAGCTGACGATCCGGCATGCGCTTGAGGCGGGCGCGACCAAACGCGAGATCGCGGAAGTGATCTGGCAGATGAGCATGTTCGGCGGGCTGCCCGCCATGCAGAAGGCGCTTGAGATGGCTCAGGCGGTTTTTGCGGAAACCGAGGAGAAGAACGCATGAGCGTTGCGGATATTGCCTTCTATTGCTTCGCCGTGGTGACGGTGGCGGCGGGCCTCATGGTCACCGTATCGCGCAACCCCGTGCATTCGGTTCTGTGGCTGATCCTGACCTTCCTGTCGTCGGCGGGGCTGTTCGTCCTGCTGGGGGCGGAGTTCGTGGCCATGCTGCTGATCATCGTTTACGTCGGCGCGGTGGCGGTGCTGTTCCTCTTCGTCGTGATGATGCTGGACGTCGATTTCGCGGAACTGAAGGGCGAGATGGCGCGCACCATGCCGCTGGCGCTGTTGATCGGGGTCATCATCATCTTGCAATTCGGCATGGCCTATGCGGCCTGGACCCAGGCCGAAGGCGCGTTGGGTCTGCGTCAGGCAGTGGCACCGGCCATCGAGGATGTGCAGAACACCAAGGCGCTGGGTCTGCTGATCTATGACAAATACATCTACCTGTTCCAGGCCTCGGGCCTCGTGCTGCTGGTTGCCATGATCGGCGCCATCACCCTGACGCTGCGCCACCGCAAGGACGTGAAGCGCCAGAACGTGCTGCACCAGATGTGGCGCGACCCGGCCAAAGCGATGGAACTGAAGGACGTGAAACCGGGGCAGGGGCTCTGACAATTCAGAGGGGCGCACAATGATGCGCCCCCGATCGCGGGTCTGTCCCGCAAGCGGAACAATTACGGGCACACACCCGGAGGGACGAGAATGGTAGGACTTGAACATTACCTGACGGTGGCGGCGGCGCTGTTCGTCATTGGCATCTTCGGCATCTTCCTCAACCGGAAGAATGTCATCGTCATCCTGATGTCGATCGAACTGATGCTTCTGTCGGTCAACATCAACCTCGTCGCCTTTTCCAGCTTCCTGGGCGATCTGGTGGGGCAGGTCTTCACCATGTTCGTGCTGACCGTCGCCGCCGCCGAGGCGGCCATCGGCCTTGCGATCCTGGTGAGCTTCTTCCGCACCCGCGGCACCATCGACGTCGAAGACGCCAACGTGATGAAAGGCTGAACGAATGGCCACGATCATTCTCCTCGCGCCCCTTGTCGGGGCCCTGATCTGCGGCTTCGGCTGGCGATTCATTGGCGAGACGGCCGGGCAGGTCATCACCACTTCGCTGGTGTTCCTTGCGGCGCTGCTGTCCTGGATCATCTTCCTCGGGCATGACGGCGAGACGCAGCACATCGTGCTGATGCGCTGGATCGAAAGTGGCTCGCTGGCGACGGAATGGGCGATCCGGGTGGACCGGCTGACCGCCATCATGCTGGTTGTGGTGAACTCGGTCTCGGCGCTCGTGCACCTTTATTCCTTCGGCTATATGGCGCATGACGACAACTGGAAGGAGGGCGAGCATTACAAGGCGCGCTTCTTCGCCTATCTGTCGTTCTTCACCTTCGCCATGCTGACGCTGGTGACCAGTGACAACCTCGTCCAGATGTTCTTCGGCTGGGAAGGCGTGGGTGTGGCGTCTTACCTGCTGATCGGCTTCTACTACCGCAAGCCTTCGGCCAATGCGGCGGCGATGAAGGCGTTCATCGTGAACCGCGTCGGCGACTTCGGCTTTGCCCTCGGCATCTTCGCGCTGTTCTTCCTGACCGACTCGATCCGTTTCGACGATGTGTTCGCTGCGGCGCCGGGTCTGGCCGATACCAGCATCAGCTTCCTCTGGACCGAATGGAATGCCGCCAACCTGATCGGCGTGCTGCTGTTCATCGGCGCCATGGGCAAATCGGCGCAACTGGGTCTGCACACCTGGCTGCCCGACGCGATGGAAGGCCCGACCCCGGTGTCGGCGCTGATCCACGCCGCGACCATGGTGACGGCGGGGGTGTTCCTCGTCTGCCGCATGTCGCCGCTTTACGAATACGCGCCGAGCGCGCTGGCCTTCATCACCGTGCTGGGGGCGACCACCGCTTTCGTCGCTGCGACCATCGGTCTGGTGCAGAATGACATCAAGCGCGTCATCGCCTATTCCACCATGTCGCAGCTTGGCTACATGTTCGTGGCCGCCGGTGTCGGCGTCTATTCCGTGGCGATGTTCCACCTGTTCACGCATGCCTTCTTCAAGGCCATGCTGTTCCTTGGTGCCGGTTCGGTGATCCACGCGACCCACCATGAGCAGGACATGCGCAACTACGGTGGCCTGCGGAAAAAGATCCCGCTGACCTTCTGGGCCATGATGATCGGCACGCTGGCCATCACTGGCGTCGGCATCCCGCTGACCCATATCGGCTTCGCTGGCTTCCTGTCGAAAGACGCGGTGATCGAAAGCGCCTGGGTCGGCAGCCAATATGCCTTCTGGATGCTGGTGATCGCGGCCTGCTTTACCTCGTTCTATTCCTGGCGGCTGATGTTCCTGACCTTCTATGGCGAAAGCCGCGCGCATGGTCACGGCCACGGCCATGACGACCACCACCACGAGCCGCATGAAAGCCCGATGGTCATGCTGGTCCCGCTGGGCGTTCTGGCGCTCGGGGCGGCTTTCTCGGGGATGATCTGGTATAACAGCTTCTTCGGTGACGAGGCCAAGATGCGGTCCTGGTTCGGCATGGAGCCGGCGATGGAGCACGCGGCTGCCGAGGGTGACCATGCCACCACGGAAGGCGAGGGCGACCACGCCGCCGCGACCGAAAGCCATGCAGCCGCGACCGAGGGCCATGCGACTGACGGACATGCCGCTGCGGCCGTTGCTCCGAAAGGCGCGATCTTCCTTGGCGCGGACAACCATGTCATCCATGAGGCGCACCAGGCGCCGACCTGGGTGAAGGTTTCGCCCTTCATCGCCATGCTGCTTGGCTTCTTCGTCGCTTGGGTCTTCTACATCCGGCGGCCCGACCTGCCGCGGCGTCTGGCGACGGCGCAGCGCCCGCTTTACGAATTCCTGCTGAACAAGTGGTATTTCGACGAGCTTTACGCCGCGATCTTCGTGGCTCCCGCCCGCTGGCTTGGCAACTTCCTGTGGAAGAAGGGCGACGGTGCGGTGATTGACGGCACGATCAACGGCGTGGCCATGGGCTTCATCCCGATGCTCACCCGCGTCGTTAACCGGATGCAATCCGGCTATATCTTCCACTACGCATTCGCCATGGTGCTGGGCATCGCTGCCCTGATCACCTGGATGTCGCTCTCGGGGGGCGCGCACTAATGGAAAACGTCCTTTCCATCATCACCTTCATTCCGGCTGTAGCGGCTGCCATCCTGGCGCTGTTCCTGCGCGGGAATGATGCCGCCGCGCAGCGCAATGCCAAATGGGTGGCACTGCTGGCGACGACCGCAACCTTCCTCGTGTCGCTGACCATCCTGTCGGGTTTCGATCCGGCGAATACCGGCATGCAATTCGTCGAGGAATACGACTGGATCCTCGGCCTGAAATACAAGATGGGCGTCGATGGCATCTCGGTGCTGTTCGTCATGCTGACCACCTTCCTCATGCCGCTGACCATCGCGGCCTGCTGGACGGTGGAGAACCGCACGAAGGAATACATGATCGCCTTCCTGCTGCTGGAGACGCTGATGCTCGGCGTGTTCTGCGCGCTGGATCTGGTGCTGTTCTACCTGTTCTTCGAGGCGGGCCTGATCCCGATGTTCCTGATCATCGGTATCTGGGGCGGAAAGGACCGTATTTATGCGGCGTTCAAGTTCTTCCTCTATACCTTCCTCGGCTCGGTGCTGATGCTGGTGGCGATGGTAGCGATGTATGTCGATGCGGGCACCACCGACATCGTGCAACTGCTGAACCACACTTTCGCCTCGGACACGCTGAACATCGCGGGCATTCACGTCGTGGGCGGTATGCAGACGCTGCTGTTCCTTGCCTTCTTCGCCAGCTTCGCGGTGAAGATGCCGATGTGGCCGGTGCATACTTGGCTGCCCGATGCCCACGTTCAGGCGCCGACCGCCGGGTCGGTGGTTCTGGCGGCGATCCTGCTGAAGATGGGCGGTTATGGTTTCCTGCGCTTCTCGCTGCCGATGTTCCCGGTGGGCGCTGACGTGATGTCGGACATGGTGCTGTGGATGTCGGCCATCGCCATCGTCTATACCTCGCTGGTGGCGCTGGCGCAGAACGACATGAAGAAGCTGATCGCCTATTCCTCGGTCGCGCACATGGGTTACGTCACCATGGGCATCTTCGCGGCCAACCAGCAGGGGATCGACGGCGCCATCTTCCAGATGCTGTCGCACGGCTTCATCTCGGGCGCGCTGTTCCTGTGTGTCGGCGTGATCTATGACCGCATGCATACCCGCGAGATCGACGCCTATGGCGGCCTTGTGATCCGTATGCCGGCCTATGCGCTGATCTTCATGTTCTTCACCATGGCCAACGTGGGCCTTCCCGGCACCAGCGGGTTCATCGGCGAGTTCCTGACGCTGATGGGCATCTTCCAGGTCAATACCTGGGTTGCCGCAGTGGCTACCTCGGGCGTGATCTTCTCGGCGGCCTATGCGCTTTACCTTTACCGTCGGGTCGTGTTCGGCGACCTTATCAAGGAAGCGCTGAAGTCGATCACCGACATGAATGGCCGCGAGCGCGCGATCTTCGCGCCGCTGGTGGTGATGACCCTTCTCCTCGGCGTCTATCCGTCGCTGGTGACCGACATCATCGGTCCCTCGGTCGAGACGCTGGTTTCCGACTACCATGCCGCCCTGCCTGCGTCTGCCGACGTGGCGGAAGCGGCTTCGCACTGAGGGCCCGCCCATGACCGGCACCGATTTCAACATCCTCCTGCCCGAGGTCGCACTTTCGATCTACGCCATGGCGGCGCTTCTGTTCGGGGTCTACACCACCAAGGACAAGGCGGCGGGCCTCATCACATGGGTGACGGCGGGGGTCTTCCTCGTCCTTGCGTTCTGGATCGGGGCGAACGGCGAGGGCGCGCGCACCGCCTTCGGCGGTATGTTCAACGACGACCCCTTCGCGCGGTATGCCAAGATCACCATCCTGCTGTCGGCCGCGGCCGTTCTGGTGATGAGCTTCGATTACATGAGCCGCCGCGATCTGGCGCGGTTCGAATATCCGATCCTCGTCGCCCTTTCGGTGGTCGGCATGATGATGATGGTTTCGGCGGGTGACCTGATGGCGCTGTATCTGGGGCTGGAGCTTCAGTCGCTGGCGCTTTACGTCATCGCGGCCCTGCGTCGTGACAGCGCGAAATCGACAGAGGCGGGTCTGAAATACTTCGTCCTCGGCGCGCTGAGCTCGGGTTTGCTGCTGTACGGGGCGTCGCTGACCTATGGTTATGCTGGCACCACGCTGTTCTCGGGCATCCTGTCCACGCTGGGCGGCGAGATCCCGCTGGGCCTGCTGTTCGGTCTGGTCTTCATGCTGTCGGGTCTGGCCTTCAAGGTTTCCGCCGCGCCCTTCCACATGTGGACGCCCGACGTTTATGAAGGCGCCCCGACCCCGGTGACCGCTTTCTTCGCCACCGCGCCGAAGGTTGCCGCCATGGCGCTGCTGGCCCGTCTGGCCTATGACGCCTTCGGCGCCATTCCGGGCGACTGGCAGCAGGTCATTGCGGTGATGTCGCTCTTGTCGATGTTCGTCGGTGCCATCGCGGCTATCGGCCAGCGCGACCTGAAGCGCCTGATGGCCTATTCCTCGATCGCACATATGGGCTATGCGCTGCTCGGACTCGCGGCGGGCACGGCGGCCGGGGTGCAGGCGATGCTGATCTACATGGCGATCTACGTCACCATGAACATCGGCACCTTTGCCTTCATCCTGTCGCTGGAACGTGACGGCAAGCCGGTGACCGATATCGCGGCGCTGAACATGTTCGTGAAGCGTGAACCCATGAAAGCCTATGCCGTGCTTGCGCTGATGTTCAGCCTTGCGGGCGTGCCGCCCTTCGTCGGCTTCTTCGCGAAATTCGCGGTGTGGCAGGCGGCGCTTTCGGCCGGGCTGACCTGGCTTGTGGTGGCCAGCGCCGTGGCTTCGGCCATCGGGGCCTTCTACTACCTGCGCATCGTCTACTTCATGTTCTTCGGCAAGGACGGCGAAACCGTTGAAAGCCGGATGAGCGCGCCGCAGTGGATTGCCTTCGTGGCGGCGGCGCTGATCATGCTGGTCGGGGCGGTCAACCTGTTCGGGATCGACCCTGCGGCGGCCGTGGCGGCCGAAGCCCTTGTCCGGTAACGCGGACCCGGTCTGGCCCGAGGGCGTGGCGCGCCATGCCCTCGATACGGTTGACAGCACAAATGCTTATGCGCTTTCCCTCATGCCGGGCCTGACAGGTCCGGCATGGGTCATTGCGGGCGAGCAGACAGCAGGGCGGGGGCGGCGCGGGCGGCCGTGGTCCAGCCCGCGCGGCAATTTCTACGGCAGTCTGGTGATGCGCCCCGAGGGACCTCCCGAGATGGCGGCGCTGCGCAGCTTCATTGCGGCGCTGGCTTTGTATGATGCCTGTGTGGGACTGACCGATCTGCCCGGCGCCTTCGCGCTGAAATGGCCCAATGACGTGCTGCTGAATGGCGGCAAGCTTGCTGGCATCCTGCTGGAAAGCGGCGGGGCAGGTGGGCGTGTCAGCCATCTGATCATCGGCATCGGCGTCAACCTGATCGGCGCCCCGCCGGTCGAGGCGGTGGAACCCGGTGCCGTGACGCCGGTCAGCCTGCTGGCCGAAACCGGTCTGCGCATCACCCCCGAACGGTTTCTGACCCATCTCGCCGCCGCCTTCGCGGTGTGGGAAGCCCGCTTTCAGGCCGAAGGTTTCGCGCCCATCCGCGCCGCCTGGCTGGACCGGGCAGCCCGGCGCGGCGAGCGCATCCGGGCGCGCACCGGCACGGCCGAACGGCACGGGATTTTCGAGACAATCGACGACAGCGGTGCGCTGGTCCTGAACATCGACGGACGGCGGGAGGCGATCCCCGCCGCCGAGGTCTTTTTCTGAAAGGCGCCAACCATGCTTCTGGCCATCGACTGCGGCAATACCAACACGGTCTTTTCCATCTGGAACGGGCGCGATTTCATCGCCACATGGCGCATCGCCACCGACCACAAGCGCACAGCGGATGAATATTTCGTCTGGCTGTCCTCGCTGATGATGCTGACCAAGACCGAGGCGCAGATCGACGAGGCAATCATCTCATCGACCGTGCCGCGCGTGGTGTTCAACCTGCGCGTGCTGTGCAACCGCTATTTCGATTGCCGCCCCTTGGTGGTGGGCAAGCCGGAATGCGCGCTGCCGGTGGCACCGCGTGTGGATCAGGGCACCACGGTCGGGCCGGACCGGCTGGTGAATACCGTGGCGGGCTTTGACCGGCATGGCGGCAACCTGATCGTGGTCGATTTCGGCACTGCCACCACCTTCGATGTGGTGGATACCGATGGCGCCTATATCGGCGGGGTCATCGCGCCGGGCGTGAACCTGAGCCTTGAGGCCCTGCATATGGCCGCCGCGGCCCTGCCGCATGTGGATGTCACCAAGCCGGCAACAGCCATCGGCACGAATACGGTGGCCTGCATGCAGTCTGGGGTGTATTGGGGATATATCGGTCTGGCCGAAGGCATCGTGCGCCAGATCCGGGCGGAGCGTGACCGCCCGATGAAAGTGATTGCCACAGGGGGGCTTGCGCCTCTCTTTCAGCAGGGCACCGACCTGTTCGATTCGGTGGAGGACGATCTGACAATGCACGGGCTCGTTCTGATCCATCGCCATAACAAGGAACTGGAAACCGTATGAGCGTGAAGAACCGCCTGATCTATCTGCCACTCGGCGGGGCCGGCGAAATCGGGATGAACTGCTATGTCTACGGCTACGGGCCGGAGGGGCGTGAGCGGCTGATCGTCGTCGATCTGGGCGTGACCTTCCCGGACATGGACACCACACCGGGCGTCGATCTGATCATGCCCGATATCGCCTGGCTGGAAGCGCGCGCCGACCGGATCGAAGCGATCTTCATTACCCATGCGCATGAGGATCACATCGGCGCGCTGGGGCATCTTTGGCCCAAGCTGAAGAAGCGGGTCTATGCCCGGCGCTTCACCGCCGCCATTGGCCGCCTGAAGTTCGAGGAACAGGGGCATCCGCTGGATGTGATCCACACGGTCGAGCCGCGCCCCGCGGTGGTCGAGGCCGGGCCGTTCCGCGTGCAATTCGTGCCGATCGCCCATTCGATCCCCGAAAGCTCCGCGCTGATCATTGACACGCCCGCAGGGCGGCTGGTGCATTCGGGCGACTTCAAACTGGACCCGACCCCCATCGTGGGGGAGGGCTGGGACGAGGCTGCTTTCCGCGCGATTGCCGAGGAGGCGCCGGTCAAGGCGCTGATGTGCGATTCCACCAACATCTTCTCGCCCGCGCCGGGCCGGTCGGAGGCGACGCTGGCCGATCCGATTCATGGCCTCATCGCCAATGCGGGCGGCATGGTGGTTGCGACGACCTTCGCATCGAACGTCGCGCGGTTGAAAACGCTCGCCGAGGCAGGCCGGGCAGCGGGCCGGTCTGTCTGTCTGCTGGGCCGCGCCATGCAGCGCATGGTGAAGGTGGCGCAGGAAACCGGCGTTCTGACCGATTTCCCGACCATCATCCCGTCGGAACAGGCCACGGAAGTCTCGCGCCAGAACCTCATGCTGATCGTCACTGGCAGTCAGGGCGAGCGGCGGGCGGCAACTGCGCAACTGTCGCGTGGCAAGTATCTGGGGCTGGAACTGAAAGACGGCGACATGTTCCTGTTCTCATCGAAAACCATTCCGGGGAACGAACGTGATGTGCTGCGCATCATGAACAGCTTCTCTGAAATGGGCGTCGATGTGGTGGATGACACCGGCGGGCGCTATCACGTTTCGGGCCATGCCAACCGCCCCGATCTGGAAAAGCTGCACGAGGTGCTGCATCCGAAGATGCTGGTGCCGATGCACGGTGAACACCGTCATCTGCGCGAGCATGTGAAACTGGCCGAGGCGCGCGGTATTGCGGGCGAGATTGCCACCAATGGCATGATGCTGGACTTGACGGGCGATACCCCGGAAGTGGCCGAGTATATCGAGACCGGGCGGCTGTATCTGGACGGCTCTGTCCTGATCGGGGCGCTGTCAGGCGTGGTGCGTGATCGTATCCGCATGGCGCTGAACGGTCATGCCATGGTCAACGTCATTCTGGACGAACAGAACGAGCCGCTGGGCGAGGCCTGGGTGGAGTTGATGGGCCTGCCGGAAACCGGCAAGCGCGGGCAGCCGCTGGCCGAGGCGATGGAAGAGGAACTGACCCAGTTCCTCGAAACTGCGCCGCCCAAGGTGATGCGCGACGACGAAAAGACGGAAGAGGCGATCCGTCGCATCGTTCGTCAGGTCGCGGTCGAGGAGATCGGCAAGAAGCCCGAGGTGACAGTGGTCGTCAGCCGTCTGGCCGAGGAATAACTCGGCCCGCCGCCAGAAAATGGGCGCCCTGAAAATGGGCGCCTTGTGGCGCCGCACAAGACCCGGAAATGAAAAGGGGCGCCGCGCGGCGCCCCTTTGTCATTCTGCAGTGGCCTCTTCGACCTGCGGTTCTGGCGTCTCGTCTGCCGGTTGTTCCTTCAGCTTGAAGCTGCGCAGCAGGAAGTCCGGCACATGGTCGCCCATGCCGACAACGCGGTCATCCCGGTCATTGCGGCGGCGGTCGTCGCGCCGGTCCTCGCGGTGGTGGTGCTGATGGTGGCCGGTGCCATGGGTGTGAACATGCTGCGGTGCCGGTGCCGGGGCGGGGGCCGGAGCAACGACCTGCACCTCGGGCTGCACCTCGCGCGGGGCAGTATCGCGCGGCGGCTTCGGACCCTTGCCCTTCGGCGCACGATCCTCGCGGCGCCGGTCATCCTTGCGGCGGTCGTCCCGCTCGCGCGCTTCGGGCAGGGTAAAGCCCTCGGGCAGGCTGCCACGCGGGATTTCCTGTTTCACCAGCGATTCGATATTGGTGAGGTATTTCTCGTCATGCGGGGTGGCAATCGAGAATGCCTTGCCCTTGCGCCCGGCGCGGCCGGTGCGGCCGATGCGGTGGACGTAATCCTCGGGGTGCGAAGGCAGGTCGAAGTTGAACACATGGCTGACCGAGGGAATATCCAGCCCGCGCGCGGCCACATCGGAGGCGACCAGCAGTTGCAACGAGCCATCACGGAAGCCATCCAGCGTCTTCATCCGCTGCGACTGATCCAGGTCACCATGGATCGGGGCCGCATTGAAGCCATGCGATTTCAGCGACTTGGCGACAACATCCACATCCATCTTGCGGTTGCAGAAGATGATGGCATTGGTGCAGGTCTCGCCCTCGGCCCGGATCAGGGCGCGCAGGACGGCGCGCTTTTCGGCAAAGCTGCGGTCCTTGCGGCTGGGCGTGAACTGCACCAGCGCCTGTTCGATGGTTTCCGAGGTGGTGGATTGGCGGGCCACCTCGATCTTCACCGGGTTTGACAGGAAGGTCTTGGTGATCCGCTCGATCTCGGGCGCCATGGTGGCCGAGAAGAAGAAGGTCTGCCGGGTGAAGGGCGTCAGATTGAAGATGCGTTCGATGTCAGGGATGAACCCCATGTCCAGCATCCGGTCGGCCTCGTCCACCACCATGATCTGCACGCCGGTCAACAGAAGCTTGCCGCGTTCGAAATGGTCCAGCAGACGGCCCGGCGTGGCGATCAGCACGTCAACGCCACGGTCAATCAGCTTGTCCTGTTCGCCGAAGGCCACGCCGCCAATCAGTAGCGCCTTGGTCAGCTTGGTATGCTTGGCATAGGTGTCGAAGTTTTCGGCCACCTGCGCCGCCAGTTCGCGCGTCGGGCAGAGCACGAGGCTGCGCGGCATGCGGGCGCGGGCACGGCCCTGACCCAGCAATGTGATCATCGGCAGCGAGAAGCTGGCGGTCTTGCCGGTGCCTGTCTGGGCAATGCCCAGCACGTCGCGGCCCTCAAGGGCGGGCGGAATTGCCTGCGCCTGAATCGGGGTGGGAGTTTCATAGCCGGCTTCGGCGACGGCTTGCAAAACGCGCGGATCGAGCGCGAGATCGGAGAACTTGGTCATCAACGTCCTGTCACGGCGGGATCGGCCCGCGGGGAGGTGGAGGGACGCTGCTTGTCCGGGCGCCCCGGCGTCATGGCATAGGCTGCCTTCCGCCACCTAACGGAAAATTCCTGCCGCGTCAAGTTGGGCCGCCATGTTCCAGCACATCCTTGTAACTGCCCAGCAAGGGAATATTGCCTTCGAACTTCATGCACTCCCGCCGCAGCTTGCGCGCTTCGGGATCTTCCATCACTTCCTCGAACTTGCGCTTCTGGATGGCGATGGACTGGCGCCGCAGGCGTTTCAGTTTGCCATAGGTCGCATCGTCCAGCGCGCCGACCCGCGCGACCAGTCGTTCGCGCCATGGCGCCATGCTGTCATCCACCACGAAATTCTTGTTGCGCAGCGCCCAGTATTTCAGGCCCACCTCCCGGTCGTCCTGATGGGCCGAGCCACGTCGGGTCTTGACCATGAAGGTATCCAGATCGCGCACGATGTAATGGTTGATCTGCGCAAGGCTTTGCCCACCCGGATCGGTGGAGTTGTAATTCTTGATCTGATACTGCCCCGGCACAAGGCCGGAACCATTGACTACGCGCAGCGCGTCTTCATCCACCCCCTCCAGCGGGCTGGGGCGGTGGATGCCGGGGCGTTCAAAATACTTCGGACGGAACAGGCATTTATAGGCGTTGAACCGTTCATCGTCGGCCATCGCATAATCGGCCATGGTGAAGCGTTCGGTCTGCATGCGGAAGCTTTGCTGTCGCTTGCCGGAATTGCCGAACAGCCGCCAGTTGATCTGCGCCACGTCGAAGGGCGGGCTGGCTGCCACGAAATCCTCCAGCCGCCCGTCGCCGGTCTTGATCACCAGAAACTCGTCAAGATCCAGCGCCATGGCGAAATCGGCCTCGGCATAGGATTTCAGGCGCGAGGCCCGGATATAGGCCCTCACCTGATGGGTGCCCCGCGCCGCCGCACTGTTGTCGAAATAGCGAATGGCGCCAAGCTTTTGCAGAGTCGTCAGGATTTCATGCGTCAGGTCATCGGAATCGTTCTGGTAGATCACGATGTCGGTGAAGCCGACTTCCATGTGATGCGCCACCCATTCAAGGATGAAGGGGCCTTCGTTCTTGGCGGTTGCAACCAGAAAGGCGCGGGGGGCGGACATGGAACCTCCTGTCGGTTGCCGATAGTCTGGCGCGATTGGGTCGGGGCCGCAAGGGCGGCGCCGGTCACGCTCCGGTCAGGCTGTGATGCGGGATGGGGCGGTATCCGGCCGTCAGCACGGCAACCAGCGGGGCAGGGGTCAGCACGGTGGCGGGGCCATCGGGCAGGGGCAAGGCAGGTCCATAACCAAGGTCGGGCGTCCACGGATGCAAGGCGCCTTGCCAGATCAGCGCGGGCTGGCCTTCGATCAGGATCATGGCGCCGTCAGGCATGCTTTGCGCGGCAGCAAGATGGCGGCATTGCCGCGCCGGGCGTCCGGCCAGCCGCGCCTTGTGCAGAACCTCGTCGATGGCCTTCGCATCCGCAGGGCCGAACAGCCGTTCCCAGATTCCGCGAAAGCGGTTGTAATCCTCGCGCCGGCATTCGGCGCAGGGCCGGTGCCCGGCGGCCAGCGCCTGCGGCTCGTCGTAAAAGAACAGTTCGGTATAGCTGCGCGGGGCCATCAGCGGGCGCTTCCGGCCTTTGAATGCCAGCTTGCAGCAGATCCAGTTCTTGTGCCGCCAGCGCGCCGGGCCAAGCTGGCCCGCCGCATCATGCAATATCCCGCGATTGCCCATCCATGCGCCGCGAAACGGCACCGCCGCAATCTCGCCCGTTGGCAAGACGCGGTTCGGCCGCGTCACGCCAGCATTTCTTTCGTCGCGGTCAGCTTCAGCTCGGGATAGTCGCGCTGGATGCGATCAATGTCCCATTGAAGGCGGGTCAGGTAAACCACGTCGCCGTCGTGGTCATGGGCGATATGGCCCTTGTTCACATTCAGGAACTTGTCCATTTCAGCCTTCGGCCCTGCCACCCACCGGGCAGAGGTGAATTGCGACGCTTCAAACCGCACGGGCAGCGCATATTCCTGCTCGATCCGGCTGGCCAGCACGTCGAATTGCAGCGCGCCCACCACACCAACGATGAAGCCCGAGCCGATCATCGGCTTGAACACCTTGGCGGCCCCTTCCTCGGCGAATTGCATCAGCGCCTTTTCCAGATGCTTGGCCTTCATCGGATCGGCGGCCCGCACTCCGCGCAGCAGTTCCGGCGCGAACGACGGGATGCCGGTAAAGCGCAGATCCTCGCCCTCGGTCAGCGCGTCGCCGATGCGAAGCTGTCCATGGTTCGGGATGCCGATGATGTCGCCCGCCCAGGCCTCTTCCGCCAACTCGCGGTCGGCAGCGAGGAACAACACCGGGTTCGACACTGCCATCGGCTTTTTCGACCGCACATGCAGCAGCTTCATGCCCCGTTCGAAATGGCCGGAGGCCAGGCGGATGAAGGCCACGCGGTCGCGGTGCTTGGGGTCCATATTGGCCTGCACCTTGAACACCACGCCGGTCACCGGCTTTTCCTCGGGGGCGACCTTGCGGCTGGCGGTGGGCTGCGGCTGCGGTTCGGGGCCGTAGTTCCCGATGCCGTCCATCAATTCCTTCACCCCGAAGGAGTTGATGGCAGAGCCGAACCAGATCGGCGTCATATGGCCTTCAAGAAACGCCTTGCGGTCGAAGGCGGGCAAGAGTTCGCGCGCCATTTCCAGCTCTTCGCGCAATTGCGCCAGCATTCCCGCCGGAACGTGCTGCGCCAGCTTGGGGTCGTCCAGCCCCTTGATCTCGATGGTTTCGGCCACGCGGTTGCGGTCGGCGCGGTCCATCAGTTCCAGTCGGTCGTTCAGGATGTCGTAGCAGCCCAGAAACTCGCGCCCCGAGCCGATGGGCCAGCTTGCCGGTGCCACGTCGATGGCAAGGTTTTCCTGAATCTCGTCGATGATCTCGAACGTATCGCGCGCCTCGCGGTCCATCTTGTTGCAGAAGGTCAGGATCGGCAGGTCGCGCAACCGGCAGACCTCGAACAGCTTGCGGGTCTGGCTTTCCACACCCTTGGCGCCGTCGATCACCATGATCGCCGCATCCACCGCCGTCAGTGTGCGATAGGTGTCTTCCGAAAAATCGCTATGGCCGGGCGTATCGACCAGATTGAAGCGGAACTCGCGGTAGTCAAAGCTCATCGCCGAGGCCGAGACCGAGATGCCGCGGTCCTGTTCCATCTTGATGAAGTCCGACCGTGTGCGCCGCGCCTCGCCCTTGGCCCGCACCTGACCCGCCATCTGGATCGCGCCGCCGAACAGCAGGAACTTTTCGGTCAGCGTGGTTTTCCCCGCATCCGGGTGCGCGATGATCGCGAAGGTCCGGCGGCGGGCGATTTCGGGCGGGAGGGTGGGGCGATTGTCCAGCATGGCCGCGCTTTAGCTCAAAGCGGGCCGGTCGTCCACTGGCGCGAAGGCCCGTCACGCAGCCGTCACCGAAGCTTTGTCTGTGCGCCATCTTCCTGCAATGCGGCACGGCCAGAAGCGGCGCAGCAACACCCAAGCAGGAGATTCCCATGCTGTCGCGCCTTCTGTCCGCCACCGCGCTTTGCGCCACGCTGATCGCCGCCCCGGCCCTGTCGGAAACCACCTTCCCGGCGGTGCTGAAAGGGCAGGCCGTGCTGCCCGCCCTGACGCTGATCGACCCGCCGGCGGATGCCCCTGCGGATGCGCGCGTGTCGGGCAAGTTCACCGGCGCTGCCCGCAATGATATGGCCGAAAGCGTGGCGGGCGATACCGGCGCGATGCATGGCAAGCGCCCGACCGGGCTGAACCTGCCGTTCAATGGCCAGCCGCTTCAGGGCTTTTCCGGTTTCGCCATGCAGCAGGCCGAGGATGGCACCACCTATGTGCTGACCGATAACGGCTTCGGCTCGAAGCTGAACAGCCCCGACGCGCTGCTGTTCTTCAGCCGGATCCTGCCCGATTTCGCCAGCGGCAAGGTCGAGGTGAAGGAAACCCTGTTCCTGCACGATCCTGACCGCAAGGTGCCGTTCCGCATTGCCTATGAAGGCTCGGACAGCCGCTATCTGACGGGCGCGGATTTCGACCCCGAAAGCATCCAGATCATCAATGGCGAGGTCTGGATCGGTGAGGAATTCGGCCCGTTCCTGATCCGCGCCACGCTTGATGGCAAGGTGCTGGCGGTCTATCCGACCATGCAGGGTGAAGAGGTCATCAAATCGGTGGACAACCCGGCCAATTCGGGCACCTCGGTGGTCGGCAAGGACTGGATCGTGCCGCGTTCGGGCGGGTATGAGGGGATGGCGCATCAGCCGGGCACTTCCCTTCTGTGGGCCATGCTGGAAAAGCCGGTGATGACGGCGGAAGGTCAGCCCGAAGGCGCTTTCCTGCGCGCTATGGCCTTTGACACGGCAGCGGAAAAGTGGACGGGGCAGGGCTTCAAGTTCCGTCTGGCCGAAGGTGCAACCGCGATTGGCGATTTCAACTTCATCGACGCGACCCGTGCGCTGGTGATCGAGCGCGACAACGGTGAGGGTGATCCCTCGCTGAAATGCGCGGGCGATCCGGCGCCCGATTGCTTCCCGCTGCCCGCGCTGGTGAAGAACATCGTGCTGATCGACACCGCCAGCGTCGATGCCGAGGGCTTCGTGCGTCGCATCGGCCATATCGACCTGATGGACATTGCCGACCCTGAGGGCGTGAACCGTCAGGAAACCCAGGCCACGCGCGATCTGACCGGCAAGCACACCTTCCCCTTCTTCACCATCGAGGATGTGATGCGGGTGAACGATACGCAGATCATGGTGGCGAATGACAACAACCTGCCGTTCTCGTCGGGGCGCAAGCTGGATGCGGCGGCGGACAACGAAGTGATCCTGCTGGACGTGGCCGAGATGCTTTCGGCGAAGTGAGCCGTCGCGCCTGCCTCACTTCAGGGGCAGGCGCATTTCGGACGTGCCCGAGGGGCAGCAATGCGGATCGTCGGGCTGGTAGCTGAATACAGTCAGCACCAGTTCGCGGCCTGCGGCGGTAGTGTCCAGCCGGGCGGATTTGATGCCGTCTGGCGCCACGAACTCCTGCCAGACGGTCCAGCTTTCGCCCTCTCGTCGCAGCACCATCTGGCGCAGCACGGCGGTATTGCCGCCGCCTTCGGCATAGGCGGCCTGTGTCAGAAGATCGGCATCGCCGTCGCCATCCAGATCGCTCTGCCAGCCCAGCACGAATTCCGGCGCCTCTGCCTGTGACAGGATCGCCAGCACCGCCTCGGGCAGTGGATCTAGTGGTTGCAGATCCTGCGCGGCCAGCGGCGTCGCGGCGATCAGCAGGGCGGCGGGCAGCAGCAGGCGCATCGGCGGGGTCTCCGGTTCTGGGGCCAGCATCGTCTGTGGCGCGTCAGGGTCAAGCCCTTGGGGCCGTGCCGGGTTCCCTATTTCCCGCCCGCGGATTCGCGGCGGCCCAGACCGATCTCCTCCAGTTCCTGCCGACCTGCCTCGGTCCCGAAATGCTGGTTCTGGCTCAGGCCGGGGAAGCGCGCCCTGACCTCGGCGGAAAGTTCGACCGGCAGGCGGTTCACCACAGCCTCGGTCACCATCAGGCTTTCGGCGGGCACGCCCTCGGCATAGATGATCTCGTGCCGTTCGAACACAAGGCTGAAGAAATCGACGAAAGCGCCTTCGCGCAGGAAGATGGTTTCGTCGTTCACCAGATGCTTGGCCTGCACTAGCAGTTCCGAGGTCGGCAGTCCGGGCAGGCGCTGGCGCTGGTAAAGGAACATCCGGTGATGCTGGCTGACGATCAGATCGCCCGCATTGCCCATTGCCCCGGCAGTGATGACGACCGGCGCAAAGGCCCCCACCGCGCGCAGGGTGGCATGGCCGACCCAGCGCACCGGCTGTGGCCCGTGATCGCGCGTCAGCACCCGGTCGCCTGTCGCCAGTGTCTCGATGGCGCGCTGCGATCCGTCGGCCATGGTGATCATGGTGCCGCGCGCGAAGCTGACACAAAGCAGATCTGCCAGCGGCGTATCCTCGGGCGCATCTTCGATCTTGACCAACGTATAGCCCAGCCCGGCGGCCATCGGCGACAGCGGCAGCGCGAACAGGCCGTCCGCCGTGCCGCCAAGCGCCAGCAACAGCAGTTCCACCCGGTTGGCATCGTCGCCCATCAATGTATAGCGCGCCACGATCCGCACCGGATCGCCGGGGCTCCCGAGGTCAGAACCTTGCGCGACCTGCTGCGCATCGGCAGACCGCGCGACGACCAATCGCAACGCCGCAGTCCCCGGTTCCAGTTCATAGACGTCGCCGGGGCAGATGTCTTCGGGCGGGGCAAGCCCGTCGCCCATGTTCACGCCATGCGCGACATAGACCGCATCGGCGGGGAAGACCATGCAGGCCTGTCCGGGCAGAAGGCGGGTCGGTGTGTCGGTCATGGTATGTGCTGTCCTTGGTCTGCGCAAAAGACGCAGCGGGCAAGCGCCTGCCGCGAAATGCTTTTCTGCATCAAGCCATCAAAATGTGCCAGCATTCGGGCAGAAGAGGGGTGGATTGGTGCCGCCTTGGCAACGCCCCGACTGCTTGCTACGGTCTGCCCGCATCATAACGGAGGGCGCGCGATGGATCTGGGCATTCGGGGAAAAAGGGCACTGGTCTGCGCCTCGTCCAAGGGGCTGGGGCGCGGCTGCGCCGAGGCGCTGGCGGCGGCCGGGGTGGAACTGGTGATGAACGCCCGTGGCGCCGAGGCGCTGGTGGCTGCGGCGGCCGAGATCCGCGAAAGCTATGGCGTTCCCGTGACCACGGTCGCGGCCGATGTGACGACCGAGGCCGGGCAGGCCGAGGTTCTGGCTGCGGCGGGGGATGTGGACATCCTTGTCACCAATGCCGGCGGACCGCCGCCCGGCCTGTGGTCGGACTGGAGCCGCGACGATTTCATCCGTGCGCTGGATGCCAACATGCTGGCGCCCATCGCGTTGATGAAGGCTTTGCTGCCGGGGATGATCGAGCGGCGCTGGGGGCGGGTCATCAACATCACCTCGCAATCGGTGAAGGCGCCCATTCCGCAGCTTGGCCTGTCGAATTCGGCCCGCGCCGGGCTGACCGGCTATGTCGCGGGCACCTCGCGGCAGGTTGCGCCCTTCGGTGTGACCATCAACAACATGCTGCCGGGCATCCATGACACGGACCGCGCGACCGCGCTGGATGGTGGCGTGATGCAGGCGCGTGGTATCAGCCGGGACGAAGCGCGGGCCGAACGCATGGCGACGATTCCGGCCCGCCGCTATGGCACGCGCGCGGAATTCGGCGCGATGTGCGCCTTCCTTGCCTCGCAGCATGCAGGTTTCATCGTCGGGCAGAACATCCTGCTGGACGGCGGGGCGACAAACGCGACGCTGTAAGCCGCGCCCCGCCGGGACAATCCCCGGCGGGCTTGCCTTGGCGGGGGGGGCTTGCTAAGGGACGGGGGAAACCCAATCGTTTCAGTCGAGAAATCTGCCGGACTGAAAGACGCCATCGTGACAAGCCTGCCTCCCCGTCTCGAGATCCGGGACATCGTGAAGAGTTTCGGTGCCCGCCGGGTGGTGGATGACGTGTCGCTGTCGGTGATGCCGGGGCAGGTGACCTGCCTGCTTGGCCCTTCGGGCTGCGGCAAGTCCACCACGCTGCGCATCATCGCCGGGGTGGAGATGCAGGACAGCGGCACAATCCATCTGGATGGCCGTCTGGTTTGCGACACGGTGACCCGCGTGCCACCGGAAGGGCGTGGCATCGGGTTGATGTTTCAGGATTTCGCGCTCTTCCCGCATCTGACCGTGGCGCGCAACGTGGCCTTCGGGCTGACCGGCGACCGGGCTGCCCGTGCGCGCCGGGTGGATGAGTTGCTGGAGAAGGTGAACCTCTCAGGCTATGGCGACAAGCATCCGCACCAGTTGTCGGGCGGGGAACAGCAGCGTGTCGCGCTGGCCCGTGCGCTGGCGCCGCGCCCGCGGCTGATGCTGATGGACGAGCCGTTTTCCGGCCTCGACAACCGCCTGCGTGACGGCATCCGTGACACCACGCTGGCGGTGCTGAAGGAAGAGGGCGCGGCTGTCCTTCTGGTGACGCATGAACCCGACGAGGCGATGCGCATGGCCGATGAAATCGCGCTGATGCGCGACGGTCGGATCGTGCAGCAGGGATCGCCCTACAACGTCTATACCCGCCCGGCGGATCGGGCGGCGGCGGCTTTCTTCAGTGATGTCAACGTGATCCGGGGCGTATCGCGTGGCGCGTTGACCCTGACCCCGTTCGGTGAGTTCCTGACCCCCGGCCATGCTGATGGCGGCGAGGTGGAAATCGTCATCCGGCCGCAGCACCTGAAGATCGACTTCGACCGCGCCGGGCGCGGCCCGCACCCGACGCCGATGGACGGCACGCCCGCACGCGGCACGGTGCAGCGCGCGCGGTTCATGGGGCGCGAGAGCCTTGTGGAATTCGTGATGGATTACGACGGCTCGACCCTGACTGCTGCCGTGCCGGGGGTGTTTCTGCCGAAACCGGGCACGGCGCTGTGGCTTATGATCCGGCGGGATCGCTGTTTCGTGTTTCCGGCGCATCGGCGGGCGTGAGTTCGGCGGCGATGCGGGCGCGGTAATCCTCCAGCCGCCGACCCGGTTCATCGGGGTAGGTCTCGCCCGTTTCGGTGATGGCGACGATGCGGTCCACGCGGAAGCTGCGGAAATCGCCGCGCGCCTCGCAGAAGGCGGCCAGCGTCCAGACCCGGCCCCAGAATTCCAGTTGCAGGGGGCGAATGTCACGGTGCGTCTCGGCGCCCTGCGGGTCGATATAGGTGATCGCCAGCCGCTGCCGCGCGCGGATAGCCTGTCGCAGGACCGGTAGATGCGGCGCGGCGCGCTGGGTTTCATCGGCGGAATAGACGAACAGATCGTCGGGTTCGGGCGTCGCCGGGGCAGGGACCACGGCGGCGATCTTGGCCGCCAGCCCGCGCGCCGCGCGCGCCAGCCCCGGATCGGCACCTTCCGCCACCAGCCGCACCCCCAGCCGCAGCGCCTCCATCTCGGGCGGGGTCAGGATCATCGGTGGCAGGGTGATCGGCGCGCGCAGGATGTAGCCCACCCCGCGCTCGCCCTCCACCGGCAGGCCCGAAGCCATCAGCGTCGCCATGTCGCGCCAGATGGTGCGCACCGAGACCTCAAGCCGCTCTGCCATTTCCGAGGCGCGGTGCAACCGCCCGTCGCGCAGGATCTGGATAAGCTCGAAAAGGCGGTCGGTGCGGCGCATGATGGCACAGGCTGACGGCTTGGCGCCCCGGCGTCAATCCGCCAGCGACCAGATCACCCGGTCATGGCGCATCTTGACGGTGGCGCCGTCGATCAGGGCCATGAACGGGGCGAAAGCCGGGTCTTTCACCACGGTCGCGGCTGCCGCCTGTGCCGCCATGATGTCGGACCAGAACACAAGGTCCGTCCAACTGCCATCTTCGCCCTGCATCAGATACCGGGCGAGGAATCCGGGTTGGGTTTTCACCAGCGCCTCGGTTCCCTCTGCGGCGGCAAGGAATTGCACGGGCTGGGTGCCTTCAATCAGATGAAATTGCACGATTTCGGCGATGGTGGTCGGGGTCTGTAGGGGCTGTCGCATGGGAATCTCCTGTTGTTGCGATGGTGCTTTCTCGCAGGGGGCAACTGACATATAGCTGTCAGCAATCCGCCGCATCGCAGCGGATTCGGGGCTTACGCCGGGCGATGGCTTGGGTAAGCCTGTGGCCAAAGACACTTCCCATTGGAGGAATTCGACATGCAGATGGGACCCTGGCAACTGCTGCTTATCGCCGTCGTGGTGCTGGTTCTGTTCGGCCGCGGCAAGGTCAGCTCGCTGATGGGCGAGGTCGGCAAGGGCATCACCGCCTTCAAGAAGGGCGTGAAGGATGGCGCGAGCGAGATCGAAAGCGCCGCCGATGACACCGTGAAGGCCGACAGCGCGAAAGACGTGACCCCGGCAGACAAGGACAAGGTCTGAGCCGCGGAACGGACAGGCGGGTTCTGACGGGGGAAAGCGATGTTCGATATCGGATGGACCGAACTTCTGGTCATCGGCGTCGTGGCGCTGATCGTCATCGGGCCGAAGGATCTGCCCATGATGTTTCAGCAGCTTGGCCGGTTTACCGGCAAGCTGCGGCGCATGGCGCGTGAATTTCAGGGCGCGATGGAAGATGCCGCGCGCGAGGCGGGCGTGAAAGAGGCGGCTGACGATCTGAAGAAGGCCACCAGCGCCAAGGCACTTGGCCTTGATGCGGTGAAACAGGCGGCTGACAGGTTCGAGAAATGGGACCCGCTGAAACCCGCCACCGGCCCTGCCAAGCCGCAGCCTGATCCTGATGCCCCGCCGCCCGCTGACAATGCCGCCGCGCCCGCGATTGGCAGCGAGACGCAGGCCTTGGCCGAAAAGCAGGCCGCGCGCCGTGCCATCCTGAACGAGACCGGCGACAGGCTGCGCGCGTTGAAAGACGGCGAGGCCCCCGCCGAAAAGGCCCCTGACGCATGAGTGCGAACGACCATATCGACGACAGCGCGGCGCCGCTGATCGAACATCTAAAGGAACTGCGGACCCGGATCCTTTATGCGATCTCGGCTTTCGTGGCCTGTTTCATCATCGGCTATATCCTGTGGAAGCCGATCTTTGCCTTTCTGGCGCGGCCGATGTGCGTCGTGCTGGCCGAGCGCGGGCAGGAATGCCAACTGATCCTCGTGAAGATGCAGGAGGGCTTCTTCGTCGCCATCCGCATCGCCATGTGGGGCGGCTTCGCGCTGGCCTTCCCGATCATCGCCTATCAGTTGTGGCGGTTCGTGGCGCCAGGGCTTTATCGGTCCGAGAAGAACGCTTTCCTGCCGTTCCTTGTGGCCTCTCCCGTGATGTTCCTGATCGGCGCGGCCTTCGCCTATTTCATCATCCTGCCCTTCGCCTTTGGCTTCTTCCTGGGCTTTCAGGATCAGTTTGCCAGCGATCTGGCGGGTGGGGGGGATCTGAGCGCGCCACCGGCGGGCGTGGTCTTCCAGGGTTCGATGGAAAGCTATCTGTCGTTGACCATGACCTTCGTCATGGCCTTCGGCCTGTGCTTCCAGCTTCCAGTTTTGCTGACCCTGATGGGGCGGGCGGGGCTGATCTCGTCCAAGGGACTGAAAGCCATGCGGAAATACGCGGTGGTCGGCATCCTCGCCGTGGCCGCCGTGGTGACGCCGCCCGATATGTTCAGCCAGATCATGCTCTTCGGGGCGATCTACCCGCTTTATGAAATCTCGATCCTTCTCATCGCGCGGTTTGAACGCGACCGTGAGGCGCAGGCCCGTGCCGATGGCACCTGGGTCGAGGACGAGGACGACGACCCCGAGGGCGAGGACTACAAGTGACCGACCCTTTGCTGCGTATCGCCGAGGCGCTGGAGCGTCTTGCCCCGCCGCTGCCGCCCGCGCCGGACATCGGCGCGGCCCCGGCTTTCGTCTGGCATACCGGCCCTGACCGGCTGGAGCCTGTGACGAAGGTGGCGCGGGTGGATCTGGATCTGCTGATCGGTGTGAACCGGGCGCGTGACACGCTGCTGGTGAATACCCGGCATTTCGCGCAGGGCCTGCCCGCGAATAACGCGCTTTTGTGGGGCGCGCGGGGGATGGGGAAATCGAGCCTCGTGAAGGCGATCCATGCCGCCGTGCGGGCCGAGGGGTTGGACTTGAAGCTGGTGGAACTGGCGCGCGAGGATTTGCCTTCGGTCGGGCGGCTTCTGAACCTTCTGCGGGCCTCCGACGCGCGGTTCGTGCTGTTCTGCGACGATCTGTCGTTCAGCCATGACGACCAGCATTACAAGAGCCTGAAAGCCGTGCTGGATGGCGGGATCGAAGGGCGGCCGGAGAATGTGATCCTTTACGCCACCTCGAACCGCCGCCACCTGATGCCGCGCGACATGATCGAGAACGAGCGTTCGACCGCGATCAACCCGAGCGAGGCGGTGGAGGAGAAGGTGTCGCTGTCCGACCGTTTCGGGCTGTGGCTGGGCTTCCACCCCTGTTCGCAGGACGATTATCTGGCGATGATCGACGGCTATTGCGCGGCTTACGGGGTGGAGGTGGCGCCCGAGGTGCTGCGGGCCGAGGCCATCGAATGGCAAGCCACGCGCGGCGCGCGCTCGGGCCGGGTGGCCTGGCAGTTCTTCACCGATCTGGCAGCGCGTCACGGCGTGCGCGTATCCTGAAACCGACATCTTGAAACAGGGGGCGGCGCGCCGGGGGCATCGAGCCCCCGTCACCCCGGCTGGCGCGGAAGGTGGCCCGGCGTGATGCGGGACGGCGGGCGGCGGAGCCTCCGGCGGGGATATTTGGGCCAAGATAAAGGGCGGATGCTGTGCGGCACCCGCCCTTTGCGTTTATTGCAGGTAGGATGCTTATTGGAGGTAGGACATGGGATCGACGGAGTCGAAGCCCTTGCGCACCTCGAAATGCAGGAAGGACGGGCTGCCGGCCCGGACCTTGGCGATCTGCTGGCCGCGTTTGACCGAGGCACCCTTGGCCACCGCCACCGCGTCGATACCGCCATAGACTGTCAGCAGGTTGTTGGCATGACGGATCACAAGGATCGGCACGCCATCGGTGTTCTTGGTGATGGCGGCCACTGTGCCATCGGCGGCGGAAACCACACCTGCGCCAGCGCTGGCTCCGATGTCGATGCCTTCGTTCTTGCCCTTGGCATAGGGACGGATCACCTGACCACTGACCGGCATGGCAAGCTTGGAGGCGGAGGCACCGCTGCGGTTGGTCCCGAGATCGGCCACAGGTTTTGCGGCCGGTGCGGCGGCCTTGGTGCCGTCGGGTTTCTTGGTTGCGACAGGCGGTTCGTCCTTCGGCGGCAGCGGTTTGGCGGCAGAGGGCGGCACGGGCGTAGGCGAGCCGGCACCCGGTTGGGTGACGGGTTCAGGTGCGGCGGCGACCGGCACGGGCGTAGCCGCTGTGGGGATCAGCAGATACTGTCCCTCGCGCACCGTCATATTGGCGTCGAGACCGTTCCAGTCGGCCAGCGACTTGGCCGAGACGTTATAGGCGCGGGCGATGGTGAAGGCGGTTTCGCCGCGTTTCACCTGATGGCGGGCGGGTTCGACGCCGGGTGCGGCTCCGGCAGCATCGGCGCCCTTCTGCCAGCCCTGTGGCGCAGTGGCGGGTTTCGGGGCCGCGCGGTCGATGGCGGCACTGGCCAGCGGGGCCACGTCGATCGAACCCGATCTGATCGGGGCACCGACGATTGCGCCGGTGGCCGGAGCGATTGGCGCGGCCCCTTCCGCGACGCGGCGGGGCAAGGCGAGGATCTCGCCCTCGCGCACCGGGTCGTTCGGGTTGACCGCGTTGTAGCGGGCCAGTTCACCGGGGTCGATGCCGATGCGGGCCGCGACGCTGGCTACGGTATCGCCGCGCCGGGCGACGACCACCTGATAGCCGGGGTAGGAGATCACGCCGCGCCCGTCGGGGCTGGGTCTTGCGGCGGTGGCGGCGCGGGCGGCATCGGCGGTAGAGACACCACCGGGCCGAAAATCCCAGTCGAAAGGTTTTCCGCCGCCATTGCCGCAGGCCGCGACGAGCAGAAGGCTGCCGCCAAGGCCGAGGGCGCGGAGCGGGGGAATGGCAAGAAAGGTCGATCGCATGGCTCTGCCTCGTTCCTGCCCGGTTGATCCGGGTCGCGTTGCGTTACGCTTCATATAGTGCGCGCCAGACTATTCGGACGCAAGCCCTTCGACCAGCGGAACGAAGCGAACGGGGCGCAACTCTTCGTAATCGAAGCCGTTGGGCTGGCGCGTGACCTTGATCAGGCTCTGCACCGCATCGGATTGCCCGACCGGCAGAACCATGATGCCGCCGGGTTTCAGTTGCGCCAGCAGGGGGCCGGGCGGGTCTTCGGCGGCTGCGGTGACGAGGATACGGTCGAAAGGGGCCTGTTCGGGCCAGCCAAAACTGCCATCCCGCGCGACAGCGGTGATATTGGTCAGGCCCATGGCACGGAACAGATCGGAGGCCTCGCGCACAAGGCGGCGGTGGCGGTCAATCGTGTAGACGCGACGGGAGAGCTGGCTGAGGATGGCGGCCTGATAGCCGGAGCCGGTGCCGATTTCCAGCACCACATCCCGCGGCTGCACCCCCAACGCCTGTGTCATCAGACCGACGACCGAGGGTTGCGAGATGGTCTGCCCGCAGGAAATGGGCAGTGGCATGTCCTCATAGGCACGTTCGGCGAACAGACCCTTGACGAAAAGGCCCCGGTCGATCCGTTCCATGGCGGTCAGAACGCGGCTATCGGTGACGCCGCGCGAGCGCAGGGCAAAGAGAAAGCGCATCTTGCGTTCGGCCGGGTCGTCTTCGTGATCCGGCGTCCCTGTGGTCATGCGAGACCTGCCGCCAGATCGGCCAGAACATCATGGGCGGTCAGATCAGCCCGCATGGGCGTAACCGAGATATAGCCGTCCAGATTGACGGCGGCATCGGTGCCCGGCGCGGTGGGGCGATGTTGCGGGCCGCCCTTGATCCAGAGGAAGCGCTTGCCCGAGGGCGAGATATGCGGATCGGCGGAAAAGCTGGTATCGCGGCGGAACCCTTGGGCGGCGGCGCGGATGCCCTTGACTGCCGCGCCCGCGACAGGCGGGAAATTCACGTTGTAGAACAGCCGGTAATCAGCCTCGGGCTGCCAGAGCCCGGTATCGAGGATACGGCGCACCACCGCCGCGCCATGCTGGCGCGCGGCCTGAAACGGATCATCCAGTTCGGCGGTTTGCGGCCCCATGAACTGCGACAGCGCAATGGCGGGAATACCTTGTAGCGCCGCCTCCATCGCGCCGCCGATGGTGCCGGAATAAAGCGTGTTCTCGGCGGCATTGTTGCCCCGGTTCACGCCCGACAGCACCAGATCGGGCGCCGCGCCCTGCAACACGTCGTAAAGTGCCGCCAGCACGCAGTCGGCCGGGCTGCCCTCGGTCGCGTAGCGGCGCGTGCCAAGCTTGGCGATCAGCATGGGGTGGGTATAGCTGATGCAATGGCCGACGCCGGATTGTTCGAAGGCGGGTGCCACGGTCCAGACCTCGCCCTCTGGGCCCGCGATTTCGGCGGCGATGGCGGCAAGCACCTCAAGTCCGGGGGCGTTGATACCGTCGTCGTTCGTAATCAGGATGCGCATTCGGAAAGCCTTTCGTTGGCATCCTGATTAGACGAGCCCGCGGCATGCGGCAAGCGCCGGGGCGGGATTTCACAGTGGGTGCCGCATGCGGGCCACGCCTGCCCCTCAGGCCAGCGCGAGGCCGCCATCCTCTTGCAGGAAGCGCACCACATCGGCGACGCCGCGACCATGGCGCAACTCGGCCATCACATAGGGGCGGGGGCCACGGGCGCGGGCAGTATCTTCCTCCAGCAGCGCGCGATCCACCCCGACATGCGGCGCCAGATCGGTCTTGTTCACCACCAGCAGGTCTGAACGCGTGACCCCCGGCCCGCGTTTGCGCGGAATGTCCTGCCCGGCGGCGGTGTCGATGACATAGATCGTCAGATCCGCCAGTTCCGGGCTGAAGGTCGCGGCCAGATTGTCGCCGCCGGATTCGATGAGGATCAGATCGAGGTCGGGGAAGTTACGGCGCAGGTCGGCCACGGCGGCGAGGTTGATCGAGGCATCTTCGCGGATCGCGGTATGCGGGCAGCCGCCGGTTTCGACGCCCCGGATGCGATCGGCCGGCAACACCTGCGCGCGCATCAGGTATTCGGCATCCTCGCGCGTGTAGATATCATTGGTGATGACCGCCATCGAACAGCGATCCGCCAGCGCGGCGCAGAGCTTTTCCGTCAGCGTCGTCTTGCCCGCACCCACCGGGCCGCCGATGCCCACCCGCAGCGGGCCATTCATGCTGGTCATGTCCTGAAAATCCTGATGTCCATGGTTTCGTGCCGCATCGCCGCCAGATCGGCGCCGGGGGTGAAGCCGGAAATGTCGTCCAGCGGGGTCGTGGCAAGTTCGGTTGCCAGTGCGGTCAGACCGGGTGCGAGATCATGCAACAGCCGCTGCCCCGCGCCTTGTCCAAGCGGCACAAACCGCACAGCGGCCGACACAAGCTGCGCGGCAAGGCCATGCAGCCAGAGCGTCAGAACCTCCTCTGTTGTCACACGCAGCGGGCGGGTCGCCAGCCCCACCGCCACCGCATAGGGCAGGCCCTCGGGCAAGACGATGCCGGTCATCGCCAGATGCGCACGGGCGAAAGCGGCGCCCTGTTCCAGCATCTCGGTCTCGCGTTCGGCGGATGTAGCGAAGGCCAGCGCCAGATCGGCCAGCATCTGGGGGGTATCGCCCGCGCGAGCCCGCGCCAGCAGGATACCATCGACCCGCCCGTTGCCATGATGCAGCACCGCCCGCACCCAGGGGCGCAGCGCCCCGGCGCTGGTCAGCCCGCCCTCGGCAATCGCCCATTCCAGCCCCTGCGAATAGGCGAAAGCGCCGATCGGAAAGGCGGGCGACAGCCATTGCACCAGATGCAGCCGGTCGGTCGCCTCAGCCATGGACATGGAACTTGCCGTCGCCATGGTGATGGCCGAAGGGGCCGTGGTCGTGCCCCCCATGGTCATGTCCCATCGTGCGGCCGTGGCCATAGGCACCGCCCTCGGGCCGGAACGGCGCGGTCGAGGGCGTCAGCTCCGCCCCCAGCCCGGCCAGCATCTTTTCCAGCACATGATCGCGGCGGATCGCCAGATGGGTGGCGCCGATCTGACAGGGCGTGTGACGGTTGCCGATATGCCAGGCCAGACGTGGCAGATCGCCCCGCACTTCGATGATCTCCTCCGCAGCCGCGATGACCACGATCAGCCGCCCGTCGGAAAGCTGGAACGCATCGCCCTGATCGAGGCTCGTGGTCTCGGCCAGATCGACGAGGAAGGCGCTGTCATCCTCCGCCACCAGCCGCTTGCGCCGCAGGAACCGCGCATCATAGCCCAGCACGACACGCCCGTCTGCCTTAAGCCACTGGCCGCTGCGAAGAATGCCCTGAGCCATGGGGATATTCATGGTCTTTCAACCTTTTGCTGTCTGAGTGAAGGGGAGGGGGCGCCGATGCCGGATCATGGGTCAGAACAGGAAGTAACGCTGCGCCAAGGGCAGGCTTTCCGCCGGTTGGCAGGTCAGCAATTCGCCATCGGCCCGCACCTCGTAGGTTTCCGGGTTCACCTCGATCAGGGGTGTCGCCGCATTCAGCACCAGATCGGATTTCGCCACCTTGCGCGTGCCCTCCACGCCGTGAAGCTGTTTCTGAAGGCCAAGCTGCGCACCGACCCCGTTGGCGATGGCCGCCTGCGACAGGAAGGTGGCACAGCTTTCATGCCGGGCGCGGCCAAGGGCGCCGAACATGGGCCGCGAATACATCGGCTGCACGGGGATCGAGCCGTTGGGGTCGCCCATCTGTGCCAGAACGATCATGCCTCCCATCAGCACCATGTCGGGCTTGGCGCCGAAAAAGGCGGGCGACCACAGCACCAGATCGGCGCGCTTGCCAACCTCGACGCTGCCGATATGGCGCGACAGGCCATGCGCCAGCGCCGGGTTGATGGTGTATTTGGCGATATAGCGGCGCACACGGAAGTTGTCATTCGCGCCGGTCTCCTCGGCCAGCCGCCCCCGTTGCAGCTTCATCTTGTGCGCGGTCTGCCAGGTGCGGGTGATGACCTCGCCCACCCGTCCCATGGCCTGACTGTCCGAGGACAGGATGGAAAACGCCCCCATGTCGTGCAGGATGTCCTCGGCGGCGATGGTTTCCTTGCGGATGCGGCTTTCGGCGAAGGCCACATCCTCGGGGATCGAACGGTCGAGGTGGTGGCAGACCATCAGCATGTCGAGATGCTCTTCCACCGTGTTCACCGTATAGGGCATCGTCGGGTTCGTCGACGAGGGCAGCACGTTCTGGCTGCTGACCACTTTCATGATGTCGGGCGCATGGCCGCCGCCCGCGCCTTCGGTATGGAAGGCGTGGATGGTGCGGCCCTTGATGGCGGCAAGCGTGTTTTCCACGAACCCGCTTTCGTTCAGCGTGTCGGTGTGGATCATCACCTGGACGTCCATGTCGTCGGCTACCGACAGGCAGCAGTCGATCGCGGCGGGGGTGGTGCCCCAATCTTCATGCAGTTTCATGGCGCAGGCCCCGGCCTCGACCATCTCGACCAGGGCAGCGGGAAGCGAGGCGTTGCCCTTGGCCGCGATCCCGAAGTTCATCGGGATGGCATCCAGCGCCTGCAACATCCGTCCGATGTGCCACGGTCCGGGGGTGCAGGTAGTGGCGAGCGTGCCATGCGACGGGCCGGTGCCGCCCCCCAGCATGGTGGTCACGCCGGAATGCAGCGCATCCTCGGCCTGCTGCGGGCAGATGAAATGGATATGCGCATCCATCCCGCCCGCGGTGACGATGCGGCCCTCGCCCGCGATGACGTCGGTCGAAGGGCCGATGGGAATGGTGACGCCGGGTTGCGTGTCGGAGTTACCCGCCTTGCCGATGGCCGCGATCAACCCGCCCCGCAGGCCGATGTCGGCCTTGTAAATGCCAGTATGATCGACGATCAGCGCGTTAGTGATCACCGTATCTGGCGCGCCTTCGGCCCGTGTCATCTGGCCCTGACCCATGCCGTCACGGATCACTTTGCCGCCGCCAAACTTCACCTCCTCGCCATAGATCGTCAGGTCGCGTTCGACCTCGATCACCAGATCGGTATCGCCAAGGCGCAGCCGGTCGCCCGTGGTCGGACCATACATCGCCGCATAGGCGGGGCGCGAGATTCTCACGGCCATTCACAGATCCCCCATGACTTTCTGGTTGAAGCCGAACACGCGACGTGCGCCGCCGAAGGGCACCAGCCGCACCTCGCGACTTTGCCCCGGTTCAAAGCGGACGGCCGTGCCTGCCGCGATGTCCAGCCGCATGCCGTGCGCCGCCACCCGGTCGAAGCTAAGGCCGGGGTTGGTTTCGGCGAAATGGTAATGGCTGCCGACCTGCACGGGCCGGTCGCCGGTATTGGCCACCATCAGGGTCAGACATTCGGCGCCCTCGTTCAGGATGATGTTGCCGTCGGCTGGAAAAATCTCTCCGGGGACCATGGACTTACCCCGCAATGGCGAGTGCGAGGCCCGCCACGGCCGTCGCGCCGCCAAGGCCGCGCACCAGCGCGGCCCGTGACAGCCGCACCAGCCCGATGCCAAGCCCGACACCGGCCAGATGCAGCGCCATGGTTGCCAGCGCGAAGCCCGCCGCATAAAGCGCGAGCCCGGCTTCCGGGCCTTCCGCGCCATGGGCATGACCGTGGAACAGGCCGAACAGCGCCACCGCCGCCAACGCATGTGGCAGGGCCGGACGCAGCGCCAGTGCGGCAGCCGCACCCAGTGCAACGATGGAGGCCAGGATCATCGGCTCTACTCCTGGCAGGGGCATGCCCGCCGCACCGGCGGCGCCCCCGGCCAACATGGCCACGACGAAGGCCAAGGGCAGCGCTGGCAATGCCCGCCCACCCAGAAGTGCCGCCCAGAGGCCGACGGCAACCATGGCCAGCACATGATCGGCCCCACCCAGGGGATGCCCGATCCCGGCGGCAAGTGCATTGCCACCGATATGGCCAGAATGGGCCAGAGCCGCGCCGGGCAGCAGCAGCAGGCTTGCGGAAAGGAGAATGCGTTTCATGTATGGCCTCCTGGCGTGGCGGATCAGCGGATCGGGTGATGGACGGTGACGAGCTTGGTGCCGTCGGGAAAGGTGGCCTCGACCTGAACGGAATGGATCATTTCGGGCACACCCTCCATGCATTGTTCCACGGTGATGACATGGGCGCCGGTCTCCATCAGATCGGCAACGCTGCGTCCGTCACGGGCGCCCTCGACCACGAAATCGGTGATCAAGGCGATCGCTTCGGGGTGGTTGAGCTTCACGCCACGCGCCAGCCGGTTGCGGGCGACCATGGCGGCGAGGCTGACCATCAGCTTTTCGCGCTCGCGGGGGGTCAGGTTCATACGATGTCTCCATTCATCTGCCAGACGCGCGGCAGCGGGCCGGGGCGAAGCGCGTGGATCGCGCGCGCGAGTTGTCGTTTCAGGGGCCAGCCATCGCGCGCGGTGAAACGTGCAAGGCACCTGCCGTTCCAGCTTGAGGCCGCAGCCACAACGCCGGGTTCGTCCAGCACGGCGCGCAGGCGGGGCAGGGCGTCCTCGGCCCCGGGCGCGATCAATGCCAGCACGGCGAAGGCCCGTGCGCCGCCCAGCAGAGCCGGCGTTTCTGCCTCCGAAAGGTAGCCCGCGTCGATCCGCGTGGTTTCGGCCCAGACCGGGCGCCCGTCCCGCAGGATGCGGCGGCGATCCGTCAGCCGGGCATGGCGTGGGGTTTCGCCCATGGCATGCCGCCCCAGCACCACCGTTTCCGCCATCAACAGCCGGGCGTCATGCGCCAGATGCACTGTCGTGTCGCGTGCCAGAACGCTGTTTTCAAACAGGATCGTCTCTTGTGGCAACCATGCGAGGTCTGCCTGTGGGGCGAGATGGGCGGCAATCTTCACATGGGCCGCGCGCCCGTCGCTGGCATAGGCGCGTTCGGCGGTCTGGGTTGTAGCGCAAAGGCGCAACCCGGCACCAAGGTGCAGCGCAAAGTCCAGACGGTCGCCCCCCGTCAATCCGCCCGAGGTGTTCAGAAGCACAGCTTCTGGCAGATCGCCGGTTACGCGAGGCAACATGATCTTGGCCGATCCCTGCTGACGCAGCTTTCGCAAGCGCGGTTGACCTGCCTGCAAATCCAGCACCAGCGCCGCCTCACCATGACTGCGCTGCAGGCTGATACGCTGAAAATCCCCGTCGGCCATACTATTTGGCGCCCCCAAACTGCCTGCCGGCGGTCTGAACGAAGGCCCGCAGCGGTCTGCCTATGGTCTGCCGCCATGACGGCGGGGGCAATCTTGCCTGAGTTGACGAACACAGCGGTTCAGAAGGCGGCAGGGGGTTGCGATGAAATGTTGTGCGGGAAGATGAAAATAAGGGCCATAAAGGAACGGCGCATCCGGGATTGCGCTGGCACCGCCGAGTTGCTAAATGCCATCCCAAGGCCCCTATAGCTCAGCTGGTAGAGCAGCAGTTTTGTAAACTGACGGTCGGCGGTTCAAGTCCGTCTGGGGGCACCAGTTTTCCAGCTTTGCGTCGGTTGCGGCAGGGGTGTCAGCCCCTGCGCGAGATCAGCTGTTGCCACGGCGGGCGAACAGGCCCGCGTCCTCGGCCGCCCGGCGCAGGGCGCGGGATTTGTTGACGGTTTCCTGATATTCCGCCTCGGGGTCGCTGTCATAGACCACGCCGCCGCCGGCCTGGATATACAGCGCTTCGTCCTTCAGGACGGCCGTGCGCAGCGCGATGCAGAAATCCATCTCGCCATTGGCGGCGAAATAGCCGACGCCGCCGCCGTAGACGCCGCGCTTTTCAGGCTCCAGCTCGTCGATGATCTCCATCGCGCGGACTTTGGGCGCGCCGGAAACCGTGCCAGCGGGCAGACCGGCCAGCAGGGCCGACAGGGCGTCCTCGCCTTCCGCGATCTGGCCCACCACGTTGGACACGATGTGCATGACGTGACTGTAGCGTTCGATGATGAACTTCTCGGTCGGACGCACGCTGCCCACCTTTGCCACCCGGCCAACATCGTTGCGGCCAAGATCCAGCAGCATCAGATGTTCGGCCAGTTCCTTCTGGTCGGCCAGCAGATCAGCCTCAAGCGCCTTGTCCTCTTCCGGCGTGGCGCCGCGTGGGCGGGTTCCGGCGATCGGGCGAATCGTCACCTCGCGTTCGCGCAGCCGCACAAGGATTTCGGGGCTGGCGCCCACCACCTGAAAGCCGCCGAAGTTGAAGAAAAACATGAAGGGCGACGGGTTGGTCCGGCGCAGCGAACGGTAAAGCGCGAAGGGCGGCAGTTCGAACCGCTGTTTCCAGCGCTGTGAGGGCACGACCTGAAAGATGTCGCCCGCGCGGATATAATCCTTCGCCTTCTCGACAGCGGCCTTGTAGCCGTCATGCGTGAAGTTCGATTGCGCCTCGCCCACCGGCGCGGCCTCGCCCAGATCGCGCTGTGCGGCGGGCGCGCGGTCCAGATCGCGCAGCGCATCCATCACGCGCTCGGCTGCCTGCGCATAGGCCGCGCGGGCCGAGAGGCCCGAGCCGGTCCAGGCAGGGGAAACGATGGTCACTTCGCCCTTCACACCGTCCAGCACGGCAATGACCGAGGGGCGCATCAGCACCGCATCGGGCAGGCCCAGCGGATCGGGGTTCACGTCGGGCAGATGTTCCACCAGACGGATCATGTCATAGCCCAGATAGCCGAACAGCCCCGAGGCGATGGCGGGCAGATCCTCGGGCATATCCACCCGGCATTCGGCCAGCAGGTCGCGGAGTGTTTGCAGCGGGTGGCCTTCCAGCAGACGGAAGGCCGCCGGATCGAACCGCGCTTCGCGGTTGATCTCGGACGCCTCGCCCCGGCAGCGCCAGATCAGGTCGGGCTTCATGCCGACCACCGAATAGCGCCCGCGCACCTCGCCGCCCGTCACACTTTCCAGCATGAAGGTATCGGCGCGCGCCTCGGCCAGTTTCAGCATCAGGCTGACAGGCGTATCCAGATCGGCGGCGAGACGGGCATAGACCAACTGGTTCTTGCCCGCGTTCCAGCCGCGTTCAAAGGCTTCGAAAGATGGGATCAGGGTCATTTCGGCCTCAGCGCATCTGGGCGTGCACGGCGTCAATGGCCGCCTGATTGAGCGTGATGCCGCCAATATCGGCCTCTGCCCGCGCAAACAGGGCAAAGGCATCCTGCGCCAGCGCCTGTTCGGCCTGCGCGGCAATCGCAGATTTCAGCGCGGCGGGGCCGTCGCCTTCCTGCGCGGCGGGGGCGATGCGGTCCAGTTGCACCAGTGCGACGAAATCCTTGGCCTCGATCACCTTCGCCTCGCCCTCGGTCATCGTGAACACGGCGGGCAACAGGCTGGGCGGGGCGCCTTCGACAAAACCATTGCGCGCGATTTCCGAGGTGACGCTGACCACGCCCAGCGTGCCGATGGAGGTTCCGGCGGCAACCTTGCCGCGCATCGTCTCCGCCTCGGCCATCAGGGCCGTGTGCAGCGCCTCGGCATGCCAGCCTGCCGTCACCGCCTCGCGCGCTTCATCAAAGGGAATGGGGGCGGCGGAGACGATCTGATCCAGCCGGATTGCCACCAGACCACCATCTTCCAGTGCGACGGCCTCGGGGAAATCGCCTTCTTTCACGGCATCGGCGGCCTCGCGGAAGGCCGGATAGGCCGCGATGCCCTCATCCGCGCCGGGGGCATAGTCGATGGTGCCAAGCTCCATCGCCTGTTCCTTCGCCAGATCCTCCAGCGTGGCGCCACCAGCCAGCGCGTCGTTGATCGTCTCGCTGCGATCAGTGATTGCCCGGCGCGCAGCGTCGGTCTGGTATTCCAGCGTGAGGATGTCACGCGCTTCTTCAAATGTGGTTTCCTGCGCCGCCAGCACGGCATTCATGCGGTAAAGCGCCGGGCCAAGGTCCGAGGGCAACGGACCAAGGACGCCGGGTTCGGCCATGGCAAAGATGTCGGCCCCCGCAGCGCCCAATTCGGCCTCGGTCACATCGCCCATGTCGATGTCGATCAGCTTTAGCCCGCGTTCCGCGACCAGCGCGTCGAAGGTTTCGCCCGCATCCAGCTTTGCCTTGGCGGCTTTCGCCTCGTCCTCGGTGCCGAAAACCAGCCGTTCGACCAGACGCCGCTCGGGCTTGACGAATTCCTCATGGCGCTGATCATACAGCTTTTTCAGTTCGGCATCATCGACCGGCATGGTTGCCGCCAGCGTTTCCGGCAGCAGCGAGACATAGGTGATGCGCTTGGCCTCGGGCTTGGTGAAAGCCGCGATATTGGCGTCGTAATAGGCTTTCAGCTCATCCTCGGTCGGTGCGGCCAAAGGCGTGGAAAGATCAGCCTCGGTCAGCACCAGCATCGAAAAGCCGCGCCGTTCGCCGATGAAATCGTAAAGTGTGCCGGTCATCGTGGCAGGGGCGACAAAGCCGCTCGCCACTGCACCCTGCACCAGCGCGCGGGCCAGATCATCGCGGATCTTCGCCTCGAACTCGGCTTCCGTCAGGTTGTTGCGGTCCAGCGTCATCTTGTAGGTCTGACGGTCGAAGCCGCCTGCCGCACCGTGGAACGTGGGCATGGCGGTGATTTCCTGCGCCACACGGGCGTCCCCGACCGAAACACCGATGCGGTCGGCGGCATCGTCCACAGCAGTCTGTGTTACCATTTGCTGCCGCACGCGGGCGTCGAGCCCCATGTCGCGGGCCTGCTGCATCGTCAGTTGCGTGCCTGCCTGGGCGCCAAGGGCATTCATTTCTGCCTGAAGCGCGCGGCCGTAGTCCTTCACGTCGATGTCACGTCCGCCGACCGATCCGATGGCCATCACCCGGCCGCCGTAGCTGGTAACCCCATAGCCGCCGAGGCCGGTCACCAGCATTGCCATGAGCAGCCAGACCATGACAGAGGCGCCCTTGCGTTTGCGTTTCGGGCTTTCGGTCTCGTCGTGTTTCGTCATGGCTCGCCTGTCGTTCAGGGGTTTGGCACGGTTCTATGCGCTCGCCCCCTGCCGGGCAAGGCCCGCACGCGCGGCTCAGCCGTGGAAACGGGCAAGGCGGCGGAACATTTCTGCGATTCCGGTGGCATCGACATTGGCAAAGGCGATGCGGAACTGGCGTGCCCCTTCGGGGTGGGTATCGGGCTGGAACATGGTGCCGGGCAGCATCAGCACCGCCTCTTCGCGCACCAGACGGCGGGCGATATCGGGCGATGCGGCGGCAAAGGGATGTTCGACATAGGCGAAATAGGCACCGCAGCCCAGAAGCCGCCAGCCCTCCAGCGCGCCGAAGCCGCCCTCCATCGCGGCGCGGCGGGCGAGGATCTCGCGCCGCTCGCCCTCGACCCAGTCGCGCAGGTTGCGCATGCCCCAAAGTGCGCCGATCTGGCCAAGCTGGCTGGGGCAGATGGCGACGGTATCAAGGAATTTCTCCACTTCCGCCAACCGGGCGCTGGCCGCCACGATGGCGCCCACGCGATGCCCGGTCAGCCGGTAAGCCTTGGAGAAGGAATAAAGGTGAATCAGCACGTCATCCCAGTCGGGATCGGTGAACAGATCATGCGGTCGCCCGCCGGTGGCGGGGCTGTGGCGGCTGTCGAAATCGCGGTAGGTCTCGTCAAGGATCAGCGCGATGCCGTGTGCGCGGCACAGATCGCGGAAGGCGGTGACCAATGCTGCGGGATATTCCACCCCGCCGGGGTTGTTCGGGCTGACCAGCGCAATGGCCCGTGTGCGCGGCCCGATCAGCGCGGCGGCCCTCTCGGGATCGGGCAGAAGCCCTTGGCCGGTCGGCAGCGGCACCGTGGTGACGCCCTGCATGTCCAGCCACATCTTGTGGTTGAAATACCACGGCGTCGGCAGAATCACCTCGTCCCCGGCGCCGGCGAGCGTGGACATCACCGCGGTAAAGGCCTGATTGCAGCCTTGGGTCACTGCGACCTGTGCGGGAAGGATCGTGCCGCCATAGGCCGCCGACCACTGCGCTGCGATTTCCTCGCGCAGGGCGGGCAGTCCCAGCACCGGGCCGTAAAGATGCGCCTGCGGATCGTTCAGCGCCGCATCCGCCAGCGCCTGCCGCAGCCCAAGTGGCGGGCTGTCCACCGGCGCGGCCTGGCTCACGTTGATCAGCGGGCGGTCGAGGCCGAACGCGATCCCCTCCAGCCAGCGTCGCGCCTCCATCACCGGGGGCGGGAAGGTGGCAGCCATGGCGGGATTGAGCGGCAGGGACATCGGGGCCTCTTCAGCTGCGGGTGTCGATGGGGAAGGGGGCTCTGCCCAAGATATTTGGCCTTCCCCCGGGATACTGGGACCAAAATAAAAGACTGAAGTGCCTTTATCCTGGCAGAAATATCCCCGGGGGTGAATTGCCACAGGCAAGAGGGGGCAGGCAGCCCCCTGATGCGTCAGTCGGTGCCGCGGAACGGTTGCACATATTGCAGCGCCATGTCCCAAGGGAAGAAGATCCAAGTGTCCTGGCTGACCTCGGTGATATAGGTATCGACCTGCGGCCGCCCCGAGGGCTTGGCGTAGACGGTGGCGAAATGCGCCTTCGGGTAAAGCTTTCGCACCATTTCCAGCGTCTTGCCGCTGTCCACAAGGTCATCAACGATCAGGATGCCGGTGCCGTCGCCCATCAGATCGGTCTGCGGGCTCTTGGTCACCACGGCCTCCATCTGGGCCTGATGGTTGTAGCTTTTCACTGAAATCGTATCGACGACACGAATGTCCAGCTCGCGTGAGACGATCATCGCGGGGACAAGGCCGCCGCGGGTGATGCCGACGACGGCTTTCCATGCGCCGCCTTCGCCGGGGCCCTTGCCATCCAGACGCCAGGCAAGCGCCCTGGCGTCGCGGTGGATCTGGTCCCAGCTGACGTGGAAGCCTTTTTCATGCGGCAGGCGGTCGATCATGCGTGGCCTCTTTCGCTGCGTTGATGCTGAGGGATCAGTCCTTGCGGCCGGTCACCACGTCGATGTCGGGGGCGTCTACCGCCTTCATCCCGACGACGTGATAGCCCGCATCCACATGCAGGTTTTCGCCCGTGGTGCCGCTGCCCAGATCAGACAGCAGGTAAAGGGCGGCCTTACCGACCTCTTCCTGCGTCACATTGCGACGCAGCGGCGAGTTCAGCTCGTTCCACTTCATGATATAGCGGAAATCGCCGATGCCGCTGGCGGCCAGCGTCTTGATCGGCCCGGCGGAGATCGCGTTGACGCGGATGCCGTCCTTGCCCAGATCCTCGGCCAGATACTTGACAGAAGCCTCCAGCGCCGCCTTGGCCACGCCCATGACATTGTAATGCGGCATGACCTTTTCGGCGCCGTAATAGGTCAGCGTCAGCAGGCTGCCGCCGGGGCCCATCATCGCGGTCGCGCGCTGGCAGACGGCGGTGAAGCTGTAGACCGAAATATCCATCGTCATGGTGAAATTGCCGCGCGTGGTATCGACGTAACGCCCGCGCAGTTCATTCTTGTCGGAAAAGCCGATGGCATGGACCACGAAATCGAGGCTGTCCCAGCGCGTCTTCAGCGTGGTGAACAGGCCATCGAGCGAGGTTTCGTCGCCCACATCGCATTCGGCCAGAAAATCCGACCCGACCGAAGCCGCCAGCGGCTCCACCCGTTTCTTCAGTGCCTCGCCCTGATAGGAAAAGGCAAGCTCCGCGCCCTGTTCCGCCGCCGCCTTGGCAATGCCCCAGGCGATTGACTTGTCATTGGCGAGGCCCATGATGAGCCCGCGCTTCCCGGCCAGCAGTCCGTTCGCCATTGTTCCCTCGTCTCAGTATTCAGGCTAGCCCCGAGGTTTAGGGCATACGCAGGGCCGCATCAAGGCGGCCTGTGCGGGCTTGGTGCGCATCGCGCTTGATGCCCGCCGCAGCGAATGGCAACCATGGCCCCGGCGCGCGGGGCGCCGGACGGCAGGAGACTGTGATGGACAGGACAGGTATTTTCGCGGGCGACAACCCTTTCGAGCTGGCGCAGGCGTGGCTGGCCGAGGCGGAACGGCAGGAGCCGAACGATCCCAATGCGATTGCGCTGGCCACGGTCGATCCGGCCGGATTGCCGAATGCACGCATGGTGCTGCTGAAGGAAATCGAGACGGCCGGCACGGGCGGTTTCGTGTTCTATACCAATTATGACAGCGCCAAGGGGCAGGAAATTGCGGCGTCGGGCAAGGCGGCTTTCGTGATGCACTGGAAAAGTCTGCGCCGGCAGATCCGGGTGCGCGGTCTGACCGAACGCGAGGAGGGGCCGCAGGCCGATGCCTATTACGCCAGCCGCAGCCTGAAATCCCGGCTGGGGGCGTGGGCAAGCCGTCAGTCGCAGCCGCTGGCCTCGCGGGCGACCCTGATGGCCGAGGTGGCTAAGGTCAGCGCCCTGAAAGGGCCAAATCCCGCCCGCCCGCCGTTCTGGGGCGGACTCCGTATCCTGCCGCTGGAAATCGAATTCTGGGCCGACGGGGCATTCCGCCTGCATGACCGTTTCCGCTGGACCCGTGCAACCCCTGCTTCCGAATGGGTTGTGGAGCGTCTCAACCCCTGACATTTTACGCTTCGTGAAATGCAGGGCGTAAACCAGAACGGTTTTTCGCTTGATCACGTCGCGCGATTGGCCGATTGACAGAGGCGAGGGACAACTGGGGAAACGGCTCTCATATGACTGAAGACAAGGATGCCGATGCGCAGCTCGTGCACGGCAAGGTAAAGTGGTTCGATCCGGCAAAGGGCTTCGGCTTCATTGTCGGCGAAGAAGGCGGGGCAGATATTCTGCTTCACGCCAATGTCCTGCGCAACTATGGGCAAAGCACGGTCGCGGACGGCACGGGGATTTCGGTTCTTGTGCAGAACACGCAGCGCGGAGTGCAGGCGGTGGAAGTGGTGAAGATCGAGCCGCCGGGCAGCACGTCCTTCCCGGTGGTGGAAGGGCAGGCTTCGGCCACGGCCGAAGAAATTGCCGCACGTCCGCTGGAGCCTGCGCGGGTAAAATGGTTCGACAAGGGCAAGGGCTTCGGCTTTGCCAATGTCTTTGGCCGGTCCGAGGATGTGTTCATCCACATCGAGGTGCTGCGTCAGTCCGGCTTTGCCGATCTGGCGGCGGGTGAGGCGGTCTGCTTGCGTATCATCGAGGGCAAGCGCGGCCGGATGGCGGTGCAGGTGGTGTCATGGGAAGCAGCCGTGCGTGGCGAGAAATCCTGACGGCGGTGGCGCTGTCAGGCCTGATGGCTGGCAGTGCGCTGGCTGGCGCCTGCGATCCGCAGGCGGTGGATTTGCGCGGGCCGTTTGGCAAGGCACACTTCACTGTAGAAGTGGCCGATGACACGTCTGAACGTGCGCGCGGGCTGATGTTCCGTGAACAGCTCGGCCGATCTGCCGGGATGCTGTTCGTTTATGACAGCCCGCAGCATGCGGTGTTCTGGATGAAAAACACCCTTCTGCCGCTGGACATGATCTTTGCCGATGCGACCGGGCGGGTGACGCAGGTGCATGCAAATGCGGTGCCTCAGGACGAGACGCCCATTGATGGCGGGAGCGGTGTGCGCTTCGTGCTGGAAGTAAACGCGGGTATGGCGGCCGCGATCGGAATCGCGCCGGGCGCCGAATTGCGTCATCCCGCCATCGCGCAGAATACGGCTGTCTGGCCTTGCGGGGCGGAATAGCTCTTTCCAAGCCCGCGCGACCCGGTTAGGAAGCGCCAAGTCGGGGCGTAGCGCAGCCTGGTAGCGCGACGGTTTTGGGTACCGTAGGTCGGAAGTTCGAATCTTCTCGCCCCGACCATTATCAAGCAGGTTCCGGGCCTATCCGGTTTGCACTTTTGTTCCGGATTCGGCCTGCCCGGTTTCGCGGCGCGTTCGTCAGGCATCTTTGGCGACAGCGCGACAGAGCGCTCGATCACCTCGCAGTTCCTGGCCGGAGCGCGCAAAGTGCCTTGCAGTCGCGCGGGTCAACTGTCCTTGTCGTCAGTGTCCGGGGTATCGGGCGCGTTCTCCGACGCGGCACCCTTGGGAAACGGATATTTGCGGAAGCCGAAGCCTTTGGCGCTCGGGCGTTTGGTTGCTGGCGTGCTCAGGAACTCCTTGAGATCCAGCGGTTTTTTGGGGGACGAGTATCCCATCATTTCTCTCCTCGAAATATGTCATGGAACTGGCCTGTCACCAGCGGAACGTGGAACAGCCCATCTGGGCAAGCATCCTGCGGGAGGGGCAATCCCCGGAAGGGAACCGCATGGCTGGATGCGCTCGCCTGATAACTAAAGCTTTGTTCATGGCCTGACCCATGTCGCCCATTTCTGGGAGCACATAGATCGGCCTATCGTGTCTTGTCGGTATCGCGTTCCTGACGCGCGGCCCTGAGGCGCGCGGTTTTCTCTGCGCGCGCCCTGGCCTCTTCTTCCAGCGCGTCCTTGGCGTTCAGTGTCGCCTTACCCATCAAGGGATTCGGACCCGAGGCAACAGCCTTGATTCCCGGAATGGTGGGCTTCAGAAGCTTGTCACCATGTCCTGTCTGCTTGGGAACGCCGGAGCCGAGGTTCTCCGGCGAAGAAGTCATCAGGCGAGCGCCAGATTGCAGGCCGATTGGCGGCCGTCACGCCCGGATTCGATGTCGAAAGTTACCTTTTGACCGTCTGCCAACTGGCGGATGCCTGCGCGCTCGACAGCCGAGATATGCAGAAACACATCCTTGCTGCCCTGTTCAGTCTCGATGAAGCCGAAACCTTTGGTGGTGTTGAACCATTTCACGGTGCCGTTGGCCATATCCGTGTTCTCCTGTAAATGCCGCCCGCAAGATCGCGGCAGCCCGGCAAAAGTCGATCCAGGTCGATCAACCGAAACCGGGTCAGCGGCAGCAGCATTTCGAAGAGAAAAAACATAAGCACTATTTAGATGGGCGTCGCACCGCCAGATTACAAGGATTCTTTTACGAGGTTCCGCCCTCGGCCCGGCCATTCTTGCCTTGCAAATATGCGGATTGCTGGGGGCTGAAGGGGCACGGGCTTTCGCGGCGGCTTGACGCGCCGCGCGGGATCGGAAACCGTGAAGCGCATGTTTCCGATCCGTGACCATAACCCTTCGGGGCGCACCCCCTACATCACCTGGACGCTGATCGCGGCCAATGTGGCGATCTTCATCAGCTACTGGCTGGTGCTGCCCGATGGCGCGGCGCTGGATGGGTTTTTCTACCGCTACGGGCTGGTGCCTGCCGATCTGACAGGGGGAGGCCATTACGGCGGGTTGCTGACCGCGATGTTCCTGCATGGCGGCTGGGCGCATCTGCTTGGGAACATGCTGTTTCTGTGGATCTTCGGTGACAATCTGGAAGACCAGTTCGGCCATGTGGGTTTTCTGGGCTTCTATCTGGCCTGTGGGCTGGCAGCGGCTTTCGCGCAGGTGGCGGCCGAACCGGCCTCGCCCATTCCGATGGTTGGTGCCTCGGGGGCGATTGCGGGCGTGATGGGGGGCTATCTGCTGCTGTTTCCGCGCGCGCGGGTCGATGTGCTGGTGATCTTCGTGATCTTCTTCCGCATCTTCGCCATTCCGGCCTGGGCGGTGCTGGGCATCTGGTTCGCGCTGCAACTGGTATCGGGCATCAGCACGCCGACGGATATGGGTGGCGTTGCTTATTGGGCGCATGCAGGCGGCTTTGTTGCCGGGTTCGTGCTGACGTTGACGCTGTGGCTCAGGCGCGGCGGCCCCGGCTTCTGGCGGCGGACCGAGGGACACCCGGCCCATCCGCCTGCCAATTACCGGCTGTCGCGCAGCCGGGTGCCGGTTGTCACGCGGCGCGGGCGCTGATCACTCGGCGCGGATGATCTTGCGGAAGGGCTCGAACAGGGCTTCGTTGGCGCAGATGACCGAGCCGCTTTCGAGGATGTCCTGCCCCTCCCGGATGCCCGACATCAGACCACCGGCCTCTTTCACCAGCAGGATACCGGCCGCGATGTCCCAGATCTTGTTGCCACGTTCCCAGAAGCCGTCATAACGCCCCGCCGCGACCCAGGCGAGATCCAGCGAGGCCGAGCCGAGCCGCCGCACCCCGGCAGTGGCGGGCATCAGCCGGGCGAGATCCTGAAACACGGCCGGCAGGCCGAGCTTTGCACCGAAAGGCACGCCGGTGGAAAACAGCGCCTCATGCAAGTGGCGACGGCCCGAGACGCGCAGGCGCTTGTCGTTCATCCAGGCCCCGGCCCCCCGTTCGGCCCAGTAAAGCTCATCCTTCGCGGCATCGAACACGACGGCCGAGGTGATCTCGCCCTTGTGTTCCAAAGCGATCGACACGGCCCAATGCGGGATGCCGTGCAGGAAGTTGGTGGTGCCGTCCAGCGGATCGACGATCCAGCGGCGGGTCGGGTCTTGCCCGGCTTCCTCGCCGGTTTCCTCGCCCAGCCAGCCATAGGTCGGGCGGGCGCCCATCAGTTCTTCCTTGATGATGCGTTCCGCCTCGCGGTCGGCCTTCGACACGAAGTCGCCCGGACCCTTGGCCGAGACCTGAAGGTTTTCCACCTCGCGGAAGTCTTTCACAAGGCTGCGGCCGGCCTTGCGGGCCGCCTTGATCATCACGTTCAGGTTGGCGCTGCCTTGCATCGGCTTTCCTCGGTTCGTTCGGTCATGTCGGATGTTCAAGCCGGGGCTTCTAGACCGGAATACGCGCTTTGTGAAGAGGGCGGGGCATTGTCTTGCATCCGGCCTTGCGCGGGGCAGATGTTATCAATCTGTCACGAAACCGTCATGTCGGCATGGTTTGTCTCGGCCTTGAACGACCGTGCGCAGGACAGGGGGCGGTGATGAACGGTGACGAGGATCTTCCGGGGCGTGACTGGCTGGCGGCAGAGCTGGCCGATACGCTGGACGAGGAATACGAGCTGGAACTGGAAGATGTGGCAATTTCTGCGGAAATCGCCCGAATCTACAAGGAAAAGCATCCGAACGCGCTGGACCGTGTCACTTACATGCATGCGCTGATCCGGCTTCAGTCGGAACTGATCAAGTTGCAGGACTGGGTGGTGCATTCCGGTGAAAAGGTCGTGGTTCTGTTCGAGGGGCGCGACTCGGCCGGGAAGGGCGGGGTGATCAAGCGTATCAGTCAGCGGCTGAATCCCCGGGTTGTCCGCACCGTGGCGCTGCCCGCCCCGACAGAACGCGAGCGCAGCCAGTGGTATTTCCAGCGTTATGTGCCGCATCTGCCGGCGGCGGGGGAAATCGTGCTGTTCGACCGAAGCTGGTACAACCGCGCCGGGGTCGAGCGGGTGATGGGCTTCGCCACCGAGGATCAGGTGGAAGAATTCTTCCGCGACGTGCCGGAATTTGAACGGATGCTGGTGCGCTCGGGCATCCGGCTGGTGAAGTATTGGTTTTCCATCACCGACGAGGAACAGCAGTTCCGCTTTCTCATGCGCATCCACGACCCGATGAAACAATGGAAGCTCAGCCCGATGGACCTGCAATCGCGGGTGCGGTGGGAACAATATACCAAGGCCAAGGAACAGATGTTCGCCCGAACTAATATCGCGGAGGCCCCGTGGTATATTGTGGAAGGCAATGACAAGAAGCGCGCGCGGCTGAACTGCATCGACCATTTCCTGAGCATGGTGCCCTATGGTCCGGTCCCGCACGAGGAAATCCATCTGCCGGATCGCGTGTTCAACCCGTCCTATGAACGGGCGGTGCTGCCGCCCGAACTGTATGTGCCGTCGAAATACTGAGCCTTACAGCAGGATGTCTGCGGCCGTCAGGCTGCTGACATCCAGCAGGCCGATGCGGAAATCGGCGAAACCGTCGCCATTGGTATCACCTTCGAGAATCTGACCGGCAAAGCGCAACTCGCCCGCTGTGCCACTGAAATCCTGCGCGCCGATGAAGTCGAACGCATCCTCGGCGCCGGTGGTGGCATCGGCATCAATGGCGCGCAGGTCGATTCGGTCGCCCTGCGCCGCATTGAAATCGGTCACGAGGTCGATGGCATCCGAGGCCATCGCGGCTTCGGCTGCGCTGCGCCAGACGAAGGTATCAGCGCCGCCGCGTCCGGTCATCTGGTCGAACCCTGCGCCGCCGGTCAGCACGTTCCGGCCATTGGTGCCAAACAGCGCATCGTCGGCCCCCGAGCCGATGGCGTTTTCGATGCCACGCAGGGTTTCAAAGCGATTGGCGCCAGTCTGCGTGCGGCCTGCGCCGAGATCGACAGTGACGCCGCTGCCGCCTTGGGTGAAATCGTCATCGCGGGCTTCATAGCTGATGGTATCGCGGCCCTTGCCGCCGATGAAGCTGTTCTGCCAGCCCACGGAATGGAAGATGTCATTGCCGGTGCCGCCCAGATAGCTGCTCTGGAAGGTCGAGACGGCGAAAGTGTCATTGCCCGCCCCGCCTGAAACGCGGTCGCCACGGTCGGTGGCGAAACTGCCAAAGCCGGTGCCGACATAAAGGTCATTGCCGCCGCCCAGCGTGATGACATTGCCCTGTTCGATCCGGCTGACCACAGTGTCATCGCCCGCGCCCGCGATCACACGGTTCAACCCGCCCAGATCGTCGTCGCGGTCCAGCAGCACGCTATCCTTGCCGCCGCCCATCATCAGCGTCAGCCGTGTGTTTTCGGGGGCAAAGCCCTGACGGAAGCTGTCGTCGCCATTGGTGAAACGGATCGTGCGGGCCATGGGTCTGTCTCCTCTTGCGTTGGAGCCAGAATGCCGCGTGGCGGGCATCGGTGCTGTTCCCGAGGAAACAGGCTCAGCCGCGTTGCAGTTTCACCGCCTCGGTGCGGCCCAGACGCAGGAAATGCGCCATATAGGGCTGGGTCGCATCTTCGCTGCGGGTCGCGGCATAAAGCCGTTTCGACGGATTCCCCGCCAATGGCCGCAACGCATAATCGGGATTGTCACGCACCCCGCGCAACACCCAGTCGGGCAAAACCGAAACCCCGCGGTTCGAGCCGACCAGCATCAGGATCACCGCAGTCAGTTCCGCCTGCCGATGCCCGCGGGGCTCTACCTTCGCTGGGGTCAGCAGTTCGGTGAACACGTCCAGCTTGTCGCGGCTGACAGGGTAAGTGATCAGCACCTGATCGCGCAGGTCTTCCGCCGTGATCGCGGATTTGCCCGCCAGCGGATTGGCGGAAGAGGCGACCAGCGTCGGATGGTAGTCGAACAGCGGGTTGAACACCACGCCTGGCAGGTCGGTCGGGTTCGAGGTGATGACCAGATCGACCTCTTCGCGGTCCAGCGCAGGGAAAGCATCGAAGGCCAGGCCTGCGCGGATGTCCACATCCACATCCGGCCAGGCGTGGCGGAACTTCTCCAGCACCGGGAACAGCCAGTCGAAACAGGCGTGACATTCCAGCGTGATATGCAGCCGCCCGGTCTTGCCCGCCCGCAGCGCGCGAAACTCGTCCTCCAGCGCCTCGACCTCGGGCAACACCTTGTCGGCCAGCCGCAGCATCCGCTGCCCAGCAGCGGAAAGCTTCAGCGGTTTTGACCGGCGCACGAACAGTTCAACGCCCGCCTGTTCCTCCAGCCCCTTTACCTGATGGCTCAGCGCCGATTGCGTCATGTTCAGCATGTCGGCGGCGCGGGCGAGGCCGCCGCAGTCATGGATGGCGCGGATGGTGCGCAGGTGGCGCAGCTCGAAATACATGAATCTGCCTCATGTTGATCTTGAGAATTATGAATTTGTCTCACGGGTCGCTTTCCGGCACAAGAGACACACCGCAAACACGGAGCAGATCATGACGACCCCGCGCATCTCGTTCGAGTTCTTCCCGCCCCAGACGCTGGATGCGTCGTTCAAGCTGTGGGAAACCGTGCAGATGCTGGCGCCGCTGCGTCCGACATTTGCCTCGGTCACCTACGGCGCGGGCGGCACCACCCGCAAGCTGACGCATGAGGCCGTCACCACCATCGGGCGCAACTACGGCCTGAACGTCGCGGCGCATCTGACCTGTGTGGAGGCGACGAAGGCCGAGACGCTGGAAATCGCGGCGGCCTATGCTGACGCCGGTGTGCGCGAAATCGTGGCGCTGCGCGGCGATGCGCCGAAGGGCGCGACCCGCTTCACCCCGCATCCCGAAGGCTTTGCCAACAGCGTGGAACTGATCGAGGCGCTGGCTGCCACCGGCAAGTTCACCCTGCGCGTCGGCGCCTATCCCGAGCCGCACCCCGATGCCGCCGATACGCTGGCCGATGTGCGCTGGCTGAAGCGCAAGCTGGATGCCGGTGCAACCTCGGCCATCACCCAGTTCTTTTTCGAGGCCGAAACCTTCCTGCGCTTCCGCGATCTTTGCGCCAAGGAAGGCATCACCGCCCCGATCATCCCCGGTATCCTGCCGATCGAGAATTTCGCGGGCGTCAAGAAATTCGCCGCGCGCTGCGGCGCACAGGTGCCGCAATGGCTCGATGATGCCTATGCCACCGCAAAACGCGACGGCCGCGAGGAACTGCTGTCGGTCGCGCTGTGCACAGAACTTTGTGACGAACTGATTTCGGAAGGGGTGGAAGACCTGCACTTCTACACCCTGAACCGTCCGCATCTGACGCGCGATGTCTGTCACGCGCTGGGCATCTCTCCCGAGGTGGCGCTGGAAAAGGTGGCCTGACAGGCCCTTTCCGGCAAACCTGCGCCCGGTCCCTTGCGGTCCGGGCGTTTTTTTATGCAGGCATCCGGCGCGGGGCGGCGCGCGGGATCAGGCGCAAACCCAGCAAGGCGAGGATGGCGCCCATGTAGATCAGTGGCTCGGCGGGCCAGGCCTTGACCAGCAGGATGAAATGCAGCCCCGCCAGTGCGGCGGCGGGGTAGGTCAGCCAGTGCAGCCGCTGCCATGCGGCGGCGCCCATCCGGCGGATCGCGGCATTGTTCGAGGTGACGGCCAGCGGCAGCAGCATCAGGAAAGCCGCAAAGCCCACAATGATATAGGGCCGCTTCACCAGATCGGCGCCGATTTCCGACCAGCGGAATTGCAGGTCCAGCGTGATCCAGACCAGCAGATGCAGCGTGGCATAGACGAAGGCCAGCACGCCGATCTGGCGCCGGAAGCGGATGAGGTTCAGCCCGGCAAAGCGGCGCAGCGGTGTGATGCAAAGCCCCGCCACGATCAGTTGCAGCGCAACCTCGCCGACGCGGTGCTCGATGGTCTTGACCGGATCGACGCCCAGATTTCCGGTGAAGACATCAATGACCAGCAGCAGCGCGGGCAGCACCCCCAAGGTGTAGACCATCCAGGGGCGCACCGGGCGCAGGCCCCGGTGGATCGTATCGCGCAGCATCAGTAATCCCTCGCCAGATCCTGCTCCTTGTAAAGATCGGCCACCAGATCCCCGTAACCATTGAACTTTTGCGTATCGACCCTTGATGCGAACAGGCCCGCACCGATGCGGCGCTCGGACGCCTGCGACCAGCGCGGGTGATCCACCTCCGGGTTCACATTGGCATAAAAGCCGTATTCCTTGGGCTGAAGCGCGTTCCAGGTTGTGTAGGGCATGCGGTCGGTCAGTGTGATCTTCACCAGCGATTTCGCGGATTTGAACCCGTATTTCCACGGCACCACCAGTCGGATCGGCGCGCCGTTCTGGTTGGGCATCGGCTCGCCATAGATCCCGGTCGCCAGAAGGGTCAGCGGGTGCATCGCCTCGTCCATACGCAGCCCCTCGCGGTAGGGCCAGTCCAGCAGACCGGCCTTGACGCCCGGCATTTCCTCGGGCCGGGCCAGCGAGGTGAACTGCACGAATTTCGCGCCGGGTTGCACGCCGACGCGATCCAGCACATGCGAAAGCTGCACCCCGTTCCACGGGATCACCATCGACCACGCCTCGACACAGCGGAAGCGGTAGATGCGTTCCTCGACCGGCAGACCCTTCAGCAGATCGACAAGGTCGTAGCTGCCGGGGCGATCCACCAGCCCGTCAACCTCCACCGCCCAAGGGGAGGTGGTCAGCTTGCCCGCGTGGGCCGCGGGGTCGGTCTTGTCGAAACCGAATTCGTAGAAATTGTTGTAGCTGGTGATGTCCTCAAGGCTGTTTGGCGCCTCGTCGGTGGAATAGGGGCCGGTCGCGGCCAGTGCGGGGCTGGCCGCCAGCGCCGCGCCCATGGTCATCATCAGATGCCTGCGGTTCAGCCAGCCGGCCTTCGGGGTGACATCGGCCCAGCCGAGCCCGGAATTGTAGCGTTGCGCCATTGCGGTGCCTCCTGTCGCTTTTCCTATTCTACGGTCAGGAGGAGGTGAAAGTTACACCCTTCACGCGATCGTGCGCGGGGCACGGTCCGAAAGATCCAGCCACAGCCGCGCCAAGGCGGCCTCGGCCGTTTCCAGCCCGCCGTTTTCCACCCCGGCGGACCAGAGCGCGGCTCCGGCGGCATAGGCTCCCGGCTCCAGCCCGCCGCGCAGGCACTGGCTGACCGCGCGGATACGGCAGCCGCGCGCCGTGGCGCGGGCCACTGACGCCACAATTGCGGGGTCGGACATCATGGTTCCGGCACCAAAGACCCGCAGCACGGCGGCATCCAGTACCTCCAGCGCCGCCTCCAGCATCGCGGCGGGTATGCCGGGCGACAGGCTGAGGATGGCAAGGCGCTTGTTTTCGTCAAACGGCGCCGGATGCGGCACACGCGGCACGGGCGCGGGCTGGGGCAGGGCGGTGAAGGCATCCGGCGCATGGCTGTCGGTCTTGGCAAGACTGCCCGCAGGCAGCAGCGCGCCACCAAGCGCCAGAAACACCCCGGCGCCCGGTTCGGCCAGCGCGGTCACCGCAAGGTCCAGATTGGCCTCGGCATCGCCACCCATGCCCAGCGGCACCATGGCGCCGCAGATCACCAGCCGCCGCCCCGACCCGGCCAGTGCCTGATCCAGCGCCGCGCCGGTATAGGCCAGCGTATCGGTGCCATGGGTCAGCAGGACCGCCCGGCCCGGATGATCCGCCATCAGCGTCAGGATGCGGTTCCATTCCGCCGGGCCGACATCGGCGCTGTCGCGCAGGGGGGCAAAGACCTCGGCCACCAGATCGGTGCCCTTCGGCAGCCGCGCGGCCAGCGCCGTCTCGACCAGCCCCGGCGCGGGGTGCAGCCCGTCCGGCCCCGGCGCCATGCCGATGGTGCCGCCGGTATGGATCAGTAGCAGCTTCATCCGCCCTCCCGTTTTCCATCGCTTGCCATGCCTGCCTGCGCGGGGCAAGCCATCTGGCCAGTGGGGGCGGGCATTGCTATCCTGCCCACGATCCAGTGCAACGGGCAGACATGAAACCGATCCATATCCTCAACGGGCCGAACCTCAACCTGCTGGGCAAGCGCCAGCCCGAGGTTTACGGCCATGAAACGCTGACTGATGTCGAGGCGCGCTGCGCCGCGCTGGCCGCCGATCTGGGGGTGGCGCTGCATTTCGCGCAGTCGAACCACGAGGGCGCGATTGTCGAGATGATCCATGCCGCGCGTGACGCCGCCTCGGCCATCGTCATCAACCCGGCCGCCTATACCCATACTTCGGTCGCCATTCTGGATGCGCTGAACGCCTTCGACGGGCCGGTGATCGAGGTGCATATCTCGAACGTCCACAAGCGGGAAAGCTTTCGCCATCACTCCTACGTCTCGCTGCGCGCGGACGGGGTGATCGCGGGCTGCGGAACCGAGGGCTATTTGCTGGCGCTGCGGCGTGTGGTGTCGCTGCTGCGGGCGGGCTAGGCGGGGTGGAAAGCTTTCGCTGGCATCCGGCAGCGCGGGCGGCGGATGCGCGCGGCGCGGTGTGCGACCGGGCGCTGCCGGGGGCAGCGGTTCTGGCGGACCGCCCGGCGCTGGCCGCCCTGCAGTCTGCCATCGGGCATCCGGCGTTCCGTATCGGGGCGACGGAGGCCCCGACGCCCGAACCTGGCAGGGTGCCGGTGTTTGAAACCCTGACCGGCGGCACCTCGGGCGCGCCAAAGCGTATCCGCCGCACGCAGGAATCCTGGATTGCCAGTTTCGCGGTGAATGCCCGGCTGTTCGGCATCGGACCGGGCACGCGGGTTGCGGTTCTGGGGCGCCTGGTGCATTCGCTGGCGCTTTATGGCGCGGTGGAGGCGCTGCATCTGGGCGCGGAGCTGCATCTGCTGGACGGTCTGCGCCCCGACCGGCAGCGTGCGGCGCTGGCAGCGCGCAATGTCGATGTGCTTTACGCCACACCTGCGCAACTGCGTCTGCTGACGGAGGCAGGCGGCGCGCTGCCCGATCTGCGCCATGTCGTCGTCGGCGGATCGAAGCTCGATCCGGGGCTGCGGGCGGCGTTGGCCGCTCTGGGTCCGGCGCGGGTAACCGAGTTTTACGGCGCGGCGGAGGCGAGTTTCATCGCCATGGCGGATGAAACGACCCCGCCCGACAGCGTGGGGTGGCCCTATCCCGGTGTTGAATTGCGCTGCGATTCCGAAGGCTTATCCGTTCGCTCGCCCTATCTGGCCGAAGGCTATGCCGGGGGCGGGGCCGGGGGTGAATGGCGCGACGGCTGGTTGCATCTGGATGAATTTGCCGAGTTGCGCGACGGCGCGCTGTTCCTGCGTGGACGGGCCGGGCGGCGGGTGAAGATTGCCGATCAGAGCGTGTTCCCCGAGGAAATCGAACTGGCGCTGCTGGGCCTGCCCGGTGTGACGCGCGCCGCTGTTCTGCCGGTGGCCGATGGATTGCGCGGGCAGGTTCTGGTGGCGGTTTTGGTCGGAGACCGGGCAGCAGAGCCTGCAATCCTTCCCGCCTTGCGTGCCGGTTTCGGCCCGCTGGCCGCACCGCGCCGGCTGATCTGGCGTGACGACTGGCCCGAGCTGCCCTCGGGCAAGACTGACCTCTCAGCGCTGGCGCGGGATCTGCCCGATGACTGAACCCTGCCTGATCGCTGCCCGCCGCAGCCCGGTGATGCCGCGTGGCGGTGCCTTCGCCGGTCTTGCCCTGCATGAACTGGTCGCGCCGGTAATTGCCGCCGTTCTGGATGATGCGGGCATCGCGCCGGATCAGGTGGACGAGTTGATCCTGTCGAACGCGCTGGGGGCGGGCGGCAATCCGGCGCGGCTGGCGGCGCTGGCGGCGGGTTTGCCAGAGCGCGTTGCGGGGCTGAGCATCGACCGCCAGTGCGCGGGCGGGCTGGATGCCATCGGCCTTGCGGCGGCGCTGGTGGCGTCCGGGCAGGCAAGGGTGGTGCTGGCGGGGGGGGGTGAAAGCTATTCGCGCCGCCCCCTGCGGCTGGCACAGGCGCCCGGTCAGGCGCCGCAACCTTATGACCGCCCACCCTTCACCCCATGGCCCGACCGTGATCCGGACATGACCGATGCCGCCGCCGCACTGGCCGACCGGCTGGGGATTTCCGCCACGCGCCAGCAGGCATGGGCCGTGCGCAGCCACACCCTTGCCCGCGCCAGCGCGCAGCCGGAAATCGTGCTCGTCTCGGGGCAGGACAGGGATGGTTTCACCCGCGCGCTGACCCCGGCGCTGGCGGCCCGCGCACCACGTCTGGCGGGCAGCGTCAATGCCGCGACCACGGCGGTGGAGGCCGACGGCGCAGCTTTCGCGCTGGTCGTAGCGCCGGACATCGCGGCAAGGGCACGTCGCAGCCTGCGCATCCGCGCCTGTGCGACGCTGGGTGCCGCACCGGAAGAGCCGGGCCTTGCCCCGGTCGCCGCCATCCGCCGGGTGCTGGCCCGGACCGGCCTCGCATCCGATGGGCTGGAACGGATTGAGCTGATGGAAGCCTATGCCGTGCAAGCCCTTGCCTGCATGGACACCTGCGACCTGCCGGAAGAGCGCGTCAACCCCGGCGGGGGCGCATTGGCGTGGGGCCACCCTATCGGTGCTTCGGGCACCATTCTGGCCGCAAGGCTGTTTCACGGCCTGCAACACGGCCCCGGCCTTGCCGCCATCGCGGCGGCGGGGGGCATCGGCTCGGCGCTGGTTCTGCAAGCCTGAGCGCGCTTGGGGGCTGCGGCCTCCCCCGGGATATTTGGACCAAGATAAAGATCCGGATGGGCTTTTACCTTGCGGAAATATCCCCGGGGGTGAATTGCCGCAGGAAAGAGGGGGCAGGCCGCCCCCTTGGCAGGTGGTTCAGCCGCGCGACAGCAGGGCCTGCGGGCGCACCCGTGCGAGGCCTTGGGTGATCGCTCCGGCGATGACCGCCTTCAGCAGGTCACCGGCAAAGAAGGGCAGGGCCAGACCGGCGGCCTCGGGCAGGGTCTTGCCCAGAACCACGGCCATACCGGCAATACCACAGGCATGCAGCACAACCAGACCGCCAAGGAAGGCGCCGCCGAAGGCTGCCATACCCACCGGCGCGCGCCATTTCTCCATCACGAGGCCGGCAACGAAAGCCGCCAGCGGGAAGCCCACCAGATACCCGGCTGTCGGCGAGACGAAGACGCCAAGCCCGCCACGCCCGCCCGCCAGAAGCGGCAGACCCAGCGCGGTGAGGCCAAGGAACAGCAGCACCGCCAGTGTGCCGCGCTTTGCGCCCAGCACCGTGCCGCAGAGCATGATGCCCAGCGATTGCGCGGTGATCGGCACGCCCGAGGCGAGGTCGATCTTGGGCACGAGGCCCAGAACAGCGATAAGAGCGGCGAAAAGCGCGATATGGGTCAGGTTGCGTTCCATCGGGGGGATCTCCTCAAAGCCCGCCCCGCGCGCGCAGGGCCTCGGCCACATGATCAGCGTCATCCAGCGCGGTCAGCACCAGCGGCAGCACGATGGCCACCCCGGCGCGTTTCGGACTGCGCGCGCGCCATGCCTGCCGCAATTGCCCGGCCTTGTCCAGCAGAACCGGCGTGAAGCGGATGACCAGCGCCACCGCCAGCGCCAGCACGCGGGGGTTCAGCCCGAAGCGCGCGAAGGGGGTCAGCAACCGCTCCACCACGGCCAGCATGGCATCCAGCCGCGTGGTCATTGTCACCAGATTGGCAAGCGCCACGGCAAACACCATGCGGCCCGCAATGACCGCGCCCGCGCGGAGCTCACCCGTCCAGAGATGCCAGAGCGCCAGCACCAGCAGAAACGGCCAGAGCATCCACAGTCGTCCCGCCGCCTCGCGGGTGAAGCCCCACCCCAGCACCAGATGCAGCGCCGCCAGCGCCAGCAGCGCGCCGCCGATCACCGGCAGCGCCTGCACCGGAAAGATCAGCGCCGATCCCAGCGCGGCAGCGGCCAGCTTTGGTCCGGCGGGCCAGCGATGCGCCGCTGTCTCATGCGCCGAGGTCAGTGTCAGCATCGCTGTCCCCCCGTCGCGCCATCTCTGCCCGGAATGCTGCCAGCACCCCGGCAGCGGCGCCGTCGCCGACGACACGTCCGGTCTCCAGCCAGATCACCCGGTCGCACTCCGCCACCGCCTGCGGATCATGGCTGATCGTGATCAGCCGCTGCGGCAGCGCCGCCAGCCGCCGCGACAGCCGCGCCTGCGTCGGCAGGTCCAGCGCCGCGAAGGGTTCGTCCAGCAACAATGTCGCCGGTTCCATCAGCAAAACCGCCATCAGACACAGCCATTGCTTCTGCCCCTGGCTCAGCGCCGTGACGGGCGCCGCTGCCCAATGCGCGCGCGCCTCGGCTGCCAGACAGGCCCGCACCCGCGCTGTCGCCTCGTCGGCGCGCAACCCCAGCTGGCGCAGGCCAAAGGCCAGTTCTTCCTCCACCGTGGGGAAGATGATCTGGTGATCAGGGTTCTGGAACAGGATGCCGATGGCCCGCAGCATGGCCTTGCGATCCACCGCCGGGTCCACCCCCGCCACCCGGATCGTGCCACCCGTGGGCGCCACCAGCCCCGCCATCAGCCGCAGCAGCGTGGTCTTGCCCGATCCGTTGCGTCCGACGATGCCGATGCGCCGCTCATGCAGCGAAAGCGTGATGCCTTGCAGGACCGGCTTGCCCTGCACCGCATATTCCACCCCGGAAAACTCTATCCCGTCCATGCCGCCCGCATAGCCGCCACCCCGGCCGCGCACAACGAAAAAGGAGGGCAGAGCAAAAAGGAGGGCACGGGGCCCCCCTTCATTTTCTGTCCATAAATATCCCGGGGGAGCGCCGAAGGCGCGGGGGCAGAGCCCCCAGCCCCGCTCAGCCCTGTTGCGCCGCCGCGACCGAGGCTTCCAGAATCTCCATCGCCTCGGCGAAATGCGCGTCGGGAATGGTGATCGGCGCAAGGAACCGCACCACATTGCCGTAAACACCACAGGTCAGCAGGATCAGCCCGCGCTTCTGTGCCTCGGCCCGCACCCGGCCGGTGAAGCCTGCGTCGGGTTCCTTGGTCGAGGGATTGGCAAACTCCACCGCCACCATAAAGCCGGGGCCGCGGATGTCCACGATCTCGGGCGTGGTGGCGCGCAGCGATTCGAGCTTCTGTTTCAGCCGCGACCCCAGTTCGTTGGCGCGGGCGCAAAGGTCTTCCTCCTCGATCACGTCCAGCACGGCATGCGAGGCGGCGATGCCCAGCGGGTTGCCCGCATAGGTGCCGCCCAGACCGCCGGGATTGGCGGCATCCATCAGCTCTGCCTTGCCGGTCACGGCCGCCAGCGGCAGGCCACCCGCCAGACCCTTGGCCATGGTGGTCAGGTCGGCGGCGACGCCATGCGCCTCCATGGCGAACAGATGGCCGGTGCGCGCAAAGCCGGTCTGCACCTCGTCGGCGATCATCACGATGCCATGCTTGTCGCAAAGCGCGCGGATCGCCTTCACCAGTTCGGTCGGCGCCGGGTAGAAACCGCCTTCGCCCTGCACGGGTTCGAAGATGATCGCGGCGACGCGGGCCGGGTCCAGATCGGCCTTGAACAGCTTCTCGATCCCCGCCATCGCATCCTTGGCCGAAATCCCGTGCACATCCATCGGGAAGGGCACATGGAATACGCCCGGCATCATCGAGCCGAATCCCTTCTTGTAGGGCTCCACCTTGCCGGTCAGCGCCATGCCCATGAAGGTGCGGCCATGGAAGCCGCCGCCGAAGGCGATGACCGCATCGCGGCCGGTGGCGATACGGGCGATTTTCACCGCATTCTCGCAGGCTTCGGCGCCGGTGGTGACGAAGATGGTCTTCTTGCGGAAATCGCCCGGCACCTTTTCGTTCAGGCGCTCGGCAAGACGGATGTAGTTCTCGTAGGGCATGACCTGATGACAGGTATGGGTGAAGCGGCCCATCTGTTCGGCCACCGCCGCCATGACCTTGGGATGGCAATGGCCGGTATTGACCACCGCGATGCCAGCGGCAAAGTCGATATAGCGGTTGCCCTCGACATCCCAGACCTCGGCATTCAGCGCCCGGTCGGCATAGATCTGGGTCTGCATCCCCACACCGCGCGAAATCGCCTCGTCCCGGCGGCTGGCCACTTCGGTATTCTTCATCTTTCTGGTCCTCATCTGCCCTAAGGGGAGTTGCGGCGTATTTGATCAAATATCCCAACCGCAGGCAATGGGATTCGGCAGGTCTTGTGATCCGGGGATGCACGGGGATACTGCCCCGAACGGATTTCAGAATGACGGGTTGGGGCGATGGGTTTCAGGTCTGGATTGTGGTGCATCACGCCGGGTCTTTGGGCGTCTTGCCTGCCGGCTGCGGGGCAGGGGCAACAAGGCTATCTTCTGACCGATGGTCGCAGCCTCGCGCCGCTGGAAACCTTCAGGGAATGCGATGCCTGCCCCGAGATGATCGTGATGCCGCCCGGCAGTTTCATGATGGGGGCAAAGCCCGGCGATTCGCGTAACCCGATTGACATGTTCCGCCCGAATGCGACCCTCCGCCTGCTTCCCCCCGGCAAGGAACCCTTCATCCCCGGCGAACATCCGCGCCATCGGGTCGAGATGGACATTCCCTTCGCCATGGGCCGTAACGAGGTCACTCATGCCGAATGGATGGCATGCGTGGACGCCGGTGCCTGCACCCGCGTGCCGAAACATGTGACCCCGACACTCAGCCGCGACATCCCGCTTGGCCCGAAGCATCCGGTCATCAATATCTCTTACCTCGACATGCAAGAATATGTGCTGTGGCTGAATAGGCTGGTCGGGGCGAAGGTTTATCGTCTGCCGACTGAAGCGGAATGGGAATATGCCGCCCGTGCGGGCACCGAAACCCGCTTTGCCAAGGGGGACGAGCTGACCACGGATCAGGCCAATTTCAATGGCGAGGGCGAGGACAGGATGCGCGGCAATACTGTTCCGACGTTCGCCTGGCGGGACACGCCGGTCGAAGTGGATGCACTGGATGCTGCAAACGGCTGGGGCCTGCGCCACATGTCAGGCAATGTCAGCGAAAAGACACTCTCCTGCTGGACTGAGGGCGGGCACCTCGGCCTTGCCAGCGACAGTGCCTATTTGGCCAATGCGCTGTCACAGAAAGAATGCAAGCGGGTCGGACGCGGCGGCGCCTTCACGCATGGCATGGATTACGCCCGCCCCGCGGCGCGTGGCGGTGCCATCGAAACATATCGCAGGTATATGGTTGGCTTCCGTCTCGTCCGGCAGTTCTGACCGGCGTCAGGCCCGGAAATGCGAGAAGCGATAGGGCGAGACGCCGTATTTCTTGCGGAAACTTTTCGAGAAATGGCTGCTGGAGGCATAGCCGCAGGCGACGGCCACTTCGGTTACGCTAAGGTCGGTTTCGGCCAGCAGGGCGCGACCGTGTTGCAGCCGCAGGTCATTCATGTAGCGCACCGGCGTGACACCGAGATAGCGGTTGAACAGCCGTTCGATCTGGCGCCGCGATACGCCAAGGTGGTCGGCGCAGGCGTCCAGATCGAATTCCTCCTCGATCCGCGCTTCCAGAAAGGCCACCGCCTTGATCAGCTTTTCGTTCCGCGTGCCCAGCCGCGCCGCCAGCGAGGTGACCTGCTCGTCCGCCTCGTCGCGCCGCTGGGTCAGCAGGCACATGTTCATGACCTCCTGGCTCAGCCCGGCGCCAAAGCGGTCGTGGATCAGCTTCAGCATCAGGTCGGCCGCCGCGACGCCGCCCGCGCAGGTCACGATCCGGTCGTCAAGGCAGAACACCTGCCGTGCCGGGGTCAGATCGGGGAAGGTTTCGGAAAAGCCGCTGAGGTTTTCCCAATGCAACGTGAAGCGACGCCCCTTCAGGATGCCCGCCCGCGCCAGTGCATAGGCCCCGGTGCACAGCCCGCCCACCGTGCGGCCGCGTCGCCACTGATTACGCACCCAGTCGCCCAGGGCTGCGCCCATGGTGATTTCGGGCTGCACACCGCCGCAGATCAGCACATGGCCCTGCGGCTGCGCGGCGCTCAGCGGCCCGTCGGGCATCACCGGCACCCCGTTTGAACAGCGCACCGGCTGGCCGTCCTCGGAAAAGGTCTGCCAGCGAAACAGGATCTGCCCGGTCAGCTGATTCGCCACCCGCAGCGGCTCGATGGCCGAGGTGAAGGCCAGCATGGTGAAACGCGGGGCCAGAACGAAGGTGACATGCACCGGCTCGACCACCTTCGGCAGCGTGACATGTGCCACGCCGCGCGCCACGTATCGCTGCGAATCCTCGGTCTGATCGGTGCTCATCAGATTGCCGTAGCGCGAGGCGGGATTTGTCGCAAGCGGCGGGTTGATGTTTACCGCCGGTTAACCCTTTCCGGGCCAGTCTGATGCTGCGAATGAGGAGCGGAATCATGGCGCCCGGACCGGACTGTGACACCCCACACCCCACACACCCCTTCACGGAACAGGATCGGCTGTCCTGGCTGCGCCTCATTCGCTCCCGCAGGGTCGGGCCGGTGACCTTTCACCGGCTGCTGGCCGAACATGGCGATGCGCAGGCCGCGCTCGCGGCGCTGCCCGATGTGGCGCGCGCGGCGGGGGTGAATGATTACGCGGCCTGCCCGGTGGAGGTGGCTTTGCACGAGATGCGGGCGGCGCGGGCCGCCGGCGCGCGCATGGTCTGTCTGGGCGAGGCTGCTTACCCCGCGCATCTGGCGGGGCTTTCGGATGCACCGCCGGTCCTGTGGCTGCGCGGGGATGCGGCGCTGCTGGCCCGGCCCATGGTGGCGCTGGTAGGCGCGCGCAACGCCTCCAGCCTTGGTATCCGCATGGCGCGGCGGTTGGCGGGGGCGCTGGGCGAGGCGGGGTTCATCGTCGTCTCCGGCCTAGCGCGTGGCATTGATGGCGAGGCGCATTCCGCCGCGCTGGGCACTGGCACCGTGGCGGTGATGGCGGGCGGGGTTGACGTGATCTACCCGGTGGAAAATGGCGGTCTGGCGGCACGGATCGCGGCAGAAGGGGTGCTGCTGTCGGAACAACCAATGGGCACGGAACCGCAGGCCCGGCATTTCCCGCTGCGGAATCGCATCGTTTCGGGCCTTGCCCGCGCGGTGGTGGTGGTGGAGGCGGCGGCGCGCTCCGGCTCGCTGATCACCGCGAAAGAGGCGGCGGATCAGGGGCGCGAGGTGCTGGCGGTGCCGGGCCATCCCTTCGACGCCCGCGCGGCGGGCTGCAATCAGCTGATTCGCGAGGGGGCGACGCTGGTCCGTTCGGCCGAAGATGTGATCGAGGCGCTGGGTCGGGTGCCCACGCCTGCCGCGCGCCGCCATGCCGCACTACCCGACGGTGTGCTGCCGGGCCCTGCGCCCGCCCCGCGCCCGCTGGCCGAGATCGCGGCGCTGCATCGAAAGATTCTCGAACGGCTGTCGCCCAGCCCGGTGGCAGAAGATCAGCTGATCCGCGATCTTGCGGTGCCCGCGCATGAAGTGGCGCCGCAGCTTCTGACGCTGGAACTGGAGGGGCAGGTGTTGCGTCAGCCCGGCGGGCTGATCTGTCGGGCGTGAGGCGGGATCAGCACACTTCGGGTGTGACAGCGCCCCATTGCGGACACAACGCCGGATCGGCCCACCACACATCGGTGGCCCCGATGGCCCAATGCGCCACCGCCCAGCTTTGGCCGGATTTCCACAAAAGCGCCTGCATGCTCGCGCCATCCATGAATTCGGGGTCCAGCCCCTGCTGCCGCACCAGCGGGGTCTGCGCGAGGTCGATCTCGCCGCCGCCCGGCCGCTGTGCGCTGACCATGGCGAAACCCGCGCGGCCATCGACACGCAAGCCGTGCACCACGAATTCCACCGGCGCGCCGAGGTTCATTTCGGCCAGCGGGCGCATCGCGTCCATCATGGCGCGGCGTTCGGCGGTGCCGCGCGCGGGTTCGGTCCAGGCAGCGGCGGGAGACGGCAGGCCAAGGCAGAGCATCAGAATCAGGGCGAGGCGCATGGAAATCAGCCGGATCAGAGGGAAATCCGGCGCAGATTGCGCGCTCTTCACGGTTCCGTCAAACCTGATTGCGGGCTTGACGACACGGCCCTGCCTTGACATGGGTGCCCGGTCATACACATGTTTCGGCGCCCCCAATGTGCAGGGCGCAAGAGGTTTTCATGGCAGTCGTCGTCGTCGAGTCACCGGCCAAGGCCAAGACAATCAACAAATATCTTGGCCCCGACTATACGGTGCTGGCCTCCTATGGTCATGTCCGTGACCTGCCGCCAAAGGATGGTTCGGTCGATCCCGAGCATGATTTCGACATGAAATGGGAGGTCGCATCGGACAGCAAGAAGCATGTCCGGGCCATCGCCGAGGCGCTGAAAACCGATGACGAACTGATCCTCGCCACCGACCCTGACCGGGAGGGCGAGGCGATTTCGTGGCACCTGAAAGAGGCGCTGGCCTCCAGCCTGAAGAAGGGCAAGAAGGTCAGCCGCGTCACCTTCAACGCCATCACCAAGGCCGCCGTGACCGAAGCGATGAAAAACCCGCGCGAGGTGGATGCCGCGCTGGTCGATGCCTATCTGGCCCGACGCGCGCTTGATTATCTGGTGGGCTTCACGCTCTCGCCGGTGCTGTGGCGCAAGCTGCCCGGTGCGAAATCGGCGGGGCGGGTGCAATCGGTCTGCCTGCGGCTGATTGTCGAGCGGGAGATGGAGATCGAGGCCTTCCGCGCCCGCGAATACTGGAGCGTGGTTGCCATGCTCGACACGCCACGCGGCCAGAGCTTCGAGGCGAAGCTGACCGTGCTGGGCGGCAGGAAGCTCGACAAGTTCGACATCCCGACCGCCGAAGCGGCCGAACTAGCGGTGCAGGCGGTGCAATCGCGCGAGTTGCGCGTGGCGGCGGTGGAATCGAAACCCGCCAGCCGCAACCCCTTTCCGCCCTTCATGACCTCGACCCTGCAACAGGAGGCCAGCCGCAAGTTCGGCATGGGCGCCAAGGCCACGATGTCGGCGGCGCAGCGGCTCTATGAGGCCGGGCATATCACCTATATGCGGACCGACGGGATCGACATGGCGCCCGAGGCGGTAATGGCAGCGCGGGCCGAGATCAAGGATCGCTTTGGTGCCGAATATGTGCCGGACAGCCCGCGCATGTATAAAAACAAGGCCAAGAACGCGCAGGAAGCCCACGAATGTATCCGCCCGACCGACATGTCTGCGGCGCCTGAACAACTGCGCCTGACCGAGGCTGATCAACGCAAGCTTTACGATCTGATCTGGAAGCGCACCATTGCCAGCCAGATGGCTGCGGCGCGGCTGGAACGGACAGCGGTGGACGTGACCAGCCCCGACGGCCAGGTTACGCTGCGCGCCAACGGGCAGGTGGTGATGTTCGATGGTTTCCTCAAGGTCTATGACGAGGGCCGTGACGAGGATGGCGACGACGAGGGCCGCCTGCCGCAGATCATGCAGGGTGAGACGGTGAAACCCGCTGCCGGTGCCTATCGTGCCGATTTTGCCAAGGCGGTCTTTGCGGATGGCGAACCGGCGCCTGTCAGCGGCGACATCCGCCGTGCGCAGAACATGATGCTGGGCAAGGCGGATGCGGTGAAAGGGATGCAGCATTTCACCCAGCCCTCGGCACGCTATACCGAGGCGACGCTGGTCAAGCGCATGGAAGAGCTGGGCATCGGCCGGCCCTCCACCTATGCCTCGATCATCTCGACCATCCAAGACCGCGAATATGTGCGGAAAGACAAGAACCGCCTGATCCCCGAAGACAAGGGGCGGCTGGTGACGGCCTTCCTGACCAATTTCTTCCGCCGCTATGTGGAATATGATTTCACCGCCGAGCTTGAGGGCGAGCTGGACGATGTGTCGGCGGGCGAGCGCGATTACAAGGAAGTGCTGGCGCGGTTCTGGCGCGATTTCTCGGCCGCCGTTGCGGAAACCGCTGATCTGCGCATCGGTGAGGTGCTGGACCGGCTGGATGACTTCCTTGCGCCGCATCTTTACCCGGCGCGGGCCGATGGCGGCGATCCGCGATCCTGCCCGGTCTGCGGTTCTGGGCGGCTGCATCTGAAAACCGCGCGCTCCGGTGGCGCCTTCATCGGTTGTGGCAATTACCCTGAATGCCGCTATACGCGGCCGATTTCGGTGGGCGACGATTCCGGGGCGATCACCCCGGATGGCAAGGTTCTGGGGCAGGATGAGGACGGCCAGCCGATCACCCTGCGCGCCGGGCGCTTCGGCCCCTATGTGCAGAAGGGCGAGGCGGACGAGGCCAACCCGAAGCCGCCGCGCGCCAGCCTGCCGAAGGGCTGGTCGCCGGAAAGCATTGATCTGGAACGCGCGCTGATGCTTTTGAACCTGCCGCGCCCCATTGGCCCGCACCCCGAGGACGGGGCGTTGGTCGAGGCCGGAATCGGCCGTTTCGGCCCCTATGTGAAGCACAACACCACCTATGCCAATCTGCCCGAGGTCGATGAGGTCTTTACCATTGGCATGAACCGTGCAGTCGAGGTGTTGGCGCTGAAAGCCTCGCGCGGGCGGGGGGGCAGTGCACCCGCTCAACCGCTCAAGGAACTGGGCGACCACCCGGACGGCGGCGTCATCGCGGTGATGCCGGGCCGCTATGGGCCTTATGTGAAATGGGAAAAGGTCAATGCGACCCTGCCCAAGGGCATGGAGCCGGAGGCAATCACCTTTGACGAAGCTCTGGCGCTGATCGCGGAAAAGGCGGGCAAGAAGGGCGGGGCGAAGAAGGCGGCCCCAAAGAAAGCCCCTGCCGAGAAGAAACCGGCCGCCCGGAAAAAGCCGACCACAACCAAGGCTGCGGCGGCCAAAACCGCGTCCAGCACCTCTGCCCGCAAGGCCGCCACAAAAGCGGAATGACGGCCGCCGGTGACGGCTTGACCTGGCACCGGCTTTAGGGGCCAATGGCGCAGGAGTTGGGAGACTGTCCATGCGCCTGTTGCCTGCCCTTGCCCGATCTTGCCTCGCCGTGACCTTGGCAGCCCCTGCGGCCGAAGCGGAAACGCTGGAACCGACACCGGGCTATTTCATCGGTTGTGATGCCGAGGCGATCCCTGCCATCTGTTATTTCAACGCAGCCGGGCTCAACTGGGCGGTCTCGCAGGTCAATGCCCCGGCGGATTTGTTCGACTTGCTGACATCGCTGCCGATGCTGGAGCCGGTGACAATTGCCGGTGACTATGCGGAACTGGCGGATTCCTCGGCCGATCTGGCACTGACCGGGCTGTCGCTGCCGGAGGAGGAAGACATCAACATCGGCAATCTGCGCGCGATGCAGGGCGAATGGCAGCCGAATGGCGAGGAGGCGCCGTTTTCCATCCTGATCGTAGGGATGGACTGGCTGGAGATGGTCAACGGCGAGATGGAAGGTGCCTTCATGATCGCGGTCGGGCCAGCCTGCGCCGACGGGGTTGAACCGGGTGGCATGGCGATCAGCCTTTACCGTTATGGCGACGATCCGGCGGCGGATGCCTGCTGGCAGCTGGAATATATTGACGATACGACCATGAACCTGCGCGACGTCATGGGCGCTCAGGGGCAGGTCGCGTTCACCCGCCTGCCCCCGTCGGAAGGTTAGGCCGCCCCGCGCGGATTGAGCAGCCGGGACAGCACGTCAGTCGCCTGAAGCCTGCCGATGGGCTGCCCGCCATCGGTGACCGTGATGTCTGTCGCCCCGCCTTGCAGCATTTCCATCACGGCCTTGACAGGGGTTTCCGCCTCGACCGACAGGCCCGATCCGCCAGGGCCCGCGACCATCACGTCACGCGCCGTCAATACCCCGAGCGGGTTCATATGCGCCACGAAATCGGCGACATAATCGCTGACGGGATTGGCGATGATCTCGCGTGCGGTGCCGCATTGCACGATGCGGCCACCCTCCATCAGCGCGATGCGGTTGCCCAGCTTGAACGCCTCGTCCAGATCGTGACTGACGAAAACGATGGTGCGTTTCAGCGTCGCTTGCAGGTCCAGCAGTTCGTCTTGCAACTTGGCGCGGATCAACGGGTCCAGCGCCGAGAACGGCTCGTCCATCAGAAGGATCGGCGCTTCGGTTGCAAAGGCGCGCGCCAGACCCACACGCTGCTGCATGCCGCCCGACAGCTCGCCCACCTTGCGGTCGGCCCATTGCGTGAGGTTGACCAGTTCAAGCTGCTGATCCACGCGGGAGGCGCGGTCCGCCTTGGACATGCCGCCGAGTTCCAGCCCCAGCCCGACATTTTCGCGCACCGTGCGCCAGGGCAGCAGGCCGAATTGCTGGAAGACCATGGCCACACGGCTGAGACGGATGCGGCGCAGGGTCGCCGGGTCGGCATGGGTCACATCCACCAGCCCGTTGCCATCGCAGACATGCACCGCGCCGCGACAGACCGGGTTCAGCGCATTGACCGCGCGCAGCAGCGTGGATTTGCCCGACCCCGACAGCCCCATCAACACGAGGATCTCGCCCTCGGCCACCTCGAGGCTGCAATTGTGCACGCCCAGCACCTGCCCGGTGGCCTGCTGGATCTCGCCCCGGTGACGGCCCTGATCCATCAGCGGCAGCGCCTGATCGGGGTGATCGCCAAAGACAATGGAAACATTGTCGAACTTGACCGCGATACCCGCAGTTTTGGAAGGTTCGGTTGTCCGGGTCATTTGCGCGTCACCCTCAGCATGCGGTCCAGCATGATGGCCACGACGACGATGACGAGGCCGCTTTCAAACCCGAGCGCGGTATTGACCGAGTTCAGCGCCCGCACCACCGGCACACCCAGCCCGTTGGCGCCCACCAGCGCCGCGATCACCACCATCGACAGCGACAGCATGATGGTCTGGTTCAGCCCGACCATGATCTGCGGCAGAGCATAGGGCAGTTCCACTTTCCACAGCACCTGCCGTTTGGTGGCGCCAAAGGCGGTGGCCGCTTCCAGCAGCGGTTGCGGGGTGGAGGAGATGCCCAGTTGCGTCATGCGGATTGGCGCGGGCAGCACGAAGATCACCGTGGCAATCAGGCCGGGCACCATGCCGATGCCAAAGAACACGATTGCCGGGATCAGGTAAACGAAGGTCGGCAGCGTCTGCATCAGGTCCAGCACCGGGGTCAGCGCGGCGTAGATCTTGGGACGGTGCGCCGCCCAGATGCCCACCGGCACACCCAGCCCCATGCAGACCACACAGGACGACAGCACCAGCGTCAGGCTTTCGGTCGTGGGCTTCCAGTAGCCCTGATTGAGGATGAAGGCGAAGCCGAGCGCCACGAAAAGCACGACTTTCCACGACCTTTGCAGATACCATGTCAGTGCAAGGAACGCGGCGATCACCACCAGCGGCGGCGGGCTTTGCAGAACCCAGAGGATCGCGTCGATCAGGCGCTCCATCACCGTCCCCATCACGTCGAACAGGGGCTTGAGGTTCACTTTCATCCATTCGAAGGCAATCTTCGACAGCTTGCCCAGCGGCAGCTTGTTGTCGGTCAGCCAGTCCAGCATCCGGCGCGTTTCCTTCCTGCGGGCGCATGCGAAAACCCTCCCCCGCCCGGGTGGACGGGGGAGGGGGCTCAGCCGGTCTTTAGAGACCCAGCGCCGATTTCACCGCCGCCATGGCGTCGCCACCATCCTTGGTGGTCACACCGTCAAGCCAGGGGCCCAGCGTATCGGGGTTGGCCTTCAGCCATGCCGAGGCCGCTTCTTTCGGGTCGGTGCCGTCATCGAGGATCGCGCCCATGATCTCGTTTTCCATCGGCAGCGAGAAGACGAGGTTTTGCAGCAGCTTGCCGGTATTCGGGCATTCCGCGACATAGCCCTTGCGGACATTGGTCGCCACGGTCGCGCCGCCGAGGTTCGGGCCGAAGAAATCGTCGCCGCCGGTCAGATAGGTCATCTTGAAATTGGCGTTCATCGGATGGGGCTCCCAGCCGAGGAAGATGATCGGCTTCTGGTCGCCCGTGGTGCGCGCCACTTCGGCCAGCATCCCCTGTTCCGAGCTTTCGATGACCTCGAACCCCTTCAGGCCGAAGGCATCCTTGTCGATCATGTCGAGGATCAGGCGGTTGCCATCGTTGCCCGGCTCGATGCCGTAGATCTTGCCGTCCAGCGCGTCCTTCTGCGCGGCGATGTCGGCGAAATCCTTGATCCCCAGCGCGGCGCCGGCCTCGTTGGTGGCCAGCGTGTATTTCGCGCCTTCAAGGTTGGTGCGCACGGTCTCGACGGTGCCCGCCTCGCGGTAGGGGGCGATGTCGGCTTCCATCGTCGGCATCCAGTTGCCGAGGAACACATCCACATCGCCACCCGCAAGGCCGGTATAGGTGACCGGCACCGACAGCAGCTTGGTTTCGGTTTCATAGCCCAGAGCCTCCAGCACGACGCTGGTGGCGGCGGTGGTGGCGGTGATGTCGGTCCAGCCGACATCCGAGAAGATCACCTTGTCGCAGCCTTCGGCATGGGCGGTGCCGGCGAAGGCGAAGGCCACCGTGGTGGCCAGAAGGGCGGATTTCATTTTGGTCATGTCGATTCCCTGTGTCTGGCGTGGTTGCGTTTTTTGTTGATTGACGGATCAATAAAAAACGCGCTAGCTCGGTTTGGCAAGTGTTTTTTGGGGAAATGCCGTGCCGAAGCTTGGGATGGAACCTATCCGAAAGGCCGCGCTGGTCAAAGCGACCATCGTGGAGCTGGGCCGTGCCGGGTCGCTGGATGTGACGGTCAGCCAGATCGCCAAGCGGGCGGGGATGTCCTCGGCGCTGGCGCATCATTACTTCGGGTCGAAGGAAGACATCTTCCTTGCCGCGATGCGACATATCCTGTCGCTTTACGGGGCCGAGGTGCGCGGCGCGCTGGCGGCGGTGGACGGGCCAGAGGCGCGGTTGCAGGCGATTCTGCGCGCGAGCTTCAGCCCCGGCAACTTCCGCCGCGAGGCGGTCGGGGCATGGCTGAACTTCTATGTTCTGGCGCAGACCGTGCCCGAGGCGCGGCGCCTGCTGTCGGTCTATCAGCGGCGGCTGCGGTCGAATCTGCTGAGCTGTCTGCGCCCGCTGGTCGGCGTGCGGGCAGATCGCGCGGCCGATGCGCTGGGAGCGCTGATCGACGGGGTCTATCTGCGCGAAGCTTTGAAGGAGGGGCCGCCGGATTCGGCCGCGGCCGTGGCCACGGTGATGGAATTCGTGGCCTCGGAACTTGGGAAACGCAAATAAATGAAGGGGATGACCATGCGGGCACAGCCGAAGGCCAGCCATTTCGTCAATGGTGACTATGTCGAGGATACCGCGGGTGCGGCGATCGAGGTTGTCTATCCGGCCACGGGCGAGGTGATCGCCGTGCTGCATGAGGCGACGCCTGCGGTGATCGAGGCGGCGCTATCCGGGGCAGCGGAGGCACAGAAAGCCTGGGGGGCCACGCGCCCGGTCGAACGGGCCCGCATCCTGCGCCGCGCGGTGGATCTGATCCGCGCCCGTAATGAAGAACTCTCGGTGCTGGAAACGCTGGATACCGGCAAGCCGGTGCAGGAAACTACCGTGGCCGACTGGCCTTCGGGTGCCGATGCGCTGGAATATTTCGCCGGACTGGCGCCGACGGTGACCGGCGAGACCGTGCCGCTGGGCGGTGATTTCGTCTACACGATCCGCGAACCGCTGGGCGTCTGCGTCGGCATCGGTGCATGGAATTACCCCAGCCAGATCGCCTGCTGGAAGGCCGCTCCGGCGCTGAGCCTTGGCAATGCGATGATCTTCAAGCCATCCGAGGTGACGCCGCTCGGTGCGCTGAAACTGGCCGAGATTCTGGTGGAGGCCGGTCTGCCCGCCGGGCTGTTCAACGTGGTGCAGGGGCGGGGCGCCGTGGGCGGCGCGCTGGTCACCGACCCGCGCGTGGCGAAAGTCTCGCTCACCGGCTCTGTGCCGACGGGGCGCAAGGTTTACGCCGCGGCGGCTGAAGGCATCCGCCATGTGACGATGGAGCTTGGCGGCAAGTCGCCGCTGATCGTCTTTGACGATGCCGATGTCGAAAGCGCTATCGGCGCCGCCATGCTGGGGAACTTCTATTCCACCGGGCAGATCTGTTCCAACGGCACCCGTGTCTTCGTGCAGAAGGGCATCAAGGATCGTTTCTTGCAGCGCCTGGCCGAGCGGACCGCCGCCATCCGGCTGGGTGATCCGCTGGACCCGGAAACCCAGCTCGGTCCGCTGGTATCGGAGGTGCAGTTGCAAAAAGTGCTGGGCTATATGCAAATTGCAAAGGCTGAAGGTGCCCGCCTGATCTGTGGCGGTGATCGCGCCACCCTGAATACCGGCTTCTATGTCCAACCAACCGCCTTCGCCGACGTGACTGACGACATGACGCTGGCACGGGAAGAGGTGTTTGGCCCGGTGATGGCGATCCTCGACTTCGAAGATGAAGATGAGGTCATAACCCGTGCCAATGACACGGAATTCGGCCTCGCTGCCGGAGTGTTCACCGTCGATCTGGCGCGCGGTCACCGCGTGGTGGCTCAGCTTCAGGCGGGAACCTGCTGGATCAACGCCTATAACCTGACCCCGGTGGAAGGCCCCTTCGGTGGCGTGAAATCTTCGGGTGTGGGGCGCGAAAATTCGCGCGCCGCAGTCGAGCATTACACGCAAGTGAAATCCGTCTATGTGGGCATGGGCCCCGTCGACGCTCCGTATTGAGGCGAAGATGAGCAGCGATTACGTCATCGTCGGGGCGGGCTCCGCCGGGTGCGCCATGGCCTATCGACTGGCCGAGGCCGGGCGCAGCGTCACCCTGATCGAATTCGGCGGCACCGACGCCGGGCCTTTCATCCAGATGCCCGCCGCGCTCAGCTATCCGATGAACATGGGCCTCTACGACTGGGGTTTCCAGACCGAGCCGGAGCCACATCTGGGGGGGCGTGTGCTGGCCACGCCGCGCGGCAAGGTCATCGGCGGCTCGTCCTCGATCAACGGTATGGTCTATGTGCGCGGCCATGCGCGCGACTTCGATCACTGGGCGGAACAGGGCGCGGCGGGTTGGTCCTATGCCGATGTTCTGCCCTATTTCAAACGGATGGAAAGCTGGCACGGCGATACCGGCGAGGCGGATTATCGCGGCAGCGATGGGCCGCTGCACATTACCCGAGGGCCGCGGGCCAACCCATTGTTCAACGCCTTCATCGAGGCCGGTCGGCAGGCGGGTTATCCGGTGACCGAGGACTACAATGGCCGCCAGCAGGAAGGTTTCGGCGCCATGGAGGCGACGATCTGGCGCGGGCGGCGCTGGTCGGCCGCCAATGCCTATCTGAAACCTGCGCTGAAAACCGGGCGGGTAAAGGTCGAAAAGGGCTTTGCCCGCCGCGTGGTGATCGAGAATGGCCGTGCTACCGGGGTAGAGGTTGAACAGAAGGGCGGGATCGTGGTGATTCCCGCAGCGCGCGAAGTCATTCTCGCGGCCTCGTCGATCAATACGCCGAAACTGCTGCTGCTGTCCGGTGTCGGCCCTGCGACGCATTTGCGCGAGCATGGCATCCATGTCTGGGCAGACCGGCCGGGTGTCGGCGCGAATTTGCAAGATCACCTTGAGCTATATTTGCAATTTGCAGCCAGCCAGCCGGTGACCCTGTATAAATACTGGAATATCTGGGGCAAGGCGCTGATCGGGGCGCAATGGCTGTTGACGGGGCGGGGGCTTGGCGCGTCGAACCAGTTTGAAAGCTGCGCTTTCATCCGCTCGAAGGCCGGGGTTGACTATCCGGATATCCAGTATCACTTCCTGCCCATCGCCGTTCGCTATGATGGCAAGGCGGCGGCCGAGGGGCATGGCTTTCAGACACATGTTGGCCCGATGCGCTCCGCCTCGCGCGGGGATGTCACGCTGCGGTCCTCTGACCCGCGCGCGGCACCGCGCATCCGCTTCAACTACATGAGCCACGAAACGGACTGGGATGATTTCCGCCGCTGCATCCGCCTCACACGCGAGATCATCGGGCAGTCGGCCTTCGCCCCCTATCTGAAATCCGAAATCCAGCCCGGCGCCGGTGTGCAATCTGATGATGAATTGAACGCTTTCATCCGTGAACATGTTGAAAGTGCTTATCATCCTTGCGGCACCGCGCGGATGGGGGCGGCCAGCGATCCGGGTGCGGTGGTGGACCCGGAATGCCGGGTGATCGGGGTTGAGGGCTTGCGCGTGGCCGACAGTTCGATCTTCCCGCGGGTGACCAATGGCAATCTCAACGGCCCGTCAATCATGACTGGCGAGAAGGCGGCGGATCATATTCTGGGCCGAGCGATGTTGCCGCCGTCGAACCTTGAACCCTGGATCAACCCGGACTGGCAGCGGGCCCAGCGTTGAAAACATGCCTGCCATTTGCGCGATTTGATCCGGGTCAAGGTCGCGCGCATGGCAGGCGGCTAGGGTTCTTGGGTAACGACGAAGGAGACGCAGGCTATGTCGAATACCCCCCATGAACTCGCCGAAGAATTTCCGGCAGAAGCGGGCAAGATTTCGGCTCTGAAAGAGACCGATGCGCATTTCGCCCGCATGGTGGATGAATATCACGAGGTCAACCGCGCCGTGCACCGGGCTGAAACCCGGGTCGAGGTGCTGTCGGAGGCGCATGAAACCGAACTGCGCCGCAAACGCGCGGCACTGAAGGATGAGATCTGGCAGCGGTTGAGCGCCTGATCTCACAGGAAATGGCGGGGCCCAAGGTTTGCAAACCTTGGGCCTTTGCTTTGCAACCTGCTACTCCGCAATCTGATAGGGCAAGATTCCGCGGCGGTCGGGATCGACACGCAGACGGCGTTCCAGCGGTGGAACCGATCTTTGGTGGCAATCGCGGCGTTCGCAAATCCGGCAGGAGATCCCGATCGGCTCGAATCTGCCGCGCAGGTCCAGCCCGTCGGCATAGACCAGCGCATCGGCGTGCTGCACTTCGCAACCCAGCCCGATGGCATAGCGCCGCACCGGCGCATGGAAACTGCCGCCCGGTTTGCTGACATCACGGGACAGGCAGAAATAGCGCACACCGTCCGGCGTTTCCGCCAGTTGCCTTAGGAAACGGCCCGGTGTCTCGAAGGCGCGATGCACGTTCCAAAGCGGGCAGGCACCGCCGAAACGGGCAAATTGCAGGCGCGTGGCCGAATGCCGCTTCGTGATGGTTCCAGCCTGATCGACGCGCACAAAGAAGAAGGGAATGCCCTTCGCGCCCGGCCTTTGCAGCGTGGACAGACGATGTGACACCTGTTCGACCGACGCGCCGAACAGGTCGGAAAGGCGTTCCAGATCATGCCGTTCTTCCATCGCGGCGGCCTGAAACGCGCGGTAGGGCAGCAAAGCCGCCCCGGCGAAATAATTTGCAAGGCCGATCTTGGCAATGTCGCGCGCCTCAGGTGTGGCAAAGCGAGCCAGATCCAGCGTGGCCTCTAGAAGGTCGTTCTGTGTGGTCAGGGCGACCTGATACAGCAACTGGAACCGCTGCGTCGGGCCTGAGGCACGGCCCGAGATTTCCAGCCGATGACCTTTCGCATCATAGTGGCGAAGTGTCGAACTGTCGGAGAAATGCAACTCGACGCCCGCCTTGGAAAGCGTATCCGTCGCGACGAAAAGCGGGTCTTTTCTTATGCCTGCGGGCATAGCGTAATGTTCAGCAGCGCGGTCGATCGCATCCAGGTAATTGTCGCAATAGTGAAAGAAATCCCGCACCTCCTCCCACGGGGAAGGACGCAGGGCCGCGTCCTCGCGTCCCAGTGCCTCATCCAGAGAGGCCAGGCGCTCATGGGTCTGGCGATAGGCGCGATGCAGGTCGAGAAACGCCCGCGCCAGCGCAGGCGCATTGGAGGCAGCCAGCCGCAGATCGGCCAGAGGCGGGCCGCCATTCTGGAACACCGGGTCGGCCAGGGCCTCTCGCATGTCCGAAACGATACGCTCGGCATCGCCGGTTGTCAGCTCGGTCACGTCAAAACCGAATTCCTGCACAAGGGACAGGACCACGGCTGCCGAAACCGGACGGTGGTTGTTTTCCATCTGGTTCAGATAGGGAAGCGAGACACCCAGCTTGTCGGCAAACACCTTCTGGGTCACACCCAGACGGCCGCGCAATTCGCGCAGCTTTACCCCGGCATAAAGCTTTTGCGTGGACATGTGCTCTCCTCTGCTGCGCTGGTTCGCATATTTGCAAACTTGCGCTTTGCAAAGCCTGTCGTCAAGCAATCTAGCCGGAGAGGCCCAGCGCGCGTGCCCGCCGCATCACCCAGAGGATCGAAAGGACCGAGGCAACGGAGGATGCGAGGATCAGCAATACAAGCGGCAGCTCGGTCGATCCTGGCTGCAGCAAGATCCCGGCCAGCGCTGCCAGCGCCGCACCCCCGCCGATGATGAAGGCACCGCCCAGCCCCGAGGCCGTGCCTGCAAGCTCGGGCCGGACCGAGAGGATGCCGGCATTGGCGTTCGGCAGGCAGATTCCGTTACCCAGCCCCATGAACAGTGTCAGGCCGAAGAAGATGAAGGCGGTCGTCAATCCCATCAGCGACAGCGCCGCAAGAACGGCGGTTGACAGCGTGGTGATCACCGTGCCCAGCAAGACCATGCGGTTCATGCCGACACGCACCGAATAGCGTCCGGCAAAAAAATTGCCTCCTGCATATCCGAGTGCTGTAAGGGCGAACAGGATGCCGATGCGGGACGAGGAGAGGCCGAAAACTTCGGTCCCGACAAAGGGGGCGCCGCCGAGATAGGCGAAGAAACAGCCCGAGGCGAAGGCTGCCGACAGGCAGTAACCCCAAAACCGTTGCGAGCGCAGCAGGCGCGGATATTGTTGCGCCTGTTCGGCAAAGCTCATCCCCGACGGGGTGGATGTCTCGCCCAGATCGCGCCAGCACAGCACCGTGACGGCGATACCCGCTACCAGCAGCAGCCCGAAATTGGCGTGCCAGCCGAAATATTCGTCCAGAACCCCGCCTATGACCGGGCCGATCATCGGAACAAGGCTCATCCCCATGGTGACATAGCCGATCATTGATGCCGCCTCGGCATCGCTGACCATATCGCGCACAATCGCGCGTGAAAGCACCATGCCGGCCGCGACCACCGCCTGCGCCATGCGGAAGATCAGGAATGTCGTGGCATCCGGGGCAAGCAGCGTGCCGACCGTGGCCAGAAGAAACAGGACCAGCGCCGCCAGAACGACGCGGCGACGGCCGTAGCGGTCGGAAATCGGGCCGATGGCGATTTGCAGCACGGCCGACAGCGCCAGATACAGCGCCACGGACAATTGCATCAGCGCGTAAGAGGTGCCGAACCACTCCGCCATACCCGGAAGCGAAGGCAGGAAAATGTTCATGGTCAGCGCCGAGACCCCGGCAAGCAGGGTCAGCGTGACGATCTTCGGCGGTGTCGTCGGATCGAGAAAGCGTGAGGGCGGTAGTTGCATATGCAAGGGCTACGCGCGCGGGACGGCGCTGTCCATCGCAAGAATGCACAGGCCGCTGTGCGACGGGCCTGTTACCAGCGGTGGAAGATGAAGAAGGCCCCGCCTGCGATCAGGGAAAATCCTACGAAGTGGTTCCAGCTCAAGGGTTCCTTCAGGAACAGGGTCGAGAAGATGCCGAAGATGACCAGCGTGACCACCTCTTGAATCGTCTTCAGCTCTGCCGCGGAAAAGTGGCCGTATCCAATGCGGTTGGCAGGCACCATCAGCATGTATTCAAAGAGCGCGATTCCCCATGAGACAAGGATGACCGTTGGCATTGCCGCATCCTTGAACTTCAGATGGCCATACCATGCGAAGGTCATGAAGACATTCGAGGCGACAAGCAGGCCGATGGTCACAAGCGGGACGGGCAGGGCGGGCATGGGCGGGCTCCGAAAAGGGGATGGCCGGTCATACGCGATTTGGTCTCGGGCGGGAAGATGATGCGAGTTTGCAATTTGCAGTTCTATGCTTGCCAATATTTTGCAAATTTTCGCAATTTCGTTTCACGCAACTGTCACGCAAGCTTATGTTGCAGCCGATTCCCGGGGAGAGGACCGCCATGAAAGACATCCTGCAAGAGCTTGAAACCCGCCGTGATGCTGCGCGTGCCGGGGGTGGGGCCCGCCGGGTCGAGGCGCAGCATGCCAAGGGCAAGCTGACCGCGCGCGAACGGATCGAACTTCTGCTGGACGAAGGCTCGTTCGAGGAATTCGACATGTTTGTCCGTCACCGCTGCACCGATTTCGGTATGGAAGCCGACCGTCCCGCAGGGGATGGCGTGGTCACCGGCTGGGGCACGGTCAACGGTCGTCAGGTCTATGTGTTTTCGCAGGATTTCACGGTCTTCGGCGGCTCGCTTTCGGAAACCCATGCGCAAAAGATCTGCAAGATCATGGATATGGCGGTGCAGAATGGCGCCCCGGTGATCGGGCTGAACGATTCGGGCGGGGCCCGCATTCAGGAAGGCGTGGCCTCTCTGGCCGGTTATGCAGAAGTATTCCAGCGCAATATCATGGCCTCGGGCGTAGTGCCGCAGATCAGCGTCATCATGGGTCCTTGCGCCGGCGGCGCGGTCTACAGCCCTGCGATGACCGACTTCATCTTCATGGTGAAAGACACCTCCTACATGTTCGTGACCGGCCCGGATGTGGTGAAAACGGTGACCAACGAGGTGGTGACCGCCGAGGAACTGGGTGGTGCCTCGACCCATGCCAAGAAATCCGGTGTGGTTGATGGCGCGTTTGAAAACGATGTCGAGGCGCTGGCCGAAGTGCGGCGTCTGGTCGATTTCCTGCCGCTCAACAACCGCGAAAAGGCGCCGGTGCGCCCGTTCTTCGATGATCCGTCGCGGGTGGAAAACAGCCTTGATACGCTGATCCCCGACAATCCGAACCAGCCCTACGACATGAAAGAGCTGATCCAGAAAATCGCGGATGAAGGCGATTTCTACGAGATTCAAAAGGATTACGCGGCAAATATCATCACCGGCTTTGTCCGTATCGAGGGGCAGACTGTGGGTGTGGTTGCCAATCAGCCGATGGTTCTGGCAGGCTGTCTGGACATCGACTCCAGCCGCAAGGCGGCGCGTTTCGTGCGCTTCTGCGATGCGTTCGAGATCCCGATCCTGACGCTGGTGGATGTGCCCGGCTTCCTGCCGGGCACCGGCCAGGAATATGGCGGCGTCATCAAGCATGGCGCGAAGCTGCTGTTCGCCTATGGCGAGGCGACGGTGCCGAAGGTCACGGTGATCACGCGCAAGGCCTATGGCGGGGCCTATGATGTGATGGCCTCGAAACACCTGCGCGGCGATTTCAACTATGCCTGGCCCACGGCGGAAATCGCGGTGATGGGCGCCAAGGGCGCGACCGAGATTCTCTATCGCAGCGAGCTGGGCGACAAGGACAAGATCGCGGCGCGGACCAAGGATTACGAGGATCGTTTCGCCAATCCCTTCGTCGCGGCCGAGCGTGGTTTCATCGACGAGGTGATCATGCCGCATTCGACACGCCGGCGTGTGGCGCGGGCCTTTGCCTCTCTGCGCGGCAAGAAACTGGCAAACCCGTGGAAGAAGCACGATAACATCCCCCTGTAACCACAAGTAAGGGGGTGTCATGCAGCGTGAGATCGACATAGAGGCAGAGGCACAGCGACCGGAAGTCCGGGCGCTGGATCTGTCTGCTTTCGGGCAGCAGGATCTTGTCAATCTGATCCTGCAACGTTCCGAGGTGCTGTTTGACTGGCCCCGCAGTGGCCGGGTGATCAAGGCTTGGAATGCCGGTGACGAGGGGCCGATCACCGAGGCGGCTGATACGCTGGGGGCAGAGATCGCCTATCGCGCGGCGGGGGTGATATTTGCAGAATACAGTTTGCTTGCGCCGGTTTTGCAAAAACTCGCGCCGAAGCGCTTTGCCGACATCGGCTGCGGCTATGCGCTGTTCGATCTGTTTCTGGCGCGGGACACCGGCTGCGACCTGCTGCTGATTGATCTGGAAAGCAATGAACGCCGTCAGTTTGGCTTTGCGAAAGAGGGCGCGGCCTATTCCAGCCTTGCCACGGCCCGCGCGGTGCTGGAAGCGAACGGTATCGACGGCGGCCGGATTGCCTTGCTGAACCCGCGCGAAACGGCGCCGGAAGATGCCGGGCCCGTCGATTGTGCCGCCTCTTTCCTGTCCTGCGGGTTCCACTATCCGCTGGACCCCTATTTGCCGTTTCTGGACAAGGCCCTGGCCCCCGGCGGTGCGGCGTTGTTTGATCTGCGCACCGGGCGCGCCGAGGTGCAGCGCGCTCAGCTTGCCGCATTTGGTGAGGTGGAAACCCTTGCGGAAACGCAGAAATACCATCGCGTCCTGTTGCGGAAGGGGAAGGCGGAATGACGTTGCCTGACAGCCGCACGCCGGGATTGCAGGTATCGCCCGCCGTGGTTCTGGTGGGCGATGCCAGCCCTATCGCCGTGCCCTCGGGGCAGCCGGTGACGCTGCTTGATGTGATCTGGAACGAGATGGGCCCCGATGGGCTGACCCTGCGATTCCGCTTTCTGGCGCCGCAGATCGCGCGCGCGGGGGGCAGTGTGGATGTCGATACTGCCACCACCGACATGCAGGCGCTGTGCGAGAGTTTTGCACTGCCCCGCATTTCTGATTTCGGGCCGGTGCCGCAGCAGGTCATCATCTCGCTTTCCGACATGAATGTGCCCTTCGGCGAAACCGCGCCGGAGGCGACGCAGTTCTTCGAAGCCTTCACGATCCGTGACGGGGCCTGCATCTGGGAGATGTATTGATGTATATACAACATCTTGCGATGCGTTCTTCATTCGTTGCCCGGAATGATGTAGCCCGGTCACAGCAGCCCGCTTTCGCGGCGCGCGGATGTCTTGCGCCTTCTGAACAGGCTATGATTGCGGGGAAACGCGAAGCTGCGTTTCCAACCCCGTACCGGGGGGCCGCTGCGGAATCCTCCCAGATGGTCGCCCCGCAAGAATGGAGAAGAGGATGTCGAGCACTGTCCGTATCGTTTTTGCCCTGTGCACTGTCGCCTTCGTCGCGGCCTGCGCTGGCAAGCAGGAAGAAGTCGTCTATGTGGACGAGCCCCAGCTTACGACTGAGCCGGTCTATACCGGGAAATACAAGTAAGACCCCGGCGCGGGGCGGGCAGCGGCCCGCCCCCTTCCGCGCCCCCGGTCTGGGAGGCGCAACATGCTGAAACATCGTGGTTTTCCCGGTCGCATGACCGGAACGGACTTTCAGTTCACCATCCGCCGCGCCAATATGAAGGAAGGCGCGACCAAGATCATCCGGCGCGAGCGGTTCAAGGACCGCAAGAACCTTGACCGGGCGGCGGACAGCGCCTTCATGGCGGCCCTCTGGGGCTATTTCGGCGAGGAACCCTTTGAACGCGGCAATCTGGACGCCGGGCGGCTGAGCTGGCTGTTCGGGCGCGAGGTCGTCGCGGCGGAAGATCCGTTCGATCCGGCTTCTTACGAGGCGCTTTTGCGGATCGACGTGCAGCGCGCGCAGGCCTCCTTCCCCGAGATCTTTGCCGAAGATGCGCCCGCCTTCGACCCCGATGACTGGGACGAAGAGGACGACTGAGCATGTTTCCGCGCAACCCCATGGTTTTCCGGCAAATCTCCGCGCAACCTGCGGCGGCGTCCGCATTTGCCTTTGCCTCGCGCCATGGGCTGCCGCATCTTCGGTCCGTCGGCGTGGCCATCCCCTGCCATGCCGGTAACCGGGCGTCTTGCCAGGATTGCGACCCTTCCCTATCTCGGCCGTCCGTCCCCAAGCGGGACGGACGGTCTTTTTATGTCGCCGGACATCGGCAAGGCCTTGCCGGTGGTGCCTTTCCCCCTGCATTTCCCTGCTGGTGGCGGCATGCCGTTGCGCTAGACTTGAGCCATAACAAGAGGGCTCAAGGAGGCCGAGCAACATGCGTATCACTTCCCTTCTCGCCAGCGGCGCGCTGGTTCTGGCCGTTGCAGGCTGCGTGCAATCGCAGCCGTCGAATGGCTATTACGGTCAGCCGTCCAACCCGCTGCAAACCCAGGGTGGCCGCGCCGTCGCCGGCGCCGTTCTTGGTGCAGCCGTTGCCGATGCGACCGACGAGAACATGGTCGCCGGGGCCGCGCTTGGCGCGCTGGCCGGGGGTGCGTCCTGCGGCCTTGCCGGGTTGCCGCCCTGCTATTGATCTGACCGCCGCTTTCGCGGCGTCTGAACCTGTCACCATGGGCCAGTCGGGGTATCCCCCGGCTGGCCCTTCGTTTTTGGGCTGTCGCGCACGCTGGCCCGCGTGCCGTTGAGGGAAGGAAGCCGAATGTTCAAGAAGATCCTGATCGCCAACCGGGGCGAGATCGCCTGCCGCGTGATCAAGACCGCCAAGCTGATGGGTATCAAGACGGTTGCCGTCTATTCGGATGCCGACCGCAACGCACTGCATGTGAAGATGGCTGACGAAGCCGTGCATATCGGCCCGCCTCCCGCCAATCAGTCTTATATCGTGATCGACAAGATCATGGATGCCATTCGCCAGACCGGCGCCGAGGCAGTGCATCCGGGCTATGGCTTTCTGTCGGAAAACATGAATTTCGCCGCCGCGCTGGAAAAGGAAGGCGTGGTCTTCGTCGGCCCCCCCAGCCCGGCGATCGAGGCGATGGGCGACAAGATCACCTCGAAGAAGATCGCCATGGAAGCGGGGGTAAATACTGTTCCCGGTTACATGGGCCTGATCGCCGATGCCGACGAGGCGGTGAAGATCTCCGCCCAGATCGGCTATCCGGTCATGATCAAGGCCAGCGCCGGGGGCGGAGGCAAGGGCATGCGCATCGCGTGGAATGATCAGGAGGCGCGCGAGGGCTTTGAATCCTCGAAGAACGAGGCCGCCAACAGCTTTGGCGATGACCGTATCTTCATCGAGAAATTCGTGACCCAGCCGCGCCACATCGAAATTCAGGTGCTGGCCGACAAGCATGGCAATGCGGTGTACCTGCACGAGCGCGAATGCTCGATCCAGCGGCGGAACCAGAAGGTGATCGAGGAGGCGCCGTCGCCTTTCCTGGACGAGGCGACGCGCAAGGCCATGGGCGAACAGGCGGTCGCGCTGGCGAAGGCCGTGGGCTATACCAGCGCGGGCACCGTCGAGTTCATCGTGGATGGCAGCCGCAATTTCTATTTCCTCGAAATGAACACCCGTTTGCAGGTGGAACATCCGGTGACGGAGCTGATCACCGGGGTCGATCTGGTGGAGCAGATGATCCGCGTGGCGAATGGCGAGCCGCTGCCGTTCAAGCAGGAAGACCTGAAGATCAACGGCTGGGCGATGGAAAGCCGCCTCTATGCCGAAGATCCCTATCGCAACTTCCTGCCCTCCATCGGGCGGTTGACCCGTTACCGTCCGCCGGTCGAGGGCGAAACCGCGCGCGGTGGCATCGTGCGCAATGATACCGGCGTCTTTGAAGGCGGCGAGATCAGCATGTATTACGACCCGATGATCGCCAAGCTCTGTTCCTGGGGGCCGACGCGCGAGGCCGCCATCGAGGAAATGCGGCTGGCGCTGGACACGTTCGAGGTGGAAGGCATCGGCCATAACCTGCCGTTCTGCTCGGCTGTGATGGATCACCCGCGCTTCACCAGCGGCAATATCACCACCGCTTTCATCGCCGAGGAATATCCCGAAGGTTTCAACGGGGTGACGCTGGATGAGGCCATGCTGCGCCGTGTCGTGGCGGCGACGGCGGCGATGAACCGCGTGGCCGAGATCCGCCGGACCAAGATTTCCGGCACGATGGACAACCATGAACGCCGCGTCGGTGACGATTGGGTGGTCAGCCTGCAAGGCACGGCTTTCCCGGTGCAGATCGCGGCGGACAAGGCTGGTTCGACCGTGACTTTCGAGGACGGCCATGCCATGCGCGTCGAAAGCGACTGGACGCCGGGGCAGCCGCTGGCCCGACTGACGGTCGATGGCGAGCCGCTGGTGCTGAAGGTCGGCAAGATCCCGCTCGGCTTCCGCATCCGGGTGCGTGGCGCCGATCTCAAGGTCAATGTCCGCAGCCCGCGCCAGCACGATCTGGCGCTGCTGATGCCGGAAAAACTGCCGCCGGATACCTCGAAATTCCTGCTGTGCCCGATGCCGGGTCTGGTGGTGAAGATCAGCGTCGAGGAAGGGCAGGAAGTTCAGGAAGGGCAGGCGCTCGCCACGGTCGAGGCGATGAAGATGGAAAACATCCTCAAGGCTGAACGCCGGGGCGTGGTGAAGAAGATCAACGCCGCCGCCGGGGCCAGCCTCAAGGTCGATGATGTGATCATGGAGTTCGAATAAGGTGGCGCGCGGCGTCACGGCATACCGGCTTCGGGCTGGAATTGAGTTCCCATTTTGTTCTACAATGGGGCGTCAACTCCTGTCCGGGTCGTCCTGCCATGACGCTGCGCGTTTCCACCCTGTTCTTCGACATGAACAGCTTCTACGCCTCGGTCGCGCAGGCCGAGGAACCGGCGCTGATGGGGCGCCCGGTGGGCGTGCTGACGACGGATGCACCGGGCGCGGCCTGTATCGCGGCCAGCATCGACGCCAAGCGCCGGGGCGTCGGCATGGGCACACGGCAGGACGAGGCGCGCAGGCTTTGCCCCGGCATCGTCTTTCGCCCGGTGAAGCACGATGTCTGCGTGCGCTATCATCATGCCATCCTGCAAGCCGTGGAAACTGTGCTGCCGATCCATCGGGTCTGGTCGATCGACGAATGCTCGTGCCTTCTGACCGGCTCGCAGCAGGAATTGTCGCGGGCCATGCAGATCGGGCGCGACCTGCAACAGGCGGTGCTGGACCGGGTCAGCCCGGCCTTGCGCTGCTCTGTCGGGCTGGCGCCGACGCGGTTGTTGGCAAAAATCGCGGCCGGGCTGGAAAAGCCGGGCGGACTGCACTGGCTGTTGCCGCATGTGCTGCCCGACCGGCTGGCGCATCTGGCGCTGGACGATCTGCCTGGCGTGTCATGGCGGATGAAGGCGCGGCTGGAGGCGGCGGGGGTCGCGGATGTGCCCACGCTTTACCATCTGGACCCCAAGCGCGCACGCGCGATCTGGGGCAATGTGGCGGGCGAACGGTTCCTGCGCGAATTGCGCGGCGAAACCGTGGTCTGGCCGGAAACCCATCGCGGCATGATCGGTCACGGTCAGGTGCTGACCGCGGGCAACAAGACGCCCGAGGGCGCGCGACTGGTGGCGCGGCGCCTGCTGGTGAAGGCTGCGGCGCGGCTGCGGCGCGAGGGTTTCCATGCCCGCAGCCTGCACCTCAGCGTCAAATGTGCCTCGGCGGGCTATATCGGCCATGGCGGCGACATCCGCGCCACACAGGATACTTTCTTTCTGCTGGAGGTGCTGGGTCGCTACTGGACGGCGCTGCCACCACACCGGCCGCTGTCGGTTTCGGTCACGCTGGGCGGGCTGGTGCCGGATGCCGGGGTTTCGGCGGATCTGTTCGCCCCGGCGCAGGACCGGCGCGCGCTTTGCGCGGTGGTGGATCGTCTGAACCAGCGCTTCGGGCAGGATACCGTGCGCTATGGCCAGCTACCGCCGCATCATGTGCCCTATACCGGCGCCAAGATCGCCTTCGGGCGCATCCCAACTGCCGAGGATTTTCTGGAATAGGCGCTGGTCCTGACCGGCAGCCATTTTGCATCGGTGCGTTCGCGCGCGCCGCAACTCCCTGTGCCGGTGCCCATCCGGCAGAAGCCAAGGACGAGAGCCATGACTGACCCGATCGAAACCTGGCGCAAGGTCGCCGAGAAGGAACTCAAGGGCAAAAGCCCGGACAGCCTGAACTGGCAGACGCTGGAAGGTATTACCGTCAAGCCGCTGTATACGGCGGAAGATACGGCCAGCCTGCCGCATATGGGCACGCTGCCCGGCATCGGCCCTTTCACGCGCGGCGTGCGGGCCACGATGTATGCCGGGCGCCCCTGGACGATCCGGCAATATGCCGGATTCTCCACCGCCGAGGAATCGAATGCCTTCTACCGCAAGGCGCTGGCCGCCGGGCAGCAGGGTGTCTCGGTCGCCTTCGACCTCGCCACTCATCGCGGCTATGACAGCGATCACCCGCGCGTGGTGGGCGATGTGGGCAAGGCGGGCGTGGCTATCGACTCGGTCGAGGATATGAAAATCCTGTTCGATGGTATCCCGCTGGAAAAGATCAGCGTTTCCATGACGATGAACGGCGCGGTGATCCCGATCCTCGCCAATTTCATCGTGACGGGCGAAGAACAGGGCGTCGACCGCAGCCTGCTGTCGGGCACGATCCAGAACGACATCCTGAAAGAGTTCATGGTGCGGAACACCTATGTCTACCCGCCCGAACCCTCGATGCGGATCATCGCCGACATCATTGAATATACCTCGAAAGAGATGCCGAAGTTCAACTCCATCTCGATCTCCGGCTATCACATGCAGGAGGCTGGCGCGAACCTCGTGCAGGAACTGGCCTATACCTTGGCCGACGGGCGCGAATATGTGCGTGCGGCGCTGGCACGCGGCATGAATGTCGATGATTTCGCCGGGCGACTGTCGTTCTTCTTTGCCATCGGCATGAATTTCTTCATGGAGGCGGCGAAGCTGCGCGCCGCGCGTCTGCTGTGGCACCGCATCATGACGGAATTCGAGCCGAAGAAATCGGGCAGCCTGATGCTGCGCACCCATTGCCAGACCTCGGGCGTGTCCTTGCAGGAGCAGGACCCCTACAACAACGTCATCCGCACCGCATACGAGGCGATGGCGGCGGCGCTGGGGGGGACGCAGTCGCTCCATACCAATGCGCTGGACGAGGCGATTGCCCTGCCGACCGAATTTTCTGCCCGGATCGCGCGGAATACCCAGCTGATCCTGCAGGAGGAAACCGGCATCACCCATGTCGTCGATCCACTGGCGGGATCTTACTATGTCGAAAGTCTGACGGCGGAACTGGCCGAGAAGGCCTGGGCGCTGATCGAGGAAGTCGAGGCGATGGGTGGCATGACCAAGGCCGTGGCCTCGGGCATGCCGAAGCTGCGCATCGAGGAATCGGCGGCGCGGCGGCAGGCGATGATCGACCGCGGCGAAGAGGTGATCGTCGGCGTCAACAAATACCGCAAGGACAAGGAAGAGCCGATCGACATCCTCGACATCGACAATATCGCGGTGCGCGAGGCGCAGATCGCACGGCTGAAAGCCACCCGCGCTGCGCGGGACGAGGCGAAGGCGCAGGCCGCGCTGGCCGAGCTTGGCCGCCGCGCCGCCGAGGGCGGCAATCTTCTGGAAGCTGCGGTCGAGGCCGCCCGCGCCCGTGCATCGGTAGGGGAGATCAGCGACGCTATGGAAAAAGTGTTCGGCCGCCACCGCGCGGAAGTGAAGACCCTCGCCGGGGTTTACGGCGCCGCCTATGAGGGCGACGACGGCTTTGCCCAGATCCAGAAGGATGTTGACGCCTTCGCCGAGGCCGAGGGGCGCCGCCCGCGCATGCTGGTGGTGAAGATGGGGCAGGACGGTCACGACCGGGGCGCCAAGGTCATCGCCACCGCCTTTGCCGACATCGGCTTCGACGTCGATGTGGGCCCGCTGTTCCAGACCCCGGAAGAGGCGGCGCAGGATGCCGTGGACAATGACGTGCATATCGTCGGCATCTCGAGCCAGGCGGCGGGGCACAAGACGCTGGCACCGAAGCTGGTCGAGGCGCTGAAGGCCAAGGGGGCAGGCGACATCATCGTGATCTGCGGTGGCGTCATTCCGCAGCAGGACTATGATTTCCTGTACAAGAGCGGCGTGAAGGCGATCTTTGGCCCTGGCACCAACATCCCCAACGCGGCGCGCGATATCCTGAAGCTGATCGGCGAAGCGCGCAGCTGATACGAGAGGAGGGGGGCTGTCTGCCCCCCTCTTGGCCTTGCGGCCAATTCACCCCCCGAGGATATTTGGGCCAAGATAAAGGCTCAGAGTTCGATTTCCGGGCCTTCGGGCAAGATCGGGGGCTTGGGCAGGTCAGGTTTGCGGCGGATGAGGATGTCGCCGTTCGGCAGCTTTTCCGGCATTTCGTAATTGCGGAAATCGCCCACCAGCTCGACCAGCTTCTGCAATTCGGGTTGCAGGTCGCGCAGGCTGTCCTGCATCTGGTTCAGTTCGGGTCCGATCTCGTTCATCAGGCCGCGCAGAAACAGTTCGGCCCCGCGCTTCATCAGGCCGGGGTCGGTTTCTTCCGTCTCCTGCGCCTGGGCGGGGCCAAGCGCGAGGACGAGGAAAAGGGGGGCGAGCCAACGGGTCATGCCCTGAATATAGGGCAGTCCGGCCAAGGCTCAAAGAGGCAGGTCAAGCGTGACCGGAAAATGATCGGATGCGGTCAGCAGTGCGTCGCGCAATTCCGGCACCGCCCAGCATTTCGGATCGTTCAGCGGATGCCAGATCCGCCAGTGGGGCTGGCGTGCGGCGAGGCCGGGCGAGACCATGATGAAATCCAGCAGTGCCTCGAAATAGCGTTCGTGTTCGGTGCTGTAGAATCGTGCCGTCGTAGGGTGCAGCCGGCTTTCCACCGCCATCTGGGCATGCAGGTCGCGCAATTGCCGGTCGCGCGGGCAGCCGACGCCCATCACCACCTCGACGCCGGAAGTGCCGAACAGCTTTTCGTATTCGTCAAGGCCGGGGCCATCGTTGAAATCGCCCAGCACGATCAGATCGTCATGGCGATCCAGATGTTCCTCGACCCTTTCGCGCAGCCAGACGCATTCGGCCAGTTGTTTGCGGCGGTTTTCAATGGCGATGCGGCGGGCCTCGTCCAGATGGCGGGCGCCATGCGGGGCCTTGGATTTCACATGCACACCGATCAGCCGCAGCTTCTGGCGACTGATCGTGACGGCAAGCTCCAGCGGTGGTTTCGAGGGGCGGATCGGCTCGGCCACGCCATCGCCATCCAGATCGCGGCGGAAGGTGCCGTCAAAAGTCGGGTCGCCTTGCGGATCATGGCGCGCGGTCAGGCGGTCGGGATCGTAGAGGAAGCTGATTTCCTGTTCCGTCTCGGATTTGAAGCCGGTGACGGCGCGTCGGGCGCGCAGCCCGTAAAGCGCCGCGAAGCGTTCCAGCGCGCGGGTGGAACTGCGGTGGCCGTTGGTATCGGGCGCCTCGATCACCATGACGCCATCGGCATCCAGCGCGGTGAACACGATCCCCAGCGCGGCCAACTGGTCGCCGCGCGTCACGCCATAGCGGTGCGCGGGTTCGGTATCCTCCAGCGGGCGGCCGGAATCGTCGAACAGCGCGTTGAACCATTCGACATTGTAGGTCGCCAGGCGGAAGGGACGGCGCGGATGGCTCATGCCGCCTCGCGCGCCGCGATTTCCTCCCATGCGGCATTGACGGCGATCAGGCGGCGTTCGGCCATTTTCACGGCCTCTTCCGGCACGCCACGGGCGATCAGCCGGTCGGGGTGGCTGTCGCGCACGGCGGTCTTCCAGGCACTGCGCGCCTCGTCCAGCGTGGCATTGGCGGGCAGGCCCAGCACGTCATAGGGATCGCGTGGCGCCTCGGGCACATAGCGGGCGCGGATGGCGCGGAAACAGGCCTCGCCCAGCCCGAAGATGCGGGCGACATCGGCAAGAAATTCATCTTCGCGCGGGTGATAATGGCCATCGGCGACCGAGATGTGGAACAACCCCTCCATCAGGTCGATCAGCACCTTGCGATCACCCTCGAACATGGCGGCGATCTTGCGGGCGTAGATGTCATACCCGGCGACATCCTGCCGGGCGAGGTTGAACACCCGCGCGGCATGTGGCTCTTCCCCCGGGGGGACGTGAAAAACCTGACGGAAGGCCGCGACTTCGTTGCGCGTCACCTCGCCATCGGCCTTCGCCATCTTGGCGCCAAGCGCGATCACCGCGATGGTGAAGGCCACCGTGCGTTCGGGGCAGGCTTCGGGCGGGTGGCGCAGGCGGTCGAAGACTGTGCCAAGGCCCTCGCCCTGCGCCAATGCGGCTATTGCCTCGTATATCCGGGTCCAGATCGACATGGCAGCAGGATAGCGGTGAAAACCCAAGCTGTCAGGTCAAGATTTTTTGCATGAGCCACAGATCCCAGTAGCGGCCGAATTTCCAGCCTGCCTCGGGCACAGTGCCAACAAGGCGATAGCCGAGTGCCGCATGGAAATCGCGCCCCGCCGGATTGCCGCTGGAAACGCCCGCCACCATGATGTGATGCCCGGCGGCGCGGGCGTGATCCTCTACCGCCTGCATCAGGGCGCGGCCAAGGCCAAGGCCGCGAGCGGTGTCAGACAGGATCACAGTATGTTCCATGCTGCGGGCATAACCGTTGCCGCCCCGGAACTGGCCGTAGGTGGCAAAGCCCACAGGTCGCCCCTCGGTGAGCGCGGTGAAAAAGCCGTGACCGGCGGCGATGCGGGTGGCGTGATACTCGCGCATCGCGGTCTCGGTCTTCTCCTCGGACGAGAAGGTGACCGCTGTGTCGCGGATCAGCGGGTTCCAGAAGGCGCGGATCGGCTCCAGATCGGCAGCGCAGGTCGGGCGGATCATTCCAGCACGCGCAGGCCAGAGGGAGTGTCGAAGCTGGCGCGCATTGCCGGTTCACCTTGCACGATGACCACGCGCGGATCGGCGATCAGCGGTGCCAATGCCGCACTCAGGGCGGCGGCCTCGGGGCTGGCGATTTCCAGACGGTGCAGGCGAAGCCCGCTGTCGGGCAGGCGTTGCACCGGATGCAGGTTGCCTTGCCATTCGATCAGCGCGGGAAAGGCATTGGCGAAGGGCAGGATGCCGGTTTCGGGCACCGCCATACGCCAGCGCAGGTCGCCGCGCGTCAGTGCGACGGGCGTGCCGGTGTCGGGCGGGCAGGCAGGCAGAGCTGCCTCCAGATCATCGGTGCGACAGATCCAGTTGGTCAGACGCGGGCGGCCCGCGAAACGATCAAGGTCGAACCAGCGCGGGAAGGTGGGTGCCGGTGCGGCGGGGGCGATGGCGATGACCTCGAAATACAGATCCCCCAGACCGAGCAGCCGGTTATGCGTCGCCATCAAAGGATGCTGGCCGCCACCGGCGAGCGACACCCCCAGCGCGGCCTCGACATGGGCCACGCCCGCTTCCAGCGTTTCAGCCGCAAGGGCGATGTGATCGAATGTCAGCATGTCTCAGGCCAGCGTGATCTTGGGTTTCGCTTTCATCGCCACGACCAGCGCGTTGAAGCGCGATTGCGCAACCTCGCCCATCAGGCCGACGCCGCGCTCTGTCAGCTTCAGTTCCAGCACTTTCTTGCGCGGCGCCCAATGCAGGCTGCCTGCCTCTTCCGGGTGGTCGGTCGAGAACATGGCGCCGAACCGCATGGCCTTGCCCAGAACCTCGGCCTCGGTGATTTCCTCGTCGGTCAGCAGGCGGAACAGCGGTTCCATCCGGCTGCCAGTGCGGCTGTTCTTGTAGCGGTGCAGCAGTGCGAGGCCCAGAAACACCCGGCCCGGATGATCCAGCCCGCCGAGGTTGGCGCGGGTCGCATTGTCGAAACAGGCTTCCGCCCGGTAATCGGGATGCGCGCGCCATGTGGTATCATGCAGCAGGCAGGCGGCCTTGATCAGGCGCTGCCGGTCTTCGCTGGCCTCGCGGAAGATCGGCAGGATGAAATTGTAAAGCTTTTTGCCGAAGCCGGGAATTCGGGCCTGCGTCGCTTCGGCGGCGCGGGCGGCCTCGATCAGCGGGTCGCGGGCGCGCAGACGTTCGGGCATCTGTTCATACAGCAATCCCTCGCGGATTCCGTAAGACGAAATGTCGATTTCCGAGGGCTTGAACACTGCCACCAGTTCGCGCAGCACCTCGCAGGCCAGCGGCAACAGTTCCATCCGTTCGGCACTGGTGCCGGTATGGGCACGCAACAGGTTGAGATCGGACGCCGCGATCCAGTCCAGCGTGTCGATGACCGAGGCGGGGGTCATGCGATATTCGTGCAGCACGGTCAGGGGATAGTTGCGGCGTTCCATATCCAGCCGTGCGATCACCCGCCATGATCCGCCGACCAGATAGATGCGTTCATTCTTGCTGTCCAACTCGCCCTGCATGCGGCGCAGGACTTTCACGATATGCTCGCGACGCTTCTTCGGCCCGCCCTCAACCTGTTGCAGGCGGAACGGGCCAAGGGGCGAGGTCATGCGTTTGCCCACCGCGCCATTGCCGATGCGGGCCAGTTCCATCGAGTTGCCGCCGATGTCGCAGACGATGCCTTTCGCATCGGGCCAGCCCAGCAGCACGCCCTGCGCCGACAGCCGCGCCTCCTCCGATCCGTCGATGACGTGGATATGCAGGCCGGTCTCGCGCTCCACCAACTCGCGGAAGGCGGGGCCATCTTCTGCTTCGCGCATGGCGGCGGTGGCCACCACTGTCAGGGGGGCGATCTTCATGCCCTCTGCCAGCAGGGCGAAGCGCTTCAGCGCGGCCAGCGCGCGTTTCGCGCCTTCGGGGTTCAGCTTGCCGGTTTCAGCAAGCGCCTTTCCCAGACCGGCCATGACCTTTTCGTTGTAGAAATAGGCGGGGCTGCGCGCGGCACCATCGAACACCACCATGCGGACCGAGTTGGAGCCCACATCCACCACGCCGACACGGCTGAGCGCGCGGGCGGAAGGATCGTGGAACAGCGGGCGGTCGAACAGGCGGCCATCCTCGGCCATGTCCGGGGTCTTGGCGTCTGCGGCCATGGGCATCCTTCCTCCGTCTGCCGCCAGACCTTGCCGCCAAGGCGGCGGTCAGGTCAAGGCTTGCCGCGCCTCTCAGGCGGGCGTTTCGTCGCGGGGCCGGGCCAGCCGGGGCACATCCTTGGCCCCGGCAGTGCCCCGACCGGACAGAGACGGGTTTTCCATGAAGAATTTGTGACAACTGAACAGGTTATCATCGGCCGTTGTCAGTTGCCGGCTGTAATGGCCGTCGCCATGCAGCACCCAGCTTTGCGCCTCGTCCGCCAGATTGGCGGCCATGATCTGCCCCATGATCTGATTTTTCACCGTGGGGTTCGTGGTCTCGACCAGCGTTTCAACCCGGCGATTGAGGTTGCGGCCCATCCAGTCGGCCGAGGACAGGAAGACCCGTGCCTGTTTCGAGGGCAGGCTGCCGCCATTGCCGAAACAGACGATGCGGCTGTGTTCAAGAAACCGCCCCACCACCGATTTGACGCGGATGTTTTCCGACAGGCCCTTCACGCCGGGGCGCAACCCGCAGATGCCACGCACCACAAGGCTGATCCGCACCCCGGCCTGACTTGCGGCATAAAGCGCGTCGATCACCTCGGGTTCGATCAGGCTGTTGAGCTTGATCCAGATTTCAGCCGGACGGCCCGCGCGGGCATGATCCGCCTCGGCGCGGATCATCTCCAGCAGGCGGGGTTTCAGAGTCATCGGCGCGATGGCGATGTTTTCCAGCCCCTGCGGCTGCACATAGCCCGACAGGTAATTGAACACTTTCGTCGCATCGCGCCCCAGCGCCGCATCGCAGGTGAAGAACGACAGGTCGGTGTAGATACGCGCGGTGATGGGGTGATAATTTCCGGTGCCGTAATGGGTATAGGTCACCAGATTTTCACCCTCGCGCCGCACGACGGTGCTGATTTTCGCGTGGGTTTTCAGATGCATGAAGCCGTAAACCACATGCGCGCCCGCGCGTTCCAGACGGCGCGACTGCCGGATGTTTGCTGCCTCGTCGAACCGGGCTTTCAGCTCGACCAGCGCGGTGACCGATTTCCCGGCCTCCGCCGCCTCGCACAGCGCCGATACGATCGGGCTGTCCCAACTGGTGCGGTAAAGCGTCTGCTTGATCGCCAGGACATTGGGATCGCGCGCCGCCTGTTCCAGAAAACGGATCACCATGTCGAAGGTTTCGTAAGGGTGATGCAGCAGCATGTCCTTCTGCCGGATCGCCGCGAACATGTCGCCCTCGTGATCCTGCACCCGCTCCGGCACGCGCGGCGTGAAAGAGGGCCACAGCAGATCGGGGCGGGAGGACAGCACCAGTTCCTTCAGATCGGCGACGCCCAGCAGGCCGCGCACCTCCACCACCTCGTCGGGGATGACGTGGAGTTCGTCCATGATCAGCGATTTCAGTTCCGGGGGGGCACCGGCGCTGATCTTCATGCGGATCACCTCGCCCCGGCGGCGGCGCTTCAGCGCGGTCTCGAAGCTGCGCACCAGATCCTCTGCCTCGTCCTCCACCTCCAGATCACTGTCGCGCAGCACGCGGAAGGCGCAATGGCCGCGGTCGACATAGCCGGGGAACAGCATGTCGAGGTGCAAGAGCAGCAGTTCCTCCAGCGGCAGGAAGCGGCTTTCGCCCTCGCGCCCCGGCAAGGAGACGAAGCGCGCCACCTGTTGCGGGATCGGCAGCAGCGCCTGCAACGCCCGCCGGTCGGTCGCGCGTTCCAGTTGCAGCGCAAGGCAGAAGCCGGTGTTCGGAATGAAAGGGAAGGGGTGCGCCGGGTCGATGGCGAGCGGCGACAGCACCGGAAACACCTTGTGGAGGAAATGATCTTCCAGCAGCTTGTGATCGCGCGATGTCAGCTTGGACCGGGTCAGGATTTCTATTCCCGCCGCCTCCATCTCGCGCTTCAGCTTCTTGTAGGTGATCTGCTGCATCTTCATCAGACGCCGCGCATCGTCATTGATCAACCGAAGCTGTTCGGTCGGGGTGCGGCCATCTTCCGACAGGGTGGGGGTGTTGTTACGCACCATAGCGCGCAGCCCCGCCACACGGACGGTGTAGAATTCGTCAAGATTGGTGGCCGAGATCGACAGGAAGCGCAGCCGTTCCAGCAACGGCACCAGCGGATTTGCCGCCTCCTCCAGCACGCGCCAGTTGAACGCCAGCCAACTGAGCTCGCGGTTGAAGAACCGGCGCGGGCCGCTGGTTTCGGCGTCGGAAAGTTCGACCGGGGCGACGAACGGGGCTTTGAGGAAATCTGCCTGTGTCATCTTTTTGCTTTATGTCTGCGCGGGCATGGGGTTCCGCCCAATATCGGCGGTGGTTCAGGCGCTGTCCAGCACCTCGGCGGCCAGCGCGCGGCTGATGGGCACACCCCGCGCAAGCGACTGGGCATCCAGGTCCGCGACAAGGCGGCGCGCTTCGGCAAGGCTGCGACCCATGCGCGTCACCAGCCAGGGGATCAGTGCGGGCGGCACGGCGATCTGGCGGTCGCTGAACTGCTTGACCAGCACGGCGGACAGCAATGCATCATCGGGCGGTTCGATCCGGGTCAGGGCGGTGCCCTGCATCCGGCTCAGCAGGTCGGGCAGCCGGATACCCCAGTCGCGTGGCGGCAGGGTGGCGGTCATCAGGAAGGGCAGGCGGCGTTCGGCCAGCCGGTTGTGCAGATGGAACAGTGCGGTTTCCGCACGGGTGTCGCCTGCCACATTGTCGGCGTCCTCCAGCACCACCGGGCCGGTGGCGCGGGCATCCACATCGGTTTGCCCCAGTGCAGCCGCCTCCAGCAGCGTCGCGCCTGCCCGCGCCGCCCAGATATGCGCCAGATGGGTCTTGCCCGATCCGGGCGGGCCGATCAGCAGCAGCTTGTCCAGCGGCCAGCCCCCGGCCTCCAGCGTCGCCAACGCCATGGCATTGGCGGGCGAGGCAAAAAAATCCTCACGCCGCAAAGACGCGCGCGCGGGCAGGTCGAAGGCAAGCTGGGCGGTCACGGGGTGTCGTCGTCAGGTCGTGCTGTGGGGCCAAGGCCAAGGTAAAGCCGACTCTGCTTGTATTGGTCTATGGCGAAGCGCGCCAGCACCCCCAGCGCCGCCGCAACCGGCACCGCGACCAGCATGCCGACAAAGCCGAAGACCGATCCGAAGGCCGACAGCGCGAACAGAAGCCAGACCGGATGCAGCCCGACCGAATTGCCCACAAGCTTTGGCGTGATGACATTGCCTTCAAGGAATTGCCCCAGTGCGAAGATCCCGGCGACAAGGCCGATCTGCAACCAGTCGCCCCAGAACTGGAATAGCGCGAGCCCGATGGCCAGCGCCCCGCCAATCAGCGCCCCGACATAAGGAATGAAGGTCACAGCCCCGGCAATGGCGCCCACGACGATCCCGTAATTCAGCCCCGCAGCCATCAGCGCCACGGCATAGAACGTGCCGAGGATCAGACAGACCGAAATCTGCCCGCGCACAAAGGCGGCCAGCACCCGGTCGATCTCGCGCGCCAGATACCGCACGGTGGGGGCATGGTCGCGCGGCAGGATGTCATCGACGCGGGCCACCATGCGATCCCAGTCCAGCAGCATGTAGAACGCGACCACCGGAACGACGACGATGAAGACCACCGCATTGATCACGCTCATGGCCGAACCGATCAGCGATTGCGCAAGCTCGCCTCCCTTCGACTGGATCAGCTTGCCGATATTCTCCAGCGTCTGACGCATGGTCGAGGTCTGGTCCTGAAGATCGGGAAAGCGCTCCAGCATGAAGGCTTGCAGCCGGCGGAACATCACCGGTGCCTCGTTCACAAGGGCGGTCAACTGGTTGAACAGCACGGGCAGGACCGCAAGGAACATCAGCACGGTCAACAGCAGGGCCGCGATGGAGATGAGCCCGGTCGCGGCGGCGCGGCTGAGCCCCGCGCGTTCCAGGCGGTCGGCCAGCGGGTCCATGAAATAGGCGATTGCCCCACCGACAAGGAAGGGCAGGATCACCGCGCCCAGAAACCACAGCACCGCCACGAAGACCAGCGCGGCAATGCCCCAGTATTTCAGTTGATCGCGCACCGGAAGCGACATCATACCCCGCAAGACCTGTCGCTTTCCAGATTGCCCATCGGGACGCCGGTTTCAAGGGGCGGTTGTGCAATCGCTGTCCTGGCCTTGAACAGTCGAGCGATTTCGTGCGAGGGCTGCACGGAATGCTGCGGGAGACCGGGATGAGTGACGACGACGAATATATCTATGACGAGGCCAGCGGCGAATGGCGTCCGGCTTCCGAGGTGCGGGCCGAAGCGGCGATCGTGGTGAAGGATGCCGCGGGCAATGTGCTGGCCGACGGCGATCAGGTGGTTCTGGTGAAGGACCTGAAGGTCAAGGGCACCGGCACCACGCTGAAACAGGGCACCGTCATCCGTTCGATCCGGCTGACCGACAACGCCGAGGAAATCGATTGTCGCCACGACACGATCAAGGGGCTGGTGCTGCGCACCGAATTCGTGCGCAAGCGCGGCTGAGGATCAGCGCGGCGGCAACAGCTCTGCCACGCCGCCGTGCGAAAACCCGCGCCGCATGGACAGAAACCGCGCGCGGGGATGGTCGCGGTAAAGATCGTTGCTGACGATGGTGGCGCCGGTGGTGAAGGCGCTGTCGATCAGCCATGCGTCGGCGATCTGGCCCTTGGCGGTCATCTCGACGTCGGCGGCGGGGCGGGCGATGCGGCGGGTCAGTTCTTCCACCGACATGCCGCGTCCAAACAGCTTGTAGGCGATATTGGCGTCGAAGATCACCTTGACCGCGCGCCCTTCCGCCAGCAGCAGGTCGATCACCGATTGCAGCGTGGCAAGCTGCGCCTTGTCGGTGAGGCCGGAGTTCTTTTCCCACATTACCACATTCGATCCGTCCACCAGCACCGTTGCATGGGCGCGGGGTGGGCGTGGCTCTGTTCGGCGCCATGGCGCGGGCTGGCGGTGCAGGCGGTGGCCCGCCATTCGACACGTCCGCCCTTGGCACGGCTGCGCATCCCGGTCAGCACGCGGGCCCGCGGATAGCGGGCGGCCGCTTTCACCGCCAGCGCGCCTTCCGCCGATGCGCCCTTGTCGCGGGTCACCCAGACATCGCCCAGCCGGGTCAGTGTCAGGTCCGGCAGGTCATGTTCGGCCGTGATGGCAAGGATACGGCCCCGCAGGGCCAGCGTTTCAGCCTTCTTGCGCAAGGTATCTCGCGCCTTGGTGTCAAGCTTCGGCGCGGCAGGGCGGCGGGGCCAGAACGCCGCGCCGATCCCCAGCAGGGTCAGCAGCAGCAGGGCTGCCAGCGCAATATCGAGAAAGGTCATCTGGAACGGGTCGCGGCAATTCAGGGTTGCAATGCGCATGGATCGCACGGGAAGCCAGCACGGGCAAGGGGCGCCACGGCAGCCGATCTTTGGCGCGGAACTTGCCCGCAGGGCGCGAACCCGCTAGGAAAACCGCCGAAAGCTTTTGCCAAGAGGCCATCCCATGCGTCTGTCGCGTTACTTCCTGCCTGTCCTGAAGGAAAACCCTGCCGAGGCGCAGATCGTCTCGCACCGCTACATGCTGCGCGCCGGCATGATCAAGCAGCAGGCGGCAGGCATCTATTCCTGGCTGCCGATGGGCTTCAAGGTGCTGAAACGCATCGAGCAGATCGTGCATGAGGAACAGATCCGCGCCGGGCACATCCCGCTGCTGATGCCGACCCTGCAACCGGCAGATCTGTGGCGCGAAAGCGGCCGCTATGACGATTACGGTGCCGAGATGCTGCGCATCAAGGACCGCCACGAACGCGACATGCTCTATGGTCCGACCAACGAGGAGATGATCACCGACATCTTCCGCAGCCATGTGAACAGCTACAAGGACTTGCCGCTGACGCTGTACCACATCCAGTGGAAGTTCCGCGACGAGGTGCGCCCGCGCTTTGGTGTGATGCGGGGGCGCGAATTCCTGATGAAGGACGGCTACAACTTCGACCTCACCAAAGAGGACGCGCTGCACGCCTACAACCGCCACATGGTCAGCTACCTGCGCACCTATGAACGCATGGGCCTGACCGCCATTCCGATGCGTGCGGCCTCCGGCCCGATCGGCGGCGACAATACCCATGAATTCCTCGTGCTGGCCTCCACCGGCGAGTCGGAAGTGTTCTATGACGACCGCGTGACCGCGCTGAAACTGGGCGACCGCGAGGTCGATTTCGACAACCGGGCCGAGGTTCTGGGCATCTGCGAGGAATTCACCTCGCTTTACGCCCGTACCGACGAAACCCATGACGAGGCGGCCTTCAACCAGATCCCCGAGGCGCATCGCAAGGTCGGCCGCGGCATCGAGGTCGGGCAGATCTTCTATTTCGGCACAAAATATTCCGAACCGATGGGCGCCACCGTGGTCACCGCCGAGGGCAATCGCGTGCCGGTCGAGATGGGCAGCCACGGCATCGGTGTCTCGCGTCTGCTGGGCGCCATCATCGAGGCCAGCCATGACGACAAGGGCATCATCTGGCCGGAAGGCGTGACCCCGTTCCACTGCGGTATCGTGAACCTGAAACAGGGCGACAACGCCACCGATGCAGCCTGCGAAGGGCTTTACAAGGCATTGAAAGCCAAGGGTCTTGATCCGCTGTATGATGACCGCGACGAACGCGCGGGTGCCAAATTCGCCACGATGGATCTGATCGGCCTGCCGTGGCGCATCACCGTCGGCCCGCGCGGTCTGGCAAATGGCGTGGTCGAACTGACCTCGCGCCGCACCGGCGAAAGCGAGGAGATGGGCGCAGAGGCTGCGGTGGACCGTATCGCGCAGATCTATGCAGGCATCTGACCGGACGTTCTGAACCCTTGCAAGCGACCGGCGGGGCTGCTCCGCCGGTTTTTTCATGTAGCGTCCGAGTCACAGGTCTGTGCCGCTCGTCCTGCATGGCGTCCACCGTGCTTGACCTGCGCGCCATGGCGAAACACCATGGATTTAAATAAAAATATATAAAATTGAGGCAGACCAGTGAGAAGAAATGACCACGCCGCGCTGATCGAGCGCGAGGCGCGTTTTCCCGCAGGCCACCGTGAAGGCTATGAAGGTTATCTGCGCTATCTCAAGGAGTTGCGCGAGGATCACTACGACAGCTTTCTGCGCAGCCGCGCACGGCATTTTGCCGAGGTGAACGAGGTCATTGCCGCCTTCGACGACGCCCCGCCCGAGGAATTTGCCGCGCCCTACGACCTGACCCCTGAAGCCATTGAAGAGCTTTCGGGACTGGTGCAGCGCAAATATGTGATGCGGTTCAAGAATATCCGGCGCAGCTGGTCGCTTCTGCTGCAATATCTGCCCGAGTTGATGGCCGAAAATGCGGCCCCCCGTGACGTGCTGGAACTGTCGTCTGCCCATGGTGCGACACTGGAAATCCTGCGCCACAAGGGGCACCGGGTCGTCGGCAATGACTTTCCGAATTTCCTGAGCCGCCGCAATACCCTGCACAGTGGCGAGCGGCGGGTGAACACGTTCGACCGCGACATTCACCGCGACGATCACGGCTTCATTGATGAAGAAGGCGAGATCATGGGCTGGCCCTATCAGCGGATCATCGAAAGTCTTGGTCTGGATGTGCGGCTGTTCGACTGCGGGCAGGTTCCCTATCCGCTGGAGGATCGCAGCTTCGACACGCTGATCACCTTTGATGCGCTGGAACATTACTGCCGACCCGAGGACTGGATGTCGCTGGTGGATGAATTCACCCGCATCGCGCGCCGGTCGATCCTGATCGTCACCAATGCCGTGCAGGAACACAAATTGCAGGACGGCCCCTATATGGATGCCTTCTATGCCTTCCAGAAGGGGATGCGCAATTATCGCAAGGGCGGCTTCGAATGCCTTTATGCCGGGCTGCACCGGCACCAGCTGACCGTGTTCAAGCTTGTGCGGACGCAGGGCTGAGGGCAGAAGGGACGTATGAGTAACACCCGCCCCGGAAAGGGGCGGAAGTATGGGCGGGGCGCATGCTGAAACTGAATCATGCCGAGTTGATCGAGGAAGAGCGCAAGCGCCCCGCAGATCATCGCAACGGCCATGCCGGGTATCGGCGCAAGATGGCGGCACTGCGTGACAGCTTTTTCGCACAGTTCCTGACCCGCGAGGCGCGACGCTATCCCACCAATGACGAAATCATCGCGGCTTTTGGCGATTTGCCGCCCGAGGCACTGACTGCGCCCTATGACCTGACGCCCGAGGGGCTCGATCACGTCAGCCGCTGCATCCAGCGGAAATATGTGATCCATTTCAAGAATGTGCGTCGGTGCTGGGCGCTTCTTTTGCAGCATATGCCAGAGCTGATGGCCGAAGGCGCCGCGCCGCGTGAGGTGCTGGAAATGTCCACCGCGCATGGCGCGACACTGGAAATCCTGCGGCTGAAAGGGCACCGTGTCATTGGCAACGATTTCGCCAATTTCGTGGGTGGCGCGGGCGTGGACAGCCGGTATCGGGCATTCAACGGCAGCGATCTGACGCAAGGCACAGACGATCATGGCTTGCATGACGGTTCGGGGGAGGTGCGCGACTGGCCCTATCGCCCGATCACCGAAAGCCTTGGGCTGGATGTGCGGCTGTTCGATGCCGGAAGTGGCCCCTATCCGTTCGGGGACAAGAGCCTCGACACCGTGATCTGCTTCGATGCCATCGAGCATTACTGCCACCCACGCGACTGGATGAAAGTGGTGGCGGAGTTCACCCGGATCGCGCGGCGCTCGGTGCTGCTGGTTCCGAATGCCGTCGCACCGCATGATGCGAAGCGGCAGGATTACATGGAAGCGGTTTATGCCTTCCAGCGGGACATGCGCAACTATTCGACCGACGGCTGGGCTTGCGTTCATGCCGGGGTGCTGCGCAATCAGCTTTCGGTGTTCAAGCTGATGCGGCTGGGCTGAGCGGGTCTCGGTGCCGGGGGCTGCCGCCCCCGGACCCCCGCGAGTATTTGCGCAAGAAGCAGGGGCAACGGCGAAGTGATGCAGGCTCTGCTTGACCTTTGCGGCAAAGGGCGGAACAACCCGGCATCATGAGCACACGCACCCCGCCTTTTGCCCCGTTCGAATGGATGATCGCCTGGCGCTATCTGCGTGCAAGACGCAGCGAAGGCGGCGTCAGCGTGATGACCTGGATCAGCCTGATCGGCATTGCGCTGGCGGTCTTCGCGCTGATCGCCACACTGGCGGTGCGGGCCGGGTTCCGGGCGGAATTTGTTGACACGATTCTCGGCGCGAATGCGCATGTGACAGTCTATGCCAGTGCCGAGGTCGATGAATACGGGCGTTCCCTGCGCGGGTTCAGCGATTACGACGCGCGGGCCGAACGGCTGGCGGCCGTGCCGGGGGTGGTGCGGGCCGCGCCACTGGTCAAGGGGCAGGTCATGGCCACGGCCAATGGCGTGAACATGGGCGCCGAGGTCTTTGGCATCCGGCTGGACGACCTGCGCAGCATTCCGCGTGTCGGTGACGGGGCCGAACATGAGGGCGACATTTCGCGCTTCGATCAGGGGATTGCCATCGGATCGGGCCTTGCGCGCGAGCTGGGTGTGGGGATCGGTGACCGGCTGCGGCTGATCTCGCCCGACGGGGTGAAGACCGCCTTTGGCACCTCGCCGCGGGTCAATGCCTATGAGGTGGTCTATATCTTCACTGCCGGGCGCTATGACATCGACCGCACCCGCGTTTACCTGCCCTTCACCGAAGCGCAGGAATATTTCAACCGCGAGGGGCGGGCGGACGAGATCGAGGTCATGGTGGCCGACCCTGATCATATCGAGAAATATGAACTGCCGCTGTTGCATGCGGGGGGCGAGCGCACGCTGTTGTGGACATGGCGCGACAGTGCCGGATCCTTCCTGCGCGCGCTGGATATCGAGGACAATGTGATGTTCATCATCCTGTCGATCCTCGTGCTGATCGCGGCGATGAACATCATTTCCGGGCTGATCATGCTGGTGAAGAACAAGGGCCGCGACATCGGTATCCTGCGCACCATGGGGTTGACGGAGGGCGCGATCCTGCGGGTGTTCTTCATCTGCGGCGCCTCGACGGGGCTGGTGGGGACGCTGGCCGGGGTGGTTCTGGGCTGTCTGTTCGCCATCTACATCGACCCGATCTTTTCCTTTGTGAACTATGTCTCGGGCGGCGGGGTCTGGGATCCGGCGGTGCGCGGCATCTATTACCTGCCGGCGCGGTTGCAGGCGGGCGATGTGGCTTCGGCCGTGGCGCTGAGCCTCGGGCTGTCCTTCATCGTGACCATCTTTCCGGCGCGACGGGCGGCGCGGATGAACCCGGTGGAGGCGCTGCGCTATGAGTGATTTGCTGCGGCTGGACGCCATTTCAAAGACCTACAACCGGGGCAAGCCCTCGGCGGTGACGGTGCTGAACGGGGCGAGCCTCAGCGTCGGACGGGGTGAGGTCGTGGCGCTGGTGGCGCCCTCGGGGGCAGGGAAATCGACGCTGCTGCATATCGCGGGGCTGCTGGATACACCGGATGCGGGCCGTGTGCTGCTGGACGGGCGCGAAATGGGTGGCCTGCCGGACCGTGCGCGCACGGCGGCACGGCGGGCGGATGTGGGCTTCATCTATCAGTTTCACCACCTGCTGCCCGAATTCACCGCGCTGGAAAACGTGGTGCTGCCGCAGCTTGCCAATGGTGTTGCAGCGCGCGCCGCGCAGGCGCGGGCGATGGATCTGCTGGCCAGCGTTGGCGTCGATCACCGCGCGGACCATCGCCCGGCCGAGCTTTCGGGGGGCGAGCAGCAGCGCGTCGCCTTCTGCCGGGCGCTGGCGAATGCGCCAAAACTCTTGCTGGCGGACGAGCCGACCGGAAACCTTGACCCCGGCACCTCGGATCAGGTGTTTGGCGCACTGATGGCAGTGGTGCGGGCAACCGGGCTGTCAGCCCTGATCGCCACGCACAACATGGAACTGGCGGCGCGGATGGACCGTGTGGTCCGGCTGGATCAGGGCAGCGTCGCCTGAGCCGTTACTGCGTCGTGCGGGGGCGGGCCTCGCCCGTCATCTTCCATGTGGTGATGGAATAGGGTTGATGGGCATAATGCCCGGTATGGGCCGGATCACGGCGTGGCGGCAGGCCCGGAAGATGCTGCATGCTTTGCCAGATCATATCCTGCGTGGCGATATAGCTGGCGTGGTGGTTCGGTGTGTCACGCGCCAGACGCGGGGCCAGCACGGGGCGCTTCGGCCCGGCCACCATGCGTGGCGCAGGGTTGATGACCGGAACACCCGCCGCTGCAACCTTGTCGGCGAGGTCGAGATACATCTGCCCAAGCAGCGCGGGCGGCAGGAAGGGCAATTCGCGCTTGGCCCAGTAGTTGCGATGCAAGGCAACGACTGGCGAGACGAAAACGGCATGAACCTCGGTGAAACCGAGCGATTTATACAGATCATGGGCCGTCCCGATGCTGGCGGCAAGCTGGTCAAGGAAACCGGCGAAATCATAGAAGCCCGATTCCCGCACCTTGTAGGGCAGGTTGAAGTTCAGATCGGTCGCACCGAAATTCAGCAGCAGAATCGTATCGCGCGGCAGCGGATGGGCAATCGTTGCCAGAAAGCCGCCCGGTTCCTCGCGGCGCAGGCTGCGGCCAGCCCAGCCGCTTGCCCACATCGGGTGGTAACAGGCAGAGTTGCCAAAGATATAATCAAAGACTTCGGTCGAGCTTGAGCCGAAAGCGGCGACAGGGCGATATGCAGACTGCAAGGCGGACTCCGTAAAATACGACTCGATCTTGCAGGATTCCGGCGCTGTGGCAATGGTCTGAATTCCTGACCTATCAGGCGGCGCTTGCGCAGCGGGGCAGTGCATGGTTTCGTGCATGGAAAATAGCCGGAGACGACCATGACACGATCGCTGCCGTTACGCCTTGCCTTTGGGGCCGCCCTGCTGCCCGTTGTGCTGGCCGCCTGTCTGCCGCTGGCGAAGAAAGTGCCGACCGGGGCAGAGGATTTTGCCACCTATTGCGCGGCTTGCCATGGTGATGCCGGCAAGGGCGACGGGCCGATGGCCGATACGCTGGACAAACGCCCGGCCGATCTGACGCGCATTTCCGCGAAGAACCACGGCACCTTCCCGATGGCGCGGGTGATGAGCAAGATCTGGGGCTATGCCCGCACGCCCGATGGTGTGGTCATGCCGCAATTCGCACCGCTGCTGGAAGGCGAGAAGATGGTGCTGTTCGACAGCGGTGACGGCATTCAGACGCCTACGCCCCTGCGGCTGGTGCAACTGGGCGAGTATGTCCGCGACATGCAGGCCAAATGAAAAACGGCGCCCCGCGGGGCGCCGTTGCATTTCCGGGGCAGGGGATCAGCCCTGAAGCGTGCGCACCCCGTAACCCTCGGCGCGGGCCTTCATCGCGGCGACGGCGGCGATGGAGGCGGCGGCGGTGGTGAAATACGGGATCTTGTCCATCAGCGCGACGCGGCGAATGTCGCGGCTGTCGGCGATGGCTTGCGCGCCCTCGGTCGTGTTCATCACAACCGCGATTTCGGTGTTCTTCAGGCTGTCCACGATGTTCGGACGGCCTTCATAGACCTTGTTCACAAGTGTTGCCGCCACGCCCTGCGCCGACAGCCAGCTTGCGGTGCCGCGGGTGGCCACGATCTCGAACCCCATGGCGATCAGGTCGCGGGCGGCCTCGGCCAGCGCCTCGGACTTGTCGGCGTCCTTGACGCTGAGGAAGACCCGGCCGCTTTCCGGCAGGTTCATCCCCGCGCCCATCTGCGCCTTGAGGAAGGCCAGCGCGAAGGTGCGGTCCCAGCCCATGACCTCGCCGGTGGAGCGCATTTCCGGCCCCAGCAGCGGATCGACACCGGGGAAGCGGGCGAAGGGCAGCACGGCTTCCTTGACGCTGAACCATGGTGTGATCGGGTTGGCGAGCGTGTTCGGATCGGCCAGCGGCAGCACCGAATCGGGGCCGACGCCCGCGTCATAAGGGGCACGTTCGGGGAAGTTCGACAGCGGCTCACCCGCCATCAGCCGCGCAGCGATGGAGGCAATGGCGCTGTCGGTGGCCTTGGCGACGAAGGGCACGGTGCGGCTGGCACGGGGGTTCACCTCCAGCACATAGATCACGCCGTCCTTGATGGCGAATTGCACGTTCATCAGGCCGACGACATGCAGCGCGCGGGCCATGAGCACGGTCTGGCGCTTCAGCTCGGCCACGGTGTCGTCGGACAGGCTGTGCGGCGGCAGGCAGCAAGCCGAGTCGCCCGAATGGACGCCCGCTTCCTCGATATGTTCCATGATGCCCGCGACATGGACATTCTCGCCATCGCACAGCGCATCGACATCCACCTCGATGGCGCCGGCCAGATAGCTGTCCAGCAGCACCGGGTTGTTGCCCGAGACCTGCACCGCGTCGCGGATGTAGCGTTCCAGTTGTGCGTCGTCGCGGATGATCTCCATCGCGCGGCCGCCCAGCACGAAGGAGGGGCGGATGACCAGTGGGTAACCCACACCCGCCGCCACGGCGAAAGCCTCGTCGCGCGAGCGGGCGGTGCCGTTCACCGGCTGTTTCAGGCCCAGATCGTTCAGCAGCTTCTGGAACCGCTCGCGGTCTTCGGCAAGGTCGATCGCATCGGGCGTAGTGCCGAGGATCGGGATGCCTTCCTCATGCAGCGCATTGGCGAGCTTCAGCGGCGTCTGCCCGCCGAACTGCACGATCACGCCATGCAGCGTGCCGTTTTCCTGTTCCACCCGCAGGATTTCCAGCACATGTTCCAGCGTCAGCGGCTCGAAATACAGCCGGTCCGAGGTGTCGTAGTCGGTCGAAACCGTCTCGGGGTTGCAGTTGACCATGATGGTTTCATAGCCCTGCGCGGTCAGCGCGAAACAGGCGTGGCAGCAGCAGTAATCGAACTCGATCCCTTGCCCGATCCGGTTCGGGCCACCGCCAAGGATGACCACCTTCTTCGCGTTCGACGGCCGGCTTTCACATTCCACATCGCCCATCGCGGGCGCTTCATAGGTGGAATACATGTAGGGCGTCTGCGCCTCGAATTCGGCGGCGCAGGTGTCGATGCGCTTGAACACCGCCTTCACGCCCAGATTGCGGCGGGCGCGGCGAACCTGACCCTCATCGCGGCCGGTGAGCTGCGCCAGACGGGCATCGGTAAAGCCCATCATCTTCAGCCCGCGCAGGCCCTCTTCGGTGACCGGCAGGCCGTCGGCGCGGATCTGTGCCTCGGTCGCGATGATTTCGCGGATACGGGCGAGGAACCACGGGTCGAAGCTGGTCGCCTGCTGGATCTCGTCATCGCTGAGGCCGTGGCGCATGGCCTGGGCGATCACGCGCAGCCGGTCGGGCGTCTGCTGACCCAGCGCCTTGAAGATCGAGGCCTTGTCGGGCGCGCCGGGAATGGCGATCTCGTCAAAGCCACTGAGGCCGGTCTCAAGGCTCGCCAGCGCCTTTTGCAGGCTTTCGTGGATGGTCCGGCCGATGGCCATGACCTCGCCCACCGATTTCATCGCGGTGGTCAGATAGGGTTCGCTGCCGGGGAATTTTTCAAAGGCGAAACGCGGGATCTTGGTGACGACATAGTCGATCGACGGTTCGAACGAGGCGGGCGTGACCTTGGTGATGTCGTTGTCCAACTCGTCCAGCGTATAGCCGACCGCCAGTTTCGCCGCGATCTTGGCGATGGGGAAGCCGGTGGCCTTGGACGCCAACGCCGATGACCGCGATACCCGAGGGTTCATCTCGATGACGACCATGCGGCCGTCCTTCGGGTTGATCGCCCATTGCACGTTCGATCCGCCGGTTTCCACCCCGATCTCGCGCAGCACGGCGATAGAGCCGTTGCGCATGATCTGATATTCCTTGTCGGTCAGCGTCAGTGCCGGGGCAACGGTGATGGAATCGCCGGTATGCACGCCCATCGGATCAATATTTTCGATGGAGCAGACGATGATGGCGTTGTCCTTGCGGTCGCGCACCACCTCCATCTCGTATTCTTTCCAGCCGAGAAGCGATTCATCGACCAGAACCTGCGCGACAGGGCTGGCCTCCAGACCCGATTTCACGATGGCCTCGTAATCGTCGCGGTTGTAGGCGACGCCGCCGCCGGTGCCACCCAGCGTGAAGGCAGGGCGGATGATGGCCGGAAGGCCCACATAATCCAGCGCCTTCATCGCCTCCGCCACACCGGCCGCAATGTCGAACTTGGTTCCGACCTTGGGGGCGGCGATGATGGTTGCCTTCGGGTTTTCAAGGCCCAGCCGGTCCATTGCCTCGCGGAACAGCTTGCGGTCTTCGGCCATTTCGATGGCCTGCCGGTTGGCGCCGATCAGCTTGACGTTGAACTTTTCCAGCACGCCCAGATCATCCAGCGCCAGCGTGGTGTTCAGGCCGGTCTGCCCGCCCATGGTCGGCAGGATCGCGTCGGGGCGTTCCTTTTCGATGATCTTGGCCACCACTTCGGGGGTGATCGGCTCGATATAGGTCGCATCCGCCAGCCCCGGATCGGTCATGATCGTCGCGGGGTTGGAATTCACGAGGATGACGCGGTAGCCTTCCTCGCGCAGCGCCTTGCAGGCCTGTGCGCCGGAATAGTCGAACTCGCAGGCCTGCCCGATGACGATGGGCCCCGCACCGATGATCATGATCGAGGAGATATCGGTTCTTTTCGGCATGGGGGCCCCCGTGTGTGCTCCGCCGCACCCAAGGGGGCGGGGGAGGGATTCTGAGCATCGCGCAAATTGGCGGGGTTATAGTCGCGTCAGTTCGGGGCGCAAGGGTCTATCTGGCGCAGGGAAGGGACGGCATGTCGGCATCGGGCTGGCCGTGGCGCGGCATGGCTGCTACATCGCCGGAAAGCAGGCAACGGAGGGCGAGGCATGATCCTTCTGGAACACGGGCCGCAGGGCCGTCCGGCGCTGTTCGAAGCTCCGCGCGAAACGGTTGTGGCGTGGGAAGCGGACGCGCTGGCGCCTGCACTGGCGCGGCTGGATGCGGCGCGGGCGGCGGGCGGCTGGATCGCGGGCTATCTGTCCTATGAGGCGGGTTATGCGCTGGAGCCGAAGCTGGCAACCCTGATGCCGGAAACCCGTGACCATCCGCTGCTGGCCTTCGGCGTTTTCGACGCGCCCGCGTCGGGTACGTCGATGCTGGAGGCTGCACGGTCTGCGGGCGGTGCCACACTTGCGCCGCTGAAGCCGATGATCAGCCGCGCCGACTATGGTGCCGCTTTCGACATGGTGGCGGCCTATATCGGCGCGGGCGATTGCTATCAGATCAATGAGACCTTCCCGATGGAAAGCCGCCTGACCGGCACACCGCTGGCGCTTTATGGCGCGCTCAGGGCGCGGCAGGCGGTGGGCTATGGGGCATATCTGGAGCTTGGCGCTGGCCCGGTCATCGTGTCGCGTAGCCCAGAACTGTTCTTTTCCACCACGGCCGCCGGGCGCATCGAAAGCCGCCCGATGAAAGGCACGGCCCCGCGCGGCACCGACCCCGAGGAAGACGCGGCCCTGGCAGAAGAGCTTTACCGCTCCGAAAAGGGCCGGGCCGAAAATCTGATGATCGTCGATCTGCTGCGCAATGACATCTCGCGCCTTGCCGAGGTCGGCTCGGTCAAGGTGCCCGAACTTTTCGCGGTGGAGGCTTTCGCTACCGTCCACCAGATGTCCTCGCGCGTCGTCGGGCAACTGGTCGAACCGCCTGCCATGGCGCGGCTGATGCCCGCACTTTTTCCCTGCGGGTCGATCACCGGGGCGCCGAAGATCCGCGCGATGGAGATCATCCGCGAGATCGAGCCTTTCCCGCGCGGCGTCTATTGCGGTGCGATCGGCTGGATGGCGCCGGATGGCGCCTCGGTCTTCAATGTGGCGATCCGCACGCTGTCGGTCTGGCCTGACAATCGCGTGATGCTGAACGTGGGCGGCGGTGTGGTCCACGATTCCACCGCGCAGGGTGAATGGGACGAAGCCCACTGGAAGGCGCGCTATGCTGCGGCGCTGGTCCTATGACGCCGCGCCTGATCGAAACGATGCTGTGGGACGGCACGACCTATCCGCGCCTGCCGCTGCATCTGGTGCGGTTGATCGGCTCTGCCGCGGTGCTGGGGTACACCTGCGACCCGACAGCGGTGCAGGAAGCTCTGCCCGCACCCGAGGGCGCGGCCCGCGTGCGTCTGACCCTTGGGCTGGCCGGAGACATCGAGATCACAGCGGCACCGCTGCCGCCAGCCGCGTCGCATTGGCGACTGGGGCTTTCAGCCACACGCCTCGACAGCACCGACCCCTGGCTGCGCCACAAGACCACGCGCCGCGCGCTTTACGACGCCACCCGCGCCGCGCTGCCTGAAGGCATCGAGGAAATGATCTTCCTCAATGAACGCGGCGAGGTCTGCGAGGGCACGATCAGCACGCTGTTCTTCGACCGGGGGCAGGGGATGCGGACGCCCCCGCTGTCCTGTGGCCTTCTGCCCGGCGTGCTGCGCGCTGAACTCGGTTGCCCGGAAGAAGTGTTGCATGCCGAAGACCTGCCGCATGTCAGGCTCTGGGCCGGGAATGCGCTGCGCGGGTTGATACCGGCGGTCTGGGTCGGGTGAGCAAAAATCCTGAGGAGGATTTTTGCAAATCCTTTGCGAAAGGATTTGCAAATCTTTTTGCAAAAGATTTGCCGCTCTGCCCGGATCTTGCGCCGGATGTCCGGGGTTGACTTGCCCCTTGGCGCGGTGTGTATCGGCGCATCGGATGAAGCCTCGGAAAAGGGGAGCGTGATGCACGCCTATCGCAGCCATACTTGTGCGCAACTCAACAAGGATCATGTCGGGCAGAATGTCCGTCTGGCCGGATGGGTGCATCGGGTGCGGGATCACGGCGGCGTGCTGTTCATCGACCTGCGCGACCATTACGGCGTGACGCAGGTGCTGGCCGACAGCGACAGCCCGGCCTTCGCGGACATCGAGAAGCTGCGTGCCGAATGGGTGATCTCGCTCGACGGCGTGGTGAAGGCGCGGGACGCCAGCCTCGTGAACCCGAAGCTCGCCACCGGCGAGATCGAGGTCTACATCAAATCCGTCCGCGTCTTGGGCGCGGTGGAGGGTGATCTGCCGCTGCCGGTGTTTGGCGAAACCGATTACCCCGAGGAAACCCGCCTCACCTACCGCTTCCTCGACCTGCGCCGCGAAAAGCTGCATGGCAACATGATGCTGCGTTCCAACGTCGTGCGCTCGATCCGCAACCGGATGTGGGATCAGGGTTTCAACGAATTCCAGACCCCGATCATCACCGCCTCCAGCCCCGAAGGCGCGCGCGACTTCCTCGTGCCGTCGCGGCTGCATCCCGGCAAGTTCTACGCCCTGCCGCAGGCGCCGCAGCAGTTCAAGCAGCTGATCATGGTGGCGGGCTTTGATCGTTACTTCCAGATTGCGCCCTGCTTCCGCGACGAAGACCCGCGCGCCGACCGCAGCCCGACCGACTTCTATCAGCTTGATATTGAGATGTCTTTTGTCGAGCAGGAAGACATCTTCGCCGCGGTGCAGCCGGTCATTCAGGGCCTGTTCGAGGAATTCCGCCCCGATTGCAAAGTGCCCTCCGACTGGCCGCGCATCGCCTACCGCGACAGCATGCTGTGGTATGGCAGCGACAAGCCCGATCTGCGCAACCCGATCCGGATGCAGGTGGTTTCCGATCACTTCAAAGGCTCGGGCTTTGCCGTTTTCGCCAAGCTGCTGGAGAATGAGGGCACCGAGATCCGCGCCATTCCGGCCCCGACCGGTGGCAGCCGCAAGTTCTGCGACCGCATGAATGCCTATGCGCAGAAAGAGGGCCTGCCGGGCATGGGCTATATCTTCTGGCGCGAGGGTGAAAATGGCGCGATGGAAGCCGCGGGCCCCTTGGCCAAGAACATCGGGCCGGAGCGGACCGAGGCGATCCGTCAGCAACTCGGCCTCGGCCTCGGCGATGCGGCCTTCTTCCTTGGCGGCAAGCCCGAGCAGTTCGAGGGCTTCGCCGGCCGCGCCCGCAACGAGATCGGGCGCGAGCTGAACCTTGCCGAAACCGATACCTTCCGTTTCGCCTGGATCGTCGATTTCCCGATGTATGAGAAAACCGACGACGGCAAGATCGACTTCAGCCACAACCCGTTCTCGATGCCGCAGGGCGGGATGGAGGCGCTGAATGGCGATCCGCTGAAGGTGCATGCCTATCAGTATGACCTTGCCTGCAACGGCTATGAACTGATCTCGGGCGGCATCCGCAACCACAAGCCGGAAATCATGTATCGCGCCTTCGAACTGGCGGGCTATCCGAACAGTGAAGTGGACAAGCGGTTTGGCGGTATGGTCAAGGCGTTCAAATATGGCGCTCCGCCCCATGGCGGCTGCGCGATGGGGATCGACCGGGCGGTGATGCTGCTGGCGGATGAAATGAACATCCGCGAGGTCATCATGTTCCCGATGAACCAGCGCGCCGAGGATCTGCTGATGAACGCGCCTTCGGAACCCACCAACGAACAACTGCGCGAACTGCGTCTGCGCGTGGTGCCGAAAGACGCCTGAGCGGGCATTGCAAATTCCTTGTGAAGGAATTTGCAAATCTTTCTGCAAAAGATTTGGCCCCGCCCCGGCGGGGTCTTTCAACAAGGGGCTGCCATGACTGCGATGTTCGACGCCTCCGTTCCAGTGTTCCTGCATTACCTCGACCGTCTGGCGGCCATGGTAGAGCGCACCGCCCGGCAGGAGCAGGTGCTGCAAGCCCGTCTCGCCCCCGACATGTTCACCGCCGCGCAGCAGGTGGCGACGGCGGCGGGCTTTGCCCTTCGGGTTGCCTTTCCTCTGGCCGGGGCCGCAGTGCCGGGGATCGAGGATCACGGGATGGACCGGATCGGCCTTGGCCGCCGTCTCGCAGCGGCAAGCCATGCGTTGCGCGGGCTGGAGCCTGCGGCCTTTGACGGGGCGGAAACCCGGCGCATCCGTCATCGCGCGGGCTTTGCCGAACTTGACCAGTCCGGCGCCGAATTCCTGCATTTGTTCGGCATGCCGAATTTCATGTTCCACGCCGCCATGGCTTTTGCCGTGCTGCGCCAGGAGGGGCTGGAGATCGGCAAGGCCGATTTTGACGGGCTGCATGACTATCCGCACGGCTTCCGGTTCTGACCGCTCGCGCGGAATTGTGCCGGTGCGCTGGGCGAAGGCTTTCAAAAGGCTGCGCGGCTTCTATCTTTCGGTGAGGTGCCTGTGCCAGACCGGAGAGTTCCATGTCCGAGGCCGACGATATTGCCGCTTTCCGTTATGGCTATGGTCTGCCCTTGCCAGAGGGTGCGCCGCGTGGCGCGGCTGAATTACTGAATGCATTGGCCGGGCCGGATACCGGGCAGGCCCTGTTTCCCGCCCCCGCGACACCTGAATTGCTTGCCTTGCATGAAACGGCGGTGAAGGCCCGTGCGGATGTGCGCAAGGGAACGGCCACGCGCAAGGAGTTTCGCAAACATCTCAAACGGGTGGAGCGTGAGGCCGAGGCGTTTTCGCGCCGGACATTCGCCCGTGCCCTTGCCTCGCCCGATGGGTTTCGGGAGCGGCTCGCCTGGTTCTGGGCTGATCATTTCACCACGGTTGCAAGGCTGCGCGAACATGTCGTTTTGACCGGCGATCTGGCGGAACGGGCGGTGCGACCGCATCTGGCGGGCCGCTTTACCGATATGCTGTTGGCGGCGGACCTGCATCCCGCGATGCTGCTTTATCTTGATCAAAGCAGTTCCATCGGTCCCGGCTCGGCTTTCGGGCAGCGCAAGGGGCGCGGACTCAATGAAAATCTGGCGCGCGAGGCGATCGAGCTGCATACGCTGGGCGTGGGGGCGGGCTATGCGCAGGACGATGTGCGGCAATTGGCGGAACTGCTGACCGGGCTGGGCTTCAAGCCCGGCGCCGGGCTGGTGTTCTATCCCCGCCGGGCCGAGCCGGGCGCGGAAGAGGTTCTGGGGCAAAGCTATGATGGCGAAGGCATGGCGCCGGTCCGCAGGGTGCTGGAGGATCTGGCCCACCATCCCGAAACCGCGCGTCACCTGTCGCGTAAACTCGCCACGCATTTCCTGACCGATACGCCGGATCCTGATCTGATCGAGCGGATGGCGGCGGCCTATCTGGCGCATGATACCGCGCTGCTGCCGGTGTATGAGGTCATGCTGTCCGATCCTTCGGCCTTTGCAGCGCCACGACAGAAGGCACGACAGCCGGTCGAATTCATCATCGGGTCGTTGCGCGCGCTGGAGGTCACGCCGGAACAGGTGATGACGATGCCGGCCAAACGCTTCGCTGATCTGCTGATCGCGCCGATGCGGCTGATGGGGCAGGAATGGGGGCGGCCGATCGGGCCGGATGGCTGGGCCGAGGAGGCGGCGGTCTGGATCACGCCGCAGGGGCTTGGCGCCCGCATCGCCTGGGCCATGGATACGCCGGACCGGCTGGGCCGGGCAGAGGGCGCCGATCCGCGGGGCTTTGTCCTTCGCGCATTGGGGAGCCTCGCGCCCGAGATGTTGCGGATTGCGGTCGCGCGGTCCGAGTCCACGCGTGACGGGCTGGGGCTTGTGCTGGCCTCGCCCGAATTCAACCGGCGCTGAGGAGGTGGCGATGCGTGATGTGACCCGGAGGCTTTTCCTGCGCGGCGGTCTGGCCGCGGCCTGTTCGGCGGCGGCACATCCCTTGCTGACCACGATGACTTTCGCGCAAGGCGCGGCGCAGCTTGGGGAAAACCGTCTCATCGTAGTGATTCTGCGCGGGGCGATGGACGGGCTGGATGCGGTGCAGCCGGTGGGTGACCCGCTGTTCGCACGGCTGCGGCCGAAGCTGGGCAGCGGGGCGGGCGTCTTGCCTTTGGACGGGTTGTTCGGGCTGCATCCGGCAATGGCAGGGCTGCTGCCATTGTGGAGCGCGGGGGAGCTGGCCTTTGTGCATGCGACCTCCACCCCCTACCGCGACAAGCGCAGCCATTTCGACGGCCAGGATATTCTTGAAGCCGGAACCGGGCTGGATGTGCCGGTGCCCGAGGTGCGCGATGGCTGGCTCAACCGCATGTTGCAGGCGGTGCCGGGGCTGAGTGCGGAAACTGCCTATGCGGTGGGGCGCGAGGCCTTGCCCCTGCTGGCGGGCGCCGCAGAGGTGCGGCGCTGGACGCCCGAGGTGACGCTGACCCTCAGCGCGCAAAGCCGCCTCCTGCTGGAACAGGTTTATCATGACGATGCACTGTTCCGCGATGCCGGGGGGGCGGCGATGGATCTGGCTGCCGAACTGGGCGGCGGGGGCATGGGCGCGGATATGCAGACGCCAGGGCGCTATGCCGATACCGAAATGCTCGCCCGGTTCGCCGCCGACCGGCTGCGCGGCGAGACGCGGATCGCGGCGTTTTCCCTGTCGGGCTGGGACACGCATCGCCGTCAGGGTACGGCCTTGCCGCAGCAGTTGCAGGGGCTGGAACGGCTGATCCTGACGCTGCGCGCCCAGATGGGCAGCACATGGGATCGCACCATGCTGCTGGCCATGACGGAATTCGGCCGCACCGTGGCCGAGAACGGCAGCGACGGCACCGATCACGGCACTGGCGGCGCGATGTTGATGGCGGGCGGCGCGCTGAAGGGCGGGCGGATCTATGGCCGGTGGCCTGGTCTTGCCGAAGAGGCGCTTTATGAACGGCGCGACCTGATGCCCACAAGCGATGTGCGCGGCTGGGCGGCCTGGGCGATGCGCGGGCTTTACGGGCTGGACCGGCGCGTGCTGGAACAGGCGGTTTTCCCCGGTCTCGACATGGGCGACGATCCCGGTTTCCTGCGCTAAGGCGGCCGTTGCCTTTGGCGCGGCCTCCGCCTAGGCTCTGGCCTGAGGTGGAGGTGGGCATGGTTGATCTCGGTCAGAAAATTCAGGGGTTTACAGCACCCGCGCATCCGGCGGGCACCGTTCTGGAGGGCCGCTATGTGCGGCTGGAGCCGCTGGAGGCCGAAGCGCATGCGGGTGACCTGTATCGCGCCTTCGCGGTGGATGACCGGCTGTGGGACTATCTGGGCTACGGCCCGTTTCCCGGCGCGGCGACCTATCACCGCTGGGTGAAGGATCACGAGGCCAGTCAGGACCCGGTGTTCCTTGCCCTGCGCAACCGGGCGACCGGACATTGCGGCGGCGTGGCGTCATTCCTGCGGATCGACCGGCCGAATGGCGTGATCGAGGTCGGTCATATCTGCATCGCACCGGAAATGCAGAAGACCCGCGCCGCGACCGAAGCGATGTTTCTGATGATGCAATGGGCCTTTGCGGCCGGGTATCGCCGCTATGAATGGAAGTGCAACGCGCTGAACATGCCGTCGCGCCGGGCGGCGCAGCGGTTTGGCTTCAGCTATGAAGGCGTATTCCGCCAACATATGATCGTGAAGGGCCATAACCGCGATACGGCGTGGTTTTCTGTCATCGACAAGGAATGGCCAGCGCTGCGCGAGGCGTTCAACGCCTGGCTGGCACCCGCGAATTTCGGCGCCGACGGGCAGCAGCGCGAAAAACTGTCAGATCTGACGCGGCTGACCCGGCCTGCGCGCGATCCCGCGCTGTAAGGCGCTTGCGAAGAAGGATATTGCCATGCGTTTGAAACCTGTCTTGTCTTTGGCCCTTGGTCTGCTGGCGTTGCCCGCCCATGCGGAAGACAGCCTGACGACGGTTGCCTATCGCTGCGATCGCGGCGCGCTGGTTCAGGCCACCTACATCAATACGGCAGAGAGCAGTTTTGCTGTCGTGGCCTTCGAGGCGCGGCAGATCGGGTTCACCATCGCGCGCTCCGGCTCTGGCGCGCGCTATGAAAGCGCCGATCCGGCCCAGCCCTTTGTCTGGTGGACGAAAGGGGACAGCGCAATGTTGCTGTTCGGGGCGGAGGATACCCCGATCTATTCCGACTGCGCCGCCGGATAGGGTGGAGAGCCAGCGCGGGGTGCGATCAGCGGTGCGACGGGTTTGGCCAGCCGCGTGGCCAGCAAGGCCGCAAGGCGCTGCCCGTCGGCGCCGGGGCGGCGCGCGGCACTTGCGACACGGGCCAACGGCATGTCGGCTGCACTGCGGGCCACACCTTCGACAAAGCCCGCGACATAGACACGTGCGCCGGGACGCACCCGCAGCATTTCGGCTGCGCGGGCCAGATCGTCGTGCAGGGCCAGCGGATCGGCGGGGTCGGGTGCCTCTGCAAGAGGCATCTGCACCGGCGGGGCACCAAGGCTGCGCCGGATCGCCGCGACGAAACCGGCCACCCCCACGACAGGCTTTTCCACAAACCCGTCGGCCCCGGCGGCCAGTGCCGCGCCGCGCCCAGCCGGATCGCCGCTAAATCCAAGGATCGCAGGACGGGGCCGCCCTGCGGCGCCAAGGCAAAGATCACGGATCAGCCCTTCGCCCCGCCCGTCCGGCAGGCCCAGATCCACCACCACCACATCGGGCCGATAGAGGCGCAGATGCGCCCGCGCGGCAGACAGCGTTTCGGCCCGCCGCATCCGTGCCCCGGCGCGCTGACAGATCAGCCGCAGCGCATCGCAGGCAAAGCGGCTGTCTTCGACCAGCAGCAGGGTCAACCCGTGTAACGGGGCATTGGCCCCTTCCGGGGGCGCAGGCAGGTGAAGCGGTTCTGACGGATCTGGCATGCGGGCCTCCCGGATACTGCCAGGTCCAGCCAAGCAGAAATTCCCTAACGGGCGGTGAATCGTGGACAGTCCCGTCGCAGCGGGGCAAGATCGGGCCATGACAGATCCGCGCATCGAAACATGGTATGAAACGCCGGGCCGCTGGCAGGCGGGGCTTCTGGATTTGCGCGCGCTGTTGCGCGAAACGCCGCTGGCCGAAAGCTTCAAATGGCGCGGCCCCTGCTATGACTGGCAGGGCGGCAATGTGGCGATGCCCTGGCGGATGAAGGAAAGCTTTGGCCTGTCGTTCTTCAAGGGGGTGCTGCTGGACGATCCCGACGCGCTTCTGGAGGCACCGGGGCCGAATTCGCGCTTCGTGCGGATGATGCGTTTCACTGATTGTGCGACGGTGGCCCCCGCCATGCCGGTGCTGCGCGGGTTTCTGGCGCAGGCTCTGCATCTGGAACAGACGGGGCAACAGGTGGTGCCGGAGCCAGGCGAGATTGACCTGCCGCCCGAGGTGCAGGAGGCGCTGGCCGATAACCCGGATCTGGCGGCGGCCTTCGATGCGCTGACACCGGGGCGGCGGCGTGGCTATCTGCTGCATTTCACACAGGCAAAGCAACCTGCGACGCGACTGGCGCGGCTGGCGAAATGGGCGCCGCGCATCCTCGCGGGCAAGGGAATGCACGACCGTTGACACACTGCGGCAAAGCCGCCCTTGCGCGCGGGCGCCGGTCACGGGATAAGCGGGCCGGGTAACGGGGTGGCAAGGCCCGCCGCCCGGACCCTACCGGCATCAGGCAGAGGAGAGCGCGAGGATGATCGGACGACTGAACCATGTGGCGATCGCGGTGCCGGATCTGGAAGCCGCCGTCGCGCAATACCGCGACACTTTGGGCGCCAATGTCCGCGCGCCACAGGATGAGCCCGATCATGGCGTGACCGTGGTATTCATTGACCTGCCGAATACCAAGATCGAACTGCTGTATCCGCTGGGCGAAAACTCTCCCATCGCGGGCTTTCTGGAAAAGAACCCGGCCGGAGGCATCCACCATATCTGCTATGAAGTGGAAGACATCCTTGCCGCGCGCGACCAGTTGAAGGCTGCGGGCGCGCGGGTGCTGGGCTCGGGGGAGCCGAAAATCGGTGCGCATGGCAAGCCCGTGCTGTTCCTGCATCCGAAGGATTTCAACGGCTGCCTCGTGGAACTGGAACAGGTCTGAGCCATGACGATCACCGCTGCCCTCATCCTGTTCGCCGTCACCTGGTTCATGGTGTTCTTCATCGTGCTGCCGGTGCGCTTCCGCTCGCAGGCCGAGGCGGGGGAGGTGGTGCCCGGCACGCCGAAATCGGCCCCGGCCGATCACATGGTAGGGCGCAAGGCGAGGATCACCACAATGATTACGGTGGTGATCTGGGGCGGACTGGTCTGGTTCATCACCAGCGGGCTGGTCAGCATCCGCGACATCGACGTGATGGGGCATATGCCGCCGCCTTCGGCGCTGGAACTGGAAGAGCAGCAGAAATAAGATAAGGTGGGCCATGCGAGGCCCGCCTTTTTCTTTCGGGGGACGGCCCACGGGGGCATCGAGCCCCCGCGTGCCGTCTGCCGCCCATGGCGTCAGCGCGCGCCGTTCAGCCGGTGAAACATATGGGTGAAAGTCGCGACGCCCAGCACGGGGATCACAAGGTTCACGAAGGGCACAGACAGCGGCGCGGCCATCAGCGTGCCCGCAAGCCAGATCGCCCCGTTGTGACGCGCCCGCAGCGCCTTGGCCCCCTTGCGCCCCAGACGACGCATGGCGACCAGCGTGAAATACTCGCGCCCCAGCAGAAACCCGTTCACCGCCCAGAAGACGACCGGCACCAGCGGCCCGGCGAAGGGATAAAGCAGCAGGGCAAGCGCATTGGCCAGCACCAGAAGGCCAAAGAAGTTCACCGCGTCGATCAGGCTGTCCGAAAGCTTCAGCCGGGGCACAGGGGGCAGGGCGGGATAATGGCGATCCTCGACTGCCTGCACCACGTCCTCCAGAAACAGGCCGGAAAACAGCGCAGCCACCGGCACCATGAGGAAGATCGACAACCCCAGCATCAGGAGCGCCGAGCCGATGGACAGCAGGGTATCCAACCCGCCCACCGGCCCGACCAGGGGAATATTGACCGAGGCGGGCGCCAGCCATTCGATCAGCCCCAGCATCCCGGCATAGACCCCGACCAGCAGCGCCAGCGCGAGGCCAACGCCCAGCAGCAGGACGCGACGAAAGCGCGGATCGCCGATCTGGCCCAGAGCGCGGGTGAAATCCGAGAAGATCATTCCACGATCCAGCGGGTCAGGGCGGCCACATCCGGGCGCGGGCGTTCGGGCGGTGCCGAAGTTTCAGTGCCGATATGCACGATCCCCGCCACGCTTTCCTGCGGGGCGAGGCCGAAGGCCGGTTCGGCAAAGCCGCGATCATGGCTGACCCAGCCCGTCAGCCAGCTTGCCCCCCAGCCCGCCGCCAGTGCCGCGTTGACCAGCCCCAGACAGACGCAACCGGCCGACAGGATCTGTTCCGCCTCTGGCACCTTGTCCTGCACCTTGGGGCTGGAGATCACCACGACGGCCAGATTGCCCTGATCGAACTGGCCGCGGCCCTTGGCAATGCGCTCGGCATTGCCGCCGGTTTCGCGCGCACGCGCCTCGGCCATGTCTGCCAGCCGCGCCATCGCGGCTTTGGTCAGGACCAGCAGGCGCCACGGCTCCAGCTTGCCGTGATCGGGCACGCGCAGCGCGGCAGTCAGCAGCGGCGCCAGTTCCTCGGGCGTGGGAACCGGCAGCGTCAGCGTCTTGGCCGGGCGCGAGCGGCGGGTCAACAGGAAATCCAGCGCGGCGGGGTTCGGGGTCATCGGTCGGTCCTTGAGCAGGTCATCGCGGCCAACATAGGGGGCGGACAGGGCAGGCGGAAGGGCGGGTGACGCCGTGAAGCCCCTTTATCGGCGCCATGGGAACCGCTAAACGGGGGGCAGACCCCGCCGCCAAGAGTGTTGCCATGAGCCAGTTGACCCGCCGTTCCCTGTTTGCCCTGTCTCTGGCCGCGACATTGGCGGCCTGCGGCGGGCGACGTCGGCGCGAGGAGCACCGCCCAGAAACCGCAAAGGGACCGGCCGAGATCAATCGCCTGATCGCGCATTATGCCCGTGTCTATGACGTGCCTGAAAACCTCGTGCATCGGGTTGTGAAGCGGGAAAGCAACTACAATCCCGCCGCGCGCAACGGGCCCTATTACGGTCTGATGCAGATCCTTCCGCAGACGGCCAGGACCATGGGCCATCGCGGCTCGGCGCAGGATTTGCTGGATGCGGATACCAACCTGAAATACGGGGTGAAATATCTGCGTGGCGCCTGGCTGGTGGCGCGGGGCAACCATGACCGGGCGGTCGGCTGGTATGCGCGTGGCTATTACTATGAAGCCAAGCGTATGGGCTTGCTGAAAGAGACCGGGCTGCGCAGCTGATGGCGCGGCATCGGGTGCCTGACCTCAGCGCCCGCGCGCTGCCCGGCGCAGAATTCGCCCTGCGCGTCACGCCTCGGGCCAGCCGCAATGCGCTGAGCGAGGATGATGGTCAGTTGCGTTGTCAGGTGACAGCCGTGCCCGAGGACGGGCGGGCCAATGCGGCGGTGACCGAACTTCTGGCCACGGCGCTGGGCGTTGCGAAATCGCGCCTGACGCTGGTGCGCGGCGTGACCGCGCGCGACAAGCTGTTCCGGCTCGACTGAACCCGTCAGTTGCAATTGCCGATGTCGTTGAACCCGACCTGCGTGACAAAGCGCGGCTTCGTCGCCACGAATTGCTTGATGACGAAATCATTCAGCCCGATGTTCAGCGCCGGCCGGAACTGGGTGTCGCTTTCGACAAGGATCAGCGTCTGTGCATTGTCGCTGATCGGCAGTTTCGTCGCCACGGTTTGCAGCGTCGCGGTGGTCCATGGCGGCAGTTTCGAACGGTTCATCGAACAGGACCACTGCACCTCGTAACGGTTGCGCGCCGCGACCCAGACGACAGATGTGTAACGCATGATGGGCGCGAATTCGGTATTCGTGAGATAGGTCATCGCATTGCTCAGTCCGTTCACATAGGTGAACGAGGCATTGCGCTCCAGCCGGCTCAGCGCATCCGAGGCGGTATAGGTCGCTTTCTGCACCTGATTGATGGTGCGGAAGGCATCCCAGTAGACATAAAGCCCGAAGGCGGCCCAGATCAGCAGCGGCATCAGAAGCATGCCCTCGACCAGAAGGGCGGTTCCGTCTTCCTCGTGGCCGAAGCGGCGCAGGCGCGCGCGCAACCGCCCCAGCAATCCTGACCTTCCTGTCATTTCCCGCACCCCCACATCACTCGTATCCCTTACGGTTCGTTCACAAAGCCCGAGGCCGCAACCAGACGATAGCCGCCCTGGCCGTCTTTCTCGAGATTGGCCGCGATGCCGGTGGATGGGAAAATCGCATCGGCCCGCACACATATCCGCACCAGCATGAATTCACGCGGTGCCAGCGCGGCAGGGTCGAGCCGGGTTACCGGATCGACATTGGAGGCCCGGTCACGGCAGACGACCTGATCGGTCGGCAGGGTCCAGGTTGCCATATCCACCCGGTCAAGGCTGACCTTCAGCGATTGCTTGCAATCCGGCAGCACCACGGCGGCATCGCAGATCGCGTCGCGGATCGTGTCATGCGACGGGTTCGGAAACTGACCCAGCCGCAATTCCCGCACCACGATATCCAGCGCGCGTTCCAGCATGGTCTGACGCACCATCAGCAGCCCGGTTTCGAACGAGGCCAGAAAGACCGAGATGAACAGCGGGAAGATCAGCACGAATTCGACTGTCGCAGTGCCATCCTCCCGCCGGAAGCGGGGCCAGAGCCGCCGCAACCGATGTGAGAACCGGCCTGTCATTGAGTCAGCCTCAGATAGCTGAGCTGCGAGGCGATCGAATGGAAGACCGAGGCGATGTCAAGGTTCGTCGCGGCATAGTAATGCGCATCCGAGGTGGCGCAGGCCTGAATCTGGGCACGGCCGTTGGACGGGGCCTCGAAGGCGATACCATAGATGATGATGCCCGAATTCTTGGCGGCGGTGCAGACCTGTTGCAACCGGCTGTTCTTGGTCGAACTTACATAATCGACCATGTCATAGTAGTAGTTCGAATAGCTTCCACCCAAGGGCCGTGACATCAGCTGATAGGCGACATACTGCACCGACCAGTAGTTGAATACCTCGGGCCAGGTCAGCCGGGCCGAACCGCTGGTGCCGCCTTCCGGGCTGGAATGCCACGAACCGTCGCTGACCCAGTAATAGTCGTAGGAGCCGCTGCGGTTGTAATACATCGACGCCCGGCCATTGCTGTTGCGGCGATAGATGTTCGACAGGCCGGAACGGTAGTTGCTGGTCAGCTTGTATTCCGTGGTGTTTTCACCATCGGTCATCACGACCAGAACCTTGATCGTATTGCCGCTGACAATGTCCAGCGGGCGGTTGGAATATTGGGCGTCCACCGCGCCACGCTGGATCAGGCCCGCCGTAATCGGCCGTGAATTCGCATCCAGCAGCAGCGCGCCCCATTTCACGCCCAGGTCGATCGAGGTATTGCCCCCGACGACAAGGTTGGTGATCGCGTTCTTCAGCGTGGTCGTATTGTCGCTGAGCGTGATCACCCGGTTTCCGGTTTCCGGCGCGCAGTTGAAGTCCTGCGCGGTAGAGCTGGTTCCGCCCCAGGGGTCGAAATGGCCGTTCTGGATGAAGCTTCTGGACAGCGACAGGGTGGTCGTGCCGAACACGTCGTCGGGCAGTTCCACGCAATAGGAATAGTCGTGGATCTTTGACACGTTGAACTGTGCCATCAGATCGGGGCCAAGGTTCACCTGCGCGTTATAGGGCACGATCGAGACAGTCGTGCGACCTTCCTCGGAATTGGCGAAGACCGTGTCGATGAAGTTGCGCGCAGCCGGACGCAGCGCATTGATCCGCGATCCGCTCATCGAGCCGGAGATGTCGAGCACCAGCGAGACCTCGACATTGTTGATCCGCTGTTCCGCGCCGCTGTCGGCGGCGACGTTGAACTGGTCCACCCCCATCATCTGCATGAACATCGGCTGAGTGTCGGCCTCGGCCTCGGCGGTCACGCTGCGAAAGTTGAACCCCTGTTCCACCGTCACCGATTTCAGGTATTGGGACATGGACACCTTGTCGAAGTAGTCATTCACCACTTCTTCGGGGTCGAGCGTCTGGTTCAGCCCGGCGGCCGCCAGAACGCTGCGGTCCAGCGTCTGTTGCAGGGTCACGCGCTTCTGTTCGTGGCGCATCACATCGATGGCAAGGCCGCCGACCATCAGCATCAGCAGAAGCAGCATCAGGCCGAAGGGCAGCAGGCTGCCATCTTCATTCCGCCGGAACCCGCGAATGGCCGATTCAAGCCGCGCCGAAATCAGTGTTCTGTCCTTGCCCATGTCGCCGACCTCTCGATGGACTGTGCTCACTCGTATCACGGCCTGCCACCACAGGCGGGGCAGGCCTTGCTCAAGCCGTTATCTAGCTTCAGACTTCGGGCGGAATTATGGCGTGATTACGGTCACTTGCTTCATTACCCCCGAAGAATCCGACAGGGCCGGAAACGGAGAATGCCGCCGTCGGCGGATTGTAGCCTGCCGGTCAACTTCTTGCCACAATTGGCCGGACCTGCCGAAATGGCCGCGAATCATCACCGCTACGGCCGGTTCACACGGAAATGTTGTTAATTTGGTGATGAATTTTTCAGCATTGCAGCCTAGCGTGAACCAAGGCCCCCGCCAGCCGGGCCATGGGTGGCGGCGGTCATAACGTGGAGGACGTTACATGGCAGTGCAGAACGAACCGAGCTTCCGGGCATCCGTAGACCTGATGTTCGAACGGGCAGTCCGGTTGATGGATCTCAGTCCGGGGCTGGAACAGAAGATCCGGGTGTGCAACTCCACCTATACGGTGCGGTTCGGGGTTCGGTTGCGGGGCAAGATCGAAACCTTCACGGGCTATCGCTCGGTCCATTCCGAACATATGGAGCCGGTCAAGGGCGGCATCCGCTACGCCACGAACGTCAATCAGGACGAGGTTGAGGCGCTGGCTGCGCTGATGACCTACAAATGCGCGCTGGTGGAAACACCGTTCGGCGGCTCGAAAGGCGGGCTTTGCATCGACCCTCGCGCCTGGGATGAGCACGAACTGGAACTGATCACCCGCCGTTTCGCCTATGAACTGATCAAGCGCGACCTGATCCATCCGGCGCAAAACGTGCCCGCGCCCGACATGGGCACCGGCGAGCGGGAAATGGCCTGGATCGCGGACCAGTATGCGCGGATGAACACGACCGACATCAATGCCAAGGCCTGCGTGACCGGCAAACCGCCGCATGCCGGCGGTATCCAGGGCCGGGTGGAGGCGACTGGGCGGGGCGTGCAATATGCGCTGCGCGAGTTTTTCCGCCACAAGGAAGACAAGGCGCAGGCCGGGCTGAGCGGCGATCTGGATGGCAAGCGGATCATCGTGCAGGGCCTTGGCAATGTGGGTTACCACGCCGCGAAATTCCTGTCGGAAGAGGATGGCGCGAAGATCATCGGCATCATCGAACGCGACGGGGCACTGGTTTCCGAGGCGGGTCTGCCTGTCGAAGAGGTCAAGCAATGGATCGCCGCCCATGGCGGGGTGAAGGGCTTCCCCGGCGCCGATTATATCCCCGAAGGCTCTACCGTTCTGGAAGCCGCCTGCGACATCCTGATCCCGGCGGCCATGGAAGGCGTGATCAATCTCGGCAATGCCGACCGCATCCGCGCGCCGCTGATCGTCGAGGCGGCGAATGGCCCCATCACCTACGGCGCCGATGAAATCCTGCGCCGGAAGGGCACCGTCATCATTCCCGACATGTATGCCAATGCCGGCGGCGTGACGGTCAGCTACTTCGAATGGGTGAAGAATCTCAGCCACATCCGTTTCGGCCGGATGCAGCGCCGGGCCGAGGAGGCGCGTTCACGGCTGCTGGTCGAGGAACTGGAACGGTTGTCTTCTGACAAGGGGCTGGGCTGGACGCTGGCCGACGACTTCAAGGAACGCTTCCTCACCGGCTCGGACGAACTGGCGCTGGTGCGCTCGGGCCTCGATGACACGATGCGCACCGCCTATCAGTCGATGCGCGAAGTCTGGCACAGCCGCAACGATGTCGAGGATCTGCGCGTCGCCGCCTATATCGTGGCCATTGACCGGGTGGCCAAGACCTACAGGTCGAAGGGGCTTTGACGGTCAGGCCTCACGGGCAGTTTTGTTGACAGGACCGTCCGGGGCGGATTAGCCCCCGGACGAGCCGTCAACAATAAAACCGCACCGGAACCGCCCATGTCGCGCAGCTTTGCCCAAGCCCTTCGCACCTTGTTCAGCGTCATTGCGCTGGCCTTTGTCTTTGGCACTCTGGGCGGGGCAGGGCTTTACTACCTTGCCACAGGCAACGGCGTCTCGGCGGCGCTGCTGGCAGCGGGCGGTCTGGCGCTGGTCATCACGCTGTTCGGGATGCTGGCGCTTCAGATCGAAAACAACCGCCTGCTGCACCGCATTGCCGATGCGACCGAACGGCAGGCGCGGCAGCGGGACATCACCGCGCCCCAACCGGGGCCAGTTCAGCCCGCCGCATCCCAGCCTGCTGCCACTTTGACCGCGACGCGTGCGCCCGAAGCGGCCGCCCGTCCGGTCACCGTCCAGCCCTCGGGCAGGGTGGAGCCGGTGATGACCCTGCGTCGTGCCGGGTCTTAATGGCTGTGTCCGCAGCCGTGATCCGTGCGTTCGGCCGCCGCCCGGCGCAGGATCTGCACTGCTGACGACAGGAACAGCCCGGCCATGAGGGCGGCGACGATCAGGTCAGGCCAGCCGCTGCCGGTCAGCGCCACCATCCCGGCTGCCCCCATGACCGCCACATTGCCCACCGCATCGTTGCGCGAACACAGCCAGACCGACCGCACATTGGCATCGCCGTCCCGCCAGCGCATCAGGATCAGGACAGAGGCAAGGTTCGCCGCCAGTGCCGCAAGCCCCACCGCGCCCATCACCTCGGCCTTCGGCACACCCGGCGCCAGAAAATCGGCCAGCGTCCGGCCAAAGACCCAAAGCCCCATCAGTGCCAGTGAAATCCCTTTGATCTGTGCCACCCGTGCCCGCAGCACGACCGACCGGCCAATGACCGCGAGGCTGGCGCCATAGGTCAGCGCATCGGCCAGAAAATCCAGCGCATCGGCCTGAAGCGCCCGGCTGCCCGCCAGCGCCCCGGCGGTGATCTCGACCCCGAACAGGCCCGCGTTCAGCACGATCACCGCCACCAGCGCCCGGCGATAGGCCGGGCTGGTGCCGTCGAAGGTGATCGCATGGTTGTGACAGGATGCCGACATTTCACTCTCCTTCTTGCAGCGAATCACGGGTAACATCTCCAGTCACTCGAGGAGCAAGCGATATGTCGGATCTGACGATTGGCGATGTGGCGCGCGAAAGCGGCATAAAGATCAACACCATCCGGTTCTACGAGGATCGCGGCCTTCTGCCCGCGCCGCCGCGCAGTGCCGGGAACCGCAGGCTTTACGACCCGGCGGCGGTGGCGCGGCTACGCTTCATCCGTCATGCGCGCGAACTGGGCTTCGGCTTGCCCGCCATTGCCGATCTCTTGCGCCTCGCCGGTCACCCCGAAGCGCCCTGCGCCGCCGCTGATGCGATCGCACGGACGCAACTGGCCGAGGTGGAGGCGCGCATCCGCAGCCTTTCGGCGCTGCGGGCCGAATTGCAGCGCATGGCCGACTGCGGTGCGCACAGCGCGGCGGATTGCCGTGTGCTGGAAAGCCTTGGCGATCATTCCTTGTGCGCAGGCCCACATGAAAGCTGAAGGCGACATGATCCTGTCGCTGGCGGATAAGGCTTTTTGCTCCGGGGGTTGATATTCAGCGCAAGCCCGGCTCAGATGGGCCGAGGCCCGAAACCGGGCAGGGAAGGACGGTCAGAATGCGCTATTCCGGCTTCAAGGTCTTTACCGAGGGGCTCTTCGGCAACAAGGGCTGGAAACCCGCATGGCGCGACCCCGCGCCCAAGGCCGAATACGATGCCATCATCATCGGCGGCGGCGGGCACGGGCTTTCCACGGCCTATTATCTGGCGAAGAACCACGGGCTGACCAATATCGCGGTGCTGGAAAAGGGCTACCTTGGCGGCGGCAATGTGGGGCGCAACACCACCATCGTGCGGGCCAACTATTTCCTGCCGGGGAATTCGGAATTCTACAGCCATTCCCTGAAGCTGTGGGAGGGGCTGGAGGCTGACCTCAACTACAACGTCATGCATTCGCAGCGTGGGCTGATCAACCTGTTTCATTCCGACGGGCAGCGCGATGCCTTTGCCCGGCGCGGCAATGCGATGGTCAATCAGGGCGACGATGCAGAGCTGCTGGACCGCGACGGCGTGCGGGCGCTGCTGCCGTATCTGGATTTCGAACAGACCCGCTTTCCGATCTACGGCGGCCTTTTGCACCGGCGCGGCGGCACGGCGCGGCATGATGCGGTGGCCTGGGGCTATGCCCGTGGCGCCGACCAGCGCGGGGTCGATCTGATCCAGAATTGCGAGGTCACCGGCATCGACGTGGAAAACGGCCGCGTGACCGGCGTGCAGACCACGCGCGGCGCAATCCGGGCGAAGAAGGTAGGTATCGTCGTCGCGGGCCGGTCGAGCCAGGTCGCCGCCATGGCCGGGCTGCGCCTGCCCATCGAAAGCCACATCCTGCAAGCCTTCGTGACCGAGGGGCTGAAGCCCGTGATCGACCATGTGATCAGCTTCGGCATGGGGCATTTCTATATCAGCCAGTCCGACAAGGGGGGCCTCGTCTTTGGCGGCGATCTGGATTTCTACGCCTCCTACGCCGCGCGCGGTAACCTGCCGATGGTTGAACATGTGATGGAGGCGGGCATGACGCTGATGCCGATGATCGGCAGGGCCAAGGTGCTGCGCAGCTGGGGCGGGATCATGGACATGTCGCCTGACGGCTCCCCCGTCATCGACCGCACGGGGATCGACGGGCTTTATATCGACTGCGGCTGGAACTACGGCGGCTTCAAGGCGGTGCCAGCCTCGGGCTGGTGCATGGCGCATCTGATGGCCACCGACCAGCCGCATGAGGTTGCCCGCCGCTTCACGCTCAACCGTTTTGCCACCGGCGACCTTCTCGACGAGGAAGGCACCGGCAGCCAGCATAACCTGCATTGACCATGGCTCTGACACTCACATCGCCGCACCTTGCCCGGCTGTCGGATGCCTCCGGCGGGGATATTTTTGCCAAGATGAAAGGGCTTTTCGCCTTGGTCCAAATATCCCGGGGTGAGGCCGCAGGCCGAGGGGCAGCGCCCCTTTCTTTCGCATCGAACCCAAAGGAGCCCCGGCCATGCGCCTGACCTGCCCGCTGTGCGGCGAAAGGGACCGCCGCGAGTTCTATTACTACGGCTCTGACGATTATCTGCGCCGCCCGGCGGAAGGGGCGCCTGCCGCCGCATGGGATGATTACCTGCACAACCGCGACAACCCGGCAGGCGAGACGCGTGACCTCTGGTATCACGAGGCGGGCTGCGGGCAATGGCTGGCGGTGACGCGCAATACCGTGACCCATGCGGTGCTTGCGGTCGATCTGGTGGCGCCGGTCGCGCAGAAGAGGGGGCGCAAATGAGGATCGCGGGCAAGGGGCAGGTCGATCCCACCAGCCAGATCAGCTTTCGCTTCGACGGGCGCGATTATGTGGGCTTCGCGGGGGATACACTGGCTTCGGCGCTTCTGGCCAATGATGTGCGGGTGGTCGGGCGCAGCTTCAAGTATCACCGCCCGCGCGGCGTGCTGACCGCCGGGCCGGAAGAGCCCAATGCCATGGTCGAGGTGCTGGAGGCCGGGCAGCAGACGCCCAATGTCCGTGCCACGGTGCAGGAGATCTTTCCGGGGCTGGAGGCGCGCAGCCAGAACCGTTTCCCCACGGCGCAGTTCGATCTGCTGGCGGTGAACGATCTGGCGGCGCCCTTCTTCGGCGCCGGGTTCTATTACAAGACCTTCATGTGGCCGCGCCGCTTCTGGGAAGGGCTTTACGAGCCGCTGATCCGCCGTGCCGCCGGGCTCGGGCGGCTGTCGGGGCACCATGACGAGGCCGATTACGAAAAGGCCTTTGCTTTCTGCGATCTGCTGGTGATCGGGGCCGGGCCTGCGGGGCTGATGGCGGCGCTGGAGGCCGGGCGGGCCGGGGCCGATGTGATCCTTGCCGACGAGGATGCCCGGATGGGCGGGCGGCTGCTGTCGGAAACGCTGGTGCTGGATGGCCACGCGGGTGTGACCTGGGCTGACAGGGTTCTGGCCGAGTTGCGGGCGCTGCCGAATGTCCGGCTGATGCCGCGCACCACGGTGACCGGCGCCTATGACCACGGCACCTATGGCGCGCTGGAGCGGGTGGGCCTGCATCTGCCCGCGCGTCCGCATCTGCCGCGCGAATGTTTCTGGCGGATCGTGGCGAAGCGGGCGATCCTTGCGGCTGGCGCTTTGGAGCGGCCCATCGCGTTTGAAAACAATGACCGGCCCGGCATCATGCTGGCCTCGGCGGTGCGTAGCTACCTCAACCGGTATGGCGTGGCGCCGGGGCGGCGGGTCACGGTCTTCGGCAATACCGATGACGCGCGCCGCACCGCGCGCGACCTGATGGCGGCGGGGGTGCAGGTGGCGGCGATCATCGACCCGCGCCCGCATGCCAGCGCCGTGGAGGATTGTCCGGTCTATACCGGCGCCGTGGTCACCGGCACGCGCGGCCGCAAGGGCTTGCGACAGATCACCATTCGCCATGGCGGTGGCGAGGCGATGATCGAGACGGATTGTCTGGCCGTCTCCGGCGGCTGGAACCCGACGCTGCATCTGACCTGCCACCTGAATGGCCGCCCGATCTGGAACGAGGCGCTGGCGGCCTTTGTGCCCGCACCGGGCGCGGTGCCGGGTCTGGCGCCGGTGGGGGCTGCGGCGGGGATCATGTCCACCGCCGCCGGTCTGGCCTCGGGGCAGCGCGCCGCGCGCGAGGCTCTGGAGGCGCTGGGCCTGAAGGCCCCCGGTGCCGCCCTGCCGGTGGCCGAGGATGCGCCCTATACGATCGAACCCGTCTGGTCGGTGCCGACCTCGGGCGGGCGCTGGGCGCGGGCCTGGCTCGATTTCGCCAATGACGTGACGACCAAGGACGTGAAGCTGGCGGCGCAGGAGAACTTCGCCTCGGTCGAGCATATGAAACGTTACACCACGCAGGGCATGGCGCCGGATCAGGGCAAAAGCTCCAACGTGGCGGCGCTGGCGGTGCTGGCCGATGCCACCGGGCGCGGCATTCCGGAAACCGGCACCACAACCTTCCGCCCGCCGTTCAGCCCGGTGTCCATCGCGGCGATGGGCGCGGGCGGGCGCGGCACCGGCTTTGCGCCGCAGCGCTTCCTGACCTCGCATCAGGCCAGCGTCGAGCGTGGCGCGCCGATGATCGAGGCGGGGCTGTGGTATCGGCCGAGCTATTTCCCCCGGCCGGGCGAAACCACCTGGCGCGAGGCCTGCGACCGCGAGGTCCGCATGGTGCGCGAGGCCGTGGGGGTGGCCGATGTCTCCACCCTCGGCAAGATCGACATTCAGGGCAAGGATGCGGGCCGCTTCCTCGATCTGGTCTATTGCAACACCTTCTCGACCCTGCCGGTCGGGCGGGTGCGCTATGGGCTGATGTTGCGCGAGGATGGCATGGTGCTGGACGACGGCACCACCGCGCGGCTGGCTGAAAACCATTATCTGATGACCACGACCACCGCCGCCGCCGGGCTGGTGATGCGGCATCTGGATTTCGTGCATCAGGCGTTTTGCGCCGGTTGGGATCTGCGCTTCATCTCGGTCACCGAGACATGGGCGCAATTCGCCGTCGCCGGGCCGAAGGCGCGGGCGCTGCTGGCCTCGATGCTGGATGCACCCGTCGATCTGCCCTTCATGGGCTGCGCGCCGGTTTCGGTATTGGGGGTGGCGGGGCGGCTGTTCCGCATCTCTTTCTCTGGCGAGGAGGGGTATGAGATCGCGGTGCCCGCCCGCTATGGCGAGGCTTTGTTCCGCGACCTGCTGGCGCGGGCCGAAACCATGGGCGGCGGCGCCTATGGGATGGAGGCACTGAACGTATTGCGGATCGAGAAGGGCTTCATCACCCATGCCGAGATCCACGGCCGGACCACCGCCTTTGACATCGGCATGGGCAAGATGGTCAGCGCGAAGAAAGACTGCATCGGGAAGGCTGCAAGCCAGCGTCCGGGGCTGACCGGACCAGAGCGCGAACAGTTGGTCGGCCTGCGTCCGCGCCAGCCACAGGATACGCTGGTCGCCGGGGCGCATCTGTTCGTGCCGGGCGATACGGTCGAACGTGCCCGCGATCAGGGCTATGTCACCTCGGTCTGCTGGTCGCCGACGCTGGGGTCGTGGCTGGCGCTCGCCTTCCTGAAAAACGGCCCGGCCCGACTGGGCGAGACGGTGCGGCTGGTCGATCATCTGCGCGGTCTGGATGTGCTGTGCGAGGTCTGCGATCCGGTGTTCCATGACAGGGAAGGGGTGAAGCTCCGTGCCTAGGTTGATTGCGAAATCCCCGCTGGCGGGGTCGTGGCCGGTTACCCATGGTGGGGTGTCCTTGTCCGAGCTCGTGCTGGAGGGCATCACGTCGGTCGCCGTGCTGCCCGGCGGGCAGAATGCGGTCGACAAGGCGCTGAAGCCGCTGGGCGTGGCTTTCCCCGCGCCGGGGCGGTTTACCGAAAAGGCCGAGTTGCGGCTGGTCTGGACGGGGCGGGATCAGGCGTTCCTTCTGAACGGAGCGCTGGCCTGCGAGGGCGCGGCGCTGACCGATCAGTCGGATGGCTGGGCCTGTCTGCGGCTGGAAGGGGCGGCTGCGGCAGATGTTCTGGCGCGGCTTTACCCGCTGGACCTGCGCGCGGCGGCCTTCCCGCCGGGCCATGCGGCGCGGGCGGCGCTGGGGCATATGTCCTCGGTTCTGATGCGGGTCGAGGGCGGGTTCGAGATCCTTGTGTTCCGGTCGATGGCGCGCAGTGCCTGGACCGAGCTTGAACATGCGATGCAGCATCTGGCGGCGCGGGCGGGGGCATGAGCGACCTTGCCGCGCTGACGGCCTTTCGCCACGCGCTGCACCGCGCGCCCGAGGTGTCGCGGCACGAGGCGAAAACCGCCCGTGCCGTGCTGGCCTTCACGGCAGACAGCGCGCCTGACCGGGTGCTGACGGGTCTGGGTGGTCATGGTGTCGCGCTGGAATTTCAGGGTGCCGCAGACGGGCCGACCGTGTTGATCCGGTGTGAACTCGATGCCCTGCCGATTGAGGAGACGGGGCGCCCCGACTGGGTATCGGCTGTGCCGGGCAAGGGGCATCTGTGCGGCCATGACGGCCATATGGCGATCGTCGCGGGGCTGGCCTTCGCGCTGGGCCGTGACCGCCCGGCGCGCGGCCGGGTCGTGCTGCTGTTCCAGCCGGCCGAGGAAGACGGCTCGGGCGCCGCTGCCGTGCTGGCCGATCCGCGCTTTGCCGAAATCGCGCCGGACTGGGCCTTTGCACTGCATAACCTGCCGGGCCTGCCGCTGGGCGCCTTCGTGGTTGAACCGGGGCCCGCCAATTGCGCCTCGGTCGGGTTGCGGCTGGTGCTGAACGGTCGCACCTCGCATGCGGCGGAGCCGGACAAGGCCGTCAGCCCGGCGCTGGCGCTGTCGCGGCTGATCCCCGGCCTTGCCGCGCTGGGGCAGGGCGGCGCGCTGACCCCCGACTTCCGGCTGGTGACGGTGACCCATGCCACGATGGGCGAGCCCGCCTTCGGCATCACGCCGGGCCGGGCCGAGATCTGGGCCACGCTGCGCACGCTGACCGACGATGGCATGCAGGCGCTGAAAGAGGCGGCGCTTCATCTGGCGGGGGCCGAGGCGCGCGCGGGCGGGCTGGCGCTGACCCACGACTGGCACGACGATTTCGCCGCCTCGACCAATGCGCCCGAGGCCGTCACGCGGTTCCGCAGCGCCATCGCTGCGGCAGGCATCCCTTTGGCCAATGGCTTCGGCCCGATGCGCGCGTCCGAGGATTTCGGCCGCCTGTCCGCTGCCGCGCGGCTGGGCGGCGCTATGGCCTTCCTCGGCGCGGGTGAAACCCACCCGCCGCTGCATGCGCCGGATTACGATTTTCCTGACAGCCTCATCGCCCCCGGTGTCACGGCTTTCCTGCGGGTGATCCGCGATCTCTGCGGCTGACCTCAAACCCCGGCACTGGACAGTGCCGCCGCGAGGGCCGATATAGAGCTCATGTCCCTGCCGCCCGGATTCCTTGACGAGCTGCGCAACCGCGTCTCGCTTTCCGCCGTCATCGGCCGGAAGGTGACATGGGATATGCGCAAGTCGAACCAGGCGAAGGGCGATTTCTGGGCGCCTTGCCCGTTCCATCAGGAAAAATCCGCAAGCTTCCACGTCGATGACCGCAAGGGGTTCTACTACTGCTTCGGTTGCCACGCGAAGGGCGATGCGCTGACCTTCGTGAAGGAAAGCGAAAACGTGGGCTTCATGGAGGCGGTGGAGATTCTTGCGCGCGAGGCCGGGATGCCGATGCCCGCCCGCGATCCGCAGGCAGCGCAGAAGGCCGACCGCCGCAGTCAGTTGGCCGAGGTGATGGAGGAGGCGGTGCGCTTCTTCCGCCTTCAACTGCGCACCGGCGCCGGGCAGATGGCGCGCGACTATATCGGCGGCAAACGTCGGCTCAGCCCGCAGGCGCAGGAGCGGTGGGAAATCGGGTGGGCGCCCGACAACCGCCATGCGCTGCTGGACGCGCTGAAGGCCAAGGGGGTGCCGCCAGATCTGATGGTGGCCTCGGGCCTGATCGCCAAGGGCGATGATGGCAGTCTTTACGACCGTTTCCGGGGCCGCGTGATCTTTCCGATCCGCGATGCACGCGGGCGGGCGATCTCGCTCGGCGGGCGCTCGCTCGACCCCAATGCACGGGCGAAATATCTGAACGGCCCGGAGACGGAGCTGTTCGACAAGGGGCGCAACCTGTTCAACCACGGCCCCGCGCGTGAAGCTGCGGGCAAGGGTGCCGCGCTGGTGGTGGCCGAGGGCTATATGGATGTCATCGCCATGGTGGAGGCAGGTTTTCCCGCTGCCGTGGCACCCTTGGGCACTGCCATCACCGAAGACCAGTTGCGCCTGATGTGGCGCATCGCGCCCGAGCCGGTGATCACGCTGGACGGTGACACCGCAGGCCAGCGCGCCGCGATGCGGGTGATCGACCTTGCGCTGCCGCTGCTGGAGGCGGGGCGGGGCCTGCGCTTTGCCGTGCTGCCGCAGGGGATGGACCCGGATGACCTGCTGAAGGCCAAAGGGGCGCCCGCACTGCAAGAGGTGCTGGATCAGGCGCAGCCGATGGTAAGCCTTCTGTGGAAGCGCGAGACGGAAGGCCGCGTTTTCGACAGCCCCGAACGCAAGGCGGCGCTGGACAAGTCGCTGCGCGCCGCGCTGATGAAGATCACGGACCCCTCGATCCGCAGTCACTACGGTGAAGACATCAAGGAACTGCGCTGGCAGTTGTTCCGTCAGGGCCGTCGGCCGTCGCGGCCCGATGGCCGGCCAGTCGGGGGCGTGGCGCGCGCGGGCTTTGCACGCAATGCCCGGTTTCAGCCGGTAGAGCCGGTGCCGCAGACCCGTGCCTCTCTTCTGGGCTCTGCCGATGGGGATGCGGCTGTTGTCGATCTGCGTATCTCGGTCGTGCTGGCGACCCTGTGTCTGCATCCCCACCTGATTGACCCGCATGAATCGCGGATCGAACGGATGCAGCTCCACGATCCCCGGCATGCGCATTTGCGGCAGGTTGTTCTGACCCATGCCCATGACGCTGATCCGGAAAGCCGGGCTGCAAGGTTGCGACGGGCCGCAGGGGATGACCTTGAAACGCTGCTGGCCCATCCCCAGATCCGTATCCAGCCGCACATTCGCCGTCTGGACGATACCGACTGCGCCGCGAAATGCCTGGAGATGGAATTTGCCAAGCTTGAAGCCTATTGGGGCCATGCGCAGGAAATGCGCGAGGCGTCCGAGGATATCGAGGCGCTGGCGGATGAGGGGCTGACATGGCGGCTCGGGCAGGCGGCGCGGGCGCGTGCCGAGGCCGACCGCGGGCCTGAGGCCGCGCGCGCCGAAGGCGTGGTGGCACCGAACGGGGTGGAAATGGACAGGGAGGAGCTGGACCATGCCAAAAAGATCTGGGCCAGCATCGACTTTACCAAAGGGGGCAAATCGCGCCCCTGATCCGGGTGGAATCGCGGCCCTGTTGCACGGGAACAGGACGAAGCGAACGCTGCCCCCTTTCCCCCGGCGTGATTCGCGCTATTGATTCGTAACGAGACGAGACCGATTCGGACCCGAGGAGAACTCATGGTCAAAGACACCGACGACGCCAAGCCCGAGGATCAGGAGACCGAGGTTTCCCTCGACATGAGCCAGGCGGCGGTCAAACGGATGATCGCAGACGCGCGTGAACGCGGCTACATCACCTACGATCAGCTCAATGCCGTGCTGCCGCCGGAACAGGCGTCGTCCGAGCAGATCGAGGACGTCATGGCAATGCTGTCCGAAATGGGCATCAATGTCGTGGAGAATGACGAGGTGGAAGAGGGCGAGACCGGCAGCGAGCTGGTCGAGACCGGATCGACCTCGCGCGAGGTGGCGGTTGCCGGTGGCCCTTCGGAAACGCTGGACCGCACCGACGACCCGGTGCGCATGTATCTGCGCGAGATGGGCAGCGTCGAACTGCTGAGCCGCGAGGGCGAGATCGCCATTGCGAAGCGTATCGAGGCAGGCCGCAACACCATGATCGCCGGGCTTTGCGAAAGCCCGCTGACCTTTCAGGCCATCACCATCTGGCGCGAGGAACTTCTGAACGAAGACATCCTGCTGCGCGACGTCATCGACCTTGAGGCGACCTTCGGGCGCAATCTGGACGGCGATGACGAAATGGGCGGGCTGGACGAGGTGGACATGTCCGGCGCCGCGCCGGCCGCGCCGCGCCGCGCCACCAGTTCCGAACCGGAACTGGATGCTGATGGCAATCCGATCTCCCGCGCCGATGACGACGATGACGACGACGATTCGTCGAACATGTCGCTGGCCGCGATGGAAAACGCGCTGCGCCCTCGCGTGCTGGAAATGCTGGAGCGCATCGCGCTGGATTACGAGACGCTGTCCGAAATGCAGGACAAGCGGATGCACGCGACGATGACCAGCAGCGGCGCCCGGTTCACCGTGAACGAGGAAGCCACCTATCAGAAACTTCGGTCCGAAGTGGTGCAACTGGTGAACGAGCTTCACCTGCACAACAACCGGATCGAGGCGCTGATCGACCAGCTTTACGGCATCAACCGCAAGATCATGTCGATCAACTCGGGCATGGTGAAGCTGGCCGATGCGGCTCGGATCAACCGGCGCGAGTTTATCGACGAATATCAGGGCTACGAGCTTGACCCGACCTGGATCGACCGCATGGCCGAGAAGGCAGGTCGCGGCTGGCAGACCCTGATCGAGAAAAGCCGCGACAAGCTGGAGGATCTGCGCACCGAAATGGCGCAGGTCGGCCAGTATGTCGGCGTGGACATCAGTGAATTCCGCCGCATCGTGCAACAGGTGCAGAAGGGCGAAAAAGAGGCTCGTCAGGCCAAGAAGGAAATGGTGGAAGCCAACCTTCGGCTCGTGATCTCGATTGCCAAGAAATACACCAACCGCGGGCTGCAATTCCTTGACCTGATCCAGGAAGGCAACATCGGTCTGATGAAGGCGGTGGACAAGTTCGAATACCGCCGCGGCTACAAGTTCTCGACCTATGCGACCTGGTGGATCCGTCAGGCCATCACCCGGTCGATCGCCGATCAGGCGCGCACCATCCGTATCCCGGTGCACATGATCGAGACGATCAACAAGCTGGTCCGCACCGGCCGGCAGATGCTGCACGAGATCGGCCGCGAACCGACGCCGGAAGAGCTGGCCGAGAAGCTGCAAATGCCGCTCGAAAAGGTTCGCAAGGTGATGAAGATCGCCAAGGAGCCGATTTCGCTCGAAACCCCGATCGGGGACGAGGAGGACAGCCAGCTTGGCGATTTCATCGAGGACAAGAACGCGATTCTGCCGCTCGATTCGGCGATTCAGGAAAACCTGAAGGAGACGACGACGCGCGTTCTGGCCAGCCTGACCCCGCGCGAGGAGCGTGTGCTGCGGATGCGCTTTGGCATCGGCATGAACACCGATCACACGCTGGAGGAAGTGGGCCAGCAGTTCAGCGTGACGCGTGAACGGATCCGCCAGATCGAGGCCAAGGCGCTGCGCAAGCTCAAGCATCCGTCGCGCTCGCGCAAGCTGCGCAGTTTCCTCGATCAGTAAGCGGTCAGATCAAACGAAAAAGGCGCCCTGCGGGGCGCCTTTTTCGTTTCGGGGCGGCGGGTGTCAGGCCGGCTGCCGCGCGGGTGCGAGCGCCAGTTCCAGACCGCCCGCATAGATCACCACGGGGGTGTCGAATTCCAGCGCATACAGCGTGGGGGAGGTGGCGGTTTCGTGACGGATATATTCGCCGTCGATCAGCCGGTCGGCGCGGATGATCGCCTGATCGCAGCCTTTCAAGGCCTTGGCACGCCAGTCGCGGATCAGGATGGGCGTTGCGGCACCAATCACCATATCCTCTTCCGGCTGTTCAACTCCAATGGCCGAAGCCGAAACCCGCACCATGCGCGACGGTGCGACGCGACGCAGGCCCGTCAGCAGGCGTGCGCCGTCACGGGTGATGATGCGGGTTCCGGGCACCAGATCCTCGACTGCCAGCGTTCCCGCCAGCGTCAACACCGGCGTACCTGCGGCAATGCCGCAATCGGCGGGCATGAAATCGGTCTCGGCGGCCGCTTCCGCGACGCGCCCCTCTGCCATAATGGACATGGGTGACACCTGTTTTTATCTGTTCTGCTCTTTTCGTGGCAGAATATGGCAGGAATGCGCCCGGCGCGAGGTTTTTCCGGGCCACCCTTGCCCGATCCGCGGCGGACGTTCCCCATTTGTCGCAGCCTTGCCCCTGATATTTTTCCCTCGCATCCGTTGCGGGCCTTTGTTAGAAGGGCGCGGAATTTCAGGGCGCGGGCGGCCTCGCAGGGGGCCGTCCGCGTTTTGGGAAAGCGGGTGTGGCGGAATTGGCAGACGCACCGGATTTAGGTTCCGGCGCCGCAAGGCGTGGGGGTTCAAGTCCCTCCACCCGCACCAGAGACGTGAACAAGGACGGAACACTCATGCAGGTCACCGAGACCCTGAACGAAGGTCTGAAGCGCGGCTACACCATCACGGTGACCGCAGCCGAGCTGGACGCCAAAGTCCAGGAGAAACTGGTCGAGGCACAGCCCGAGATCGAGATGAAGGGCTTCCGCAAGGGCAAGGTGCCGCTGGCCATGCTGCGCAAGCAGTTCGGCCCGCGCCTGCTGGGCGAGGCCATGCAGGATGCCATCGACGGCGCGATGCAGTCGCATTTCGAAGCCTCGGGCGACCGTCCGGCGCTTCAGCCCGAAGTGAAGATGGTGGGCGGTGAAGAGTGGAAGGAAGGTCAGGATGTCGTGGTCGAGATGACCTACGAAGCCCTGCCGCCGATCCCGGAGCTGGACGCCTCGGCCGTGACGCTGGAACGTCTGGTCGTGAAGGCCGAGGATGCCGCCGTTGACGAGGCGCTGCAAAACCTCGCCGAGACCGCGAAATCCTTCGATGACCGCAAGAAGGGCTCCAAGGCCAAGGACGGCGATCAGGTGACCATCGACTTCGAGGGCTTCGTGGATGGCGAGGCGTTCGAGGGCGGCAAGGGCGAAGGCTACCCGCTGGTTCTGGGCTCGGGCTCGTTCATTCCGGGCTTCGAAGACCAACTCGTCGGCACCAAGGTCGATGACGAGGTCGAGGTCAAGGTGAGCTTCCCGGAAAACTATGGTGCCAAGCATCTGGCGGGCAAGGAAGCCCTGTTCAAGTGCAAGGTCCATGCGGTGAAGGCGCCGAAAGCTGCCGATCTGGATGACGAGCTGGCCAAGAAATTCGGCGCCGAGTCGCTGGAGGCGCTGAAAGGCCAGATCGCAGAGCGTCTGGAAGCCGAATACAAGGGCGCTGCCCGCGCCGTGCTGAAGCGCTCGCTGCTGGATCAACTGGATGGTCTGGTCAAATTCGACCTGCCGGGCGCGCTGGTCGATGCCGAAGCCGCGCAGATCGCGCATCAGCTCTGGCACGAAGAAAACCCGGATGTGCATGACCACAACCACGGCAATGTGGAACCCACTGACGAGCACAAGTCGCTGGCCGAACGTCGCGTGCGCCTGGGTCTGCTGCTGGCCGAAGTGGGCCGCAAGGCCGATGTACAGGTGACCGACGCCGAGATGACGCAAGCCGTGCTGAACGCCGCGCGTCAGTATCCGGGTCAGGAACGGGCCTTCTTCGAATTCGTGCAGAAGAATGCCCAGATGCAACAGCAACTGCGCGCGCCGATCTTCGAGGACAAGGTTGTCGATTTCATCGTCGCCGGTGCCAAGGTCAGCGACAAAGAAGTGTCGAAAGAAGATCTCCAGAAAGCCGTTGAGGCGCTGGACGAGATTTGATCCCGGCGTCAGACCGGATCACGGGGGCCGCATCGCAGGATGCGGCCCTTTTGCGTTTCAGGCGGCGGTGGGGGCGGCGGCGCTGCGCTGGTCCTGCGCCTCGCTCCACAGTACGATCAGCCCGGCGCCGCAGATCACCGCGACGCCCAGCCAGCCGATCGCATCGGGCCAGTCGCCCCAGACCAGCCAACCATAGATTACACCCCAGATCAGCGCGGTATATTCAAACGGCGCCAGCACCGACGAGGGGGCGATGCGATAGGCTTGGGTCAGCAGCGTCAGCCCGGCGGCGGCAATGACGCCGCACAGTGCCATCAGCCCCAGATCGTGCAGCGGCGGCATGACCCAGCCGCGTGTCAGGAAATCGAGGCTGGCATGGCCGGATTGTGCCATTTCGCCCGATCCGAACACGGCCGACAGTGCCAGCGCGCAGAACAGGAAGACCACATTGCCGTGGAAGGCCATGGCGGGGGCGGTGAAGCGCGTGCCCTGAATACGGGTCAGGATCATCGTCATCGCATAGGCAAGCCCAGCCACCACGGGCAAGAGCGCGGCCCAGTCGAACAGCGCGCTGCCCGGCCGCAGCATCAGCACCACGCCGCCGAAGCCCAGCGCCACTGCGCTCCACCTCAGCGGGCCGACACGCGCCCCCAGCATCACCACCGACAGCGCCGTGATCATCAGCGGGGCCGAGAAGAACAGCGTGACGGTCGAGGCGATGGGCAGTGCTGCCAGCGCGAGGTAATAGGCGGTATAGGCGGCAAAGTTCAGCCAGCCGCGTGCCGCCATCCGCCACCATCCCGGCGGCACCAGCGTCGCCACACCGCCATCGCGCAGCACCAGCAGGAACAAGAGCGGCATGGCGGTCAGGCTGCGGATCACCATGGCCTGATGCAGCGGATAGCTGCCCGACAGCAGTTTCAGGATCAGATCCTGCACCGAAAAGACCGCGATACCGCTGCACAGGCAGAGGATACCCAGAAGGGTGGGGCGGGGAATGCGGAACATGGGCACAGCCTCGGGCGCGTTGGAATGCCCGCAAGCCTAGGCCCGTGCCCGGCAATTGCTGCCTTGGTGGCGACAGGAGGAAGGTCGTAAAGTGGCGGGCCCGCAGCGACCGTGGGCGACGGTGTTTTCCCGAGAGCCAGAGGTCTCAGGTGGGTGCCAGGTAACAGGACCAGGATCCTGCCAGAGCCAGCCCCCGTTCGCTTGCTTATCGGCCACTGGAAAAGTGTCCCACACGCGAAGAGCAGCACCCGCCGTTCCTACAGATAGGATGTGCGGCAGGGGACGACAAGGGCTCAGCCGAAAAGCCAGCCCACTTGCCGCGTCATATGGAATGCACCCCGTGACTGGACTGAGGCGAGCGGCCTGACATTTTCGACGGTTTGACAGCACTGCGCCGGGCGAACCAAAGTCAATTCCGCAAGGGCGGGCTTGCAAGGTGTTCTCACTTCGTTCATCTTGCGGGGATGACAGCCGAACCCGCCGATCCGCTTCTGATGCCCGGCCAGCGCCTTGCGCGCGGGGTCTGCCGCCACCTGCTGAGCCATGGGTTCGCCACGGTCGAGGAACTGGTGCCCGCGCCCGGTCTGCGGGTCGATGTGATGGGGCTGGGGCCGAAGGGCGAGGTCTGGGTGGTCGAGTGCAAATCCTCGCGCGCCGATTTCGCGGCAGATCGCAAATGGCACAACTATCTGGAGTGGTGCGACCGTTTCTTCTGGGCGGTGGATGCCGATTTCCCGACCGGCCTGCTGCCGCCCGACAGCGGGTTGATTGTTGCGGATGACTACGATGCCGAGATTTTGCGCATGGGGCCGCAGGCGCCTCTGGCGGCGGCCCGCCGCAAGGTCATGGTGCAGAAATTCGCGCGCCACGCCGCATTGCGGCTTCAGACGCTGCGCGATCCGGCGGCAATGGGCAAGGTCAGCGCTTTTTCCCCTTAGGGGCGGGGGCGCCCATGGCGCGGGCGGCTTCTGCGGCGGCACGCAGTTCTTCGGCGATTTCTTCGGCCTCGTCCGGGTCGAAATCCAGCGGCAGTTCGATCCCGCCTTCCGCCTCGACATAGATTCGCACCATGCCTTCATCGGTCGGGCCGATTTGCAGGTTCGCGGCGATTTCACTCTGGTCATTGATGCTCATGGCATTCTCCGTTTTCCGTTCTCGTGACCCAGAGCGTTTCGGGGAAACCCTGAATCGCCGAAATCCTGCCGCATCTTCAATGCTTGGGGGGCTTTGGGCGATGTTTCATGGCTCAGGTAATTCCCGAAACGCTTTAGCGTCGAAAAACCGTCATGGCAAGCACGCGAGGGGGTTGCATTCCCCCGCCGGGGGGGCTAAATCGCCCGCAAGTGCCGACTTAGCTCAGTAGGTTAGAGCACCAGATTGTGGATCTGGGGGTCCCCCGTTCGAGCCGGGGAGTCGGTACCATCTTCAGCAAAATTGTTGCTATCTTTGCCAGGGCGTGTGCGTATATTGCGCACCCGTTTTTCCTGCCCCCGCGCAGCCAGTGATGGAGAACCGGCCGAGCGGCGTGTTGCGAGCCGTAACGCGGCAGCTTTAGCCGTCCCGTCCCGGCTCATCCCTGTTGCTGGAGAAAAGGGCGATCTTGTTGCCCTGTGGGTCACGCAGATAGCCGACATAGAACCGAGGTCCATAGGCGGCGCGAAAGCCCGGCTGGCCTTCGTCCGATCCCCCGGCAAGAAGTGCGGCGGCGTGAAGGTCGCGCACCTGTGTTTGATCGCGCGCTTCGAAGGCCACCATTGATCCATTCCCGACGGAGGCCGGGCCGCCATCGAAGGGCGTTTTGACATAGAAATCAGGAAAGGCCGCAGCCTGTCCCGGTTCTGTGGGCAGGGTGTAGGTCAGGCCCTCGGGGCCTTCCTCAAGCCCGTAGCCAAGGGCCGACAGGAAGGCCGAGTAAAATCGTTTCGCGCGCGCCATATCGTCCGCACCGACTGTGACATAGGCGATCATGCTGTGTGTGCCTTTCCGACAGGTTGATGGTTCAATAGAATGTCTCGCCGCAGCTATGGCAAGGCGGGTTGCGCCGCAATGCAGGCTACCCCGATGGCGTGGCGCCGACTTCCACGCTGTTCCGGTGGGGGCGGCTCAGGGACGCATCCCGCCCCTGAGCCGGGTATTCGCGTTTCAGAAGATGAAATCCGCAGCTTCCAGACTGGCAAGCGTGGCGCCTGCGATAAGCAGCCGGTCGCCGTTGCCGCCAAGGATGGTCACGCCCTCCGCACCCTCCTGAAGGTGGTGCAGCCGCAGGTCGCGCCAGCTGGTGACACTGGCCAGATCGCCAAGGTCGATCCGGTCGGCGCCGGTGCCGAAATCGGTGATCCGGTCCCCGCCATCGCCCTTGGCGAAAACGAAGACGTCGTTGCCGGTGCCGCCGGTCATCACGTCGCGGCCGGTGCCGCCATCCAGCACGTCGGCCCCACCGCCCCCCTTCAGCACATCTGCCCCGGCGCCACCGTTGAGCCGGTCACGGTCGGCGCCGCCTTCCAGCCGGTCATCCCCCTTGTCGCCGTTCAGTGTGTCGTGCCCGGTGCCACCCAGCAGCAGGTCATTGCCGGTAGCGCCGCCAAGGCGATCATTTCCGCCTGCGCCGGTCAGCCGGTCATTCCCGGCGCCGCCGCTGATCTGGTCGTGGCCTGTGCCGCCGTCAATCGTGTCGTTGCCGGTTTGGCCGAAAATCGAATCGTTGCCCGCAAGCCCATAAAGCCGATCCCCCTTGCCTGTGCCCAGCAGACGCTCGGCTGCCAATGTGCCGAACCATTCCGGGGCGAAGCGGCTGACCACAATGTCATAGGGATTGCTCGTCACCTCCGGGTCGGCGAGCATGTAGGTGACGGTAAAGCCGCCATCCTTCTGCGCAGCCACGTCGATCTGGCTGTATTTCCACGAGGACATCGGGGTCTGGTTCACGCCGAATTCGCTGCCGACGGCTGTGCCATCCGCAGCATAACGCTGGCCGCGCACTGCTGTTGTCCAGCCGTCGGTCAGGAAGTCGCTTTGCCATACCACCACGAAACCGCCATCGGCCAGAACGGCGACCTCGGGCCGGGTCTGGTTTTGCGTGCGCGCCGTGTTGACGCCGAATTCCGGGTCGCTTGCCGTTCCGTCCGCATCGAAGATCCGGGCAAAGATGCCCCAGCTCGAATTGTCGGGCGCCTGCGCGCTGCCTTCCCAGACCGCGACGAAACCGCCATCCGGCAGCGCGGCCAGCGAGGGGTTGAGCTGTGGCGAGCCGGAGGTGAGTGTGCTGCCGCTTTCCGCGTTCAGCAGGAATTCCCCGCCGCGCGGCGTGCCGTCTTCCTCGAACACACGGGCCCGCACGCCCAAGGCGGGGCTTTCGCCATCCAGCGCCTTGCCATGCCACGCGATCAGCACGGCCCCATCCGACAGACGCAGCGCGACGGGGTTCTGTTGCCAGTCCGTCACTTCCTGCGTCACGGCGAAGCTGCCACCGACTGCCAGCCCGTCGGCATCGAACAACCGGGCATAGACGCCCTCGCGGTCACCGTCGGCATAGCCGCCCGCCAGATTCTTGCCTGACTGCCAGGTGACGAGGAAGCCACCGTCTTCCAGAACCGCAACCGAAGGGTTCATGGCGGAAAAGGTGGACATATCCCCGCTGACAATCGTTTCGCCGCCAACCGCCGCGCCCGTCGCATCGAAACGCTGAAAGCCGATCTGGGCCAGCCCGCTTTTCAGGGGCACCCCCGCATAGGTGACGATGAACCCGCCATCGGGCAGGGCGGCCACCTCGGCGCTGACCTGCGAGCCGACGCGCGCGGTGTTGATCCGCGTCACCTCGCCCTCGGGGCGGCCATCGGCGCCAAGGATGCGGAAATAACTGTCCGCGATGTCCCAGCCTTCCAGCCCCAGATAGGCCGCCTCATGCGACGATGCCCAGACCGCGACCATGCGACCATCGGCCAGCACCGTCAGGCGCGGATCGCTTTCCGATGTCTCGCTTGGCTGGTTGATGACCAGATCGGTCAGGATACGTTTCGGCTGATAGCTCATGGTGCCCTCCACCTCTGCGGCGGCCCTCCAGCCGCCGGTTTCAGGGACAGGCAAGCGCGAAACGGTCTCGCGCGCCATGATCGGTATCAAGTCTGCGGTTTATTCCGCCGCCTTGGTCAGCGCGGGGCGGATCACCCGCTCAAGCTCCTGCGCGGTAATCGGCCCAGCATAGCGCAGGACGATCTTGCCCTCGCCGTCGATGACAAAGGTTTCCGGCACGCCATAGACACCCCATTCCAGCGCCATGCGGCCGCTGTCGGTGCCGATGGCGGCATAGGGATTGCCCAGTTCGGCCAGAAACGCCTCGGCCTGATCGGGCTTGTCCTTGTAGTTCACGCCAAGGATGGTCACGCCTTCGGCCTGCAACTGTTTCAGCATCGGATGTTCGGCCCGGCAGGGCGCGCACCAGCTCGCCCAGAAGTTCAGGAGCTTCACCCCCGGCGCTGTCAGCGCGTCGTGGGTCAGTGCCGCGTGATTACCAAGCGCACCCACCTGCAACACTGGCGCGGCCCGTCCGACGAGGGTCGAGGGCAGGGCATCGGGGTCATCGCGCTGCATGCCCAGCCAGAACATCGCCGCCAGCGCCGCGAAAACCAGCGGCGGCAGGATCATCAGGATACGCGACATGTCATTTCCTCCCCGCGCGCGCCTCGACGGCTTCAAGCGCGCGTTTCATTCGCCGCGACCGCCAGACCGACAGCGCGACCACAAGGACGATCAGCCCGATCGTCACCGCGTAAGAGCCAAGCACCGGCCCCGCATATTTGCCAAGATCGGGCATCAGGCCAGCCTTTCCCGTGCCGTCAGCACCGCCAGACGGCGAGCGCGGATTTCGGTGACGGTGCGCAAGAGCACCAGTGCGACGAAGGTCAGGATGAAGCCCGCGATGCAGATGATCAGCGGCCAGTAATAGGCCGGGTCCAGCGGGTCTTTCTCGCCCACCTTCATGATGGTCGAATCCTGATGCAGCCCCTGATTCCAGAACTTCACCGCATAACGGCTGAGTGCGGCGAAGACCGACCCCACGATGCACAGCACGCTGGTCAGGTCGGCGGCGGTATCGGGGTTCTCCACCGCCTGCCACAGCGCGACATAGCCAAGGTAGAACAGGAACAGGATAAGGAACGAGGTCAGACGCGGGTCCCATTCCCACCACGTCCCCCACATCGGTTGCCCCCACAGCGCGCCGGTCACCAGCGCAATCAGGGTGAAGGTCATGCCCAGCGGTGCGGCGGCACGAGCGGCCAGCGCGCTGACATGGTGGCGCCGCACGATCCAGACCAGCGAGGTGACCAGCATCATGCCCCAGACATTGATCGCCATCATGGCGGCGGGCACATGGAGGAAGATGATCTTCACCGTCGCGCCCTGTTTGTAATCATCGGGCGTGAAGAAGAACCCCCAGACCAGCCCGCCGACCATGCAGATCGCGGCCAGCAGGCTGACCACGGGCAGAACCCGTGCGGCGGTCTGCATGAACTTCTTCGGATTGGCATATTCCCAGAGCGACATGGGGCCTCGCTAAATCCAGTTTCGTTGTGCGGCAAGCGGCATCGGGCAGGATCACCGCAGATTGATGCGCAGGGCAAGGGCCGAAGCGAAGGGCAGCACGGCCGCCGCCCCCAGCGTGATGCCCGCCAGCAGCAGCAGAGGCACCTCCACCGCCATTCCGGCGGCGCCACGTTTGACGACCTCGGCGCCGAAGATCAGCGTTGGAACGTAAAGCGGCAGGACCAGCAGGCTCAGCAACAACCCGCCACGTTTCAGCCCCACGGTCAGCGCCGCGCCGAAGGTGCCGATGACCGACAGGGCAGGGGTGCCCAGAGCCAATGAGGCGACGAGCCAGAGGTAGCCGTTGCCGGGCAGATGCAGCAGCACCCCCAGCACCGGCGCGGCCAGCGTCAGCGGCAGCCCGGTCACCAGCCAGTGCGCGGCGGATTTGATCGCCACCGCGCCTTCCAGCGGGATCGGGGCGGTGGCCAGCAGGTCCAGCGAGCCATCCTCGAAATCCAGCGCGAAGATGCGGTCGAGGCTCAGAAGGCACGCCAGCAGGGCGCCGACCCACAGGATGCCCGGCGCGATCTTCGCCAGCGTCCCGCCTTCCGGCCCGACGCCTAGCGGCACCAGCACCGCCACCAGCAGGAAGAAGGCAAGCCCAAGGCCAAAGCCGCCCCCGGCACGCACGGCCAGCCTCAGGTCACGCAGCAGAAGGGCGATCATGCGAAAGCCTCGTCAAAGTCGGAGGCCGTGCCCGCCGCCTGCCCGCGCGCCTTGAAGGGGGTCAGATCCAGCACCTCGGCCTCGGTCAGGCCAAGGTCGATATGGGTCGCCATCAGCGCGGCACCGCCTTCCGCCAGATGGCCGCGCACCACATCGGCGAACAGCGCGACCGAGGCAGCGTCGAGGCTGACGGTCGGTTCATCCAGCATCCACACCGGACGCCCCGAGACCAGCAGCCGCGCCAGCCCCAGCCGCCGTTTCTGTCCAGCGGACAGGTTTGCCGCACTGCGGTCGCGCAGATCGCGCAGGTTCATGCGGTCCAGCGCGGTTTCAACCCGGTCGGTGCCGTAGATCGCTGCCCAGAAGGCAAGGTTTTCCGCCACGCTCAGCGTGGCTTTCAGCCCGTCGGCATGGGCGGCATAGGCGATGGCCTCGGGCGGCAGGCCGATGTCGCCCGCAGCGGGCGGCTGCAATCCGGCCAGTGTGCGCAACAGGGTGGTCTTGCCCACGCCATTCGGCCCGCGCAGAACCAGTGCATGCCCTGCGCGCAGGGTGAAGCCCACGCCCTCCAGCACCACCAGACCGCCGCGTGCCACGGCAAGGTCAGATACCCGATAATCTTTCGCGGTCATGCGCCTTTCCCGGTTTCCTGCCCTGCCTAGCCGATTGCGCTGCCCGCGCAAAGCGAAAGCGGCGGCATGCGACAAAGGTGCCTCAGCCCTCGTTCCGGGCAACCAGAAGCACAGCGATCAGCCCGACGCCCATGACCAGCAACGCGGCGGGTGCGGCCTCGCCCAGCCGTTCAAGGCTGGCCAGTTCAAACACCCGGGTGGCAAGGGTGTTGTAGTTGAAGGGGCGCAGCAGCAGCGTCGCGGGTAGTTCCTTCACGCAATCGACAAAGACCACCAGCAGCGCGGTGGCGACCGATCCGCGCATCAACGGCAGATAAACGTCGCGCAGCACCCGCGCAGGGCTGCGCCCCAGCGCCCGTGCTGCCAAGGGCAGGTTGGGCGAAACGCGGCCAAAGGCGGCATCCACCGCGCCCTGTGCAATGCCGAAGAAGCGCAGCGCATAGGCCAGCACCAGCGCGGCAGCGGTGCCCGTCAGCAACAGTCCGGGGTCCCATCCGGTCGTCGCGGCCAGAGTATCGGCGAACCAGTGGTCGAAGGTCGCAAGCGGGATCAGCAGACCCAGCGCCAGAACCGCCCCCGGCGCGGCATATCCAAGCGCCGTGATCGGCAGGATCCAGCGCGGCAATCCACGTCCGCGCAACCGCAGGCCATAGACCATGATCAGCGCTGCCCCCACGGTCAGCGCGGCGGCCAACCCGCCGGTGACCAGCGTATTGACCAGCGCGCGGCCCAGACCGGGCGAGACCCAGGCCTCGGGTTTGCGGATGGCGTGGCCGGTCATCACCGCGACCGGCAGCACGAACCCCATGGCGAAGGGCAGGGCGCAGGCCACCGTTGCCAGCCAGCGCCGCGCGCCGCGAATCGGCTGCGGCTCGACCGGGCGGGCCTGCCGGGCTGAGCCGTGAAAGCGGGCGTTGCGGCGGCTCCAGCGTTCCAGCCCCAGCAGCAGCACGATCACCGTCAGCGAAACGCCCGCGATCTGCGCCGCCCCCCCGGCGTTGCCGGTGGTCAGCCATGTGGAAAACAGCCCCGTGGTCAGGGTCTGAACCCCGAAATGGGTGGCGGTGCCGTAATCGGCCACCGTTTCCATCAGCGCCAGGGCCACGCCTGCGGCAATGGCGGGCCGGGCCAGCGGCAGGCCGACGCGGAAGAACACGCCCCAGGGGCCGGACCCCAGCGCGCGGGCCACCTCGTAGCAGCCGCCCGATTGTTCGCGGAAGGCCGCGCGGGCCAGCAGAAATACATAAGGATAAAGCGCCGCCGACAGCACGACGATGGCCGCCCCTTCCGACCGCACGGGCGGAAACCAGTAGTCCCGCGCGCTTTGCCAGCCCATCAGCGACCGCAGACCCACCTGAAGTGCACCGGAGTAATCGAAGAAATCCACCAGCGCGTAGGCCCCCACATAGGCCGGAATTGCCAGCGGCAGCAGCAGCGCCCGGTCGAAGAACCGCGCGCCGGGAAAACGATACATCGTCACCAGCCAGGCAGCCCCCGTGCCCATCGCTGCGGTCAGCAGCCCCACGCCCAGCATCATCCGCCCGGTCGTCGCCAGATAGCGCGGCATCACCGTCGCCATCAGATGCGGCCAGATGTTCTCGGTCGGATGAAAGGCGATCCAGACGACCGAGATCACAGGCGCCAGCACGACCACCCCGATAATCGCCGCCGCCAGCGTCCAGCCATCGGGCAGGCGCGGGGCGCAGAAGAAGGGTGACTGAGTCTTTTGCTCGGGCATCATTCGGCCCGATTACAGGAAAGCGGTTTATCTGTCCAGAAAACCCCGTATATTCACTGATAACGAGCAGCAACTGCCACAGCAGGCCCTTATGCGTATCGCCTATCACCTTGGGGTGCATTGCACCGATGACGACCGTCTGGTTCGGACGCTGCACCGCAATGCCGATCAACTGGCCGGGGCCGGGATCGAAGTGCCCGAACCGGGGCGCTATCGCAACCTGATCCGCGATGCGGCGATCCAGTTGAAGGGGCAGCCTGCCAGCATGGAAATGCAGGCCAATCTGCTGGATCAGATCATGGAGGCCGATGCGGCCAACCGGCTGATCCTGTCATGGGAGAATTTTCTTGCCTTCCCGGCCTGGGCGGTGAAGGGGCGGTTTTATCATACCGGGGGCGACCGGATGCGCACCATCTGCCAGATCTTCCCCGAGATCGAGGCAGAATTCCATCTGGGCCTGCGCAACCCCGCCACCTATCTGCCGGAACTGCACCGACGCCAGCGCGGCCGCGACTACGCCGAATTCATCGAGGGCACTGACCCGCTAAGCCTGCGCTGGTCCGATCTGATCCTGCAACTGATCGACCGCAATCCCGGTGTGCCGATCACCGTCTGGGCCGACGAGGATACGCCGCTGATCTGGCCCGAGGTGCTGCAAGCCGTCTCCGGCCATCCTGCGGGAATGCAGCTTGACGGCGTGGACGAATTGCTGGGCACGGTGATGACGGTCGATGGCATGACCCGCATGGCGGCCTATATGGAAAAGCATCCGCCGCAGGGCGTGGCACAGCGGCGGCGCGTGGTTTCGGCTTTCCTTGACAAGTTCGCGCGGCCCGATGTGGTCGAGATGTCCTTCAGTCTGCCGGACTGGACCGAGGATATGGTGGCGGTCATGACCGAAACCTATGACCGCGACATGGCCTATATCGCCAGCCTGCCCGGCGTGACCGTGATCACGCCCTGAGCCGGGGGCATGGCCGGCGATCCGGGAACCCTGCTGTTCTACGAGGCGCAGGCGTCGCGCTATGCCGCCGAAGGCAGCCAGCGGCCGCATCCGGCGCTGGCCGGGTTTCTGGCGAGGCTTGCCCCCGGTGCGCGCATTCTGGAACTGGGCTGTGGTGCGGGGAACGATGCGGCGGCGATGCTGGCGGCGGGCTTTGAGGTGGACCCCACAGATGGCAGCGCGGCTTTGGCGCAGATCGCCACTGAACGGCTGGGCCGCCCGGTGCGGGTCTTGCGGTTCGAGGCGTTGGAGGCCCGAGCCGAATATGACGCCGTCTGGGCCAATGCGAGCCTTCTGCATGTGCCGCGGCGCGCGCTTTCCGGCATTCTGGCCCTGATCCATACCGCCTTGCGCCCCAATGGCCTGTTCTTCGCCAGTTTCAAGACGGGCGGGCCGGAGGGGCCGGATACGCACGGGCGCTATTTCAACCGGCCAGATCCCGCATGGCTACTGCAAGCCTGCGGGTCTGGTTGGGAGTTGCTGGGCCTGCGCCTCCGCGAGGGCGGTGGCTTTGGCGGCGAGCCCGCAATCTGGCTGCACCTCATTTTGCGGCGCAGGGCTTACTGCGCCTCGGACAGAACGGCGGTCAGCGGCGCCAGCGCGACTGAACCGGCGCGGCCCTCGACCGACCATTCCAGCAGCGCGGCAATCGTGTCGGGCGCGACAGTGCCATAGACCACCACCTTGCCATCCTGCGCGGCCTTGAAGGCGGCGCGGTCCAGATAGCGGCGCATCACCGGCACGCTTTCCCCCTCGCCGTCGATCTGGCGGAACATGACGGCCGAAGGCACAGACTCACGCCGCGCCACCTGATCGGCGGTATTCAGGCCCCGATCAAACGTGACGAGCCCGCGCCCCTGATCCTTGATCACCGGCACCACGTCGCTGGCCAGCCTGCGGTCGTTCTGGAACCCGCCTTGCGGCAGATCCACCACCGCCACCGCCTGCGGCAGCGTATCGGCATTGGCCGCGAAAGTGACCTGCACATCGGCGGCAGTGGCACCTTTCGGCAGGCCGGTTGCCAGCATGGCCACCTCTTTCCCGGCGGCACGATAGGCGCTGGCAATCTCTTCGGCATCCGGCGCGGTGGGGTCCAGCGCGATGGTCACCGGCAGCGGCAGCGCCGCGATAGCGTTGCGATCCACCCCGGCCTTGCCGTCATCGGCCAGCACGATTGCATAAAGCGGCTTGGCGGCCGGATTGTCGAAGGGCACCGCATAGCGCGCAATCGGGCGCGGATCGTCATTCAGCACGGGCACGTCATCGGCCGGATCACTTGGCGGAGCCACGTCGATCGACGGCAGGCGATTGGTTGTCACCCCCTCGACCTGCCCTCTGAGGCCGGGTTGCGGGCGATCCAGCAGCGGCTCGGCCGGGGCGGCGGCCTCCTCGCTGGCATCGGGGGCGGGGGGGGCATGGGCGGGCATCTCTGCGGGCAGCGCATCCTCCTCGACCGGGGCAAGCATCGCTTCTTCCTCGGGGGTCAGCGGAGGCACGGGGGGCAGTTCCGCGGCTTCCGGGGCCGCATCGACCTCAGCCCCCGCTTCGGGCAGGGCAGGCTGTTCCGGGGCGGCGGGTTCGGCTGCCGGGGCAAGCGCCAGATCCGGCGCCGGGGCCGGTTCGGCGGCAGGTTGCGGCGCCTCCGGGGCTTCGGTCGTGGTCTGTGGCGGTTCGGAGGACGGCGCGGCCTCTTCCTGCGCCACGGGCTGCGGCTCTGTGAGTTCCGGCGTCGCCGGTTCAGGTGCCGCGACGGGCTCGGGCGTGGCCACCGCTTCGGGTGCTTCGCTGTCAGCCGCCGGTGCAGCGTCGAGATTCGCCACCTCGACAGGTGGCACGCTGGCCGGCGGCGGCAGCAATTGCGACAAAACGCCAAGACCCAGCACCCCGACGATGCCGCCTGAAATCACGCCCGACAGAAACCCGCGCAAACCTGCCTCCACCGCTCTGGCGGTTGCCCCGCCCATCCGCTTTGCCCCAAGCGCGGCGAAAACCTGCCGCGCGGCCTTGTCCTTCTTATAGCGCGGTGCAGCGTCGGGTTCACCCCCTTTGCAACACCTTTCTGCACCTGCGTTTCCGCTGCGCAGAATGCAGAAAGGCCCCGGCATCCGCCGGGGCCTTCCGCAAGCTTTCAGACCTGATCAGGCCGAGGCGAGATTGCGCAGCACATAGTGCAGCACGCCGCCGTTCTCGACATATTCGATCTCGATAGCCGTATCGATGCGGCACTTGATCTGGATCGTCTTTTCGGTGCCATCGGCATATTTGATGGTGCAGGGCACAAGGCTCAGCGGCTTCAGGTCACCGGCAAGACCGTGGATCGCCACGACCTCGTCGCCCTTCAGCCCCAGCGTCTTGCGGGTGTCGCCGCCGGTGAACTCGAACGGAATGACGCCCATTCCGACGAGGTTGGACCGGTGGATACGCTCGAACGATTCCGCGATCACGGCTTTCACGCCCAGCAGCGCGGTGCCTTTGGCGGCCCAGTCACGCGACGAACCGGCGCCGTATTCGACGCCACCGAAGATGACCAGCGGCGTGCCCTCGGCCTGATAGGCCATCGACGCGTCATAGATCGAGGTCTGCGCACCATCCGGCCCCTTGGTGTAGCCGCCTTCCACGCCGTCCAGCATCTCGTTCTTGATGCGGATATTGGCGAAGGTGCCGCGCATCATCACCTCGTGGTTGCCACGACGGGCCCCGTAGGAGTTGAACTCGGACACCGGAACCTGACGCTCCGACAGATACTTGCCAGCCGGGGTGGTGGCCTTGAACGAACCGGCGGGCGAGATGTGGTCGGTGGTGATCATGTCACCCAGCAGCGCCAGAACGCGGGCACCCTCGATGTCCTTGATCACGCCCTTCGACTTGCCCATGCCCTGGAAGTAGGGCGGGTTCTGGATATAGGTCGAGGTCGGCGGCCAGTCGTAGGTTTCGCTGTCGGTGATCTCCACCGCCTGCCACTTTTCGTCGCCCTTGAACACGTCGGCGTATTTGGTCTGGAACGCCTCGCGGGTCACGGTCTTTTCCACCAGTTCCGCCACTTCGCGGTTGGTCGGCCAGATGTCCTTCAGGAAGACATCCTTGCCGTCCTTGTCCTGACCGATCGGATCGACCGTCAGGTCGATGTTCAGCGACCCGGCGATGGCATAGGCCACGACCAGCGGCGGCGAGGCCAGATAGTTGGCGCGCACGTCGGGCGAGATCCGGCCTTCGAAGTTGCGGTTGCCCGACAGGACGGCGGTTGCCACCAGATCGTTTTCCTGAATGGCCTTGGAAATCGCCGGATCGCCCAGCGGACCCGAGTTGCCGATGCAGGTGGTGCAGCCGAAACCGGCGAGGTTGAAGCCCACGGCGTCAAGGTCCTCCTGAAGCCCGGCGGCGTTCAGATATTCCGCCACGACCTGCGATCCCGGCGCCAGCGAGGTTTTCACCCAGGGCTTGCGGTTCAGACCCAGCGCGCGGGCCTTGCGCGCCACCAGACCGGCCCCGATCATCACATAGGGGTTCGAGGTATTGGTGCAGGAGGTGATGGCGGCGATGACCACATCGCCGTCGGTCAGGGTGAAATCCTTGCCCTCGACGCTGACGGTCTTGCGCGGATCGGTGACCGGGGCGGTTGCCACGGCGCCTTCACCGGCCATTTCGTCGGCGGCTTTCGACAGATCGACGCCACGGTAATCCGACACGACCTTGTAGAAGCCCTGCGAGGCAAGGTTCAGCGGAACGTAATCCTGCGGACGCTTCGGACCCGAGATGGCGGGGACGATTTCCGACATGTCGAGATGCAGGGTCGAGGTGTAGACCGGGTCATAATCCGGGCCGCGCCACATGCCGTTTTCCTTGGCATAGGCTTCGACCAGCGCGATGCGGCTTTCCTCGCGGCCGGTGTTGCGCAGGTAACGCAGGGTTTCGTTGTCGATCGGGAAGAAGCCGCAGGTGGCGCCGTATTCCGGGGCCATGTTGGCGATGGTTGCGCGGTCGGCCAGCGGCAGGTGATCCAGACCTTCGCCGTAGAATTCGACGAACTTGTTCACCACGCCGTGCTTGCGCAGCATCTGCACGACCTTCAGCACGAGGTCAGTGGCGGTGGTGCCTTCCATCATCTGCCCGGTCAGCTTGAAGCCCACGACCTCGGGGATCAGCATGGAAACCGGCTGGCCCAGCATCGCCGCTTCGGCCTCGATGCCGCCCACGCCCCAGCCCAGCACGGCCAGACCGTTCACCATCGTGGTGTGGCTGTCGGTGCCGACCAGCGTGTCGGGATAGGCAACCAGTTCACCATTCTGGTCGGTATCGGTCCAGACGGTCTGCGAAAGGTATTCCAGGTTCACCTGGTGGCAGATGCCAGTGCCGGGCGGCACCACGCGGAAGTTGTTGAACGCCTTCTGACCCCATTTCAGGAAGACATAGCGCTCCATGTTCCGCTCGTATTCGCGGTCCACGTTCATCTGGAAGGCGCGCGGATGGCCGTATTCGTCGATCATCACCGAGTGGTCGATCACGAGGTCGACCGGGTTCAGCGGGTTGATCTTCTGTGCATCGCCGCCAAGGCCGATGATGCCGTCACGCATCGCGGCAAGGTCCACCACGGCCGGAACGCCGGTGAAATCCTGCATCAGCACGCGGGCCGGGCGATAGGCGATCTCGCGCGGGTTTTTGCCGCCCATCTTGCCCCAGTCCGAAAAGGCACGGATGTCATCGACCGAAACGGTCTTGCCATCCTCGAAGCGCAGCATGTTTTCCAGAACGACCTTCAGCGCGGCCGGAAGTTTGGCGAACTCGCCCAGACCGGCGGCTTCGGCGGCGGGGATCGAGTAATAGGCGACCGACTGGCCGCCGGCGGTCAGGGTCTTTCTCGTTTTGCTGCTGTCGTGTCCGACGGTGACGGTCATGGTCGCCTCCTGGCTGTGGCTCGGAAATTCGGGCTCGGGTCCGTGGTATTCACCTTAGGTCATGCCGCATCGCGGCACGGCGTGCAAGGGAATCTGCGGCATTTGTATGCAATTGTATGCCGAAAATCCAGTGCTTTCTGGCGGGCCCGGCAGACTTTTGCACGCCACTTTCACGAAAGCAGGCGTGATGCCTCGCGCGCTCTCGCAAAACCTTGATTGGCAAGCGGGGGGCTAGTTGGCTAGAACCGTTGCATCACGAGGGGATCGGGAAGACCATGATGCGCGATGCACTTAAAGCCGCATGCGGCCTCTGGCTTGCTTTTGCCGTTGCAGGGCAGGCGCAGACGGCGGCGGATCGTCCGGTGGTGATCGAGCTTTACACCTCGCAGGGCTGTTCGTCCTGTCCGCCCGCCGATGACTTTCTGGCAAAGCTGGCGGCCGATCCGGGTGTCATCCCTCTGGCCCTGCATGTGGATTATTGGGATTACATCGGATGGGAGGATCATCTGGCCCAGCCGGGCTTTACCGCGCGTCAGAAGGCCTATGCCCGCGCCGTGCGCAGCCGCACCATTTATACCCCCCAGATGATCGTGAACGGCGGCGCGCGGGTCGAGGGCAATGATCCCGAAGCTGTGCTGGAGGCCATTCGTGGCGCGCAGGGGGCGGGGTCGCCCGTTACACTGGAGGTCACGCGCGAGGGCGGGCAGATCCGTGTCCGCGCGCAATCGGCCGACGGGCCGGGCCTGCCGATGAAGGTGCAGCTTGTGCGCTACCGTCCTGAAGAAACCGTGAATATCGAACGCGGCGAGAATGCGGGCCGCACGGTCACCTATCGCAACATCGTCACCGATTGGCAGCCGGTTGCCGAATGGCCGGGCCAGCCGCCGCTTGACCTGACGCTGCCGCTGGGCGGCGAAGACAAGGCGGTCGTCCTGATCCAACGTGCCGGCCCTGCCGAAATTCTGGCCGCCCAGCGGGTGAACTAGACCTTCCAGCGCTTGTGAATCCAGAACCACTGATCCAGATGGTCGCGCACATGCGCTTCCAGATGATCGTTCAGCGCCTGTGTCATCTGCTCTGCCGAAGTGTGCGGAATGGGCGCATCGACCAGAATGTCGAAATCCAGCCCGTTTTCCTGCCGGATCGCATAGGTCGGCACCACCAGCGCATCATATTTCAGCGCCAGCTCTGCCGCCGACAGCGCCGTCATCGCGTCATGGCCGAAGAATTTCAGCTTCACGCCCAGGTTCATATGCTGGTCCTGCACGATGCCCAGAATACCGCCCTCGCGCAGGAAGCGGATCATCCCGGCCATGCCCTGCCGCCCGCGCGCGAACAGTGGTGTGCCAATGCGCGAGATCGCGGCCACATAATGCGCGTTGAAATAGCAGTTGGTCATCGGACGATAAAGACCGCCGACGCGGAACCCCCGCGCGATCAGCGCGGCGCGACTGGCGTCATAATTGCCGAAATGCCCGGTCACCAGCACCACGGGGCGTCCGGTGGCGCGCGCCTCTTCCAGCGCCGCAAGGCCGGGGCCGTGCATCGGCGCGGCCAGCGCCCGTTCGATGAAAGGGGCGCCCGAGTAAAGCTCGATCACCGTGCGGCCCACGTTGTCGGGCACGGCGCGCAGCATGCGGCGCACCTCGGCTTCGGGCATCTCGGGGAAGATCCGCGCAAGATTGTCGCGGATGCGCCGGTCATAGCCCGCCAGCGGGGCGATGATCCGCGCAAAAATCCAGCCGCAAAGCGGCACCCGCCAATGATAGGGCAGGGCCAGCAGCAGCCCGATCAGGCCACGCAGGACAAGGTTCTGAAGCCAGTGATCCAGTCGGAACCGGGGTCTTTCGGGTGTTTTCATGCCGGTCTCGGGTGGCGCGGGCGGCCCCGCGTTTCGCGGTGCCAGACATAGACACCCGCCCCCACGATCACAAGGGCACCCGCGACCGTCCAGAAATCCGGCCATTCGTCGAACAGCAGGATGCCCCAGCCGGTCGCGAACACGATGCCGATATAGCCGAAGGGCGCGATGGCCGAGGCTTCGGCGATGGTGAAGGCGCGGATCAGGAAGAATTGCGCCACCGACCCGAGTGCCCCGATCAGCAGGAATTTCCAGATGTCGCCGCCGGCGATGGGCTGCCAGATACCCGGCATCATGACGCTGGTGGCAAACGTGCCGAACAGCGCGGAATAAAGCAGCGCTGTCGATGATCCTTCGCTGCGGCCAACGTAGCGGGTCGCCAGCGCGAAAGCGGCATAGCAGCAGGCGCAGGCAAGCGGCAGCAGGGCAGCGGGCTGGAACACGCCCAGACCGGGGCGAATGATGATCATGGCGCCGATCAGCGACAGGCCGATGCCGATCAGCCGGCGCGGGCCCAGTTTCTCGCCCAGAAACAGGGCCGCGCCCAGGGTGATCAGAACCGGGTTCAGATCGGTGATCGCGGTCGCCTCGGCCAGACCAATATGCCCGAGGCTGAGGAAGAAGAAAGCGGTCGCACCGAATTGGAACAGCGAACGCAGGGCCTGAAGGCCGGGATGCCGGGTGCGCAGCAGCTGGTGCAGGCGCGGCAGGAAGACCAGCGTGACGATGACGGTCTGCCCGGTATAACGCGCCCAGACCACCTGAAGCGCCGGGTAATCGGCCACCATGGTCTTGGCCAGTGCGTCCATGCTGGTGAAGGTCGCAATGGCGATCAGCATCAGCAGGATGCCACGGGTGGTTTCGGTCTGGTGCATCTGCCTTCGCCTTGCTGGATCGGGCAGACCCTAGGGGTGGGGCGCGGGAAGGGCAAGACGCGGTGCGCCGGATCAATCCTCGTCCTCCTCCTCGCGGATCAGCGTCAGTTCACCGTCACGTTCCAGCGCGCGAACCGCCTCGATCACGCTGGTCATGGCGGCCTCGGCCTCTTTTTCTTTCACCTTGCCACGTTCGGCGATTTCCTCGCGCAGCGCCTGCGCCATACGCTGCGACAGGTTGGCCAGCAGAAACTCCGCCGCCGCTTGCTGGTCGGGGCTGCGCGCACCCGCCAGAGCGGTCACCAAGGTCGGCTGGTCCACCGCACGGGTCACACGCGGCACGTCGCGTGGCGCAAGCCGTTGTGGCAGATGGACGAAGGTGAAGATTGCCTTGCGCACCTGTTCGGCAAAACCCTGATCGGTCTCATCCAGCCCCTGCAAAACCTCGTCCCGCGTCACGGCGGGCGAGACGTTCAGGATCGCTCCCACCCGTTCCACCGGCCCGGCATCGAAGGCCTTGGCGGGCTGGTTATCGAGCTGCGTCAGCAGCGACAGACCAATCCGCCGCACCGTTCCAGGATCGACATTGGCGGTGCGCGACATGGCATAGGCGACGCGCCGGGCCTTGTCACCCGGCAGCTTGCCCAAGAGCGCCGCCGCCTTGGTTGCCGGCAGCTTCGACAGCATGATGGCGGCGATTTCGGTGCTTTCAACCTCCAGCACCGGGCGCAGCAGGTCGGGCGGCAGGGCGGTGATGCGGTCCCATGGGTCGGCATCGGGGCGCAGCCCCACCATCCGGCGCAGCCGCGCCGCCGCCGCGCCGGAGATATGCCCGTCCATCAGGGACAGCGCCCCCTCCAGCCCGCCGGGGAAGCTGAGCCCGACCTGTTCCAGTTCCTCCAGAAATTCCGCCACCACGGCCTGCACGGTGCCGCGATCCACCAGCCGCATCTCGCCGATCTGCTGCGCAAGTTCGGCCTGCATCGCCTCGGGCAGTGCCGATACCGGCAAGGGTGAACCTTCGGCCAGCATCAGCCGCACGATGATTGCCGCCTTCTGCCGCCGCGACAAATGCCGTGCCGTGCCCGGTGGCCGGGGCACGGCAATCTGGACAGGTGTGATCCGAGCAAGCGCCTGCGCCATGTCACCTCCGGTGATTCTTCCGGGTTCAGGCTGACAGGCGCCGGTTAACGGGCGCTTAGCTGGAGACGGGTTCGCAGGATTTCGTGCCCGCGTTCCACTGCATCCCTTCGGCGCAGCTCATGGCGGTCTGCTGGTGGCAGCCCTCGGCCAGCACGGGGGCAGGCAGGGCGAGGCAGGCAAGAACGGCGATCTTCAGGCGCATGGTTCCCTCCTTAATAGTTGGCGGTTTCTCCGGTCTCGATGGCATGGTTCAGGGCGCGCCAGGCCCAGCTTTCACGATTGTCGATGGCGGCGAGCTGTTCGCGGGCCATGCCGTATTCACCTTGCAGGACAAGGGCCTGCCCGTAATAGCTGCGGGCGAGGATATTTGCGGGATTGGCCGAAATCGCCTGTTCGTAACGGACGAGACCTTCCTCGATCCGGCCAGAGATCCGCAGGGTGAAGGCGTCATAGGTCATCACGCGGTCGCTGTCGCCTTCGTGCATGGCGGCCAGAACGCGGCGTGCGTCTGCGGGGCGCCCGGCCCAGGCCAGTTCGCGCACGGCACGGAAGCGGGTGTCGTCGTCCAGCCGCGATTCCTCGGGGTTCACACAGGCCTTGGTCTTGTCGTCCCAGACCTGACCGTTCTTGCAGGTCTGCGAGGTTTCAGTGGGTTTGGGCGGCTCGGTATCATCAGACCCGGCGGCGAAGGCGGCGAAGGGCGTGACGGCAATCAGCAGGGCAGGGATCAGGCGCATGGCGGTTCTCCGGTTTGGGAAAGGATACCACGTTTCCGGCCTTTCAGGGTGTGGAACCTGCATGGGCCGGACCTTGGTCCGATACCCGCCGGGTCTTTCAAGGGAAACGGGGCCTTTCGATGAAAAAAGGGGCAGGCCCAACGGCCCGCCCCCCTGAAATGCCACCCTCTTGCGCCCGGCGCTGTTACGCGCGGAACACCCGGGCGAAGATCGTATCCACATGTTTGGTGTGATAGCCCAGATCGAATTTCTCCTCGATCTCGGCGGGCGACAGCGCGGCGGTCACTTCCGGGTCAGCCAGCAGTTCTGTCTTGAAATCGGCGCCCTTTTCCCAGACCTTCATCGCGTTGCGCTGCACCAGACGGTAAGAATCCTCACGGCTCACCCCCGCTTGTGTCAACGCCAGAAGCACACGCTGCGACATGACCAGCCCTTTGAACTTGTTCATGTTCTTCAGCATGTTCTCGGGGTAGATCACCAGCTTCTCGATCACCCCCGCCAGACGGTTCAGCGCGAAGTCGAGCGTCACGGTCGTATCCGGGCCGATGGCGCGTTCGACGCTGGAATGGCTGATGTCGCGTTCATGCCAGAGCGCCACATTCTCCATCGCCGGCACCACCGACATGCGCACCAGCCGCGCGAGGCCGGTCAGGTTTTCGGTCAGCACCGGGTTGCGCTTGTGCGGCATGGCCGACGAACCCTTCTGGCCGGGGCTGAAGAATTCTTCCGCCTCCAGCACCTCGGTCCGCTGCATGTGGCGAATCTCTATGGCAATATTCTCGATCGACGAGGCAATGACGCCCAGCGTGGCAAAGAACATGGCGTGGCGGTCGCGCGGGATGACCTGGGTCGAGACGGGCTCGGGCACCAGCCCCAGCTTCTCGCAGACGTATTCCTCCACGAAGGGGTCGATATTGGCGAAGGTGCCGACGGCGCCGGAAATCGCGCCGGTGCGGATTTCCTCGCGCGCGGCGACAAGACGGGCGCGGCCGCGATCCATTTCGGCATAGAAACGGGCGAAGGTCAGGCCCATCGTGGTGGGTTCCGCATGGATGCCGTGGCTGCGGCCGATGCGGACGGTATCCTTGTGCTCGAACGCGCGGGTCTTCAGCGCGGCCAGAACGCGGTCCATATCGGCCAGCAGGATGTCGGCAGCGCGGACAAGCTGGATGTTCAGCGTGGTGTCCAGCACGTCAGACGAGGTCATGCCCTGATGGACAAAACGCGCGTCTTCCGAGCCGATATGTTCGGCCAGATGCGTCAGGAAGGCGATGACGTCATGCTTGGTCACCGCCTCGATTTCGTCGATGCGGGCCACGTCGAATTCCACATCCTTCGCGCGCCAGACGGCCTCGGCATTGGCCTTGGGGATCACGCCAAGCTGGGCCTGCGCGTCGCAGGCATGCGCCTCGATCTCATACCAGATGCGGAACTTGGTCTCGGGCGACCAGATGGCGACCATCTCGGGGCGGGAGTAGCGCGGGATCATCGGCGGGCCTTTCCTGACGGGGATGCGGGGTTGCGCCCCCTTAATCCGCAAGGGCCGGGCTGGCAAGGTGGCGCCGGTGCATTATCCGAAAGCGGCGCGCCATTCCTGCGGCACGGTGTAATCATGGATCAGGCCCGCCATCAGCAGAACAAGGCCGATCCCCAGCGCCAGCCCGGCGGCGGTCAGCAGGGGGAAGGGCCAGTGCTGCCCGGTGCGGCGCCTCAGCGCGAGGCCGGTATGCAGGCCAAGCGCGGTCACGGCGGCGGTGTAATAGGGCGCGAAGAACAGCGCCCAGAGGCCGGATTGCATCCCGGCAGCGGCGAAATGCAGGTTGGTGTCGGTGCCCATGGCGCGGGCGGCCAGCACCGCGCCGACATGGATACACAGGAACCCCGCGAAGGTGACGCCGGACAGCGCCTGCCAGCGGCGCAATCCGCGCCAGCGCCAGGCCCTGCCGCGCCACAAGAGACGCAGGCCGGTGGTGATCTGCACCGCGAAGGCGGCCAGCAGCAGCGCCTCTACCCCCGGCTGCCGCCAGAACGCGCGGAAGGGGGCAGAGAGCGCCAGATGCGCCTCCGGCCCGGTGATCAGCCCGATCAGGTGATGCGCCAGGTGGCTGATCAGGAAGGCGGACAGCGGCAGGGCTGTCAGGCGATGCAAGGTCATGACTGATTCCATACGATTGCGTATGGTTTGTGGCATGGGGCCTTGCCCCGAGTCCATACGCTAACGTATGGTCTGCGCATGACCTCGCCCGCCCTGCAGACCGACCGCACCCGCCTGACCCCGCGCGACTGGATCGCGGCGGGGTTCCGGGCCTTGGCGGAAGGCGGGGCGCCCGCGCTGCGGGTGGAGCCGCTGGCGCGTGGCCTCGGCACCAGCAAGGGCTCGTTCTACTGGCATTTCGCCGATCTGGCGGCGCTGAAGGCGCAGATGGTCGCGCTGTGGCAGCGGCTGGCGGAGGAAGAGATCACCGCCTCGGTGCTGGCCAGCGAGGCAGAAGGGCGGGGGGCGCTACAGGCGCTGATCGGGCGGATTTCCGTTGCCCCGCCTGCGGCTTACGGTGGTGCCGGCGTCGAACCCGCGCTGCGTGGCTGGGCGCGGACCGAACCGCATGTCGCGCAGGCGGTGGCGGCGATGGATGCGCGGCGTCTTGCGGTGCTGGAAGGGTTCTTCGCGCAAGCCGGCCACGCTGACCCTGCGCAGGCGGCGCGGCTGTTCTATGCCGCGACTCTGGGGCTGATGGAGCTGCGCCTGACGACCGGCGCGGATATGCGCGCGGGGCTGGAGGCGCAGCTGGATGCGCTGCTGCCCTGACGGGTCAGAGCGCGTTCTTGCCGCGATAAAGTTGCCATTCCTCGACCACCGTGCCGTCAGGCATGTGGCAATAACCCGCCTCGCCTGCCTGTTCCTGCCGCATCTCCAGCCGTCCGCCCAGTTCCGCGCAATATTGCGAGGCGGGATTGGACATGCTGGCCCAGTGGCTGTTCACTGGTTGGGCCGCTTGTCGGCCACCCCCGCCGCATCCGCCGCATAGGGCCAGAGCGGCGAGGGCAAGGGCGGGGCGGAAGGGCATCGGCGGGCTCCGTCGGTCAGGCTTCGCCCGTCAGACGCGGGTCGAAGGGATAGCGGGTCAGGTTCTCGCAGCCATTTTCGGTAATCAGCACCTGATCTTCAAGCTTGATCGAGAAGTCGCCGCCTTCCGGGCTGATCAATGCCTCGGTGCACAGCACCATGCCCGGTTCCAGCGCGACCTCGAAGGCGCCCTCCACCCAGCCGTCGGGATAGGGCACGAAGGGCCATTCGTCGCACAGCCCCACGCCATGCATCTTGCACGAATATTTCTGCTTCCAGTATTGATCGTCCAGCTGATGCCCGCCGAAGGTCAGTTCGCGGATGGTGACACCGGGCTTCAGCCGGGCCTGATGGTCGCGGATATGGTCAAGCCCGTGGTTCATTGCGGAAATCATCGCGTTAGAGGGCCGCGCTTCCCCCACCCACCAGCTACGGCTGATGTCGATGCAGATGCCGTAACTGCCGATCAGATCGGTATCGAAGGCGACGATTTCATTGTTCTGCACGATGCGGGGGCCGCATTCCTGAAACCATGGGTTCGTGCGGGGGCCGGAGGCGAGAAGCCGCGTCTCGATCCATTCGCCACCGCGCCGGATATTGCCCTTGTGCAGTTCTGCCCAGATGTCATCCTCTGACACGCCGCCTTTCGGCACGTTTTCCCGCGTGAAGGCTTCCATCTCCGCAATCGCGGATTCGCAGGCGTGATGGGCGCAGCGCATGGCCAGGATCTCGTCCGGGCCTTTGATGGCGCGGGTGCGCTCGGTGATCACCTCGCCCTCCAGCACCTCGAACCCCGCCGCTTCCAGCGCGCGCAAGCCATGGACCATAATCTTGTCCACCGCCAGCCGCCGGTTTGCCCCGGCATGGGCGCGCATCACCTCGTCCACCTGCGCGGCGAAAGACCCGGCATCCTGCGCGGTGCGGTCGCCGCAGACGTTGTAGAAGAAGCTCGCGCCGGAGCGCAGTTCCTTCACCAGCGGGTTGAAGGTCACGAGGAAGGGCGAATTCTTGTATTCCCAGACCACCATATGCCCGTCGGCGCAGATCAGGCAGGCGCGGAACGGGTTGTGGCTGTTCCAGAGCTGCATGTTCGTGGTGTCGGTGGCGTAGCGGATGTTCAGCGGATCGAACATCAGAAGGCCACCAACATCACGCGTGACCAGCGCCTTGACCAGCCGGTCCCAGCGGAAGTGACGCATGCGGTCGAGATCCGGCAGTTGCAGCCCCGCCGCCGCCCATTCGGCGAAGGCAAGCTGGGTCGGCCCGATCTCGACCCGGTCGTTGTCGTTGGGGGTGCCATCGCCAAGGCGGTCGCCCCGGCTCGGGTCGATCTTGCGGCGGGTATCGGCGTAGCTATGCATGGCGGGCCTCCGTGTCTGGGTCAGACTGGGCCGCGAAAGGGGGGCGGCGCGCGTCGGGATGCGACGCGCGCCTGTCGTTCTTGGTCTCAGCCGCGGCAGTCCGCCGTCAGGTCCAGCGCCGGGTCGCGCGCCTCGGTCTGGATGTCGAGCATGCCCAGAATGGTGGCGAACATGTTGTCCTGCGACAGCTTTTCACCCTTTCGCGCGTCAAGGCAGGCTTTCGTCACCCCAAGCCGCGTTTCCGCCTCGGGCGAGACCCAGGTGACCATCGGCACATGGGTCTGTTCCGAGGGCGCCATGAACCACGGCGCGGCATGCAGGTAGAGACCATTTTCGCCAAGGCTCTCGCCATGGTCCGAGACGTAATACATCACCGGCACCACATTCGTGGCCCCCGCCAGCATATCCACCGTTTCGGCCAGAATCCGGTCGGTGAAGGCGATGGTGTTGTCGTAGGTGTTGATGATTTCCTCGCTGCTGCACTTGCCCAGCTCGCCGGTCTGGCAGGTCGGGGCAAAGGGCGCCGTGGCCGGATCGTAGCGCAGGTAATAGGACGGCCCGTGGCTGCCCACCGTATGCAGCACGATGGCGGTGTTCTTCGTGATCTTCGGCAGTTCGGCGGCAAGTTGCTTCAGCAGGATGCGGTCATCGCATTCCCCCAGCGCGCAGGCGACCGGGTCTTTCTCCTTGTCGAATTCCTGCTCGCCGATGCGCTTGGCCACATGCTGCGAGCCGGTATTGTTGTCCCACCATTTCACGTCGAACCCGGCGCGCACCAGCACATCGACCAGATTTTCCTGCGACAGCCCCTTGGTGTAGGTGTAATCTTCGCGTGGCAGGGCCGAGAACATGCAGGGCACCGAAACGGCGGTCGAGGTGCCGCAGGAGGTGACATCGGTGAAATAGGTGATGTCACGCTTGGCCAGTTCCGGGTTGGTGTCGCGGCTGTAGCCGTTCAGCGACCAATTGGCGGCGCGGCCCGTCTCGCCCACCACGATCACCGCCAGCACAGGCTTGCCGGGCTGTGACAGGAAGCGGCCCGCCGTCGCATCGGTGCCCAGCGGCGCAACCACGATGTTCTGGCTGCGCATCATCAGCTTGGCATAGCGGATGGTCCCGGTGATCGGCGCACCGGGGTTCCAGGTCGCCATCAGCTCTTTCTGTTCGCGGAAGACCGCAGCGAAGCGGCTGTAATCGCTCAGCAGCAGGCCGAGGCACAGCGCGAAGCTGACCACGGCCAGCACGCTGTTGCGGATCAGCTTGGGCAGAAAGCGTTCATCCTTCAGCGGCACCCAGATCACTACGGCCGAGGGCAGGATGCCAAAGATCAGCATGTCACGCACGAACCCGAGGTTGATCAGATGTCCGGCTTCCGTCGTCGTGGTGTTCATTACGTTCTGGATCATCTCGCGGTCGATGATCGTGCCGTAGGTTTCCAGAAAATGCGAAGCCGAGGCAGAAACGAGCAGCAGAAACACCAGCACCGGCTTCACGATCCAGCGCTGGCTGAACGGCAGGATCAGCGCATAGAACAGGAAGAACAGCGCCGCCTCCAGCGTCACGAAGGCCAGGGGGGCGCCGTCGAAGATGCGGGCGCCGGTGCGGAAATGCGTGGCATTGGCCGTGGCCATGATGAACAGGCAAGTCAACGCAACAAGCATAGCGGCGCTGAGCGGCTTCGATTTGGGGAGGGTCATTCAGGAGTCCGTGGCTTGGCGGCCGGCTGGCACGCAGGGCTGGGGCGAGATCTGGGGGCGACAAGGGCAGGGGTCAATCGTGCCTGTCGGTCTTTACAGTCATCTGCAACCAAAGTTGCAGACGATTTTTCAAGGGTTTCCCCCCTTCCGAAGCCGCACGCGGCGGGCTAGCCTCGTCGCCATGACACAGCCGATCCTGCAATCCCGCCTGCCGTTCGCCCCGTGGATGGACCCGCGCACCGCGCGCCTGCCCGGCATCCTGCCCGTCGAGGGGGACGACTGGCTGCGCGTCGATGACGCTTTCGCGGGCCAGATGGCCGAGCGAGACGCACGTCTGGCCACAAATCCGGGGGCCGTTCATGCCCTTCTGCCCGAAGCCGAGGAGGCGGCGCAGGAACTTCTGTCGGCGGTGCTTGCGAAGGTGGGAAAGGTGCCGGGCTACCGGATCGGCACCGATACGGTCCAGCGCCCGGATGGCATCACCGTGGCTCTGGACTACAGCCGCCCCCTGATGACGGCCGGGCGTCTGGTGCAGGAAGATCTGTGTCTCCTTCAGCATGACGGCACCGAACATGTGCTGACCGGGGCGGTGCTGTGCTTTCCGGCAAGCTGGATGCTGGCCGAAAAGATCGGTCGCGCGATGACCCGTATCCATGTGCCGGTCGAGCATTACACCGAGGATGTGGCCCGCCGGGTGCAGCGGCTGTTCGATGCGATCCGGCCGGAACAGGCTTTGTGGCGGATGAATGCGCTGGTCTATGACGATCCCGCGCTGTTCCAGCCGCGTCCCGAAGGTGCCCGCCGCCCGCCGCCGGTCGAAAGGCTTTATATGCGGTGCGAGCGGCAATGCCTGCTGCGTCTGCCGGACACGCGGGCTGTGGTCTTCACCATCCACACCTATCTGGTGCGACTGGAAGATCTGGAGCCGGAAGCACGCGCAGGCATGGTGGCAGCGGGGCTATGATGCGGGTTCTGCTGGTCAGTGCACATCCTTTGTCTGACAGCCTGACCGGGCAGCTTTCCACCAAGCTTGTGCAGCGACTCGAGGCGCGTGGTGCGGTGGTGGAGCGGCTGGATCTTTACGCCGCGGGTTTTGCCCCCGCACTGACGGCAGAGGAACGGCGGTCCACCTATGTCGAACCCTATGATGCCAGCGCGGTTACGAAAGAAATCGCGCAGTTGAAGCGCGCCGAACTGGTTGTGCTGGTATTCCCGACATGGTGGTTCGGTCTGCCCGCGATCCTGAAAGGCTGGATCGACCGGGTCTGGGCGCCGGGGCACGCCTATGACCATGCCAGCGATCTTGGCCCGATCAAGGGGCGGCTGACCGGGCTGCGGGGTCTGCTGGCCGTCACCACTTTGGGCGCGCCGGGCTGGGTGGACTGGCTGGTGATGCGCCGTCCGGTGCGGCGGGTGCTGCGCTGGGGCGTTCTGAAGGTCTGTGCGCCAAAAGCCCGTTTCGGCTTTGCCGCGCTTTACCGCGCCGAGGATGTGACCCCGGCGCGGCTTGCGGTGTTCGAGGCGCGGGCGATCCGCGCGCTGGACCGGCTTATGGATCAGGCCGCCGCGATCTGAAGATGCGGCACCCCGTCCGAGGTGGCACCGATCGACCGGCCCTCGGGGCCGATGGTGGCGCGGATGCGCCTCCGGGGCGCCTCGAACAGGGCCGAGCGGGACACGTTCACCGGCTGGTCAAGCTGGATCTCGATTTCCATATGCACGGCGCCCTTGCGGCGCAGGGCATGCACCCGGCCGGTGAAGGGCTGGCCAAGGTAATGGCCGCGCACGGGCTCTCCCACCGTATGCGGTTGCAGGGCCTGCCCGGCAGGCGACAGCGCGGCAGCGGTGTTCCAGTCGGCCATGCCATGCGTCTGGGCCACAAGCTCCAGCGCGGCGGAATGGCTGAGGGTCTGGCCGCGAGCGCCAAGGGCGTTGCGCAGCCTGCGGGCCTGCGCTTTCAGCGCGGCGGTCGCGGGGATCGTCGTAGTCATGGTGTAACCCTTTCGCATGGTCATGCAGCGGGCGTTCAAAGCTGTCCGCATTGGCCTTGCCGGATGACCTTCGGGAAAGGGTCACGGGTCAGGCTTCACCATGGGCACACACCCTGCGGACGGCGGGGGCCTGACGCCCCGTGCCGGTGATATGGAACCCGTGACGGCCTGGCGCAAGAGGCGTCAGACCGGGAGTGGCAGGATTGCCACATGATCCCAAAGCGCAAAGCCCATGCCGGTCAGCGCAAGGGCACGGGCGCTGGCCACAAGGCTTTCGCCCTTGCGGAAGCTGTGCGCCATCATCGCCGCGCCGACGGGCAGGGCCACGGCGATCAGCGTGCAGTTCATCGCATGGATTGCCAGCCGCATCTGTGGCGAAGCAGGGCGTTCAGCCTCTGGCACCTGGCCGGGCAGCACCTCGCCATAAAGCGCATCGCGCACCCGTGCCATGGCGGCGCGGTCCGGGCCATCCTCGACCCGCAGGTCGCTGACGGGCGGCGGGGCGGGGGCTGCGACCGGCGCAACCGGCACCACCGATACCGGCACGGGCTGGTTGTCGGACAGATAATCCACCTCAGCCCGGCCCGGCAGGTTCATTGCCAGCGCATCGGCCAGTTCGGAATCCAGCGGTTCGCTCCGTCGTTGCCACAGCACGGTTTCCGCAGGGTTCTGCCGCAGCGTGCCCTCGACAAGCTGGTTGAGGATGCGCGACAGGCTGTCCTCGCTCAGCAGGGCGACCGTGCGGTCGTCCAGATCGGGGCAGGGACCTGCCGCCAGCAGCAGGCTGGCGCTGTAGCCGCGCGGCGAGGGTTCGGTTTTCGCCAGCAGCAGACGCAGGCCGCCCGCATCGAAACTGGCAATGTCGTCGTGATCCCAGGTCAGGCTGTGCCCGGCCGGGAAGTGGCGTGTCAGGTGCCGATCGATCATGCTGACGAGGGCGGCAAAGTTCGGCACGGCGCTGCCGATGTACAGAATCTGGGCAATCATACTGTCGGGACGCGACCACATGGCATACCTCCAACAGGTTCGTTCTGTGCCAAGATAAACTCTGGATTGTGCCGCTTGCGCGGACGAAGAATGGTCAAATCAGGGAATTGTTGCGCAACAAAACCACATCGCTGCCACAATTGTTTACATCCAGGCCAAAGCAAAAGGGCGCCCGAAGGCGCCCTTTCTCTGTGATCCGGCGGGGATCAGCAGGAGTAGTACATCTGATATTCAACCGGGTGGGGGGTATGCTCGTAGGCATAGACCTCTTCCCATTTCAGGCCGATATAGGCTTCAAGCTGCGGCTTGGTGAACACGTCGCCAGCCAGCAGGAAGTCCATGTCCTTCTCCAGCTCCTCCAGCGCCTCGCGCAGCGAGCCGCAGACGGTCGGGATTTCGGCCAGTTCTTCCGGCGGCAGATCGTAGAGATCCTTGTCCGAAGCCGGGCCCGGATCGATCTTGTTCTTGATGCCGTCCAGACCCGCCATCAGCAGCGCTGCGAAGGCCAGATAGGGGTTGGCGGCCGGATCGGGGAAGCGGGCTTCCACGCGCTTGGCTTTCGGCGATTCGGTCCACGGAATACGGACGCAACCCGAGCGGTTGCGGGCCGAATAGGCGCGCAGAACCGGGGCCTCGAAGCCCGGGATCAGGCGCTTGTAGCTGTTGGTCGAAGGATTGGTCAGCGCGTTCAGCGCCTTGGCATGCTTCAGGATGCCACCAATGAAATACAGTGCTTCCTGCGACAGGTCGGCATATTTGTCACCGGCGAACAGCGGCTTGCCGTCTTTCCAGATCGACATGTTGACGTGCATCCCCGAGCCGTTGTCGCCCTTCATGGGCTTCGGCATGAAGGTCACGGTCTTGCCATAGGCGGCCGCGACGTTGTGGATGACGTATTTGTATTTCTGGATGTTGTCGGCTTGTTCGACCAGACCACCGAAGATCATGCCCAGCTCGTGCTGGCAGGTGGCGACCTCGTGGTGGTGCTTGTCAACTTTCATGCCCATGCGCTTCATGGTCGAAAGCATCTCGCCGCGCAGATCCTGCGCTTCGTCGATCGGGTTGACCGGGAAGTAGCCGCCCTTGTGGCCGGCGCGGTGGGCAAGGTTGCCGCCTTCGATGGCTGCATCGGTGTTCCAGGCAGCGGCTTCCGCGTCGATCTGGAAAGCAACCTTCTGGGGCGTGACCGAATAGCGCACGTCGTCGAAGATGAAGAATTCGGCTTCCGGGCCGAAATAGGCGGTGTCGCCGATGCCCGAGGACTTCATGTAGGCCTCGGCCTTCTTGGCGATCTGGCGCGGACAGCGGTCATAGGCTTCGCCGGTGTCCGGCTCGACCACGTCGCAATGCACGCAGAGCGTCTTTTCGGCATAGAAGGGGTCGATGTAGACAGAGGTCGCATCGGGGATCAGCTTCATGTCCGACTGGTCGATCGACTTCCAGCCCGCGATGGACGAGCCGTCGAACATGAAGCCTTCTTCGAAGAAGTCTTCGTCGATCAGGTCAACGATCAGCGTGACGTGCTGGAGTTTGCCTTTCGGATCGGTGAAGCGGACGTCAACATATTCGACCTCTTCATCCTTGATCAGTTTCAGAGCCTTAGCGACTGCGCTCATGAGTCTGCCTTTCGGTTGGGTTTGCGGGATCGGGCCTTGCGGCCGCGAATGGGCGGGACCGGGCCCCGGACAGGGGCCGGAAGGGCGTTACACGGCGTCGTCGCCGGTTTCGCCTGTGCGGATGCGGATGGCCTGTTCCACCGGCGAGATAAAGATCTTGCCGTCGCCGATCTTGTCCGTGCGGGCGGCGGACACGATGGCCTCGACCGCGGTATCCACCATGTCATCAGAGAGGATGACCTCGATTTTCACCTTGGGCAGGAAATCGACCACATATTCGGCGCCCCGATAGAGTTCGGTATGGCCCTTCTGGCGGCCGAAGCCCTTGACCTCGGTGACCGACAGGCCCTGAATCCCCGCTTCCTGAAGCGCTTCTTTCACCTCGTCGAGCTTGAAGGGCTTGATGATCGCCTCGATCTTCTTCATGGGCCGACTCCCCGCTGGCAATTGCGTCTTGACGGTCAGTGACCACTTCCCGGCGAAGGGAACAATCGGCTAGGCTTCGGGTGTCGGATATGAACTGGCAAAATTGAAGGTAGTGCACAAAATTTATGCATATTGCCCCGTTTGCCAGCGGATTTGAATCGATCAGAGCCTCAAAGATGACCGAATTGCTGACTGCTGCCCAAATGCGCGCCATCGAACAGGCGGCAATCGCCTCTGGCACCGTGACGGGCCTGGCGCTGATGGAGCGTGCGGGGGCGGGGGTGGTGAAGGCAATCCTCGCGGAATGGCCGGAACTGGCCGAGGGGCGGCAGGCGTCGACCGGGGCTCTGCCCCGGACCCCGGGATATTTTCGGACAGAAAATGCAGGGCGCCGGGCGCTGGTGCTGTGCGGGCCGGGCAATAACGGTGGTGACGGGTTCGTGGTGGCGCGTCTGTTGCGCGCGCGTGGCTGGGAGGTGCGGGTTCACCTTTACGGGGATGCAGCAAAGCTGCCGCCGAATGCGCGGGCGAACCATGACCGCTGGCGCGGGATGGGAGACGTTTCGCGGTGGGCGGCTGCGTCCATCCTCGGGCAGGCGGAAACGATGGCGCCGGATGTGATTGTGGACGCAGTTTTCGGGACCGGCTTGACCCGGCCGCTGCCGCCCGAGGTTGCGGCGGTGATGACGGCGCTTCCTGCCGGGCGGCGGGTCGCCGTCGATGCGCCTTCGGGTCTGTGCATGGACAGCGGCCGTGTGCTGGGGGCGGCGGCGGTTTGTGCCACGCTGACCGTGACCTTCCATGCGCCGAAGCTGGGTCATGTGCTGGCAGAGGGGCCGTTTCGGTGCGGCGTGCTGCGGCTGGTCGATATTGGGCTGGGACCGCAGGACCGAGCCGATAGAAACGCGCACGCGATTGTCAGGCTGGAAGAAGGGACGGGTCAGTTGTTCAAGGACCCGCATGCGCACAAGTTCGACCATGGCCATGCACTGATCCTGTCGGGCGGGCCGGGGCGCGGCGGGGCGGCGCGGCTGTCGGCCCGTGCGGCGCTGAGGGTGGGCGCTGGGCTGGTGACACTGGGCTGTCCGCCTGATGCAATGGCCGAAAATGCGGCGCGGCTGGATGCCATCATGCTGCGGCAGGTCGGTGGCGAGGGACTGGCGCAGGTATTGGCGGACCGGCGGATCAATGCGCTGTGCCTTGGGCCGGGGTTCGGTCTGGGGGCCTTGCAGGCGCGGCATGTGGCGGAGGCGCTGGACAGCGGCCGCGCGCTGGTGCTGGATGCCGACGCGCTGACACTGCTTGCGCGGGATGCGGGGCTGTTTGCGATGCTGCACGCGGATTGCGTGCTGACGCCGCATGCGGGCGAGTTCACCCGTCTGTTCCCCGACATCACCGCGCGACTGGCGAAGCCAGCGCTTGGTGGCCCGGCCTTTTCCAAGGTCGATGCCGCGCGCGCGGCGGCGGCGCGGGCGGGCTGTGTGGTGCTTTTCAAGGGGCCGGATACGGTGATCGCGGCACCCTCCGGCGCCTGTCGGATCAATGCTGCGGTCTATGACCGTGCCGTGCCCTGGCTTGCCACCGCCGGGTCGGGCGATGTGCTGGCGGGGATGATCACCGGCCTGCTGGCGCGCGATTTCGGGGCATTTGAGGCCGCCTGCACAGGCGCCTGGCTGCATGTGGAGGCCGCGCGCAGTTTCGGCCCCGGCCTGATCGCCGAGGATCTGCCCGAGGAACTGCCCAAAGTGTTTCGCGGGCTGCGTCTTTAGCCTGCATTGACCCGTGCGGGCCAGCGGCCTACACCCGGACCATGCCCGTTTCTGTTCCGGTTTCCAGCCTGCCCCCTGATCTGCAAGCCCGTCTGTCGGGCCGCAACCTGATCGTGTTTGACGGGGTCTGTGTGCTGTGTTCGGGGTTTTTCCGCTTCATGCTGCGCAGGGATCGGCAGGGTCATTTCAGCTTTGCCACCGCGCAAAGCCCGCTGGGGCAGGCGCTCTATGCCGCGCTGAACCTGCCTTTGACAGGGTTCGAGACCAATCTGGTGGTTGTGGATGGTCAGATTCACCAGCGGCTCGATGCCTTTTCGGCGGCGATGCAGCGTCTGGGGGGCATCTGGGCGCCTTTGGGACTGTTGCGCTTTCTGCCGGGCGTGATCAAGGACCCGGCCTATCACCTGATCGCGCGCAACCGCTATCGCCTGTTCGGGCGGAGCGGGACCTGTCTGATGCCGGGGCCGGAGGTGCGCGGCCGCTTTCTGCCCGGCGGTTTCGGGGGATGAGCGACCCGTTCCTGCAAGCGCTGGGGGCCGTTGATCTGCCGGTTGGCCTGCGCGCCTTGCACAGCCCGACCGTGGAACCCCGGCGCTGGTCCGGCCCGTGCCGGGTAGCACGCGGCAGCGGCGTCGTTGTCGGGCTGTTGCTGTGGCTGGGCCGGTTTCCCGCAGCGGGCACGGTTGACCTGCACCTGACCACACAGCGCGAAGGCGCAATGGTGCATTGGCTCCGCGACTTTGGTGGCAGGTGCACGCCTTCCGTGCTCAGCTTCCGGGCGGGCAGGGTGGTGGAGCACTTCGGCCCCTTCGCGCTGATCATGCGCCCCGAGCCTATTCCCGGCGGATTTTGCCTGCATGTCATCGGCGGGCGCGTTCTGGGCCTTCCGGTGCCGCGCTTCTGTTTGCCACGGGCCGAGGTGGCCGAGACCGGAACATCCGAAGGTGTGGCCTTCGACGTGACCGCCCGGTTGCCATGGGGCGCGCTTCTGATCCGCTATCATGGCACCCTGACCCCGGAGGCCCCATGAACACGCTCTTCACCATCTCTACCCATGGCCCCGGCCTTTATGAATTCACGCGGGAGTTGCGCAACTGGGCCGAAGGCGCAGGGCGTACCGAAGGGGTGGTGACGCTGTTCATCCGCCATACCTCGGCCAGTCTGCTGATTCAGGAAAATGCCGACCCGGAGGTGCAGGGCGATCTGACCGGCTGGATGGACCGGCTGGTGCCGTCGGCCGATCATCCCTCAATGCGCTGGCTGACCCATACCTATGAGGGGCCGGATGACATGCCTGCCCATATCAAGGCGGCGCTGCTGCCTGTCAGCCTGACCATCCCGCTGATCGGCGGGCGGCTGGCGCTGGGGCGCTGGCAGGGGGTCTATGTGATGGAACACCGCCAGCGCCCGCACCGGCGCGAGGTCGCGGCGCTGCTCAGCGTTTGAAAAGCGTCTCCATCGCCTGCTTGTCCATCGAGGGCTGGCGCGCCTCGGCGGCGATGGCGCGGCCTTTCTGAAAGGCGGGGCGCGCGCCAAGCGCCTTCAGCCAGCGGGCGAAATCGGGCTTGTCGTCGAGGCTTTGCTGCTGTCCCTCCCAGCCCATCGCCCAGGGCCAGATGGCAATATCGGCGATGCTCAGGCTGTCGCCGGCCACGAATTCGCGCCCCTGCAACTGCCGGTCCAGCACGCCGTAAAGCCGACCAACCTCTTTCCTGTAGCGCTCCTGCGCATAGGGCAGCACCTGCGGCGGGTCCATCTGCGGGGCGTATTTCAGGAAGTGATGCGCCTGACCCGCCATCGGCCCGACACCGCCCATCTGCCACATCAGCCACTGATCCACGGCCACGCGCTCCCGCTCGGTCCGGCCGTAGAGCTTGCCAGACTTGCGGGCGAGGTATTGCAGGATCGCGCCGCTTTCGAAGATCGAGATCGGCGCACCATCCGGCCCGTCGGGATCGACGATGGCGGGCATCCGGTTGTTCGGCGCGATCTTCAGGAAATCGGGGGCGAACTGGTCACCCTTGCCGATGTTCACCAGCTTCACCTCATAGGGCAGGCCCAGTTCTTCAAGCGCGATGGTGATCTTGTGGCCGTTCGGCGTGGGCCAGTAGTAAAGCGCGATGGTCATGGCGGCATCTCCTGTTTGCGCTCACAAAAACGCAAAGCGGCGGGGCGCGCAAGCCGCGTGGCGTTGACCTTTTCGTGCACGGGGCGTATGGCGGGCCTTGTGGCGCTTTGTGACCGGATTGCGGGCCACGTTAAACAAACCGCTAAAAGGTGAAGGGCTCTGACCCCGAAGCCGGACGGTCTTCGGGGTTTTGTTTTGCCGGAGGCAGAGATGAGCAAAGACTGGAAAACCCGCACCACGCTGGTGCATGAAGGTAGCCGCCGCAGCCAATATGGCGAGATGGCCGAGGCGATCTTCCTCACACAGGGCTTTGCCTATCCGACGGCCGAGGCCGCCGAGGCGCGGTTCCTGAAAATCGAGGGCGACGAGTTCATCTATGCCCGCTACGGGAATCCGACGACGCGGATGTTCGAGGAACGCATCGCGGCGCTGGAAGGCACGGAAGATGCCTTTGCCACCGCCAGTGGCATGGCGGCCGTGAACGGGGCACTGGTGTCGGCGCTGCGCGCGGGCGATCATGTGGTGTCGGCGCGGGCGCTGTTCGGCTCGTGCCTTTACATCCTTGAAGAGGTGCTGGGCCGCTACGGGGTGGAGGTGACCTTCGTCGATGGCGCGGATCTGGACCAATGGCGCGCGGCGGTGCGTCCGGGTGTGACGAAGGCCGTGTTCTTCGAAAGCATGTCGAACCCGACGCTGGAACTGGTGGACATCAGGGGCGTGGCGGATATCGCCCATGCGGCGGGCGCGCTGGTCATCGTGGACAATGTGTTCTCGACCCCGATCTTCAGCCGGGCGGTGGATCTGGGCGCCGATGCGGTGATCTATTCGACCACCAAGCACATCGACGGGCAGGGCCGCGCGCTGGGCGGGGTGATCTGCGGCACGACCGAGTTCATCCGCAAGACGGTTGAACCCTACATGAAGCATACCGGCGGCTCGATGAGCCCCTTCACCGCCTGGATCATGCTGAACGGCATGGCGACGCTGGACCTGCGCTGTCGCGCCATGGCGGACAGCGCGCTGACGGTGGCGCAGGCGCTGGAGGGTGATGCGCGGCTGTCGCGAGTGATCTTCCCCGGCCTTGCCAGCCATCCGCAACATGCGCTGGCGATGGAGCAGATGGGGTCGGGCGGCACCATGGTCGCCTTCGACATCAAGGGCGGGAAAGAGGCGGCGTTCCGCTTCATGAATGCGCTGGAGATCATCAAGATTTCCAACAATCTGGGCGATGCGAAATCCATCGCCACCCATCCGGCGACCACGACGCACCAGCGGCTGCCGCAGGATCAGAAAGACCTGCTGGGCATCACGCCCGGCCTGATCCGGTTCTCGGTCGGTCTGGAAGATGCGGGTGATCTGGTGGCCGACCTGAAGAACGCGCTGGCGGCAGTCTGATCCCGGCACCGGCAGGCGGCGCAAATGCCCGTTTTCGCGTCGCCTCCGGCCTTACAATCACCTCCGGTCATGCCTATCTTGACCCTGCGCTCCGGGAGACCGGGGCGTGAGTGATCCGGGGGGCACGGCCCTTCGTATATCCTGCTGACATTGAAGGCGCGGGCAAGAAAACCTGCCTGACCCCGCCGGAACCGAAAGGACCGCCGATGAACATTCGCACCCCCGAACTGGATCGCAAGCCCGGCCATGAAGAGGTGGAGGCGGCGCTGGCACTGTTGCGTCAATGGGCCTCCAAGGCGTCAGACGCGGAAATGCTGGCGCTGGATCCCGCCGCGCGGGCGCTGATCGGCGACGGCTATCCCGAGCTGTCCACCAGCTATCCGGCCGAATTTCGTGCCGATGCCGCCTACAAGGCGACGCTGCCCGATTTGCAGAACGGCCCGGCCAGCCTGATCCGTGGGGCGAAGACGCAGATCCAGCATGTCGGGATTTCCAATTTCCGCCTGCCCATCCGTTACCGCACCCGCGATGCGGGCGAGGTGCTGCTGGAAACCAGCGTCACCGGAACGGTAAGCCTTGAGGCGGAAAAGAAGGGCATCAACATGAGCCGCATCATGCGGTCCTTCTATACCCATGCCGAGCGGGATTTCAGCTTCGATGTCATCGAACACGCGCTGAGCGACTACAAACGCGATCTGGAAAGCTTCGATGCGCGTATCCAGATGCGGTTTTCCTTCCCCTTGAAGGTGCCGTCGCTGCGGTCCGGTCTGTCGGGCTGGCAATATTATGACATCGCGCTGGAACTGGTGGACCGCGCGGGCGAGCGGCTGAAGATCATGCACCTCGACTATGTTTACTCCTCGACCTGCCCGTGCTCGCTGGAACTCAGCGAACATGCCCGCCGCACGCGCGGGCAACTGGCGACGCCGCATTCGCAGCGGTCGGTGGCGCGCATCTCGGTCGTGGCCAATCCGGGTCCCGCGCTGTGGTTCGAGGATCTGATCGAACTGTGCCGCCGCGCCGTGCCGACCGAAACGCAGGTGATGGTGAAGCGCGAGGATGAACAGGCTTTTGCGGAACTGAATGCGGCCAATCCGATTTTCGTGGAAGATGCGGCGCGGCTGTTCTGCGCGCAGTTGCAGGCCGATCCGCGGGTGGGCGATTTCCGCATCGTGGCCAGCCATCAGGAAAGCCTGCACAGCCATGATGCCGTCAGCGTGCTGACCGAAGGGCCGACCTTCGCGCAGCCGAGCCTTGATCCGCGGCTGTTCGGGACGCTGTTCCACGTCGGGTGACGTCAGACCCGCGCTTGACAAACGCAAGCGGGCGGTTGAGGTCTTGCGCATCATGATCGACCTCACCCCCGCCGCCAGTATTCTGGGCCGCCTGCTGTTCATCCTTGGCAGCCTGATGCTGATTCCGGCCCTGCTGGATGCGGCGCTGGCCAATGGCAACGGCGGGGCCTTCGTCGAAGCGTCGATTGTGACGGCAGGCACCGGGCTTCTGGTGGCTATGGCGACACGCGCCGGGCTGGAGCGCGGCTTCGACAGCCGCACCGCCTTTCTGCTGACCCTTGGCATCTGGTTGTTCCTGCCGCTGTTCGCATCGCTGCCCTTCATCATCGGGGCGCCGGGGCTGAGCTTTACAGACGGGTATTTCGAGGCCGTGTCGGGCATCACCACCACAGGATCGACGGTGATCACCGGATTGGCGGACAAACCGCAGGGGATGCACCTTTGGCGCGGCATGTTGAACTGGCTGGGGGGGCTCGGGATCGCCTTCATCGCCATGATCTTCCTGCCGGTGATGCGGGTGGGTGGCATGCAGTTCTTCAAGACCGAGGGGTTCGATACGCTGGGCAAGGTGCTGCCGCGCGCCAGCGACATCGCGCTGTCGCTGCTGGGGGTTTATGCCGGGCTGACGCTGGCCTGTCTGGTGGTCTATCTGGGCGTGGGCATGGCGCCGCTGGATGCGGTTGTCCATGCCTTCGCCACCATCGCCACGGGGGGATTTTCGCCGCAGGACGCCTCTTTCGGGGCCTATCGCGGCCTGCCGGAGTATGCGGGGGCGCTGTTCATGATATTGGCGGCACTGCCCTACATCCGGTACGTCCAGATGGTGACCGGCCGACACACGGCCCTGTGGCGCGATGCACAGGCCCGCAGCTTTGTGGTCTGGCTGGCGGTCGCGGTGCTGATCCTGACGCTGTGGCGGGCGCTGACCGAAGGCGGCGCCATCGAACCGATCTTCCGCGAAGTGCTGTTCAATGCCACTTCGATCATGACGGGCACGGGCTTCGGGTCCGGCACTTTCACGGGCTGGGGCGGCTTCGTTCTGGTGTCGGCCTTCACGCTGGGCATGATCGGCGGCTGTTCGGGGTCAAGCTCCGGTGCTCTAACCGTGTTCCGGGTTCAGCTTTCGGTCCGCGCCGTGCGCGCCCAGTTGCGTCAGATCGACATGCCGAACCGGGTGGAACATGTGCGCTATGACGGGCGCCCCGTGGATACCGAAACGATGAACGGCGTGATGATGTTCGTCACCTCCTACATCCTGATCATCGGTGTGCTGAGTGCGGCGCTGACTTTCACCGGCGTCGATATGGAAAGCGCGCTTTTCGCGGTCTGGACGTCGATCGGCAATATTGGCTACGGCATCGGCCCGCTGGTCGCGGGTACCGGCACCTTCATCGAATTCCCGACAGCGGCGAAATGGATCCTGATTGCCGCGATGTTGCTGGGGCGGCTGTCGCTTCTGGCTTTCCTTGTGGTGCTGATGCCGCGCTTCTGGCGCGATTGACAGCCGGTGGCTGCGGGGCGAGGTTCTGTGCATGATTGATCTGCGACCGATCGCCTATATCCTTGGCCTGCTGCTGGTCGTTCTCGGCGGGCTGATGCTGCTGCCGCTGGCGCTGGACCGGATCACCGGGCATGGCAACTGGCTTGCCTTCCTGTCGGCGGCGACCATTACCACCGTGACGGGCGCGGTGATGGCGCTGACCTGCGCCAATGCGAACCGGCAGGGCCTGACGGTGAAACAGGCTTTCGTGCTGACCACGGCGGTCTGGACGATCCTGCCCGCTTTCGGGGCGGTCCCTTTCATGCTGGGTGAGCCGGGCCTTGGCGTGACGGATGCCTATTTCGAGGCAGTTTCCGGCATGACGACCACGGGCACCACCATTATCGGGCCGGATACGCATACCGGCGCGCCGGGGCTGGATCTGCTGCCGATGGGCACGAACCTCTGGCGCGGCATGCTGCAATGGCTGGGTGGCCTTGGCATCGTCATCGTGGCGCTGATCTTCCTGCCGGTGATGAAGGTGGGCGGGATGCAGTTCTTCCGCTCGGAAGGGTTTGACACGCTGGGCAAGATCCTGCCGCGGGCGTTTGAGATCTCGGTCGGGCTGATCCAGATCTACGCGCTGATTACCGTGGCCTGTGCACTGGCCTTCAAGGCCATGGGCATGTCGGGGTTCGAGGCGGTGATGCACGCGCTGACCTGTGTGTCCACCGGCGGCTTTTCGACCCGCGACGCCAGCTTCGGCGCCTTCTCAGGCGCGCCGCAACTGGTGGCGGTGTTGTTCATGCTGATGGCCTCGCTGCCCTTCATCCGCTATGTGCAGGTGATGCGCGGCGATGTGGCGCCCTTGTTCCGCGATATTCAGGTGCGCGCCTTCCTGCGCTGGAATGCGGTTGCGGTCGGGCTGATCCTGTTCTTCGCCTGGTGGCAGCACGAGATTGCGCCGGACCGCATCGCCACCGATGTGCTTTTCAACGTGGTGACCGTGTTCACCGGCACCGGCTATGGTTCGGCCGATGTGACGCTCTGGGGGGCGTTCGCCTTTACCGTGCTGCTGACTGTCGGGCTGATCGGCGGCTGCACCTCCTCGACCGTCTGTTCGGTGAAGGTGTTCCGCTATCTGATCCTGATCGAGGCGGTGAAGGTGCAGTTGCGCCGCCTGCGTCATCCCAGTGCGGCGGTTCAGATGCGCTATGGCGGGCATCCGGTCAGCGATGACGTGCTGGATTCGGTCATCATGTTCTTCACGCTGTTCGTTCTGACCTTCGGCCTTCTGGTTGTGGCGCTGTCGCTCAGCGGCCTGTCGGACAGCGCGGCGCTGACCGGGGCATGGACGTCTCTCGCCAATATCGGGCCGGTCTGGGGGCCGGAGGTCGGGCGCACCGGCGCGGTGGACAGCTTTCCTGTCGCCTCCAAATGGCTGCTGATCGCCGGGATGATCCTTGGCCGGCTGGAGCTTCTGTCGGTCTATGTGCTGTTCATGGCGCGGTTCTGGCGTGACTGACATGCAAAGGGGGCCGCGCGTGACGGCCCCCTTTGTCTGCATGGTTTGTCCTTACCAGCAGGATACCAGAACCGTCATGCCCCGCGCCATCCGGTTCAGATCTTCCGGCGCCAGCGCGCCGCTGCGGGCCGAGGCATGCGGCGTGACCCCCGCCTCGGTCAGGCGTGCGGCAATCGTGGCGGCCTGCGCGGCATAGGTCACGCTGTCAGGCAGCCTGCGGCTGCCTGCGGTATCGCGCGGCAGCAACATGCCGATGACGGTGCCCGCACCATCCAGCACCGGGCCGCCCGCATCGCCGGGCAGGGCCGGAAGCGAGAGGCGCGCGATGCCCGCCTCGCCGTCCAGCCCCTTCATATCCTCCAGAGAGCCGAAGGTCAGCGTCGGGGCGGGCAGGGTGTCTTCATAGCTGTAGCCGGAAACCGCGACTTCCTGACCCGGCCGGGCCGGTCCGGTCAGCAGTTCCGCCACCGCCGGCGGCGACAGCGGCTTTGCCGGTTTCAACAGTGCAAGCCCGGTTGCGGCATCCGAGAAGACCACGGTTGCATCGCTGCGCAGGTCCAGCGTGATGCGGTTGCAGCCCTCCACCGCCTCGCGCGTGGTCAGCACGGCGCCGCTGCCATCGACATAGAAGCCGGTGCGCGACAGTTCCGGACGGCGCACTTCCAGCCCCGCCATCAGGCTGCGACGGCTGTCGTCGGACAGTGGCACAAGGCCGGGGTCAAGCGCCTTGTCCCCGACCGAACGGAAGCTCGCCTGCATCGCCGCCAGCACGCGGCCCATCTGTTGATCCTTCGCCGGATCCCAGATCAGCATGTAGCCCTTGATCAGCCCCTTCGACAGTTCGGCATAGGTGTGGCTTGCTACCTTGCCGTTGCGTCCGTCGATGGTGAAGCTGCGTTCAGCCCGGCTGCGTTCGCCCGACAGCGGCACGACCTCAAGCGTTTGCAGAACGTCGTAAAGCCCGTAGAGCGTGGACTGGTCGCCCGGTTCCGAAATCAGGATGACCCGCACGCCCGAGCCATTCTTTTCACGGAAATGCGCGAAGGGCGGTTCGTAATGGTCGAATTCGACCAATGCGGTCGGCAGGGTGATCTCGATCCCCGCCTCTTCTTCGGTAACGGTTTGCAGGCCCAGTTCGGCCTGCGCCTGCTGATGCGCGGCCACCAGCGTTTCGCGCTGCATCGTGGTCAGCACGCCCGTCGGTTCCAGCCCGTTGGCGGTCTGCCAGTCGGCCATGCTCTTGCGGGTGCCAGCGCCGAAGGCGCCGTCGATCCGGGCATTGTAGAAGCCGAACCACTGCAACGCAGTTTGCAGTTCCATCCGCTGATCGCGGTCCAGACGCGCCTCGGCGGCACGGGCTTCTGCGAGCGTTTCCTCTATGACAGCGGGTTCGGGAACCACATCCGGCGCGGGTTGCGCCGCCGCTTCGGCTTCCGGTTCGGGCTGTGCATCCGGCAGAACCTCGGTCTGCACTTCGGGCACCGTGACGGGTTGTGCTTCGGGCGCTGCCGTTTCGGGCTGCGTCAGGCCAAGCCCAACCGGCCAGAACGGATCCCGCAGCGCGCGATTGTCGGTGACATAGCTGTCGCGCGGGATCAGCCCTTCGCGTTTCAGTTGCACAAGCCGTTCTTGCGCGGCGTCGCGGTCGAGATGCGGGCCAAGCGTCAGCGCATACCAGCCCGCGCCAAGGCCGAAGCCCGCCACATCGGGAAACAGTGCCGACCAGGCGCGCGCGCGGTCCTCGGCTTCGCGCAGCGTCGGCTGCGCCTCGATCTGAAGCCAGTATTGCGCCTGCGCCCGCGCGCCCTGCGGCAGAGCCAGCAGGATCACAAGGCCAAGCAGATGAAGAATATGTTTCATTCCTACAGAAATCCCGTCACGTCCAAGTCGCCCGAGCGTTACACGCGCCCGCGCCTGCATGCAAACGCTGTGCGCCTTTGGAAACTGACAGTTGCGCGAGCAGGCGGCCCGCCGCGTGCGCCCCTGTCCTGCCATTGACCCTCGCGCGCCTTCTGCCTATGCAGACGGGAAATCCCGGCCCGTCCGTCCATGAGGTCCGCCATGCCCGTCAGCACCACGCCCCGCAGCTTTCAGGAAATCATCCTGCGCCTGATGACCTATTGGGGCGCAAAGGGCTGTGCCGTTCTGCAACCCTATGACATGGAGGTGGGTGCGGGCACCTTCCACCCGGCGACCACGCTGCGCAGCCTTGGCAACAAACCCTGGGCCGCGGCCTATGTGCAGCCCTCGCGCCGCCCGACCGACGGCCGCTATGGCGAGAATCCGAACCGGCTTCAGCACTACTATCAATATCAGGTGCTGATCAAACCCTCGCCGCCCGATCTGCAAGACCTGTATCTGGGCAGCCTGAACGCCATCGGCATCGACACCAGCCTGCATGACATCCGCTTTGTGGAAGATGACTGGGAAAGCCCGACACTGGGCGCCTGGGGGCTGGGCTGGGAAGTCTGGTGCGACGGCATGGAAGTCAGCCAGTTCACCTATTTCCAGCAGGTCGGCGGGCATGACTGCAAGCCGGTCTCGGGCGAGCTGACCTATGGTCTGGAACGTCTGGCGATGTATGTGCTGGGCATTGATCATGTCATGGACATGCCCTTCAACGATCCAGACAGCCCGATCCCGCTGAAATACGGCGACATCTTCCGCCAGACGGAAGAGGAATACAGCCGCCACAATTTCGACGGCGCCACGACCGAGATGCTGCTGCGCCATTTCGAGGATGCCGAGGCAGAGTGCGAACGCCTGCTGGCCTTTGACCCTGAAGACCCGAACAGCGGCAAGCGCATCATCATGGCGCATCCCGCCTATGACCAGTGCATCAAGGCCAGCCACCTGTTCAACCTGCTCGACGCGCGCGGCGTGATCTCGGTCACCGAACGGCAGGCCTATATCGGCCGGGTGCGCGCGCTGGCGAAGAAATGCGCCGATGCCTTCGTCCAGACCGAGGCGGGCGCCTCGGTGGGGGCGGCGGCGTGAGTGGCAAGCTCATCGCGGGGGGAATCGTCTTGATCGCCGCAATCGCAGGAATCGCAATCTACTGGTTGCAGATCTACGCTTTCTACGAACCCGCCACCTTCCAGCCGGGGGCGGAAATCCAGTTGACCCCGATTCTCGGTGAAGCGCCCGAGGCGATTCTGGCCGAGAATGTAGAGGGTATCGACGCCACCTCCTCGCCGCTGCGCTTCCGGGCCTGTTTCCACACCCCGATGAGCCAAGCCATGCTGACCGAGACCTACCGGGTCTATGATCAGGCCGAACCGCTGGTCGGCCCGCCGTGGTTCGATTGCTTCAACGCCGAAAAGATCGGCGAGGCGCTGGAAACCGGCGAGGCCATCGCCTTCCTGTCGGTCCATGACATCGTGCCGGGGGTGGATCGGGTTGTCGCGGTCTTTCCGAACGGCAATGCCTATGCCTGGCACCAGCTGAACGACAAGCTGAAGGAAGACCCGACCAAGGGCATCCTGAAGTAAGCGGCAGGGCAGGGGGCGGCGCCGTTTCGCCCTCGGGATGTGCCGCAAAATCGCCCCGGTCCGCTTGCGTGGCGACGGGCGGGCCTGTATGCCGCAGGCAGGGCGCGGCCGCGCCCGGATGATCCGCGAAGCTGAAAGAAGATCTCCATGTCCGACCTGCTGATCGAACTGTTTTCCGAGGAAATCCCGGCGCGGATGCAAGCCGCCGCGCGCGAGAACCTGAAGAAGCTGGTGACTGACGGTCTGGTCGAGGTGGGTCTGACCTATGAAAGCGCCGGGGCCTTTTCCACGCCGCGCCGTCTGGTGCTGACGGTGCAGGGGCTGACGCCCGAAAGCAAACCCGTGCGCGAGGAACGCAAGGGCCCGCGCACCGACGCGCCGCAGGCCGCGCTTGACGGATTCCTGCGCTCCACCGGGTTGACGCTGGAGCAGCTGGAAAAGCGCGCCGACAAGAAGGCCGAGGTCTTTTTCGCCGTCATCGAGAAACCCGGCCGCAAGGCCGCCGAAATCATCGCCGAGGTGCTGGAACGCACCATCCGCACTTTCCCCTGGCCGAAGTCGATGCGCTGGGGCTCGGGCAGCCTGCGCTGGGTGCGACCGCTGCATTCCATCCTCTGCCTTCTGGGCGACGAGGGCGGGGCCGAGGTTGTGCCGATGTCGGTTGACGGGATCGTCGCGGGCAATACGACCGGCGGCCACCGTTTCATGGCACCCGCGCGGTTCGCGGTTTCGTCCTTTGACGATTATACCGCCAAACTGCGCCGCGCCTTCGTGATGCTCGACAGCGCCGAGCGTGAGGCGCATATCTGGAATGATGCGCAAAATCAGGCCTTTGCGCGCGGTCTTGAACTTGTCCCGGATGCGGGGCTGCTGACCGAGGTGGCGGGGCTGGTGGAATGGCCCGTGGTGCTGATGGGCGCCATCGGCGCCGAATTCCTGCACCTGCCGCCCGAAGTGCTGCAAACCTCGATGCGCGAGCATCAGAAATTCTTCTCGGTCAGAAACCCGAAATCGGGCCGGATCGAGGGCTTCGTCACCGTCGCCAACCGCGAAACCGCCGACAATGGCGCGACCATCCTGAAGGGCAATCTGAAGGTGCTGTCCGCCCGCCTGTCCGACGCCCGCTTCTTCTGGGAAAACGACCTGCGCGTCGCCAAGGCCGGTATGGGCGACTGGGCCGAAGGACTGAAGGCCGTGACCTTCCACAACAAGCTGGGCAGTCAGGCCGACCGCATCGCCCGTATCGCCGCACTGGCGCGCGAGATCGCGCCGCTGGTGGGGGCCGACCCGGATCAGGCCGAACGTGCCGCCGGGCTGGCGAAACTCGACCTGCGCTCTGCCATGGTCGGCGAATTCCCCGAACTGCAAGGCACCATGGGCCGCTATTACGCGCTGGAGGCGGGGGAACCCGAAGCCATCGCCAATGCGGCGCGCGACCATTACTCGCCCCTTGGCCCGTCTGACGCAGTGCCGAGCGAGCCGGTGTCTGTCGCCGTGGCGCTGGCCGACAAGATCGACACGCTGACCGGCTTCTGGGCGATTGACGAGAAACCCACGGGCAGCAAAGACCCCTTCGCCCTCCGCCGGGCGGCTTTGGGCGTGATCCGGCTGGTGCTGGGGAATGGGGTGCGGGTTACGCTATCTTCGGTCGCAAGAACTGGGATGAACCGCTGCTTCGTGGAAACTGGGAAGATTATTGCCAAATCTCTTGAGAGCATAACAATTGGCGAAGCTGCAGATGGCGCTGAAAATGGCGGAAATATTGCAGAGCTTTTGGGCCCTATTCGGGAAAAAGTCTTCCGTCAGAACGCTGCAGGTATTGCAGATGAACCGCCCGCTACACTGCCAAAAGTTGCCGACCTCCTCTCCTTCTTCCACGACCGCCTCAAGGTCTTCCTCCGCGATCAGGGCATCCGCCACGATGTGATCGACGCCTGCCTCGCCATGCCGGGGAACGACGACCTCACACTCTTGGTGAAACGCGCGGAAGCCCTGCAAGCTTTCCTCGGCTCTGACGATGGCACCAACCTGCTGCAAGGCTTCAAGCGGGCGAACAACATCCTGACCCAGGCTGAACAGAAGGACGGGGTGGAATACAGCTTCGGCGCCGATCCCAAATTCGCCGAAACCGACGAGGAACGCGCCCTGTTCGCCGCGCTCGACGCGGGCGAAGCGGCGATTAAACCCGCCATGGCGCAGGAAGATTTCGCCGCCGCCATGGCCGCCATGGCCAAACTGCGCGCGCCTATCGACGCCTTCTTCACCGCGGTTCAGATCAATACCGAAAACGCCATTGTGCGGCGCAACCGTCTGAACCTCCTCCACCGCATTCGCGCACTGGTGGCGCAGGTCGCCGACTTCACCAAGGTCGAAGGCTGACGCCTTCATCTTGGTAAAAATATCCTCCGGGGGGTGAGCCCGGAACGGGCGAGGGGGGCGGAAAGCCCCCCTTTTGCCAGCGCCGCTTGCGCCACGGCCCGAACGGCGTATTCTGCCCGCGAACCGAAAGGGCGCCGCAGTGCAGAAAACCGAACTTCTTACCGATTTCACCGTTATCACCCCCTCGGCCGAGGTCTCGACCCCGCGCCATGGCTGGCGGGCGAAATGCCTGCAACGGCTGATACGGCTGGAACTACCGGTCCCCAAGACGGTCACATTGCCCGCCTCGACCGTGCGCGCCATTGCCGCCGGGCAGATGCTGGATTGCCCGGCGGTGCTGGGCCATTTCGGCGACAGCCCGCTGATTTCTGTGCGCCCCAGCCCGGAAAACCCCGATTGGGGCGGGCCTGCCACCATCCTCAATATTGGGTTCAATGCGGCGCGCCACGATCTTCTGGTGGAAAGCCACGGGCAGGCGGCGGCCGATGCGCTGTATCTGCGCTTCGTGCAGGGGTTTGCGGTGCATGTTGCACGCCTTGACCCCGATATGTTCGAGGGGCTGGAACCCGGCGCACGCGGGCTGAGCGACGCGCTGCGCGCCTATGAGATGGAGATGGACGAACCCTTCCCCGAAGACCCGGCCCGGCAACTGGCCGATGTGTTGCGGTCCATGGCCCGCGCATGGGAGGGAACGACCGCCCGGCTGTTGCGTCAGGCCAAGGGCGCGCCCGCCGAGGCGGCGCTGGGGTTGGTGGTGCAGCAGATGGCGCAGGGGATCGGACAGGGGGTCTCGGGCTCCGGTGTGATCCAGTTCGTCGATCCGGTGACCGGAAATCCCAAGGTGATCGGCCGTTATCTGGGGCAAAGTCAGGGCCGCGACGCGCTGACCAAAGGCGAGGCGCTGTATCTGACCCGCGACCCGCGCGGCCCCTCGCTGGAAGAACTGGCGCCTGAAATCTTCGCCGAACTGATCCGAGAGGGGGCGATCTGCCGTCAGCGTCTGCGCGAGGAAATGCAGATCGAATTCACCATCGAGGATGGCAAGCTGGCGGTGCTGGATGCGGTGAAGGTGCAGCGGTCGGCCCGTGCAGGGCTGAAGGTCGCGGTGGCGCTGGCGCGCGACGGGGTGATCACACCCGCCGAGGCGGTGCTGCGGGTGGAGCCCCGCGCGCTGTCGGAATTGCTGCATCCGCAGGTTGATCCGCGCGGGCCGCGCGACGTTTTCGCCCGTGGCATCGCCGCCAGCCCCGGTGCCGCAACCGGCCGCATCGTGTTTTCCTCGCAGGCGGCGCAGGCCAGTGCGGCGCGAGGCGAGGCCTGTATCCTCGTGCGCCGGGAAACCGCGCCGGAAGACATTCGCGGCATGCATTCGGCGGCGGCCGTGCTGACGGAACGCGGCGGCATGACCAGCCACGCAGCGGTGATCGGGCGCGGCCTTGGTCTGCCTTGTATCGTCGGCGCCTCCGACATCCGGCTGGATACCCGTGACCGCAAGCTGACCGCGCGGGATGGTCGCGTGTTCCGTGAAGGCGACATCATCACCATCGACGGCACCTCGGGCGAGGCGTTGGTGGGGGCGGCGGACATGCTGCCCTCGGCGCAAGGCGAGTCTTTCCGGCAATTGCTTTCTTGGGCGGACGAACTGCGCGACATCGGCATCCGGGCCAATGCCGATACGCCGTCGGATGCGCAGACTGCCCGCGATTTCATGGCGCAGGGCATCGGGCTGTGCCGCACCGAACACATGTTCTTCGAAGAGGCGCGGCTGGTCGCCATGCGCGAAATGATCTTTGCTGATACCGCCCCCGACCGGGCGGCGGCGCTGGCGCGGCTTTTGCCGATGCAGCGGGCGGACTTTGTGCAACTCTTTGAAATCATGAAGGGTCTTCCGGTCTGCATTCGCCTGTTCGACCCGCCCTTGCATGAATTCCTGCCGCATTCGCGCGAGGGGATGCGTGAGCTGGCAGAGGCACTGGACCGTCCCTTGTCGGAGGTCACGCGCCGCGCCGAGGCACTGGCAGAATTCAACCCGATGCTGGGCATGCGGGGCGTGCGGCTGGGTGTGGTGCTGCCCGAGATCTATGACATGCAGGCGCGTGCCATTTTCGAGGCGACGGTGGAAACTGTCCGGGCGGGAGAGCCGGTGGTGCCGGAAATCATGATCCCGCTGGTTTCGGCGCGGCGTGAGGTCGAGCTGGTGAAAACCCGGATCGACGCGGTGGCGGCACTGGTGCGCACGAAAACCGGGGTCAGCTTCGACTACCGGCTGGGCGTCATGGTGGAAACCCCGCGCGCGGCATTGCGGGCGGGCGAGATCGCCCAGCACGCGGCTTTCCTGTCCTTCGGCACCAATGACCTGACGCAGATGACCTACGGGCTTAGCCGCGACGACGCCGGGCGCTTCATGAATACCTATGTGCAGGAAGGGGTGTTTCCTGAAGATCCGTTCCATATCCTTGATGTGGACGGAGTTGGGGAACTGCTGCTGATCGGTGCGGAGCGTGGGCGTCAGACACGGTCGAATCTGACGTTGTCGATCTGCGGCGAACATGGCGGAAACCCCGAATCAATCGCCTTCTGCCGCCGTGCGGGCTTCGATTATGTCAGCTGTTCGCCTTATCGCGTGCCTTTGGCGCGGCTTGCGGCAGCACATCTGGCGCTGACCGATCCGAAGCCCTGAAAACTGTGGAAAAACAAGCGGAACCCGGTCGTGTTACCGTAATTTCGCTTGCGCTTTTCAAAAGGGCTTCGGCAACAAATCGCGCAAAAATGGCCGATTCTCTGTGGTTTTTTTGCCACTAGGGTAGACTCGCAGTCCGGTCCTGGGGTAAGGGCGCCCCTTGTCGCACGTCGAAACTGGATTTTTCACCTTCGCGCGGCGCTGGAACAAGACCGGGAACAGAGTTAATGCGCTTGCTACAAGGTTGGACGACGGCCCTCGCGGCTACCGTCGCCCTCAGTGGAGCGGCCTTCGCCGATGTGACGGTGAGCCAGTCGAATGACCCCGCGATCACGCTGGGGGGCCAGATGACGTCGCTGCTGGGGATGGAACGGACAGCGATGGGCCAGGTGGCACCCGCACGGCTCGCAGCCTTGGCCGACGGGGTGCAGATCAAACGCCCGTCTGCGAAGCGTGAGGCGAAAAAAGCTGGCTTGCCAGAGATTTCCACGCCGAACCTCATTCGTTATGATAACAGCTTCCTTGACGCGCTGCCGGCGACTTCGGGCGACGAACAATGGCAGTGCCTGACGACGGCGCTGTATCACGAAGCGCGGGGCGAGTCTGTCCGGGGGCAGTTTGCCGTAGCCGAAGTGATCCTGAACCGCGCCGACAGCCCGGCCTATCCGCGCTCTATCTGCGGCGTGGTCAACCAGGGGTGCCAGTTTTCCTATACCTGCGATGGCAAATCCGACCGGGCCAAGGAAAAGGGTGCTTGGATCCGCGCTGGCAAGATCGCGCGTCTGATGCTGGATGGCGCACCGCGCGCCCTGACCGCAGGCGCCACGCATTTCCATACCGTCAACATCCGTCCCTCCTGGTCGCGCCGGTTCGAGCGCACGGCCGCGATTGGCGCCCATCTGTTCTACCGCCAGTAACCGCCGCGATGTCGGGTCTTGGGCCTTGCCTGCCGCAGGCGGGCAGGGCATAGCCATCGCGGGCGGATAGACTGCCCGCAGAACGACCCGAACGCCGGAGGGCGACATGACCAGCGATACCCGTCTCGCCTTCGCCCACCCGGAGGAACGCAGCCTTGCCTCCGCCGGGGCGGCGCCCCGCGACCGCATTTCCCTGCGCGACCATGTGGTCGAGGCCGATATAGGTGCGTTCCAGCAGGAACGTGGCCACAAGCAGCGCCTGCGCTTCAATGTGGTCGTAGAGGTGCGCCCGCATCCCGCGCCGCTGGAAGATGATGTCGATCGCATCCTTTCCTATGACCGGATCACCGAGGCAATCGCAGCCGAGCTTGCGGAAGAGCGGCTGAACCTGCTTGAAACGCTGGCCGAAAAGGTGGCGGAACGGGTGCTGGCCGAGCCGCAGGCGATGCGGGTTTTCGTGCGGGTCGAAAAGCTGGATCGTGGCCCCGGCGCGCTGGGGGTGGAAATCGTGCGCAGCCGGGCCGAGGCGCCGGTGCAGGCGGTGGACAGTGAAGGTGCGATGCAGGCGCTGCATCCGCTGGTGATCCATCTCGACAATGCCGCCATTGCGGCGCCCGATCTGCCGCAGCGGCTTGATGCCTGGCAGGCGCGGGGCCTTCCGCTGATCCTGACTGTCGGGCTGCCCGATTTCCCGCGTCCGGTGACTGGCCACAAGCCGACCCAGCGACGAATCGACCTGTTGGCCATCGAGCAAAATGCATGGACGTTGGCCGCGCGGGACGACCGTTGCGTCGTCGTCGCCACCCGCACCGAAATCGACTGGGCGATGAAACACGGACAAACGATTGTCTGGGCGCCGTCGAAACTGGTGCTGGATGCCGTGGACGGCCCGCATTCCCGCGCGCCCGAGGCGCTTGCGCTGTGGCTTGCCGAACTGACGGCGGCAGAGGCGCTGGTCGTTCACGGCGATGTAACAGTCCCGGCGGGAAGCCGCGTGCGTTTGGAATACGCCTGACGACGGGCTTGCCTGCGCTGCGGCAAGGGCCTATCCGAAATCATGCGCTATTACAGACCTGTTCCGTCCTCTGATCCCTGCCGCACCGACGGCGCCCTGACGCTGGCCGGAGGCTGGCTCTGGTTCGACCGGGTAGAAGTGCTGGAGCGTGGCTGTGCCCCGCGCCTGATTGCGGCAACCGACCTTCCCGAGGAGGTGCGCGGGCGTCTGACCGCAGCGCGCGCCGATTTCGCGGGGCTGTCGATGGATCGTCCGCGCCTCATGGGCATCCTGAACGTGACGCCTGACAGCTTTTCCGATGGCGGGCAGTTCCTTGCCCCGGAAGCGGCGCTGAGCCAGGGCCAGATGATGGCCGGGGCGGGGGCGGATATCATCGACATCGGCGGCGAAAGCACGCGCCCAGGTGCGCCCGAGGTGCCGGTGGCTGAGGAAACCGCCCGCACCGCCCCGGTGATTGCCGCCTTGCGCGCGGGCGGGATCGAGGCTGCCATTTCCATCGACACCCGCAAGGGCGCTGTCGCGGCGGCGGCACTGGCGGCGGGGGCAAGCTTCGTCAACGATGTTTCCGCTTTCACCTATGACGCGACGCTGAAGCAGATCACCGCGGACGCCGCCGTGCCGATCTGCCTGATGCATGCGCAGGGCACACCGCAGACCATGCAACTGGACCCGCGTTATGATGACGTGTTGCTGGATGTCTATGACTTCCTGACTGACAAGGTGGCCGAGGCGGAGGCCGCGGGCATCCCGCGCGACCGGATCATGGTCGATCCCGGCATCGGTTTTGGCAAGACGCTGGACCATAACCTGACCCTGATCAGGGGCCTGAGCCTGTTTCACGGCCTTGGCTGCCCGATCCTCTTGGGCGTCAGCCGCAAGAAATTCATCGGCACGCTGGGTGGCGAGGCCGAAGCCGCGCGCCGCGCGCCCGGTTCGGTTGCCGTGGCGCTGGCCGGGGTGGCGCAGGGCGCTCAGGTCCTGCGTGTCCATGATGTATGGGAGACGCGGCAGGCCCTGACCCTGTGGCGCTCCGTCACGACAGGAGATGTGGCATGAGCCGCAAGCTTTTCGGCACCGACGGGGTTCGGGGCCGCGCCAATACCTATCCGATGACCGCCGAGATGGCGCTGCGCCTTGGCGCCGCCGCCGGTCGTTTCTTTCGCCGCGATGGCGGTTCGGCGCATCGCGTGGTGATCGGCAAGGATACCCGGCTTTCGGGCTACATGCTGGAAAACGCGCTGACGGCGGGGCTGACCTCGACCGGCATGAATGTGCTGCTTCTGGGGCCGGTGCCCACGCCTGCCGTGGGGTTCCTGACCCGCAGCATGCGCGCCGATCTGGGCGTGATGATCTCGGCCAGCCATAACCCACATCAGGACAATGGCATCAAGTTCTTTGGCCCTGACGGTTTCAAGCTGTCCGACGAGGCCGAGGCCGAGATCGAGGCGATCCTTGCGGATGATATTGCGCCCGCCCAGCCGCAGAACATCGGCCGGGCGAAGCGGATCGAGGACGGGCGCGGGCGCTATCAGGAATTCGTCAAGACCACTTTCCCGGCGGGGCTGCGGCTCGACGGGCTGAAAGTGGTGATCGACTGTGCCAATGGCGCCGCCTACAAAGCCGCGCCCGAGGTGCTGTGGGAACTGGGGGCTGAGGTCATTCCGGTGGGCGTGGCCCCGAACGGCACCAATATCAATGAAAATTGCGGCTCGACCCATACCCAGACCGCGGCCGAGGCCGTTGTGGCGCATGGTGCCCATGTCGGTATCGCGCTGGACGGCGATGCGGACCGGGTGATGATCCTTGATCAGCACGGCCGCACGGCCGACGGCGATCAGATCATGGCGCTTCTCGCTGCCCGCTGGGCCGAGGAGGGGCGGCTGCGTGGCGGCACACTGGTCGCAACCGTGATGTCGAACCTCGGGCTTGAACGCTTCCTGCATGGGCGCGGGCTGCGGCTGGAACGGACCGCCGTGGGCGACCGCTATGTGGTGGAGGCGATGCGGCGCGGCGGCTTCAACCTTGGCGGCGAGCAATCCGGCCATATCGTGATGACCGATTATGCGACCACTGGCGACGGGCTGGTGGCGGGCCTTCAATTCCTTGCCGAAATGGCGCGCACCGAACGCCCGGCGTCCGAGCTGCTGCACACGTTTGAAACCGTGCCGCAGCTTTTGCAGAACGTGCGCTATGAGGCTGGAAAACAACCGCTTTCTGATGCATCCGTGAAAGCCCGCATCGCCGAGGCAGAGGCGCGCATGACCGGCCGGGGGCGTGTTCTGATCCGCAAGTCAGGCACCGAACCGCTGATCCGCGTCATGGCCGAATGCGAGGATGAGGCGCTGTTGCGCGCCGAGGTCGAAGGCATCGTTGCCGCGGTGGAGGCGGCGGTGTGAAGTATGACCATTCCCGCAGGTTCAGATTGGGACTGGCCGGATAGCAACTGGAAGCGCAGGAAACGGACAGTCTCGGACCGGATTTTCTGGTCTTACGCGTGGTTGATTGCGACCCGGATTGTGCAAGAAAAACAGCTTCCGCCGGGCGCCAGAAAACGGAACCACATCGCCGTTCCTGATTTCTATCGGCTCTGCAGGGGAGAAAAGACGATCCGTTCACTCGAACGGGACTTGTTTCAATCAATGCTGTCGGGACCGTGTTGCCTACACTGTGGGTCTATCGAACGATTGACCAAGGACCATCTTATCCCTCGTTCGCGCGGCGGCGACGGGGACGCCGAGAATATTATCACATGCTGCGCAAAGTGTAACAGTTCTCGCGGGAATACCGACCTGATGCACTGGTATCGCAAGAACCAGAGTTTCCCTTGCCTCGTGCTGATGCGTCAGTATCTGAAGATCTGCTTCAAATATGCAACGTCGATGGACTTGATGGATGTCGAGGTCGATGAGGCCATCAGGAGGGGATTGCCTTTTGATCCTGTAGCTTTGCCCGAAAAATACCCGGCGCTGGAAAACCTGATTTACGACTGGCGGGATTGTTATAACTGAGGCGCTGGATGCCTGAATAAAAAAGGGGCGCCCCGCAAGGCGCCCCCTCTGATGCGAATGGTCGCGGCTCAGTTGCGCGAACGGTCGACCATCTTGCCTTTGGAGATCCAGGGCATCATCGCGCGCAGCTTGGCGCCGACCTGCTCGATCTGGTGTTCGTCGTTCAGACGGCGGGTGCCCTTGAAGAACGGCTGACCCACGGCGTTTTCCTGCATGAAGTCGCGCACGAACTTGCCGGTCTGGATGTCGGTCAGGACTTCCTTCATGGCTTTCTTGGTCTGCTCATACGGCAGGATGCGCGGGCCCGAGACATATTCGCCATATTCGGCGGTGTTCGAGATCGAGTAGTTCATGTTGGCGATGCCGCCTTCGTAGATCAGGTCCACGATCAGCTTCACTTCGTGCAGGCACTCGAAATAGGCCATTTCCGGGGCGTAGCCGGCTTCGACCAGAGTTTCAAAGCCCATGCGGATCAGCTCGACCAGACCGCCGCACAGCACGGCCTGTTCACCGAACAGGTCGGTTTCGCATTCTTCGCGGAAGTTGGTCTCGATGATGCCCGAGCGGCCGCCACCGATGGCCGAGCAATAGCTCAGGCCGATTTCCAGCGCCTTGCCAGTTGCGTCCTGATGGACGGCCACGAGGCAGGGCACACCGCCGCCCTTGACATATTCACCGCGCACGGTGTGGCCCGGGCCTTTCGGCGCCATCATGATGACGTCCACGCCTTCCGGCGCTTCGATCAGGCCGAAATGCACGTTCAGGCCGTGGGCGAAGGCGATGGCCGAGCCGGGCTTGAGATTGTCACGGACGTATTTCTTGTAGGTCTCGGCTTGCAGTTCGTCGGGCATGGTGAACATGATCACGTCGCACCATGCGGCGGCTTCCGCGATCTCCATGACCTTCAGGCCCTCGCCTTCGGCTTTCTTGGCCGAGGCCGAACCGGCGCGCAGCGCGACGACCACGTTCTTGGCGCCCGAGTCGCGCAGGTTCAGCGCGTGGGCATGGCCTTGCGAGCCATAGCCCAGGATGGCCACTTTCTTGTCCTTGATCAGATTGATGTCGCAATCCCGGTCGTAATACACGCGCATGAGGCGGTCCTTTCCTTGCCTTGATGATGGGCAGGATAGGGATATCCCCGCGCGGTTCTGTGCAAAATTCTCTTAATGTTTTCGGTCGATGTGAATTTCATGCGCCATTTTTGATGGTAGGAGATTATTCATGCGTCAGGCGGCATTCTGCACCAGCGGTGCGGCGGTCAGCGCCACACCGGGCAGTGACCGCCCCGCCCCCTGCGCTTTCAATCGTCCCAGCAGCAGGGCCGCCTCGGCCCGGTTCAGGCTGCGATGGCTCAGCCGCTTATGGGTCACGTCCAGTTGCGGCAACACGCGGCGCAGATCCTCCACTGCCGCCGTATCCAGAACGTCCAGCGCCACGTGGCCCGCGAACAGGCTTTCCGTGGCGACGGCGCCCGAGAAGATCGTCTCGTGCCGGTCCAGCAGCAGATGCAGGTAATCCGCCCGATGTGCCGGGGCGCTGTGGATACGCAGCCCGTCGATCAGGAATTTCGCGGGCACCAGCACCTCGGGACAGCCGAAGAACAACTCCGCCTCGGGACAGCGCAGCAGGATGCGATGATTGGGCGACAAGCTGAGCGCCCGCGCATTGCCAAGCGCGCCCGGCTCGAAGCGCACAGGCGCATTCAGCCCGACGCCGCGCACCGTGCTGCGACCGATCCAGCGCAGCGGTTGCAACCCGTGATGCAATGTGCGCAGCGTATCGCCCGCGCGCAGGCGTTCCACGGGGCAGGGGCCATGGTTGGTCTCGATTTCGGTGCCGGCGAGAAAGCAGACCACCGGATCGACGATCGGGGTTGACTGGCCATAGCCCGAATAGCTGGAGATGCGCTGAAGATAGTAAAGCGTTGTGCCGGGCGGGGGCGGGGTGCCTTCGAACATGACGCCCACGACCTGCGTGGTGTAGCCCTGTGTGATCGACACGCCGACCATGCGATAGCTGTGCCCCGCCGCATCGTAAAGCGTGACTTCATATTCGTTTTCCACCCCCACCGGCGGCGGGAATTTCCAGCGGATTGTCTCGTCCGTCGGGGTGTAGGTGGTGCCGTTGATGCTCAGTGACTGTGTGAGCCTCTGGTCCATCACGGTCGCGCCATAGAACGGATCGTCGGTCAGGTTGCCGTCGCTGTCGTCGAAATGGATCGCCGTCGTCGGCCCGGAGAATGTCAGTGCAAGGTCATAGGGCACCTCCCAACTGAAGGCGTCGCCGTTTAGCGCGTTGCCGACGATGTCATTCTGGTTGGTTGGTGCGCCATTGATGCGCGTGATCGACACCCCGCTTTTGGGGAGGACATAGATTGTCCGCTCGGTCATGCCTGTTGCCTGCCGGTTGTTCTCTGGCACCCGTCGTTGCGGGGCCGTGACTGCTTTGCCCAAGTCTAGCCGCGCTGCGGCGAAAATGTGGTGCAAAATTGCCTGTGGCGCGCAGATCGCAGCGCTGTGTGGCAAATAAAGCGTGGTGAAGGTGTTTGACGCAGTATGCGACATCTGCGAAAAGAACATGCGAAAAATAGTCAAAATATGGAAATGTCATGCTGGACGACAGCGACAGGCGGCTTTTGCGGCATCTGCTGGCCGAACCGGGGCTGCCGACCGCTGCTTTGGCTGAACGCGCCGGCCTGACCACCGCAACCTGTTGGCGCAGGCTGGAGCGTCTGGCAGACAGCGGTGTCATTCAGGCGCGGCAGGCGGTGGTGAACTGGCGGGCCCTGGGGTATGAGGTCGAGGTTTCGCTGCGCTTCACGCTGGATAAAACCCACCCGCGCGCCTTCGACGAATTTCTGGCCGCCGCGCGCGAGGTGCCCGAGGTGATCGGGGTGGAAACCTTTCTGGGCCGGGTCGATGTGCGGCTGAACGTCATTGCCCGGGACTTGCCGCATTATCAGCAGATCTACCGCGAGCGTATCCTGACCCTGCCGCATATCAATGACATCGAGGCGCTGATGTTGATTGCCACCATCAAGGACAGCGCGGGGTTGCCGCTGTGATCGACCTTGACGATACGGACCGTGCGCTTCTGCGTGACCTAGCCCGCGACGGCACGTTGTCGGCGGGCGAGCTGGGGCGCCGTCATGGGCTCAGCCAGCCCGCCGCATGGCGCCGGGTGAAGCGGCTGACCGATGCCGGTGTGCTGAAGGGCCAGCGTGTGCTGGTGGACCGGGCGGCACTGGGGTTCGGTGTCACAGTGTTTCTGGGGGTGAAGCTGGCCACCAAGGGTCGTGTCAGTCTTGAAGACTTTGAACGCGCCGTGACCGCCATTCCCGAGGTGCAGGTGGTGCAGCATGTGCTTGGCCTGTTCGATTACCGCCTGCGCGTGGTCGCCCGCGACATCTCGGATTTCGAGCGTGTGCTGCGGCGGCGGATCATGACGCTGCCCGGCGTGGGGCAGGTGGAGGCGAATGTGGTGCTTTCGGAAGAGGCGCGGCCCGGCCCGCTGGGTTAGGCGGCGATTTCCAGCCCGCGCAGGAAGCTGCAAAGCCCGTCATTTCCCGCACGCTCTGCCGCTGCGCGCACAAGGGGCAGGGCGATGCGCGCCGCCTCCAGATGCGACAGGCGCCGCGGGCGGGCGATGTCATCCAGATCGTCGAAGAATGCAGTGCTGCCGGTCAGCCCCGCCAGCCAGTCGTGGATCGGGGTGAAATGCGCCAGAAGTGCGCGGCGTGTCCCGGCATCCAGAAAATCGACCTCGCGCGCGTCGGGCAGGCCCTCGGGGGGCAGGGCGAACAGCAGGTCCCTCAGCGCGGCGAATTCCGCCGCCTCCAGCCCATGCGTTGCCTGCCGCGCGATTTCGAACAGGGCCGGGTGCAGGCCGGGGTTGCGATCTTCGGCATCGGAAAGGGTATCCGGCAGATCCAGCCCGCAATACGCCCTGAAAAAACCGACCGAACCACCCTGCCGCCGCACGGTCGCATAATCCGCGATGGCAAGCCGGGCGGCGGGAAAAGCCTCGCACCACGGCGACAGCGCACGTCGGTAAGCCACATGCACACTGTCGAAATAGCCGCGCAGCACCTTGGGCGTCAGCGCCGGAACCGGCATGCGAAAGCGCAGTAGCTGCGTCTGCCATGAGGCGATGGCCTCGTCCGGGCGACGGATCACCGCCATCAGCGTGGTCTCCTCTGTTCCGAAAGCCGCAGCAAAGCGGCCCGGAACGGCAGGCGCCAGCAGCGCTGCGCGGGCCAGATCCTCGGAACAGAAGACCAGTGCGCGCGCCGCCATCTGCTGCGCCATGTCCTTCACCAGCCCCAGTGCCATGGCGCCCGCGAACATCGGGTTATGCCCCTTGGGAAACTGATAGCCCGGCACCGCCTCGGCGATCATCCGGTAGGCCAGCGCATTATGCCCCATATATTCGTTCAGCCGAGATGGCCGGGTCGCGGGCACACGCCCGGCCATCTCGGCCATCAGCCGCGTGATGCCCTGCGGCGTGACCGGCGGATACAGAATCCCCGTCTCCATCAATGCGCGCTGGTTGCGAAGCAGGAACATCTGCAAACTGGTCGAGCCGGTCTTGTGCAGGCCAAGGGCATAGATTTTCTGCAATATTCTCTCCGGCGCGGTCTGGGATGGTCTGCCGACCCTAGGCCAATCCGGCGGGGATGATCAACATTCCGGCGGGGATGCGGGTTTACTTGGCCACCGCTCTGTGGCTGGTAGGGCAGAACATCGACTTCGGGAGGCGCGACATGACATCAACATCTTCGGTGGATCCGGGCGGTTTGCAGGAATTTTCGGTCGTCTTCACCGACCGCTCGCTGAACCATATGTCGCAGCGCTTTCAACAGGCGATGCGCGACATATCCGGGCTGCTGCGCGAGGTTTATGGCGCCGAGGCCGTGGCGCTGGTACCGGGTGGCGGCACCTATGCGATGGAGGCCGTCGCGCGCCAGTTCGCCAGCGGCGCCCATGCGCTGATCGTGCGCAACGGCTGGTTCTCCTACCGCTGGAGCCAGATTTTCGAGGCGGGCGGCTTTGCCGGGGATACGACGGTCGTCATGGCGCGGCAATCCGGCAATGGCGCCCGTGCGCCCTTTGCGCCGCCGCCGATTGACGCGGTGGTGGCCAAGATCCGTGATACCCGCCCCGATGTGGTCTTTGCGCCGCATGTGGAAACCGCGGCCGGGCTGATCCTGCCCGACGATTACATCCGTGCCATGGCAGAGGCCGCGCATGAGGTTGGCGCGCTGATGGTGCTCGACTGTATCGCCTCGGGCACCATCTGGGTCGATATGGCGGCAACCGGCGTCGATGTGCTGATCTCGGCGCCGCAAAAGGGCTGGTCGGCCTCGCCCTCGGCCGGTCTGGTGATGTTGTCGCCGCGCGCGGTGGAACGGCTGGAGGCGACCACTTCCAGCAGCTTCGCGCTGGACCTGAAGAAATGGCGCGCGATCATGGCGGCCTATGAGGGCGGCGGCCATGCCTACCACGCCACCATGCCGACTGACGCGCTGATCGGCTTCCGGGATGCCATGGCCGAAACCCGCGCGCTGGGGTTCGAGGCGGCGAAGGCCGCGCAGTGGCAACTGGGCCGCGCCGTTCGTGCGCTGCTGGCGGAAAAGGGCGTGCAGTCGGTGGCGGCCGAAGGCTTTGGTGCGCCGGGTGTGGTGGTCAGCTATACCGATGACCCCGACATCCAGAATGGCAAGAAGTTCCTTGCCGAAGGCATGCAAATCGCGGCGGGCGTGCCCTTGCAGGTGGGGGAAGGGCCGGAGTTCCGCACCTTCCGCCTTGGCCTGTTCGGCCTCGACAAGCTGAAGGATGTCGAGGGCACCGTGGCCCGCTTGAAAGCGGTGCTCGACAAATTGCTTTGACTGGCAGAGCACTTGCCTGCTGAAAATCGGGAGAAGAACCGGGGGTAACCCCCGGTTCTGCCGTGCCTCACCGCACCCCGATGCCCGCCCGCATCAGCCCGCGCCGCACGGGCGCCACGGAGTAAAGCGCATCCAGCGTTGCCGCCCGCAGATCACGCAGTGGCTGCGCCCCGATCTGCGAGGCGCGGTTCAACAGGTCGATGCCGCGCACCCGTGCTTCCACATCCAGATGCCGCTTGCGGTGATAGGCGTCCAGCATCGCGGCATCGCCCAGATGTGCGGGATCGGCCTCCGCCAGTTCCAGTAGCGCGGTCAGGTCGGCGAGGCTCATGTTCAGGCCCTGCGCACCGATGGGTGGCATCACATGCGCGGCCTCGGCCATCAGCGCCACGCGCTCGCCCGACATGCGGGCGGCGATCTGGGCGATGATCGGCCAGCTTGTCAGGCGGCTGACCAGCGTCAGCGGCCCCAGCAGCCCGCAGGACCGCTCCATCATCTCGGCCTCGAAATCTGCCACCGGCAGCGCCATACGGCGGTCGATTTCGGCGGCGCGGTCCATCCAGACCACGGCGGAACGCGGCTGGCCCCCGCGGTCGGGCAGGGGGACGAAGGTGAAGGGACCGCCCGAACGGTGGATCTCGGTCGAGATATTGCCATGCGGGATCGGGTGGCTGACGGCGAAGGCCAGCGCCTTCTGGCCGTAGCGCAGGGTTTTCACCGGGATGTCCAGCGCCTGCCGGACCGTGCTGTTGCGCCCGTCGGCGCCGATCAGCAACCGCGCCGCGATGCGCCGTCCATCGCTGAGGCCGACAAGCGCCTCGGTTTCGCGGGTCAGCACGCTGGCGGTGCCGACGCCGGGCAGGAAGCGCACATTGGGCAATTCCCCGATCCGTGCCAGCATTTCGCGTCGCAAAAGCCAGTTGGGCAGGTTCCAGCCAAAGGGCTTGTCCGACAGGTCGGCGGCGTCGAAATCCTTGATGACGCGCGGCTCGGGTTTTTCGCCGCCCGCATCGACGATGCGCATGATCTGAAGCGCGGCGGCATGGGGTTCCAGCCGCTGCCACAGCCCCGCCGCCTCCAGCACCGGGATCGACGGATGCAGGAAAGCGGTGGTGCGCAGGTCCGCGCCTTCTGCCTCCGCCTCGGTCACCGGCGGGTTCGGCTCCACGCAGATCACCGAAAAACCCGCACTGCCGAAGGCGCAGGCCGCCGCCAGCCCCGCCACACCACCGCCGGAAATCAGGATGTCGGTCGTCTCACGCATGGGCAGCCCTCCATTTCCCTGTCAGATAGACCAGAAGGCACGGGCCGTCCACGCGACGAAGCGTCAGCCCCGCGTGATGGCGATGAGGATGCAGAACATCACCGGCACCATGGCCAGCGCCACCATGGCCAGCGCGACCACGCCCCATTGCATCACTGCCAGCGTGACAAGGGTCACCACAATGGTCAGCATGTAGAAGATGACGTTGATATCGCGGGCAATGTCGCGGGCAATGAAGCCGATCAGCGGCAGACGGCCAAGGCCGGTGGCGGGAAGCGCGGTCATGGAACACTCCTGTTTGCGTGGCGCTGTTATGGCGCCACCGAAAAGGTGATTCCAGAATACAACTTGACGCGCGGCAGGCTGTCGCAGGTGCTCAGGGCAACAGGCGTGCGAGGAAACCGCTCAGATCGTTGGTATGGTGGTGGATATGCGGCGCCGGGGCAGGGGTGGGGGCCACATGCACCGTGCGCATCCCCATGTCATGCGGGGCGGCGAGGTTGCGGGGATCATCCTCGAACATGGCGCCGGTTTCCGGCACGATGCCGTCGCGGCCAAAGACCGTCTCGAAGGCCGCGCGTTCGGGCTTGGGGCGGAAATCGGCATGCTCCACCCCGTAGATCGCGTCAAACACCCCGGCAAGCCCCCGTGCTGCCAGCACTTTTTCCGCATAAGGCGCGCTGCCGTTGGTATAGACGATGCGCCGCCCCGGCAGGTCGCGGATGCGTGCGGCCAGACCGGAATCCGGCGTCAGCACCGTGAAGTCGATGTCATGGACCTCGTGCATGTAGCCATGCGGGTCGATGCCGTGTTCCGCCATCAGCCCGGCAAGGGTGGTCCCGTAAAGCTGCCAGTAGTGGCGGCGCAGCCGGTCGGCCTCGGGCTGGTCCACCTGCAATTCCTGCATCACCCAGGCGGTCATGCGGCGCTCGATCTGGTCGAACAGCCGCGCCTCGGGCGGGTAAAGCGTATTGTCGAGGTCAAAGACCCAGTGCCGGACATGCGAGAAGGATTGCGCTACCATGTGCCACAGCTAGCGCAACCGGGCCGCTGCGGCAATGTCGCTTGCACCCGGCGCCACGCCCGGCTTAGTGTCGCCGGATGCGAAAGGAGTGCCCCTTGCAGAAAGACGCCTATACGCTGATCCTCGAAGCGATCGAGGCGGGGGATTACAAGCCCGGTTCGCGGCTGGTCGAATCCGAACTGGCCGAGCGGTTGGGCGTATCCCGCACCCCGGTGCGCGAGGCGTTGCAGCGTCTGGAAACCCAGTCGATGCTGACGCGCGATGGCCGCAGCCTGATCGTGGCGACACTGGATCACAACCAGTTGGCCGAGCTTTATACCGTGCGGACGGAACTGGAGGGGCTGGCCGCGCGGCTGGCCGCCCGCCATGCGACGGACGAGGAAATCCGTGTCCTGAAATCCATGGTGACCGAGGATCGCGCGCTTCTTGGCGGCGATCCCCGCGCGCTGAGCCGGGCGAACAAGCGGTTCCACAAGCAGATCCACCTTGCTTCGCACAACCGTTTTCTTGTGCAGCAGCTTGACCTCGTGCATCGGTCGATGGCGCTGATGGCCAATACCTCCTTCGCGGCCGAAGGGCGCGACGAGGTTGCGATCAGCGAGCATGACCAGATCGTGCAGGCGATTGCCGCGCGCGATGGTGATGCCGCCTATACGGCACTGAAGGCGCATATTTCCAAGGCGTTTGAAACCCGGCTGCGGGTCGATGCCGGGGAATTGCGGCTGCGCTGAACGTCAGCCGTCGGTCAGCGGGTCAAACAGGCCGTGATGCGTCTTGTCCCACCAGAACGGGCGCGTCACCAGTTCCCAAGCGGCTTTGTAAGAGGCCAGCGCCCCCAGTGGAAAATAGAAATGCAGCACCGGCGCCCAGAGCGGGTTGATCCGGTTCGGCGTCAGCCGAAGCGACACCAGTGTCAGCACCAGAAGCATCACCTCGGTAAACAGGAAGATGCCGGCGGTCAGTGCGTAAAGCCAGCCGGGCATCGCGGTCACCAGCGGGTGCGGCACGCCCAGCGGCACAAGCCAGAATGACCACATCACCGGCGCCAGCAGGAATTGCGACAATGTGGTCAGGAAGAACACTTGAAAGCCCGCGAATTTCCACCATCCCAACTGCCGCAGCAGCAGGCGGGGGGACCGCATATGCACCGCGTAAGTCATCATATAGCCCTTCAGCCAGCGCGAACGCTGCCTGATCCACGGGAGGGCACGGCAGTTTGCTTCTTCAAAGGTGGTCGTGGGCAGCAGTTCGGTGCGAAAGCCGTGTCGGGCAAGACGGATGCCCAGATCGGCATCCTCGGTCACGTTATAGGCGTCCCAGCCGCCCAGCCGCTCCAGCGCGTCGCGGCGGAAAAACAGCGTGGTGCCACCCAGCGGGATGGCCAGACGCAACCGCTCCAGCCCCGGCAGGATAATGCGGAACCATGTGGCATATTCCATGGTGAAACAGCGGCTGAGCCAGTTTGTCTGCGGATTGTAGAAATCCAGCACACCTTGCAGGCAGGCGACCTCGGGGCCGCGGCGATGGAAACGATCGACCACGCGGCGCAGCTGGTCAGGATCTGGCGCATCCTCGGCATCATAGACCCCGATGATGCTGCCGCGGCAAGCATTCAGCCCATGGTTGAGCGCGCGCGGCTTGGTCTTCAGCGGCCCGTCGGGCACCACGACAATGCGCATCCAGTCAGGCAGACGGGCGCGGGCCAGCGCGGCGCGGGTCAGGCTGTCTTCTTCCTCCACCACCAGCAGGATTTCCAGCGCGTCACGCGGGTAATCCAGCCGCCCCAGCCGCCGCACCAGTCGCGGGGCAATGTCGGCTTCACGGTATAGGGCCACCATGATCGAGATGACGGGCAGCCGCGCGATATGCGGCAGGGGTGGTTCGGGCGGGGGCTTGCGCAGCGCGGCAAGGATGGCGGCGGCCTTCATCAGCGTGGCAAACAGCAGTGTCAGCAGCGCCCAGAACGCCAGAACCCCGGCAAAACCGACCGGGGCAAGCGCCAGTGACAAAACGACGATCACGAATGCAAGCCGGGCGACGGAGGCATGACGCTGGCCGCCCCAGTCGCGGCAACTTTCCCGCGCCGTCACCCGAAACCGGGCCGCCCGGTCCATCTGTGGTCCGCGCAGGGCAATCAGCGCGGCCTCAATTTCTTCGGGCGGGGCGATGGCCATGCCGACCGGGCCGAAAATCGCCTCAAGCCGCTTGCACAGGCGCTGAAACACGTCGGGATGCGGAACGACGATGACGGTCAGCGCCCCTGTCTTGCGCCAGGGCAGGATGTTGTCCCGCAGGCAGGCGGCTGTGCCCATCCGGTCGATCAGCCGCGGATCGGGCGGCAGGTGACGCAGATCGGCACGCTCGGCCCGGTAATGCCGGGCGATGCGGTCATAAAGCGCAGATGGCCCGCGCTGGTCACAGCGCAACGCCGCAGCAATGTCATTCCCGGCAACCCAGCCGCCGGCAAGGGCGGTGACAAGGCGGTGCGGCGGCACAAGCCCCTCGCGCAGCATGGCGACGCCGAGAGGGTCGCCCGTCGGGGCTGGGGCGGTCGATATCGGCCGGATCTCTTGTCTGGGCGCTGTCATGCCGATCCTGTGCAAGCTTGCGGCAGGATCGGCGCGAAGGCGTTAACGGCCGGTTAACGGCCGTGAAGCTGGTTTACCCGGCGCGGCGCGCGCGCATCGCCTCGGCAAAACGGTCGAACAGATAGAAGCTGTCCTGCGGGCCGGGGCTGGCTTCGGGGTGATGCTGGACCGAGAAGACCGGCTTGCCTTCAACCGCGATACCGCAATTGGTGCCGTCAAACAGCGAGACATGGGTTTCCACCACACCCGCCGGCAGCGTCTGCGCATCCACGGTGAAGCCGTGGTTCATCGAAGTGATTTCCACCTTGCCGGTGCCCACTTCTTTCACCGGATGGTTGGCGCCGTGATGGCCGTGGCCCATCTTGACCGTCTGCGCCCCAAGCGCCAGCGCCAGCATCTGATGGCCAAGGCAGATCCCGAACACCGGCAGGTCGTGCTTCAGCACCTCCTGGATCATCGGCACCGCATAGGCGCCGGTCGCGGCCGGGTCGCCGGGGCCGTTCGACAGGAACACACCTTCCGGGTCATGCGCCAGCACCTCTTCCGCAGTGGCGGTGGCAGGCAGCACGGTCACTTCGCAACCCGCAGAGGCGAGGCAGCGCAGGATGTTGCGCTTGGCGCCGTAATCCACGGCGACCACGCGCAGGCCGGGGCCTTCGCGGCGGCTGTAGCCCTCCGGCCAGGCCCAACGCATCTCGTCCCAGCGGTAGCTTTGCGCGCAGGTCACATCTTTCGCGAGGTCGAGGCCCACCAGCCCTTGCCAAGCGCGGGCCTTGGCGACCAGCGCCTCAAGGTCGAATTTGCCTTCGGGATCAAAGGCCAGCGCCACATGCGGCGCGCCTTGCTGCCGGATTGCGCGGGTCAGGCGGCGGGTGTCGATGCCGCCGATCCCGATACGGCCCTTCGCCGCCATCCACGCTTGCAGATCGGAGGTGGCACGCCAGTTCGACGGCTCCGTCGGGTCCCATTTCACCACCATGCCCGCTGCCACAGGCTCGGCCGTCTCGTCATCCTCGACGGTGACGCCGGTATTGCCGATATGCGGGAAGGTGAAGGTGACGATCTGCCCGGCATAGGAGGGATCGGTCATGATTTCCTGATAGCCGGTCATCGCGGTGTTGAACACCAGTTCGGCCACCGTTTCGCCGGGCGTGCCGAAACCTTTGCCGTAGAAGATCGTTCCGTCTGCAAGTGCGAGGCAGGCGGTGGGGACTTGCGTCTGGGGCATGGCGACTCTCCGGATAAACGGGGGGAACCTAAGGGCCATGGGCGGCGGGGTCAAGGCCGATGATCCTTACGAAGCGTGAAAATTTTTATGTATTATTTTCAATGCCTTGCTTATTTCTGGGCGTGTTGTGTTACAGGCCGTGAACGGTTAGACTTGCGGCTTCGAGCAACCTGGGGATGGGTGTTTCATGAGCTTGCGTGACCGGCTTCAAGCCGCGCTGAAAGACGCGATGAAGGCGAAGGAGGCCGACCGGCTGTCCACGCTGCGGTTGATCAACGCCGCGATCAAGGACCGCGAGATTGCGGTGCGGGGCGAAAGCGACGGCGCCGTGGTCGATGATGGCGCCATTCTGGCCATTCTGGGCCGCATGGTGAAGCAGCGCCAGGAAAGCGCCCGCGCCTATGAAGAGGGCGGGCGGCTGGAATTGGCCGAGAAGGAACTGGCGGAAATCACGGTGATTTCCGAATTCCTGCCCAAGCAGCTGACCGAAGCGGAAGTTGCAGCCGCCATCGGGGCCGCCATTGCCGAGGCGGGCGCCACCAGCATCCGCGACATGGGCAAGGTCATGGCCGTGCTGAAGGGCAAATACACCGGCCAGATGGATTTTGGCGCGGTCGGCCCGATGGTGAAGGACAAGCTGGCCTGATAACGGGCCAGAGAGGATTGCACAGGGGCCGTCGGGATCACCGGCGGCCCTTGTCTTTACCGCAGGGCGCGCAGGTGCTGGCGCAGCTCATGCTCCAGCGTCAGGCGTTCCTCGGGTGTCAGGAAGGCGCCGATCTCGACCGGGCGCGGGCCGCCCCGGAGCGTAAGATATTGCGGCACCGGCCCGCCGGTTTCGTGACGTTCCACGCGCACCCAATGCGGATTCGCCTCCCAGCTTTGGTGACGGCCCCGTGGGCCATGGCGTGTCAGCGTCATGCGGTCGGCGGCGAGCATCAGATCCTCGACGATCTCGGCGTCACGATACGAGCGTTCCAGCGCCCACCAGATCGCGGCGATGGCGGCGATCAGGAAGGGCAGCAGCGCCCAGAGCACCGGCGAGCCGATGACCCCGATCAGCGGCACGGCGATCAGCGCGGCGGTGGCGCCGACAAACCACACGAAACCGCGGCGCGGCAACGAGCGATAGGGCCAGAGATGCAGCCTTTCGCCTTCGGGTGAGGGGGGGAGCCATTCATAGGGCATGGAGGTTCGGCCTGGTTGAGGGAAGGGGGCTGTCTGCCCCCTCTTGCCTGCGGCAATTCACCCCCGAGGATATTTCGGCCAAGATGAAAATGCCGGGCGGCAATGCAAAAGGCCCCGGCGCGGTGCCGGGGCCTCCTGTGGTTTCTGCGCTTAGTGGGCGTGGCCTTTGTCCCAGTCCTCACGCTTCGGCAGTTGCTCGAAGGTGTGTTCCGGCGGCGGCGAGGGCAGCGTCCATTCCAGCGTGTCGGCGTATTCGTTCCAGTAGTTGTTCTCGGTCACGCGCTTGCCCGCGAAGAGCGTGTAGAACACGATGCCGATGAAGAACAGGAACGAGGCGAAGGAGATGAAGGCGCCGATCGACGAGACGTGGTTCCAGTAGGCGAATTCCACGGGATAGTCGATGTAGCGGCGCGGCATCCCCTGACGGCCGAGGAAGTGCTGCGGGAAGAAGGTCAGGTTCGCACCGACAAAGAACATGAAGAAGTGCAGCTTGCCTGCCCATTCCGGGTATTGCCGGCCCGACATCTTGCCGAACCAGAAGTAGATCCCGGCGAAGATGCAGAAGGCGGCGCCCAGCGACATGGTGTAGTGGAAGTGCGCCACGACGTAGTAGGTGTCATGATAGGCGCGGTCCACACCGGCCTGGCTCAGAACGATGCCGGTCACGCCGCCGATGGTGAACAGGAACAGGAAGCCGAGCGCAAACAGCATCGGCGTCTTGAACTCGATCGAGCCGCCCCACATCGTCGCGATCCACGAGAAGATCTTGATGCCGGTCGGCACCGCGATCACCATGGTCGCCATCATGAAGTAGGATTGCTGGGTCAGCGACATGCCGACGGTGTACATGTGGTGCGCCCAGACGACGAAGCCCAGCACGCCGATGGCGACCATCGCATAGACCATCGGCAGATAGCCGAAGATCGGCTTGCGCGAGAAGGTGGCGATCACCTGCGACGCGATGCCGAAGCCCGGCACGATCACGATATACACTTCCGGGTGGCCGAAGAACCACAGGATGTGCTGATACAGGATCGGGTCACCGCCGCCCGAGGGCTGGAAGAAGGTGGTGCCGAAATTCCGGTCGGTCAGCAGCATGGTGATGGCGCCGGCCAGCACGGGCAGCGACAGCAGGATCAGCCAGGCGGTGACGAAGACCGACCAGGCGAACAGCGGCACCTTGTGCATGGTCATGCCGGGGGCACGCATGTTCAGGAAGGTGGTGATGATGTTGATCGCGCCGAGGATCGACGAGGCGCCCGAGAGGTGCACGGCGAAAATGGCGAGGTCGGTCGAATAACCGCCTTCCGAGGTCGAGAGCGGCGGATACAGCACCCAGCCGATGCCGGAACCCAGCTGGTCATTGCCGCCCGGCGAGAAGACCGAGGCCACGGCGAGCGAGGTGCCCGCGACATAGAGCCAGTAGGACAGGTTGTTCATGCGCGGGAACGCCATGTCCGGCGCACCGATCTGAAGCGGCATGAAGTAGTTGCCGAAGCCGCCGAACAGCGCCGGAATGACCACGAAGAACATCATCAGGATGCCGTGCGCGGTGATCGACACGTTCCAGAGGTGGCCGTTCGGGGTGCATTCGCGGGTGGCATCCGCGAAAAGCCGGGTGCCTTCGAGGCACATGTACTGAACGCCCGGCTCCATCAGTTCGAGCCGCATGAAAACGGTGAAACCCACCGAGATCAGCCCGGCGAGGCCGGCGGTGAACAGGTAGAGGATCCCGATGTCCTTGTGGTTGGTCGACATGAACCAGCGGGTGAAGAACCCGCGGGTATCATGGTCATGACCATGGATGGCTGCGTCTGCCATACGTTGCTCCCTTATGTCCCAGCGGCCGGGAAGGGAATCCCGGCCGCATTATGAGACATTACTAGAGCGGCACTGCCCGACGGGCAATCGCAGACTTTGACGCAGATCAAGAAAAGCCGCGCAAACTCCGCAAGATGCTGCGTCAGTTCGACGCACCTTCGGGCGCCGGGGCGACCGAGGCGAGATAGGCTGCCATGTCCTCGCCGCCCTTGGTCAGCTTGAAGGTCATCTTGGTCTTCAGCGTCTTGTCGCCGGTCTTTTCATCGACGTATTTGTTCGGGTCGGCCACATAGTGCGCGATGTCTTCTTCCGTCCAGACCTCGCCCGCCTCGCCCAGTTTGATCAGCGCGTTGGAGTATTTGAACCCTTCGGCAGAGGCTGCCGGACGGCCCACGACGCCATAGAGGTTCGGGCCAGTCTTGCCACCTTTCTGGATTTCGGTCCCGTCGGGGGCGACGATCATGTGGCAGGCCTTGCATTTCTTGAAATCTGCCTCGCCCTTGGCGGCGTCTCCGGCAAAGGCCGGAGCGGCGAGCGCAAGGGTGGCGAGGGCGGCGGTGAGTGTCAGTTTCATCGTGATCGTCCTTGTCTGGCGTCAGGCCCGGCGCGCGGCGGGCGCGTCCGGTGGCTAGGGCTTCGGCGGATGGATAATGCCGTGCCACGAGGCTTTACCATGAGGCGGCTTGTCGCGCTTTGACAATTGTCAAAATGTCTAGGCTTGGCAGGAGGGCGCCTGCATCGCTGCATCGAAGGTGGCCATCAGCGCGGCATCCAGATCCGCCATGGTGACGGGCAACCCCAGATCGACGAGGCTGGTCACGCCATGGTCGCGGATGCCGCAGGGGACGATGCCGTCGAAGTGGCTCAGGTCCGGTTCCACGTTGATCGAGATGCCGTGGAAGCTGACCCATTTGCGGATCTTGATGCCAAGGGCGGCGATCTTGTCCTCGGCGACCGAGCCATCGGAATTGCGCGGCCTGTCGGGGCGTTCGACCCAGACGCCGACACGGCCGGGGCGGATTTCACCTTTCACGTTGAATTCGGCCAGCGCGGCGATGACCCAGTTTTCCAGATGGCGCACGAAGCAGCGCACGTCACCGCCGCGCTTCTTCACATCCAGCATGACATAGACGATGCGCTGGCCGGGGCCGTGATAGGTATACTGCCCGCCGCGCCCGACGGCATGAACCGGAAAGCGGTCCGGCTCCACCAGATCCTCAGGCCGGGCCGAAGTTCCGGCGGTGTAAAGCGGCGGATGTTCCAGCAGCCAGATCGCCTCCTCCGCCTCGCCTGCGGCGATGGCCGCCGCGCGGGCCTCCATCGCGGTCAGGGTTTCGGCATAGGGGCTGAGGCCCGGCATATGGCGCCATTCGACCATCGGCATCCTCCTTCGACGCGGTTTTCTCTCGCATTGTAACATCGGCGTGCTAGGCTGAATGGATAGCTTTCGCCTTTCTTCAGGAGTCTTTCGATGAAAGTCAGGACAGTTGCAACCACCTGTGCCGTGGCGGCTGCCATGGCGCTGTCGCCCGCCAGCCCCGTCCGGGCCGATGCAGGCGATGCGATTGCCGGGGCGCTGATCGGCGGCATCATCGGCCATGCCATTGCCAAGGATCAGCAGCGCCGCAAGCAGACGACGACCACCAAGCGTTCGACCAGCACGAAATCGACGAAATCCAGCGGCATCTCGGCTGCGCAGCGCGACCAGAACCGCGAGGTGCAGACCGCGCTCAATCACTTCGGCTATCCGGTCGGCACGCCTGATGGTGCGCTTGGGCCGAAAAGCCGGGCCGCGATCTCGTCCTATCAGGCAACACTGGGCTATCCGCCCACCGGGCAATTGACCGACTACGAGCGCACGCTGCTGGTGACCGCCTATCACCGCGCCATCGCCGGTGGCCCGCAGGTCATGCAGGTGATGGGCACGCATCCCATGGGCATCAAGGGTATGTTGCTGCTGCAACGGGACGAGATGGCGGGCCTGCCTGCGCAGATGCCGGGCCAGTTGCCGGGACAGGGCATGGCGGTTGCCGGGGCGATGGCTGGTGCGGGGGCGATGATGGCCGCCCAGCCGGTGCAGCCGGCGGCACCTGCGCTTCCCGCGCTGGTCGCCGAACCCACGCCCGCCCCGGCGGCGCCCGCCTTGCCGTCCTTCGGGGGCACGCTGGTCTCTCTCAGTTCGCATTGCAATACGGTCGCGCTGAAGACCAATGCCAATGGCGGCTACATGACGGTTGCCAACCTGATCGACCCGACGCAGGCGCTGTCGGAACAGTTCTGCCTCAGCCGTGCCGCCGCGATCCAGCAGGGCGAGGCGCTGTCGCGCGCCGTGCCGGGGGTGACGCCGCAGCAGGTGGCCGATCAGTGCAAGGCCTTTGGCCCGGTGCTGAAGGATCAGGTGACCGCCGTGTCGCTGAAGCCCGCGCCCGAGGTGCTGGCCGGGGTGACGCAGTTCATCACCGGGTCGGGCATGTCGCCCGCGCAGCTTTCCGGCACGTCGAAGATCTGCCTTGGCGTCGGCTATGCCATGGATGACGTTGACGTGGCGCTGGGGTCCGCGCTGGTTCTGACGGCGCTGGGGGAAAGTGGCTACGCCGCTCTGCCGGGCTATCACTTGGCCGATGGCATCGGTGCGACGCGGCGGCCCGATCTGGCGATGGGCTGGTTCGAACTGACACCCGCGGGCGCCCCCGGCCTGCCCGGAACCCCGGCGGGGCAGGGCGATCTGGTGCGCAAGGCGGTGTTCATGCTGAACGGCCGCAGCGATGCGCCGACCCAGCCCGCGACGGCGCTGCCGGTCCTGGCTCCGGCCCCGTCTGCGCCGGAAGTGGTGGTTCAGGCCGCGCCAGCCATGATCCCGCTCGCCCCGGCCGAATCCGTGGCGCAGGCGGCGCCGCAGCCCGCGACCGTCGCCACCCCGGCGGCGGCGCGTGCGGTTTCGGTGATGACCGCGCTGCCGCGCCTGATGCTGGGGCAGTAAGCCATCAAGGGAAGGAATTATGGGGCGCTGCTCGCCGCATAAAATTTTTCCGGCGGGCGGCGAAATCCCCCTTTCCTTCGGGAAGGTGCTTCGCTAAACAGCGCGTCACCAAGCCAGAACACGCGGTTGTGGCGGAATTGGTAGACGCGCAGCGTTGAGGTCGCTGTGGGGTAACTCCCGTGAAGGTTCGAGTCCTTTCAACCGCACCATGACTGACTGAAGCGCCGGGCGAAAGCCGCGGCGCTTTTGTCATTCCCGCAGATCATCTTGCAGTTGCAGCATGAAGGAAAACGACACCGGGTGCCGCCGGTGCCATGTCGTTTTTGTGTGCCGTTGCATACATCGGCCCGCGTCAGCGATCCGGGTGATTCTGCCACTTATGCCGCGAATCGACTCTGTCTTGCCGGTTGTGAACCTGAAATGCCCCCAAATCAGCTTCGTCGGGGCTGACCTTTTCCATTCTCGCCGCTGCGGTGCGGGCAAGTGTCGTTTTATTGCCGGTATCCGCAAGGTGACGCAACGACACTGCCCGGCACCAGAACAGCGTTGCAATGCAGCGACGCATCCGCTTTAGTCGGATCAAGAGAAAGTGCAGGACGACCTGCCGATATACGGGGAGATCAGGGTGACGACAGAAGCCCGCAACGACGATTTCGTCGTCTTCGATCATGTGCAGAAAAGCTATGATGGCGTTTCTCTGGTGGTCAAAGACCTCAACCTGAACATTGGCAAGGGCGAGTTTCTGACGATGCTCGGGCCGTCGGGGTCGGGCAAGACCACCTGCCTGATGATGCTCGCGGGGTTCGAGACCGCCACCAATGGTGAGATCCGGCTGGACGGGCGCAACATCAACCTTGTGCCGCCGCACAAGCGTGGCATTGGCATGGTGTTTCAGAACTATGCGCTGTTCCCGCACATGACAGTGGGCGAAAACCTGTCCTTCCCGCTTGAAGTGCGCGGCATGGGCAAGGACGAACGCGAGGCCAAGGTGAAGCGCGCCCTCGACATGGTGCAGATGGGCAGCTTCATCAACCGCCGCCCGGCTCAGCTTTCAGGTGGCCAGCAGCAGCGGATCGCGCTGGCTCGTGCGCTGGTATTCGACCCGGCGCTGGTGCTGATGGATGAACCGCTGGGCGCGCTGGACAAGCAGCTGCGTGAACACATGCAGTTTGAAATCAAGCATCTGCATGAAAGCCTCGGGATCACCGTGGTCTATGTGACCCATGACCAGGGCGAGGCGCTGACCATGTCAGACCGCGTTGCCGTGTTCAACGATGGCAAGATCCAGCAGCTTGCGCCCCCCGCCGATCTGTATGAACGCCCCGACAACAGCTTTGTCGCGCAGTTCATCGGCGAGAACAACAAGCTGCCGGGCACCATCGAGGAGCTTTCGGGCGACAAGGCGTTGGTGCGTCTGGAAACCGGCGAGGTGATCGACGCGACGCCGGTCAACGTGACGGCGAAGGGGCAGAAGACGCTGGTGTCGATCCGCCCGGAACGGGTGGAGTTCAAGCCCGAAATGATGCCGCCCGGCGCCCATATGATCGAGGCGACCGTGCTGGAGGTCATCTATATGGGTGACATCCTGCGCGCCCGCCTGCGCGTGGCCGGCAGCGACGATTTCGTGATGAAGATGCGCAATACGCTGGGTCAGACCAAGCTGTCCCCCGGCCAGCAGATCAAGGTCGGCTGGCACCCGGCGGATGCCCGCGCGCTTGATCCGATGTGATTTGTCCCCTCCACCCCCGGAGGGGTGGATGAAGGAGACATGATGCAGGTTCTGCACGAGATCATTCGGACCGGAGTCATTGAACTGGGTCCAAATGTCAGGGCGGAAGGAATAGGGGTCATTGGATTGACAGCCGTTTTCCTCGCCGCGATCATGAAAACACCACGCCGGCGCGCGAGCGGCGGATAACAAAACCAAAATCCAACCGGGAGCAACAAAACATGAAGAAACTTCTCGTCCTTTCGACCGCCCTGACCGGCATGGCCCTTCCGGCCGTGGCCGATGTGACGGTCATGTCCTGGGGTGGCGCCTACGGCACCAGCCAGGTCGAAGCCTATATCAAGCCTTACACCGCCGAAACCGGCGTGAAGGTCACCATGGTGGATGCTGACAACCCGGCGACCCCGGTGAAGGCGATGGTCGAAGCCAATAACGTGACCGTCGATGTGGCCGACGTGGAATATGCCGACGCGATCCGGCTGTGCGACGAAGGCATGCTGGAAGAGATCGACCCGGCCATGCTGCCGCCGGCCCCTGATGGAACCCCGGCAACCGAGGATTTCCTGCCGGGTGCGCTGACCGATTGCGCCGTCTCGACCATCGTGTTCTCGACCGTCTTCGCGTACGACTCGTCGAAATTCCCCGAAGGCCCGACCTCGATCCACGACTTCTTCGATCTGGAGAAATTCCCCGGCAAGCGCGCGATGCGCAAGGGCGCCAAGGCCAACCTTGAAATGGCGCTGATGGCTGATGGCGTTCCGGCGGCGGACGTTTATGCCACGCTGGAAACCCCGGAAGGGGTGGATCGCGCCTTTGCGATGCTCGACAAGATCAAGAAGGACACGATCTGGTGGGAAGCCGGCGCCCAGCCGCCGCAACTGCTCGCCGATGGCGAAGTGGCGATGACCACCGCCTATAACGGCCGGATCTTCGCCGCCGCCGTGTCGGAAGGCAAACCCTTCCAGGTGGTCTGGGACGGTCAGGTCTATGAATACGACCTCTTCGTCATTCCGAAAGGTGCCCCGAACCTGGAAGAGGCGAAGAAGTTCGTGGCCTATGCCACCGACACCCAGCGCCTTGCCGATCAGGCCAAGTGGATCAGCTATGGCCCGGCCCGCAAATCCTCGGGCGCACTGGTTGGCCTTTATCAGGACGGCAAGACCGAGATGGGCCCGCATATGCCCACCGCCGCCGAAAACCTGACCAATGCGCTGCCGTCGTCCTACGAGTTCTGGGTCGATCGCGATTCCGAGCTGAATGAGCGTTTCAACGCCTGGCTCGCCGCCAACTGATGGCAGATCCGGGCCGGGGCAGATGACCCCGGCCCGGCTTCCCGTTCCCCGGACTGACCTGCTTCAGCCTTGTTCAAGGACTGACGATGACCGATGCATCCTCGCAACTGACTACCGCCGACGGCCGCCCGCTCAAGGCCGCGCTGGCTGCCGCCCAATCGCGTGCGCGCCGCCGTGCCTTCCTTCTGGTGGCGCCACTCCTGCTTTTCGTGGTGGTGACCTTCATTCTGCCGATCGGCCAGATGCTGCAACGCTCGGTCTATCACGACGGATTTTCCAATTCCGCCCCGGCGCTGGGCGAATGGTTTGCCAACAACCCCGATGGCAGCGAACTGGATGAAAGCGCCTATGCGGCGCTGGCAACCGATCTGGCGCAGATGAAAAAAGACAAGACGGCGGGCGAGGCTGGCACAAGGATCAACTACACGATCCCCGGCACGCGCTCTCTGTTCACCTCCTCGGCCCGCGGCGCCGACAAGCTGGAGCCGCCCTACAAGGAAGCGCTGCTGGCGCTCGATGCCAAATGGGGCGAGCCGCTGGTCTGGCAGGCGATGCGTCAGGCGTCCAGCCCCTGGACATCGGATTTCTACCTGATCGCCACCGACCGCCAGCGCACGGCGGATGGCGGGGTCGAGCAGGTGCCGGAAAACGAACGCATCTACCTCTGGCTTTTCGGCAAGACTTTCGTGCTGTCGGCGGTGATCACCTTCCTTTGCCTGATCCTCGCATTTCCGATCGCGCATCTTCTGGCAACGCTGCCTATGGCAAAATCGAACCTCTTGATGATCCTCGTTCTGCTGCCGTTCTGGACCTCGCTTCTGGTGCGGACGACAAGCTGGATCGTGCTGTTGCAGGGGCAGGGGGTGGTGAACAACATCCTCGTCTCGCTGGGCGTGATCGGTGACGATGGCCGGATCACCATGATCTACAACCAGACCGGCACCATCATCGTGATGACGCATATCCTGCTGCCTTTCATGGTGCTGCCGCTTTATTCGGTGATGCGGACGATCAAGCCCTCCTATGCCCGTGCCGCCCGCAGCCTTGGCGCGACAAGCTGGACGACCTTCCGCCGCATCTATCTGCCGCAGACCCTGCCAGGGATCGGCGCCGGTGCCCTGCTCGTCTTCATCCTCGCGGTCGGCTACTACATCACCCCCGCGCTGGTCGGCGGTGCCGATGGCCAGCTGATCTCGAACCTGATCCAGTTCCACATGAGCAAATCCAACTGGTCGCTGGCTGCCGCACTTTCGGCGATGCTGCTGGCCGGGGTTCTGGTGCTCTACTGGCTCTATGACCGCCTCGTCGGCATCGACAAGCTGAAACTGGGCTGAGGCGCCCCCGCGCCCCCCTTTTACTTTGGTCCAAATATCCCGGGGGTCCGGGGGCAGAGCCCCCGGCGATCCGGCCAAGGAGAACCCCATGGCTCTTCCCGTCTATGCCGATCCGCTGGAACGCCTGTGGTATTACACCTACCACGTCATCTGCGTGGCGATCTTCGTCTTCCTGATCTCGCCCATCCTGATCATCATGCCGCTCAGCTTCAACGCCGAGCCCTATTTCACCTTTACGCAGAAAATGGTGACCTTCGATCCCGAGGGTTACAGCCTGCGCTGGTATGATCTGCTTCTGACGCATGGCATGGTGACGCCGGATGCGCCGCGTGACGCAAGCTGGTGGGAGGACGTGTGGGCCAATGCCGCATGGGTAAAGGCCGCCAAGAACTCGGTCATCATCGGCTTTTGGTCCACCATTGTCGCCACTGTGCTGGGCACGCTGGCCGCCCTTGGCCTGTCACGGGCGGAAATGCCCTATCGCCGGTTGATCATGGCGATCCTGATCTCGCCGATGATCGTGCCAATCATCATCATCGCCACCGGGCTGTTCTTCTTCTACTCGAACCCCTGTGCGATGTTCGGCTTCGAATGCGGACGCCTGACCTCCACCTATACCGGCGTCGTGCTGGCCCATGCCACGCTGGGCATTCCCTTCGTCATCATCACCGTGACCGCGACGCTGATCGGCTTCGACCAGTCGCTGAGCCGCGCCGCCGCCTCGCTGGGTGCATCGCCCTCGCGGACCTTCTTCAAGATCGTGCTGCCGCTGATCCTTCCGGGTGTGATCTCGGGTGCGCTGTTTGCCTTTGTTACCTCTTTCGACGAAGTCGTTGCGGTGCTGTTCATCGCCGGTCCCGACCAGCAGACCATTCCGCGCCAGATGTGGAACGGTATCCGCGAGGCGATCAGCCCGGCGATCCTGTCGGTCGCCACGATCCTCGTGCTGATCTCGATTGCCCTGCTGGCCACGGTGGAACTGCTGCGCCGGCGGTCGGAACGGATCCGGGGCGTGACCCCGCAGTAAATCGGGTGTCAGCAATGCAAAAAAGGGGGCCGCGCGGCCCCCTTTTTCATTCCGGTTTGTCAGGTTTACGGCAGGATATGCAGCCACATCCAGATTGTGCCGATAGAGGCTGCGGTGGCCAGCAGCACGGCAGAGGCATTTACCCGTTTCGCCACGCCGTAGAGATGGGCGAACAGATAGGCATTCACCCCCGGCGCCATTGAACTGGTCACGACGGCCGAGCGCAGTTGATCCACCGAAAGGCCAAAGACCTTGCTGCCCAGAAGCCAGGTGATCGCCGGATGCAGCAGCAGCGACAGCCCCATGACCAGTGCGATGGCGCGACCGTCGCCCTCGGGGCGATAGCGATAAAGAACGCCGCCCAGCCCGAACAGCGCCGTCGGGATCGCCGCGCCGCCGATCATCTTCAGCGCCGACCACGCGAAATCGGGCAGCGGCAGTCCGGTCAGATTGACGAAAAACCCGGCGCAGATGCCCAGCACCATGGGTTGCGTAAAGATCGCGCGCAGCACCTGCCGCGCCAGCCGCCCGGCGGGCAGGCCCTGCCCGTGGCTCCGCGTCAGTTCCATCACCGTGATGCCGGTTGCGTAAAGCAACGGCGAGTGGATCGAGATGATGGCATAATTCGCCGACAGGGCATCGGCGCCATAGGCGCGTTCTGTGATCGGCAGGCCCAGCAGCAGCGAGTTGGAGAACAGACAGGCAAAGCCGATGGCCACCGCATCGGTGCCGGGGCGCCCCAGCAGCCGCGCGCCAAGAATGCCAAGTCCGAAGGCCGCAAAGGCCCCGGCATAGAAGCTGACGAACAGGCCGATGTCATAGGCCGCCGACAGGTCCAGCCGCGAGATTGACAGGAACAGCAGCACCGGCACCGCGAAAGTCTGCGCAAACCGCATCAGCCCGTCAACGGCCGCATCGCTGAACAGCTTCGCCCGCGCCGCCAGCCAGCCCCCCCCGATGACCAGAAAGACCGGCATGATGACGTCGAGAAGGGCGCTCATATGTCAGGAAGCTCCAGAACCATGCCGTCGAAGGCCGGCTCGATATGGGGCGGTAACTCGGCCGCCAGCGTTTCGTAATCAAGGTCGAGATGCATGTTGGTCAGCACGCCGCGCCGGGGCGCGGCACGGGTCATCCATTCCAGCGCCAGCGCCAGATGGGCATGGGTGGGGTGCGGCTTGCGGCGCAGCGCGTCCAGCACCCAGACCTCCAGCCCTTCCAGCGCGGGCCAGCTTGTCTCGGGGATCGCCACCGCGTCGGGCAGATAGGCCAGTCCCACAATGCGGAACCCCAGCGCGTCGATGGAACCGTGATCGGCGAGGAAGGGGGTCAGCACAATCGGCCCGCCCGCGCCGTCAATGGTGAAATCGCCGTCGATGGTGTTCAGGTCAAGGATCGGCGGATAGGGTGAGCCTGCGGGCTGCACGAAGGCATAGCCGAAACGGTCGATCAGTGCGCCCTGCGTTGGACCGTCGGCCCAGACCGGCAGGCGGCGGCGCAGGTTGAACACGATCTGGCGCAGGTCGTCGATGCCATGCACATGGTCGGCATGCGAATGGGTAAAGACCACCGCATCCAGCGTGCCGACGCCCGCATCCAGCAGTTGTTCGCGCATGTCGGGCGAGGTGTCGATCAGCACCCGTGTCGTGCCCTCCGGCCCGATCCGTTCCACCAGCATGGAACAGCGGCGGCGGCGGTTCTTCGGGTTCATCGGATCACAGTCGCCCCAGTCGCCCCCGATGCGCGGCACGCCGCCCGACGATCCGCAGCCAAGGATGGTGAAGCGGTGCATCAGGCAGCCTCGCTCACACGGGCCTTGCGGAACAGCCGGTCGAAATTGGCGGTCGTGGCGGCGGCAAACTCGGCTTCGGTCAGGCCAAACAGTTGCGCGCCGGTCTTTGCGGTGAAGGCGGTATAGGCCGGCTCGTTGCGCTTGCCGCGATAGGGCACCGGCGCCAGATAGGGGCTGTCGGTTTCCAGCAAGATGCGGTCCAGCGGGGCGGCGGCGAAGATGTCGCGCAGCTCCTGGCTCTTGGGGAAGGTGGCGATGCCCGACATCGACAGGTAGAAGCCCAGATCCAGCGTCGCCCGCGCCAGTTCCGCACTGGAGGAAAAGCAATGCATGACGCAGGCATAGGGCTTTTCGCGGAAGCCTTCGGTCAGGATCTGCGCCATGTCGTCATCCGCCGCGCGGGAATGGATGATGAGCGGCAGCCCGCTTTCCTGCGCCGCTCGGATATGGATGCGCAGCGACGTCTTCTGCACCTCGGCGCTGTCGGCGGTGTAATGGTAATCAAGGCCCGTCTCGCCGATGCCCACGAATTTCGGATGCGCGGCCAGCGCGATCAACCCGTCCAGCGTTGCCATCGGTTCTTCCGCCGCGCTCATCGGATGGGTGCCTGCGGCATAGAACACGCCGTCATGCGCCTCGGCAATGGCGCGGACGCGGGGCTCGTTCTTCAGCCGGGTGCAGATTGTCACCATGCGGCGCACACCGGCGGCGCGGGCCGCGTCGATGATGCGCGGCAATTCACCCTCGAAGTCCGGGAAGTCGAGGTGACAATGGCTGTCTACGATTTCGGGCAGGGTCATGCGTCACCTTGCGGCGAGCATGGCCGCCGTCTGTTCGATCTGAAGGAACATATCCATGAGAAGCGCGGCAGGGTCAAGGTTGACCGCCTTGCCACGCCGCGCCCGCGTCGACAGGCTTTGCGCAAGGTCGGCCCATGCCCGCGCGGCCCAAGGGTCGGGCGACAGGCGGGCCAGCAGCGCGGCCTCGCCTTGTGCGGCCTCGGGCGGGGCCATGCCCAGCGTGCCCGCCCGCGCCAGCCGCGCGAGCATGAGGTCGATCAGCGTCACCATCAGGTCAAACTTCGCCTCGTTGCCCTTGCCTGTGCCGGTTTCAGCCAGCGCCAGAAGGCGCGGCCGGTCCATCCGGGGCAGGGCGCCCAGCAGGGCGACGAGCTTGCCGTAAAGCTCCAGCCCGTCGAGATGGATCATCCGCAGCGCCTCGCCGACCGAGCCGCCAGCGAGTTCCGCCATCGCCTGCGCATCCTCGATGGCGGTGCCCGCCTGATCCAGCGCGGCGGCCATGTCGCCGGCATCCAGTGGGGACAGCCGCAATTCGCGGCAGCGCGAGCGGATGGTGGGCAAGAGCCGCGAGGGCTGATGCGAGATCAGGAAGAAGGTCACATTGCCCGGCGGCTCTTCCAAGAGCTTCAGCAGCGCATTGGCGGCAGAGACGTTCATCTCGTCGGCGCTGTCCACGATGGCGACGCGGCGGCCGCCATCGGCGGCGGAAAGCGCGAAATATTCCTTCAGCAGCCGGACTTCCTTCACCAGAATATCCTGCGCCACCGCCTTTTCGCTTTCGTTCAGGCCCCGCCGCAGCAGGTAAAGCCGGGGCTCCGACAGCGCCGCCATGCGCCGGGCGACCGGGTGGTCGGCGGGTATGTCCAGCGTTTCGGGCGGGGGCGGGGCGAACATGCCGCCGTCATCGGCGGGCGTGGCCAGCAGAAACCGCGCGAGCTTCCACGCCAGCGTGGCTTTCCCCAACCCGCGCGGTCCGGTGATCAGCCAGGCATGATGCAGCCGCCCGGCGTTGTAAGAGGCCAGGAATTCTGCCTGTGCCGCCGCATGGCCGTAAAGATGCGCGGTCTCGCGCGGGTGGGGGGCGCCCTCGATCCGGTCGGGTTCGGGGAAGTCGTCCAGAAAGACCGAGGGCATGTCAGTGCCCCGTCACGGCGGCCAGCACATCGGCGGCCACTGCCTGCGGGTCGCGGGCGCCGTCGATCACGCGGAAGCGGCCCGGATGGGCCGCCGCCAGCGCAAGGAACCCGGCGCGCATCCGGCGTTGCAGATCCAGCCCCATATCCTCGAACCGTTGTTCGGCGCCCTGACGTGCCACGGCGCGGGACAGGCCGACCTCTGGGTCAATGTCGATCAGCAGCGTCAGATCGGGTTCGACCCCGATCATCAGCCGGTGAAGCTGATCCACCGCCGCTGCCAGATCGCCGCGCGAAATGCCCTGATACATCCGGGTGCTGTCGGCGAAACGGTCGGTGATGACGGTCTCGCCGCGCGCCAGCGCCGGGCGGATGGTCTTTTCCAGATGGTCGCGCCGGGCGGCGGTGAACAGCAGAAGTTCGGTTTCCGCCGACCAGCGGTCGGGGTCACCTTCCAGCACCAGACGGCGGATTTCCTCGGCGCCGGGGCTGCCGCCCGGCTCTCGCGTCAGCACCACCGTCTGCCCGCGCCCGCGCAGCGCCTCTGCCAGCAGACGCGCCTGCGTGCTTTTACCCGAGCCGTCGATGCCCTCGAAGCTGATGAAGCGGCCTTGCATCAGCTCGCAGGGCTGTCGGCGGGCAGTGCGCGCGAGATCAGCGCCCGCGCGGCGCCCAGCATGCGGCGGGTAAAGCCTGCGTTTGCCACATCGGTTTCGGCCACCAGCGGGATGCGGGCATCCGGGAGGTCAGGGATGTGGATCACCAGATCGGCCACCTTCTGCCCGGCCTTGACCGGCGCCTTGACCGGGCCGGAATAGACCACCTCGGCCGTCATGGTGTCCTGTGCCAGCGCGGGCACCAGACGGGTGACATCCTCGGCGGCAACCAGACCGACGCGATCCTGTTCACCCATCCAGACCTCGGCATCCGCGATATGCACGCCAGATTTCACCACGGTTTTCATGGAAAACTGCCGGAAGGCCCAGTTCACGATCCGCTCCGCCTCTTCGGCGCGGGCCTTGTCGCTGGGCAGCCCGGTGATGGTGAAGACAATGCGGCGGTCGCCCTGCCTGGCTGAACCGACAAGGCCGAAACCCGCTTCAGATGTATGTCCGGTCTTCAGCCCGTCCGCGCCGATGTTCAGTTTCAGCAGCGGGTTGCGGTTGAAGCGGTTGGCGGGCGAACGGTCCTGATAGTCGAATTCGGTCTGGGCGAAGATCGGGTAATATTCCGGGAATTCACTGATCAGCCGCACGGCGAGGATGCCCAGATCCTCCATGCTCATGCGCTGGTTCGGATCGGGCCAGCCGCTTGAATTTGCGAAATGCGAATTTTCCATCCCCAGCGCGGCGGCGCGTTCGGTCATCTGGCGGGCGAAGGCTTCTTCGGTGCCCGCCAGTCCTTCAGCCACCACCACGCAGGCATCATTGCCCGAATTGATGATCATGCCATGGATCAGTTCCTCGACCGTGGGGCGGTCGCGTTCGTTGAGGAACATGGTCGAGCCCTGCATCGCCTTGGCGCGTGACGAGACGGCGAAGGGTGTCGAAAGCTGCACGCGGCCATCGCGCAGCGCCTCGAACAGCATGTTGATGGTCATGAGCTTCGACATCGAGGCCGGGGGAAGCGGCTCGTCCGCGTCCTTGTCCATCAGAACGGTCTGGGTCGTCATGTCATAGACCCATGCCGCGCGGGCCTGGGTTTCGAACGCCTGCGCGGGTGCCGAAAGCAGAAGAAGCGCAAGGGCGAGGCGAAGCGGTTTGATCATGGCGGTGATCCCGTGGTCTGGGGGCGCCCGGCAAGGGGCGCCGCTATGGTGTCAGGCGGTCATTTCGACAGGACATAGGCATCGGCGAAGCCCAGTCCCTTGACCTTGTTCAGAAGGACGGCGCGGTCGCCACTGCCCGAGGCGGTGACCGACCAATGCGCCTTGCCCTGCGTCTGGCCCGGTTTGATGGCAGCGGAAATCCCGGCCTTGCCCAACGCATCGGCGGCGCGTTTGGCATTGGCCTCGACCGAGAAGATCCCGATCTGGAGTGTCGTGGTCTTGCCTGTAACGGCGGGTTTCGCGGGGGCTGCCGGTTTTGCAGGGGCAGGCGCTGCGGGTTTGGCGGCGGCCGGTTTGTCCAGCGTCTGCGCGGCAATGGGTGCGCCTGCGATGGGCTTCGCACCGGCCACCGGGGCCGGGGCAGCCGGATGTTCATTGGCCACCGTCTCGGCCGCGTCGAGGATGGGCTTTGTCGCATCCGTCTGGGTTGGGGCCTCGTCACGGCGCAGGGCGGTCACATTGACCTTGCCGGGCTGGCCTGCCAGCAACCCCAGCGCGGCGGCGGCATCGGACGAGATTTGCAGCTTCGGGCCCGGATTGTCGCGTTCGCGGCGGAACAAGGCCCCGATGACGAACTTGCCGTTCGCAGGGTTGCGCAGGATCACCCGCTCCGGGTCTTTCGCATCGGGCGAGGCGACCCAGACGCCGCCCAGCGAGGGGCGGCCGTCCCACAGGGCCATATCGGTGGTCTGGAAGATCTCGGGCGCCTCGACGTCACGGTCAACAAGCTTGACCGAAGTGGCTGCCGGGCTTTCGCCGGTGCCGGCGGCCGCGATCTCGGGTTTCGGTTTCGGGGCGAAGGGATTCTTGCCTGCTTCACAGGCTGTCAGAAGACCGGCGGAAACCACCGCCATGACCAGATGTCCGACCGCTGCTCGTGCCATTCCTAACCCTCATGGTGGCGCGCCTTCTGCCGGGCTGCGCTTCGTTCGCTCGTGGCGGCGACTGCCCTGCCGCCGGGATGGCAATAGCATAGACGCAGGATGGAGGCGAGAAAAGGCCCGAGGCCGGAATTGGCGGAAATCGCCAAGAGGTGATATGGCCCCGCGCAAGGGGCCATATCCTGTCGCCGCCTCAGACGAAGATGAAATCGCGGAAATCCAGCGCTGACGCCTCAACATCGTGCAGAATGACGATATTTTTGCCGTCAGAGATGCGCGCGCCCGCCGTGGTGTCGGAGATCGAAAGATCATCGAAACTGTCGGCACGGCTCCAGCCGATCACGATCTTGTCAGAGCCGTCGCGGTAATCGGTGACCGTGTCGCGCCCAGACCCGTTCTTGAAGACGAAGCGATCCGATCCACCGCCGCCAGTCAGGGTGTCGCGCCCTGCGCCGCCTTCCAGCGTGTCGCCCTGTGTGCCGCCGTTCAGCCGGTCGTTGCCCAGACCGCCAACCACCGTATCGCTGCCAACACCGCCCGACAGGATGTCGTTGCCCTTGTAACCCATCAGATGGTCGCGTCCGCCGTTGCCGGACATGACATCGCGGCCCCATGTGCCCATGATCAACTCGTTCTCGCCATCGCCCTGTGCCATCGGGTCGAACATGATCATGGTCTCGACCGGCGAGCGTTTGCCGTCCACCAGAACGCGGTCGATATGGCCCAGATCGGAATTGTCGATCGGGCCGGTCACGCTCAGCAGCGTCTTGCCCGTCGGCGCGGTCAGCTTCAGCCCCTCAAGTTCAAGCCCGTCGATGACCGAAAGATCCGGGTCTTCACCGCTTTGCGCCAGCAACTCCCATCCCACATTCAGCATCTGGCCGAAATTGGTAGGGAAGACGCCATCGATTTCCAGTGTATAACCCATGAGCTTCAGCGACAGGCTGTCATCGCTCAGACTGAACGAGAACACGTCGCGTGTTGCATTCGACAGGGTGATGCCGGTGATGCCGTAATCCGACAGCGCCTCGGCCAGTTGCTCGCGCTGGCTTGCCGTCATCTCGTCAAGGCTGTCGATCTGGTCCAGCAGGCCGACCACGGCATAGATGTCATCCATCGAATCCGGCAGGCTGCCGGTCACGGTCAGAGTGTCGGTGCCGGTCTTCAGCGTATAGCCGGTGGGCGAGAAATCGACGGTCAGCAGCGTGGTCTTGCCCTGTTTCAGGGTCAGGCTGTCGAATTCGCCCTTGGCAACGCCTTCCTGCACGGCGGTTACCAGATCCTGAATGCTGCCAACCGGGCTGATCCCCTTGCCCGCGAGGCTGAGCGTCCAGTTCGACCCGGCACTGAAGGCCAGCGTGATCTTGCTCGACGACAGTTCGGTCACGCGCGGGTCAACGGAATCGACGACATCGCCGAACATCTCCAGCCGGTCCGCATATTTGAGGCTGGGCAGGTAAAGACCTGGCTTCGCGCTGATCTGAAGGAAGGTTTTCTGAATGACATCGACAAGCGATGTGTTGATGCGAAGCGTGGACACGGATACCTCCTCTGAAATTGCGGTGATTTTGGGCGGGGGATGTTGTCGATGCAAGTGCAATCGTTGCCGGGGCGGGCGCGCGCGCGGCGGCTGCGCTGCCTTGTCGCGGGCCTTGCGGTCGGCACGCTTGTCTCGGGTTGCGGCGCGGCGTGCATGGACTGCCGCAGCGAGATTGTGCTGGGTCAGGATCGGCGGGGGCATGTTGAACCGGCGCTGCATGTGACGGCCGACCGTTTCGTCGCAGCGCCAGCGAAGTCAGGCCCGCCCGCCTTGCGGCTGATGATCGACCCCGAGGTTCTTGGGCCCGACAGCGACACGCCGCATGATCTGGTGCGCGACCGCATGATCGGGGTGCGGCTGTCGCGCGAGACCGATCTGGGTGCGGGCTTCGGGCTGGAGGCTTCGCTGCTGACCGGCATCGGCGAAAGCCGCTACCGGCTGCCGCAGGGGATGGGCATCCTGACCGATCCGGTGGAGATTGGTTTTCGCAGCCTTTCTGTCACGCCGGAACTGGCGCTGACGCGGCCGGTGGGTCTGGGTCCGCTGGAGGGGAAGGCCGTGCTGGGGCTGGGGGTGCAGGCGGCACGCAGCCATGTCACCGTGCGCTCGGCTCTGCTGGACGTTTCGGAAACCGTGGTGACGCGGCGCCCCTATGCGCGGCTGGGGGCAGAGCTTTCGCGCGGTCCTGTCACGCTGTCCGGGGAGGCGCGGGTTTACGAGGGGCGTTCGGCCGAGATCGGGGCCGAGATGCGGCTGACACTGCCACGCTGAACCTTGCCGCCCCGGCGCGCGAGGTCCATATCGAAAGGGCGCGACAGGAAAGGGCGGATCATGGCACAGGCGGAACAGGCGGCGGGTAGCTTCGGGCTGCGCTTCGACAACAGCTATGTGCGCGATCTGCCAGGGGCCTGGCTGGAACAGGCGCCGCGCCGGGTGCCAATGCCGAAACTTCTGATGTTCAACAAGGCTTTGGCAGAGGAGCTTGGTGCGGAACCTGAAGCGCTGGAGGCCCGCGCCGCCGAGGTGTTTTCCGGCAATCTGCTGCCCGACGGCGCTGAACCCGTCGCGCAGGCCTATGCCGGCCACCAGTTCGGTGGCTTTTCCCCGCAACTGGGCGACGGGCGGGCGCTCTTGCTGGGCGAGGTGATCGACCGAAAGGGCAATCGCCGCGACATCGCGCTGAAAGGCTCTGGCCCCACCGCCTTTTCGCGCGGCGGCGACGGCTTCGCGGCGGTGGGGCCGGTCCTGCGCGAATATCTGATGGGCGAGGCGATGGCGGCTTTGGGCGTGCCGACCAGCCGGGCGCTCGCGGCCGTGGCGACCGGTGCGCAGGTGCTGCGCGAACGTCCGCTGCCCGGCGCGGTGCTGACCCGCGTTGCCGCAAGCCATCTGCGTATCGGCACCTTCCAGTTCTTCGCCGCGCGCGGGCAGGGCGACATGGTGAAACGGCTGGCCGATTACGCCATCGCTCGGCACCATCCGCAGGCGTTGAACGCCGAAAACCCCTATCTCGGGCTGTTCGAGGCGGTGACGGCGGCGCAGGCTCGGCTTGTGGCGCGCTGGATGGGGCTTGGCTTCATTCATGGCGTGATGAACACCGACAACATGACCATTTCGGGCGAAACCATCGACTATGGCCCCTGCGCCTTCATGGAAGGCTATGCGCCGGGCACGGTCTATTCCTCGATCGACCGGCAGGGGCGCTATGCCTATGGCAACCAGCCGCAGATCCTTGGCTGGAACCTCGCGCGGCTGGCCGAGACGCTGCTGCCGCTGTTCGATGCCGACGAAGATCGCGCCGTGGATTTGGCCAATGCGCGGCTGGAGACGATTGCCGGGCAGTTCCGCGCCGAATGGCTGGCGGTCATGCGGGCGAAGCTGGGGCTGGCGGGCAAGGAGGAGGACGGCGATGGTGCGCTGATCGGCGATTTCCTGAAAGCGCTGGAAGGCACCGACTGGACGCTGGGCTTTCACCGGCTGGCCGGGGCAGCGGATGCGGCGGCCTTGGCCGGTCTGTTTGCCGATCCCGCTGCGCTGGCGGCATGGTGGCCGCGCTGGCAGGCACGGCGCGCGCCGGATTTCGCGGTGCGGATGGCGGCGGCCAATCCGGTCTACATCCCGCGCAATTTGCGGGTGGAAGAGGCGCTGGCGGCGGCGGAGGTCGGTGATATGGCGCCGTTCCACGCGCTGCTGGCGGTGGTGACGCAGCCCTTCGGCGAAAGGCCGGGACTGGAAGGCTACGCGCTGCCCGCGCCACAGGAATTCGCGCGCGGCTTCCGCACCTTCTGCGGCACCTGATGCCGCAAAAATTCCAGTTGCGCTGCGCAGTGCCGCCGGGGACTATGGGCCATGAACGCAAGATCCGACATCCATGACCGGCTGGCCGCGTCACTGCGCGAGGCCCGCAAGGCGCGCGGGCTGAGCCTTGATGCGGTGGCCAAGCTGTCGGGCGTCAGCCGGTCGATGGTCAGCCAGATCGAACGTGGCGAAAGCTCGCCCACCGTGGCGACGCTGTGGAACCTGACACAGGCGCTTCAGGTCGATTTCGCGGGGCTTCTGGAAGGTCGCCCCTCCGGCGGGATCGAAGTGATCCGCGCTGGTGCCGCCCCAGTCATAGCCGGTCGGGGCAGTGGTGTGCGCATCCGCATCCTTTCCCCTGCCGAGGCGGTGGGGGAACACGAGGTTTACGAACTGATCTTCCAGCCCGGCGGCGCGCTGGTCTCTGACCCGCACAGCCCCGGCTGCCGCGAACATCTGACGGTGATCGAAGGCGCGCTTTCGGTGCAAAGCGGTGAGGAGGAACAGGCTTTGGCCGTTGGCGATACCGCGCGCTATGCGGCGGATCGCGCCCATGCCATCCGGGCCGAAGCCGGGGCGCGGGCCATCCTGATCGTGCAGGACAGCTAGGGCGGCGGCACGGGCAGGAAGGGGAATCCGTTTTGGCGGATATGATTCCGCTATCTTGACGGATTTCCGGTTTTGCGGCAATTTGTCCGCCATAACGGAGGATGTTCTGCGATGACGGATTCGGGAAAGGCGGCGTTTCTGGCGCATCTGGGCGAGGTGCTGGCGGGGATCGAGGCCGAGGGGCTGATGAAGCGCGAGCGGCTGATCCATGGCCCGCAGGGCGCGCATGTCGAGGTGGCGGGGCGCAGGCTTTTGAACCTTTGTGCCAACAATTACCTCGGGCTGGCGGATGACCCGCGTCTGATCACCGCGGCCAGCGCGGCCATGGCGGGGCAGGGCTATGGCATGGCCTCGGTCCGCTTCATCTGCGGCACGCAGAACATGCACCGGGCGCTGGAGGCGCGGATCGCGGGCTTTCTGGGGATGGAGGATTCCATCCTCTTCGCCGCCTGTTTCGATGCCAATGGCGGGCTGTTCGAGCCGCTGCTGGGGCCGGAGGATGCGGTGATTTCCGACAGCCTGAACCATGCCAGCATCATTGACGGCATCCGCCTGTGCAAGGCGAAGCGCTATCGCTACGCCAATTCCGATATGGCGGATCTGGAGGCGCAGTTGCAGGCCGCCCGCGCCGATGGCGCGCGGTTCATTCTGGTGGCGACGGATGGCGTGTTCTCGATGGATGGTTATCTGGCGAAGCTGGGGGAAATCCGGGCGCTGGCAGACCGTTACGGGGCGATGGTGATGGTGGATGACTGCCACGCCACCGGCTTCATGGGGCCGCAGGGGCGCGGCACGCCTGCCCATGCCGGGGTTTCGGTCGATATTCTGACCGGCACGCTGGGCAAGGCGTTGGGCGGCGCGCTGGGCGGCTATATCGCCGGGCCGCAGCCAGTGATCGACCTGCTGCGGCAACGGGCGCGGCCCTATCTGTTCTCCAACGCCCTGCCGCCGGCCGTGGTGGCGGCCGGTCTCGCGGCGCTGGACATCGTGGAAACCGCCGACGACCTGCGGGCGCAACTGTTCGAAAACGCCCGCTACTGGCGCGCGGGGCTGGAGGATGCGGGCTTTCGCCTGCTGCCTGGCGAACACCCTATCGTGCCGGTGATGCTGGGCGATGCGGTGTTGGCGCAGAACATGGCCTCGGCCTTGTATGATCGCGGGGTTTATGTGGCCGGTTTCTTCTTCCCGGTGGTGCCGAAGGGGCAGGCGCGCATCCGCACGCAGATGAATGCGCGGCTGACGCGGGATGATCTGGATTTCGCGCTTGATGCCTTCCGGGCAGCGGGCAAGGCGGTGGGGGCACTGGCATGACCAATCAGATGAAAGCGCTGGTGAAGGCGAAACCCGAAGTCGGGCTTTGGGCGGAAACGCGCCCTGTGCCGGAAATCGGGCCGGATGACGTTTTGATCCGCATCCGCAAGACCGGGATCTGCGGCACCGACATCCATATCTGGAACTGGGATGAATGGGCTGCGCGCACCGTGCCGGTGGGTCTGATCACCGGGCATGAATTCGCGGGCGAGATTGTCGAACTGGGCCGCAATGTCACCGATCTGGCCATCGGCCAGCGCTGCTCGGGCGAGGGGCATCTGATCGGCCGCCACTCGCGCCAGTCGCGTGCGGGCAAGTTCCATCTGGACCCTGCCACGCGCGGCATCGGGGTGAATGAAAACGGCGCCTTCGCCACCTATCTGAAACTGCCCGCCTTCAACGTGGTGCCGCTGCCCGACTCGATTGATGACGAGATCGGCGCCATTCTGGACCCGCTGGGCAATGCCGTGCATACAGCGCTCAGCTTCGATCTGGTGGGCGAGGATGTGCTGATCACCGGCGCCGGACCCATCGGCATCATGGCGGCGGCGGTGGCGCGGCATGTCGGCGCGCGGCATGTTGTGATTACCGATGTAAACCCCGCGCGGCTGGAGCTGGCGGGGCAGGTGGCCGATGTGGTGCCGGTCAATGTGGCGACCGAGGATCTGAAAGCCGTGCAGGCGCGGCTGAAGATGACGCAAGGCTTTGACGTGGGGATGGAGATGAGCGGCAATCAGGCCGCGCTGGACCAGATGGTCGAACAACTGGTGATGGGCGGGCGCATCGCCATGCTGGGCATTCCGCCGGGCAAAAGCCCGGTGGACTGGTCGCGCATCGTCTTCAAGGCCATCACGATCAAGGGCGTCTATGGCCGCGAGATATTCGAGACCTGGTACAAGATGATCGCCATGCTGGAAAACGGGCTCGACATCCGCCGCGTCATCACCCACCGCTTCAAGGTGGCGGATTTCGCCGAAGGGTTCGAGGTCATGCGCTCCGGCCTGTCGGGCAAGGTCGTTCTGGACTGGGAATAGCCGCATCCTGCCTTGCGGCGCCGGGCGTCCTGCGGTTCATGGGTGCAAAGGAGTGCCCCCATGGACCAGACGCTTGCCCCCGATGCCAGTTCCGCCGCGCAGCACGAGCTGCCGGTCAGTTCGGACGCGCTGATCGCGGCGCTGCGTGCGGCGGGAATTGCCTTTGAAAGCTATGTCCACGCGCCGCTGCGCACGGTCGAGGATGCCAAGCAGGTGCAGCACGCCATGCTGAGCAGCGATGCGGGTGGCTATCACATCAAGAACCTCTATCTGCGCGACCGCAAGAAGCGGAACTATCTGGTGACGGTCGAGCAGGATCGCGCAGTGGATCTGAAGGCGCTGGGCGCGGCGATCGGGGCGCAGAACCCGTCTTTCGGTTCGGCCGACCGGCTGATGGAGCATCTGGGCATCCGCCCCGGCGCGGTCAGCCCGCTGGCCATGGTGACGGGGGCGGAAACCGGGGTGGTGTTGGTGCTGGAACGCGCGCTGATGCAGGCGCGGCAGGTGCATATGCATCCGCTGGTGAATGACCGCACAGTAGCGATGGCCCCGGCCGATCTGCTGCGCTGGCTGGAAAGCCTTGGCGTCACGCCGGTCTGGATCGACTGAGCCTCAGGGCAGCAGCGCGGTCAGCCTGTCCAGCGGGCGGCACAGGGCAGTTCCTTTCGGGCTTTGCACGAAGGGCCGTTCCACAAGCACCGGATGGACCAGCATGGCGGCGAAGATCATCGCATCGTCGGCCTCTGTCAGTCCAAGCTCCGCCACCAGATCACCCTTGCGGCGCAGGGCCTGCGCGGGCGTCAGCCCGGCAGCCTCCAGCAGCGTGTGCAGCTCCGCCTCCGCCCAGCCGGTTTCAAGATAGCGGATCACGCGCGGCTCCACCCCCGCGTCACGGATTGCCTGCAACGCCTTGCGCGAGGTCGAACAGCCGGGATTGTGCCAGATCGTCACGGGAAAATCGGTCTTTGTCATGCGCCGATCCTGTGGGCAGACGGACCTGCCGTCAAGCTGCGCAAAAGGGGGTTGCGATTTGCATTCAGTGAATCGAATATGTCTCTGCGGGAAGGCGAAGATGGCTTGTTGCCGTTGCCGGTTTTCTGTGGCATCACCTTGTGAGCCGAAACTAGACCGACGAGTTTAGCATGACCGATTTCGCCACGCGCCGCACCATGATGGTGGACACGCAGATCCGCCCCTCGGATGTCACGAAATTCCCGATTATCGAGGCCATGCTGACCGTCCCGCGCGAAGCCTATGTGCCGCAGGACCGCCGCGAGGCCGCTTATGTGGGCGAGCATGTCGCCATGGGCGGTGGCCGCGTGCTGATGGAGCCGCGCACCCTAGCCAAGCTGCTGGATGCGCTGGATATTCAGCCGACCGAGACGGTGCTGGATATTGGCTGCGGCCTTGGCTATTCGACCGCCGTCATCGCCCGTATGGCCGAAGCCGTGATCGCGGTGGAAGAGGATGAGACGCTGGTCGCCGAGGCGCAGCGCACGCTGTCGTCGCATGGCGTGGACAATGCCGCCGTGATGGCAGGCAAGCTGGCCGATGGCGCGCCCAAGGCGGGCCCCTATGACGTGATTACCGTGCAGGGCGCCGCCGAGGTGGTCCCCGCCGCGCTGCTGGCGCAGCTGAAAGAGGGCGGGCGCATCGGCTGCCTGTTCATGGAGGGCGCGCTGGGCGTTGCCCGGATCGGCTACAAGATCGATGGCCAGATCACCTGGCGCTATGCTTTCAACGCTTCGGCCCCTGTTCTACCGGGCTTCGCAGCGCGGAGAGCCTTCACACTCTGAACGACCCCGGCAGACGGGCAATAGAACAGGAGCAGGCGATGTTCGGTATGAGGCGGATTCTTGCGACGGCGGCGGTGGCCGTGATGGTGATGGCCCCCGCGGCTCAGTCCGAGACGCTGGCGGATGCGCTGATCGCAGCCTACCGCAACTCGCACCTTCTGGATCAGAACCGCGCGGTCCTGCGGGCGGCTGACGAGGATGTGGCAACGGCGGTTTCCGCGCTACGCCCGGTGGTGGAGTTCACCGCGAATTTCCGCCGCTCGCGGCAGTTCTACGAAAACGCGGGCCAGTCCAGCGGGCTGTTCACAACGGTTCCCGACGAGTCCACCTCGACCACCAATTCGCTGGAACTGTCGTTCCAGTTGCTGCTGGTTGATTTTGGTCGCACGCATTTCGCCATCGAAGCGGCGAAAGAGGCGGTTCTTGCGACCCGCGCCGGTCTGGTCTCGGTGGAACAGCAGGTTTTGCTCAATACCGTCAATGCCTATGTGAACGTGCGTCTGGCACAAGAGATTGTCGAGCTTCGGCAGAACAACAGCCGCGTCATCACGCAGGAACTGCGCGCCTCGCAAGACCGTTTCGATGTGGGCGAGGTGACGCGGACCGATGTGGCGCTGGCGGAATCGCGACTTGCTCAGGCCCGTGCTGCCCTGACGGCGGCCGAAGGTGACCTGATGGTTGCGCGCGAAGCTTACAAGGCCATGACCGGCGCCTATCCGGGTCGTCTTTCGGCGCTGCCCAAGACGCCGAAACTGCCGGGTTCCAAAGATGCGGCCCTTGTCATTGCACGCCGCAATCACCCCGACATGATCCGCGCGCAGCACCTTGTGAAAGGCGCCGATCTGGGGGTGGAAATCGCGAAGGCCAACATGAAACCCACGGTGACACTGGATGCCACCGCCGGGATGTATGAGGGCACCGCCTCGGCCAGCAGCGATTATAACCTTGCGACCGTGGGCATCACCGGAAGGCAGACGCTTTACGCGGGCGGCAAGCTTTCGGCGCTCTATCGCAAGGCCATGGCACAGCGCGAGGCGCAGCGGGCATCGCTGCACAATACCGGGGTGAGCATCGAGCAGAACCTTGGCAATGCCTGGTCCGGGCTGGATGTGGCCGCCGCGCAGATCATGGCCAATAACCGCCAGATCGAGGCGGCCCAGATCGCCTTCGATGGCCTGCGCGAAGAGGCAAAGCTGGGCGCGCGCACCACGCTGGAAGTGCTGGACGCCGAACAGGAACTGCTGGATGCCCGCGCCTCCCGCGTGCAATCCGAGGCGGAGCGGTATTTCGCTGTCTATAATGTGCTGTCGGCCATGGGGCGTCTGACCGTGACCGACCTGAACCTTGGCATCCCGACCTATGACGTGACCGGCTATTACAATGCCGTCAAGGATGCGCCGGCAACCTCGTTCCAGGGCAAGAAACTGGATCGCGTGCTGCAAGCCATCGGCAAGAAGCCGTGACCGCCCCGGAAACGGAAGTTAACCGCAATAACGCCGCCCGCTTGTAAGCGGGCGTGCCTGCGGGTAGTCTGTGGGGAAAGACGAGTAACGGGGCAGGCATGAACGAACCGATGAGTTCCCGCGAAATCGAGGATGTGCTTTCGTCGATTCGTCGGCTTGTCTCCGACGATCTTCGGCCGACCGCACGCCCTGCCACACCGCAACCGCCCACCACCGCCAGCAAACTTCTGTTGACCCCGGCGCTGCGTGTCGTCCCCCGGATGGAAGCCGAAGAGGTTGTGGTGCCGGAAGCTGCGGTCACCAGCCCTGACGGTGACACTTCGGCCTCTCGCCGGATCGAGGATGTGGTTGCCTCGCTTGGGGCTGCCGTAGAACCCGATTCCGCATGGGAGGCCGAAGCTGCCGCGCCCGAATGGGGCGATGCCGCCTGGCCGAGCCTGCCTGAGGTGGTCGAGGTCGATCTGGACAGCGTGGCCGAGGCCGAGGTGCTGGATTTCGTATCAGCCGATCAGGCGCGTCTGGAAGAGGCCTGGCGCGATGGCGCATGGCCGGATGGACCCCATCCCGAGGAGCTGGAGGAGCCTTCCGCCTTGGACGATGCGGAAACGGCCATCGAAAGCGATCCCGCTGCCGCCGATCTGGCCGAGGCTGAGGTGGTGGCGGAACTCAGCCGTGCGGTCGAGGATGAGGTTGCGGAAAAGACAGCCGCCGAACCCGGTCTTTTTGCCCCCGGCGATGCCGATGATTTCGACGAAGAGGCGCTGCGCGAAGTGGTGCGCGACATCATCCGAGAAGAGCTTCAGGGCGCCTTGGGGGAACGCATCACGCGCAACGTGCGCAAGCTGGTGCGGGCCGAGATCAGCCGCGCGATTGCCAGCCGCGATCTTTCCTGAAACCGGACAGACGTAAAAAGCAAAACGCGCGCCAGCGGGCGCGCGTTTGTGTTTCGCGGGGTGTGGGCGGCTCAGGCCGCCTCAGCCTCCAGCTCGGCGGCGTGACGGCGTTCGCTTTCCTCGCGCGACAGCGCGACAGAGGTGCGCACACCTTTCGCCACGAATTCCATGAGGCCCTTCACGACACGTTCGTTCGGGTCGATGCCGGCGCAGGACAGAACCTCGCGCCCGTCGCGCGAACGCGCCCAGCGGGCGATCTGTTCCGGCCCGTTGCCATATTTCTTGTCATCGGCGATCGCATCGTCGAGGGCAGCCAGCACGACAGCCGCAAAGAGCTTGCGGGCGCGTTGCCCCTGCTCATAGTTGAACGCGGTGCCGTCGATGAAATCAGCCATGTCCGTTTTCCTGTTCTTGCTCTTGCGTATTCCGGCGCTCGGGGAATATGACGTTTTCGAGACGATTCGGTATCTCGGGTTTGATATGGCTGCCATGCGTCTACGTCATGGCTGGATGCGCATACCACTAGGTTTTGGGGTCAATCCGGGCGTTTGCAGACGAGATATAGGATGCCCCGACCCGCGTTCAAGAACTGGTCAAACTTTCGCCGATTTTGAAGGGTCGCTGCGCGATCCCGCGCCGAAATCATGTTGCGGCAAAGCTTGTCAATTTTCGCGTTTTATGCGTCCGCCCGCAAAATGGCGTCTCCGGCCTGCAAGGGGCCTGCCAGACGGTCCAGCCGCATCTGGGCCAGCGCCTGACCACCGGATTGCGTAAACAGCCGCCCGGCCTCGCGCCCGTCGGGCATCAGGATCGGCGTTCCAACGGGGGCAGTGCCCGAGATATGCAGGCGAACCAAGCCCTTGCGCAGCTCGGTCTTGTGCTTCATCCGTGCGGTCACTTCTTGCCCGACATAACATCCCTTGCGGAAATCGACGCCATGCAGCCGCTCGAAACCGGCTTCGAGGATCAGCGTCTCGTCGGGGATCAACTCGATCCCGGTTTCGGGAATGATATGCGCCACGCGAATGGCATCCCAGTCCACCGCGGCGTCGGGCAAGGGCGAACCATAGAAGCGCCAGCCGAGCGCGGGGTGGCGCGGATCGGGCAGGGCGCCTTCGGGCGCGTCGCCGATGCCGCGGCTGATGGACAGATCTGGCGCCGCGAAGGCCACATCGGCGCGCAGCCGATACATGGCCAGCCGCCGCATCACCCCGTCAGCAAGGCTTTCCGGCAGGTCCAGCAGTAGCTCCGACCCGGTGTTGACCACGAAGAAATCCGCCAGATACCGCCCCTGCGGCGTCAGCAGTGCCGCATAGACGATGCCGCGCGCCTTCAGCCCCAGCACATCATTGCTGACCAGCCCTTGCAGGAAACTCAGGGTATCGGGGCCGGTCAGACGGATGAGGCGGCGCATGGCTCACTCCTGAAATTGCAGACGGTAGAGATCGGCATAAAGCCCGCCTTTTTCAAGCAGGCTGTCATGCGTGCCTTCCTCGACGACCCGGCCGCGATCCATCACCACGATCTTGTCAGCCGCGCGGACGGTGGCCAGACGATGCGCGATGACCAGCGTGGTGCGGCCGCTGCCCAGACGGCTCAGCGCCTCTGACACGATGGCCTCGGACGCCGCATCCAGCGCCGAGGTCGCCTCGTCCAGCAGCAGCACCGGCGCGTCGGCCACCAGTGCCCGCGCAATGGCCACGCGCTGCCGTTGCCCGCCCGACAGGGCCGAGCCGCGCGGCCCGGCATGGGTATCGGCGCCTTCCGGCAGGGCGCGCAGGAAATCGGCGACATGTGCGGCCTCGAAGGCGCGCTCCAGCCGGTCGGGCGCGATGTCGCGGCCCAGCGTCACATTCTCGCGGATGGTTTCGTCGAACAGCATGGCATCCTGCGAAACCACGGCGAATTGTGCGCGCAGATCGGACAGGCGCATCCCCGCGATGTCACGCCCGTTCAGCGTGATGCTGCCCGATTGCGGCTCGGCCATGCCGGTCAGCAGATGAAAAACCGTGGATTTCCCTGCCCCTGAGGCACCGACAAGGGCGGTCATCTGGCCCGGTTCGGCCGTGAAGCTCAGCCTGCGCAGCACCGGCGTTTCGCCATAGCCGAAGCTGACGTCGGTCAAGGCGATGCCCACCGGCGGGCGGCCGGGTTCCACCTCGCCCGCGCGGGGGCGTTCGGGCGGCGCGGTGTCGAACAGGCGGAAGATACGCTCCAGCGAGGCAGAGGCCACCTGCCACACCCCGGCCTGATCACCGATGCGGCGGATTGGCTGGAAGGTCAGCGCCATGGCGGTGAAGAAGGACATGAATTCGCCCGTCGTGCGCTCGCCCTCGGCGATTTCAGCGCCACCCAGCATCAGCACGGTAAAGAAGCCGATGCCGGTCACCACGTCGATCAGCGCCGGGATGGTGGAGCGGCCAAAGGCGGTGCGCACCTCGGCCCGGACGATGGTGCCGACGATGCGGCGGAAGCGGCCGGTCTGGTATTCCTCCATCCGGTTCAGCTTGATCGCCTGTATGCCGTGAAAGATCTCGTCCAGACGGGTGGCGCGGCTGCCCGCCTGTTCGCGCATCAGCATGGTCTTGCGGCGGATGTAGCGCTGCACCACCACCGCCGGGCCGATCAGTAGCGGCGCCCCCACCAGCGCCGCCAGCGTCCAGTGCACGTCGATCGACAGCGCCACGGCGAACAGTGAAACCAGCGCAATGGTGTCGCGTCCAACCCCGATGATGATGGAGGACCACACCCCCTGCACGGCGGCAGTATCGCCCACCACCCGCTCCATCAGCGCGCCGGGCGGGTTGTCCTGAAAGAACCGGCCCCCAAGCCGCAGCACATGCGCCAGAAGATCCACCTGCATGGCGGTAGAGCTTTTCTGCGCCACCGCCGTCAGCGTGGTTTTCGATGCGACCGAGGTGACGGCGCGGACAAGGAACAGGCCAAGGATGGCAAGGCCGACCCAGATCAGCGCGCCTTGCCCGCCGGGGGCGAAAACCTTGTCGAAAAGCGGCTCCAGCAGCCAGGACAGCGCGCCGAGCGTCGATCCTTCAATCACCATCAGCCCGAAGGCCAGCGCCATCAGCCCCGCATGGGGGCGCAGGTAGCCCGACCAGAGCCTGCCGAACAGGCGGCGCGAGGTGTAACGCGGGTCTTGCGGCGGTCTGGCCAAGGGCGGCTCCTGTCACGGCTGGCCCTTGGGATAGCCCGCGCGGAAGGGCAGGGCAAGCGCGCGCCCGCGTTGACGGCGCCCCTGCGCGGGCGTAGCCATTCGGCAGGACACGCGGAGAAGCAGATGACCCTCGCCAACGGACGCCCCTACCTTGCCATTCCCGGCCCTTCGACCATGCCGGATCGTGTGCTCAATGCGATGCACCGTGCGGCGCCCAATATCTATGCCGGGGCGCTGCCCGAGATGGTGGAAAGCCTCTGGCCCGATCTGCGGCGGCTGGCGGGCACCAAGGCGCATGTGGCGATCTACATCGCCAATGGCCATGGCGCATGGGAGGCGGCGAATGCCAACCTGTTCTCACGCGGGGATCGCGCATTGGTCATAGCTACCGGAACTTTCGGTATTGGGTGGAAAGAAAGTGCCGCGGCGCGGGGCGTTCAGGCTGAATTGTTGGATTTTGGAAAGTCCGCCCCCGCCGATCCGGCCCGGATCGAAGCCGCACTGCGGGCCGATACCGGGCACGGCATCAAGACGGTTCTTGTCACTCATGTCGATACCGCCAGCTCGGTCAAAAACGACATCCCCGCCATCCGCCGTGCCATTGATGCCGCCGGACATCCGGCGCTGCTCGCGGTGGATTGCATCGCCTCGATGGGCTGTGATGCGTTCTTCATGGATGATTGGGGTGTGGATGTGGCGGTGGCGGCCAGCCAGAAGGGCCTCATGGTGCCGCCGGGGCTGGGGCTGCTGTGGTTTTCGGATCGCGCGATGGAGCGGTGCCGGGGCAGCGACCTGCGCACTCCTTACTGGAACTGGACGTCGCGCGCCACTGCGGCCGAGTTCTGGCAATACTGGGCGGGCACCGCGCCGACGCATCACCTGTTCGGTCTGCGCGAAAGCCTGAACATGATCGCCGAAGAAGGGCTGGAGGCGGTCTGGGCACGTCATGCCGCGCTGGCCCGCACAGTCTGGGCCGCGTTTGACGCCTGGGGCGCAGGGCATCCCGAGATCGCGCTGAACGTGGCCGACCCGGCGCATCGCGGTCATTCGGTGACGGCGGCGCGCCTTGGCCCTGCGCCCAACGCCACCCGCCTGCGTGACTGGCTGGAACAGCGTGCGGGTGTCACGCTGGGCATCGGGCTGGGCATGGCGCTGCCGTCAGAGCCTGCCTATCACGGCTTTTTGCGCGTGGCGCATATGGGCCATGTGAACGCGCATATGACGCTGGGTGTGCTGGCGGCGATGGAGGCGGGGATGATCGCGCTGGACATTCCGCACGGGTCTGGTGCGCTGACGGCGGCGGCGCGGGTGGTGGCCGGGGCGGCGGGCGCATGACCCCGCGCCGCGCCATGCCTGCTGATCTGGCACAGGTGCAGGCGGTGGTCGCGGCCGCCTTTGCCCCTTATGTTGCCGTCATCGGCCGCCGCCCGGCGCCGATGGATGCTGATTATGCGACGCTGATTTCCGCCGGGCATGTCTGGCTGATGGAGCACGCCGTCATGGCCTGCTGGCCCGAGGATGGCGCGATGCTGCTGGATGTGCTGGCCGTGGCTCCCGAGGCGCAGGGCCGCGGTCTTGGTGCCCGGCTGGTCGTGCATTGCGAGGCCGAGGCGCATGCGGCGGGGTTGCCCGCCGTCACCCTCTACACCAATGCCGTGATGGAAGGCGCGCTGCGTCTTTATCCCCGCCTCGGGTATACCGAGACGGGGCGGCGGGTGGATCAGGGATTTTCCCGCGTGTTCTTCCGCAAGGCGTTGTGACGTTCGCTCAGGCCAGCAGGATCATGTCATCCCAGGACAGCGAGTCGACCCCGACTAGCTTGGCGACGGTCTGGCGCTCGTAGAAGGTGCCGGCGCCGTCGCGGTCATAGCTGAGCACATGGGTTTTCGTGTTGAAATAGAACCCGATCTCGGTGGGGTTGGCTGCGGTTCCATTGGGCAGCGGGCTGAACACACTCGCGCCGCCGAAGCCCGAAAAGACCAGCCTGTCGCCCTGGCCCGAACGGAAATCGGTGATCGTGTCGCCGCCCTCGTCAAAGACGAAGCGAAAGCTTTCAAGGCGTGAGGTAAAGATGAAGTGATCCGCACCCTTGCCGCCAGACAAGCTATCAGCCCCTTCACCGCCATGAATCCGGTCATTCCCTGTGCCGCCGATCATGCGGTCGCGGCCCGCACCGCCATAAAGCACATCGGTGCCGCTGCCACCGTCCAGCGTGTCATTGCCCGCATCGCCGGTGAGCCAGTCGAAACCCGCGCCCCCCTTGAGCCTGTCGTTGCCATCGCCGCCGGTGAGAAGGTCGTTGCCCGCGCGTCCATCCAGCTTGTCCTTGCCGCCGCGCCCATCCAGGATGTCATCCTTGGTGGTGCCGTTCAGCGTGTTGCCACGCCCGTTGCCCGCGCGCTCGGTGCCGATGGTGGCATCCAGCTTGAAGGCCTGCCCGTCCAGATGCTCCTTTGTCAGTTCGGTTTCCCGTCCGATGGTCCAGCCAAGGAATCCCTGGCCCTGCCGGATGATGCCACCCTCGTTCTTTTCGCCATCGACCACCGAAAGATCGGCGCCATTGTCGGTCAGCAGGAAGCGCCCGGTGCGGGCCGAGCCGTCGCCGTCGAATACCTGACCCAGCCACAGCTTGTTGTCACTGTCGAACCAGCTCAGTGCGAAGGTATTCTGTGCCAGCGCGACGGCCTTGAGATCGGTCCAGCTGTTTTGGCCGTCCTCGTTCAGCACGATGGTCTTGCTGGCCAGCTTACCATTCGCGGCAATGATCCGCGCCTTGTGCGCCCCGCCATCGGCCCCGTCATACCACGTCACGACGGCCCGGCCATTATCCAGCCCCACCGCTTCGGGCAGCAGGACGCCGGTGGCCAGCGTATCGTCGATGGCAATGGCCTTGCCGACGCGTTTGCCGGTGGCGGTGACCTGCTGATAGGTGATCTGCTTGTCGGCGTAATTGATGCCGTTGACCGTTTCGAAGCCGACCTCCTTGTAGAACAGCCCGATGCGTCCGTTGCCCAGCAGCACAGCCGAAGGGGCGACGGGGCTTGCCTCCGCGACCCAGGGGCTGGTGCCGACCGAGTGATCCTCGACCACCAGCTTCGCCTTGCCGGCCGGCGCGCCGCTGGCCTTGAACTTCGTCATCAGGATGCCGGTCGAGATGTCGGTGATGCTGGCGCCCGGCTGGGTGTGGAAGACGGCATAGCTGCCATCCTTCAGCTTCAGCCCGGACCAGTCGGTCGCCGGGTTGATCTCGGGTTGGCCGGGTGTCACCGAATTAGGCTCCAGCCGTGTGCCGCCAACCGGCGAGGGGCCACGATAGGCCTGCGTTGCCAGCGACCAGTTGCCATCATCGCCGTCGATACGGTTGTTGTAGAACATCCCTGTCAACAGGGCACGGCCCTTGGTGCCCGCGACCAGATCGACATATTGAAAGGTGCTGATCGGGGCAAAGCCGCCCGGCGTGGTTTCGACCGAGGATGTCGTGATCGAACCCAGCTTGTCGGTCTTCAGGTTCAGTGTCGCGGTATAAACCACCGAATTGGCGTAGATGCCTGAATCGATCAGGGCGGAGCCGCCGAATGCGAACAGAATCTTGCCGTTCGACAATTGCGTTGCATCAAAGGCCAGCAGGTCAAGATCATCGGGATTCGAGAACCAGGTTTTCACCTTCTCACGGGCCTTGGCCATAAGCGCACTCCACAAATTTCTGTTGCTACAAGGGATTATCCCCCGATGGGTCCGGGCAGTTCTAACGGCGTGATGCCGGTTCGGCCTATCCCCCGAACGGGGGAGCGTTGTGCGTTTTGCCGGATTTTGCGGCGCATTTGCCCTGTGCACCGGGCGCAAAGCCTGCATGAAATGACGGCAGGCTCTGCGCTGCTGCACCGAAATCGCCGGGTTTCGTGCTTCAAAACCGGGCAGCAGGGGCCTAGACTTGGGGAAATTTCAGGGACACGCCGCCAGATCATGCCAGTTCACGCCGCCAGCCGCCGCCCCGTCGTCGGGATCATCGGAAACATGAGCCTGCTGAATGAAAGCTATCCGGTCCATGCCGGGGGCACCATGAATTCCGAGGCGGTGGCGCAGGTGGCCGGATGCCTGCCGCTGATCATCCCGTCAGACCCGCGCCTTGTCTGCGTCGAAGAACTGCTGAATCTCTGCGATGGCTTCCTGCTGACCGGCGGGCGGCCAAATGTCCATCCCAGCGAATATGGCGAGGCGGAAACCCCTGCGCATGGCACCTTTGAACGCGCGCGCGACGCGATCACCCTGCCGCTGATCCGGGCCTGTGTGGACCGGGGTCAGCCCTTTCTGGGTATCTGTCGCGGCTTTCAGGAGGTGAACGTGGCCATGGGCGGCACGCTTTACCCGGAAATCCGTGACCTGCCGGGGCGCATGAACCACCGCATGCCGCCTGACGGCACGCTGGAGGAGAAATTCGCCCTGCGCCATCTGGTGCGTTTTACCCCCGGCGGGGTGTTCGCCCGGCTGATGGGCGCGGAGGAGGTGATGACCAACACGCTGCACGGGCAGGGGATCAACCGTCCCGGCCCGCGCATCGTGATCGACGGGCAGGCGCCCGATGGCACGCCCGAGGCGCTTTATGTGAAAGACGCGCCGGGCTTCACCCTGTCTGTGCAATGGCACCCGGAATGGAATGCCGTGGCTGATCCGGTCTCGCGGCCGCTGTTCGCGGCTTTCGGGCGCGCGGCGGCGGATTGGGCGGGGCGGCTTGCAGGGGCGGCCTGACCACGCGGGAGCGGGGCCAGCGCTCTGTAATCCAGCCCTGAAAGCAGAAGGCGCGGCAATCGCCGCGCCTTTTTCCGTTTCTCGCAGTAGCCCGGTTACGGGCAGGGCTTTTCCGGTGTCGGCATACAGGTCGCGGCCGGTTCCTGCGCGGGTTCTGCGGGCGGCGTGACGACAACGGCCGCCGGCGCCGGGGCAGGCACCGCAGGTTGCGCGGGTGCCACCAGTGCGGCGGGCACTCCACCAAGGGCAGGCGGGTTCAGCGCCGGTGCCGTCATGGTCGGGAAGCCCGGAGCCGGTGCCCCCGGTGCCTTGACCTGCGTTGCCGCGGGTTTCGGTGTCTGCTTCGGTTTCACTGCGGCTTTCTTCGGTTGCGGCGGCGGCAGTTTCAGCGCGGTCGGGCGCGAGCCATCTGCGTTCAGCACCACGACCTTCACACCATTCGGGACACGGTCGTAAAGGTCGATCACATCCTGATTGATCATGCGGAAACAGCCGGACGAGGCATTGCGTCCGATCGACTTCCATTCCGGCGTGCCGTGGATGCGGAATCCGTAATCGACGCCGTTGGTGGTCAGATACAGCGCGCGGGCGCCCAGCGGGTTGGTCGGACCACCCGGCTGGCCATCCTTCCATTTCTCAAGCTGCGGCTTGCGCTCGATCATCTCTTTCGGCGGGGTCCATGTCGGCCAGTGCTTACGATTGGTCACCAGCGCCTCGCCCGCCCACTGGAACCCGTCGGCACCGACCGCGATGCCATAGCGCATCGCCTTGCCCGGCGCGGTCACCAGATGCAGTGTCTTGTTCGTCGGGTTGATGATGATCGTGCCGACCGGATCATTGGTCGGGAAATCCACCAGCTGCCGCTTGAACTGCGCGGGGATCTTGTCTTCCGGCACGGCGGGCACGGTAAAAGCGCCGTCCTGCCGCGCGACATAGCTGTTCACGAAGTCTTCGGGAACAGGCTGTTTCACCACCGGCTCGGGCGACTTGGTCGCCTCGGTGACGGCTGGCTGCACGCAGGCCCCGAGGGAGCCCACAAGCATCCCGCCAAGAACCAGAGCCAGAACATTACGCAGCATCAATTTCTCCCAGCGAATCCGAACGGACGGAACCCGTTAACCCGATATACAACTTCCACTGATATTGCAGGGTTCCGTCGCGGTCCATCACGGATTGTTCACAGAGACGTGCGCAGGTGCCACAATTCGGGAAACAATTCGACCTCCAGCATGCGGCGCAGATAGCTGACACCCGCCGTGCCGCCGGTGCCGCGCTTGAAGCCGATTACGCGTTCGACCGTGGTCACATGATTGAAGCGCCAGCGCCGGAAGTAATCCTCGAAATCCACCAGCTTCTCGGCCATTTCATAGGCTTCCCAATGCGCCTGTGGATCGCGGTAAACGATCTCCCAGACCGCCTGCACCGCCGGATCTGCCACCCAGGGCGCACGCAGGTCGCGGGCCAGCACAGCCTCCGGCACCGGCAGACCCTTCCGCGCCAGCAGCCGCAGCGCCTCGTCATAAAGCGAGGGACGCGCCAGTTCCGCCTCCAGCTTCGCCGTCAGATCGGGACGATGCGCATGCGGGCGCAGCATGGCCAGATTGCGGTTGCCCACCGCATATTCGATCAGCCGGTATTGCCAGGACTGGAAGCCCGAGCTTTGGCCCAGCCCGTCGCGGAACCGGGTATATTCGCTGGGCGTCATGGTGCGCAGCACATCCCATGCGGAATTGAGCTGCTCGAAGATCCGCGCCACGCGGGTCAGCATCTTGAAGGCAGAGCGCGCCTCGTCCGCCGCAATCGCGCGGCGCGCGGCATCCAGCTCGTGCAGCGCCAGCCGCATCCACAGTTCGGATGTCTGGTGCTGAATGATGAACAGCATCTCGTCATGCGCGCCGGTCAGCAATTGCTGGGCGTTCAGGATTGTGTCGATATGCAGGTAATCGCCATAGGACATGCGGCCGTCGAAAGACATCTGCGCGCCGTCGCGGGCGGGGTCGTAGGTGGTCATGGCAAGCTCCGGTATCTGAAAGGGCAGGGCGGCAGTCAGCCGCGCACCTGCCGGTTCAATACCGAGACATTGCCGATCCGCCGCCAGAGACAGACCCATCCCGCGGGTCGGCACAGGGGCGGCACGGTTTGCCCCTGCTCCTTGGCAAAATACTCCCGCCGGAGGCGTCTCCGGTGGGGCCGGGAGCCTCCGGCGGGGATATTATGGCCAAGGTAAACCACAATGCGGGCTTTCAGAAGGTTCAGGTCACGCGGGCGCGGGTCTTGTATTCCGGGCGGTCCCACAGGGCGCCATCCATCACATCCTTGATGATGGCGATGGCCTTGTCCACATCTTCCCCATTGATGAACAGCGGCGTGAAGCCGAAGCGCAAAATGTCGGGGGCGCGGAAATCGCCGATGACGCCGCGCGCGATCAGCGCCTGCATGATGGCATAGCCTTCCGGGTGGCGGAAGCTGACCTGGCTGCCGCGCATCGCATGATCGCGTGGGGTGGCGAGTTCCAGACCGGGGCAGGCGGCTTCCACCCCTGCGATGAAGCGGTCGGTCAGCGCCAGCGAGGCTTCACGGATGTTCGCCATCTCCACCTTGTCCCAGATGTCGAGCGAGGCATCGAGGGCCGCGAGTTGCAGCACCGGCGGGGTGCCCACCCGCATCCGCTCGATCCCGTGTCCGGGGCGATAGTCCAGATCGAAGGCAAAGGGCGCCTCGTGGCCCAGCCAGCCGGACAGGGCCGGACGGGCGGTTTCGGCGTGGCGCGGCGCAACATAGATGAAGGCCGGGCCACCGGGGCCGGAGTTCAGGTATTTATAGGTGCAGCCCACCGCGAAATCGGCGCCGCCCTTCGCCACCTCGACCGGCAGCGCCCCGGCGCTATGCGCCAGATCCCAGACCGCCAGCGCGCCCACCTCATGCGCCCGCGCCGTCAGTGCCGCCATGTCATGCCGGCGGCCGGTGCGGTAATCGACCTCGGTGATCATCATCACCGCAACCGTGTCGTCCAATGCCTCCAGCACCTGTTCCGGCGCCACGGTCTTCAGGCTGTAATCCGGGCCCAGCGTGCGGCACAGCCCCTCGGCCATGTAAAGGTCCGAAGGAAAGTTGCCGCTGTCCGACAAGATCACCCGGCGGGTCGGGTTCATTTCCAGCGCTGAGGCCAGCGCCTGATAGACCTTGATCGACAGCGTGTCGCCCATCACCACATGGCCGGGTTCTGCGCCGATCAGCCGCCCGATCCTGTCGCCGGTTTTCGAAGGCTGTTCCATCCAACCAGCCTTGTTCCAGCCAGTGATCAGCATCTGCCCCCATTCCTCGGTCACGGTGCGGGCAACGCGGGCGGCGGCGGCCTTCGGCAGCGGGCCCAGCGAATTTCCGTCAAGATAGATCACCCCTTCAGGCAGATCGAACAGGGCGCGGGTGTCAGAAAAATCGCGGGTCATCGTCATCCTTGCGGTCAGGTCACTGGCGGAAGGCGCCATTGCGCAGCAGATTGATGCGTCCTGCTGGCACGGGCAACTTATATGTGTATCACGGCAACGTGCAGAAATTTCAAGCTTGAAATTTCTGCACGCCTTGTTCCGGTTGTGCCGTCGCTTGTCCGAACAGGGTTGCAAAGTCGCAAATGAGCGGGAATAAGCCGGTATTGACGTAACGGGAGAGACGCGCCTTGCTGTCGATGGACTGGCCGCCGCTCTGGCTTGCATGTGCCATTGCCCTTGTCTGGGCGATGGACCGCGTTGTTCCTTTCGGTGTTTTCGGTGTTTTCGGTGCAGCGGGGGCCGCAGTGGCGGCTGTGCTGGCAGGGGCGGGCCTCTTGCTCATGGGGGTGGCGGCGGTGCAGATGTGGGCGGCGCGCACCACAGTCATTCCGCGCCGGATGCCACAGGCCATGGTCACCGGGGGCGTGTTCCGACTGTCCCGCAATCCGATCTATCTGGGCGATGCGCTGATTCTGGCAGCGGCGATTCTGTGGTGGGATGTGCCGTTGGCCCTTCCGGTGCTGTTTCTGTTCATCGCGGTGATCCAGAAGCGGTTCATTCTGCCCGAAGAAGCCACTTTGCGCAGCAGGTTTGGTGCGCCCTACGACCAATGGACGGCGCGGGTGCGGCGATGGATCTGATATGCCGCAGCGTAGCGACGCAATTTTGCCGCAGGGCAGAACTTTCTTTTTGAAATTTTCTTGCGCGGCCGTTATCGACTAGAAACCTGACGCGCCCAAAAGCGCCATAGAACGGGGGAGAAACAGTGAAGATCGGGGCACCGAGAGAGATATTCGAAGGCGAGAACCGGGTGGCGCTGACCCCCGACTCGGCTGTGCAGTTGCAGAAACTGGGTCACACCTGCGTTCTGGAAGCGGGCGCCGGGGCGAAGGCGGGCTTTTCGGACGAGACTTATCGCAAGGCGGGCGTCGAGATCGTCACTACTGCGGCCGAGCTTTATGCCGCCGCCGACGTGGTGGTGAAGGTGCGCGGGCCCGAACCCTCGGAAGTCGCCATGCTGCGGCAGGGGCAGACGCTGATCAGCTTCTTCTGGCCGGCGCAGAACCCCGAACTGCTGGAAGCTGCGAAGGAACGTGGTGCCACGGTCGTCGCCATGGACATGGTGCCGCGCATCAGCCGGGCGCAGAAGATGGACGCGCTGTCCTCAATGGCGAATATCGCGGGTTATCGCGCGGTGATCGAGGCGGGCAACAACTTCGGCCGCTTCTTCACCGGCCAGGTGACGGCGGCGGGCAAGGTTCCCCCGGCCAAGGTGCTGATCGTCGGCGCCGGGGTGGCGGGTCTTGCGGCCATTGGCACCTCGACCAGCCTCGGTGCCATCACGCTTGCTTTCGACGTGCGGCCCGAAGTGGCCGAGCAGATCGAATCCATGGGCGCGGAATTCGTCTACCTTGATTTCAGCGAAGCCCAGACCGATGGCGCGGCGACCGGGGGCTATGCCGCCCCGTCCAGCCCGGAGTTCCGCGAAGCGCAGCTGAAGAAATTCCGCGAACTGGCGCCTGACATCGACATCGTCATCACCACCGCCCTCATCCCCGGCCGGCCCGCGCCGAAGCTGTGGACCGAGGATATGGTGCAGATGATGAAGCCGGGCTCGGTCATCGTCGATCTTGCGGCGGAACGCGGCGGCAACTGTGACCTGACCGTGCCGGACGAAAAGATCGTCACTGAAAACGGCGTGACCATTGTCGGCTACACCGATTTCCCCAGCCGGATGGCGGCGCAGGCGTCTACGCTTTATGCCAATAATATCCGTCACATGATGTCCGATCTTACACCGAAGAAAGACGGTGTGGTCGATCACAACATGGAAGATGACGTGATCCGTGGCGCGACGGTGACCAAGGATGGTGCCATCACGTATCCGCCGCCGCCGCCGAAGGTGCAGGCCATCGCCGCGCAGAAGCCGAAGGAAAAGGCGAAAGAGCTGACTCCGGAAGAGAAGCGCGCGCAGGAAGTCGCGGCCTTCAAGAAACAGACCCGTGATCAGGTGCTGATGCTGGCCATCGGCGGCGGGCTGATCCTGCTGGCGGGGCTGTTCGCCCCCGCAAGCTTCATGGCGCACTTCATCGTCTTTGTGCTGTCGGTCTATGTCGGCGTTCAGGTCATCTGGAACGTCAGCCACAGCCTGCACACACCGCTGATGGCGGTGACCAACGCGATCTCGTCGATCATCATTCTGGGCGCGCTGATGCAGATCGGCTCGGGCAACTGGTTGGTTGTCATTCTCGCGGCGGCCTCGGTCTTCATGGCCGGGATCAACATCTTCGGTGGTTTCATGGTCACCCGGCGGATGCTCGCCATGTTCCAGAAGTCGTAAGGGGGAGGCCGGGAAATGGAATACGGATTCACCACGGCCGCCTATGTCGTTGCGGCGGTTCTGTTCATTCAGTCGCTGGGCGGCCTTTCGGGGCAGGAAAGCGCGAAACGCGCGGTCTGGTATGGCATCGTCGGCATGGCGCTGGCCGTGGCGGCCACGCTGGTCGGCCCCGGTGCGGGCAACTGGCTGATCTCGGTTGTCATGGTGGCAGCGGGCGGCGCGATCGGCTGGGTCGTCGCCAAGCGCGTGCAGATGACCGAAATGCCGCAACTGGTGGCGGCGATGCACAGCCTCGTCGGTCTGGCGGCGGTGTTCATCGGCTACAACACCCATATCGAGCTTGCCCGTGTGGCAGGCATGGACGAAGCGGCCCGCGCCGCGCTGCACGGCTTCGCCGCCGTGGTGGCGCACAAGACGCCGGTTGAAGTGTCGATCCTGCGGGTCGAGACCTTCCTCGGCGTGTTCATCGGGGCGGTCACCTTCACCGGTTCGGTCATCGCCTTCGGCAAGCTGGCGGGGCGTGTGGACGGCAAGGCGAAAAAGCTGCCGGGCGGTCACATGCTGAACGCGGGTGCGGCGGTGCTGTCGCTGGCGCTGCTGCTGGTCTATCTGCAATCGGGCTCGACGCTGGCGCTGATCGTGATGACGCTGGCGGCCTTCTTCATCGGCTATCACCTGATCATGGGGATCGGCGGCGCCGACATGCCGGTCGTGGTGTCGATGCTGAACAGCTATTCCGGCTGGGCTGCGGCGGCCATCGGCTTCTCGCTGTCGAATGACCTCTTGATTGTGGTGGGCGCGCTGGTGGGCTCTTCCGGTGCCATCCTCAGCTACATCATGTGCAAGGCGATGAACCGTTCGTTCGTCAGCGTGATCCTCGGCGGCTTCGGCGGCACCACCGGCCCGGCGATGGAAGTCACGGGTGAGCAGATCGCCATTGACGCCGAAGGCGTGGCGGCGGCACTGAACGATGCTGACTCGGTCATCATCATTCCGGGCTACGGCATGGCAGTGGCGCAGGCGCAGCAATCGGTCAGCGAACTGACCCGCAAGCTGCGCGCCAAGGGCAAGAACGTCCGCTTCGCCATTCACCCGGTCGCGGGCCGTCTGCCGGGGCATATGAACGTGCTCTTGGCCGAGGCGAAGGTGCCCTATGACATCGTGCTGGAGATGGACGAGATCAATGAGGACTTCCCCGAAACGGATGTCGCCATCGTCATCGGCTCGAACGACATCGTGAACCCGGCGGCGCAGGAAGACCCCAACAGCCCCATCGCCGGCATGCCGGTGCTGGAATGCTGGAAGGCGAAACAGGTCTTCGTGTCCAAGCGCGGGCAGGGCACCGGCTATTCCGGCATCGAAAACCCGCTGTTCTACAAAGAGAACACGCGCATGTTCTACGGTGACGCGAAAAAGAGCATCGACGCCCTGCTGCCGATGATCGAGTGAACATTCCGACTGAGCGGAAGGCCCCGGCAACGCCGGGGCCTTTTGCATTTCGGCAACAGGGGCGATGCATACGCCGGTATGCCTCGATTCCGCTTCCAAATCCGGGGGCGGCCGACCCATCAAGGGGCAAAAGCCCGAGACCGAAATGCCCAAGATCCCCGACCATCCCCTGCGCTATCCGCTGGTGAACGAACTTCACGCCCGGCCCTTCCCGTCGCTGGAAGTGCCCTGCATGGCTGCCTATGTGGCGATCAAGGAGCCGGTGGACGCCCATAACCGTGAGCGGAACGCCGACCGGGCGCATCTGCTGGCGTTGCTGGACCGGCATGGCTCGGCCCATCCACAGCCCGATGCCACGCATTTCTCGGGCGAAATCGGGCGCGCGACGCTGAAATGGGAAAGCCATACCGAATTCGTCACCTACTCCGCCTTTACCCCCGGCCTGTCGGAGCGCCCGTTCGATGCGGTGGAGGCCAAGGTCTTTCCGACCGAATGGCTGGCTGCGGCACCGGGGAAGCGGCTCGCCTCCATCCTGATCCGGGTGGAGCCGATGCCAGAGACCGAGGACGAGGTTCTGACCCGGATCGACGACTGGTTTGTCTCTGAAAGCCTTGCGGTGTCCCGCGTGGTCGATGGCGCGGCGATCATCGCGGGCGATTTCCGCATCGACGCGGCGGGGCACATGCGCTTTGCGGTTTTCGTGGCGCCGGGCGTCGGCACGCGGCGCGTGGGCCGGATCGTGCAGCGCCTGTGCGAGATCGAAACCTACCGCGCCATGTCGATGCTGGGCCTCAGCCGGGGGCGCGAACTGTCATCGCGGCTGAATGCGCTTGATCCGCGGCTGTCGGCGCTGGTCACCAGCCTCGACGCGATGGATCGCGGGCCGGAGGCGGTGCTGCATGACCTGCTGTCGATCTCGGCCGAGCTGGAATCGCTTGCCGTGCGTTACGCCTTCCGCTTCGGCGCGACAGGGGCCTATGAGGCCATCGTGTCGCAGCGCATCGCGGTGTTGCGCGAAACCCGGCTGGATGGGCGGCAGACCTTCGGTGAATTCATGATGCGCCGCTACGATCCGGCGATGCGCACGGTGAAATCGACCGAAACGCGGCTGGCCACCATGTCGGAACGGACGGCCCGCGCGGCTGAACTGCTGCGCACCCGCGTCGATGTGGACCGTAGCGCGCAGAACCAGCGCCTCCTGGAAAGCATGGACCGCCGCGCTGATCTGCAACTGCGGCTGCAACATACGGTCGAAGGTCTGTCGGTGGTGGCGATCAGCTATTACGCGGTTAGCCTTGCATCCTATCTGCTGTATCCCTTGGGAAAGCTGGCGCATCTGTCGAAGGAAATGCTGACGGCCGTTCTGGTGCTGCCGGTCATCCTTGGAGTCTGGCTGATGATCCGCCGCATCCGAAAGGCGATGCACTGACCGAAAATGGAAACCGGGGGCGCAAGGCCCCCGGTTGGTGTTTCAGCGCCCGCGGATGCGCGGGTCCAGAGCGTCTCGCAACCCGTCGCCGATGTAGTTGACGCTCAGCACCGTCAGCGAAATGGCAAGGCCGGGCCAGATCACGCGGGCAGGGAACAGCTGCATCTGCTCCACCCCGTCATACAGAAGTCGCCCCCAGGTCGGGAAATCCGGCGGGAAGCCGAGGCCCAGAAAGCTCAGCGCGCTTTCGGTGATGATGGCGCTGGCGATGCCCAAGGTCGCGGCCACCATGATAGGCGACATCACGTTGGGCAGCACATGGCGCAGGATTACCCGGCGCGGCGGCGTGCCGATGGATCGCGCGGCCAGCACGAATTCGCGTTCCTTCAGCGCCAGAACCTCGCCCCGCACGATGCGCGCCGCCTGCATCCAGCTTGTCACGCCGATGGCGGAGACGATCAGCAGGAAGGTGCCCGCTTCCGGTCCCAGTGCACCGGACAGCTTTTCGCGGAACAGCATCACCATGACCAGCAGCAAGGGCAGCAGGGGCAGGGCAAGGAACAGGTCTGTCATCCGCATCAGCGGCCCGTCCAGCCGCTTGAAATAGCCCGCCAGCACTCCGACCGTCGATCCCAGCGTGATCGAGATCAGCATGGCGACCAGCCCGACCGAGATCGAGACCTTGCCGCCTTCCATCATCCGCACCAGCATGTCGCGGCCAAGCTGGTCGGTGCCGAAGGGAAACTCGAAGCTTGGTGGCTTGTTGCGCAGCTTGATCTGCTGCGCGATGGTCAACTCGGGTGCGTCACGGAAGAACGGGCCGATGGTGACGAACAGCACCAGCGAGACCAGCACGATCAGCCCAAGCATGGCGCCCTTGTGGGTGCGGAACTGATCCCAGACATCGCGCCACTGGCTGCGCGGCGGCTTCAACGCGGCGGGGGAGGCGGAGGTCTCAGTCATAGCGGATCCTCGGGTCCAGAATGCCATAGAGGACATCGGCGATCAGGTTGAACAGCACGATCAGGATGGCGAAGATGAAGGTCAGCGTCTGCACCATCGGCAGGTCATTGGCATGGATGGCCGAAATCAGCAGCTGACCCAATCCGTTCACCTTGAACACCTGTTCGGTGATGATGGCGCCGCCGAAAATGGTGGGGATGCCAAGCGCGATCACGGTGACCACCGGGATCATCGAATTGCGCAGCACGTCGCGCAGCACCACCACCCGTTCGGTCATCCCGACCGACCGAGCGGTCCGCACATAATCCTGCCCCAGATTGTCCAGCATCGAGGATCGCATATAACGGCTGATCTGCGCCGCATTGTAAAGGGCCAGCACGGAAACCGGCAGCACCATCTGCTTGACCTGCTTGAGGAAACTCGCCCAGTCCGTCACCTTCAGTGTGGTGTCGTAGATCGACGGAAACCAGCCGAGGTTGACCGAGAAGATCACGATCAGCAGCACGCCGGTAAAGAAGGTCGGCACCGAAAACCCGATCATCGAGATGAAGGTGCCCAACTGGTCGAACCAGCTATACTGCCGATAGGCCGAATAGATGCCGATGGGCAGGGCGATCAGCACACCGATCACATAGGCCGCCCCGATCACGGTCAGGGTTTGCGGAATGCGCTGCGCGATGATGTCGGCCACCGGGCTGCGGCTCTGCCATGAGATGATGCGCTGCGCGTCACCTGCAAGGTCGATCCCGGTGATGGCGCCAAGGATATGCAGCGGCTCGATGATGAAGAACTGTTTCAGCCACAGCATGTAGCGGAAGAACATGGGCTGATCGGCGCCAAGCGCCTCGCGCATCTTCTGTTTCACCTCGGGGGGCACCGTCAGCGGCACCTGCGACATCGGATCGCCGGGGGCGAGTTCCAGCAGCAGGAAAATCACGAGACTGATGAACAGAAGTGTCGGAATGGCCAGCAACAGGCGGCGGATCGTGAAGGTCAGCATGGCGCGACACCTCGGGTCATGGGTCTTGGCCTCTTGGTCTTGTCGGAAGGGGGCCGGTGCAGGAGTGCCGCACCGGCCCGGACGCTCAGGTCCGCATCACTTCATGCGATACCAGTCCGAGGCGTTCCACAGTTCGGAATCCCAGGTGTTCAGAACGACGCCGCCCAGGGTCTTCGACCGCGCCGACAGACGGCCACGATCCACCAGCGGCACGATGGTCATGCTTTCCTTGGTCAGCATGTCGTTCAGCTTCTTCGCAAGCTCGGCCCGCTTTTCCAAATCGCCGGTCTTGCCCAGTTCCGCGATCATCGCGTCATAGGCGGGGTCGCAGTAGCGGTTGATGTTCTCGCCCTGCCACTGGGTTTCCGGGCGCGGTGCCTTGGCGCAGGTATGTTCCGCCAGATAGGCCTCCGGGTCGGTGCCATCGAAGTTGTTGGCATACATCTCGACATCGGCATAGAACTTCTGGAAGGTATCCGGCGAACCGGCGTCACCGCCGAAGAACACCGAACCGTCCACGGCCTTCAGCTCCACTTCAACGCCGATCTCGTTCCACCAGCCCTTGATCAGCGCCTGGAAGTCCTGACGCACCGGATTGACCGAGGTCTGATACAGCAGGCTGAACTTCTTGCCATCCTTGTCACGGATGCCGTCGCCGTCGCTGTCGGTCCACCCGGCCTCGTCCAGCAGTGCCTTGGCGCCTTCGATGTCCTGCGTCAGACAGCCGGTATTGTCGGTCGAGGCATACATTTCGGGTGCGGGCACCAGATTGCAGGTCGGGCGGCCAGCATTGCCATAGCCGATTTCCACCAGCAGGTTGCGGTCGATCGCCATCGACAGCGCCTGACGCACCTTCAGATCCGACAGGATCGGATGCGGATGCTTGGCGGTGGAGCGTTCGCCCTCCGGCAGATCGGGCGAGGGATCGGTCATGTTCATCTCGATCCGTTCGACCAGCGTGCCAAAGCCGCTGACGAATTCGCCCTTGCCGCCCTGTTCCATCGCCTGTTGCAGTTCCGGCGGGATCTGGGTGTTCCAGGCATAGTCGAATTCGCCGGTTTCCATTACGGCGCGCGCGGCCGAGGCGGCATCGCCGCCGCCTTTCACGGTCACCGTGGCGAAGGCGGGCTTGGCCGGATCGCGGTATTCGGGGTTGGCCTCAAGCTGGATCACGTCATTGGTCTTGAACTCGACCACGCGGAAGGGGCCGGTGCCGATGGGCATGAAATTCTGGTCGGTGCAGGTCGAGGCGGCAGCGCCAAGGCAATTGGCAAATTGCGCCTTCTGAAGCACCGGCGTCGTTGAACCCACGAAGGCCAGATAGGGGTTGGGCTTCGCTTCCTTGAAGCTGATCTTCACGGTCTGCGGATCGACGGCTTCGACCTTTTCCACGCCCTCGAACTTGGCAAGCTGGGCGCAGCCGCCTTCGGGATGCATGCAGTATTCGGCGGTAAAGACCACATCATCGGCGGTCACGGGCGAGCCGTCCGACCATTTGGCCTCGGGCTTGATCTTCCAGGTGATCGACTTCTGGTCTTCAGCCACGCCGCCGTTTTCCAGCGTCGGGATTTCGACCGCCAGACGCGGGAACATCACGCCCTTCTCGTCATAGCCGGCCAGCGGCTCGATCACCAGCGAGGCGTTCTCGATGTCCTTGGTGCCCGAGGACAGATAGGGGTTCAGCGTCGAAGGGGCCTGGGAATAGAGGATATTCACATGACCGTCGGCCCCGCGTTCCGCGAAGGCGGCCGGGGCAAGCCCGACCAGTGCGACGGCGCCCAGCAGGGCGGCTTTCATCTTCATGGGTTAAACTCCTTGTTGTTGGCTGTGCTCTTGTGCCCCGGTGCGGCCGGTTTCCCCGGCTCTCGTGGCGTCTATCGGATGAATGAGGTGGCAGGCGACCATGCGGCCCGGCGCAGCCTCTTGCAGGCGCGGCTCTACCTCGTGGCAGACCGGTATGACCTTCGGGCAGCGGGTGCAGAAGTTGCAACCCTTGGGGGGATTGGCGGGCGAGGGCACATCGCCCTTCAGGATGATGCGCTGGCGCGCGCCGTCGCGGCCCGGATCGGGTTCGGGCACCGCCGACAGCAGCGCCTCGGCGTAAGGATGCAGCGGCCGGGCATAAAGCGCGTCCACCGGCGAGATTTCGGCGATTTGTCCCAGATACATCACCGCTACACGGTCGGCGATATGGCGCACCATGCTCAGGTCATGGCTGATGAACAGATAGGTCAGGCCCAGCTTGTCCTGCAAATCCTCCAGCAGGTTCACCACCTGCGCCTGAATCGAGACGTCCAGCGCCGCGATGGGTTCGTCGCAGACGATGAATTTCGGGTTCAGGGCCAGCGCCCGGGCGATGCCGATGCGCTGACGCTGACCGCCGGAAAAGGCATGCGGATAGCGGTTGGCGAAGGTGCGGTTCAGGCCCACGGCATCCATCAGCTCGTAGATGCGGGCCAGCTTTTCCGCTTTTGACAACCCGCTGTGTTCGTCCAGCGGTTCGCCGATGATGTCAGCCACCGTCATGCGGGGGTTGAGGCTGGCCTGCGGGTCCTGAAACACCATCTGCATGGTGGGCCGCTTGCGGCGCAGCGCCTCGGGCGAGAGGCTCGCCACATCGTCCCCCGCAATGGTGATGCGCCCCGCCGTCGGTTCGTAAAGCCGCAGCAGCGCGCGGCCTACCGTCGATTTGCCGCAGCCGCTTTCGCCCACAAGGCCCAGCGTCTCGCCCTCATAGATGTCAAAGCTGATGTCATCCACCGCCTTCACATCGCCGGTATGCTTGCGCATCACGCCGCTGTAGATCGGGAAATACATTTTCAGATTGCGCACCTCGACCAGAGGGCGCGTCGTGGTGTCACGCATGGGCGGCCTCCTGCGACGGGTCTTCGGCGCCTTCGGGCGACCAGTGGCAGGCCACGTCATGCCCCTGACTCAGGGGTAGCCCGTCAACCGGGCGGCGGGCCGGGTTTTCCGCCTCGCAGCGCGCGAAGGCATGGGCGCAGCGGGCGCGGAACGGACAGGCGGTGGGGGGGAAGCCGAGGATCGGCGGCTGCCCCTCGATGACCTGCAAGCGTTCGCCACGCTGGCCACCCAGTTTCGGGATCGTTTTCAGCAGCGCGCGCGTATAGGGGTGGCGCGGATTGCGGAACAGTTCCTTCACCGGGGCCTGTTCCACCACCTGACCGCCGTACATCACCATCACCCGGTCGGCGATTTCGGCCACCACGCCAAGGTCATGGGTGATCCAGACAATCGCCATGCCCAGCTTCTGCCGCAGCTCTTTCACCAGTTCGAGGATCTGCGCCTGAATCGTCACGTCCAGCGCCGTCGTCGGTTCATCGGCGATCAGAACCTCGGGGTCACAGGCCAAGGCGATGGCGATCATCACGCGCTGCCGCATGCCGCCGGAAAACTGGTGCGGATAGCTTTTCAGCCGCCGCCGCGCATCGGGGATGCCCACCAGTTCCAGAAGTTCCACCGCGCGCGCCTCGGCCTGTGCCTTCGACAGGCCCATGTGCTTGCGCAGCGGCGCCATGATCTGACTGCCCACCGTGAACACCGGGTTGAGCGATGTCATCGGGTCCTGAAACACAAAACCGATGCGGGCGCCGCGCACCTTGCGCAATTCCTCCGGCGTGGCTTTCAGCAGGTCCTGACCACCCAGAAGCACCTGCCCGGATTGCACATCTGCCGGGGGCGATGGCAGCAGGCCGATCAGCGACATCATCGTCACCGACTTGCCCGAACCGCTTTCGCCAACAACGCCCAGCAACTCGCCCGGCATCAGATGAAAGCTGACATCATTGACCGCGTGAACCGATCCACCACGGGTGTGGAAAACGGTTTTCAGGCCGCGAACCTCAAGCACGGGCATCGCCCCATCGGGCATATGTCACTCCCCAAGTTTTTGTTTTTATTCTTGTTTGGACGGTCTTGTTTGCAGGTCGCCGCCATCTTTGGGTCGAGTGTTAGACATTTTTCGCCACCTCGCAAGGCAGTTTTGTCACATTGACGGCAGGAGATGGCGCTCTGCCTGTGCCTTACGCTGCGGCCCTTGCAAATTGCAAAGCCACTGGGCAGGCTCGCGCGGAAGAATGGAGTTTCCGATGCCCGAACAGCTTACGCCACGTCAGATTCTGGACCGGCTTGTCGCCTTCCCGTCGGTCAGCCGGGGCAGCAACCTTGATCTGATCGACTGGGTAGAGAGCTATCTGGCCTCGTGGGGGATCGCGTCGCATCGCGTCTATAATGAAACGGGCGACAAGGCGGCGCTTTATGCCAGTGCGGGCCCGGCGGTGGAGGGAGGCGTGATCCTGTCGGGGCACAGCGACGTGGTGCCGGTGGATGGCCAGGACTGGACCTCAGACCCGTGGACGGTGACCGAACGTGACGGTCGGCTTTACGGGCGCGGCACCTGCGACATGAAGGGCTTCGTCGCGCTGGCACTGGCCGCCGTGCCGCTGGCGGTGCAGCGCGGGGTGAAGCGGCCGCTGCAATTCGCGCTGTCTTACGACGAGGAACTGGGCTGCACCGGCGCCCCCCCGATGATCGCTGAAATGGCCCGCACCCTGCCGCGCGCATCTGCGGCGGTGATCGGCGAGCCGTCGCGGATGAAGCTGGTGAACGGCCACAAGGGTGGCACCGGCTTCTGGGTGCATGTGAAGGGGTTCGAGGTGCATTCCTCGCTTCTGCCCGAAGGTGTCAGCGCCATCATGGAAGGTGCGCGGCTGATCCAGTGGATGAATGACCGCAACGACGAGAACCGGGCAAAGCCGGTCACCGAGATTGCGGGCCTGTTCCGCCCGCCCTTCACCACGCTGCATTCCGGCCAGATCTCGGGCGGGACGGCGCATAACATCACCGCCGCCGATTGCCGGTTCGTCATGGAATTCCGCGTGGTGCCGGGCGAAAGCGTCGAAGACTGGGCCGCGCGGTTCGAGGCTGAATGCGCGCGACTGGAGGCTGCGATGAAAGTCGTGCGCCCCGAGGCGGCGGTGTTGCTGGACCGCATCTTCGTGGTGCCCGCACTGACCCCGGAAACCAATGGCGCGGCCGAGGCGCTGGTGCGCCGCCTGACCGGCGACAATGGCACCATGGTTGTCAGCTACGGCACCGAGGCCGGGCAGTTTCAGGCCGGGGGCTATTCCGCCGTGGTCTGCGGCCCCGGCGACATCGCGCAGGCGCATCAGCCCGACGAGTATCTGGAGGTCAGCGAATTCGAGGCCGGCTGGCGCTTCATGCAGGCTCTGGTCGAGGATCTGGCGCAATGATGGCCTTCCCGATTTCCGAGGCAACGCCGGTCCGGTTTGTCGGCCCGCTGCCCGACGCCTGCGACGTTGTGGTGATCGGCGGCGGCGTGATCGGGGTGATGACCGCGTGGAACCTCGCCGAGCGCGGGCTGCGCGTCACGCTGTGCGAAAAGGGCCGCATCGCGGGCGAACAATCCAGCCGCAACTGGGGCTGGATCCGCCAGCAGGGCCGCGATTTCGGTGAGCTGCCGATCATGGTGGAATCGCTGCGCCACTGGAAATCGCTGTCTCAGGAATTTGGCGAGGCGTTGGGGTTCCGGCAGGAAGGCGTGATGTATCTTGCCCGGACCGACGCCGAGATGGCGGGGTTCGAGGCATGGCGTGCCGAGGCGCGCACCTACGGCGTTGAACCCGAGATGCAAAGCGCGGGGCAGGTGGCCGCGCAGATCGAAGGTGCGGCGACGCCGTGGAAGGGCGGGCTGTTCACCGCCTCCGACGCACGGGCCGAACCTTGGGTCGCGGTGCCGCTGCTGGCCCAAGGGGCGCAGGCGCGCGGCGCGGTGATCGTGGAAAACTGCGCGGTGCGGGCGCTGGACATCGCGGGTGGGCGTGTGGCGGGGGTCATCACCGAACAGGGCCGCATCGCCTGCGATCAGGTGGTGCTGGCGGGTGGCGCATGGTCGGCGCTGTTTGCCCGCGCGCATGGCGTGGCGATCCCGCAGCTTGCGGTGCGGGCGACCGTGATGGCGACCGAACCCTTGCCGCAGGTCTTTGCCGGCAATGCGGCAGATGATGCCTTTGCCTTCCGCCGACGTGCCGATGGTGGCTACACGCTCGCCCCCGGTGCGGCGCATGACTTCTTCATCGGGCCGGATGCCTTTCGTAACTTCGGTCTCTATCTGCCTGTGCTGAAAAAGGATTTCCGGTCTACGAGATTCCATCCCAAGGCACCTGCCCATTACCCCGATGCCTGGGGCACCCCACGCCGCTGGGCGCCGGATTCCATCAGCCCGTTTGAACGGATGCGCGTGCTGAACCCCGACCCATCTGCCCGGATCGTTGCGGATGTGCGCCAAAGCTTCGCCGCCTGCTTCCCGCATCTTGGCGTGCCGAAGCTCAAGGCGGCATGGGCCGGGATGATCGACACCATGCCCGATGTCGTGCCGGTGGTGGACCGGGTGGCGGCGCTGCCCGGTCTGGTGCTGGCAACGGGGATGAGCGGCCATGGCTTCGGCATCGGCCCCGGTTTCGGCCGGGTCATTGCCGATCTGGTGGCCGGGAATGATACGGGCCACGATCTGCACCGCTTCCGGCTGTCGCGTTTCACCGACGGCAGCAAAATCGCACCCGGCCCGTCATTGTGATCAAATCCTGACACGCCGGGGTTGAAGCCGCCGGGCGATTGTAACAGGCTTGCGCCTGAGTCCGCACGCGCGGCCAGGACACGAGGAACGCCATGCCCCCGAAGAACCGATTTGCCGAACTGCTGCCCGAGATCACTGCCTGGCGGCGCGATTTCCACGAAAACCCCGAACTGCTGTTCGAGGTGCATCGCACGGCGGGCAAGGTGGCCGAGCTGCTGCGCGGCTTCGGCTGTGACGAGGTGGTGGAAGGCATTGGCCGCACAGGCGTTGTCGGTGTGATCAAGGGCCGCACCGACAGCGCGGGTCGCGTCATCGGGTTGCGCGCCGATATGGATGCGCTGCCGATCATCGAACAGACCGGGGTCGCCTATGCCTCCAGGACGCCCGGCAAGATGCATGCCTGCGGCCATGACGGCCATACCGCCATGCTGCTGGGCGCGGCGAAATATCTGGCGGAGACCCGCAATTTCGACGGCACCGCCGTGGTGATCTTCCAGCCGGCGGAAGAGGGCGGCGGCGGCGGGCGCGAGATGTGCGCCGATGGCATGATGGACCGCTTCGGCATTCAGGAAGTTTATGGCATGCACAACATGCCCGGCATCCCGGTCGGCCATTTCGCCATCCGCCCCGGTGCCATGATGGCGGCGGCGGATCAGTTCGACATCACCGTGACCGGCAAGGGCGGCCATGCCGCCAAGCCGCATGACTGCATCGACACCACCGTGGTTGCCGCCCATATCATTGTCGCGGCGCAGACCATCGCCAGCCGCACGGTTGACCCGCTGAAACAGGTGGTCGTGTCGATCTGCACTGTCGCCACCGATTCCACCGCGCATAACGTCATTCCGCAGGTGGTAAAGATGAAAGGCACCGTGCGCACCATGGACCCGGCGGTGCAGGATCAGGTGGAACAGCGGTTGAAGGAAATCGTTGAGGGCACGGCGCTGGCTTTGGGCGCCAAGGCCGAGCTGAACTATCAGCGCGGCTATCCGGTCACGATGAATGCCGAGGAAAATACCGGCTTCGCGGCCGAGGTGGCGCAGGCGGTGTCCGGCCATGTCGATACCAATACCGCGCCGCTGATGGGGGCCGAGGATTTCAGCTTCATGCTGAACGAACGCCCCGGCGCCTATATTTTCCTTGGTAATGGCGATACTGCCATGGTGCACCACCCGGCCTATAACTTCGACGACAACGCCATTCCCTTCGGTTCCAGTTGGTATGCTGGTATGGTCGAGACGCGGATGCCGGCGGCCTGACGGCTAGAACAGCGGGCGGGGCGTCGCGGCCCCGTCCTCCTCCTGCGCGAGTTCGGCAAGCACAGCCGGATCGGGCACCGCCAGATAGCCGCCTGACCAATGCGCGGCGCCAAGGATGCGCAGCCGGGCCAGCGTCTTGTTGGTGTGAACCAGTGACAGACCCAGTGCATCGGCCAGATCGCGCTGACGCCAGGGCAGTGGCACACCGCGGGGCCCCTGCATCCCGGTCGCCACCGCCCGGCGCCACAGGCGCAGCAGCGCCCAGGCCAGACGGCTGGTCGCATCGCGCTGGCCGAGGGTCAGCAACGCCTCACCCAGAAAATGTTCTTCGGTTGCGGCCAGATAGGTCAGGTCGAAAGCGCGTGCGGGCTGGTCGCGGAACACCCGCCACAGATCGGCCCGCGCGAACCGGCACAGGGTCATGTCGGTTGTGGCTTCGACGGAATGCTTCATCTCGCCCATAACCCCTGACTGCAAGCCAAGGAAATCACCGGGGAAAACGAAGTTCACCACTTGCCGGTCGCCGTCGGGCAGCATCTTGCTGCGCAGGCCCTGACCCCTCAGAACGGTAAAGAGCCAGGGGCTCGGCTGTCCTTCCCACAACAGCACCTGACCTGCGGGCACCTCGACCTCGGCGGATTTGAATGCCTGCATGAAGGTGATTTCTTCGGCGTTCATCGGCTGAAACATCGGCTGGCAGCGCAGCGGACAGTCGGTGCAGGCGGTGGTCACAGGATAAATCCTCTCCAGCTATGTCACAGTTTAATGCGCGTCTGGTGCAATGGTTCCATGCTGCGCGAAAGAGTGATGGCAGGAGGGCGGTTTGCGGCGGCGGTATCTGGTGGTCGATCCGGTCTGGTTGGTGGCCGAGGATCTGGCGCTTCTGATCGGCGAGGCCGATCAGGGGGCGACGGTCGTCGTTGCGACCGATGCAATGGCTGCGCTGGCGCTGCTTGACGAGATGCCCGATCTGCGGGCGGCCTTTCTGAACCTGCCCTTCGCCACCGCGCGTGACAGCGGCCTGCTGGAGCGGGTGGCAGTGCTTGGTGGCTTATATGTCAGCCTGCGTGCGACGGTCGAAGCGCTGCCGGGCCATCCGCCGCCGCTGGTGCTGGACCTGCCGTTCAGCGGCGAGAGCGTGGCCGGAATGCTCCGACAGCTCCGCTGAAGCGCGGCCTGCGCTGCGATGCGGGCGGTTTTTCACGCTTTTCAATTTCGTCCAGCACGCGACGCAGGTCTTCGACCCCTATATTGGCCGACAGGCGCAGGTCGCCCAGAATACGCTCCAGCACCTCGGGCGAAGGACGGTCGGCGCGGCGCGGCGTCGCGGTGGCGTCATGTGGCAGGCGGAAGGGATAGACCCGGCCGGTCAGCCGGTTCACCGCGATGGCCGCCAGCACCAGAATGGCGCTGTCCAGCATCACCGGCGTCAGCGCGAACTGGTAGCCCAGCTTCATCGTCACCGGGGCCGACAGAACGGCCGCCATGGCCACGGCGGCACCGGGCGGGTGCATGGCGCGCAGCAGCATCATCGCCAGCGCCGCCCCGCCCACCGCCAGCGCGATGGTCAGCGGAAGCGGCAGGCCAAGCTGCAGGACGGTCACCGCCACCGCAGCACTCGCGCCATTGCCGATCACCACCGACCAGGGCTGGGTCAGAGGGCTGTTGGGAACCGAGATCAGCAGGAAGGTGGTGGCCGCCAGCGGGGCGATCAGCGAGAACCGCGCATCATTGGCGCCGAGCAGCATCTGCATCAGCGCCGCCAGTCCCAGTGTCATGCCAATGGCCCCCGCCGCGCGCAGCATTTCGGTGCCGCGGGGCAGCACCATGGCAGGCAGCAGATGTTCTGCGGCGGCAGCCAGCCATTTCCGCCGGTCGCTCACGAGTTCAGCCACCCGTATGGCTCATGTGGCGGGTCATCTGCCCGGCGATGGCCTGACGCGAATAGTCGAAGTCATGGCCCTTCGGCTTGCGGGCGATGGCGGCGCGGATCGCCTGTTCCAGCCCGGCGTCATCGGGGCTGGCGCGCAGCGGCGCGCGCAGGTCTGCCATGTCTTCCTGCCCGAGGCACATGTAAAGCTCGCCCGTGCAGGTCAGCCGCACCCGGTTGCAGCTTTCGCAGAAATTATGCGTCAGCGGCGTGATGAAGCCGATCTTCTGTCCGGTTTCCTGAAGCCGCACATAGCGTGCCGGGCCGCCGGTGCGTTCGGCCAGATCGGTGAGGGTGAAGCGTTCCGCCAGCCGGGCCCGCAGATCGTTCAGCGACCAGTATTGCGACAGCCGGTCCTCGCCGCCCAGATCGCCCATCGGCATGACCTCGATGAAGGTCAGGTCGTGATCTTCCCTTGCGCACCAGTCCACCAACGGGAACAGCTCGTCCTCGTTGAAGCCCTTCAGCGCGACGGCGTTGATCTTCACGCGCAGCCCCGCGGCCTTGGCCGCCTCGATCCCTTCCAGCACTTGCGGCAGGCGGCCCCATCGGGTGATTTCGGCGAATTTCGCGGGATCCAGCGTATCCAGCGACACGTTGATCCGGCGGATCCCGCAATCGGCCAGTTCCTGTGCGAAACGGGCAAGCTGGCTGCCGTTGGTTGTCAGCGTCAGTTCCTTCAGCGCGCCGCTGTCCAGATGGCGCGACATGGCGCGGAAGAAGGTCATGATGCCCTTGCGCACCAAAGGCTCACCCCCTGTGATGCGCAGCTTTTCCACGCCCATGTGCACGAAGGTCGTGCACAGGCGGTCAAGTTCCTCAAGCGTCAGCAGGTCTGCTTTCGGCAGGAAGGTCATGTGTTCGGCCATGCAATAGGTGCAACGAAAGTCGCAGCGATCCGTCACCGAAACCCGCAGGTATCGGATGGCACGGACGAAAGGGTCGATCAGGGGCGCGCTCATGCCTGAAAGGTAGGCATTCGACGAACCGCCAGCAAGCGCGAATCCGACAGTTGAAGCGCCGTTCCCCCCCGACTATCGTGGCAATCGGTCCGATATGGCTAGGTGAAGGGGAGAGTGCGGGATGTTGCGTGGTCTGACGATTCTGGGCGGGTGCCTGCTGCTGGCAGGATGCGCCGATTTGAAGATGCCGCAGTTCGGCAAGCGCAGTGCCGCACCACAAAGCGCGATTTCCGACCCGCTGCCGCTGCCCACGCCCGAGCTTTCGGCGCCGCCGCCGAAACCCGGCGCGACAACGGCCGAGGCGCTGGATACCACCACCCCCGAACAGCGCGCCGCCGTGACGGCCGCCCCGGCTGCCGCCGGAGGCAGCCTTGGCACAGTGGTCGTGACCTTGGGCGATCCGACAACACCGGGATTCTGGCTGCGGTCGTCGCTGGTATCGGCGCCGGAGCCGGGGATGATCAAGACGGCGGGCGGGGTGACCGTGCAGGTCGATCTGATGCCGGGCGAGGGGGCGGCGCAACTGTCGCTGGCGGCCTTCCGCGCGGCGGGCCTGTCGCTGACCGATCTGCCCACTGTCGAGGTTCTTAAGCGGTAAGGCCGCGCAAGCCTCAGTTTCCGTTCAGGATTTTGTCTAGGATGCGGCCGGTTTCCGCCTCCAGCGCCTCTTGCGCGCGGCGTTTGGCGGCGGTTTCAAGGCTTTCACCCTCTTGGGGGGTGACGCCCAGCTTGTCTTTCGCCAATTCCTCCAGGCGGGCCTTGGCGCGTTCTTCCGCGCGCGCCTTTTCGGCGTCCAGCCGCTTTTGCGTCAGCCATTCCAGATCCAGCCGTATCTTGGGCGAGGCCCATGGCCCCTTGATCAGCACCGGAATTTCCACCCCGTCGCCACCGCCCAGTCGTGGCAGCAGCCGGTAGTCGAGACTGCGTGCGCCAAGGTCGATCTGCCCGGCGCCGCCTGCGGTGAACAGGTTGGCGGCGATGTTCAGGTCATCCGAAACCGCGATGCCATTGGTGATTTTCGCGGTCATTCCGGCGGTGTCGAAGATCGTCCGCTTGCCTTCGCCGACATAGCCGGGGTCCATGGTGCGCAGCATCCCCACGATGTCGAGACCAAGGATTTCGCCCTTGCCCATCTTCAGGGCAATGTCCCCCGACAGGCTGCGCAGGATCGCATCGACCGAGGCGCCGGAGCCGAGGAAGCTCAGCTTCACATTCCCGCGACCCAGCAGCCGGTCGGTTCCGGTCAGGTCTTGCAGCAGGGGTTGCAGGTTCAGCCCCTTCAGTGACAGATCGCCGCCCACAGACAGGCCCTGACGCCCGTTCAGCACGAATTGCCCGGTGATCCCGCCGCCATAGGCCGCAGCTTCGGTCAGTTTCACCACGGCGCGCGCACGGTCCAGCGTGACGCCCGCCTGTGTCTGGCCAAGCTTCAGCGGACCGGCTGCAATGGCCCCGGCGGACAGGGTGATCTCGGCATCCAGCGCCGACAGGCCCGAGATGTCGATGGGGGCGGTGGACCAGCCTTCATCTCCCGAACTCGTGCCGCCGGTTCCGGCGCTGCCCGTCAGGTTCAGGCTGTCAGCGGTGAACCGCCCCTGAAGGCGCGGCCGGTCCGCGCCGGGCAACAGGTCGGCTTCGCCCCTGATCACCGTATCGTCCAGCAGGATTTCGGCTTTGCGCAGATGCAGTGCGCCCTTGGCCGTGCGGGTCAGATCGGCGCTCAGCCCGATCTTGCGCGCGCCCAGACCTTCGGGCAGATCGGGCAGGGGGCGGCCCAGCACGGCGGCCAGTGCCGGTCGGTCGGCGAGATCGGCGGTCAGTTGGCCCTCTGCCTCGGCCCGCGCGAGGCTGACCTTGCCCTTGAAGGTCAGCCTTGCCTTGCCCGCGCCTGCCTCCAGCGCAATGGGGCCGAGCTTGCCGGCCAGCAGCGGCCCCAGCGCCTCGACCGAGGCGCTGAGTGTGACGGGTTGCCCGCGCACCAGACCGCGCAGATCAATCTTGGCCGGGCCGTCGAAATCGGGGATGGCTGCGTCAATGTCCACCTGCGTCATTTCGATATCCGTGCCGCTGGCATGGTCGATGAACCGCAGGCTGCCATCGCGGATCGTGCCGCGCCCCAGTGCCATGCCGCCGCTGCCGGACGGGCCGTCACTTGCGCCCGAACCGCTGGCCCCGCCCATGGCCCAGGTTGTGCTGCCGTCCTTGCGCCGTTCCAGCAGCAGTTCGGGCTTGTCGATCTCGACCTCCGTCATTCGGATCTGCCCATCGAACAGCGGCCCCAGTTCCAGCCCGATGGCGATGCGCCCCGCGCGCAGCAGGTCCGGCCCGGCGGCCCAGTCGGGATTGGCAATGCGCACCGGCCCGGCGGTGACACCCAGCACGGGCCAGATCGTCGGGCGGATCTGATCGCCGATCTCGATCACCCGTCCGGTCGCCTGTGCGAACTGGCTTTCGGCCAGCCGGGCAATCCTGTCCTTCGGCATCAGGAACACCATCAGCGCCAGCAACAGCACCAGAACCAGCAATGACGAGACGATCCGCATCAACCAGCGCATCCGGCCCTCCGTAACAGTCTGGCCCACAGCCTAACGCCGGGGGCGGCGGGCAACAATCCCGTGCAGGCGCGGTCGGCGGGGCGCTGCGCGTGGCCCCTTTGCGGCGGCCCGCTTCACCGCTATATGGGGCCAATGTCGCAGAACCCGCCGAACCTCCGCCCCGATCTCGCCCGTGCCATGATCCCCGACGTGGCACGCCCCGGCCAGCCGACCATCGGCATGGTCTCGCTTGGCTGCCCCAAGGCGCTGGTCGACAGTGAACGTATCCTGACGCGCCTGCGCGCCGAGGGTTATGCGATCAGCCCTGACTACAAGGGCGCCGATGCGGTGATCGTGAACACCTGCGGTTTTCTGGACAGTGCCAAGGCCGAAAGCCTTGATGCCATCGGCGAGGCGCTGCGCGAGAATGGCCGCGTGCTGGTCACCGGCTGTCTGGGGGCGGAACCCGAATACATCACCGGCGCGCATCCCAAGGTTCTGGCCGTCACCGGCCCGCATCAGTATGAGGCCGTGCTGGATGCGGTGCACAAGGCGGTGCCACCGCAGCCCGATCCGTTCGTCGATCTGCTGCCCGCCAGCGGGGTGAAGCTGACGCCGCGCCATTACAGCTATCTGAAGATCTCGGAAGGCTGCAATCACAAGTGCAGGTTCTGCATCATCCCCGACATGCGCGGCCGTCTGGTCAGCCGCCCGGCCCATGCCGTGCTGCGCGAGGCGGAGAAGCTGGTCGAGGCCGGGGTGAAGGAACTGCTGGTCATCTCGCAGGATACCTCGGCCTATGGGGTGGACCGCAAGCATGACCTGTCGCCCTGGAAGGGCGGCGAGGTGCGGGCGCATATCACCGATCTGGCGCGCGAGATGGGCAAGCTGGGCGCCTGGGTGCGGCTGCATTACGTCTATCCTTATCCGCATGTGCGCGACCTGATCCCGTTGATGGCCGAGGGGCTGGTGTTGCCTTACCTCGACATCCCGTTCCAGCATGCCCACCCGGAGACGCTGAAACGCATGGCCCGCCCTGCGGCGGCGGCAAAGACGCTGGACGAGATTGCCGCCTGGCGCGCGGCCTGCCCGGACATCACGCTGCGCTCGACTTTCATCGTGGGCTATCCCGGTGAAACGGAGGCGGAATTCCAGACCCTGCTGGACTGGCTAGATGAGGCGCAACTGGATCGCGTGGGCTGCTTCCAGTATGAAAACGTCGCCGGGGCGCGCTCGAACGATCTGCCCGACCATGTGCCGGCCGAGGTGAAGCAGGACCGCTGGGAACGCTTCATGGAAAAGGCGCAGGCGATTTCCGAAGCCAAGCTCGCCGCCAAGGTGGGGCAGGTGATGCAGGTTCTGGTGGACGAGGTGGACGAAGAGGGCGCCACCTGCCGCACCAAGGCCGACGCGCCGGAAATCGACGGCAACCTGTTCATCGACGAGAATTTCGAAACCCTGTCGCCCGGCGACATGGTGACGGTCGAGGTCGAGGAAGCCAGCGAATATGATCTGTGGGGACGGGTGGTGTGAAATTGTCCAAGCTGGTGAAGTTTCTAAGAAACTTTCCGCTCGGGTTTTGCTGTGGCGCAATCTCCACATTCACACTGTGCTGGGTGATTGATTCTGCCGTAGCGGATCAGGCAATAAAGAACTGGACCTATCTTGCCACTGCCTTCGTCAGCATACTTGCCGCGTCATTTGCCATGGCGGGTGTTTTGGCAACAATCGAGAATACACGCCGTATTGCGGAAGATGCACGGAATAGAAAGCTGGCAGCTTCAAGAGCGTCACTCCCACTTGCTCTCTCAGAGTTAATAGATGTGTGTGAGGCGAGGACCAAGTTCACGCTCACATGTGATATTTCTAACCGGCCGCCATCGCTTTCGGGGAATAGCATCCAGATATTAAGGGAGTGTATTGAGTTTTCAGATTTAAACATTCAAGATGCAATCTCTGAAGTAATTCTTGTGTATCAAATTTTGATTTCTCGAGATATGTCTTGTCATATAGAAGCGGGCAGCGGAGCCATCCCGATTAACCACCCGGAGATCGGAGAAGGTATTAAGTTCATTAGGATTTCTGCAGTTGTAGATTGGCAGGCGCTGATTTGCTTGAGTATGGCTTTATTTGGATACGCAAGAGGAACTTCAGTCACGGTTGACCGTGATTCAGTCGGTGCGTGCTTGATTGAAAGGCTTGATTGGTTAAACCTTGATGGCTGGCTTTTGCAGAACGACCCGACGTTCAGAAAAATGATGAGCAAAATACGTGAGCGCGGCTGCGCTTCGTTTGCCTGCAGGAATTGGAAAATTCGCTGACCCTCATCACCGGGGCACGCTGAACAGCGTGTATCCTGCCGCGTCTGTCAGGCGGCGGGCGCCGGTTTCGGTGACGAAGACGCCCATGTTTTCCATCCCGGCGGGGCAGGCGACCAGATCGGCGGCATCGTCGAGGAACTGGTTGGTAAAGGCATCCTCACCCACCCGGCGGCAGGGATCGGCCGGGTCGCGGTAGCCACCCATCAGCGGCAGGCTGGTTGGGCCGGGCGGGGCAGGCTGCCCACAGGCCGCCAGCGGCAGCAGGGCGACAAGCAAGGATAGGGCACGCATGGGAACCTCCGTCTTTCCCCGCAGGATGCCACACCCTGCCGGTTCCGTCAGGTCGGAAATGCCCGCTTGGCGGTTCGGGGCGCGCGCGCTAGCATTCCCGCAGCCAACCGCCAGCGGAGAGCCTGATGACCGACAGCCCGGAATGCCCGCAGAAAGCGCCTTACAGGGTCGAACTGACCGAAGGGAAAACCTATTTCTGGTGCGCCTGCGGGCGGTCGCAGAAACAGCCCTTCTGCGATGGCAGCCACAAGGAAACCGGCTTTACCCCGGTAAAATTCACCGCCGAGGCGACAAAGCCCGCCTTTCTGTGCGGCTGCAAGCATTCGGCCAAGGCGCCGTTCTGCGACGGCACGCACAAGACGCTCTGATCCGCTTACCCCAGCAGGATCATCAGCCAGGCCAGACCGCCCGCGATGGCGGTCACCGCGACAGCGGCCGAGGCGGCATCCTTGGCGCGTTTGGCGCGGGGGTCATGGTCGGTGGAGATATAATCTACCACCTCCTCCACCGCCGTGTTCATCAACTCTGCCGCCAGCAGCAGCACACCAAGCGCGAGGATCAGCCCGCGTTCGCCCGGCGTCAGGTCCAGCGTGAAGGCCAGCGCGGCCGAGGCGATGTTGACGGCGAACCATTGCCGCAGCGATTTCTCGTTGCGCCATGAGGCGGCCCAGCCCTCCCATGACCAGGTTGCGGTATTCCTGAGCCGCGCGAGTTCCGCCAGCAGCCGTCCGATCATGCCTGTTCCCCGACTGACGTTAGGTCGAATGCAGCCGCATATCGCAAAAAACCCGAAGCTGTCCACGCTGGAACCGTCAACCTTTGGGTGGAGATGCGGTTTCCCCGGCCAGAAAGGCGCGCACGCAGGTCACGACATGGGCGAAACGGTCGCCGCCAAGGTGGACACCGCCATACCAGCGGGTGACGACAACAATGGTATCCGTCAGCTCGGCCCGTTCCAGCATGCGCAGGATCACCGCCCCCGCGCCGCTTTCGCCATCGTCGTTCTTCAGCGGGCCGCCGTCCGACAGGATGCAGGCCCAGGAATTATGCGTGGCCTTGGCGTATTTCTTCACCCGCTTCAGATCGGAGATGAAAGCGTCACAGCCCTTGCGGTCCGTGACCTTGCCGCCGGAGACGGCATATTTCGACCCCCGATCCGAAACCACATTTTCAATCTGACGCATCCTGCCTCCGCTTTGGGGCAGGTTAGCGGCGGGCGCCGGAAAGGGCCAGCACTCAGGGCGCGAGGGATTCGATGGCCGCCTTGTTCCGGCAATAGCCGGGCAGGGCGGCGGCATGCGTCGGATCGGCCAGCCAGCCCGTGCAATCGGCCGAACAGCCGCAGCCCTGACAGCGCGTGACGATCTGCGCCAGTTCGCTGCGTTTCAGCCAGCCCTCGGTCACCGCGCGCGGCAGGTCCACCCCGACCGCGCGTGCCATGCCGTGTGTCAACCACCATGCGCGCGGCGCCTCGACATATCCCAGCATTGCCCGTCTCCCCTGCAATCCTGACGGAAGGGTCGCGCGGGACGGGCAGACGCGCCTTGATGCAGGTCAAGGCGCGGGGGATCGTGTCAGATTCCCGGCGGGCGGCGATTGCCCGACAGCGCCTCGATCCGGCCCGCAACGTCGCGCAAACGCGCGAGTTCATCGGGAAGCATCTGCGGCTCGGCCCGTGTCAACGCCGCGCGGGCCTGTTCCGAAGCGGCCCGGCCAAACAGGGCGGCGTCGATCTCGCACAGCGCCAGCAGTGCCTTTTGCAGCCGGATCTGCACGGCGAAGATGCTCGCCCCGTCGCGCGCGATGGGCGGAAACACATCCTCCATCATCTCGGCCACGGTCAGCGGCGGCACCCAGAGCCGGTTGTAGCGCACCTCGGGGCTGCGGGTTTCGGTGCAGATCGCCAGAAGCCGCACCGCGCGGCCCAGAATGTCGATGGCCGATCCGGGGTCATTGACGGCGGGCGACAGGGCACGCTCGGCAATTTCGGTCAGCACCGACAGGCCGAAGCGCGGGTCCTGGTCGAAAGAGCGCGTGGCGCCGATGTCAAAGGCATCAAGGCAGGTGGCGCCCTCGGCCTCGCTCGCCGGGGTGCCGATCCACAACAGCGGCGCACCGGGATGGACAAAGCTGCCGGGCAGGGCCGCAACCCAGATGGCGCATCCCGCCGCCTCGGCCACCGCCTGTAGCGCCGCAAGGTCAACATGGCGGACATAGCCGATCCGGTCGGCCATGACGGCGCGGGCATCGAAGGGTGCCGGGCCGGTCATCGGATGTGCGCCCAGCCACGGCTCGTCCGTCCGGGCCCGCAAGGCCCCGGCTACGGCCTGTTCCACGCGGTCATGGGTATCATCCCGGCGGCCATAGGCCGTCAGATGCGCGATCCAGCGCAGCATGCCGATGACGATCAGCGCCACCAGCGCCAGCGTGACGACGAACAGGACGAATTTGCCGTTCGGCCCATAGGCCCCCGCTTTCAGACCGATCACCGAGACCAGTGAAAAGATGAAGCTGCCCAGAAAGGTGGACAGCACCTTTTGTGTGGTCCTGTCATGTTGCAGAAGGTTGGTGGCGCGCGGGGTGATATTGGTGGCGGCGGCGTTGAAGGCGCCCAGCATGGTGCCGAAGGCGAAGGTGGTGACCGTCAGCATGGACGAGGCGATGATGGTCAGCACCGCCTCCACCGCGTCGGTGCCGATGCCGTAAACGATCCCCTCGGGCAGCATGGGCCCGATCCACGAAGCCGCGCCTGCCGTGGCCAGCGCCGCCAGCGCATAGACCACCGAAGTCACCCACAGCTTGCGGCTGAGCTGCCGCCAGATCCATCGCGCCTTGCTGATCACGCCTGTCTCCCGTTTTCGGGCAGGCTGCGGCCTTGCGCGCGGCAGGTCAAGGGCTGCCGCTCAGCGGGACGCGAAGTGAAGGTTTCCCCCTGCGCGGATCTGGCCTGACCTTCTCAATACCCTGCCTGCCGTTCCAGCCCGGCAACCACCGTTGCCACCTGTTGCAGGCGCTGCGCGTTTGGCGGGTGCGAGCCGAGGAACTGGTCGCCCGGATCGGGTAACCGGCTGAAGAAGCCCGCGCCGCGCACCGGATCATACCCCGCATACCAGGCAATCCGGGCCCCCAGCGCATCGGCCTCCAGCTCATATTCCTTTGAATAGCGGCGCGCCCCGATGCTGGCGCCGAAACTCTGCCATTGCTTCATCGTCGCGGCATCGGCGCCGGTGGCCTGCCCGAGCATGGTTCCCAGAACCGCACCCGCCTCGGCGCCCTGCTGCTTGCGCCCGATATGGCCAAGGATGTGATGCGACGCCTCATGCCCCAGCACGAAGGCAATCTCGTCGGCATTTCGCGCATCGGCGATCAGCGCGAGCGTGAAGCCCACCACCGGGCGGCCCTTCTCGTCAACGGTCTGGAAGGCATTGGGCGGCAGGTCGCGGCGCCGGTCCACAACGATTTGCAGGTCGCAGCTTTGACCGGCCACCTGATGCTGGCGGCAGAAGCGTTCGGCCACGGGTTCCACCTTTTCGACCACCGAGACGAAATTGCGCGCAGCTTCCTGCGGTGCAAGGCGGTCGCCGAAGGTCTGGGCGGCGGTGGTTGCCGGCAAAGGGGCAGGTGCGGGCACCGGCTGACCGGTTGTCACACATCCCGCAAGCGCAAGCGCCGCGGCAAGCAGAGCCATGGCCCGCCCCCGCACCGGAAATCCTGCCCTGAAAGATCGTGCTGCCATTGCCGTGCCTGTCTGCCGTTTTGCGCAGATTAACAAAACGCCCGGCGGCGGAAAGGCCCCGCGGCTGTGTCGCCCCCGATGTCACGGCATTTTGTCGGCCCGCGTTTTCCCGTTGCGCACCGTGCCCGGCCTGCTAACCTGATGCCATGTTCACCATCGAGCACGAATTCGACGCGACCGTCATCACCCTCATCGACGAGGGGCATGAGGGATTGCAGGAAGACATCACCATCTCGGCTTTCGACGATTGCATCACGCTGGAACAGGTGCATCCGATCACGCAGGAACCCATGGTCATCACCCTCTCCATGGTGCAATTGCGCGACCTCGCCGCTGCGCTGGACCTGCCGGAAGGCAGCTACCGGATCGAGACGCGGAAGGCGTGACCCACACGCCAGCGATTGACGCTTGCCAGACCAGCCGCCCTGCGCTATCGCAGGTCGCATGAACGCCCGGATTCGCCCCTTCCAGCTGCCCCGACGCCGACGCACCCGCGTCTGACGTCTCTTCCGCACGTTCCGCTTCCGGCCCGATCCCGCCGGAAAAACCGTTCCCGAGCTCTCCGTCATGACACCCTTGCGTTGACATGGGCATGCGCCTTTGGCACCCCTATGGCCTCGCATCCGCCTGAGGATTATCCATGATTACCTCCGTCCTGCCGACCTACAACCGCGCGCCGCTTGCCTTTGTGAAGGGCGAGGGAAGCTGGCTTTTCACCGAGGACGGGGGCCGTTACCTCGATCTGGGTTCGGGGATCGCCGTGAATGCGCTGGGCCATGCCCATCCAGAACTGGTGAAAACCATCAGCGAACAGGCGGCGAAGCTCTGGCATGTGTCGAACGTCTATCGCATCCCGGAGCAGGAGGCGCTGGCCGATCAACTGGTCGAGCACACTTTCGCCGATACCGTGTTCTTCACCAATTCCGGCACCGAGGCGGCGGAACTGGCGATCAAGATGGCCCGCAAATACTGGTATGAGAATGGCGAGCCGGAGCGGATCGAGATCCTGACCTTCGAGGGCGCCTTCCATGGCCGGTCCACCGGCGCCATCGCGGCAGCGGGGTCGGAAAAGATGGTCAAGGGCTTCGGCCCGCTGATGCCGGGGTTCCGGCAACTGCCCTTCGGCGATCACGAGGCGCTGCGGGCGGCGATTTCCGACCGGACGGCGGCGGTGCTGATAGAGCCGGTGCAGGGCGAGGGCGGCATCCGCACGCTGCCCGACAGTTGCCTGAAGGGCCTGCGCGACCTGTGCGACGAGACTGGCGCGCTTCTGATCTTCGACGAGGTGCAATGCGGCATGGGGCGGACGGGCAAGCTGTTCGCCCATGAATGGGCCGGCGTCACCCCCGACATCATGATGGTCGCCAAGGGCATCGGCGGCGGCTTCCCGCTGGGCGCGGTGCTGGCCACCGAGAATGCTGCCTCCGGCATGGTCGCGGGCACCCACGGGTCCACCTATGGCGGCAACCCGCTGGCCTGCGCGGTGGGCGGTGCGGTGATGCGCATCGTCTCGGACCCCGCCTTCCTCGCCGAGGTCAACCGCAAGGCGGGCCTGTTCCGGCAGGGGCTGGAGGCGCTGGTGGCGGCGCATCCCGAGGTGTTTGAAAGCGTGCGCGGGCAGGGGCTGATGCTGGGGCTGAAATGCAAGGCTCCGGCCGCCGATCTGGTGAAGGCGGGGATGGCCGAGCATGTGCTGACCGTTGCCGCCTCGGATAATGTGGTGCGGCTGCTGCCTGCGCTGAACATCCCCGACGCCGATATTGCCGAGGCGCTGAAGCGGCTGGATGCGGCCGCGGCCGCGCTGTCTGGTCATGCCGGCTGAGGCGGATTACAGCTTTCCGCCGCTCACGCGGACGGATTACGCGCGGATGCGTGGCTGGCTGGCCCAGCCGCATGTCCGCGCATGGTGGGGCGACCCCGACACTGAAATCGCGCTGATCGACGCCGACATCGACGGCACGACCGCTGATCTGCGGCTGGTGGCCTATCAGGGCAGGCCCTTCGCCTATGTGCAGGATTATCCCGCCCATCACGAGCCCATGCCACAATATGCGGATTTCCCCACGGGCACCCGCGCGATGGATACCTTTCTGGGGGAGCCCGACATGCTGGGGCAGGGCCATGCGGCGCGCTATCTGAACCTGCGCGCGGCTGACCTGCGGCGTCGCTATCCGGCGGTGGTGATCGACCCCGACCCGTCGAACGAACGCGCCGTGCGGGCGTATCGACGAGCCGGCTTCCGCGCCTTGCACGAAGCCACCGGCGAGACGGGAAAGCCCGTGCTCGTCATGGAGTTCGATCCGACATCCCTTTCCCTTTGACAAGATACGCAAGCGGGCGGACGCCCGTCAGAAAGACCGACAGATGAACCACTTCCTTGATATTCACACCACATCCTCGACCGATCTGCGCGCCATGATCGACAATGCCCGCGCCATGAAGATCGCCCGTGCCGGGCGCCCCAAGGGCACGCCCGACGATGACCAGCCGCTGAAGGGCCGTATGGTCGCGCTGATCTTCGAAAAGCCCTCGACCCGCACCCGTGTCAGCTTTGACGTCGGTGTGCGCCAGATGGGTGGCGAGACGATGGTGCTGTCTGGCAAGGAAATGCAGCTTGGGCATGGCGAGACCATTGCCGATACCGCGCGGGTGCTGTCGCGCTATGTCGATCTCATCATGATCCGCACCTTTGAAGAGGCGACGCTGCAAGAGATGGCGGAACATGCCACGGTTCCGGTCATCAACGGGCTGACCAACCGCACGCACCCCTGTCAGATCATGGCCGACGTGATGACCTACGAGGAACATCGCGGCCCGATCGCGGGCAAGAAGGTGGTCTGGTGTGGCGACGGCAACAATGTCTTCGCCAGCTTTGCCCATGCCGCCGGGCAGTTCGGCTTCGATCTGGCCTTCACCGGGCCGGAAACGCTCGACCCCGAGCGGGTCTGGCTGGATTTCGCGGCCTCCAAAGGCCACCCTGTGACGGTGGAGCGCGACCCCTACAAGGCGGTGGCGGGCGCCGATCTGGTGGTGACCGATACCTGGGTCAGCATGCATGATCCGGAATCCGCGAAAGAGCGTCGCCACAACCAGCTTCGCGCCTATCAGGTGAACGAGGATCTGATGGCGCAGGCCAAGCCCGATGCGCTGTTCATGCATTGCCTGCCCGCGCATCGCAACGACGAAGCCACCAGCGCCGTGATGGACGGCCCACATTCGGTGATCTTCGACGAGGCGGAAAACCGGCTGCATGCACAGAAGGCGGTGATGCGCTGGTGCCTCGGCGTCTGATTGCAAGATTGTCTCCCCGGTCGCATCAGTGGCCGGGGAAATTGTTTCTGCCTGGCGACAATTCTGTCAATTGGTAAGGATTGTGGCTTAAAGCCGTGAAATTGCCCCGATCTCTCCGCGATCCATCCGCGGGCCTGCCTGATTTCCCCTGTTCTGTCGTTTCCGAGGCAGAAACAGGCGGAGGCCGAAAATGGCCACGATCAACACCGGGCTCGGCGGGCCACAGGGCGTCGGCGAAGGCAGCTTTCGCGGCAGCGCGCTGACGGCGGGCAATTATGACGACGGTTCGATCCGGGTGAACATCAGTTCGGTTTTCGGACCTTCCGGCATCAATTACTTCGGCACCAACTATACCTCGATCTACATCAATACCAACGGGCTGATCACCTTTCAGGGCCCGGTCACCGCCTATACGCCTTCCGCGCTTTCCTCGTTGTCCTATCCGGCCATTGCCCCGTTCTGGAGCGATGTGAACATCACCAGCGGCACGGCGACGGGCACCAACAACATCTACTGGGATCTGGACCCGACGAATGGACGGGTCACGATCACATGGCTGGACGTGCGGGCCTATAGCGGCTCCAGTTCGGCGCGGAACACCTTTCAGGTTGTCTTGCAACACACCCACGACGGCAATTTCGAGATCGACATGATCTATGAAAAGGTTCAGTGGACCAATGGCTATACCGGCGTCGCGCAGGTGGGCATGACGGACGGTGGCGCGAATGATCTCATCGTGCCGGGCTCGGGAAATTCCACTGCGCTGTCCAACTATCCCAATGCGGGCCTCGACCCCGGCGAGCCGAACGGTGTCTGGTCCACCCGGTTCCTGAACGGCAATCCGGTGTGTTTCGAGGCGGGCACCCTGATCCAGACACCCGACGGGCCGCGCCGGGTGGAGCATCTGCGCGCGGGCGATGCGGTGATGACGCTGGACGCGGGCGCGCAGGTCTTGCGCTGGGCCGGGGGCGGCATGGTCTGTGCCGAGGGGGAGGCACTGCCGGTGCGTATCGAGGCGGGGGCGCTGGACAATGACGGCGACCTGAGTGTCTCGGGTCAGCATCTGCTGTTGCTGCACGGGGCGGATTGCGAATTGCTGTTCGGTGAATACGAGGTTCTGGCCTCGGCGCGCGATCTGGTCGGCCTGCCGGGGATCAGCCGCGAAACCACACCACGCCGGTTGCGCTATTGCCATCTGCTGCTGGACCGGCATCATGTGCTGCTGGCGGAAGGCACGGGGGCAGAAAGCCTGCATCCGGGTCCGCAGGCCATGGCGGCGCTGCCGGTGCGGGCGCGGGCGGCCCTGTGCGACACTTTCCTGCCATGGGAACTGGAGCGCTTGGCCAGCCAGCCCTCCGCCCGCCGTGTGCTGCGCCGGCACGAGGCGCGGCTGGTGGTGGCGCAGCGTCAGCGCGGCTTCCTGCCGCGTCCCGACGCTACACCCGCGCGGCTGCTGGCCTGAGTGTCAGGTGCCGCGCGGCTTTGCCCGCATGGTCGGATCGGCCTCGCGCGGGTCTTCGGGCCAGGGATGGCGCGGATAGCGCCCGCGCATGTCGCGCCGCACATCGGCGTAGGAATTGGTCCAGAACCCCGGCAAATCGGCTGTCACCTGCACCGGCTTGCCGCCGGGCGACAAGAGCGTGATCTTCAGCGGCAGCCGCTTCGGCCCCACTGTCGGATGCACCGTCACCCCGAACAACTCTTGCAGTCGCACCTCGATCCCCGGTGTTTCGCCGTCATAGTCGATGGGCACCCGCCGCCCGAGGGGCGTCTCGAAATGCGGCGGGGCGAGGCGGTCGAGCATCTGCACCCCCTCCCATCCCAGCGCGCTGCGGATCGGCTCCACCAGATCGAGCCCGCGCAGATCGGCCTCGGTGCGCTTGGCCGTCAGGTAGGGCAGCAGCGCCTCGCCCGCCAGCAGTGCGGGTTCCGAGACATCGGGCAGGTCTGCCCCGTCGCGGCGGCAGAGTGCCGCCCGCACCATCAGCCGCCGCGCGGCGGGCGAGGGCGTCAGGCCGATCAGCCGCAGCCCGTCCAGCGCGGCGCGGGCCAGCGCCTCGGGCGGCGCGTCGGTCCAATGGCGGTCGTCCAGCACACAGGCGCCGAAACATTCCTGCCGCCGCGCCACCACGCGGCCCTCGCGTTTGGACCATTCGCAGATGTCGCGCCACACGATCTGATCGCCATGCACCGCGCGCAATTCGGCCTCGGTCAACGCGACCGCCTGCCGGATTGTCGCCTCGCGCAGGTCGCCATCCAGATCGGTGGCGACCAGAAGCCGTGCGCCCGACAGCGGCTGACCGGCGGCCATCGCCGCGCCCTTGCCACCTGACAGCACCCAGCGCGGCGCCTCGCCCTTGCGGCGCAGGCCCACGCGGTCGGGATAGGCCAGCGATGCCATCTGGCCAAGGCTCAGGCCGCGCGGCGCCTCGGGGACGGCGCGGGCCAGCCGCTTTGCCTCGGCCCGGATACGTTCGACCGTGCCGCGATGAACGGCGCGGCCCTCACGCTCGACGCGGCCGGGGTCTTTCACCGCCGCCATGCGCAAGGCCAGATCGGCGGCGGCATCGCGCAGCGGGTCGCGCTCGGCCAGCAGGGCGGCCAGTGTCGCGGCTTCAATCCCGCCGCCCGCGCGGATCAACATATGCGCCAGACGCGGGTGCAAGGGCAGCGCCGCGATCTGGCGGCCGTGATCGGTGATGCGCCCGTCCTTTAGCGCCTCCAACCCGGTCAGCAGCGTCTGCGCCTCGCCCAGCACGCCGGGATGCGGTGGCGTCAGGAAGGGCAGGTCGGCCGAACCCCAGACCGCGAGTTCCAGCGCAAGTCCGGTCAGATCGCCCGCCGCGATTTCGGGCGGGGGAAAGGCGGCAAGCCCGCCTTCCTCGCCCTTCGACCACAGGCGGTAGCAGACCCCCTCCGCCACCCGGCCGGCGCGGCCGCGGCGCTGTTCGGCCTCGGCCCGGGTCACCCGTTCGGTGACCAGCCGCGCCATGCCAGAAGGCGCATCGAACCGCGCTCGCCGCGCCCGGCCGCCATCGACCACCACACGGATGTCGGGAATGGTCAGCGAGGTTTCCGCGATGGAGGTCGCCAGCACCACCTTGCGCAGTCCCGGTGCGGCCGGGGCCAGTGCCGCGCGCTGGGCCGCGAACTCCATCGCGCCGAACAGCGGGCGGATGTCGCAGCCCTTCAGGCCCTTCAACAGCGCCTCGACCCGGCGGATTTCGCCCTCGCCGGGCAGAAAGACCAGCACACCGCCCTCGGGGCATTCCTCCACCGCCTGCACGACCAGCGCCGCCAGCGCCTGATCGAAGCGCGCGCGGGCCTCCAGCGGCCGGGGCAGCCAGCGGGTTTCCACCGGAAAAGCGCGGCCCGCGCTGGTGATCATCGGCGCATCGCCCATCAGGGCGGCCACAGGAGCGGCATCCAGCGTCGCCGACATCACCACCAGATGCAGGTCATCGCGCAGCGCGCCCCGCACCTCCAGCACCAGCGCAAGGCCAAGATCGGCGTTCAGGCTGCGTTCGTGGAATTCGTCGAAAACGATGGCGCCGATACCCTCAAGCCCCGGATCGGTTTGCAGCATCCGGGTCAGGATGCCCTCGGTCACCACCTCGATGCGGGTGGCTTTCGACACTTTCGCCTCGCCCCGGATGCGGTAGCCGACGGTCTGGCCTACCGGCTCGCCCAGCGTCTCGGCCATGCGTTCAGCGGCTGCGCGAGCGGCGAGGCGGCGGGGTTCCAGCATGACGATGCGGCCGGGGCAAAGGCCGGAGGCCAGCATGGCCAGCGGCACCCGCGTGGTCTTGCCCGCACCGGGCGGGGCCTGCACCACAGCCATGCCGCGCGCGGCCAGCGCCGCCACCAGATCGGGCAGGACGGCATCAATCGGCAGGGCGGGGGGCGGCAGAACGGGCATGGGCCCAAGGACCAGATCACCGCGTGCGATGCAAGGGGCGTCAGGGGGGGGCGTCAGGGCCGGGGGCGTAAGGACTGGGCAAGGGTGATCCGCTGCCCTAGGTCATACCGTATGACAATGGAAACGGAGTAACCTGACCTGCCATGACTGACGCCCCCCTGATCCTGTGGTTCCGCCGCGACCTGCGGCTGGCCGATCACCCGATGCTGACCGCCGCGCTGGCCACCGGGCGGCCGCTGATCCCGGTCTTCCTGCTGGACCCCGAGACAGAGGCCATTGGTGCCGCGGCGAAATGGCGGCTGGGACTGTCGGTCGCCGATTTCGCGGCGCGGCTGGAGGGCATGGGCAGCCGGTTGATCCTGCGGCGCGGCGCGGCGCCCGAATCGCTGGCGCGGCTGATCGCGGAAACCGGCGCGGCGGGGGTGATGTGGAGCCGCGCCTATGACCCGGCCTCCATCGCCCGCGATACGGCGGTGAAGGCGATGCTGAAGACGGCGGGGCAGGTGGCCGAAAGCCATCCGGGCTTCCTGCTGGCCGAGCCGTGGCAGGTGGAAACCGGGCAGGGTGGCCCTTACCGGGTCTACACGCCGTTCTGGAAGGCGCTGCGCCAGCGCGACATCGCACCCCTGCTGCCCGCGCCGAAGCAACTGCCGCTGCCCGAAAGCTGGCCCGTTTCGGACCGGCTGGAGGATTGGCAGATGGGGGCCGCCATGCGGCGCGGCGCGGCAGTCTGCCTGCCCCATCAGGCCGTGGGGGAGGCGGCAGCTCTGACCCGGTTGGACGCCTTTCTGGATCAGCGCCTTGCCCGTTATGCCGAGGCGCGGGATTTTCCGGCCACGCCCGCCACCTCGCGCCTGTCGGAAAACCTGACCTATGGCGAAATTGCACCTGCCCGCATCTGGCATGCCGCCATGCACCGGCAGGACGCGGGCGACAGTGGCGCGGGCAAGTTCCTGTCGGAACTCGGGTGGCGCGATTTTGCCTGGCATCTGATCTATCACTTCCCAGCGCTTGCGACCGAGAACTGGCGTGAGGATTGGGATGGCTTCCCCTGGCGCGGCGACAGTGCCGATGCGGAACGCTGGCGCCGGGGCCTGACCGGCGAGCCCTTCGTCGATGCCGCGATGCGCGAGATGTATGTGACCGGCACCATGCACAACCGCGCGCGGATGATCGCGGCCTCTTACCTTACCAAGCATCTGATGACCGACTGGCGGGTGGGGCTGGCGTGGTTTGCCGATTGCCTGACCGACTGGGACCCGGCCTCCAATGCAATGGGCTGGCAATGGGTGGCAGGGTCAGGGCCGGATGCCGCGCCGTATTTCCGTATCTTCAACCCGGCGACGCAGGCGGAAAAGTTCGACCCGAATGCCGTCTATCGCCGCCGGTTCATCGCCGAACTGAGCCGCACCCCGCCGGCCGAGGCGTTGTCCTATTTCGATGCCGTGCCGCGCGCATGGGCGATTTTACCCGATGCCGCCTATCCGAAGCCCTTGATCGCGCTGGACAAAGGCCGTCAGCGCGCGCTGGATGCCTATGCCGCACGAAAGGCTTGAGTGACGGCCGCGCTTGGGGAATCATCGGAACCGCATGATCCGGGGAGATGTAAGGATGACCACCTTGCTGACGACCGAAGGCCAGAACGACCTGCCGCGCTATTTCGCGCAGGTGATGAAGGTGCTGGAAAAGCTGCGTCTGGGGCGGATGGAATTCGTCCTGCCCGATGGCCGTCGCTTTCGGGCCGAAGGCGCCGCGCCCGGCCCGGTGGCCGAGGTGGAGGTGAAGAACCCGGATGTGTTTGCCCGGCTGATCCGAGAGGGCGATCTGGGCTTCTGTGACGCCTATCTGGATGGCGACTGGGATACGCCCGACCTGCAAGCGTTCATGGATCTGGTGCAGGCGCCACCGAACAACGGGGTGAATGACGGTTTTCCGGGCATGGGCCTCGTGCGGTCCTATGAACGGATGCGGCACTGGCTGCGCGGCAATTCCCGGCGGCAGGCCAAACGCAACATCGCCTATCACTACGATCTGGGGAATGATTTCTACCGCCTGTGGCTCGACGATACGATGACTTATTCAAGCGCCCTGTTCCGCAGCGGGCAGGAAAGCCTTGAGGCGGCGCAAGAGGCCAAATACGCCTCGATGTTGCAGCAGATGGGCGCGCGGCCCGGCGATCACCTGCTGGAAATCGGCTGCGGCTGGGGCGGGTTTGCCGAACATGCCGCGCGGGCAGGGATGCGGCTGACCTGCCTGACCATCTCGAAGGAACAGCATGATTTCGCAAAGGCGCGCATCGCCCGCGCGGGCCTCTCCGACCGGGTGGAGATCCGGCTTCAGGATTACCGGGACGAGCGCGGCCAATATGACGGCATTGCTTCGATCGAGATGTTCGAGGCGGTGGGCGAGAAATACTGGCCGGTCTATTTCGGCGCAGTGCGCGACCGGCTGAAACCGGGGTGCAACGCCACGTTGCAAATCATCACCGTGCCCGATGACCGCTTCGTGACCTATCGCAAGACCGTGGATTTCATCCAGAAATACATTTTCCCCGGTGGCATGCTGCCGTCGCCCGCCGCGCTGGCACAGGAAATCGCAGCGGCGGGGCTGGCCTTGAAGGGCCATATCGAATTTGGCGAAAGCTACAGCCAGACGCTGCGGCGCTGGCATGACACATTCAATGCCCGTTGGCCCGAGGTGCGGGCGCTGGGCTTTGACGACCGCTTTCGCCGCATGTGGAACTTCTACCTCACCTCTTGCGCTGGCGCCTTTCACGGCGGAAACTGCGACGTGACGCAGATCACGGTGACGCGACCCGGTTAAGGGGCGCGCGGAAAGGGACAGATGCCGACGGCGGGCAAGCTTCTGGGCGCGATATTCTTTGCGGCGCTGGCCTATCTGGCTGCCGAACTGTTCAAGCCGCTGGTGCCCGAGGGCACCTCTTTCGGAAATTTCAGCTTCTATGTCGCGGCCATCGGTCTTGGCTGCGGCTGGTTCGTGATGGGGCCGCGTGCGCCGGAAGGTGGCATGGCGCAGGCGATCAGCGCCGGATTGCAGACTGCGTTGATGACGGCCTTTTTCGCGCTTCTGGGGTTCGGTATCTACCTCATGCTCGGCAAGGCGCTGCGCAAGATGTACAAAGGCCCGTTCGAGGCGATCACCGGGGTCTTTCAGCTGATGATCGAAAACCTGTTTCTGGTGATCGCCTCGCCGCAGCTTCTGGCGGCGCTGCTGATCGGCGGTCCGCTGTGCGGGATCGCGGTGCACAAGCTGGTGCGGCGGCGCTGATGGATCTGTTCTTCTATGGCACCTTGTGCCACCCCCCGTTGCTGGAGGCGGTGCTGGGTCGTGCGTCAGTCACCGAACCCGCCGCCTTGCCGGGGTATGAAGTGCTCTGGTCCGCCGAGGGCGCGTGGCCGGTGATCCGGCCCGGTGCGGGCGCGGCGCAGGGGCGGCTGATGCGTGATGCCACGGCCGAAGATGTGGCGCGGCTGGATTTCTACGAGGGCGGCTTTGGCTATCGCACCGCCGCGCTGCCGGTCGAGGCGGCGGGGGCTACCACCGCGCTGGTCTATCTGCCGCCTGAGGCCGCGCCGGTGGCGGGGCCGTGGGCGCTGGCCGACTGGGTACGCGACTGGGGGCCGGTCGCGGTGGCGACCGCGCGCGACGTCATGGCGCTGATGGGGCAGCGCGAGGCGGCCGAGGTTGTGCGGCGCTACCGGCTGATGCTGGTGCGCGGCGCCAGCCGGTTGCGGGCCGCCGAGGCCCCGCCGGTCACGCGGCGGCACCGGGCGGAGCCGGGCGATGTGGCGGTGGACCGTTTTCGCCAGCCCTATGCTAATTTCTTCGCCATCGAGGAATATGATCTGCGCTATCGCCGGTTTGACGGTCGCATGAGTGAACGGATCAACCGCGCGGTTTTTGTCTCGGGCGATGCGGTGACGGTGCTGCCCTATGATCCCGTGCGCGACCGGGTGCTGCTGATCGAACAGTTCCGCGCCGGGCCCTATGGGCGGGGTGATCCGCAGCCGTGGTTGCTGGAGGCCATCGCGGGACGTATCGACCCGGACGAGACGCCGGAACAAGCCGCCCGACGCGAGGCGGTGGAGGAGGCGGGCCTGCAACTGGGCGCGCTGGAGAAAGTGGGCGCCTATTACCCTTCGCCGGGGGCAAAAAGCGAATACCTCTATTCCTATGTTGCGCTTTGCGATCTGCCCGACGGGGTGGAGGGCGTGTTTGGCGTGGAAGGCGAGGCGGAAGATATTCGCGGCCACCTTGTCAGCTTTGCGGAATTCATGGCGCTGGTCGCATCGGGTGAGGTGGACAACGGGCCGCTGCTGGTGACGGCGCTTTGGTTGCAGCGCGAAAGGGCGCGTCTGCGCAGAGCGTAGCCCGGTGGCGGATCAGGGGCCGTAGATGCGCCGTTCGGGCGGGTTCTCGTGCAAAAGCGCATCGAGAATGGCCAGAAAGGCGGTTTCCGCCCGGTTCAGGCGCGCACGCGGGTTGCGTGCCAGATAGACGTCGATGGCGGGCGGGTCGTTCTGCGGTGGCAGGCGCCACAGACGCCCCGCGCGCAGGTCCTCCACCACCACATGCAGCGGCAGCGGCCCTATGCCGAGGCCCGCGACGATCATGCGTCGCACTTCCTCCAGATGGGTGGACTGGCCGACCGGGCCGGTGAGACCCGCGCGCAGGCGCAATTCGGTGACGGCGGCCAGCGCATCGCCCATGCGGTCTGTCTGGAAGCTGACGGCAGTGTGGCCGACCAGATCTTCCAGCGAAAGACCCGCCCGGCCATGCAGCGGATGTGGCGGGCCGCAGAACAGGCCGAAGAATTCCCGATAGAACATCTCGGTTTGCAGGTCGCCGCGCGGATCGGTCATCAGACAGATGGCAAGGCTGGCTCGTCCCTCGGACAGCCGCGTCAGCGCCTCGCGCGAGGGCAGGATGTCAATGGACAGCGTGGCCTTCGGGTGGGTGGCGTGAAACCGGCGCAAGGCTTCGTCCAGCACGGGCGAGACGACATGCGAGGCCAGCGCCAGCGTGACTTCGCCCGCGACTGCGCCCGCCGCTTCGGCCATTGCCTCGGCCCCGCGCAGGATGGCGGCGCGCACCGTGCGGGCTTCGGCCAGCAGGGCGATGCCCTCGGGTGTCAGCGCGAAACTGCCTGCGCTGCGGTCGATCAGCCGGTGGCCGGTGCGATCCTCCAGCCGTTTCAGCGCCTGACTGACCGAGGGTTGCTTCAGCCCCAACCTTTCGCCCGCGCGCGTCACCGACCCGGCCTCTGCCAGCGCGAGAAAGACGCGCAGCAGGTTCCAATCCAGATCGCGGGCGAGTTTTTCGGCGGGGCTGAGGCGCATGACATTCACTGTATCAATGATGGGGATTAAAACAATCCATTTGGAGAATGCAGTGCCATGCGCCATCCTCAGGGCGAACCTCGCCCGGAGACTGATGATGAGCCACCTGTTCTACCTGTCCACCGCTGCGCGGCCCGTGCTGGACCGTGCCGAAGGCATCTACATGTGGGATACTTCGGGGCGGCGGTTCATTGACGGATCGTCGGGCGCGATGGTCAGCAATATCGGCCATTCCAACCCCGCCGTTCTGGCCGCGATGCGGGCGCAGATGGACAAATCCACCTTTGGCTACCGGCTGCATTTCGAAACCGAACCGGGTGAGCAGCTGGCGGCCAAGGTTGCCGCGCTCAGCCCGGAGGGGATGGAGAAAGTATTCTTCGTCTCCGGCGGGTCGGAGGCGGTGGAAAGCGCCATGAAGCTTGCCCGGCAATATGCGGTGGTGACCGGGCAGGCTGGGCGCTGGAAGGTGATCTCGCGCTTCCCGTCCTATCACGGATCGACGCTGGGGGCGCTGTCGGTGACGGGTTACGATCCGCTGACCGATCCGTTCCGCCCGATGATGGTGGAGATGCCGAAGATCCCCGCGCCACGCGCCTATCTTGATGGGCTGGACATGGATAACGCCGCCACCGGCGCGCATTACGCAGCCATGCTGGAGGACCGCATTCTGGCCGAGGGGCCAGAGACAGTGCTGGCCTTTATCCACGAACCCGTCGGCGGCGCCTCGACCGGGGCGCTGGTGCCGCCCACGGGCTATATGCAGGCGGTGCGCGCGATCTGCGACAAATACGGGGTGCTGCTGATCCATGACGAGGTGATGAGCGGCGGCGGTCGCGTCGGCACCTTCCTTGGCGGCGACCTTTGGGGCGTGGCCCCAGACATTATTGCGATTTCAAAGGGTTTCGGTGCGGGCTATGCGCCGCTTGGTGCCATGATCGCGCAGGATCGCATCGTGCAGGCGGTGCAGGATGCGGGCGGTTTCCTGCACGGCCATACCTATGCGGGCAATCCGCTGGCCTGCACGGCGGGCCTTGCCGTGCTGACCGAGATCGAGCGGCAGGGTATGATGGGCAACGCGCGCAAGGTGGGCGCTGTGCTGAAGCAACGCCTGAAGAACCTGATGCAACGCTATGGTTTCATTGGCGATGTGCGGGGTGAAGGGCTGCTGTTGGCCTTTGAGTTCGTTGCCAGCCGCGAAACGATGGCGCCGCTGCCGCGCGAGATGAAGGCTTTCGACGATCTGGTCGAGCGCGCTTATGCCGAGGGGCTGATCATCTATTCCCGCCGCACTCGTGGCGGATATGAGGGGGACCATTTCCTTGTCTGCCCGCCGATGATCACCACCGAGGCGCAAGTGGACGAGATCATGGAGAAACTGACCCGCGCGCTGGATGGGTTTGCGGATGCTCATACGGGGGCATTGGCATGAAGATCGTCATCTCCTGCGCCATCACCGGCTCGATCCACACGCCCAGCATGTCGCCCTATCTGCCGTTCCGGCCCGAGGATATCGCCGCCCAGGCGATCGGCGCGGCCGAGGCGGGTGCTGCGATCCTGCACCTGCATGCCCGTGACCCGGAGACGGGCCGCCCCTCTGCCTCCCCGGCGCATTGGAAGGGCTTTCTGCCCGCGATTTCAAGTTCCTGCGATGCAGTCCTCAACATGACCACCGGCGGCTCGGCAGTCATGACGCTGGATCAGCGGCTGGAAGCGCCACTGACTTTCGCGCCGGAAATGTGCAGTCTCAACATGGGGTCGATGAATTTCGCGCTCTATCCGATGGCCATGAAGCCGAGGGACTGGCGGTTCGACTGGGAAGAGCCGTTCCTGCGCACCTCCGACGATCTAGTGTTCAAAAACACCCCGCGCGACATCGCAGGCGTCTTGCAGCGCATGGGTACCGAACGCGGTGCGCGGTTCGAGTTTGAATGCTATGACGTAAGCCACCTTCACATGCTGCGCCACTTCGTTGACCGCGGGCTGGTTGACGGGCCGATCTTCCTGCAGTTCGTCATGGGCGTGCTGGGCGGTATCGCGGCAGAACCGGAGCATCTGATCCACCTGCACCAGACGGCGCAGAAACTGTTTCCGAAGTTCGAATGGTCGGTGCTGGCGGCGGGGCGGCGCCAAATGGAATTCGCCGCCATCGCGGCGGCCATGGGCGGGCATGTCCGCGTCGGGCTGGAAGACAACCTTTACCTCTCGAAAGGCGTGCTGGCGAAATCCAACGCCGAACAGGTTGAAAAGGTGCGCGGCATTGTCGAGGCTCTGGGTCGCAGCCCCGCTACGGCTGACGAGGCGCGCGCGCTGCTGGGCCTCAAGGGGCGGCAGGTCTACGCATGATCCGCGCCGCGACGGTTGAAGATGCCGCAAGGGTCATGGCGGGTCTGCAAGCCCTGGCCGCCGACATGGGTGATCCGTTCCGCACGACCGGGGCGCAGGTGGCTACCGCCCTTGCCAGCGGTGCGATCCGTGCCGAACTGGCCGATCACGGCCTAGCGCTCTGGTCGCCGTTCCTTTCCACCACGCGGGGGCGGATCGGGGCCTATGTCTCAGACCTCTGGGTCGGGGCAGAGGCGCGCGGGCAAGGGCTGGGCCGCCAGCTCCTTGCCGCCGTGCGCAACCGGGCCGAGGCAGAATTCGGTGCCAGCTTCCTGCGCCTTGCCGTCTATGATGACAATCCGCGCGCACGGGTCTTCTATGACCGGCTGGGGTTCACCCCGAAAGCCGATGAAATCTGGCTGACGCTGGAAGGCGCGGCCCTGGAGGCAGTATGAAAGCATTTCTCGATGACCGGCAGGCCGGACATGACCCACAGATGTTCATGGCAAACGGCACCCGGCTGCCGAACCCGGAAAAGCCCGAACGCATCTCGGTGTTGCAAGCGGGGGCCGAGGCGGCAGGCGCCTGTTTTGAGCGCCCGCGCGATTTCGGAATGGGGCCGCTGGCTGCGGTGCATACGGCCGAATACCTCGCCTTCCTGCAAACCATCCACCCGCGCTGGAAACGGATCGAGGGTGCGGCGGACGAGGTGATACCCAATATTCACCCCGACCGCCGCAGCGCCAATTATCCGAAATCCGCTGTGGGGCAAGCTGGATGGCATCAGGCCGATACCGCCTGTCCCATTGCCGCTGGCACATGGGAGGCGGCCTATTGGTCGGCCCAGACTGCGCTGAGCGCCGCTGAATCCATGCTCGCAGGCGAAACCGCCTATGCGCTTTGCCGCCCGCCGGGGCATCACGCCTTTGCCGATCTGGCGGGGGGATTCTGTTTCCTCAACAATTCCGGCATCGCCGCCGAATGGCTGCTGCGCAAGGGCCTGCGCCCGGCCATCCTTGATGTGGATGTGCATCACGGCAATGGCACACAAGGCATGTTCTACCACCGCCGCGACGTGCTGACCGTCAGCCTGCATGCTGACCCCGACCGCTTCTATCCATTCTTCTGGGGGGCGGCGCAGGAACGTGGGGAGGGCGAGGGCTTGGGTTACAACCTCAACCTTCCCCTGCAACGCGGCACCGGCGATGCCGACTATCGCGCGGCCCTCGCCATTGCGCTGGCCCGCATCCGGGCCTTTGGTGCCGATGTCATCGTTGTGGCCCTTGGCCTCGACGCGCATGAGGACGACCCGTTTCAGGGCCTGAAGATCACCACCGAAGGCTTCACCCGGATTGCCGCCGATATCGCCGCCACCGGCCTGCGCCTGCTGGTGGTGCAGGAAGGCGGCTACCTGCAACCGAAACTGGGCACCAACCTCACGGCCTTCCTCAAGGGCCTTGCCTGAGCCTTTATCTTGGCAAAAATATCCTCGGGGGTGAGCCCCGCAGGGGCGAGGGGGCAGACAGCCCCCTCTGCCAGCTTCCTGCGGGCGGCTGGGTCAGATCCGCGGCAGCCGGCACGAGGGGGCTCGATGCCCCCGAGGGCCGGCCCTGCTCTGGCAGCGGTCAAAAATTGCCGAAAACTTGGGCGATGCGACAGATTTGAATTTCCTGACAGGAAGAATATTTGACACATAGGGCAGAATCTCTTTAGCTATCAGGCAACGAGGGCCAGAGCGGCCCCGCGCACCAGCAAGGAGAGCCATATGACCAAACGTGTCGCCGTGATCGGAGCCGGGCCCTCGGGCCTTGCCATGCTTCGCGCCTTCCAGTCCGCCAAGGCCAAGGGGGCAGACATCCCCGACGTCGTCTGTTTCGAGAAACAGGGCAACTGGGGCGGTCTGTGGAACTACACCTGGCGCACGGGTCTCGACGAACATGGCGAGCCGGTGCATTGCTCGATGTACCGTTATCTCTGGTCGAATGGCCCGAAAGAGGGTCTGGAATTCGCCGATTATTCGTTTGAAGAACATTTCGGCAAGCAGATCGCCAGCTACCCGCCGCGCGCTGTGCTGTTCGACTATATCGAGGGCCGGGTGAAGAAGGCCGGTGTGCGCGACTGGATCCGCTTCAACACCACGATCCGCATGGTGCGTTATGACGAGGCGAAGGGCACCTTCACCGTCACCGCGCATGATCTGGAAAACGACCGGATGTATGACGAGGAATTCGACAATGTCGTCGTCGCCTCGGGGCATTTCTCGGTGCCGAACGTGCCGGAATATCCGGGATTCGACAAGTTCAACGGCCGCGTGCTGCATGCGCATGACTTCCGCGACGCGCGCGAATTCGCGGGCAAGGATCTGCTGTTGCTGGGGTCGAGCTATTCGGCCGAGGATATCGGTTCGCAATGCTGGAAATATGGTGCGAAGTCGATCACCGTTGCCTATCGCAATGCGCCGATGGGCTTCAAATGGCCCGACAACTGGAAGGAAGTGCCGAAGCTGGAGCGGGTGGATGAAACCACCGCCTATTTCGCCGATGGCACCTCGAAGAAGGTCGATGCGATCATCCTCTGCACCGGCTACAAGCACCACTTCCCCTTCCTCCCGGACGATCTGCGCCTGAAGACCGCCAACCGTCTGGCGGCCGCCGATCTCTACAAGGGTGTGGTCTGGGCGCATAATCCGAAGATGTTCTACATCGGCATGCAGGACCAGTGGTTCACCTTCAACATGTTCGATGCGCAAGCTTGGTGGGTGCGCGACGCCATCATGGGCCGCATCGCGGTGCCGAGCGACAAGGCCACGATGCTGAAGGATGTCGAGGCGCGCGTGGCGGGCGAGGATGCCGGTCAGGATGCGCATGACGCGATCCATTATCAGGCCGATTATGTGAAGGAACTGATCGCCGAGACCGATTACCCGTCCTTCGACGTGGATGGTGCCTGCGAGGCCTTCTTCGAGTGGAAGGACCACAAGAAGGACGACATCATGGGCTTCCGCAACCACGCCTATCGCTCGGTCATCACCGGGACCATGGCACCTGTCCACCACACGCCGTGGAAGGACGCGCTGGAGGACAGCATGGAAAGCTATCTGCGGAACTGAACCCCCTTTCACCGCAGCACTGGACCCCGGAGGCAGCTCCGGGGTTTTCTTTTTTCGCGGTCCTGAAAAGGGGGGCCGGTCCTCGGGGCATCGAGCCCCTCGGCCCGGCATTGCCATGGGATGCGGGGCAGACGGTGCGGGGGGCGGCCCGCAGGGCGGCGGGAAGGGCGCGTTTTGAGTATTTTGGCAAGAAGCAAGGGGCAGGGGGAGCGTCGGGATCGGGCTTGCGCAAAAGACACCGGCCCCGGCGGGGAGCCGGGGCCGGTGTGTGTGTCTGGGCGGTATCAGACGTCCAGTGTGTTTTCGTGTTCCCAACGCGAGAAATGCGACACGAAGCTGTTCCATTCCTGGTTCTTCAGCTTCAGGTAGGCGGAGGAGAACTCTTCTCCCATCATCGCTTTCAGCGTCTTGTCCTTGTCGTATTCACGCAGCGCATCGAGCAGGTTCAGCGGCAGTTTCGGCGCGCCTTTCACGGTATGGCCCTGCTGATACATGTCGATGTCATAGCGCCGGCCGGGGTCGGCCTTGGTGCGCACGCCGTCAAGACCGGCGGCGAGGATGATTGCCTGCATCAGATAGGGGTTGGCGGCGCCGTCGGGCAGGCGCAACTCGAACCGGCCGGGGCCGGGGACGCGCACCATATGGGTGCGGTTGTTGCCGGTCCAGGTGACGGTATTCGGTGCCCAGGTTGCCCCCGAGGAGGTGCGCGGGGCATTTATGCGCTTGTAGCTGTTGACCGTCGGGTTGCAGATCGCGGCGAGTGCCGAGGCGTGTTTCATGATGCCGCCAAGGAAGTGGCGGCCCTGATCGCTGAGGCCCAGTTCCTTGCTGTCATCCGCGAAGGCGTTGGTCTTGCCGTCGAGGCTCCAGACCGAGATATGGGCGTGACAGCCCGAGCCGGTCAGGCCCTTGAAAGGTTTCGGCATGAAAGTGGCGCGCAGGCCGTGCTTTTCGGCCACCGATTTCAGCATGAACTTGAAGAAGCTGTGCTTGTCGGCGGTGGCGAGCACGTCATCGTATTTCCAGTTCATCTCGAACTGGCCGATCGCATCCTCGTGGTCGTTCTGGTAGGCTTCCCAGCCAAGCTCCAGCATGTAGTCGCAGACTTCGGCGATCACATCGTAGCGGCGCATGACCGCCTGCTGGTCGTAGCAGGGCTTTTCCGCCGTGTCCCACGGATCGGAGATCTGGTCACCTTCCGGGGTCAGCAGAAAGAATTCCGGTTCCACCCCTGTCTTGACGCGAAGGCCTTCTTTGGCGGCCTCATCGACCAGACGACGCAGCACGTTGCGCGGGGCCTGTGCCAGCGGCTTTTCTTCCATGACGCAATTCGCAGGCACCCAGGCGACTTCGCGCCGCCAGGGCAACTGGATGACCGCCTCGGGGTCCGGGACGGCCATCATGTCGGGATGGGCAGGCGTCAGGTCCAGCCAGGTAGCGAAGCCGGCAAAACCGGCCCCGTCCACCGCCATGTCATTGATCGCCTGCGCCGGAACCAGTTTGGCCCGCTGACCCCCGAAGAGGTCGGTGTAGGAGATCATGAAATACTTGACACCCTTGTCCTTTGCCCATTTGGCAAGGTCTTTCACCATCATCTAACTCCCTGTTCTATCTTTTTTTCTCAGAAGCCGCCGTTACGGCCGGGGATCCAGCTGGTCCCGGCCAGCGGCACGCCTGCCATGGCGGCGGATTCGATCGTCAGCGCACAGAGATCCTCGGGTTCGAGGTTGTGCAGATGATTCTTGCCGCAGGCGCGGGCGATGGTCTGGGCTTCCAGCGTCATCACCTTGAGATAGTTTTTCAACCGGCGACCGCCGAGGATCGGGTCGAACCGTTTGAACAGGTCCGGGTCCTGGGTGGTGATCCCGGCAGGGTCCTTGCCCTCGTGCCAGTCGTCATAGGCACCGGCGGTGGTGCCGAGCTTCTGGTATTCGGCTTCCAGCGCCGGATCGTTGTCGCCCAGTGCGACAAGGGCTGCCGTGCCGATGGCCACAGCATCGGCGCCAAGCGCCATGGCCTTGGCCACATCGGCGCCGGTGCGGATACCGCCCGAGACGATGAGCTGGACCTTGCGGTGCATCCCGAGGTCTTGCAGGGCCTTCACCGCCTGCGGGATGCAGGCGAGGATCGGCATGCCGACGTTTTCGATGAATACGTCCTGCGTGGCCGCCGTGCCGCCCTGCATGCCGTCCAGCACCACCACATCGGCCCCGGCCTTCACCGCGAGCGCGGTGTCATAATAGGGGCGGGCGCCGCCGATCTTCACATAGATCGGTTTTTCCCATTCGGTGATCTCGCGGATTTCAAGGATCTTGATTTCCAGATCGTCCGGCCCGGTCCAGTCGGGGTGACGGCAGGCCGAGCGCTGGTCGATGCCCTTGGGCAGGTTGCGCATCATGGCCACGCGGTCAGAGATCTTCTGACCCAGCAGCATGCCGCCGCCGCCGGGCTTTGCACCCTGACCCACCACGACCTCGATCGCATCGGCGCGGCGCAGGTCATCGGGGTTCATGCCATAGCGCGAGGGCAGGTATTGATAGACCAGCGTTTTAGAATGCCCGCGCTCTTCTTCGGTCATGCCGCCGTCGCCGGTGGTGGTCGAGGTGCCTGCCTCGCTGGCGCCACGGCCAAGCGCCTCTTTCGCCGGGCCCGAAAGGGCGCCGAAGCTCATGCCCGCGATGGTCACCGGGATGTCCAGATGGATCGGCTTCTTGGCAAAGCGGGTGCCCAGCCAGACGTCGGTGGCGCATTTCTCGCGGTAGCCTTCCAGCGGATAGCGCGAGATCGAGGCACCGAGGAACAGCAGGTCGTCGAAATGCGGCAGGTGCCGCTTGGAGCCGCCACCGCGGATGTCATAGATGCCGGTGGCTGCGGCGCGGCGGATTTCGGCGTTCACATCGTTGGAGAAGGTCCAGCTCTGCTTGGGCGGGGTATGCGGGAAATCGGTCATTCTGGCGCCTCAGTAGGCCGACGCATTGTCGACGTTGAAATTGTAGAGCTTGCGTGCAGAGCCGTAGCGCTTGAACTCCTCCGGCTTGGCCAGATGATCGGCCTCGCCACGCTTCAGCAGGTCGGCCAGAAGCTCCAGATGTTCGGGGCGCATCTCTTTCTCGATGCAGTCGGCGCCCAGCGATTTCACGCTGCCGCGCACGAAAAGCCGCGCCTCATAAAGCGAATCGCCCAGAGCATCCCCGGCGTCACCCAGCACAACCAGATTGCCCGATTGCGCCATGAAGCAGGACATGTGGCCGATATTGCCATGCACCACGATGTCTATGCCCTTCATCGAGATGCCGCAGCGCGAGGCCGCATTGCCCTTGATGACCAGCAGACCGCCGCGGCCGGTGGCTCCGGCATATTGCGAGGCGTCGCCATCCACGATGACGGTGCCCGACATCATGTTTTCGGCAACGCCGGGGCCGACAGAGCCTTTCACCCGCACGGTCGCCTGCTTGTTCATCCCGGCGCAATAGTAGCCGGTCGAACCTTTCACCGTCACGTCGATGGGCGCATCAAGGCCCACCGCTATGGCATGCGAACCCTTGGGGTTCACCACTTCCCAGGCGGTCTGGTTGGTGGTGCCGTTCAGGCCGTGAAGCGTCTGGTTCAGCGCGCGCAGGCCCTGCGCGGCGAGGTCGAATGTCTGCATGTTCAGCGTTCCCAGAAGTAGACGGTGGCGGGCTCCGGTTCCCAGACGCGGGCATTGTCGATGCCCGGCAGGTTGACCAGTGCGCGATATTCCGAACCGAAGGCGACATACTGGTCGGTTTCGGCCATGACGGCGGGCTTGCAGGCGATCGGGTCGCGCACGACGCCGAAGCCATCCTTGGTGCCCACGACGAAGGTGAAGAAGCCGTCCAGATCGTCCAGCCCCGATTCCAGCGCCTGACCGAGGTTCTGGCCCTCTTGCAGCTTGTGGCTGACATAGGCGGCGGCGACTTCGGTGTCGTTCTGGGTCTCGAAGGTCATGCCCTGACGGATCAGCTCGCGGCGCAGGCCGTTGTGGTTCGACAGCGATCCATTGTGCACGAGGCACTGGTCGGACCCGGTCGAGAACGGGTGCGCGCCCATGGTGGTCACGGCAGATTCGGTTGCCATGCGGGTGTGCCCGATACCATGGGTGCCCTGCATGTGTGCCACGTCAAACCGGGCGGCCACGTCCTTGGGCAGACCGACTTCCTTGTAAATTTCAATGCCTTCACCCGCGCTCATCACCTTCACGGTGGGCGCGATCTCGCGCATGGCGTGGCGAGCGGCCTCCAGCCGGTCAGAGGGCAGATCCAGCACCGCATGGGTGTCCTTCTGCGCCAGTTTCACCGAGGCACCGATGGCCTTGCCCAGCTTTTCGGGCAGATCCGCGAAATCGCGGTCAGGATCGGCCGATTGGACCGTCAGCTTGGCGTGGCCGTCCTTGCCACGCGAATAGATGGCGATCCCGGCGCTGTCAGGCCCGCGATCGGTCATGGTGATGAGCATATCCGTCAGAAGCTCGCCAAGCCGGGGCTCCAGCTTGGGATCCTTCAGGAACAGTCCGACAATACCGCACATGGTGTCGACTCCTTGATGGGCGAATTTCCATCACGCTAGCACCGGATTTTTCACCTTTCAACTGGTAAGAAACAAATTTTCATCCGGGGGAATGGAAGGCGGGAATGACAAGATTGGCGTCGCATTTTTCAGGCGTGAATCACAAAACTGCGCGTTTTTTGATCACTTGTACCCGGCTTCGATGGTTTTCTTGACAGAATGTCGCAGCGCGTGTTTCCTGATGGAAAAAATAATTGCCGGACAGAAAAAGTGCACCCCGCGCAAACCGGCCTTGAAAGGGGACAATAGGGAGGAAGTGACGTGTCTGATCTGACAAGACGGATCGAGGCCATGCACCGCCGTGACGTGACGGTGGCATGGGCTTTCGTTCTGGGGCTTTGGTTCTCCATCATCTTCGTGGCACTGGCCACATGGTCTCTCGCACCCACTGGCGGTGCGCGTATCACCCTGTTGATCGGCGGCGCCATCGTGCTGCTGTTCAACACCGCCGCGATCCTCGCCATGCTGCGGCATTACCGCGAAGACCGCGATTTCATGTATGGGCTGGACATCAAGTTCCTCGATGCCGCCCGCGATGCGAAGGGGCGCTAGGACATGGCGCGTTATACCCCCCCGACACAGGGCAAGCTTGGCCAGATCATCGACGTGATCGTGCTGCTGATCATGGCCATCGGTGCGCTTTACATCCCGCTGTGGATGGGGCTGGCCGGATCGGCCGTGACCTCGGCCGCTGTCGAGAACCCGACATGGGAAAGCCTCGGGCAGAATGAAACCATGGTGGCACAATGGGAAAAGCTCGGCTTTGCCGATGCCGCCTCTGCCGCCGAGATGATCACCGCGCGATTCGACTACAGCTTCTCCATCGGGGCGCTGTTGGCGATGATCGTGGTCATCGTGGGTTATTACGCGATCCTGCTGCGCTTTTCCGAAAAGGAATACCGCGACGTGATCGCCGAGAAGTTCGAGGATTGAGCCATGGATATGTGGAACCTGCTTGAACTTGCGGCCTGGGGCGCTTCGGCGTTGTTCGGGCTGTTCATCGTCATCGACTGGATCAGGACCGACAGCACCTATTCGGAGGAGATTCTGATGTCCTCGCGTGAAGGCGAGCTGGAAGCCATGACCGAAGAAAGCCACCGAGGGTAACATGGCACAGACGGATACAACCGAACACGTCGGCCTTGCCCGCGTGCTGGGCCCTGCCCATGTCTGGGCGCTTGGGGTCGGCATCGTGCTGGTCGGCGAATACATGGGCTGGAACTTTGCCGTCGGCAAAGGCGGGGCCTATGCGGCGCTGATGGCCTGCTGGTTTGCGGGCATTCTTTATACCTGCGTTGCCATGATCGATTCGGAGGTGACATCGACCGTCGCCGCCGCCGGCGGGCAATATACCCAGGCGAAGCACATCGTCGGGCCGCTGATGGCCTTCAACGTCGGGCTTTACCTCGTCTTCGCCTATACGATGCTGGAAGCCGCGAATGCGATCACCGTGGGTTTCCTTGTCGATACCGTCGCCACGATGAGCGGGCATGAGGGCGGGCTGGACCAGCGGCCCTTCATCATCCTGTCGATCATGTTCCTTGCATGGCTGAACTATCGCGGCGTGCTGGCGACGCTGACCTTCAACCTTGTCATCACCGCCATTGCCTTCACCGCCATCATCATCCTGTTCCTCAGCACCTCGGGGATTCTCGGGATGGGCGAGATGAACCACGCGGCGCTGATGTCGGGGCAGGCGGCCATGCCCTATGGCTGGCTGGGTGTGCTGGCGGCGATGCACTTCGGCCTGTGGTATTACCTCGGGATCGAGGGCACCACACAGGCGGCCGAGGAAGTGCGCAGCCCCGCGCGCGCGCTGCCTTTCGGCACGCTGGCGGGGGTGATGACGCTGGCCATTGCCGCGACGCTGACATGGTATGTCTGCGCGGGCCTGATGCCGTGGGAATACCTTGGCCAGTCGGGTGTGCCGCTGTTCGACGCGGCGCGGCTGTCGGGTTCGACCTTCCTGATGGTGCTTCTGGGCATTGGCACGCTGTTTGCCACGCTGGCCTCGGCCAACGGCTGCATCAATGATGCCAGCCGCGCATGGTTCGCCATGGGACGCGACAAGTATCTGCCGGGCTGGTTCGGTGCGGTGCATCCGAAATACCGCACGCCGTATCGCGCGATCATCTTCCTCGTGCCAATCGCGCTGATCTTCGCGCTGGGGGCGCCGCTGGATCAGGTGATCACCTTCTCGATCCTGTCGGGGCTGCTGGAATACACTTTCATGCCGCTGAACATCATCCTGTTCCGGCGCAAATGGCCGCTCGACACCATCAAGCGGGGCTATGAACATCCGTTCCACCCGCTGCCCGCCATGGTGCTGCTGGGGCTGTGCGGTCTGGCCTTCTTCGCGGTGTTCCTTGGCTATGGCACGCAGCTGGTGGCGATGATCGTGTTCTATATCGTCGTGTCGCTGTGGTTCCACTTCTGGCGCTACCGCTTCGTCAACCGGGGGGCGCAGTTCACCATGCCCTGGCCGAAGCCGCGGGGGTATTGATGGCGCTGGGACTTCTGGTTCTGGCACTGGGTGGGGGGCTGGTCTGGCTGGCCCTCCGCCTGCGCGCCGCCGCCGCTGTCCGCGCCACGGCGCGGGCCGGGTATCTCGATGCGATCCTGCCGGAACTGGAAGATGCGCGTCGGGGCAGGGCGCCGACCGGCTTTCCCCGTGTTGCGGGCCGTATGGGCGGGATAGCGCTGGACCTGCAAGCCGTGCCCGACAGCCTGACCTTCCGCAAGTTGCCTGCGCTCTGGCTGCTGGTCACCGCGCTGGAGCCGCTGCCGATCCCGCAGCGCATCCATCTGATGATCCGCCCGCGCGGGGTGGAGCCGTTTTCCAATATCGCGCAATTGCCGGTGCAGACCACGCTTCCACCGGGGTTTCCGGCCGACGCGATGCTGAAAAGCGAGGCGCCGCTGTCGGGGGCAGAGGCGGCATTGCTGCGCCGTCATCTGGACCTGTTCGACGACCCCCGCGTCAAGGAACTGGTGCTGGCGCCCGAAGGGCTGCGCATCGTCTGGCTGGCAGACGAGGCCGAGCGTGGCCGCTATCTGCTGTTCCGCGAGGCGGAACTGGGCCGTGATCCGCTGGCACCGGACGCGCTGGTGCCGCTGGTGGCACGGTTGCGGGCGATCCGGTCCGACGTCCTGCGCGAGGGGATGCGGAAATGCGCCTGAGGCAGGAACCACCGGACCCTCGGCTTGTGATGGCGGCGGCCCTGATCCTGCCCGGATCGGGACAGGTCTGGAATGGCGAGCCGCAGCGCGGGCTGATCTTCCTGTTCTTCATCTTCCTGCTGGGCGGCTTCACAGCCCTGACCGCCGGACCCGAGATTTCCTTCGTCGGGCGCTATGCGGGCGGCTTCTTTGTCTGGGCGATGGCAGCCTTTGACGCCTATCGCCGGGCGCGTGTGCGATTCGAGATCTGGCACCATGCCGCGCGCCGGGCCGCCGCAGACCGCACCCGCCCCTGAACCGGGCGACGGGACAGGGGCGCTGCCCTTTTTTCGGGCGAGCATTCGCTGCCCCCGGCACGCGCGCGGCGATTCAAAGAAAAAAAGTTTCATCTAAAGCAAAAAACACTTTGTCCGGCGGTCAGGCTGCGACAATCTGTGCAAACCGCGTGGCCGGGCGCCGAGACGCCCCGCACGTTCGGACGAAAGTCGAAACGCACCCGCGAAAGGCGCGCGTGCTTACAGGAACCGGCCAAAGATCGCACGGAAGATGCGATGCGCCGGGGCGAAACAGGGAACAGGGAGTATTCTCATGGCTCAGGAGAAAGGCTCGGGCGAACTCGTTCGGGCACTTGACTGGAAAGGCGCCTTCTGGGTGGCGGCGGGTGTGCCGCCGCTGGTGCTGTTTTCCATCGGCGGGATCGCGGGCGTGGCCGGGAAGGCGGCTTTCGTGGTCTGGATGATCTCGATGGTGATGGGCTTTCTGCAAAGCTTTACCTATGCGGAAATGGCCGGCATGTTCGGCAACAAATCGGGTGGCGCCTCGGTCTATGGCGCGACGGCATGGCTGCGCTATTCCAAGCTGATCGCGCCCCTGTCGGTCTGGTGCAACTGGTTCGCATGGTCGCCGGTGCTGTCACTGGGCTGTGCGATCGCGGCAGGCTATATCCTGAACGCGCTGTTCCCGATCCCGCTGGCCGACAGCCCGGCCGTGCTGGACTGGATGGCCGCCAATGCGGGCAAGACGACCGAGGACGCCGTGGCGGCTCTGACCCCGGTCATCCGCAACTGGGAAGCCTTCAGCATCGGCATTCCGGGTCTGGGCAACCTGCACTTCAACTCGACCTTCGTGATCGGCGTGATCCTGATGCTGATCATCTTCGCGATCCAGCACAAGGGCATCGCCTCGACCGCGAAATCGCAGAAGGTGATGGCGCTGGTCGTGCTGATCCCGCTCTTGCTGGTGGGCCTTGTGCCGATCCTGACCGGCGCGATCGACAGCATGAATGTCACCAACATCGTGCCGCCGACCGCCGCCTATTCGGGCGAGGATGGCACTTGGGACATTGGCGGCTGGACGCTGTTCCTTGGCGCAATGTATATCGCCGCCTGGTCCACCTACGGTTTTGAAACCGCGGTCTGCTACACGGCCGAGTTCAAGGACCCGCGCACCGATACCTTCCGCGCGATCTTCTATTCGGGCCTGCTGTGCATCGTGTTCTTCTTCATGATCCCCTTCGCCTTCCAGGGCGTGCTGGGCACCAGTGGCATGCTGGCACCGGGGATCGTCGATGGCACGGGCATCGGCGAGGCGCTTGGCAGCATGGTCGGCGGTGGCCCGGTCATCACCCAGATCTTCGTGATCCTGATGATCCTCGCGCTGTTCCTGGCCATCATGACCGCCATGGCGGGGTCGTCGCGGACGCTCTATCAGGGCTCGCGTGATGGCTGGCTGCCGCGTTATCTGGGCCATGTGAACGAGCATGGCGCACCGACCAGCGCGATGTGGACCGACCTTGGCTTCAACGTCTTCCTGCTGGCGCTGGCCTCGGATGCGACGGGCTATTTCTACGTCCTTGCCATCTCGAACGTGGGCTATATCACCTTCAACTTCCTCAACCTGAACGCGGGCTGGATTCACCGGATCGACTCGGGCCACATGGAACGCCCGTGGAAAGCGCCGACCCTGCTCATCGGGGTGAACACCTGCCTTGCCTTCGTGAACGCGCTGTTCCTTGGCGCCGGCGCGAAGGTCTGGGGCTATTCCAACGCTCTGGTTTCGGGTGCGATCTTTGCGGCGCTGATCCTGCCGGTGTTCTGGTTCCGTCACTATGTTCAGGACGGCGGCAAGTTCCCGAAGGAAGCCTATGAGGATCTGGGTCTGGCCGAGGGCGATCTGGGCGAGCGCAAGGCGGGTATGCTGCCCTATATCGCGCTGATCGCCGGGGTTGCGGTTGTACTTTGGGCCAACTGGTTCTTCCAGTTGCCCGAATAACAGGCAGCCATATGCAGGGGAAGGCGGGGCTGATGCCCCGCCTTTTCCATTTCCGACGCATCCAAGGGCAGCCGACAAGAAAATTACCTATCAGGAAAGTTTTTTGCACAAGATTGTTGATTTTGATGCCGAGTCGGTTTCAACTGTGTCCAACCACAAAGAACAGGATCTGACAGGAGGACTGTATGACCAATTCCTGGCGTTTCTCGACGCTGGCCGACCGTCACCGCGCGCTTGGCTCCAACCTCGAAGACTGGAGCGGGATGGGAACCGCTTGGTCCTATGAAAAGGGCGACCCGGATGCCGAATACATGGCCATCCGCACCAAGGCCGGGCTGATGGATGTGTCGGGCCTGAAGAAGGTCCATATCACCGGCTCCGGTGCCAGCCATGTCATCGAACGCGCAACCACCCGCAATGTCGAAAAGATCATGCCCGGCCGGTCGGTCTATGCGACCATGCTGAACGACGGTGGCAAGTTCATCGACGACTGCGTGATCTACCGCACCGGCCCGAATGCCTTCATGGTGGTGCATGGCTCCGGTCAGGGGCATGAACAACTGACCATGGCCGCCACCGGCCGCGATGTCGCCATCCGCTTTGATGACAACCTGCACGACCTGTCGCTGCAAGGCCCGCTGGCGGTGGACTATCTGGAAAAGCATGTGCCGGGCATTCGCCAGCTTGGCTATTTCAGCCATCTGCAAACCTCGCTGTTCGGCAAGCCCGCGATGATCTCGCGCACCGGCTATACCGGCGAGCGGGGGTATGAGCTGTTCGTGCGCGGCCAGGATGCGCCGATGGTCTGGGACCGCATTCTGGAAGAGGGTGCGGACATGGGGATCATCCCCTGCCGCTTCACCACGCTGGATATGCTGCGGACCGAAAGCTACCTGCTGTTCTTCCCCTATGACAATTCCGAGATGTATCCGTTCGACGACCAGCCGGGCGGCGATACGCTGTGGGAACTGGGGCTGGACTTCACCGTCTCGCCGGGCAAGCAGGGCTTCCGGGGCGCGGAAGAGCATTACCGGCTGAAGGGCAAGGAACGCTTCAAGATCTGGGGCCTGAAGCTGGAGGGCAAGAATGTCCCCGGCAACGGTGCGCCGGTCTATCGTGGCAGCGAAAAGGTCGGCGTCGTGACGCAGGCGATGTATTCGCCGCTGAACGACTGGACGGTGGCCATCGCCCGCCTGCCGGTCGATTGCGCCAACGAGGGCACGAAGCTGACCGTCAACTGCGCCACCCATGGCGAGATCGGGGCGACGACCCATTCGATGCCCTTCTTCGATCCCGACAAGAAGCGCCGCACCGCCAAGGGCTGAACCCCGGCATCCCCCCGGCTCCTCCGGCGTCAGGCGCGATGGGCGCTGGCGGAGCCTTCGGCGGGGATAGTTGGGCCAAGATGAAAGCAGCAGGTGAAGACACCCATGAGCAAGACCGATTTTGGACCTTCGATCAAGTCACGCCCCGTTTATGGCGTGCTGTCGCCGCGTCCCGGCTCCAGCCATCTGATTGTTGCGGATGGCGAGGGCGGTGCGGCGGTGGAGGCGCTGTTCGCGCAGGCGCCCGAGATGAAAGCGAAAGCGCATCTGATCTATATTCCCGGCGCCAATGGCACCGACATGAGCACGGCAATGGCCGCCCTTGGTGCTGGCCAGTATAACCGCGCGCCCACCTATGCCTCGGTCCGGTCACGCATCGTCAAGGTGCTGGGCGATGGCCATATGGGCTTGCAGGTCTATGCGACCGGCACCGAAAGCCTGATGGGGCAGGTGCAGCGCGACGCGATGGAGGCCGGGCTGCCGCATGACGCGGTGCAGACCGAACATCGCGGCTCGCTGGCGCGGCGGGTGCAATGCGTGCATTGCAAGGGCATCACCGAGAATGTGACGACCGATCCCTTCGTCTGTTCGCATTGCGGGCTGAATCTGTTCGTGCGCGACCATTACTCGCGCCGTCTGGCCGCCTTTCAGGGCGTGAACATCGACGCGGAAGACCCCGGTGAGGTTCCGCCTGCCGAGGAGCGTTTCAAATGAGTGTGGGGGCAGCGAAAATTCCGGTCGTCGTGACCGAGGCGGTCGAGGTCAACAGCCTGATCAAGCGTTTCCGCTTCGTGCGCGAGGATGGCGGGCAGATGCCCGGTTTTTCCGGCGGCGCGCATACGGTAGTGGAAATGGACGATGCCGGAACCCGGCGTCTGAACCCCTATTCGCTGATGTCCGATCCGGGCGACCGTTCGGGCTATGAAATCTCGGTCCGGCGGGACGATACGGGGCGGGGTGGTTCGGCCTATATGCACCGCGAGGTGCGGCCGGGGATGAAGATGCTGATTTCCCCGCCGGTGAACCTGTTCGGGCTGGACCTGCGGGCGAAGAAACATCTGATGATCGCGGGCGGCATCGGTATCACGCCTTTCCTTGCGCAGATGGCGCAGCTTGATGCGATGGGCGCGCGGTTCGAACTGCATTACGCTGCCCGTGACCGTGAGCTGGGCGCCTATATGCCGGAGCTTTCGGCGCGCTATGGCGACCGGGTGCACCGCTATTACGATGCCGAGGGGCAGGCGATTGACCTGACCACATTGCTGGCCGGTCAACCGCTGGGCACGCATCTCTACGTCTGTGGCCCGAAGGGCATGATCGGCTGGGTTCTGAAAACCGCCGCCGATCTGGGCTGGCCTGCCGGGGCCGTGCATTCCGAGGAATTCCTCGCCCCGCCGGTGGGGCAGCCCTTCACCGTAGAACTGGCGGTCAGCGGCAAGACCATCACCGTCGGCGCCGCGCAGTCGCTGCTGGAAGCCATCGAGGCGGCCGGGGTCGATGCGCCCTATCTGTGCCGGGGCGGCGCCTGCGGCCAGTGCGAAACCCATGTCATCGCCTGCGAGGGCGAGATCGAGCACAACGACCATTGGCTGACCGATGACCAGAAGGCGGGCTGCCGCCATATCATGCCCTGCGTCTCGCGCTTCAAGGGCGCGAAGCTTGTGCTGGAACGCTAGGAGACCGCGATGAGCCTCGACGATTTCTTCCACGATGAGACCTTCTTCGGCGATTACACCTTCAAGAACTCGCCGCGCGCCATCAAGCGCTTTCCCTTTCCGTTCCCCGAAGACGACTACATGTATTCGGTGAACATGGAGCCGCATGTGCCGGGCCGTCCCGGCTCGGTCTTCGAACACACGTTCGACGTGGACGAGCATTACGTGGCCGAGATGCGCGACCGCGCCCGCGTGTTGCGCGATGATCCGCTGCGCTGCCAGTCGCTGCCGCATATGACGCTGGCGGGCTGGGATCTGCTGGAACTGATCATGGAAAGCTTCGCGCGGGATTATCCGCAGTGGTTTTCACTGACGAAGAGCGGCAATCAATGGCACTGGATCAACCGGCCGCTGAACATCGACCAGAAGTTCACCTTCCTCGACGAATCCACGCTGCCTTGCGGGCCGATGGAATACATTACCCGGCAGGCGCAGGGCGATTTCACGCTTCAGGACCAGCGCAACGACAATCTGTGGATCGAGGCGGGCATGGTGACGACCCAGGCCGACTGGAGCCTGGATTTCGACATCGGGATGAGCTTTCACGAATGGCACGCGCCGGTTCCGAAGGCGCATGAGATGGGTGTGTTCGACCGGGCGCTGAAATTCCTGCTGCAACTTCAGCATGGCGCGCCTGTGCGGCGCTTCAACTGGACCATGACTGTCGATCCACTGCTGGATACCAGCCCCGAGAACTATCCCAAATGGGGGCCGGGCAAGACGACGCTGACGAAGGAAAACATCGGCCAGCGTCAGCATCTGCGGGTGGAATTGCAGACGCTGTTCCGGCTGCCGCGCTCGAACGCGATTGCCTTCCCGATCCGCTGCTATCTGTGCAGCTTCGAGGATCTGGTGACGCAGCCGAAATGGGCGCGCCGCCTGCACCGGGTGGTGCGTGACCTGCCGGACGAGCTTGCGACCTACAAGGGCTTCATTCGCAATCGGCCGCTCATGGTAGACTACCTGTCGCAGTTCGACGACGGCGCACCGACCTCGCCGGGCTGGTGGCCCGACGAGTAAGTCAGGTTCAGGGCTGCGGGTAAGAGATGACCGACAGATAGCGGGCCGGCAGTTTCACCAGAACCTCCGGCCCGTGCGGGGCATCTGCATCGAAGAACAGGCTGTCACCGGGCTGCATGTGGAACAGCTGGTCCCCGTGGCGATACATCACCTCGCCCTCCAGCATGTAAAGCAGTTCGACGCCGTCATGCTGGAAGGTGGGGAAAGTGTCGGATTCCTCGGTCAGCGTGATCAGATAGGGTTCGACCAGAACACCCGAGGAGTTGGAGCCGATATGACCGAGGAGATTGTATTGATGCCCCGCACGGGTGCCACGCCGCTCGATCTCGATATGATCGCCGGCCTTCACATGCTGGACCTCGCGGCGTTCCTCGAACCGGCGGAAGAAGCTGGTGATCGGGGTGGAAAAGGCGTGGCTGAGGATTTGCAGCGTGGTCAGAGAGGGCGAGGTGATGCCATTCTCGATCTTCGACAGCATCCCGATGGACAGGCCGGTGACCTGAGCCAGATCGGCGACGGTCATGCCCTGTTGGCGGCGGAAGGCGCGGACCTCGCGGCCGATGGCGGCCTCGAGGTTGCGGTCGGCCACTTCGCGCAGGCGGTGCGGGTCCTGTTCGAAGGCGGGCTTCAGCCTTGCCAGCGCCGCGGCATTGCTGTCAGGCGGGGCGGGATCGCCAGGGATTTCCGTGGAACTGTCAGTCATCAGGCACCTTCTACGAATAACGGCTGGTTTCACTATAGTGAAAAAAACATGGGTTCAACGAAAATAATGAGGGCATGATGGCACAAGCTGCGGTTCCGGCCCGACTGGGCTTTCTGCTGATGGAAGGCTTTCCGATGGCCTGCCTGACCTCGGCCATCGAACCCCTGCGCGCGGCGAATGAAATCACCGGGCGGCGCGAGTTTCAGTGGCGGCTGGTGGGCGAGGATGGCACGCCGGTCCGGTCTTCGGCCGAGGTGCGGTTTGATCCCGACATGGCGCTGGCCGATGCCGAGGGGCTGGATTACCTGATGGTGCTGGCCAGCCCGACCTCGCGGTTTGAAAACCCGCGCCGGGCCTACGGGCAGTTGCGCTGGCTGGATCGCTCGGGGATCGTGCTGGGCGCGTTTTCCGGCGGGATCTTTCCGCTGGCCCGGTCGGGATTGATGGAGGGCTATCGCTGTTCGGTGCACTGGTGCTACGAGGCGGCCTTCAAGGCAGAATTCCCCGAGATCACGGCCAGCGGCAGCGCCATCCTGCGCGACCGGCGCCGCTATACCGTATCGGGCGCGGGGGCGGTGTTCGACCTGATGCTGCGGCTGATCGAGGAACGGCTGGGCCGCGATGCGATGACCGAGGTGGCCTGCTGGTTCCAGCATCCCTTCGTGCGGGACGAGGACGCAAGCCAGAAGGTGCCGGTGGCGAAGCTTGGCGGCACCGATGACATGCTGCCCGGCCCGATCCGCGAGGCGATCCGCATCTTCGCCGAACATATCGAGGATCCGATCCAGATTTCCGATGTGGCCTCGGCGGTGGATCTGTCGGAACGGCATCTGGAACGTTGCTTCAAGCAGGCGACGGGGCAGAGCCCCCTGAAATACTATCGCCTGATGCGGCTGAAGAAGGCGCGGCAGCGGGTGCTTTATTCGACGGATACGATCACCGAGATTGCGCAGAGCGTGGGCTATGCCAGCTCCACCCCCATGGCGCGGCATTATGCCGAGGCTTTCGGGGTGAACCCGCACGACGAGCGGCGGCGGCTGAACGGGCTGCGCGGTCTGGCCGGGGCCATGCCGCCCCGCGACTGAGTGTTGTGACATGGAGCGCGGCCCAGTGGGCCGCGCGTGCCTGTGTCTCGCCGACCGGGCTGCGCCCGGATCGGCTCGGCTGTGCCTCCGGCGGGGATATTTATGCCAAGATAAAGATCACTGTGGGGTGCGGTTGACCAGCGCCGTGGCCGCGCGGCGCAAGGCTGCACGGATGCGGTCCACGCCTGCGCCGCTATGGCCGCAATCGGCAAGGGCGCGGTCCATCAGTGCCAGCCAGTCTTCGGCATCGCCGGCGGTGATCGGTACATGGTCGTGCAAAAGCCGCAGGTTCATGTGGCCGTGCTTTTCCATGTAATGTTTCCGGCCTCCGAGGAAGCCGGACAGGAAGTTCACCTGTTCCTCGCGCACATGGGCAAGGCCATGGCCCTGAAAGTGCATAGACATGATGCGTGCGCCTTGCGGATCGGTTTCGATCAGATCGTAGAAGCGGTTGACGAGGCGCTTGAGCGCCTCCTCTCCGCCAAGATCAGCCAGGGGCGTGCGCATGGCCGTCAGCTTTGCGGGCGGGTTTTCTTGGGGTCGTAATGGCTCAGCGGCACGATCACCGCGGGCAGGCGCTTCTGCTGCCCGTCGAGCTTGCCGACCTCGACCTCGGTGCCGACCGCCGCATGGGCGACATCGACGCGGGCGAGGGCGATGTTCTTGCCCAGGAGTGGCGAGCGCATGGACGAGGTGACGACACCGATCTGCGCGCGGCCGATATGGATGCAGTCGCCATGGCCGACATCAACATTCGAGTCGATGTCGAGACCGACGAATTTATGGATCGGGTGCTCCTTGCGGCGGATGAGCGCCTCGCGGCCGATGAAATCATCCTGCTTGGATTTCAGCGGCACGGTGAAGCCGATCCCGGCCTCGAACGGGTCGGTCTGGTCGCTGAAATCATAGCCGGCGAAGATCAGCCCGGCTTCGATGCGCACCATATCCAGCGCGCCAAGCCCCATCGGGCGCAGGCCAAGGTCGGCGCCATGTTCCCAGACCGCATCCCAGACCGCGGCGCCGTCTTTCGGGTGGCAGAAGATTTCAAAGCCGAGCTCGCCGGTATAGCCGGTGCGCGAAACCACGACCGGGGCGCCATCGGGGCCGCCGATCCGGGCGACGGTGAAGCGGAACCAGCCAAGTTCCTGCACTGTCGGCTGATGCGGCGGGGTCCAGATGAAGCGGCCGAGGATTTCGCGGCTGTTCGGGCCCTGAACGGCGAGGTTGTGAAGCTGGTCGGTCGAGGACCGCACCATGACCTGAAGCCCCAGCTTTTCGGCCTGTTCGCGCAGCCAGACGCCGCCGTAATCATCGCCGCCGATCCAGCGGAACTGGTCACGGCCCAGACGGAACAGGGTGCCGTCGTCGATCATGCCGCCGTGTTCATAGCACATGGCGGAATAGACCACCTGACCGACGCTGAGTTTCTTCACGTCGCGCGTCAGCGTCCACTGCATCAGCGCCTCGGCATCGGGGCCGGTGACCTCGAACTTGCGCAAGGGCGACAGATCCAGCACCACCGCCTTTTCGCGGCAGGCCCAGTATTCTTCCAGAGTGCCGTTGGACGAGAATACCTGCGGCAGCCAGTAGCCCTTGTATTCGATCATATGCCGGGTTTTCGCCTCGGTGCGGGCGTGGAAGGCAGTTTCCTTGGTCATGCGCGGCTCCGCGTCGGGGGTCGGTCGATAGGCGATGGCGCGGCTGAACTTTTCCTTGCCGTCATAGGTGCGGACATGGATGTCGGTCAGGTTCCAGCCATTCGCGGGAGAGGTGTCATCCGGGCAGGCGGACGACACGCAGACGATATCGGTCAGCGCCCGGAACAGGACGTAATCGCCCGGACGGCTCCACGGTTCGTCCGAGATCAGCACGCCATGGGCGTCGATCGCGGTGTTGAAGAACAGGTTCACGGCCATCCAGCCGGGGCGCGCCGTCACGCCATAGGGCGAAAGCGCGCCGTTGAAATTGTCAGAGCAGTTCACATGGCCCGGATAGCCGATGTCGTCATAGTATTTCGAGGCGCAGGCCATGGCAAAGGCATCGTGGCGGCCGCAGGTGTCCTGCACCACCTCGATCAGCGGCAGCCAGTCCTGATCGTAGTATTTGGCGTGCAGGCCGGGCATCGAATAGGCGTGGCCCATCAGGGTGCGCGAGGTGGTCACGTCCAGCGCATGTTCCAGCCCCTTGTCGAGCTTGCGGGCTGAAAAGCACTGGAAATCCGTGCATTGGCGACCATCCACATCAAGAATCTGGATATAGTCGCCCGCTTTCACGAAATAGGCCTGCGCGGTGGCGGATTTCACCCGAAGGTCCAGCACCGGATCGGCCAGCGGGTCGGGCAGGTCAAATCCCGGTGCGCGTTTCAGGTTGCTGCGGCGCAGGGTGACGACAATGGGCGTCGCGGTATCCTGTTCGCCCGGAACCATCGCGGTGCCGGGGGCGGCAACGATCAGCACACCGTCGGCCTGTGCCGTAAAGCTTTCCTCGGTTCCTGCCGGGGTGTCGGTGCCGAAAAGCTGCACGGCACCGGCTTTCGTCAGGTCGATGCCACGGCGTTCGATCCCCAGCCGCAGCCCGCCCATGCCCGAGCCGCCGCCAGTCAGCAGCGCCTTCAGCCCGCGTGCATCAGAATTGGCGGTGGCGCCGATCAGGCCAGCGTCTATGCGGCCCCGGCTGTCGGCGGCCACCAGTTCGGCGACCTGACCGCCCTCGGGGTTCTGCACCGTGATCCGGTCGCCGGTGGCGACGGGGATGAGCCATGCGCCCATGCCCGGAATCTCGTGCCGTTCCTCGCCGCTTTGCGCCCGCACGTTCAGGGGTGTCAGGATGCGCGAGGGGCGCGGCGGGCCGGGGTGGACTTGCGGATAGGTGTCGAGCATGAGAGCCTCCTGTCTCGCGGGGGCGATTGCCGTTCTGGAAAATAAGTTTATCCTGAGGAAATCTTTTCGCAAGCCTGCATCTGCCGGTTCGCAGTTTTTTCCATCATAGCCGGAGGCGGGGATGGCGTCACTTCTGTTCGGACTGGTTGCCGCCTTGTGCTGGGGGCTGCATGATTTTCTGGTCCGCAAGGTCAGCCAGACCGCCCCGGCCACGACGCTTCTGGCGCTGGTCCTGTTGTTCGGCACGCTGTTTCTGGCGCCTTTCGCCATGATCGAGTCGCATCAGGCAGGGGGGCTGCGCGGTATGGGCTTCGCGCTGGGATCCGGCGCGGCTTTCGTCATGGCCTCTTTCGGGCTCTATCGCGCCTTTGCCATCGGGCCGGTCGGTCTGGTGGCGCCGATCTGCGGTGCCTATCCTTTGGGCAGTCTGGCGCTGGCCATGGCGGGCGGTCGCGCGGTTTCGGGGGCGGAATGGCTGGCTGTTGTGCTGGTGGTGGCGGGAATCGCACTGGTGGCAGGGCGGGGCGGCGGGCACGGCGCGGCTGCGGCGGGCGGTCGGCGCGCAGCGATTCTCTGGGCGCTGATGGGGGCTGCCGGATTCGCGCTGACCTTTCATCTGGGGCAGACCGCCGCGCGCGCGATGGGGGAACTGAGCGCGACGCTGATCGCCCGTGTCGCCGCGCTGGCGCTGGTGGCAGGGGCGCTGGTCGTGCAGCGGCAAAGCCTCGCGCCCGCGCTGCCCAGATGGCGTATCCTTGCCCTGATGGGCGCACTTGATGTCGCGGCGCTGGGGCTGGTGCTGGCCTCGGGCGGCCTGTCACATCCTGAATATGCGGCGGTATCCTCGTCCCTGTTCGGGGTGGTCACCATTCTGCTGGCCTGGCGCTTCCTCGGGGAAAGGCTCGGCCCGGTGCAAGGCGCAGGGGTGGCGGTGGTCTTTGCCGGAATTGCCCTTCTGGGGACAGCCTGAGCTGCTGTCCATTCCGAAAGGGCCGATGTCGGAAACGGATGAGGCATTCACCGCGCGCGGCGCGATAGTTGCTGCAGGCACCAAGGAGATCCCAATGTTTGGAACAGGGCGCTATTCGGGCTGGCGCGTGGTGAAAGAAGCCTTGACGGGTCACAAGGGTTGGGGGCCGGCATGGCGCGACCCGGAACCGCAAGCTTCATATGACTACATCATCATCGGCGGCGGCGGGCATGGCCTTGCCACGGCCTATTATCTGGCCAAGGAATTCCGGCAGGCGCGCATTGCCGTGCTGGAAAAGGGCTATCTCGGCGGTGGCAATGTCGGGCGGAACACCACGATCATCCGGTCGAACTATCTGCTGGACGGCAACGAACCCTTCTACGAATTCAGCCTGAAACTGTGGGAGGGGCTGGAGCAGGACTTCAACTTCAACGCCATGGTCAGCCAGCGCGGGATCATCAACCTGATCCACACCGACGCGCAGCGCGACGCCTTTACCCGGCGCGGCAATGCCATGATCCTGAACGGCGCAGATGCCGAACTGCTGGACCGCGAACAGGTTCGCGCCATGTATCCGTTCCTGAACTTCAACAATGCCCGCTTCCCGATCAAGGGCGCGCTGATGCAGCGCCGGGGCGGCACGGTGCGCCATGACGCGGTGGCCTGGGGCTATGCCCGCGGGGCAGATTCCCGCGGCGTCGACCTCATCCAGAACTGCGAGGTCACCGGCATCCGCACCGAACAGGGCCGCGTGACGGGCGTTGACACCACGCGCGGCTTCATCGGCGCGAAAAAGGTGGGCGTCGCGGTCGCCGGCAATTCCTCGCGCGTGATGGCGCATGTGGGGATGCGGCTGCCGATGGAAAGTCATGTGCTGCAAGCCTTCGTGTCCGAGGGGCTGAAGCCGCTCATCGACGGGGTGATGACCTATGGCGCCGGCCATTTCTATGTCAGCCAGTCCGACAAGGGCGGTCTGGTCTTTGGCGGCGACATCGACGGCTACAACACCTATGCGCAACGCGGCAACATGCCGGTGGTCGAGGATGTGGCCGAAGGCGGCATGAGCCTGATCCCCATGATCGGCCGGGCGCGTCTGCTGCGCAGCTGGGGCGGCATCATGGACATGTCGATGGACGGCTCGCCCATCATAGACAAGACCGACATCGAGGGGCTCTATTTCAACGGCGGCTGGTGCTATGGCGGCTTCAAGGCCACCCCGGCCTCGGGCTGGTGCTTCGCGCATCTTCTGGCAACCGACCGCCCGCATGAAACCGCCACGGCCTATCGGTTTGATCGCTTCCGCAAGGGGCTGATGATCGACGAAAAGGGCCAGGGCGCCCAGCCGAACCTGCACTGAGGACCGATCCATGATCATCAACCATCCGATCCTCGGGCCACGCGACTCGCAGGAATTCGTCTATCTGGGGGATGCGGCTCTGATCGACCGGCCCGACGGGCTGGCCGAAGGCGCGCTGGATACCTTCCACGACTATCTTTACCTGCGCGACAATCCGGCGGGGCTGCATCGTGAGCTCTGGTATCACGAACAGGGCGACCGTTCGTGGCTTGTGGTCACGCGCAACACGCTGACGCATGAGATTACGCAAGTGGAACTGGCCCGCGATGTGGCCCGCGCGCGGGGGCGCAGCAAATGACCCAATCGAACCGCATTCCCGGCGGTCAGATCGACCGCGCGCGCAGCCTGAGCTTCACCTTCGACGGCGTGACCTATCAGGGCCACCCCGGCGACACGCTGGCCTCGGCGCTGCTGGCCAATGGGCAGCGCCTGATGGGGCGCAGCTTCAAATATCACCGTCCGCGCGGGCCCATCTCGGCCGGGTCGGAAGAACCCAATGCACTGGTGGAACTGCGCGGCGGTGCCCGGCGTGAGCCAAACACCCGCGCCACGGTGGTGGAACTGTTCGATGGGCTGAGCGCTGAAAGCCAGAACCGCTGGCCCAGCCTGAAATTCGACGCCATGGCGGTGAACGACCGGCTGTCGAATTTCTTTGCTGCCGGGTTCTACTACAAGACCTTCATGTGGCCCAAGGCGTTCTGGGAAAAGCTTTACGAGCCGATCATCCGCCGTGCCGCCGGTCTGGGCAGCCTGTCGCGCGAAGAAGACCCCGATCAATATGACAAGGGCTTCCTGCATTGCGATCTGCTGATCATCGGCGCGGGGCCTGCCGGTCTGATGGCCGCGCTGACCGCAGGTCGTGCAGGGGCGCGGGTCATCCTCGCGGATGAGGATTTCCGTATGGGCGGCCGCCTGAATGCCGAAACGCATGAGGTTGGCGGGCTGGCAGGTGCCGACTGGGCCGCGCAGGCGGTGGCGGAACTGCGCAGCATGGCGAATGTGCGGCTGATGCCGCGCACCACGATCATCGGCGCGATGGACCACGGCATCTATGCGGCGGTGGAGCGCGTGTCTGATCACCTTCCCGTGCCGCTGCCGGGCAAGCCGCGCCAGATCCTGTGGCGGATCTATTCGCGTCGCGCCATCCTTGCGGGCGGCGCCACCGAACGCCCCATCGCGTTTGAAAACAACGACCGCCCCGGCATCCTGCTGGCCGGATCGCTGCGCGCTTATGCGAACCGCTGGGGTGTCGCCGTCGGGCGCCGGGTCGCCGTCTTCACCAACAATGATGACGGGCTGCGCACGGCCTCGGACCTCAAGGCCAAGGGGCTGGAGGTCCGTGTGATCGACGCCCGCAAGGGCGAAGAGGTGGTCGATACCGCCGGGCGTCTGGGGCTTTCCTCGGTCACCATCCGCAGCGGTGGCCGGACCGAAACCTTCGCCTGCGAGGCGCTCGCCGTTTCCGGCGGCTGGAACCCCAACGTCAACATCGCCTCGCATCATCGCGGTCGCCCGGTCTGGAATGACGCCATCGCGGCCTTCGTGCCGGGGCAGGGCGATATTCCGGGGCTGGAGGCGGCAGGTGCTGCCGCAGGTCGCTTCTCGACCCGCGCGGCGCTGGAAACCGGCGCAGCGGCGGCCGAAGGCGCGCTGGCCGATCTGGGCCGCAGCGCCCCCGCCCGTGATTTGCCGACGGCCGAGGACGGCCCCTATGCCATCACGCCGAAATGGTATGTCGGCGGCGGCAAGGGCCGGGCCTGGATCGACCAGCAGAACGATGTGACGCTGAAAGATGTGAAGCTCGCGCATCAGGAAAACTACACTTCGGTCGAGCATCTGAAGCGCTATACCACGCTGGGCATGGCGACCGATCAGGGCAAGACCGGCAATGTGCTGGGCCTTGCGGTGATGGCGAGCCTGACCGGCAAGTCGATCCCGCAGACCGGGACCACGGTCTACCGCCCGCCCTATACGCCGGTTGCCATGGGCACGCTGGCGGGCCGCTCGCGCGGGCAGGAGTTCAAGCCCAAGCGCCTGACCCCCAGCCACAAATGGGCCAGCGAACAGGGCGCGGTCTTTGTCGAGGTCGGCCAATGGCTGCGCGCGCAATGGCTGCCGCGCGCAGGCGAAACCCAATGGCGCGAAAGCGTGGACCGCGAGGTTCTGGCAACGCGCAAATCGGTCGGCATCTGCGACGTGACAACGCTCGGCAAGATCGACATTCAGGGCACCGATGCCGGGGCGTTCCTTGACAAGGTCTATGCCAATACCTTCAGCACGCTGGCTGTCGGCAAATGTCGCTACGGGCTGATGCTGCGGGAGGATGGCATCGTCTATGACGACGGCACCACGGCGCGGCTGGGGCAGAACGAATATGTGATGACCACCACCACCGCCAATGCGGTTCTGGTGTTCCGCAATCTCGAATATGCCCGGCAGTGCCTCTATCCCGATATGGACGTGCAGCTGATTTCCACCACCGAGGCCTGGGCGCAGTTCTCGGTCGCCGGGCCGAATGCGCGCAAGTTGCTGCAAAAGCTGGTGGATCAGGACATCTCGGATGCGGAACTGCCCTACATGGGCTGCCGCGAGATCACCGTCTGCGGCGGGCTGCGGGCACGGATCTTCCGCATCAGCTTCTCCGGCGAACTGGCCTATGAAATCGCGGTGCCGACCCGTTATGGCGATGCGCTGATCCGCGAGCTGGTGGAACAGGGCCGCGAATTCGACGCCGTGGTCTATGGCACCGAGGCGCTCGGCGTCATGCGGGTCGAAAAGGGCCACGTCGCAGGGAACGAGCTGAACGGCCAGTCCACCGCGCTGAACATGGGTCTGGGCAAGATGGTGTCGAAGAAGAAAGACAGCATCGGCATGGTGCTGAGCCAGCGCGAGGGCATGAATGACCCGAACGGCTACCGTCTGGTGGGTGTGAAGCCCGTCGATCCGGCGCAGAAGCTGACCGCTGGCAGCCATTTCCTTGAAAAAGGCGCCGCGCCGGTGATTGCCAATGATCTGGGCTGGCTCACCTCGGTGGTCTATTCGCCGCATCTGGGCTGTTCCATCGCACTTGGCTACCTGAAGAAGGGTGACGAGCGGCGCGGTCAGCGGCTGCGCGCGGCCAACCTGCTGGCGGGGGCCGAGGTCGAGGTCGAAATCGTGAGCCCGCATTTCTTTGACCCGGAAGGAGAGCGTCTCCGTGGCTGAGCATCGTCTGAAACCCCTCTGCCCGCTGGGGGGCACCAGCCCGGCGCGGGCCAGCATCGGCCCGGTCACGCTGACCGAGGTTGTCGATGTGGCGCTGGCCTCCGTCTCGGCCCGTCTTGGGCGCACGGCGGAAGTGGCGGCGTCTGCCGCAGCGGCCGGTATCCCGCTGCCCGGTCCCGGCCGGTTCGAGGCCCGCGCGCCTTTCGCGGCCTTCTGGCTGTCGCCCGAAAGCTGGATGGTCGAGGCACCCTTTGCCACGCATGAGGACAGTCGCGCGGCGCTGCTGCCGGTATTCGGCGATGCGGCCTCGATCACCGAACAGACCGACGCCTGGGTGCGGATCGACGTCACGGGTGAAGGGCTGCCCGCGCTGTTCGAGCGGCTGTGCAACGTCGATCTGGCCACCGCGCCGGAAGGTGCCGCGACCCGCACCATTCTGGAGCATATGGGCGTCTATGTGGTGAAGCGGGGCGCCGCGCAGGTCAGCGTGATCGGGGCGCGGTCTTCGGCCGCCGCCCTGTGGCACGCGCTGGAAACCGCCGCGCATTCGGTGTTCTGATCGCCGCCGCGGCCCCTCCGGGGGCCGCGTGCAAATCTTTTGAGGAAAAGATTTGCAAATTTCTTCAGGAAGAAATTTGCGCCTCGCCCTGGCGGCGCAGCAGGTAAATATCCATGATCCAGCCATGGGCGGCGCGGGCCGCGGCGCGGGCGGCAATGATGCGTGGGCCGGCGTCAATCAGCAGGCCATGGTCGGTAATCTGAAGGCGCATGCCGGCATAACCCGCCCACCAGATCTGTATGCCTTCCGGTGGCAGGCTCTGGAATGAACATTCGCCGTCCAGCATCACCACACAGGTATCGACGCCAGCCGGAAAGCCGGTTTCACGCAATTGGCGCCCGGTTGTGATGGTGACCGGGCCGTCGATCTCGTTCAGCGGGATGGCATGGGCGGCGGTCAGGGCCTGAATGGAGGTGATTCCGGGGATGACCTTGATGTCCGGACGTGGGGTCAGGCGCGTGGCGATGCGCAGGGTGCTGTCGTAAAGCGAGGGGTCACCCCAGACCAGCAGCGCGACGCGCGTCGCACCGGGGTGGGCGGCGATGCTGTCCACCCAGCGGGCAGCGATGGCATCATGCCAGTCTTCGACCCTTTGGCGGTAATCGGCAGTTGCGGCGTCTCGCGTCGGATAGTCGAATTCGGCAATGCGGGTTGCGGGGTTTTCCAACACCTCGGCGAGGATCTCGCGCCGCAGATCGGCCAGATCGGCCTTCGCGCTGCCCTTACGCGGCAAGAGGATCAGATCGGCGCGGTTCAGCGCGCGGATGGCTTGGCGCGTCAGGTGGTCGGGATTGCCGCTGCCAATCCCGACGAGGCTGAGGTGAAGGGTCATGGCTACTCGGTCGAAAGGGCCGCCGCCCGGACTGGGGCGGCGGCAGAGGGATCAGGCGGCGGCGTGCAGGCGCGGGGTCACGAGGCCGGAACCCGCAAGGCCCTTGATGGCCTTGGCGGCTGCCAGAACGGCCAGATCCACCAGCGGTTCCACCGCGACGACCAGCATGTAGGCCGCGCCGAAGGTCGAGACCTGCGCCATGGCCTCGGCGCTGAAGCCCATGCCGTAGAAAGCCCAGAAGGCAACCCATGCGACGATGCCCGCCTGATAGGCGGTGGACAGCGCCAGCGCCTGCCCGTAGCGCAGATCGACATAGGCGGTGCCGGGGGCGATGACGCGCCGCGCCAGTGCCTGAAGGCCGAACAGTGGCACCAGCAGGGTGGTGACGTTCATCCCGTATTGCGGCAGGTCGAAGGGGGCGAAGAACATCCCCTGGATCAGCAGGCCAAGCGCCAACCCGATGGCCGCCGGAGCGGCACCGAACAGCAGGAACAGGGTCGAGCCAAGGATGAGATGCACCTCGGACACGCCGACGGGCACATGGGGAAGCACCTCGAAGAAGGTGAAGGTGGCGGCGGTGGCCAGTACGCTGCGCGCCAGCAGCGAGACCGCGCCCTGTTCGCGGATCGCGGCAAAGGCAATTTTCAGCGTGTAAAGCCCGGCGGTGGCGGCGGTGGCGGCACCAAGCATCAGCTTGGCCCCGGAAACGAGGCCCGGTTCGATATGCATGATCTGTCTCCTCTGGCCGTCACACCCGACGGCCGTGGTTTCGGTTCATGCAAGGCCGGTCTCCTGGCTTGCGGGTCGTGGCGCGTCCCGGCCTTCCCGGTGCCTTTGGGGCACCAGTGGCGGATGGGGGCGCTCTCCGCTCACAGTCGCGGGGGCGGCCGGGGCTTCGGGCGCCTGACTGGGTTCGCCCTTCCCCGTTCCCGATTGAGTCCGGTGCTTGGCACCTGATGGACACCTTGCCGCCTCGTTCTGTGGCGAAAGGGCGCTTGCGTCAAGCGGGCTTTGCGACGGTCTGGCGCGCTTTGCGACGGTCGGGCGGGGCCGGGACGGTTGCGGGCCGCGCGGGCTTGGGGCAAAACGGGGGCATGGACCTGTTCGAAGACCCCCAGCCCCAGCAGGGCAACCAGCCCGAATATACCGTGTCAGAGCTTTCCGGCGCGGTGAAACGCATGATTGAAGGCGAATTCGGCCTTGTCCGCGTGCGGGGCGAGATCGGGCGTGTCTCGCGCCCGTCCTCGGGGCATATGTATTTCGACCTGAAGGATGACCGTTCGGTCATTGCCGCCGTCTCGTGGAAGGGGCAGGTGGCACGGATGCAGGTGCGCCCCGAAGAGGGGATGGAGGTCGTGGCCACCGGCCGGATGACCACCTTTCCGGGCCAGTCGAAATACCAGCTGATTGTCGAGGATGTGGCCCCCGCAGGGGCCGGTGCCCTGATGGCCATGCTGGAAAAGCGCCGCGCCGCCTTGCAGGCCGAGGGGCTGTTTGACCCCGCGCGCAAAAAGCCTGTCCCTTATCTGCCCGGCGTGATCGGGGTGGTCACCTCGCCCTCGGGTGCGGTGATCCGCGACATCCTGCACCGGCTGCGCGACCGCTTTCCCCGCCATGTGCTGATCTGGCCGGTGGCGGTCCAGGGCGAGAAATGCGCAGCCGAGGTGGCGGCGGCCATTCGTGGCTTCAACGCCATCGAACCCGATGGCCCGGTGCCGCGCCCTGATCTGCTGATCGTGGCGCGGGGTGGCGGCTCGCTGGAGGATCTGTGGGGCTTCAATGAAGAAATCGTGGTGCGGGCGGCGGCGGCCAGCCGCATTCCGCTGATTTCCGCTGTGGGGCATGAAACCGATACGACGCTGATCGACTTTGCGTCGGACCGCCGGGCGCCAACGCCCACTGCCGCCGCCGAGATAGCGGTGCCGGTGCGGCTTGACCTGCTGGCGGCAGTGGATGGCTTCGGCGCCCGGCTCAGCCGGGCGATGGCGCAGGGGGCCGAGCGGCGGCGGGTGCGGCTGTCCGATCTGGGCCGGGCGCTGCCGCGGCTCGACATGCTGCTGGGCGGGCCGGGGCAGCGATTCGATGCGGCAGTGCAGCGGCTGGGCGGGGCGCTGGGGCTGATGGTCACCCGCAAGCGCGGCGCCTATGAGGCGCGTGCCGGGCGCCTGCGCCCCGAGGCGCTGCGTGCGCTTATTGCGGGCCGGGCCGAACGGGCACAGGTTTTGACCGCCCGCGCCGGTGCCGCGATGGAACGGCGGCAGGAACGCGGCCATGCGGGGCTGGACAAATGGGCCTCGCGCCTTGCGCCCGCTCTCGCGCGTCTGCTGTCCGGTGCGGCAAGCGAGGTTGCCCGCGACCGCGACCGCCTTGGTGTGCTTGCATCCCGGCTTGAAACCGCGCCTGCGCAGCGGCTGGCGCGTGCTACGGAACGGCTGGAGGTGCTGGAGCGGATGCGGCGCACGCTGGGCTATCATGCAACACTGGCGCGCGGCTATGCCGTAGTGCGGGCCGAAGGCGCAGTGGTCACCAGTGCCGAACAGGCCCGCACCATCCCGGTGCTGGAAATCGAATTCCGCGACGGAAAAGTGCTGACCGGAGGGGCCACCGCAGCCGATTCCGCAGTCCGCCCCGGTCGAAAGGCCCGCCCGCGCGAGGAAGGTCCGGATCAGGGCAGCCTGTTCTGACCTGTCCTGAAAGGTCAGGCATCTTCGCACCAATCACCAGATTTTCCGGCGGACCCGCGGTTGGCAGAGCTTTTTCCGCCCTGTGCCGATGGTGATAAGTTGCATTTGGGACATGATATTCGTGCCCCGGATATGCGTCTTTTTCGCCGCGATACGCGGCGCATCGCTGTTGTGCGGTGATCCCGGCATTCCGCAGTCCGGGCTGCCCCTTGCGAACCCTTTCCTGATGTCTGGTCTGGCTGTTTGGATGACACACACGAAACAGCCTGTGGCAGAGCGGCGCAAATGCCAGATTAGCTGTGCGGGTGATTTTCTTGACCTTGGTTGAAAGATGATTCAATAATTGCTTGTTTCGTAATCTATTATACGAGTATCGCCCATTTTTTGACAATTTCGGCCAATAACCAACAAGCTGCACTCATCCGCCGCCGTGCGCACTTCCGTGCAGATAAAGCCGAGCAGCCCACTTGAAGGGAGTAATTTCTCATGCCGTCCTTGATTGGTGAAAGCGTCACGCTTGTCGTGAATTTCTCGAATTTTGCTGACACGTTAAACAATGTTGATCTGGTCACCCAGACCTTCACTGTGGGCGCTGGTGTCGAACTGACCAATGTGCCGGTTTCTTATACGTTCACCAGCGGTGGCTATCCCCAGACGCTGACAGGTTCGATCTCGGTCGATGTGACGGCTTCGGGTTACACAGTCAGCTTCTCGGGCACCCAGCAAGGTGGCCAGTTGAGCTTCATTCTGTCCAGCGTCGCGGATGAATCGGCCGGGGCGGTTACTGCCGCGACCGAAACCGCCTCTTCCGGCATCATGGCGGGCGTGAACCAGACCCTTGCCCCGAGCTTCAGCACGGCCAATGGCGGTTCGGTCACAGCCGGGTTCTTCCCCTATGGCTATCAGCCGGGGGTCAGTCTCAGCCAGACCGTCGCTTTTACTCTGGCCGATCCGACCGTTCCCCCGGCCGTCACCACCAATACCGGCGCCACGGTGCTGGAAGGCGGGCTGCTGACCATCGCCAATACCCAGTTGCAGACCACGGATTCCGATACCGTGACCACCAGCCTGACCTATCGGGTCACCTCGGTCGCCACCAACGGCATCCTGTTCCGCGATCTGGACGGTGACAATGTGGTGGATGCGGGCGAGACGCGCGGGCTGAACAATACCTTCACCCAGGCCGACATTGATGCCGGGCGGATCAAGTATCTGCACAACGGCGGCGAAACCACCTCGGCCAGCTTCGGCTTCAGCGTGACGGATGGCCATGACACCGTGACCGGCAATACGTTCAGCCTGTCCATAACCCCGGTGAATGACGCGCCCACCGGCAGCGGCCTGCCGACGGATGTGACGGTGACTGAGGATCTGGCGGGCAATCTGGATCTGTCGGGTGTCACGCTGGCGGATGTGGACAGCACGAATCTGACGCTGACGCTGACCGCTTCGGCCGGAACCATGGCGGCCAGCGATGGCGGCGGGGTCACGGTCGCCGGTTCGGGCACCGGCACGCTGACACTCAGCGGCACGGCGGCTGACCTGCAAACCTACCTCGATACCGTCTCGAATGTGCAATACACCGGCGCCGCCAATGCCAGCGGCAATGATGCCGCGACGGTTTCGGTCTCGGTCGGCGACGGCACGGATACGACCCCGCTGGGCAGCGTGAACATCGACATCACCGCCGTGAATGACGCACCCACCGGCAGCGGCCTGCCGACGGATGTGATGGTGACCGAGGATCTGGCGGGCAATCTGGACCTGTCGGGCGTCACGCTGGCGGATGTGGACAGCACGAATCTGACGCTGACGCTGACCGCTTCGGCCGGAACCATGGCGGCCAGCGATGGCGGCGGGGTCACGGTCGCCGGTTCGGGCACCGGCACGCTGACACTCAGCGGCACGGCGGCTGACCTGCAAACCTATCTCGATACCGTCTCGAATGTGCAATACACCGGCGCGGCTAATGCCAGCGGCAGCAATGCCGCAAGCGTGTCGGTCTCGGTCGGCGACGGCACGGATACGACCCCGCTGGGCAGCGTGAGCATTGACATCACCGCCGTGAACGACGCGCCCACCGGCAGCGGCCTGCCGACGGATGTGATGGTGACCGAGGATGTGGCGGGCAATCTGGATCTGTCGGGCGTCACGCTGGCGGATGTGGACAGCACGAATCTGACGCTGACGCTGACAGCTTCGGCCGGAACCATGGCGGCCAGCGATGGCGGCGGGGTCACGGTCGCCGGTTCGGGCACCGGCACGCTGACACTCAGCGGCACGGTGGCTGACCTGCAAACCTACCTCGATACCGTCTCGAACGTGCAATACACCGGCGCGGCCAATGCCAGCGGCAATGATGCCGCGACGGTTTCGGTTTCGGTCGGCGATGGCACCGACACAACCCCGCTGGGCAGCGTGAATATCGACATCACCGCGGTGAATGACGCGCCCGAAGTTACTGCCCCCGCCAGTATCGCGGTGACGGAAGATGTTTCGACCGCGCTGACCGGGATCAGCTTTGCCGATGTGGATGCGGGCGGCTCCTCGGTCACTGCCACGCTTTCGGTGCCATTGGGCAGCCTGACGGCCAGCTCGGGCAGTGGCGTCACTGTCGGCGGCACCGCCAGCGCGCTGACGCTGACCGGCACCATCGCCGATATCAATGCCTTCATCGCGGCCAGTGGTGTCAGCTTCACCACCGCCGCCAATGCGACGGATGCGGTGACCCTGACCGCCAGCATTGACGACGGTGGTAACAGCGGCACAGGTGGTGCCCAGACCGACAGCACCACTGTCACGCTGGACGTGACCGCGGTGAACGATGCCCCCACCGGCAGCGGCCTGCCGTCAGATTTGACGGTGACGGAAGATACGGCGGGCAATCTCGATCTGTCGGGCCTGACAGTGGCGGATCTGGACAGCGCGGGCAACCTGACGCTGACCCTGACAGCCTCGGCCGGGACCATGACGGCCAGCGACGGCGGTGGTGTCACCGTTTCCGGCTCGGGCAGCGGCACGCTGACCCTGACCGGCCTTGCCGCCGATCTGAACAGCTATCTCACCGATGCGGCAAGTATCCAGTATACCGGCGCGCTGAATGCCAATGGCGACAATGCGGCAAGCGTTGCGGTTTCGGTCGGCGATGGCACCGACACGACCCCGCTGGGCAATGTGAACATTGACATCACCGCGGTGAACGATGCCCCCACCGGCAGCGGCCTGCCGACGGATGTGACGGTGACCGAGGATGTGGCCAGCAATCTGGACCTGTCGGCACTAAGCGTCGCGGATGTGGACAGCGCGGGCAACCTGACGCTGACGCTGACCGCTTCGGAAGGCACGATGACGGCCAGCAATGGCACGACCACTACCATTATCATGGTCCCCGGCCCCGGCTATTTCGATCCTGTCTTGATGATCTGGATGCCCGGCCCGCCGATGCCGATGCCGTCCATCACCACCACGGTCACCGTCTCCGGTTCGGGCACCGGCACGCTGACGCTCACCGGCACGGCGGCCGATCTGAACGCCTATCTCGCCGATGCGACCAAGATCCAGTATACCGGCGCGCTGAATGCGAATGGCAACGATGCGGCAACCCTGTCGGTTTCGGTCGGCGATGGCACCGATACCACGCCGCTGGGCACGGTGAATATCGACATCACCGCTGTGCCCGATACGCCGCTGGCGCAGGACGATGCCTTTACCCTTGTGGATACGGGCACGCTGGTCGCGACCGATCTCTTTGCCGACAATGGCAACGGGGTTGATGTGGATGTGGATACCGCGCCGGCGATCACGGCGGTGAACGGTGTGGCCGGGGATGTGGGCACACAGATCACGCTGGCCAGCGGCGCGCTGCTGACCGTGCGGGCGGATGGCACCTTCGATTACGACACGAATGGTGCGTTTGAGCATCTGCCGCTGGGCAGCCAGACCGGCGACAGCTTCACTTACGAGCTGAACGGCGGCCCGACCGCGACCGTGACGCTGACGATCAATGGTGTCGATAACCGCGACCTGCTGACCGGCACCGGCGGCGATGACAACCTTCAGGGCGGCCTCATGGCCGATACGCTGGTGGGCGGCGCGGGCAATGACACGATGGACGGCGGCGCGGCCAATGACCTCGTGGATTATTCGGCGGCGACGCAGCGGGTGGTGGTCGATCTGAGCCTCTCGGGCGTGGCACAGCGGATCTCGGCCAGCGAGGGGATTGATACGCTGACCGACATCGAGAATGTCCGGGGCGGTGCAGGCGGCGACCGTCTTGTCGGCAATGCCACGCATAACGTGCTGACTGGCAATGCCGGCGATGACAACCTGTTCGGTCTGAGTGGCATCGACACGCTTTACGGCGGGGACGGCAATGACGGCCTTTATGGCGGAGACGGCAACGACCAGATCTTCGGCATGAATGACAATGACCGGCTGTTCGGCGGTGAGGGCAATGACACGATGGACGGCGGTGCGGGCATCGATTTCGTCGATTACGGCTCGGCCACCGGCACGGGTGTCAATGTCAACCTGTCGATCACCGGGATGCAGTTCGTCTCGGCGACTGAAGGGGCCGACACACTGGTGAATATCGAGAACGTGAACGGCTCGGCCCTCGGCGACACGCTGACCGGCAATAGCGCGGATAACGTGCTGTATGGCAATGCTGGCAATGACCTGCTTTCGGGCGGGGATGGCATTGACCGGCTGGTTGGCGGGCTGGGGCAGGATACGCTGACCGGTGGCGCCGGGGAGGATGTGTTCTTCTTCACCCGCGTCGCCGACAGCAACCTGACTTCGGGCCGTGATACGATCACCGATTTCGTCAGCGGCACCGACAAGATCAACCTCGAACAGATCGACGCCATCAGCGGCCTCGCCGGGAACCAGGAGTTCACCTTCCTTGGCACGGGCGCCTTCACGGGCGAGGCGGGGCAACTGCGGGTCGCCGTCTTCGGTGCCAACAGCTTCCTGCTGGGCGACATCGACGGTAACGGGGCCGCCGATCTGAACATCGGTCTGCTGGGTGTTACCTCTATCCTCGCGAGCGATATCATTCTCTGATTTCGGCACCCTGAGCTAAACGGAAAAACGGGCGGTCCATGGCGACCGCCCGTTTTGTTGCAAGAGTTCCGGAAGTCCGGCTTCCGGCACGCCTGTTGCCCGTTACGCCTCAGACCCCGACGTCGGGACCGGCGCAGGCGAGCGGAGCCCTGCTTTGTTCGACCTCGGCCAGTTCGGTGCCCTCCGGGTCCCCGGCGAACCGGGCCCTCAGGCGGCCACCTTCCTGCCAGAAGGCCCAGCATTGCGGGTCGGCCTCGCTCTCATAGACGAAACAGATCTGGCCATCCGCCTCATACCAGTGTCCTTCCTGACATTCTTGTGCGGTAAAGGCCCAGCGGACGCGACGGTTGGGCAGATATTGCTCGGTTCCGAAGATCGCGCCGTCCTGCGCATAAGTCAGGGTCTTGCCGGTGGCATAGGCTTCGAACTCTGCCGCCGTCATCGGGGATTGTGCCCATGCCGTGATCGGGGACAGGATCAGCGCAAGAAGCGCGGTGTGGCGAAACAGCGGGGGCATCGGCTTCTCCTCAGGACGCATGGGGGGCAGGGTGACAGACCGGCGCGTCAGGCGCCAGTCACGCCCGCTTGATCGGCACACCTGCCTGACCCGAGGGCGCGGTCGTCTCCTGCCAGTGGGCCAGATGCGGGCGCATCATCCGCCGCCAGCGGCGTGGCAGCAGCGCGATGGCGCCACAGACCGGCAGCGAATGGGGCAGCCAAGGCGCCTCGTCCCGGTCGGGCAGGCGCAGCGCGGGATAGGGGCGCGACGGATGGGCGTGGTGGTCGGAATGGCGCGGCGCGTTCAGCATGACGCCAGAGGAAAACCACTGCGGCGCATTCCAGCTATGACGCGGCCCCACCGGCTCCGGCCGGCCATCAGGCAGTAGGCGGCGGGTCAGCCCGTAGTGCTGGACGTAATCTGACAGCATGAGTTGCGCGGTCGAATAGGCAGCCAGCAGCAGCCAGACCGCCAGCCCCGCCCAGCCCGCCAGCGCATATCCCAGCCCCAGACAGCCCAGACCGCCCGTCACATAAAGGATATAGGGATGTCGGAAAAAGGTGTGTTTGTGCCGGGTGTTTTCGGCACGCAGGCCTGCGCGGAAACTGCCGAAATAGGCACGCGGCAGGAAGTGATAGAAGCTTTCGCCATTCCGTGCGGAATTGGGATCGCCAGCGGTGGCGACATGGCGGTGATGCACCAGACGGTGCGCCGAAGTGTGATGCCCGTTCAGCAAGGTGACATAGACTGCCATCCCAAGCCGGAACAGCCCGCGGTTGCCCCGGTGGATCAGCTCGTGTGCGGCGGGGTTCGACACCTGACCGAACATCTGGCCAAAGCCCAGAAACAGCACGATCCGCGCCCAGATCGGCAGATCGCTGCCGCCTGCGATGGCCCAGACCGCCAGCGGAAAGGCCAGAAGATGCGCCGCGCCGATCAGCGCCAGAAGCAGGTCGGCGGCGGGAAACTCGGCCCCTTCAGGCGCGTCGGGCGCCACCCAGGGGATCAGCCGGTCCAGCACTGCCGTCAGGACGGCCATATACACCAACCCCAGCCAGACCCAGCCACCGCCCGCCCAGACCCCAAGCCCCAGCAGAACGAAAGGTGTGGTTGCGGCCACGGCAAAAAGGGCCATGCGGGGGATCGGCAGAAAACGGGGCGGCGACGGGTTCATGGCGGCACTCTATCACGCGCGCAGGCGGGGCAAAGCCCCCGCGCCGCGATTGGCACGGCCGGGCCAAAGACCGTTCCGCCCCGTGAGAACCGCCGTCCTGACCCCGGCTTGTGCAGGGTCTTCAGGGCATCGTAGCCGGGACGAAGACCCCGGCCACGGCAGAGGACAGGGCGATTGTTGTTTCGTGCTGCCCCAGAAAGCCGCTGGCCCTGATCTGGTCCAGCGCCACCTCGATTTCGGCCACGGTTTCTACCCGCAGCTTGATCAGCCATGGCCATGCACCCGTGACATGATGGCATTCCAGAATGCGCGGATGCCCCGCGATGGCCTGCCGGAAGGCGGTTGCGTCGGCCTCCGGGCGCAGGACAAGCCGCAGAAAGACCAGCAGGGGCAGATCCAGTGCGGAGGGGTCTGTCTCGACCGTGAAGCGGCGGATCACACCGGCTGCCACCATCCTGCGGATGCGTTCATTCACACTCGACGGTGCCAGACCGACGAGGCCGCCGATATCGGCAAGGGCACGGCGAGAATCTTCCGCCAGCAGCCCGATGATCCTGCGGTCCATGTCGTCCATGGTCGAACGATATTCGATTGTTGTGATGATAAGTGAAATATTATCCTGATTTTCATGTTTTGTCAATGAAGCCGTGGGCTTGCTCCGGCAGAGTAGACTGCCCGTCGCCGGCGCCGCGACGTCAGGCTTGGCCCGCGCCCGTCGGCACGGCATGTTGACGGCATGACATGGCTGTTCCTGATCCCCGCGGCCGCTTGTGCGCTGCTTTATGGCTTGCGCTGGTCGGCCGCGCCCGCATCCTCGTTGTCCCGCTCGCTGGTCAAGACGGCCTCGGTGGCACTTCTGGCTCTGGCTGCTTTGGCGGGTGGGGCGCCGTGGGCCATCGTGGCGGGTCTGGCCCTTGGGGCGGCGGGGGACTTTCTTTTGTCGCGGCCGGGAGAACATGCCTTTCTGGGCGGCATGGCGGCCTTCGCCGCCGGCCATCTGGCTTATGCGCTGGCCTTCGGGGCGGGGATGCCGGGCTGGCCTGTGCTGATGGGCCTTGGCCTGCTTGCTGTTTCGACCGAAGCGTGGCTGGCCCCGCGCACAGGTGCGCTGCGCTGGCCGGTGCGCGGCTATGTGCTGGTGATCTGCGCCATGGCCGCGCTGGCCGCTGCCCGGTCTGAACCTCTGTTGCGCCTTGGCGCCGCGCTGTTCGTAGCCTCCGACCTGATGCTGGCGCTGGAAATGTTCGTGATCCGCGATCCCGCCCGCCGACGTATATTGGCCCGTGCGCTCTGGCCGGCCTATTGGGGTGGTCAGGCGCTGATCCTAGCCGCGATGCTGCCCTGAGGCGCCACGCCCCTTCCATCCGGCGCCTGAATTGACTAGGTGAAACAGGCAACCAGCCCGGAGCGGCCATGTCCTTCTTCAAGAAACTCAAAGACCGGATGTTCCGGTCCTCCGACAAGATCGCGGGCAGCCTTGATGCGCTGGTGACTGAGGATGAGGCTCCGGTCGCGGCGAAACCCGGCCTGCTGGACCGCCTGACCGGCCGCGAGCCGGAAGAACCGCGCCGCGTCATGGATGACGCGATGCTGGAAAGCCTTGAGGAACTGTTGATCGAGGCCGATATGGGCGTCGATACCGCGACCCGCGTCGCCGCCAATATCGCCGAGGGGCGGATGGGCCGCAAGATCGGTGCGACGGAGCTGAAACGCGCCCTCGCCGCCGAAGTGGCGCGCATCATGGAGCCCGTCGCCCGCCCGCTGCCGGTCTATGCCAAACGCCCGCAGGTGGTGCTGGTGGTCGGCGTCAATGGTTCGGGCAAGACCACGACTATTGGCAAGCTCGCCTCGCAATTCAAGGCCGCCGGAAAATCGGTGGTTATCGCGGCGGGCGATACGTTCCGTGCCGCGGCGGTGGAACAGTTGCAGATCTGGGGCACCCGTGCCGGTGTTCCGGTGCTGACCGCGCCCGAAGGCTCCGACCCGGCCAGCCTCGCCTTCGACGCGCTGGCCCGCGCGCAGGCTGATGGCGCCGACCTGCTGCTGATCGACACTGCGGGCCGCCTGCAAAACCGCGCCGACCTGATGGAGGAATTGGCCAAGATCGTCCGCGTCATCCGCAAGAAGGACGAAACTGCGCCCCACAACACACTGCTGGTGCTGGACGCCACCACCGGCCAGAACGCGGTGATGCAGGTGGAGATCTTCCGCAAGATCGCCGATGTCTCGGGCCTCGTCATGACGAAACTCGACGGCACCGCCAAGGGTGGCGTGCTGGTCAGCCTTGCCGACAAGTTCGGCCTGCCGATCCATGCCATCGGGGTCGGCGAACAGATCGACGACCTCGCCCCGTTTGATCCCGAAGATTTCGCCCGCGCCCTTGTGGGCCTGCCCGAGTAAACCTCTTGCCCTCATCTGTTTGCAAATACCCTCGGGGGGGCCGCCCCGCAGGTGGCGGCGCGGGGGGCAGGCAGTCCCCCGTCACGGCTGGTACCCCTGGTACCCCGCGCGGGCGATGGGCATGAGCGACTGGCTCCTCAGCCTTGAAGGCACCGAAGCCGGGCATGACCTTGCGCTGGCGCTGGCGCTGATGGCCGCTGTCCTGCATGCGCTGTTCGGCGCCTTGCAGAAGGGACGGCACGATCCCTGGCTTGCCCGCGCCGCCATCGACGCCAGCTATGGCATTATCGCGCTGCCCTTCGCACTGTTCGTCGTGCCATGGCCCGAGCCGCATATGTGGCCGATCTTCGCGGGCGCCTTCGTCATCCATGCGGGCTACAAGCTCTTGCAGGCAATGACCTATTCGCGCGGCGCCTATACCGTGGTCTATCCGGTGGTGCGCGGCACCGGGCCGCTGTTCACCGTCATCGGCGCGGGCCTGGTCTTTGGCGAGCATTTCGCGCCGGGGCAGTGGCTGGGCGTGCTGATGCTGTCGGGTGGGATCTTCGGGCTGGCACTGTGGAACCTCGCCCATGTCGCCACCCAACGCGCGACGATGATCCCGGCGCTGTGGCTCGCCTTCGCCACAGGCGGCTTCGTCGCGGCCTATACGACCTATGATGCCTATGGCATCCGCGCCACCGCCGACCCGTTCACCTTTCTCGCGTGGTTCTTCCTGATCGACAGTTTTCTGATGCCGGTTCTGACCTTCCGTCGCTGGCGGGGGCTGGCGCGGGCCGAGGTTCTGCCTCTGCTGAAACGGGGTGTCATGGGCGCCATTGTCGCCTATTTCAGCTTCGGCGCCATCATGCTGGCCACACGGCTCGACAAGGTGGGCGAGGCGGCGGTGCTGCGTGAAACCTCGACCGTTTTCGCCGCACTGATCGGCTGGCTCGTGCTGGGTGAAAAGGTCGGACGCATGCAATTCCTGCTCATGGCGGTGATCGCCGCCGGGGCCGTCATGGTGGAGTTTACCGGATGACCGAAACGCGAAACGGCAAGAAAGCCCCTGGTTGGCTGAAGCCCGTTCTGGAATACGGGCCTCTGCTGGTGTTCTTTGTCGCCTATATGCGGCTGAAGGATCAGACCTTCCTGATCGGCGGGGCTGAATATTCCGGCTTTCTTGTCGTCACCGCCGCTTTCATCCCGCTGATGATCCTGTCCACCGCGGCCGCATGGTGGCTGACCGGCAAGCTGTCGAAGATGCAGATCGTGACGCTGGTTCTGGTGGTGGTGTTCGGTGGCCTGTCGGTCTGGTTGCAGGACGAACGCTTTTTCAAGATGAAACCCACGATGATTTACCTGCTGTTCGCGGGCGCGCTGGGTCTGGGCCTCTTGCGCGGGCAAAGCTGGCTGGGCGCGGTGATGGGCGATGCGCTGCCAATGCGCCCCGAGGGCTGGATGATCCTCACCAAGCGGGTGATGTGGTTCTTCCTTGCACTGGCGGCCGCGAATGAGGCGGTCTGGCGGCTGACCAGCACCGAACATTGGGTGCAGTTCAAGACCTTCGGCCTGCCGCTGGCGCTGTTTGCCTTTTTCATGACTCAGGCGCGGTTGTTCCAGACCTACGCTATTGAGGAGAAGGGCGAGGATTAATCCCGCCCGACATACCGATTCCGCCCACAGGAATCCGCCCCGCCCTGTGGACAACTGGCCGGACTCAGCCCCCCGAATCCGCCTAAGCCTTTGTCAACGGCCCGGAAAAACCGGGCGCGGCAGGCAGGGGGATTCGCTTATGCAGCTCATCATCGGCAACCGTCAGGTCAATCCGCTGCGCATGAAGGCGGTGGCGGGTGGCGTGGAGGCGGTGTTGCAGGGGGAGGCGATGCTGTCGCTGCTGGACGCGGCCTTCCATGGCGCGGGCACCATCGAGGTTTACGGCGGCACGCTGGATCGTCGCCCGCTGGAACTGGCGCGGATCGAGATGCGCGGCGCGGAAACCTGCGTGACGCTGCTGTGCCGCGGCCCGGCGCCGATGCTGGCCTGATCGCGACCTTTGCCATTTGGCAAATAGATGCTATATCTATGCCAGATGGAGGATGCGATGCAGCTTCAACCGATCACCGCGACCCCGGCGCGGAGCGACTTGCCGGTCATTACCGAAGCGGAGGCCGGTGCGCTGGCCCGCGCGACGGTCAACCTGTTCCGGGCATGGAACCTTTCGGATGCCGAGGCGCGGGTGCTGCTGGGCGGCATGGCGGCCCGCACCTGGGCGCGCTGGAAAGAGGGCGAGGCCGGGCGGATCGACCGCGACCTGCGGATGCGGATGGCGCATCTGATGGGTATTCACAAAGGGCTGCGCTATCTGTTCCGCGATCCCGCGCGCGGCTACGTCTGGCTGCGCAAGCCGAATGCGGTTTTCGATGGGCTTTCGGCGCTTGACCTCATGCTGCGCGGTGAATTGTCGGATCTGGCGCTGATGCGCGAATGGCTGGACGCCGAGCGTGGCGCATGGTGAGCGGCGCGGTTCTGCGGCGGGTGGACTGGCCGCAGACATGGCGCATCATCCGCTCGATCTATCCGCCCGTCGATCTGTTCGAGGACATCGCCGACCCCCGCGACTGGGAGGCGTTGGCGGCGGTGGAGGCCAAGACCAACCCGCGCATCCGCAATGAAATCGGCGATCTGGGCAAGGTGCCGCCCGCGCGCCGGGTGGCGGGGCCGGGGGCGAGCCTTGTCATGGCGCCCTTCGTGCATTGCTCCACCGCGCGGCCGGGGCGGTTCACCGATGGCAGCTATGGCATCTACTATGCCGGCGACCGCGAGGCAGTGGCGCTGGCTGAAACCATCCATCACCACACTCGTTTCATGGCGGCGACCGAGGAACCGGCGGGCTGGACTGCTGATTTCCGCGCACTGATCGGCCGGATCGACCGCAGCTTGCACGATATGGATGCTGTGCCGGGCGCCCGGCATCCTTCGGATTATGGCGCCTCGCAACAGGCGGGAGGCAGCCTGCGGGCGGCGGGGAGCGACGGGCTGGTCTGGACCAGTGTGCGCCACCCCGAGGGCGCGTGCATCGGGCTGTTCTGGCCCGATGTGGTGCCGATCCCGGTGCAGGGGTCGCATTACCGTTATCACTGGAACGGCGCGCGGGTGGATTACGTTCACCGGCTTGACGGCGACACCGTTCTGGCGGTCTCCGACCCCGCATAGCCCCTTCCGCCCGCCCGCGCCTTGCGCCAGAAAGGGGCCCGAACACAGGGGGGCGCCATGAAGGAACGAAGCAAGGGCATTCTGGCCATGGTGATGGCCTGTCTGCTGTGGGGCACGGCACCGCTTTACTACAAGCTGCTGGTGCAGGTGCCGCCGCTTGAGGTGCTGGCTCATCGCACCCTCTGGTCGGCGGTGATCTTCCTCGTGGTGCTGGCGGCGACCGGGCGCATGGGTGCGCTGCGGCCGCTGTTGCGCGGGCGGCGGCTGGCGGCGATCACGCTGGCGGCGGGGCTGATCTCGTTCAACTGGTTCCTGTTCATCTTCTCGGTGCAGGCGGGCCATGTGATCGAGGCGGCACTGGGCTATTATATCTTCCCCCTGGTTTCGGTCGCTCTGGGCGTGTTGGCCTTTGGCGAACGGCTGACGCGCGGGCAGGGCGTGGCAGTGGCGCTGGCCGGGGGGGCAGTGGTGGTGCTGACCTTGGGACTTGGCGTCGCGCCCTGGATCGCGCTGGCCATCGCCTGTAGCTTCGGGCTTTACGGCTTGCTGAAGAAGCGGCTGGCCGCGCCGCCGGTGCCTTCGGTCACGGCAGAGGTTCTGGTGCTGGTGCCGCTGTCGCTGATCTGGCTGGGGCTAATCGCCACCGGAAACGGGCCGGAGGCGGGGCGTGGCCATTTCCTCGACTCAACCGGAACGGCGGGGCTTCTGGTGCTTTCTGGCGCGCTGACCGCCAGTCCTCTGATGCTGTTCACCTATGCGACGGCACGGGTGCGGCTGGCGACGGTGGGGCTGATCCAGTATATCAACCCCACGCTGCAATTCCTGACCGCGACGCTGATCTTCGCCGAACCTTTCGGCCGCTGGCATGCCATCGCCTTCGGGCTGATCTGGGCGGGCCTTGCGCTTTATACGCTGGAGGGGTTCCGTCAGGACAGGGCGGCGCGCAGGGCGGCGGTCAGCGCGGGCACATCGGCCACCGCGGCAAAGTGATCGCGCAGGCCCGGATCGGCAAAACCTTCGGCAATGGTGTGATCGACAAGCGCCACCAGCGGCTGCCAGTAGCCCGCCACATCCAGCAGGAAGATCGGTTTGCGGTGCAACCCGATCTGCGCCCAGGTCAGCACCTCGAAGAACTCGTCCAGCGATCCGGCGCCACCCGGCAGCACCACGATGGCATCGGAGTTCATGAACATGACCTTCTTACGTTCATGCATGTTCTCGGTGATCACAAGCTGCGTCAGATCGTGCTTGCCGACCTCCCGTTTCATAAGGTGGGTCGGGATCACGCCCAGCGTCGTGGCGCCAGCCGCCTGTGCGGCGCGGGCCACCTCGCCCATCAGGCCCACATCCCCCGCGCCATAGACCAGCCGCCAGCCCTCGGCCGCGAGCATGGCGCCGGTGGCGCGCGCGGCTTCGGCATGGGCGGGGTTCCGGCCGGGGCGTGAGCCGCAAAAGACACAGACAGAGGGGGTTCTGGGCATGGCGGACCTCGGAAAGCTATTGCCTTTTGATCCTGTATCGGGGTTCCTGAGCGAAAGGAAGCGGTGCCGGGAAAACGCGCGCCGGGAAGGGGATGAGGGATGTCCGACAAGCAGGGGCCGAACCCGGCCATCATGGCGGGGCTCGCTGCGGGTGTGGTCGCCGTGGTGGCGATCCTGTGGTATGCGCAGCGCCCGGCGGCGCCGGTTGAACCGGCTGCGCTGGTAAGCGAGGCGCCCGGGGCTGCCATCCCGGAAGGCGCTGGCCCGGAAGGCACTGGCCCGGAGACCGCCGCTGCCCCCGAGGCGCTGGCGACAGCCGGGTCGGCCCCCGAAGAACTGGCCCCCGAAGAACTGGCCCCCGAAGAACTGGCCATCGAGCCGGTTGCGACGGCGGAGCCGGAAACAGCCGCAACACCCACGTCCACGCCGCCGGGATTCGACACCGTGCGCATCGCACCGGATGGGGCTGCGGTGGTGGCAGGGCGCGCAGGGGCAGGGTCAACAGTCGTCATTCTGGTGGATGGCATCGAGGTGGCGCGGGCCGATGCGGATGCTACGGGGAGTTTCGTGGCGCTGTTCGATCTGCCACCTTCCGCGGATGCGCGGCTGATGACGCTGGTCGCCCTGAGCGCAGAAGGCGAGATGCCGTCGGAGCAATCGGTGGCGATCGCACCGGTCCAGTCATCGGAAGCGGTGGCCGAGGCCACGCCCGAAACGCCCGAGGCGACGGCGCAAGCCGCGTCTGAGGCAAGCGCACCTGAGGCACCCCCGAGCGAGGCGCCCCCGAACGAGACGGTAGTGGCCGAAACGGTAGCCGAAGCCGCGCCGACCGCCATTCTTGTGGATGACAGCGGGGCGCAGGTCTTGCAGGGGGCAGGCGCCGGTGTCGGGGTGTCCATCGCAGCCATCACCTATACGCCGGATGGCGCGGTGCAGCTTGCAGGGTCCGGCACGCCGGGGGCGCTGATTCGGCTTTATCTTGACAATGCGCTGGCGGCAGAGGCGCCGGTCAATGCCTCTGGCGGCTGGGTTACCAAGCTGCGTGACGTGGCGCCCCGGCTTTATACGCTGCGCGCCGATCAGATTGGCGGCGATGGCAAGGTGACGGCCCGGTCGGAAACCCCCTTCTTGCGCGAAGCGCCTGCGGCACTGGCCGCCGCGATGAAGCCCCGCGCTGTTCGCACGGTCCCGCTTGGCGCAGGCAGCCCCGTACCCGAGGCACAGGGACCGGCAAAGGTTCCGGCAGCGGTGACCGCGCTGGCGCAACTGGAAACTCCGGTGCCCGACGGGAATGAAGCCGCCGCGCCGCAACCCGTGGCCGAACCCGAGGCCACTGCTACGCCCGAGGCCCCGGTGGCTACGGGGGCCGAGGCCGCGCCGCTGCGGCCGGTCAGCGTGACGGTGCAGCCGGGCTTCACGCTGTGGCGCATCGCGCGCGAAAACTTTGGCGATGGCGTGATGTATGTGAAGGTTTTCGACGCCAACAAGGATCAGATCCGCAACCCGGACCTTATCTATCCCGGTCAGGTGTTCCTGATTCCGGATCAGTGATCCGGGGCGCGGCGTCCCCCTCGGCCACGCGATGCAGCGCATGGCGGGCCGAGGCGCCGCAGCAGGCCAGAACCTGCGGATGATCCATGCAGCAATCGGCCAGCAGATAGGAAATCGCCCCGCCGATCCCTGACAGGTCGGCGCTGTAGATCACATTGCGCGACACCCGGCGCGAGCGGATCAGCCCGGCCTGTTCCAGCGCTGACAGATGGAAGGACAGGCGCGAGGCCGAAAGCCCCAGTGTGCGTGCGATGTCACCCGCTGCCATGCCCTCGTCGCCGCGTGGCACCAGAAGGCGCACGAGGTCCAGCCGGCTTACATGCGCCAGCGCCGACAGGGCCGAGAGGACTTTACTTCGCTCCATCCTTCAACTACTCGTGAAACGTTGAATTCACCCTGCATAGCCCGTCAGGGCCGCCCGATCAACCGTCAGGGCAGGCCGCACGGGCAAGGATTTACGATGCGCCGACCCTCCGATTCCCTGACCTCCAGCGATGCCGAGACGCCCTCGACTTCGGGCTGGACCACCCTGCGCCGCGTGGCGCCCTACCTTTGGCCCGACAACGAGCCTTGGGTGAAACAGCGCGTGGTCATCGCAATGGTGATGCTGTTTGTCGCCAAGATCATCTCCGTCTCGACCCCGTTCTTCTACAAGGCGGCTGTGGATGCGCTGGCAGGTGACGCGCCGCCGCCCGCGCTGCTGGTCGGGCTGACAGCGGTGGGGATGACGGTGGCCTATGGCCTTGCCCGCTTTGGCGCCGTGGTCTTTGGCGAATTGCGTGACGCGGTGTTCGTGAAGGTCGGCCAGCGTGCGCTGCGTAAGCTCGCGCTGGAGACCTTTACCCATATCCACGCGCTGTCGCTGCGCTATCACATTACCCGCAAGACCGGCGGTCTGAGCCGGATCATCGAGCGCGGGGTGAAGGGCGTCGATTTCCTGCTGCGCTTCATGCTGTTTTCCATCGGGCCGCTGATCCTTGAACTCAGCATGGTGGCAGTGATCTTCTGGGTCGCCTTCGGCTGGCAATATATGGCCGTGGTTATCGTGACGGTGGCGCTTTACGTCGCCTTTACCTTCAAGGTCACCGAATGGCGGGTGCAGATCCGTCGCAAGATGAACGATCAGGACAATGACGCCAACCAGAAGGCCATCGACTCGCTTCTGAACTTCGAGACGGTGCGCTATTTCGGGGCCGCGAAGCGCGAGGCGGAACGCTATGACCGCGCGATGGAGGGGTATGAATCGGCGGCGGTGAAGACCGGGCAATCGCTCAGCTTCCTGAATGCCGGGCAGTCGCTGATCATCACCACCGGGCTTGTGGCGGTGATGGTGATGGCGGCGATGGGGGTGCAGGCCAAGCTGCTGACGGTGGGCGATTTTGTCATGGTCAACGCCTATATGATCCAGATCACCATGCCGCTGAACTTCCTTGGCACGGTCTACCGCGAGATCCGGCAGGCGCTGGTGGATATGGGGCAGATGTTCGGCCTGCTGTCGCAACCGGCCGAGATCGTGGATGCGCCGCAGGCGACGCCGCTGGCCGTCGCGGGGGGGCATGTGCGCCTTGAGGGCGTGCATTTCGCCTATGACAGCGAACGTCCGATCCTGAAGGGCGTCGATATCGACATTCCGGCCGGGCAGACCATCGCGCTGGTCGGGCCGTCGGGGTCAGGCAAGTCCACCATCGGGCGGCTGCTGTTCCGCTTCTACGACGTGACTGGCGGGCGGGTGACGATTGACGGGCAGGACTTGCGCGACATCACGCAGGACAGCCTGCACGCCGCCATTGGTGTTGTGCCGCAGGATACCGTGCTGTTCAACGATACGATCTATTACAACATCGCCTATGGCCGCCCCGAGGCCAGCCGGGCCGAGGTGGAAGCCGCCGCCAAGGCCGCGAAAATCCACGATTTCATCCTTTCGCTGCCCGATGGCTATGACACGACGGTGGGGGAACGCGGGCTGAAACTGTCAGGCGGCGAAAAGCAGCGCGTGGGCATCGCCCGCACCCTGCTGAAGAACCCGCCGATCCTGCTGTTGGACGAGGCGACCTCGGCGCTGGATACCCAGACCGAAAGCGACATCCAGCAAAGCCTGCACGAGATGGGGCAGGGCCGCACGGTCATCACCATCGCACACCGGCTGTCCACCATCGCCGACAGCGACCGCATCGTGGTGCTGGAGGCGGGCCGGGTGATCGAGGAAGGCACGCATGAGACGCTGCTGGCGCGGGGGGGCCGCTATGCCGCCATGTGGGCGCGGCAGGCTGCCGAGGACGAGGCCGAAGCCGCCTGAGGCTCAGGCGTCTTCGGAGTCCGGTTTCAGCACAAGGTCATCGGTGGTCAGATTCTGGCCGCCGATCACCTCGGCCACCACCACGTCATTGAAGCGGATCACACCCGAGGTGCCCTCGTCATTCGCGCTGACGGTGATGTTCGGGGCAATCTCGTTGCCGTCACTGTCATATTCGGGGCGATAGAGCAGTTCGATCTGATCGCCCTCGCCGTAATCATGCACCTGCGAAATCTGCCCGAATCCATCCTCGCGATTGTCGAGCTGGAACAGGTCGTTGCCGTCGCCGCCGGTGCCCTGATCGCCCGCACCCATCAGCAGGGTGTCGTTGCCCGCGCCGCCAAACAGCGAATCGAACCCGTCAATCATGGTGGCGGTGCCGTTCTGGCTGTGGTCCAGATCCTTGCCGGACAGATAGTCGTCACCCTCGCCACCATAAAGCTCGTCCGAGCCGGTGCCGCCCAGCACGGTATCATTGCCTTCCTGACCGGCCAGCGAATCCTGCCCGCCGTTTCCGTGGATGTCATCGTCGCCCAGACCGCCCAGAACGATGTCATGCCCGACCCCGGCGTCGATCGTGTCATTGCCCTCGCCGCCGACGGCAATGTCATCGCCCGCGCGCATCATCAGTTGATCGTCGCCCGTGCCGGCATTGACATAATCATTGCCGGTCGAGGCATCGAGCGTGTCCTGCCCCGCATCCAGAAACCATGCCAGCGATTCCTGTTCATCCGCAGTCAGATCGTCATTGCCTTCGGTGCCCTGAACTTCGTCGGTATAGTCATCCGCGAGATACAGCGGATTTTCGGTATCGGTATCGGTTTCGGGTTCCGGTGCCTCGTCGTCCGAACTGCTGGAGCCGCCAAACCAGTCGGCTTCATAGCCCAGAAAGAGCATGAAGAGACCGACATACATTGCCATATACATATCCATGGCCGTACTCCGCTGACCCGGCAGTTTCACTTGCGCTGACAATCGCCGGGGATTGTGGTCAATTATGGGCAAAAGCGGCACGGTTTGCGGTCAGGACCGGGACCGAGAGCGCGGGTTTGTGGCCGATGGCGAAACCGGCGCGGGGCTTGGCAAATCCGCTGCCTTGCGTGTAAGACAGGGAAAATTCCGGGAGAGACCCATTGAGCAACCCCGAAAGCTTCATCGACGAGGTGACCGAAGAGGTTCGCCGCGACAAGCTGTTCGCCATGTTCCGCAAATACGGCTGGATCGGCGTATTGTTGGTTCTGCTGATTGTTGGCGGTGCAGCCTGGACCGAATGGCAGAAGGCCCGCGCGCAGTCAGAGGCGCGCGCCTTTGGCGATGCCTTGCTGGGCGCGCTGGATGCCGATACGCCGGAAGCACGGATTGCCGCGCTTTCGGCCGTAGAGGCGAAGGGCGACCGGGCCGCGCTGAAAGGGCTTTTGCTGTCCTCCGATCCGGTTTCGGATCGCACAGGCGCGCTTCAGGCGCTCGCCGCAGTCGAGGCGGATGCGACCCTGCCGCCGGTCTGGCGCGATCTGGCGGTGTTGCGCCGGGTGATCCTGCAAGGCGCTGAGGCGCCTGTGGCGGACCGCCGCCTTGCACTTGAACCGCTGGCGCAGCCGGGCCGCCCCTATCGCACCATGGCGCTGGAACAGCTTGCCTATCTGCTGGTCGAGGAAGGCCGCAAGGACGAGGCGATCACTGCCCTGCGTGCGCTGACCACCGATCAGGAATCGCCGGGGGGCTTGCGCAACCGCGCCGCGCAGATGATTGTGGCCCTCGGGGGCGATCCGGCGCAGGGCTGACCTCCGCCGCCGACGCTTGCAACGGGAGATATCCGTGACCTTCATCAGACCCGCCGTCTCCGGCCTTGCCCTCGTCGCGCTGCTTGCCGCCTGCGAGAAAGAGGTGATCCTGCCCGGTGAACGGTTCGGCACCCGCGCCGATCTGGAGGCCAGCATTCCGACGGCCGAAAGCCCCAATCCTGTCGATACCTCGGGCAAGATGGTTAACCGCTCGGTGCCGATCGCATTGCCCGCCGCGCAGGCCAATGCGGAATGGACGCATCGGGGGGGCAATGCCCGCCATCTGGCGCCGCACGGCGCGCTGAGCGCCGCGCCGCAACTGGTATGGTCGGCCAATATCGGCAAGGCAAGCAGCCGTCGCAACCGCATTTCGGCCGCGCCGGTGATCGGCGGGGGCAAGGTCTATACGCTGGATGCGCAGATGGGTCTGCAAGCGACCTCGCTGGGCGGGGCGCCGGTCTGGACCACCGATCTGACTCCGGAAGGCGACCGTGCCAGCGATATTTCGGGCGGCGGTCTGGCCTATGGCAATGGCCGGGTCTTCATCGCCACCAGCTATGGTGAGCTGATTGCCGTCGATGCCGGGTCCGGCGGGGTGATCTGGCGTCAGCGTCTTGGGGCGGCTGTGGCAGGGGCCCCGGCCGTGGAAGGCGATACCGTCTATGTCGCGGGCCGCGACAGCGCCGCCTGGGCGGTTTCGGCCGCGGATGGCAAGGTGCGCTGGGAAGTGCCGGGCACGCCGGGTGTGACCGGGATGACAGGCACCGCAGGCCCGGCCATTGCCGACCGCACCGTTCTGGTGCCGACCGTCTCGGGCGAGATGATCGCGGTGCTGAAGGATGCCGGGGTCAAGACCTGGGGCGCCGCGGTGGTGGGGCAACGCCTTGGCCGGGCCTATGGCATTGTGACCGACATCACCGGCGATCCGGTGGTTTCGGGGCAGACCGTCTATGTCGGCAATGCCGCCGGGCGGACCTATGCGCTGGATGCCGCGTCGGGCGAAACGAAATGGACGGCGCCGGAAGGCGCGCTGGGGCCGGTGGTCGTGGCGGGCGGTTCACTGTTCCTCGTGAATGACGAGGCACATCTGGTGCGGCTGGACGCAGCCACCGGAGAAATCCTGTGGTCTGTGCCGATGCCTTATTTCGAGAAGGAAAACCCGCGCAAGCACAAGGCGATCACAGCCCATTTCGGGCCGGTTCTGGCAGGCGGGCGCATCGCGGTCGTCTCGGGCGACGGGCTGCTGCGGCTGTTTTCCCCCACTGACGGCACGCTGGTTTTCTCTGCGCCGATCCCCGGCGGGGCAGCCACGCAGCCTGCGCTTGCGGGGGGAATGCTGTTCGTCGTCGGGGCAAACGGGCAACTTCACGCTTTCCGTTGACGCCGATCCGGTGTATCCGCCCCTCTTCGGTTTCAACCGGGCCTTGCCCGTGACACGCCCCCGGAGGGCAGGATGACCTTTACGCTCGCGATAGTCGGCCGCCCGAATGTGGGCAAATCGACCCTGTTCAACCGCCTCGTCGGCAAAAAGCTGGCGCTGGTCGATGACCAGCCCGGCGTCACCCGTGACCTGCGCGAAGGCGATGCGCGGCTGTTTGACATGCGCTTTACCGTGATCGACACGGCGGGTCTGGAGGAGGTGACGGACGACAGCCTGCAAGGCCGCATGCGGCGGCTGACCGAACGTGCGGTCGAACTGGCCGATGTCTGCCTGTTCCTGATCGACGGGCGGGTGGGGGTCACCCCGTCCGACGAAGTGTTCGCTGACATCCTGCGCCGTAAGAACGCCCGCGTCATCCTTGGCGTGAACAAGGCCGAGGGCAAGGCGGGCGACGCCGGAGCGCTGGAGGCCTTCAGCCTTGGTCTGGGCGAGCCGGTGCGGCTTTCGGCCGAACATGGCGAGGGGATGGAGGATCTTTATCACATCCTGCGCCCGGTCCGCGAAGAGTTCGAGGAACGCGGGGCGCTGGATGCGCCCATCGTCGATGTGGACGTGTCGGAGGAGGAGGCCGAGCTTGAGGCGGATGAAGACGCGCACAAGCCCACTGCGCGCCGCCCGCTTCAGATCGCGGTCATCGGCCGCCCGAATGCGGGCAAATCGACGCTGATCAACAAGATCATCGGCGAGGACCGACTGCTGACCGGCCCCGAGGCGGGGATCACCCGCGACGCGATTTCGGTGCGGACCGAATGGATGGGCACGCCCACCCGCATCTTCGATACAGCAGGGATGCGCAAGAAGGCGAAGATCAACGACAAGCTGGAAAAGCTGTCGGTGGCCGACGGGCTGCGCGCGGTGCGCTTTGCCGAGGTCGTGGTGGTGCTGCTGGACGTGGAAATCCCGTTCGAGCAACAGGATCTGCGCATCGCCGATTTCGCGGAAACCGAGGGCCGCGCCGTGGTGGTGGCAGTCAACAAATGGGATCTGGAAGGCGAGAAGCAGGAAAAGCTGGCCGAGCTGAAAGAGATGTTCGAGCGCCTGCTGCCGCAATTGCGCGGTGCGCCGCTGATCACGGTTTCTGCCAAGACCGGCCGGGGCCTCGACCGGCTGCATGATGCAATTCTGAAGGCGCATGATGTCTGGAACCGCCGGATCACCACCGCGCGGCTGAACTCGTGGCTGGGCGCGATGACCGAGGCGCATCCGCCGCCGGCACCGGGTGGCAAGCGCATCAAGCTGCGCTACATGACGCAGGTGAAAACCCGGCCACCGGGCTTCGTGGTGATGTGTTCACACCCCGATCTCATGCCCGAAAGCTATCGCCGTTATCTGGTCAATGGCCTGCGTGACCATTTCGACATGCCGGGCACGCCGATCCGGGTCACTTTCCGCGGTCAGGGCGACAAGAACCCCTACCGTGACAAGAAGAACTGGGGGGCGCCCTCGCGCCTGCGCAAGCATCTGGACAAGAAGAAGGACTGAGACGCCCCTGATCGCCGCCTATTCGGCGGCGATCTTGATGACCGGCTCCATGGTAGTCAGGGCTTCGTCCGACAGGTGGCACTTGATCTGATGCCCACCCGCCAGATGCTGCACCGGCGGCACCTCGCGTTCACAGAGGCCCCCCGGCACCTGCGATTTCCAGCGGCAGCGCGTCTGGAACGGGCATCCCGGTGGCGGATTCATCGCGGAAGGAATATCGCCCTCCAGCACGATGCGTTTCTTCTGCACATGGGTGTCGGCGATGGGCACAGCCGACAGCAATGCCTCGGTATAGGGGTGGTAGGGCGGCTGGAACACCTGATCGGTGGTGCCCAACTCCACCACATGCCCCAGATACATCACCATCACCCGGTCCGACAGGTAACGCACGATCGACAGGTCATGGCTGATGAACAGAAGCGTCGTGCCGTTTTCGCGCTGAATGTCCATGAGAAGGTCGGTGACAGCGGCCTGCACCGAGACATCCAGCGCCGAGACGGGCTCGTCCGCCACCACAACCTTGGCGCCGCCCGCGAAGGCGCGGGCGATGCCGACGCGCTGTTTCTGTCCGCCCGACAACTGGCGCGGCATGCGGTCGGCAAAGGCACGCGGCAGCTTCACCAGATCCAGCAGTTCCAGCATGCGCGCGCGGCGGTCCTCGTCGGAGGCACCCTGACCGAAGATCTCCAGCGCGCGGATGATCTGACGGCCGACGGTCATCGAGGGGTTGAGCGTGTCGAACGGGTTCTGGAACACCATCTGCACGCCCGAGACGGTATCGGTGTTGCGCTTTTCGATGGGGGTGTTCTGGATGTCACGGTCATAAAGCATGATCTTGCCGCTGGTCGCGGTTTCCAGCCCCATCAGCACCTTGGCGAAGGTGGATTTGCCGCAGCCGGATTCGCCCACGATGGCCAGCGTTTCGCCCGCGCGGGCCTCGAAGCTGAGCGTTTCATTGGCCTTCACCACCTTGGCCGGGCCGCCACCGAAGACGCCGCCGCCGGTGACCTCGTAATATTTGCGCAGGTCTTCCATGCGCAGCACCACTTCGCCGATCTCGGCCTTGCCCTGCGTCGCCTTGGCGACCGGCGGGGCGGACCAGTCAATTTCGTCCACCCGCAGGCAGCGGCTTTCATGGCGGGGCCCGACCTCGGTCATGGTAATGTCGCCCGCATTGCAGCGGCCTTCCGCGAAGTAATCGCAGCGCGGCCCGAAGTTACAGCCGTTGGGTCGCTCATGCGGCAAGGGGAAGTTGCCGGGGATGGCGACCAGCGGACGGCTGTTCTTGTCGGCGCCGGGCAGCGGGATCGAGCGGAACAGCGCCTGTGTATAGGGGTGGCGCATGCGGTCAAAGACCTCGGCCACGCTGCCCGTTTCCACCGCCTCGCCGGAATACATCACGGTCAGACGGTCGCAGACCTCCATCACCAGCCCAAGGTTGTGGCTGATGAACAGCATCGAGGTGCCGTATTTCTCGGCCAGTTCCTTGACCAGATCGACAATCCCGGCCTCCACCGTCACATCCAGCGCCGTGGTCGGCTCGTCAAGGATCAGCAGCGCGGGTTTCGACATCAGCGCCATGGCGATGACGATGCGCTGCTGCTGCCCGCCCGAAAGCTGATGCGGATAGGCTTGCAGGATGCGGTCGGGGTCGGGCAGGCGCACGTCGGCGACGATCTGGCGGGCCAGCGCCCAGGCCTCGGCCCTGGCCATGCCGCGATGGATCATCGGAACCTCGGCCAGTTGTGCGCCGATCCGCATCGCGGGGTTCAGCGAGGCCATCGGCTCCTGATAGATCATCGCGATTTCCGAGCCACGGATGCGGCGCAGTTCGTCATCCGACATCTGCGTCAGGTCGCGGCCCTTGAAGCGGATCGACCCGCCGGTGATGCGGCCATTCTTGCCCAGATAGCGCATGACGGCCAGCGCCACGGTGGATTTGCCACACCCGCTTTCCCCCACCAGCCCCATCGCCTCGCCCGGCAGGACGGTGCAGGAGAAATCCATCACCGCCGGGATTTCGCGCAGCCGCGTGAAGAAGGAGATCGAGAGGTTCTCGATTTCAAGGATGGGTTGATCCGGGGTCCAGTCTGAACTTGTCATCGCATCAATCCTTCAGGCTTTCTTCGCGCAGGCCGTCAGCCAGCAGGTTCAGGCCCAGCACAAGGCTCATCAGCGCAATGGCGGGGACCAGCGCGGGGACCGGGAAGATCGACAGAAGCTTCCGGCCCGCATTGATGGTGGACCCCCAGTCCGGGCTTTCCGGGCTGACGCCAAGGCCGAAGAAGCCCAGCGTGCCGAGCAGGATGGTGGTATAGCCGATCCGCAGGCAGAAATCGACGATCAGCGGCCCGCGCGCATTGGGCAGCACCTCCCACAGCATGATATACCACGGGCCTTCGCCGCGGGTCTGGGCAGCGGCGACGTAATCGCGGGATTTCAGGTCCATGGTGATGCCGCGCACGATGCGGAACACGGTGGGGGCGTTGACGAAAACCACCGAGACGAAGACGTTCAGCAGGTTCGGCTCCATGATCCAGAGGCCGAAGGGATCGGCCCGGAAGGCAAGGCCCGCGTAGATCCACAGACCCAGCACCAGCGTCACTCCGACATAGAGGTTGCGCCGCGCCGGGGTGGTGAAGAAGCGCGCGTTCCACAGGATGCAGAGGAACAGGATGGGGAAGGCGAACAGGATTGCCGCCATCACATTAGGGATCGAGGCGCGCCAGCCCAGCAGCAGCGGTCCGGTCTCGCGGATTTCCGGGGTGACCAGCAGGTAGAACATCAGGATCACCGGGAAGGCCAGAACAAGGTTCGCCACGAAGCTGAGCCCGGTATCAAGCCGGCCGCCGAAATAGCCGGCAGGCAGGCCCAGCGTGATCCCGGCCATGAAGGCGAAGGCGGTGGCCGCGGGGGCGATGGTCAGCACCGAGCGCGCGCCGACCACCATGCGTGAAAACACGTCGCGGGCAAGGTTGTCGCCGCCCAGCAGGTAATGGGCATAGATGCCCTCGACCGGGTTTTTCAGCGGGCTGCCGGGCAGCGCGTTCTTCATGCCGGAAATCTGCGCCAGCGGGTCATGGGTGGCCACGATATTGGCGAAAAGCGCGGTGAAGACCCAGAACATCACCAGCGCGAAGCCGGTCATGCCGATGGGGCTGTCGAACAGCCGGCCGTAAAGGCCGAGCCGCCGTTTGTAGGTGATCGAAAGCGCGAAGGTCAGGGCCAGCGCGATCCAGACCGGCCAGAAGCGGCCGATCATGGTCACGAGGATCTGGGTGAAGCCGAGTGCGTCCATCAGATCAGCTCCTCACGACAGCCGGATGCGGGGGTTGAGCCAGGCATAGCCGACATCGGAAATGAGCTGGGTGATCAGCACGACGGCGACGGCGACCACGGAACAGCCCAGCAGCAGGTCGATGTCGTTGTTGCCGGCGGCCTGCACCAGTGTCCAGCCGAAGCCCTTGTAGTTGAAAAGCGTTTCCACGATCACCACGCCGTTCAGGAGCCAGGGGAATTGCAACATGATGACGGTGAAGGGCGCAATCAGCGCATTGCGCAGCGCGTGGCGCATCACCACCTGACGGAAGCTGACGCCCTTCAGCAACGCGGTGCGGATATATTGCGCGGTCATCACCTCGGTCATGCTGGCGCGGGTCATGCGGGCGATATAGCCGATGCCATAAAGCGCGATGGTCAGCACCGGCAGGAAGAAGTTTTCAAAGGTGATGTCATCCATGGCCGAGGTGGCCGAACCCTTGAACCATTTCAGCCCGGTCATGGACGAGGCGAAGATGGTGATGAACAGCACGCCCGACACATATTCCGGCGTGGCCGTGGTGGCGATGGAGAAGGTGGACAGCGTGCGGTCAAGCTTCGACCCCTCGCGCATCCCCGCCAGCACCCCGATCAACAGCGCGACCGGCACCATCAGCGCCATGACCGACAGCATCAGCCAGCCGGTCAGCGACAGGCGGGTGGCAATGATCTGCGACACCGGTTCCTTGAACACGTTGGACCAGCCCCAGTTGCCTTGCAGCACACCGCAGAAACGCGGCGCGGCGGCCGGGTCACTGCCCTTGGGGATGCAGCGGCCGGTGACCTTGCCGTCGTCGGCGGTCGCGGTCCAGCCGGGCAGCACGCCCAGCCATTCGCCATAGCGGCCCAGAAGCGGCTGCGCATAGCCGTTCTTTTGCAGCCAGCTTTCCACCTCGGCATCGGAAATCCGCGATCCGGCCTCGGATTTGGCGATCTTCTCAAGGTTCGGGGGCAGGTTGGTCAGGTAGAACACGATGAAGGTCAGGCACAGGGCCGTGGCGATCATCGTGAACAGGCGTCGAAACAGGAATTTGGCCATGGCGGCACGGGCCTTTCCGGGCGGCAGGCTTCAGGGCGCGGGCGCGTGGCCCGTATGGCAAGGAGAGGGCGCGCCGCGCGGGCGCGCCCCGATCGGCGATCAGGCCGTCAACCACCACTTGTAGTGGTGGTGTTCGAAGGTCGGGTGCATTTCGCAGCCACGCACCTTGTCGGTCATGTGACGGAATAGAGAACGCCAGTAGGGCTGGATCAGCACACCCTGTTCCTGCATGATCTCTTCCAGCCGCTTCATCACCTCACGCCGCTTGTCGGCATCGGCGATGGCCAGCGCCTCGCCCAGCTTTTCGTCGAACTCGGCGTTGGAGAAGGCGGTCTCGTTCCAGGCCACGCCCGTCTTGTAGGCGAGTTGCAGGATCTGCACACCGAGCGGACGCATGTTCCATTCAGTTGCCGAGAACGGGTATTTCAGCCAGTCGTTCCAGAAGGTCGAGCCGGGCAGGATGGTCCGCTTCACGTTGATCCCGGCATCGCGCAATTGCGCGGCCACCGCGTCACAGGAGGCGGATTGCCAGTTGTCATCCAGCGAGATCAGCTCGAATTCCGTATCGGCATGGCCTGCGGCGGCGAGATCTTCTTTTGCCTTGGCCGGATCAACGGTCAGCGGCGGAAGTTCGGCATATTCCGGGTGGATCGGGCAGACATGGTGGTTTTCCGCCACCTGGCCCAGACCGGCATAGCCGAGTTCCAGAACAACCGCGTTATCGACAGCGAGTTGCAGCGCCTTGCGTACCGCCACATTGTCATAAGGTGCGGCGGCATGGTGGAAGCGGATCGCCAGCGTGCCGGCGGTCAGTGCCTCGGATTTCGCGAAGCCAAGGCCGTCGAACACGGCGACGAAATCGCCCTCGGTGCGATAGGTCGCGTCGATTTCGCCCGCCTCGGCCGCGGCCACGACGGCGGCCGGGTCGGTGCCGTAGTCGATATATTCGATCCGGTCCAGATAGGCGCCTTCACCCCACCATTTGTGATCGGTGTTCTTGACGAGGATCTGCTTGACGCCGACCTCGTTGGCTTCGGGCTTGTAGGGGCCGGTGCCGATCGGGTTGGCGGTCGGGTCGCCGTTGTCATAGGATTTGTGCACGACGGCGGCCGGGTAGTCGGCGAAGCCCGCGATGATCGAGATGTCGGGCGCAGGCAGCATCAGTTTGACGGTATGGCTGTCCACCGCCGTCACCGCGCCGTCGCGCATCTTCTTGGTGGCTTCGTCAACCAGCCCGCCCATGCGCGCGGCCATCGAATTGCCCTCGACCCCGGCATCGCACCAGCGGTCGATATTATGCACAACATCCTCGGCGGTGAATTCATCGCCGTTGTTCCAGGTGACGCCCTTGCGGACGTTCAGCGTGTATTCGGTGGCATCGTCATTGGCGGCCCAGCTTTCCAGCAGACGCCCTTCGAAGGTGCCGTCGCTGTTGTACTGGACCAGATATTCCAGCCAGCCGCGCCCGAAGTTCGCCAGTTCCGACCAGTCCCAGGTGCGGGGGTCTTTCATCGCGCGGGTTTCCATGTTCATGCGCAGCGTGCCGCCCATGACCGGGGTTTCCTGCGCCAGCGCCGGGGTGGGTGCCGCGAGACCCAGCAAGCCATAGGCCGCGGTCGCGGAAACCCCCAAAGCGGTGGTGCGGGTCAGGAATTCGCGCCGGCTCAGGCTGCCCGCGCGCACTTCCTCGGCGTAGGCCGGGGCGGCGGGGTGAACGGCGATAGGTTTGGTATGGATCATTCTCTACTCCCTGACAGGTCTTTTGGTTGTCTTTATGCGGCGATCGCCATGCGGCTGGTCGCACCCTCGGGCGCCTGAACCGGCCACATCGGAGTTTCACGAGACCTATCGTGCCTTTTTTGGCCCTGACGTCAACGCCCGCTTTCGGCAAGGCAAAGCAATTTTGCGACATAATTCCACCGGGAATGGACGGAATCCCGGAAAACAGTCGCAGAAAGCGATTTAAAATTGCGTGACGATTCCGTTAAAGCGGAAATCGTCAGGCCGGGGGGACGGAAACGGATCAGCCCGCGCGGCGGAAGGCAGTGGGGGATTTTCCGGTCTGGTGCTGGAAGGCGCGGGTGAAATAGGCCGCCGAGGTGAAGCCAAGGCTGCCCGCGATCAGGTTCACCGGCAGGTCAGTTTCAGACAGCAGACGCCGCGCCTCGAAAATCAGCCGGTCGTGCAGCAGGGCCGAGGCCGGGCGGCCGCAGGCCAGTTTGCAGCAGCGGGTCAGGTGGGTTGGCGTCACGCCAAGGCTGTTGGCGAAATCGGCAACACCCATTCCGGACCTGAATTCACGCTCCAGCAGCGCGGTGTAGCGCGCGACCAGACGCTTGGCGGCATCGGGCTTCTGCTGTTCGGGGGCGGCGCGGGCGATCTGGCGTTCCAGCCAGACCCCCAGAAGCCCCAGATGCGCCAGCGTCGCGCGGTCATGCGCAGGTGTGTCGGCGCTCATCTCGCGCAGGATCGCATCCAGCGTGACGTTCAACTCTTGCGCGGCAAAGGTTTCGCGGATGCGCAGGTGCTGCGGTTCTTTTGGCAGGGGAACAGGGCAGTCGCGGCCAAAGAAGACCGCTGTGCCAAAGACCTGCGGGCCGACCTCGAAGCCGTGCATGACGCCGGGCGGAATGAAGATGGCGTTATGGGCGGTGTAGCCGCGCGTTACCCCGGCAATGGTGATGCGGCCCTGGCCCTTGGTGAACCACAGAAGGCAGGCTTCGGAATAGGCGCGCATCGCCTCGACCCGCCAGCGGCCACCGGCGGCCAGACGGGGAATCGCGACAAGGCGAAGGGATTTCAGCGCGCTCAGATAGTCCATTCCGCAGGGTCTTTCGGGTTCGGGTGGCAGGCACGGGCAACGGAACACTCAATGACCGGCCCAGATAAGCAGTCTGTGCCGCAAGACCCAAGCAAAAAGATGGCAGCAGCGGCCGATTTGCGCCGCTGGCCGGTTATATGTGACGAAAAGTCAGCAATGCCCTGTGGATAACCGACGTTCTTAACGTGTCAGGGCAGACGGATCGTCGTCCAGTCCGACATCCGGGCTCGGAACCAGGTGCGCTGACGCTTGGCATATTGGCGCGAAGCCAGCTTCGCTGCCGCAACCGCCTGTTCCAGCGGCATTTCCCCCCGCAGATGAGCCACAAGCTCGGGGGCGCCGATGGCGCGGGCCGAAGGGCGCGCGGGGTCCCAGAACGGCAGTTCGGCGCGGGCTTCCCCCAGCGCGCCTGCGGCCATCATCCGGTCAAAGCGCAGGTCGATGCGGGCATTCAGCCAGTCTGGGTCGGGGCGGAACACGAAAGCCGCACAGCCTGCACGGGGCAGCAGCGGCGGCGGGGTGTCGCGCTGCCAGTCGGCAAGCCCCCGCCCTGTGGTGCGCAGCACCTCCCACGCGCGCTGGACACGGGCGAGGTTCGCAAGGTCGGTCTTGGCGGCAGTGTCGGAGTCAAGCGCCGCGATCATGGCGGCGGGATCGGTCGTGCGCAGGGCATCCGCTTCGGCCCGCACCTTGGGCGGGATCGGCGGGATCTCCGCCAGCCCCTCGGTCAGCGCCATGAAATAAAGCCCGGTGCCGCCAACGATGATGGGGCGCTGGCGGCTGTGCAGCACTCCTGCCACTTCGCGCAGCCAGTGGCCGACGGAATAGGGTGTGTCGCGGCCGATATGGCCGTAAAGCGCATGCGGCGCCTGCGCTTCTTCCTCGGGGCTGGGGCGGGCGGTCAGCAGCCGCCAGCAATCATAGACCTGAAGCGCATCGGCGTTCACCACCACGCCGCCCTGCACCCGCGCGATTTCCAGCGCCAGCGCGGATTTGCCGCTGGCGGTCGGCCCGGCGATCAGCACCGGCCGGTCGGCGGGCAGCGAGGCGAGCAGATCGTGCACGGGCTTACAGCTTCAGCCGGTAGCGGACATGGCCATCATAGGGTGCGTAGCTGTCGTACAGCGCGCGGGCGCGGGCATTGCCTTCATCGGTGTGCCAGTAAAGCCGGTGCCAGCCGCGCGCCTTGGCCAGATCGCGCAGATCGTCGATCAGGGCGCGGCCGACCCCCTTGCCGCGCGCCTCGGGGGCGACGAACAGGTCTTCGAGATAGCAATCCTCGCCCATCACCCAGGTTGAGCAGTGATGATGATGCAGCGCAAAGCCGAGCGGCTGATCGTCCTCGACTGCCAGACGCCCCTTGAGCGGGCTGGCGGGGTCCATCATCCGGGTCCAGGTATGGTTGGTGATGTCGGGGGAAAGATCGACCTTGTAGAAGGCGAGATAGGCAGACCAGAGGGCCTCCCATCCCGCGCGGTCGGCGGGGGCGATGTCGCGGATCGTCAGGGTCATGTGAATGTCCGTTCTGTTGGGGTAGCCGGGGCGGTCAGGCCCCGGCGGCGGCATCACGCCAGACGTGCCAGCAGGCGCGCCCAGCTGCGGATGCCCTTGTGGAAGCATTCCAGATCGTATTTCTCGTTTGGGCTGTGGATCTGGTCATCGTCGCGGCCGAAGCCCAGCAACATGGCATCCATGCCCAGTTCGGTCTTGAAATAACCGGCGATCGGGATCGAGCCACCACAGCCGACATAAGACGCCGGGCGCCCCCATTCGGCGACCAGCGCGGCGCGCGCGGCCTCGAAGGCCGGGTGGTCGATGCCCATCGTTCCGGCGGGCGAGGCGCCGTGGCCCTCGAAGGTCACCTCGCAATCGGCGGGCACGCGGGCACGCACCCAGTCGCGGAAGGCTTCGCGGATCGCCTGCGGGTCTTGTTGCCCCACCAGACGGAAGCTGACCTTGGCGCGCGCTTCGCCGGGCAGCACGGTCTTGAACCCGTCGCCGGTATAGCCGCCGGTCACGCCGTTCACCTCGGCCGTCGGGCGCGACCAGATCATTTCCAGCGGCGTGCGGTCCTCCTCGCCCGCCGGGATTGACAGGCCGACATCGCCGAGGAATTTCGCATGGTCGAAGGCAAGGTTCTGCCATTGCGCGCGGATCGCCTCGGGCAATTCGCTGACGCCATCGTAGAAGCCAGGAATGGTGATGCGGCCGGTCTCGTCATGCATGTCGGCAAGGATCTTTGACAGCACATGGATCGGGTTGCGGGCCAGCCCCCCGAACATGCCGGAATGCAGATCTTTGCTGGCGGCGCGGATCACGATCTCCTCGCCCAGAAGTCCGCGCAGCATGGTGACGATGGCGGGGGCGGTGTCCTGAAACAGGCCGGTATCGCAGATCAGCGCAAGGTCCGAGCGCAGCGCATCGGCATGTTCGCGCATGAAGGGGATAAGCGAAGGGGAACCCGATTCCTCTTCGCCTTCCAGAAAGATCGTCAGGCGACAGGGCAGGGTGCCATGCACGGCCTTCCAGGCCCGCAGCGCCTCCAGGAAGGTCATCAGTTGTCCCTTGTCATCCGAGGCGCCACGCGCCCGGATCACCTTGCCGCGCGCGCCGTCCTGAAGCTCGGGGTCGAAGGGATCGCGGTCCCACAGGCTCAGCGGATCGACGGGCTGCACGTCATAATGCCCGTAGAACAGCAGATGCGGGCCACCCTCGCCACCCTGCGCCACTACCATCGGATGACCCGGCGTCGCATGGGCGGCGGCGGCAAAACCGAGGCTGCGCAGGTCGTCCACCAGCCAGTCGGCGGCGCGGGCGCAATCGGCCTTGAAGGCCGGATCGGTCGAGATCGAGGGGATGCGCAGCAGATCGAACAGGCGGTCGAGCGCGGCCGGAATCTCGTCATCAATCCGCTTCAGCACGGCATCGAGCGACATGGGGGTCTCCTTTTCGTGACTTCGGCGCGAAGCCTAGCAGGTGGCTTTGCACTGTCCAGAGCGGCCGCGCCGGGGTATTCAGGGGCCGTTCCTATCTGACGGGAGTGTGATGATGAAGGTTCCGGGTTGCATTTTGTGCCTGTCATTGACGGCGGCCCCCGTGATGGCCGACCCGATGACCGGCAAGGCCGCAGCAAAGCAGATGTATCGCGGCGAGGGCGCAGTGGTGCAGATGCTGGATGGCGCGGGCCTGTCGCAGGCAGATGCAACGGCCCTGACCATGGTGGGCACCGGCCAGCCCTGGTATGGCGCCATCGCGATTTCCCCGGATGAGGGGTTGATGGTCGAGGCGACGGTGGCGGCGGTGAATCACCATACCGTCGCGGCGGCCGAAACGGCGGCGCGCAAGGGCTGCGAGGCGAAGCGCAAGGGCAAGGCCGCCTGTGTGGTGGTGGCGCATCTGCTGCCAAAGGGCTGGAAGCCCGCCGATCTGACGCTGTCGCAGGACGCCACTGCGGCACTGCGAAAGGATTACAAAACGCCCGGTGCGCTGGCGATTTCGCCCACCACCGGCAGTTTCGCATTGACGAAGGGCGAGGCTGCGGGTGACCTTGCCGTGCAGACCTGCAATGAAAAGGCCGGTGCAAAGGATTGTATCTTGGCGGTGCAGGACTGACCGAAAGGTCGGGCTGGCGCAAAGGGGGGGACAAAATGTCCCCTTTGCGATACAGGATTTGACCAATATCAAGGCGGCGCGAACAAAGGCCGCCCAGAAAGGGCCCAGCACGGCAGACCAGCCGCAGCCAGGAGACGGGATATGGACTACGACAAGGCACTCGACAGCGCGATCGCGCGGCTGCATGACGAAGGGCGCTATCGCACCTTCATCGACATCGAGCGTCGCAAGGGCCAGTTCCCCCATGCGATCTGGCGCAAGCCCGACGGGACGGAGAAGGATATCACCGTCTGGTGCGGTAATGACTATCTGGGAATGGGCCAGCATCCGGCGGTTCTGTCCGCGATGCACGAGGCACTGGATGCCACCGGCGCAGGCTCGGGCGGGACGCGCAATATCTCTGGCACGACGCTCTATCACCGGCGTCTGGAGGCCGAGATCGCCGATCTGCACGCCAAGGAGGCGGCGCTGGTATTTTCCAGTGCCTATGTCGCCAATGACGCGACGCTTTCGACGCTGCCCAAGCTGTTTCCGGGGCTGATCATCTATTCCGATGCGCTGAACCATGCCTCGATGATCGAGGGCGTGCGCCGCAACGGCGGCGCCAAGCGCATCTTCCGGCACAACGATGTCGCCCATCTGCGCGAGTTGATCGCGGCCGACGATCCGGCTGCGCCCAAGCTGATCGCCTTCGAATCGATCTATTCGATGGACGGCGATTTCGGCCCGATCCGCGAGATCTGTGATCTGGCCGAGGAGGTCGGCGCGCTGACCTATCTGGACGAGGTGCATGCCGTCGGCATGTATGGCCCGCGCGGCGCCGGTGTGGCGGAACGCGATGGCCAGATGGCGCGGGTGGACATCATCAACGCGACGCTGGGCAAGGCTTTCGGCGTGTTTGGCGGCTATATTGCTGCAAGTGCGAAGATGGTGGACGCCATCCGCTCTTACGCGCCGGGCTTCATCTTCACCACCTCGCTGCCGCCGGTGGTGGCTGCCGGGGCCGCCGCCTCGATCGCCTTTCTCAAGTCGGCAGAAGGGCAGGCGCTGCGTGACAAGCAGCAGTTGCATGCGCAGATCCTGAAGATGCGGCTCAAGGGGCTGGGCCTGCCGATCATCGACCACGGCAGCCATATTGTGCCTGTCCACGTCGGAGACCCGATCCATTGCAAGATGCTGTCCGACATGCTGCTGGATCAGTTCGGCATCTACGTCCAGCCGATCAACTTCCCGACCGTGCCGCGCGGTACCGAACGGCTGCGCTTCACGCCCTCGCCAGTGCACGAGTCAAGCCAGATTGACGCGGTTGTGAAGGCGATGGACGGGCTCTGGCAGCACTGTGCGCTGAATCGTGCCGAGGTTTCCGCCTGAAACAGTTCTGCGGCTGCAAATGCCGCTTGTGCTGTGCTAGGGTTAGCGCAATGAGATTGGCACCGAGTCGTGCAACAGGCGACTCGGGCACAGGCGGGACAGAAACGGGGCAGGCGACGTATGATCTGGCGGAGGAACCAACCTTCGACGGCTGAGGCCGACAAGCCCAAGGGCTTTGACGACTTCGAATTGCGGCTCGGCGACGTGATGCGCGGTGAGCGCGCCACGCTAGGCAAATCCCTTCTGGATGTGCAGCGCGAGCTCAAGATCAAGGCGACCTATATCGCCGCGATCGAGAACTGCGATATTTCCGCTTTCGAAACGCAGGGCTTTGTGGCGGGTTATGTCCGCTCTTACGCCCGCTATCTGGGCATGGACCCGGACTGGGCGTTCAAGCGCTTCTGCGGCGAGGCGAATTTCGAGGTGGCGCATGGCATGTCGGCCGCCGCCGCGCCTGCCACCATCACCGCGGCCCGCACGCGCGCCGCGACGCAAGCGGAATCGCGCGATCCGCTGGGCAATCCCAATGCCCTTTTCGTGCCGCGCAGTGAAAGCTGGATCCACCGGGTCGAGCCCGGTGCAATCGGTTCGGTTCTGGTTCTGGCGGCGCTGATCGGCGCGCTGGGATATGGCGGCTGGTCCGTGCTGCAAGAGGTGCAGCGCGTGCAGCTTGCGCCGGTGGATCAGGCGCCAGTCGTCGTGGCAGAGATTGACCCGCTGGAGCGGCTGGACGGTGTTTCGGCAATGGGCCGTGCAACCGCTCAAGCGGAAACCGGCGTGACCGACGATCCCGCCGCGCAGCAGGTTGCAGATGCCTCGCCCGATCTGCTGAACCGTCTTTATCGCCCGCAAGCGCTGGATGTGCCGGTGCTGGTGTCGCGTGACGGACCTATCTCCTCGATTGATCCGCGTCAGAACGGCACTCTGGCCGCTGCCAACCTTCCGCAGGCCGGTGGCGTGGCTGCTGCCGCTACCCCTGCCGATCCGGCGCAGGATCAGGTGCAGGTCGTGGCGCAGGCAGAACCCGGTGTCGAAATCCTTGCCGTGCGTCCGTCCTGGGTGCGGGTATCCTCGGCCGATGGCACGACGCTGTTCGAAAAAATCCTGAACGCCGGTGAACGCTACAAGGTGCCGCAGCTTGACGCGGCGCCGGTGTTGCGGTCCGGCAATTCCGGCTCGGTCTATTTCGTGATGGGCGGCAAGGCTTTCGGTCCTGCCGCACCCGGCCCTCAGGTGGTGAAGAACATCGCCCTGACGGAAGAGGCGCTGACCCAGAAATACGCCGAGGCCGATCTGACGGATGACGCCGATCTGGCGCGCATCGTCAATGTGGCCGAAGCGACGCAGATTGCTGCCCCGCAAGAGTGACCCTCGGCAAGACGTGATCTTTGGACGGCTCCGGTGGCATTGCCCCGGAGCCGTCTTGCCATTATGCCTGCGCTCAAACCACCGAAAGGCGTGATCATGTCGCACAATCCCGTCCGTCCCTGGCGCAACATCGACCGACGCAAGTCGCGGCAGATCCGCGTGGGCAAGGTGCTGGTGGGGGGCGATGCGCCGATCTCGGTGCAGACCATGACCAACACGATCACCTCGGATGCGAAAGCGACGATCGAGCAGGTGCAGCGTTGCGCGGTGGCCGGGGCAGACATCGTGCGGATTTCGACACCCGACGAAGACAGCACCCGCGCCCTGCGTGAAATCGTGGCCGAAAGCCCGGTGCCGATCGTGGCGGACATCCATTTCCATTACAAACGCGCCATCGAGGCCGCCGAGGCGGGCGCGGCCTGCCTGCGCATCAATCCCGGCAATATCGGCGACGCCAAGCGCGTGGCCGAGGTGGTGCGGGCGGCGAAGGACCATGGCTGTTCCATCCGCATCGGGGTGAATGCCGGCAGCCTTGAAAAGCATCTGCTGGACAAATACGGCGAACCCTGCCCCGAGGCGATGGTGGAAAGCGGGCTCGACCATATCAAGCTGTTGCAGGACAACGATTTCCACGAATTCAAGATCTCGGTGAAAGCGTCCGATGTCTTCCTTGCCGCCGCCGCCTATCAGCAACTGGCCGAGGCCACAGATGCGCCGATCCATCTGGGCATCACCGAGGCCGGGGGCCTGATGTCGGGCACGGTGAAATCGGCCATCGGGCTGGGCAATCTGTTGTGGATGGGCATTGGCGATACGATCCGCGTCAGCCTGTCAGCCGATCCGGTGGAAGAGGTGAAGGTCGGGTTCGAGATCCTGAAATCACTGGGCCTGCGGCACCGGGGCGTCACCATCATCTCCTGCCCCTCCTGCGCGCGGCAGGGGTTCGACGTAATCAAGACCGTGGCGGCGCTGGAGGACCGGCTGGCCCATGTGACCACCAGCATGAGCCTGTCGATCATCGGCTGCGTGGTGAACGGGCCGGGCGAGGCGCTGATGACCGACATCGGCTTTACCGGCGGCGGGGCAGGCGCGGGCATGGTCTATCTGGCGGGCAAGCAAAGCCACAAGATGACCAACGACCAGATGATCGACCACATCGTCGGCCTCGTCGAAGACCGCGCCGCGCAGATCGAGGCGGCGAAGGCGAAGGCCGAAGCGGCGGAGTAGGGGCTCCGAAACCGGCGCTGTTGGCCGATTGCGGGTTTGCCGACCGCGGCACATGCAAAAGGCCGCTGCGCGCAGCGGCCTTTCCTTGTTCTTGGTGGTCGCGCCTGAACTCACCCGTCCTGACGTTGCCCCTCGACGATCTGGCGCATGCCGTCCAGCGGGACGTAGCCGCGCACCATGGTCTGATCAATCACGAAACTGGGTGTGCCATTGATCTGCATGGTGGTGCCAAGCGCGTGGTTCGCGTCGATGATCGCCTTGACCTCGGGCGTCTCCATCTTCGCCACGATGGCCGCGCCGTCGAGACCCAGATCGACCGCAAGTGCGGTCAGGCTTTCAGGCGTTGCATCGCCGCGCAGGGTGATCAGCGCATCATGGACCTTCTTGTAGGCCTCGTCGCCGGCCACCATCCGGGTAGCGATGGCGAATTTCGACGAGATCAGCGACTGTTCACCCAGAATCGGGAACTCCTTGATGACGAAGCGGATGTTGCCATCCGTTTTCACCAGTTCCTCGACCTCCTCCCATGCCTTTCGGCAATAGCCGCAGCGGTAGTCGAGGAATTCGACGACGGTGATATCACCATCCGGGTTGCCGCCCAGCCAGGAATTCTGGTCGTTGAACAGGGCGTCCGAGTTGTCGGCCAGAAGCTTCAGGTCATCGGCCTCGGCCTGCTGCTGCTGGCGCTGTTCCAGCACCGAGACGGCTTCCATGATGACTTCGGGATTCTCGATCAGATAAGCGCGCACGGCCTCGCCGAAGGCGGCGCGCTCGGCGTCGGTCATCGCGCCGAGGTCCAGCGCGGCAGCGGGCAGCCCCAGCGTCAGCGCAAGCGCGGTGGAGGCGAGGAAGGTCTTGGTCATGCGTCTCTCCGATGGGCGGGGCGCGCATGACGGAACAGGGCCGGCCCTGCTTGACGCGCGCGACCCGCCGGGCCAGTGTCGGCCCGAGTTTACGGGGGCTTACATGCAGGTTTCAAGACGCGCTCTGGTCGATCCCTTCATTGTGATGGATGTGATGGAAAAGGCGCGCGCCGCCGAGGCGGCGGGGCGCAGCATCATTCATATGGAGGTGGGACAGCCGGGCACACCCGCGCCCGCCGGGGCCCGCGCCGCGCTGGCGCAGGCGATGGAGGCAGGTGCGCTTGGCTACACCGTGGCGCTGGGTCTGCCGGAACTGCGGGCCGGGATCGCCGGGCTTTACAAGCGCTGGTATGGCGTTGATCTGAACCCTGAACGGGTGGTGGTGACGGCGGGGTCTTCCGCCGCCTTCCTGCTGGCCTTCACTGCGCTCTTCGATGCGGGCGACCGCGTGGGGCTGGGTGAGCCGGGATATCCGAGCTACCGGCAGATCCTGCGCGCGCTGAGCCTGACGCCGGTGGGCATTCCTGCGGCATCGGAAAACCGGCTTCAGCCGGTCGCTGCCGATCTGGACGGGGTCGATATGGCGGGGATGATTGTCGCCAGCCCCGGTAATCCTTCCGGGACCATGCTGTCGCATGAGGCGCTGGCGTCCTTGATCGGATATTGCGATCAGCGCGGGATCAGCTTTGTCTCGGACGAGATCTATCACGGGCTGCATTATGGCGACCGCGCGGTCAGTGCGCTGGAAATCAGCGATGATATCTATGTCATTAACTCGTTCTCCAAATATTTCAGCATGACGGGCTGGCGCATCGGCTGGATGGTGGTGCCTGAGGATCATGTCAGGGTGGTGGAACGTCTGGCCCAGAACATGTTCATCTGCCCGCCGCATGCGAGCCAGATTGCGGCGCTGGCCGCGCTCGACTGCATTGACGAGCTGGAGGCCAATCGCGCGGTCTATGCCGAAAACCGCCGCCTGATGCTGGAGCACCTGCCGCGTGCGGGGTTTGACCGCATCGCGCCACCGGACGGCGCGTTTTATATCTATGCCGATGTCAGCCATCTCACCGACAATTCACTGGCTTTCGCGGCGGAGCTTCTGGAACATGCCGGGGTGGCGGTGACGCCGGGGCTGGATTTCGACCCCGTGCGGGGCGGGCAGACCTTGCGGTTTTCCTATGCGCGGGCGACGGCGGATATTGCCGAAGGGTTGCGGCGACTGGAAGAGTATATGGCGCGGCGCGGCTGATCTGTCGGCTGCTTCAGGCGAGGATATTTGGACCAATATGAATGGGGGCCTGATGCGCGTTCTGGTGCTGGCGCTGGCGATGATCTGGGCGGGATTCGGCGCAGTGGCGCAGGAACTTTCTGCGCTGGCGCGGCTGGTGCCGGAGGACTCGCGCATCGAGACCACGCCGGATGGAACGGTGCGGCTGTCGCTGGGCCTGAGCCAGCCGGTGCCGTGGCGGGTGCGGGTGATGGCCGATCCGCCGCGGCTGGTGATGGATTTCCGCGAGGTGGACTGGCAGGGGATTGGCGGTGTTGCGCATCCCGGTTTGACGGACCTGCGGGCCGGCGTGTTCCGGCCCGGCTGGTCGCGGCTGGTGGCGGAACTGCCGGGGCCGATGCTGGTGGCCGAAGCGGGAATGACCACGGAAGGTGCCACGCGGGTCGAGGTGGAGCTGCATCCCGCAGATGCGGTGGTCTTCGCGGAAAAGGCCGCCGCCCCAGAGCCGCCGGGTTGGGCACTGCCGCCGCCTGCGGATGTGCCCAAGCCCCCCGCACCGGGCAGCGGGGCGCTGGTCGTGGTGCTGGACCCCGGCCATGGCGGCATTGATCCGGGGGCCGAGCGGGACGACGCGACCGAGGCCGCGCTGGTGCTGCGGTTTGCGCGTGAACTGAAAGAAGCGCTGCTGCGGCAGGGCGGGTTCATCGTGGTGATGACGCGCGAAGAAGATGTCTTCGTGCCGTTGGAAACCCGCATTTCCATCGCGCGGGCCGCCGGGGCGCATGTCTTCCTGTCGCTTCATGCCGATGCGCTGGCCGAGGGCGAGGCGGTGGGGGCCACAGTCTATACGCTGTCCGACGATGCCTCGGACCGGGCGGCGCAGACGCTGGCGGAACGGCATGACCGGGCGGACCTGCTGGCCGGCATCGATCTGACCGAACAGGACGATCTGGTGGCGGGTGTGCTGATGGATATGGCACGGACCGAGACCATGCCGCGGGTCGAGCGGCTGAGTGATGCGCTGGTCACGGCGATCAAGGCGGCGGGGCTGCGGATGCACCGCCATCCGAAGCAGGAAGCAGGGTTTTCGGTGCTGAAATCGCCCGACATTCCTTCGGCATTGATCGAACTGGGCTTCCTGTCCTCGGCCCGCGATCTGGCACGGTTGCAGGATGCCGAGTGGCGGGCCAAAATGGCGGGGGCCATCGTGGCCGGGCTGAAGGACTGGGCGGCGAAGGATGCGGTTCTGTCGGGGATGACGGGCCAGTAAGCCAGACGTGACCGGGCAGGCGGCGAGATTGTGCCGGTGCGGGCGGTGCAAGGTTTTGACCTTGACCCGCGCAGCGCCTATATGGGGGCCACGGCTCGGACGGGGGTAAGACGTGCTGCGATTTGTCGGATCCTTTTTCGGTGCGATCTTCACACTGGTGACGCTGGGCCTGTTGTTCGTGGCCCTGTCCATTGGTGCGGTCTTCTATATGTATTCGCGCGACCTGCCGAGCCACGAGAGCCTTGCGCAGTATACGCCCCCCACCATCAGCCGGATTTATGACGGCGAAGGCCGTATGATCGACGAATTCGCCGAGGAACGGCGGCTGTTCGTGCCGATCGAGGATGTACCCGATCTGGTGAAACACGCCTTCATCTCGGCCGAGGACAAGAATTTCTATACCCACAAGGGCTATGATGCGCGCGGTATTCTGGCCGCCGCCATCGAGGCGGTGAAGTCGCGTGGCCAGAATGTGCGTGGTGCGTCCACCATCACCCAGCAGGTGATGAAGAACTTCCTGCTGGGCGGTGAGCGCAAGGCCGAACGCAAGATCAAGGAAATCATCCTCGCCACCCGGCTGGAGGAGACGCTGTCGAAAGACAAGATCCTTGAGCTTTACCTGAACGAGATTTTCCTCGGGCAGAACTCTTACGGCGTGGCGGCGGCGGCGCAGACCTATTTCAACAAGTCGCTGGCCGAGCTTGCGCCGCATGAGGCGGCCATGCTGGCCTCGATGCCGCAGGCGCCGGGCGAATATCACCCGGTGCGCGCCAAGAAGCGGGTGACCGAGCGGCGCAACTATGTGCTGCGCGAGATGTGGCAGAACGGCTATATCGACGAGGCGACCTACCTGCGCGAAAAGGACATGCCGCTGAAATCGGTGCAGAACGGCGATTATCCGGCCTTCCGCACCGCGTTGCCGCCGCGTGACTATTTCACCGATGAAATCCGGCGCCAGCTTTCGGGCAGCTTTGGCCATGACGAATTCTTTGGCGGCGGTCTGGCGATCAAGGCGACGGTCGATCCCGATTTGCAGGGGGTCGCGGCCAAGGCGCTTCGCAACGGGCTGGAACGCTATGACCGGGCGCAGGGCGTGTGGCGCGGCACGGGCGAGAAGATCGGGCCGGAGCATCTGACCTCCGAAGCCGACTGGCGCGCCGCGCTTTCCGAGGCCAAGGTCTCGCGTGACATCGAGGGCTGGCATCCGGCGGTGGTGCTGTCGCTGGGTGAGAAATCGGCGCGCATTGGCATCGAGGGCGTGGATGAAGATGAGGACGGCCATTTCATCCCCGCCGAGGATGTGACCTGGGCGCGCAAGCGCCTGCCCGGCGGCAAGCTGGGTCCAAAGGCCAAGGTGGCCTCGGATCTGCTGGACGTGGGCGATGTGGTGCTGGTGCGCGCCATGACCAACGACGGCGATGGCAGCTTCAAGCGCTGGACGCTGCGGCAGGTGCCGCAGGTGCAGGGCGCCTTCATGGCGATGGATGTGTTCTCAGGCCGTGTGCTGGCAATGCAGGGTGGCTTTTCCTATCAGGACTCGGTCTTCAACCGCGCCACGCAGGCCACCCGTCAGCCGGGGTCCAGCTTCAAGCCCTTCGTCTATGCCGCCGCGCTGGACTCGGGCTTCACGCCCGCGACCATCGTGGTCGATGCGCCGATCGAGCTGAACACGCCGCAGGGCCTGTGGCGGCCGAAGAACGCCTCGAACAAATTCTATGGTCCCACGCCCCTGCGCACCGGGATCGAACAGTCGCGGAACCTGATGACCGTGCGGATCGCGCAGGAAATCGGGATGGAGACGGTTGCGGGCTATGCCGAACGCTTCGGCGTTTATGACCGGATGCAACCCTTCCTGTCGAACGCACTGGGCTCGCAGGAGACCACGCTGTTCAAGATGGTCGCGGCCTATTCCATGTTTGCCAATGGCGGCGAGCGGGTGGAGCCGACGCTGGTGGACCGCGTTCAGGATCGCTATGGCAAGACGATCTACAAGCATGATCCGCGCAAATGCGAGGATTGCAGCGCCCCGGCGCTGCCTGCTGGCGAGGCTCCGCATGTCAGCTCCACCCGTGATCAGGTGATGGACCCGATCACTGCCTATCAGCTGACCTCGATGATGCAGGGTGTGGTGCAGCGCGGCACGGCGCGCGGTATCAACCTGCCGGTGCCGGTGGCGGGCAAGACCGGCACCACCAACGATGCCAAGGATGTGTGGTTCATCGGCTATACCTCGAACATCGCGGCGGGCTGTTATATCGGTTACGACAACCCGCGCACGCTGGGCGGTCGCGCCTCGGGCGGTGGACTGTGTGGTCCGGTCTTTGAAAGCTTCATGCGCAGCGCCATCAAGAAATACGGTGGCGGCAAGTTCGCCGTGCCGCCGGGCGGCTATTTCGTGAAGATCGACCGTTTCACCGGCGCCCGGCTGCCGGACAGCGCTACCGGCGACAATGTGGTGTCGGAGTATTTCCGCGAGGGCGAAGATCCGATCTTCGGCATTGGTGCCATGGTGGACGGCGGCTTTGCGATGGGGGCCAATCTGCCGCTCTTTGCGCAGGGCGAGGTGGAATCCGGCTCTGCCACTGTCACCACCGCCACAGGCAAGAAAAAGGTCATTCCCAAGAAGGCCGATTTCGGCACGCTGTCCTCCGGCGGACTTTACTGATCTGCTGCCGTGACCCCGCCCTTGCCGGGCGGGGGGCAAGGCGTTATTACCCGGCGCCGGACGCATCGCGCGTCCCGCTGTCCATCCGATACGAGAGATCCCGCCATGCGCGCCGAAACCCAGACCCAGGCCGAAACCATCCGCAAGTCGCTGGCGCTGCTGGCGCAACGGATGGATTACGAGACGGCGCCGCACCGGCTGGAAGAATTCAACGCCATGATCGAGGACCCGAACCTCTGGAACGATCCGGCCAAGGCGCAAAAGCTGATGCGGGAACGCCAGATGCTGATGGATGCCATCGGCACCTACCGGATGATCGACAGCGGGTTGAACGACAATCTGGAACTGATCGAACTGGGCGAACTGGAGGGCGATGCCGAAATCGTCGCCGAGGCCGAGGCGGGCATCAAGGCGCTGGTGCAGACCGCGCGCGAGAAAGAGCTTGAGGCGCTGCTGGATGGCGAAGCCGACAGCAACGATACCTTCCTTGAAATCAACGCGGGCGCGGGAGGCACCGAAAGCTGCGACTGGGCCAGCATGCTGGCGCGGATGTATACCCGTTGGGCGGAAAAGAAGGGCTACAAGGTCGAGCTTCAGTCGATCTCCGAAGGCGAGGAAGCGGGCATCAAATCGGTCGCCTACAAGATTTCCGGCCATAACGCCTATGGCTGGCTGAAATCGGAAAGCGGCGTGCACCGGCTGGTTCGGATTTCGCCTTACGACTCGGCGGCACGGCGGCATACCTCGTTTTCCTCGGTCTGGGTCTATCCGGTGGTGGACGACAATATTGAAATCGAGGTTCTGCCGAACGAGATTCGTATCGACACCTATCGGTCGTCGGGCGCGGGCGGCCAGCACGTCAATACCACAGACTCGGCGGTGCGGATCACCCACCTTGCCACCGGCATCGTGGTGACCAGTTCCGAAAAATCGCAGCACCAGAACCGCGACATCGCCATGAAGGCGCTGAAATCGCGGCTGTACCAGATGGAGCTGGACAAGCGGAACGCCGCGATCAATGCCGCGCATGAGGCGAAGGGAGATGCGGGCTGGGGCAACCAGATCCGGTCCTATGTTCTGCAACCCTATCAGATGGTCAAGGATCTGCGGACCGGAGTGGAAACCTCGGATACCGACGGGGTGCTGAACGGCGATCTGGACCGCTTCATGCAGGCGACGCTGGCCATGGATGTGGCGGGCAAGAGCCGCGCCGAGGCGACCGCCGAGGATTGAGGCGGCGCTCGGTAAACTCGTGCTGTAATTACATCTTTTCGATTGCGACGACCCGCGCGTAAGGTTCCCCCAAGAGGGAGGACATTATGACGCATGTCGAGACCGGGCCGCCGCATGTGCCCGAAATCAACGAGGTGAGCTTCGCCGATCTGGGCGCGAGCCTGCGCGCGGGCTGGCGCGATTTTCGCGCGGCGCCGGTCTATGGCCTGGCCTTCGCTTCGGTCTATGTGCTAGGCGGCTGGCTGGTGGCCTGGGCGCTGACGGCGCGGGGTCAATTGTGGTGGACGCTGCCCGCCAGTGCCGGTTTCCCGATCCTCGGGCCCTTCATTGCCTGCGGTTTCTATGAAATCTCGCGGCGGCTGGAGACGGGCGAGGCGCTGGACTGGAGTGGCATCGCCGGGGTGATCTTTCGCCAGAAGGACCGGCAGATCCCGTCGATCGCGGCGGTGATCGTGGTGTTCTTCCTGTTCTGGAACTTCCTCGCCCACATGATTTTCGCACTGTTTCTGGGCACGGCGACACTGACCAATGTGTCCAGCTCGCTGGGCCTGTTCCTGACCGCGCAGGGGCTGATGATGCTGGCAGTGGGCACGGCCATCGGCGCGGTCTTTGCCACGCTGCTGTTTTCACTGACGGTGGTGAGCCTGCCGCTGTTGCTGGAGCGTGAGGTGGATTTCGTCACCGCCATGCTGACGAGCCTTGCGCTGGTGCGGGAAAATCCGGTGGTCATGCTGGGCTGGGGTGCCTTCATCGCGGTCACGCTGTTCGTGGCGATGATCCCGGCCTTTCTGGGGCTTCTGGTCGCGCTGCCGGTGCTGGGTCATGCCTCGTGGCATCTGTATCGGCGAGCGCTGAGCTGACCGCGTGCCGGGCGGTGCGGACGGCATTTTGAGTATTTGGGCAAGAAGCAGGACGGCAAACCATCAGGGGCGCCCGCTGGCGCCCCTGATGGTTTCTCGGGATATGGCCCGATCAGTCTTCTTTCGGGCCGGTGATGGCCTTCACGCCGTTCAGCGGATCGTCCTGCCGCTGCACCGAGCCTTCGAAATGCGCGCCCGATTCGATGGCGATGGTCTTGTGGATGATGTCGCCTTCAACCCGTGCGGTGGAGGTGAGGCGGACTTTCAGGCCACGCACGCGGCCGATGACGCGGCCGTTGACCACGATGTCATCGGCCACGATCTCGCCGCGGATGGTGGCGGTTTCGCCCACGGTCAGCAGATGGGCGCGGATGTCGCCCTCGACCGTGCCTTCCACCTGAATGTCGCCGGTGGTGCGCAGATTGCCGACCACCGTCAGATCGGAGGACAGCACCGAAGCATTGGGCTTGGCCTTCACCGCCGAGGCGGAGAAATCCATCGCAGGCTTGGTGGCAGGCAGATCCGCGGGCTTGGCCTTTTCGCCTTCAACCTGTTTCGGACCGGGTTCGTTGATTCTGCTTTTAGAAAACATCGCTCGCTGCCTTGATGAAGGTCATCGGGTTGACCGGACGGCCCCCGACATGGACCTCGTAGTGAAGATGTGTGCCGGTGGACCGGCCTGAATTGCCCATATCACCGATCCGGTCGCCGCGCGATACCCTTTGGCCCACGCTGACGCGGATTTGCGACATATGACCATAAAGCGTTTCCAGCCCGAAGTCATGGCGGATCTTCACCATGCGGCCGTAACCGTTGCTCCACCCGGCATGAACCACCACGCCATCGGCGGTGGCGCGGATCGGTGTGCCGTAGGGGCCTGCGAAATCGAGGCCCGCGTGCATCCGGGTGCCCGCACCCTTTGGATCGCGGCGATATCCGAAGCCCGAGGTGAAGCGGTAGTTGCCCGAGGGAATCGGGTTGGCGAAAGGCGATTTTACCGCCGCCAGCCGATAGAGGTTCATCCGGTCCAGCCCCTGAAGAATCGCGTTGGCGCGCTGTTCATCGGGGCTGAGTGTGGTGCCCTTGGTGGAAACGAAGGGCATCAGCGGGCCGCCCTGACCGGAATAGCCGCGTTTCACCTGTTTCAGCAGATCATCGGGCGACATGCCTGCGGCGCGGAACATCTTGTCCAGCGGCCCCATCGAGACGGTCACTGCCTCTTCCAGCCGGGCGAAGATGGCGTCGTTGCGCAGCTCCAGCTCTTCCTTCGACCGGGTGATGGCGGCGGTTTCGTCGCGGGCGGCTTCGGCCACGCGGGCCATCTCGTCACGCTGCTTCGCGGTATCCCCAAGCGCGCCGGACATGATGTCGAGTGTCGCCAGCGCGTCGCGGGCGCGACCGGCCTCGGTATGGGTGCCACCGGCGCTGGCCAGTTCGCTGCGCGCCTTTTCGGTGGCGGCGCGGGCCTCGTCGCGTTCCTTGATAGTGCGGCGGAGCGTGTTCTGGATCACGTCGATGCCGGTTTCCAGCTCTTTCCGGCGATCTTCGGAGGCGAGAAGCCGGGCCTGCATGTCGCTGACCTCGGCCAGGGCGAGGTTGAAGCGGTCCTGTGCATTGACGGCTTCTTCGGCGCGACGGTCGCGGTCATTCGACAGCATGGTCAGGCGTTCCTCGAACAGCGCTTGCTGGCGCAGCGACTGGTCGCGGTCGGACCCGGCTGAAATGCTGTCCATCAGCAGGATCGAGGTTGCGATGAAGGTCCAGGCCACCAGAAGCCCACCGCCCGCAAGGGCGATGGCCTGTGTGGCGGGACGCAGGCGTATGAAGCGGGTGGCGGTATCCGATTTCAGGAACAGGCGCTGCTCGGGCAGATAGCGGTCGAGCGTTGCGTTGATCCGGTAGGCGAGACGCGTCAGCACACGGTTTTCCATTTTTGTTGCGGCAATGGAACCGGATACAAGTCTTGTCCCCGGTTTCCCGGCCATCGGCACACTATGGCACCGTTGATCCCCGCCGAAGTGATTAAGGCGGGGCCGGTGCGGTCGCAACAAATTTGAACCGCGAGCGGCGATAGCCAGCCATTGCTGTGCGAAAATCGGCAATATCCCGCCGATCAATCGACGGGTTCGTCCTTCCCGGTCAGTGGCCAGTAGAAGTCGGGCGGCAGACCCGCTTCGGCGCGCTTTTCCTCGTTGAAGGGCGGCTTCAGCGCGCCATGGAAATACTGGCGCACAAGGGCGTGGAAGACATCCTTCGGGTCCAGCCCGTCGCGGCCACAAAGCCAGTTGAACCATTTGGAGCCATAGGCGACATGGCCCACTTCTTCGGCATAGATCACTTCCAGCGCGGTGACGGTCTGTTCCTCCCCGGCGCGGCGGAAGATGTCGATCATGCCGGGCGTGACGTCGAGGCCGCGCGCCTCCAGCACCATGGGCACCACGGCGAGGCGGCCGAACAGGTCTTCCGCCGTGTCAGAGGCCGCGCGCCACATGCCGGCATGGGCGGGCAGCGCGCCGTAATGGCTGCCCATCGCCTCAAGGCAGTCGCATATCAGGTTGAAATGATTGGATTCCTCTGCCGCAGCCTTTACCCAGTCATCATAGAATCCGGGGGGCATGGCGATATGGCCGAAGCGGGCGATGATGTCCCAGTGCAGGTCCACCGCGTTCAGCTCGATATGCGCCACCGCATGCAGCAGCGCGATGCGGCCCTGCGGGCTGCCGGGGCGGCGGCGTGGCACGTCGCGCGGGTCCAGCAGGTCTGGTTGTGCGGGGCGGGCGGGATGCGGCGGCGGTATGGCCGTGCCAACCGGAATCGGCGTTCCGGCGGCACGGGCGGCGAACCACGTCTCGGCATGGCGCCGGGACAGCGCGCATTTGGCACGGCCGTCGGCGGTGGTCAGCACCTCGACCGCCATTTCGGCAAGCGTGGTCATAGCGCGCGTGCCGCCTCCAGCACTTCGTCAGCGTGACCCGCGACCTTCACCTTGGGCCAGACCTGCGCCACGCGCCCTTCTGTGTCGATCAGGACGGTGGTGCGCTCGATCCCCATATAGGTTTTGCCATACATGCTTTTCTCGACCCAGACGCCATAGTCCTCGCAGGTCGTGCCGTTTTCATCCGAGGCCAGCGCGATCCCCAGCCCGTGCTTGGCGACAAATTTGTCGTGTTTCTTGACGCTGTCCTTGGAAATTCCGATGACCATGGCTCCGGCGGCGTCGAAATCACCGGCGCGGGCGGTGAAATCCAGTGCCTCGGTCGTGCAGCCGGGCGTGTCGTCCTTGGGGTAGAAATACAAGACGACCTTGCGCCCCTTCAGGGCGGAAAGGCTGATCTCGCCGCCGCCATCACGGGGCAGAGTGAAATCGGGGGCTTGTGTTCCGGGGGTAAGTGTCATGGGCGGCTCCATGCCAATGCTGTGAAGATGCTTGGGGTTTTAGTTGCCTTCGGGCAAAGATAAAGGCAACCCCGGCGAAAAAGGCCGAATGCCGGAAAAGACGCAGGCATGACCGACGAGACCAAGCCAGAGGAAGAGACCCGCGCGCCATCGCGCGCGCCGCGCCGCGCCATGCGGTTCGGCCTCTGGATGCTGCTGAGTCTTGCCTTCGTGCTGGCGCTGGCCGGGTTTGGTGTGCTGGCGCTGACCGGCAAGCCGATCCGCCTGCCGGTGTGGGCGGTGGCGGAGGCTGAGGCGCGGTTGAACGATGCGCTGCCGATGGGCGACAACAACCTGTCCATCGGCGGGGTCGAGATCGCCGTCGGCCGCGACTGGGTGCCACGCCTGCGGCTGGAGGATCTGCGCCTGACCCGTGCGGGCGGGCGGCCATTGTTGCGGCTGCCCGAGGCGCGCGTGGCCTTTGATCCGCTGGGGATTGCGGAATTCCGGCTGCGTCCGGCCTCGGTCGTGCTGTCAGGGGCTTCCGTGCGGCTGCGCCGCGATGTGCAGGGCCGGTTCGACCTTGATCTGGGCGAGGCAGGGGCCGGGCCGCAACTGGGCAGCCTTGCCGAGGTGATGGCGGCGCTGGATGCCGTTTTCGCCCGCCCGCAGATGGCGGCCTTGCAGGAGGTCACGGTCGAGGCGCTGTCGCTGCGGTTGGATGATGCCCGCGCGGGCCGGGTCTGGCAACTGGGCGACGGGCGGGCGGTGCTGGTCAACGCGGCCGAGGGGCTGGCCGCGGAGATGAGCTTCAGTCTGGGCAGCGGTGCCGATCTGGCACAGGCGCAGGTTCAGGTGCAGACCGACCGTGGCGCGGCAGGGGCCAGGCTGCGTGCCACGGTCGAAGGCATCGCCGCGCGCGATCTGGCGGTGCAGGCGCCGGTTCTGGGGTTCCTCTCTGCGCTTGACGCGCCGATCTCCGGGCGGCTGAACGGATCGGTCGGGGCGGACGGGCAGGTTGCCGGGCTGGAAGCGGAACTTGCGCTTGGCCCCGGAGCCTTGCAGCCCAGCCCGGAAAGCAAGCCCGTGGGGTTCGAGTCCGCGCGACTGGCCTTGTCCTTTGATCCGGCGCGTGAACGCATCGACCTGACGGAAATCGCGGTGCAAAGCCGGTCGCTGCGGCTGGGCGCGACGGGGCATGTCTATGCGCCGGGGGTGACGACGGGCCGCCCATCGGCATTTCTGGCGCAGATCGCCTTTTCCGAGGTGAAAGTGGATCCCGAGGGCCTGTTCGTCGAACCTGTCACCTTCAGCAAGGGGGCACTGGACCTGCGCCTGCAACCCGATCCCTTCCGGCTGGAGGTCGGGCAACTGACCCTGCTGGAGGAAGGACGGCGGCTTGAGGCGAAGGGCTCGGCCCGCGCCGATGCGACGGGCTGGCATCTGGCGCTGGATCTGGCGCTGGATGCGATCCGGCATGACCGGCTGCTGGCGCTCTGGCCGGTGTCGGCGGTGCCCAAGACCCGCGAATGGCTGGTCGAGAATGTGCAGGAGGGGTTGCTGCGCAATGTGAAGGTCGCCTTGCGGCTGGAACCGGGGGCCGAGCCGCGCCTTTCGCTGGGATATGATTTCGCCGGGGGCGACGTGCGTTTCCTCAAGACCCTGCCACCGATCCGGCAGGGCGATGGCTATGCCACGATTGAGGGTAACAGCTATACCATGGTGCTGGATCGCGGGCAGGTAACGCCGCCCGAGGGTGGGCGCATCCAGATGGACGGCTCGATCTTCTCGGTTCTGGACATCCTGCAAAAGCCCGCACAGGCCGAAATCCAGCTGCGCACGAAGTCCAGCCTTACCGCAGCCCTGTCACTGCTGGATCAGGAGCCGTTCCGTTTTCTGACCAAGGCCGGGCGGCCGGTTGCCTTGGGGGAAGGGCGGGCCGAGGTTTCGGCCGTTCTGCGCCTGCCGCTGGTGCCGCATATCCTGCTGGAGGATGTGTCCTATCGGGTGGAAGGCGATCTGACCGATGTGCGTTCTGCCGTGCTTGTGCCGGGCAAGCAACTGACGGCGGATGCGCTGCGCCTGACGGCCGGGCCTTCGGGGCTGGAAATCAGCGGCAAGGGGCGCGTCGGGGCAGTGCCTTTCGATGCCACCTACAAGCTGCCCTTCGGGCCTGAGGCGGGCGGGCGGTCCTCCATCGCCGGAACTGTGGAGCTATCGCCGCGCACGGTGTCCGAATTCTCGCTGGGTCTGCCGGAGGGCATGATCTCGGGCCAGGGCAGCGGGCGCTTCACGCTGGATCTGCCGAAGGGCGGCGCGGGGCGGTTGTCACTGAGTTCCGACCTGCGGGGGCTGGGGCTGGCGGTGCCGGAAATCGGCTGGCGCAAGGCGCCCGGTGCGGGGGGCAAGCTGGAAGTTGCCGCGACTTTGGGCCAGCCGCCGCAGGTGCAGGCGCTGTCCCTGCAAGCGCCGGGGCTGAGCGTGAAGGGCGATGTCGCTTTGCGCAGCGGCGGCGGGCTGGACCGCGCGCGCTTCACCAGTGTCAAGGCTGGCGACTGGCTGGATGCCCCGGTGACGCTGAACGGGCGGGGCAAGGGCCGCGCCGTCGGGGTCGAGGTCACGGGGGGCCGCATCGACCTGCGCCGGCTGCCCGCGCGCGCAGGCGGCGGCGCGGCGGCGGATGGCGCGCCCATGCGCGCCACCTTGGACCGGGTGCAGGTGACGGACGGCATCGCGCTGACCGGGCTGCGCGGAGAGTTCACCTCACGCGGTGGCTTTGGCGGCACCTTCACCGGACGGGTGAATGGCGGGGCAGCGGTGCGTGGCACGGTCGCGCCGATGAAGGGCGGCAGCGGCATCCGCATCACCTCGGACGATGCCGGGGGAGTGATCGCTTCGGCCGGGATCTTTGAAAATGCGCGGGGCGGGGCACTTGACCTGCAACTGGTGCCCGTCGGGGCCAACAGCTATGACGGCATCGCCACCGCCCGCAACTTCCGCGTGACCAATGCCCCGGTTCTGGCCGAATTGCTGTCGGCCATCTCGGTCGTCGGTATTCTCGAACAATTGAACGGCGCCGGGCTGGTCTTTGCCGAGGCAGATGCGCAGTTCCGCTTGACACCGGCAGGGGTCGAGGTCAGCAGGGGCGCCGCCGTGGGCGCATCCATGGGCGTCTCTGCCGCTGGCACGTTCGACAGCCGCAACAAGCGGTTGAACCTGCAAGGCGTGATCTCGCCCATCTATCTGCTCAATGGCATCGGTTCGGTTCTGACACGCAAGGGCGAAGGCTTGTTCGGCTTCAACTACCATATCCGCGGCACCTCGGACCGCCCGGCGATTTCGGTCAATCCGCTGTCGATCCTGACGCCGGGGATGTTCCGTGAAATTTTCCGCCGCCCGGTGCCGAAGCTGAGACAGGACCAATGAAACTTTCCGATTTCGATTTCGACCTGCCAGAGCATCTGATCGCCACGCGCCCGGTGAAACCGCGCCCCGCCGCGCGGTTGTTGCTGGCCGAGGGCGATGCGATCCGTGATTTGCATGTGCGCGATCTGGTGACGCTGCTGAAACCCGGCGACCGGCTGGTGCTGAACAACACCAAGGTCATTCCCGCCCGGCTGAGCGGCACGCGATGGCGCGAGTCTGCGCAGGGCAGGGTTTCGGCGAAGGTGGAAATCACCCTGCTGGAACCCGTCGCTTCGGGCGGCTGGCGGGCGCTGGCCAAACCCCTGCGCAAGCTGGCAGAGGGCGAGGAGATCGTGTTTTCCGATCGGCTTGCGGCATCGGTTGCCACCAAGGGTGACACGGATGTGGTGCTGGAATTCAACCTGACAGGCCCGGATTTCGATGCCGCCCTTGCGGCGGCGGGACAGATGCCGCTGCCGCCCTACATCGCCGCGAAACGCGCCCCTGATGCGCAAGACCATCAGGATTACCAGACCGTCTTCGCCCGCCATTCCGGCGCGGTCGCGGCGCCGACCGCCAGCCTGCATTTCGATGCCGATCTTCTGGCGGCCTTGCGCGCGCGCGGGGTCGATTTCACCGAAGTCACGCTGCATGTCGGCGCCGGCACCTTCCTGCCGGTGAAGGTCGAGGACGTGACCACCCATCGCATGCACGCGGAATGGGGCGAGGTGTCTGACGCTGCGGTTGCCGAGATCACGGCCACCAAGGCCGCGGGGGGGCGGGTGATCCCGGTCGGCACCACGGCGCTGCGGCTGATCGAAAGCGCGGCGCAGGGCGGGAAGCTTGCGCCATGGCGCGGCGAGACCGACATCTTCATCTATCCTGGCTTCACCTTCCGCGTGGCCGACGGGCTGATGACCAATTTTCACCTGCCGAAATCGACACTGATGATGCTCGTGTCGGCCCTGATGGGGCGTGACCGGATCCTGCGGATCTATGATCATGCCATCTCCTCGGGCTATCGCTTCTTTTCCTATGGCGATGCCTCGCTGCTGTTGCCGGGGTGACGGGGCTGCCCGTCAGGGCGTCGCCCGTGTTACACTTCTGTGCCTGAACCCCTGCTAGACCTGCCTGCTGTTACCTGACCGGAGTCCGCCATGCCCAATGTCATCGCCTCGTCCTGGCCCCTTCTGATGGGCGTCATGCTGCTGATGGTCGGCAATGGCATGCAGGGCACGCTGCTGGGGATTCGCGGCACGATGGAGGGGTTCCGCACCTATGAACTCTCCATCGTCATGTCGGCCTATTTCGCGGGTTTCCTGTTCGGCTCGCTGACCGTGCCCGACATGATCCGCCGCGTCGGTCATGTGCGGGTGTTTGCGGCCCTCGGGTCGGCGATTTCGGCGGTGCTGGTGCTTTACCCCGTGGCACCCGACTGGATCGTCTGGGCGCTGTTGCGCGTGCTGATCGGGTTCAGCTTCTGCGGCGTCTACATCACCGCAGAAAGCTGGCTGAACAACACCGCGACGAACGAGACACGGGGGCAGGCGCTGTCGGCCTATATGATCGTGCAGATGATCGGCATCATCTCGGCCCAGATCCTGATGAATGTGGCCAGCCCCGAAAGCTTTACCCTGTTCGTGATCCCCTCGGTTCTGGTGAGCCTCGCCTTCATGCCGATCCTGCTGACGGTGACGCAGACCCCGACCTTCGAAAGCAACAAGCGGCTCAGCTTCCCGAAACTCTGGCGCATTTCGCCCTTGGGCTGCATTGGCATGATGCTGACCGGCGGCATCTTCTCGGCCATGTTCGGGATGGCCTCGGTCTGGGGGGCGAAAAGCGGGCTGAGTGTTCAGGAAATCTCGATCTTCGTCGGCGCCATGTATGTGGGCGGGCTGATCCTGCAATACCCGATCGGCTGGCTGTCGGACCGGCGCGACCGGCGCGGGCTGATCCTGTGGCTTGCCGCCGCCGCCGCCGCAATCATGGCACTGGCCGCGGTTTTCGCTTTGCCTTTCGTCGGCCTGATTGCTGTGGCCATGGTGCTTGGGGGGATTGCCAACCCGCTTTATTCGCTGCTGATCGCCTATACCAATGACTTCCTGACCAAGGATGACATGGCGGCGGCATCGTCCGGGTTGCTGTTCCTCAACGGTCTGGGCGCGATCTTCGGCCCGCTGCTGACCGGCTGGATGATGGAGGTGATCGGCCCGCGCGGCTTCTTCCTGTTCATCGGGCTGAACTTCTTCGGCCTTGCCGCCTATGCTGGCTGGCGCATGACACGCCGCGCGGCGCCCGGCGTGACCGGCGCCTATGCGGCGGTGGCGCCCACGGCTTCGGCCCTGGCGGTCGGCGCGGTGATGGAAGAGGCCGACACGGGCGAGCCGTCGTTGCCGCAACCCTGACTTGCGGCCCGCCGGAAAGCCTGTCACCCTGCCCGGACGCGACAAGGGCAGGGGAGGTTGCGATGTCTGATCCGGTTCAGGTTCTGGATTACTGGCTGGGCGAGATCGGCCCCGAGGGCTGGTATGCCGGGGGCGAGGCGCTGGACGCCGACATCCGTGACCGCTGGCTGGATCTTTGGCAGGCCGCCCGTGACGGCGGGCTGGATCATTGGGCCGCAGGCCCTGCCGGGGCGCTGGCGCTGCTGGTGCTGACCGACCAGTTTTCCCGTAACATGTTCCGGGGCGAGGCCACAGCCTTTGCTACTGATCCGCTGGCCCGCGACGTGGCGCGCAAGGCCGTGGCGGCAGGTTGGGATCTGGAGGTTCCGACTCCGGAACGGCAGTTCTTCTATCTGCCTTTCGAGCATAGCGAGGATCCGGAGGATCAGGCGCTGGCGGTCAGGCTGATCGCCGAGCGCATGCCCGAAGCGGCGGAAACCCTGCTGCATGCCCGCGCCCATCAGGCGATCATTGCCCGCTTTGGCCGCTTTCCCTTCCGCAATGCGGCGCTGGGGCGGGAGTCCAGCCCCGAGGAAATCGCCTTCATGGAGGGCGGCGGATATGCTTCAACGGTAAACGATCTTCGGGGTTGAGCCATGCGTCAGGCGCAATGGCCCATGCGCTGCGCTGCATTGCTGGGTTGTTTCTGATAGTTTAATGGCAAACTACTTTTCCAGAGGAGGGGAAATATGGCTGCCAAGAGTTTTGATGTCATCGTGGTCGGGGCCGGTCCGGGGGGCTACGTCGCCGCAATCCGTGCCGCGCAACTGGGCAAGAATGTCGCCATCGTCGAACGCGAACATCTGGGTGGCATCTGCCTTAACTGGGGCTGCATCCCCACCAAGGCCCTGCTGCGCTCGGCCGAAGTGTTCCATCTGATGCACCGCGCCAAGGAATTCGGTCTGAAGGCGGACGGGATCGGTTACGATCTGGATGCCGTTGTCGCCCGCTCGCGCGGGGTGGCCAAACAACTGTCGGGTGGTATCGGCCATCTGATGAAGAAGAACAAGATCACCGTCTTCATGGGCGCGGCCACGCTGCCGGCCAAGGGCAAAGTCTCGGTCAAGACCGACAAGGGCACCGAAGACCTGACCGCCCCCGCCATCATCCTCGCCACTGGCGCGCGTGCCCGCGAGTTGCCGGGGCTGGAGGCCGACGGTGATCTGGTCTGGACCTACAAACACGCCCTGCAACCCAAACGCATGCCGAAGAAACTGCTGGTCATCGGTTCTGGCGCCATCGGCATCGAATTTGCCAGCTTCTTCAATACGCTGGGCGCCGAGGTGACCGTCTGCGAGGTGATGGACCGTGTGCTGCCGGTGGAGGATGCCGAGATCAGCGCCTTTGCGAAGAAAGCCTTCGTGAAACAGGGCATGAAGATCCTCGAAAAGACCACGGTGAAGAAGCTGGATCGCAAGCCGGGCGTGGGCGTCACCGCGCATCTGGAAGATGCCAAGGGCACAACCACGGCCGAGTTCGACACAGTGATTTCCGCCGTGGGCATCGTCGGCAACGTCGAAAACCTCGGGCTGGAGGCTCTGGGCGTCAAGATCGACCGCACCCATGTGGTGACCGATGAATATTGCCGCACCGGGGTCGATGGCCTTTATGCCATCGGCGACATCGCGGGCGCGCCCTGGCTTGCCCACAAAGCCAGCCACGAAGGCGTCATGGTGGCCGAACTGATCGCGGGCCAGCATCCGCATGCGATCAAGCCCAATTCGATCGCCGGCTGCACCTATTGCCACCCGCAGGTCGCCAGCGTCGGCCTGACTGAACAAAAGGCGAAGGACGCGGGCTACACCGTGAAGGTCGGCCGCTTCCCCTTCATCGGCAACGGCAAGGCTATCGCCCTTGGCGAGGCGGAAGGCATGATCAAGACCGTCTTCGACGCGAAAACCGGCGAGCTGCTGGGCGCCCATATGGTCGGCGCCGAAGTGACCGAGCTGATTCAGGGCTATGTAGTCGGTCGCAGCCTCGAAACCACCGAGGAAGACCTGATGAACACCGTCTTCCCGCATCCCACGCTCAGCGAGATGATGCACGAGGCCGTGCTGGACGCCTACGGTCGCGCCCTGCATATCTGATCCGCCGCCGGTTTCATCTGTTCACAAATATCCTCGGGGTGAATTGCAGAAGGCAAGAGGGGGCGGAAAGCCCCCTTTTTCCTGTCGGTCGCCTCTGGCTTCGGACGCAGGTGCGGGCTAAGCCTGAGGTATGAAAACCCATTCCGCTTTCTGGCTGGTTCTGGCGCTCTGGGGCGCGGGGCTGGGGGCCGCCGCGCAATTCGGCAAGATCGGGGTGATCTTCGATCTGGCGCCCGCGCTTTATCCCGGTGCGGGCCCGCTGGCGCTCGGGCTCTTCGTTTCAATCGTCGGCGTGCCGGGGCTGATTTTCGGCACCACGGCGGGGCTGCTGGTGCAGGGGCTCGGCTATCGGCGGGTGCTGGTGGCGGCGCTGCTGGCAGGCGCCGTTCTGTCGCTGCTGGAAAGCCTGTTCCCGCCGCTGCCCGTGATGCTCGCCCTGCGTGTGCTGGAAGGGCTGAGCCATCTGGCCATCGTCATCGCTGCCCCGGTGATGATCGCGCAGACCGCGCCGCCGGCGCGGCTGGGACTGGCGATGGCGCTGTGGTCCACCTTCTTCGCCTTCACCTTCACCGCGCTGGCGCTTTTGGGTCGACCTTTGGCCGAGGTGGCGGGGCCGGGTGCCTTGTTGCTGGCCCATGCCGTCTGGATGGCGGCTTTCGCGGCGCTGCTTTGGCGGATGCTGCCCGAGGATCCGCCACGACCCCGCACGCCGCTGTTTCCCGGCGGGGTGCTGCGGGCGCATCTGGCGATCTATGCCTCACCGTTCATTGCTGCGCCTGCCACGGGTTTCGTTTGCTATACAGCCACTTACGTCGCACTGTTGACCCTGCTGCCGCCGCTTGCGGGCGACAGCCTGCATGCGCTGATGGCAAGCCTTTTACCGCTCGTTTCCATCGCCGGGTCGCTGACGCTGGGGGTCTGGCTGATGGGACGCTTCGGCGCTGTGCGGGTGGTCATGCTGGGCTTTGCGCTGGCGGTGGCGGGCGCGGGGGCGCTCTGGCTCGGCTGGCCGTCCGAGCCGCTGCGGCTGATCGCAAGTCTCTGGATCGGCGGGGCGCTGGGTCTGGTGCAGGGGGCGAGCTTTGCCGCCGTGCCCGCGCTCAACGCCAGCGCGGGCGAGCGCACACTGGCGGCAGGGGCTATTGCGCAACTGGGCAATGTGGGCACTACGCTGGGCACACCGATCCTGTCGGCGCTGATCCTCGCGCAAGGCGTGATGGCGGTGCCTGCTTTCGTCGCACTCTGTTCTGCCGCCGGGATCGCCTTGCATCTGGTGCAGGGCGCAAGGCGGGCGCGTCAGACTCGTTCGACCACGCCGCCACCCGCCTGCCAGTGACCGAGGCCCCCAAGGTTGTAGACCTCAGTATAGCCCATGCCCAAGAGCGTATCGGCGGCCATGCCCGACCGGCCGCCCGAGGCGCAGTAAAGGCAGATCGGGGTGTCCAGCGCCACGCCCTTGGGCAGATCGGCGGCGCCCGGTGCCATACGGCTTTGCAGCGCCATCAGCGGCACATGCACTGCACCCTTGGCCTTGCCGCTGGATTTCAGCTCGGAAATGTCGCGCACGTCGATCAGCACCAGATCGCCCTTGGCGGCGCGCGCCACGGCATCGACCGGGCTGATGGGTTTGCAACGATTGGCAGAGGGTTTGAGGAAGGAAAACATGCGCGGCTCCGTCTTCGGAATTGGGCTTATTTGTATTCAAATAAATGAATGTGATTGCTTTGCAAGAGGATCAAATCTTTCTCTGCCCACAAAACCGTGACTTTTGCGGAAAATCATAAAAGTTCACTAATTGTTCACGTTTTCCGGTTGGCGATTCCCCGGCGATGCCTTAAATCTTGGCCGTCTCAGTGAGGTCGGTCATGGCGGAACAGAAGTTCATCGAGGTGCGCGGCGCGCGCGAGCATAATCTGAAGGGCGTGGATCTGGACATCCCGCGCGACCAGCTTGTCGTTATCACCGGCCTGTCGGGTTCCGGCAAGTCCAGCCTCGCCTTCGACACGATCTATGCCGAAGGCCAGCGCCGCTATGTCGAAAGTCTGTCGGCCTATGCGCGGCAGTTTCTTGACATGATGGGCAAGCCGGATGTGGACCATATCTCGGGTCTGTCGCCGGCCATTTCCATCGAGCAGAAGACCACGTCGAAAAACCCGCGCTCGACCGTCGGCACGGTGACCGAGATCTACGATTACCTGCGTCTGCTATTCGCCCGCGTCGGCACCCCCTACAGCCCCGCCACCGGCCTGCCGATCGAGGCGATGCAGGTGCAGGACATGGTGGATGCCGTACTGGCGATGGAGGAAGGCACGCGCGCCTATCTGCTGGCCCCGATTGTGCGCGACCGCAAGGGTGAATACCGCAAGGAATTCCTTGAGCTTCGCAAGCAGGGTTTCCAGCGGGTCAAGGTGGACGGGCAGTTCTATGAGCTGGACGAGCCGCCGACGCTGGACAAGAAGTTCCGCCATGACATCGACGTGGTGGTCGACCGCATCGTGGTGCGCCCCGATCTGGCGACGCGGCTTGCCGACAGTTTCCGAACCGCGCTGGATCTGGCGGATGGCATCGCCGTGCTGGAAACCGCGACCGACACACCGGAACGCAAGACGTTTTCGGAAAATTTCGCCTGTCCGGTTTCGGGCTTCACCATCCCCGAGATCGAGCCGCGGCTGTTTTCCTTCAACGCACCCTTCGGGGCCTGCCCGGCCTGTGATGGGCTGGGGGTGGAGCTGTTCTTCGACGAACGGCTGGTGGTGCCCGACCAGAACCTGACGCTGGCGCAAGGCGCCATCGCGCCCTGGTCGAAATCAAAAAGCCCGTATTTCCTGCAAACCATTGAATCACTGGCGAAGCATTACAACTTCGACCGCAAGAAAAAGTGGAAAGACCTGCCCGAAAAGGTGCGGCAGGTGTTCCTTTACGGCTCGGGTGGCGAGGAGATCGAGTTCCGCTATGACGAGGGTGGCCGCATCTATCAGGTGACACGCACCTTCGAGGGGGTGATCCCCAATATGGAACGCCGCTACCGCGAGACCGACAGTTCCTGGTCGCGCGAGGAGATGGAGCGCTACCAGAACAACCGCCCCTGCGGCACCTGTCACGGTTACCGGCTGAAACCCGAGGCGCTGGCTGTGAAGATCGGCGGTCTGCATGTCGGCGAGGTTGTGCAGATGTCGATCCGCGAGGCGCATGCCTGGATCGGCACGGTGCCGGATCACCTGACCAACCAGAAGAACGAAATCGCTCGCGCCATTCTGAAGGAAATCCGAGAACGCCTTGGTTTTCTTGTGAATGTCGGTTTGGATTACCTGACTCTTTCGCGCAATGCGGGCACGCTGTCGGGTGGTGAAAGCCAACGTATCCGGCTGGCGAGCCAGATCGGTTCGGGCCTGACCGGCGTGCTTTATGTGCTGGACGAGCCTTCCATCGGGCTCCACCAGCGCGATAACGACCGGCTTCTGGGCACGCTGAAGGGGCTGCGCGATCAGGGCAATACCGTGCTGGTGGTCGAGCATGACGAGGATGCGATCCGCGAGGCGGATTACGTCTTTGACATTGGCCCCGGTGCCGGGGTGCATGGTGGCCGCGTGGTGGCGCATGGCACGCCCGAGGCCATCGCCGCAGATCCCGCCAGCCTGACCGGGCAGTATCTGGCGGGCCAGCGCGAGATCGCGGTGCCAAAGGACCGGCGCGACGGGAACGACAAAAAGCTAACTGTTGTAAAGGCTTCGGGCAATAACCTGAAGGATGTGACGGTGGATTTCCCGCTGGGGAAATTCGTCTGCGTGACCGGCGTGTCGGGCGGCGGCAAATCGACACTGACCATTGAAACGCTGTTCAAGACCGCCGCGACGCGGCTCAACGGTGCGCATGAGACGCCCGCGCCCTGCGAGACGATCAAGGGGTTCGAACATCTGGACAAGGTGATCGACATTGACCAGCGGCCCATCGGCCGGACACCGCGGTCGAACCCCGCCACCTATACCGGCGCCTTCACTCCGATCCGCGACTGGTTCGCGGGTCTGCCGGAATCCAAGGCGCGCGGCTACCAGCCCGGTCGGTTCAGCTTCAACGTCAAGGGCGGGCGCTGCGAGGCTTGTCAGGGCGATGGCGTCATCAAGATCGAGATGCACTTCCTGCCCGACGTCTATGTCACCTGCGAGACCTGCAAAGGCCACCGCTATAACCGCGAGACGTTGGAAATTCGCTTCAAAGGCAAAAGCATCGCCGACGTTCTTGACATGACGTGCGAAGATGCGCGCGAATTTTTCAGCGCTGTTCCGGCGATCCGCGACAAGATGGAGGCGCTGTGTCAGGTGGGCCTTGGCTATATCAAGGTCGGCCAGCAGGCGACAACGCTGTCAGGCGGCGAGGCGCAGCGGGTGAAGCTGTCAAAGGAGTTGTCCCGTCGGGCGACCGGGCGCACGCTCTATATCCTCGACGAACCCACTACGGGCCTGCATTTCGAGGATGTGCGCAAGCTGCTGGAAGTGCTGCACGAGCTGGTCGAACAAGGCAATACGGTGGTGGTGATCGAGCATAACCTTGATGTCATCAAGACCGCCGACTGGATCATCGACATTGGCCCCGAGGGTGGTGATGGCGGCGGGCGGATCGTGGCGACCGGCACACCGGAACATGTGGCACAGGTCGCGGAAAGCCATACGGGCCGTTACCTTGGCCCGATGCTGATGCCGAAAAAGGTGGCGGCGGAATGATCCGCCGCCTCAAGGGTCAGCCGCGTTTCATCGGACAGGTATTCATCCCGAGGATCGAGTAAAGCGGGCAGGTGGACAGCAGGCCCGTCAGCAGCGGCACGATGCCGATAAGCTTGGCCCAGTGCCAGAAGCCGCTGCCCTGATCCACGAAGAACCAGACCAGCAGCGCCGCTCCGATGACGATGCGCAGGATGCGGTCGATACCGCCGACATTGGTGGGCATGGGAACCTCCGTTTCGTTCCGCAGCGGGAACATTTGCCATATTCAGAATATGGAATGAAACGAGGCGAATGTCACGCGGCGCCTTGACGCGGGCGCCGCGTGGATTTCAGGCGCGGCCCCGCTTTTCAAAGCGCGGCAGCATGGCCGAGAAATCCATCCCGCGCCCGGCCTCGTCCTCGACGAAACGGCGGTAAAGCTCGGCTGCAAGCTGACCCATCGGCGTGTCGGCATCGGCCGAAACTGCCGCCTGCTGGCTGAGGTTCAGGTCTTTCAGCATCAGTTCTGCCGCGAAACCGGGCTTGTAGCCATTATCGGCGGGCGAGGTCGGGCCAACACCCGGCGCCGGGCAATAGGCGTTCATGGTCCAGCTATAGCCGGAGGAGGTGGAAACCACATCGAACATCTTCTGCCGGTCGAGGCCCAGCTTGTCTGCCAGTGCGAACGCTTCGCAGGTGGCGATCATGGTTACGCCGAGGATCATGTTGTTGCAGATCTTCGCGGCCTGACCTGCGCCCGAAGCGCCACAATGCACGGCCTTCTGGCCCATGATGTCAAAAAGCGGCTTCACCTTGGCAAAGTCTGCATCCGCGCCGCCCGCCATGAAGGTCAGCGTGCCATTGGTGGCGCCGCCAACCCCGCCCGACACCGGCGCATCCAGCGCGCCCAGACCCGCCGCCTGCGCCTCGCCCGCCACGGCACGGGCGCTGTCCACATCGACGGTCGAACAGTCGCACAGCACCGCACCCGCCGACATCGCGGGGATCACCTCGGCCGCGACGCTGCGCAGGATGGCGCCATTCGGCAGCATGGTGATGACGACCTCGGCGCCCACCGCCGCCTCGGCCGCCGTTTCGGCCTTGCTCACGCCCTCGGGCATGGGCGCGGTCAGGTCGAAGCCCGTGACCGCATGGCCCGCCTTCACCAGATTGGCCGCCATCGGGCCGCCCATGTTGCCAAGGCCGATGAATCCGATTTTCATGGTGTCACTCCGTAAACGTCAGGGTTTCGGCGCCCAGTGGCGCCAGCAGGGCATTGACTTCGGCCGCCGTGACCTCGGCGCCCGAGCCATGGCGCCAGCGCGGCTTGCGATCCTTGTCGATCACCATGGCGCGGATGCCTTCGAGAAAATCGGTCATTTCCTGCGCGCGATGGGTGACGCGATATTCCATCTCCAGCGCCACGGGCAGGGCCACATCGGCGGGCAGGCGGTGCTGCATCGCCAGCGTGGTCGCCACGGCGAGCGGAGCCCCCCGACGCAGTGCCTTCAGCGTGTCGTGGGCGAAGGCGCTATCCTCGGCGGCAAGGCTTGCCTCGATCACCGCCAGATCGGCGCGGGCAAAATGCCGGTCGATGTCGGCTTGCAGGTCGGGCAGGGTGCCCGGCTCGGGCGCTTTCAGGAAGGGTGGCAGCACGGCAATCTCGCCGGAGCGTTCCAGCGCCGCGATCAGCGCGGGCCAATCGGCCTCGGGCACGAAGTGATCGGCGAAACCGGCGTATATCGCATCGGCCGTCCCCATCCGCGTGCCGGTTGCCCCCAGATAGCAGCCGAGCCGCCCCGGCCCGTGTCGCAACAGCGCCGAGCCTCCGACATCCGGCACCAGCCCGATGGCGCATTCCGGCATGGCGATCTGTGCGCTTTCGCCGGCGATGCGGTGGCTGGCGTGACAGGCTACACCCACACCGCCGCCCATGCAGAAGCCCTGCACCAGCGTGACCACCGGCTTGGGATAGGCGCCGATCCGGGCATTCATCCGGTATTCGTCGCGCCAGAATGCCTGCCCATAAGCGACATTGCCCGCCGTGCCTTCGGCGTAAAGCTCGGCAATATCCCCCCCGGCACAGAAGGCGCGCTCGCCTTCGGCATCAATGACCACCAGCGCCACATCGGGGTCAGCGGCCCAAGACACCAGCGCCGCATCCAGCGCCTTGCACATCTCGTAGCTCAGCGCGTTCAGCGCCTTCGGGCGGGTGAAGGTCACGCGGCCCGCGCGCCCCGCCTTACGGAGGAAAATGTCGCTCATGCCGAAACCAGTGCGCGCGAGATGATCAGGCGCATGATCTCGTTGGTGCCTTCCAGAATCTGATGCACCCGGAGGTCGCGCACGATCTTTTCCACCCCGTAATCGGCGAGGTAACCATAGCCGCCATGCAGTTGCAGGCACTGGTTCGCCACATCAAAGGCCGCATCGGTGACGTAAAGCTTGGCCATGGCGCAGAACTTTGTGGCATCCGGCGCGCCGGTATCCAGCTTCCACGCCGCCTGACGCAGGAAGATGCGCGCCGATTGCAGCTTCACTTCCAGCTCCGCCAGACGGAATTGCAGTGCCTGGAACTGATCGAGCGTCTTTCCGAAGGCCCGCCGCTCGGCCATATAGGTCAGCGTCGCGTCAAAGGCCGCCTGCGCGCCGCCGAGGGCGGAAGCGGCGATGTTCAGCCGCCCGCCATCCAGCCCGGCCATGGCATAGGCAAAGCCCTTGCCCTCTTCCCCCAACAGGTTCGCGGCAGGCACCGCGCAATCATCCATCTGCACCTGACGGGTCGGCTGCGCGCGCCAGCCCATCTTGTCTTCCAGCCCGCCAAAGCTCAGCCCCGCCGCGCCATCCTCGATCACCAGCGCCGAAATCCCCTTTGGCCCCTCGGCGCCGCTGCGCGCCATCACGATATAGGCATCGGAATAGCCGCCGCCCGAGATGAAGGCCTTTGTGCCGGTCAGCCGCCAGCCCTGATCGTCACGCACCGCTTTCGTGCGCAGCGCTGCGGCATCGGAGCCTGAGCCCGGCTCGGTCAGACAGTAGGAAAACACCTTTTCCATGCTGCACAGGCCGGGGAGATAACGCGCCTTCATCTCGGCGCTGCCGAACTTGTCGATCATGCCGCCACACATGTTGTGGATCGACAGGAAGGCCGAAACCGCCGGGCAGGCCATCGCCAGCGCCTCGAAGACCAGCGTTGCATCCAGACGGCCAAGGCCGGTGCCGCCAAACTCCTCGCTGACGTAAAGCCCGCCCAGACCCAGCTCGGCCACCTTGGCCCACAAGTCACGGGGGATGGTGCCCGCCACCTCCCATTCCCGTGCGAAGGGGGCAATCTGTTCCTGCCCGAACGCCTGCGCCATTTCGAAAATGGCCTGTTGTTCCTCGGATAATGCAAAATCCATCCCGAGCCTCCTCCGCTGGAATTGAACACATGTTTATTTCTGGATTGTTGCGAGAGTTTTGCAAGGGTCGATCTTGCCGGGCCTCGCGCGGCCCGCCCCGATTTTCTGTCTGAAAATATCCTCGGGGGGTGAATGCGCCGTCCGGCGCAGAGGGGGGCAGACAGCCCCCCTCCCTTGTCGTCGAAATCAGTCCAGCGCCTTGAAGTTCAGCGCCGCCCCTTCCTTGATCCCCGAGAACCAGCGCGCCGTCACCGTTTTGGTCTTGGTGTAGAAGCGGAAGGCATCCGGGCCATACTGGTTCAGATCGCCGAAGGCCGATTTCTTCCAGCCGCCGAAGGTGTAGTAGGACAGCGGCACCGGGATCGGGAAATTGATGCCGACCATGCCGACATTCACCCGGCTCGCAAAATCGCGCGCGGTATCGCCATCGGCGGTAAAGATCGCGGTGCCATTGCCGTAATCGTTGTCGATCACAAGGTTCAGCGCATCCTCATAGGTCTTGGCCCGCACGGTCGAGAGCACAGGGCCGAAGATCTCCTGTTTGTAGATGTCCATGTCGCGGGTCACGTTATCGAACAGGGTCGGGCCGACGTAAAAGCCGTTCTCGTAGCCCTGGATCTTCAGGCCACGACCATCGACCACGATCTTCGCGCCCTGGTCCACACCCGAACCGATCAGGCCAAGGATACGTTCTTGCGCCTGACGGGTGATCACCGGCCCAAAGTCCACGTCATTGCCGGCAGTATAGGGACCGACCTTCAGTTTTTCGATGCGCGGCACCAGCTTTTCGATCAGCCGGTCGGCGGTTTCGTCGCCCACCGGCACCGCGACCGAGATCGCCATGCAGCGTTCGCCCGCCGCGCCGAAGCCCGCGCCGACCAGCGCATCCGCCGCCTTGTCCAGATCGGCGTCGGGCATGATCAGCATGTGGTTCTTGGCGCCGCCGAAGCACTGGGCGCGCTTGCCGTTGGTGGCGGCGCGGCCATAGATATATTGCGCGATCGGGGTCGATCCGACAAAGCCGATGGCCTGCACCGTCGGATTGTCGATCAGCCCGTCCACGGCTTCCTTGTCACCATTCACCACCTGCAGCACGCCGTCAGGGATACCGGCCTCCTGCGCCAGTTGCGCCAGCCGCAGCGAGGTGGAGGGCACGCGCTCCGACGGCTTCAGGATCACCGCATTGCCGCAGGACAGGGCAGGGCCCATCTTCCACAGCGGGATCATGGCGGGGAAGTTGAAGGGGGTGATGGCGGCCACCACGCCGAGCGGCTGCCGCATCGAATAAAGGTCGATTCCCGGACCGGCGCTGTCGGTATATTCGCCTTTCAGAAGGGCCGGGGCGCCCATGCAGACCTCGATCACCTCAAGCCCGCGCTGCACATCACCCTTGGCATCGGGGATGGTTTTGCCATGTTCACGGGCGACCAGCTCGGCCAGTTCATCCATGTGCTGATTGATCAGGTCGCCGAGTTTCATCATCACCCGCGCGCGGCGCTGCGGGTTGGTGGCGGCCCATGCGGGCTGCGCCTTTTCCGCCTCGGCGATGGCATGGGCCAGTTCGTCGGCTGTGGCCAGCGCGACGCGCGCCTGCAATTCGCCGGTGGCGGGGTTGTAGACTTCGGCAAAGCGGCCCGACTTGCCCGCCACCATCTTGCCGTTGATCCAGTGTCCGATCTCTTGCATTGGAATCCTCCCGATCTGCTGGTGCTACAATAGGCTTGCAAATTTCACGGCAAAAGCGGCAAGTTTCCAAATCAGTTTTGCATTTCTGCAAAGGCGCGCGATGGACTGGGATGATCTGAAACTGTTTCTGGCGGTGGCGCGCAGCGAAAGCCTGTCGGGCGCCGGGAGGGCGCTGCGGCTGGATCCGGCGACAGTCGGCCGCCGCATCGCGCGGCTGGAAGAGGCGCTTGGCGCGCGGCTCTTTGTGAAAAGCCCGCAGGGATATGCGCTGACGGACGAAGGCGCGCGCATCCTCGCCCATGCCGAACGCGCCGAGCAGGCGGTGACCGGCGTGACCGAGGAATTGCGCGGGACGCAAGGTCTGACCGGGCAGATCCGCATCGGCGCGCCGGATGGTTGCGCCAATTATCTGCTGCCACAGGTTCTGGCCGCGATCTGCGATGCCAATCCGGGGCTGGAGGTGCAGATCGTCGCCCTGCCGCGTGTCTTCAACCTGTCGAAACGTGAGGCGGACATGGCTATCGCGGTGTCGCGGCCTGAAACCGGGCGGCTGACGGTGCAGAAGCTGACCGATTATCGCCTGAGCCTTGCCGCCTCGCGCGATTACCTTGCGAAGCATCCACCGATCACTGGCCCCGATTCGCTGCACGGCCACAGGATCGTCGGCTATATCCCCGACATGATCTTCGACAAGGAACTGGATTACCTCAGCCAGCTTGGTCTCGATGCAGTGCCGCTGGCGTCCAATTCGGTTTCGGTGCAACTCAACTGGCTGCGGCATGGCGCCGGAATCGGTGTGGTGCATGACTTTGCCCGCCCTGCGGCGCCGGAACTGGAACGCATCCTGCCGGATCTGCGTTTGACCCGTGCGTTCTGGCTGATCCGTCACGCCGACGATCAGCGTGTAGAGCGACTCAACCGCTTTGCCGATCTCCTTGGGGACGGTATTCGTAAAGAAGTATTACGCCTGGAAGCTGTCTCTTGACATAAAATTGCGCAGGCGCAAGGCTTTGTACATGAGCCAAGGAGGTTGCCATGCATGTCGCGCAGATTCTCAAGACCAAGTCGGATGATGGGGTTGTCACCGTCGCCCCCGGCACCAGCGTCGCCGAGGTTGCGCATGTTCTTTCGATGCGCCGCATCGGGGCGGTGATCGTGTCGGCAGACGGCAAGCACCCGGCGGGCATCGTCTCGGAACGCGACATCGTGCGCGAACTGGGCAAGCGCGGCCCGACCTGTCTGGCCGAGGCGGTGGACGGGCTGATGACCACGAAACTCGTCACCTGCACGCGGGATGAAACCACCCATGACGTGTTGCAGAAGATGAGCGCGGGGCGTTTCCGCCACATGCCGGTGATGGAAGGGGACGAGATGATCGGCCTCATTTCCATCGGCGATGTGGTGCAATCGCGGCTGATGGAACTGGCCGCCGAGAAAGATGCGCTGGAAGGGATGATCAAGGGCTTCTGAGCCTCTTGCCGCGCCGCGGCAAATTCGCGCTTGCAAAGCGCCGCGCAATATTGTTGCGTGGCGTCAGCAAATGAGGGGGGAGCCCATGCGCATCGGCCTGTATCCCGGCACGTTCGACCCGATCACGCTCGGCCATGTCGATATCATCCAGCGCGCCATGCAACTGGTGGACCGGCTGGTCATCGGCGTGGCCATCAACCGCGACAAGGGGCCGCTGTTCTCGCTTGAGGAACGGGTCGCCATGGTCGAGGCGGAATGCGCCGGTATCGCCAAAGCCTGCGGAGGCGAGATCGTGGTGCACCCGTTCGAAAACCTGCTGATCAATTGCGCCCGCGACGTGGGGGCGCAGGTCATCGTGCGCGGTCTGCGCGCCGTTGCCGATTTCGAATATGAATTCCAGATGGTCGGGATGAACCGGGCGCTGGACAACAGTATCGAGACGGTCTTCCTGATGGCCGATGCCCGTCGGCAGGCCATTGCCTCGAAACTGGTGAAAGAAATCGCCCGGCTGGGTGGGGACGTGTCGAAATTCGTCACGCCCGATGTTCAGGCGGCCTTGCGCCGCAAATATGGCTGAAGGGCAGGGGCTTTTCAGCCCCGGCCGTAAACAGCCTGATGCGCGATGCGATGCGCGTCACCGGGAAACAACCCCAGATCCAGCGCCACATCCTGCGGCAGCCGCGCGATCTCGTTGCGGGTTTCGATATAACGCGCGCGTTTTTCCGCGGCGGATTTCAGGCGGGTGAAGATATTCGTCATGTCTTTTCCTTCCACATCTCGTGGAGTCCATGTGTCAGGCCGGATGCCTGTCACCCCGCCTAGATGCGCCTGAAAGGTAGCGCTAACAAGGTGGGTGGCTGGCAATGCCGCGTTGCAGCATCTGCATGGCTGGGCAAAGACGAAGGGCGCCCGAAGGCGCCCCAGATTTCTTGCAAGAAATTTGCACGATTTCAGGAAAATCCTTGCGCGGACCTCAGATCAGCTTGCCCATGGCCACGGCGGTATCCGCCATGCGGTTCGAGAAGCCCCATTCATTGTCATACCAGCTGAGGATCGACACAAAGCGGCCGTCCATCACCTTTGTCTGGTCCATGTGGAAGATGCTGGAATGCGGGTCATGGTTGAAGTCGGACGAGACATTCTTGAACAGCGTGTAGCCCAGAATGCCCTTCAGCGGGCCATCGGCAGCCGCCTTGATTGCGGCATTCACCTCTTCCACCGAGGTGTCGCGCTTCGCGAGGAACTTCAGATCCACGACTGAGACGTTCGGCGTCGGCACCCGGATGGCAAAACCGTCGAGCTTTCCCTTCAGATCGGGCAGCACCAGACCCACCGCCTTGGCAGCGCCGGTGGAGGTGGGGATCATCGACAGCGCGGCGGCGCGGGCGCGATACAGATCCTTGTGCATCGTATCCAGCGTCGGCTGGTCGCCGGTATAGCTGTGGATCGTGGTCATCATGCCTTTTTCGATGCCGATGGCATCGTTCAGCACCTTGGCGACCGGGCTGAGGCAGTTGGTGGTGCAGGAGGCGTTGGAGACGATCAGGTCATCCGCCGTCAGCGTGTCGTGGTTCACCCCGAAGACGATGGTCTTGTCGGCGCCCTCGCCGGGGGCCGAGATCAGCACGCGCTTCGAGCCGTTTTCCAGATGCGCGAGGCATTTTTCCTTGCTGGTGAAGATGCCGGTGCATTCCATCACCACATCGACATCCGACCATGGCAGGTCCGCCGGATTGCGCAGGGCGGTCACCCGGATCGGGCCGCGGCCGACGTCGATCCAGTCGTCTCCAGTGGTGACTTCGACCGGGAAGCGGCCATGAACGGAATCGAAGCGCAGCAGATGCGCGTTGGTTTCCACCGGACCCAGATCATTGATCGCCACCACCTCGATATCGGTGCGGCCCGATTCGATGATGGCGCGCAGCACGTTGCGCCCGATACGTCCGAATCCGTTGATAGCGACTTTGACGGTCATGGCTGCCTCCTTGCCAATGCGCGACCCGGCCGACGAATCGGTCGGTTTTGGTAGCGCTAACATGGCAAGAAAAGGCCAAAGATCAACCAAAAACTCGGGCGCGTGGCAGCGCCGTCACTTCCAGAAGCGCAGATAATCCATCAGGGTCAGCATCTTGCGGCCCAGAAAAACCAAAGCGGCCCCGCCGTTCAAAAAAACGTCGAGGCCGATAAGACCCACGATCAGCAGGCCGAGAACCAAGGCGATGCGGTCGGTCACGACCCCTCCGTTATTGGAGGAGCCGCCCCATCGCACCGGCCACATCGGCCATCCGGCAGGAGAAGCCCCATTCATTGTCATACCAGGCCAGCACACGGACGGTGCGGCCGCCCACGACCTTGGTCTGGTCAGGGGCGAAGATAGACGAATGGCTGGTGTGATTGAAGTCGATCGAGACCTTGGGCTCCGGGTCATAGGCCAGAACCGCACCCATATGGCCAGCGGCGGCCTCGCGCACGATCTCGTTCACGTCGGCGACGGTCACGTCCTTGCCCGCGACAAAGGTCAGATCGACGGCCGAGACATTCGGCGTCGGCACACGGATGGCCGAGCCGTCCAGCTTGCCCTTGAGTTCCGGCAGCACCTCGCCGATGGCCTTGGCCGCGCCGGTGGAGGTGGGGATCATCGCCATGGCGGCGGCACGGGCGCGATACAGATCCTTGTGGCGGCGGTCCAGCGTCGGCTGGTCGCCGGTGTAGGAATGGATCGTGGTCATGATGCCGCTTTCGATGCCGATCGCATCGTTCAGCACCTTGGCCAGCGGGGCGAGGCAGTTGGTGGTGCAGGAACCGTTGGAAACGACCAGATGTTCCGACAGCAGCGAACGGTGGTTCACACCATAAACGATGGTCTTGTCGGCATTCTTGGCGGGAGCCGAGACCAGCACGCGCTTGGCGCCACGACCAAGGTGGACAGCGGCCTTGTCGCGGTCATTGAACTTGCCGGTGCATTCCAGCACGACGTCGATACCTTCCCAGTCCAGCTCGTCGGGGTTGTAGGTTGACATCACCCGGATCGGGCCACGGCCCAGATCCAGCGTGTCGCCCTCGACCGAGACCTTGCCGGGGAAGCGGCCATGCACGCTGTCATATTTCAGCAGGTGGGCGTTGGTTTCGATGGGGCCGGTGGCGTTGATCGCCACGACCTGCACATCGTTGCGGGCCGATTCCGCGATATGCGCCAGCGTGCAGCGCCCGATGCGGCCAAAGCCATTGATGCCGATGGTGATGGTCATGTCTCGCGTCTCCGTGTTTCCAGCCCCGCAACTTCGGCAGGCCATACCGGAAGCGGGGGAGTCGGGGAAGCTGAAAAGCGACATGTTTTCATAATGTTGGCGCAAACATCGGCTGTTTTCGCTAACAAGAAGCAGCGATTGGCATCTTTTCGCCGCGATGCAGCTTCGTTAGTCTGACCCGGTAACGAAGTGGAGAACGGCATGAGTGGTTTGCTGGCACTGCTGGATGATGTGGCGGCCATTGCCAAGGTCGCGGCGGCTTCGGTCGATGATGTGGCGGCCGCGGCGGCCAAGGCGGGGGCCAAAGCGGCTGGCGTCGTGATCGACGATACCGCAGTGACGCCTGCCTATGTGCATGGTTTCTCGGCGGATCGGGAGTTGCCGATCATCGGACGCATCGCGCTGGGATCTGTGCGCAACAAGCTGCTGATCCTGCTTCCCGCGCTGCTGGCGCTGAACCATTTCGCTCCGGGCCTGATCACCCCGCTGCTGATGCTGGGCGGCAGTTATCTGTGTTTCGAGGGCGCCGAGAAGGTGTTGCACATGTTCGCGCCCCATGCCGATGCGGCGGTGGAGCGGGATTTCGACACCCGCGATCCGGCGCATCTGGAAGAGGAAAAGGTCGCGGGTGCGATCAAGACCGATTTCATCCTCTCGGCCGAGATCATGACCATCTCGCTGGCTGCCATCCCGGAAAGTGGACCATGGATGGAAGCGTTCACGCTGGCGCTGGTGGGGGTGCTGATCACGGTTGCGGTCTATGGCGCGGTGGCGCTGATCGTGAAGATGGATGATGTGGGCTTGCATCTTGCGCGCGCGGCGCGCGGCAGGGCGATCCGGGGTCTCGGGCGCGGGCTGGTGCGCGGGATGCCGAAGCTTCTGGCGGTGCTGTCCTCGGTCGGCACGCTGGCGATGCTGTGGGTCGGTGGCAATATCGTCATTCACGGGCTGCATGAGCTGGGCCTGCACGAGCCCTACACCAGCATCCATCATCTTGCCGAACTGGCCGCCGGGGGCGTGCCTATGGCGGCGGGGCTGGTTGCCTGGGCGGTGACCGCTTTCTGCGACGGTGTGCTGGGGCTGCTTTATGGATTGCTGCTGGTTCCGGTGGTGACGCGGGTTATCGGGCCGGTGGTGGCGGCGCTGACCGGGCGCAAGCCGGCGGCGCATTAACTCTGGGCCGGCGCGGGTGCCGCGCCGGGGAATTTGAGTATTTTTGCAAGAAGCAAGAGGCTCAGGTCGCGGTGACGCGGAGGGCTTCGAGCCCGTGGAAATGGTAGACATCGCCGTAACGTGGCGGTGCGGCGAGGCGCAGGCCGGGCAGGCGGTCGAGCAGAATCGGCAGCGCGACCTGCAATTCCAGCCGCGCGAGCGGGGCGCCGACGCAGAAATGGATGCCGGCGCCGAAGCTGAGGTTCGGCTTCACCGGGCGGGCCGGGTCGAAGCGGGCAGGGGTGTCGAATGCGGCCGGGTCTCGGTTGGCGGCGGCAAGCAGGATCTGCACCTCGGCGCCTTTCGGGATGCGGGTGCCCATGACCTCGACCTCTTCATAGGCCCAGCGGGTGAAGGCATGCAGCGGTGGATCGAGGCGCAGGATTTCCTCGACCGTGCCGGTGATGGCCTGGGCTGCGAGGGCGCTGCGCGGGGTTTTATGTTCCAGAAGCAGTTTCACACCATTGCCGATGCTGTGCACCGTGGCCTCGTGCCCGGCGTTCAGCAGCAGGATGCAGGTGGTGATCAACTCGTCGGTCGAAAGTTTCTCGCCTGCTTCCTCGGCCGCGATCAGCGCGGTGATCAGATCGTCGCGCGGGGTCTTGCGGCGGTCCTCCACATAGCGGCGCATGAAGGCTACGAAATCCTCGGTCGCGGCCACCGCCGCATCCTCGCGCGCGCGGTCGCGTCCGGCCTGATACATGCCGACCATGGCATTGGACCAGCGCAGCAGGTCCGGTGCCATTTCTTCGGGCACGCCCAGCAGGCGGGCGATGACGATGACCGGCAGGCGCTGGCCGAACTCTGCCAGCAGGTCGAACTCGCCTTCGGGCAGGCGGTCGATCAGATCGTGGCACAGCGCCGTGATTTCCGGCGCCAGCGCGGCGATACGGCGCGAGGTGAAGGCGCGCAGCACGAGGCTGCGCAGGCGGGTGTGGCGCGGCGGCTCCAGCTCCAGCATGGAATGCGCTTCGACCGCGTAGAACGGGGCAAGCCGGTCGGGGCTCGGCTGCCGTGCCTCGGGCGGGATTTCACGGCCGAAGCGGCGGTCGCGGTAGATCGCATTGGCGGCGGCGTAATTGCCGGTCGAGATCAGCCCGTAATCCTGCCACAGGAAGAACGGCCCGGCGGCGCGGGCGCGTTCGTAGAACGGATAGGGGTTCTGCACGAAATCGGGATCGGTGGGCGACTGGCTCAGGCTTTGCATTCTGGTTCCGTCAGGTGGGTTGCCGGGTGGGCGTGGGGCGGTGCTGTGCGATCAGCACGCCCGCGCCAACGATGGCGGCGCCAAGCGCCTGAACCCAGTTCCAGGGCTGTCCCAGCAGGCTGAGGAACAGCATCACATAAAAGGGCGCCGCATTCATATGCAGCGCCGCGAGGCCGATGCCAAGATGCGAGACCGAGGCGATCCATAGAATCTGGCACAAGGCCATGCCGCAGATGGAAAATACCGCGAGCGCCGCGATTTCGGTCGGGCCGATGGCCGCCCATTGCACCGCAGGCCCGCCGGTAAGCGCGGCGATGCCCGCGCCGATGCCGGTGGCAAGCCCCGCGCCCGCCAGGGTGACGGTGGTGCGGCCCCAGGCGCTCAGCCCCGGCAGGGCGGTGACGCTGAACCGCGAGCCGAGCGTATAGGCGAGGATCGAGGCGGCGGCGCAGAAGGCGCCAAAGCCAAGATCCACCGCGCCGAGGGCGCCACCAAGGCTGACGACGCCGCCCGCGACTGATAGCGCAAGGCCAATCGTCAGCGGCAGGGTCAGGCGTCGGCCGTCGGCCGCGCATTCGATGGCGATACCGATGACCGGCATGGCGGAAGAAATCACCGCCACGGTCACCGGATCGGTCGCCGCCTGCGCCATGACCAGCAGCACGCCGCTGAGCCCGAAGCTGAGCCCGCCGAGCAGCAGCCCCCGGCGCCAGGGCGCTGTGCGAAGCCGGGCGGGTCCTTCGATCAGCAGCCAGACCGGCAGCAGCACCGCCGCCGCGATGGACATGCGCAGCGCGGTCAGCGGCAGCGCCGGGATCGGCCCGATCAGATATTCGGCCGCCGGAAGGCCCATGGCCCAGACCAGCATGGAGCCGAGGCAGAGAAGGTTCGCCAGAAGCGGGGTCATCGGGATGCGCATGACGCCAGACTGACGCGGGCCGCGCGCAGCCGCGCGACCATATGCGACCGGGGATGTCGCTGCGGATCAAGCTGCCGACAGCGCCGCGACGATGGCACCGAAATCGGCGGCCTTGAGGCTCGCGCCGCCGACCAGCGCGCCATTGACCTCGGGGGTGGCAAAGATTTCGGCCGCGTTCGAGGGTTTGACCGAACCGCCGTAAAGCAGACGGATGCCCTTGGCGGCCGCACCGAAGCGGCTGACCAGTTCGGCGCGCAGGAAGCGGTGGACCTCGGCGATTTCGTGCAGGGTGGGGGTGCGGCCGGTGCCGATGGCCCAGACCGGCTCATAGGCGATCACGATATTTTCCGCCGTGGCACCCTCGGGCACCGAGCCTTCGACCTGCCGCCCGACCACGGCCAGCGCCTGACCGGCATCGCGTTCCGCCTCGGTTTCTCCGACGCAGACCACGGCGACAAGCCCGCTGGCCCATGCGGCTTCGGCCTTGGCGCAGACCTGAGCATCGGTTTCGCCATGATCCGCGCGGCGTTCAGAATGGCCAAGGATGACGTATGACGCCCCGGCCTCGGCCAGCATCGGTGCAGAAACATCGCCGGTATGGGCGCCGGTGGCTCTGGCGTGGCAATCCTGCCCGCCGATGCGCAGCGCAGTGCCATGGGCGGCGCGCGCCATACGGTCGATCAGCGTTGCGGGGGGGCAGAGCAACATCTCGCAGCCGGGCGCCGGATGTGCGGCTGTCAGCGCCGCCACTTCGGCCAGATCGGCGGCTGTGCCGTTCATCTTCCAGTTTCCGGCGGCCAGTCTGCGCATATCCATCCCTTTCGAAAAGTTCGGAAAGGGTTATGCCAAACCTGTCAGCCTGAGGGAAGGGTTCAGCTTGCGGGCGCGTCGCGGAACTTGATGGATTCGCCGCAACCGCAGGCCTCGACCACATTCGGATTGTTGAAGCGGAAGCCCGCCTCCAGCGCCGAAACCTGATAGTCGATCTCGGTCCCGAACAGGAACATCTGCGCCATCGGGGCGATCAGCACCCGCGCGCCGTCCTGTTCGATCACCTCGTCCAGCGGATTCACCTCTGAGACGTAATCCATGGTGTATTCCATCCCGGCACAGCCGCCCTTCTTGACGCCGATCCGCAGACCCTGCGCCGCCTGTTTTTCCATCAGGCGGAGGATCTGCTTCGTCGCAGCGGGGGTCAGGGTCACGGCTTGCTTGCCGGGGATGCCGAACATCGGGTTGGTCCTTATGCTATGGCACAAACATAGGTTTTTGCACCTGCCACCTCAAGGGGCGGCACGGGGGTTACATGAACCCCAGTTCCAGCCGCGCCTCGTCGGACATCATTTCCATGCCCCAGGGCGGATCGAAGGTCATCAGCACACGCACCGATTGCACGCCCGGCACGGCCTCCACAGCGTCCTGCACCCAACCCGGCATCTCACCCGCGACCGGGCAGCCCGGAGCGGTGAGGGTCATCACGATCTCCACCTCGTTCGCGCTGCCGATCTCGACCGTATAGACAAGGCCAAGGTCGAAGATGTTCACCGGAATTTCCGGGTCAAAGACGGTGCGGCAGGCCTCTACCACATTGTCGTAAAGCGGATGGTCGGTGGTGGAGGGTTTGATGAGGGGGGCGCCCTCGATCTGGTCCTGAGCCTCGGTCATGGGTCTCTCGCACTTTAGTTGACCGAATATATAGGGATTACCGGGCGAAGGTCCAGAGCAGGCGTTACAGCAACCGTCGTGCCAGCCCGCTACGGATCATGCCCCAGCCCAGCAGGGCGGACCCGGCCAGCGCCCAGAGGAAAACCAGAGGGTAGGGCAGGTCGGTCAACCGGATCGTCCAGGCCACGAAGAACACGTGCAAAAAGTAGATCGCATTGGCCATGGTGCCATAATCGCGGGTGGTCGTGCTGCGGCCCATCAGCGCCCAGAGCACCAGCGCAGGTGCAGCGAGGGCCAGCCCCAGCAGATTGTCATGGCTGACGCCCTGCGGGGCGATGGCCTCCAGCGCCAGCGATTCCAGCGGCAGCGCGGCGCAGGCCAGCAGGGCGACAATGCCGACAGGGTGCCGGTCCAGCCGGGCAGGCAGGTCGTGGCGGCGGATCAGCAGACCCAGCAGGAAGAAGGGCAGGCCGAGGAACAGCCCGTTCCGATGCAGCCAGACCGGGCTGCCCACCCAATAGGGCGTTGGTGGCCAGATCTGCCAGGCAAAGCCCCACATCACCGCCGCTCCGGCCGTAAAGGCCAGAACGGCCAGTGCCAGCAGGCGGCGGGTGGACCAATGCGCAACCAGCGTCGCAAGGGCAGCGGCCAGCGCGGCGGCGATCAGATACCACAAATGCCACCACCCCACCGCCCAGACCCGGCCGATGGTCAGCCAGTCCGAGGCGAAGAAGGCGCTTTGCCAGACCGGCAGGTAAAGCGCCATCCACACCATATACAGCCAGACCAGCCGCCGCAGATAGGGGCCAACGGTCCCGGCAGCCACGCGCGGCTGGAAGAAATAGCCGTTGATGACAAAAAAGGCGGGCACGGCGACCCGAAACAGACCGTCGCCCGTGATCAGCACCACCGCGCGGCTGTCGATCCCGAAAGGGTTGACGTGGATGCCGACCACCATGACGGCCAGCGCCAGCTTCAACAGGTCAAGCGTGCGGCGGCGCTGCATGGCGGTCGGTCAGGTTTGCCGGTGGCTCAGAACGGGATTTCGTCATCCATATCGTTGCGGCCACCACCGCCACCGCCAAAGCCGCCCTGCTGGCTACCGCCACCACCCGAACGGCCACCGCTGTAACCGCCACCCGAGCTGCCGCCGAAACTGCCACCGCCCCGGCCGCCTTCGTAATCATTGCCGCCGCCATAGCCGCCGCCCTGATCGTCATAGCCGCCGCCACCCGAGCCGCCGCCCTCGCCACGGCCATCCAGCAGCGTCAGTTCGCCACGATAGGGGCGCAGCACGATTTCGGTCGTATAGCGATCCTGCCCGCTCTGATCCTGCCATTTGCGGGTTTCAAGCTGGCCCTCGATATAGACCTTGCTGCCCTTGCGCAGATATTGCTCGGCGATCTTGGCCAGCGGCTCGCTGAAAATGGCGACCGAATGCCATTCGGTGCGTTCCTTGCGCTCGCCCGAGTTCCGGTCGCGCCAGGTTTCCGAGGTGGCGATGCGCAGGTTCACCACCTTGCCGCCGTTCTGGAAGCTGCGCACCTCGGGATCGCGGCCGAGGTTGCCCACGATGATGACCTTGTTGACCGAACCCGCCATGCGCCACTCCCGATTCTCATCTGCGGGCAAGGCTGGCCCGCATTGGTAAATATTCCGTTGCTCCTCCTATAGCGGGCCGGGGGGCGGGCTTCAACGCCTGCAACCGGGGTTGCAGGGCCGGTTCCTGCGACCCGCTGCGGATGGCGACCCGGCAGATCACCGGGCAAATCGGCCCCAGCCCTGCCATCATGGCACGGCGCACCCCGAAACGCTCCCGAAAGGACGCAAGATGAAATCCCTTTCCCTCCTCGCTGCTGCCTTCCTCGCCGTTGCCGCTCCGGCTTTCGCCTCGGGCGACAAGATCGACGACGCGACCCGTGACAAGGCCACAGCCGCCATGACCGCGCAGGGCTACGAGGTCCGCAAGGTGGACATGGAAGATGGCATGATCGAAGTCTACGCCGTGAAGGATGGCAAAACTTTCGAACTGTATCTCGACGCCGACATGAACATCGTCAAGTCGAACAACGAATAAGACCTTCTCCGGTCCCTCAGGCCGGTTCGCCACATCGCGCGGACCGGCCGTGACCTTTCCCCTCAGAACCGGATGCCAAGCATGACGGAAAAAGCCTATGTCTGGGACGTGTTCGTGCGTCTGTTCCACTGGTCGCTGGCGCTGGCATTCGCGGCCAATGCCCTCTTCACCAACCCCGAGCGCGATCTGCATCACTGGATCGGCTATTTCGTGCTGGCCCTCGTTGCCGCGCGCATTGTCTGGGGCCTGATCGGCAGCCGCCACGCCCGGTTCAGCGATTTCCCGCCCAGCCTTTCCGGTGCCTTCGATCAGGCCGCTGAAATGGCCGCCTGGCGCCGCCGCCCGCATCACGGCCATTCGCCGCTGGGCGCGCTGATGATCTACAACCTGCTGATTACGCTGATCATCGTCGGGATCAGCGGCTACATGCAGACCACGCTCATGTTTTTCGGGCGCGCATGGGTCGAGGATCTGCACGAGATCGCGGTGACCTGGGCCGAGATTTCGGTGGTCGCCCATATCGCCGCCGTGGCGCTGGAAAGCCGCCGGTTGCGGATCAACCTTCCCGCCTCGATGGTTACGGGTTACAAGAACTTCCCGAACGACTGAAGACAACGGACCGGCCTGCCCATGACTTCGCCTTCCTCGCGCCAGATCGGCCTTACGGCGCTGATCCTGTTCCAGAGTATCTGTGTGCTTTTCTTCATCGCGGACGTGATCGAGGATATTCAGGCCGAAGGCTGGGCCAGCGTGCGGGACGCCCACACGATGCCGGAACTGGGCGCAACCATTGGTCTGGTTCTGGGCGTCGCCTTTGAAATCCGCTACCTGTTGCGCCTGCTGCGGCGGCAGGCGCAGCTTGAACGGCAGATGAGTGTCGCGGCCGGTGCCCTGCACGAAGTGATGGAGAATTATTTCCGCGACTGGAAATTGACGCCATCCGAACAGGATATCGCGGCCTTCACCATCAAGGGCTATTCCATCGCCGAGATCGCGGGCTTTCGCGGCTCGGCCGAGGCGACGGTCAAGACCCACCTGAATGCAATCTATCGCAAGGCCGGGGTGACGGGGCGGGGGCAGTTGACCTCGCTCCTGATCGAGGATCTGTTGCGTGCGCCGCTGGTCGAAGGCAGGGCAGATGGCGGGAACCCGCCGAACGCCTCTGCGCCGGGCTGACCCGCCACAAGCCCCGGCGGGCGAATCCGCTGGCAGCGGAGGCGAAAATTCGTATAGTCCTGCGCAACGGAATAGTTGCCGAAGGTATGCACATGCGTCGGAAAGTGGTTTCGCTGGCCCTTGTCGCGGGGGTTCTGCTTTGTGCTCCCGCTTTTGCGGACGGTCTGAAACTTTCCGGCTCCACCAAGAATCGCGGGCTGCTGTTCAAGTCGCAAACGGCGCTTCTGGATGGTCGTCTGGCCAAGCAATACGAAGGCTCCGACCGCCTGAAACCCAACAAGCCCAAGATCGAGAATGCTGCCGCGGCCGCCACGCCGCGCTATTCGGGGCGCTACAAAGGCGAATATCTTGAGGTCGCCAAGGCCATGGCGCGCAAGCATGGCGTGCCGGAAGACATGTTCCTGCGGCTGGTGCAGCAGGAAAGCGGCTGGAATCCCAATGCCGTCTCGCCCAAGGGCGCGACCGGGCTTGCACAACTGATGCCTGATACCGCGCGCCTGCTGCGTGTCGATATCAATGACCCGCATCAGAACCTTGAGGGTGGCGCGCGCTATCTTGCGATGATGTATGGAAAATTTGGCAACTGGCGCCATGCGCTCGCCGCCTATAATGCCGGCCCGCTGGCGGTGGAAAAGCATGGCGGCATCCCGCCCTATGCCGAGACCAAGAATTACGTGAAGGTCATCGCCGGCAGCTGACCCTACGGGTTTTCATCTTGGCGAAAATATCCTCGGGGGTGAATTGCCGCAGGCAAGAGGGGGCAGACAGCCCCCTCCTTTCGTCAGATCACACCAGATCGCCGTTCGCCGCGATGCGCCGCTTGCCGCCCAGATAGGGCCACAGCGCCTCCGGCAGATCGACCGAGCCATCGGCCTGCTGGCCGTTTTCCAGCACCGCGATCAGGCAACGCCCGACCGCAAGGCCCGAGCCGTTCAGCGTATGGACGAATTCGGGCTTGCCGCCCGCGGGGCGATAGCGCGCATTCATCCGCCGCGCCTGAAAATCGCCGCAGACGGAGACCGAGCTGATCTCGCGGTAGGTGTTCTGCCCCGGCAGCCAGACCTCAAGGTCATGGGTCTTGGTCGCGCCAAAGCCCATGTCGCCGGTGCACAGCACGATAGTCCGGTAGGGCAGGTCCAGTTTCTCAAGGATAGCCTCGGCGCAGCGGGTCATGCGCTCATGCTCGGCAAGGCTGGTCTCGGGCGTGGTGATCGACACCATCTCGACCTTCTCGAACTGGTGCTGGCGCAGCATGCCCGTCGTGTCCTTGCCCGCCGAGCCGGCCTCGGACCGGAAGCACTGGGTATGGGCGGTCATGCGGATCGGCAGGACAGCCTCGTCCAGAATATCGCCCGCCACCGTATTGGTCAGCGTCACTTCCGAGGTCGGCACCAGCCACCAGCCATTCGTGGTCTGATAGCTGTCTTCCGCGAATTTCGGCAGCTGGTTGGTGCCATACATCGCCTCTTCCTTGACCAGAACCGGGGTCCAGGTCTCGGTCAGGCCGTGCTCGCCGACATGGGTGTCCAGCATCAGTTGCGCCAGTGCGCGATGCACGCGGATCACCGCGCCCCGCAGCACCACGAAGCGCGAGCCCGACAGTTTCGCGGCGGTGGCGAAATCCATCCCCGGTTTCACACCGGCAATCTCGAAATGCTCTTTCGGCGCGAAATCAAAGGTGCGGGGTGTGCCCCAGCGGCGAAGCTCCACATTGCCGGCCTCGTCGGCGCCTTCCGGCACCTCCGGCAGCGGGCTGTTCGGGATGCGCATCAGCATGTCGCGCAGCGCGGCATCCTTCTGGTCGGCCTCGGCGGTCATCGCGGCGATCTCGGCCTTCTTCTCGGCCACCAGCGCGCGCAGACGCTCGAATTCCGCATCGTCGCCCTTGGCCTTGGCCGCGCCCACCTGCTTGGAGGCAGCATTCTGCGCCGCCTGCGCGGTTTCGGCCGCATGGATCAGCGCGCGCCGCGCCTCGTCCAGCGCCAGCACATCCGACGACAGCGGCGAAAGACCCCGGCGTGCCAGGGCGGCATCGAAAGCGGCGGGATTTTCGCGGATGGCGCGGATGTCGTGCATTTCTCTCATCTCCAAGGACTATGGATGCCCTCCATATGCAACATCGCCGCGCCGTGGTGAAGCGGAAAGGCGGTGCGCCCCTTGGCTGCCTGTGCGGTCACACCTATGTGCAGCGCGGGCAGGCACCTGCGTGCCTTGCCTTGCAGCCGGGGCGCGGATAGGTTGCGCCACCGAAAGAGCCGGCCCGCCGGCCCATGCCTAACGAGAGGACGAAAGCCCATGTTCGTAACCCCCGCCTATGCGCAGGCCGCCGGAGCCGGCGCCGCCTCGGCCTTCACCAGCTTCGTGCCGCTGATCCTGATCTTCGGGATCATGTATTTCCTGCTGATCCGCCCGCAGCAGAAGAAGATGAAAGACCACAAGGCCATGGTCGAACAACTGCGCCGTGGCGATCAGGTGCTGACCCAGGGTGGCATCGTCGCCAAGGTGGTGAAGGTGCACGAGGACGGCATGCTGGATGTCGAGATCGCGCAGGGTGTCGTGGTCAAGACCCCGCGCCAGACCATCGCCCAGGTGATGAACAAGACCGAGCCCGCCACGGCCGCCTGAGGCCCGGCACCTGAGGACGGAAGGCCGACATGACCCATACCCCGCTGTGGAAAAACCTGCTGATCTGGGGCATCGTGCTCCTCGGGATCGCGTTTTCGGTGCCGAACCTGTTTTATGACAGGGTCGAAAAGCACAATGACGCGGTTGCCGCGATCGCCACGGCGGGCGGAACGGCCACGCCCGAACAGGAGGCCGCGCGCAGTCTCTGGCCTGACTGGCTGCCGTCTTATGTCGTGCCGCTGGGTCTTGACCTGCGGGGCGGCGCGCATCTGCTGGCCGAGGTGAAGGTGGCGGATGTCTACGCCGCCCGTATTGACGCCATGTGGCCCGATGTGCGCGATGCGCTGCGCGATGTGCGTGATCAGGTCGGCAATGTGCGGCGCCAGCCCTCGGTGGACGGGGTGTTGCGCGTCGCCATCTCCAACCCCGACGGCATGGCCGTCGCACTGGAAAAGGTGCGCGCTCTGGCGACCCCGGTGGTCAGCCTCACGGGCATCGGCTCGAACGACATTGATGTCAGCGCCGAAGGCAGCGACATCGTGGTGCAATTGTCAGAGGCCGAACGTCAGGCCACCGACCAGCGCACCATTCAGCAAAGTCTTGAGATCATCCGCCGCCGGGTGGACGAGGTCGGAACCCGCGAACCGACGATCCAGCGTCAGGGCGAGGATCGCATCCTGATTCAGGTGCCCGGCATCGGATCGGCGGCAGAACTGAAATCCCTGATCGGCACCACGGCGAAACTGACCTTCCATCCGGTCGTCAGCGTGACGCAGGATGCGGGCGCCAATCCGGGCCCGCGCAATCAGCTTCTGCCCTCGATGGATGAAAAGGGCGTCTATTACATCGTCGAACAGACCCCCGTGGTGACCGGCGAGGAACTGACCAACGCCCAGCCCGCCTTCGACCAGAACGGCCGTCCCGCGGTGGAGTTCCAGTTCAACACCGGCGGCGCGCGCAAGTTCGGCGATTATACCGCCAACAATATCGGCAAGCCCTTCGCCATCGTGCTGGATGACGAGGTGATTTCCGCCCCGGTAATCCAGAGCCACATCCCCGGTGGACGCGGTATCATAACCGGCAGCTTCACGGTGGAACAAAGCACCGAACTGGCCGTGCTGCTGCGCGCCGGTGCCCTGCCGGCCGAGATGACCTTCCTTGAAGAACGCACCATCGGCCCTGAACTGGGGCAGGACAGCATCGACGCGGGCCAGAAGGCCGCGCTGGTCGGTGCCGCGCTGGTCGCGCTTTACATGATTGCCAGCTACGGCATCTTCGGCACCTTCGCCGTTGTCGCGCTGGCCTTCAACATCGCCATGATCTTTGCCGTGCTGTCGATCATCGGCGCCACGCTGACCCTGCCGGGCATCGCGGGGATCGTGCTGACCATGGGCGTCGCGGTCGATGCCAACGTGCTGATCTATGAGCGCGTGCGCGAGGAATTGCGCGAGGGCAAATCACCGGGCGCGGCCATCGAGATCGGCTTTGGCAAGGCGCTGTCGGCCATTGTCGACTCGAACCTGACCAGCATCATCACTGCTGTCATCATGTTTATCGTCGGCTCCGGTCCCGTGCGCGGCTTCGCCGTCACCACCGGCATCGGCATCATGACCTCGATGTTCACCGCCGTTTACGTCACGCGGGCGATCATCAACCTGTATCTGGGGTGGCGTCACCCCAAAACGATCACCGTCTGAGGAGGGGCAGCCATGGCGTTCCGTCTGAAACTTGTTCCCGCCAAGACGAACATCGACTTTTTCCGTTGGCAGTGGATCACCTTCGGGGGGTCCATCATCGCCTCCATCGTGTCGATCCTTGCGGTCGTCATCATGGGGCTGAACTTCGGTATCGACTTCAAGGGCGGCACCACGATCCGCACTGAAAGCACCAATGCGGTGGATGTGGGGGTCTATCGGGCCGCCGTCTCTGACCTTGGGCTGGGGGATGTGTCGATCACGCAGGTCTTCGACCCGTCCTTCCGCGCGGACCAGCATGTCGCCATGCTGCGCATCGCACCGCAGGAAGGGGACGAGGCGGTGACGCCCGAATCCATCGACGCGGTGGAGCAGGCTCTGAAGAAGGTTGATGCGGCGATCACCTTTCCGTCGGTCGAATCCGTAGGCCCGAAAGTGTCGCAAGAGCTGATCTGGAAGGCCATCATGGCGGTGGTCGCCGCCTCCGCGGGGATCGCCTTCTACGTCTGGCTGCGGTTCGAATGGCAATTCGCGCTGGGGACGGTGGCGGCGCTGGTGCATGACGTGCTGGTCACCATCGGGGTTTTCGCCATCTTCCAGATCAAGTTCGACCTGACCATCGTGGCGGCGCTGCTGACCATCTTGGGCTATTCGGTCAACGATACGGTGGTCATCTTCGACCGCCTTCGGGAAAACCTTGCAAAATACAAGGCCATGCCGCTGCGCGACATGATGAACCTGACGACCAACGAAACCCTTTCGCGCACCGTGATGACGGCAACGACCACGCTTCTGGCGCTGGCCGCGCTGATCATCTTCGGCGGCGACGTGATCCGGGGCTTCGTCTTCGCCATGTTCTTCGGCGTCATCATCGGCACCTATTCGACGCTTTATGTGGCCAAGAACATCGTGCTGATGCTGGGGGTGGACCGCAGCGAGAAGCAGAAGAAAGAGCGTGCGAAAGGCGATCACGAATTCGCCAATATCGACGCCTGAGGAGGTGGGGATGCGCCTGACCGAGATCAGCTATGGCGAGGCGCAGCCGGTCGAGGGCTATGGCCCCGGCTTCTTCCGCATCGGGGGCCGCGTCCTGCAAGGCGCGGCCATCATCACGCCTTGGGACGCCGGCCCCTGGGGCGGGCTGGAGGATACCGCCGCGCTGCTGGCGCTGGCGGGCGAGGTGGATGTGATCTTCCTCGGCATGGGGGCCGACATCGCCCATGCCCCCGCATCCCTGCGCGCGGAACTTGAGGCCGCAGGGCTTGGCGTCGAGGTCATGTCCTCGCCCGCCGCCTGCCGCACCTACAACGTGCTGCTGAGCGAAGGCCGCCGCATCGCCATCGCGGTGCTTCCGGTCGGCGGCGCGGAATGACGATCACCCAGGAAGACGAACTGGAGGCGCTGCGCGGCATCGGTCGTATCGTTGCCGATACGGTTCAGGTCATGGCCCGCGCCATGCAGCCCGGAATGACCACGCTGGAGCTTGATGCCATCGGCCGCGCCCATCTGGAACGCGAGGGTGCCGTTTCGGCGCCCGAGTCCACCTATGGCTTTCCCGGCGCGACCTGCATCAGCGTGAATGAGGAAATTGCCCATGGCATCCCCGGCCCACGCGAACTGACGCTGGGGGATCTGGTGAATATCGACGTGTCCGCCGCGCGCGATGGTTTCTTCGCCGATACCGGCGCGACCTTCCGGCTGGGCAAGGTCTCGCCCGTGCTGGACCGGCTCTGCCGCGACGGCAAGCGCGCGACCGAGATCGGTGTGGCGCAGGTCGGCAGCGGCAAGCCACTTGCGGGCATCGGCGCGGCGGTCGGGCGCTTTGCCTCGGCGCGGGGGTACACGCTGATCCGCAATCTGGCCAGCCATGGCATCGGTCGCGCCCTGCACGAGGCGCCCGAGGAAATCGCCACCTGGCCCACCCGCGGTGACCGACGGCGCATTTCCAAAGGACTTGTGCTGACGGTGGAGCCCTTCCTGTCCACCGGCGGGCTTTGGGCAGAGGAGGGTGACGATGGCTGGACGCTCTATGCCGAGCCCTCGGCCCCGGTGGTGCAATATGAACATACTGTGGTCGCGACGGATCGCGGGCCGATTGTGGTGACGCTGCCGGGCTGACAGCACCGTTCGCCAAGAAAAACCGCCGCAGGGGAAAGCCCTGCGGCGGTTTTCTTTAGGCCGTCACCGGCTTCTTCGACGGAAACATCCGGCGCACGATTACGAAGAAGGCGGGCACCATGAAGATGCCGATGACCGCAGAAGAGGTCATGCCGCCCAGCACCCCGATGCCGATGGCGCGCTGTGCCATGGCCCCGGCGCCGGTCGCAATGGCAAGCGGCAACACCCCCAGCATGAAGGCGAAGGTGGTCATCAGGATCGGGCGCAACCGTTGTTTCGCGGCCATGGCGGCCGCTTCGACAAGGGTATAGCCACGCTCTGTCAGGCTTTGCGCGAATTCGACGATCAGGATGGCGTTGCGCGCTGCAAGGCCGATGGTCGTGAGCAACCCCACCTTGAAATAGACGTCATTCGACTGGCCGAACAGCAGTGCAAACCCCAGCGCCCCCAGAATGCCGACCGGCACCGACAGCATGACGGCGAAGGGCACCGTCCAGCTTTCGTAAAGCGCGGCAAGGCACAGGAAGACCACCAGCGCCGACATGGCGAACAGCAGGGGGGCCTGATTGCCCGACAGCCGTTCCTGATAGGACAGCCCCGTCCAGGCAAGGCCATAGCCGCCCGGCATGTCGGCGACCAGTTGCTCCACCACCTCCATCGCCTGACCGGAGCTGGTGCCCTCGGTCGGTGCGCCCGACAGCTCGATGGCGCGCGCGCCGCCGTAGCGATCCAGCGAGGGCGAGGTTTCATCCCAGCGCTGCGTCATGAAGGCGGCGAAGGGCACCATCTCGCCGCTGGAATTGCGGGCGAACCAGCCGTCGATATCCTCGGGCTGCATGCGCCATTCCGGCTCGCCCTGCACGATCACCGGCTTCAGCTCGGTCCCAAGCGGGAAATCATTGACCTCGCGCCCCGAGAAGATCACCGCCAGCATGCTGTTCACCTCGCTGAGGCTCAGCCCCATGGCGCGGGCCTTCTGCTGGTCGATGTCCAGCCGCAGAGCCGGGCGGAAGGTCTGCTCATACCCCCGGAACGAGCCGGTGCGCCCGTCCTCGGTCGCGCGGTCCACCAGATCGGTGGCAGCATCCTGAAGCGCGGCCTGCCCGTTCCCGGCCTGATCCAGCAGATACATGGTGAAGCCCGAGGAATTGCCAAGACCCTGAATGGCCGGGGGCTGGGTGAACACGATGCGCCCCGCGCGATGCCCGCCAAACCGCTGGTTCGCGGTCTGGGCAAACTGCGCCGCCGTCACGCCGCCGGCGCGTTCGTCATAGTCCTTCAACCGCACGAACAGCATGGCGGTATTCTGCCCGCCGCCGCCGAACGAAAAGCCAAGCGCGCCATAGGCCGAGGCGACCACCCCATCCTGTTGGGTCAGCAGCCAGTTTTCCACCTCTTCCAGCACCGCCTGTGTCTGAGCGGTGGTCGATCCTTCCGACAGCCGGACCTGCGCCATCAACACGCCCTGATCTTCCTGCGGCAGGAACGAGCCGGGCAGGTGTTGATACAGCCAGAACGCGCCGCCGCCGATGGCACCCAGCAGGATCACCATGCGGAAGGGGCGCAGCACGGTATGTTTCACCACCCGCACATAGCCGTTGGTCGAGGCGTCCAGCCCCCGGTTGAACCAGCGCGCCGGGGCAATCCCGTCACCATGGCGGCGCGGGCGCAACAGGCTTGCGCACATCGCCGGGGTCAGAATCAGCGCCACCGCCAGAGACAGCATCATGGCCGAGATGATGGTGACGCTGAACTGCCGGTAGATCACCCCGGTCGACCCCGACATGAAGGCCATCGGCAGGAACACCGCCGACAGCACCAGCGCAATGCCGACCAGCGCGGGGGTGATCTGGTGCATGGATTTGCGCGTGGCCTCGCGAGCCTCCAGACCTTCCTCCTCCATCACCCGCTCGACGTTTTCCACCACCACGATGGCGTCATCGACCAAGAGGCCGATGGCCAGCACCAGCGCGAACATGGTGAGCGTGTTGATCGTCAGCCCGGCCGCGGCCAGAATCCCGAAGGTGCCCAGCAGCACGACCGGCACGGCGATGGTCGGGATGATCGTCGCGCGCCAGCTTTGCAGGAACACGAGGATGACAAGGAACACCAGCACCACCGCCTCGCCCAGCGTGTGATAGACCTTTTCGATCGAGGCCTCCACAAAGGGCGAGGTGTCGTAGGGATAGACCACCTCCACCCCTTCGGGCAGGGCGGCGCTGACGCGCGTCAGGGTTTCCCGAACCCGCTCGGCGGTGTCCACCGCATTGGCGCCGGTGGCCAGGTTGATACCGAAACCGGCCGCCGGCATGCCGTTGTAACGCGAACTCGCACCATAGCTTTCCTGCCCGATCTCTACCCGCGCGACATCGCCCAGAAAGACGGTCGAGCCGTCGGCGGTGGTGCGCAGGATGATGCGTTCAAACTCCTCCACCGTGGCAAGCTGCGCCTGCGCGTTCAGTGCCACGCTCAACTGCTGCCCCGGCACGACCGGCTGGCTGCCAAGGCTGCCCACGGTGACAGTGCTGTTCTGTTCCGATACGGCCGAGGTCACATCAGCGGTCGTGACCCGATACTGCGCCATCTTCAGGGGATCGAGCCAGATGCGCATGGCATAGCCTGATCCGAAAGAGTTGATCGAGCCAACACCTTCCGTCCGCAAGACCGCATCCTCGACGATCTGGCCCATCAGATCGCCCAGTTGCAACGAGGTGAAGCGACCGTCACGCGACACCAGTGCCCCCACCATCAGGATGGACGAGGAGGACCGCGTGACGCTGATGCCGCGCTGGCGCACGGTTTCGGGCAGGCCGTTCTGGATCAGCTGCAACTTGTTCTGCACCTGAATCTGCGCCATGTCGGGGTCGGTTGAATCCCCGAAGGTCAGCGTGACCGTGGCCCGTCCCGAGGCATAAGAGGACGAGGTCATGTAAAGCAGGCCATCCAGCCCCGTCAGCCCGTCTTCCATCACTGAAGTGACCGAGTTTTCAATGGTTTCCGCCGAGGCACCGGGGTAGCTTGCGGAAATGCGGATCGTGGTCGGCGCGATGTCGGGATATTGCGAGACGGGCAGGGTGGTCAGCCCCCAGGCGCCCGCCAGCATGGTGATGATGGCCAGAACCCAGGCAAAGACCGGCCGGTCGATGAAAAAGCCCGCCATTTCAGTTCGCCGCCTTCACATCCTGCACGACACCCATGGCGTCGATGGTCACCGGCACCGGCTCCACCGCCGCGCCATCGCGCAGCCCGTTCAGCCCGTCGATGATCAACCGGTCTCCCGCTGTGAGGCCCGAGGTCACGATCCACGCGTTTTCATGCGTGCCACGCGCCTCGAACCGGCGCTGTTCGGCCTTGCCTTCGGCGGTGGCAACCCAGGCTGACAGCGTGCCGTCACGGCCCAGTGTCGTGGCACGCTGCGGCACCAGAAATGCCTCGACCGTGCCCAGAACCACTTCGCCGCGCAGGAACATGCCGGGCAGGATGCGGTGATCGGGGTTGTCGAAGCGGAAACGGATGTCCTGCGTGCCGGTGGTGGGCGAGACCGTGACCGAGGGCGCGACCAGTGTGCCGCCGCTGGCATGGGTCTGGCCGTTTTCCAGCGTCAGCTTCACCTCCAGCGTTTCGTCGGGCTTCAACTCGCCCCGCGCGATCTGGTCCTGAATCGACAGAATACGCGCCGAAGGTTCGAACATATCTACATAGATCGGATCCAGCCGGGTCACGGTCGCCAGCGCATCGCCTTGCCCCGCCGTGACCAGATCGCCGACCGAAACCTCGGGAACGCCCGCGATGCCTTCGATCGGGCTGGTGACCACGGTCCAGGACAACTCGGTCTCTGCCACGTTCAGCGCGGCTTCGGCGCTTTGCACATCGGCGCGGGCCGAGGCGGCGGCGGCTTCGGCGCTTTCGACCGTCGCGCGGGTGCTGCCCGAACCCTCCAGTGCGCGCGCCCGCTCCAGCGTGGCGACGGCAACCGGCAGGGTGGCCTGTGCCCGCGCCAATGCAGCCCGTGCGGTTTCCACCGCAGCCTCGTATTGCGTCCGGTCCAGCCGGAACATCGGGGTGCCGGGGGCCAGTTCGGCACCCGGCGTATACAGGATTTCGGTCACGATACCGCCCACGCGGGGCCGGATATTGGCCTGCTCGAAGGCCACCGCGCGTCCGGGCACGGTGGAACTGCGCCGCACGGGCTGTAGCTGCATCTCGATGACGCCCACTTTGGTCGGCCCGCGCGCGGCTCCCGAGGGCGGGGTCTGTGCCCCGGCCATGCCTGTCATCAGGGCGACGGCCAGCGCAACAAGGCTGGCTGTGCGGGATGCAATCATCTGTAGATCCTGTTCTTCTGGGGTCGCAGGGGATGGGCGCCCGCAGAAGCTAGGTCTGGCGACATCCTCCGGCAACCATGCATATGCGGTTCCGCCGGATGATACGCGCGGCGCCGAACTTTCCGTCGTCACAATCCGATCAGGGCGCGAATTTCTTGCGGCGTGACGCCCTCGGCCCGGTATTTCGCTAACGCGCGCGCATCGTCGCGTTTGGCCAGCCGCTTGCCTGCGGCATCGCGGATCAGCCGGTGATGGTGGTAAAGCGGCGTCGGCAAGTCCAGCAGGCGTTGCAGCAGCACATGGATGGCGGTCGCCTCGAACAAATCCTCGCCCCGCGTCACATGCGTCACACCCTCTGCCGCGTCATCCAGCACCACCGACAGATGATAGGAGGTGCCCATGTCACGCCGCGCCAGCACGATGTCGCCAACACCGGCAATCATCTGCGCCGCGTCGATCCGGTGTTGGCCGGAATGGGTGGGGCCGGTTTCGATAAACTCCAGCGGCCCGACCGCAGCCATGGCACGCGCCATGTCCAGCCGGATGGCGGCCTCCCGGCGCTCATGCCCGGCATGGCGGCAGGTGCCGGGATAGACCGGCCCGTCCGGCCCGATCATCGGCGTGCCTTCCTGCGGTGCGGAAAGCGCGGCACGGATATCGCCACGCGTGCAGATGCAGGCATAGGTCAATCCGCGCGTGGCAAGGGTGTCGAGCGCGGCGGCATAGGCTGGCAGGCGGTTGGATTGCCGCATCACCGGCTGTTCCCAGCCCAGGCCCAGCCAGTGCAGATCATCGTAAATCTGCGCCTCCCATTCCGGGCGGCAGCGGGCGCGGTCGATGTCCTCGATCCGGAGGAGGAAGCGCCCGCCCAGATCGCGCGCCATGTCATGCGCGACGATCGCCGCATAGGCATGGCCCAGATGCAGCGGCCCGGTGGGCGAGGGGGCGAAACGGGTTACTGCGCCGCCAGCCATTGCGCGAAGGCATCCTTGGCGCGGTCGGTATAGGCCTTGTAGCGGTCCTTCCGGCCCCGGCGCCCGCCCTTGGCGTCAATCGGCGGGAACAGCCCGAAATTCACGTTCATCGGCTGGAAGGTCTTTGCCTCCGCTCCGCCGGTGATATGGGTGATCAGCGCGCCCATCGCGGTTTCGGGCGGTGGCGGCTGCAGGGTCTCGCCCCTGATTTCCGCCGCGGCCATGCGGCCCGCAAGCAGGCCCATGGCGGCGCTTTCCACATAGCCCTCCACCCCTGTCACCTGACCCGCAAAGCGGACATTCGGGCGCGAGCGCAGGCGCATCTGATTGTCCAGCAAACGGGGCGAGTTGATGAAGGTGTTTCGATGGATGCCGCCCAAGCGGGCGAAGCTCGCATTCTCCAGCCCCGGAATCATCTTGAAAACAGCGGTTTGCGCGCCGTATTTCATCTTGGTCTGGAAGCCCACGATATTATAGAGCGTCCCCAGCTGGTTGTCGCGGCGCAGTTGCACCACCGCATAGGCCTTTTCCTCGGGCCTGTGCGCATTGGTCAGGCCGACCGGCTTCATCGGTCCGTGGCGCAGGGTTTCGCGCCCGCGTTCCGCCATCACCTCGATCGGCAGGCAGCCGTCGAAGTAACCCGCCGTCTCGCCTTCGTGGAACTCGGTCTTGTCGGCGGCCAGCAGCGCGTCGATGAACGCCTCATATTGCGGCTTGGTCATCGGGCAGTTGATATAGGCGGTGCGCTCTTCCTCGGTCTCGCCCTTGTCATAGCGGCTTTGCCGCCAGGCCACCGACATGTCGATGCTTTCGGCATAGACGATGGGGGCGATGGCGTCGAAGAAGGCGAGGCTTTCGGCCCCGGTTTCCGCCCGGATGCTTTGCGCCAGCGCGCCGGAGGTCAGCGGCCCGGTTGCCACGATCCAGTGGCCCTCGCGTGGAAGTTCGGTGATCTCGCCATACTCCACCGAAATCAGCGGATGCGCCTTCAGCCGCGCAGTCACCGCTTCGGCAAAGGGATCGCGGTCCACCGCCAGCGCGCCACCCGCAGGCAGGCGATGCGCCCGTGCGGTTTCCATGATCAGCCCGTTCGCGGCGCCCATTTCCCAATGCAGCAGGCCCACGGCATTCCGCTCGTCATCATCCGAGCGGAAGGAATTGGAACAGACCATTTCGGCAAAGCTGCCGGTGCGATGGGCGAAGGTGCCGACTTCGGGCCGCATTTCGTGCAGCACCACCGGCACACCGGCCTGAGCCGCCTGCCATGCCGCTTCCGATCCGGCCATTCCGCCGCCGATGATATGAATTGTCTCGCGCATGGACCCGCAGATAGACCCATGCGCGGATCAGATCAAGGCAATGCGCTCCCGCTGCGCGGGATCAGGGTAGGGGCGATATAGCCCCACCTGCACCTCGGCAATCATCTGGTGCATCTGGTCATAGCGTCGGGTCGCCTGCTCGTCGGCATTGGCCAACAGCGTGAAGGCCGCATCCAGCGCGGCCATGTCGGGCAGGGCAATTTCCAGCAGGAAATCGGTGTGCCGCCCTGAGGCCAGCCCCAGTTTCCGACGCATCAGCCGCCAGTCCAGCACCAGCCCCGCCGATTTCAGATAGGCCATCCAGCCATCCACCGCCGCAGCGAAGGCCAGCGCCCGCGCCTCGGACTTCAGTTCGATCATGCAGTGATAAAGGTTCATCCGCGTCTCCCTTTCGACGCATCAGACCCCGAGTCGCCTTGCGAAACGGTTAAGGCCGGGGCGCTGCCCCGGCCTTTGTCACTCTTCCTCGCCGGTTTCGGCCACGCGGGCGACCGAAACCACCTCTTCATCACCGCCGGTGTTGAACACCTTCACCCCCCCGGCAGAACGCGAGCGGAAGCTGATCTGGTCCACCGGCACCCGGATCGACTGCCCGGTGGAGGTCGCCAGCATGATCTGATCCGACGGATCGACCGGGAAAGATGCCACCAGTTGCCCGCCGCGCATGGTTTTTTCAAAGGCGGTGACGCCCATGCCGCCGCGTCCGCGAACGGGGTAATCATGGCTGGAGGACAGCTTGCCCAGACCCTTGGCCGTCACGGTCAGAATCAGATCCTCGGCCGCCGACATTTCGGCATAGCGTTCGGGTGAAAGCTGCCCTTCGGCCACGGCTTCCTCATCATCTGCCTCGACCTCGTCCTCTACCGTGCCCGCCATCAGGCGGCGCTGTTTCAGATAGGCCGCGCGTTCGGCCGGTTCGGCCTCGAAATGGCGGATGATCGACATCGACACCACGCGGTCGCCCTCGGCCAGACGGATGCCGCGCACGCCAGTCGAGCCGCGCGACTTGAACACCCGGATATCGGTCGTCGAGAAGCGGATCGCCCGCCCGCCCGAAGTGACCAGCATCACATCGTCATTTTCGTCGGCAATCGCGGCATTCACCAGCGACACGCCTTCGGGCAGGTTCATGGCGATCTTGCCATTACGCTTTACATTGGTGAAATCGCTGAGGTCATTCTGCCGCACATCCCCATCCGAGGTGGCGAAGACGATTTGCAGGCTGTCCCATTCGGCCTCGGGCACATCCACCGGCATCAGCGCGGCGATGGAAATGCCGGTTTCGATCGGCAGGATGTTGACGATGGCCTTGCCGCGCGCGGTGCGCCCCGCAAGCGGCAGGCGCCAGCATTTCAGCTTGTAGACCATGCCGTCGGTCGTGAAGAACAGAAGATGCGTATGGGTGTTGGCCACGAACAGCGTGGTCACCACATCATCTTCCTTGGTCTGCATCGAGGCCAGACCCTTGCCGCCCCGGTTCTGGCTGCGGAATTCGGCCAGCGGCGTGCGCTTGATATAGCCGCCCGAGGTGATGGTGACGACCATATCCTCGCGCTCGATCAGATCCTCGTCATCCATGTCGCCAGCCCAGTCGATGATCTCGGTGCGGCGGGGGATGGCGAACAGGTCTTTCACCTCGGTCAGTTCGGCCGAGATGATGCCCATGATGCGGTCGCGCGACGACAGGATATCAAGGTAGTCCTTGATCTTGGCGGCCAGCTCTTCCAGCTCGTCGGTGATTTCCTTGACGCCCATCGCCGTCAGGCGTTGCAGGCGCAGGTCGAGGATGGCGCGGGCCTGCGTTTCCGACAGGTTATAGGTGCCATCGTCGTTCATCTTGTGGGTCGGATCGTCGATCAGCCGGATATAGGCCGCGATATCATGCGCGGGCCAGCGCCGCGTCATCAGCCGCTCGCGTGCCTCGGCCGGATCGGCCGACGACCGGATGGTGGCGACCACCTCGTCCACGTTGGACACGGCCACTGCCAGACCGCAGAGGATATGGCTGCGTTCGCGCGCCTTGCGGAGTTCATAAGCGGTGCGGCGCGCAACAACTTCCTCGCGGAAGGTCAGGAAATGGCTGATGAAATCCCGCAGCGCCAGCGTTTCGGGACGCCCGCCGTTCAGCGCCAGCATGTTGCAGCCGAACGAGCCTTGCAGCGGCGAGAAGCGGAACAGCTGGTTCAGCACCACATCCGGCGTCGCGTCGCGTTTCAGCTCGATCACCACACGCACGCCGATCCGGTCGGATTCGTCGGCGATATTGGCGATGCCCTCCACCCGTTTCTCGCGCACAAGCTCGGCGATCTTTTCGATCATCGTGGCCTTGTTCACCTGATAGGGGATCTCATCGACGACGATGGCCCAGCGGTCCTTGCGGATTTCCTCCACGCGCGTCTTGGCCCGCATGATGACCGAGCCACGCCCCTCAAGGTAAGCCTTGCGGATGCCGCCCCGGCCAAGGATCTGGCCGCCGGTCGGGAAATCGGGGCCGGGGATCAGCTCCATCAGCCGCTCGGTCGAAAGGTCGGGGTTCTCGATCATGGCAAGGCAGCCGTCGATCACCTCGCCAAGGTTATGCGGCGGGATATTGGTCGCCATGCCGACGGCAATGCCGCCCGCGCCATTGACCAGCATATTGGGAAAACGGGCGGGAAGGACGGTCGGCTCTCTGTCCTTGCCGTCGTAGTTGTCCTGAAAATCGACCGTATCCTTGTCGATGTCGGCCAGCAGGAAGGCGGCGGGCTTGTCCATCCGCACTTCGGTATAGCGCATGGCGGCGGCGTTATCGCCGTCCATCGAGCCGAAGTTACCCTGACCGTCCAGCAATTTCAGCGACATGCTGAAGGGCTGCGCCATCCGCACCAGCGCGTCATAGATCGCGCCATCGCCATGCGGGTGATATTTCCCCATCACGTCGCCCACCGGACGCGCCGACTTGCGATAGGGCTTGTCATGCGTGTTGCCGGTTTCGTGCATCGCGTAAAGAATGCGCCGATGCACAGGTTTCAGGCCGTCGCGCAGATCGGGGATGGCACGGCTCACGATCACGCTCATCGCGTAATCGAGATAGGCCGTCTTCATCTCTTTCTCGATGGAAACCTGCGGGCCATCATAGGTGCCACGCGGCGGTTCTTCCATGTTTTCAATATCTTCCGGCTGATCGGACACGCGGGGCGCCTTCTTCTGACTTGGGGTTTCAAGGCCCCGGATCTAGTTGGCGGCACTATAGACCATCGCAGATATGGGGTGCAACCGCGCATCTGGCCGCGATCTGGCAGCCGGGCGGGGTGCCTGACAACAAACTGTTTTTATTGAAAAATAACCCGGATTTGGCAGGATGATTCCACAAGAAGAAACGTGGAGGCATGATATGGACCATCAAGAGACGGAACTGATGCTGAAGGGCTATGGCCTGACGACCGCGGAATTCTATTACCGGATGCCTGATTTCCGCCATGTGCTGAACAGCTTCATCTGGCAGGACTACGATCTGGCGCCCGACTACCCGCGCCTCTTTCGCTTTGTCGAATTCTGGCAGGAACAGATCGAGGGGCCGCTGCATTCCGTTCGCTTTACCCATCGCAAGCTGATCGGGCCGGGGGAGTGGCGCAACATGGTCGGCGAATTCCGGCTGCACTGAAATCCGGCTGCACTGACCGCAGGTTTAATTTGATCAAATTCTTGCGCCTGTCACACGAAGCCCGTAAGGTGGGGGCAATCCGTCGAATCCGCATCCGGGTTCCGCACTTCTGACGACGAGGCCGAGAATGAACAAGATCACCAACCACCTGCCGACGGCAGAGCTTCAGGCGCTGGACGCGGCGCATCACATGCATCCCTTCACCTCGGACGGGGCGCTGGCCAAGAAGGGCGTGCGCGTCATCACCTCGGGGCAGGGCGTCTGGCTGACTGACAGCGAGGGCAGCCGCATCATTGACGGCATGGCCGGGCTGTGGTGCGTGAACGTGGGCTACGGCCGGGGTGAACTGGCCGATGCCGCCGCGCGCCAGATGCGTGAGTTGAGCTATTACAACACTTTCTTCATGACGACCCATGTGCCCGCCATCGCGCTGGCCGCGAAGCTGGCGGAACTGGCGCCGGGCGACCTGAACCATGTGTTCTTCGCCTCTTCGGGGTCCGAGGCCAACGACACCAATATCCGCCTTGTGCGCCGCTACTGGGACATCAAGGGCCAGCCCGAGCGTCGGGTGATCATCGCGCGCAAGAATGGCTATCACGGCTCCACCATGGGCGGCGGCAGCCTGGGCGGTATGCCCTATATCCATGCGGCGGGTGGCAAGATCGACGGGATCGAACATATCGGCCAGCCGCATTGGTGGGCTGAGGGCGGCGAGATGACGCCCGAGGAATTCGGCCTGCTGCGCGCCCGCGAACTGGAGGAGAAGATCCTCGAAGTCGGCGCCGACAAGGTGGCGGCCTTCATCGGCGAGCCGATCCAGGGTGCCGGCGGCGTCATCGTGCCGCCCTCGACCTACTGGCCGGAAATCCAGCGCATCTGCGATAAATACGGCATCCTTCTGATCGTGGACGAGGTCATCACCGGCTTTGGCCGCACCGGCAACTGGTTCGCCTGCGAAACCTTCGGGATCAAGCCGCATATCATCACCATCGCCAAGGGCCTGTCCTCGGGCTATCAGCCCATCGGTGGCTCCATCGTCTGTGACGAGGTGGCGCATGTGATCGGCAATGCCGATGACGATTTCAACCACGGCTATACCTATTCCGGGCACCCCGTCGCTTCGGCCGTGGCGCTGGAAAACCTGCGCATCATCGAAGAGGACGGCATCATCGACCATGTGCGCGACGTGGCGCATCCCTATCTGGCCGAGAAATGGCACAAGCTGGGCGATCACCCGATGGTGGGGCAGACCAGTCTTGTCGGCCTTATGGGCTCGCTCCAGCTGACGCCGAACAAGGCCACGCGGGCGAAGTTCGCGGCCAAACCCGGCACCATCGGTTTCCGCACGCGCGAACATTGCTTCCGCAACAACCTGATCATGCGCCATGTTTATGACCGCATGATCATCTCGCCGCCGCTGGTCATCACGACCGAGGAAATCGACGTGCTGATCGACCGCGCCACAAAGTCGCTGGACGCAGCCTATGCCGAGGTGAAGGCCGAGGGGCTGTTTACCGAAGCCTGAGGGCGATTCGGCCCTGAACGCCGTGAAACGAAGATGACAAAGGGCGCCCCTCGGGGCGCCCTTTTCGCTTTTTTGCGCATATGGCCCTGAAAATGATCGTTCACGCGCGCACCCTGTGAAGAAAAAGTAACAAGATCGTAACAGATTCATTGCGCGAGACTTTCTTCCGCGCTTAGATCGTCTGGCAGGGCGGTGAAACAAAACTGTCACATGCCAAGAATAAGACGCGACTGAGACGCAATGGGCCGATGCGCGCCCCAAGGGAGTGATCCGAATGCAGATGAAACTCACCGCCGCCGTGACCGTGGGGATGCTGATGGCATCCACGGGCCTGGTCTCGGCCGATGCGATGGCCGATCTGGAAGCCGCGGCCAAGGCCGAAGGCATGCTGACCACCATCGCCCTGCCGCACAGCTGGTGTGGCTATGGCGACGTGATCGCAGGCTTCAAGGCCAAATACCCGGAAATCCAGGTGAACGAACTGAACCCCGACGCGGGTTCGGCTGACGAGGTGGAAGCCGTGAAGGCCAACAAGGACAACAAGGGCCCGCAGGCGCCCGACGTTGTCGATGTGGGTCTGGCCTATGGCCCGTCGATGAAGGAAGAAGGGCTGCTGATGCCCTACAAGGTTTCGACCTGGGATGACATCCCGGACAGCATCAAGGACCCGGAAGGCCATTGGTATGGCGACTATTACGGCGTGATGTCCTTCATCGTGAACAAGGATCTGGTGTCGGAAACCCCGTCCGACTGGTCTGACCTGCTGAAGCCGGATTATGCCGGCCAGGTGGCGCTGGCGGGCGACCCGCGTGCCTCGAACCAGGCGATCCTGGGCGTTCTGGCGGCTGGCCTTTCGACCGGCGCCGCCGCGGGCGAGGCCGCGGGCAAGGCCGGGCTGGACTACTTCGCCGAGCTGAACAAGGCGGGCAACTTCGTTCCGGTCATCGGCAAGGCGGGCACCATCGCGCAGGGCGCGACGCCGATCGTCGTGGCCTGGGACTATAACGCCCTGGCCTGGGCAGACGAGCTTGCCGGCAACCCGCCGGTCGAGGTGGTCGTGCCGAAGTCGGGCGTTCTGGCCGGTGTCTATGTGCAGGGCATCTCGGCCTATGCGCCGCATCCGAATGCCGCGAAGCTGTGGATGGAATACCTGTATTCGGATGAAGGCCAGAACCTCTGGCTGAAGGGCTACTGCCACCCGGCGCGCTTCAACGCGATGTCGGCTGCGGGCAAGCTGGATGCCGACGCCATGGCCAAGCTGCCCCCGGCCGCGGCCTATGAGGCGGCCTACTTCCCGACGCTGGACGAGGTGAATGCCAACAAGACCGCCGTGACCGGCGGCTGGGATGCCGTTGTCGGCGCCAACGTCCAGTAAGGTCTGACGCCTCCGGCCCGGCCTGCCACGCGCAGGCCGGGTTTCCCTTTCTGATGTCCGCAAGGCCGCCAACCCGCACAGCCGGAGACCCGCGCCGCATGAGCACCGCATCCACCGCGCCCCGGCGGCGCCTGCCGTTGACATGGCTGGGGCTGCTGCCCTTCGTCATCTTTGTCACGCTGTTTCTGGTCTTGCCGACCATGTATATCGTGATCGGCGCCTTTCAGGACCGCGATGGCGGTTTCACGCTGCAAAACCTGCGCGATCTGAACACCGGCACCATCCCGTCAAGCTACTGGATTTCCATCAAGATCTCCGTCGCCTCCTCGGCGCTGGGGTGTCTGATCGGGTTCGGCATGGCGGCGGCGGTGGTCTTTGGCGCGGTGCCCAAGACGATCAAGGCGCCGTTGATGACCTTCTCGGGCGTGGCCTCCAACTTCGCGGGCGTGCCGCTGGCCTTTGCCTTTCTGGCGACCTTCGGGCCGGTCGGTCTTGTCACCCTGTTTCTGCGCAACAATTTCGGCATCGTGCTGCAACGTGACCTCGGTTTCTCGATCCTCAGCTTCTGGGGCCTGACGGTCACCTATCTGTTTTTCCAGATCCCCTTGATGATCCTGATCATCACCCCGGCGCTGGAAGGTTTGCGGCGTGAATGGAAAGAGGCGGCCGAGGTTCTGGGTGCCACCACCGCGCAATACTGGCGCATGGTGGCCTTTCCGATCCTGTTCCCGTCGCTGCTGGGCACTTTCGCGCTGCTGTTCGCCAATGCTTTCGGGGCCGTGGCGACCGCCATCGCACTGACCGGCTCGGCGCTGAACATCGTGCCGATCCAGTTGTTCGCGCAGATCCGGGGCGATGTGCTGGGCAATCCGAATCTCGGCTATGCCATGGCCTTCGGCATGATCGTGGTCACCGCCATCGCCAATATCGTTTACATCTGGCTGCGCATTCGCGCCGAAAGGTGGATGAAATGAGCCTCTGGGGCCGCCTCACCGGCTGGATCGTCCTGATCTTCGGCCTGACCTATTTTGCCCTGCCGCTGCTGGGTCTGACGGAATTCAGCCTCAAGGCGCGGCGCGGGGTCTACAGCCTTGATGCCTATGCCAAGGTTATCGCCGACCCGGAGTTTCAGGCGACCTTCGGCTATTCGGTGATGATGGCGCTGGTTACCATCGTGCTGGGCATCCTGATCGTGGTGCCAACCGCTTTCTGGGTGCGGCTGAAGATGCCCTGGGCACGGCCCTATGTCGAATTCATCACGCTGATGCCGCTGGTCATTCCGGCCATTGTGATCGTCTTCGGCTATATCCGGCTTTACAATACTTCCAGCTGGCTGCCGATGACGGGCAGCATCATGGGCACCAACCTGTTGCTGGCTTTCGGCTATACGATCCTTGCGCTGCCCTATATGTATCGCGCCGTCGATACCGGCCTGCGCACCATCGACGTGGCAACGCTGACCGAAGCGGCGCAGAGCCTTGGCGCCGGCTGGGTCACCATCCTTGGCCGGGTAATCCTGCCCAATGTCATTCCGGCGGTGCTGTCGGGGGCCTTCCTGACCTTCGCCATCGTGATCGGCGAATTCACCCTTGCGGCGCTGCTCGACCGCCCGGCCTTCGGGCCCTATCTGCAACGGATCGGCGCCAACAAGCCTTACGAGCCCTTCGCGCTGGCGGTGATCGCCTTTGGCATCACCTGGGCCTGCATGGGCCTGATCCAGCTTGTCACCCGTTTCTCAAAGCACAGCAAGGTAGCGCGCTGATGGCCTTCCTCGAACTTTCGCATCTGGAAAAATCCTTCGGCTCCAACCGCGTGGTGAAGGATTTCAACCTCGATGTCGGGCAGGGCGAGTTCATCTCGCTTCTCGGTCCCTCGGGCTGCGGCAAGACGACAGTGCTGCGCATGGTGGCGGGGTTTGAAACGCCGTCCTCGGGGGCGATCCGTATCGGGGGCACCGATGTGGTGGGCAAGCGGCCGAACCAGCGCAATATCGGCATGGTGTTTCAGGCCTATGCGCTGTTTCCCAACATGACCGTGGCCGAGAATGTGGGCTTCGGGCTGAAGATCAAGGGCAAGGGGCGCGACGAGATCGCGGCGCGGGTGACCGAGATGCTGCGCCTGATCGGACTTCCCGATCTGGGTGGCCGCTATCCGTTCCAGCTTTCCGGCGGCCAGCAGCAGCGCGTCGCGCTGGCCCGTGCTTTGGCGCCGAAACCCGAGGTGCTGCTGCTGGACGAGCCTCTGTCGGCGCTGGATGCCAAGGTGCGCGTCTCCTTGCGCAACGAGATCCGCGAGATCCAGCGCGAACTGGGAATCACCACGATCTTCGTGACCCATGATCAGGAAGAGGCGCTGTCGATCTCTGACCGCATCGTGGTGATGAACGGCGGCATCGCCGATCAGGTCGGCCCGCCGTTCGAGATCTACAACCGGCCAACCACCCGGTTCGTGGCGAATTTTGTCGGGCAGCTCAATGCCTTTACCGCCACTGTCGAGGATGGCGCCGCCGGTCGTGTGCGGCTGGCGGGTGTGCCGGTCACGCTGCCCGCGCCGGTTTCGGGGGGCAGCGTCGATCTGGCCGCACGGCCCGAGGCGCTGTATCTGGGTCGCCGTGAAGGCAATGATGTCGTCCTGCCCGCCACGGTGCGCGATGTGCATTTCCTTGGATCGGTTATCCGTATTGGCGCCGATGTCGCGGGCATGCAGGTGGCGCTGGACACGTTCAACCGTGCCGATCAGCCTCCGCCAGCACCGGGCGCGGTGGTGGAGCTGAGTCTGTCCTCGCGCGATCTGATCGTGCTGGGCGGCTGAACCGCCTTGCGCTGATGCGCATGCGCAGGCATTCCTTGCGAAGCAACGGAAGGGTGGCGGAATGCGCATCGGATATGTGACGCTGGAAGAACGCGGGGCGACCGACAGGCTGCTGGCTGATCTCGCGCGCGGGCTGCTGGCGGGGGGCGTCGCTGTGGCGGGCGCGGTTCAGCACAATGTCGATTGCGGCGCCGATTGCGAGATGGATGTGCAGGTGCTGCCCGATGGGCCGGTCATCCGCATCAGCCAGAAGCTTGGCGCGGGGTCTTCGGGCTGTCGGCTGGACGCGGGCGCGCTGGAAACCGCGGTGGCCGAGGTTGCGGGCCGGATGCAGGGCGCGCGGCTGCTGATCATCAACAAGTTCGGCAAGCATGAATCCGAGGGTCGTGGCTTTCGCCAGATGGTCGCCGATGCCGTGGCGGACGGTCTGCCGGTGCTCATCGGGGTTAATCGGGGCAATATGGCGGCGTTCCACGAATTTGCAGGCGATCGGGCCGAACCCGTGGCGCCCGAGGCGGTGGCGGGCTGGCTGTCACAGGTTCTGACGGAGGGTGCGGCATGACGGCCCGGATTGCGGTTCTGACGGTTTCCGACCGCGCCTCGCGCGGGGAATACGAGGATCGAGGGGGCCCGGCCATCGAGGCATGGCTACAGCGGGCGGTGATTTCGGAGGTGGAGATCATCCGCGAGATCGTGCCCGACGGCCGCGATGTGGTGGCCAGCGCCTTCCGACGCTGGGCCGATGAGGGCGGGGCGGACCTGATCCTCGCCACGGGCGGCACCGGCCCCAGCCCGCGCGACCTGACGCCCGAGGCGATGGAAGATGTGGTGGAGCGCATTTTTCCCGGATTTGGCGAGTTGATGCGTGCGGTGTCCTTGCGCGAGGTGCCGACGGCCATCCTGTCGCGGCAGGGCGCGGGGACGCGGGGCAAGACGCTGATCATCACGCTGCCGGGCAAACCCTCGGCCATCGCCACCTGTCTGGATGCGGTCTTTCCGGCGGTGCCCTATTGCCTTGACCTGATGGGCGCAGGATGGATCGAGACCGATCCCGATGTCTGCAAGGCCTTTCGCCCCGCGAAGTGACCGGCGCTTTTCAGGCGGAGCACGGCCCGTGCGGGCCGCGCAAAGCTATGTCGCGCCGGCCGGCTGCACCGGACCGGCGCGGGTGTCTCGGGCAGGGATATTTTCGGACAGGTAATCCTGTAGCGCGGTGGCGATGAGCCGGGCGGCCTCGGGTGCTTCGCCGATGGCGGGGAGCAGCGGGCCGGTAAACCCGGCGGCGGCAAGCGCGTCGGGCACATCCTGTGCGACATGGCCCGCACGGGTGGCGAACAGCGGCAGGCACAGGGCAGGGCCGTCAATCCGGGCGGCATCGTGCAGGAAAGGGGTTTCCTCGACATAGCCGGTGACAACGCGGAACGGAGTGGTGGCGCGCAGGGTCGCGGCGATTTCCTCGGTCCGGGTGGCGGAGGCGCGGGAGACCTGACTGCCATGGGCAGCGAGAAGCAGGGTTGCGGTATCGGGCAGGCCGTGGTTGCGGGCAGCGGTCAGGGCGAGGTGGCGCGCGAGGGCGGGCATGTCCGGCAGATGGCCGAAAGCGGCAAGTTGCCGGGGGGCTGGCATCCCGGCCTCGGCCAGCCGTTTGGGCAGTTGTTTGCAGGTGAACCAGCCCTCGGCCATGAAAAAGGGGAAGATGACCGCCTCGGGCAGGGTGGCGACAGCCCGTTCCAACGCGCCGGGCAGGGCCAGCGTGGTGCCGTGGATGCGCCAGCCTGGGCACCACATCCGAACCCGCGCGGCCAGCGCCTGAAGGGCGAGTTCCTGCGGTTCCGGGTCGGCGGGGGAGCCATGGGCGATCAGAAGGGCGTCGGGCATGGGGCAGAACATAGGCGCCGCGCGGCGATTGTCCAGCGCGCGCAGAGCGCGTAAGCCTGAAGCTGGAGGTGAGCGATGGGCTGGACGGAATTCATCCTGGCGATGGTGGCCTTCATGGTCAGCCATATGGTGCCCTCGCGCCCCGCATTGCGGGGTGCGCTGGTGGCGCGGCTGGGCAGGGCGGGCTATGGGGCGGCCTATGGGCTGTTGTCCCTGCTGCTGTTGGCATGGGTCATTTTTGCGGCTGGCCGGGCGCCTTTCGTGCCGCTTTGGGATCAGGCGACATGGATGCGCTGGCTGGTCAATCTGGTGATGCCGGTTGTGGTCTTGCTGGCCTGTCTTGCCGCCGGTGCCCCCAATCCGCTGAGCTTTGGCGGGCGGGCAGAGGGGTTTGACCCCGCGCGGCCCGGAGTTGCAGGGCTGGTCCGGCATCCGCTGCTTTGGGCGCTTCTGCTGTGGTCCGGCGCGCATCTGGTGGCCAATGGTGATCTGGCGCATGTCATCCTCTTTGGCTTGTTCGCAGTTTTCGCCGCGCTGGGGATGCGGGCGATTGATGGAAGGAACCGGCGGCTGTGGGGCGCTGCGCGCTGGCAGGCGCTGACTACGGGCACGTCCAATATGCCTTTCGCGGGGAACTGGCGTGGCTGGCGGCCTGCGTGGTGGCGGGTCTTGCTGGCGGTCGTGATCTGGGCCGCGCTCTGGCATCTGCATGAACCTGTCATCGGCGTGAGCCCGCTGCCATGAGGGTTGCGCTCTGGCAGGCGCTGCCGGTTGCGGGCGCGGTGGAGAGGGGCTTTGCGCGGCTTGCATCCATATGGGTGGCGGCAGAGGCGGCTGGTGCGGGTGTTCTGGTAGTGCCGGAATTGTTTCTGCCCGGCTACAACTGTGCCGATCCGGGCGCTTTGGCCGATGCCGACTGGCTGGCGCGTCTGGTGGCCATGGCACCGCCCGGCTGTCGGCTGGTGACCGGCTGGGCCGAGCGGGACGGTGGGCGTTTGTGGAACAGCGCGAGCGTCATTGGCCCGGCGGGCGAGGAGGCGCGCTATCGCAAGATCCAGCTTTACGGCCCGCGCGAGAAGCGGCTGTTCGCGCCGGGTGCCGAATATGTGCTGTTCGATCTGCACGGGGTGCGGGCGGCGCTGCTCATCTGCTATGACGTCGAATTCGCCCCGCATGTCGCGGCGCTGGCCGCACGCGGGGTCGAGGTGATCTGCGTGCCCACCGCCAATATGCTGCCCTTCACTCATGTGGCCGAGGTGACGGTGCCCGCCATGGCGGCCAATCACGGGCTGTCGATCCTTTACGCCAATTATTGCGGCGCGGAGGGCGATCTGGCCTATGCCGGCGGCTCGGTCATCGCGGGGCCGCAGGGTGAGGTGGTGGCGCGGGCGGGCACAACCGAGGCGCTGCTGATCGCCGATCTGCCCGCACGCGATCCCGCACGGGCCTCGACGCAAGGCGTGGATTTCACGCCTGCCAGATGATTTCGCCCTCGCGCAGGGTCAGCGTCACACGGGCGGCATCGGCACAGTCCGCCAGCGCCGTCAGATCGCCCGCGACGAGGATCACATCCGCCTGCATGCCGGGGCGCAGCGCACCGCGCCGGGCTTCGGCGAACATGCCATAGGCGCCGCCAGCGCTATAGGCGGCAAGGGCAGCCGCGAGATCAAGCCGCTGGTCGGGCATATCCGCGGCCCAGGGGCGGCGGGACAGCGCGCAATGCAGGCAATAGAGCGGGTCGAGCGGCGAGACCGGCCAGTCGGTGCCGAAGGCCAGCGGCGTGCCCTGCGACGCGATCCGCGCCCAAGGGAAGGCGGTGGGCCAACGGGCGCGGCCCATGATGGAAATCGTCGGCTCCAGCGGCAGGCCCGCGCTGCCCGGTGGATGCACCGGCTGCATCGAGGCCATGACGCCAAGGGTGCGCAGGCGCGGCAGGTCCGCCTCGGTGATGGTGTCGATATGTTCGATGCGGTGGCGGCTGTCGCGTGGGCCATTGGCGGTGCGGGCGGCCTCGTAGCCGTCCAGCACCGCGCGCACCGCGCCATCACCCACGGCATGCACCGCGATCTGCAATCCCGCCGCATCGGCCATCGTGCACAGCCGCGCGAAGGCGGGGGCGGAAATCAGTCGCGGCCCGTCATTGGCGGGGTCGTCCGGGTAGCCGCCGACGACATGCGCAGTCCATGTGTCATAAACGCCATCCATGAACATCTTGATCATGCCGAATTCCAGCCGCCCGACCGGCGCTGCCTGCGCCTGCGTGATCAGGGCGGCCACGCGCGCATCGTCCTGATCCTCGGTCAGGTTCATCGGCAGCTTGACCCGGATCGGCAATTCCTCTGCCAGTTCTGTGAACAACCCGGCCTGATAAAGGTTGCCATCCATGTTCACCGCGTTGGTGATGCCGTGGCGGGCGAGTTCATGGCAGGCGCGCAGGATGGTGGCCTTGTCGCGGGCGCGCATCGCGGCATCGGGTGTGCCGGGCGGTTCTTGCCCGATCATGGCGGTGCTGTCGCGCCCGCCGGTCGGCGTCAGACGGCGGATCAGCTCCATCGCCGCGCCTTCGCGCAATTCGCCGGTGGCAAGGCCATCTGGCCCCATCACCACCTCCGCTCCCGGCGGGGTTTCGGCACCGTGCAGGATACCTGCCAGTTGCAGCGCCGCCGTATTGGCCCAAGCCGCGTGATAGTCGGTGGAGGTGATGAACACTGGCCGATCGGCCACCGCCGCATCCAGTGCATGCCGGTCGGGCCGGGTGCCGGGGCCGAGCATTTCGTAATTCGCGGCATAGCCGCAAAGGAACGCGCCCGGCGACAGGCTGTCCGCGAAGTGGCGCAAGGCTGACCGGAAGCTGGCGGTGTCACCGATGGCGGCGAGGTTCAATTGCCCCAGCGCGGTGCCGCCCAGAAACAGGTGCACATGGCTTTCGGTGAAGGCCGGCAGCAGCGTGGCGCCGCCCGCGTCGATGATCTGCGTAGTGGCGGGCGCCTCGCCGTCCGGCCCGATCCAGGCGATCAGGCCGTCCTGCACCGCCAGTGCCACGGCGGCACCATCGGGAAAACTGCGGGCATTGCGGATCACGAGGTCCATGGCGGTCTCCGGCCGGAAAAAGGCCCGGCGGCAGCGCGCCGCCGGGCGAGGGGGATCATTGCAGAAGCTGGGTCCAGACCTTCGTCACCAGATCCTGCGCGGCGGGCGAGCAGGCGCGTGAAAATTCCACCTTCACCGTCGGGAACAGTTCCGGCGCGTTTTCCGGCGTATAGGTCGCGGTGGCGGTGTCGATCTTCACCGGGGCGGAATGGCCGTAGTAGTTATACTGCGCCGTCGCATTCTCCACCGTGGACATGAAGTCGATGAACTTCTTGGCATTTTCGACATTCGCAGCCCCCTTGGGCACCACGAAACTGTCAAGCCAGCCGACCAGCCCCTCTTTCGGCATGGCATATTCGATGGGGGCCTTGTCGTTCAGGCGGGTCTTCATCGAGTTGCCGTCCCACCAGAAGTGCATCGCCACTTCACCGCCGCCGATGCGGTTTTCGATATTGTCGCTGGTATAGGCGGCGACAAAGGGTTTCTGTGCGGCCAGCAGGTCATAGACGCGCTTCATTTCGGCCGAGTCCTCGGAACAGAAGGGCACGCCAAGGTAAAGCTGCGCGGCGCCCACGATCTCGTCAGGGTAGGAAAGCTGCGCGATCTTGCCCTTCAGGTCTTCCGTCGGCTCGAAGAACACCGACCAGCTATCCACCGGCCTCTTGTATTGATCGCGGTTCACGGTGAAGCCAGCGGTGCCATAGGCCAGCGGGATGGAATATTCGTTGGTCTCGTCCCACCACTGGCCGCGCCACTTTTCGTCCACCGCCTGATAGGCGGCAAGATCATGGGCGTCGATGTCCTCGAGCAGTCCTTGGTCGATCATGATCCGCACGAAATGCTGCGAGGGCGTCACCAGATCATAGCCCGAGGCCCCGGCCTGCAACTTGGTCAGCAGGTCTTCGTTGGCGTTGAAGCCGTCCATGGTGACCTTGATGCCGGTCTCGGCCTCGAACTTCGCCACCAGATCGGGGGCGATGCTGTCGGACCATGCGTAGATATGCAGCTCTCCCTCGGCCATGGCGGCCAGCGGCAGGGTGGCAAGCGCGGCGGTCAGGCCAAGAAGGCGGGTGGTTCTGGTCATATGTCTCTCCTGTCAGGATGGTCGGGTCTTCATGCCCGGTCGGGGTTGCGGAAGGTCAGAACAAGCGCGGTGGTGGCAAGGATCAGCGAGCCCAGCACGATCAGCGTGGAAATCGCGTTCAGTTCGGGCGTGGTGCCCTGCTTGATCAGGCCGAAGATATAGACCGGCAGCGTGGTCGAGCCGCCGGAGTTGAGCAGGTTCGAGGTGATGAAATCATCCATCGAGATCACGAAGGCCAGCATCGCCCCGGCAAAGACCCCCGGCGCGATCAAGGGCAGGGTGACACGGCGGAACGTGACCCAGGGCGAGGCGTAAAGATCTTGTGCGGCTTCCTCGAAATCGGCCTCCATCCCTTGCAGGCGGGCACGGATCGGCAGGAAGGCAAAGGGGATGCAGAAGGCCGAATGCGCGATCACCAGTTTCAGAAGGCCGTTCTGCAACCCGATCTGCGAGAACAGGATCAGCACCGCCACCGCCAGCACGATTTCCGGCAGCAGCAGGGGCAGGTTCACCACGGTCTCCGACAGGCGCCGCAGTTTCACGTCGCGCCCCCGCACCAGCACCAGCGCCGCCATCAGGGCGACCGTGGTCGCAATGGCCGTGGCGATGCTGGCCACGGTCAGCGAGATTTTCACCGCATCCAGCAGTGCCCGGTTTTGCAGCGCGCTTTCATACCAGCGCCAGGAAAACCCGGTCCAGACCGAGGCGAGGCGGTTTTCGTTGAAGCTGTAGGCGATGACCACAAGGATCGGCAGATAAAGCCAGACGAAGAACAGCGCGGTGAAGATCCGCGCGCCGGGATAGCGCCGCACGTCACGCATGGCCCACCTCCCGCCGCGCGCGCAGCGCGTTCAGCATCAGGAACACCATCACCAGCACCATGAGTGTGACGGCAATCGCCGCGCCGAAGGGCCAGTTTCGCCCGCCGCCGAACTGGGTCTGGATCAGATTGCCCATCATCATGGTCTTGCCGCCACCCAGAAGGATCGGCTCCAGCACCGCGCCAAGGCAGGGCACGAAGACCAGCACCGCGCCGGCCATCAGCCCCGGCAGGGTCAGGGGCAGGATCACCCGCCGCGCGGTGACCCAGCGCGAGCCGTAAAGATCATGGCTCGCCTCGATCAAGGCGGGGTCCAGCTTCTCGATACTGGCGAAAACCGGCAGGATCATCAGCGGGATGTAGCTGTAGACCAACCCCGTGAGCATGGCGCCATTGGTGAACAGAAGGCTGTCCATATCGGTGACAAGGCCAAGCCCGCGCAGGGTTTTCTCGATCACCCCGTCATTGCCCAGAATGATGATCCAGGCATAGACCCGCACGATCATCGACACCCAGAAGGGCAGCGTGACCAGATAGACCAGCACCGCCTTCCAGCGCGCCGGGGCCTGCGCGATGACATAGGCGGCGGGCAGGGCAAGCACCGCGCAGATCAGCGTCGTCAGCCCGGCAAGCCACAGCGTGCGCCCGATGATGGCAAGGTATTGCGGGGTGAAGGCAAGGTTGCCGTCCCAATCCTCCTCGAACAGGATCTTCGCATAGCTGTCGAAGGACAGGCCCCAGTCAAACCCGCCATAGGCGCCGCGGATGGAAAGGCTGACCAGCACCACGATGCCGATGGGCAAGACCAGCGTCAGCGCCATGATGACCCATGCGGGGGCAAGGCCCCAGATGCGGAAATCGCGCCAGCTCATCGTGCAAGCACCCGCGCGCTGTCGGGGCGGAATGCCAGTTGCACCGGGGCACCGACGGCAAGGCTCGCACCATGCGACACCGCATTGCGTTTCGACACCCGCAATTCGGTGCCGTTCACCGTGACGGTGTAATGGGTATAGCCGCCCATGTAATTGCGCCCGGTGATGGTGCCATGCAGCGCCTCGCCCGGGGCCTGATCCTCCATCCCGATCTTTTCGGGGCGGAGTGACAGCATGGCCGGCGCCCCCGCCACCGCGCCCTTGTGCCAGGTGGTGACCGGCCCCAGCGGGGTTGTCACCGTCGCCCGGTCGCCTTCGACCGAAACCACCTCGGCGGGCAGGAAATTCGTCTCGCCGATGAAATCCGCGACAAAGCGGTTTTCGGGGTCTTCGTAGATCTCGTTCGGGGCGCCGATCTGCTGCACCTCGCCCGCGCCCAGCACGCAGATGCGGTCGGACATGTCCAGCGCCTCTTCCTGATCATGGGTCACGAAGATGAAGGTGATGCCGGTGGCGCGTTGCAAGGCGCGCAACTCGTCTCGCATCGCCTGCCGGAGTTTCAGGTCCAGCGCGGAAAGCGGCTCGTCCAGCAGCAGCACCTCGGGTTCGGACGCCAGCGCCCGGGCCAGCGCGATGCGCTGCCGCTGCCCGCCCGAAAGCTGCGCCGGGCGGCGGCGGGCGAACGGCGTCATATGCACGAGGTCCAGCATCTGCGCCACGCGGTCGCGGATGCGCGCATTTTCCCAGCCCAGATTTTCCAGCGCGAAGGCGATATTGGCCTCCAGCGTCATATGCGGGAACAGCGCATAGCTTTGGAACACCGTATTGACCCGACGCTTGTGCGGCGGCTGGTCAAGGATGTCGCGGCCATGCAGGCGGATGGTGCCGGAGGTCGGGCTTTCAAACCCGGCAATCATCCGCAGCAGCGTAGTCTTGCCGCAGCCCGACGGCCCCAGCATGGTGAAGAATTCGTTATCGTAGATGTCGAAGCTGACCCCCTTCAGCGCCTGAAAGCTGCCGAAGGATTTGGCGACGTTCTGAACCTCGATGGCTTTCTTGCGTTCCATGGCTCAATCCGCCGCCAGTTCGGTGATCTCGCGCCGGAAGGACAGCGTATCGCCCCAGTCCTCGCCCCAGACGCCGGTATCGAGTTCGCGGGCATAGCGGTGCCCGGCATAGGTCGCCCAGGCGATCGGACCGGGGGCGGCGGCGTCGCCGATGATCTGCACGCTGCGGATGCCGGCATCGGCCCAATCGGCCTGCCGCGCCTTCAGCCCGTGGTAAAGCGCATCGTTCGAGGCGCGCGAGGCGACCAGCACCACCGCATCGGCCTCGATCACCCGGCGGGCATCGGTATAGGCGCAGTTGGCCTCCACCCCGTCGGCACGCAATGCGGTGACGCCGGTGTTGAGCACGATCTGCACCCCGGCCTCCACCAGACGGCGGTGAATGGCGCCCTGTTCCAGCGTGTTGCGCGTCCAGTCGGACACGAAGGCGGCGGGGGTGACCAGCGTCACGGCGCAGCCAGCCTTGGCGCAAAGCTCGGCCAGCACGCCGCCCATGTAATAATGATCGTCATCATAGACCACGACGCGACCCTTGGGCATCCGCCCCGCCATCAGGTCGTCCGGCGTGAAGCTGGGCAGGGCGCCCAAGCCCGGCATCGGCACCACATGCTGCCGCGCCACGCCATCGGCGCGCCACTGGCTGCCGGTCGCCACGCAGATGTTCTGGAAACCGAAGTCCAGCACCTCCTCCACGCCGAGTTCCGATCCCGGATACATCTGCACATTCGGCCGTTGGCCGATCTGATAGAGCCGGTAATCCATCACCCGCCCCCAAGCCGACAGGCCGGGCAGCAAGCGTTCGCGCGCCACACGACCGCCGAACGCATCGCCGGCCTCGGCCAGCGCCACGTCATAGCCGCGCAAGCTGAGCGCCCGCGCCGCCTCCAGCCCGGCGGGGCCGGAACCGATCACCAGCACATTCTCGCTTTCACCCCGTGCGGCGATCTTTTCCGGGTGCCAGCCCTTGCGCCATTCTTCCATGAAGGTGGGGTTCTGGGTGCAGCGGCTGATGCTCATCGTCATGTCGCCGGTGATGCAGATATTGCAGCCGATACATTCGCGGATATCCTCAATCCGGCCTTCCTCCACCTTCTTCGGCAGGAAGGGATCGGCGATCGACGGTCGCGCGCAGCCGATGAAATCCAGCGTGCCCTGCCGGATCATCCGCGCCATCACATCGGGCGAGGTGAAGCGGCCCACGCCCACCACGGGTTTCGAGGAAAGTTCGCGGATGCCCTTCACCAGCACCTCTTGCGCCGCCTCCTCCTTGAAGCGCGAGGGACCGGAGCAATCTTCCCACGTCCCCTGCGCCAGATCCCACAGATCGGGCAGATCGGCGTTCATCTCGATGAACTCTCGCACCTCGGCATTGGAAAAGCCCAGATCGCCGATGCTTTCGTCAAGGCTGACCCGCATCGTCAGCGCCATCGTATCGCCCACGGCATCGCGCATATCCGCCACCACCTCGCGCGCAAAGCGCGAGCGGTTTTCCAGACTGCCGCCATACTCGTCCGACCGCTGGTTGGTGGCGCGGCTGAGGAAATGCTGGAAGATGCCAAACCCATGCGCGCCGTAAAGGCAGATCAGGTCAAACCCCGCCAGTTTCGAGCGTTTCGCCGCGTTCACGAACCAGCGGCGCAGGTTGCGGATGTCGCTTTTGTCCATCGCTCGCGCCTGCACCGGATCATTGGTGAAGGTGCGGATCGGCAGGGCGGTCGGCGCCAGCGGCACTTCCTTGGTATAGAAGTTCGGCCCGTTGATGCCCGAATAGGCCAGTTGGATGCCCGCCAGCGCGCCATGGGTCTTCATCGCCTCCGACATCTTGCGCAGGCCGGGAATATCCTTGTCCTCCCACAGCCGCAGCTCGATGAAGGGCGTGATTTCCGAGGTCTGGTGCATCTCGGTCTGTTCGGTGAAGATCACGCCCCAGCCGCCTTCGGCCTTGATGCCGCGCATCGCAGCGGCGGCGGAAGGGTCACGATAGCCGCCGCCATTGCAATGCGGCACCTGATAGAAACGGTTCTTCGCGGTCAGCGGGCCAATGGCCATGGGCTGAAACAGGATGTCGTAGCGGGGATCGCGCAAGGCTCCGGGCTCCGTCTTGGAAGGGCGAGAAAGGGCGTCGATAGGACGCGGGGTTGCCCCAGCAGAACCCGGCAGGGGGCTTCGGGTAAATAATCGCCTTCGGAAGCTGGAATTAGGCTACGGCTAACGCAAGGCGGCCGTGCCTTCGCTTTGGGCGAAGTGGCGTGGCCTTGTGCAACCGGGGAAGCCTAGAAATCGCGCTGTGGCCCGTCCAGCCGCAGCCGCAGCCCGGCGGCGCGTTCCGCGTTGACATTGGCGCGGCAATGATCGACGAAAGCGCGCACCGTCTGCGAGGCGCTGGCCCCTTCTGACAGAACCAGCCCCAGCCGCATCGGCCGGACCGGCCCGGTCAGCGGCACATAGCGCAGCCGCCGCCCGTCGGGGCTGTTGTCCGACCAGGGCCGGATATTGGCGATGGAATAGCCAAAGCCCTGACCGACAAGGCTCTGCATCACCGCCATGTCGCGGGTGCGTTCAGCAATCTGCGGCCGCACGCCAATTTCGGTGAAGAAGGACAGGAAATATTCGGCGCTCAGCGGCAGGTCGAGCAGCACCATCGGATAATCCGCCAGTTCGGCGGGCGAGACTGCGGCCAGGTGCGCAAGCTCATGCGTATCGGGCAAGACAGCGTAAGGGGGCAGCGTCGCCAGCGGCACGAATTCCAGATCGGCGGGGATGTTCAGATCATAGCTGAGCGCCAGATCCAGCGTCGCATTGCGCAACCCGTCGAAGATTTCCGACTGGTTGCGCTCGAACTGGTGGAAATCGACCTCGGGCCAGGCATCGACGAAGCTGCGCCGAAGCTGCGGCAGAACCACCTGCGCGAAGGTCAGCAGACATCCCACGTTCAGCGGCCCGCGCACCTTGCCGGTGATGCTGTTGGCCAGATCGTTCAGCCGCGCCGCCTGTGCCAGGACCACTTTCGCCTGTTCCACGAACTGCTTGCCGCCCTGCGTCAGTGACAGCCCTTGTGCATGGCGCCGCACGAACAGCGGCAGGCCGAATTCCTGCTCCAGCTGCGAAATCGCTGCGGATATTGAGGGCGAAGACACATTCACCCGTTCCGACGCCAGCGCAATCGAGCCGCATTCGCCCACGGCGACGAGGTATTCCAACTGCCGCAGGGTGAATCGCAAGGGCATGGCTTACCTCAGCCGCGTTCAGATTAGGGACAGCCTAACCCGGATCAGTATTTGATCCAAGTCGTCTTGAGCGCGGAATATTTGTCGAAACTGTGGATCGACAGGTCACGCCCGAAACCCGATTGCTTCATGCCGCCGAACGGGGTCATCGCGCTCAGCGCATCGACCGTGTTGACCGAAACCGTCCCCGCATTCAGCCGGTCCGAGACCGACAGCGCCCGCCCCAGATCGCGGGTCCAGACCGAGGCGGCAAGCGCATAGGGCGAGTTATTGGCCATGGTCAGCGCCTCGTCCTCGGTCTTGAAGGTCTGGATGGTCAGCACCGGGCCAAAGATCTCCTCCCGCACCACGCGAGCATCGGGGCGCAGATCGGTGAAGATGGTGGGCTGCACATAGGCATCGGAGCCGTTGCGCGCGATCCGCTCGCCGCCACAGACCAGCCGCCCGGCCTGTTTGCCGCTGGCGATGAACCCCATCACCGTATCGGCATGTTTGCGGTCCACCAGCGGCCCCATGGCCGAGGCCGGGTCCAGCGGGTCGCCCGGCTGCGCCTGCGCGGCGCGGGCGGCCATGCGTTCGATCATTTCCTCGGCAATCGAGGCATGCACCAGCATCCGGCTGTTCGCCGAACAGACCTCACCCTGATTGAAGAATATGCCAAAGGCGGCCATATCGGCGGCGGCCTCCAGATCGGCGTCGGGGAAGATCAGATTCGGGCTCTTGCCGCCGGTTTCCAGCCAGACCTGTTTCATGTTCGATTCACCGGCATAGCGCAGGAACAGCTTGCCCACGGCGGTCGAGCCGGTGAAGACGAGGCAATCCACATCCGCGTGACGACCCAGTGCCTGCCCGGCATCCTCGCCAAAGCCCGGCACCACGTTCAGAACGCCATCGGGCAGACCGGCCTCGGCGGCCAGCTCGGCCAAGCGCAGCGCCGACAGCGGTGATTGTTCAGCCGGTTTCAGCACGACGGAATTGCCGGTGGCCAGTGCCGGCGCCAGCTTCCACGTCGCCATATCCAGCGGGAAGTTCCACGGCACCACCGCGCCGACCACCCCCAGCGGCACCCGCCGCACCATGGCCAGATCGCGACCGCCGGTCGGGGCGATCTCGTCATAAAGCTTGTCGATCGCCTCGGCATGCCACTGGAAAAAATGCGCCGAGCCAGGGGCGTCAATGGTCGCGGCATCCTTCACCAGCTTGCCCATGTCCAGACTGTCCAGCAGCGCTAGTTCCGGCACATTCTCGCGGATCAGCGCAGCAAGACGCAACAGCACCTCCTTGCGCTCAGCCGGGGTCTTGCGGCTCCAGCGGCCATCCTCGAAGGCGCGGCGGGCCGAGGCGACGGCGCGGTCGATGTCCTCGGCTCCACCGCGCGCCACATCGGTCAGCACGGCGCCGGTGGCCGGGTTGACGCTTTCGAACCGCGCGCCCGAGGCGGCGGGCACGGCGCGCCCGTCGAGCCAGATCTGGTTGCGGAAGCGCAGCACGGCGGCGCGCGCCTGCCAGTCGGCACGGGTGAATTGCGAGATGTCATTCATCGCCGGGAACTCCGTAGGAAGGCGCCTGTGTCGGATCTTCGGCGCGCTGCACATAGGCGGCCATCTGCGGTTTATAGACCTCCCATGCGGCGGCTACCGCCTCGATGGGGCAGGTTTCCGTCCAGTCGCAGCGCAGATCGGCCAGCGGCCAGTCCAGCCGGTCGGCGATCTTCAGCCCCGCCGAATGCACCGGGCCAGCCTCGCCACCTGCCGCAAGTCCGGCGCGTAGGGCGGCGATCAGGCGGTCACCCAGATGGCCGGTGGCCGTCTCGAACCCCGCCACCATGGCAGCGGGCACGCCATCATTTGCCAGCAGATTGCCGCCCGAGGCACAATCCTGCCCCCGCGCTTCGGCCCAGATGCCCAGCACCTGCTGCCCGGAATGGATCGCGGTTGCACCGCTGCCATCGACGACCAGCAATTGCCGATAGTCAATATGCGCGCGCGCCGTCGTCACCCTCGCAAGCGCCGCTTCCGCGCCAAGGCCCGAGGCCAGCGCCTCCAGCACCAGCGGCCCCAGCGTGGGATCGGTGACATTCTGGCTCGCCACTACGCCCACGCCCGCCCGCACATGCGCACAGCGCGCCGCCACGGCGGGGGAGGAGGAGGAGATCACCATGCCGAACTGGCCGGTCTTCGCGCAGCGGGCAACAAGGGAAAAGGTCATGCCGGGTCTCTTTCGGAAAACGCCGGGGGCTGTCTGCCCCCGGACCCCCGAGGATATTTTCGGACAGAAAATGGCAAGGGCGCTTTCCAGGCTCATTTTCTGTCCAGAAATATCCCACGGGGGTCCGGGGGTGTGAAACCCCCGGTCCTGTGGGATCAATCAGGGATGACGGCGGTGGCGTCGATTTCCACCAGCCAGTCGGGGCGGGCGAGCGCCACTACGGTCAGGCCGGTGCAGACCGGGTGCACACCCTTGATATATTCGCCCATGGTCCGGTAGACCGCCTCGCGGTGGCGCACATCGGTGAGGTAGACCACCAGTTTCACCACATGTTCCATCTTTCCGCCGGCTTCCTCGACCAGTTGGCGGATGTTCTGCATGACCTTGTGGGTCTGTTCCACCGGATCATGCGAGGCGATGTTCTGCGCGGTGTCCAGATCCTGCGGGCATTGGCCGCGCATCCAGAGCGTCGTGCCGCCACGGGTGGCGACCGCCTGACAGAGGTCATTGTCGAGGCGCTGCTCGGGGTAGGTGTCGCGGGTGTTGAACTTGCGGTAGCGGGTATGGGCCATTGGGTCTCTCCGGGTCATTCTGCGGCGGCGGCGGTTTCGCCGGGCGCGCGATAGGCAAGGTAGCTGCGTTGCTTGGCGATATGGTCGGCCACGAATTTCGCATCGTGCCAGACGCCCCAGATGAAGGAGGATCCGCGCCGCGACTGATAGGGTAGGCCGAGGAAGTAGACGCCGGGTTCCGACGACACGCCGCGCTGGTGGCGGGGGCGGCCCTTGTCATCCAGCGCATCGACCTGAAGCCAGCCAAAATCATTGCTGAAGCCGGTGGCCCAGAGGATCGTGGTGATGCCAGCAGCCTTCAGGTCAAGCGTGTGGATCGGCTGCGTCATGCAGTCGGGGTCGGGCCCGATCTCGCGCGCCTGCGGTTCCTCGGGCAGGGACAGGCCGTTGCGGGTGATCCAGGCATCGGCCTCGTCCAGCAGCGACAGGTAATTGGCGTCGCCCCGGCGGATATTGGTGCCGAGGTCACCGGCGAAGTGCAGCTTGCCGCCTTCGAAGCTTTCGGTCCGGCCCAGCAGCACCATGCCCCGCGCGGCGAGCTTGCGGAAATCGACCGTCGCGCCGCCATGGGCACCGCTGACGGCGATGGTGGTATGTTCGGCGCCTTCCGGCGCGTCGGCGTCCCATTTGTTCAGCACGCCCAGCCACCAGACGAAATCGCGGCCGCGATAGGCGCGGGGAGGGCGGTCATGCGGCCCGACCGAGAGCCAGACCTTGCGGCCCGAGGCCAGAAGTTCGTCCGCGATCTGCACGCCGGACGATCCGGCGCCCACCACCAGCACGCCGCCCTCGGGCAATTGCGCGGGGTTGCGGTAGCTGTTGGAATGGATCTGGGTGATCCCTGCGCTTTCCGGCACCAGCGGCGGAATGACCGGGGTCTGGAACGCGCCGGTGGCCGAGATCAGATAGGTTGTCTCGATCACGCCTTGCGAGGTTTCGACGCGGAAACCTGCGCGGTCGGGCAGTCGGGTCGCGCCCTTCACCTCGACCCCGCAACGGATCGGGGCGTCATATTTGCGGGCGTAAGCCGCAAGGTAATCAGCCACCCCTTCCTTGCCGACAAAGGCATCGGGGTCGCCCGCGAATTCCAGCCCCGGAAAGCGGTCGTGCCAGGCCGGGCCGTTCGCCACCAGCGAATCCCAGCGGCAACTGCGCCAGCGTTCGGCGACGCGATCCTTTTCCAGCACCAGATGCGGGATGCCCGCGCGGGTCAGGTGTTCGCTGGCGGCGATGCCGGCCTGTCCGGCGCCGACCACCAGCGCCTCGGTTCTTTCGACTGACATGGGGTTCTTCCTTGTTGTCCGGAATGCCTCAGGCCGGGATGCGGCGGGCAAGGTATTGGGCGAATTCGAAATTTGGCCGCTCCAGATGGCTGAGCGGGCCGGGCTGCGCGAGGCCGGAACAAAGCCCGCGATAGACCTTCTCGGTGCAGCCCTTGTCCTCGACATTCACATCGTCGAGCAGCGCCCGCACCGAGGCCAGATGCGCCTCCGCGGCCGGGTCGGCCAGCCAGTCTTCCGACATGCCGCCGCCGAACAGCACCTGCACATGGCCCGGCCCGTCGGGGGTGAGCGAGAGATACCAGAAATAGCCCGGCGTCAGCGTGATCAGCAGCGAGGGATAGATCGCCAGCAGCCAGGTCTTGCGCCGGTCATCGCCTTCCAGCGTGGTGTTCGACGGATGCGCCAGTGCCAGCGGCACGGAATCATTCTTCAGAATCCAGTGGTAGTTGAACCCCGCGCCGCCGGTCGGGCAGACCATTTCCTCCAGCTTCGACGCGCCGCCAATGGTGCCCGCGTGGCACATCGGCAGGTGGTAGCTTTCCATGAAATTCTCGGCCAGCACCTTCCAGTTGGTCGCCCAGCGGAAACTCTCGCGGAAGGTCTCGCGGTAGCCGGTCATGTCGAAGGGGGCGATAAGATCGGTTACTTCGGCCAATGCCTCGGCCGGGGCGGGGGCCTCGGGGTTGAGCGTGACCATGATCCAGCCCTGCCAGACCGCGCAGCGGATGGCGGGCAGGCCCAGCGCCTCTTTGCAGAAACCTTCGTTCAGCGTCATCGCCGGTGCGCCGCGCAAGCTGCCGTCAAGGTTGTAGGTCCAGGCATGGTAGGGGCAGGTGATGGCCCGCACCTTGCCGCGCCCTTGCAGCAGGGTGGACATACGGTGACGGCAGACGTTCGACATGGCGCGGATGGCGCCGTCACGGTCGCGCAGCACCACGACCGGCTCGCCCGCGATTTCCATGGTCAGATAATCGCCCGGATCGGGCAGGCTTTCGGCGCGACCGGCGCAAAGCCAGTCCTGCGCGAAGACATGGCTTTGTTCCAGCGCCAGAAACTCGGGCGAGGTATAAACCGATTTCGGCATGGCGAAAGCGCGTTCGAACGGGACCGAGACATTGGCATGAAGTTCGGCGGCGGGGCTGAGCGGCGCGTGGTGGTTCATCTGCGGTCCTTCTTTCGATGCATGGGCTTGCGATGCACGGGCTTTCAATGCGCGGGGCCGCGCGGGGTTTCGGTGGCAAACCATTTCGATACGGCCGAGTCGCCCGGCACCAGCCTGTCGGCGCCTGCCGCCCGGTCGGAAAGCCCGGCGCAGTCTTTCACCAGCGTCATCGGCCCTTCCCAGTCGAAGTTGCGATAGACGGTGGCAAGCTGCGCATAGGGCGGGCCTTCGGCGAAAAGCTGGAAGGTAAGACGGTGGCCCGCGTAGTCCGAATTCAGAAGGTCGCGCGCGAAGGCCATCAGGCGGCGACGGTCCTCGGCAGTCCAGTCGTCATCCGCATAGCAGCGTTCCAGCCAGGGTGCGGTGTCGGGCGCCTGAAAGGCCGCGGTCTCCGGCATCAGCGCAATCTGGGCGCCACAAAGTTCACGCGTGTGCTGCATCATCGCGGGCAATTGCCCGGTGGCATGCATCCGGCCTGCGTAAAGCAGGCTCTGGTTCGGCATCATCAGCCCGGCGGGCGAGCGTTCGGCAAGGGCAATGGCTGCGGTCAGATGGGCGTGGATGGATTCGCGGTAAAGCGCGAGCCGCGTCAACTTCTCCTGCACGGTCTGCTGACGGTCGAACCCGCGCTGCCGCACAGCCAGAAGGGCCACGCCGATCAGCATGTCGGCCATGCGCAGGCTGCGCTGCATGAAGGCGAAGGCGGAATAGCGGTGCAGTGTCGCGCGGACCTGCATGGCCGCGCGGGCCTGGCGGTGGAAAATCACATTTTCCCAGGGCACCAGCACATCATCGAAGATCAGAAGCGTATCCACCTCGTCACACCGGCTGGATAGCGGGAAATCCTCGGCGCTTGCGGGGCGGGCAAAGCTGTCGCGGCACAGGAATTTCAGACCGGGGGCAGCCATGTCGCAGATGAAGCCGATGGCGCTGTCGGATTGTGCCGCCTCACCCCAGCCGCTCAAGGTCGGCTTGATGAAAGCCTGATTGGCATAGGCTGCGGCGGTTTCATACTTGGCACCGCGCACCACCACGCCGGCATCGGTTTCGCGCACCACATGCAGCGCCATGTCCGATCCGTCCGGGGTAGGCCCGGCATTGCCAGAGACGTGGAACAGGTCGCAGGTCAGAACCCGTTCGACATGCCTGCGGATGTTCGGGGCGAATTGCGGGTCCAGTTCCGCCAGCGCGTCTGCGCAATCGTGCAGCGACCACATCTCGCCCACGGTTTCATCCCCGATCCGCGTGACGATGCCGCCTGCCATGTCCAGCACGGCATCGGTGGCGCGGCGCTTGGCCCACCAATCGGCCTGTGTGAAGGGCAGGGCGTTCAACAGGGCCTGCGTCTCGCCGTTGCGGGTAACGGTCATCACCTTGCGGCTGGCCGGGTCATGCGCCATATCGTGCATCCGGGCCCGCATCTCGACCAGCGGGCGAAAGGCGGGGTGGCTGCCGACATCTGCCACGCGTTCGCCATTCACGTAAACCTCACGCCCGTCACGGATCGACTCGCGGTATTCTGTGCCGGTGCGGATCATGGCTGCGGGTTCCTCTGGAATTGCAACCAGAGTGCCGCAGAGCCGGGTCAGGCGAAAGCAAACTGTTTTTCAGCTTGGCTTAGGATTTTCCTAAGATGCCCGACCCGGAAAGGCCCGGCGCGCGGTCAGTTCGCCGTGCTGGCCAGAACCGCCAGAATGGCGCTGTCCTGCTGTCCGGCGGCGGTGGCCAGATCGTGCAGGCTTTCAGCCCCGGTCGGCACCGCAAAGCCCGCCGACGTCAGGCTTTCACGCAGCGCGGTTTCGCTCAGGCCCAGCGCGGGGGCGACTTGGGCGGGGGTGGCCGCCAGAAGGCGGTTCGCCACTGCGAATTGCGGCGGACGCCCGCCCTGGCCGGTGCCGCCAGACGGCAGGAAGAACACCGCCCCCGCCAGAACCGATGCCGCCAGCGCCACCATCATCGGAACATGGCGGAAATAGGCTGTCATCGGCCGCCAGTTCCGCCAGACATGCAGCACGAAGGGCAGGATCAGCACCATGCTGAGCCATTCATGCATGCCGTGAAAGGCCATCGGGCCGATATGAAAGAACAAGGCCACCCCCGAGACGAGCGAGACGAGGAACAGCCCGGTGGTGAACGGGGTCGCATAGCGAAGAAACATGGATTTCATGAGGAGGCTTCCGGTGCATCAGGGTCAGTTCCCCTGATACGCCGCGCCGCCGGGTTTCCGTCGCGGATCAGCCTTGGTCCAGCCGGGCGGCCAATGCCTCCAGCGCGGCAATCGAGGCGGCATAGGAATCGCCCGATTTCGGAAAGTCCAGCGGTTGCTTGCGATAGAAGGCCATCCATTTTGGCAGATCGGCCAGCGGATAGCTGTTCGACCACGCGCCGCGCGTCAGTGTGAAGCTTTGCCCGTCTTCGGAAAGTTCTGCCTTCATGGCGGGTGATCTCGACCAATCGCAGGCCGGGGTCAAGCCCATGGGCAGCCTTGCACAGGACTTCGGCGATCCCGGCAGATGCACGGTCACGAAATCTGGCCTATCTTTCCTTCAACACACAGGAGGACAAGATGAGCTGGAACCCCGCACTGGACCCCGACATCCCCGTTGGCGATGCCGTCGATGCCATTGAAACCGTTGTCGTTGCCCGCGCCCGTGACCTTGGCGGTTTCGAAGTGCGCCGCGCCCTTCCGGCCGTACAGCGCCAGATGGTTGGCCCCTTCATCTTCTTCGACCAGATGGGCCCGGCCGAGTTTCTGACCGGGCAGGGCATCGACGTGCGCCCGCATCCGCATATCGGGCTGGCGACGGTGACCTATCTGCTGAAGGGCAAGCTGCATCACCGTGACAGCCTTGGCACCGACCGCTGGATCGAACCGGGCGCGGTGAACCTGATGACCGCCGGTATCGGGATCACCCATTCCGAACGCACCGATGGCGAGTTGCGCGAGAAGCCGCATGCCATGCTGGGGCTGCAAAGCTGGATGGCGCTGCCGGTCGCGCATGAGGACGATCCCGCTGCCTTCCATCACACGCCCAAGGGTGACCTGCCGGAGCTGGAGGGCGAGGGCAAGCATCTGCGGCTGATCCTCGGCCATGGCTGGGGTGAACGGGCGCCGGTGCCGCTGGCATCCGAGACGCTTTATGCCGATGCGACGCTGGCGCCGGGCGCCATACTGCCGCTGCCTGACGATCACGAGGATCGTGGCGTCTATGTGCTGACGGGGGAGGTGACGGTGGCCGGGCAAAGCTTCGAGGCGGGGCGCATGCTGGTCTTCCGCCCCGGTGACCGGATCGCCGTGAAGGCCGGGGATTCCGGTGCGCGGCTGATCGTTCTGGGGGGCGCCACCATGGAAGGATCGCGCCATATCTGGTGGAATTTCGTGGCCTCAAGCAAGGAACGGATCGAGGCCGCGAAAGAGGCCTGGCGCGCGGGGGACTGGGCGCATGGCCGCTTCCGCCTGCCGCCGGGCGACGATGCCGAGTTCATCCCGGCACCGGAAAAGTGACCGGATTTCAGGAAGATGCGAGAATGTGAAAAAATCGCATCTGGGGCGCTTGACGGCGGCGGCGTGGCCCCGTAATACACCCCCACATCCGGGCGCTGGCCCGGGCGGCAATGCGGTTGTAGCTCAGTCGGTTAGAGTACCGGCCTGTCACGCCGGGGGTCGCGGGTTCGAGCCCCGTCAACCGCGCCACCGCCCGCCAGCGCCCCGGATGTGTGATCGCGCGGTTGTAGCTCAGTCGGTTAGAGTACCGGCCTGTCACGCCGGGGGTCGCGGGTTCGAGCCCCGTCAACCGCGCCACTTCACACGAAAGCAACCCGCCTGAGGCATCTGCCCGGCGGGTTTTTCGTTGTGGCTTGCATCGCTGCCGGTTTTCGTATTCATGGGGGTGAATATGAATGAGGCCGAAGATGCTGAACCTTCTCGACCAGATGCCGTTGAACCTGCTGATCCTCGCCGCGCTGACGCTGGGGCTCGCGCCTTTCGTGCCCGAGCCGCATCTTTGGGAAAAGCTGAAGATGCTGGCCTCGGGCACGCTGCTGAAGCCGATCGACATCTTCGACCTGCTGCTGCATGCCGCGCCCTTCATCCTGCTGGGCGCGAAACTGCTGCGGATGGCGCTGAAGTAAGCCTCAGCGCGGCAGGGCGGCGGCCTCGGCGGCCAGCGCCTCGATCCCGGCCCAGTCGCCCGCCTGCATCATTGCCTTGGGCGCAACCCAACTACCGCCGACGCAAAGCACGGTCTTCAGCTTCAGGTAATCTGCAGCTTTGGCCAGCGTGATGCCGCCGGTCGGGCAGAAGCTTACCTGCGGCAGCGGGGCACCGATGGCGGCAAGCGCGGCAGCGCCGCCATTTGCCTCGGCCGGGAAGAATTTCTGCACCGTATAGCCGCGCTCCATCAGCGCCATGACCTCGGAACAGGTGGCGGCCCCGGCGAGCAGCGGCAGGTCGTGGTCCTCGCAGGCGTCAAGCAGCCGGTCAGTGGCGCCGGGCGAGACGCCGAAGGTCGCGCCGGCGACCTTGGCCGCTTTCACATCGGCGGGCGTCAGCAGGGTGCCCGCCCCCACCACGCCGCCCTCGACCTCCGCCATGGCGCGGATGACCTCCAGCGCCGCCGGGGTGCGCAGCGTCACCTCCAGCACCGGCAGCCCGCCCTTGACCAGCGCGCGAGCGAGCGGGGCGGCATGGGCGACCTCCTCGATCACCAGAACCGGGATGACCGGGGCAAGGCGGCAGATTTCGGCGGCGCGGGCAGAGGCTTCGGCGGGGGTCATGGCGATGTTCCGGGCGTTGGGGCAGGTGGATGGGGCGGATGCCTCCGGCGGGGATATTTGGGCCAAGATAAAGGGGTATCTTGCGCCCATGCCCCGCCGGGGCAGGATCAGACGACGACGGCGGCGCCTTCGGTGGCGTTGCCGACATTGCGGCGGAACGCCTCGAACAGATCGCGGCCGATGCCGTGGCTGTTGGCGGAAAGGTCGGCGGTGACCGGCGTGCGGCTGTCGAAATCCTCGGCCAGAACGGTCAGCGTGCCGGCGGTGGCGTCCAGCCGCACGATGTCGCCATCACGCAGCTTTGCCAGCGGGCCGCCGGTGGCGGCTTCGGGGCTGACATGGATGGCGGCGGGCACCTTGCCCGAGGCGCCGGACATCCGGCCATCGGTGACCAGCGCCACTTTCAGTCCGCGTTCCTGAAGCACCGAAAGCGTGGGGGTCAGCGAATGCAGTTCCGGCATGCCGTTGGCGCGCGGGCCCTGAAAGCGGACGACGACGACGGTGTCCGAGATGAACTCGCCCGCCTTGAAGGCGGCCTTCACCGCCTCCTGATCGTGGAAGATGCGGGCGGGGGCCTCGATCACATGGCGCTCGGGCGCGACGGCCGAGACCTTGATGACCCCGCGACCGAGATTGCCGCTGAGTTGCTTCAGCCCGCCGGTGGCGGCGAAGGGGGCCGTTGCGGGGCGCAGGATGCGGTCGTTCAGCGTCTCAGCGGCGGCAGGCACCCATTCAAGGGTTTCGCCCGCAAGGCGCGGCTCGGTCCGGTATGGCTGCATCCCGTCGCCCATGATGGTGCGGGCATCCGGGTGCAGCAGCCCCGCGTCGAGCAATTGGCCGATCATGTAGCCAAGGCCCCCGGCGGCGTGGAAATGGTTCACATCGGCAAGGCCGTTCGGATAGACCTTGGCCATCAGCGGCACCACGTTGGAGATGTCGTCGAAATCTTCCAGATCGAGGTGGATGCCGGCGGCGCGGGCCATGGCGGGCAGGTGCAGCACGAGATTGGTCGAGCCGCCGGTCGCCATCAGCCCGACCAGCCCGTTGACGAAGGCGCGTTCGTCGAGGATCTCGCCGACCGGGCGGTAGTCGTTGCCCTGCGCGGTGATCTGCGTCGCACGCGCCACGGCGGCGCGGGTGAGGGCCGCGCGCAGCGGCGTGCCGGGGTTGACAAAGGAACTGCCGGGCAGGTGAAGGCCCATGAACTCCATCAGCATCTGGTTGGTATTGGCGGTGCCGTAGAAGGTGCAGGTGCCAGGCCCGTGATAGGAGGCCATCTCGGCCTCCATCAGCTTGTCGCGCCCCACTTCGCCGGTGGCAAATTGCTGGCGCACCTTGGCCTTTTCGTCATTCGGCAGGCCGCTGGTCATCGGGCCGGCGGGCACAAAGACCGCGGGGATATGCGAGAAGGTGGCGGCGCCGATGATGAGGCCCGGCACGATCTTGTCGCAGACGCCCAGAAACAGCGCCGCATCAAAGGTGTTGTGGCTAAGCGCCACACCCGAGGCCAGTGCGATCACGTCGCGGGAAAACAGTGACAACTCCATGCCCGGCTGGCCCTGGGTCACGCCGTCGCACATGGCGGGCACACCGCCCGCGACCTGCGCGGTGGCGCCGTTGCGGCGGGCTTCCTCGCGGATCAGCTTCGGGAAATCCTCGTAGGGCTGATGGGCAGAAAGCATGTCATTATAGGCGGTGACGATGCCCAGATTGGGCTGGCGACCGGCGGCCAGTGTCGCCTTGTCGGTTTCCATCGCCGCATAGGCATGGGCCTGATTGCCGCAGGTCAGATGCGCGCGGGCGGGGCCAGCGCTGGCAGCGGCGCGCATGCGGTCAAGGTAGTCGCCGCGCGGCCCCTCGGACCGGGCGCGGATCCGGTCGGTCACGCGGGCGATGGTGGCGTTCAGCGTCATGGCGGGCTCCGTTCTTGCGGTGCCGGTGATGTAGCAGATTTTGTTAGCGCTAACAACCCATGATCCCCGAAAGACCCACAGACGGGCGATACACAGGGATGGGCCAAAAGTCTGGACTGTCACTGCCCCCGCGTCAATCGCCCGTATCGGTGTCTTGGCACAGTAATTCCATGACGTTTCCGCAACAATGCGCCGAGTTCAACGCATTTCCGCCGCGATCCGGCGCGAAAAGGATCAGGAACGCGCAACCGGAGAAGCCGGAGGTTGGAAATGAAATCTGCGATTCGGATCGTGATGGCCTTGGGGCTTGTTTTCGGGCTGTCGGCCTGCGGCGGGGGGATGGTCTCGCGCAATGGGTCAGCGCCGGGGGCCGTGACGGTGGCCTCGAAGAACCCGGTGGTGATGGTGCCGAAATATGACGTGCAGGGCATCCGGGTATCGGTGCCGCGCGACCTTGCAGTGTCGGAAGCCAACATGTTCTACCCGATTGCGGACATCGTGTGGCGTGGCGACCCGCTGGGCGATCGCTATAATCAGGTTCAGGCCATCCTCGAGGAAGGCTTTGCCAGAGGCACGGCCGCAATGAACAACGGCCCGAAGGTGATGCTGGATGTGGAGCTGACGCGCTTCCATTCGCTGACCGAAAAGACCCGCTATACCGTGGGCGGGGTGCATTCGGTGCATTTCATCCTGTCGGTGCGGGATGCGGCGACCGGCGCGGTGATCGAGAAGCCGCGCAAGATCTGGGCCGATGTCAAAGGGTCGGGGGGAACACGCGCCATCGGCGAAGAGGCCATGGGGCGCACCATGAAGGTGGTCATCGTCGAGCATCTGGCCGAAGTCATCCGTCAGGAACTTTCGCTTCCGATGCCGGAAAGCACCACGCCGACCTCGCGTAACGGGGCGCTGGCAACCGGGACGGTGGGCGCCCTTTACTGACGCCGGGCTTTCGTTATGGGCCACGACAGGCTAGAGGGGGGGCATTGCCCCCCTTTTTCGCATGTGAGCCGATGACCGAGACCCGCCGCACCGTAAGACTGAAACCCAAGGCCGAGGCGCGGGCGATCCGCCATGGCTTTCCTTGGGTCTATGCCGACGAACTGGTGACCGACCGGCGCACCCAAGCGCTGGAGCCCGGCACTTTGGCGGTGCTGGAAGATGGTGAGCGGCGGGCGCTGGGGCTGGTCACTGTCAATGTGAAATCGAAGATCATCGCCCGGATGCTGGACCGCGACCCCGAGGCGGTGATCGACGAGGCCTGGTTTGCCACCCGTCTGCGCTGCGCGCTTGACATGCGCGAACGGCTGTTCGACGCGCCTTTCTACCGGCTGGTCCATGCCGAGGCCGACGGGCTGCCCGGTGTGGTGATCGACCGTTTCGGCGATGTGGCGGTGATCCAGCCCAATGCCGCCTGGGCGGAGGCGCATCTGGACGTGCTGGCCGCCGCGTTGCGCGCCGTGACCGGGGTGGGAACGATCATCAAGAACGGCACCGGCCGCGCCCGCGGGCTGGAGGGGCTGGCCGAGGAGACGGCGGTGCTTTCAGGCGGGATCGATGCGCCGGTGCCGGTGCGGATGAACGGTGCCACCTATATGGCCGATGTGCTGGGCGGGCAGAAGACCGGCCTGTTCTTCGACCAGCGGCCGAACCATGCCTTTGCCGCGCGTCTGGCCAAGGGCGCGCGAGTTCTGGATGTGTTCACCCATGTCGGGGGCTTCGCGCTGGCGGCACTGGCGGGCGGCGCCGAAAGCGCGCTGGCGGTGGATGCCAGTGCGCCCGCGCTGGCGCTGGCCGCAGAGGGTGCAAAGGCGACGGGCGTCGCCGACCGCTTCAGCACCCGGCAGGGCGATGCCTTCGACGTTCTGGAAACGCTTGGCCGTGAGGGCGCGCAATTCGATCTGGTGATCTGCGACCCGCCCGCCTTTGCACCCGCCAAGCCCGCGCTGGAGGCGGGCCTGCGCGCCTATGAACGCATCGCGCGTCTGGCCGCGCCGCTGGTGGCGCCGGGGGGCTATCTGGTGCTGTGTTCCTGTTCCCATGCCGCCGATCTGACCGCCTTCCGCAATGCCAGCGCGCGCGGCATCGGGCGCGGCGGGCGGCGGGCGCAGGTGATCCATACCGGCTTTGCCGGGCCGGACCACCCGCTGCTGCCGCAGCTTGCCGAAAGCGGCTATCTGAAGGCCGTGTTCTTCCGGCTGGATTGATGCGGGTCGTTCTGGACGCCTGCGTGCTGTTTCCCAGCGTGTTGCGCGACATCCTGCTGGGAATGGCGGCGCGCGGGCTTTACGAACCCGTCTGGTCCGAACGCATCCTTGAAGAATGGGCGCGGGCGGTGATCCGTCTTGGCGCCGATGCGCAGGCCGAGGCGCGCGCCGAGGGGCTGCTGATGCGCACGGCCTTCCCCCGCGCCATGCAGCGTGCCCAGCCCAATATCGAGGCGCGGCTGGTGCTGCCCGATGAAAACGACCTGCATGTGCTGGCGGTGGCGATTTCCTCTGGCGCCGACGCCATCCTCACCTTCAACGCCAGCGATTTCCCGCGTCACGTTCTGGCGGCCGAGGGGATCGAACGCCGCGACCCTGACGGATTCGTCTGGGAACTCTGGTCGCGCAGCCCGGCCGAGGTGGGCGCGGTCATCGCCAAAATTCATGCCGAGGCCGAACGCCGCGCCGGTCAGCCAGTGTCGCTGAAGGCGCTGCTGAAACGGGTGAAGCTGAACCGCTTCGCCAAGGCTTTCGGTGCCGAGGGCGTCTAGCCGTTTACCTTCCAGCGCGCCTCGTTGGTTTCGATCGCATGGATGCGTTCCTCGGTGGCCGGATGGCTGAGCAGCCATGCGGGCAGGGCGTTGTGGCGGTCCCCGGTCAGGCCCGCGAGTTTGCGGAACAGAGATTTCTGCGGCGCGGTGCCGATCCCGGCCTTGACCAGCAGGGCAGAGGCATAGGCGTCGGCCTCGAACTCGTCGCGCCGTGACAGTCGGGCCATCAGGGCGGTTGAAATCAGGTTGGCAATCCAGATGCCGATGACCGGGATGAAGCGAGACAGCAGCGCGGTCAGCATCACGAAAACCGCATTGGCGCCGGTGAAGTCGATCATCCGTCGGCGGGTATGGCCCAGCGCGACATGGCCCAGTTCATGCGCGATGACGCTGGCGAGTTCCTCTGCCGTCACCGAACCCGCGCGGTATTTCTGCATGAACCCCGAGGTGAGGAAGATACGCCCGTCTGCCGCCGCGAGGCCGTTGACCGGCGCAACATCATAGACATGCACGGCGATGCGCGGCAGGTCCAGCGCCTTGGCCATGCGCTGCATCAACGGCTCCAGCCCGGCATCGCGCAGCGGATGCGAGCGGGCATCAAGCTCTTTCGCGCTGCGCCAGACCGAAAAGCGATACATCAGCAGCGCATAGGCAAGGGCCAGAAGAACGGGGGCGAGTTTCAACATGGGGATGATATGGGTCAGTCAGGAGCGCGGGGCAAATCCCGCTCTCGCCGGGCCAGCATCAGCAGCCACCAGCCCAGTCCCAGCACCGCCGCACCGCTGGCGACCAGACCCAGCACAGACCCCAGCAGATCGGAGGCTGCCGCAAGGTTGCCCGCGAAGGCGCGGCCCATCAGGACGTAAAGCCCGCACCAGACGGCCTCGCCCGCCACACCCCACAGGGTGAAGGCGGCCCAACCCTGCCGCATGGCGCCCGCGATCACGTTGACATAGGGCCCCAGCGGCGAAAACAGCCAGCGCGACAGAAAGACCGCGATACCGCCACGCCGCTGCATCAGCACACGGGCGCGGGTCAGGATGGCGGCACGGGTTCCGTCGTGGCCCAGCCTTTCCACCAGCGCGACCCCGCCGGTGCGGCCTGCCAGATAGCCGGTCTGGTCACCCGCCGTGGCCCCGGCCAGCGCCGCGCCGATCACCTGCCACAGCACCAGATCACCTGAAGCAGCAAACCCGCCGGCGGCCAGCATCACCACCGAGGCCGGAATGGGCAGGGCAAGGCAGGAGGCATAGGTGCAAAGCCCGATCAGCCAGAGCCCCCATGTGGGCACAAGTGCCAGCAGCCAGTCGGTCATGGCTTTTGCGGCGCCGTGGCACGAAGGGTCGCAATGGCGGCCTCGACCTCGGCGATGACCTCTGCCACCGGCACGCCACGGTCCGCCGCGATCTGTTCCAGCGTCAGCGGATGCCCCTGCGGCGGCGGCAACCCCGCCTCGGCATCAATGGCGCGCGGGTCAAGCCGCCAGCTGCGCGCGACGTAGCCCACCGTCATCCACGCTGCCACGGCTTCTTCCCGGTGCTGTGACCAGTAGACCGCCCGCACCACGATCCGCCCGGAGAAGAACAGCGCCAGCACCAGCGCCAGCACGAAGGCCGCGAACAGCTTCGGGTGGCGGCGGGCAAGAAGGATCATCGCAGTTCCTTGATCCCGCGCGAGATGCCCTCCAGCGTCATCGGCACCATGCGATTGGCGAAGATGCCCTGAATAAGCCGGATGGATTGGGTATAGCCCCAGTGTTCCTCGCGGACCGGGTTGATCCACAGATGGTTCGGCCATTGCGCGCAGGCGCGTTCCAGCCAGACCTGACCCGCCTCGGGATTCCAGTGTTCATTGGCGCCGCCGGGATGCAGGATCTCGTAAGGCGACATCGAGGCATCGCCCACGAAGATCGCCTTGTAATCGGCGCCATAGGTGCGCAGCACCTCCCATGTCGGGGTCTGTTCGTTCCAGCGGCGGATGTTATCGGTCCACACGCCCTCATACAGGCAGTTGTGGAAGTAGAAATGTCGCAGATGCTTGAATTCTGCCTTGGCGGCGCTGAACAATTCGTCCAGCACGCGGATATAGGGGTCCATGCTGCCGCCGACATCCAGAAACAGCAGCACCTTCACCGCATTGCGCCGTTCGGGCCGGGTCTGCACGTCCAGATAGCCGTGATCGGCGGTGGCGCGAATGGTGCCGTCCAGATCCAGTTCATCCGCCGCACCGTCGCGCGCCCAGCGGCGCAGACGGCGCAGCGCGACCTTGATGTTGCGGGTGCCCAGTTCCACCTTGTCGTCCAGATTGCGGAACTCGCGCTTGTCCCAGACCTTCACCGCGCGCTGGTGGCGGCTTTGATCCTGCCCGATGCGCACGCCTTCGGGGTTGTAGCCATAGGCCCCGAAAGGCGAGGTGCCGGCGGTGCCAACCCATTTGTTGCCACCCTGATGACGGCCCTTCTGTTCCTCCAGCCGCTTCTTCAGCGTTTCCATCAGCTTGTCGAAGCCACCCAAGGCTTCGATCTGGGCCTTTTCCTCGGCCGTCAGGTGCTTCTCGGCCAGCTTCGCCAGCCAGTCACGCGGCAGGTCGATCGCCTCCAGCACCTGATCGGCTGTGATGGCGTCCAGCCCTTTGAAACTTTCGGCAAAGGCGCGGTCGAAACGATCCAGATGACGTTCGTCCTTCACCATGGCGGTGCGGGCGAGGTAATAGAACGCCTCGGCATCATAGGTGGCCAGCCCGGCAGCCATGCCTTCCAGAAACCCCAGATACTCGCGCAGCGAGACCGGAACGCCGGTGCGGCGAAGGGTTTCGAAGAAGGGCAGGAACATCGGCTCAGATCGACCTTTCGATGACGATGGTGACGATCATGCCAATCAGCGCAAACAGGATGGCAAAGCTGCCGCCCCATTGCAGCATGTCGGCCAGCCGCCCGCCATGGGCGCGGGCACGTCCGGCCCCCAGAAGCGCCCCGAAAATCGCGGCGGTGATGACGATCATGGCTCAGCCTCTCTCCTGCTGCCGGGCGGCGGGGCCGCGCCGGACGGGCAGGGGGCAGGCCCCTTACCCCTTGAACAACTGGCGCAGTTTCGAGGGCACCAGCGATGCGATGTCACGCATCCGGGCCTTCGTCGCCGCATCCGAGCCGAAGCCATAGCGCGACCAGCCCTGACTGTCGAGCCGAAGCGCCCGCGCTGCGGCGACATTGCCCTGCGCCTCAAGCGCCTGCGCCTTCACCAGCATGAGCGTCGCCAGCAGCGAGGCATTCTGGGCCTGACGCGCGACAGGCATCGCGCGGTCCGCAAAGGCCACGGCCTGATCGGGGCGGGCTTGGCTCAGCGCCAGCGCGGCAAGCTGCATATCCACATGCGCGGCCTGAATCTGGGCGCCGGGCAGGCGGCGATAGATGCGTTCGGCATTGGCGAAGGCATTGGCGGCGGCAACCGGATCGTCGCTGACATTCAGCCGCCCCACGGCGAACCAGGAAAACGCCAGCCGGCTGGCCTGCCAGCCCTGCGCATGGGCGATGGCCAGCGCCTGTTGCGCGGCGGCCTTGCGGCTGGCGGCGCTGCCGCGCGGCCCCAGCGCGGCCTCCATCGCGCGGATCCAGGCGTGGGGCGTCTGGCCGCCCTGATGGGTGCGGCCTGTGGCGCCGGTCGGGTTCAGCCGCGCCAGAATGCCGGGCAGCACCGCCGCCACCTGATCGCGCGTCATGCCGCTGCGCAGCTCGGGCGAATAGTGAACGCGCAGCATCAGCATGTCGAAGCCGGTCAGCACGGTGTGGAAATTGTCGTCGTTGAACACGCTGTCGGGCAGTTGATACAGGTCATTCAGCGGGCCCATCGCCTGCGCGATTTCCTCGTGCAGACAATCGCGCACCTCCTGAGGGGTGGAATCTGCGGGGGCGAAGATGGCCAGCCGTTCGCGCTGGCGCAACGTGGTCCAGTCCAGCGTGCCGGTGCCGCGTGCGGCCTTGTATTCCTCCCACGAGGCGACGCGGGGCGCCACGAAACAGGCGACGTTGCTGTAGGTCGCACTGATTGTGCGGCGCGGCACGAAAATCACGTTGATATTGGCCGGGCCCGAGGCGCGGCGCACATCCAGCCCGGCTTCGTTGCGGAAACGGCCGATCAGGCGTGCAAGGTCAGCCTCGGCCGAGGCAGGCACCTGGCCCGATAGCGACACGGTGATCGGTCCGCCCTCGAACCGGGTCAGAACGGGCAGGGCGCGTCCGCTTTCCATGCGGAATTCAAGATCGAGGAAATCCTGCGCGAGTTCCGCATTCGATCGGCCGACGCGCAGCGAGGGCTGGCCCGAGAACAGGTTCACCGCGCTTGCGGAGGCGGTGCCCGTCTGATCGACCAGACGGTTCATCGACACCTCGGCGCGCTGGCCGGAGTCGGGTGTCTGGGCACAGGCAGTCAGTGCGGCAAGCGCGATAACGGCGGAGAAACGCATGGGTTGGCAGCCCCGTGAATGCGGTGGTTGTATGAGACCGCGATCCGGCGGAGCAGACAGATGCGCCGGATCATGGCCCCGGTTGTGCAGGGCCGTGCCTGACCTAACGACGATGCCCCCGCATCGCCCGCCAGACCCGTCCCCCGGAAGCCTGTGCCTGCGTCCTGTCTCCCCCGAAACAGGATGGATCGCAGGGCACTGGCCCCCTTTGCCGTCTTGCCGTTCAGGATGGCGGCCCCCGCCGCCTTCCTGCCCGACCGTCCGGCATCGCCCCGGTCCCCCGACCGGAACGAAACCCGCGTCCTGACCGGCAGGGCCAGAGGCGGGCGGTCACAGGTGCCCGGCGAAGGGAATGACGCTGTCTTGGCACAGCCGCCCGGTGCCGCCGCAGCAGCGGAACCGGGGTTTTGCGCATACGCCATAGACTGGCGCAGCGAGCTGCACTTTGCAGGGGTCATCTCTCCGCTCGACCTGTGCTTGTGGTTGTCACGTTCTTCATTGCAGTCAGAGAACGTGATCAGAGTGTCTGCACCGCGGCCGATTTATGTCAATCTCGGGAAATGCGGCGGCAGAGGTGCCATAGGGCGCGCCACAATCCATCGCGGTTGGAAACAATCGGCAGTCCAGATTTGCGATAGCATTATCACGGAATATTTCGAATTATTTCTGAAATTGCGGCAGATGTGAGGTCAATTGGGCTCAATTGTGGCGAAACCAAGGCATAGGCGGCGATTCTGTGGCGCTGATTCTGACTTGGTGCCAAAGGCTTGCGAGGCATTGTTGACAGTATCCACATGCCTCGCATTTGCGGCAGGGATCAGCCCCGCCCCCTCGCCATAAAGGCGAGTCGCTCGAACAGGTGCACATCCTGCTCGTTCTTCAGAAGCGCGCCATGCAGGCGTGGCAGCAGGCTGCGGCCGTCACGCTTCAGATCCTCGGGGGCCAGATCCTCGGCCAGCAGGAGCTTCAGCCAGTCCAGCACTTCCGAGGTGGAAGGTTTCTTCTTCAGCCCCGGCGTTTCGCGGATTTCGTAAAACTGCGTCAAGGCCGTGGTCAGCAGCGCTTCCTTGATGCCGGGGAAATGCACGTTGACGATGGCGCGCAGCGTGTCGATTTCGGGGAAGCGGATGTAGTGGAAGAAACAGCGGCGCAGAAAGGCGTCGGGCAGTTCCTTTTCATTGTTCGAGGTGATGATGACCACCGGACGATGCTGCGCGCGGATCGTCTCTCCGGTCTCGTAGACGTGGAACTCCATCCGGTCGAGCTCTTGCAGCAGGTCATTCGGAAATTCGATGTCGGCCTTGTCGATCTCGTCGATCAGCAGCACCACGCGACCCTCGGCCTCGAACGCCTGCCAGAGCTTGCCCTTGCGGATGTAGTTCTTCACGTCATGGACGCGCGCGTCGCCCAACTGGCTGTCGCGCAGGCGCGAGACGGCATCGTATTCGTAAAGCCCCTGCTGCGCCTTGGTGGTGGATTTGATGTTCCATTCCATGAAGGGCAGGCCCAGCGCAGTGGCCACCTGCCGCGCCAGTTCGGTCTTGCCGGTGCCGGGTTCGCCCTTCACAAGCAGCGGGCGTTGCAGCGCCACCGCCGCATTGACCGCGACGACCAGATCGGGGGGCGCGACATAATCGGCGGTGCCGTCGAAACGCATGGGACTGTCCTTCGTAAAGCGGATACCGGACCGAGGGGTAAGCCGTCGGACCGGCAAGGGCAAGGGCAGGGGCGGCAGATCAGTCGCCTGACAGGGCGAAGGTTCCGGCGCGGCCGGAGGTGGCGGCGGACCAGCCGGTCAGGTTCTGCCAGCATTCCTCGACCTTCAGCATGGCAGCGGTGGCCCCGTCCAGATCGACATCCCAGACCGCCGGGCCGATATTGGCATAGATGCGGTTCCCGGCGGCCACTGCCTTGCGCATGTTCAGCGGGAAGGACGCATACATCCACGCGCCGTCGCCGTAGTAATCTTCGGTGAAGCTGGATTTGTCGATGTCGATGGAGCCCGCGAACGTGCCCTCGCCACCCGAGGCGCTGTAGGGGAAGATCAGTTGCCAGCCGCCTGCGGGCGGGGTGTTGAACACGATGGGCATGGCCTCGGGATAGGCCGAACATCCGTAGCGGTCGCTTTGCACCACAGTCCAGCCCCGGACCGAGGCGTAGACCTTGCCGCCTGCGGCGGAATAATCAGGAGTTTCGGCAAGGGCGGGTGCAGACAGCAAGGCGAGGGCGGCGAGCGCGAAAAACGGTTTGGTCGTCATGTCTGATCCAGTGCGGGAAGGATGTTTCGCAAGGCCCGGAGAAAATGCTTGCGGGCTTGCCCGATACGCTACGCCCGATGCTTAGCACAGAGGGATACAACAGACAGAAGATCTTGCCGCTTCCTTGCATATTTCTTGTGTTTCTGGCGGGGCAGGGGCCAGGTTCCGGCCGGGGCTGCCCCAGACGTGGGCATAATCGTTAACAAGGGTGCAGCACAGGTCAGCAAATCGGCGCAACGGCTAGTGACAATCCCTGACGCTTCCGTTACGAGGGCGCACACGACGCGCCTCCCGGCCTTGGTCGGCCGAATCCGGCGCAGATCGCCCAAGTGGAGTGCTGCGATGAAGGCAGAGATGTTTCTCCCCGACGATTACCGCCCCGCGGAGGACGAGCCGTTCATGAATGAACGGCAGTTGGAATATTTCCGCCGCAAGCTGCTGGTGTGGAAACAGGAGCTTCTGGACCAGAGTGCCGAGACGCTGGACAACCTGACGGAAAGCGCGCGCAATGTGCCCGATCTGGCCGACCGCGCCAGCGAGGAAACCGACCGTGCGCTGGAACTTCGGACCCGTGACCGGCAGCGCAAGCTGATTTCCAAGATCGACGCCGCGCTGCGCCGGATCGACAATGGCGAATACGGCTATTGCGAGATGACGGGCGAGCCGATCAGCCTGAAACGGCTGGATGCGCGTCCGATCGCCACCATGACGCTGGAAGCTCAGGAAAAGCACGAGCGCCGTGAAAAGGTGCACCGCGACGACTGAACGCACATGCTGCCGCTTGCGGCGGCGGTGACGGAAGGTCACTGTGAGGCCGGGCTGCTGCGCCCGGCTTTTGCATGTTCGGGGGATGGATGGGACGGCTGAACGGCACCGAGATCACGGTTCTGGGCGCGGGTGTCGCGGGGCTGGCGCTGGCGGTTGCGCTGGCACGGCGCGGGGCCGCGGTCACCGTGCTGGAACAGGCCGAGGCGATCCGCGAGGTGGGCGCGGGGTTGCAGATTACCCCGAACGGGGCCGCTGTGCTGCGGGCGCTGGGTCTGGCCGAGGCGCTGGCCGTTGCCGGGCCGCAGGCACAGGCGGTGGAACTGCGTGACGGCTATGCCGGGGGCACCGTGCTGCGGATGGATCTGGCGAAGCTGCGGCCGGGCCTGTCATGGCATCTGATGCACCGCGCCGATCTGATCGGTCTTCTGGCCGAGGCGGCGCGCGCCGCCGGGGTGCAGATCCGTCTGTTGCAGAAGATCGAGACGGTGGACCTGTCAGGCGATGCGCCGCGCCTTGTGACGGCGCAGGGGGCCGAGTTGCGGCCCGCCATCCTGATCGGGGCGGACGGGCTGCATTCGCGGTTGCGCGCGGCGCTGAACGGGGCGGTGGCGCCGTTCTTCACCCGTCAGGTGGCATGGCGTGCGGTGATTCCCGAAACTGCCGATATTGCGCCGGTGGCTGAGGTGCATATGGGGGCGGGCCGCCATGTGGTCAGCTATCCGCTGCGCGGGGGGCAAATGCGCAATATCGTGGCGGTGGAGGAACGCAACCGCTGGGTCGATGAGGGCTGGAACCTGCGCGACGACCCGCTGGCGCTGCGGCTGGCCTTTGAGGACTTTGGACCGCGTGTGCGCGGTTGGCTTGAACAGGTGGAGGATCTGTGGCTCTGGGGCCTGTTCCGGCACCCGGTGGCCGAGCATTGGGGCCGCGTGCTGCCCGGCGGATTTACCGCCATTCTGGGCGATGCCGCGCATCCGACACTGCCATTTCTGGCGCAAGGGGCCAATATGGCGCTGGAGGATGCCTGGGTGCTGGCTGATCTGCTGGCCCGGCACGGGCCGGGCGAGGCGGCGCTGACGGCCTATACCCGCGCCCGCGCGCCACGTTGCGCGAAGATCGTGGCGGCCGCCAACAGCAATGCCCGCGCCTATCACTTGCGGGGGATCACGCGCGAGGTGGCGCATCTTGGCCTGCGGATCGGTGGCAAGGTGGCGCCCGGTGCGGGTCTGGCCCGCTATGACTGGGTTCACGGGTTCGACGCAACCGCCTGAAGCGGGAAGGCCCAGAGGATCATCGGAATTGCCACGGCGGTCACAACCGCCTCCAGCGGCAGGCCCAGACGCCAGTAATCGCCAAAGCGGAAGCCACCGGGGCCAAGGATCAGCGTGTTGTTCTGGTGCCCGATCGGGGTCAGGAAGGAACAGGAGGCCCCGACGGCCACCGCCATCAGGAAGGCATCCGGGTTCACCCCCAGCGTCCCGGCCGCGCCCAGTGCGATGGGACACATTACCGCCGCCGTTGCGGCATTGTTCATCACATCCGACAGGGTCATGGTGACGACGAGGATCAGCCCCAGTGCCAGCACCGCATTCCCCTGCGCGACATAGGTCATCAGGGTTTCCGCCATCAGTTGCGCGGTGCCTGAACGATCCATCGCATCCGCCACCGGCATCATGGCCGCCAGCAGAACGATCACTGACCAGTCGATGCTGTCATAGATGTCTGACAGCGGCACCAGCCGGGTGATCATCACCGCCAGCATACCGCAGGTGAAGGCGATGGCCGGGGGGGCCAGACCCAGCGCCGCCGCCGCCACTGCCGCGGCCATGATACCCGAGGCCAGCAAGGCCTGGCGCGGACGCGGCAGATGCAGGTCGCGTTCGGCCAGCGGAATGAAGCCCGCATGGGCGGTGAAGCCTGACAGGGCCTCGACCGACCCTTGCAGCAGCAGAACGTCCCCGGCGCGGATGCGCCATTCGCGCAGCCGGGTCGCGGCGCGCTTGCCGCTGCGGGCGACGGCAAGCAGGTTGATGCCATAGCGCGAGCGCAGGCCCAGATCGGCCGGGGTTGACCCCGCCAGTGCGCTGTCGGGCCGCACCACATATTCGCGCAGCAGCACCTCGTCATTGCGGCGGGTTTCCTGTTCCGGGTCGCGCTCCGCCAGTTTCAGGCCCAGCGGCTGTGCCGCCTCGATCAGCGTGGCAAGATCGGCCTCCATCACCAGCAGGTCGCCCTCGATCACCTTGCGGCTGGCACGGGGGGCTGTCAGCCATGTGCCGCGCCGTTCCAGCGCGACGATCTGACCGCCCGCCTCGGCAAGCTTCGCCTCGATCTCGGCCAGCGTCATGCCAATGGCCGAGGCTTCGGCAGGAACGGCCAGTTCGGCCATATAGGCGCCGGTATCGAAATCCTCCCCCGCGCTGCCCTGACGTTTCGGCACCAGCCGCCAGCCGATCAACGTGATGAAGGCAATGCCTGCCAGCGTGACGGCCAAGCCTACGGGGGTGAAATCGAACATCGCGAAAGGCGCATCGCCCGTGCGGGCGCGGAACCCCGCGACGATCAGGTTGGGCGGTGTGCCGATCAGCGTGACGGTGCCCCCCAGCACGGTGCCAAAAGCCAGGGGCATCAGTGCCTGACCGGCGCTCAGCCCGGCGCGTGGCGCAATCTGAAGTGCGACCGGCATCAGCAGCGCCAGCGCGCCAACATTGTTCATGAAGGCAGACAGGAAGGCGCCCAGCCCGCAAAGCGTCAGCAGCGTGCGCACCGGCCCGCCCGAAGCGGGCAGGGCATTGCGCGCAAGCCAGTCAACTGCGCCGGAAATCTGTAGCGCGCGGCTCAGCACCAGCACGCAGGCGACGGTGATGACGGCCGGTTGCGCGAAGCCATCGAAAGCCTCGGCCGCCGGAACCAGCCCCAGTGCGACGGCGGCGATCAGCGCGGAAAGCGCCACGATGTCGTGGCGCAGCCGCCCGCTGAGGAACAGCAGGACCGTCGCGCAGATCAGGGCGAGGCTCAGCCCTTGGTCAGTGGTCATCGCGGCTCCTGTCGCAAGGATCAGGCGTCGAGGTCGATCCAGACCGGGACGTGATCCGAAGGTTTCTCGCCCCCGCGCACCGCCCGGTCGATCTGCACATCGCGCAAGAGATCGGCGGCTTGCGGTGACAGCAGCAGGTGATCAATGCGGATACCGTTGTTCCGTTCCCAGGCCCCCGCCTGATAATCCCAGAAACTGTAATGACCGGGCCCGGTCACCCTTGCGCGGAAAGCCTCGGTGAAGCCGAGGTTCACGATCCGCCGGAAGGCCGCGCGGCTTTCGGGCAGGAACAGCGCGTCCTTCACCCATGTCTCGGGGCGGGCGGCGTCTTCCGGCTGTGGGATGATGTTGTAATCGCCCGCCAGCACCACGGGGTCTTCCGTTGCCAGAAGTTCGGCGGCGCGCGCGCGCATCCGCTCCATCCATGCCAGCTTGTAGCCGTATTTGCCGGTTGCTTCTGGCGCACCTTCAGGATCGAAGCTGACCGGGTTGCCATTCGGCAGGTAAAGCCCGCACAGCCGCACGGCGCGTTTCTCGCCGATCACGGTCGCCTCGATCCAGCGGGCCTGTTCGTCGCTGTCGTCACCGGGCAGGCCGCGTGTCACATCCTCCAGCGGAAGGCGCGACAGGAGGGCGACACCATTGAAGCTTTTCTGGCCATGGGTTTCGACGCGGTAGCCCATATCCTCGAACACATCGCGCGGGAAAGCCTCGTCCACGGACTTGATCTCTTGCAGCGCGACCACGTCGGGACGGGCGCTTTCCAGCCAGCGGGGCAGGGCCTCGATCCGGGCCTTGATGCCGTTGATGTTGAAAGTGGCGAGTTTCATCGGGCCTCCGCGGCTGTCGGACATCGGGCCAGACCTCTATCGCCTGCGGCGCGGCTGACCGCAACCCCGCAGCACGGGCCGACCGGGGCAGGTTGGGAAAGCTTGTGATATTAAGGCTTTGTTAATATTTGCGAATCGAGTCTTGCGGGCCCGTCTGTGGATTGTTCACGCTTGAGGCGAAGGTGGATAAGTCACAGTTTCGCCCGATTGGTTAACGCAATCCGGCACTTGTTTCGAAGCCGGTCTGTGGATAAGGTTGAACACAACTTGTGAATGCAATTTTCTTTGAAAAATCAATCACTAGATGCAACGCTCGGGTGGCAAACACTGCTCAAACCACGGGGGTTTAACATGAGCGCACTGCGTAAATTCGCCGAAGTCACCGAAGCCGCGACTGTTGCCGACATGTCGATGGGCCTTGGCGCCGATCTGATGCCCTGCTCGAACATCGAAGGCACCGAGATGCTGATGGGTGGTGGCATCGCGCTGATGCCCTGCTCGAACATCGAAACCGGCTTCGGCGTTGATCTGATGCCCTGCTCGAATGTCGAGACCGGCAAGGCCGCGGACCTGATGCCCTGCTCGAACATCGAGGGCGATACCATGGTGGCCGGTGCGGGCGTCGCACTGATGCCCTGCTCGAACTGAGCTGACGGCCCCCCTTCCTCGCCTCGCCCGGCGCCGAAGGGGGGCTTTCCTGCCGGGCACCCTGCCGGAGAGGGCGAATGTCGAACATCGTAAGCCTTGCCGCGCGTCGCGCGGCCCGTCCTGCCTTGGGCGCAAATGGCGGGCTCACTTCCCTTCTGTCCACCTTCGCCAATGGTCGCAGGCGCCAGGGCGATGCCTGGTGGCTGAAGGAAAACGCGGAACTGCTGATGATCCTGAGCGCGCTTGGCCAACGCCCGCCAGAGGCTGCGCTGGCCGCCTACGGGGCGTTCCATGCCGGGCTGGAGGATCAGCTTGCCTTCCATCCGCAATACTATCGCATGCTGCTGGGTCTTGCCGTCTGGCTGGAGGATCTGGGACAGCCGGGTGATACGGCCGCGCGTCTTGCCGCGCGCATCGCAGCAGAGGGCTGGATCGAGATGGAGGTGAACGACCTTCAGCGCGCCGAAAGCCGGTTTTTGCTGGCGCGTGCCGGTCAGACTGTCGATCTGCCGGGCCTTGATGCGCGGCTCCATCGCTTCATGGCGCGGCCCGAAACCTTTGCCCTGCCCAATCCGCGCGCAGCCTATGACCTTCTGCATGCGATCTTCTATCTGTCAGAATATGGCCGCCGCCCGCTGAGCCTGCCGGAACCGGCGCTTCAGTCGCTGCACATGCTGGGCAATCTGGCCTGGCTCGAACAGAACGGCGATCTTCTGGGTGAGGTCTGCATCGCACTGCACTATACGGGGCAGGCCCTTCCGCCACTCTGGCTGGGCTTCCTGCGGGGCGAGGCAACGTCGTTCCGCATCGCGCCGGGCCCCTGCGAAGATTCTTCCGATGCCTACCATAATTTTCTTGTCAATCACTGGTTGATGGGGAGTATTGGGGAAACCGCCTTTGGCGATGATTATCTGGCTGGCCCCATGCGATTTAGCATTTTCCGTCCCCTGATCAGCCCCTTGCGTGAATGGTCGCAGGCCTTGATGGCACAGGGCGCGCGGCGTGAGCCGGATTACGGGGCGATGCGGCGGGCCTGTGCTGCACGATTGTCCCCGGAAGCCCTGGAGGTTGCTGACCGCGGTATGACGGAAAGCCCCCACTTTGCCACCTTCTTCGCCATTTTCGCCCGGCCGGTTGCCATTTCTGGCCCGGTCAGGAAGGGGGCCTGATGACGGCAGAGGTTGGTCTTCGTCCCGTCTTGCAGAAAACCGCGCTGATCGGTGCGGGACTTGTCGTTGTGAACACCCTGATTTCGGTCAGCGCCGATGCGATCGCCAAGGACCTGATCACGTCCTATGCCGCGCCGCAATTGATGCTGCTGTCCGGGCTGATTGCGGTTCTGCTGGGTCTGGGGGCGGTCGCAGCCGGGCAGGGGGACCGCGTCCTGCACACCGGCAGCCCGCGTCTGGTGGCGTTGCGCTCGGCGCTGGGGGCGATCAGCACGACGGGCTTCTTCTATGCCCTTCGCTTTCTGCCTTTCGCGGAAATCTTTGTCTTCATCGCAATCATGCCGATCTTCGGCGCAGTTCTGTCCGGCCTTGTGCTGCGCGAAAGGCTGGCACCGACGATCTGGTATGCGCTGGGGCTGGGCCTTGCAGGCATGCTGTTCCTGTTTCCCGAAGGCATCAGCGGCATTACCACGGGCCACTGGATTGGCCTCGCAGCCAGCCTCTCCGGCTCTGCTTCCATCGTGCTGTCGCGTCGGATCTGCAAAAGCCACACACATTCCATGGCGCAGGTCTTTTATGCGCAACTCGCCTGCCTGATCCTCGGGGCGCTGCTGGCGCCCTTCGTCTGGCAACCCATGGTCCTGTCGGATCTGGCGCTGCTGCTGGCCTATACGCTGTTCATCATCGGCACGCGCTGGCTGATGGTCGTGATCCTGCGCATGCTGCCCGCCTACGTCGTGATGCAGATCGCAAATATCCAGTTCCTCTGGATGGTACTGCTTGGGGAACACCTGTTCGGCGAGGTGACCGGCGCGCATCTCTGGGTCGGTTCGGCGCTGGTCGTGGCGTCCGGTCTGTGGCTGATCCACAGCCAGCGCGTCGCACCGGCGCGCTGATCCGGTCAGATCGAAAAGGACGTGCCGCAGCCGCAACTGGACGAGGCATTCGGATTTTCGATCACGAAGCGCGCGCCGATCAGCTCTTCGGTGAAATCCACCACCGCGTTTTGCAGGAAGGGCAGCGAGACCGGATCGACCAGCACCTGCTGGCCGTCCTTTTCCAGCACAAGATCGTCCCCCGCCGCATCGTCCAGCCGGATGTCATATTGAAATCCCGAACAGCCACCGCCCTCGACCGCGACGCGCAGTGCCTTGCGCTCGCCAGTCATCTCGGCGATCTCGGCCAGACGGGCAAAGGCCCGGTCGGTGACACGCGGCAGGGCCGCATCTGCGGGAAGCTGAAGGTCCATCTGCGGAATTTCCATATCCTTCATGGGGCTTTCATCATATAGGGGCAGCACATGAAGCGGACAAGCCCGCTTGCCGCCCAAAGACCCGCAGCCAAAGACCCGCGACCATGACCCAGATCCTCGCCCCCTACGCCTGCCTGCCCGAAGCCTCGCGCGGGCGGCGCCATGACGAGGGCATGTCCACCTTCCGCTCGCCCTTCCAGCGCGACCGCGACCGGATCATCCATTCCTCGGCCTTCCGTCGGCTGAAGCACAAGACCCAGGTGTTCATCGAACACGAGGGCGATTACTACCGCACGCGCCTTACCCATTCGATCGAGGTGGCGCAGGTCGCGCGCACGATTTCGGGTGTGCTGGGGCTGAACACCGATCTGGCGGAATGCGTGGCGCTGGCGCATGACCTTGGCCATACCCCCTTCGGCCATACCGGCGAAGATGCGCTGGCGCGGCTGATGGAGCCTTATGGCGGTTTTGACCACAACGCCCAGGCCCTGCGCATCGTGACGAAGCTTGAACGGCATTACGCCGGTTTCGACGGGCTGAACCTGACCTGGGAAAGCCTTGAAGGCATCGCCAAGCACAACGGCCCGGTAACTGGCCCGTTTGCCGACAAAAAGCATGAAGGCCCGCTGCCCTATGCGCTGGCCGAGGTCAATGCCGACTGGGATCTGGAACTGGATACCCATGCCAGCGCCGAGGCGCAGGTGGCGGCCATCGCCGATGACGTGGCCTATAGCCACCACGACCTGCATGACGGGCTGCGCTCGGGTCTGTTCACCGAGGAAGACCTGATGGAGCTTCCCGTAACCGCCCCCGCCTTCGAGGAGGTGGACCGCCTTTACCCCGGCCTTGAAAAGATGCGCCGCCGGCACGAGGCGCTGCGCCGTGTCTTCGGCCGCATGGTCGAAGATGTGATCCATGTCGCGCAGAACCGGCTGGAAGCCGCGCAGCCGAAGTCGGTGGACGATATTCGCCATATGGGCACCACCATCATCCGCTTTTCGAAACCGCTGTATCAGGAATTGAAGGCCGTGCGCAGCTTCCTGTTCCACCGCATGTATCGCGCCCCGTCGGTTGTGAAGATGCGGACCGAGGTGACGGCGATGCTGGACGATCTGTTCCCGCTGTTCCTGCGCCGCCCCGAGCTGCTGCCCGAGGAATGGCTGAGTGACATCGAGGCCGCGACCGATGACAAGCAACTGGCCCGCATCGTCGCCGATTACGTTGCCGGCATGACCGACCGTTTTGCCATTCAGGAACACGGCCGCCTGTTCGGCTGACCTGCTTTTATCTTGGCAGAAATATCCTCGGGGGTGAGCCCCGCAGGGGCGAGGGGGCAGACAGCCCCCTGATCCGTCAGCGCCGCCGCGCCGCCGCGACCCAGATCAGCGCCAGCATCACCGAGATGATCACGTTCCAGCCCGCCATGGAAATACCGAACAGGCTCCACGCGATTTCGTCGCAACGCACCACCGCGCCGACTGCGATGTCGGTGTTCAGCAGATCGGCACCACTGAGGCCGGTGATCGAGCCGGAGGAACAGCTTGCCAGCCCGTCCCACCATTTCTGCTCCACGCCCACATGAAACACGCCGATCCCGGCCGAGGTCAGCGCGGCCAGCGCCCCCAGCCAGCCCAGAACCCGCGCGCCGAACGCCAGGGCAAGCAACCCGATCAGAACCGCTGCCACATGCGGCCAGCGTTGCCACAGGCATAGCGGGCAGGGGGCCATGCCACCGATGAACTGGAACGCCAGAGCCCCGAGCAAGAGCGCGGCCGAGCCTCCGGCGGCGATCAGCACCAGAAAGCGGGAATAGGTCATGGCGTCTCCTTCCGGGGTCAGGCGAGGTATTTCACGGCGATGAAACCGCCGATCAGCAGCACGAGCGCGAGGGCGAACATAAGCCCCAGACGCCGTTCGATGAAATCACGGATCGGTGCGCCGAATTTCCACAGCAGCGCCGCCACGATGACAAAGCGCAGACCCCTTGCCACGATGCTGGCCACAATGAAGACAGGCAGCGACAGTTGGGTGGCGCCAGACAGAATGGTGATGACCTTGTATGGAAAAGGCGTCATCCCCGCGATCAGCACCGCCCAGGCGCCCCAGGCATTGTAGCTTTCGCTGAACTTCTCGAACTCGGCGGTCATGCCGTAGAAGGCCAGCACCGGCTCGCCCACCGTGTCGAACAGGAAATAGCCGATCCCGTAGCCCGCCAAGCCGCCCAGAACCGAGGCGATGGTGGCAACCAGCGCATAAAGGAAGGCGCGTTGCGGCGCGGCAAGGATCATCGGGATCAGCAGGATGTCCGGCGGGATCGGAAAGACCGAGCTTTCGACGAAGGCCACGGCCGCCAGCGCCAGCAGGGCGTGGCGATGACCGGCCAGCGCCATGGTCCAGTCATATAGCCGCCTGATCATCGGAACCCGCCCCGCCTGTTGCCCGTTGGGGTTCATCACGGCCGGGGGACAAGGTCAAGCCGCTTGCGATGCGGCCGCATCGGGGTAATCTGCGCCTGAGTGTAGCAGGCCAGTATCGGGTCAGGGAGTTTCGCATGGAATGGAAGGGCCGTCGCGGCAGCCGCAACATCGAGGACCGGCGGGGCATCCGCAGCGCGGGCGGCGCAGTGGGCGGTGTCGGCGTGATTGCCGTTCTGCTGATCGGCTATTTCTTCGGCATCGACGTGACCCCGCTGCTGGAGGGGGCGGGCTCTGCGCCGCAGGGCCAGACGACGCAGGCCGAGCTTAGCCCCGCCGACAAGGCGGCTGGCCAGTTCGTCTCGGTCACGCTGGCCGATACCGAAGAGGTCTGGGGCCATGTCTTTCCCGAACAGGTCGGCAAGAATTACCGGCCGCCGGTTCTGGTGCTGTTCAAGGGCGTGACGCCTTCGCCCTGCGGCGACGCCAGCGGCGCGACCGGCCCGTTCTACTGCCCGACCGACCGCAAGGTCTATCTGGACACCGATTTCTTCACCACGATGTCGCGGCAACTGGGCGCGGGCGGCGATTTCGCTGCGGCCTATGTGGTGGCGCATGAGGTGGCGCATCATGTGCAGAACGAAATCGGCATCCTGAACCGTGCCAATCAGGTGCGGGCGCAATCCAGCGAGGCAGAAAGCAACGCGATTTCGGTGCGGATCGAGCTTCAGGCCGATTGCCTGTCGGGCATCTGGGCGCGCGAGGCACAAGAGCGGTTCGGCTCGTTGGAGGAAGGCGATGTCGAGGAGGCGGTGAATGCGGCCAAGCAGATCGGCGACGACACGCTGCAACGCAATGCCGGGCGCCGTCCGATGCCGCATACCTTTACGCATGGCACCTCGGAACAGCGCTCGCGCTGGTTCCTGCGCGGCTATCGCTCGGGCGACATAGGGCAATGCGACACCTTCGCCGCCTGGCAGCTTTGATGCCGCATGCAGCCGCGCTTGACAGCCCCGCCGCCGCCCCATAGATCGGGTGTCGATGCGGGTGTGGCGGAATGGTAGACGCGAGGGTCTCAAACACCCTTACCGCAAGGTGTGTGGGTTCGAGTCCCACCGCCCGCACCAGACCGGCGCTGCCGCGCCGTCCCGATCCTGACCAATATCGCGTATTCTGTCCGTGCAGCGCGGGCTACCTGTCGGCACCGGCTTTGATCGCCGGTTTGTGCCGATTCTCGCGCAGGGTGTGCGGCTTTCCCGGTTCGGCCTTTTTTTTGCCCTGATTCTGCGTGTGATTCGGTTTTCTGGCGAAATGACCGTCGCTTGAGGCGGTTTTATCATGGTCAGCATGCCGAATTGGTTCTTCTGGGGGAACGGAGAATTAACCACCATGGCAAAAGTCTGGCCATTATTCGCGTTGGGGGAAGAAAAGCCATTGTTTCCATTTCCGCACCAGAGCTTGTCACTTTGATCCGGCTCGCCTCCCCCGGCATGTGCTGAAACTTTCAAGAAACATGCTGGTTTTGACGTGTTCTGCAAAATCTTGAAAGCTGCGGAATCGTGCACAATCGAACTTCAAATGTGGCTGAAATGGGGCACGCTCCGGGCGTCTATGTGTCAGTATCCGGCGCTAAGCGGCGAAAATGTGGAGAATTTACTTTCCGGGAAGCCTAACAAGCGGTATCCATAGGGTGTCTTTCTGGGAAGGACTTTGGCCGTGGGGGCGGCCGTAAAGGGTGCGCGTCATCTGACGCAGGAGTTGTGAAAAGAGCTGCCAAGCTTCGCATTGACACATTGTCGTGACACGCGTTTTGCGTGCCGCATCGTCTTGCCGGATTTCAGGCGCTTTTCTCTCTCCATGCTCTGCACGGTTGGCTTCGCGGCACGCCCTCGTGGGTTGTGCCGGTCACATGCCCGCAAGGGCGGATTGGATCCGGCGGGGTCATTCGGACCGCGCTGAAACGAGGAAAAGACCATGCCGGTTTTCGCGCTCTACAATTTCGAGGATACGGACAGCCACGCCCGCGACTCGGCTCTCGGCAACGGGGCGCAGGACGGGATCTATCTGAACGGTGCCGCCTCGAACGGAACCCAGGCGGTTCTGGACGGCCAGAATGATCTGGTGAAGATTTATGCCGATCCGACGTTCCAGATGGATCGCGGCACACTGGAGATACAGTTCACCTCGTCGGAAAATCTGGTTGCGGATACCCAGACCATCCTGTCGCGTGACAGCACGGGCGAAACCCCCGGTGGCTACAAGGTCGAACTTCTGGGCGATGGCAGCGTGGTCATCACCCATGAGACCGATACCAGCTCGACCGTGTTCACCACGACGCCGGGCTTTTCGTCGCCGGGTGACGAGATCAAGCTGACGTATTCCTGGGACGAGGCGAACGGCGGCCGTCTGGATCTGGAAAACCTGACCCAGGGCACCAGCTTCACGGATGATGTGCCTGCCGGCCTGACCATGGACCAGAGCAGTGAAGGCATCAACCAGCCCTGGATGATCGGTGCAGGCCAGGCCCATTCCGATCCCTATGTGCTGAACAACATCGACCAGCATTTCGCCGGATCGGTGGAGTATTTCTCGATTTCCGACACGGTGGACAACGGCTCGCAAGACCCGGTGGCAAACCCCGATGTGGCGGAAACCGACGAGGATGTTGCCGTCGATATTCCGGTTCTGGACAATGACACCGATCCGCAGGGCCAGACCCTGACGGTGACGGGCGGCGCGGCCCCCAATGGCACGGTTTCGGTAAACGGCGACGGCACATTGCATTATGTGCCCAATCCCGATTTCAACGGCACCGACACCATCACCTATGAAATCCGCGATCCCGACGGCAATACCGCGACCTCGACCGTCACGGTGACGGTCAATCCGGTGAATGATGCGCCGGACGCCGTGAACGACAACGCCAGCACCGATGCGGGCACGCCGGTCGTGATCGCGGTTCTGGCCAATGATACCGATGTGGATGGCGACAGCCTGTCGGTCGTGTCGGCTGGCACCTCGCCGGATGGCACCGTGACGGTGAACGGCGATGGTACCATCACCTTTACGCCGAACGCCGGTTTCTCGGGCGATGCGAGCTTTGAATATACGATCACCGATCCGGACGGGCTGACCGATACCGCCACGGTGACCGTCAACGTGGCCGCACCGCCGCGGGACGGCTGGGTTGATGGCACCCCCGGCAATGACCTGATCGACACCTCCTATACCGGCGACCCGGATGGTGACCGGATCGACGCGAATGACGCGATCATTCCGGGCGATGACCCGAATGACGACCGTGTGCGCGCGGGCGACGGCGACGATACCGTCTATTCCGGCGTCGGTGACGACTCGGTCTATGCCGGAACCGGCAATGATGTGGTCTATGGCGGGCCGGGCGACGATTCCGTCATCGGCTGGGATGGCGACGACAGCGTCTATGGCGGCAACGGCAATGATTTCGTCAATGGCGGTCAGGGCAATGACCTGATCGACACTTCGGCCACCGGCATCCCCCGGCCCGATATGGGGTATCCGGGGCTCTACCCGGATGACGCCAATCCCTTTAATGATCTGGATACCGTCTATGGCGGCGACGGTGATGACACGATCCGCACCGGCGACGACGCAGACCTGATCTATGGCGGCGACGAGAACGATCTGATCGACGGTGGCATTGACGCCGATACCATCTATGGCGGCCGCGACGACGATACCGTGATCGGCGGCGAGGGATCGGACCTGATCGACCTCGGCAATGGCGATGACCTTGCCTATGGCGGGCTGGACCCGAGATTCCCGGATGAGATCAACATTCCCGACGCGACGGATCTGCGCCCCGACAACGGCATGGATACGATCTATGGCGATCTGGGCAATGACACCATTTACGGCATGGATGACGATGATGTCATCTATGGCGGTGTCGGGAACGACGTTCTGGACGGTGGCATCGACGAAGACACCGTTTTCGGCGACGAGGGTAATGATACCCTGCTGGCCAGCCATGGTGCCGATGAAATGTCCGGTGGCGACGACCGCGATACCTTTGTCATCGGTTCGGCCGAGGATGGCATCGGTGATGTGATCGACGGAAACGAGGGCGGCGACGACTACGATACGCTCGACCTCAGCAGCGCCGGGCCGCTGGTGGTGCATTATGCCGCCGACAACCCGGAAAACGGCACGGTCGATTTCCTCGATGGCGACGGTAATGTCACCGGCACGCTGACCTTCACCAATATCGAGAATGTCATCCCTTGCTTCACCCCCGGCACGCTGATCGCCACGCCGCGCGGCGAGGTGCCGGTGGAAGAGTTGAAGGCCGGCGACCGGGTGATCACCCGCGACAATGGCATTCAGCAGATCCGCTGGGTGGGCCAGAAGGCGCTGAACTGGACCGACCTGTCGCTGAACCCGCATCTGAAGCCGATCCTGATCCGCAAGGGCAGCCTTGGCAACGGCCTGCCGGAGCGTGACATGATGGTCAGCCCGAACCACCGTGTTCTGGTGGCCAATGATCGCACAGCGCTTTACTTCGACGAGCATGAGGTTCTGGTGGCGGCCAAGCATCTGGTGGCCGGGCGCGGCGTGCACGAGGTGGACAGCATGGGCACGACCTATATCCACTTCATGTTCGACCGCCACGAAGTCGTGCTGTCGAACGGAGCCTGGACCGAGAGCTTCCAGCCGGGTGACTACACGCTGAACGGCATGGGCAATGCCCAGCGCAACGAGATTTTCGAGATCTTTCCGGATCTGAAATCCGATACCGGCCGCGAAGCATATGGCGCCGCCCGGCGCACGCTGAAGAAGCACGAGGCGCGTCTTCTGGTGAAATAAGTCAGCGTTACAAGTGGTGTTTGTTGCGAAAAGGGGCCTTTTGGGCCCCTTTTCTGCATTTCGCACAGTGGCGCGGGCTACGTTAACACTTGTGCCATGTTTCCGGCGGAGAAACGAAGGTCAGGTCACAAGTGATTGAATTTATTTTTAAATACAGTGTCATTATTTTGCCCCGTTTCGCGGGGATCGCGTCAATAAAGTGTCCATCCTGAACCACTATTCAGCCATGATCGGCGCGTAACCCGATCCTGTAGAGGTCTGTGTTCCGCCTGCCGGGCGGTGACGAGGCCATGATTTGTGAAGTGGATCGGGATGATGGGTCTTCTGTGCCCCGGAAGGTTGTTGGTCTTGCGTTGCCCCCTGTCGGCGCGGCGCGGGGGTGGCAGCCATTCTGCGACCTTTGCCCTCCGGCCTTCCTCCCCTCAAGCTGTGAACGAGTGACGCCATGGCCATTGCAAACGAACTTTCGATCAATACCGCCGCAACGGCGGAGCAGATGTTCAATGCCATTTTCGGCAATGGCGTCCAGCTTGTCGGCGGCACGGCCACCTATAGCGGTGCCGCTGGATCCTCGGCCACTTATACCGGCGCGCTGACCACCATCGCCGGGGTATCGCCCACCGATACCGGGGTGATCCTGTCTACCGGCAATGCGGCCGATTTCACCAACAGCTCGGGCACCACCAACACAAACGTCAACACCAACACCGGCACCGATGTGACCGGCGGGATTGATGGCGACGCGCAGTTGAATGCCGTCTCTGGCGTCAGCACCTTCGACGGCTCGATCCTTCAGGCCAGTTTCATCCCCGACGGCGACATGATCACGATGCAGTTCGTGTTCTCGTCCGAAGAATACCCGGAATATGTCAGCGGCGGCGTGAACGATGCTTTTGGCGTCTGGGTGAACGGTGTCTTTGCGCCCATCAGCGTCTCGACCTCGGGCAATGTGGCCATCGACACGGTCAACGCGGGCAACAATGAAAACCTTTACCGCGACAACACCGCCGACCAATACAACACCGAGATGGACGGCCTGACCTATGTGCTGTCGATCAAGGCGCCGGTGAATGCGGGGCAGGTGAACACCATCAAGATCGGGGTCGCCGATGGCGGCGATGCGATCTACGATTCCAATCTGCTCATCATGGGCGACAGCGTGCAGACCTATACGCTGGCCAATGACGATACGGTCAATATGCTGACCAATTCGTCGCGCACCTATGACATTCTGGCCAATGACGAGCATCCCTCCGGCTCGACGCTGAGCATCACGCAGCTGAACGGCCAGAATGTCGTCGCGGGGCAGACGATCACGCTGCCGTCGGGGCAGCAGGTGCGGCTGAACGCGGATGGCACTGTTACCGTCTTCTCGAACGGCACCACCGGGGACGAGCCATTTTCCTATACCGTGTCCGACGGGATGGGGAATACCGATGTCGGCTTCGTCACCATCCACACCTCGACGGCGGTTACGAAAGACGGGATCGTCTCGGGCACTTCGGGCAATGACAACATCAACAGCGCCTATGTCGGCGACCCGGATGGCGACCGGATCGACAACAATGACGGTCTGGGTGTGCAGGGCACCACCGGCAACGCCGACCTCGTTTATGCTGGTGCGGGCAACGATACCGTTACCTCAGGCGTGGGAAATGACATCGTCTATGGCGGCACCGGGAATGACTCCATCTCCGGTGGTGATGGCGATGACCGGCTTTACGGCGATGAAGGCAATGACAGCGTCTATGGCGGCAATGGCAACGACCTGATCCATGGCGACGATGGCAATGATTACCTTCAGGGCGATGCGGGCAACGACACGGTTTTCGGCGATGCTGGCAACGACACGTTGTTCGGTGGCACGGGTAACGACAGCCTTGTCGGTGGCGCTGGCGATGATCGTTTCTATCTGAACATCGGCAGCGGCAGCGACGCCGATACCATTGTCGGTGGCGAGACCGGCGAAACGACCGGCGATGCGCTGGACGCTACGCTGGTCACTACCGGGGTGAATGTGACCTTCTCGGGCAACGAGAATGGGACCGTCAGCCTGTCGGGCGGCACGGTGAGTTTCTCGGAAATCGAGAATGTTTATGGCAGCGGCAGCAATGACACGATCAACGCAGCCGCCAGCACTACCACGCATATCCTCGACGGCGGTGCTGGGAATGACAGCATCACCGGCGGTTCGGGCGCCGAGAGCCTTTATGGCGGCACTGGCAACGATACAATCACGGGCGGCGGCGGCGCCGATGTGCAAAGCGGCGGCGCGGGGGATGACAGGTTCGTCCTGTCCGGCAGCTATGGCAATGACACGATCACCGGCGGCGAAACCACCGAGACGGCGGGCGACAGCATCGACGGGTCTGCCCTGACCTCCAATGTGACGCTGACTTTCTCGGGGGCCGAGGCGGGCACGCTGTCCTCCAGCGGGGGGACGGCGAGTTTCAGCGAGATCGAAACCTTCACGCTCGGTTCCGGCAACGACACGGTTTATGGCGGTGTCGGCAACGACAGCGTGGCGACCGGGGCGGGGAATGATTCGATCCTCGCCGGGGCGGGCAATGACACGATTGATGCGGGGGCGGGCAACGACTCTGTCAGCGGGGGCGACGGCAATGACTCGCTGGTCGCGGGCACCGGCAATGATACGGTGGATGGCGGCACCGGCAATGATACGGTCGATGGCGGCGCGGGCAATGATGTCATTTATGGCGGCGCGGGCAATGACGCGCTGTCGGGCGGTGCCGATGCCGACACGATCTGGGGCGGCGCGGGCGATACCATCACCGGCGGCGAGACCGGCAATGACAATGACGTTCTGGTGGTCGAGGCCGGATCTGTCATCACTTACGGTGGTGGCAACAACGAGGCAGGCACCATTGACCTGGTTTCGGGCGGCACGCTGACCTTCAGCCAGATCGAAAGCATCGTCTTCGCGGGGCCGGTGGATGGCACCGCTGGCAATGATGTGATGAATGTCGGCTATACGGACCTGAACGGTGACCAGATCGACGGCACCGACGGGGTGAACGACACCATCTATGGCTATGGTGGCGATGATCTGATCGTCGCAGGCGCAGGAAATGACACGGTTTACGGCGGCACCGGCAATGACGAATTGCAGGGCAGCGCCGGGAACGACACGCTTTACGGGGAAACCGGCAACGATTTCCTGAACGGCGGGGCGGGCGATGACCTGAGCTATGGCGGGGCTGGCAATGACAGTTTCGCCACCGGCGGCGCCTATGGCACCGGCGCCGATACGATGTATGGCGGTGACGGCTGGGATACGTTCACAGTCTACTCCAACGCGGGCACCGAAACCATTGTGGGCGGCGAGGATCCGGGCGACCGCGATGTGGTCTGGCTGCAAAACCTTGGCACCGAAGGGGCCAATGTCACCTATACGGGGAATGAGACGGCCAATTTCGGCTTCCCCTCGGGAACCAGCGGCACCTATTCGGAAATCGAGGTGCTTTGGGCTTCCAATGCCAATGATTATGTCGATGCTTCGGCCACGACCGCCGGCACCACGGTGCTTGGCTTCGCCGGGGACGATTTCATCACCGGCGGCTCCGGCAATGACTATTTCACCGGCGACGCGGGCAATGACCAGATCTTCGCCGGGGAAGGCGCGGACAGCGTTTATGGTGGCGACGACAATGATGCCATCTATGGCGGCGGCGGCAATGACAGCCTCGAAGGCGGTGCTGGCAACGACTACATGCAGGGCGATGCCGGCAATGATTATGTCGATGCTGGCGATGGCGACGATTTCCTGCGCGGTGACGCCGGGAACGATGTGGTCTATGGCGGGCTTGGCAACGATTCCGTCTATGGCGGCGCCGATGATGATTCGGTCTTTGGCGGCGACGGCAATGACGAGGTCTATGGCGGCTATGGCACCGATACCGTCTATGGTGGCGCAGGGAACGACAGCGTCACCGGCTCGGGCGGCAATGACATCGTCTATGGCGACGAGGGTGACGACCGGCTGCAAGGCTCGGATGGCAACGACACCATTTATGGTGGCACCGGCAATGACACCATGCTGGGCGAGGAAGATGCCGATAGCTTCTACGGCGGCGCGGGCGATTATGTCGATGGTGGCGAGGCAGTCACCACCGGCACCGACAATGACACGCTGCATGTCACGGGCATCGACCATATCGTCTGGGATCTGCTGAACCCCGAGAACGGTGTGGTGCATTACACCTCGGGCGAAACGCTCCAGTTCTACAATATCGAAAACGTCTTCGTGGACGGCACGCAGGTCTTTCCGCCCGATTTTATCGTGGAGGGCACGACCGGCAACGATCTGATCGACGCGACCTACAGCGGCGATCCCGAAGGCGACATGATTGACGCCAATGACAACCAGTATGGCAACGCCGACGATGTTGTGCAGGCCGGGGCGGGCGACGATACCGTTCTGGCGGGAGATGGCGCAGACCTCGTTTACGGTGAGGCGGGCAATGACAGCCTGTCAGGCGGTGGCGGAAACGATACCGTCTATGGTGGCGATGGCAATGACGCGCTGCTGGGCGGGGACGGATCGGATTCTCTGCTTGGCGACGTTGGTGAGGATACGATTTATGGCGGTCTCGGCGATGATACGCTGAACGGTGGGGCCGACAATGACGCGCTTTACGGCGAGGAGGGCAATGACCTTCTCGACGGTGGCGCGGGCGACGACGTGCTGGATGGCGGCACCGGCAATGACACGCTGTTCGGCGCCGATGGCAATGATGTCATCACCGGCGGCGATGGTGACGATCAGGTCAACCCGGTGAATGACGATGCCGGGAATGACACGGTGGATACCGGCGCGGGGAATGACACGGTCTATTCTGGCACCGGCGACGATCTGGTCTATGGCGGCACCGGCAACGACATGCTGGGCGCGGGCGATGGCAATGACGTTGTCTATGGCGGCGACGGGGCGGACACGCTGACCGGCGATGCCGGAGATGACAGCCTGTCAGGGGATGATGGCGCTGATTACCTGTTCGGTGGAACGGGCGACGACAGCCTTTCCGGCGATGCGGGCAATGACACGATCTCGGCGGGCGAGGGTAATGACCTCGTGCATGGCGGCGACGGCGATGACCGCATCGACGGCGGCCCGGATGCCGGGAATGACACGATCTATGGCGGAGCAGGCAACGATTCCATCACCGGCTTCGGCGGCAATGACGTCATCGCGGGCGGCGCTGACAATGATACCGTCTATGGCGGTGACGGGAATGACTCGCTCAGCGGTGACGGGGGTGACGATACGCTGCTGGGCGAAGCGGGCGATGATACGCTCATGGGCGGCACCGGTAATGACAGCCTGTCGGGGGGCGATGGCAATGACTCGCTCAATGGCGAGGATGGCGATGACGTGCTGTCTGGCGGGGTCGGGAACGATACGCTGATCGGCCATTCCGGCAGCGATACGGTTGATGGTGGCGATGGCGACGACTACATCAACACCCGCACCGCACCCGGCACCGGCAGCCCTGACACGGGCTTCATCCATCCAACCAATCCGCTGCTATCCTATCCGGCGGACACCGATCCGAACAACGACCGCGACAGCGTTCTGGGCGGGGCAGGCAATGACACGATCCTGACCGGCGATGACAACGACACGGTCTACGGTGGCGACGGCAATGACAGCGTTGATGCCGGATTCGATGACGACATCGTTTATGGCGGTCTTGGCAATGACACGCTGGAGGGCAACGAAGGTGGCGACACCATCGCAGGCGATGAAGGCGATGACCTGATCTATGGCGGGTTGAGCCCCGCTAACCCGGATTACGCCCTCGCCAGCCAGTATGAACTGACAGACGACATCGACCCCGATCCGCTGAACAATGCCGACAGCCTGTCAGGCGGCAGCGGCAACGATACGATCTATGGTCAGGATGACGCCGATACTCTGGCAGGCGGCACGGGCAATGACCTGTTGTTCGGTGGCATCGACAATGACCTCGTGTCTGGTGACGATGGCGACGACACGCTGTCGGGCGATCAGGGCGACGATACGCTGTATGGCGATGCGGGCGCCGACCAGCTGGATGGCGGCACCGGCAATGATGCGCTTTACGGGGGCGATGACGACGACACCCTGAGCGGCGGTAGCGGCAACGATGTGCTGGATGGCGGGGCAGGCAACGACGACATCCAGATGGATGCCGGGGCCGATACCGTCGCGGGCGGTGACGACCGCGATACGATCACGCTGGGATCGGGGGCGGGGGTCGGCGCCGTGGTCGATGGCGGCAGCGGCGGGGACGATTTCGATACGCTTGACCTCAGTGCCTGGGGCAAGGATCTGACCAATATCATCTATGATAGCGGCAATCCCGAAAACGGCACGGTCCAGTTCCTCGACAATACCGGCGCCGTCATCGGCACGATGACCTTCACCGACATCGAAAAGGTGATCCCCTGCTTCACACCGGGAAGCCTGATCGTGACGGCGCGCGGCGAGGTGCCGGTGGAACAGTTGGAGGAAGGCGATCAGGTGCTGACCCGTGACAGCGGCTATCAGCCGATCCGCTGGATCGGGCGGCGCGACTTGTCCGCAGCAGAGTTGCGGGCACATCCCAACTTCGCCCCGGTGCGCATCGCCACAGGGGCGCTGGCGCCCGACCTGCCGCAGCGCGACATGCTGGTCAGCCCGCAGCATCGCATGCTGTTCACGGGCTATCGCGCCGAAATGCTGTTCGGCGAGCATGAGGTGCTGGTGGCCGCAACCCATCTGACCGCACTGCCGGGGGTGGAACGGGCGATGCCGGAAGGGGTCAGCTACATTCACCTGATGTTCGACCGGCATGAAATCGTGCGCGCGGATGGTGCCTGGAGCGAAAGCTTCCAGCCGGGTGACATGACGTTGGCCGGGATGGACGACGCACAGCGCAACGAACTGCTGGCACTGTTCCCCGAACTGGCAGCAGGCCGCTACCGGCCCTTCCTTGCGGCGCGGCGCAGCCTGCGCGCGCATGAGGCGCGGGTGCTGTTGATGGCCTGAGCGGGTAGGGGCGTCAGCGCCCCTGCCGCCAGCGCGCCCAGTCCTCGGGCGTGTCCAGATCGGTCAGCGCGGCACGTCCGGGCAGCTGCACCAGCCGCAGCCGCCCGCGATGTGCGGCGATCACCGCGCGTGCACCTTCGTCACCCGTCAATCTGGCGAGATCCGGCAGAAGATCGACCGGAAAGATCACCGGATGGCCGGGGGTGTCACCACTCGCGCCGCGCAGGATCGCATCGGGGGCCGCCCGATGCGCAGCCTGCATCTCGGTCAACGCTCCGGCGGCCAGCTCTGGCATATCGGCGGGCAGGATCATCACCGGCCCGTCCAGCCCGGTGATGCCTGCGCGGATCGAGGCCGACATGCCGCGGGCGGCGTCATTGGCGATGATAAGGTGCAGGTCCAGCCCGGCAAGCGCCCCGTGGCGGTCCGGCCGGTCGGGCGGCAGCACCACGCGCACCGGCCCACCGCAAGTCAGTGCGGCGGTCGCGATCCGCCGCAGCAGGGGCTGACCCTCTACCACTTCCAGCAGCTTGTCGTCGCCGCGCATCCGGCTGGAGGCCCCGGCAGCAAGGATCACGGTCGTCAGCACCATTCAGCCCTCCTTGACAGAACCCCCCCCGGTCGGGACCGGGGGCAAATTTCTTGAGGAAGAAATTTGCAAAATCCTTCGAAGGATTTTGCGTGCGCCTGTCAAGCGCGGCGTGGTGGGTCAGCCGCGCATACGCGCCCCGTCTGCATCCCACAGCGGCGCCAGATGCACCGTGGCGGGGCGGCGCTCGCCAAGGATCTCGATCTCGCAGGCGAGGCCGTCCTGCACCTTCTCGGCAGGGAGGAATCCCATAGCGACCGACTTGCCCGTCCAGTGGCTGAACCCGCCCGAGGTGCAGAAACCCACCACTGCGCCTTCCAGCCAGATCGGCTCCCATGCCACCACATCGGCATCCGCTGCATCGACGATGAAGCTGACCAGACGGCGCTTCGGTCCGGCCTCCTTTTCGGCCAGCGCGGCGGCTTTGCCGATGAACTCCTTGTTCCAGCGCATGAAACGGTCAAGCCCGGTTTCGGCGGGGGTATAATCGGGGCTGAACTCGCGCCCCCAGCTTCCGAACCATTTGTCCAGCCGCAGCGACATCATCGCCCGCATGCCGAAGGGCCGCAGGCCCAGATCCTGCCCGGCCGACCAGAGCGTGTGCCAGAGGTGCCGCACCGACATGTGGTCGGTATAGATTTCGAACCCCAGATCGGCGGTGTAGCTGACGCGCTGCACGATGCAATTGGCCATGCCGATGGTCATGCGCTTCACATCCATGAAGCGGAAGGCCTCGGCGCTGACATCGGCACGGGTGACACGGGCCAGCAACTCGCGTGCCTTCGGCCCGGCGATCTGGAAGCCCGAGCGTGCGTCCGAGATATTCTCGACCGTCACGCCCTCTTCCAGATGCTGTTCGAACCAGCGGCCGTGCCAGCCCTGCGCGCCATAGCTGGCGGTCAGTTGGAATTCGGTTTCCGACAGGCAGGAGACGGTGAAATCGCCGATGATCTTGCCGCTTTCCGCCAGCATCGGCGTCAGCGACAGCCGTCCCGGTTTCGGGATCGCGCCCGCCATGATCCGGTCGAGCCAGGCGCGCGCCTTCGGGCCTTTCACCAGATATTTTCCGAAATTCTGCACCTCGTTGATGCCGACGCCCTCGCGCACTGCCAGCACCTCCTGACGCGTCGCCTCCCAGGCGTTCGAGCGTTTGAAGGTCGGCGTTTCCAGCCGAGGTTCGCCCGGCAGGGCGTGGTAGTTCACCACTTCCAGCCCGTATTGCTGGCCCCAGACCGCATTCATACCGTCGAAGATGTCATACATCGGCGTGGTGCGGAAAGGACGTGCGGCGGGACGTTCCTCGTTCGGGTAAGACACGTTGAAACGCATCTGATAGTTTTCGATGACCTTCGGCACGGTATAGCCCGGCGAGGTCCAGTTGCCGAAGCGGGCCACGTCAAAGCCGCGCGGGTCGCGTTCGACCTCGCCTTCGATCATCCATTGCGCCAGCGCAAGGCCCATGCCACCGCCCTGGCTGAAGCCTGCCATCACCGCGCAGGCGGACCAGTAGTTGCGCAAGCCCGGCACCGGCCCGATCAGCGGGTTGCCATCGGGGGCAAAGGTGAAGGGGCCATGGATTACCCGCTTCACGCCCGAGCGTTCCAGCACCGGGAAGCGGCGATAGGCGAAGGCCACGCTGTCCTCGATCTTGTCCCATTGCTCGTTCAGGAGTTCATGGCCGAAATTCCACGGCGTGCCGTCCACGCTCCACGGCTCACACGGTTTTTCATAGAAACCGATGCAAAGGCCCCGGCCTTCCTGCCGCAGATAGCTTTCGCCGCCGGGGTCCATCACATGCGGGAATTCACGGCCCGATTTCAGGATGTCCATGATTTCGGGAATGTCGTCGGTGACAAGGTATTGGTGCGCCATCGGCAGGAGCGGCAGGTAGACGCCTGCCATCGCGCCAATCTCGCGCGCCCACAGACCGCCGGCATTCACCACATGTTCGGCGATGATCGTGCCCTTTTCGGTGACGACCTCCCATGACCCATCGGGGCGCGGGTTGGTTTCCAGCACGCGGTTGTGCAGAACGATTTCGGCCCCGCCCATCCGCGCGGCCTTGGCATAGGCATGGGTGGTGCCCGACGGGTCAAGATGGCCATCCAGCGGATCGTAGAGCGCGCCGATGATGCCTTCGAGGTTCACCATCCCGTCGGTGAATTTCTCGATCTCGGCCGGGCCGAGGATTTCGGTATCCAGCCCCATGTAACGGTGCTTGGCGCGTTCGGCCTTCAACTGTTCGAACCGCGCCGCATTGTCGGCCAGCGTGATGCCGCCGACATGATGCAGGCCGCAGGACATGCCGGTGATCTGCTCCAGTTCCTTATAGAGGCGAATGGTATAGCCTTGCAGCGCCGCCATGTTGGTGTCGCCGTTCAGCGTGTGAAAGCCCCCGGCCGCGTGCCATGTGGAGCCCGAGGTCAGTTCCGATCTTTCGACCAGCATGACATCGGACCAGCCAAGCTTGGTGAGGTGGTAAAGGACCGAACAGCCGACGACGCCGCCGCCGATGACCAGAACGCGGGTATGGGTTTTCATGGAGAGACTCCCTGCGGGTTTGCGCCAGAATGGCCGGGGCAGGGCAAAGGGGCATGCGGTTTTGCGACGTGAATATGTCGCAAATATCTGGAGATTCTCGAAAAGCAAAGGGGCGCCCGAGGGCGCCCCTTGCCGGTTCGTATTGCTTTGGCTCACTTCTCGGGGATCAGGCCGCGCGGGCTGAAGCGCAGCACCAGCAGTAGGATCACCCCCATGGTCAAGAGCCGCATGTGTTGTGCGCTGTCCACCAGATGCGATTTCAGCGGGCCGGGGGCCATTCCTGCGGTGATGCCGCCCATGACCAGCGGGCCAAGTGTTTCCACGATCAGCCAGAGCCAGCCGACCAGCAGGCCGCCCAGCAGTGCCCCCCAGTTGTTGCCCGAACCGCCCACGATCACCATCACCCAGATCAGGAAGGTGAAGCGCAGCGGCTGGTAGGTGCCGGGGTTCAGGATGCCGTCCATCGAGGTCAGCATGGCGCCCGCGATGCCGATGACCGCGCTGCCGAGGATGAAGATGTGCAGATGCTTCTTCGTCACATCCTTGCCCATGGCGCGGGCGGCGTCTTCGTTGTCGCGGATGGCGCGCATCATCCGGCCCCATGGGCTGTTGAGCGCGCGTTCCGACAGCCAGATCAAAAGGCCCAGAACGATCAGGATCATCACCATATAGCAAAGCTTCACCACGACCGACGAGGCCGAAACCGGGTCGAAACCCCAATTCGCCGCCATTTCAAGGAAGCGCGGATTCTGTTGCAGGTTGACCTCGTAAGGCACCGGCCAGGGACGTTCCTTCAGGTCCATCATCTTGACGCCGCGCGCCATCCAGTCCTCGTTCTTCATCACCGCGACGATGATTTCAGCGATACCCAGCGTGGCGATGGCCAGATAGTCGGACCGCAGGCCCAGTGCCGTCTTCCCGATGCCCCAGGCGGCCAGCGCCGCCAGCAGCCCGCCCGCAGGCCATGCCAGCAGGACAGGCAGGCCAAGGCCACCAAGATTGCCCTGGATCGTCGGATTGATCGCTTCCACCGCCGAAACAGCAGGATCAAAGACCGCGCGGAACAGGAAGAAGCCGCCGACCAGCAGCGCCAGCGTGGCAAGGCTGCGGGCGCGGCCCTTTGGCATGCGGCGGCGCAGGAAGATGGTGGCGGCAATGGTGATCGCCCCCAGCGCCAGCCCGGCAAGGATGCCGAAACCGCCTGCCGACCATGCCTCGGGCACAGGGCGCGAGTTTACCAGAACCACCGCCAGACCGCCCAGCGCGGCAAAGCCCATGACGCCGGTGTTGAACAGGCCCGCATAGCCCCACTGGATGTTCACCCCCAGCGCCATGATCGACGAAACCAGCGCGAAGTTCAGGATCAGCAGCGTCTGGTTCCAGCTGGTCAGCACCAACCCGGTGAACAGATACAGCGCGACGACGCCCGCAAAGAGATAGAGGTTCTTCGACATCAGACCGATTTCCCCTTGAACAGGCCCGTGGGCATGAAGATCAGCACCAGAATGAGGATCGAGAAGCTGACCGCGAATTTGTAATCGGTGGACATCAGTTGCAGCAGGCCGTCCGGCGCCATGCTGTCAGGCAGAAGATAGGTGGCTACCTTTTTCCAGGCATAGGTTACCATCACCTCGGAAAAGGCGATGACGAAGCCTCCGGCAATGGCCCCCAGCGGGCTGCCCAGACCGCCGACGATGGCGGCGGCGAAGATCGGCAGCAGAAGCTGGAAATAAGTGAAGGGTTTGAAGCTCTTGTCGAGGCCATAAAGCACGCCTGCAATGGTCGCCATGGCGGCGGCCAGAATCCAGGTCACCTGCACCACGCGGTCGGGGTTGATGCCCGACAGCAGCGCCAGATCCTCGTTATCGGAAAAGGCGCGCATGGATTTGCCGGTGCGGGTCTTTTGCAGGAACCAGAACAGGAAGGCCACGGTCAGCCCGGCGGTCACCACGGTCACGGCCTGCGTGGTCTTGATGGCCAGACCTTCGGTCAATCCGGTCATGGTTTTGAAATCGCCCGCCGTGATCAGGAAACGCGCACCATCGGCAAAGCTCTGGTCTTCCACCCCGATGATCAGGCGCACGATGCCGTTCATCACGAACATCACGCCCAGCGAGACGATCACCAGAATGGTCGGCGCCGCCTTCTGCTTGCGGTAGAAGCGATAGACAGCCCGATCTGTCAGCAGCAGGAGCGCCGCTGTCGCGGCGATGCCGAAGGGCAGGGCAAGCAGGGCGGTGGGCAGCGGGCCAAAGCCGATACCGATGGATTGAAACCACCAGGTCACGAGGATGGTGACCATGGTGCCGAAGGCCATGGTGTCGCCATGGGCGAAGTTGGAAAACCGCAGGATGCCGTAGATCAGCGTCACGCCAAGTGCACCCAGCGCAAGCTGGCTGCCATAGGCAAGACCCGGAATGAACACGAAGTTGAGGAAAGCCACGAGGGCGTTGAGAATATCCATGGCTCAGCCCCCGAGGAAGGAACGGCGGACCTCCGGGTCGGCCATCAGGGCCTTGCCGGTGTCGGTGAAGCGGTTGGCGCCCTGCACAAGGACATAGCCCTTGTCCGCGATCTCCAGCGCCTGCCGGGCGTTCTGTTCCACCATCAGGATGGAAATGCCGGTGCGGGCGATCTCGATGATCCGGTCGAACAGTTCATCCATCACGATGGGCGAGACGCCGGCCGTGGGTTCATCCAGCATCAGCACCTTGGGCCGCGTCATCAGTGCCCGCCCAACCGCCACCTGCTGCCGCTGGCCGCCCGAAAGCTCGCCCGCCGCCTGATGGCGCTTTTCCTTCAGGATGGGGAACAGGTCATAGACCTGTGCCATGGTATCGGCGAAATCGTCCTCGCGGATGAAGGCGCCCATTTCCAGATTTTCCTCCACCGTCATCGAGGTGAAGATGTTGTGGGTCTGCGGAACGAAGCCCATGCCCTTGTGGACCCGCGCCTGCGGGGTGAGCGTAGTGATATCCTCGCCATCCAGCACCACACGGCCTCCGCGCAGCTTCAGCATGCCGAAGACCGCCTTCATGGCGGTGGACTTGCCTGCGCCGTTCGGACCCACGATCACCGCGATCTGGCCCTTTTCCACCGCAATGGTGCAGTTGTGCAGAATGTCGGCCGCGCCATAGCCGCCGGTCATCCCGTCGCCGATCAGGAAAGGCTCAGCCATGGGCGGCTTCCTCCTTCACCTTGTTTTTCAGGCCGGTGCCCAGATAGGCCTCGATCACCCGTTCGTCGTTCTTCACTTCGTCAACCGTGCCTTGTGCCAGCACCTTGCCCTCGGCCATCACGATGACCGGGTCGCAGAGGCGGGCAATGAAATCCATGTCATGTTCGATGACGCAGAAGGTGTAGCCGCGTTCCTGATTGAGCCGCACAATGGCGTCGCCGATGGTGTTCAGCAGTGTGCGGTTCACGCCTGCGCCCACCTCGTCAAGGAACACGATCTTCGCATCCACCATCATGGTGCGGCCCAGTTCCAGCAGCTTCTTCTGCCCGCCGGAGATCTGGCTGGCCTTCTGGTCGGCCAGATGGCTGATGGTCAGGAACTCCAGCACCTCGTCGGCCTTGTCGCGGATGCGTGCCTCCTCGGCCGCCACGGCGCCGCGGCGGAACCATGCGTTCCACAGCCGCTCGCCCGATTGCAGCGCGGGCACCATCATCAGGTTCTCGCGCACGGTCATCGAGCCGAATTCATGCGCGATCTGGAAGGTGCGCAGCAGGCCCTTGCCGAACAGCTCGTGCGGCGGCAGGCCGGTGATGTCTTCGCCTGCCATCAGGACGCGGCCCGAGGTCGGCTGGTATCTTCCGGCGATGACGTTGAACAGCGTGGTCTTGCCCGCGCCGTTCGGCCCGATCAGCCCGGTGATGGAACCCTTTCGGATTTCCAGCGAGGCGCCGTCAACGGCGTGAAAACCGCCGAAGTGTTTGTGCAGATTCTCGACAACGATCATCCGTTATCTTCCCCCAAGGTGCCGGGATTGCGCTTCGGGGTTGATCCCCGATAGCCCTGCGGCACATGTGTTAGCGCAACGGCCCGGGGGACGCCCGGGCCGTGCCTTATGCTGTCATCCGACCGCGATCAGCGGAACTTGTCGGTGTGGAAGGCGCCGTCGGTGACGGTGTATTCGCGGAAGTTGCCCGCGGATTCACCCGGACCGACCAGTTCGACAGCAGTTGCGCCAACATAGTCGATGTCTTTGCCTTCCTTGATCAGGTCCAGCGCCTTGCCCAGTTCGCCCGGCAGGATCACCTCGCCCGGCGCGTTGGCCAGATCCATGACTTTCTGTGACCATTCTTTCGAGTCGGTCGAACCGGCTGCCTGCATGGCCAGCATGATCAGCGCCGCCGCGTCATAGCTTTCCGGCGAGAAGGCGCCGCCACCATCGAAGCCGGCCGCCTTGGCCAGTTCGTGATATTTGGCCGCACCTTCGCTGTCGGTGCCGGGCACGTCGCCATACGACCCGTTCAGCGGGGCGCCAATGGCCTGGATCAGGCTTTCACCATACATGCCGTCGGGCAGGTAGAAGGTCGAGAAGGCGCCGCTGTCGACCGAAGCCTGGATCATGCCCTTGCCACCCTGATCCACATAGCCCGCAACGACGAGAATTTCGCCGCCAGCCGCAGCCAGCGCCGCAACCTCGGCCGAATAGTCGGCCTTGCCGTCTTCATGCGCGGCCGAAAGGGTAACCTTGCCGCCCTTGGCCTCGAAGGCTTTCTGGAAGCTGTCGGCAACACCCTTGCCGTAATCATTGTTGGTATAGGTGACGGCAGCTTCCTTCACGCCGCGTTCCGCGATGATGTCGGCCATCACCTCGCCCTGACGGGCGTCCGAAGGTGCCGTGCGGAAGAACAGGCCGTCATCCTCGGCTGCCGAAAGCGCGGGCGAGGTCGCCGAAGGCGAGATCATGCCGATGCCGTTGGGGCGGGCTACGTTTTGCAGAACGGCGCCGGTCACGCCCGAGCAGTCGCCGCCGACGATGCCCGAAACCTTGTCCGAGGTCACCAGACGCTCGGCCGAGGACTGGGCCGCCGCCGCGTCAACGCAGGTCGAATCGCCGCGCACCGGAGTAACGGTTGCACCGTCCAGAAGCTTGCCGGATTCGGACACTTCCTTCATCGCCAGTTCGGCGCCATTGGCCATGTTCGGCACCGTGGATTCCAGTGGGCCGGTGAAGCCCAGCAGGATGCCGAGTTTGATTTCTTCGGCCGAGGCAGCCCCGGCGAAAAGGGCGGTCGCCGCAGTGGCAAGCAGCAGTTTTTTCATTTTTGACTCCCATGTCGGACTTGTCTGTGTCCAAGGCTAGAATGCGGTCGGACAAAAGGAAAGCGCCCAATTCCGGGGCGTCTGCCGATCCTTCGCGCAAACCGGTGTCAGATTGCCGCCCCGGCGCAACCTCGCAAGCACAAATATCGGGATTTCGTCATTTCGCCGAAGTGATCGGGCGATCTGCTGGAAATCGCCACGCAGCGCCCTACCTTGCCTGCAACAGACAGGAGAGGACGATGCGGCATATCCTGATGGCGGTTGTGGCCGGGCTGGCCGGACCGGCGGAAGCGGGCGAAGTGCAGACTTCGGCAGGTGTCATGGGGATCTCGGAGGTGGCGGCGGGATTCGAGGAACCCTGGGCCATCGGCTTTCTGCCCGACGGAGCGGTGCTGGTCACCGAGCGTGCCGGTCGGCTGTCCCTGCTGCGCGGAGCGGTGCGGCAGGCCCTCGGCGGCCTGCCAAAGGTCTTTGCAAACGGGCAGGGCGGGCTGCTGGATGTCATGGTGCCGCGCGATTTCGCGCAAAGCCGCGAAATCTGGCTCAGTTTCGCGGCACCCGTTCCCGGTGGTGCTGCTACCGCAGTCGGTCGCGGGCGGCTCTCGGCCGATGAAACCCGGCTGGACGGATTTGAGACCCTGTTCGTCGGCGAGGGCCATCGCGGCGGGCGACATTTCGGATCGCGTCTGGTTGAGGCTGCGGATGGCACGATCTTCCTGACCACCGGCGACCGGGGCACCGGACCGAAGGGCATGGCCGCGCAAGATCCGGCGCTGGTGGCGGGCAAGGTCATCCACCTGAACCGTGACGGCAGCCCCGCGACCTCAATCCCCGGCTGGAAACCCGGTGTCTATTCCCTTGGTCATCGCAATGCACAAGGCGCCACCCTGACGCCTGATGGCCGCCTGCTGACGGTAGAGCATGGCGCACGCGGCGGAGACGAGGTGAACGAGGTGCGCAAGGGCCGCAATTATGGCTGGCCGGTCATCACCTACGGGGTGAACTACAACTTCCTGCCGATCGGCGAAGGCGCCGCGAAAGACGGGATGGAGCAGCCGCTGCATTACTGGGACCCGTCCATCGCACCTTCGGGCCTGCTGGTCTATTCCGGTGCGCTGGTGCCTGACTGGGCGGGCGACCTGTTCACCGGCAGCCTGAACAGTGGTTTCCTCAGCCGCCTTGACCCAGATACGCCCGCCGCGACGGGCTATGCCGAGGAACAGATCGCAGCCGACGAAACCGGCCGGGTGCGCGATGTGGCCGAGGGGCCGGACGGCGCGATCTGGTTCCTGTCGGTTGATGACGGGGCGCTGTATCGGATGGCGCCCTGATCACACGTCAGATCGACAGCCGGGTGCCGATACCAGGCATGCCGCTCTGGGTGCCGCGCTCGCGGTAGGGGGTGGTGTTGTAGTGGCTGCGATAGCATTTCGAGAAATGCGACGGGCTGGCAAAGCCGCAGGCCAGCGCCACGTTAATCACGCTCATATCGGTCTGCATCAGCAGGTTGCGCGCCTTTTGCAGCCGAAGCTCCATGTAATACCGCTTCGGGCTACGGTTGAGGTAGCGGCGGAACAACCGTTCCAGCTGCCGGGTGGACATGCCCACCTCCTCGGCCAGATCGGCGGGGCTCATCGGGTCTTCGATATTGTTTTCCATCTTCTGGATGACCTGACTGAGCTTCGGATGCCGCACGCCGATTCGGGTCGGGATCGACAGGCGCTGCGTATCCTGATCGGTGCGGATCGAGCTGTAGATCAGCTGGTCGGCCACGGTATTGGCCAGATCTTCGCCATGGTCGGCAGCGATCAGCTTCAGCATGAGGTCGATGGAGGCGGTGCCGCCCGCGGTGGACAGCCGGTTGCCGTCGATTACGAAGACCGATTTCGTCAGCTTGACCTCTTCGAATTCCTCAAGGAATCCATCCTGGTTTTCCCAGTGGATCGTGGCCTTCCGCCCTTCCAGCAAGCCTGCTTTGGCGAGTGAATAGGCGCCGGTGCAAAGCCCCCCCATCACCACGCCACGCCGCGCCTCGCGCCGCAGCCAGCCGGTGACGCCGCGCGTGGTGGCGCGGCTGACGTCAATGCCGCCGCAGACCAGAACGGTATCCTCGCGGTCGATCTCGTCCAGACCCATATCCAGCTTGAAGGACGCGCCATTGGAACAGGTCGCCTCCACACCGCCTTCCCCGGCGAGTTTCCACGAGTAAACCTGCCGCCCCGCCACGCGATTGGCGATGCGCAGCGGCTCGATGGCGCCAGCGAAGGACAGCATGGTAAAGCGGTCCAGCAACAGAAAAATGAAGCGGCGCGGGGCCGTGTCTTTGGCGACAGTCGTGGCTTTGCGCGGCAGGCTGGACATGATGCGACCCGTTTGCGTCGATTTCGGCACATCTAGGCAGGAAACATGCCCCCCTTCAAGGGGCGATCCGTCCTTGGCTCTTTGCATTTCCGACGCGACTCCTTATAGGCAGTCGGATTACCGCTAACGCACGGAGACACCCCATGACGAAGGGCTGGCAAAAATCGGATTGGCGCGCAAAGCCGCGGGTCCAGATGCCGGACTATCCGGATCAGGCCGCATTGAACGCCGTCGAGGCGCAGCTTGCGAAATATCCGCCCCTCGTCTTTGCGGGCGAGGCCCGTCGTCTGCGCAAGCAGCTTGCCCTTGCCGCCGAAGGCAAGGCCTTCCTTCTGCAAGGCGGTGACTGCGCCGAAAGCTTCGCCGAATTCAGCGCCGACAATATCCGCGACACGTTCCGCGTCATGCTGCAAATGGCCGTGGTGCTGACCTATGGCGCCAAGGTGCCGGTCATCAAGGTTGGCCGCATGGCGGGCCAGTTCGCCAAGCCGCGTTCGGCGCCGACCGAAGTGGCGGGCGGGGTGGAACTGCCGAGCTACCGCGGCGACATTATCAACGGCTTTGACTTCACCGCCGATGCCCGTGTGCCCGATCCGTCGCGGATGCTGCAAGCCTATACCCAGGCGGCGGCCAGCCTGAACCTGCTGCGCGCCTTCTCGACCGGCGGCTTCGCCGACATCCACCGCGTTCACAGCTGGACGCTGGGCTTTGCCGAACATGACAAGGCGGAGCGTTACCGCGAACTGTCGAACCGCATTTCCGACGCGCTCGATTTCATGAATGCAGCCGGGGTGAACTCTGACACCGCGCACGAGCTGAGCCGGGTAGACTTCTACACCAGCCACGAGGCGCTGCTGCTGGAATATGAAGAGGCGCTCTGCCGCGTCGATTCGATCACCGGGCAGAACGTGGCCGGGTCCGGCCATATGATCTGGATCGGCGACCGCACCCGCCAGCCCGATGGCGCGCATGTCGAATTCTGCCGCGGCGTGCTGAACCCGATCGGGCTGAAATGCGGCCCCTCGACCACCGCCGAGGATCTGAAGGTGCTGATGGCCAAGCTGAACCCGGCCAACGAGGCCGGTCGCCTGACCCTGATCGCGCGCTTCGGCGCCGGCAAGGTGGGCGAGCATCTGCCGCGCCTGATCAAGGCCGTTCAGGAAGAAGGCGCCAATGTCGTCTGGTCCTGCGACCCGATGCACGGCAACACCATCAAGGCGGCCTCGGGCTACAAGACCCGGCCATTCGATTCGGTGCTGCGCGAGGTGCGCGAGTTCTTCGCCATCCACAAGGCCGAGGGCACCATCCCCGGCGGCGTGCATTTCGAAATGACGGGCCAGGATGTGACCGAATGCACCGGCGGCCTGCGTGCCGTGACGGACGAGAACCTGAGCGACCGTTACCACACCGCCTGCGACCCGCGTCTGAATGCCTCGCAATCTCTGGAACTGGCGTTCCTTGTGTCCGAAGAACTGACAGCGCGCCGCGACGACCAGCGCCGGGTGGCGATGTAAGCGGCTTTGCCGGGGCATGAAACCGAACGGCGCGAGGGAGTAACCCTCGCGCCGTTTTTCTTTGCACAAGGGGCTTTTCACCCGCTCGGCCCGCAGCCTCACACCAAAGGATATTTGCACCAGGATATAAGGGGGCGATGTGAAGGGGTGTTATTTGCATCATTTTGGAATATATGTTCCATATCATTAACCTGAATATGGGTCCGTCAGGGAGTGTGCCATGTCGATGTCCGAGCCGTCCTCAACCGCGCCCGCCAGTGTCGAGGAGTTCCGCGAGCGGCTGGCGATGATCAGCGCGGAGCTGCCCAAACGGCTGCGCCAATGTGCTGATCATATCGCAGCCAATGTCGATCGCATCGCCGTATCAACGGTGGCGGAACTGGCAGCGGGCGCCGATGTGCCGCCATCGGCCCTGATGCGTTTTTGCCAGATCCTTGGCTTTTCGGGGTTTTCCGAAATGCAGCGGCTGTTTCGCGATGCCTATGCGCCGGGGTGGCCGGATTATGCGACCCGGTTGAAAACCCTGCGGGACAGCGGGGCGGGCAGCCCGACTGCCCTGTTGGCGGAATTCATTGATTCTGGGCGGCAAAGCCTTGAATCCTTGGCAAAATCTGTGGATGAGCAGGCGCTGGCGCAGGCGGTGGATGTGCTGTCCGCAGCCGGAACGGTGCATCTGGCCGGGTTTCGCCGTGCCTATCCGGTTGCGAGTTATCTGGCCTATGTGTTTGAGAAAATGGCGGTGTCGGCCATGCTGCATGACGGGGCGGGCAAGTTGGATCATCGCTTTGCGCTGCGCCCGGGGGATGCGCTGATCGCAATATCCTTCGCACCCTATTCCGTCGAGACTTTGGCGTTGGCCGAAGAGGCGCGCGCGCGCGGTCTGGCCGTCGTCGCAATTACCGATGGAGCCGTGAGTCCGCTGGCCGAAGGTGCCGATGTCTGCCTTGCGGTTTCCGAGGTGGATTTCGGTGCGTTCCGGTCGCTGTCGGCGACGCTTGCGCTGGCTCTCTCTCTGGCGGTGGCGGTGGGAACGGCCCGGAGCGGGGTGTAAAAATAAAGCTTCCTTCAATCCTGAAAATGGAATAAATATTCCATATCGAGGGCGCCGCACCTTTTCGGCGCGGTATGGGGGAGGGGCGGATGAAGGCGCTTGACGTCATCACCATCGGCCGGTCGTCGGTCGATCTTTACGGCGCGCAGGTCGGTGGACGGCTGGAGGACATGGGGTCGTTCCAGAAATATATCGGCGGCAGCCCCTGCAACATGGCGGCAGGCACGGCGCGTCTGGGGCTGAAGTCGGCGCTGATCACCCGTGTCGGTGATGAACACATGGGCCGCTTCATCCGCGAGGAGCTGGCGCGCGAGGGCGTCGATGTGCGCGGGGTGAAAACCGATCCCGAACGGCTGACCGCGCTGGTCCTGTTGGGCATCCGCGATGACAGCCAGTTTCCGCTGATTTTCTACCGCGAGAACTGTGCCGATATGGCGCTGTGCGAGGATGACATCGACCCGGCCCTTATCGCCGAAGCCCGTTCTGTCGTGGCGACCGGCACGCATCTCAGCCATCCGCAGACAGAGGCGGCCGTGCTGAAGGCGCTGGATCTGGCGCGCAAAAGTGGTGCGCAGACCGCACTGGACATCGACTATCGTCCGAACCTCTGGGGGCTTTCGGGCCATGGCGATGGCGAAAACCGCTTCATCGCCAGCGCGGCGGTGACCGCCAAACTGCAGTCTACGCTGCATCTGTTCGACCTGATCGTGGGCACCGAGGAGGAGTTTCACATCGCGGGCGGCACGACCGATACTGTCGCCGCGCTGCGGGCGGTGCGCGCGGTTTCTGCCGCCACGCTGGTCTGCAAGCGCGGGGCGGCGGGGGCTGTGGCTTTCACCGGGGCCATTCCCGACACTCTGGACGAGGGGGAGGCGGGACCGGGTTTTCCGATCGAAGTGTTCAACGTGCTGGGCGCCGGCGACGGTTTCATGTCCGGTTTGCTGAAAGGTTGGCTGGATGACGAAAGCTGGCCGGTGGCGCTGAAATATGCCAATGCCTGCGGGGCCTTCGCGGTCAGCCGCCATGGCTGCACCCCGGCTTATCCCAGCCTTGACGAACTGGATTACTTCCTCAGACGCGGGGTGCGGGAAAAGGCGCTGCGCAAGGATGCGGCGCTGGAGCAGGTGCATTGGGCGACCAACCGGCACGGCGACTGGTCCACCATGCGGGTCTTTGCCTTCGACCACCGTATGCAACTGGAGGCGATGGAAGGCGCGACGCCCGAAAAGATCGGCGCGTTCAAGCTTCTGTGTCTGGAGGCTGCGAAAGCCGTTCAGGCCGGGCGGCCGGGCTATGGCATCCTTTGCGACGGGCGCCTCGGTCGGCAGGCGCTTTATGCCGCCGCCGGGTCGGGGCTGTGGACGGGGCGGCCGGTGGAATGGCCCGGTTCGCGCCCCCTGACGCTGGAGCCCGAGATCGGCCCGGATTACGGCGGGTTGTCTGAATGGCCGCTGGAACAGGTGGTGAAGGTTCTTTGCTTCTGCCACCCCGACGACCCGGCTGACATACGCGCCGAACAGGAGGCGACTGTGACGCGGCTTTTCCATGCCTGCCGTCGCAACCGGCTGGAAATGTTGCTTGAAATCATTCCCTCCAAAGTTGGTCCGGTGGATGACATGACCTCGGCCACCTTGATCCGGCGGTTTTATGAGATCGGGATCTACCCGGACTGGTGGAAGCTGGAACCCTTCACCACCGCTGCCGCATGGGAAAACGCCTGTGCGGCGATCACCGGGAACGACCCCCATGTGCGCGGAATTGTCGTTCTGGGTCTGGATGCGCCGGCGGATCAGCTTGCCGAAAGCTTTGCCCTTGCCGCCCGGCACGATCTGGTGCGCGGTTTCGCGGTGGGCCGGACGATCTTTGCCGATGTGGCGCGGGCATGGCTGAAAGCCGAGATCGGCGATGCAGAGGCTGTTGCCGGGATGGTGGCGAAATACGAGGATCTTTGCCGTGTCTGGGATGCGGCTCGCGCGGGCAAGGGAGATGCGGCATGAGCAGGACACTCCGTCTGACCGCCGCGCAGGCCATGGTGAAATGGCTGGGTGTGCAGATGACGCCCGAGGGCACGCGGTTCATCGAGGGGATGTGGGCCATCTTCGGTCATGGCAATGTCGCGGGTCTGGGCGAGGCTTTGCAGCAAGGCGCGCAGGGCGATCTTTGCGGCAATACCCCTTTCCCGACATGGCGCGGCCAGAACGAGCAGACCATGGCGCATGCCGCCATCGCCTTTGCCAAGGGGCGGGCGCGGCGTCAGGCAATGGCCGTCACCTCGTCCATCGGGCCGGGGGCCACGAATATGGTGACGGCAGCGGCGCTGGCGCATGTGAACCGGCTGCCGGTTCTGTTTGTGGCGGGGGATGTCTTTGCAAACCGCCGCCCCGATCCGGTCTTGCAGCAGGTCGAGGATTTCGATGACGGCACGGTCAGCGCGAATGATTGCTTCCGCCCGGTGGTGCGCTATTTCGACCGGATCCTGCGCCCGGAACATCTGCTGACCGCGCTGCCCCGCGCCTTGCGGGTGATGACCGATCCCGCTGATTGCGGCCCGGTATGCCTGTCCTTCTGTCAGGATGTTCAGGCCGAGGCTTTCGACTGGCCTGAAGCTTTCTTCACGCCAAAGGTCTGGCTCATCCGGCGTCCTGCCCCCGATGCGCGGGAACTGGCGGACGTGGCCGGGATGATCCTTGCAGCCAGACGCCCGGCAATCATCTGCGGCGGCGGGGTGATCTATTCCGGCGCCGAGGCGGCACTTGGCAATTTTGCTATGCGGCATGGCATCGCGGTGACCGAGACTCAGGCGGGCAAATCGGCCCTGGCACAGGCACATCCGATGAATTTTGGCGCCGCGGGTGTCGATGGCTCGGCCGCCGCAAATGCCGCATTGCGGGCGGCGGATCTGGTCATTGGCATCGGCACGCGGTTGCAGGATTTCACCACTGGCTCACGCACGCTTTTTGCGCCCGACGCGCGGCTGGTTTCAATCAATGTGCATGGCTATGACGCGGCCAAACATGGGGCGGCCAGTCTGGTTGCCGATGCGAAAGTGGCGCTGGAGGCGCTGACGGCGCGGCTGGGTGATTATCAGGCCACGGCCGATACGGCGGCGCGGGCCGACTGGTTGCGCGCTGTCGATGCCCATTGCAAGGCCCCGGTCACGGCAGGCCAGATGCCGAACGATGCACAGGTGATCGGCGCGGTTCAGGACGTCAGCACCGCCGCGACCGTTGCGCTTTGCGCGGCGGGCACCATGCCCGGCGCGCTGAAACTGCTGTGGCAGCCGTCGCAGGGTGGCTATCACATGGAATACGGCTATAGCTGCATGGGCTATGAGGTGGCGGGGGCCATGGGGCTGAAACTCGCACAGCCCGAGCGTGAGGTGATCTGCTTCGTGGGCGATGGCAGCTATATGATGGCCAATGCGGAACTTGCGACAGCGGTGATGCGGCGCATCCCCTTTACCGTGGTGCTGACCGACAACCGGGGCTACGGCTGCATCAACCGCCTGCAAACGCTGGGTTGTGGCGGGGCGCCGTTCAACAACATGTATGCGGACTGCACCATCGAGGATCAGCCGCAGATCGACTATGTGGCCCATGCGGCGAGCATGGGGGCGCATGCGGTCAAGGCGCGCGACATGGCGGAGCTGCGGGCACAGGTCGTTGCGGCGCGTGGTAGGGACAGGCCCACCGTCATCGTGATCGACACGACGGCACAGGATTTTCCCGGCACCGGGATGGAAACCAGCGCGGGCGAACACGGGCATTTCTGGGAGGTGGCGGTGCCGGAAGTGGGCGACCATGACAACCTGCCCGCAGCCTATGCACGCTATATCGCAAACACAGCCCTTGCGCGGCTGACGAACTGAGGGCGCGGTCATGATCCGCTTTGGCACCAATCCGATCGCCTGGGCCAATGACTACGATCCCAGCATCGGCGCGCATATTCCAACGGCCCTGATCCTTGACGAGGCCGGACGCCAGATCGGCTTTGACGGGATCGAGAACGGCCATCGCTGGCCCGACGACCCCGAGGCCCTGCGTGCGCTGCTGGCGGGCTACGGACTGCGTTTCGTCTCGGGCTGGTATTCCTCGGAACTGCTGCGGCGCCCTGTGGACGAGGAAATCGCGGCGGTGCAGGGCCATCTGGCAAAGCTCAAGCATAATGGCTGCAAGGTCTGCATCGTCTGTGAAACGACGCATGCGATCCATTGCGAGCCGGACCGGCCGATGCAGCACCGGCCCGTCCTGACCGAGGGGCAGATGCGCGACTTCGGTCAGAAGCTTGAGGCTTTCGCGGCCTATCTGGCCAGCGAAGGGGTGACGCTGGTCTATCACCACCACATGGGCACCATCATCGAAACCCCCGAAGACATAGACGCGCTGATGGCTGCGACCGGGCCGCATGTGCAGCTTCTGTTCGATGCGGGGCACTGCGCCTTTGGCGGCGGCGATCCCGAGGCGCTGCTCTGCCGACATATCGGCCGGGTCCGGCATTTCCACGCCAAGAACATCCGCCCCGATGTGGTGCATCGGGCGCAGGCGGAGGGGATGAGCTTCTTGCAGGCGGTGCGGGCCGGGGCTTTCACCGTGCCGGGGGATCAGGAAGGCGGGGTGGACTTCGCGCCGCTGATGCGGATTCTGAAAGCCGCAGGATATGACGGCTGGATCGTGATCGAAGCCGAGCAGGACCCGCGGCGCTGCAACCCGCTGATGTATCAGACGCTGGGTCTGGCGACGCTGAAACGGCTGGCGCGGGCGACCGGGCTGATGTGACGGCGGCGAAGGCGGGGGGCTGTTTGCCCCCCGCACCCCCGAGGATATTTTGGAACAGATGAAGGGGCGAAGGATGGGCGATCTTCTGGTGCGGCCGCAGGGAACACGGGGCAAGGTGCATGACGTGACCCCTGACAGCGCGGGCTGGGGCTATGTCGGCTTTGGCCTTTACCGGCTGGAGCCGGGTGATCGCGTGGCCGAGGCGACGGGGGGACGCGAGGTGATCCTCGTGCTGGTCGAGGGCAAGGCGCAGGTAATGGCGGCCGGGCAGGACTGGGGCGTGATGGGCGCGCGGATGGATGTCTTTGAAAAAACCGCTCCGCATTGTCTTTATGTGCCGAACGGAAGTGACTGGGCGGCGGAGGCGGTTACGGCCTGCACGCTGGCGGTCTGTTCCGCTCCGGGACAGGGAAACCATCCGGCGCGACGCCTTGGCCCCGAGGGAATCGAACTGACCCGGCGCGGTAAGGGCACCAATTCGCGCTTCGTGAACAATATCGCCATGGAAATGCACGATGTGGCTGACAGCCTGCTGGTGACCGAGGTTTTCACCCCTGCGGGCAACTGGTCCAGCTATCCCAGCCACCGCCATGACGAGGATGATTACCCCCGGATGACCTATCTGGAAGAAACCTATTACATGCGTCTGAACCCGGCGCAGGGATTCGGCGTCCAGCGGGTCTATACCGAGGATGGCAGTCTGGACGAGACCATGGCGGTGAAGAACCACGATGTGACGCTGGTGCCCCGTGGTCATCACCCCTGCGGCGCGCCCTATGGCTATGAGATGTATTACCTGAACGTCATGGCGGGCCCCTTGCGCAAATGGCGGTTCCAGAATGACCCGGACCACGACTGGATCTATCAGCGCGACCTTTGATGTCTGCTGCTTCCGGGGGTGATCACGCTGACCGGATGGCCTCCGGCCAGCGCGGTCAGTTCGGCGGCAACAAGATCGGGCTGGGGCAGATCGGGGGCAAAAGCGCAGATCCGGCCGGAATATCCCAGTGCGGTCAACAGTTCGATCGCCTGCACGGCATCGAAGCCGGCACAGAACAGCGGCAGCGCGATGCAATCCGGTGCGGACAGGGCCAGCAGCGGCTTGCTGAGCTGCCGGAAGGTGATCGACAGGATCATCGGCGGCGGATCAAGGGATTCGGCAATGGCAATCGCCTCCGGGCAGTCGATGACCAGCACGTTCTGTGGAATGTCGGGGGGCTGTTCGGTCATCTTTCTGGTCTTTCTGTTGCGGCATGGGCCGGAGGGCGATAAGCCTGCTGCGACCGAAGCGGCCGGGGCGGATGCAGGACATGAACGGAGAAATGGCGCGGATCGTGGCGGAACGCGAGGCGTTCATGCAGGCGGTGCCGCTGCCGATGCTGCATGTCGGCCCTGACATGCGGATCGGCGTGGCCAATGCACGGGCGCTTGCCTTGCTGGGGCCGCAGGCTGTCGGGCGCCATTTTGGCCTGAGCCTGCGCCAGCCCGCATTGGTGGCCGCCATCGAAACGGTCATGCAGGGTGGCGAAAAGCAGAACCTGCGCTGCAATCTCAGCCCCGGTGCGCATGAGGTGGTCTATGACGTGACAGTCGGGCCGACACCCGGCGGCGGGGCCTTGTGCAGCTTCTTCGACGTGACCGAGCAAGAGCTGATCAGCCAGTTGCGCCGTGATTTCGTGGCCAATGTCAGCCATGAATTGCGCACCCCGCTGACCGCGCTTCTGGGATTCATCGAAACCTTGCAGGGCCCGGCCAAGAATGACGAAGTCGCCCGCGAGCGGTTTCTGGGCATCATGGCGCGCGAGGCGGAACGCATGCGGCGGCTGGTGCGCGATCTTCTGTCGCTCAGCCGGGTGGAATCGCAGGAACGCATGCGCCCCGAGGGATTGGTCGATCTGTCGGGCCTGTTGGCTAGCGTGCTGACCACGCTGCGCCCGATGGCGGAACAGGCGGGGGTGGCGCTGGAACTGACGGGCGGCGAGGTGCCGGTGAAGCTGCGGGCCGATGCCGACCAGTTGACCCAAGTGTTTCACAACCTCGTTGAAAATGCGGTGAAATATGGCACGCCCGGCAAGCTGGTCACCGTATCCATCGGCCGCGAGGCACCGTTTCCCGGTGCGCCTTCCGGTGCAGTTTCCGTGGCGGTGCGCGACCGGGGTGAAGGGATCGAGGCGCAGCACCTGCCGCGCCTGACCGAACGCTTCTACCGGGTCGATACCCACCGCTCGCGCGAGAAGGGCGGCACCGGGCTGGGGTTGGCCATCGTCAAACATATCATCAACCGTCATCGCGGACGGCTCAGGATCGAAAGTGAAAAGGGGCAGGGCAGCACCTTCACCGTGGTTCTGCCACTGGGTTAAAGCCGCGCGATACGCTCGGTCAGCAGCGCGTAGAAGCCATCGGCATCCAGATCGCCGATGAACAGCGCATTGGGCTTGCGGTCAGTTACGCCCCACCAGTCGGCGACCGTCATGCCCAGCGTCAGTTCAGACTGCGTTTCGATCTCGACATTGATGTGCCGCCCGGTGAACAGTTCGGGCCGGATCAGCCAGGCGATGACGCAGGGGTCGTGCAGCGGGGCGCCTTCGCTGCCGTATTTCTGCACATCGAAGCGTTCGAAGAAATCGGTCCATTCGGCAACCATGCGACCCGGTTCGGTGCCCATGCTGCGGAACGCCTCGATCCGGGGGCGGGTGGTCAGCGCCTTGTGGGTGACATCGAGCGGCATGACGGTCAGCGGCACGCCAGAGCGGAACACGATGTCGGCGGCCTGCGGATCGACATAGATATTGAACTCGGCCGCCGGGGTGACATTGCCCACCTCGAAATAGGCGCCGCCCATCAGCACGATTTCCTGAATGCGCGGCGCGATGTCGGGCGCGCGTTGCAGGGCGGTGGCGATATTGGTCAGTGGGCCAAGCGGGCAAAGCGTGACCGTGCCTGCGGGTTCGCTCCGCAGGGTCTCGATGATGAAATCGACGGCATGTTCGTCCTGCAGGGGCATCACGGGATCGGGCAGTTGCGGCCCGTCCAGCCCGGTCGCGCCATGCACATATTCGGCCGTCACCAATTTGCGGCTGAGCGGCCGGTCACACCCGGCAAAGACTTTCACGCCGGGCTGGCCCGCAAGTTCACAGACGATGCGCGCATTGCGGGCGGTCAGCGCCAGCGGCACATTGCCTGCCACGGCGCAGATGCCCAGAACCTCCACTTCCGCCGGGCTGGCCAGCGCCAGAAGGATCGCCACGGCATCGTCTTGCCCCGGATCGGTGTCGATGATGATCTTGCGCGGGGTCTGTGCCATCTGCCTCTCCTGTCTGCCTTGCCGGAACACGGCGCGTGGGCATCGTCCACGTTCTGGCATCGCCCTCGAACCTAGCTCTGGTATCGACGACTTGAACGCAAATTCTCGACGGTTGTATGTCGGAAATGTGTGTTTGACCAGATGATAAAAAACGGGCGCCCGAAGAGCGCCCGTTCCCAAAGAGATATGGTGAAGGGGTGGTCAGCCGTCGAAATCGACCTGTTCCATGATCTTCAGCGCCTCGGCGCGGTGCCCGGCGATGTCGGTCAGCGACAGGCCATCGGGGGTGAAGGTGCCCCAGCTTGCCACAAGTTCCGATGCGGGCACCCCCGGCTTTACCGGGAATTCGTTGTTGGTTTCGGCATAGATGCGCTGCGCCTCGTCCGACGACAGCCATTCCATCAGCTTCAGTGCCGCATCATGGTTCGGGGCGGCCTTGGTCATGGCAACGCCCGAGATGTTCATATGCGTGGCGCCGCCTTCAAACACGGGGAAGACGATGCGGACGGAATTGGCCCATTCCTGCTGCTCCGGGTCGGCCAGCATCTGCCCCATGTAATAGGTATTGCCGATCGAAATGTCGCATTCGCCCGCCCAGATGCCCTTGACCTGATCGCGGTCATTGCCGGTTGGCTTGCGCGCCAGATTGGCCTTCAGCCCTTCGGCCCATTGGGTCGCGGCTTCGCTGCCGTGATGGGCGATATAAGCCGAAAGCAGCGCGATATTGTAATCATTCGTCCCCGAGCGCGAGCAGATGCGGCCTTTCCACTTCGGATCGGCCAGATCCTCGTAGGTGGTGACTTCGCCGTCCTTCACCCGCTCTTTCGAGGCATAGACGATGCGGGCGCGGCTGGTCAGGCCGAACCAGTGATTGTCCTTGTCGCGGAATTCGGCCGGGATATTGGCGTTCAGCACGTCGGATGCAACAGGCTGGGTCACACCGGCCTCGACCACCTGGCTCAGTCGGGCGATGTCCACTGTCAGCACCAGATCGGCGGGCGAGCGGTCGCCTTCGGCCACCAGACGCTCCACCATGCCCTTGTCCACGAAGGCCACATTGGCTTCGATGCCGGTCTCTGCGGTGAAGGCATCCAGCAGCGGCTGGATCAGCTCGGGCTGACGGTGGGAATAGATGTTCACCTCTTCCGCAAGGGCGGGCAGGGCGGTCGAGCTGAGGGCGAGAGCCAGCAGGGCGCGCTTCATTGTTGACCTCTTTTGTCAAAAATTCTGGCGCTGTGATAACCCGAGTCTTTCACTCGGGTCAATGCCTGACTGAACGAGTCAGAATTGGGCGGGCAAATTTCTTCCAAAAGAAATTTGCAATTCGTTCACAACGAATTTGGCGCCTGGCCCGTGCCTCGCGCCTTTTCCTCGGCCTTGGCGCGGTTCCACAGCGCGTCCATTTCCGCGAGGTCGCTGTCGGCGGGGCTGCGGCCTGCTTCGGACAGCCAATCCTCGATCCGGCCGAAACGGCGGGTGAATTTTGCATTGGCGGCGCGCAATGCGGCCTCGGGGTCGATCTTGAGGTGTCGTGCCAGATTGGCGACGACGAACATCAGATCGCCGAATTCCTCGAAGACCTCGGCCTCGGTCAGCCGGTCGCGGGCCTCGGTCAGTTCCTGCGCCTCCTCGACGATCTTGTCCACGACTTCGGCGGTCGAGGGCCAGTCAAACCCCACCCGCGCCGCGCGTTTTTGCAGCTTCACCGCCCGCGTCAGCGCCGGAAGTGCCATGGCAACACCGTCCAGCGTGCGGGCCGGGCCGCGTTCGGCGGCCTTGACCCGTTCCCAATCCGCCGTCTGCTGTTCGGCGCTTTTCGCGTTGCTTTCGTCGCCAAAGACATGGGGATGCCGGGCAACCATCTTGTCGGAAATCGCCGAAACTACATCCTCGAAGGCGAAAAGCCCCGCGTCTTCCGCCAGTTGCGCGTGATAGACCGACTGGAACAGCAGATCGCCCAGTTCAAGGCGCAGCTCGTCCCACGCTTCGCGCGCGATGGCATCAGCGACCTCATGCGCCTCTTCCAGCGTATAGGGGGCGATGGTGGCGAAGTCTTGCTCGCGGTCCCAGGGGCAGCCGTCAGGCGCACGCAGGCGGGCCATGATCTCCAGCAGGCGGGGCATACCTGCCGTAGCGTCATGCACGAGGGCGTCGCTTTCCGGTCGGGGCAGGGGGCGCTTGGGCATTGCGGAGGCTCCGGTTTTCGGCTTCCCTCCGGGCTTAGACCTGAAACGTGCCGGGAGTCCACCTCATGCCAGTCCTGAACCGCATTGCCGATTTCGCAGACGAGATGAAGGGGTGGCGGAGGCATCTCCATCAGTATCCTGAACTGGAATTCCAGTGTCATGAAACCGCGGCCTTCATCGTGGAACGCCTGCGCGAGATGGGGGTGGATGAAATTCACGAAGGGATTGCGACCTCCGGTGTCGTGGCCATCATCAACGGCCAGGGGGCAGGGCGGACCATCGGGCTGCGCGCCGATATGGATGCGCTGCCCATCGACGAGGCGACCGGGGCGGAATATGCCTCGAAAGTGCCGGGCAAGATGCATGCCTGCGGCCATGATGGCCATGTGACCATGCTGCTGGGCGCGGCAAAATACCTGTGCGAGACGCGGCGGTTTTCTGGGCGGGTGGCGTTGTTGTTCCAGCCGGCCGAGGAGGATGGCGGCGGTGGCAATGTCATGGTGCAGGAAGGGGTGATGGACACTTTCGACATCGCCGAGGTCTATGGCATCCATAACGCGCCGGGCCTGCCCTTCGGCCAGTTCCAGACCACGCGCGGCGCGCTGATGGCCTCGGTCGATACTGCTGTCGTCCATGTCACCGGGCGCGGCGGCCATGCGGCGACCCCGCATGAATGCATTGACCCGATTCCGGCTGTGGTCTCGATGGTGCAGGGGTTGCAGACCATCCTGTCGCGCAACATCTTTGCGATGGATGAGGCGGTGCTGTCTGTCACCATGATCCATGCCGGGACGGCCAGCAACATCGTGCCGGAAGAGGCGATGTTCGCCGCCACCATTCGCTGCTTCAAGCCCGAGGTGCGGGCGCTGCTGAAGAAGCGGATCTACGAGATTATCGAAGGGCAGGCAGCGGCCTTCAACGTCACCGCGCGGATTGATTATGACTGGGGCTATCCGCCCACGATCAACCATGCCGATCAGGCCGATTTCGCGGCCTCGGTCGCGCGCGAGGTCGTCGGCCCTTCGCTGGTGAATGCCGAGGCCGGGCGCGAGATGGGGTCCGAGGATTTCAGCTATATGCTGGAGGCGCGGCCGGGGGCCTATCTGTTCCTGGGGACCGGGCCGGGCGCGGGGCTGCATCATCCGGCCTTTGATTTCAACGACGAGGCGGCGCCGGTCGGGGCCAGCTTCTTTGCCCGCCTGGTGGAAACCGCGCTGCCTGCGAAATAGAAGTTTCCATTTTGTTCTCGTTGAGCCAGACTTCCTGAAAAGGGAGATGTCTCGTGGATCAACTGGCAAAGTTTGAACGGTTCCGGGCGCTGCATGAGGCGCCCGGTGCTTTTGTGGTCGCAAATGCCTGGGATGCGGGCTCGGCCCGTCTGCTGACAGCTGCGGGCTTTGCGGCACTGGCAACCACCAGCGCGGGTTACGCCTATGCCCATGGCCTGCGCGATTCCGCCGGGGCGCTCAGCCGCAGGGGTGTTTTGCAGAATGCGGCCGAAATCGCGGCGGCGACCGACCTGCCGGTCAGTGCCGATCTGGAGGATGGCTTTGGGCCGGCGCCGGAGGACTGCGCCGAAACGCTGCGGCTGGCGCTTGCGGCGGGGCTGGCGGGCGGTTCCATCGAAGATGCGACCGGCGACAGTGCAGACCCGATCTTTCCGTTTGAACACGCGGTGGAACGTGTGCGCGCCGCGGCCGAGGCGGTGCGGGGGCAGCCCTTTCTGTTGACCGCGCGGGCAGAGAACTTTCTGTGGGGACGCCCAGATCTGGATGATACCATCGCGCGGCTGCAAGCCTTTGCCGATGCGGGCGCCGATGTGCTGTTCGCGCCCGGCCAGCGCGATCTGGCCTCCATACGCAGGGTCTGTGCGTCAGTTGACCGGCCCGTCAATGTGGTGATGGGCCTGACCGGCGCGCGTTTCACTGTGGCGGAACTGGCCGAGAGCGGGGTGAAGCGCATCAGTCTGGGCGGGTCGCTGTTCCGCGCGGGCTTTGGCGCGGTTCAGGCCGCCGCCAGACAGATCCTGACGGAGGGCCGCTTTGATTATGCCGCGTCCGCGATGCCGGATGCGGAGGTGTCGGCGCTGATGGCGGAGCGCCGTCTGGCAGACCGGCGGGGTTAGCCGAATCACTCTCAGGCGGGCTGCTTCGCCATATCGCGGTGGATCAACCTTTAGACCACCATATCTATGTGACCGCAGCCTTTGGTAGGCGGCTCTGGCTGGTCGAATTTTGATCAAAATGCTACACTGGGTTCCGACGACAACCGCAACGGAGCGAGTGATGACCGCCGATTTCCCCCGCAATACCCCCAGCCCGCAGGATGTGCAGGCGATGGACAAGGCCCATCACCTGCACCCCTGGACCAACTTTGGCCCGTTCGAGGAGAAGGGCGCGCTGGTGATGTCGCGGGGCGAGGGCTGTTGGCTGTGGGATGCCGGGGGGCGGCGCTATTTCGACGCGATCGGCGGCATGTGGTGCACCAATATCGGTCTTGGCCGACGCGAGATGGCCGAGGCGATCGCCGATCAGGTGACGCGGCTCGCCTTTTCCAACACGTTTGTCGATACCACCAATGAACCGGCGGCGCTGCTGGCGGCGAAGCTTGCCAGCCTTGCGCCGGGCGATCTGAACCGGGTGCATTTCACCACCTCAGGCTCGGCCGCCGTCGATACGGCCTATCGCATGGTGCATTACTACCAGACCGCGATGGGGCGGCCGGAAAAGACGCAGGTGATTGCGCGGGATTACAGCTATCACGGGTCGACCTATATCTCGCAATCGGTGGGCAAGCGCCCCGGCGACCGCGTGCCTTTCTTCCGGTATCAGGAAACCGGCATCCATCACCTGACCGCGCCGAACCCCTATCGCGCGCCGGATGGCATGGACGAGGCAGCCTTCTGCGACTGGCTGGTGGCGGAATTCGAAGCGAAGTTGGCCGAGATCGGCCCCGAGAAGGTCGGCGGTTTCTTCGCTGAACCGATTCAGGCCTCGGGCGGGGTGATCGTGCCGCCAGAGGGGTATCTTCAACGCATGGCCGCGATCTGTCGCCAGCATGACATCCTGTTTGTCGCCGACGAGGTGGTCACTGCCTTCGGACGTCTGGGCCACTGGTTCGCCAGCGAGGCCGAATTCGGCATCCAGCCCGACATGATCACCTGCGCCAAGGGGCTGACCTCGGGCTATCTGCCGCTTGGGGCGCTGATCTTTTCCGACCGGATCTGGCAGGCGATGGCGGCGGATGGCGCGCGCTGGTTCACCAGTGGCTTCACCTATTCCGGGCATCCCGTCGCCTGTGCCGCCGCGCTGAAGAACATCGAGATCATCGAGCGTGAAGATCTGTTGGGCAATGCCACCCGCGTGGGGGCGCTGTTCGAAGCGCGGATGAAGGCGCTGGAGGCGCTGCCCATGGTCGGGCAGGTGCGCGGCCGCAAGCTGATGATCTGCGTCGAGAATGTTGCCGACAAGGCGACAAGGGCGCTGCTGCCCGAGGATCTGGACGTGGGCACCCGGATTGCCGACACCTGCGAGGCGATGGGCCTGATGGTGCGCCCGCTGGGCCATCTGAACGTGATGTCGCCTCCGCTGACCCTGACGGCGGCGGATGTCGGGATGGTGGGCGATACGCTGGAACGTGCCATCCGGCAGGTGGCCGACGATCTGGTGCGCGAAGGCGTGAAACTGGGTTGAGCGGAACCCGCGGGCGGCGATGCACGTTGCCTGACTGACCGCCGGGGCATCCCGCCCCGGCCATCAGGAAAGGAGACTGCCATGACCGATGTTCTGGACACCGTCCCACAGGCCGACCGGATCGACACCGGGGTTGTGAATGTGCTGGCCATTTCCGAGGGGCTGTCGCAGGCCGTGGCCGATACCTACCGGCTGCTGTTCAAATCCCATGCCTATCACTGGAATGTGGAAGGCCCGCTGTTCCATCCGATCCATCTGCTGACCGAGGAACAGTATAACGACCTGTTCACGGCAGCCGATGATCTGGCCGAACGGATGCGCGCGCTGGGGCGTCTGGCGCCGTTCCAGCTGGATGCCATGGCCAAGGGTTCGATCATCACCGACCCGGCCAAGCTGCCCTCGGCGCATGAGATGATCGAGGATCTGGCCTCGGATCACGAGGCGGTGGCAAAGAGGATGCGCAAGGTGATTGCGGCGGCCGAAAAGGGCAATGACCCGGTCACGGCCGATCTGCTGACCGGACGTTGCGCCGCGCATGAAAAGGCGGCCTGGATGCTTCGGGCTACCGCAAAATGATCAAATCCCGCCGCAAGGCTTGACTTTGGCGACCGGGGCGGCAATCTCGCCGCACCCGGATCCGGCGCGTCTCCGATGACCAGAATGACGACCTTCAGACCCGAGGAGCGTTCCATGGCCCTTGAAGATGCCAAGAACGAAGTCGATACCGCCTTCACCCGCAAAAGCCCGCGCGGCTATGCCTTTGAAAATGCCTTTGCCGGCGCCACCAGCTTTCTGCGCCGGACCTATACCAAGGATCTGACGGGGGTGGATGTTGCCGTGACCGGCGTGCCCTTCGATCAGGCGGTGACGCATCGCACAGGCACCCGTTTCGGCCCCCGCGCCATCCGCGAGGCGTCGAGCCTGCAACCCTATGACCCGCCGCAGGGCTGGGGCACCGACCCGCTGGAGGATCTGGCGGTGATCGACTACGGCGATCTCGCCTTCGACTATGCCAAGGTCGCGGATTTCCCCGACCGGCTGACCGATCACATCCGCACCATCCTGAAGGCAGGTGCGGCCAGCATCACGCTGGGCGGCGATCATTTCATCACATGGCCGATCCTCAAGGCCTATGCCGAGAAATTCGGCCCGATGAGCGTGATCCATTTCGACGCCCATTCCGACCTCTGGGCCGATGACGATCTGACCCGCATCGACCACGGCACCATGATGTATAAGGCGGTCAAGACCGGCATCGTGGACCCGAAACGCTCGGTCCAGATCGGCATTCGCACCTTCTGCGACGATTATCTGGGGATGAATGTCATCGACGCGCGCGAATGCCATGAAATCGGTGTGGCGCGGATCGTCGAGAAGGTGAAGGCGATCGTCGGCGACCATCCGGTCTACCTGACCTTCGACATCGACGCGCTGGACCCGGCCTTCGCGCCCGGCACCGGCACCCCGGTCTGGGGCGGGCTGGCAAGCTGGCAGGCGGCGGCGATCCTGCGCGATCTTGCGGGGGTGAACCTCGTCGGGGGCGATGTGGTCGAGGTCTCGCCGCCCTATGACACCACCGGGGCTACGGCCATTGCAGGCGCGCATGTCGCCTACGAAATCCTCTGCCTGCACCATTGGGCCAAGATCCGGCGATGAAACTGATCCTCGCCGTCACCTTCGGCCTGCCGCTGTTGGCTGTGCTGTGCCTCGCGCTCGCGGTGCGGTTCGCGCCGCTTGATCCGGCGGACTGGCATGTCAGCCTTGCCGAACCTTTGCGCACCGGCAAGCCGAATGACGTGCGGGTGCGACCCGAGGGCGGCGAGATTGCCGCCACGGTGTTCCCCGGCCTGACCCCCGAGGCACTGGCCGAAAGGCTGCAAGCCGTGGCGCTGGCCGAGCCGCGCACTACCCTGATCGCGGGTGGCCCGGCGGAAGGACGCATGACCTTTGTGCAGCGTTCGGCCTTCTGGGGCTTTCCCGATGTCATCACGGTGGAAACCTTCGCCACCCCGGCAGGCGCCAGCCTGCGGCTCTGGTCGCGGGCGAGGTTTGGCTATTCCGACATGGGGGTGAACCGGGCGCGCGCCGAACGCTGGCTGGCCGCGCTGCCCCCATCCGCCTCTTGACCGCGCGCGGCCTTCGCGCCACATCGGTCGCATGGTTCCCTTCGAAAAACTCGACCAGATCACCCGCCGCTTCGAATATCTGGAAGCGAAGCTCGGACAGGGCGCCGCCCCGGCCGAGATTGCCGCGCTCAGCCGCGAATATGCCGATCTGAAGCCTGTGGTGGCGGAAATCGTGGCCTATCGCAGTGCTTTGGCCGATCTGGCCGAGGCCGAGGCCATGCTGGCCGACCCCGAAATGCGCGCGCTGGCCGAGGAAGAGCTTCCGCGCCTGAAAGACCGCATCCCCGTGATGGAGCAGGCGCTGCGACTGGCGCTTCTGCCGAAGGACGCCGCCGATGCGCGCCCGGCGATCCTTGAAATCCGCCCCGGCACCGGCGGCGAGGAGGCGAGCCTGTTCGCCGGTGATCTGGCCCGGATGTATCAACGCTATGCCGAACGCATGGGCTGGCGCTTCGAGGTGCTGGAACAGCAGGTCTCGGACCTTGGCGGGCTGAAGGAATTCACCGCCCATGTGCAGGGCGAGGGTGTCTTTGCCCGGCTGAAATACGAGGCGGGCACCCATCGCGTGCAGCGCGTGCCGGAAACCGAGGCGGGCGGCCGCATCCATACTTCCGCCGCCACCGTCGCCGTTCTGCCCGAGGCGGAAGACGTAGACATCGACATTCCCGCCACCGACATCCGCATCGACACGATGCGCGCCAGCGGGGCAGGCGGCCAGCACGTCAACACCACCGACTCGGCGGTGCGCATCACCCATATTCCCAGTGGCATCGTCGTCACCTCGTCGGAGAAGTCACAGCACCAGAACCGCGCGATTGCGATGCAGGTGTTGCGCGCCCGGTTGTTCGAGATGGAACGTGACAAGGCCGCTTCGGCCCGCGCCGCCGATCGCAAGGCGCAGGTGGGCTCGGGCGACCGTTCCGAGCGCATCCGCACCTACAACTTCCCGCAGGGACGGATGACCGACCATCGCATCAACCTGACGCTTTACGCCCTGCCACAGATCATGCAGGGCGATCTTGGCGAAGTGATCGCTGCGCTGATTTCCCACGATCAGGCGGCCAAGCTGGCGGAGATGGAAGCGTGACCGCCGCGCAGTCCTACCGCGAGGCCGTCTCCCGTCTGACGGCCGCCGGTCTGCCCGACGCCGCGCGCGATGCCCGGCTCTTGCTGGCCCATGCCCTTGGAACCGCACCCGACCGGGTGATGCTGGCGTTGCATGACCCGCTGCCCGAAGCGGCGGCGATGGTGCTGGAACAGGCCCTGACCGCGCGGCTCGCCCGTCAGCCGGTCAGCCAGATCACCGGGCGGCGGCAGTTCTGGGGCCGCAGTTTCCGTGTCACCCGCGACGTGCTGGACCCGCGCCCTGAAACCGAAACCCTCGTGGCCGAGGCGCTGTCTGCCCCCTTCGCCCGTGTGCTGGATCTTGGCACTGGCTCGGGCGCGATCCTGCTGACGCTGCTGGCGGAACGGCCGGAAGCAACCGGCGTGGCAACCGATCTGTCGGATGCCGCGCTGGAGGTTGCGCAAGGCAATGCGGCCACTCTGGGCCTGACCGGCCGCGCCACTTTCCTGCATGGAAACTGGTTCGCCCCTGTCACCGGACGGTTCGACCTGATCGTCTCCAACCCGCCTTATATCGCTGCCGATGAAATGGCCGGGCTTTCCCCCGAGGTCCGCGACTGGGAGCCGCATCTGGCCCTGACGCCCGGTGGCGACGGGCTGGACGCGTATCGCGCCATTGCGGCCGGTGCCGGAGCGCATCTTGCCCCCGGCGGGCGGCTCATGGTGGAAATCGGGCCGACCCAAGGCCCTGCCGTTGCCGGACTTTTTGTCGCAGGCGGGTATGAGAACCCGCGAATCCTGCCCGATCTGGACGGGCGTGACCGTATCGTGGCAGCCATCGCTGCGACCTGACAGGCGAGTTCCGGCCATTTTGGCCGAAAAACGCAGTTTTCCCCAATTTTCTGCGAAATTACCGCTTGTCAGGCGACCCGTCCCATGGTTACTCCAAGAACAGCGGCGGGGCGACAGGTTCGCTCCCCGTTTTCAAGCTGAAAGCATGACAGCATACCTCCGGAGGGATATTTCCCTCGCGTGGCAGGCGGCAAGTCAGCCAGTCACACCGGACCACCGGATCATAGGACAAGATGAGATCCTCTAAATCCCGCTCGCGTTCGAAATCGAACCGCCCGCGCACGATGGGCAACATCATCAACCGTGTCTTCGACAGCTCCGGCCCCGAAGGCAAGGTGCGCGGCACGCCACAACAGATCATCGAGAAATACCTCATTCTCGCACGCGATGCGCAGCTCTCGAATGACCGTGTTGCCGCCGAGAACTTTCTTCAGCACGCCGAGCATTACACGCGTATGCTCAGCGAGGCACAGCGCGAACTGGCGGCCGAGCAGGAGGCGCGCCAGCAGCAATATCAGAACCACAACAACCACCAGGGCGGCGGCCAGAACAACGGCCAGTCCGGTGGCAATCCGCGGCATCAGGATCGTGGTGACCGGAACGACAACCGCGATCCGGGGGCAGGTGACCAGCCCGAGGTTCCGGCCGAAGCCATGACGCTGACCGCCGACGAGGAAAGTACGCTGGTCGAAACGCCGGAAATGAAGCGTGAGGGGCAGCCGCAATCCGGCCAGAACCAGCGCCGCGAGGGCGACCGCAATCGTCGCGGCCCGCGTCCGCAATATGACCGTCGTGCGCCAAGGGACGAAGCCGTGGAAGCCACGGCCGATGCTCCCGCCGCCGTAGAAACGACGCCTGAGCCTGCCGCCGCCGCGCCGGTAACTCCCGTGCCGGAGGCGCCAGCAGCGGAGGCCGCCGAGGCCCCCAAGCCACGCAAGGCAACGGCCCCGCGCAAGCCGCGCGCGCCGAAACCCAAGGCAGAGGCCGAAAAGCCGGAAGCCGCAGAATAAGAAACGGGGCCGCGTGGCCCCGTTTTCATTTTGCCATCTCGCGCGCGAGTGCGCAGAACCCTTCCAGCGAAATTTCCTCGGCCCGCGCGGTGGGCGCAATCCCCGCCGCCTCCAGCCGCGCCTCGATGTCCGGTCCCAGCCCCTTGAGGGATGATCGAAGCATCTTGCGCCGCTGGTTGAAGGCCATGGCTGTGATCCGGCTCAGGATCTTCTCATCCGCCGGAAAGCGCGGCCCCGGCAGCCGGGTCAGATGCACCACCGCCGAATGCACCTTGGGCGCCGGGGTAAAAGCCTCTGGCGGCAGATGCAGGACGATCTTCGCCTCGCAGCGCCATTGCGCCAGAAGCGCGAGCCGCCCGTAATGATCGCCTTTCGGCTTGGCCACGATCCGCTCGGCCACTTCCTTCTGGAACATCAGCGTCAGGCTTTCCCAGAACGGCGGCCAGTTCGCGGGCGTCAGCCAGCGGATCAGCAACTCGGTCCCCACATTATAGGGCAGGTTCGCCACCACCCGGATCGGCGGGGTCAGATGCGCCAGCACATCGACCTCCAGCGCATCGCCGTTGATGACATCCAGCTTGCCCGGATAGGCCGCCTGAATCTCGGCCAGCGCGGGCAGACAGCGGGCGTCCTTCTCCACCGCCAGCACCCGCCGCGCGCCTTCGGCCAGCAGCCCGCGCGTCAGCCCGCCGGGGCCTGGCCCGACCTCCAGCACATCGCAGCCCGAAAGGTCACCCGCCTGCCGCGCGATCTTGGCGGTCAGGTTCAGGTCCAGCAGAAAGTTCTGCCCAAGCTGCTTCTTCGCCACCAGATCATGCGCCCGGATGACCTCGCGCAGCGGCGGCAAACCGTCGATTGTCGCCATGAAACCGGCTCCTGCTTTTATCTTGGTCCAAATATCCCGGGGTCCGGGGCAGCGCCCCGGTGCTTACCGCCCGCGCGCCGTCGCCATCTCATGCGCCATGCGCAACGCAGCCACAAGGCTTGACGGCTCGGCGATACCCCGTCCGGCAATGTCCAGCGCGGTGCCATGGTCGGGCGAGGTGCGCACGAAGGGCAGGCCCAGCGTCACATTCACCCCGCCGTCAAAGTTCACGGTCTTGATCGGGATCAATGCCTGATCGTGATACATGCAGATCGCCACGTCATAAGCGGCGCGGGCGCGGGGGTGGAACATGGTGTCGGCGGGCAGCGGGCCGAAGATCGCCATGCCCTCGGCCGCCAGTCGGGTAACCACCGGCGCGATCACGGACGCATCCTCATGCCCCATGGCGCCGCCTTCGCCCGCATGGGGGTTCAGCCCCGCCACTGCCAGACGTGGCGCGGAAAGGCCGAAATCGCGGACCAGCCCGGCATGGGTGATGCGGATCGCGCGTTCCAGCAGATCAGAGGTCAGCGCGACGGGCACCTCTGCCAGCGGGATATGGATGGTGACCGGCACCACCCGTAATTCCGGGGCGGCCAGCATCATCACCACATCGGCGCCGCCTGCGAGATCGGCCAGAAATTCGGTATGACCCGGAAAGGCAAATCCCGCGCCATCCTTCAGCGCCTTCTTGTGCAGCGGTGCGGTGCAGATCGCGGAAGCCTCGCCCGCCTGCACCAATTCGACCCCGCGCCGGATTGCGGCGATGACGCCTGCGGCATTGGCAGGATTCAGCACGCCGGGCGTGGCCGGGGCGGCAAAGGCCAGTGGCAGGACCGGCAGCCGATCTGGCGGCACTTCCGTCGCTTCTGCCGGGCGGGCGATTTCCGTGAAATCCGTTCCCGCAGGCAGATGCCGGGGGTCGCCGATCCAGAAGAACGGCAGATCACGGCCCAGAAGACCACGCGCCTTCACCGCGATTTCCGGGCCGATGCCCGCAGGCTCGCCACAGCTCAGCGCCACCGGCTTCCGTTCGGCCATGGCTCAGGGCTCGCGGATCAGGGCATTGGCGCGCAGTTCGGCCAGATAAAGGTCGCTCTGCGCCTCGACCTTGCGGTTGAGGATCTGGTTGCGGATCGCCGTGCGATCCGGCGGCGTTTCGCTGACCGGCTGGCGCCCGCAGAGCATCACCATTTCGGTGGCACCGCCCAGATCGCGCAGCACGCTTTCGCCGGGATCAAGCCGCGCAAGCTCCAGCCCCAGATCGGCAGGCACCGCAGACATCGGCTTCGTTTCGAACTGAAGCTGGTCTTCCGGCAGGCCGCGTGCCGGGGTGTAAAGATCCTTGCAGACATCCGCATTGGCCCGGATGCGTGCGAATTCGGCTGCGGTCGTTTCGGTTTTCGGCAGGCGCAGGCGGGCATATTCGACCTGCACCATGGCGGGGCTGGCCTCTTTCGAGGCGGTCACGTCGCGCAGCTGGAACAGCGCAACGCCGCCGGGAATGGCGATGGGGGCAGAAACCTGACCGGGGCCAAGCGCAAGGATCACACTGGCGATCTGCGGCGGCAGGTTGCTCAGCGGCATCGGCGCCAGACGCCCGCCGCGGTCACGCGAGGCGGCGGCGGAATAGCGCGCCACCGCCGAGGAAAAACCGCCCTCGGTATTGACCTGTCCCTGAATGCGGCGGGCCTGCGCCATGGCCGCATCTTCCTGTCCGGGCGGCGCGGGGATGATCAATTCCGACAGCGCCACGGTCAGTGCGGTCTTGCGGGTCTCGGATTCCAGCGCGCGGTCGATCTCGGCCTCGGTGACCTTGGTGGAGCCAGCGAAACGCGCCCGCACCACCTCGCGCCAGACCATGCCGGCGGTCACGAAATCGCGGAAGGTTTCCGGCGCAACCCCTGCCTGACCGATCACTTTCAGGAATTCGTCGGCGGACAGGTTGGCACGGCTGGCGAATTCCTCCATGCCCTTGCGCACCTCGGCCTCGGTCGGCTTGACGCCCAGACGCTTGGCCTCTTGCAGGCGCAGACGGTCCTCGATCAGGCCCTTCATCGCTTCTTTTTCCAGATCACCCGGCGCGCGCAGGATCTGCATGAACAGCAGGCGCTGCTGATATTCGTATTCGGTGACCGCCCGGTCATTGATGATGATCCGCGGGGCGAACAGGTTCTGTTGCGCCGCCACCGGGCCGGAAACGGTGGCCAGCACGAGGAAGCTTGCGGTCAGAAGGGGCAGAACTCGGGTCATTCGGGCAGTCTCTTGGCTATGGTCCTTCGGGGCGATCCGGTGGTCCGGGGGCAGGGTCAGCCGCGGCATTTCTTGGCCGGGCCGGGTTTGGCGCTGCCGCCGAAACCAAGCAGATCGACCGAAAGGCCGAAATCCGTGGTTGGCTTCACACTAGTCGAGGAGGTGAAGCGGCGCGAGAGGGAAAGATCGACCAGAAGGCATTCGTTGCGGAACTCCAGCCCCAGACCGGCACGGGTGGCGCGGTCGGCCTCGAAGTCATAGCGGCCGCTCAGCTTGCCGGTCCATGTATCGGTCAGGGCATAGCGCCCGTCGAGATAAAGCTCCTGCGTGTCCGCCGTGCGGTTTTCGGCCGCATCGGCCTGCAACCAGATGTAGGAGGTGCTGAGCGCGTATTTCTCGCGGTCGAGGTCGAGCCGGAATTCGGCCTTGGTGATGCCGAAAGAACCGTCGAACAGCGCGCGATTGGTCAGCGACAGCCCGCCCGGCACGGTGACCTGCGCGGTGGCAAGCCAGTCGGAGGTCACGCCGTCAAGGCCCGAGGCGGTGCTGAACTGACCGAAATCCTCACGCCGGAAGACACGCCCCCCGGCGAGAGCGAGGCTCCACCCGGAGGGGGCATAACGGGTCCAGCTGAGGCCCACGTTCAGCCGCGCGCCATCTTCATGTGCATCCGAACCGGCGAAACGGTCCAGTGCGAACAGATTGCCTTCGTCAAACTCGACCAGCGCGCTGTCTTCGTTCGGGATGTTGCTGCCGTCCCGGCTGGCGAAGACAAGCTGCATCACCGGCTCGATCACATGGGTTGCGCCGTCACGGGTGCCACCGACCCATGGCCAGCGCAACTCCAGCGCCGCCGCGCCATGCAACCGGCTGTGGGTGCCGCCATAAGTGGCGTCCTGCCGGATGTTGTAAAGATCGGCCGAAACCTCGGCCATGGTCGAGGCAACAATGCCCGGCCCGGTGACCCAGTTGCGCCGCCAGTCCAGCCGCAGCGAGGCGCGCGACATGTCGCGCCCGTCGGCGATGGTATCGGTATCCGCGCCGGTGTCATAATCCAGCGTCGAAGTGCGGTAATGCGAATGGGTCTGGAACATCAGGCCCGCCTCCCCCCCAAGCGGGCCGCCGGAAAACCGCCGGTGCAGGGTGAAGTCGCCGATCAGTGTGGGCAGGGTCGCATTGCTTTCGGGCACGCCGTCGATGTCGCGGATGGACCGGAAGTTGATGAACCGGCCCGAGATATATTCGTTGCGCCGGGTCCGGGTGACCTCGATCCGGCTGTCCAGCCGGTCTTTGTCGGAAATGCCGTAATCCAGCAGATAGGCCGGATCGCTGACCGCCTCGGCCTGAAAGGTCAGCCGGAAATCGCGGGGCAGGGCGAAATCGCCGCTGGCGTTGAGATAGCCGCGCGCCTCGCCCGGCAGGATGTCGTCGCGCGAGGTGGCGCCGGTGATCTCGATCCGGCCGGTGCGGAACGCCTCGCGGTAGCGCAGTTCCAGTGTGCGGCCGTTCTTGGTGGTCAGATAAGGGGTGACTGTCAGATCGCGCGAGGGGCCAAGCGTGATGAAATACGGAACCTTGATCCCGGTCCCCAGCCCCGAGGTGGTGCGGATGTCGGGCATCATCACCCCGGTCGCACGGTCCAGCGTCGGGTCGGGCATCCGCAGGCGCGGCAGGTAAAACACTGGCACCCCGGCAAAGCGCAACTGCGCCCGGTCGAAGTAAAGCTGCTGTTCCAACTGGTCGTGGATCACGCGCTTTGCGCGGATTTCCCACAAAGGCACCGGGTCGATGGTGCAGACCTGACAGGAGGAGGCGACGGTATCGGTCAACTGCGTATAGCGCCCGCCTGCGCGGAACATCTGCCGCGCCGCGATCTGCATCTGCCGGTTCATAACCATGCGGGCAGAGTTCAGCACACCCTCGGTCAGATCGGCGCTGAGGTCGGCAGTTTCGGCGCGGACGAAATTGCCCTTCTCGTCGCTGAGGTAGATTGGCCCCTCGAACCGCAGCCGGTCGGCCGCGCGGTCATAGACGATGCGTTGCGCCCGCAGACGTTGACCGCGATAGCGCACCTCGACATCGCCTTGCGCGACCAGCAGGCTGTCGCCGCTGACCGATACCTGACTGGCGGTCAGTGTCGCGCGGTCAACTGTCTGGCCTTGACCTCCCAGCGGAAGGACCGCCAGCGCCAGCGCGAAAAGGGAAGCACGCCAGCGCATCAGCCATCCTCCAGATGCAGCAGCAGTCCGATGGCGCAAAGCGTGGCGGTGACGGGCGGTGTCCAGGCCGCCATGGCAACCGGGATCTGGCCGTTTTCACCCAGAACCTGCGCGAAGTTGCGCAGGAAGAAGATGGCAAAACCGCCAAGAATGGCGAACAGGACCAGCATTCCGGTGCGCCCGAAGCGCGCATGCCGCATGGTGAAGCCTGCCGCAATCAGCACCATGGCGGTCATCAGCAGAGGCAGCGCAAGCTGCATCTGGAACCAGACCTGATGGTTGCGCGCCGTAAAACCTGCGCGTTCCAGCCCCCGGATATAGCCGGGCAGTTCCCAGACCGGGATGGCCGAGGGGCTGCCAAAGCTGTCGCGGATGGCGGCCGCCGTCAGGTCGGAGGCAAACTTCCCGCTTGTCATGGTTTCCACCGCCGCTTCGGGGTTTGTGGCATCCAGCGGCCAGCGCCGCGCATCGACCAGCGCCCAAGCGCCGGGTTCAAGCTGTGCCTCGGCGGCCTCGACCCGTTCGCGCGGGATGCCGGTTTCATCGAAGGACAGGAAGGTGGCGCCAAAGAGCCGCGTGCCGTCGGCGCTGGCGCGTTCGGCATGGATCACGGTCTGCGACCCGCCGCCGCCCTGACGCAGCCAGAGCCCCTCGTCCGATACCGACAGCACCCGTTCCGCCCCTCGTGCATAGCGCGCATAAAGCACGTCATATTCCTTGGTCGTCGCCGCCACCAGCGGATTGAGCACCGCAACCGCGAAGGCGCCGATCAGCAGCGACACGATGACCGGCGACAAGAGGAACCGCAAGCCTGACCGGCCCGCTGCCCGCACCACCACCAGTTCCGACGACCGCGACAGGCCAAGGAACAGCGCAATGGCCGACAGGATCATGATCAGCGGCAGGATGCGGTAAAGGCTGTCCGGCACATTCATCAGCGCCAGTTGCGCGGCCTGCGCCAGCCCGGCGCCCTTGTCCGAGAACCTGCGCAACTGCTCCAGCATGTCGATCAGCATGAGGATGCCGAAGAAGATCAGGAAAACCCGCACGAACATCCACAGGAAGCGGCGCGCGACATAAAGGCTTAGCGTCATGCTGTGGCCTCCGGCAGTTTCGGGCGCCTGCGCGGACGCTGCGACCACCAGAGCAGCAGGCCGGAGAGCACAAGCCCGGTCAGCGGCGCGGCATAGACCAGCGGCCATGCCATCGGATTGCGCAGGCTTTGCGACATGGCGGTGGTGTGGATCAGTTGCACGAAGATCAACAGACCTACAGCGACGCCGATCTGCCGCCACAGGCCGAACCGTGAAAACCCGCCCAGAAGCAGCGCCGAAAAGCCCAGCAATGCCGCCGCCGTGCCAAGGAAGGGCATGGCAAAGCGCGCATGTGCCTCGCTGAGAAAGGCCGCGCGGCTTTCGCCGGTTTCTGCGATCAGCGCCGGATCTGCGCGCAGCAGGTCAGGCGTGGACAGATCCTCGACGTCGCGTCTTGGCAGGGCGCCAGCCTCGATCAGGCGGCCAAGGTCATAGGTGAAATCCTGAAACCGGGTGACTGAAAGACGTTCCGCCCCCGAAAGGTTCTGGACCATGCCGTCAAACATGATCAGCTTCGGCCCGGTATCGCTGCGCGCCAGCAGGGCGCGGCTGGCGGTATAAACTGACCGCGCTGCCGGATCGCGGTTGTCGGCGATGAACAGGTCGCGCAATTCGCCGGTATCGGTGATTTCCCGGATGAACAGCGTCACATCCTTGGACGGATGCATAAATTCGCCATCGGACAGATAGCGCGAGGTGACGTTTTCCGCGATCTCTGCCGACCGGCTGGCCAGCATGGTGCGGCTGGCGGGCACCAGAACGTGCATCAGGACCAGCATCATCAGCGCCACGATCAGCCCGAACCACAGGACGGGCCGGGCAAGCCGAAACGAGGAAAAGCCCGTGGCCTGCATCACGATCAGCTCGCTGTCGGCCATCAGGCGGTTCACCCCGTAAACGGTTGCCGCGAAGGCGGAAATCGGCAGCACCAGCCGGATGACATTGGGCAGGGTCAGCAGCGAGAATTCAAGGAAGACCAGCGCCGACTGGCCGTCGCCGATCAGCTCGTCAAACAGCCCCACCGCCCGGTTGACCCAGTAGATCGCCACCAGCACCAGCGAGAAGAACCCGAACAACGCCAGCAAATGCGACAGCAGATATCTGTCGAATCTCGACACGCGGACCCTCGCTTCAACCCCGGAACGGGCGCGACGCTAGCCGAAATCCCCGGCGGGGAAAACTGCTATCTGGTCAAGGCGGGCGCGGGCGGCTAGCCTCGCGGCGAAAGCCCGCCCGGTTTCATGGGGGCGAGCAAGACCGACAGCCGGAGAATGAATATGTCGCATCCCGTTCCGATCCAGTTCCAGCCCGTCGATGCCGAGGTGCTGGCCAAGGCCACGGGCCGTATCGTTGTGGTGGTGGACGAGGGGGGCAAGCTGGGCGCGGCCGGGCGGCGGCTTGACCGGCTGATGAAGGGCGCGCTGGCGCGTTATCTGGCGGCGCCCGCCTTTGTGGATCAGAAAGCGGGCGAGGGCACGGTGCTAGCTTGGCCTGCGGGCCTGGCGGCCGAGGCGGTGCAGGTGGTGAAGCTGGACCGCAAGGCCGATGTGGCGCAGGCCCGCAAGGCGGGCGGCGCCATCGGCCGTGCATTGTCCGAGGCCGGGACGCTGGTGCTGGCCGAAGGCGGGCGCCATCTGGCCGAACTCTCGTTCGGGCTGGCGCTGCGGGCCTATGACTTCACCGCGCACAAGACCGGCAGCGCGAAAGTGCCCGGCCCGGTGACGCTGATGGTGCCGAACCCCGAGGCGGCGGCGGCCGAGGCGGCACCGCTGGCTGCGCTGGCGGAAGGTGTGTTCTTCACCCGCGATCTGGTGAACGAACCGGCCAATGTGCTGACCACCTATGATTTCGCCGCCCGTCTGGCCGCGATGCAGGAACTGGGGCTGGATGTCGAGATCCTTGAGGAAGAGGATCTGACGAAGCTGGGCATGCGCGCGCTGCTGGGCGTGGGGCAGGGCTCGGAAAGCCCGTCCAAGGTCGTCGTCATGCACTGGCGCGGCGGCGCGAAGGACGAGGCACCGCTGGCGCTGGTCGGCAAGGGCGTCGTTTTCGACACCGGCGGCATTTCCATCAAACCCGCGGGCGGCATGGAAGAAATGACCATGGATATGGGCGGCGCCGGTGTGGTGGCGGGCGTCATGCGGACGCTCGCACTGCGCAAGGCCAAGGCGAATGTCGTGGGTCTGGTCGGGCTGGTGGAGAACATGCCCGACGGGCGCGCGCAGCGTCCGGGCGATGTGGTGCGATCCATGAAGGGCGATACGATCGAGGTCATCAATACCGATGCTGAGGGGCGGCTCGTTCTGGCCGATGTGCTGTGGTATGCGCAGGAGCGTTTCAACCCCTGCGGCGTGATCGACCTTGCCACGCTGACGGGCGCGATCATCGTGGCGCTGGGGCATGAAAATACCGGCGTATTCTCGAACAACGATGCCTTCTGCGAACAGTTCCTGAAGGCCGCCAAAGCCGAGGGTGAGGGCGCATGGCGCATGCCGATGGGCGACGCTTATGACGCAAAGCTGAAATCGCGCATCGCGGATATGAAGAATATCGGCGGGCGCGATGGCGGCTCGATCACCGCGGCGCAGTTCCTGCAACGCTTCGTGAAGGCGGAAACGCCGTGGATTCACCTCGACATCGCGGGGACCGCGCTGTTGCAGGCCGATACGGCACTGGCGCCCAAGGGGGCGACCGGCTGGGGCGTGGCGGCGCTGAACCGGATGATCCGCGACAGGTTCGAGAAGTAAGCGCATGTCGCGTGTGCTGTTCTACCACCTGACCCGCAGCGGTGTGCCGGAAACGGTGACGCAGCTTGCGGGGCGGGCGCTGGGTCAGGGCTGGCGGGTGATGCTGCGCGGCACTGATCGCGGTCGGCTGGAGTGGCTGGACGAAAAGCTGTGGCTGGAACCGGAAGACGGGTTCCTGCCGCATGGTCTTGAGGGCACCGGGCGCGAGGCGGCCCAGCCCCTGCTTCTGGGACTTGGCCTGGTGGCGAATGGCGCGCGGGCGCTGATGCTGGTTGACGGGGCCGAGCCGCAACCAGGCGAGGCGGCAGGTCTTGAACGGGTCTGGGTTCTGTTCGACGGGCAGGATCAGGGCGCAGTGAATGCGGCGCGCGGCCTCTGGAAGCGGCTCGCGGGTGAGGGCGTGCATCTGCAATACTGGTCCGAGGAATCCGGCCGCTGGGCCATGCAGACCGAACGGCCGGCGGAAACTACCGGCTGAGGATCATCTGGTTGCCGTCAATCTCCATCCGGTAGCGGCGCAGGTAATCCATTCCCAGCAGCGAGCCATCCATTGCGCCATCCGTGACATAGGCGGGCAGGCTGTCGTCGTGGAAGGGACCAAGCCGCACATCCTCCAGCCAGATCCGCGCGGTGCGCACGGTGCCATTGGCGGTATTGGCCTCGCCCATGTAGACAAGGCCCTCGGTTGCAACGCCCAGCCGCGCTGCATCGCGGGCCGACAGCACGATATTGGTGGCCCCGGTATCGACCATGAAGGGGACGCTGCGACCGCCGACCTCTAGCGTCAGGTAGAAATGCCCGTCTGCGGCGCGGGGGATATGGATGCTTTGGCCTTCAACCTGCTGCATCGGCAGGATGCTGCTGCGCATGTCGGTCCAGAGGCCATAGCCTGCCATCAGCCCGACCACGATCATCCCCCATGCCGCCAGCGTGCGCAGACCGGCGCCGAGCCGACCGCGATATTCAACCATGGCCCAGCCGCCGACAGCGGCGACCAGAAGGCCGAGGTAGAGTATGCGTGCGGTGAAATCGCCGTCCATCGGGGTCTCCTTTTCCCCCGATCTGGGGCGCAGGCGGGCAGGGCGCAAGGGCGCGGCGTCAGATCAGCCCGGTGCCGCGCACACCGTCGATGACGAACTGGACGGACAGCGCCGCCAGCAACATGCCCAGAAGCCGGGTGATGACCACGGTGCCGGTGCGGCCCAGCGCACGCTCGATGGGCGGGGCGGCCAGCAGGAACAGGAAGGTGGCCACCATCATCGCCAGCAGCAGACCCAGCACCTGTGCGGCGCCGCCCCAGCCGCCGCCCGATTGCCCCATCAGCAGAATCATCGTGGCGATGGCGCCCGGCCCGGCGATCAGCGGCGTGGCCAGCGGAAAGACCGAAGGGTCATGGTCGGGGTCGGCATGCTGCCCCTCGCGCCGCTGGGTGCGGCGTTCGAACAGCATGTCCAGCGCGGTCAGGAACAGAAGGATGCCCCCCGCGATGCGGAAGGCGGGCATCGAGATGCCGATGAAGCCCAGAAGCGCCTCGCCCATCAGCGCGAAGGCCGTCAGCAGGATGGTGGCGATGACGCAGGCCCGCAGCGCCATGGCACGGCGGCGTTCGACATCCATGCCACGGGTCAGCGCGATGAACAGCGGCACCAGACCCGGCGGGTCGATCACCACGAACAGCGTGGCGAAAGCGGTAATCAGAAAAGCGGTGTCGATCATGTCCTGCCCTGTGCGCGTCGCGCATGGTGGACCGGATCAGGCCGCAAGGCAATGGGGCGCCCGTGACAGGGCGCCCCGATGCGATCATTCGGCGGCGACGGCCAGACTGTCGAAGGTGCGGAAGCGGTTGTCATCCTCGATGAAGGTCTTGTCACCGAACCCGCCCTCGTGCGAGCCGAAGGGCATCTGCGCGCGCAGCTTCCAGGTTGCGGGGATGTCGAATTCTTTCGCCACGGCGGCATCCACCACGGGGTTGTAATGCTGGAGGCTTGCACCGATTCCGGCATCGGCCAGCACGTTCCAGACCGCGAGCTGTGCCATGCCCGCCGAATGTTCCGAGAAGCCGGGGAAGGCATCGGCGTAAAGCGGGAACTGCTCTTGCAGGCCCTTCACGGTGGCCTGATCTTCATAGAACAGCACAGTGCCCGCACCGGCGGCGAAGGCTTTCATCTTGCCTTCGGTCGGCGCGAAAGCCTCGGCCGGAACGATGGCGCGCAGGGCTTCGGTGGTGATTTCCCAGAACCGTTCCGAGGCTTCGCCGAACAGGATCACGGCGCGCGAGCTTTGCGAGTTGAAGGACGAGGGCGAAAGCCGCACGGCCTCCTTGATCAGCGCCTCGACCGCCTCATTGGACAGCGGCAGCTTCTTGCCCAGCGCATATTGCGTGCGGCGTTTCTTCAGGGTTTGCAGGGTCGCGTTGGTCATCGTCTTGCCTCTTCCGAACTATGATGCGGTTGCAGCAAGTATGTGTGCCCAAAGGCTTGGCGGCACAACCGGGCAAACTGTGCGCCCATGCAGGGCTCGCGTTCACCCATGCGCCAAGGGGCGGGGCTTCAGCCCGCCCCGGCCATTTCCAGCGCTTCCTGCGCGTCGAGCCACAGGCTTTCCGCACGATCCAGCGCCTCCATCACCTCGGCATATTTCTTGTTCCAGACCGCCAGATCGCCCTTGCGGCTGTCCTCATACAACTCGGGGTCCGCCAGCTTGGCGGCGAGCTTGTCGCGCATGTCGTTCAGTTTGCCCAGCCGTTCCTCGCATTTGCGGACCTCGGCCCGCAGCAGCAGGATTTCGTCACGGCTGGCGCGTTTCGGCTTTTCCGCAGGCTTCGCGGCCGGTTTGGCGGGTTCGTCCCCGGCCAGCAATTCGGCGCGGTAGCTTTCCAGATCCTTGTCGTAGGGCGTGACCGCGCCCGCCTTCACCAGCCACAGCCGGTCGGCCACAAGGCCCAGCAGGTGCATGTCGTGGCTGACGAGGATCACCGCGCCGCGATATTCGGTCAGCGCCTCGACCAGTGCCTCGCGGCTTTCGATGTCGAGGTGGTTGGTCGGTTCGTCAAGGATCAGCAGATGCGGCGCGTCAATGGTGGCCAGCAGCAGCGACAGCCGCGCCTTCTGCCCGCCGGACAGCCGCCCGACCACGGTTTCGGCCTGTTCCGCCATCAACCCAAAGCCCGCCAGACGCGCGCGCAACCGAGCCTGATGCTCTTCGGGGCGCAGGCGCTGCACATGTTGCAGGGGCGTTTCGTCGATATGCAGCTCTTCCACCTGATGCTGCGCGAAAAAGCCGATGCGCAGCTTGCCATGGCGGTGCAGTTCACCGCCCATGACAGGCAGCTTGCCCGCCAGCAGTTTCGACAGCGTGGATTTGCCCTCGCCATTGCGGCCCAGAAGTGCGATGCGGTCATCCTGATCAATGCGCAACGACAGGTGGCGCAGGATCGCCTTGCCGCCGTAGCCGACGCTTGCGCCTTCCATATTGATGATGGGAGGTGACAGTTCTTCCGGCTCGGGGAAGGTGAAGACCATCTTGCGCGCCTCTTCCGGCGGCGTGATGGGGGTCAGCTTTTCCAGCATCTTCACCCGGCTTTGCGCCTGCACGGCTTTCGAGGCCTTGGCCTTGAACCGATCCACGAAGCTTTGCAGATGCGCGCGCCGCGCCTCGACCTTCTTCGCCTCGGCCGCCTGCACCGCGCGGCGTTCGGCGGCCTGACGGGCGAACTGGTCATAACCGCCCTGCCAATAGGTGAGCTTCCGGTTATCGAGATGCAGAATGCCCTGCACCGCCCGGTTCAGCAGACCACGGTCATGGCTGATGATGATGACGGTGTGGGGGTATTTCTGAAGATAATTCTCCAGCCACAGCGCGCCTTCCAGATCCAGATAGTTGGTCGGTTCGTCCAGCAGCAGGTAATCGGGCTGGGCGAACAACACCCCCGCCAGCGCCACCCGCATCCGCCAGCCGCCCGAGAAATCGGAACAGGGGCGCAATTGCGCCTCGGCGTCGAAGCCCAGCCCGCGCAGGATGGCCGAGGCGCGGCCCTCCGCGCTCCAGGCATCAATATCGGCCAGACGGGTCTGGATTTCGGCGATGCGATGCGGGTCGGTGGCGGTATCCGCCTCGGCCAGCAGGGCGGCGCGTTCGGTATCCGCCGCAAGCACGGTATCCAAGAGCGAGGTCGCCGACGAAGGCACCTCCTGCGCCACGCCGCCGATACGGGCGCGGGCGGGCAGGGAGATTTCGCCGCTTTCCAGCGCCAGCTCGCCCCGGATCAGCCGGAACAGCGTGGTCTTGCCCGCGCCGTTGCGCCCTACGAGGCCAACCTTGTGGCCGGTCGGAATGGTGGCCGAGGCACCCTCGAACAGAGGGCGGCCTTCGACCGCATAGGTGATGTCATTGATCCGCAGCATGGTGCCAAGCCCCTAACAGCTTGGGCCGGGAACGGCAATGCGCCGCTAGTCCATCAAACCGGCCAGCAGATCGGCGGGCCAGCTTTTCAGCGCAACAAGCGGCTGGTCGCCGTCTTCGGAAAAAACAAAGACATTCAGCGCGTCGTTATGGGTGGTCAGGCGGCAGAACCGGCCCGGCCCGTCCAGATCCACGGGGCAGGCGGGCAGGTCGATATGCGGCACGGCCTGTTCAAAGGCTTCATAGCTCATCACGAAGGGATCGGCGGCCAGCGGGGTGGCCAGAAGGGCGAAGAAGGCGGTGGCGCAGAGGCGCATGGCGGGAACTCCGTTTGCTCGCCAATATCCTTACTAAAAGAGTGCGGTATCGCAATGCACCGCTTTGTCGCAGCTTGCGCCGCAGAGCGGGCGGGAACCGACGCCGTTACGTCACGGGCTTTTCAACATCGCCGTCGCATGGTAGGAGGCGCCCACAAAACCGGCGCGGGGGGCCACATCCCGCGCCTTTTCACATGGAGAGCCTCATGGCCATCGAACGCACCCTGTCGATCATCAAGCCCGACGCCACCAAGCGCAACCTGACCGGCAAGATCAACGCGAAATTCGAGGAAGCGGGCCTGCGCATCGTCGCGCAGAAGCGCATCCACCTGTCCGCCGCGCAAGCCGGCCAGTTCTACGCCGAGCATTCGGAGCGTCCCTTCTACGGCGAACTGTGCGAATTCATGTCGTCCGAGCCGGTCGTGGTTCAGGTTCTGGAAGGCGAAGGCGCCATTGCCAAGAACCGCGAAGTGATGGGCGCGACCAACCCGGCCAATGCCGCTGAAGGCACCATCCGCAAGGAATTCGCCCTGTCGGTCGGCGAAAACTCGGTCCACGGTTCGGACAGCCCCGACTCGGCCAAGCGCGAAATCGGCTTCTTCTTCTCGGGTCTTGAACTGGTTGGCTGATTGCCGCCCGGTTCGCCGATGAGGGCCGCCCTTCGGGGCGGCCTTTTCATTTGCGCGCGGGCCGGACACCGATCAGATCCAGCGCCTCGTCCAGCGCGCGGGGCAGGCCCGACAGCGCGGGCGCGGCCAGCGCCTCGGCCTTCAGCGTGTCGAAGCGGCTGCGCAGCGCCTTCTTTTCCTCGCCCTTGCAATCGTTCCACGGGCGACCCTGCAAGCCCATGACCAGCACATAATACCCGATGAAATGTGGCGGCGTGCCGGACCGCATCAGCGCCAGATAGGCGGCATCGGCCCCCATGGCACGAATCTCTTCCGCCGAATGGATGCCCGCACGGGCAAAGGCCGCCTCGGAGGCAGGGCCAAGGTTGGGGATCGAGGAGACGGGTTCAGGCATCGCGGCACCGATCATATGAAAAAAGTTGGGGCCAACCTTACGGTTGGCCCCGGCTGTTTCAACTCGTTCTCACCGATACGCGGATGTCGAAGATCGCGGGTTCAGATCGACGCCCAGTCCCGGATGATCGGGGTGCCGCCCTGCTGCTGCGGGGCGGAGCCGCTGCTCTGGCCCTGCTGTTGCGCGGGAACCGACGCGCCGCCTTGCTGCGGCTGGGGTTGCGACGGGGTCTTTGCCATGATGATGCTCCGTATCCTTGGCACGACTATACTGGTAACCAGTTCTTCAAGCCTGACGGAGCTTTCTGTCGCGCGTGAGGCCGGGAAATGGCGATGTTCCCGGCAAATACGTCGCAAATTCGTTGCAAACAAGATGGGCGCGGCGGGCGGTTTGACACAAGCCCGTGAATTGGGCCGGGCTGTGCAAAACTGTCACACCCGAGGCAGCTCAGTTTTTCGGGGTTGCCGGAAAGCCGATCCCGTCCAGTGCCTGCACCAGCGCGGCGACAGGGGCGTCGCCCTCGACGGTCGCGGTGCGAGCCTCGGCGTCGAAGCTGAGGCCGGTCACGCCGGGCAGCGGTTTCAGCGCCGTTTCGATGGAGGCGCGGCAATGGCCGCAGCTCATGTCAGGGATGGAAAGGGTAACGGTCATCTCAAGCTCCTTCTGATTGACAGAATGAACGTGGTGGCTGCGGCGCCGTCAAGGGGCAGCGACGGAATGCCACGTTTGCGAGAGGGTTTGTGCAGGGGGGGTTGACCTTCCAGTTACTGGAGGCCCCATATTCGATGGCGAAAGGAAACCGCCATGACCGCTTCTGCCGAATCCACCCTTCGCCTGCGCCCCGAGGGGATGACCTGCGCCTCTTGCGTTGCCCGTGTCGAACGGGTGCTGCAAGCCCAGCCCGGTGTCCGCGTGGCGCGGGTCAACCTTGCCGATGAAAGCGCCGACATCCATTATGTTGCGCCCGCCGAACCGGCCGCGCTGGCCGGGGCGCTGGCGAAAGCGGGCTATCCCGTGCGGCAGGCGACGCTGACCCTGTCGGTCGAAGGGATGACCTGCGCCTCCTGCACCGGGCGGGTGGAGCGGGTGCTGAAGGCGCAACCCGGTGTGATTGACGCCACCGCCAATCTGGCGGCCCGTCGGGCGCAGATCACCGTATGGGAGGGGGCGACCACGGCCGAGAAACTGGCCGAGGTGGTCAGCCGGGCAGGCTTTGCCGCTACCCCGCCGGAGGAGGCCGCGCCCGATGCCCGCGCCCGCGAATATGCGGCGCTGAAGCGTGATGGCTGGATTGCCGGGCTGCTGACCCTGCCGGTTTTCGGGGCCGAGATGGGTGGCCATGCCGTGCCCGCCTTCCATCACTGGCTGATGGGGCTGATGCCGCAACAGACGCTCTGGATCGCACAATTCGTGCTGGCGACGCTGGTGTTGGTGTTTCCGGGGCGGCGCTTCTTTGCAAAGGGCATTCCGGCACTGCTGCGCGGCGGGCCGGACATGAACAGCCTTGTCGCGGTCGGCACCGCCGCCGCCTGGGGCTATTCCACCGTGGCGACCTTCGCGCCGCATCTGCTGCCCGTCGCGGCGCGGGCGGTCTATTTCGAGGCGGCGGCGGTGATCGTCGTGCTGATCCTGATCGGTCGTATCCTTGAGGCGCGGGCGCGCGGGCAGGCGGGGGCCGCGATTGCCGGGTTGATCGGCTTGCAGCCCAGCCATGCGCGCGTCGAGGGGCCGCAGGGTTTTGCCGATGTGCCGGTGGCCCAGGTGCGGCCCGGTGACCGGCTGATGATCCGCCCCGGCGAGCGCATCCCGCTGGACGGCGCGGTCGAGGAGGGTCGCTCGGCGGTGGACGAGGCCATGCTGACGGGCGAGGCGATGCCGGTGGCGAAAGCCCCCGGTGACCGGGTGACCGGCGGCACGGTGAACGGCACCGGCACGCTGGTCATGCGGGCGACCCATGTCGGCGCCGATACGGCGCTGGCGCGCATCATCGCCATGGTCGAACAGGCGCAGGGCGCGAAACTGCCGGTGCAGGCGGTGGTGGACCGCATCACGCTGTGGTTTGTGCCGGTGGTGATGGGGCTGGCGGTGCTGACCGTGATCCTGTGGCTGATCTTCGGCCCCGGTCTGGCCGAGGCGCTGGTGGCGGGGGTCTCTGTGCTCATCATTGCTTGCCCCTGCGCCATGGGGCTGGCTACGCCGGTCTCGATCATGGTGGGCACGGGCCGCGCCGCCGAACTGGGCGTGCTGTTCCGGCGCGGCGAGGCGTTGCAGACGCTGGCCGGGGTGCAGACCGTGGCTTTTGACAAGACCGGCACGCTGACCGAGGGCAAGCCGGTGCTGACCGATCTGAAACCGGCCTCGCCGCATCTGCTGCGTCTGGCGGCGGCGGTCGAGGCGCAATCGGAACATCCGCTGGCGCTGGCGGTGGTGCAGGCCGCTGCCGCGCAGGGGCTGGAGGTTCCGGCTGCGCGCGATTTCAGTGCCACCCCCGGCCATGGCGCCGAGGCGACGGTGGAGGGGCAGCGCGTGGCGCTTGGCGCGGCGCGGATGTTCCCCGATCTGCCGAACCACTGGCGGGTCGAGGGCGAGGGCTTTGCCGTTCAGGGCAAGACCCCGATCTATCTGGCGGTCGAGGGCAAGGTCCTGGGTGTGCTCGCAGTGGCCGACAAGGTGAAGCCCGGCGCGCGGGGCGCGGTCGTCGCGCTGGCCGATCTGGGCGTGGACAGCGCCATGGTGACGGGCGATGCGCAGCGCGTGGCGTCGGCCATCGGCTCGGAACTGGGGATCAGCCGCATCGCGGCTGAGGTTCTGCCGGGCGGCAAGGTTGCGGCGGTGGAAGACATGCGCCCCGGCGTGGCCTTTGTGGGGGATGGCATCAATGATGCCCCCGCACTGGCGGCTGCCGATGTCGGCATCGCCATCGGCACCGGCACCGATGTCGCCATCGAGGCGGCAGAGGTGGTGCTGATCTCGGGCCAGCCCGCCGGAGTCGCCACCGCGATCACCGTCAGCCGGGCCGTCATGCGCAATATCCGCCAGAACCTCGGCTGGGCCTTCGGGTACAACGCCGCGCTGATCCCTGTGGCGGCGGGCGTTCTGGTGCCCTTCGGCGGGCCGCAACTCTCGCCGATGCTGGCAGCCGGGGCGATGGCGCTGTCATCCGTCTTCGTGCTGACCAATGCCTTGCGCCTGCGGCGGCTGAAGGCGGTGGAGGTCAGGCCATGAACATCAAGGAGGTTGCCACCCGCGCGGGATTGCCCGCCAAAACCATCCGCTATTACGAGGAAATCGGCCTGATCGCCCCGCGCCGTCAGGCCAACGGCTATCGTGTCTTTGCCGAAACCGATCTGCACAAACTCGCTTTTATCGGTCGCGCCCGTAGCCTTGGCTTCACCATCGACGATTGTCGCCAGCTTCTGGCGCTTTACGATGACAAGGATCGCGCCAGCGCCGATGTCAAACGGCTGGCACGGGCGCATCTGGCCGAGATCGGCACCAAGATCGCCGAATTGCGCGCCATGCAGCGCACGCTTTCCGATCTTGTTGCCGCCTGCGCGGGCGATGGCCGACCGGACTGCCCGATCCTTGGCGGCCTGGCGGCGGGACGCGGTTAGGCTCTGGCCTTCCCCTGCCACCCGTGGCAGGCTCCGCCCAAACGACGGAAGGGGAGAACGACCATGACCGCCGCGCCGGTATTCGATGGCCATAACGACATCCTGCTGCGGCTTCAGATGGCGCCGGGCAGGCGCGAGGCGATCTGGCTGACCGGCGAGGGGCAGGGCCATCTGGATCTGCCGCGCATGCTGGCTGGCGGGTTCGCGGGCGGCATGTTCGCCATCTATATCCCAAGCCCCGCCGCCCCCGGCGCGCCGGATTACGACGCGATGATGGACAACCCGCCCTATGAAATCGAACTGCCCGCGATGATCCCGCTGGGCGTGGCGCAGCCAGTGGCGCTGTCGATGGCCGGTCATATGCTCTGGATGGAGCGGTCCTCGGACGGGCTGTTCCGCCTGTGCCGCAGCGTGGCCGAGATCGAGGCGGCGCGGGCCGATGGTGCCATTGCGGGCGTCATGCACATGGAAGGCGCCGAGGCAATTGACGAACGGCTGGACGCGCTGCACGCCTTTCACGCCATGGGGCTGCGCTCGCTTGGTCCGGTGTGGTCGCGGCCGACGATCTTTGGTCATGGCGTGCCCTTCAAGTTTCCCGGCACGCCCGATACCGGGCCGGGGCTGACCCCGGCGGGCAAGCGGCTGGTCCGGGAATGCAATGCGCTGCGCATCCTGATCGACCTCAGCCATCTGAACGAGGCGGGGTTCAATGATGTCGCTGCATTATCCAACGCACCGCTGGTTGCCACCCATTCCAACGCCCATGCGGTGACGCCCTCGACCCGGAACCTGACCGACCGGCAACTGGCCATGATCCGCGAAAGCCGGGGGATGGTGGGGTTGAACTTTGCCACCGTCTTCCTGCGCCCTGATGGCAAGCGTGGCACCGATATGGGCTGGGCGCCGGTGATGCAGCATCTTGACCACCTGATCGACAGGCTGGGCGAGGATTGCGTGGGCTTCGGATCCGATTTCGATGGTGCGGCCATCCCTGACGGGATTACCGATGCAGCGGGCCTTCCGCGCCTGCTGGAGGCGATGGCGGCGCATGGCTATGATGCCGCGCTGATCGAAAAGCTGCGCTGGGGCAACTGGATGCGCGTGCTGCGCGAAACCTGGGGCGGTTGAGGCGTCAGGCCACCTTCAGAAGCTGCTCCAGCGCGTCATTGCCGTCGATCATGTCCGACAGCCGCAGCCGGTCCAGCGAGGCATAGAAGGCATCCACCGCCTCGGCCAAGGCGCACTTGAGACGGCAGCACCCCGCCAGCGGGCAGGTATTGTTGCCGCGCGCGAAACATTCGGTCAGCGGCAATTCCCCCTCGAAGGCGCGGAACACCTCGCCCAGCCCGATCTGTTCGGGCGGGCGGGCCAGAGTCAGGCCACCGGCGCGCCCCCGAACCGTATGCAAGAACCCCTTTTGCGCCATCAGGTGAATAACCTGCGCCAGATGGTTTTCCGAGGCGTTGCAGGCCGCAGCGATTTCGGCCTTGCGGACAACGCGGCCGGGATTGACGGCGCAGAACATCAGTGTGCGCATCGCCAGATTGGTGCGGATGGTCAGTCTCATTTGGCTGTTTTGCCTTTTCCCGTGATCGCAAAGAGTATGACGGCCTATCGTGTATGGCAAAATGATCTGGATCAGATGCCTGAATTTCCCGCCCATAAAGCCAGCCGACGAATCGTTGCGTTCGCCCCAAATCGGTTTGGTTTTCTATGGCTCTGTAATAAAAGCCAAAAAATTGAGTGATTTTCACTTATGATTGCGCTAACAGGATCAGAATTTCAGCAGGCCGCGCCGGATCATGACACCAGTGCGGAACCGCCGGAGCGATGAACGCGCATCGGCTTGCCGCCGCCAGCGGTTCCCGTTCTGATGGGGCGGGCATTCGACAGATTGGAACACGACGTGACAGAGCTGACGCCGACGCATCTCAAGGCCGACATCCTGCGCCACCTGACGTTTACGCTGGGCAAGGACGCCGATCATGCCAGCCTTTATGACTGGCGCATGGCGCTCAGCTTTGCCATCCGCGACCGCATCGTGGAGCCGTGGTTCGCCTCGACCCGCAAGACATGGGAGACGGGACACAAGCGCGTCTATTACCTGTCGATGGAATTCCTGATCGGGCGTCTCTTGGAAGATGCGACGATCAACCTTGGCCTGCGCGACACCGCCGAAACGGCCATGGCCGAACTGGGGCAGGACTTCCGCGCGATTGTCGAGGATGAACCCGATGCCGCGCTGGGGAATGGCGGTCTGGGGCGGCTGGCGGCCTGTTTCATGGAAAGCATGGCGACGGTGGGCTGCCCGGCCTATGGCTATGGCATCCGCTATGAACACGGGCTGTTCCGGCAAAGGTTCGAAAGCGGACGTCAGGTCGAAACGCCCGAGGATTGGTTGAGCCAACGCCACCCATGGGAATTCGAACGCCCGGAATCCGCCTATACCATCGGCTTCAAGGGCGAGATCGCCACCCGCGAGGGCCGCGAGGTCTGGCAGCCCGGCGAAACCGTGCTGGCCGAAGCCTATGATACGCCGGTCATCGGCTGGCAGGGCAAATGGGCCAATACGTTGCGGCTGTGGGGGGCGAAGCCCACAACGCAATTCGATCTTGAACGCTTCAACCGGGGCGATTACGCCGCCGCCGCCGAACCCGAGGCGCTGGCCCGCACGCTGAGCCGGGTGCTTTACCCCGACGACACCACCTATCAGGGCAAGGAGCTGCGGCTGAAGCAGGAATTCTTCCTGACCTCCGCCGCGCTGCAAGACATCCTGCGCCGGCATCTGGCGGGGGGCTATGCCGTGGCGGACCTGCCGCGTCATGTGGCGATCCAGATGAACGACACTCATCCCGCCATCGCGGGGCCGGAGCTTATGCGGCTCCTGATGGACGAGCACGGGATGGCGTTCGATCCGGCGATGGAGGTGGCGCGCGCCTGTCTGGGCTATACCAACCACACGCTTTTGCCCGAGGCGCTGGAACGCTGGGCGACCTATACCTTTGGCAATGTGCTGCCGCGCCATATGCAGATTGTCGAGCGGATCGACAGCTGGCACCGCCGCACCTACCACCCGCCGCATTATGTGGGGATCGTGAAGCACCATGAGGTGCGGATGGGCGAGCTGGCCTTCATCATGGCGCATAAGGTGAACGGCGTGTCGGCGCTGCATTCCGATCTGGTGAAGCAGAACCTGTTCCCCGAACTGGAAAAGCTGCACCCGCGTATCATCAACGAAACCAATGGCGTGACGCCGCGCCGCTGGCTGAAGATGTGCAACCGCCCGCTGGCCGGGCTGATCACCGACACGATCGGGGAAGGCTGGGAGGCCGATCTGGACCGGCTGAAGGAACTTGAACCGCATGTTGCTGATGCGGAGTTCCTCACGGCCTTCGGCGCGGCGAAGCGGCAGAACAAGCAGGCGCTGGCGGGCTGGATGCAGGCGCATTGCGGCGTCAGCGTCTCGGCCGATGCGCTGTTCGACGTGCAGGTGAAGCGCATCCATGAATACAAGCGCCAGCTTCTGAACATCCTCGAAACCATCGCCCGCTGGCATGACATCCGGCAGAACCCGGAAAAGGACTGGGTGCCGCGCGTCAAGATCTTTGGCGGCAAGGCCGCGCCGGGCTATGTGGTGGCGAAGGAAATCATCCACCTCATCAACGACGTGGCGGCGGTGGTGAATTCGGACCCGCTGATCGGGGACCGGCTGAAGGTGGTCTATCCGCCGAACTATAACGTCAGCCTTGCCGAACGCCTGATCCCCGCCGCCGATCTGTCGGAACAGATCTCGACCGCCGGGAAAGAGGCCTCGGGCACCGGCAACATGAAGTTCATGATGAACGGTGCGCCGACCATCGGCACGCTGGACGGCGCCAATGTGGAAATCCTGCAAGAGGTGGGGGCTGAGAATTTCTTCCTGTTCGGCCTGACGGCGGAGGAGGTGGTGAAACGCCGCGCCAACCCCGATCATGCCCGCGATGCCATCCTTGCCAGCCAGTCCTTGCAGGATGTGTTGCAGATGATCGCGGAAGGGCGGTTCTCGGAAGGCGATCCTTCGCGCTATCATCAACTGGTGCACCGGGTCTGGCACCACGATAATTTCCTCGTGGCGGCAGATTTCGACGCCTACCGCGCCGCGCAGGCCGAGGTGGATGCCGCCTATGCCGACCGGGTGCGCTGGCTGCGCATGGCCGCGCTGAATACCGCGCGGTCGGGGTTCTTTTCCTCGGATCGCACGATCCGGGGCTATATGGCGGATGTCTGGTCCGTCGAACCGGCCCTTTGAGGGCGGAAACGGGAGGAAGCGATGGCCAAGGCTCGGGGAGGAGATGGCTGGATCGCGGCGACCGAGGCGGCCGCGCTGGTCGAAGGGCGGCATGGCGATCCTTTCGCCGTGCTGGGCCCGCACCATGACGGCAAGCGCCTTGTGCTGCGGGTGTTCCAGCCGGGGGCGGAGCAGGTCTGGGCGCTGACGCCTGATCCGCTGGAATTGCAGGCGCTGGGGCAGGGGCTGTTCGCGGGCGAAGTGCCTTCCGCCGACTACCGGCTGCGGGCGGAAGGCGGCGGCACGACCTGGGACTGGGACGACCCGTTCCGCTTTGGCCCGGTGCTGGGCGAGATGGACGAATATCTGCTGGGCGAGGGCACGCACAAGCGACTCTGGCAGGTGCTGGGCGCGCATGTGATCGACCATGAGGGCGCGGAGGGCACGCATTTCGCGGTCTGGGCGCCCAATGCCGAACGGGTTTCGGTGGTGGGCGATTTCAATCTTTGGGACGGCCGCCGCCACCCGATGCGCCGCCGCGGCGCGACTGGCGTATGGGAGACCTTCATCCCCGGTCTGGGCGAAGGCACGGTCTACAAATACGAAATCCGCGGTCCGGACGGGCAGGTTCTGCCGCTGAAGGCCGATCCGGTGGGCTTTGGCAGCGAACACGCGCCGCAGAATGCCTCGGTCGTGCGACGGATTGACGGGGCGGACTGGGGCGATGCGGGCTGGATGAACCACCGCAGGGGGCGCCATTCCATCGAGGCGCCGATTTCGGTTTACGAGGTGCATCTGGGAAGCTGGCGCCGCGCACCGGGGGACCGGATGCTCAGCTATACCGAGCTTGCCGAACAACTGGTCGGTTATGCCGCCGACATGGGGTTTACCCATCTCGAACTGTTGCCGGTGTCGGAATACCCCTTTGACGGAAGCTGGGGCTATCAGCCGGTCGGGCTGTTCGCGCCCACCATCCGCCATGGCACGCCAAACGAGTTCCGCGCATTAGTGGATGCGGCGCACCGCAAGGGGCTGGGCATCATCCTCGACTGGGTGCCGGGGCATTTCCCCACCGATCCGCACGGGCTGGGCCGGTTCGACGGCACGCCGCTTTACGAACATGCCGACCCGCGCGAGGGGTTCCATCAGGACTGGAACACGCTGATCTACAATTACGGCCGGACCGAAGTGCAGAATTTCCTCGTGTCCAACGCGCTTTACTGGCTGGAGGAATACCACATCGACGGCTTGCGCGTGGATGCCGTGGCCTCGATGCTGTACCGCGATTATTCGCGCGGCGAGGGGCAATGGGTGCCCAACAAGGATGGCGGGCGTGAGAATTACGAAGCCATCGCCATGCTGCGCCGGATGAACACGGTGGCATACGGCGAATGCCCCGGCATCGTGACGGTCGCCGAGGAAAGCACCGCCTTTCCGGGCGTGTCGCGCCCTGCGGATTGGGGCGGGCTGGGCTTCGGCTTCAAGTGGAACATGGGCTGGATGAACGATACGCTGGCCTATATCGGCCGCGATCCGGTCTATCGCAAATACCACCATCACCAGATGACCTTCGGCCTGCATTATGCGTGGTCGGAAAACTATATCCTGCCGATCAGCCATGACGAGGTGGTGCACGGCAAGGGCAGTATGTTTACGCGGATGCCGGGAGAGAGTGAACAGAAGTTCGCAAACCTGCGCGCCTATTACGGCTTCATGTGGGGGCACCCCGGCAAGAAGCTGCTGTTCATGGGCTGTGAATTCGCGCAGGCGCGCGAATGGAACTACAGCCAGAGCCTCGACTGGCATTTGCTGGACGACCCGAGCGACGGTGCCCGCCATCGCGGCATGCAACGGCTGATCCGCGATCTGAACACGCTTTATCGTGCGACACCGGCGCTGCATGTGAACGACTGCCGCCCCGAGGGGTTCCAGTGGCTTGAGGCCAATGATGCCGAGGGATCAACCTATGCCTGGCTGCGCAAGGGTGCGCCGGGGGATGCGCAGGTGGTTGTGGCCGTGAACATGACGCCGGTGGAGCGGCGCCTGCGCATTGGCCTGCCCGCAGGTGGCGCATGGGCCGAGGCGCTGAACACCGATGCCGAAATCTATGGCGGTGGCAATCGGGGCAACATGGGCGGCGTGACCGCCGAAGCCGTGCCGCATCACGGGCAGGCGCATTCCGCCGAAATCACGCTTCCGCCGCTGTCGGCAGTCTTTTTGCGGCAAGATATTCATTAGTGCGGGCGAGGAGGCCCGGAGGAGGACACCATGAAGGCAAGACCGAACCAGAGACTTTCCTCGCAGGCCATGGCCTTCGTGCTGGCCGGGGGGCGCGGCTCGCGCCTGAAGGAGCTGACCGACCGGCGCGCCAAACCGGCGGTCTATTTCGGCGGCAAGACCCGGATCATCGACTTCGCGCTGTCGAATGCGCTGAACTCGGGTGTGCGCAAGATGGCAATTGCCACGCAATACAAGGCGCACAGCCTGATCCGCCACATGCAGCGCGGCTGGAACTTCTTTCGTGCGGAACGCAACGAATATCTGGACATCCTGCCCGCCAGCCAGCGCGTCGATGAAAGCAAATGGTATCTGGGCACCGCCGATGCGGTGGCGCAGAACATCGACATCGTGGACAGCTACGGGGTGAAATATGTCATCATCCTGGCGGGTGACCACATCTACAAGATGGATTACGAAATCATGCTGGTGCAGCATGTGGCGACCGGCGCCGATGTGACCATCGGCTGCCTGACAGTGCCCAAGGCCGAGGCGACGGCTTTCGGTGTGATGCATGTGGATGTCGACGGGCGGATCACTGATTTTCTGGAAAAGCCGAAAGACCCGCCGACCATTCCGGGCGATCCTGCGCACAGCCTCGCCTCGATGGGGATTTACGTCTTCAACTGGGATTTCCTGCGCGACCTGCTGCTGAAGGATGCAGAAGACCCGAACTCCAGCCACGATTTCGGCAATGACCTGATCCCCGACATCGTGAAGAACGGCAAGGCCATGGCCCATCGCTTCAGCGAAAGCTGCGTGACGACCGGGCTGGAGGACGAACCCTATTGGCGCGACGTCGGCACGATCGACGCCTTCTGGCAGGCCAATATCGACCTGACCGATTTTGTGCCGAAGCTGGATATCTACGACAATTCCTGGCCGATCTGGACCTATGCCGAGCTGGTGCCGCCCGCGAAGTTCATCCATGACGAGGATGGCGGGCGGCGCGGCTACGCGGTGTCCTCGCTCGTTTCGGGCGATTGCATCGTCTCGGGGTCGGAGGTGCGCAATTCGCTGCTGTTCACCGGCTGTCGCACCCATAGCTGGGCCTCGCTTGACCATGTGGTCGCGCTGCCGCAGGTGGATGTGGGGCGCCGCGCGGAACTGAGCCATTGCGTCATCGACCGCGGCGTGAAAATCCCCGAGGGTCTGGTGATCGGAAAAGACCCGGAGGAAGATGCAAAATGGTTCCGGCGCAGCGAGGGCGGTGTGGTGCTGATCACGCAGGACATGATCGACCGCTGGTCGCGGGCAAAGCTGTAAACGACGGGGGCATCGGCCGTTTGTGGGGCCGGTGCCCGCGATTTCGGGTATGAATGAGGGGCCGGGGATGACGACGATGAAGCGGGTGCTGTCTGTGGCGTCGGAATGCGTGCCGCTGGTCAAGACCGGCGGGCTGGCCGATGTGGTGGGGGCGCTGCCGGGCGCGCTCGCCGGGCAAGGCTGGGAGATGCGGGTGCTTTTGCCGGCCTATCGGGCGCTGCGGCCGCTCTGTGCCGATTGGCCCGAGGTCTTTGCGCTGGACGATCTGTTCGGCGGGCGCGGCGCGGTGAAGGCGGGCGAGGTTGCCGGGATTGCGGTGCTGCTTCTGGACGCGCCGCATCTTTATGACCGCGAGGGCGGCCCCTATAACAGCGGCGGCGCCGACTGGCCGGACAATCCGCAGCGCTTTGCGGCGCTGAGCTGGGTGGCGGCGGAAATCGCGCGGCGCGGGCTGTCGGATGGCTGGCGGCCGCAGGTGCTGCATGCACATGACTGGCAGGCGGGTTTCGCCCCGGCCTATCTGGCCTTCGGTGGCCCGCGCGATGTGGGGTCGGTCATCACCATCCACAACATCGCCTTTCAGGGCTGGGCCGAGGCCGCGATGCTGTCCACGCTGCGGCTGCCTGCGCATGAGTTTCATGCGGCCTCGCTGGAATATTATGGCGGGCTGTCGAGCCTCAAGGCCGGGATGGTGACGGCGGATCGCATCACTACCGTCTCGCCGCGTTACGCCGAAGAGCTGATGCGCCCCGAATTCGGCATGGGGCTGCAAGGCATCGTGGCGGCGCGCGCGGCGGAGGTGCAGGGTATCCTCAACGGCGTGGACGAAGGTGTCTGGTCGCCCGAGGCCGAGGCGGTGCCCTATACCGCCACCCGGATCAAGGGCAAGGCCGCGAACCGCGCCGCCCTTTGCGCCGAATTCGGGCTGGAGGAGGTGCCGGGGCCGCTCGCCATCGTGGTCAGCCGGCTGACTGATCAGAAGGGAATGGACCTGCTGCCCGAGGTCTTGCCCGATTTCATCGCGGCCGGTGGCGGGTTGGCCGTGCTGGGGTCCGGCGATCCGGTGCTGGAGGCGGCGATGCTGGATCTGGCGGCGCGCTTCCCCGGCAGGGTCGGCGTGCGCATCGGCTATGACGAGGGGCTGAGCCACCGCATGTTCGCGGGCGCCGACGCGGTGCTGGTGCCCTCGCGGTTCGAACCCTGCGGACTGACGCAGATGTATGGGCTGCGCTATGGAACGCTTCCGGTGGTGGCGGCGGTGGGCGGGCTGGCCGATACGGTCATCACTGCCAATCCGGCGGCGCTGGCGGCGGGCACGGCGACCGGCATCACCTTCCACCCGACCGATGCCACCGCCTTCGCGGGCGCGCTGCGGCAGTTGGGCACGCTTTACGCCGATCCGAAGCTCTGGGCGCAGATCCGCCGCCGCGCGATGGCGCAGCCGGTGGGATGGGCGGCCTCGGCCGCCGCCTATGCCCGGCTTTACGACAGCATCCTGCGGCCATGATCGCGGCGCATGGCCTTCCCGACCGGCTGGCCGGTCACGCGCTGACTCCCGGCCGCCCCTGGCCGCTGGGGGCAAGCTTTGACGGCGAGGGGGTGAATTTCGCACTGTTCTCTGCCCATGCCGAACGGGTGGAGCTGTGCCTGTTTTCACCCGATGGACGACGTGAGCTGTGTCGCATTGCACTGCGCGACCGGGATGGAGACATCTGGCATATCCATATCGGCGGGCTGACCCCCGGCACGCTTTACGGCTTTCGTGTGCATGGGCCTTATGCACCGGAAGGCGGGCATCGGTTCAACCCGCACAAGCTGTTGCTGGACCCCTATACGCGGCAGCTTTCCGGGCGGCTGAAATGGTCGGATGCTCTGATGGGTTACAAGGTTGGCAGCCCGCGCGCTGATCTGTCCTTTGATACCCGTGACAGTGCCTTTGCCGTGCCGAAATCGGTGGTGGTGGACCCGTCATTCAACTGGGGACCGGACCGCGCGCCGCGCCGCGCCTGGCACGAAACGGTGATCTATGAGGCGCATGTGAAGGGCCTGACCGCGCTGCACAAGGGGGTCGAAAAGGCGCTGCGCGGCAGTTTCCTTGGCCTCGCATCGGATTCGGTGCTGGACCATCTGGTGAAGCTGGGCATCACCGCCATCGAACTGCTGCCCGTCCATGCCTTTCTGGATGACCGTTTTCTGGTCGCCAAGGGGCTGCACAACTACTGGGGCTATCAGAGCATCGGCTTTTTCGCCCCTGAACCGCGCTACATGACGCGTGGCGAGGTCTGGGAGTTTCAGACCATGGTGCGCCGTTTCCATGCGGCGGGGATCGAGGTGATCCTTGATGTGGTCTACAACCATTCCGGCGAAGGCGACGAGCTTGGCCCGACGCTGTCGTTTCGCGGTCTGGACAACCGCAGCTATTATCGCCTGCGCGATGGCGGCCGGTTTTACGTCAACGATACCGGCACCGGCAATACGCTGAACCTCGCGCATCCGATGGTGCTGCGCATGGTGATGGACAGCCTGCGCTATTGGGTCGAGGTCATGCATGTCGATGGCTTTCGCTTCGATCTGGCCTCGGTTCTGGGGCGTGAGCCGCACGGGTTTGACCCCAACGGCGGCTTTTTCGATGCGATCCGGCAAGACCCGGTGCTGGCCCGCGTGAAGCTGATTGCCGAGCCGTGGGATATTGGCCCCGGCGGCTATCAGCTTGGCAATTACCCGCATCCCTTCAGCGAATGGAACGACCGTTTCCGCGATGGCATCCGGCGGCTCTGGCGCGGCGATGCGGGCGTGGTGCCCGATCTGGCGCGGCGGCTGCTGGGCAGTGCGGAACTGTTTGATAAGGCCGGGCGCACCGCCTGTGCCTCGGTCAATTTCGTGACGGCGCATGACGGCTTCACGCTGGAGGATCTGGTCAGCTTCACCGTCAAGCGCAACTTCGCCAATGGCGAGGACAACCGCGACGGCCATGACGACAACCATTCCTCGAACATGGGGGTGGAGGGACCAAGCGACGACCCGGCGATCCGCGCCGCGCGGGATCTGCGCAAACGCAACCTGCTGGCGACACTGATGCTGTCGCAGGGCGTGCCCATGTTGCTGGCGGGGGACGAGATCGGCAACAGCCAGCAGGGCAACAACAACGCCTATGCGCAGGATAACGAGATCGGCTGGGTGGATTGGGCGCGGGCGGATGACGGGCTGGCCGCCTTCGTCGCGCGGCTGATCGCGTTGCGGCAGGATCATCGCGTGTTGCGGCAGCGGCGCTTTCTCCATGGGTTGCCGCGCGCGGTGGACGGGCTGCCCGATGTGATCTGGCGCCGCGCCGATGGCGCCACACCCCGGCCCGAGGACTGGCACGACCCGGCCTTCCGTTGTCTTTGCGTCGAATTGCGCCGTGCAGCCGAAGGCGATCTGACCGACCGTGAGGCGATTTTCGCCGTGTGCAATACGGGGTCTGCGGTGCAGCTGACGCTGCCCGATACCGCGCCGGGCTGGCGGCTGGAACTGGATACCACCCGTCCGGATGCCGGGCGGGAACCCGCCGTGCCGGGGCTTGAGGTTCCGGCGCATTCCGTGCTTGTCTTTTCGGCAGACTTCGATCGAGGATCAGAATGACCGTATTGACCATCGCCACCCAGCCCATCGCCGGGCAGAAGCCGGGCACCTCGGGCCTGCGCAAGAAGACCCCGGTGTTCATGGGGGCGCATTATCTTGAAAACTTTGTGCAATCCATTTTCGACGCCATTGGCGGCGCGGCGGGCAAGACCTTTGTTCTGGGTGGTGACGGGCGGTATTTCAACGACCGGGCGGCGCAGACCATCCTGAAGATGGCAGCCGCCAACGGGGCAGCGAAGGTGATCGTCGGTCAGAATGCCGTTCTGTCAACTCCGGCGGCCAGCCATTTGATCCGGCTGAACAAAACCGATGGCGGCATCATCATGTCGGCGAGCCACAACCCCGGCGGTCCCGAGGAGGATTTCGGGGTCAAGTTCAACATGGCCAACGGCGGTCCGGCGCCCGAAGCGGTGACGGAGGCCATGTTTCAGCGCACGACCGAGATCACCGAATACCGGATTTCCGACGCGGCCGACATCGACCTTGGCCGCATCGGGGCCACCACGGTGGATGGCATGGCGGTCGAGGTGGTGGACAGCGTGACCGATTATGCCGCGCTGATGGAAACCCTGTTCGATTTCTCGGCAATCCGGGCGATGTTCGCCTGTGGCTTCCGCATGCGCTTTGATGCGATGTGCGCCGTAACCGGCCCCTATGCCACGGAAATTCTGGAAAACCGCCTTGGTGCGGCCAAGGGCACCGTGACCCATGGCACGCCCTTGCCGGATTTCGGCGGCATGCACCCCGACCCGAACCCGACATGGGCGCATGAACTGATGGCCGAGATGATGGGAGCCGATGCCCCCGACTTCGGCGCGGCCTCGGACGGCGACGGCGACCGCAACATGGTGGTCGGGCGCGGCGTCTATGTCTCGCCCTCGGACAGTCTGGCGGTGCTGGCCGCCAATGCCCATCTGGCGCACGGCTATGCGCGGGGGCTGGCGGGCGTAGCGCGGTCGATGCCGACCTCGGCCGCCGCCGATTTGGTGGCCGATGCGCTTGGAATCGGCAAGTATGAAACCCCGACGGGGTGGAAGTTCTTCGGCAATCTGCTGGACGCGGGCCGCGCCACGCTTTGCGGCGAGGAAAGTTTTGGCACCGGGTCAGACCATGTGCGCGAAAAGGACGGGCTTTGGGCAGTGCTGCTGTGGCTGAACATTCTGGCCGTGCGCCAGCAATCGGTCGCCACGATCATGGCCGAACATTTCGCAAGATTCGGCCGTAACTATTACTCCCGCCACGATTTCGAGGCGATTGCTACCGACAAGGCCGATGCGATGATGGCTGAGCTGCGAGCCAGCCTCGCGGGCCTGAAGGGGCAAAGCGTGGAAGGCATGGAGATCGCGGGTGCCGACGATTTTGCCTATACCGATCCGGTCGATGGCTCGGTCAGCCAGAAGCAGGGCGTGCGCATCCTGTTCACCGACGGGTCGCGCATCGTGATGCGGCTTTCCGGCACCGGAACCGAGGGCGCGACGCTTCGGGTCTATCTGGAACGCTACGCGCCGGGGCCGGAGGGGCTTGACCGTGATCCGCAAGAGGCGCTGGCCCCGGTGATCCGCGCGGCACATGCACTGGCGAAGATCGCGGCACATACCGGCCGAACCGAGCCAAATGTGGTGACCTGAATTTCGCGCAGGCCGGAAGTCTGGTTGAAACCGCGACTTTCGGCTTGCTTGCCACTCGCCCGTGCAGGCGTAAACTGAACGCAGGAACGGAGGTCATGCCATGGCGGAACGTGTGGTAAATACGGCGCTGATCATCGACGATCATCCGCTGTTCTGCGACGCGCTGTCGATCACATTGCGCGCCGTGGCCGGGGTGGCGCAGGTTGAAACGGTGGACCGGCTTGAAACTGCGCTGGCGCGGCTGGAACTGTCGCCAACGCCTGACATCGTCGTGCTGGATCTGAACCTGCCGGATGTGACCGGCCTTGACGGGCTGATCCGGCTGAAGGCCGCGGCGGGGACTGCGCCGGTTCTGGTTGTATCCAGCCTTGCCGACAACCGGGTCATCGCGGCGGTGTTTCAGGCGGGGGCGGCAGGTTTTGTGCCGAAGCACGCAAGGCGCGAGGTGTTCCGTGCGGCGTTTGAGGCGGTGCGGGCCGGTGGCATCTATCAGCCCGAAGGTTATGTTCCGCCCGATGACGAGGACGGGCCGGTGACCTCGCGCGAACAGGCGCTGGCGCGGCTGGCTCTGCTGACCCGGCAACAGGCGAAGATCCTGCAACTGATCTGCGAGGGGCGGCTGAACAAGCAGATTGCCTATGACCTGTCGATTGCCGAAACCACGGTGAAGGCACATGTGACCGCCATCATGCGCAAGCTGGGGGTGCAAAGCCGCACTCAGGCCGTGCTGATCGCCGGCGAGGCGAGCTTCAGCGCCATCATGCCGGAAAACGGCTGAGGCGCCGGGTGCTGGGGGGGATCGGCGAAGGTCTGGTGACGACGGCGCAGGTGCCTGCGGATACGCCACGGGCTGCGGCGCGTCTGGCCGCTGATCTGGGGCCGGGGCCCTATGCCTGCATCTTTCTGTTCATCTCGCCCGAGGCCGATCTGGCCGCATTGCTGGCCGAAAATGCCTTTCAGGCGCCGGTGATCGGTTGCACCACGGCGGGCGAGATTTCGGCGGAAGGCTATGCCGAAGGCAGTATCGTGGCCTTCGGGCTTCATGCCGAATATTTCGCCACCGACATCCTGCTCATTCCAGATCTGGCCACCATCGAGCGCGATGCGCTGATCGGACGGTTGATCCGCAGCCGGCATGGCCTTGCGGAACGTGCCCCGGATTGGGAACATGAATTTGCCTTCCTGATGGTCGATGGCCTGTCCACGCGCGAGGATGAGTTGACCGCGGCGCTGGCCTCGGGGCTTGGGCCGGTGCCGTTGTTTGGCGGATCGGCCGCCGATGGCACGCGCTTCCGCGAGACATTCGTGATTCACGAGGGCCGCGCGTTGCGCAATGCGGCGGTGCTGGCCATGGTGCGGTCACGCTGCCGGGTGAAGGTGTTCAACCTCGACCATCTGGTGCCGACAGAAATCCGCATGGTGGTTACCGAGGCCAATCCGGCCAACCGCACGGTGCGCTGCATCAATGCCGAACCGGCGGCGCGCGAATATGCGCGGTTGTTGGGGAAAGATCCGGGGCAGCTCGATACTTTTACCTTCGCCGCGCATCCGGTGGTGGTGCGGATCGGCGGGCGGCATCATGTGCGCGCCATCCAGCGCGTCGCGCCTGACGGCGATCTGGTGTTCTTTTCCGCCATCGACGAGGGGCTGGTGCTGACCTTGGCCGAGCCGCAGGACATGGTGACCCACCTCCAGCGCGAGCTGGATGCACTGGCCATCGGCAGCGCGCCAGCGGCCATTCTGGCCTGTGATTGCATCCTGCGCCGGATGGAAGCGATGGAGAAACAGAAATCCGGTGCATTGTCGGCCATTCTGCGCGATCATCGGGTGGTCGGTTTCTCCACCTATGGCGAGCAGCTCAATTCCATGCATGTGAACCAGACCATGACCGGCGTTGCCATCTACCCTCCGGGGGCGTGACGCGGGATGCCGGATCAGACGCCGCGGGCCGCCAGCCTGCTGAACCCCGCCGATCCGCCGGAGCGTCAGCGCGAAAAGCTGATGGCGATTGCCGAGGTGCTGATGCGGCGGGTCGAACAGGTGACCGACGACAGCGGCGCCGCCTATGCCCAGTTCCAGCGTGCGGCGCTTCTGGAAGATCAGGTCCGCGCCCGCACCCGTGATCTGGAACGCGCGCTGGACCTTTTGAACCAGTCGAACGCCCGACTGGCCGACGCCAATCACGAGGCCGAAGCTGCGCGCCGCAACCTCGCCGATGCCATCGAGACGGTGCAGGAGGGCTTTGCCCTGTTCGGCCCCGACGAGGTGCTGGTCATGTGCAACTCGCGCTTCTGCATGCAGATGCTGGACCTGCGCGATCATCTGCGCCCCGGTCTTGCCTTTGACGATTACATCGACCTTGTCAGCCGGTCGCGCTTCATGGCCCTGCCGCAGGGGGAAAGCCCTGCCGAATGGGCGGTGCGGCGGCGCAAACGGCATCAGGACCGCCATGTCATCTTCAACGTGCGGCTGATCTGGGACCGCTGGTTGCAGGTGTCCGAGCATCGCACCGCCAATGGCGGCACCGTGATCCTGCAAACCGATGTGACCGACATCATCCGGCTGGAACGCGAAGAACGTGGCAAGATGCTGGACGATCAGGCCCGCATCATCCGCGCCACGCTGGATCATATCAGCCAGGGGGTCTGCATTTTTGACAGTGCCACCCGGCTGGTGGGCTGGAACGCGCGACTGGGCGATCTGCTGGCGATTCCCGTGACGCGCTTCCGCCCCGGTGTCACCTTCGATACGCTGATGGAGCGCTTTGGTGCCGAGGCGAGCTTTGGCGATGGCATGACGGCCGAGGTGCTGCGCTCCTGGGCGTCGGCGAAGCAACGCCAGACGCTCAGCTTCGAGTTGCGGCGCGGGCCCTTCATTCTTCAGGCCGATGCGCAGGAAATGCCGGATGGCGGCTTCGTGCTCAGCTTCACTGACATCACCGCCGAACGCGCGGCGCGCGCGGCGCTGGCGGCGGTGAACGAAACGCTGGAGGCGCGCGTGACCGAACGCACGCTGGAACTGGCCGATGCGCTGGCCGATGCCGAACGCGCCAATGCCAGCCGCGCGCGTTTCGTCGCGGCGGCCAGCCACGACCTGCTGCAACCCTTGTCGGCGGCCAAGCTGTTCATTGGCTCGATCCCGGCAGAGGAACTGGACCCGGCGGCGGAAGAGGCGGTGACCAAGGCGCAGAATGCGCTGGTGCAGGTGGAAGGCATCCTTGGCGCGCTGCTGGATATTTCCAAGCTGGAAAGCGGCCGACTGGCGGTGACGCCACGCGCGCTGACGCTGAACCGCGTTCTCGATCCGCTGCGCGAGGAATTTGCCGCCATCGCCGCCGCCAAGGGGCTGCGGCTGACGGTGATGCCCAGTTCCGCCGTTGTGGTGTCGGACCCGGCCTATCTGCGGCGCATTCTGCAAAATCTGATCGGCAACGCCGTGCGCTATACCCGGCGCGGCCGGGTTCTGGTGGGCGCGCGGCGGCAGGGCGGTCTGATCCGGCTGGAGGTGCGTGATACCGGCCCCGGCATCGCGGAGGAGGATCAGGATGCCATCTTCCGCGAGTTTCACCGGCTGGATGCACCGGCCTCTGCCTCTGAGGGCATGGGGCTGGGTCTTGCCATTGTCGAACGCGCCTGCGCGGCGCTTGGTCATCCGCTTGGTCTGCAATCGGAACCGGGACGCGGCAGTTGCTTCATGGTGCAGCTTGCCCGCGCCGAACCGGGGGCAGAGGCGCTGCCTGCCCCGCCGCGCAGCGAACCCGCCGCGCGACCCACGCCTGACCGCATCGTCTTTCTGATCGAAAACGAACCCGACCTGCGCCGCGCGCTGGGGCTGATGCTGGAAAAATGGGGCATGACCGTGCTGGACGCCGGCAATGCCGAAGAAGCCGAGGCGCTGATCGAGGAAATCGGCATCCTGCCCGATGTGTTCATCGTGGATCAGCAGCTTGGCGAGGGCCGATCAGGCCTTGATTTTCTGCGCGAGATCCGTGCACGGCACCCGCATCTGCCGGTCAGCCTCATCACGGCGGGCCGCGAAACCGGCATTCGCCGTGCCTGCCTGGATCTGGGGGCGGAACTGTTTCTGAAACCGCTGGACCCGCGCGCACTGGAATCCTGGCTTGCCCGACTCCCCGCGGGGATGTGAGACTTACGACTATGGTTTGATAGCGGCCTGCGCCGGAATGCTGTTAGCGTAGGTCAGACAGAGGGGGATTTTCATGCAACTCACTGACCAGCGCGACATCAAGGCCGATCCGAAGACGGTATGGGACGCCATTCTGGACCCGGAGATGCTGCGCGCCGCGGTGCCGGGCTGCGAAAGCGTGACCGGCAGCGTCGCCGACGGATATGAGGCCGTGGTGGTGCAGAAGGTTGGCCCGGTAAAGGCCAAGTTTACCGGCGTCGTCACCATTTCGGACATCGTGGAAGGCGAAAGCCTGACCATCACCGGCGAGGGCAAGGGCGGTGCAGCGGGCTTTGCAAAGGGGGGCGCCAAGGTGCGGTTCGAGCCGATCCCCGAGGGCACGCGCCTGAGCTATGAGGTCGAGGCCAATGTCGGGGGCAAGCTGGCGCAGCTTGGCAGCCGCATCATTGACGGCTTTGCCAAGAAGATGGCCGATGAATTCTTCGAGCGGTTCCAGCAGGCCGTCGAAGGCCCGGCAGAACCCGAGGCCGAAGCCGCCGCCGACGAGGTCGCGCCGGAACAGAAAAAGGGCTGGTTCAAGAAGCTGATCAGCTGAGAACCGCAACCCAGCACGCAATAAAGCCAGGGAGGAAGAAATGGCGAAAGTCTCGATGACGGTGAACGGCAAGTCCGTTTCCGGCGAGGTGGAAGGGCGCACGCTCCTTTCCACCTTTTTGCGCGAAGGGCTGGGGCTGACCGGCACTCATGTCGGCTGCGACACCTCGCAATGCGGCGCCTGTGTCGTGCATATCGACGGCAAGGCGGTAAAAAGCTGCACCACTTTCGCGCAGGACGTGGCGGGCGCCGAGGTCAAGACGATTGAGGGCATGGCCAATACCGATGGCTCGCTTTCGACGATCCAGCAGGCGTTTCAGGATCACCATGGCCTGCAATGCGGCTTCTGCACGCCGGGCATGGTGATGAGCGCGGCCGCCCTGCTGGCCGACAACCCCAAACCGACCGAAGCCGAGGTGCGGCACCATCTGGAAGGCAATATCTGCCGCTGCACGGGCTACCACAACATCGTCAAGGCGGTGCTGGCGGCTTCCGGGCAGGACGTCGGTCAGATCGCTGCGGAATAATATTCTATAACAGGGATTTGCGGGGCGTCTTTGACGCATCGCTTCAAGGGAGGTATTCATGCCGAAAGACGGTGGCATCGGCGCCAGCACCAAGCGGCGCGAGGATGTGCGGTTCCTGACCGGAAAGGGCCGCTATACGGACGACATCAATATCCGTGGCCAGGCCCATGCCTGGTTCGTGCGCTCGGATGTGGCGCATGGCACGCTGAACAAGGTGGATGTGGCGGCGGCCGAGGCGATGCCCGGCGTTCTGAAAGTCTTCACCGCCGCCGATTTCGCGGGCGTGGGTGGCATTCCCTGTGGCTGGCAGGTGACCGATCGTTTCGGCAAACCGATGCTGGAGCCCAAGCACCCGGTTCTGGCCGAGGGCAAGGTGCGCCACGTCGGCGACCCGATCGCCGTTGTGGTGGCCGAAACGCTGGAACAGGCGCGCGACGCGGCCGAGGCGGTGGAGGTCGACATCTCCGAACTGACCCCGGTGCTGGACATGAAGGCTGCGATTGCGGCCGATGCGCCGAAAGTGCATGAGGAAATCGGTTCAAACCTTTGCTATGACTGGGGGTTTGTCGAGGAAAACAAGGCAGCGGTGGAAGAGGCGTTCAAGAACGCGGCTCATGTCACCACGCTGGAACTGGTGAACAACCGTCTGGTCGCCAACCCGATGGAACCGCGCGTCGCCGTCGGCGATTTCGACAGCGCAGGCGGGATGCACACGCTTTATACCACCTCGCAGAACCCGCATGTCATCCGCCTGCTGATGGGCGCCTTCGTGCTGGGTATCCCCGAACACAAGCTGCGCGTCGTGGCGCCGGATGTCGGCGGTGGTTTCGGGTCGAAGATCTATCACTACGCGGAAGAGGCTTTCGTTACTTTCGCCGCCAAGACCTTGAATCGGCCGGTGAAATGGACCTCGACCCGCTCGGAGGCCTTCATTTCCGACGCGCAGGGCCGTGACCATGTGACCAAGATCGAACTGGCGCTGGACAAGGACAACAACTTTACCGCGCTGCGGACGGAAACCTATGCGAATATGGGAGCTTACCTCTCGACCTTCGCACCGTCGATCCCGACTTGGCTGCACGGCACGCTGATGGCGGGCAACTATCGGACGCCGTTGATCTATGTGAATGTGAAGGCCGTGTTCACCAATACCGTGCCGGTGGACGCCTACCGCGGCGCGGGTCGTCCCGAAGCGACCTTCCAGCTGGAGCGTCTGGTGGACAAGGCGGCGCGTGAGCTGGGCGTTAGCCCGGTCGAACTGCGCCGGCAGAACTTCATCAAGCCTGACCAGTTCCCCTATCAGACCCCGGTTGCCGTGGTCTACGATACGGGCAACTACGACGCCACGATGGACAAGCTGCTGGAAATCTCGGATTACGCGGGCTTCCCGGCGCGCGCGGCCGAGGCGAAGGCGCGCGGCAAGTGGCGCGGCTTTGGTGTGGCGCATTATATCGAGGCCTGCGGTATCGCGCCCTCGAACCTCGTGGGCCAGCTTGGCGCCCGCGCGGGGCTTTACGAAAGCGCCACGGTGCGGGTGAATGCCACCGGCTCGCTGTCGGTCTTTACCGGCTCGCACAGCCATGGTCAGGGGCATGAGACCAGCTTCGCGCAGGTGGTGGCCGAGATGATCGGCATCGACGCGGGCCAGATCGAGATCGTGCATGGCGATACCTCGAACACGCCGATGGGCATGGGCACCTACGGGTCGCGCAGCCTCGCGGTCGGTGGGTCGGCCATCGTCAAGGCCACGAACAAGATCATCAATAAAGCCAAGAAGATCGCGGCGCATCTTCTGGAAGCGTCTGAAGCGGATATCGAGCTGAAGGACGGTAAGTTCTCGGTCGCGGGCACCGACAAGTCGGTGGATTGGTCGGGGGTGACGCTGGCCGCCTATGTGCCGCATAACTACCCGCTGGAAAGCATGGAGCCGGGGCTGGAGGAAACCGCCTTCTACGATCCGTCCAACTTCACCTATCCGTCGGGCGGCTATGGTTGCGAGGTCGAGGTCGATCCCGAAACCGGCAAGGTGGAGATTGTGGCCTTCAGCGCGGCAGACGATTTCGGCAATATCGTCAATCCGATGATCGTTGAAGGTCAGGTGCAGGGCGGGCTGGCGCAGGGCATAGGTCAGGCGCTGATGGAAAACTGCGTTTTCGATGAAAACGGCCAGCTTCTGTCGGGGTCCTTCATGGATTACGCCATGCCGCGCGCCGAAGACGTGCCGTTCTTCAAGGTGGATCACAGCTGCGTCACGCCTTGCACGCATAACCCGCTGGGTGTGAAGGGCTGCGGCGAGGCTGGCGCCATCGGCTCGCCCCCCGCTGTGGTCAACGCGGTGATCGACGCCTTCCATCGCGCCGGCCGCACCGACATCACCCATATCGACATGCCCGTTTCGCCTGCCCGTGTCTGGGCGGCGCTGAACGGCTGAGGAGGTCAGGATGTATAACTTCGAATTCGTCAAACCCTCCAGCATCGCCGAGGCAGTGAAGGCGCTGGCCGAAGACGGGGCGCAACCGCTTTCTGGCGGTCAAACCCTGATTCCGACGCTGAAACAGCGACTGAACCAGCCCGACATGCTGGTCAGCCTGACCGGCATCGCCGAGATGAAGGGCATCAAGGCCGAGGGCGGCGCGCTGGTCATCGGTGGCGCCACCCCGCATGCGGCGGTGGCGGCCGAGGCGGCGGCGCATTATCCGGCGCTGGCGGCGCTGGCCGGGAACATCGGCGATCCGGCGGTGCGCAACCGGGGCACCATTGGTGGCAGCCTTGCCAACAATGACCCCTCTGCCTGCTATCCTTCGGCGGCGCTGGCCTCGGGGGCGACCATCGTGACCGACCGGCGCGAGATTGCGGCGGACGATTACTTTCAGGGCATGTTCGCCACCGCGCTGGACGAGGGTGAGATCATCACCGCCGTCCGTCTGCCGATCCCGCAGAAGGCGGCCTATGTGAAGTTCAACCAACCGGCCTCGCGCTTCGCACTCACGGGTGTATTCGTCGCCAAATTCGCCGATGGCGTGCGGGTGGCGATCACCGGCGCGTCGAATGATGGCGTGTTCCGCTGGGCCGAGGCCGAAGCCGCGCTGAGCGCGAATTTTGCACCCGAGGCGCTGGAGGGGCTGAGCCTGTCGGGCGACAACATGATCAGCGACCTGCACGGCACTGGCCCCTATCGCGCCCATCTGTGCAAGGTGCTGGCCAAGCGCGCCGTCGCGGCGGCCTGATCTTCATGCTATACCAAGGAAAGGCCCGCCAAGTGGCGGGCTTTTCTGTATTTTACAGATTGTCCAGATAGACCGCGCAGCCGGTCAGCGCGGCATAGTCATCCTCGATGACTGAAACGGCGAAATTCGCCATGAAGCCGGCGAAACGCCCCTTGTCACGGAAGGCATCGGCAAAACCGAAACGATCAAGCCAGGGCTGGAAGGCGCGGGCGACGCCACCGATCAGGAAGATGCCCCCAAAGGGCAGATGCACCAGCGCCAGATTGCCGATCTCTGCCCCGAGCAGGCGAACGTAGAGCCGCCCGGCGGCCTCGGCCGCGGCATCGCCCTCGGCCAGCGCCTCCATGATTTCGGCCGCCGACATCTCGCCGGGGTCGCCCGCCTCGCTGCGCACGAAGGCATAAAGCCGTTCCAGCCCGCGCCCGGCCAGCACGTCCTCGACCCCCGGAAAGCCATGCGCGGTTTCCACGAAACGGGCGAGTCGCAGGTCGGCCTCGGTGCGGATGGGCATGTTGATATGACCACATTCCGAGGCGGCGACGATGCGCACACCGCGCGCGTCATGCACGGGGGCCGCGTTGAAGCCGGTGCCCGCGCCGATCACCAGCTTGGCGTCCTCGGGCTGCACCGGGCCGTCGATGATGCGGGCCAGCTTGTCCTCGGCGATATGGCCGAGCGCATGCCCCTGCGCCTGAAGGTCGTTCAGGATCGCCACCCGTTCCGCCCCGGTGGCGCGGCTCAGTGCGGCGCCGTCGATCGTCCAGCTAAGGTTGGTCATGGTCGCCACACCATGCCGCACCGGCCCGGCCGCCGCGACACAGGCGCCCGCGCAATCCTTCACCCCCGCATCGTCCAGGTAACGGCGCAGAATGGTTTCCAGCCCCGGAAACTCGGCATTGCGGAACCGGCGGATACTGTCCGCGCGGATGGTCTTGCCATCTGCCAGCGCCACGCGGGTATTGGTGCCACCGATATCGGCAACCAGCGAGAAGGGGTCACTCATGCTATCCTCCGTTGCATAAGCGGGTGCCGGGCCAGAGCAACCGTGGGGGCGTCAGTTCCGCGCCAATGCCTGCGCGAGCGCGTGATAGGATGCTTTCGGGGTTCTTGCCAAGGTCTCGAAATCAACATGCACGAGGCCGAAGCGTTTTTCATAACCTTCCGCCCATTCATAATTGTCGAGCATCGACCAGTAGAAGAAGCCCTGCACATTGGCGCCCGCCGCGATGGCGCGTTGCGTGGCGCGCAAGTGATCGGCGACAAAGGCGATGCGGGTCGCGTCGTCCAGCGGCTCGGCCAGCGCCATGCCATTTTCGGTGACATAGACCGGCAGATTGCCGACATGATCGCGGGCGAGACGGGTCAGGAAATGCTCCAGCCCCTCGGGGTGGATTTCCCATCCCATCTGGGTTTTCGGCAGCGGGCCTTCCACCTCGCGCGTGGCGGGCCAGGGGCCGGGGGCGGCGGCATGGATGTGGCGGGTGTAGTAGTTGACGCCCAGCCAGTCGAGCGGCTGACGGATCACCGCCATGTCGTCTTGCCAGCCGTGCGGCAGATGCGGCTCCAGCCCCTCCAGCGCTTCGGTCGGGTAAGCGCCGTTCGTGATGGCCTCGATGAACCAGCGATTGAAAATTGCATCCTGCCGCGTGGCGGCGGCGATGTCGGCTGGCGTCTCGCTGGCGGGAATCGCGCGGTCGAAGTTCAGCACGATTCCAAGGTCTTGCTGACCCAGCCCGCGCAGCCGTTCGATGGCCATTCCATGCGCCAGAAGGATATGGTGCATGGCGCGGGCGGCGGCGCGGATGTCACGCAGGCCGGGCGCATGGGCGCCGAGGAAATGCGACAGCCATGCCACGCACCACGGCTCATTGATCGTGGCGGTGGTGGCGAGGCGGTCGCCAATTCGGCAGGTCATCACCTCGGCGAAATCGGCGAAACGCGCGCAGGTGTCGCGGTTGCGCCAGCCGCCAAGATCGGCCAGCGCGGCGGGCAGATCCCAGTGATAGAGCGTCAGGAACGGTTTGAGCCCGCGCGCCAGCATGCCATCGACAAGCCGGTCATAGAAATCCAGACCCTCGGGGTTTACCGTCACGCCATCCGGCATCACCCGCGACCAGTTGGTCGAAAAGCGCCAGGCATCCATATGGGCGCGGGCGGCAAGGTCCAGATCCTCGGGCCAGCGGTGGTAATGGTCGCAGGCGGTGGCGCCATCCTCGGCGCGCACCACATTGCCGGGCGTTGCGGCAAAGGTGTCCCAGTGCGAGGGGCCACAACCGCCGAAGCGCGTGCCCTCCACCTGATAGGCGGCGGTGGCGGCACCGAACAGGAAGCCCGGCGGGAAGGTGGCGCGCGGCGGGATCGGATCAGCCACGATGCGGGCCCGTGGATTGACCGATGATCAACTCTGCCTCCATCAGCAACTCGCGCGGCGCCCCGGCCTCGCCCCGGATCAGCCCGATCAGCATCGCGGCGGCCTGACGCCCGGCCTCGCGCACGGAAGACCGGGTGGCGGTAAAGATCGGCACGTCATCGCCATTGCGCAGATAGCTCAGTTCGTCGTCATGGATGATGACCGAAACATCGCGCCCCATGCGCAGCCCGCGTTCCTCGATGGCACGGCGCAGGCCAAGCCCCATGATCATGGAGGACACCAGAAAGGCGGTCGGCGGGTTGGGAGCCGACAGCAGCGCCACGCCCAGCCGGTGCCCGCAGGTTTCCGTCATTTCCTCGGCGGCCATGATGGCGGGGTCCGGTGTGATGCCGTGGGCGGCCAGTGCTGCCTCATATCCCGCCCGGCGACGAATGGCGAAATCCATGAATTCCAGCCCGTTCAGCAGGGCGATGCGCCGATGCCCGAGGTCCAGCAGGAATTCGGTCGCGCGCTGGAAGGCACGGCGGTTGTTCACATCGACCCAAGGGTAAGGCCGGGCGCTGTCGGTGGCACGGCCATGCACAACAAAGGGAATGCCCAGATCATGCAGGAGCGGGATGCGTTCATCCTGCATGCGTGGCGAATGGACGATCACCCCGTCCACCGTGCCACGCGATTTCAGTTCCCGATAGGCGCGTTCCTCGTCATCATCGGGGACGACCGACAGAAGCAGGTCATAGCCGTTGCGGGAATAGACCTCGCCCGCGCCTGCGATGAAATCGGCAAAGACCGGGTTCACGATCTCGTGCCGGGTTGCCACGGGGATCACATGCCCGACCGCCATGGCACGTCCTGTAGCGAGACGAATGGCGCGCGTATTCGGCTGATAGTTGTATTTTCGCGCTGCCGCCGCTACTCTTTCACGGGTCGCCTCGTTGACCTCCGGGTAGCCGTTCAGAGCCCGGCTCACCGTGGTCGGCGAGAGGTCGAGTTTACGGGCAAGCTCCTTCAGGTTCATGTCGGTTCAGCCAAAGCGTTTCAAATTCGCCGGGATGTTAGCGGCATGGGGCAGGGGCGTCAAAGCCGAAATGACCGGATCAAGAGGCGATTGATGGATTGGAAATTGCGGATCGTAGTGAAGATTCGTTGACAACAAGGGGTGCGCCGACTTAGCTGTCCCAATCCAAAGCGGTTTGAAATGTGATTCCGCTAAGGGAGGCGGCGCCGGATCGAAGCGCCGATGGAGGAGGAACGGGAGGATGACAATGAAACGGACCCTGTGCGCAAGCGCGGCGGTGATCGCCCTGTTGGCCGGTCAGGCCGGGGCGCGCGATCTGAAATTCGCACCGGGCGAGGATGCGCGGCTGAACTGGAACAGCTTCGAGGCGTTCAAGCAGGATCTGTCGGGGCAGGAACTGACGATCCTCGGCCCATGGCTTGGCCCTGACAAGGATCTGGTCGAAAGCGTCATTGCCTATTTCGAGGCGGCGACCGGCGCCAAGGTGAACTACAGCGGCTCCGACAGCTTTGAACAGCAGATCGTCATTGATGCACAGGCGGGGTCGCCGCCCGACATTGCGGTCTTCCCGCAGCCTGGCCTGCTGCGCGATCTGGCCAGCAAGGGCTTTGTGGTGCCGCTGGGCGACGAGACCGCGAAATGGGTGGCCGAAAACTATGCCGCCGGGCAAAGCTGGGTCGATCTGGCGACGTTCCCCGGCAAGGACGGCACGCCGGGTCTTTACGGTTTCTTCTACAAGGCCGACCTGAAATCGCTGGTCTGGTATGTGCCCGAGAATTTCGAGGACGCGGGCTATGAAGTGCCCAAGACCATGGAAGAGCTGAAAGCGCTGTCACAGCAGATCGTTGATGACGGCGGCACGCCGTGGTGCATCGGGCTTGGCTCGGGCGGGGCGACCGGCTGGCCCGCGACCGACTGGGTCGAGGACATGATGCTGCGCACCACCTCGCCCGAGAATTACGACCGCTGGGTCAGCAATGATCTGAAGTTCGATGACCCCGTCGTGGTCAATGCCATCGAGGAATATGGCGCCTTTGCGCGCAACGACGCCTGGGTGGCGGGTGGCGCGGGCGGTGTCGCCTCCACCGATTTCCGTGACAGCCCGAAGGGCCTGTTTGCCTCGCCGCCGGCCTGCTACATGCACCGTCAGGCCAGCTTCATCCCGTCCTTCTTCCCCGAAGGCACGGTGATCGGTCAGGATGCCGATTTCTTCTATTTCCCGGCCTATGCGGGCAAGGATCTGGGCCAGCCGGTTCTGGGCGCGGGCACGGTTTTCGGGATGATGAAGGACAGCCCTGCCGCGCGCGCCTTCATCCAGTTCCTCGAAACGCCCATCGCGCACGAGGTCTGGATGGCGCAGAAGGGCTTCCTGACCCCGCACAAGGGCGTCAATCCCGAAGCTTATGGCGACGAGACGCTGAAGAAGATGGGCGACATTCTTCTGAACGCCACCACCTTCCGCTTTGACGCTTCCGACCTGATGCCCGGACCGATCGGCGCCGGGGCTTTCTGGACCGGAATGGTCGATTACTCCGGTGGCAAGGATGCCGCCGCCGTTGCGGCCGAGATCCAGAAGACCTGGGATACGCTGAAGTAAAACGCGCGATGTAACGAGTGCGTCCCGCCCGGACCAATCCGGGCGGGAAGTCTGCGGCTGCCTTCGATGCAAGGGGGAAACATGGAACAGCTACTGATGGCGGGCGGCACCATCGTGATCGGTGTCTTCGGATGCGTCGCCTATTTCTTTCTGTCGAACCTGATCCTCGACACGCTGCTGCCACCGCGCGGGGCAGATGCCGGGCGCAACATCGCCCGCGCCGCGCAGATCCGGCCCTGGCTGTTCCTGATGCCTGCCGTGCTGCTGCTGGCGGTCTATCTGGTCTATCCGGTCTTCGTGTCGGTCTGGTATTCGTTCCACGATTCCTCCGGCCAGACCTATGTTGGCTTCGACAATTATTCTTGGCTGGTCAGCGATTCCAAGTTCCGGGAATCGATGCGCAACAACATCCTTTGGCTGCTGGTGGTGCCTGCCGCATCGACCTTCTTCGGGCTGATCGCCGCCGCCCTGACCGACCGGATCCGCTGGGGCAATTTCGCCAAGGCGATGATCTTCATGCCAATGGCGATTTCCTTCGTCGGCGCCTCGGTGATCTGGAAATTCATCTACGACTATCGCGGCGACGGCCAGACCGAGATCGGCATGCTCAATGCGATCTGGGTCTCGCTGGGTGGCCAGCCGCAAACCTGGCTGACGCTGGAGCCGGGCAACAGCTTCATGCTGATGATCGTGCTGATCTGGATTCAGACCGGCTTTGCCATGGTGATCCTGTCCGCAGCACTGCGCGGGATCCCCGAGGAAACGGTGGAGGCCGCGATCCTCGACGGTGCCTCACCCTTGCAGATCTTCGCCCGCATCAAGGTGCCGCAGATCTGGGGCACCATCGCGGTGGTCTGGACAACGATCACCATCACCGTGCTGAAGGTCTTCGACATCGTGCTGGCGATGACCAATGGCCAGTGGGGGACGCAGGTTCTGGCCAACCTCATGTTCGACTGGATGTTCCGCGGCAATGATACCGGGCGGGCCTCGGTCGTTGCGTTGGTCATCATGCTGATGGTGACGCCGATCATGATCTGGAACATCCGCAATGCCCGGAAGGAGATGCGCTGATGGACAATATCGCAGGAACAAAATCCTCGCTGGTCTGGGCCGTGCATCTCGCCACTGCCGCGCTGGTGCTTCTGTGGGTGCTGCCGACGATCGGGCTTTTGGTGTCGTCCTTCCGTGACCGCGACCAGATCACCACCTCGGGCTGGTGGCGATCCTTGTTCCCGGCTGAACAGAACATCGTCTACCGCGCCGGCGATGCAGATACGCAACGGCAGGACGGGCCGCTCTGGGTGATCGACGGCAATGTGTTTGACGGTGCAGGGGGCGAGGTCACGGCCTTCGGGGTCAATTCCCGTGCGCCCGCCGCCTTCGCCCCGGGGGCCGAGGCCGATCTGAAGGACGGGGTGAAGCTGGCGGTGCAGTCCAATGGCGACTACCGCCTGACCGCACCCGCGCAGTTCGAGGGCCGCTCGCCCCGCATCTTCGTCAGTTCAGTCTCCCCGCCGCGCTTCACGCTCGACAATTACCGCCGCGTGATGTTCGCCGAGGGGCTGGGCCGCGCCTTCCTCAACACCATGACGGTGACGATCCCTGCCACGATCATCCCGATCCTGATCGCGGCCTTCGCGGCCTATGCGCTGGCGTGGATGGAGTTTCCGGGCCGCGCGCTGCTGATTGCCGCGGTGGTGGGCTTGCTGGTCGTGCCGTTGCAGATGGCGCTCATCCCGCTTCTGAAGCTGCACAACCAGCTTGGCATCGGCAAGGAATACATAGGAATCTGGCTGGCGCATTCCGGCTTCGGCCTGCCACTGGCGATCTACCTTCTGCGCAACTACATGGTCGGCCTGCCGCGCGAGATCATCGAAAGCGCGCGCGTCGATGGGGCCACCGACTTCCAGATCTTCCTCAAGATCATCCTTCCGCTCAGTTTTCCGGCGCTGGCCTCCTTTGCGATCTTCCAGTTCCTCTGGACATGGAACGACCTGCTGGTTGCCACCGTCTTCCTTGGCAACAACCCCGACCAACTGGTGATGACCGGCCTCCTGCGCGAGCTGATGGGCTCCAAGGGGGGGGAATGGGAAATCCTTGCCGCCTCTGCCTTCGTGTCCATTGCCGTGCCTCTGATCGTGTTCTTCGCAATGCAAAAATACCTCGTGCGCGGCCTCTTGGCCGGCTCGGTGAAGTGAGAGATCCATGACCCTTCCCAAAGACCCCGACTGGTGGCGCGGCGCGGTGATCTATCAGATCTACCCGCGCAGCTTTCAGGACAGCAACGGCGACGGTATCGGCGACCTGCCGGGCATCACCGCGCGGCTGGACCACATCGCGGCCCTTGGCGCCGATGCGATCTGGATCAGCCCGTTCTTCACCTCGCCGATGAAGGATTTCGGCTATGACGTCAGCGATTATTGCGACGTCGATCCTATGTTCGGCACGCTGGCCGATTTCGACGCACTGGTGACGCGGGCGCATGAGCTTGGCCTGCGGGTGATGATCGACCTCGTGCTGTCGCACAGTTCCGACCAGCATCCGTGGTTCCGCGAAAGCCGGCAGAGCCGGGATAATCCGAAGGCCGACTGGTATGTCTGGGCCGATGCGAAGCCCGATGGCACGCCGCCAAACAACTGGCTGTCGATCTTCGGCGGCTCGGCCTGGTCCTGGGATGCCCGGCGCGAGCAATATTACCTGCACAACTTCCTGACTTCGCAGCCCGACCTGAACTTCCACAACCCGGATGTGCAGGAAGCGCAGCTTGATGTGACACGGTTCTGGCTGGCGCGCGGGGTGGATGGTTTCCGTTTGGATACCATAAACTTCTACTTCGCAGACAAATACTTGCGCGACAATCCTGCGCTTCCAAAGGAGCTGCGCAACGATTCCATTGCGCCCGCGGTGAACCCCTATAACCACCAGATGCACCTGTTCGACAAGAACCAGCCAGAGAACCTTGAATTCCTGCGGAAATTCCGTGCCGTTCTGGTGCCCTACGGTGCGGCGGCGGTGGGCGAGGTCGGTGATGCCCAGCGCGGTCTGGAAATCATGGCCGAATATACCTCGGGCGGCGACAAGGTGCAGATGTGCTATCCGTTCGAGATGCTGCAACCCAAGCGACTGACGGCTGATGGCGTGGAGGCAACCTTTGCCCGCATGGCCGCTGCTGCCCCGGATGCCTGGCCGTGCTGGAGCTATTCCAACCATGACACGGTGCGCCATATCACGCGCTGGAAACTTTCAGATGAGGGTGCAAAGGCTTATACGGCGTTGCTGATGTGCCTGCGCGGCTCGGTCTGCCTGTATCAGGGCGAAGAACTGGGCCTGCCGGAAGCTGAGATCGCCTTTGAGGATCTGCAAGACCCTTATGGCATCGAGTTCTGGCCCGAGTTCAAGGGTCGCGACGGCGCGCGCACGCCGATGGTCTGGCAGCAGGACAATGCGCAGGGTGGCTTTACCACTGGCCCGCGCGCCTGGCTGCCGGTGACAGCGCCACATCTGACGCGGGCCGTCGGGGCGCAGACGGGGGTGGAGGCATCCATGCTCGAATTCTACCGCGCCGCGCTGGCTTTCCGGCGTGCCCATCCGGTGCTGCGCGAGGGCACCATGACAGGGATCGAGGCGGTGGGCGCCGTGATCCGGTTCCATCGCCAGGGCAGTGAAGAGATTTTCTGTGCCTTCAACCTTGGCGAAGGCACGCAAGAGATCGACTTGCCGGAAGGCCGGTGGGAGACGGTGGGTCAGAACATCGGCGGGCAACCTGCCGACGGTGGGAAAGCGATTTTGGGGCCCTGGCACTATTGCCTGGCCCGTCGGGTATGAGGGAGGGGCGCATATGGCCGATCTGAAACTGACCGGGGTTGAGAAGGCCTATGGTGAGGTCAAGGTTCTGAAGAACATCGACCTTGACATCAAGACGGGCGAATTGATCGTGTTTGTCGGCCCCTCGGGCTGCGGCAAGTCCACACTTCTGCGGATGATCGCCGGGCTTGAACGCATCACCGGCGGCGATTTCACCATTGATGGCGTGCGGATGAACGAGGTGCCGCCGGCACAGCGTGGTATCGCCATGGTATTCCAGTCCTACGCGCTCTATCCACATATGACCGTGCGGCAGAACATGGAATTCGCGCTGAAAATCGCGAAGAAGCCGCAGGCCGAGTTGGATGCTGCGGTGGATAATGCCGCTCGCATCCTCCAACTGACACCCTATCTGGATCGCCTGCCCAAGGCGCTTTCGGGCGGGCAGCGGCAGCGCGTGGCGATCGGTCGGGCGATCGTGCGCGACCCGAAAGTCTATCTGTTCGACGAGCCGCTCTCGAACCTTGATGCCGCGCTGCGGGTGGCAACGCGGATCGAGATCGCCCAGTTGAAAGAGGCGATGCCGGATTCGACCATGATCTACGTCACCCATGACCAAGTGGAGGCGATGACGCTGGCCAGCCGCATCGTCGTGCTGGCGGGCGGCGGTATCGCGCAGGTCGGTACGCCGCTGGAGCTTTATGAACGGCCAGAAAACGAGTTCGTGGCGCAGTTCATCGGCAGCCCGGCGATGAACCTTTTGCCCGGCAAGATCGTCGCCACCGGCGCCGAGACCCGGGTGCAACTGGATGGCGGAGGCGACGCCATCGCTGCGATCCCCACAGACGCCGCAGATCTGGGGCTGGCGGTCAACCTTGGTGTCCGGCCTGAGGATATGGTGCCCAGTGACACCTCCGCGCTTTATACCGGCGAGGTGGAAATCACCGAAGCGCTTGGCGAGGTGACGCTGCTTTACTTCAAGCGCGCGGGCGAGGCGGCGCCGGTGGTGGCGAAACTGCCGGGCATCCATCAGGGTCTGCGGCATAGTCAGGTGCATCTGACCGCCGATCCGGCCAAGCTGCACCTGTTCCATAACGGGCGGTCTCTGCTTTACCGCTGAGACCAGCGCCCATCCGGCAAGAAACAGTGCCGAAAGAGCCAACGCGATCAGCGTGGGCACCCAGAGGGTCAATCGTGGTGGAGGCGGCAGGTTTCTCATGACCGCTTCATCGCATCTTAAACTTTCCGGCCGGTTAATGGCTGTATGGAAAGTCTGACCGATTCCGAATGGGACGCGCTGCAGCCGGCGCCACCCTTGCAACAAAGCCGCAGCTATGCCGACACCATGGCTTTGCTGGGGGCGCAGGTGCTGCGGGGGCTGCTGAACGATGTGCCGGTGCAGATGATCGCGCGGCGGGGTTTGCGGGTGATCCACCGACCGCCTGCAAATGTGCATCTGGCTCCTCTGGCGCAGCACGCTGGGCTGACCGTGGCGACGACGACCGGGCCGGGGATATTGCCGCTTGTCACCGCGCGTCACCATGCCGAATGGGATCTGACCCCGCCGCCAGAGGCGCTGCGGAAGGCGCTGGCGCCGAAATGGCGCGGGCATTTGAACGCAGCACATTCCGTAGAAATTTCAGAAGGAAGTGATGCAACCCTGGGAAACTTGTTGAACAAAGACACCATGCAGGGCAGGGCGCGCGGCTATCGTAATCTGGGGGCGGCGTTTCTGGCAGTCTGGCGGGGGGAGCGGTTGATCCTGCATGTATCCCGAAAGGACGACATGCTGGCTGCCATGATGTTTCTGATCCATGGCGCAGCGGCGAGCTACCTGATCGCCTGGACCAGCGCAGAGGGGCGTCGGATCGAGGCGCATCGCGCGATGCTCTGGCAGGCTGCTTTGCTACTGCGGGGGCGCGGTGTGACCCGCATCGACCTTGGGCCTGTCGATGCGGGCAATCCGGGCCTTGCCGGGTTCAAACTCGGCACGGGCGCCAGGCTGGTGAACCTTGGGCCGACCGGCCTTGTGTTACCGCTGTGACCGCGCATGGAAGATGAAACCGAGGAAATTCAGCAAGACCTGCGCGGCGAGGATGGCCGTTGATTGGCTCGGGTCGTAGTCTGGCGCCACCTCGACCAGATCAATGCCGACAATCTCGTGGTCACGGGCGACACCTTGCAGGATCTCCAGCACCTCGTAGTAAAGGAACCCGCCGTGCGAAGGTGTGCCGGTGCCCGGCGCGATCGAGGGGCAAAAGCCGTCAATGTCGATGGTGACGTAAAGCCGCGCGCCATTCGGGATTCGGGCCAGAACCCCGTCGCAACCCAGCTTCCGCACCTGTCGCACGCTGAGGATGTCGTCGCCCATGGCGCGCGCGGCTTCATATCCCTCTTGCGTCGTGGACGAAACATTGCGGATGCCCAGCGCGGTGATCCCGGTCACATAATCCTTCTCCGCCGCGCGCCGCATCGGATTGCCATGGCCGTGCCGGACGCCATGACGCACATCGACGAAATCCAGATGCGCGTCGATTTGCAGAATGTGGATTGGTCCCTGATCGTCGAAGGCGCGGATGCAGGGGATGTTCACCGAATGGTCACCGCCGATCACCACCGGCAAGGCACCGGCCTTCAGGATGGCGCGCACCCCGGCCTCGATATTGGCGTGGCTGGTCTCGGTATCGGTATGCACGATGTCGGCGTCGCCGATATCGACGATGCGGACATCGCTGCCAAGATAGGTGCAATCGTCTTCGTGGTCATAGGCGCCGGCATGGCCAAAGCTGAACAGGGTGGAAGCTTCGCGCACCGCCCGTGGGCCAAAGCGCGCGCCTGCACGGAACTGGGTGCCGAAGTCGAACGGCGCGCCCATCACCGCGACATCGGCCTCGATCCGGCTCCAGTCTGCCTGATAGGGGCGCTTGCCGAAGGTGGAAATGCCCACGAAGGGCAGGTTGAGGCGTCCGGTCTCGTAGGCGTGACTGCTCATCGGAATCTCCCTGTTGTTTCGGGCGATCCTGACCGGGGATCAGGTTTTCGGCAAGAAGCCACCGTGGGTGGCCAGCAGCCGGGCAAGCCGCGTTCCGGCCGGGGACAGCGCGTTGTCGCGCGCAACCGCAATGACAAGCGGTTCCCCCGGCCCTGCATCCAGCACCGGGCGGGTGACCAGCGCAGCGCCATCATAGCTTTGTCCCGGCACCGGCGCCGTGTAGCTGAGCCCGACGCCCAGACCGTTGGCGGCGAAGGACCGCATCAACTCCAGCGTCGCGGTGCGGTGCGCGATCCGGGGCGCAAGGCCGCGCCGGGCGAACAGCGCCCGCATATGCCCGACCGACAGCCCCTGATCGGCGAGGATCAGCGGCACATCGGCCAGTTCCGCCAGAGACACCCCGGCGCGCAGGGCAAGCCGGTGACGCGGCCCCATCACCGCATGGGGTTTCACGCGGGCAACCTCCTCGCGGATCATGCTCTGGGGCAGGCCCAGATCCCATGTCAGGGCAAGATCGATCTGGCCCCGGCCAAGGCCGTCGGTCATTGCCTCAAACCCCAGCACGCTGGGTGTGATGGGCAGGTCGGCGGGCAGGGTGGCGAGCAATGGCCCCAGCATCACCGGCGCCAGATCCTCGAAAACCGCGAGCCGCACCGGCGCGGCAGGCGCGGCCTCTCCGGCCATCAACCGCGCCATGGCACCAATCTGTGCTTCTGCCGCTTCCAGAAAATCGCGGCCAAAGGCGGTGGGAACAGCCGGGCCGCGCGGGCGGCGCAGGAACAGCGGCTTGCCAAGCTGCGCCTCAAGCTGCGACAGGGCGACTGACAGCGCGGGCTGGCTGATGTTCAGCGCCTGGGCCGCAGCCGTGACTCCGCCGTTGCGGGCAACCGCTACGGCGTATTCCAACTGGCGCAGGGTAACTGATAGCATTTATCTATCTCGAACATGCGAAGATATTATTTGAAACTATGTTAGCCGCGCGGCACCTTTCTGCCAAGCGCAACAGGAGGCCCGCAATGGCGAAGATCGAGATTACCCCCGAAATGATCGAAACCTACCAGACCGAAGGGGTGGTTCTGGTCCGTGGCCTTTGGGCCGACTGGGTGGAGGAGCTGCGCGCCGGGGTTGAACGCAATATGGCAGAACCGGGCCCCTATGCGGCCGAGAACCTCAAACCCGGCGAAGGGGGGCGTTTCTTCGACGACTATTGCAACTGGGATCGTATCCCCGAGTTCGAGCGTGTGATCCGCGAAAGCGCTGTGGCCGAGGTGGCGGCGCAATTGATGGCATCTGACCGGGTGCAGATGTTCCACGATCATGTGCTGGTGAAAGAGCCGGGCACCACAAAACCGACGCCCTGGCATCAGGACGGTCCATATTACTTTGTCGAAGGGCAGCAGACCGTCAGCTTCTGGTCGCCGCTGGACCCCGTGCGCGAGGCCAGCCTGCGCTGCGTTGCCGGATCGCATCTGTGGGAAAAGGAGGTGCTGCCGACCCGCTGGCTGGCCGAGACGAGCTTCTACCCCGACAGCGAGAAATACATGCCGGTCCCCGACCCGGATGCCGAAGGCATGCCGATCCGCGAATGGCAGATGGAACCGGGCGATGCCGTGGCCTTCAACTATCGCACCCTGCATGGCGCGCGCGGCAATGATGCCGCAACCCGGCGCCGGGCCTTCAGTCTGCGGCTGGTGGGCGATGATGCGCGCTATGTGGAACGGCCGGGCCGCACTTCGCCCCCCTATCCGGGGCATGAGATGCAGCCGGGTCAGCGTCTGCGCGAGGACTGGTTTCCCTATTTGCGCTGAGGGCGGGGGGTGCGGCTTTGACGCACTTTTCCGTGTGCAACCGATGCGCTAGGGCTTGGGCAGACCTTCAAGGAGCCGCCCATGCCCGACCCCGCGCCCGTCCCGCGTGACCGCCGCCCTAGGACCTATCCGGCGCCCGAGTTTCCGCCGCGCCGCCCTGCGCTTTTCGCCCGCATGCCGCCGGCTGTTTTTCCGGCCCTGATGGGGGCGCTGGGTTTGGGCCTTGCGCTGCGGCGGGGACTGCCCGCCCTTGGTCTGCCGGTTGAGATCGGCGAGCTGGTCATGGGCGCGGCTGTGGCCCTGTGGCTGTTCGCGGCCTTCGGCTATCTGGTCAAGCTGACCCGCCGACCCTCGGTCCTGTTCGAGGATCTGCGGGTGCTGCCCGGACGCGCGGGGCTTTCTGCCGGTTCGCTGGGCCTGATGCTCGCCGCCGCCGCGCTGCTGCCCTATACGCCGGGCATGGCGCAGGGTCTGCTGTTCGCAGGGCTTGGCCTGCATGCGGCACTGGCGCTGGCGCTGATCTACAGCTTCGCCACCGGACCGGCCGAAGCGCGCATGGTCACCCCCGCATGGCACCTGCATTTCGTGGGTTTCATCATCGGGGGGCTGAGTGCCGCGCCGCTGGGGCTGACACAGCTTGCATTGGTGATCCTCGGCGTGACCGGCCTCGTCGCCGTGGCTATCTGGACGGTTTCGCTGGTGCAGTTGGTCCGCCGTGTGCCGCCTGCCCCCCTGCGGCCGCTTCTGGCAATTCATCTGGCACCCGCCTGTCTTCTGTCGAGCGTGGCGAGCCTGCTTGGCCTGAATGGCTGGGCGCTTGGTCTTCTGGCCCTTGCGGCGGTCATCTTCCTTGCGCTGGTCGGAGCTGCGCGCTGGATCACGGTCAGCGGGTTCAGCCCGATGTGGGGCGCCTTCACCTTCCCGCTCGCGGCCTTCGCCTCGGCGCTTTATCTGCAAGGGCTGGATGTCACCGGCACGATTGCGCTGGTTCTGGCACTGGGGGTGGTGCCCGCCGTGCTGTTTCGTGTGATGAAGGCATGGGCGGGTGGAAGCCTCGCTGCCCGCACCAATGCGGCCGAAGCCTAGGGCCGGATCTGCGCGACAAACGCACGGGCAAGGGCAAGGCCCGCATGATCGGCGGCGGCACCTGCTGTCGCGGCCGCCTCGGCCCGGTCGGCCAACCAGCCCGGCGCCATATCTTCGATGGCCGCAGGAAAGCAGCGCGCCCAGTCTGCCACAACCGCCCGATGCGCCTCGAAATGGAACTGCGTGCCATAGGTCGCGCGGCCCAGCCGGAATGCCTGATGTGCCGCCACGCCTGACCGGGCCAGATGAACGGCACCTGCGGGCAGGGTGAATGTATCGGAATGCCACTGGAAACTGGCGAATTGTGAGGGCAGTTGTCCCAGAACCGGATCTGCCGCGCCGGCATCGGTCAGTTCCACCTTGCACCAGCCGAATTCCGGTGCGGTGCCGATACGATTTTCCGCCCCGAAACCGCGTGCGAGGATCTGGCTGCCAAGGCAGATGCCCAGCACCGCGCGATCCGCATCGGAAAATGCGCGCATCCGGTGGGCAAGCTCGGGCAGATAGGGGTGGCTGTCATCAGCGCACGCGTTCTGCTCGCCCCCGAAGACCACAAGCGCATCGTAATCGGCAGGCTCGGGCAGGCGCCCATCGGCCCATGGCTTGTAAAGCCCGATCCTCGCCGCAGCCTCATGCAGCGCCACGCCGACCTGACCGTGATGGGTGACCTTCGTATTCTCGACAATCGCAACGCGCATCCTGCCCTCCGTTCCGCCCCGCCATCCTGCATGTCCCGGACGCACACTCAAGCCCCGCCGAAATGGGAGGCTTTCCGCCCCCCTCTTGCCTTCGACAATTCACCCTCGGAGGATATTTGGACCAAGGTAAATCGGGCTTGCTTTTATCTTGGCAAAAGTATCCTCGGGGGTGAGCCCCGCAGGGGCGAGGGGCGGAAAGCCCCCTTGCGACCTCTCCGTTCGCGCCGCACATGATTTCCCCTTGCGCTCCCGCGCGCCCCGTGAAATGGGGAAGCGCCAAACGATCCCATCCATAGACCCGTTCAGGAGGCTCCCATGGAGATTCGCGAGGCGCTCACCTTTGACGATGTGCTTCTGGTTCCGGCGGCGAGCAATGTGCTGCCGTCCGATGCCGATACGTCCACCTTCGTGACGAAGCAGATCCGCATGAATATCCCGCTGATTTCCTCGGCGATGGATACGGTGACCGAGGCACGCATGGCGATCGCCATGGCGCAGGCGGGCGGTCTTGGGGTGATCCACCGTAATCTCGACATCGAGGCGCAGGCGCGCGAGGTGCGGCGGGTGAAGCGGTTCGAAAGCGGCATCGTCTATTCGCCGATCACCCTGACGCCCGATCAGACGCTGGCCGATGCCAAGGCGCTTCAGGACCGCTACAATGTCACCGGCTTCCCGGTCGTCGATGCCGAGGGGCGCGTGGTCGGCATTGTGACCAACCGCGACATGCGTTTCGCCTCGGATGACCGCACCCCGGTCAGCGTGATGATGAGCGCCGACAATCTGGCCGTCCTGCGCGAGCCGGTGGACCGCGATCAGGCGATCAGCCTGATGAAGGCGCGACGGATCGAGAAGCTTCTGGTCACCGATGGCAAGGGCAAGCTCACCGGCCTCCTGACCCTGAAGGACACCGAACAAAGCGTGCTCAACCCGCAGGCTTGCAAGGATGAACTCGGCCGCCTGCGCGTCGCTGCCGCCTCGACCGTGGGGGATGCCGGGTTCGAGCGCAGCCAGGCGCTGATCGACGCGGGTGTGGATATGGTGGTGATCGACACCGCGCACGGCCATTCCGAGGGCGTCGCCCGCGCGGTGGAACGCATCAAGGCGCTGTCGAACACCGTGCAGGTGGTGGCGGGCAACGTCGCCACCGCCGAGGCGACCCGCGCGCTGATCGGCGCTGGCGCCGATGCGGTAAAGGTTGGCATCGGCCCCGGCTCGATCTGCACCACCCGCATCGTCGCGGGCGTGGGCGTGCCGCAGCTGACGGCGATCATGGACAGCGCGGGCGCGGCCGGTGACATCCCGGTCATCGCTGACGGTGGCATCAAGTATTCGGGCGATTTCGCCAAGGCCATCGCGGGCGGCGCCTCCTGCGCCATGGTCGGCTCGGCCATCGCGGGCACCGATGAAAGCCCCGGCGAGGTGATCCTTTGGAATGGACGTTCGTTCAAAAGCTATCGCGGCATGGGCAGCCTTGGCGCCATGGCGCGCGGCTCGGCCGACCGCTACTTCCAGAAGGATGCCGCCAGCGACAAGCTGGTGCCGGAAGGGATTGAAGGGCAGGTGCCTTACAAAGGATCCGCCGCCGCCGTGATCCACCAGCTTGTCGGCGGTCTGCGGGCCGCCATGGGCTATACCGGCAACCGCACGGTGGCCGAGATGCGGCAGGGCTGCAATTTCGTGCGCATCACCGGGGCCGGGCTGAAGGAAAGCCACGTCCATGACGTGCAGATCACCCGCGAAAGCCCGAACTACCGGATCGGATGATGCGGGTCGCGGGCGACAGTTTGCGCTGGGATGGGGCGGAGCTGATCCGCCTCCATGACGGGGCCGTTCAGTTCGGGCAGGATTTCTTTCCCGATCCGCGGGGCGCGACGCTGCCGGAAGCCGTTGTGCTGCCGGTGCAGGCCTATCTATTGCGTCGTCCCGGTGCGGCGCCGGTCTTGATCGACACCGGCTCGGGCGCACTTTACGGTGACAAGGGTGGGCGCGTTCTCGGGGCGCTGGCCGCGTTGGGGCTGGCGCCGGAGGACATCGGCGATCTGGTCCTTACCCATCTGCACGGCGATCACTGCGGCGGCTTGCTCAGCGATCTGTATACCGCTGCGCGGCTGCATGTCGGGGCAGTGGAGGCCGATTACTGGGCCGCGCAGGATCATGCTGCATCGGGCCGTGTGCTGTCGGAAAACGCAGACCGCATCCGCCTTGTGCAAGATGGCGAGGAGATCGCACCGGGGCTGCGGGTCTGGTCCTTGCCCGGTCATACGCCCGGCCAGATCGGGCTGGTGATCGACAATCGCGTGGCTGTCGTGGGGGATATGCTGCACCGCGCCGACATCCAGCTGCCCGACCCGCGCATCGCCACAAAATTTGATGTGGACCCCGCGCAGGCGGTGGCGACCCGGCTTGCGGCGCTGAAGCGGATTGCGGCCGAGGGCTGGGCCTTCTGTGCCGGACATGCCCGTCTTCCGGGGCAAGAACAGGGGGCGCATGGCCTGCCTTTCCTGCGGCTGGAGCCTGCGGGCGAGGGCTGGCGCGCGGTCGCCGCATGACGCCCGCCGCCCGCCTTTCCGCCGCCATCGACATTCTGGACCGTATCCTGGCGGGCAATCCTGCCGAAAAGGCGCTGACAAACTGGGGCCGCGCCTCGCGCTTTGCCGGGTCGGGTGACCGCAATGCGGTGCGCGATCTGGTGTTCGACGCGCTGCGCTGTCGGCGCAGCTTTGCCGCGCTCGGCGGTGCGGAGACCGGGCGCGGGCTGATCCTTGGCGGTTTGCGCGCGGCCGGGCAGGCGCCAGAAACGCTGTTCACTGGCGAGGGCCATGCACCCGCGCCCGTGACATCGGCGGATGCGGGCCATGTGCCCGAGGGTTACGCCGCGCAGGATCTGCCGGATTGGCTCGGACCCGCGATGGAACAGGATCTGGGCGCGGATTTCATTGCTATCGCGGAGGCCCTGCGTCACCGTGCTCCGGTGTTCCTGCGGGTAAACGTCACGCGCGGCAGCCTTGCCGATGCGCAGGCGGTGCTTGCGGCTGAGGGCATCGAGACCGCCCCGCATCCGTTGTCACCGACCGCATTGCAAGTGACGGGCGGTGCGCGCAAGGTCGCAGGATCGGCCGCCTATGCCGAAGGGCTGGTCGAGTTGCAGGATGTTGCCTCGCAGGCCGTGGTGGATGCGCTTCCGCTGGCGGATGGTCAGCATGTGCTCGACTATTGCGCCGGTGGGGGGGGCAAGGCGCTGGCCATGGCGGCGCGGGCGCGGCTGAAGCTGTTCGTCCATGACGCCGATCCGCGCCGGATGCGCGACCTGCCTGCACGGGCGAAACGGGCTGGTGCACGGGTGACGCTGACCGAAGCGCCGCAGGGTCCTTTTGATCTTGTCCTCGCCGATGCGCCCTGTTCGGGTTCCGGCAGCTGGCGCCGCGCGCCTGAGGGCAAGTGGCTGCTGACGCCCGATCGGCTTGCTGGCGTGATCGCGGTGCAGGCGCAGATTCTTGACCGTATCGCCACACTGGTCGCGCCCGGTGGTGTGCTGGCCTATGCCACCTGCTCGCTCTTACGGTCCGAGAACGAGGCCCAGATTGCCGCGTTTCAGGGCCGCTCGCCGGGATGGAGCCTTGAGGGGGAGCGTCGTCTGACTCCGCTGGATGGCGGCGACGGCTTCTTTGTCGCCGTGCTGCGGCGGGATCGCTAAAGCTCGAGGCAAAGACTGCGGACAGGCCGGCCGCAGTTAAGCGCCGGTTAACCTTTTCCCTGCCGAATGGAGCCAGACGATTCCCGGAGAGGGCGGATGGTGGACAGGACTCTTGTGGGCGCCGGACTGTCGCGGCGGCCACTGGCCGAAACGGTGGCGGATTTTGCGCAAAGGTTTGGGCATGGGGCCTGGGTGCTGCTGGCTGTGGCCCTCGGCTGCGCAGCAACCGTTGCACTGGCGCCGCCGGGCCAGAACCGTCTGATCGCTGCGGCGGTGGGCATGACGCTCTGTCTTCTGGTTCTCGGGCTGCGGGGGATCACACTGGCGCAGGTATTGCGGCTGCGACGGCTGGAGCGTGACCTGAAATCGCTTGTCGGGCAGGATGCGGCGCCCTGTTTTTCGACCGACGGGGCCGGGGTGATCCGGTTTCAGAACGCGGCGGCCCGCGCCCGGTTCGGCCCGCGTGACGGAACCACGCTCATGGCATCCTTGCAGGATCATTTCGCCAGTCCTGCATCGGTGCTTTACCGCCTGCAAAGCCGCGCCCTCAATGGCGGGGCCGCGCGCGAGGATGTCGTGACACGCAACGCCCATACCCGGCTTAGCTGCCACCGTATCGGGCCTGCAATGTTCCTGTGGCGGCTTGAGGAGTTTCTGGATCGCACAGGCGTCGGACGCGGGGCCGAAACGCTCAGCCTGCCGATGCTGATTGCCAACAAGGCCGGGGTCATCCTGTTCAGCAACGAGGCGATGCGGCGTCTGGTGGGTGGCCGGCCGCGGCGTCTGGACCGGATATTTCCGGTGCCGACCCTGAGGAGCGGCGAGGAAGTCGAGGTCGATGGCGCTGACGGCAAGGTGCGCGCAATTCTGGCCGAAATCGAAGGTCCTGGGGAGCGGCGGGAAATCTATCTTTTGCCGATGCCGGGCAGTACCGAACTGTCCAGCGCGGATTTTGAAAACGTGCCCGTTGCCTTGCTGAAATTCGGGGCAGACGGCAGGCTTCGCGTCGCCAATCGCGCCGCGCGCGAGGCAATTGATCTGGACCCGGATCAAGACACGGGCTTTGCCGACCTGTTTGAAGGGCTGGGGCGGCCGGTTCTGGACTGGCTGGCCGATGTCATGGCGGAACGGGTTCCCAGCGGGGCAGAGGTGCTGCGTCTCGGGACGAGCCCTGCCGACAGGTTCTTTCAGATCACCCTGCGCCGCATCGTCGAGGGCGGGCGCCCTATGGCGCTTGCGGTCCTGACGGATGCGACCGCCCTCAAGACCCTGGAAGCACAATTCGTGCAAAGCCAGAAAATGCAGGCGATTGGTCAGCTTGCAGGTGGCGTGGCACATGATTTCAACAACTTGCTGACCGCAATCTCCGGCCATTGCGACCTGCTGCTGCTGCGCCATGACCGGGCCGATCCCGAATATGCCGATCTGGTGCAGATCCATCAGAATGCCAACCGCGCTGCCAGCCTCGTCGGGCAATTGCTTGCCTTTTCGCGCAAGCAGACGTTGAAGCCCGAACGGCTGGACCTTCAGGAACTGCTGTCCGATCTGACCCATCTGCTCAACCGGCTGGTCGGGGAAAGGGTAAGCCTGCGGCTTGCGCATGCGCCCGAGCTGGGGCCGATCCGCGCCGACAAGCGGCAGCTGGAGCAGGTGCTCATGAATCTTGTGGTGAATGCCCGTGACGCGATGCCCGACGGTAGCACGATCCGGATAGAGACCGAAGCGCTGAGCCTGAAAGAAGAATTGCGACGCGACCGTGCAGTCGTTCCTGCAGGCGAATATGCAGTGATCCGCGTTCTGGATACCGGCTGCGGCATCCCGCCGGATCGTTTGCAAAAGGTTTTCGAACCTTTCTACACCACCAAACGCGTGGGCGAGGGTACGGGTCTGGGTCTTTCCACGGCCTATGGGATCGTCAAGCAATCCGGCGGTTTCATCTTTGTTGATAGTGAGCCCGGTCTCGGCACCGTGTTTCATTTGTATTTCCCGATCAATGCGGCGGATACCTCGGCGCAGCCAGGTCCGGCCCGGCGTCGCAACCCGGCGCGGCAGGGCGAGGGGGTTGTCCTTCTGGTCGAGGATGAGGCGCCGGTGCGCGCCTTCGCCAGCCGTGCCCTGCGGTTGCGCGGCTATACCGTGCTGGAGGCGGACAGTGCCGAGACAGCCCTGAAAACGCTGGAGGACCCGGCGCTGAACGTGGATATCTTTGTCACCGATGTGGTGATGCCGGGGATGGATGGTCCAAGCTGGGTGCGGCAGGCACTGGAATCTCGGCCGAATGTGCGGGTGGTCTTCGTATCAGGCTATGCCGAGGACTGCCTGTCACACTCACAGGCACGCATTCCGAATTCGGTGTTCCTGCCGAAGCCTTTCTCGCTCAGCGATCTGACCGATACCGTGCAACAGCAATTGCACTGATCTGACCGTCACCCGACGTTGGTCAAGGTTTCGTAGAGCGCAAAATCCTTCGCGGCAGTTTTCCGCAACAGCTTTTCCGTTGCGGGATCCAGGCCCAGTTCCATCACCGGCGAGACATTCAGGCGAGGCAGAATGATCTCGCAATTCAGACGGTCTTCCAGAAAGTGGATCAGATCCTCGATCTGTTCGTAACGAAACAGACGTGTCAGCCCCTTTTCGTTCTTCGGGGCCAGAAACTGCGACTGGGCACCCACGGCGGCATAGGCCGGCGGCGTGTCGGAACAGTAATCGCGCACGAACTGATCAAAGCTGATACCCGCGGTGCTTTTGGTGGCATCGCCAATATCCTCGCGCTGGCGATAGCGATACCAGCTACCCAGCCAGCCCAGTGGCTCGCGCATCGTGGCGATCACATCGAAGGGCGCGCCGGCGGCACTTTCCAGCCAGGGACCGATGAAGCGGTGATACTTGCGCAGGCTGGCATGTTTCAGTTGCGGCGGTCGTTGGATTGCCAGATGCGCAAGTGATTCGAGGGCGGCCTCGATTGCGGTGGTCCCTGTCTTGGGTGTGGCCAGCATGGTGAGCCGCTGGTGCCAGAATACGAGCATTCCTGCCTCTTTTTCACATCGGGGCGTCTTTGGTCCCGCCGGCGTAAACTATCTCTTAACCCGAATGGGAAAAAGCTGATTTTGTGAAGATTGCGATGAGTTTGTTCTTGTTTCATTCCTATAAATCTGGAACAAGTAGTGAACAACTGGCGACGCGCCCGCACATTGCCCCGACGGTGCGGCTATGGGATAAGGACCGAAGAAATGGCAACGGCAACCCTGCTCGATCTGAACGGAAAGCGCGACATGGACAAGCAGAAGGCGCTGGAAAGCGCTCTGGCACAAATTGAACGGCAGTTCGGCAAGGGCTCGATCATGAAGCTCGGGTCCGAGAACCCCGCTCTGGAGATCGAGGCGACCTCGACAGGCTCGCTTGGTCTCGACATCGCGCTGGGGATCGGCGGATTGCCGAAGGGCCGCATCGTCGAAATCTACGGGCCGGAAAGCTCCGGTAAGACCACGCTGACGCTGCATGTGGTGGCAGAAGAGCAGAAAAAAGGCGGTGTCTGCGCCTTCGTCGATGCCGAACATGCTCTGGACCCTATCTATGCGCGCAAGCTGGGTGTCAACCTTGATGAACTGCTGATCAGCCAGCCCGACACCGGCGAACAGGCGCTTGAAATCGTTGATACGCTGGTGCGTTCGGGTGCCGTGAGCCTCGTGGTGGTCGACTCGGTCGCTGCGCTGACCCCGAAATCCGAGATCGAAGGCGACATGGGCGACGCGACTGTCGGCGCCCAGGCCCGACTGATGAGCCAGGCCATGCGCAAGCTGACGGCCTCGATCGGCCGCTCGAATTGCATGGTCATCTTCATCAACCAGATCCGGATGAAGATCGGCGTGATGTTTGGCAACCCCGAAACCACCACCGGTGGCCATGCGCTGAAATTCTATGCCAGCGTCCGTCTGGACATTCGTCGCATCGGCTCGATCAAGGATCGCGACGAGGTGGTTGGCAACTCGACCCGCGTGAAGGTCGTGAAGAACAAGGTGGCCCCGCCGTTCAAACAGGTCGAATTCGACATCATGTATGGCGAGGGCATCTCGAAAACCGGAGAGTTGATCGATATCGGCGTGAAGGCCGGCGTGGTTGAAAAATCCGGTTCCTGGTATTCCTATGGCGATGAGCGCATCGGGCAGGGGCGTGAGAATGCCAAGAACTTCCTGAAGGCCAATCCCTCCGTCGCAATGGAGATCGAAGACAAGATCCGCGCGGCGAACGGCCTTGATTTCCATATGTCCGAATCCGGCTCTGACGAGGTCGTCGATATGTGATCATATTCGCCTTGCAACCGGCGGATAACAAAGGGCGGTCCCAGATGGACCGCCTTTTTTCATAGGCCCGGTCCCCGCGGCCCTTGCAATGGTGGACAGCCCCTCGCCACACCGCTAAACGGTTCGCAACAGCATTCCCGCCCTTGGGGCGCAGCCGCGGAGCCTCGACATCATGCCGTCGTTGAACGACATCCGGTCCACCTACCTCGACTATTTCCGCCGCAACGGCCACACGGTCGTGGACTCGAGCCCGCTCGTGCCGCGCAACGACCCGACGCTGATGTTCACCAATTCAGGCATGGTGCAGTTCAAGAACTGTTTCACGGGCGTAGAAAAGCGCGACTATGTGCGCGCCACCACGGCGCAGAAATGCGTTCGCGCAGGCGGCAAGCACAACGATCTGGACAATGTCGGCTATACGGCGCGGCACCACACCTTCTTTGAAATGCTCGGCAACTTCTCGTTCGGCGATTATTTCAAATCCGAGGCGATCCCCTTCGCTTGGGAACTGCTGACCAAGGATTTCGACATCCCGAAGGAACGGCTGCTGGTCACTGTCTATCACACCGATGACGAGGCGGCGAATATCTGGAAGAAAGTTGCGGGCCTGTCAGATGACCGGATCATCCGCATCCCGACCAACGACAATTTCTGGATGATGGGGCCGACCGGGCCCTGTGGTCCCTGCACCGAGATCTTCTTTGATCACGGTGACCATATCTGGGGCGGCCCGCCCGGCAGCGCCGACGAGGATGGCGACCGTTTCATCGAGATCTGGAACCTCGTGTTCATGCAATATGAACAGTTCGAAGATGGCTCGAAGCGCGAGCTGGACATGCAGTCGATTGACACCGGCATGGGGCTGGAACGGATCGGTGCGCTTCTTCAGGGCAAGCACGACAATTACGACACCGATCTGATGCGCGCGCTGATCGAGGCTTCGGCCAATGTCACCAACGGCGACCCGGACGGCCCCGGCAAGGTGCATCACCGCGTTATCGCCGATCACCTGCGTTCGACCTCGTTCCTGATCGCCGATGGCGTGATGCCCTCGAACGAGGGGCGCGGCTATGTGCTGCGCCGCATCATGCGCCGCGCGATGCGGCATGCGCATATGCTGGGTGCCCAGGACCCGGTAATGTATCGGCTGGTCCCGGCGCTGGTGCGGCAGATGGGCGGGCATTACCCCGAACTGACCCGCGCGCAGGCGCTGATCGAAGAGACGCTGAAGCTGGAGGAAACCCGCTTCCGCACCACGCTGGATCGTGGTCTGCGTCTGCTGGATGACGAGCTTTCGCGCCTGCCGGAAGACGGCGATCTGCCCGGCGCGGCGGCCTTCAAGCTTTATGATACCTATGGTTTCCCGCTGGACCTGACGCAGGATGCGCTGCGCGAGAAGGGCCGGGCCGTCGATGTGGCCGGGTTCGACGTCGCGATGGAAGAACAGCGCGCCAAGGCCCGTGCGTCCTGGGCGGGCTCGGGCGAGGCCAAGGATGCCGCGATCTGGTTTGAACTGGCCGAGGCGCATGGCACGACCGAATTCCTTGGCTATGACACCGAAACCGCCGAGGGGCAGATCCTCGCGCTGGTGAAGGATGGCGCGGCCATCGGCGATGCGGCGCAAGGCGCCACGGTGCAGATCGTGGTGAACCAGACGCCCTTCTATGCCGAAAGCGGCGGTCAGGTTGGCGATAGCGGGCTGATCCGCACCGATACCGGCCTTGCGCGTGTGACCGACACCAAGAAGGCTGCCGGTGTGTTCATCCATATGGCCGAGGTGGTCGAAGGGTCGATCCTGCGCGGCCAGCCCGCCAAGCTGGAGGTCGAGCACAAGCGTCGCGGTGCGATCCGCGCAAATCACTCTGCCACACACCTGCTGAACGAGGCGCTGCGCCGGATTCTGGGCGATCACGTTGCGCAGCGTGGCTCGTTGAACGCGGCGGACCGGCTGCGCTTTGACTTCGCCCATGCCAAGGCGCTGTCGCCCGAGGAACTGGCGCAGGTCGAGGCGGAGGTGAATGCTTTCATCCGCCAGAACAGTGCCGTGGAAACCCGGGTGATGACCCCGGATGATGCGCGTGGCCTGGGCGCACAGGCGCTGTTTGGCGAGAAATACGGCGACGAGGTGCGCGTCGTTTCGATGGGCACGCTGCCGGGTTCAGGCAAGGGCACCGATGGGCATACCTATAGCCTTGAACTTTGTGGCGGCACCCATGTCGCCCGTCTGGGCGAGATCGGCGCCTTCCTTCTGCTCAGCGATAGTGCTTCGTCGGCCGGTGTGCGGCGGATCGAGGCGCTGACGGGCGAGGGGGCGCTGGCCTATGTCGCGGAACAGCAGAAGCTGCTGGCAGATGTGGCCGCAGTCCTGAAGGCGCCCGCAACCGAACTGGCCGACCGCGCGCGCGCGCTGCTGGACGAACGCCGCAAGCTGGAGAACGAGGTTGCCACCCTGCGCCGCGAACTGGCGATGGGTGGTAAATCCGGCGGGCCGGAAGCCAGGGAAATCAACGGTGTGAAGCTGATTGCTCAGGTCATGCAGGGGGTTTCCGGCAAGGATCTGCCCGGCCTCATCGACGAGATGAAGGCCCGTATCGGGTCTGGTGCGGTGCTGCTGATCGCCGATACCGGCGCGAAACCGGCCGTGGCGGCCGGGGTGACGGCGGATCTGACCGACCGCCTGTCGGCGGTGACGCTGGTCAAGGTCGCGGCCGAGGCTCTGGGTGGCAAGGGCGGCGGGGGCCGGCCCGACATGGCGCAGGCGGGTGGTGCCGACATCACGCTGGCCGATCAGGCTATTGCCGCCGTTGAAACCGTGATTGGAGGCTGAACCGATGCCCACTGCCCTGTGGATTGCCCATGTGACCGTCACCGACGCCGAGGCTTACGGCAAATACGCCAAAGAGGCCGGTCCGGCCATTGCGGCGCATGGTGGGGTTTTCCTCGCCCGCGGCGGCCGCTATGTGCAGTTGGAAGGCAATGACCGGGCGCGCAACGTCGTCGCCCGCTTCCCCTCGCTGGAGGCGGCGGTCGCCTGCTACAACAGCGATGCCTATCAGGCAGCGCTGGCCCATGCGAAAGGCGCTAGCATCCGCGATCTTTGTGTCGTCGAAGAGGCGGAATGATCCCGGTCGCGCTGCCTCAGACCGGCAGTGCGGTGGTTTCCTTGGTTTCCTCCATCACGAAGCTGGAGGAAACGTCATGCAGCTCGACCCGCGCGATCAGATCCTTGTAAAGCCGGTCATAGGCTTTCACATCCGCAACGCGCGCGCGGATCAGGTAATCCAGATCGCCGGTCATCCGGTAGGCGCCCAGAATCTCCGGCATGTCGCGGGTGGCGCGGGTGAATTTCTCCAGCCAGTCGGGCGTGTGCCGCTCGGCCCGGATCATCATGAAAACGGTCAGCCCCAGCCCGAGCTTTTCCGGGTCCAGCAGCGCGACACGGGCGCGGATCACGCCGCTTTCCTCCAGCGCCTTGACCCGGCGCCAGACGGCGTTGCGTGACAGGCCGATCCTTTCGCCCAATTCCTCCAATGACAGGCTGGCGTCGCGTTGCAGGATGGCAAGGATGCGGCGGTCTATGTGGTCAAGTTTCTCCATACTCTGCAGGATTGCGGGAATAGTTCCCACTTTCAAGCGCAGACAGCGCGTCATCCTATCTTCATTTTTCTGCAACATGCTGTAGGATGCGGATGCAGAAACCCCGCAATACAGGCGACGACCGGATCAACCGGCCGCAGGAGTGATGTGAATGTGCCGCTGGGCCGCCTATATTGGCGCACCGATCTTTCTGGAAGACATCGTCAGCCGCCCCGGCCATTCCCTGATCCACCAAAGCCAGTGTGCCACTGAATGCCGCACTGCGATCAATGCCGACGGGTTTGGCATCGCCTGGTATGGCGATCGACCGGAACCGGGGCTTTACCGCGATGTCATGCCAGCCTGGAGCGACCCGAACTTGCGGAGCCTTGTGGCCACCGTGAAATCGGGCCTCTTCCTCGCCCATGTCCGCGCGTCAACCGGCACCGCGACCAGCCGCAACAACTGCCATCCGTTCACCTGGGGGCGGTGGAGCTTCATGCATAACGGGCAGGTTGGCGGCTATGACAGCTTTCGACGCTACGCCGACATGCTGATCCCCGATGCCCTTTATCCGCATCGCAAGGGGGCGACCGACAGCGAGGCGCTGTTCCTCGCCGCCATTGCCGAGGGGCTGGAGCAAGATCCGCGCGGCGCCATGGAACGGGCGGCGGCGGCTTTCATACGGCTGGCGCGTGACAAGGGGGAGGCGCCGCATCTGCGGCTGACCGTTGCCATGTCTGACGGTCAGCGACTTTATGCGATGCGCTATGCCACGGACGAGCAGGCGCCAAGCCTTTATCACCGCTGGTCGGACACCCGCATGGGCCGCGCCGTGGTCTCGGAGCCGCTGGAAAGCGGCGAGGGCGACTGGCTTGAGGTGCCGGAAGCCAGCTTTTGCACCTTCGAAGGCGACAGCGTATCAGTCGAACCCTTCCTGCCTTGCCGTCTGGCCGCCGCCGCATGAAAAAAGGGGGGGGCTTTGCCCCCCTCGGCTTCGCCTCACCCCCCAGAGTATTTCGACAAGGAGCAAGCTGATTTGCTTCTTGCCTGAAATGCTCCGGGGGAGCACCGCAGGCGCGGGGGCAGAGCCCCCTTACTCGGCGCGGGCCTGGCGCTTGCGCTCGTGCGGGTCCAGTTCGCGCTTGCGCAGGCGAACGATCTTCGGCGTGACCTCCACCAGTTCGTCATCGTCGATATAGGCGATGGCTTCTTCCAGCGACATGCGCACTGGCGGCGTCAGGCGCACGGCTTCGTCGGTGCCGGAGGCGCGGACGTTGGTAAGTTTCTTGCCTTTCAGCGGGTTCACTTCCAGATCGTTGTCGCGCGAATGTTCGCCGATCAGCATGCCGACATAGACGGCTTCCTGCGCGCCGATGAACATCTTGCCGCGCTCTTCGAGGTTCCAGAGCGCATAGGCGACCGAGGTGCCATTCTCCATCGAGATCAGCACGCCCTGACGGCGGCCCTGGATCGGACCCTTGTGCGGGGCCCAGTCGTGGAAAATCCGGTTCAGCACGCCGGTGCCGCGCGTATCGGTCAGGAACTGGCCATGATAGCCGATCAGCCCGCGCGAGGGCACATGCGCAACGATCCGGGTCTTGCCGACGCCAGCCGGTTTCATTTCGACCAGATCACCCTTGCGCTCGCCGGTGAGCTTGTCGATGACGGCGCCGGAATATTCGTCATCCACATCGACGATGACTTCCTCGATGGGTTCAAGGCGCTGGCCACCTTCCTCGCGGAAGATCACGCGCGGGCGCGAGATCGACAGTTCGAACCCCTCGCGGCGCATGTTCTCGATCAGCACGCCCATCTGAAGTTCGCCGCGGCCCGAGACGATGAAAGCCTCGCCGCCGGGGGTATCCTCGATGCGGATGGCGACGTTGGTTTCGGCCTCTTTCATCAGCCGTTCGCGGATGACGCGCGACTGCACCTTGTTGCCGTCGCGGCCTGCCAGCGGGCTGTCATTGATGCCGAAAGTGACCGAGATGGTCGGCGGGTCGATAGGCTGGGCGGGCAGTGCGGTATCGACCGACAGATCGCAGAGCGTATCGGCCACAGTCGCCTTGGTCATGCCGGCGATGGTGACGATGTCGCCTGCCACCGCCTCGTCGATGGGTTGCTGGCCGAGGCCGCGGAAGGCGAGGATCTTGGTGACGCGGAACTGTTCGATCCGCTCGCCCGTGCGGGTCAGCGCCTTCAGCGAGGAACCAACTTTCAGCGTGCCTGCCTCGACGCGGCCGGTCAGGATACGGCCGATGAACGGGTCAGCCGACAGGGTGGTGGCGAGCATCTGGAACGGCTCGGCCGCCTTGGCGAGCTGTTTCGGCGCCGGAACGTGACGCACGACCAGTTCGAACAGCGCCGTCAGATCCTTGCGCGGACCGTCGAGGCTGTCATCGGCCCAGCCGGCACGACCCGAGGCATAAAGATGCGGGAAGTCGAGCTGTTCGTCGCTGGCGCCAAGGTTGGCGAAGAGGTCGAAGACCTCGTTCAGCGCACGGTCTGGTTCGGCATCGGGTTTATCGACCTTGTTCAGCACCACGATGGGGCGCAGGCCGAGGGCGAGTGCCTTGGAGGTCACGAATTTGGTCTGCGGCATCGGGCCTTCGGCGGCATCGACCAGCAGCACCACGCCATCGACCATGTTGAGGATGCGCTCCACCTCGCCGCCGAAATCGGCGTGGCCGGGGGTATCGACGATGTTGATGCGCGCGCCGTTCCATTCGACCGAAGTGGCCTTGGCCAGAATGGTGATCCCGCGCTCACGCTCGATATCGTTGCTGTCCATGGCGCGTTCGCTGACGGCCTGATTTTCGCGGAAAGCGCCGGACTGTTTCAGCAGTTCGTCCACAAGGGTCGTCTTGCCATGGTCAACGTGCGCGATGATCGCGATGTTGCGAAGCTCCATCGGAGGGGTCTCTTTCACAGAATGGGTTTGGGGGCGCCTTACAGGAGGTCAGGCGGAAAGGCCAGTGAAACCTGTGCAAAACGCGGTGTCAGGTGACGATATACCAGTCGCGGCGGTGGTTCATGGCCAGAATGAAATTGAGGATCAGCGCGCCAAGCGCCGACCAGAGCACCCGTTCGGCGGGCAGGATTGTCAGGGCAATCAGGAAGATGCCAAGATCGAAACCCAGTTGCACCCAGCCCGCACGGATGCCGAACCTGTCTTGCAGGATCAGCGCCACGATGGAAACACCGCCGAGGCTGGAGGCGTGGCGGAACAGGCCCAGCAACCCGACACCGGCGACCACGCCGAACAGGATGGCCGCCGCCGCCGGATGGATGCCGGTCAGCGGCACCCAGCGCACCAGAATGCCCGCCAATAGCGAAACAGCGGTCACTGTGACGAAGCTTTTCACCGCGAAGGCCGGACCGCGGCGCATCCATGCGAAGGCATAGAAGGGCAGGTTGACGGTGAAGAAGGTCGCGCCGAAACCCCAGCCCGTTGCATAGGACAGAAGCAGCGCCACCCCTGCGGTGCCGCCGGTGATCAGGCCCGCCGCGCGCAGCAGATGGATACCCAGCGCCGCCTGGATGGCGGCGGCGGTCAGGCCCTGGGCATCCTCCAGCAGAGAATGATGGGGTGTTGATTTAAGGTCAATAGCCATGACCTAAATATGCTGCAATGCAGCGCCAATGAGGCGCGCGTATTGCGCAAGCCGGATCTGCGCAGGGCGCAGGGCTCAGGCAACAATATAGCGGTCTCGGCGATGGTTGATGGCGATCACCAGATTGACCACCACGGCGCCAAGGAAGCTGAGCGCAACGGTCGGAACATCCCGAAGGCAAAGGGCTATGGCAAAAAGCGCTGCGTCGAATCCCAGTTGCACCCAGCCTGCACGGAACCCCCAGCGATCCTGGATCATCAGGCCAAGGATCCCGATTCCGCCAAGGCTCGCGCCATGGCGGAACAGTGCCAGCAAGGCGGAGCCGGAGGCGAGGCCGAACAGCACCGCCCCGAAAGCCGGATTCAGATGGTCAAAGCCGATCCAGCCGGGCATGACCATGCTCAGCCCCGAGAGGGCGGCGACGGCGACGAAGGTTTTGACCGTGAAGGCCGGGCCCATGCGTAGCCAGCCCAGCAGATAGAAGGGCAGGTTGATCACAAAGAAAACCGGGCCGAAGCCCCAGCCCGTCGCGTAGGAAATCAGGACCGCAAGCCCCGCCGTCTGTCCGGTGACAAGGCCCAGATGCGTCAGGATGACGATGCCGAAAGATGCCATGACGGTGCCATAAGCAATGCCTTGGGCATCTTCGATCAGGGAATGGCGACCCGTGGCAGTCATCTGGTTCCTTCCTCGGGCCTGTTGCCCTTCAGCCACGTCGCGCGGCAGAACGGCCACGGGCGGCATTTTCCTTTGCCCCGACTCGGCCGCATGTGCAAGCAGGGCCACATCCGGCAATTCAGACAGGGAGGGCGGATCATGGCTTACAACGCATACGCCCTTTCGACCGGCGCGAACTCGGCGGCAGAAATCGCCCGAGTTTCGCAGCGAACTCGCGTCCTGGCCCGAGCCTGACCGCAGTTCTCCGGCCTTTACGGCCAACCGTCTGAACCCCTGACCGGACTTCTTTCACAAAGCGCGCGTGACGGGCCATTGGCCGTGATGTCGCACCTCTGTCCGGTCATCTTCCTACCTTCAAGCAGAGGCCGGTTGCGTGATCCGCACCGGGAATCCCATGACCAAAGACGAAAGCCTTCCGGCAATCCATGCCCTGATCCACAGCCTTGGCGCGCGCCGCGTGTTCATCGCTGCCGCGCTGGCGCTGCTGCGCCCCGCGCCCCGGCGGCCACTGGCGGCGCAGTTTCAGGATCTGGACAATCATCTGCGGCGTGACATCGGATTGCCGCCAAAGGCGGCTTCGCCCCCGATGCCGCCGGGGATGCAGCATACCCTGTGGTGAAACGAAAAGGGGCGGCCCGAAGGCCGCCCCGCACCGGCGTCAGCCCGCCAGAGCCTTGTTGAGGTATTCGTCCACCTTTTCGAGGTAGCCCATGGTGGTGAGCCACTTCTGGTCGGGGCCAACCAGCAGCGCCAGATCCTTGGTCATCCAGCCGTCTTCCACAGTCTGCACGCAGACCTTTTCCAGCGTGGTGGCGAAGGTGGCCAGCGCTTCGTTGCCGTCCAGTTTCGCGCGGTGCTTCAGGCCGCCGGTCCAGGCGAAGATCGACGCGATGGAGTTGGTCGAGGTTTCCTTGCCCGCCTGATGCTGCCGGTAGTGACGGGTCACCGTGCCATGCGCCGCTTCCGCCTCGACCGTCTTGCCATCGGGCGTCATCAGCACCGAGGTCATCAGGCCCAGCGAACCGAAGCCCTGCGCCACGGTATCCGACTGCACGTCGCCGTCATAGTTCTTGCAGGCCCAGATATAGCCGCCCGACCATTTCAGCGCCGAAGCCACCATGTCGTCGATCAGGCGGTGTTCGTAATGGATGCCAGCCGCCTTGAACTTGTCTTCAAATTCCTCGGCATAGACCTTGGCGAACAGATCCTTGAAACGGCCGTCATAGGCTTTGAGGATGGTGTTCTTGGTCGAGAGGTAAACCGGCCAGCCCTTCATGAGACCGTAGTTCATCGACGAACGGGCGAAGTCGATGATCGACTGGTCGAGGTTGTACATGCCCATGGCCACACCGGCGGCGGGGGCGTCGAACACGTCACGCTCGATCACGGTGCCGTCTTCGCCGACGAATTTCATCGTGAGCTTCCCCTTACCGGGGAACAGGAAGTCGGTGGCGCGATACTGGTCGCCAAAGGCATGGCGGCCGACGACGATCGGCTGGGTCCAGCCCGGAACCAGACGCGGCACGTTCTTGCAGATGATCGGCTCGCGGAAGATCACGCCGCCGAGGATATTGCGGATGGTGCCGTTCGGCGACTTCCACATTTGCTTGAGGTTGAATTCTTCGACGCGCTGCTCATCCGGGGTGATGGTGGCGCATTTCACCGCCACGCCGACCTCTTTGGTCTTCATCGCGCTGTCGATGGTGATCTGGTCATTGGTGCGGTCACGCTCTTCAATGCCGAGATCATAGTAGAGCAGGTCAACGTCCAGATAGGGCAGGATCAGCTTCTTCTTGATGAAATCCCAGATGATCCGGGTCATTTCATCGCCGTCCATCTCGACGATGGGGTTCGCCACCTTGATCTTGGTCATGCGCCTGGCCTTTTCAGGTTGAGGATTCGGATGCAGGTTGCATAAAGGAAAATGCGCGGCTTGGGAAGCCCGGTATGCAATTGCATACCAAATTCGGCGGAAGGAAGTTTGCGATGCGACGGAACGGGCTGGTGGCTTTTGCACTGGGGATCATGCTGTCCTTGCCTGCGGTTGCGGGCGTGCTGCCAAAGCGTGAGGGCATGGCCGAAGTCTCCCCCGGTCTGTGGGTGGATCTTGCGGCAAAGCCGGAAACCATTGCCCGCATCCGACGCGATATTTCCGGTGCGGAACGGAGTGTCGCCAAGGCTTTGGGCGGCATTATGCGGCCGGAATGGCGGGTCTGCACCACGCGGGCCTGTGACCGGCGCAACGGATATGGCCCGCGCGGCATGACCTATGGCTACAGTATCGTCACCATCACTTCACAAGGCGCAAGATCGGCAGGCGTATTCAGCCATGAACTGACCCATGTCACGCTGCATGCCGCCATTCCGCCGCTGGGTATGCTGACCGGCGCACTGCCGATCTGGATGGATGAGGGGGCGGCTGTTCTGATTTCGGGCGAGCCTGTTCAGGCGGCGGATCCGGCGGCCTGCAAGGGGCGGCAGGTGCCGCTGCCGCGCAATCACCGCGAATTTTCCCGGCGATCCGGGGTGAAGGGCGAGGGGGCGCTGGCGCTTTATGTTGCCTCTACCTGCGCGGTGCGCGGTTGGCTGGCGCAGGGTAACACCCTGCGCGACATGCTGCCGCAGTTGCAACAGAAGGGCCGTTTACCCTGATCAGGTGCCGAAGAACGGCGCGGCCTGTGCGCGGACCCAAGGCCAGAGCGTCGGAGCCCCCCGCGCGATCTTCACGCCCACGCGGGTCTCAAGCTGTTCGGCGGTCACCCTATAGGTGATCCAAGTCCCGCCGCCCGACATCAGGTTGGCCATCACCGGCTGCACCCGGTCAAGGCTTTTTGCAAAGACGGCATCGGGGCTTTCGGTGGCCTCGAATTCTTCCCACAGCGCCCGAAGGCTTGCGCCGGTGGGGGCAGGCAGCAGACCGAACAGCCGGTCCGCAGCGGCGGCCTCGGCCGCCTGAGTCTGGGTCGAGCCATGGGCCTTGCCATCCGCCGAATGGATCGGCACATCGCCCACGTCGATTTCCACCAGATCGTGCAGGATCAGCATGCGCATCACCCGTGCGACATCGACGCCCGGCGCCGCCTGATCGGCCAGCAGCAGGGCGTAAAGCGCCAGATGCCAGCTGTGTTCGCCCGAGGTTTCGCAGCGCGAGCCATCGACCAGCGTGGTGGCGCGGGTTACCGATTTCAGCCGGTCCGCCTCGGCCAGAAAGGCCAGCCGAGCATCCAGGTCGGGGCCTGCGGTGCCCGGCCCACCCGCCAGAAGGTCAACCGCATGGGTGTAAAACTCCGGCCATTCCTGCCGGAACCGCGCGGCGCGGCCAGTGGCAAGGTTGTCGCGCACCACATCCAGATGATCGGCGGGCGGGCAGGGCGACATCAGCACCTGCATCAGCGGCTGCGCGTGATCCAGCCGCTTGGCCAGACGCGCGGCCGGGGTTTCACCTGCCTCGAATTCCTTCCACAGCGCACGCAAGGGCGCGGCCAGATCGGCGGGCGCAAGCGCGAAGATCCGGTCGGCCGCCGCCGCCTCGGCCTGTGCAACCTGATCGGGATTGTCGATCAGGTGAATGGGATGATCGCCGCAATAGACCTCGGGCAGATCATGCAGCACCAACATGGCCAGAGCGCGGTCAAGCTCGGGCAGGCCATCGCCCAGCACCAGCGCCCAAAGCGCCAGATGCCAGCTGTGTTCGGCGCTGTTCTCGGCCCGGCTGCCATCCATCAGCACATTGGCGCGCTCTACCGATTTCAGCGCGTCGGCGGCATTCAGGAAGGTGAATTGTTCGGTCAGGCGTTCGGTCATTTGTGCAAATACCGTCCTGCAAGTCGGCAACCGAAAGCAATGGCCAGACCGGCCAGCGCAACGGGCCATGCCAACCCCAGTGGGGTCTCGCCCGCACAGAGACGGGGCATGGCTTCCACCGCCAGATAGCAGACCAGCAGAAGCCAAAGCACCGGCAAGACCGCAGCAGACCGAAGCTGCAGCCAGACCGGCGCCAGAAAGGGGAAGAACAGGCCCAGCACCAGCAGGCCCCCTGCAAGCCCGAAGCCGATCACCCCGTGACCGGCGGCGCAGCGCGTGGACGCCCCCCACCATGCGATAACGATCAGCAGCGCCAGACCTGTGCTGACGATCTGGGCGTAAAGCAGGCCGCGCGGCACGTCCCGCCCTGTCACTCGGCGGGGCCTTTGCGGAAGGCGCCGATGCGGCGGTTGAGGTACTCGCGCGCCCGGCGTTCGGCCAGACGCACGCGCATCGCGGTCATGAATGCCTCCTCCATCGAAGGCGAGACGGTGGCGAGCATCTTGGCGACATCGAGATAGAAGCGTTCCTGGTCCATCTCGTCCTGCGCCGCCAGAACGTCGCGGGCCAATGCGTCGGCAAGATCCTCGGTCACGCCCATGTCAGCGGCTGCCTTCCCCCAGACGGCGGGTCACATAGCTGGACACCGTGTCGATCATCGGCTTCATATGCGCCTCTTCATTGCTGAAGAAGTGATCGGCGCCTTCCACCTGTTCATGGGTGATGGTGATGCCCTTCTGCTCGTGCAGCTTGTTCACGAGGCTCACGGTATCTTTCGGCGGTGCCACGCGGTCGGCGGTGCCGTTGATGATGAGACCCGAGGACGGGCAGGGCGCGAGGAAGCTGAAATCATACATGTTCGCCGGCGGCGCCACGCTGATGAAGCCAGTGATTTCCGGCCGCCGCATCAGAAGCTGCATGCCGATCCAGGCGCCGAAGCTGAAGCCAGCGACCCAGCAATGCTTGGCGTTCTGGTTCATGCTTTGCAGGTAATCCAGCGCCGAGGCGGCATCCGACAATTCGCCAATGCCCTGATCATATTCGCCCTGGCTGCGCCCCACGCCGCGGAAGTTGAACCGCAGCACGGTGAAGCCCATGTTGTAGAAGGCGTAATGGAGGTTATACACCACTTTGTTGTTCATCGTGCCGCCGAATTGCGGATGCGGATGCAAGACGATGGCAATCGGGGCGTCGCGTTCCTTTTGCGGGTGGTAACGGCCTTCAAGACGGCCTTCCGGGCCGGCAAAGATCACTTCGGGCATTTCGTCGCCTTTACTGTCGTCCGCCCTTCGGAGATTGCGCAATCCGGGCGGTTCCATTAAGTCCCGTCGGGCAGGGCCCCGGGGGTTCAGGTGAGTTAAGCGCCCCTGCCGGTGGCGTCAATGGATTTGGGGGAAGCGGGCGATGAAACTGTCGACGAAAGGCCGCTATGCCATGGTGGCTCTGGCCGATCTGGCGCTGGCGAAACCCGAGGATCTGGTGTCGCTGGCCGAGATTTCGAAGCGTCAGGATATTTCGCTGCCCTATCTGGAACAGCTTTTCGTCAAGCTGCGCCGCGCCGGTCTGGTGGAGGCGGTGCGCGGGCCGGGCGGCGGCTACCGCCTGTCGCGCAGCCCCGCCGAGATCCGCGTGTCCGAGGTGATGGAGGCGGTCGAGGAAACCGTGAACGCCATGCATACCGGGGCGGGGGCCTCGGGCGGTGTGTCGGGATCGCGGGCGCAGTCGCTGACCAACCGGCTGTGGGAGGGGCTTTCGGCGCATGTCTATGTGTTCCTGCACCAGACCCGCCTGTCGGATGTGATCCGCAACGAGATGCGCCCTTGTCCTGCCGTGCCCGCGATCTTCCGCGTGGTCGATGAAGACTGAATGACCGAAAGCCAGCCTGTCATGCGCGAGCGCCTTTACCTGTTCGACACCACCCTGCGCGATGGCCAGCAGACGCAGGGTGTGCAATTCTCGCTGCCGGAAAAGCAGCAGATCGCCCGCGCGCTGGATGCGCTGGGGGTGGATTACATCGAGGGCGGCTGGCCCGGCGCCAACCCGACTGACAGCGATTTCTTCCGCGACCGGCCACAAACCCGCGCCACCTTCACCGCCTTCGGCATGACGAAACGCGTGGGCCGCTCGGCCGAGAATGACGATGTGCTGGCCGCCGTGCTGGATGCGGAAACGCCTGCGGTCTGTCTGGTCGGCAAGACCCATGATTTCCATGTCACCACGGCGCTTGGCATCACCCTGCCCGAGAATGTGGAGAATATCCGCGCCTCCATCGCGCATGTGGTGGCGAAGGGGCGGGAGGCGCTGTTTGATGCCGAACATTTCTTCGACGGCTACAAGGCGAACCCGGATTATGCGCTGAACTGTCTGAAGGCTGCCTTCGGGGCGGGTGCGCGCTGGATCGTGCTTTGCGATACCAACGGCGGCACGCTGCCCGAGGAAGTGGGCACCATCACCCGCGCCGTGATCGCCGCTGGCATTCCGGGCGACCGGCTGGGCATCCATTGCCATGACGACACCGGCAATGCGGTGGCCAATTCTCTGGCCGCCGTGCTGGCGGGCGCGCGGCAGGTGCAGGGCACGCTGAACGGCCTGGGCGAGCGGTGCGGGAATGCCAACCTCACCACGCTGATCCCGACGCTGATGCTGAAGGCGCCGTTCCGTGAGACGCTGGAGACCGGCGTCAGCGACGCGGCACTGTCGGGGCTGGTCAAGACCTCGCGCATGCTTGACGACATCCTGAACCGGGTGCCTCTGCGTAGTGCCCCCTATGTCGGGGCTTCGGCCTTCGCACACAAGGCGGGGCTGCATGCCAGCGCCATCGTCAAAGACCCCACGACCTACGAACATATCGACCCTGCGCTGGTAGGGAACGAGCGGCTGATCCCGATGTCCAATCAGGCCGGGCAATCGAACCTGCGCGCCCGGCTGGCGGCGGCGGGGATCGAGGTCGCGCCGAATGACCCGCGCCTTGCCCTGATCCTTGACAAGATCAAGACCCGCGAGGACGAAGGCTACGCCTATGACGGCGCGCAGGCGAGTTTCGAGCTGCTGGCGCGGCGCGAGCTGGGCCTCTGCCCGGAATTCTTCGAGGTGAAGCGCTACCGCGTGACGGTCGAGCGGCGGAAGAACAAATACGACCGCATGGTTTCCCTGTCCGAGGCGGTAGTAGTGGTGAAGATCGACGGTCGCAAGATGCTGTCGGTTTCGGAAAGCATGGATGAGGCTGGCACCGACCGTGGCCCGGTCAACGCGCTTTACAAGGCGCTGGCCAAGGATCTTGGGCCATATCAGGCCTGTATCGATGATATGAAACTGGTGGATTTCAAAGTCCGCATCACCCAAGGCGGCACCGAGGCGGTTACCCGCGTGATCATCGACAGCGAGGATGGCCAGGGCCGTCGCTGGTCTACCGTGGGTGTCAGCCCAAATATCGTGGATGCGAGCTTCGAGGCGCTGCTTGATGCGATCCAGTGGAAGCTGATCCGCGATCAGGGCGCCGCATGAGCGAGGCCTGCGCCGAAATCGTGCAGCGCACCGACCCGGAGCGTTTTGCCGCGCTGATGGCGGCGCCGGTGATCGACCGCCCGGCGCTGGCTGTGCTTTACGCCTTCAACGCCGAGGTCGCGCGCGCACCCTGGGCCAGCAAGGAGCCGATGATCGCCGAAATGCGCCTGCAATGGTGGCGCGATGCGATCACGGCCGCGGCAGCAGGCGGCGGGCAACCACATGAGGTCATGACCCCGCTGGGAAAGCTGATCCGGGACAAAGGCTTGCCGGTCGAAGCTTTGGACGGGATGGTCGCGGCACGTCAATGGGATGTCTGGCGCGAGCCGCATGCCGATGCTGCCGCGCTGTGGCGGTATCTTGAGGAAACCGGTGGGGCGTTGCTGTGGCTCGCGGCGAAAGCTCTGGGCGCGCCTGACAGCGCGGAAGCCGCAGCACGCGGCTTGGGCAGCGCTCAGGCCCTGGCCAATTACCTGCGTGCTGTGCCACAGCTTGAAACGCTGGGCCGTATTCCGCTGGTTGACGGGACGCCTGCTGGCGTCGCGGCGCTGGCCCGTGAAGGGCTTGCCCGCCTCCACAGAGTGCGCGGCCCCATCCCGCGCAGTGCGGCGCTGGCCGCCTTCCTGACGCGGCCGGTTCTTGCGCTTGCCGCGGAGGAACCCGCACGGGTGGCAGATGGCACCCTCGATCTGTCAGAGTTCACCCGCCGTAAACGCCTTCTTTGGCAGAGCCTTACCGGGCGTTTCTAACTTCCGGCGGCAAGCTTGCGGCGCTGTCGGATGCCTCCGGCGGGAGTATTTTTTCAAGAAGCAAGACCGGATGAGCCTTGCTTCTTGCCCAAATACTCAAATCTCAACCGGGCAGCTTGTCATGCAGAAAGGACAGGGCGACTTGCAGCCCGTCGGGGGCAATGCCGTGACCAGTGCCTTTCATGACATGGCCATAGACCTCGAACCCGGCTGAAACCAGCGCGTCCCCGGCGCGGCCCATATCCTCGAACGGCACGACCTCGTCGGCATCGCCGTGGATCAGCAGGATTGGCGGCTTCACCTGCGCTTCAGCGCCGAGCAGTTCCGGCACCAGCAGGCGGCCCGAGAAGCCGACGACGCCCGCCATGGCGCTGTCGCGGCGTGGAGCCAGATGCAGGCTCATCATCGTGCCTTGCGAAAATCCAACCAGGGCAAGGGCTTCGATACCGATCTTCTCTTCCGCCAGCTTCGCGTCGATGAAAGAATTCAGCTTTTCAAGCGAGACGGCCATAGAGGCCTGCGCCGCTTCTTCCGAAGATCCGTCCAGCCACGGGATCGGGAACCACTGATAGCCGAAAGGGTTGCCGACGCAGGGTTCGGGAGCGTTGGGGCTGTAGAACACCGTATCGGGCAGATGCGGCGCCAGCGGGTCGGCGAGGCCCAGCAGGTCATCGCCATCGGCGCCGTAGCCGTGCACGAAGATCACCATGGATTTCGCGGTGCCGGATTGCGGCGCCTTGCGTTTCGATTGCAGCATCATCTGATCCCTTCGCGGTCCTTTGCCACACGGTAGTAGGCCCAGAGCAGCCGCGCCGCAACCGCCCGCCACGGTGACCAGTCGGCGGCGATCACGCGCATCTCACGTTCATTGGGGCGCTTTTCGAGATTGAAAAGCAGCCGCGCCGCCTCCTGCAAGGCGAGGTCGTTATGAGCGAAGACATCGGCGCGGCCGAGGCTGAACATGGCGTAGATTTCAGCGGTCCACCGACCAATCCCCGGCAGTTCAACAAGTTGCGTGATGATCCTGTCATCCGGCATCGCCCGCAGTGCCGGGAAATCCAGCCCCGAATCCGCCAGTGCCCGCGCATAGCGCAGTTTCGGGCGGGAGAGGCCGCAGCCGCGCAGGTCTTCGTCGCTGGCCGCCTGGACCGCCTCAGGGCTGGTGAAGCCCGCCGCCTCCATCCGGCCCCAGATGGCGCGGGCGGAGGCGACCGAAACCTGCTGGCTGACGATGGCGGACAGGAGTTCGGCAAAACCCTCGGGGCGGCGGCGCAGCGGCAGGTCGCCGGTCAGCGCATGCGCTTCGGCGAATCTGCGGTCATGGCGGCCCAGCCAGTCCATGCCTTCGGCAATATCTGCCGGTCCCTCGATGATGCGTCCGACCATGGTTCCCCCGATTTGCCGCAGGTTAGGGGCGCGCTTGCCCCTTGCGCAAGGGCACGCGGGCGGATTAGCTGCCGCCATGAGCGCGACATCCCTTCCGAATGACAGCATCGCCCGCCGCAACATGTGGGTTCTCGTGGCCGCACAGGCGGTTCTGGGCGCCCAGATGCCGGTGATCTTCACCATCGGCGGGCTGGCGGGCAGCCAGCTTGCGGGCAACCCGTGCTGGGCCACCTTGCCGATCTCGCTGACCGTCATCGGCTCGATGCTCTGGGCACAGCCGCTGTCGGCGGTGATGCAGCGCTGGGGGCGGCGTGTCGGTTTCGTTCTGGGCGCGCTGGCCGGGGCGGCCGGGGCGGCGGTGGCTGCCTATGGGCTGTATATCGGGTCTTTCGCGGTGTTTTCGGCGGCGAGCCTGCTGACTGGCGGCTATATGTCGGCGCAAGGCTTCTACCGTTTCGCGGCCGCCGATGCAGCGTCAGAGGCGTTCCGGCCCAAGGCGATTTCCGGGGTGATGGCGGGGGGGCTGGCCTCGGCCATCTTCGGGCCGCAGCTGGTGAAGCTGACCTCGCAGGCCATGGTCGTGCCGTTCCTTGGCAGCTATCTGACGGTGATCGCACTGAACCTCGCAGGGCTGTTCCTGTTCGGGGCGCTGAAAAGCACCCGTCCGGCGGTGCGCGGGACCTGGGCAGCAGCGGGACGCACACGGCGCGAGCTGCTGCGCGATCCGGCGATTATCGTCGCCATGGTCTGCGCCACCGTCAGCTATGCGCTGATGAACCTCGTGATGACCTCTTCGCCGCTGGCGGTGGTGGGCTGCGGATTCGAAACCTCGGATGCGGCGAATATCGTGTCTGCCCATGTGCTTGCGATGTATGCGCCGTCTTTCGTGACCGGCCATATCATTGCGCGCCTCGGAGTAGAGAAGGTGATTGCACTTGGCCTGCTGATCCTTGCCGGGTCGGGGGCAGTGGCCATGTCCGGGATGAACCTTGAGAATTTCTATATCGCGCTGATCCTGCTGGGGATCGGCTGGAACTTCGGTTTCATCGGCGCCACCAGCATGTTGGCGGGGCATCATACTGCGGCAGAGCGCGGCACCATGCAGGGGCTGAACGATTTCGTGGTTTTCGGTGGTGTGTCGATGGCCTCGTTCGCCTCGGGCGGGTTGATGAATTGCTCGGGCGGATCGGTGCAGGCGGGCTGGTCGGCGGTGAACATGGCGATGCTGCCCTTCCTCGTTCTGGCCGGTGGTGCGCTGATCTGGTTCGCGCTGCGCCCGAAAGAGACGCGCTGACCCGGACATCTGCCGCTTTCGTCATCACGACGTTACAGGGCCCTGCCAGAACCATGCCCGACACTATGGGGCTTGCCTGTCGCCGGACGCGATATATAGTTTCCACTGTCGGGGCGGACTCCCCGCCCTGACTGCCGGGACGGCAGGCGGGACGAAGGCGGAGTCTATGAATGGACGGTGATTTCAGAACCAGTTTCGTGCGGGAACCTGCGGCACTGCGGCATTTTCCGGCGCTTGTGCTGAATGCGGATTACCGCCCGCTGTCGTATTACCCGCTCAGCCTCTGGCCCTGGCAGGAAACCATCAAGGCGGTTTGTCTGGACCGGGTGCAGATCCTCGCCGAATATGATGCGGTGGTGCACAGTCAGAGGGCCGAGTTCCGCATACCCTCGGTCGTGGTGCTGAAAGAATTCGTCAAACCCCAGAAGCGCGTGGCCTTCACGCGCTTCAATCTTTTTCTGAGGGACGAATTCAAGTGTCAGTATTGCGGATCGAAGGGCGATCTGACGTTTGACCATGTGGTGCCGCGCTCTAAGGGCGGCATCACAAGTTGGGAAAATGTGGTGGCCGCCTGTTCGCCCTGCAATCTGAAGAAGGGCAACAAGACCCTGCGGCAGGTCGGCATGCGCCTGATGCGCAAACCTGTGCCGCCTTCGGCCGAGGAAATGCAGGCCCATGGCCGCCGCTTCCCGCCGAACCATCTGCATGAAAGCTGGATGGATTATCTTTACTGGGATGCCGAACTGGAGGCCTGAGCGGCTTCTCACGGTGAAACCCTTGTGCCGCCATGAACGGGTTTTCTGCGCACGGCGCGTCCATCACAGGGGTCGCGGGACAGGTCTGCCAAGACCGCTCAGCTGCCGATTTGTGCAGCAGGGCCTCGCCGTTCGATACTCCGGTCAAGGCTCCGGATCACGCGATCAACGGGCAGCGAGATGTCGCCCGCGATGCCCAAACCCTCACGTTTGAAGTCTTCCAGAACGTTCAGCAGCCGCAATCGACGGTCATCTTTGTGAATCCAACATGTGACTTCTCGCCGTGGGACTGCGAGCGGTTCATAAGAATCAACAAGTTACGGCCAGTATTGTGTTTTTTGTTCTGCGCTCTACACCGTCACAGCATTCCGCTTTCCCGCAGCGAGTGCTAGACTTGTGGATACGAAGCGGCTAAAAGGCGGATCGTTAGCGCTAACATTCTTGCGGTGCAACTGCCGCAAAGCTGCGAGGAGAGGCCCATGGTTTCACGCGTTATCCCGGTCGAAACATTCGATCTCGTGATTTTCGGGGCGACCGGCGATCTGGCCCGTCGCAAGATCCTTCCCGGTCTCTATCGCCGTTATCTGGCAGGTCAGGTGCCCCCTGACAGCCGGATCATCGGCGCGGCGCGATCCGCGATGGACAAGGCCGGGTTTCAGGCCTTGGTGCGCGAGGCGATCGAGGAATTCGTCGCGGCTGACAAGCGCGATCCGGCTGCCATTGCCGACTTCACGGACCGGCTGGATTACGTCGCCATTGATGCCAAGGGCCAGGAAGGCTGGCCCGCCTTGGCCGCCATGATGCGGCAGGGCGCGGTGCGGGCTTTCTATTTCTCGGTGGCGCCCTCGCTGTTTGGCGATCTGGCCGAACGACTGCATCTGCATGGCATTGCGGATGTCGATAGCCGCATCGTGGTGGAAAAACCCTTTGGCCGCGATCTTGCCACCGCCCGAGCACTGAATGACACGCTGGCCACGCATTTCGCCGAACACCAGATTTATCGCATCGACCATTACCTCGGGAAAGAGACGGTGCAGAACCTGATGGCGGTGCGTTTCGCCAATATCCTGTTCGAGCCGTTGTGGAACAGCCAGTTCATCGACCATGTGCAGATCACTGTCGCCGAAACCGTCGGGGTCGAGGGGCGCGGCGCTTACTACGACAAGTCGGGCGCGATGCGTGACATGGTGCAGAACCACATGATGCAGCTTCTGTGCCTGATCGCAATGGAACCGCCGTTCCACTTTGACCCTGATACTGTGCGCGATGAAAAGTTGAAGGTTATCCGTGCCTTGCAACCTGTTCCTGCCGAAGACATCGTGCGTGGTCAATATCTGGCCACCGCCGGGGCGCCGGGCTATCTGGCCGATGCGGAAAACCCGGACAGCCGGACCGAAAGCTATATCGCGCTGAAGGTGCATGTGGCGAACTGGCGTTGGAAGGGCACGCCTTTCTATCTGCGCACCGGCAAGAAGCTGCGCGCACGCGCCTCTGAAATCGCCATCACCTTCAAGGAACCGCCGCATTCCATTTTCGATGACGCCTCGGGCTGGCGCGAGAATGTGCTGGTGATCCGGCTGCAACCGAACGAGGGCATGAACCTCAAGGTGATGATCAAAGAGCCCGGTCCGGGCGGCATGCGCCTGACGCAGGTGCCCTTGGACATGAGCTTTACAGAGGCTTTCGGCGATGAGGGTACAGATATGCCAGACGCCTATGAACGGCTGATCATGGATGTGATCCGCGGCAACCAGACCCTGTTCATGCGCGGCGACGAAGTCGAGGCCGCCTGGGCCTGGACCGACCCGATCATTCAGGGCTGGGAGGCGCGCGGCGACCGGCCGAAAGGCTATGACGCGGGATCCTCGGGGCCGGAAGATGCGTTGATGCTGATGCACCGCGACGGGCGGCGCTGGCGGGAGATCAAGGCATGAATTTCGTCGAATACCCGGACCGCGAGCTGATGATGCTTGCACTGGCCGACAAGCTGGCCGGCGAATTGGCGGATTTTCTGCGCCGCGAGGGCCGCGCTTCGTTCTGCGTGCCGGGTGGCACGACACCGGGTCCGATTTTCGACACGCTGTCGGGCGTCGATCTGGATTGGGACAAGGTGTCGGTTTTTCTCAATGACGAACGCTGGGTGCCCGAGGACAGCCCGCGTTCGAACACGCGGTTGTTGCGGGAAAGGTTGTTGCGTGGAAAGGCTTTGCACGCCAATCTTGTACCGCTTTATCAACCTGCGCCGCAGCCCGAGGATGTGCTGGCCGATCTGGAGGCGCAGCTTGCGCCGCATCTGCCGATCTCGGTTCTGCTGTTGGGCATGGGGGCGGATATGCACACGGCCAGCCTGTTCCCCGGTGCGGACCGTCTGGCCGAAGCGCTGGCCCCCGACGCACCGATCCTGATGGCCCTGCGGGCTGAAGCGGCGGGTGAGTCGCGCATGACCCTCACAGCACCTGTGCTAGAAGGGGCGATGAACATCCACATCCTGATCACAGGCGCGGAAAAGCGCGCTGCGATCGAACGCGCCGAGGGGCTGGAGCCTCTTGAGGCTCCGGTCGCGGCAGTGTTGAAGAATGCGACCGTCCATTGGGCCGAATGACCCGGCGGATGCAGCCAAGAGGATCTATTGATGACCACGAAATTTGACGCGCTTCTGGCCCACCGCGCCCGCACTGCCGCGACCACGATCAGCGATTTGATGTTGGCTGCACCCGACCGGGCGCAGACGTATTCCGCGCGGCTTGGCGAAATGCTGTTTGATTTCTCGAAAACGCAGATTGACGCGGAAGCTCTTGATCTTCTGATCAAACTCACCGAAGGAGCAGGGGTTGCCGACCGGCGCGAGGCGATGTTCTCGGGGGCGAAGATCAACGAGACCGAGGGCCGCGCCGTGCTGCATACCGCGCTGCGCAACCTCTCTGGCAGCGTTATGTTTGAGGGGCAGGATGTCATGCCCGAGGTCCGCGCCATCCATGCCCGCTGCGAGGCTTTTGCCCGCGATGTGCGCGAAGGCCGCTTCACCGGCCAGGGCGGGCGCATTACCGATGTGGTGAATATCGGCATCGGCGGTTCGGACCTTGGCCCGGCCATGGCCTGCCTTGCACTGTCGCCCTATGCCGACGGGCCGCGCTGCCATTTTGTCTCGAATGTCGATGGCGCGCATATCACGGACACGCTGAAGCACCTTAATCCCGAAACCACGCTGGTCATTGTCGCCTCCAAGACCTTTACCACCATTGAAACCATGACCAACGCCAACACGGCGAAGGCATGGATGGCGGAAAAGGTGGCCAACCCGGCCGCACAATTTGCCGCGGTTTCGACAGCGGGTGATAAAACCGCCGCCTATGGCATTGATTCTGAGCGTGTTTTTGGATTTGAGGATTGGGTTGGCGGCCGCTATTCCATGTGGGGGCCGATCGGACTGTCGCTGATGATCGCCATCGGACCCGAGGATTTTGCCGAATTCCTGCGTGGTGGCGCCGATATGGACAAGCACTTCCGCGAGGCACCCTTTGCCGAAAACCTGCCGGTTCTTCTGGCCTTGGTCGGCATCTGGCACAACCAGATCTGCGGCCATGCCACCCGCGCCGTTCTGCCCTATGATCAGCGTCTTGGCCGTCTGCCAGCCTATCTGCAACAGCTTGAGATGGAATCGAATGGCAAGAGGGTCAGCATGGATGGTGTTGATCTGCCTTACGAATCCGGCCCGGTGGTCTGGGGCGAGCCGGGCACCAACGGCCAGCACGCCTTCTACCAACTGATCCATCAGGGCACCCGCGTCGTGCCTTGTGAATTCATCGTCGCACGCGAAGGGCATGAACCCGCCTTGGCGCATCAGCACCTGCTGCTCGTCGCCAATTGCCTTGCGCAATCCGAGGCACTGATGCGTGGTCGCAGTCTGGATGAGGCGCGCGCGATCATGGCGAAGAAGGGTCTGACCGGGGCCGAACTGGAACGACAGGCCCGCCACCGCGTCTTTCCGGGTAACCGGCCGTCCACCACCTTGGCGATCCCGAAGCTCACCCCCTTCACACTGGGCCAGATCATCGCGCTTTACGAACACCGGGTGTTCGTCGAGGGGGTAATTCTGGGCATCAACAGCTATGATCAATGGGGGGTCGAGCTGGGCAAGGAACTTGCCCTTGCGCTGCAACCGATCCTTGAGGGGCGCGAAAGTGCCGCGGGCAAGGACAGTTCCACCCGCCAACTGGTCGCCTATCTGCGTGGTTGAAAAAGGGGGCCGATGGCCCCCTTTCCATTACTTCAGCGCGGCGGTCACGATGACCTCGACCCGATATTCCGGCGCGGCCAGCTTTGCCTCGCCCGTCGCACGGGCGGGTGTGTGGCCCTGCGGCACCCAGCTATCCCAGACCGCGTTCATTTCTGCGAAATCCGCCATGTCGGCCAGCCAGATCTGGGTGGACAGGATACGGGTCTTGTCAGTGCCGGCCTCGGCCAGAATGCGGTCCACCTCGGCCAGGCAGGTGCGGGTCTGGTCTGCCACGCTGTCGCCGGGGTTGCCGACCTGACCGGCCAGCCAGACGATTCCGTTGTAGCAGACGCCTTCGCTCATCCGGGCGCCGGTGCCGATGCGTTTGATGTCGGTGTTCATGCGTGCCTCCTGTGGGATCTACCCCGTCGTGCTAGCCTTTGCCTTGCGGAAAGGAAAGCCCGCTTCGGGGGCGGCTGTCCGGGGCGCAACAGGCGGATATCTGCTCAGCGCAAATCCTCGCAGTTGCGGCATTGCAGCAGCCTGTGCCACACGGGTCAGGCACCGAAACCAACGACTGTAGACCATGATCCGCCCCCTTAGCGCCGCGCTTCTTGCCCTCAGCCTGATCGTTCCCCCGACTGCCAGCCATGCCGAACGGCGGGATTCCGCCATCCGGGAAAGCAATGCCCGGGTCAGCACGTCGAACGCTCTGAAATCGCAAAGCCGCGCTGCGCTGCGCAAGGCCGCGAAAGAAACGGATCAGCTTCGGGCTGAACTGAAATCGGCGGTGGCGGTGGCCAAGGCAACGCTGAAGCCGGTGCGCGGCCGCATCTGGTGCGTGCCCTTCGCCCGCGCCGTGACAGGGATCGAGATTCGCGGCAATGCCCGCACTTGGTGGAAGCAGGCCGCAGGCAAATACGAGCGCGGCTCTCAGCCCCGTATCGGTGCGGTTATGAATTTCAGCGGTAGCCGCAAGATGCCGATGGGCCATGTCGCCGTTGTGTCCAATGTTGTGGACAGCCGCACCGTTCTGGTTGATCAGGCGAACTGGGAACGCAACCGCATCACCCAGGATACGCTTGTCGTTGATGTTTCGGCTAAGAATGACTGGTCGCAGGTGCGGGTGGCAAGTGCCAACGGCACGCTGGGCCGGGTCAATCCGGTTTACGGTTTCATCTACCGCTGAACGTCAGATCGCCAGAGCGATCCAGCCGCTGATCAACCCGAGCAGCGCCCCCATCATCAGAAACGGCAGGGGCTGCGGCACCGGACTGTTTTGCGCGGTGGCGTTCCGTGTTGGCGTCATGACACTCTCTCCCGGTTGCGACGCAAATATAACGCCACCAGCGCCATACGGTTCCCATCGCTTTCGGGAATCCCGGATTCGCGAAACTTTCCAACAGCTTTTGTCATGTTCGGGGGGATTGGAGCGGGTGAAGGGAATCGAACCCTCGTCATCAGCTTGGGAAGCTGCGGCTCTACCATTGAGCTACACCCGCATTCCGGCATCAGATAGACCAATGGCAGGGGCTGTGCAAGGGCAAATGGTGGGAAGGCAGCCCCGTGTCGGGGCTGCTGATTTGGTCAGGGCAGGCTGATTTCGACTGTGCTGCCGGGCGTTATGTCAATGTCGGCAGCGGATTGCTTGTCACCTCTATACGCGATCATGCGGTAGCGGCCGGTGGAAAGCGTGACCTCGTATCGCGCCCCATATTCATAGCCCAGCGAGGTTGGTTCGTCGGTTTCCGACAGGGCGAAGACCTCGATATGATCGGCGCCTTCTGCGGTGGCGATGGCCGTGCCACCGTTCAGCGCAAGGTCGATGTCGCGGGTTTCACCTGTCACTATCTCGAACGGCTGTTCGGTTTCGGCGAATTGCATGCGACCAACCGCCAGATAGGGGCCGGGTGCCAGATCATAGCGCTGCTCCGGCCCATATCCGTAGACCAGCAGATCGCCGCGCGTGCCGTCTGGAGTGCGGGCGTAGATTTCGACCACCAGCGTTCCGGTGCCCGCATTTCCGGGGGCGAGGAAGCCATCGACGATCACAGTGCCCGCGGCTGCCACGATCTCGCGGCGCAACCGTTCTCCCGGTGCAGCGGTGATTTCGGTCTGCACTCGGGCGGTCCCGACGGTCACCTCGACCGCGATGGGGCCGGCGGGCATCCAGACGCCCGCCGCACCGTAAAGCGTCGCGCTGTCGCCCGTTGGCGCGGTCAGCACGCTCGGAGCCCCTTCAATGGCGGGACCGCCCGGTTCTGCTTGCGGCACGATCTCGACATAGGCGGCGGAGATTTCCATTTCAGGGGTTGCCAGACCAGTGGCGCCGATCTCGATCTCCATATCGCTGCGCGCCTGTCCCAGCCTTGCAACCAGCAGATAGCGGCCGGGTTCGACCTGCACCTTGGGTGCGCCATAGAAGACTGCGGTGCTGTCGGTCGCAGGGCCATTGGCGCCGATGGCGAAGAGTTCCCAACTGTTGCCCGCATCCTCTGGCACCGGCGTCCCTCCGGTGAACAGAAGACGCGGCGCAAAATTCTCGGGCATGGCCTTGGGCTTCGGCGGTTCCGTCGGTTGCGGCGTCTTCGCCTCGGTCGCAACGGTGGTTTTCAATGCCTCGACCAGGCTGCCTGCATCCTGCGCCTCGATATATTTGCCGCCGGTATTTTCTGCCAGACAGGCGACTTGTCGGCCTTCCTCTTTCGTCAGGCCAAAGCCGACGACATGGGCGGTGAAATCCACACCCTGAGATTCGAGCTCGGTGGCGACGGCACAGGGATCGGCCGCGCAGGTCTCGATCCCGTCGGTGATCAGGATCACGGTTGCCTTGTCCTCGGTCGCGCGCATCTCGGCGGCGGCGCGACGCACGGCCTCGGACAGCGGCGTCTTGCCCAGAAAGCGCATCTTGGCAGCCGCAGCCGAAATCGCGGGGGCGCTGCCGGGGGCGGGTGGCACGATCAGTTCAATATCACTGCAATCGCCCTTGTTACGATGGCCATAGGCCATGAACCCGAGCGACGTGTCCGCAGGAATGCCCGCCAGAACCTCGCCCAGCGCATCGCGCGCGATGTCGAGTTTGGGGCGCCCGTCGATCTGCCCCCACATCGAGCCGGACCCGTCCAGAACGATGATCGACCGTTCCTCGGCCATGGCACCCGAGGCGAAAGTGGCGCAGACCAGCGCCAGAAAACCCGTCCGCATGAAAACTCCATCCAATGAATTCGACCGGATGATAAAAACCCCGCCTGCCATTTGGCAAGCGGGGCCGGGACGGCCGGGGGAGAGGCGCGACCCGTTTTTCGATCAGCTCGCGGGCAGCAGGACAGTGTCGATCACATGGATCACGCCGTTCGACTGCTTCACATCGGCGATGGTGACGGTCGCGACATTGCCCTGACCATCCTTGATCTGAACCTTGTCGCCATCCATCATTGCGGTGAATTCGCAGCCGCCCACGGTTTTCACCGGGTGCATGCCCTTGTCATCGGCGATCATCTTGACGATGGCATCCGACATGGCATTGGCCGCGACGACATGGCAGGTCAGGATCTTGGTCAGTTGATCCTTGTTCTCGGGCTTCAGCAGCGTTTCAACCGTGCCTGCGGGCAGCTTGTCGAAGGCGGCATTGGTCGGGGCGAAGACGGTGAAGGGACCGGCGCCCGACAGGGTTTCCACGAGGCCAGCAGCCTTCACGGCGGCAACCAGCGTGGTGTGATCGGCCGAGTTCACGGCATTCTCGACGATGTTCTTCGTCTCATACATCGGCGCGCCGCCCACTTCGGGGTTTTCTGCGAAGGCCGGAACGGTGCCCAGGGCAAGGATGGCGGCGGCAATACGAATGGATTTCATCTGTCGTCTCCTGTGATCAGAAGCGGGTCTGTCCCGCCCGATGCCAGAAGTTACGGAGCCATTCGCGCCGGAGTTTCAGCCTCACGCGTCTGTGATCAAAGCGTGATCTGGCCTGCCGCGACGATGGGTCCGGTGGGGATGCCCTGCGGTGCGCCGCCCGCCGGTTCCAGCGTGACTGCCAGCGTCCAGCCTGCCAGTGGTGCCGGATAGGCCACGCGCAGCGGATCGGCCCCGATCAGGCCAAGCGAGACGGGTGCGGCATCCGGCGCGATGATCCAAAGTTCGTGCGACTGGCTGGCGGCGGGTGCTGCTCCGGCGACACGGCGCAGGATCAGGTCGCGCCCGTCATAATGCGCTTCAAATCGCAGGCCCGCATCCGGCGCACCGAGTTCGGCGATGACGGGCGGGGCGACAGGCGCCAGCAGCGGCGGCAGCACCACCGCGCCCAGCAGCACCGCGGCTGCCGTGACAAGCCCGCCTAACCAGCCTTGCCAGCGTGATTGTGCGGGCCGGGGGAACAGCCGTGCCTCGATGGCGGGGAACAGGTCGGGTGCCGGGCTTTCGGCATATTCCGCGTTCAGCCCGGCAAGGCGGTCTTCCCATTCCGCGACCAGCACCTGCAAGGTAGGATCGGATTTCAGCCGGGCGGCAAAGGCCAGACGTTCGGCATGGGGCAGGGTGCCCAGAACATATTCGCCCGCGATGTCCCTGTCTTCGCCATTCATGCCCGGACACCTTCCATGCAATCGCGCAGAGCGGCAAGCCCGCGCCGCAGCCAGGTGCGCATGGTATTCAGCGGCACGTCATGCCGGTCTGCCAGATCTGCATAGCTCAGCCCGTCCAGATAGGCGCCTCGCAGGGCCGCGGCGCGGGCCGGTTCCAGCGTATCAAAACACTGGACGATCTGCCGCGCCTCGCCCAGCGCGACCAGGCGGCTTTCGGCGCGTGGCGTGGTGTCGGCGATCTGGTCGTATTCCGCTTCTTCCGTCTGGATGGGCCGGGCGCGCAGGCGGTCGATGGCCAGATGCCGCGCGACGGCAATAGCCCATGTCATGCCGCGTCCCCGTGCGGGGTCGAAGCGCTGCGCGCGCAGCCAGATCCGGGTATAGACCTCTTGCAAGGCTTCCTCCGCTTCCTGCCGATCTTTCAACATACGCAGGAGAACGCCCATAAGTTTCGCGCTGGTGGCTGAGTATAAAGCCCGGAACGCCGCGCGGTCCTGCGCGGCGCATCGGGTCAGCAGATCGGCTATCGGATCATCCATGCCGCATGAGTTAGCGCCGGGCGGCCAAAGTCAACCCCGCGAAAGTCATCCTCTGCGACGGCGACGGCCTTCCGAACCGGCAGTGTTGTAGCTGACATCCGGCAGGGGCGCGATGGCGGCCAGATGCGGGAAGGGATCGACTGCGTTGGGAATGGCGCTCGCATTCACGAAATGCTCCTGAAAGCGCGGCTCGATGGCGGTCTCGACCTTGTGGATCTCGTGCACCGTCGCCTCGATCGCATCGCGGGCGGCGCGGTTACACAGCGCGATCCGCGCGCCGGTGCCCGCCGCATTGCCCGCGCTGGCCACCTTGTCCAGCGGCGCATCAGGGATCATGCCAAGGATCATCGCGTGTTTCGGGCTGATATGGGCACCGAAGGCCCCGGCCAGCACCACACGATCCACATGATCGATGTTCATTTCATCCATCAACAAGCGCGCGCCCGCATAAAGCGCCGATTTCGCCAGCTGAATGGCGCGGATGTCGCCCTGTGTGACCGTAATGACCGGGCCGCCCGTCGCGCTGCCGTCAAACATCAGGTAAGAATTCGTTCGCCCCTCGGGGCGGCAGCGCTCGGTGCCGACCTGTTCGGCCGATCCGATCAGGCCCGAGCCATCCAGAATCCCCGCCAGACGCATCTCGGCCACCGCTTCGATGATGCCCGAACCGCAGATGCCGGTGATACCACTGTTTGCGGTTGCCTCGGCAAAGCCCGGATCATCCGACCATAGGTCGCTGCCGATCACACGGAAACGCGGCTCCTTGGTGGCCACGTTGATCTCTACCCGCTCGATGGCACCGGGGGCGGCGCGTTGACCGCTGGAGATCTGCGCACCCTCAAACGCCGGGCCGGTGGGCGAGGAACAGGCCAGCACCCGCTCCTTGTTGCCCAGCAGAATTTCCGCATTGGTGCCGACATCCACGATCAGCACCATATCCTCGGATTTGTCGGGCGCCTCGGCCAGTGCCACCGCCGCCGCATCGGCGCCGACATGGCCCGCGATGCAGGGCAGCACATAGACCTGCGCCGCGCTGTTCACCGCTGTCAGCTCCATCTCGCGGGCGGGCAGGGCAAGGCTGCCCGAGGTCGCCAGCGCGAAGGGCGCCTGACCCAGCTCCACCGGGTCGATACCCAGAAGTAAGTGGTGCATCACCGGGTTGCAGACAAAGACCACTTCGTAGATCGATGCCGGATCGACGCCCGCTTCGGTGGCGATGGCCTGCACCAGCCCGTTGATCGAGGTGCGCACCGCCGCCGTCATCTCCTGATCGCCGCCGGGGTTCATCATGGCATAGGAAACGCGGCTCATCAGATCCTCGCCGAAGCGGATCTGCGGGTTCATCACGCCGGAAGAGGCCAGCACATGCCCGTCGCGCAGGTCGCACAGATGCGCCGCGATGGTGGTCGAGCCGAGGTCGATGGCAAGCCCGTAAAGACCGCCGTCATGGTAACCCGGCCAGAGGTCCAGAATGCGATGCGCGGTATCGTGGTTGCCGCGGTGCAGGGCGACGGTGATCTTCCATTCCCCCTTGCGCAGCACGGGCTGCAACCGGCGCAACACCGCCAGATCGGCCACCACGGCATCGACCTGCCATTGTTCGGCCAGCGCGCGCTGCACACGTTCGAAATCGCCGGTGGGTTCGTGCATGTCGGGCTCGGCCACCTCGATGAACAGAAGGCGGGTCGCCGGGTCCATGGTGATCTCGCGCGCGGTGGCGGATTTGCGGATGACCTGCTTGTGCACCTGGCTTTCCGGGGGCACGTCGATCACCACATTGCCCATGACCTTTGCTTGACAGCCCAGCCGCCGCCCGTCGATCATGCCGCGCTTGGATTTGTAGCGTTCCTCGACGCTGTTCCACTCGCTCAGCGCCTCGTCATCGACATGGATGCCGAATTTGGGGAACTCGCCATAGCCCGGCGTGATCTGGCATTTGGAACAGATGCCGCGGCCGCCGCAGACGCTGTCGAGGTCCACGCCCAGCGACCGTGCGGCCTGAAGGACCGGCGTGCCCAGCGGGAAACGGCCCCGCTTGCCCGAGGGGGTAAAGATTACCAGCGCGTCGTCACTCATCTTGGCCTCTCGCAGTCAGGCCGCCCGCTGGGGCGGTATCGGGGGTTCGGGCTCTGCCGGGACCGGCAGAAAGCTGTAGGCGATCTGGTCGAAGGAATCGCGCGCGAAGGTGTAGAACCATTTCAGCGGCGCCGAAACCACGGGCACGCCATGCACGGCGCCACCGGGGATGAACAAGGCGATGCCGGGGGCGAGCTTGTGCGGCACGCCGTCGATGACCACCTCGCCCTCGCCCTCGATTCCGAAATAGACCTCGGCCTCGGGGTGGGAATGGAAAGCGAAGAACTCACCCGGCGCCATCAGCGCGATGCCGCAGACAAGGCTGTCGCTGGCGGTCATGCCCTGCGACAACAGAGTCTTCCAGCGAATCGTGCCCTTCGCCGGGTCATCCCAGGTTGCCTCCGGGCAATTGCCCGCATCCACCGAAATCGCGGCCCGCATGTTTCCCTCACACCTGTCGCTGGCCCTTTCTAGGCCGGAGCGCGGCACTTGCCATGGCTGTTCGCGGCAGGTTTCGGTCAGGTTGCGGCGTGGGTGTCAGAAGAACAGGTCTTCCAGCAGCACCTGATGTCCTGGTGCAAGGTGCAGAACGGTGCCCGCGCCGGTTTCCATAAGCCGCATGCCATCGGGCAGATGCGTCAGATCGACGGCGCGATTGCCGAGGATCAGCCTGTCCTCGGCAAAGTCGAAATCGGTGATGACAGACCGGCTGTCGGTCTTGCCCGCGCCATGAAAGACGAAGCGATCCGCACCGCTGCCGCCGGTCAGCACATGGCCACCGCCCGACAGATCGGCGTAAAGCGTATCGCGCCCGCCGCCGCCGTCCAGTTGCGACCGCCCCGCGCCGCTATGCAGCACATCATTGTCCGCGCCTCCTTCAAGACTGTCGCGGCCCGTATTGCCATGCAGCGTATCGGCGCCGCTGCCGCCCGAAAGCAGATCATTGCCAGAACCACCGGCGAGCGCATCGTTGCCTGCGCCGCCGTCAAGCCGGTCACGGCCAGCGCCGCCCGCCAGCGTGTCGTGCCCGGCCTCACCAGAAAGCCGGTCATTGCCCTCCATTCCCAGCAAGGCATCGTTGCCGCCGCCGCCCCGCAGCAGGTCTGCCCCGCTGCCACCATCAATGTGATCGGCGCGGGCGGTGCCGGTCACGCTGTCAGATCCGGCTCCGGCAGCGACGCGGTGCAGCGCACCGAAGCTTTGCCCTTCGATGTCCTGCCAGCCCTCGGCAATGCGGTCGGCCCGTGCCGTGCCCTCGATCATACTGCGGTCGCCCGCCAGCAGAAGGCTTGCAGCGCCGATCTTGCCGCGCGCGTTCAGCAGGATCGTCTCGGTCCCGTCTGCGTGGGTGATCACCACATCATCCGCGGCCTTGCCGTCTACGGCGCCAAAGCTCATCCTTGTCTTCACATCGGACCAATCAGAGTAGCCCCGGCCAAGATACAGCCGGTCCCCTGCATCCTGACGGAAATCCGTTACCAGATCGGAACCGGATGAGGCATCGAAGCGGTCAGCGCCCCCGCCGCCTTCCAGCGTGTCGCGACCCGCGCCACCGCGCAGCAGATCATCGCCGCGACCGCCGAACAGCAGATCATTGCCCGACTGGCCCATGATCGTATCGGCATCGTCCTGACCGAACAGGAAATCCTCGTCCCCCGCGCCGCGCAGCAGGTCGTCGCCCCTGCCGCCGTAAAGGAAGTTGTTCGCGCCCGCAGCCCCTTGCAGCGTATCGGCCCCGCCATAGCCGAAGGCGAAGCCAGCACCGCCGACGGTATCCATCGACAGTTTGCCGTCATAATCCTCGTTGCGCAGACGGGCTGTCACCACCTCGGCGTCGATTCGCTCGGCGCCGCCATGGCCGCGCGGTGCATCGTCCAGCGAAAAGGCATTCAGCGCAAAGGCAAGGCTGTGCTGATGCAGATACCGCAGCTTGGCGCCGGTATCGACGGCGACAAGGCTTGAGGCACCCGCCTCGGCACCGGAGAACCATGTTGTGCCAACCCCGCGATCGGCAAACCATTCCTGCACCCGCGCCATCGCCCGCGTCACATTGGGCGCAAGGTTGAAATCATTGATCAACGCACCACTGAGGCTGGTTTCCGTCAGCAGGATGTCATCGTCGCCCAGAGGTGCCAGCGCGGCCTCATAGACCTTCACCAGTTCCTCAGGGTCGGAAACTTCGGTGCCGCTGTGCCAACCTGGATAAAGATGCGCGGCCCAGACCAGTGCGTCGCCGATCTTTGCCCGCAGGAAATCGAGCGCGCTTCTGTTGCCGACGGTATTTTCTGCCAGATCGGTGAAGCGCGCCGAATAGGCCCAGCCGCCAACCAGCACCCGCGCTTCGGGGTCGGCGGCCTGCACCATGCCCGCAAGCTCGGCCATGTGGCGGGCGTAGAGTTCGACAAACCGTTCCTCGGCCGCCAGTTTGGTGCCGCGTTCGGCCAGCGTCACGCCGCGTTCATAGGCGGCGGCCTCATTCGCCAATTCATAACCCCAGACCGCGTTCTGCGCGGCGGGGTGCCGGTCGAGCCAGGCCAGCATCTTTTCCCATGCCGCAACGGCGCCCGCCTGAACCGGCCCGTCCAGCGCCTTCGCCAGTTGCGCGCTGGTCATCGACCCGTCATCGCCCGTAGTCTGCTGGTCGCCGTCGGCCAGCGTGAAGATCAGCTTGAACCCCTGTTTCACCGCTGCCGCGATGAAAGCCTCATATTGCGGATGCAGGCCACCCTTTGCATCGAACGCATATTGGTTGAAGGACAGCCGCAGGGTGTTGACGCCGGGCAGGGCGGTGCGCAGCCCCTCGGCAAAGCCTTTCGGGTCATCGTCCATGCCGAAGGGCAGGATCTGTTGCTGGCCCTGCCACATGTAATAGCGGCGATCCTCGGCCAGATGGGTGTCGTAACTGCCATTCGCGCGATCCCGGTCCGCCACCTTTTCGGCGAGGAACAGGATATGGATGGCATTGATATGTCCAAGGTCGCTCATCTGTCCGGGCCGCTAGGGTCGCGCCCCGGTTGTGCCCCGCGTGATTGGTCAGATTGCGCCCCGAATGCGGCAAAACCTTGCCCGCAATGAAAAACGCCCGCCGATAAGGGCGGGCGCTTCACAGGGTTCAGAATCGGATCAGCCGCGACCGCGACGACCGCCGCGACGACCGCCGGCCGATTGGGTGGCGGCAGCCGAGGCTTCCGCGAAGGTTGCGCCTTGCTCCACGGCCTCGATCACCTTGGAGAAGCGGATCCATTCGCCGCCATTGGCGTCGTGGTTCATCAGGAAGTTGGCGGCGCGGATCGCTTCCATCTCCACCTGACGGACCGGGTTCATGATCGCGCTCGTCATGCCTGCGCCGATGGCCATGGGCAGGAAGGCCGCGTTGATGCCGTGGCGATGCGGCAGACCGAACGAGATGTTCGACGCGCCACAGGTCGTGTTCACGCCCAGTTCCTCACGCAGGCGGCGCACCAGAGCAAACACCTGTTGCCCGGCCGAGGCCATCGCGCCCACCGGCATGACCAGCGGGTCCACCACGATGTCATGTGCCGGAATGCCGAAATCGGCGGCGCGCTCGACGATCTTTTTCGCCACGGCGAAGCGGACATCCGGGTCGGGCGAAATGCCGGTATCGTCGTTGGAGATCGCCACGACCGGCACATTGTATTTCTTCACCAGCGGCAGCACCAGTTCCAGCCGCTCTTCCTCACCCGTCACCGAGTTCAACAGCGGGCGACCCTCGCAGGCCATCAGGCCCGCCTCCAGCGCGCCGGGCACCGAGCTGTCGATGCACAGCGGCACGTCCACGGTTTGCTGAATGATCTCGATCAGCGCCTTCATCAGCGGCGGCTCGACAAAGTTATTGTCGGCATACCGCGGGTCTTCGGCCATCTTGTTGGTGAAGACGGCGCCCGAGTTCACGTCCAGCACGGTCGCGCCACAGGCAACCTGTTCCAGCGCGTCCTTGATGACGGTGTCGTAATTGCCCATCTCCAGTTCGGCCGCCAGCTTCTTGCGCCCGGTCGGGTTGATACGCTCGCCGATGACGCAGAAGGGCTCGTCAAAGCCGATGACAACGGTTTTGGTTTTGGATTCGAGAACGGTCCGGGTCATGGCTTTTCCTTACGCTTGATTGGCCGGGACGCCCGAGGCGCCGCCGTGTTCGGTGGCCCAGGTGGCATTGGTCTTGATGCCGCCAAGGGGGAAGAAATGCACGGATTCGATGCCGAAATCCGGGTTCTGCGCCTTGTGGACCGCCAGTTCGGTGATGAACTCGTTGGGTTCATAGGGCAGCAGCAGCTTGGTCACGTCCATCGCCCGCTTTTGCAGCACGCGCAAGGAGGGACCGACGCCGCAGGCGATGGCGAATTTGATCATGGTCTGAAGTTTGGCTGGGCCTGCCACACCGATATGCACCGGGATTTTCACGCCTGCCGCATTGATCCGGTTCACCCAGTCGATGACAGGGCCAGCCTCAAAGCAGAATTGGGTGGCGATCGCCATTTTCGCATCGGTGCGATTGGCGAAATCCTGTTTCCACTTCAGCGCCTGCATGACGATGGCGTCGCCGCCGTCCTTGTCGATGTCCTTGTTGCCCTCGGGGTGACCCGCCACATGCAGCCGCTCGAACCCGTCGAAAAGGCCGGTCTCGATCAACTGCATCGAACTGTCGAACTCGCCCGCCGGGGTATTGACGCCACCGCCCAGCAGCAGCGCCTGTTTCACACCGGCTTCGCCCTGATAGCGGGCGATCCAATCGGCGAGGGTCGCGCGGTCCTTGATGATGCGGGCCGGGAAATGCGGCATGACGGGGAAGCCCTCGGCGCTAATGCGCTTGGCCGTCGCCACCATGTCCTCGATGGGCGTGCCCTCGATATGGGCGATATAGACGCGGGTGCCTTTCGGCAGGATCGCGCGGAAATCTTCGACCTTCTCGGCGGTGCGGGGCATCACCTCCATCGAGAAGCCTTTCAGGAAGGCCTCGACCTCGGGGGTGACGCCGGTCGCGGCCGGGGCATTGTCACGACGGAAACTGAACAGCGCCATGGGGCGGCTCCTCACATGTGGCGCGGGCTCAGGCCCGGCCTTCGGCCTCGATCAGCGCCTTGAGGCGCGCGGTGTCATATTCGGCATCCAGACGGTCGGCAGTGTCGCGGGCGATCTGGTCCGGTTCACCCTCCACCTCGTAAGGGGCGGCCTTGCGCCATTCGGCAAGATAGGCGTCGGCATCCTTCGCCCCAACCTTCATGGCACAACGGTCGATCGCCTGTTCAAAGCGTTCGGGAAGTTGCACTTTCGACCCGCGACGGCCCTTTCCGACGATGACCTGGGCCGGAATGTCCCGCCAGTAAACGATCGTGACCTCGGGCATCGCTGATTCCCCTCTGTTGCTTGCATCCCGTTCTATGCGTCCGCCTGCGACCGGCAGTGTCGGATTTCGACATCCGGCGCGCAGTCCGCGACAGCGGCAAATCTACCTTGTCGCAGGTCGGGAAGCGAGCGCCCGCGCATCGGCGCACAGACCGTTCCGCGTATCCGCGCTTGCGTGGGGGGGACAACGCGCGCAGGGCTGCAAAGATCGACCGCAACCAACCGCCGCGTATCCGCGCTTGCGTGGGGGGGACAACGGGTCTACGTTTACGGTAACCGAAAATGGAGGGCGGATTATGGCGCCCGAGCGTCCCCGGGGGGAGGACGCGATCCCGCAGCCCGATGCCCTGATGGGGGCGGGTGCGGTCGAACCGTCTACCCCTCATGACTCCCGGTCGGGATCGCAGCTTTATGCCGCGCTCGATCTGGGGACCAACAGTTGCCGGATGCTGATTGCCCAGCCGAAGGGCAGTCAGTTTCAGGTCGTGGACAGCTTTTCCAAGACTGTCCAGCTTGGCGTGGGGCTTGAAGCCTCGGGCCGGTTGTCGCGTGCGTCCATGGGGCGCACGGTGCAGGCGTTGCGCATCTGCCAGAAGAAAATCGAAAAGCATGGTGTCAGCCGGATGCGGCTGGTTGCAACAGAAGCCTGCCGCCGTGCCCGCAATTCGCGCGACCTGATGCGCCAGATCCGCCGCGAGACCGGCCTGTCGCTGGAGATCATCCCGCCCGAGGAAGAAGCGCGGCTGGCCGTCATCTCCTGCGCGCCGCTGGTGTCGCGCCGGACCGAGCAATTGCTGGTCGTGGATATTGGCGGCGGCTCGACCGAGCTGGTCTGGATCGACCTGTCCGAAGTTGCGCCCGAGGACCGGCAGCGCGCAATCATGCGCCTGCATACCGGCTTCAACCAGCAGGGCGAGACGGCGGCGCGGGTGGTGGACTGGATTTCGGTCCCGCTGGGAGTGGCGACGCTGAAAGACCAGTTCCATGATGTCGAGGACGACGCGGCGCGTTTTGCGCTGATGAGCTGGTTTTTCGAGGAAAACCTGGCCAGCTTTTCGCCCTACAACGCCGAAAACCCGCGCGAGGGGTTCCAGATCATCGGCACCTCGGGCACCGTGACCACGGTGGCTGCCAGCTTCCTTGGCCTGCGCCGCTATGACCGGACCAAAGTGGACGGGCTGCGCATGACCTCGGGGCAGATCGACACGGTGATCCGTGACTACCTTTCGCTTGGCCCCGAGGGCCGGCGCACCGACCCGCGCATCGGCCGCGACCGCCATGCGCTGATCATGTCAGGCGCGGCGATTCTTCAGGCCCTGATGCGCATCTGGCCGACCGACCGCCTGTCGGTGGCCGACCGCGGCTTGCGCGAAGGGCTTCTTTACGCACAGATGAGCGCCGATGGCGTTCTGGAAGACGGACCTTACACATGACGACACCGCCCAAGAACACCTCTGGCCGGGGCCAGCGCGACCTGCGGGTCCGGGTCAAGACCGCCAAGGGGCGCAAGCTGTCCTCGACGCTCTGGCTCGAACGGCAGTTGAACGATCCTTACGTCCAGCGGGCGAAACGCGAGGGCTATCGCGGCCGTGCGGCCTTCAAGATTCTGGAACTGGACGACAAATACGGCTTCCTGAAACCCGGTGCGCGGGTGGTGGACCTTGGCTGCGCGCCCGGAGGATGGTGCCAGGTCGCGGTGGAGCGGGTGAATGCGCTGGGGCAGAACCCGAAAAAGCCGCTGGGCACCGTTCTGGGCGTCGATCTGCAAGAGGTGGAGCCGATTGCCGGGGCCGATATTCACCAGCTCGATTTTCTGGCGGATGATGCCGATGACAAGGTGAAGGGTTGGCTGGGTGGCCGTGCCGATGTGGTGATGAGCGACATGGCCGCCGCCGCCTCGGGGCACAAGGGTACCGATCACCTGCGCATCATCGCGCTGGTCGAGGCCGCGCTGGCCTTTGCCTTTGACGTGCTGGAGGATGGCGGCACCTTTGTCGCCAAGGTGCTGGCCGGTGGTGCCGAGATCGAGATGCAGACCATGCTGAAAAAGAACTTCACCAAGGTCGCCAATGTGAAACCGCCAGCCAGCCGGTCTGACAGTTCGGAAAAGTTCGTGGTGGCCATGGGCTTTCGCGGGCGTCAGGTGGAAGGCGGTGAGGGGCAGGACGAGACCTGACAGGCCTGGACCGAATTGAAAAGGGCGCCGGTTGGCGCCCTGTTTCATTCCCACATTCCCGGTTCTGCACCAGAAAGGGCGTCAGCCGCCCCAGTGCCGCACAGGTCCGCAATCCATATGCACGAAGTTCGAGCCGGAGTAGCGTCCCACACCACCCGATGCACAGGATTCCGCTGCGCGCGCCATCTGGCCCACCGAGCGCGATTTCAGCCGCAGGTCGGCCGCCTGACCTTTCATGTGCAGCGAATTCTTCGCCACACCGCGCGATTTCGACCGCAGCATCGCATTGGTCTTTGGGCTGCGATAGCCCGACAACAGCATGAAAGGCTCAGACACGTCCAGCAGACGATGCGAAGCCGCCATGATATCCACCGTGCGGGCATCCATCGACATCGCCTGATCGGTGCGCCAGTCACGCATGAAATGGTTAAGTTCTTTCAGCACCTCGGGAATATACTTCCCTTCGATCCAGTAGATCGTGTCGATGCTTTCCCCGGTCCGGCCCGAATACATGCGGATGCGGCGAATATCGCCGGCGCCCCGCAACAGCCCGAAAGCGTTGGAGTAGGTGGGTGCTGCCACAACCGCAGTTGCCGCGAACACACCAAGAAGGCCCCGCCGCGTGAACCCGGTTTTTTCTGCCATGCTCATTTGAAAGCCTGTCCTTCGGTCTTCTACCGCTTGTCCTGCGGTTCTGCCACTTTTGCCCAAGTGCACGAATTGTATGACACAACTCGAATCGCAACAGAAGAGGTCAGATGGACCGCAGACCCCCACTGAACGGCCAATCGGCAAATATTTGCTGAATCCGCGTCATCCTGCGGAACCGATCGGCATTTCGTGGCTGAGTTGCCAAATAGTGACAATTTACCCCCTTGATTCAGGCTTTCCGGCAACGGCCTGAACGGGATGTGAGTGGACTCGGGGGCGGAAATCCTTGAAATTTGCACAAAGTTGAATTGTCAGAGGTTGATATGCCGCGTTTCCTTCGTTCGCGCCGCAAGGCGATGCCCTGTGCGCTGGCCCTGATGCTTGCGGCGTCTCCGCTGTCCGCGCAGCCGCAGATCAGCCCTTTTGCACAGACCGTCGCCATCGCTGCCGCGAAGGATGACACGCTCGCGGGCTTCTACGCGAAACGCAACTATCAGCCAATCTGGACGGCCCCCGATTCCGCTGAACGCCGGGCCATTCTTCTGGGCGCCCTGTCGCGCGCGGCCGACCATGGCCTGCCGGTGCAGCGTTACGATGCGCGCGCTCTGGCCGAGGCACTGCGCGCCGCCCGCACTGAAGGTGACCGCGCGCGGCTTGAGGTGAGGATGACGCGCGCCCTTCTGGATTATGCGCATGACCTGCATTCCGGCGTGCTGGAGCCCAGGAAAGTCGATTCTACCATCGTGCGCACCCTGCCACGGCTGGAGGATGCGCAGGTGCTTGGCATTGCGGAACACGGCGATCTTGCCGCCTTCCTCGGCTCGCTGGCGCCCGGCGCACCAGCCTATGCCCAGTTGATCAAGGCCAAGATCGGGATGGAACGTCAGATCGCCCGTGGTGGCTGGGGATCGCCGCTGACCAGCCGCCCCAAACCCGGCAGCAGCGGCGACGCGGTTGTGGCGCTGCGCGACCGTCTGGTGGCGATGGGCTATCTGTCGCTCTCTGCCAGCCGCGACTATGACGCCGAAATCCAGCAGGCGGTGCAACGCTTCCAGCTTGCCCATGGCCTCAATGCCGACGGCATCCTTGACGAAAGCACGCAGGCCGAGATGAACGTGCCGCCGGAGGAGCGGCTGAAATCGGTTCTCGTCGCACTGGAACGCGAACGCTGGCTGAACATTGAACGCGGCCGCCGTCATATCTGGGTCAACCAGACCGATTTCACCGCCCGCATCATTGACGACGGCAAGGAAACCTTCGTCACCCGCGCGGTGATCGGCAAGAACGTTCCCGACCAGCGCACGCCCGAATTTTCGGACGAGATGGAATATATGGTGGTGAATCCGAGCTGGTCGGTGCCGCGCTCGATTACCACCAAAGAATATCTGCCGCTTCTGAAGAAGAACCCCAATGCGGCGGGCCATCTGAAGATCGTGGACAGCCGGGGCCGGGTGGTGGATCGCGGCTCGATCAACTTCGGCAAATATACCGCGGCGAATTTCCCCTTCGCCATGCGTCAGCCGCCTTCGGACGGCAATGCGCTGGGTCTGGTGAAGTTCATGTTCCCGAACCAGTGGAACATCTATCTGCATGACACGCCGTCGAAATCCCTGTTCCAGCGCGAGGTTCGCGCCTTCAGCCACGGCTGCGTTCGGCTGGGCCAGCCCTTCGATTTCGCCTATGCGCTTCTTGCGGCGCAAAGCGACGATCCGGTGGGGCTGTTTCAAAGCGTGCTGAAATCGGGGCGCGAACAGTCGATCAAGCTGGAACAGCATGTTCCGGTGCATCTGGTCTATTTCACCGCCTTTCCGGGACCGAAGGGCGAAATGAACTATCGGCGCGACATCTATGGCCGTGACGCGGCGATCTACAATGCGCTGATCTCTGCCGGGGTGGCGCCGGGCGGGCAACAGGGCTAAATCTGGACCGGGGCGCCGGTTGCCCCGGACAAGAGGATGCCATGGCCCATACGATCCGCGACATTGCTACCGCCCTTGGTGCCGAGGCGGCCGGAAACCTTGACCTGACGGTCACTTGTGCGGCAGAGCCGCAGGCGGCCGGGCCCGAGGCTCTGGCGCTGGCGCTTGACCCGAAATATGCGGGCGGGCTGGCCAAGGGGCGGGCGCGGGCGGCGATGCTCTGGCCGGGGGCCGACTGGCAGGAGCTGGGGCTGGAGGCTGCGATCTTCGCACCGCGCGGGCGGTTGGCCATGGCGGGCCTCAGCAGGATGCTGGACGCAGGCCCCGCCATCGCGCCCGGCGTGCATGCGATGAGCGTCATTGACCCCACAGCAGAGATCGGCACGGGTGCCGCCATCGGGCCTTTTGTCACCATCGGGGCGGGGGTGCGGATCGGGCCGAATGCCCGGATTGCCGCCCATGTCAGCATTGCGGAAGGTGCCAGCATCGGCGCGGAGGCGCTGATCCTGCAAGGCGCGCGCATCGGGGCGCGGGTTACCATCGGCGACAGATTCATCTGCCAACCCGGTGCGGTGATCGGGGCCGACGGGTTCAGTTTCGTCACGCCGGAACGCAGCGGAGTTGAAGAAATCCGCTCAACCCTCGGACAACGTGACGAAATCCGCGAACAAAGCTGGACGCGCATTCATTCGCTGGGGGCCGTCACCATTGGCGACGATGTGGAAATCGGCGCCAATGCCTGCATCGACCGCGGCACCATCCGCGATACCGCCATCGGATCGGGCACCAAGCTCGATAACCTCGTGCATATCGGGCATAATGTGCAGGTGGGCCGTGATTGCCTGCTGTGCGGACAGGTCGGCATTGCCGGATCGTCCAGAATCGGCGACCGTGTGGTTCTGGCCGGGCAATGCGGCGTGAACGACAATATCTTCGTCGGCAACGATGTGATCGCGGGCGGGGCGACCAAGATCTTCACCAATGCGCCTGCGGGTCGGGTGCTGCTGGGCTATCCGGCAGTGAAGATGGAAACCCAGGTCGAGATCAACAAGGCGCTGCGCCGACTGCCGCGTCTGGCGGCGGCAGTTGCGGAACTTCAGAAAGTTGTTGCAAAGTCTTGATAATCCGGCGGGCAATCTCGGGCATCAGGAGCATGGCATGGGTGAGAGCGTCAAGGAACGGGTGATCGCCATTCTGGCGGAACAGGCGGTGATGGAACCCGCCGACATCCGCATGGAGGACAGCCTGGAGGATCTGGGGCTCGACAGCCTCGGTCTGGTGGAAAGCATCTTCGCCATCGAAGAGGCTTTCGACATTTCAGTGCCTTTCAACGCCAATGAACCGGGCAAGTCGCAGTTCGACATTTCCTCGGTGGCGGCGGTGGTGACGGCCGTCGAGGGGCTGGTGGCGCGGAAGGCCGCATGAAGCGCGTTGTCATTACCGGCGCGGGCACGATCAACGCGCTGGCCCAGGATGTGCCCGGCACGCTGGCCGCGATGCGCGAGGGGCGTGGCGGTATCGGGCCGCTGGACATCCGCGATGTGGACCGGCTGAACGTGAAGATCGGGGCGCAGGTCAAGGGATGGCACCCGGAGGACCATTTCAGCCGCCAGCAGATCCTGCTGTATGACCGCTATACGCAATTCACCCTGCATGCGGCGCGGCAGGCGGTGGCACAGGCCGGGCTCGATTTCGACGGGCATCTGGGCTATGAGACCGGCGTGGTTCTGGGCACCGCCGGCGGCGGTCTGACCACGCAGGATGAAAATTATCGTGCCGTCTACGAAGAGGGGAAGAACCGGGTTCATCCCTTCGTCGTGCCGAAACTGATGAACAACGCCGCCGCCAGCCATCTTTCGATGGAATTCAACATCAAGGGGCCAAGTTTCACCGTCGCCACCGCCTGCGCCAGTTCCAATCACGCGATGGGGCTGGCGTTCCAGATGATCCGCTCGGGCGCCTGTCGCGCCATGCTGACCGGCGGGGCCGAGGCGATGCTGTGTTTCGGGGGCATCAAGGCATGGGAGGGGCTGCGCGTCATGTCCACCGATGCCTGCCGCCCCTTCAGCCTCAACCGCTCTGGTATGGTGCAGGGTGAAGGTGCTGCGATCTATTTCTTCGAGGAATACGAACAGGCGCGCCGTCGCGGGGCCGAGATCCTGGCCGAGGTGATCGGCTTCGCCATGACCTCGGATGCCTCGGATATCGTGATGCCCTCGAAACAGGGGGCGGCGCGGGCGATTGCAGGGGCGCTGCGCGATGCGGGGCTGAACCCCGAGGATGTGGGCTATATCAACGCCCATGGCACCGGCACCTCGGCCAATGACAAGACGGAATGCGCCGCGATTGCCGATGTCTTCGGGCCGCATGCTGACCGGCTGATGATTTCCTCGACCAAGGCGATGCACGGCCATGCCATCGGCGGAACCGGCGCGATCGAGATGCTGGCCTGCCTGCTGGCGCTGAGGGAAGACGTGATTCCCCCGACCATCGGTTATGAGGAACCGGACCCCGAATGCGCGCTGGATGTGGTGCCCAATGTGGCGCGGCAGGCGCGGGTGCCGGTGGTGCTGTCGAATGCCTTTGCCTTTGGCGGGATGAATGCCGTTCTGGCCGTGCGCCGGGCACCATAGAAGCAAGCCCCACAGAAAAAGGCCGCGCAAATCGCGCGGCCTTTCCTGTCTGCGAGGCGATCAGTTCGCGGCGGCCGGGGTCGGCAATGCCTCGAACCCTTTGGTGAAGCCCTTCAGCGAGATGTTCAGAACGACTTTCTGATCGGGCGCCGCCACCGGAACGATGGTCATGGTCGCCTTGTTGCCCTTCTTCATCGTCGCCACTTCCTCGGCGGTGAAGCCCACGCGGGCCACGCAGCTTGCGCGGTCGCACCACGAGAAGGGATAGACCTTCGGCTTGCCGCCATCGACCGAGATGACGATGTTTTCGGTCAGCAGGGTTTCAAGCGGCGCAGTGATCGAGGCACCGGCCAGCGCCTTTTCCCCCTTGGGCAGCGGGAACATGCCGATCTCGGCCACCGCATTGCCCTGGTCATCCTTCAGAAGCTGGTAAAGCTGGCAAAGGTCGGGCTGGCCCTCGGCGCCACGCATGCAGCGCTCGGCCCAGTCGTCATAGGTTTCCTTGATGTAGATCGAACCGGGCGCGTCCGCCGCAGGTGCCTGTTCCGCAGCCGGTGCCGGCTCGGCCTGGGCGGCGGTTTCGGGCTGCGTCTGCGTCGCGGTGGTGTCGGCGGGCTGGGTTTCGGGCGTCGCAGTTTCCTGCGCCAGCGCCGCGCCTGCCAGACCGAAGGTCAGCGTCACAGCCAGAGCCTTGGTCATATCAATCATCGGCATAGCGATCGTTCCTCAAATCATGATGGCCGCTCGTTTAGCATGCGTCGCGCAGGGTGTCAGGCAGGAAAACAGGACCGAGAACGCGAATGTGAGGGGCAGGCGGCGGAATGCCGCGCCTGCCGGTCACGAAACGTGACAAGCCATCGTGTAGGTCACGAAACGTGACAAGCCCGCGTGAAATGTGAAAAGGGGCCGGTAACCCGGCCCCTTTTCCTTAACGGATATTGCTCCCTGTCGGACTGGCCGACTTCATTGAGGCAGACGCTACGGCCTGCGCGGCCACAGGTCAACACCTATTTTTGACGCTTTCGTGAAGCGAAATGACGTGTTCGGAATATGGGTTTCATGGAAAAAAGCCGCGTCCTTGCGGGCGCGGCCAGTTGACAGGGAGGAAGTCACCGTCCCGCCGATGCGCCGAAAGCGGTGCGAAGGCGGGAGCCAGTTCAGACTGGCACAAAGCCGTTAACATTGTATTTTCAAACCTCGCGCGCAGGCGTGAACCGGCAGGAAAGGGCGGATTGTGAGTGGTGATCAGGCTTCGATTTTCGTGGGCGGCGGCGGTGAAGGATATGGCACACCGCAAGAGCTATTGCTGAAATACGGCAACCGTCACGGGCTGATCGCAGGGGCGACCGGCACGGGCAAGACGATCACGCTGCAAATCCTGGCGGAAGGGTTTTCCGCTGCCGGGGTTCCGGTCTTCCTGTCGGATGTGAAGGGCGATCTGGGCGGGCTGGCTGTGCCGGGTTCGCCGCAAGGCAAGCTGCACGACGCCTTCATGAAGCGCGCGGCGACCATCGGGCTGGATCTGGTCTATGGCGCACCGCCCGTCACCTTCTGGGATCTTTACGGCGAGCAGGGTCACCCCGTCCGCACCACCGTATCCGAGATGGGCCCCTTGCTTTTATCGCGGCTGATGGAATTGTCCGAACCGCAGGAAGGGGTCATCAACGTCGCTTTCCGGCTGGCGGATGACGAACAGCTCCCCTTGCTGGATCTGAAGGATCTGCAAGCCATGCTGACCTTCATCGCCGAGAATGCCAAGGCGATCTCGGCCCGCTATGGCCTTGTTTCGGCGGAATCGGCAGCGGCAATCCAGCGCCGGCTTCTGGTGCTGGAAAATCAGGGCGGGGCAAAGATGTTCGGCGAACCGGCGCTGGCGCTGGCCGATCTGATGCAGACCGATGATCAGGGCAGGGGTCGCGTCAATATCCTGGCTTCCGACAAGCTGATGCAGGCGCCCCGGCTTTACGCGACCTTCCTGCTGTGGCTTCTGTCGGAACTGTTCGAGGAACTGCCCGAGGTGGGCGACCCCGACAAGCCGAAGCTGGTGTTCTTCTTCGACGAAGCGCATCTGCTGTTCGATGACGCGCCCAAGGGGCTTGTGGACAAGGTGGAACAGGTGGCGCGGCTGATCCGCTCGAAAGGGGTGGGGGTTTATTTTATCACCCAGAACCCGGCCGATGTGCCTGACAAGATCCTCGGCCAACTGGGCAACAGGGTGCAGCATGCGCTGCGCGCCTTCACCGGCCGCGATCAGGTGGAACTGACCCGCGCCGCCGAAACCTACCGCCCCAATCCGCGCTTTGATACGAAGGAGGCGATCCGCGAGGTTGGCACCGGCGAGGCCGTCACCTCGTTTCTGGAGGCGAAGGGCGTGCCCGGCATGGTTGAACGCACGCTGATCCGGCCGCCGTCGTCGCAGATCGGGCCCATCCCGGCGGAAACGCGGGCGGCGATCCTTGCCGCTTCGCCGGTGAAGGGCAAATACGAGACGCTGATCGACCGCGATTCCGCCTATGAGCGGCTGCGGGCCAGATCAGAAGCCGCTGCACGCGAGGCGGCTGCACAGGAGGAGGCGAAGGCGCAGGAAAAGGCGGGCAGCGACTGGAAGATCGACCGCAAGGAAATCGAGGAATACCGCAACGCCCGCCGATACGACCCCAAAGGCAGCACAACCGACCGCCCGCGCACGTCCGGCCGCAGCAGCAGTTCACGCAGCGACAGCGTGGCCGAGGCTTTCGCCAAAAGCTTTGCCCGGCAGCTTGGAACCAAATCAGGACAGGCGGTCATCCGTGGTGTTCTGGGTACGCTTTTTGGCAAGAAATGACCGAAAGAAGGGCATGTTGACGCCTCTTTGCCGCCGTCATTTGCACTATTCTCTCATATCGGCCAAGTTTGTTGCGTGTGGGAGGGGTTGAATGCCTATGACGGATGCCGAGCAATACATGCTCGAATTGCTCAATCGCGCCCGGCTTGACCCGTTGGGAGAGGCAAAAAGACAGGGCACCGCCCTGAATACCGGCCTGCCCTCCAGCATGAATGGCAAGATCGACGGCAGCCCGAAACAGGTGCTGGCGCCGCAGGAGGCGCTGGACAAGGCCGCGACCGGCCATTCGCAATGGATGGCCGACACCAATACCTTCAGCCACGTCGGCAAGGGCGGCTCTGCCTATGACGACCGCATTCTCGCAGCCGGATATGAGAAAAGCTATTATGGCTGGGCACTGGGGGAAAACCTGTCCTATGGCGCGGGCATCGGAACCGCGACCGAAAGAGCAATGCAGGCCCATTTCAACACACTCTGGGACAGCCCGGACCACCGCTACAACATGATGCAGGAACGCTACCGTGAAATCGGTGTTGCCGAAGTGTATGGCAAGGCCGATTTCGTGACGCTGGATTTCGGTCTCGCGTCCGAACGGGCGTGGGTGACCGGCGTGGCCTATACCGACCGCGACCGGGACGGGTTCTATTCCATCGGCGAAGGGCAGTCGGGGCTGGAGTTCACAATTCTCAAGGGCAATGCGGAAACCACCGGATCGACAGGCGGTTACGCGCTGTCGGCCAAGGCCCGCAGCGAGGTGACGCTTCAGATTGGCGGGGACATTGCGGTCGGTGTCGATCTGGGGAAGGGCAATGTGAAGGTCGATCTTGTCAACGGATCGGTGCTGAAGGTTTCGGGCGATGTGACGCTGATCGAGGGCATCAGCCGTGCCGAGCTGTTGGGTATGGTTGCGGCCGGATTGACCGGCAATGACAAGCGCAATGTGCTGATCGGGAACGAATCCCGCAACACGCTGGCGGGCGAGGCGGGTAATGACGTGCTGCGCGCAGGCGGCGGCAGTGACAGGCTGTCAGGAGGCAATGGCCGCGACCAGCTTTATGGCGATGCGGGCAATGACAGGCTGTCGGGCGGGCGCCATGCTGACAAGCTATACGGTGGCGATGGCAAGGACCGTCTTGTGGGTGATGGCGGCGCGGACAAGCTGTATGGCGGGGACGATGCCGATACTTTCGTGCTGCGCAAGGGTTTTGGCACCGACCGGGTGATGGATTTCGACCTGTCGGAAGGCGACAGGCTGGCTTTCGACGACAACCTGTGGAGCGGGGATCTGACCCCGTGGCAGATCGTGAACACGTTCGCCACCGCCACGGATGCCGGTGTCGTGTTCGATTTCGGGCGCGGCAATCTGCTGGTGCTGGAAGACGTGTATACGACCGACGGGCTGGCGGCGCGGATCGGGATATTCTGAAACCGGCTGCCGTTACAGCGGCCGGATCTTCAGACGCGTCAGCCGGTTCTCGCGTTTCGCGGCGACCTCGAAGCGGAAGCCGTGGAAGCTGAAGGCCTGACCTTCTGCCGGGATCATCTGCGCCTCATGGATCACCAGACCGGCAATCGTATTGGCCTCGTCATCGGGCAATTGCCAGTCCATCGCCCGGTTCAGGTCGCGGATCGTCATGGCGCCGTCCACGATGTAATCGCCATTGGCATCGCGGCTCAGCGCCTCTTCCTTCTGCACCACATCGAATTCATCGGTGATGTCGCCGGTGATTTCCTCGATGATGTCTTCCAGCGTGATCAGGCCCTGAATGCCGCCATATTCATCGACCACGATGGCGAAATGGGTGCGACGCTTCAGGAATTCGCGCATCTGTTCGTCAAGCGTCGTCGTCTCGGGCACGAAATAGGGCTTCATCGCCACTTTCATCACGTCGAGATCGGTCAGCGCATCGGCGACGCCGGAGTTCTGGCGCATCACCCGGTCCACTTCGCGCAGCAGATCCTTGGCATGGATCACGCCGACGATGTTTTCGCTGTCGCCACGATAAAGCGGCAGGCGCGTATGGGGAGACGACAGGACCTGTGTCAGGATCGTCTCTGACGGCAGATCGGCATCCACCATTTCGATATGGCGGCGGTGGCGCATCACCTCTTCTACCGTGCGGTCCCCCAGATGCAGGGCACCCAGCAGACGGTCACGGTCTTCCTTTTCCACCGCACCTTCGGAATGGCCCAGCGCAATGGCGCCCACGATTTCCTCGCGCATGGCCAGCATCCGGCCCTCGGGGTCGGGGGTCAGGCCCATCAGGCGCAGAAGCCCGCGCACCAGCATCCGCACCACAAGGATGACCGGCGAAAACACCACCATCAGCACCCGGATGATCGGCGCCACCCGCGCGGCGACCTGTTCGGGATAGGTGATCGACAGGGTTTTCGGCAGCACCTCGCCAAAGACCAGAACCAGTGCCGTCATCACGAAGGTCGCCAGCGCCACGCCATTCGCGCCGACCAGACGGGTCAGCAGCGCAGTCGCCAGCGAGGCCGAGAGGATATTGACGATGTTGTTGCCCAGCAGCAGCGCGCCGATCATGCGCTCGCTGTCTTCCGTAACCCGCATCGCGGTGGCGGCACCCGACGATCCCTTGTCGGCCTGTGCCTTCAGCTTGCCGCGTGAGGCGGCAGTCAGCGCGGTTTCGGAACCGGAAAAGAAAGCTGACAGCAGCAGAAGGCAAAGAATGGCACCCGCCATGATCCAGTCCGCCGTATCCAGAAGCGGTGCGGCGGCATCCATCGTTTCGGGGCTCATTCGTCTTCGGTCCTTCGGGCCAGGGGGTGATGGGTCAATACCAGCGATTTCAGATGATCGTCCAGCACATGGGTATATATCTCGGTCGTCGCAACATCGGCATGACCCAGCAGGGTCTGGATGACGCGCAGATCGGCGCCCCCGGCCAGAAGATGCGTCGCAAAGGCATGGCGCAGCGTATGCGGTGTGACCTTGCTGGGGCTGACGCCCGCCAGAACGGCAATCTGCTTGATCAGGATGTAGAAGTGGTTCCGCGTCAGATGGCCTGCGGTGCCGCGCCCCGGAAACAGGAATTTCGATGCGGGCGCGCCTTCCTTGCGCGCCAGATCCTCCGCCCGGTCGCGGCGGGTCAGCCAGTCGGCCACCGCCACGCGCGCCGGGGGCGACAGCGGCACCATACGCTCTTTTCCGCCCTTGCCGCGCACGAGGATCATCTGCGGATCGCCCCGCACCGCCGCGACTGGCAGTTCCACCAGTTCGGATACCCGCATTCCGGTGGCGTAAAGCAGTTCGACCAAGGCGCAGTTGCGGATCTGATCATCCAGTGACCGGCCCTTGTCGCGCGCGGCCTCCAGCAGGCGGTCCACCTCGTCAAGGCTCAGAACCTGCGGCAGTTTCTTTTCTCGGCCCGGTGCGGACAGCCGCAGCGCCGGATTGTCTGCCCGCCAGTCCTCTTCATGGGCGAACCGGAACAATTGCCGGATGGCCGAAAGGCGCCGGGCGCGCGTGGCGGGGGAAAGCCCCTCCGCCTCGCACGAGATCAGGTAATCCTCCACGCCTTCGCGGCTGACAGTCGTGTAATCCAGACCACGGTGTTTCAGCCAACCCGCGAAATCCAGCAGATCGCGCCCATAGGCCAGGCGCGTGTTGCGCGCAGCCGAACGCTCGGCAGCCTGTGCGTCGAGGAAGGTAGAGATCCACCGCTCCATTCCCGAGGGGGCCGTTGTCATCCGCGCCGCTCCAGCAACAGCAGTTCCAGCGCGGTGCGGCGGGCCGTGTCTTCCAGCCCCATCCGCCGCAGAAGTGACAGGCCCTCGGCCACGCCACGGGGATCGCCATGCACACCGCGCCCGACACGCGCAATAGCCCAGAGCAGCGCCTCGCCAAAGCGGCGCTCATCCAGCAGATGCTGCGGCTCGGCGGCGATTTCGGGTGCAAGGAAGGCAGGCGCTATGGCGCGGGACATGCTGTCGGGCGGGGTCAGGCCCTTGATGTTGCCGCGCGCAAGGCCGATCAGAAAGGCCTCCTGCACATCGGGCTGCGGCACGGTCGCCGCGCGATCCAGCGCCGCGCGCTCATAGGCGGGCGACAGCAACGCGATGCGGAAGGCCAGAGTCGCGGCATCGCCGGTCAGCCCGACATGCATCAGCCGGTCGCCGTAGAGGGCCGCGAAAGGAGGCTCCAGTTCGGCGCCCGCCATGGCCTGCCAGACATCCGGCAGGATGCGGGCAATACGGTCGGGTTTGCCGCTGGCAAGCGCGCTGTCAAAGCGCTGGAACAGATCGACACGATCCCAGACACCGCCCGAGGCAGCGGGCGCCCGCGCCGTATACATGCCCAGCAGCAGGTTGGGGGTGATGGCCCCCGCCCGTGACAGCCGTTCTGCGGCTTCCACCTGAGCCTTCCACCCGGCCTGTGGCCGCAATTCGGCATGGGCAAAGGCAATGGGCAGGCCCAGCGTCGGCAGGGGCTCGCCAATTGCCTCGTAGATGCGCCAGACCAGCGGCGTGGGTTGTTCGGGCGGCGGAAGCGACGGGATGCTGTCCGCGAGTTCGGCGTCAAGGAACCGGGTCAGCAGCACTTCGTCTTCCGGCTCCACCTGACCAAGGGCGCGGGCGGTGTTCAGCGTCAGGGCAGCGGCATTCCAGTCGCCCGCCCGCGCCAGACAGAACACCCGCGCAGTCAGCGTGGGGGCCAGATGCGGCGAGGATTGCATTTCGATGCAGGCGCTGTCTTCCTGCCCGGTCAGCAGCGCGATGTCGAACCGGCGTCGGAACAGTTCAGGCGTGCGTGACCGCACAAGCTGGATCAGCCCCGATGCCTGATCCAGCGCCCCCAGCGCCAGCAACTTGTCGATCCGCGCCAACAGCAGACGCCCTTCCGGCCCACTATCCACCGGCGGATTGGCCTCGGCCAGCAGAAGCGTGCTGAACAGGCCCTGAAGGGTGGGCAGGACCGGCTCTTCCGCCTCGGTGATGGTGCGGGCGATATCGCTGGCGCGCGTCAGCCCCCAAAGGTCGCGCGGCAGGCCGGTGCGCTCGGCTGGCAGGAGCCCCACGCTGTCGGGTGTGGGGGCGCCCAGCACGGTCACCGTCACCTCGGCGGGCCGCGCATCCTTGGTGACTGCCGGTTCATTGGCCGGGCGCGAGGGCAGGGGCACTGAACTCGGGATCTTGCCACCCTGAGGCGGCTGCACCCGATGCGTTCCGGGGGCTGCAACAGATTTCGACAGCCAGTCGATTGCCGACATCGGGTTGTCAGCCCGCGCGGGGTGTCCCGCAATCAGCGTCAGACCCAGAATCGCCGCCAGACGGGCAGTCTCAATTCGCATCAAGTATCACCGGCACGGAAATCTCGCGCATGTCCGGCTCGGGCAGGCCGAAATAGGCATACCCGGCCAGCCCCGCGAAGCCCAGCACCGCCAGAAGCAGAAGAAGTTTGATGATGCGCCCCATGTGCCCGGCCCTCTGACGTAGTGTTTATCCCCCGCACGACGACCGGCGGAGGTTTGCCGACGATTATATATGGCATTTCGCGCGAGTTCACGCCATTCAGGGCAAAACTTTCCGCGACCGGCAACCGATTGCCGCAGTGCCCGCGGAAAGCAGGAAAAAAGGGCGAAGGGGATGGACCGTCTGAAGAAAACCGTGGCGCTTGTCGGGATGATGGGCGCGGGCAAGACGGCGGTGGGCACCGCCGTGGCGCGGCTTCTGGGGGTGCCTTTCCGTGATTCCGACGAGGAAATCGTTCAGGCGGCACAGCGCAGCATCGCTGAAATCTTCGAACGTGACGGCGAGCCCTTCTTCCGCGCCCGCGAAACCGAAGTGCTGGGCCGGCTGCTGCGCGGCACGCCCTGTATCCTGTCCACCGGGGGCGGGGCTTTTCTGGCAGACCAGAACCGTGCGCTGATCGGCGAGGCCGGGGTTTCGGTCTGGCTGCGCGCCGATCTGGATCTGCTGTGGCAGCGCGTGCGGCACAAGACTACCCGGCCGCTGCTGCGCACCGCCAACCCGCGCGAGACGCTGCGCAATCTGTATGACGCACGTGTGCCACTTTATGCCAAGGCCGATCTGGCGGTGGATGCGGCGCCCGAGCTTTCAATCGACGACATGGCCCATCGCGTGATCGCCGCCCTTGCGACGCGGCCCGATGTGCTGGAAAGGACTGACGCATGACTGGCATCGAAACCGTTCGCGTCGCGCTGGGTGCGCGCGCTTATGATGTGCGTATCGGGGCTGGGCTGATCGGCGCGGCGGGGCAGGAAATCGCACCACTCCTGCGGCGCAAGCGCGTCGCCATCGTCAGCGATGCCCATGTCGCTGCTGCGCATCTTGCGCCGCTGCAAGCCGCGCTGGCGGCGGAGGGCATCGCGTCCGAGGCGCTGATCCTCCCGCCGGGTGAGGCGACGAAGGGCTGGCCCGAATTTTCCCGCACCGTCGAATGGCTGCTGGAACAAAAGGTGGAACGCCGCGACATCGTGATTGCACTGGGGGGCGGGGTGATCGGCGATCTGGTCGGCTTCGCCTCGGCGGTGTTGCGACGGGGCGTGCGGTTCGTGCAGATCCCGACCTCATTGCTGGCGCAGGTGGACAGCTCGGTTGGCGGCAAGACCGGCATCAATACCGCACAAGGCAAGAACCTCGTCGGCGCCTTCCACCAGCCGAGCCTTGTTCTGGCGGATATCGACGTGTTGCAAAGCCTGCCTGCCCGCGATTTCCTGTCGGGCTATGGCGAGGTGGTGAAATATGGCCTTCTGGGCGATTCCGCTTTCTTCGACTGGCTGGAAACCAACGGCCCCGCTCTGGCCGCCGGTGACGCCGCCGCCCGGCAATATGCCGTCCGCCGCTCGGTCGAGATGAAGGCCCGCATCGTCGAGCGCGACGAGACGGAGGAGGGCGACCGTGCCCTGCTGAACCTCGGTCATACCTTCTGTCACGCGCTGGAAAAGGCCACCGGCTACAGCGACCGTCTGCTGCATGGCGAGGGTGTCGCCATCGGCTGTGCGCTGGCGTTCGAACTCAGCCAGCGGCTCGGCCTTTGTTCGCAAGAGGCCCCCAGCCGCGTCCGCGCCCATCTGCGCGCCATGGGCATGAAGGTTGATCTGGCCGATATTCCGGGCGACCTGCCGGATGCAGCCGCCCTTCTGACGCTGATGGGGCAGGACAAAAAGGTGATCGACGGCCGCCTGCGCTTCATCCTCGCCCGTGGCATCGGTGAGGCCTTCGTGGCCGAAGACGTACCAAGCGATGCCGTCCGCACCCTGCTGACCCAAGCCTTGGCCCGAAGGGGCTGAGGCCAATCGGATATTTCGGAGCAAGCTCGCATCAGGCGGCTGTTCTTCGGTCGTCCGCTCATGTCCGGAAGATTGGCTGGGGTGCCAGAATTCGATGTAAGATGGAGACCGCCAAAGGGTTTCTGCCGGTCTTGTTGGCTTTGGGGCAACGAGTGGGGCGGTGAGACCAAAAGCGGCTACTTTTTCCCGGACTCCGGAGGCGGCGCAACAATGAAAGCCAACTGCCCAATCTTCGTGTTTCGTCCCCAATCGCGGTGCATCAGCATCCCGTTCACGATATAGAGTTTCTTGATCTTGTAACGTTTCTCACCTTCAGACGTTTTTAGTACAACTTCTGAAAGCTTGGGATTTACGCCTCCATAGGTAAACCTGACCAATTCCGGGTTGGACTTCTCGAGCAATTTCAACCGCTCTAAGACTTCATCGTAGTCCGTAATACGCTCGTCCTTGAAGTAGCAGACTACTTCAAATCCTCCTGTTCCGACAGCCGCCACGCCAGCAACAACAATCGTGGCTGGGGCTGTGATAAAGGCTGCGACAGCTCCAATACCGCCGCCCGTTCCTGCGATGATCCCGACTGTGCCCGCTGCCGAAGCACCTGCTGCGGTAGAGCCAAGCATGGTCGCGCCAGTGGTAGCATGAACGAGCGTATAGTAACCTGCGGCGGTCATGGCCGTTCCGGTGGTCGCTGTTGCGGCGCCTCCAGTGCCAGCTATCACCGCAACACTTCCCACAACTGACTTGGTTCCACCGTAAGCGACGGCCACGCCCCATTGATTTCGCGCTTGCGCGGTGGGGCGAGTGGAGAGAGCGGAGGTCGGTTGGTAGCTCGTCAGGGACTACGAGACGAGGTCCCTATGCACCCCGGCCCTGCTGGGC